>CAWDHQ010000001.1:0-2055000 GCA_963802215.1 uncultured Gammaproteobacteria bacterium
CAAATCAACGACTTACTATTTTGCAGCCGTTCGGTCACCGGCCTGTAAGTGCACCGTAAGTGCAACTGCAAACATGTTGTGAGGTTGTCCAGCTAGTGGCCGCTTAGCAGCGCTGTGATGTAAAGTGCTTCGCTAAATTCCCTGAGGTCGACATGGCTGCAACTCGAAAGACGAGGGTAGGGCGGCCTTCCGCGCGACCTCGCGCGGTGCCGGCATCCGTGATCCGCTTTTCCGACACCTATTGCACGCTGGCAGCTCTCGCCAAACAGAAGAATGTTCCAACGTCCTGGGTGATGCGGGGCACAGCCGAGCGCCATCTAAGTGAGCCACCGACGCTGTTCGGAAGGGAACAGTGGCGATGAGTCGGCCGCTGAGTCAGAAAGAAGCCGGGGCCTACTACACGCCGAGGGTAGTCGCCGACTCGTTGCTGCATTGGGCGCTTAGAAGCGACGATGATCGCTTGCTAGACCCAGCATGCGGCGATGGTGGGTTCATCGCTAGCCACCGCAACAGCGTTGGTATCGAGCAGGATGCCCGCGCTGCACAGCTCGCCATTCAACGCGCACCTGGGGCGCTCGTTCACGAGGGCGACTTCTTTTCCTGGGCCCAAAATACTCTCGAGCGCTTCGAATGCGCTGCCGGCAATCCACCCTTTATCCGCTATCAAACTTTTAGCGGACGAACTCGCGACCGGGCGCTTAGTTTGTGTTCCAAAGTCGGGGCCCAATTCAGCGGCTTGGCGTCATCTTGGGCGCCGTTCTTAGTTGCCACCGCAACTCTGCTGAAGCCTGGCGCCCGGATGGCATTCGTAGTCCCTGCAGAAATCGGTCACGCGCCATATGCCGCACCTTTGCTCGAGTACCTGATTGCGAACTTTGGCGTCGTTCACGTCATCGCGGTGCGCTCGAAGTTATTCCCGGATCTCTCTGAAGATTGCTGGCTCCTCTATGCCGATGGGCACGGCAGGCAAACAGCTGAAATTCGCTTCACTGCCTTGAGCGAGTTTCGTTTGATGACAGCGCCGCCGAGTTCCTACGCGCGCATACCGGTCGCCGAGTGGCGCACCACTTGGCGAAGCCGATTGCGGCCTTTCCTGCTCGACAACGCAGGGCGAGATCTATACGGCGCGATTGCCAGCGACGAGCGGACACGGCGCTTGGGTCAACTCGCATCTGTCGGCATCGGCTACGTAAGCGGAGCCAACGACTTTTTCCACTTGCGGCCGTCCGAAGCGCGCCGCCTCAAGATCCCTCCGGCGTTGCTGCATACAACCGTCCGCAATGGGCGGGCGCTGCCGCCGAAGCGGCTCACCGCCGCGATTGTCAACCAGTGGCGCAAGGACGATGAGGAGGTCCTGTTGCTGAAGATCGAGAAAACCGCTGCGCGTCTTCCTGTGGCCGTCCGGCGCTACCTTGATTCCGAAGCGGGGCAAACGGCAAGAACAGCATACAAATGCCGCGTCCGAGAACCTTGGTATGCCGTGCCCGATGTTCAGGTGCCCAATTTCTTCCTTTCATACATGTCGGGGCTCGAGCCTAGTCTTGTTAGAAATGATGCTGGTTGTACGTGTACAAACTCTGTTCACGGCGTCCGGATTCGCCCTGGTATCGACACGTCCTCCCTGCACAACTGGACCTCTCCATTCACGCGGTTAAGTTGCGAGATCGAAGGGCATCCTTTGGGCGGGGGAATGCTCAAGCTTGAGCCGCGTGAAGCGGCCCGCATCGCCTTGCCGCCGCCTTCACTGATTAACAAAGTGAATGCATTGGTGGTCGAGAACGCCCTATCGACGATGCGCGAATGGAGGCACTATGCCAGGGCGCACTAGTGCAATATCGGATGACTTCAGTGCGTGTCGGTGGATTAATCTGCACGAAGCGCTCCGACACTTCGGGACCTACAGAGGCGCGACACAAAGCCAGCAGCACATCAAGCCCCTGCATTGGTACGTTGCCAGCCGTCTTGTGTTGGAAGGCGGCTTCCACCCGGACGAAATTACGCCGCGCCCGCCGTTTCGTGTCGAGAAGAGGGCGGGGCGAAATCTGCTGCATTTTGACCCAACGCGCGCGACAGGTGGTGAGCGCACGATTTTGGGTGGATTAAAGACAAAGAATGTCGATGTTGTTGTCACAAAGGACGGCATCGGACCAGTTGTGGCCGTCTCCTGCAAGGGCATGACTGGCGCGTTCCGAAATCTCACCAATCGCATGGAAGAGACGATTGGTGAGTGCACCAATCTTCATATCACCTATCCGGCGTTAGTGTTCGGATACATATTCATTATTCGCGCTAATCGGCAGGTGCAGGAGGTCACCGCAGAGCTCCCGCTCGTCGAAGCGGAACCCGGGCGCCAACTTAGCGCCAATGACATTGCCGTCCAAGAAGGTGGCGAGCCGGTAGAGTCCATTTTTAGATTCCACTCGGCGTTGCGCGAGCTTGCGGGCCGGCGGGGGATCCGGAATGACGTGAGCCGTTATGAAGCCGTATCTTTGGCGATGACCGAACCGCAAGGTGCGACAGCCGGTGACCTTCTTCACAACTTCCCACCGCTCGATAGTCCTTTACGCATCGAAAAATTTTTCCAGACAATGTACCTGCGCTATGAGGAGCGCTATCTTTTCGGCGCTCCCGATCTGAAGTCCGTCACGAAGCGTCTCGAGTGGGCTGATGGCTCGCCGGCGCTTCAGTCCGCCGCGCTTGGCGATGAGCCATTCCCCTCTCTCGATTACGAGGTCCGCCTAGCGCAGTAGTCTGCTGGAGGCCGTTTCATCATGGCGAGCGGCAACATGCTTAGATAGCTTGTTGCAGATTGGACCCGCGGCTACCACCACCTTCAGTAACCGGCATGGTCGGTTTCTGTGTGGGGCGACCGCGTGTGTCGCTTCTTGAAGCGCCACCGCTCAGTCGGACGACCGCTAGCCTGTCATGTGCAATGAGGTTGTCTGATGGGGGTTATTCCGGACACGCCAACTCGGCTGCGTGACGTGCGAGGCGTGCTCCCGAAGGAAGACCGCCAGGCGCTGCTGCGAGATCGAACCACGAATGGAGGCAAGTGAAGTGAAGACGTTGAGTATCGATCTTGAAAGCTGCTACGGCATTCGGAAACTTCAGGCCACACTTGATTTCTCCAGTGCCAACTCGGTCGCTATCTACGCTCCGAATGGCGCGATGAAGACATCGCTGGCGCAGACCTTTCAAGACATTGCTGAAGGCTCACAGTCAAAGGACCGCATCTTCCCCGCGCGCCCCTGCAAGCGGGTTGTGAAGGATGAGCATGGCAGTGACCTGCAGAAGGAAAGCGTACTTGTGGTCCGACCCTATGATGAGGATATGGGGCACCCAGCAAAAGCGTCGACGCTCCTCGTTAATCCAGCGCTACGCATGGAGTATGAGAACCTACACGCCAAGATCGATGCCGCAAAGGACGCATTTCTCGAAGCCCTTAAGGAGCAGTCCGGATCAAAGAAAAACCTAGAGAAGGAGTTCTCGTCGACGTTTACTGCTAGTGAAGACCAGTTCTACGTGGCGCTGAATCGCATTAAGGACGAGGTGGAGGCGCAGTCCGATGCCCCGCTGGCAGATGTTCCGTACGACGTAATCTTCGATGAGAAGGTCATAGCTTTCCTGGGGACAAAGGACTTCAAGACGGCGATCGATGGATACATCAAGAAGTACAACGAGTTGCTAGCCGCCTCAACATACTTCAAGAAGGGCATCTTTAACTACTACAACGCGGCGACTATCGCCAAACAGCTTGCCGACAATGGGTTCTTCGCTGCCAAGCACTCGCTAAACTTGAATGCCGACCAGAACGTTGAGATCACTACGCACAAGGATCTCGAGGATCTAATTGCGCGGGAAAAGGATGCAATCTCAAGCGACAAGGATCTGAAGAAGAGGTTCGCGGAAATCGAAAAGCTAATCCAAAAGAATGTGACGGTCCGCGAGTTTGAAGCCTACCTTCAGGGGCACGAAGAGTTGCTAGCGAGGCTTTCGAATATCGCGGTATTCAAGGAAGAGGTTTGGAAGTCATACATAAGGGTGAGGTTCGACCTATACAAGGCTCTTCTTGAAATGTACCAGGCCGCCGAAGTGCGGCGGAAGGAGATTCAGAAGCAGGCCGCCAAGGAGCGCACTCAGTGGGAAGAGGTCATAGATATATTCAATGATCGATTCTTCGTCCCGTTCAAGCTGGAGGCTGTGAACCGGGAGGCCGTGATTCTGGGGCAGGAGGACATTCTTGCACTTGGTTTTACCTTTCAAGATGGCACGGAGCAGGCTCCAGTAAATCGAGCGGCACTGATGCAGGCCCTGAGCACTGGTGAGAAGAAGGCACTGTACGTCCTGAATCTTCTCTTTGAGATCGAAGTGAGAAAAAAGGCCGGACAGGAAAGCTTGCTCGTGGTTGACGATATTGCGGACTCGTTCGACTACAAGAACAAGTACGCGATCATCCAATACCTAATGGATATCTCGGACGATCCGAAATTTAGGCAGATCATTCTCACGCACAATTTCGACTTCTACCGGACGGTTCAAAGCAGATTTGTCAAGTACAGTGACTGCTTCATGGCGTTCAAGACCGCCACTGGTGTCGCGCTGGAGAAGGCGACAGGTATTCAGAATGTATTTGTGAAGGATTGGAAGCCGAACTTCTTCTCTGATCCGAAGAAAAAGATTGCCTCAATCCCCTTCATGCGGAACCTGATCGAATATACAAAGAGCGACGTCGACGTCGACCTTGTTAAGTTGACTTCACTTCTGCACTGGAAGGCTGATTCGGATCAGATTGCAGTTTCAGACCTAGACGCAATCTATAATCGACTATTCTCCAGTGCTGAATCGTCTGCGGATGCAGCCAAGGTCGTCATTACATTGATAGAGGACGAAGCTAGAAAGTGCTTGACGGCGCCGGAGGGGATCAATTTCGAGAACAAGATAGTTCTGTCTATTGCAACCCGGTTAGCTGCCGAGAAGTTCATGGTGGCTAAAATCAATACTCCTGCCTTCGTAGACGCGATTGAGTCGAATCAGACGCCCAGGCTGCTGAGGAAGTACCGGGAGCTGTTCCCGGCGGAGCTGACCGCGATAGGCGTACTTCAGCTTGTGGCCCTCATGACACCTGAAAACATTCACCTGAACTCGTTTATGTACGAGCCAATTCTGGATATGTCAGACGAGCACCTGCGAAAGCTATACGTTAAGGTTCTCGCATTGGCGTGAAGTGCAGCTGCTCTCGATGCGCTCGGAGACGCAGCCCATTACCTAGCGACTGTGCCAGTGGGGGCGTTTTGCTCAGTCGGCCGCTTTGCCAGTACTTAGGGTTGACTCAGCTAGCGCCGCCAGTCCACGCAATGTGGTTATTCCGCCGATGGGAAAGGTCGAAGGCTTCTCGCTGTAGTCCGGTAGTCGTTGCGTCAAGCAGTCCTGCGCCGCGGCGACTTCGTCGAACCGCGTCCTGGGCGGGTGGCTAACCTAGACGCCAGTACAACCTTGCTGCTGACGTAGCTGAAACCGTCCGACCCAGATCTTGCCTTCGGCCTGTGCGACCTCGGCTTGGTTGCCCGGAACTCGGGTACGTCCAACTCTCCGAGCTGGAGGCCGTCCACGGGCCCATGGAGCTCAAGATCGAGCGCGACCAGCACTTCACTGCAGATCGCACGCTCTCGGACTACGCGGCGGACGCCCAGGTGAACCGCCGGATCCGGGCTTAAGCCCGCTTGCGGGCTGCCAGCTTCGGCTGGCGGCCCGTTTTCCTGTGGAAGGGCTTTTCCGAATCTGCAGATTTCATGGAGAAAGTCCCGGATGAGGAATTTCTCCTTCTTCGCGCGGCATCTGTCGCTGCCGCGGGGAAAGGAAGTGCGGGACGCTGGGAGGGAAGGGAGAGCGGTGGGCTTGCCGAGAAGTTTCAGACTAGCACGCCGTTCTCGCCGTCAAGGGCTGCGCGACCTGGCGGTCGCTGGCGTCCTGCGGCCGTCTCCGACCCCTGACCGCTTGCGCTGCGGCGTGCCCCTCCGGTCGCGGGCAATCCCGCCCGCACAGGAGACTTCCATGAGCGACAGCAATCAAATCAACAAGGGCTCAGAGCCGGAACTGGCCATCCGGGACGACAACGGGCAGTGGCGGCCGGCCACGGCCCCGGAGATTCTCGCCGCCGCCCGGCGAGCGCTGCGGGTTCGGCGGGGGACGGCATTCACGTCACCGGCGGACACCGGGGACTTCCTGCGCCTGAAGCTGGGAACGCTGGAGCACGAGGTGTTCGCGGTGGTCTTCCTGGACAACCGGCACCGGCTGATCGAGTACCGGGAGCTGTTCCGGGGCACCATCGACAACACCACCGTGTACCCGCGGGAGGTGGCCAAGGAGGCCCTGGCGCTGAATGCAGCCGCTGTCATCCTGGCGCACAACCACCCGTCCGGGGTGGCGGAACCGAGCGACGCCGACCGGCTGATCACCCGGCGGGTCCGGGACGCACTCGAGCTGCTCGACGTGCGACTCCTCGATCACCTGGTCGTGGGCGGGGAGGATGTGGTGTCACTGGCCTCTCGAGGGTTGCTCTGACCCGGGCCACAAGGCGCTCCGCCTGCCGAGGGCGGGGCGCCCTTCCTGCCGAACCCTCCCGGGCTGCCTGTCGCGATCTCACGCGGCTCGCATTCACGGCCCTTGAAATTCTTGGCGGCTAGCCCCAAATCTGCCCGTGGCACTGTCGCCGTACACCGCGAACAAGGACGTCCCATGGCCAAGAGCACCCGTAACTCCGGCACGAATTGGACCTCGACGCAACAGCGCGAACTGCGCTCGCTGGCGCGAGAGAACACCCCAACCCGCGTTATCGGCTTGAAGCTGGGCCGCACCGAAGCAGCCGTCCGCACCAAGGCGGCCGACCTCGGCGTGTCCTTGAAGCCGACGAACCAGAGCCCCTACAACCGGAAGAAGTAACATCTCACTTTCGGCGGCACGACCGCCGAAAGTGGGGTGATTGATTCTCCGGATGGCCAGCTTGTGAGTAGCGACTGGATCCCCGAAACGTTGCTTGATGTGGTGAGCGTGAGCTTCCTGGGGGCACGATATGCCCTTGAGGACATCGGGCGAGACGCGGGTGATCCGGCCCGGGGTGCGTTCGACGCGGCGTTGGCCGCCGTGCCCACCGACGACCTCGAAGAGTTACTTACTTGCCCAGAGCGCGCGTGGCTGGCCCGGTCGGCCGACGGCCGACTGGACGAAAGCCGGGCCCGCCTCGAGGTGCTCATCGCTGCGGTGGGTGACTGTCTTTACGCCCGACGCGTCGCCGCCCTGTGCCAGCCCGGTGGCCGGCCGCCCCCTTACCATCATGCGGCCCTCAGCGACGTGGTCCCGGATGACGATGGGCTGGTCCCCCTGAACACGTTCAAGGCCAGCCCCGGCGGTCTCAGTCGAGGGGGCTTCGTGTTCAACTTGGCCGTCCCGCTTCGCGCGGAAAACTCTTCCTACCCGTACCGCCAGGCGCTGTTTGGCCTGCATAGCACCTGCCGCATTTACGTGCGCCCCGATCCGCTAATGGTGGCACCCGAGCAGGGACATCGCTCGCTGGAGCAGAGGATGCTGGTCTTCGGGCGAGGGCTCGATTGGGACCGGTTGGCAGCGCTGGAGGGGGAGGAGATTGCCCGGTGGCTACCGGACGAATTTACTTCCAGTGATTGTGCGTTTACCGACCTCGTCTGGTGCCGCCGTGGCGACGAGGTGCATTTTGAGTGCGAGGAAGTTCCACGCCGTGCCGACCAGCGACCAGCCCGGTACTTCCATGCCATCTATTCTCCGGCTGCCGCCGTTTTCCGGCACGCGGACTCGGCGGTGCGCTATTACACGCCGAGTGAGCTGGCGGTCCGGGACCGGCAGCACTTGAAGGATCTGGATAAGGTTGGCACCCGGGTCAAACTCTTTCGCCTGGACGGCGACGTGGGCCGCGAGGACTGGGCCACGGTGCTGGCCAGTGCGTTCGTGTGGAACAACGATATCCGCCGCTACGTCTGCATGGAGCGCGAATTCGACGCTGAGTGGTCCTCGATACGCCTAAAGGGCTAGACCGCCCTTAGACGTTTCCTGTTCCGGGCCTGATCCTTTCATCACGGGGCCATGCCTACCTTATGTCAAACCGAGAAACTGGTGTTTTTGTGCAGATTTGACGGTGGCCGGTGTTTCTCGGCGATGGTCGGGGTTTCACGGTGTCGTGGTGGGCGTGCGAGCTCGCGATGCTCGGGGGCCAACCCCGACCCAGGACAACTCCCATGACCCTCACACACGGCGACGGCGCCTGGCAGGCCACGGCGGCCTATCTGTACACCCTCGCGCTGCCACCCGCGGCGTTGGCCTGGGAGTACCTGCGGCGAAACGCGCGCTACCGGGACGATTGGCGCGCCCGCCGCGTGTCCGACGGTGTCGGACACGTCTGGGGGTTGCATCGACCTGGTCGACCCTGACCTGGACGCCCGCCAGGCGCGGCCCCACTGGCTGTCTCCCGCCGACGCGCTGGCCATCGTGCCGGCGGGGATGGTGAGCGCCACGGCACCGGACTTCAGTGTGTGGCGGTTGTCGGGCCCTAAGACGCTGTCCGTGCAGGCACGGCACGACCTGGTGCTTGCCACGGGAGTCGGCGGCGGGGCGCTCGCGCTAACGGTGGACGCCGGGCTGCTGCTCGGCGACGCGTACGCCTTTCGGGTCCCGGCGTCGACCGAGCCCGAGGCGGCGGTGCGGGTCATGGTCAGCGTGCGCTCGGCCATGCACGGCGCTGACTCGTCAGTGGCCGACTCCTCATCGTCAGTGACTCGATCGGCGCTCGTCCATCTGCGCGCCTTCCAGGCGCTGGATGGCATCGCTGCCGAGGCCTCGCACCGGACGCTTGCACGCGTCCTGTTCGGCGCGGACGAGGTGGCCCGGCGTTGGACCGCCGACGGCGAGCTGCGTGCTCAGGTGCGCTACCTCGTGCGTCGTGCACGGGCACTCCGCGATGGCGGCTATCGGTTCCTTCTCTCGCCGTCCGCCTGACAGGGAGACTTTGAGCCACGCACCGATTCTCCCTGCCCAGTGCGCCGGTCTCGTCTGAGACTCCACCGCGTTGGCGGCAGTTGCGCCGCCCCCGCTGGAGTTTCGTCCCGTGCGCAAGACCAACGCCAAATCCATTACAAATTTTCTGAACAACTGCCAGGCGGCGGCCTTTCTAAACCTGTCGCCCCGCACACTCGAGAAGCAACGAGTTCTCGGTAACGGCCCGCGGTTTCGGAAGTTCGGCCGACGGGTCCTGTACGCGCTTGCCGATCTGGAGGCGTGGGCTGACGAGCGCCGCTGCGAGAGCACCTCGGACCAGCCCTACGACCGTGCCGTTGGCCGGTAAGGGCAGAGCGCGCGTGTCGTCTTCCAGTGAACCCCGATCCCTCTGGCCGTTCCGGCCGCTGACGCGCCCACCACCGGTCTGTGACCTGCAGATGCTCATGGCCTACCCGTTCTTCTCGCTGGCCAAGACGCCCCGGGCGACGCCGATCCGCTTCCAGGCCGGGCGGGTGACCACCCACGTGGCCGGCACCGTGGCCCACGGCATGGCGACCATCTGGGACGCGGACGTGCTGATCTGGGTGACCTCCCAGATCGTCGGTGCCAGGAACGCGGGACTGCCCACTTCACGACTGGTGGCTGCCACGCCCTACGACATCCTGACGTACATCGGGCGGGGTACCTCCCGGCACGATTACGAACGGTTGCGCGGCGCCCTGGACCGCCTGCAGTCAACCAGCGTGGCGACGTCTCTGCGACAGGCGGACGCCCAGCGGCTGCACCGGTTCTCGTGGCTGAACGAGTGGCGGGGCGGACTTGATCTGCATGGCAAGCCGCTCGGCGTGGAGCTGATCCTGCCGGACTGGTTGTACCGGACGCTGCTCGAGCCCCACCAGGCGCTGCGCATCGATCCGCGGTACTTCCACCTCACCGGTGGCATTGAGCGCTGGCTGTATCGCCTGGTGCGCAAACACGGCGGCCGGCAGGCTGCTGGCTGGCGTTTCGACTTTGAGTACCTGTACCGGAAGTCCGGCAGCAGTGCGCAGTACGCCGACTTCGCTGGCGACTTGCGGCGGATTGCCCGTCAGGGGCGCCTGCCGGGCTACACGCTCGCCGTCAGTCGTAGCGGAGCGGGTCGGGAATCGCTGGCGTTTGCCCCGGCGCGAACGGCGTTCCGCAACCGGATCCAGGACCTCGTCCAGGCGCTGCGATCTGTGGATAAGTTGTGAACAGCCTCGTGCTATCAGGCGTGGCAACTATCGTGCTATCAGGCGTGCGACTATCGTGCTATCAGGCGTGCGGAGGGGGTTTAACCCGTTGTTCTAAATGCGGAATCCGCGCCCGTAAATCTTCTAAATATCTGGAATCCCTAAAGAGATCTCTGGGCGGCAGGTTTGAACGCCTGCCGGACACCGAGACCGCCAGAACTCAGAACTCGGGAAAGTTATTCGAAAGGGATCCGGAGAGAACGCCGAGTAGCGCGCAGCTAGCAACGACGCACCTAGGTGACCACAGCCGGAGCGATGGACTCACCCTGTGGGTACGCTGACCCGAGTGCGTCTGGTGTTTGTGGCGGAGCGTGTAAACGTCCGGCTGCGCTTCGGGAGACCCATCCAGGAGCGCCGAATCGATCGATTCCGCCGCGAGGTCTGGTTCACACCGCAGGCCTCTCTGGCGCTAGTTCACTGGCAGGCCAACCGCTACGGCACCGTGGTCTGGTGGCTCGCCGTCCTGCGCACCGTCCGTCCTGGAGGCGTCGCCCAAACCATTCCGCACGTGACCCCCGGTGCCGAGATCCTGCTCAAGGCGGACGGTCGGGAGCGGGTGCAAGCGATGCTCCAGCTCATCCGTCGAATCGAGCAGCAGGGCATCGTTCCTATCGCTGTCAGCCCGCACTACTGGCGCACGGTCCACAACCGGCTGGCAGCTCGTCAGCCCGTGCCGGAGTACGAACCGGCCCAGCACGAAGCGTACCGGCAATGGCACGACATCCAGCCATGACCGTGACGGCGGTACGGATAGTCATCTGGGCAGCCTTCGGCGTTGCTGTGATCGCATTGCCGGTGGCAATGACGTCACCGATACGGCTGGTCTACAACGCTACGGCCAGTGCACCCCTGGGTTGGTACGCGGTGGTGCCCGTGACCACGCCCCGAGTGGGAGATCTACTGCTGGCGCACCTGCCGAGCAGTGCTGCCTTGTTCGCCGACAATCGCCGCTATCTGCCTAAGTCCGTACCGATCCTGAAGCGCGTGGGGGCGGTGGCCGGGCAGGGGGTGTGCGTGCGGAACCGCGTCCTCAGGATCGATCGTGAGCTGCCGGTCCGACTGCTGGAGCGGGACGGCCTGGGTCGTCCGCTGACGCCGTGGCAAGGCTGTCGCGAACTCAACGTCGACGAGCTGTTCCTGCTCAGCCACGACAGTCCCGCGTCCTTCGACAGTCGGTATTTCGGACCGATTCGCAAGCGGCTGGTGATCGGTCGGGCAGTGGCGCTGTGGACCTGGTGATCAACAGGCTACTGACAGGGCGGATGGCAGGTCATTGCACCGTGGCTGTACACCGCGCTGACAGGTTGGTGACAGGTTGGTGACAGGTTCTCTTGCAGTAGTGGCCGAGTCGATTCCCGGAGCGAAGAGCGAGAGGGGGAGGATCGGGTGCTAAGCAAGATTAAAGGCGACGGCACTGCCGACGCCAGGAGTCGATGTCTGCACGTCAACGGGGGCGGCACGCCGCGCCTGCGGGCCACTGGCGAAGTTTTGTCGGATGACAGACACGGGCTGGCGCCTGCCCGTGCTGTCTACGCCAGACTGCGCTGGGCAACGAGAAACCACAGTCATGACTGAGCGCGATGACGATCGGTTTCGCCCCAGGCTCCGGCCGCCCCGCGATCGCGGCAACGGGGAGCCCGTCCGCTTCGTCAGTCGCGTGCTCAAGGCCACCTCGCGCGCCGGGCCGGCCGGCGCCAAGGGTAGCCGGCGACCGGGCGTGTTTGCCGGCAGAGGCGTCGTGGCAGCGCGACTGGCGATGGCTCGCAGCCGGGTCGGGCAGCGCCGGGTCATTGTGAAAGTCCGCGTGGTGCGGCTGGGGGCTGGCGGCCTCAAGTCCAGCAGGACCCACCTGCGCTACCTGGAACGGGCGGGAGTCAGCCGCGAAGGCGAGCCGGGCCAGGCTTACGGACCCCAGACCGAGGCCGCGGATGCGGCGGCGTTCAGCGCTGCTGGCGCGGGGGATCGGCACCAGTTCCGGGCCATCGTGGCCCCGGAGGACGCGACCGAGATCGGTGACTTGCACGGCTACACCCGCCGGCTCCTGGCCCGCGTTGAGCAGGACCTGGGCACCCGGCTGGAGTGGATTGCGGTCGACCACTGGGACACGGACAACCCTCACACGCACATCGTGATCCGCGGGCGTGAGGAGTCGGGAGGGGATCTGGTGATCTCCCGGGAGTACATCACTCACGGCCTCCGGGTGCGGGCGACCGAGCTAGCGACCGAGTGGCTGGGGCCGCGTACAGAGGCCGAGATCCAGGCTAGCCTTACACGCGAGATCAGGCAGGATCGCTGGACCAGTCTGGATCGCTCGTTGCAGCGGCTGGCCCAGGACGGGCAGGTGGACCTTCGCGTGGTGCCGGCGGACGTTGGTGACCGGCTGCGGCGCTCGCTGATGGTGGGTCGCCTGCAGCAGCTCGGGAAGATGGGCCTGGCCCAGGAAGCAGCCCCGAGTGTCTGGACGATCGATCCCCGTGCCGAACAGACACTGCGGGAGCTTGGGGAGCGGGGCGACATCATCCGGACGATGCAGCGGGCCTTCGGAACGGAGCGACGTCATTTCGCCTTCTTCGATGCCGCGGCAGCGGCCCAGCCGGTGGTGGGTCGCATCGCGGCAAAGGGGCGGGCCGACGAACTCCAGGACCGGGGGTACCTGGTCGTGGATGGGCTGGAGGGGCGGGCACACCACGTGGCCCTGCCCGCCCGGATCGATCTGTCTGAATTGCCGGTCGGGGGCATCGTCGCGGTCCGCGTGCGGAACGAAGTCCGCAGCTCGGACCGGACGATCGCGGCACTCGCCACGGACGGGCACTACCGGACGGCCCGCCACCTCACGGTGGCCCGGTTGTCAGCGCGTCCCGGTCAGGACCCGGACGCCTTCGTTGCGGCACACGTCCGGCGCCTGGAGGCCCTGCGCCGGGGCGGAGTGGTCGAGCGAGTCGCAGACGGGGTGTGGCGCGTCCCGCCCGATCTTCCCGAGCGCGGCCGGCTGTTTGATCGGCGTGACGGCAACAACCTGGAGGTCGAGCTGAAGTCAGTGCTTCCCGCCGAGCGGCAGGTCCGGGTGATCGGTGCCACGTGGCTGGATCAGCAGCTCATGACCGGCGGTGCCGGCATCGGCACGCAAGGATTCGGGGGAGAGGTCCGCAGCCTCCTCGCGAGGCGTGGGGCGTTCCTCGTGGAACATCAGCTGGCAGAGCCTCGGGATGGACATGCGGTACTCACCCGAGATGCAATCGCCACGCTACGCCAGCGCGACTTGGCGGCGGGGGCGGCCAAGATTGCCGCGGAGACGGGTCGTGCCTACCGACCCTCCCCCGAGGGGCAGGCGATCAGCGGAACCTACCGCCGGGCATTGTGGTTCGCCAGCGGCCAGTTTGCCGTGCTCGACGACGGTCAGGGGTTTGCCTTGGTGCCCTGGCGGCCGGTGCTCGCGGGGCGCGAGGGACAGGCCATGAGTGTCATGGTCCGGGGGGATAGTGTCACCTGGCAGTTAGGTCGACAGCGGACTGTGTCTCGCTAGCGCTCCTCAAGTTTACGCACCCCATCCAGGTGATTGCCCGCTGCTCCCGAGCAGCAACGACACTAGGGCTTTTGGGCCCTTGCTTTCACGACGCCGCCAGCACGCTGTATGGACAGGTTGTGAGACTCCCGGGAGGTCTTTTACTCTCTGGCTCCTCCACTCTGCGCTCGGGCTGACGAGCTGGATGTAAGGTGCCGTGCCTGCCCGTTGAGGTGGTTCAATGGATTATCCTGTGGCATGGACATCACATTCGATTGTCAGGGTTGCGGGAAAAACCTTGTTGTCGACGCAGCTGATGCGGGCACGGTCGTCCAATGCCCCACTTGTTACGTCAACCTAACCGTTCCCTCTTCGACGCCATCGAGTGACCAGTGGCAAAACATTAGAGAAATCGTCCTTGCTAGGGATCAGCGCCGCTGTGTCGAATGCGGCGAGGAATGCAATCGAGGGGAAGCCGATGTGCACCACCTCATTCCCCGATCAATCGGCGGCTCGGATGAGCCCTCGAATCTCGTCACTCTTTGCGGCGGTTGCCATGGAGCACACCACCCTAATCTCCAGGCTTCTTTGTCAGGCCGGTTCATCGAGCGGTGGGCATTGCGCCTCGCAAAGTGGCTCGATACACAAAACCAGCTGCCCGAGGCTACGCCAAATCTGGGCGGCGCACTCCGCCTGTTTGGCCTGGAGAAGTTTCGGCAAAATCAATTGGAGGTGGTGCTGGCTGCACTCAAGGGCGAATCCGTACTCATGGTGAGTCCGACCGGCTCTGGCAAAACGCTCTGCTTCCAGGTGCCGGCCCTCATGCGGCCCGGCACCGCATTCGTTATTTCGCCATTGAAGGCGTTGATGAGCGACCAGGTGTCCAGTCTCCAGCGCAAGAAGATTCCCGGCTCCTTCATTAATGGCGACTTGGGTCCGGATGAAAAGCGGCGCCGTTACCGCTTACTTGATCAGCGGGCCCTGAAGTTCCTCTACTGCACACCGGAGCGCTTCGACCCGACGATGGTTCGTAGCGAAGAGATCCAACGGCTCTCCAGCGCCAAACCGAGCTTCTTGGTTGTCGATGAAGCTCACTGCATCGATCGGTGGGGTGGTGACTTTCGCCCCAACTACAGCCGATTGGGAGGTGTAAGACAGGTGCTCGGCAATCCGCCCGCCCTAGCGTTCACCGCAACCGCGGGGATTAAGGCTCAGAAGCGGATACTGGAGTCGTTAGGTATTCCGAAGGCGCACGTCGTTGTCAGTGGCGTTGATCGGCCAAACGTCGCATTGCTACGACTGCCCATCATTGGTGCGCAGGAGCGGTTCAAGGCTATCCAAGGGCTGACTCAAGCGATGCCGACTGGCCGGGCAATGATTTTCGTTCCCACGGTCAAAGTTGGCACTTTCGTGCAACATGGATTGTCCATGCAGGGGTTGGAGGTGCCGTTCTATCACTCGAAGTGCGGAACCGCAAACGAGCGGGATGTGCTGCTGGGCCGGTTCACGGGCCGACTGTCACCTGCATTGCCGATCATCATTTGCACGAATGCATTTGGGATGGGGTTGGATGTTTCCGACGTCCGCTTGGTTGTTCATTGGCAGCATCCTGCTTCGGTCGAGGACTATCTCCAAGAGTTTGGCCGTGCGGGTCGTGACGGCAGGCCCGCACTGGCGGTATTGTTAACGAACGAGGGGGAGGATCTGAATCTGCCTCGATTCATGGCCGCGCTGACCGTGAGGCAGGCCGAACTGGACGACCACCAGAAGAAGGCCATTCTGGACGGTAAGTACCTGCAGATCCAGGACATGCACAACCTGGCGGGCCGCATGGAGAGCTGTTTTCGGCGAGACCTCGTGCGCTACTTTCAAGAAGAGAAAGCGGCGCCCCGAATATCGCTGGCACTCCGGATCGTGCAGTGGCTATTTTCGACGAAAGAGAAGCCAACCAGGGTCAGAGTCTGCTGCGATAAGTGCGATAGCGTCACGTTGGCGAACTACATGGACTGGGTACGGGCGGTTTTTCGGTAAGCTTCAACAACCGAAAGCCTACAATGTCACCAAGTCCACTGTTTCATTTCCCCGCGCACTCAATGTGGTCGCTCGTGCCTCGGGCGATCGAGCAACGAGAGAGACCGCATGCCAGAGGCAGCCCGAATTCTGGAAATCCTGTCCGAAGCGAAGAGGCTCGCTCAGGAGTACCGCGCATTGACCGGGAAGCCGCTTGGCGTTACCGGCGAAGTTGCCGAATACGAGGCAGCGCTCCACCTCGATCGTGAACTGTCACCAGCCCGTCAGGCCGGATATGACGCGGTTCGACGGAGCGATGGAGCCCGCTTGCAGATCAAAGGCCGTTGCATGCCGGCCGGATCAAATCCGGGTCAACGGGTCAGTCGCATCGACATCAAAAAAGAATTTGACGGTGTCCTGCTGGTAATCCTCGATGAAAACTTCGACACGACGGAAATCTACGAGGCTGACAGAGCCGCCGTGGTCGAAGCCATAAGCGCTCCAGGTTCCAAGGCCCGCAACGAGAGAGGTTCACTTCCAGTCGCGAAGTTTAAGAGCATAGGCCGCCGGATTTGGCGGCGACCGGTTGTACGGGTATGAAAAGCTCCGGACTCGTTCTGGCAGTCGGCTGGCTGACTCTCGTGAGCATCCTGGCCGGATGTTCAGCAGTTCCCCTGCCTCCGCCGGTCGATCGGCAACCCGGCTCGTCGGTTGCCCCACCTCCCACGGTCCCTGGTCCTTCTACCCGGTCCAGCCCCGATCGACTTCCGCCTGACACCGGCAGTACCCAGCCGGACCTGGTCCTACCCGGGACTGTCATCCGCGTTCTGGACGGAGACACGGCGGACGTTCAGCTCGACAGCGGGCCAATTCGTGTCCGCTTCCACGGCGTTGATGCCCCCGAGAAGTCTCAGCCTCTCGGCAAGGCAGCAGGCGCGCATCTGGCCACCATGATCCGAGGCCGGGTGGTGCAAGTATTGCCCGTCGACCAGGACGCCTACGATCGCATCGTTGGTGTCCTGTATCTCGGTGAGACCAACGTCAATGCCGAGATGGTCCGTACCGGTTACGCATGGGCGTACCGCAAATACCTCGGAGCACTGGCGGGTGACGCGGACTACTGTCGTCTGGAGGATCAAGCTCGAGATGCGGGGTTCGGACTCTGGTCCCTCCCCGTCAACGAAAGGCTGCCACCATGGGAATATCGGGCAGACAAGCGCAACGGCGGGGGTAGCTTCACAGACTACTCGGACGAGACTGCCGAGAACTGTATCGCGGCGATGGGCCAGGGACCGCGAGCGGTGCGCTCGCCCACGGTGGCGCCTTCAGTAGCGCCCAAGTCGGGCTGCTTGATTAAGGGAAACATCAATTCAAAAGGTGAGCGGATATACCACGTGCCCGGTCGCGGCTCTTATGCGCAGACGGAGATCAACGAAGGGGCGGGCGAGCGCTGGTTCTGCAGTGAGGACGAGGCTCAGCAGGCAGGGTGGCGAGCGCCGAGATAGTCCATCCATACCAAACTCGGGCGACAAGCCCGCCGTGGGCTCCGGGGAGTTCTCCCCGTTGCGCAACTTTCGTCGTTCTGCCCCTGAGCCGGTCCCAGCACCGGGCCTCCGGCAATTTTCATTTCTCGACGAAATCCCGCCTTTCTGAGCGCGACTGAGTACCCCTCACTTCGTCACCCTGCGACTTCGGACCTTTTGGGTCTGACGGCTGACCCAATTCGTCTTTGACACCCCCGGCCGCCAGCCCAATTCTCCGCCCGCGCCACACGAGCGCGGCAGGACAGGGTAGGGAGTCGGGGCGGCAATGACGGCGGGCAAGATCCTCATCGGCCAAGTGCTCCTTGTGCTCGGCATCGTCGTGCTCGGGACGTGGACGGCAACCGAGTGGACCGCGTGGCAACTGGGCTTCCAGCGCCGACTGGGTGCGCCCTGGTTTCGTCTGCATGGCCTGCCGGTCTACTACCCCTGGCGGCTCTTCGAGTGGTGGTTTGTCTACGAGGCCTACGCACCCCGCGTGTTCAACACGGGCGGCCTGATCGCGGGTGGAAGCGGAATGCTCGGGGCCCTGTCGGCCATCCTCGGGTCGGTGTGGCGGGCCCGCCAGACCCGCCTGGTCACCACCTACGGTTCCGCCCGCTGGGCGACCACCCGCGAAGTCGCGCACGCCGGCCTTACGCGACCGGCCGGGGTCTTTCTGGGGAAGGTGGGGCAGAGCTACCTGCGCCATGACGGTCCGGAGCACGTGATGGCCTTTGCACCGACCCGCTCCGGGAAGGGCGTGGGGCTGGTCGTCCCGACCCTGCTCACCTGGCCCGGATCCGCGGTCATCCACGACATCAAGGGCGAGAACTGGCAGCTAACGGCCGGTTGGCGGTCCAAGAGTTCCCATTGCCTGCTGTTCAACCCGACCGACGCGCGCTCCGCGGCCTACAACCCGCTGCTGGAAGTTCGTCAGGGCGTTCACGAAGTCCGCGACGTGCAGAACATCGCCGACATCCTCGTGGACCCAGAGGGTGCCCTGGAGCGGCGCAACCACTGGGAGAAGACCTCCCATGCCTTGCTGGTGGGCGCCATCCTCCACGTGCTCTACGCGGAACCCGACAAGACCCTGCGGGGCGTGGTGAACTTTCTGTCGGATCCAGCTCGGACCTTCGATCAAACGCTGTGGGCGATGATGGGCACGCCGCACCTGGGGGGTGCAACCCACCCGGTGGTGGCCTCCGCCGCCCGGGAGGTGCTGAACAAGAGCGACAACGAGCGCTCCGGCGTGCTCTCCACCGCCATGAGCTTCCTGGGGCTGTACCGGGATCCGACGGTCGCCGCTGTGACCGCCCGGTGTGACTGGCGGATTGCGGACCTGGTGGACGGTCCCCACCCCGTGTCGTTGTACCTGGTAGTGCCCCCCTCGGACATCTCCCGCACCAAGCCGCTCATCCGGCTGCTCCTGAACCAGATCGGCCGGCGCCTCACCGAGTCGCTGGAGGGTCGGGGGCGCTCGGGCCGAACACTACTGCTGATGCTGGATGAGTTTCCGGCACTTGGGCGGCTGGATTTCTTCGAGTCGGCGCTGGCCTTCATGGCGGGTTATGGGCTGCGTGCGGTGCTGATCGCCCAGTCGTTGAACCAGATCGAGAAGGCCTACGGGCCGAACCACGCGATCCTCGACAACTGCCACGTGCGTATTGCGTTCGCCACCAACGACGAGCGCACCGCTCGCCGGATCTCGGATGCCTTGGGTACCGCCACTGAACTGCGCGCCCAGCGCAACTACGCGGGTCACCGGCTGGCGCCCTGGCTCGGGCACCTGATGGTCTCGCGCCAGGAGTCGGCGCGGGCGCTGCTGACGCCGGGTGAGGTCATGCAGCTGCCACCGGACGAGGAGATCGTCATGGTTGCCGGCCACGCGCCGGTGCGAGCGCAGAAGCTCCGCTACTACGAGGACGCCAATTTCACCCGACGGCTGTTACCGCCGCCGGAGTTGTCTGAGGCGGGATATACCGATCGGCCCGCACCGCGGGCCGACGACTGGACCGAACGCGCCATCGTCGTTCCCACGGACTCCAGCCTGCCACCTCCCGGGCCGGTCGGCGGGGACGACGATGGCCGACCCGGGCTGTCGCCGGAGATCGAGCGAGGAATGGGCGTGGGTACGTTGCCCGAATCGCGCGGTCCGCGAGCGTCGCCGGCTCTGACAACCCGGCGAGCCTCACCAAAGTTGGGCCGTAACCCCGTCGAAGGGATCGCCCTGTGAGCCGGGCCCGCCTCAACATCTTTCTGGAGCGGGAGCACGAGCGCCGGCTGGCCGAGCTGGCCACGATGCGGGGCTTGTCCAAGTCGAGCATCGTGGCGGCGGCGTTGGCAGCGTTTTTGTCGCCGGAGGGTGCCGACCGCCGGGAGGCCGCTATTGCCACGCGCCTGGATCGGCTGACTCGCCAGTTCGAACGGCTGGAGCGCGACCAGCAGATCGGGCTCGAGACGTTGGCGCTCTTCGTGCGCTACACGCTGGCGGTGACCCAGCCCGTCCCAACCGAGCATCAGGAAATTGCCCGCGCCCAGGGTGCGGCCCGCTTTGCCCAATTCGTCGAGCAGCTGGGCCGGCACCTGCAGCGGGGAGGCAGTCTGGTCAAGGCAGTGCACGCCGAGATCCGGCCGGAGGATGCGGAGTTCTTCGCGCCGGACCCGAGCCCGCCGGAGGACGTGCCATGACCGGACCGCTGATGTCGCCACTCACGTCCGCCGCCCAAGTGCTGGACCGGCAGAGCCGCATGCTCCGCAGCGCGCTGGGGCCGGTCATTGCCGGCGCGCTGGCCGATCCGGACATCGTGGAGATTTTGCTGAACCCGGACGGCTCCCTGTGGTTTGACCGGCTGGGGGCAGGTCGCACGCCCTCGGGGATCACGATGCCGGCGGCCGCCGCCGAGCGAATCATCCGGTTGGTAGCGTCCCACGTGCACCAGGAGGTTCACGCCGGTGCCCCACTGGTTTCGGCTGAACTTCCCGAGACTGGCGAGCGGTTTGAGGGGGTGCTGCCGCCCATCGTCCGCGCGCCCACCTTCGCCATTCGCAAGCGCTCCGCGGGGGTCATTCCGTTAAGCCGCTATGTCACCACCGGCGTGCTCACTGCCGGCCAGGCGGAGTTCCTGCAAGCGGCCGTCTGGAGTCGGGCCAACATAGTGATTGCGGGCGGCACGTCCACCGGCAAGACCACGCTCGCCAACGCTCTCCTGCAGGAGGTGGCGACCACGGGCGACCGGGTCATCGTGCTGGAAGACACGGTGGAGCTGCAGTGCCTCGCTGACGATCACGTGCCCCTGCGGACGCGCCCTGGAATTGTCTCCATGGCCGACCTGGTGCGTTCCACGCTCCGCCTGCGGCCCGATCGCATCGTGGTGGGCGAGGTGCGGGGCAGTGAGGCCCTGGACCTTCTCAAGTCCTGGGGCACCGGCCACCCGGGCGGCATTGCGACGCTGCACGCGGGTTCGGCTCGTGGCGCCCTCACGCGCCTCGAACAGCTCATTCAGGAGACCGTCATCACCGTGCCCCGCGCCTTGATCGCCGAGGCCGTGGACGTCGTCGTGTTCATCGCCGGGCGCGGCCAGCGCCGGTGCGTCGAAGAGATCGTCCGGGTCGTCGGGCTGACCCCGGACGGGTACCGCTTGGAGCCCATGGAAACACCGCCGGGAGATGCTCATGCTGAAACTTGATCGTGGACTGCGGCCGTTGGTGCGGCGGGCGCTGCTCGTGCCCCTGTCGCTTCTTGTCGTGGCCCAAGCTCAGGCGGCCGGCTCCAACATGCCGTGGGAGGCACCGCTGCAGGCGGTACTGGACTCCGTCCAGGGGCCGGTGGCCCGAATCATCGCGGTCATGGTCATCATCGTCACGGGGCTGACGCTGGCCTTCGGTGACACCAGTGGCGGCTTCCGGAGGCTGATCCAGATCGTCTTCGGCCTGTCGATTGCGTTTGCGGCCTCGACGTTCTTCCTGAGCTTCTTCAGCTTCGCCGGCGGGGCGCTGGTCGCGTGACCGACCTGACCGACGGCTTTGAGGTGCCGCTGCACCGGTCATTGACCGAGCCGATCCTGCTCGGCGGTGCGCCCCGGCCGCTCGCCATCGTCAGCGGAACCTTGGCCGCCGCGGTGGGCATCGGGCTGCAGTTCTGGGTGCTCGGGGCCGTGCTGGCGGTGGTGGGGCACACGCTGGCCGTGTGGGGGGCGAAGACCGACCCGCAGTTTCTCGAGGTGTTTGCCCGGCACCTCAAGTACCCGACACACCTGGAGGCCTGAGCCGTGTTGTCCTTGACCGAGTATCGCAAGCGACCGCGAGCCCTGGCCGACTACCTGCCCTGGGCCGGGCTGGTAGCCCCGGGCGTGGTCTTGAACAAGGACGGCGCCTTCCAGCGGACGGCCCGCTTTCGGGGGCCGGACCTGGACAGTGCCAGTGAGAGCGAACTGCTGGCCGCCACGGCGCGCCTCAACAACGCCCTGAAGCGCCTCGGCTCCGGCTGGGCCCTTGGCGTGGAGGCCGCCCGACGGCCGGCGGCGGCCTACCCGGTGGAGGAGTTTCCGGACGCGTTGTCCCTGATGGTGGACGAAGAGCGCCGGTCCGCCTTTGAGTCGGCGGGCACCCACTTCGAGAGCGCCTACCACCTGACGCTGATCTGGCTGCCGCCCCCCGAGTCCCGGGCACGCGCCACCCAGTGGCTGTTCGAGCAGCCGGCACGAGCCAGCGTCGACTGGCGGGAGCAGTTGGCCGCCTTCGTGACGGCCACCGACCGGTTGCTGTCGCTCCTGGAACACGCGCTGCCCGAAGTGGAGTGGCTCATCGACGCGGAGACCCTGACCTACCTGCACAGCTGCGTCTCCACCAGTCGTCACCCGGTGGCGGTGCCCGAGGTGCCCTTTCACCTGGACGCGCTGCTGGCGGACGCGCCGTTGGCTGGGGGCTTGAGCCCGATGCTCGGGAACGAACACCTGCGGGTGCTGACCGTGCGGGGCTTTCCGGCGACCACCTGGCCGGGGCTCCTCGACGACCTCAACCACCTGGGCTTTACCTACCGCTGGACAACGCGCTTTATCTGTCTGGACAAGGCGGTCGCCGAGCGGGAACTCACCACGCTCCGCCGCCACTGGTTCAGCAAGCGCAAGGGGCTGGTGGCCATGCTCCGCGAGACCCTGACCCAGGAGGCGAGTCCCCTGGTGGATTCCGACGCCGACAACCAGGCGGCCGACGCGGACCGGGCGCTACAGGAACTGGGCAGTGACGCGGTGGCCTACGGCTACGTAACCGCCACGGTGGTGGTGAGTGATCCCGACCCGGCGGTGGCCGACGAGCAGCGCAAGGCCGTGGAGCGCGTCATCCAGGGCCGCGGCTTCGTCACGGTCCCCGAGTCGTTCAACGCCGTGGAGGCCTGGCTCTCGTCACTGCCGGGGCAGGTCTACGCCAACGTCCGCCAGCCCCTGATCTCGACCCTCAACCTGGCCCACCTCCTGCCCTTCTCCGCGGTGTGGGCGGGGCCGGAGCGCAACGCCCACCTGAATGGCGCGCCGCTGATGGTGACCCGCACTGGCGGGGCCACGCCGTTTAGGCTGGTCACCCACGTGGGCGATGTGGGGCACACCCTGGTGGTGGGCCCGACGGGCGCCGGCAAGTCCGTGCTGCTCGCCATGCTGGCCCTGCAGTTCCGCCGTTACCCCGGGGCGCGCCTCTTTGTCTTCGACAAGGGCGGTTCGGTGCGGGCCACCGTCCTGGGGCTCGGCGGCGAGCACTACGACCTGGGCGCGGAGGGCGCGATTGCCTTTCAACCGCTGGCTCGAATTGACGACGCCGCCGAGAAGGTTTGGGCAGCCGAGTGGCTGGCCACGCTGCTGATCCATGAAGGTGTGGACCTGACCCCCGCCGTCAAGGACGCCGTGTGGTCGGCCCTCGGCAGTCTCTCGTCCGCCCCGCCGGTCGAGCGCACGCTGACCGGGCTCTCGATCCTGCTGCAGTCCCATGACCTGCGGCAGGCGCTCCAGCCCTACACGCTGAGCGGCGCCCACGGGCGGTTGCTCGACGCGGATCAGGACCGGCTGGGGGCGTCCGACGTGCAGGGCTTTGAGATGGAAGCCCTCATGCACGGCAAGAGCGCCGTGCTGCCGGTACTGACCTACCTGTTTCACCGGCTGGAGGCCCGATTCGACGGCGCGCCGACCTTGCTGATTCTCGACGAGGCCTGGGTGTTTCTGGACGACCCGGCCTTCGCCGGGCGGATCCGCGAGTGGTTGAAGACGCTCCGCAAACGGAACGTATCGGTGATCTTCGCCACCCAGTCCCTGGCCGACATCGGGCGCTCGTCGATCGCGCCGGCGCTGATCGAGAGCTGCCCGAGCCGGATCTTTCTGCCGTCACCCCAGGCGACGGAGCCCCAGCTCAAGACCGTCTACCAGGGCTTCGGGCTCAACGATCGGCAGATCGGGATCATTGCCCGGGCCACACCCAAGCGCGAGTACTACTACCAGTCGGCCTTGGGCGCCCGGCTCTTTGATCTGGGCCTGGGGCCCATCGCCCTGGCGTTTGCGGGCGCTTCGACGCCCGCCGACCAGCGGGCCATCGACTCTATATATGCCTCACTCCAGACGCCGCCTGCCGCGGCGCAGTTTGCTGCGGCGTGGCTCCGGCACCGGGGCCTCGCTTGGGCCGCGGTGCTCGCCGAGAACTTTCCCTCCATCACCTCCACCGGGAGATCTCCATGAATTCCATCAAGCATGCCGTTGCCCTCATGGTTCTGGTTGGCCTGACGGCCGGCCCGGCCCACGCCATTTCCGTCTTCGACGCCTCCAACTTCACCCAGAACCTGTTGACCGCCACCCGCACCTTGCAACAGGTGAACAACCAGATTAAGCAACTGCAGAACGAGGCCGTGATGCTGCAGAACCAGGCGCGCAATCTCCGCTCGCTGGATTTCAATGCGCTGAATGACTTGCGGGTCGCCCTGGCCGCCACCGACCGGCTCATCGCCGAAGCCCGGGGTCTGGCCTTCCAGGTCACGCAGGTGGAAACGCAATTCGCGGCGCTCTACCCGGACCAATACGACCCCAACCTGCCGGGCGCACGGTTCCTGACCGACGCCCGGGAGCACTGGCGGAACTCCCTCGAAGCGCTGCGCACCGCCGTGCGGGTCCAGGCCCAGGTCCAGGAGAACTTCCAGACCGACGAGTCGGTGCTCGGGGATCTCGTCACGCGCAGTCGGGGCGCCGCCGGCGCCCTGGAGGCGGCGCAGGCCGGCAATCAGCTCCTGGCGCTTTCGATCCGCCAGCAACTTCAGGCCCAGCAGCTCGCCATCAGCGAGGGGCGGGCGGTCGCGACCGAATCGGCGCGGACCGTGGCCGCGGCCGAGCGGGCCCGGGCCGTGCGCGTGAAGTTTCTCGGTGACGGCACGCGCTACACGCCAGCCACCGTCGAGATGTTCGCGCCGTAGCCCTCACTGACCCGCACCCACCCGGTTCTGCCCCATGGACAATCTCGGCGTCATCGACCGCTTCCTCGCGATCTTCACCCAATACATCGACTCCGGGTTCGGACTGCTGGGCGGGGAGGTGGCCTGGCTGACCGGCATCCTGGTGGCGCTGGACGTGACGCTCGCCGGACTGTTCTGGGCGCTGGGGGGTACCGATGACGTGATCGCCAAGCTCCTGAAGAAGATCCTCTACGTCGGCGCCTTCGCCTTCATCCTCAATAACTTCAACCAGCTGTCCGGCATCCTCTTTCACTCCTTCGCCGGACTCGGGCTCACCGCCACCGGCTCGACGCTGACGGAAGCGGAGCTGCTGCAGCCGGGGCGCCTCGCCGCGGTGGGCGTGGAAGCGGGCCGGCCACTGCTCGCCCAGATCGGCGACCTGGCCGGCTTCCCGGAGGTGTTCCTGAACATCGACAGCATTGCCGTGCTGTTCCTCGCCTGGCTGGTGGTGATCGTCAGCTTCTTCGTGCTGGCGGTGCAGCTGTTCGTCACCCTGATCGAGTTCAAGCTGACGACGCTGGCCGGCTTTGTGCTGGTGCCCTTTGCCCTGTGGAACCGGACGGCGTTCCTCGCGGAGCGGGTGCTCGGCAACGTGGTGGCTTCCGGGATCAAGGTGCTGGTGTTGGCGGTGATTGTCGGCATCGGCAGCAGTATCTTTGGGGAGTTCACGGCTCCTACCGGCCCCGACCCCAGCCTCGACGTGGCGCTGGCCACCATGCTGGGCGCCCTGGCGCTGTTCGGCCTCGGCATCTTCGGGCCCGGGATCGCCGCCGGCCTGGTTGCCGGCGCCCCGCAACTCGGCGCCGGCGCGGCGGCCGGCACGGCGCTCGCGGCGACGGGCCTCGCGGTGGCGGGTGGCGCCGCCGTGGCGGGTGGTGCGCGGCTCGCCGCCGGTGGGGCAAGTGGCGGCCTACAGGCCGCCAGCGCGCTGACAGCCCGCGCGGCCAGCACCGGGGCGGCCATGACGGGGCGAGCCGCACCCGCGTCCGGTGCCGGCAGCGCTCTGGCCGGCGCGTCGAGTGCCACGACAGGCGGCCCATCGGCCGCTCCCAACAGCACTGCGCCGGGTTGGGCGCGGCAGTTGGCGTCTCGCCAAACCATGACCCACGGCATCGCGACTGCGGTCCATACCGTGCGCGGCGCGGACGCCGGCGGTGCCGGTGCCAACCCTTCCCTACGCCAGGAGGACTGAACCGTGCGCTTTCGACGACCCAGTGTCCGTTACTCGACCACCCCACCACCGGCCACGCCCTACCAAGCCGCCCAGCAGCTCTGGGACGAGCGTATCGGCGGCGCCCGCGTCCAGGCGCTGAACTGGCGGCGGATGGCCTTCGGCTGTCTGATCCTCTCAGGATTCATCGCGGGTGGACTGCTGGCCCAGCTTGGCCGCTCGACGATCACACCCTACGTGGTGGAAGTCGACCGACTGGGTGCCGTGCGGGCCGTGGGGCCCGCAACCGAGACCTACCAGCCCAGTGAGGCGCAGCTCGCCTATCACCTGGAGCAGTTCATTCGCCGCGTGCGCGCCCGATCCATCGATCCGATCGTGCTCCGGGACAACTGGCTGGGTGCTTACGACACGGTCACCGATCGGGGCGCAGCGACGCTCAACGATTACGCCCGGACCAACGATCCTTTCGCCCAGGTCGGGCAGACCTCGGTGGCGGTGGAGGTCACTAGCGTGGTCCGGGCCTCGGAGAACTCGTTTCAGGTGCGCTGGATCGAGCGCGCCTACGCCAACGGGGCGCTGGCCACCACGGAACGCTGGACGGCCATTCTCACTGTGCTGCTTAAACCACCGCGCGACGAGCAGCGGCTGCGCCAAAACCCGCTGGGAATCTATGTCGATGGTCTGAACTGGAGCCGGGAGCTGAACGCGACCGGTTGAAGGAGTATGTCTGTGCGCAATCTCTTGCTGTTGTTGTCCCTGTCCGGTGTTCTGGTGGCTTGTGCGTCGCCTCCCCCGTTGGAAGTGCCACCTGACGAGCTGGTGCCGGCCGCGCGGCTCCCGGAGCCGCCGAAGCCGGTTGAGGTGGTAGAGGTCCCAAAGCTGCTGCCGCTGCCGGGCCAGCTGAAGCCCAGGCCGCCGCTGTCGGCAGCCGCCGATCCGCGCGGCGCGGTGAGCGTGGCCCACGAGTCGGCCCGGGTCGAGCCGACGCTCGACAACTACGTCAACGCCACGCAGCTCTGGCCCTTCAGCCCGGATGCGTTGTACCAGATATACACCAGCCCCGAGCGGGTGACCGATATCGCCCTCGAGGCCGGCGAGACGTTGGTCTCCGTGTCTGCGGGCGACACAGTCCGCTGGGTGATTGGTGATACCAGCAGTGGCTCCGGCGCCGATCAGCGCGTCCACGTGCTCGTGAAGCCGGTTCGCCCGGATCTGACCACCAATCTAGTCATTCACACCAACCGCCGCAGCTATCACCTGGAGCTGACCGCCACCCCGGACACCTGGATAGCCGCAGTGGCCTGGCGCTACCCTCTGGACCGACTGGCGATGCTCAAGACCAGGACGGAAAGCGCCGAGGCCGTGGCGCCGGTCACCACCGGCGTGGCGCTGGAGCGGCTGAACTTCCGCTACGCCATCAGCGGCGACAGCCCAGCCTGGCGGCCGTTACGAGCTTTTGATGACGGTGAGAAGGTCTACATCCAGTTCCCGGCAGGGGTGAGTGATCTCCCGCCGCTATTCACGGTCGGTCCGAAAGGTCAGGTCGAGCTGGTGAACTACCGCAGTCGGCCTCCGTACTATCTCGTGGACCGGCTGTTTGAGGCGGCGGAGCTGCGGCTTGGCGCGGATGCCCAGCAGGCGGTGCGCATCAGCCGCCTGCCGGCCGTGGAGCGCCGGCGATGAGCGAGACCAGTTCGGTGGCACCTACGGCGAGCGAACCGCCGCCAAGTGCGGCGGCCGATCAGGCTAAGGAGCCGGCCGACCACCTTGCCCTGCGCGCGCCGCCGCGACCGGTGGTGCGTCTGAATCGCCGCAACTTGATGATTGCGGCAGGCATAGTCGGTATCGGGGTCTTTGGTGCGACGTGGTGGGCAGTGCGGCCGCAGACACCGCGAGTAGCGGCGGCCGATGCGCCTCCGCGGGTGGAGCGAGTGCCCCGGCCGGAAGGTTTGGGTGCGCTGCCGCGCGACTATGGGAGTCTGCCCAAAATCCCGGTGCTCGGCGCGCCGGTCGGCGAACTGGGCCGGCCGGTAGTGCGGGCGGAGGAGGAGGCCGGCTTAGATCGAGCCGGTTCGGGGGACTCTTACTTTCCGGATCCCGCCGAGGACGCGGCCCGCTCGGGACGTCTGCAACAGCATGACGAAGAATTGGCGGCGGCAAAGGCGCAGGTATTTTTTCAATTGGCCCAACGGCGCGGCGCGAACCCGAGTGAGGGCACTGCGGGCCGCGAAACTGGCGAAACCTTGGGTGTCGGCGGACCAAATCTTCCATCAGCAGAAGGCGATGCCGGGTCGGCCGGGAATGGCCAGACCGCCAAGCAGGCGTTCTTGGACAAGGCCCTGGACCCTTCCATCTACGCGACCGGCACGTTGCAGGTTCCCCGCTCACCCTACGAAGTAATGGCGGGCACGGTGATCCCTGCCGCCTTGCTGACGGGCATTAACTCGGACCTGCCGGGCCAGATCATTGCCACGGTCACCGGGAACGTCTTCGACACGGTCAGCGGCGAGCATCTGCTGATTCCGCAAGGTTCACGGCTGCTCGGCCAATACGACAGCCAGGTGACCGGGGGCCAGCGGCGCGTGTTACTGGTCTGGACGCGGTTGCTGCTGCCAGACGGTTCCTCGCTGATCCTTGACCGACTGCCGGGCGTCGATCTCGCCGGCTATGCCGGACTGGAGGACGGGGTTGACCAGCATTGGAAGCAGGTCTTTACTGGGGCTGCGTTGGCAACGTTGATTGGCATCAACACTGAATTGGCCTCGCCGAATCGCTCGGGCGACTCGGGCTCAATCATCATCGCCACCCGCGACAGCGCCCAGGACACGATCAACCAGATCGGCCAGCAGCTAACGCGCCGCAATCTGAACCAACAGCCGACGCTGACTGTTCGCCCGGGATTTCCGGTGCGGGTGATTGTCAATCGGGATCTGGTATTGCGGCCCTATGGATTAACCGAAGCAAAGGAGGCACTACTGTGAAGCTGCGCCTCGGACCGCTGCCAGGTGCCAAGCCGGTTCGCCTCACCGTGGCGGCTTCCGTGGAACTCAAAGAGGCCTTGGACGACTATGCGAGGCTGCACGCCGACATACACGGCCAGGTGGTCACGCCGGAAGCTCTCATTCCCGTGATGCTGCAGACCTTCATGGCGAATGACCGAGGATTTCAGCAGGCGCTGCGACAGAAGCCATAGTGCTGCCTCGCCATGGGCGCGTGGCAATGACACGCTTTAGAGCGGCGATGCCGGGGTGTCGATTTTCCGCGCTATACAGGAGTGCGACGGGCAGACGCGGGTTACGCCCCTCGACAGCGCGGGTGGACACGGCCCAGCCCAGCCCGTCCTCAAGCCCCGACGGCACCAGACCGATGCCAAAGTTCATGCCGATCGAGGTTAATAGACCAAGGCACGAGGGGAAGCGTCGCACCGGCGGTATACCCGCCGTAGTCCCAACCGCGAGTTCGTGAAGCCAGCGCTCGGCCGCGGGGGCCCAGGCTTCCGCCACCAGGAGCTCATCCACCGCGAGGACGTCAGCCACGGGAACTTGGGTCCGCCGAGAGAATATCCACTCGTTAGTCAAGGCGACCACGAACCGCTCAGTCCAGCAGTGCACCCGGGCAATAGCGGTCGAGGCCACCGGATCAAGTGCGATGCTCACGTCGACCGCACCATCTTCGACGGCATTTATTGCCTCCGTCGGTCCCAGTGGGACGACCTCGATCACAAAGTCGGGATGGCGTTCTCGTAAGGCCGACAGGCACATGGTCACGCGAATTGTGGCGACCGCATCGCAAACCCCGATACGCAACTGAAGCCTCCTACTCGCAGGAGCAACACCACTGAGAGACTTCAGGCGCGCCACCTGGGCCAGGATCGCGCGGGCTACCGGGAGGAGTGCAGTGCCCGCCTGGGTCAAGTGACTCCCGCGCGAGCTGCGCTCCAGGAGAGCGGTCCCGAGTTGCGCCTCAAGGTGGCGAATGGACCGTGACAGGGGCGATTGCTCTATCCCAAGCCGCGCGGCAGCTCGACCAAAGTGTCGCTCCTCGGCGACCGCCACGAAATGGCGCAGGTGACGCAGTTCCATGGCGTGTCTTATTGCAGGCGCGGTCCGTCTCCACAACGTACTCAGTCGCATCCAGTCGCAGTAGGATTGCTGTTCTCAGTGCTTGAATCTCCTTCTCGGCTAGCAAACCCAGAGAGCTGCGCAGCGCTCGATGCACAGCACAACGTTATTTGCTAGTTTAGTTCGGCCCAAAGTGCCGGTCGACAGGCGCACCGCTGTATTGCGAATGTTGGTAGCCGAGCTCGCAATCCCCGTCGATGACTGTCGAATAGTCAACGTATCCGGTTCGCGACAGCGATCGGTCGGAGTGGTCCCGACAGCAGCGCGTGCCTCACTTCGCAGGCAGTGATGCCGGCCGCCGGGCTAGGTCCGCTTCCAGTTCGGCAATCCTGGCATGCAGCTGTGCCGTCACGTTTGCCATCTCCGCAACGGTAAAGCGCTCGGTAATGTGCTGTGGGCAGTTCCAGTCGAAGCCCTCGACCGTGATGACCAGGCCCCTCTCGATGCGGGCCCGGTAGTCCGGCGCCTCCAGGCGGGATAGTGTCTGCGGATCATCCAGCCCGATGAGCCGGGCCCGGCCGAACAGCTTCAGGCGGGTCTTGTTCGGGTAGTCCATGAAGAACAGGGAAACCCTGTCGTTCGTCATCAGGTTCCCGACGCTCACGTACTGCCGGTTCCCGCGGAAATCCGCGAAGCCGATGGTGGCGTCGTCCAGTACCCGGACGAAGCCGGCGGGTCCACCCCGGTGCTGCATGTAGGGCCAGCCCGTCTCGCTGACGGTGGCCATGTAGAAGGAGTCGCGCGCCGAGATGAACTCAGCCTCCCTGTCGGTGAGCCGGTCGTTCACCGCGTGGGGCACGGCTTCCATCCGCGCATAGGCGGGACGGCTGCCTTGCTCCTCCTGCACCTGCCTCACGGTGGGTGTGAACGCGATCTTGGCGAAGTGATGTGGCATGAAGAGTGCTCCCTCGCTAAAGGCCAAGGTCTGATAGGCCTGCGTGATCCGCAGGCCGCGGGCCCGCCGGCCAGCGGAATTGCCGCTCGGCCTCGGCGATCGGCTGGTCATTGATGCTCGCATGGCGCAGCCGCATCAGTCCGCGGTCGTCGAAATCCCAGTTCTCGTTCCCGTGGCTGCGGAACCAGCTTCCGGCAGCGTCGTGCCACTCGTAGGCGAAGCGCACGGCAATCCGGCTACCGGCGAAGGCCCACAGCTCCTTGATTAGCCGATACTCCCGCTCGGTGGACCACTTGCGTCCGAGGAAGGCAACGATCTCGGCCCGGCCCACCGGGAACTCCGCGCGGTTCCGCCACCGGCAGTCTTCCGTGTAGGCGAGGGACACCCGCTCCGGGTCCCTGGAGTTCCAGGCATCCTCGGCCATCCTCACCTTGAGGACCGCCGTTTCGTGGGTGAACGGCGGCAGCGGTGGCCGGGCGTCAGCGCGGGTCATGTCGTTCATGGTGGCTCTCTCAACGTGCGGGATTGAAGTGAGGAGGGGCGCGACTTCGGCCGCGCCCCTCCTGCCGTCCGGGGTCAGGCTGCCTTCCTGAGCTCGATCCTGGGGAAGTCGATGTCGACCTGAGTCGACTTGCCCAGCAGGTTGGTGAAGATGTTCAGTGCGACGTGGGTGATGATCTCGATGATCTCCGCGTCCGAGTGGCCCGCTGCCCGGACCGCGTCGAACTCCGCCTTGCTCACCTGGCCGGTGTGCTCGACGAGCGCCCGGGCGAAGACCAGGGCGGCACCGGCCTTGGCATCCGAGGACCGGCCGGCCCGGTTTTCGAGCATCTCCTGGTTGTCGAGGCCCGCCTTGCGGCCGATGGCGGTGTGGGCGGACACGCAGTACTGGCAGGCATTCTGCTCGGCGACCGCCAGCGCGATGCGCTCGCGGGTCTGCGGGTCGAGCGCGCCCGCCCCGGCGATGCCATGCAGGCCGAGGAAGGCGCTGAGCGCCGCGGGCGAGTTCGCCAGCACCCGGATGAAGTTGGGCACGGCGCCGAGGGCACCCTGGACGGCGTCCAGCAGCTGCCGGGCCTCGCCGGTGGCGGTCTGGGGATCGATGACGGCAACACGAGCCATGGAAGTTTCTCCTTGATGTGAGGGTTGGCGCGGGGCACTGCGCCCCGCGTGTCCACAATCTGACTCATGTCACTGGTGAAAAGAATGCCCGACATGTGCAACACTCTATTCCGTGTAGGGGAAGAATGATGGATCGCTTCCACGAGCTCGAGGTCTTCGTCGCGGTGGCGGATGCGGGCAGCTTCGCCAAGGCGGGCGCGCGCCTGCGGCTGTCGCCTCCCGCGGTGACCCGCGCGATTTCCGCCCTGGAGAACCGGCTGGGTGCCCGCGTCTTCAACCGCACGACCCGCAGCCTGGCCATTACCGACGTGGGCCAGCGCTTTCTGGAAAGCGGGCGGCGCGTCCTCGATGACCTGGAGGCAGCAGAGAAAGAGGCCGTCGGCGCGTCGGCCATGCCCCAGGGTCACCTCACCATGACGGCGTCGGTGACCTTCGGCCGGTCGGCGGTGGCACCGGTGGTCAGCGCCTTCCTCGAGCAGCACCCGCGCGTGTCCGCGTCCGTTCTGCTGCTGGACCGGGTAGTGAACCTCGTCGAGGAAGGAATCGACATCGCCGTGCGCATCGGCTCACTGCCCGACTCGAGCCTCGTCGCCAGGCGCATTGGCACGGTCAGCCGCGTCCTGGTTGCCAGTCCGGACTATCTCGCGCGGCGGGAGGCACCCGCCGCACCGGCCGACCTGCGCCTGCACGCGTTCATTGCCTTCACGGGGCTGGTGCCGAACCGCGAGTGGCGCTTCCAGGACCGCCAGAAGCACGGCAGCGTCCGGCTGCAGCCCGCCTTCGAGATCAACGATGCGGCCGCGGCCATCGAGGCCGCCGAGACGGGCCACGGCATCACGGCCGCGTTGTCCTACATGGTGAGCGACCGGATCCGCGAGGGGAAGCTGGTGCCGGTTCTCGCTGCCTTCGCGTTACCGCCCCAGCCGGTGCATCTCGTGTACCCCCATGCCCGCCTCGTCGCACCGAAGCTCCGCGCGTTCGTGGATTTCGCAGCGCCCCGGCTGAAGGCCGTCCTTGGCGAGTCCTCGCCGGATGATCGCAACTGACTTCAGTTGCGCCCGGCCATGACGCCGCCATCGACGTCCCAGATCGCGCCCGTCACCCAGCTGGCGCTGTCGCCGAGCAGGAAGGCCACCGTCCGGGCGACATCATCCGCGGAGCCTATCCGTCCGATCGGATGAAAGCTGTCGAATGACGCCAGCGTGGTGTCGACCTGGTCCGCGGGGAGGAAGGCGGAGTAGATCGGCGTCCTGACCACGGCCGGCGAGACAGCGTTGACGCGGATGCCCTGGTCGGCGAGCTCCATCGCGAGGTGCTGGGTCAGGGCGTGCAACCCCGCCTTGGCCATGGAGTATGCCGACGACGGCGTGGCCTTGATGGCCTGCCTGGCCCACATCGAGCCGATGTTGACGATCGCGCCGCCGCCGTGGGCAGCCATGTTCCGGGCCACGGCCTGGGTAACGAAGAACGTGGCGCGGTTGAGGTCGAGATAGCGGTCGTAGTCGCTCCAGCCGTGCTCCAGAAACGGCGTCGGCTTGAACGTGCCCGCCGCGTTCACCAGGTACCGGACGGGATGGGCAGGGTCTGCCACCCACTCGATGAGGTGACGGACGTGATCCGGGAGATACAGGTTCGCGAGCAGTGTCTGGACCGGGCCGAGCGGGGCCAGCTCCCGCCGGGCGGCCTCGAGTTTCGCCGGAACGCGGCCCGTGATTACGGTGGGTATGTTCTGCGTCAGCAGCAGCCGGGCGGTGGCCAGGCCGATGCCGCTGGTGCCGCCGACGACAAGCGCGGAGGCCGGATTGGGGTGCATCATGATAATTCCTGATGTCGGGTTGGGATGAACTGTGGGGCGAGGTGTCACCGGTGCCGGCTGAGGTGTGCTTCGAGCAGCGCAGCCAGGTACACGGGAGCCTCGTGCATCGGGAAATGCCCGGCATCGGTGATGAAGTCGAAGCCCACGTTCGCGTACCAGGCGCTGAAGCTGGCGCGGTACTTCTCTTCGCTGAATCCGGGGAGATCCTGTCGGCCGCCGATCACCTGCAGCGGTGTCCCGGGCTTGACTGCGGCGACCTCGGCGGAGAAGTTGCCGTCGATCCACATCCGGTAGTACGCGCGCATTGCTTCCGCGTCGGACGTGGCGACGTTGTCCCGGGCGAGGGCTTCGGTCCACCGTGCTGGCAGTCGGCCGCCGGTGAGGCTCGCGATGCCTTGCGCCGTCAGCGGCACGTCGTGAATCAGGTTCCACAGGAACTGCTTGGTCTGGTCGTCGGCGGGGAAGCCATCAGCGGTGACCGGTGTGATGGCGACGGCGCTCTTGATCCGGCGCTCTGCCCGCGGCCAATCGTCCAGGATCAGCCGTTGCACGATCAGGCCGCTCATGGAGTGCCCGACCACGTGAAAGCGCCGCCAGCCCAGATGATCGGCCAGGTGGAGGGCGTCCGACGCTGCCTCCCCGGCGGTGAACGAGCCGCGGAACGTCCTGGATCGGCCGTAGCCGCGGAGGTCGGCAAAGGCGTACGTGAAGGCGCCGGTGTCGAGCCAGGGCTTCACGGCATCGAAGCTCCGGGCATTGCCCATCCAGCTGTGGAGCACCACGACCTTCTCCGGGCCGGTGCCGTGCAGGTCGTGGGCCAGTATCGTGCGTCCGACCGGAGGTACCGGGCAGCCACAGTTGGCATGGGCATCGTGACGAGTTGATGAAGCGCTCATCGTGAATGGTCCTTTCTGTGCGGGGGGATCGGCGGCGCTGCCGGTCAGGCCTTGCCGTTGAAGCGGGCTACCGCCTGGGCGGTGGTCCACACGGCGTTGGCCATGAAGCGGAAGTTGGTCAGCGCGGCCAGGTAACCGTCGCCCTCGGGGAGGATTGCGGCTGCCGTGGCATCGCGCACCACGGCCACTTCGAATCCGCCTTCGAGCAGCGAGCGCAGGTGTGATTCGACGCAGAGGTTGGCGGACATGCCCGCCAGCACCACCTGCTCGATGCGGTTCTTCCGCAGCTGGAGCACCAGGTCGTTCTGCTCGGGGCCGTAGACCTTGTGGGGCGAGGCGATGATGGTTCTGTTGTCCAGGATGTGCGGCTTGTACTGGGGCATGAAGTCCGCGCCGGAGCCCTCGAAGCCCTCCAGGGAGTACGGGCTGATCCTGTTGAACATGCCAATGTTGTGCATCAGCTTCCCCAGCGCCCCTTCGAACCGCCAACCCTTGTCCGTCGGGTAGTAGTGGTGGGGCGAGACCGCAACCGTGATGCCGGCGGCCTTCGCCGCCACGAACAGGCGGGCGAGGTTCTCCACGGTGTCGTGCTGCTGCACGCTGGCGCCAACTGCACCCCAGGCGACGCCTTTCGGGCTGAGGAAGTCGATCTGGGGGTCGATCACGACCAGGGCGGTACGGGTCAGGTCGAGCTGCATCGTCGAGGGCGGCAGCATCGGCGTCGACGGGTCGGCATACGGGTCGGCCGCCGGGGCCGCCGCCGCCGGGATCGCGACGGCGGCAGTGGCGAGGGCTGCGGCGCTGCCCGCGAGGAACTGGCGCCGCCCGGGCAGAGTGTGGGAATGGGAACTCATGAGGGGTCTCCTTGTTCGATGAAGGGAACGGGGGTTACAGCGCCGGCGCGGGCGGGAAATCCAGCGCCGTCTGGTGGACCCGGTTGAACAGGTTCGTGAACACCGTCTGCGCAATGGTCTGCACGATCTCGGCGATCTGCGCGTCGTTGAAGCCGGCGTCGCGGATGGCGGCGAGGTCGGCATCGGAGACGCGGGCCTCCGGCTGCAGCGTGTTGCCGACGAAGGCGAGCAGGGCGGCGAGGCGCGGTTGCTGGACGGTGCCGCGGCGAATGGCGACCGTGTCGGCCTCGCTGAGACCCGCCTTCTTGCCCAGCAGTGTGTGGGCGGCCAGGCAGTAGGTGCAGCCGTAGGCCTCGCTGACCGCGAGCTTGATCGCCTCGATGTCACCGGCACTGAGCTGGCCCTTCTTCAGCAGGCCGTCGGTGTGGAGGACGCCTTCCAGGGCGCTGGGGCTGTTGCCGAGGCCCTGGTAGATGTTGGGCACGGCGCCGATGGCGCCCTCGATGGCGTTAAAGAGAACCTTCGTAGGGCCGGTGGCGGTGGACGGGGCGACGACGTTGAGTCTGGGCATTGCATTGCTCCTTGTTGATGTCGGGTCGGCGGACCGCGGCGCGGGCGCCGGCTTCCGTGTCAGGAAGCGGGAGCAAAGATAGTCCCGGGTAATCAGACGAGAAATGCCAGAAAGTCGCTAGAATATGTCCGGACGTCCAAATCCGGAGCCGACCATGGATGTGCTGAGTGACGTGCTGACCTCCATTCATCTCGGTGGCGGGGTGTACTTCCGATGCGAGATGACGTCGCCCTGGGGCATGGCGATACCGAGCACGCCCGTGGCGGAATTCCACGTCATCGTCCGGGGCCAGTGCTGGCTGCGGTTGCCGGGCCAGCCGGCGGTGGCGCTGCAGGCCGGTGATGTGGTGGCCTTCCTGCACGGCGGTGAGCACGCGCTGGTGGATGCGCCGGATAGCAGGACACAGCCCGCCGAGAAGATCCTCGAAGGACAGAGCCTCGACAATTTCGGGCCCGTCCGGCACGGCGGCGGGGGTCCGCCGGCGTCAATACTCTGCGGCTACTTCGAATTTGATCGCGACAGCCTGCATCCGCTGGTGGCGGCCCTGCCGCCATTCATCCATTTGCGCGGCACTGGAATCGCCGAGGCCTCCTGGCTGCAGACGGCGCTGAATTTCATGATCCACGAGACGATGGCCGCAAAGCCCGGCGCCGAGGCCGTGGTGGGCCGCCTGGCCGGCGTCCTGTTCGTGCAGATGGTGCGCGCCTACCTGGACCTGGCGGAGTCGCCACCGGCGATGCTGGCCGCGATTGCCGATCGCCAGATCGGTGCGGCGCTGGCGCTGATGCACAAGCAGCCCGCGCGCGGGTGGACTCTGGAAGCACTGGCGCGGGATGCGGGCCTGTCCCGCTCGGCACTCGCGGCACGCTTCCTCAAGCTCGTTGGCGAAACGCCGATGCAGTACCTGACGATGTGGCGCATGCAGCTGGCGCGCCGGCTGCTCGTCGAGTCGGCCTTGGGCACGGCAGCGGTCGCCGAGCGGGTCGGGTATCAGTCGGAAGCGGCCTTCAGCAAAGCCTTCAAGAAAGCTGTCGGCATCGGCCCCGGAGCCTATCGCCGGCTGCGGTCGCAGTAGTTAGTATCCGGCTGCCAGCAGACCGGAGTGCCTCTGCCAGGCCACGGACGTCCCGAGTCAATTGCATGTGCTGAGGTGGCTGCCGCGATGATCCACAAGATTCATCACCTCAATTTTCTGGTCCACGAGCTGGAACCGGCGATCTCAATATACGAGAAGCTCCTGGGGAGACCGCCCGTTCATCGTGACGAGCTGCCGGCTCGTGGGGTGCGCACCGCCCGGTTCCTCATCGGGGGCACGTGGCTGGTGCTGGTCCAGCCCACGAATCCCGACGGCGCGCCGGCGCGGCATCTGGCTGAGCATGGCGAAGGGTTCTTTCTCATGTCGCTGGAGGTGGACTCTCTCGACGCGGCGGTGGCTTCCGTCGGAGAGGAGTTGGTGGCCGGGCCCGAGCGACGCGGACTCGATGATTGGCGGGTGGTTGACTTGCGGCGTGAAGCGACGTGCGGGGCCCAGTTGCAGCTGGTCGAAGACCCCGCATCCGGCTAGCCGGGACCAATGCGGGATTTTCGCCGCGCGACGACCGGTCCCTTGCCCACGGTCCGCTTGAACGCGCGTCTGAAAGCTGCCTCACTACTGTAGCCGAGTTCGTTCGCCACCGCGGCCACGGACCGTGTCCCGCCAAGGAGCCGCTGAGCCGCAAGCTGCATCCGCCACTGCGTGAGGTATTGCATCGGCGAAACCCCCACGGTGACCTGAAAGTGCGTGGCCAGCGCTGTTCGTGACAGGTTGGCAGTGCGCGCCATTCCCGCCAGGGTCCAGTTGGCACCCGGGTCCGCGCAAAGAGCCTTCAGTAGGGCTCGGAGCCTGCTATCGGCGAGTGCAGCGAGCAGGCCGCCATTGATTGCGCCGGTGTTGATCTCGTGGCGGAGGACATAGATGAACAGCACTTCTGCGAGGCGGTCCAGGACGGTCTGACGCGCTGGCCGGTTCTCCAGTCGTGCCTCACCGCCCAGCAGGGCCGCAAGTGCCGCCACGTCCTCGCCAATCGCCGCCTGACTAACCACCACGATGTCCGCCAGGGAGGCAAGCAGGGGATTGCCGTGCGCGCCCTGCAGGGAAAAGGTTCCGCACACGAGTTTCGCAACAGCACCCGGGCCGGATTCAAACAGCTGGGTCCCCGGGCCCGGTGGGTGGCGGCTCGCACTGAGCGCATGGGCCTGGCCGCGCGGGAGCAGGAGGATATCCCCCGTCTGCAAGAGCAGGGGCGCGGCTCGGCCAGGCCCGAAATGCAGGTAGCACGCGCCACTGGCAACCACGTGGAACTCCGCAAGCGGGCTGGCGGGTACTTCCATGCGCCACAACCCGCAGCTGCTGGGCGTAGCGTAGACGTGGGCCCTGAGCTCGAAAACAGCCATCAACTCCGACAGCAGGTCGCCGGCGGGACGATCGGTCATGTGATGTGGGTTCTCGGTCATTTTCCCGGCGTCAGTGTGGCTCTAGATTGCCGTCTAGCGCCTTCCCGGTCGCGATACTGAACATTTTCAGCACTCGCACCCGCGACGACAAGTGAGGAATCCATGAGTACCTTCGAGTTCCATTCGCCCGCAACGGCACCGGACGCGGCGCGGCCACTACTTGAAAAGGTGGCAAGTCAGTTCGGCTTCGTCCCGGGTCTCCTGGGAGGGCTCGCAAATTCGCCGGCGGCCCTTGAAGGCTACCTGACGTTGGCTGGCGTCTTCGAGAGGTCATCTTTGACGCGCGTCGAGCAGCAGGTGGTTGCCCTGGCGGTCAGCGTCGAGAACGCCTGCGAGTTCTGCGTCAGCGCCCACTCGTTCATCGCCCGCAACCTCGCCAAGGTGGATGTGGATACCATCCAGGCGCTGCGCAACGGCGGCAAGCTGACCGATCCGCGTCTCGACGCGCTGGCGACATTTGCGCGGCAGATCGTCGCCCGGCGTGGATGGGTTGACGACCGCGACATCTCGGACTTCGAAGGCGCTGGCTTCGACCGGGCGCAAGCTCTCGACGTCGTTCTTGGCGTGTCGCTGAAGACTCTCAGCAACTATGCCAATCACATCCTCAAAACGCCCGTGGACAGCGCCTTCCTGGCCGACCGCTGGCACCGGGCTACATGAACTCAGGAGCAACACATGTCTGACCTCTATTCAGGAATTGCCGAATTGAACGACCACACGCTGGAATCAACCCTGTCGGCGGCAGATCGCCCTGTGTTGATCGACTTCTGGGCGGAATGGTGCGGTCCTTGCCAGGCCCTGGGGCCGGTGATCGAACAGTTGGCCCGTGATGAGGGCGCTCGGGTACTTGTCGCGAAGGTCAACGTGGACCGGAGTCCGGTTGCCGCGCGGTCTTTCAACGTGCGCTCGATTCCGACCGTCGTGCTGTACCGGAAGGGCAAGGCGGTGGAAACACTGGTTGGCCTTCAACCCAAGTCGGCGTACAGCAACGCCATCAGCCGCGCGCTGGCGACGTGATGGGGTCGAGGCGGACCACGCTGGAGTAACCGAGGAGGCGCTCGACCTGGGTACGGGAAATCAGGCCCCTCACTTCGACGCCGTTACCAGCGGAGTCCTCGATGACCACGAGGTGGGTGAGCGATGCCGATGTCATGGCGTCAAGGAGGCTGCCAACGTTGGCAGCCTCGACGGCCTTCACAGTCAACACTTCCAGGTCTCGCCACGGCGTCATGATGTCACCCACATGGATATCCCTCCGGAGGCAGGGGCTGTGGTCGCAGCTTGGACTGAGCAGGAACTGCCCGGGGCGCTCCCCCTGGATGTCATAGGCCGTTATCAGGCCAACCAGTTCATCGCCGTGTGCAACCAGCAGGGCGCGGACCCCGAGGTGGATCATGTCGCGCAGCGCAAGATCGATCTGCACATCCGAGGCAATCGTCAGCGCCGGTTCGTGCCGGAAGTCCGTCATCGCCAGCGACGCAGGATCGTGAATGCCGAGCGAACCCGGGACACTACCGGGTCGCCGCGGCAGATTCGGGGCCGGAGTAACCCGGGCAATGGGAAGTGGGGCATGATGCATGGCAATTACTCCGCAGACGGCTGTCCCTGGATCGTGAAGCAGCGACGGGCATCTCAACCGCGCTGCTACTCTTGCCAATTGGACGGAAACCCGGCGGATTCCTTACGGCAGTTCTTTGCCACGCCACACGTGGCGGTCGCCGCTGGCTGGATAACGAGGTAAACACGTGGCGAGCCGGCAGATCACGGGTGAGGTTCTGACCGATCCGACCGAGCTGCGCGCGCATCACGACGCTCTCTACCGTTTTGCCATATTGAACGTGCGCAATGCCACGGAGGCCGAGGACCTCGTCCAGGCAACGTTTCTGGCTGCGCTGCAGGCGCGCGCGTCCTTCCGCGGTGGCTGTACGGTCCGCACCTGGCTCGTCGGTATCCTGAAACGGAAGATCATCGACGCCTACCGTGCCCGCCAGCACGACGAGGCCGTGCCCGACGCCGGCGGCGATCAGGCCGATGAGGGCAGTGACGCCGACTGGCTCGACGCGCTGTTCGCCCGCAACGGCTCGTGGGTGGTGCGCCCCCGGGCGTGGGACGATCCAGACCAGTCGCTCGAGCGGCAGGAGTTCTTTCAGGTCCTGGAGGCCTGCCTGCAGGCGGTCCCTGGCGTGGCGGGGCGGGTCTTCATTCTCCGGGAGGTGATGGATCTCGAGCCTGATGAGATCTGTAAGGACCTGGAAATTTCCAGGTCTAACTACTGGGTCCTCATGCATCGCGCCCGCCTGCGCCTGCGGGGATGCCTGGACAAGAACTGGTTCGCGGGTCTCCGGAGGTCCTGATGACATCGTGCAGGGACATATCGGCTCTGGTGTCGAGGTCGCTGGATGAGCGGCTGACCTGGGCGCAGCGCCTGCAGGTACGCGTGCATCTGGCCATGTGTTCCGCGTGCCGGGGTTTCGAGCGGCAGACCCGCTTCCTGAGCCACGCCTGCAAGGCGCTGGGGAAGCGCATCGAGGCCGAGGCGCCGGACGAGCGGGAACGCACCGACGACTGAGAGCCACGCCGTCCGGCAGAGGTCTTTGTCTCGGCTGTAAGGAGTTGGCCAGTCCCGCGACTAATGCCTGGAGTGACGATGTCCGGCAGGGTCGAGTGCCCTGGCTGGCGCAGCGCCAATAGACCAGCAATCCGACTGAACTACAGGAGAACCAGACCATGACGTTGATCAGCAAGAGTTCCGGCATTCTCGTGGCGACGGCCGCGGCAGCCATTTTCGCCGCCGGTTCCGTGACGGCCGCCGACTCGGGTGCCAATGCCCAGAAGGCCGAGGTGCAGTGCTTTGGCGCCAATGCGTGCAAGGGGCAGGCCGCCTGCAAGACGGCGCAGAACGAGTGCAAGGGCCAGAACAGCTGCAAGGGCCAGGGCTTTGTGATGGCTGCCAGTGCGAAGGCCTGTGCCGACCAGGGCGGCAAGCTCACGCAGGGCTGAGGAACCGGGGCGGGTTCCCGGGCTTCCCTGGACCAGGGGGCCCGTCCCGGGATTTTTAGCAGGCACCAAGGCATCCTGATCAGAAAGTGGGTAGATCGATGGCTGACACCTGCACGGGCTTTGGCCTTGGGTTGCGCCGCGAGCATTACCGCGAATTCCTTGACGCCAGGCCGGCGGGCGTCGACTGGCTCGAGATCCTGACCGAGAACTACCTCGTTGCCGGCGGCAAGCCCCTGCACTTCCTCGACGCCATTCGCCGCGACTATCCGCTGGCCATGCACGGCGTATCCCTGTCCATCGGCGGCAGCGACCCGCTGAATCTCGATTACCTGCGCCAGGTCCGGGCACTGGCCGACCGCATCAGCCCGACCTGGGTCTCGGACCATCTCTGCTGGACCGGCGTCGGCGGCCGCAACCTGCACGATCTGCTGCCGCTACCGTTCACCGAGGAGGCCGTCCGGCACGTGGCAGAACGCATTCGCCAGGCCCAGGACGTGCTGGGCCGGCAGCTGCTCCTCGAGAATGTTTCCAGTTACGTGGCCTTTCCCCATTCCACGCTGACCGAGTGGGACTTCCTGCGCGAGGTGGCCGAATCGGCCGACTGCCTGATCCTGCTCGACGTCAACAACGCCTTCGTCAGTGCCCGGAACCACGCATTCGACCCGGTCACGTTCATTGATGCCATGCCCGCCGCTCGCGTCCGCCAGATTCACCTTGCCGGGCACTTCGACCGGGGCGACGTCATCATCGATACGCACGACCGACCGGTCTGCGGGGATGTGCTGGAACTGTATGCCTACACCGCCGAGCGCCTCGGGCCCGTGCCCACCATGATCGAGCGCGACGACGACATGCCGGCGCTTGCCGAGCTGGCCGCCGAACTGGCGGTGGTGCGCAGCATCGGTGAGCAGGTCTGGGAGCGCGCGGCATGAACGCCCCCGCCCTGGCCGACGTCCAGGCCTGCTTCCAGGCATTTGTCCTGCGGGACGAGGACGGTGCCCCGCCGGGACTGGACGTCGTCGGCGCGGGCGTCTACGCGGAGGCCTATTTCCTCCGGCTGTCCGAGGCGCTGGCCAACGACTATCCCGTGCTGAAGCGGCTGCTGGGCGACACGGCCTTTGCGGACATGGCTCGGACCTATGCCCTGGCCTGGCCATCCCGGCATTTCTCCGTGCGCTGGTTCGGTGAGCAGCTGCCGCGCTTCCTGCGCATCACGCCACCGTTTTCGGCGGAACCCTACCTGGCGGAACTGGCCAGCTTTGAATGGCTGATGGGCGAGGCATTCGATGCCGCCAACGCTCCGGTGATCGGGGTGGCAGAGGTTGCGGCGATGCCAGCCAGCGACTGGCCGGCCCTGATTCTGCACTTCCACCCCTCCGTCCGGCGCCTGAAGGTCCACCACGATGTGGTGGCGCTCTGGCAGGGTCGGGCAGCGGAGATGGGGGCCAGCGCGGACGGTCCCATTCCAAAACTCCAGCACGTCGTCGTCTGGAGGCGCGACCTGGAGGTCTACTTCCGGCCACTGGATCCGGGCGAGCCATTGGCGCTCGACGTGCTGGAGGGTGGCGGGACGTTTGCGGCAGCCTGCGAGGCGGTGGCCACCGCGGTCGGTGGCGGAGGAGAACCCGCCGTGCTGATCTCGGGCTGGCTCCGGCAGTGGTTGGCAGAAGGCCTTGTGACCGGGGCTTTTCCTTCATGACCGGCGGTCATCGCAGCCTGGGTCTGCTGATGCTTCTGCTCATCTCGGCCCCGGTGTTCGCGGCGTCGCCCGACTGGACCCCCTTCGCCCGGGTCCTGGACCGCCACGTCCACGTCGACGGCGGCAGTACCTGGGTGGACTACCGGGCATTGCGCAGCGACCCGGATTTCACGAGATCGGTACTCCTGATCGGGGACACGCGGATTCCCGACACCGCTTCGCGCGATGAGCGCCTGGCGTTCTACATCAATGCCTACAACATCCTCACCATGAAGGTCGTGGCCGACAACTGGCCGGTGGACAGTATTCGGGACGTGGGGAATCTGTTGCAGCCTGTGTGGAAGATGCCCGCCGGGCGCGTGGGCGGTCGCACCGTCAGCCTGGATGACATCGAGCACGGGGTTATCCGTCCGCTTGGGGATCCCAGGATACATTTCGCCATCGTGTGCGCCTCGCGGAGTTGCCCGGACCTGCGCCGCGAGCCGTACACGGCCCTCCGACTCAGCAGCCAGCTCGACGACCAGGTGCGACGATTTCTGGCCGATCCGCGCAAGGGCCTGGATGTCCGGCTGGGTGCGGTTCGTGCCTCGCGCATCTTTGCCTGGTTCGAGGAGGATTTTGCCAAGGCTGGCGGACCCCTGCCATTCATCCGCCGTTATCGCCCGGATGTTCCTGAGGGACGGCAGTTCCAGCCCGACCTCGTCTATGACTGGTCGGTGAATGGTCCACCGACGGTTCGTTCCGGTGGCTAGGGGCGCGCGTATGGAAGTCGGGAAAATCTCTGCGACCAATGCGCGGGGACGACTGTTGCTTCTGGCGTTGCTGGCCGTGGCCGCTGGCGTGTTCGTGAATGCCGGCGGCGCCGACTGGCTGAGTCTAGAGCAACTGCAGTCCCGCCGGTTCGAACTGCTGGGCTATGCCCAGGCGCACTTCTGGAGCCTGTTCGTCATCTGGGGTGCCGTGTACATGGCGGCAGCGGCGTTCAGCATGCCCGGGGCGACGGTGCTGTCGCTGTTTACCGGTTTCCTGTTCGGCCGCGGTCCGGGTACGTTGCTCATCGTGGTGGCCGCGACCGCCGGGGCGACGATCCTCCTGGTTGCCGCCCGCTACCTGTTCGCCGACGCGGCGAGAACCCGGCTGGAGGAGAATCCCAGGGCCGCGCGCCTGCTGGCGGGATTCAATCAGGGCGCCTTCAACTACCTGTTGTTCCTGCGGCTCGTGCCGGTCTTCCCGTTCTGGCTGGTCAACCTGGCGTCGGCGGTCACACGAATTCCTGTTCGCACGTATGTAGTAGGGACAGCCGTGGGAATACTGCCGGGCAGTTTTGTCTTTGCCAATCTCGGCCGCTCGCTGGGTTCCGTTGATTCGCTCAAGGGACTCGTGTCTGCCGAGGTGCTGATGGCGCTGGGATTGCTGGGCGTGCTATCGCTGATTCCGTTGCTGCTGAAGCGCCGGCGTGGCGACCTGCCACGGGGCGCAAGCTGACGTGTGATGCACTATTGCCGGATCGCAACTGGGGAATCAGACATGACGAAAAGACCTTCTGCCTGGCGCCGCCTCGCGCCACTCCTTCTGCTCGCGACCCTGGCTGGCATGCCCGTCCAAGCCGGGCAGGAAGCGGGTCCCGGTGATTCGCCGCCGACGGTCCTGATCACCGGCGCGAACCGCGGTATCGGCTTCGCGTTCGCCAAGCACTATGCCGCGAACGGCTGGCGCGTCATTGCCACAGCCCGGAATCCGGAGGCCGCAGCGGAGCTGCAGGCACTTGCCCGGGGCAACCCGGCCGTGACCGTTGAAGCGCTGGATGTGACAGACCTGAAAGCGATCGATGCGCTGGCGGCAAAGTACCGGGGCCTGCCGATCGACATCCTGCTGAACAATGCCGGCATCCTGGGGGGCCTGGAGACCCAAAAGCTCGGCCAGCTGGACTACGCCGTGTTCGATCAGGTCATGGCGGTAAACGCGCTGGCACCGATGAAGGTGGCCGAGGCCTTCCTCGACAACGTCGCGGCCGGGCGCCAGAAGAAGATCATGACGGTCACCAGCAGCCAGGGCTCCATCGGCGGCGCCCGGCCGGGCGGAGGCTATTTCTACAGCGCCAGCAAGGCTGCCGTGAACATGCTGATGCGCAAGCTGGCGCTGGACCTCTATCGGCGGGGAATCGTCGTTGGGTTGCTCGATCCGGGTGCGGTGGACACCAACCTGATGCAGCCGATCAAGGCCGCGGGATTCCCGATACCTCTCAGCGCAGCCGACGACGTGGTGAAGGACCTGGCGGCGGTCATCGACAGCTTCAGTCTGAAGAACACCGGTTCGTACCTGACGTATCAGGGCAAAGTTCAGCCCTGGTAGGGCATTGGCAACTCGGCGGGAGAAGTTGATTGACGAAACAGCAGCACACCGGACATCTTTCGCGCCGGACCGTGGCCACGGGTCTGGCGGCACTCGCGCTCGGCATGGGCGTGCCCCGCCTCAGTAGCAGCGCGTCGCGCCTCGCCGCGGGAGTGCTCCGGACACCGGATGCCCGGTTCAGGGATCTCCCCGGGTACGACTTCAAGCCCCACTACCGGGATGTCGTCGACCCGCGCTTTGGGAAGTTGCGGATGCATTACGTGGACGAGGGGTCCCGGCGGGCGCCCGTCATCCTGCTGCTGCACGGCCAGGGATCCTGGGCCTACCTGTACCGCCGGATGATTCCCGTGCTGGCGGGGGCCGGCTATCGCGTCATCGCCCCGGACTACATCGGCTTCGGTCGCTCGGACAAGCTGCTGCGCCCGGAGGATTACGGCTTCCAGAACCATATCGACTGGCTGACGGCCTTTCTCGGGGCGATGGAGTTCAGGGACGTGACGGCATTCATGTTCGACTGGGGCGGCTACTTCGGCCTGCCGATTGCGGCGGAGCACCCCGAGTTCTTCAGCCGGATCGTGCTCAGCAATACTCTGCTGCCGAAGGGCATGTCCCAGGGTCGCGACTGGTTCATCAAGTGGCGCGAAAAGCAGCTGGCCCTGCCGAGATTTCCCCAGGGCGAGATGGTGAATGACGGCGTGGTACACAAGCTCAGTCCTGAACTCATCACGGCCTACGACGCGCCGTACCCCGACGAAACCTACAAGGCCGGGCCGCGCCGGTTCCCGATGATCCTGCCGATCCTCGATGATGACCCGGCGAGCATCGCCAACGCGGCAGCCTGGGAGAAGCTCGCCACCTGGCAGAAGCCGGTGCTGACGCTGTTTAGCGCGAAGGGCGCGGGCATGCGGCCGGAGCCGCTCCAGGCCCATCTGCCGGGAGCCCGGGGTCAGCCCCATGCCCTCATCGACGAGGCCGGATTCTACATCGTGGAGGACCAGCCGCTGATCCTGGCACAGCACGTCATCGACTTCGCCAAGGCCTGAGCTGTTGGCCCTCCGGAACGGCGCCGGCCTAATCCAGCTTCAGCCGCGGGGCCATCACAACGACGACCTGGAGCGCAACGTTCACCCGCCTGACTGGGTGAACCCCGAGCCTGCGGCACGGTACAACCTCGTCGTGATCGGTGCCGGTACGGCCGGGCTGGTCTGCGCCGCCGGAGCCGCGGGCCTTGGTGCCCGGGTGGCACTCGTCGAGCGGGAGCTGATGGGCGGCGACTGCCTGAACGTCGGCTGTGTGCCGTCGAAGGCCCTCCTGAGCTCTGCACACCGCGCGGCGGCAGTCCGGGACGCGGGCCGGTTGGGAATCCATGTTCGCAACGGGTACGAGGTCGACTTTCCCGGAGTCATGGAGCGTATGCGTGGCCTGCGAGCCGGAATCAGCCAGCACGACTCCGTGCAGCGCTTTGCGGGCCTGGGTGTCGATGTCTTCCTCGGCGAAGGCGCGTTCGCCGGCCCGGACGCGGTGAGGGTGGGCGACCAGGTCCTCAACTTCAGCAAGGCGGTCATCGCGACCGGTGCCCGGGCCGCGGCGCCCCCGATTGCCGGCCTGGATCAGGTGGAGTACCTCACCAACGAGAGCGTGTTCTCCCTGACCGCGCTGCCAGGACGCCTCGGTGTCATTGGCGCGGGCGCAATCGGTTGCGAGATGGCCCAGGCCTTTGCCCGGTTCGGCTCTGAAGTATTCCTCATCGAGGCGGCGCACGGCGTACTGCCCCAGGAAGAGCCCGGGGCGGCCGAGCTGGTCAGGGCTGCCCTGACCAGGGATGGCGTAAAGGTCATGTGCTGCGGGACGGAGATTCGCGTGGGCAGGCAGGCTGACGGGATTCACATCAGCCTGGGGTCCCACGACAGCGCCTACGACGTGGTCGTGGACCAGTTGCTGGTTGCCACCGGCCGGTCACCCAATATCGAGGGTCTCGGTCTAGGGGCGGCCGGAGTGCAGTGGCACAAGAAGGGCGTGGTGGTAAACGACCGGCTGCAGACCTCGAATCCGCGGGTATTTGCCGCGGGCGACGTGTGTTCGCCATTCCAGTTCACCCACGCCGCGGATTTCATGGCCCGGATCGTCATTCAGAACGCCCTGTTCGGAGGCCGGGCGGGGGCCAGCGCGCTGGTGATCCCCTGGTGCACCTACACCTCCCCGGAGCTGGCCCATGTCGGCCTGAACGCCCGGCAGGCGGCAGAGCAGGGTATCGACGTTGATAGCTATACCCAGCGGCTTGACGGTGTGGATCGGGCGATCCTCGACGGCGATACCGGGGGCTTCGTGCAAATCCTCGCCCGGAAGGGCACCGACCAGATCGTCGGCGCTACCATTGTCGCCGCCCGGGCTGGTGACATGATTGCCCATCTGTCGCTGGCCATGACCCACGGGCTGGGCCTGCGGAAGATCGCCTCCACCATCCACCCGTATCCCACCCAGACGGAGGCCATCCGCAGGATCGGTGACCAGTACAGCCGCACCCGCCTGACGCCGTTCGTCAAGGCGCTGTTTGACCGGTGGCTGAAGGCAATGCGCTAGCTATGCATCTGAAGGGCGCAGGCGACCAAGTCGTGGCCGCCTGCGCCTTCAGTTTCTTGGCAGAGCTCAGTCACGCAGCCGGCTGAAGGTATAGTCCTGTGCTTTCTGCGGCTGGTGGCAGGCGAAACAGGCGGAGGCCGCGTTGGCGCCCACCACCCGGTTCGCCGGATCACCGCCGCCGAAGCCCTCGAAGCCCCACCCGCCGGTTGCGGCGAACTTCTTGGCGTCCTTGTGCATGACACCCACGACTTTCCGGGCGCCTTCCGTGACGGCATTGCCATCGTGCACGGCTTCGAGTAGGTCGAAGATGATCACGGCCCCATCCGGGAAGGCGTTGCTCCGGTAGCCCTCGAGTGCCTTGTCGTTCGCGTAGAGGTGATGAATGCCACCAAAGGCGCCATACAGCGGATGCCCTTCTTCGATCACCATGCTCTTGACGTGGTGCCAGTCGCGGTAGCCCGCCGGGTAAGGCACCTCGGGTTCCGCGGCCCATGCGACAGTGGCGGCGGTGATGCCCAGCAAGATCAGGATCTTCGTTTTCATGTAAGGACTCCTAACTAGATAAGTCAAGTAAACCCCCGGTAGCATCGAACGGGGGGCTAAACCGCCGTCAGGCGGCGGATTCGTGCTCCGCGCAGTCGACGCGCAGGTGCCGCTCGGCCATGGGTGCGCCGACGAACGCGCAGTAGTGCGGCGTCGCCGTGCAGGGCGCCACGTTCTCGCGGAAATGCCGGCACGTCACGCAGGTGCGCTGCGGGGCGATCAGCTGGCGCTGCTGAAGTTGCCGGATCATCTTGACCACCAGGCCGAGCAGGGCCTCCTGCTCGCTCTCGGACAGTCCAGCGACGACCGGCGCGAAGTTGCTTGGCCATGCCTGTGCAACTCGATTGCCCTTGGGAGTCGCCTTCAGGGCCACGGCGCGACCGTCTGAGGCGTCCGCAAGCTTGATCACGAGCGCCTTCCTCTCAAGGGTCGCCACGGCGTCACTGGCGGTGGCCTTGCGCACACCGACGTGCGCAGCAGCGGCCGTGAGCCGGGCGCCCTCCGGACGATTGGCGACAAACCGCAGGATGTCCGCCTGGGTCGGTGACAGGCCAGCGCTCTCGGCGGCCTGCCAGTCGAGCTGACGGGCGACGGCGGCCAGTCGGGTCAGGCCGTCGGCCAGCCGACGATCGAGGGGATCTGTAATCTGGTCGAACTTCATAGGTAGGAATCCTAACTAGAAATCATGCCATGTCAAGACCACCCGGGGGAAGCAGGGCGAAACACCGCCCCGGGAAGTCGCAGGTCAACTCGACCGGAGGGCGGTGATCAGTGGACAGGACACAGGACCGGAATGAGTGCTGCACTCGCCTAACAGCCGGCTCAAGGCTCGTTCCATTCTGGTGAGATCCGCCACCCGTGCACGCACATCAGCGAGCCGGAGCGCTGCGAGGGCAGCGGCCTCGCTGCAGTGGAGGCCGTCCTCCAGCCTGAGCAGCTGACCCACCTCGTCGAGGCTGAAGCCTAGGTGCTGGGCAGCCTTGATGAACCTCACCCGCGCCACATCCCGGGGCCCGTAGCGGCGGATTCGGCCGTAGGGCCGGTCGGGTTGCGGCAGGAGCCCCTTGCGCTGGTAGAACCGCAGTGTCTCGACGTTGACCGCCGCAGCCCTGGCGAATGCCCCAATCGTCATATTGTGCGGCTCAGCCTCCATCGCCATTGACTCCGTACCTGACTACGGTCCTACGTTAGCTCACTGGGGAATTGGCTCCAAGGAGCCTCGGATGCTGGCAGAGAAGAACTCCCGTGGCGTACTCCTGACCGGTGGCCTTGCGGCGATATTGGCCTCGACCTGTTGCCTGGGGCCGCTGGTACTGGTGACGCTCGGCTTCAGTGGGGCCTGGATCAGCAACCTGACCACGCTGGAGCCCTACCGGCCCTGGTTCATTGGGGCGGCACTGGCCGCACTGTTCATGGCAGGGCGCAGGATTTACCGCCCGGCCCGATCGTGCGCCCCCGGCGAGGTATGCGCCGTGGCCAGCGTCAGGATCGCGTACAAGCTCCTCTTCTGGCTCGTCGCGGTGCTCGTCGTCATCGCAATTGTCTTTCCCTACGTCCTGCCGCTGCTCTACTGAAGTTTCGCACCGAGGAGATCTCCATGAAAAGACTTCTGGCGCTTGCCGCCCTAGCCCTCACCGCAAGTCCGGGAGCGGGGGCCGCCACGACCATGGTCACGCTGGCCGTGCCCGGCATGACCTGCCCGGCCTGTCCGCTAACCGTGAAACGGGCGCTGAGCCGGGTCGACGGCGTATCCATGATCCAAGTGAGCTTCGAAAGGCGCGAAGCCATCGTGACTTTCGATGATGAAGTGACGACTATCGCGGCGCTGACCGAGGCGACAAGGGATGCCGGGTACCCGTCATCGCCAGCGACTGGCCCCAAGAAATAAAAGCCCGGAATTAAAGATGAGGATTGCCATAATTGGCACCGGTGCTGGCGGCATGGCCGCCGCCATCAGCGCGGCGGAGCGGGGAGCCAGGGTGACGCTCATCGAGCATGGCGTGATTGGCGGTACGTGCGTCAACATCGGCTGTGTGCCTTCGAAGATCATGCTCCGGGCGGCGCAGGTTGCCCGGGTGCGCGCAGCAAGTCCGTTCGACTCCGGCGTGAGCCCCGGTGATCCGCGAATCGACCGCGTGGCCCTGCTGGCTCAGCAGCAGGGCCGTGTCGACGAACTGCGGGCCGGCAAGTACGAGGACGTGATTGCGGCCCACTCCAGCATCTCACTGGTGCGCGGCGAGGCGACCTTCAGGGATGGCGCGACGCTGGCCGTATCGTCCCCGGATGGGAGTGAGCAAGAGGTGGAATTCGACCGGGCCCTGATTGCCTCGGGAGCCCGCCCCGCTGTGCCACTCATTCCCGGATTGACGGCGACGCCGTACTGGACCTCGACCCAGGCCCTCGCAAGCGGAGCGATCCCGCCCCGGTTGCTTGTGATCGGCTCATCGGTCGTCGCCGTGGAACTGGCCCAGGCTTACGCGCGCCTGGGGAGCAGTGTCACCGTCATTGCCCGCAGCACGCTTCTGTCGCGGGAGGATCCCGCCATAGGCGATGCGCTGGGTCAGGTGTTTGCGGAGGAGGGCATTCGTGTCCTGCATCGCGTGCAGGTCAAGTCTGTTGCATACCTGAGTGGCACCTTCATCCTCGAGACCTCAGCTGGCTCGCTCCGGGGCGAGGCGCTGCTGGTCGCCACCGGCCGGGCCCCGAACATTGAGACATTGGGGCTCGATCGTATCGGCGTTGAAACCGGCGAGGCTGGTGGAATCGTGGTCAATCAGTTCCTGCAGACCAGTGTGGCGCAGATCTATGCCACCGGCGACTGCACCACTCAGCCGCAGTTCGTCTATGTGGCGGCGGCCGGCGGTGTGCGGGCGGCCGAGAACATGACCGGTGGCAGGGCAGTCCTGGATCTGCGCACTATGCCGGCAGTGGTGTTCACGGATCCGCAGGTCGCCACGGTGGGCCTGTCAGAGGCCGCGGCCCGCCTCAAGGGGCTCGCAACGGACAGCCGTTTACTCACACTCGACAACGTGCCCCGGGCGCTGGTCAGCTTCGACACGCGCGGATTCGTAAAGATGGTCGCCGAAGAGGGCACCGGGAGGCTGCTGGGCGTCCAGGCGGTGGCCGCCGAGGCCGGTGAACTGATCCAGGCGGCCGCGCTTGCCATTCACCACGGCATGACGGTCACCGACCTCGGCAACCAGATGTTTCCCTACCTGACGATGGTCGAGTCGCTGAAGCTGTGTGCCCAGGCATTCACCAGGGACTTGAAGGGCTTGTCCTGCTGTGCCGGCTGACGGTCGCGCGCACGGTACTCATCCCTCGCTGCTTGATCAGGTAGTACGCCGCAGGAATGACCACCATTGACAGGAGCGGCGCGGTGACCATCCCGCCGATCATCGGTGCTGCAATCCTTTCCATGACTTCCGACCCCGTGCCGCTGCCCCGGAAAAGCGGCAGCAGGCTGGCGACAATCACGGTAACCGTCATCGCCTTGGGCCTGACGCGCAGGACGGCACCCTCGATCAGTGCGGCACGAAGATCGTCAAGGCAGTTTAGTGCCCCCCGCTCCTCACGCTGCCGCACGGCCAGGTCCAGGTAGATCAGGGTCACTACGCCGAACTCCGCGGCCACGCCAGCCAGAGCTATGAAACCAACCGCTGATGCCACGGACAGGTGATGACCCAGCAGATAGACGAGCCAGATGCCGCCGATGAGCGCCAGCGGGAGTGTGAGAAGAATCAGGACCGCCTCAGTGGCGCGCCGGAAGCTCAGGTAGAGCAGCAGAAAAATGATGCTCACGGTCACCGGGATGACGACTTGCAGCCGCGCGGCCGCCCTCTGGAGGTATTCGAACTGCCCCGACCAACTGACGGTGTAACCGCCGGGGAGGTTGACCTGCTCCGTGACCGCCCGCCGTGCATCGGCGACGAATGAGCCGAGATCCCGCCCGCGAATATCCACGTAGACCCAGCCATTCAGCCGAGCGTTCTCGCTGCGGATGACCGGCGGGCCATCGACGACCGATACCTTGGCCACCTGGCCCAAGGTCAGCGACTCCCCCCGCGCGGTCACGAAGGGCAGTTCAAGCAGCTTCTCGACCGAGTCCCTCAGGTCGCGGGGGTAGCGCACGCTGATGGGATACCGGGCGAGGCCCTCCACCGTCTGGCCGATGGACTCGCCACCGATGGCCGTGGCGACCAGGTCCTGGATATCCATCACGTCCAGTCCGTAGCGGGCCGCTGCCAACCGGTCCGGAGCCACGTCAATATAACGGCCACCGGACACCCGCTCAAAGAAGGCTGAGGTGGTCCCGGGCACTGCCTTGACCACGGCTTCAATCTCGGGCCCGAGTTGCGCGATGACACGGAGGTCCGGGCCAGCGATCTTGATGCCCACCGGGGACTTGATGCCGGTCGCATACATGTCGATGCGGTTGCGGATCGGCTGCACCCAGACATTGCCCATGCCCGGAATCTGCAGGGCCGCATCCATTTCCTCGACCAGACTCTCGGGGGTGATACCTGGGCGCCACTCGCTCCGCGGCTTCAGTTGCACGGTCGTGTCGATCATCTCCAGCGGTGCCGGGTCAGTGGCGGTATCTGCCCGGCCGATGATGCCGAACACGCGCTCTACTTCAGGAAACCGGCGGATGATTCGGTCGGTCTGCTGCAGGATCTCCGCTGCCTTTCCGGCCGAAATCCCGGGCAATGCCGTGGGCATGTAGAGGAGATCGCCTTCGTCGAGTGGTGGCATGAACTCGCTCCCCAGTCTGGTCGCCGGCCATATCGTGACCAGCAGGGCCACGGCCGCGCCGACCAGTACCCACACCGGCCGGTCCAGGACCGCCTCAATTACCGGCCGGTAGCCGCTTATCAGCCAGCGATTCAGCGGATTGGCCAGTTCGTCCCTGATGCGACCCCGGATAAGACCCGTCATCAGCACGGGAATCACCGTAACCGACAGGGCGGCGGCGGCCGCCATTGCATAGGTCTTGGTATAAGCCAGGGGAGCGAACAGCCGGCCCTCCTGGGCCTCCAGGGCAAAGATCGGCAGGAATGACAGCGTGATGATCAGCAGGGCGAAGAACAGCGCCGGCCCCACCTCGGTGGCTGCATCACCGATAAGACGCAGACGCTCCGCGTTACCGGGTTCGGCATCGGCATGTGAGTGTCGCCAGGCTTCAAGCTTTTTGTGGGCGTTCTCGATCATCACCACCGACGCATCGACCATCGCGCCGACGGCAATCGCGATGCCGCCCAGGGACATGATGTTGGCGCTGATGCCCTGCGCACGCATCACGACCAGCGCCGCGAGAATGCCGAGTGGCAGCGTCAGGATGGCGACAAACGCAGAACGGAGGTGCAGCAGGAAGACCGCGCAGACCAGGGCGACGACGATGAATTCCTCGATTAGCTTGTCGCGGAGATTGGCGACCGCCCGCTCGATCAGGCCGGACCGGTCATAGGTTTCCACGATCTCTACGCCGGGCGGCAGGCTGTGCCGCAATTCGCCGATGCGGGCCTTGACTGCGCGCAAGGTGGCCAGCGCGTTCTGTCCGAAGCGCATCACGACTATGCCGCCGACGACTTCTCCTTCACCATCCAGCTCGGCGATACCGCGGCGGATTTCCGGACCCGTTTGCACCCAGGCGACATCCCGCAGCAGGACGGGAGTACCGGCGCCGTCGAGCCCGACCGGGATGGTCCGAAAGTCATCCAGCGACTGCAGATAGCCGCGGGTCCGCACGGCGTACTCGGCTTCGCCGAGTTCCACCACCGAGCCGCCGGCCTCGGCGTTGGCCCGCCGTACCGCCGCAGTGACGCGCTCCGGAGTGACCTGCAGGGCCTGCAGGCGAACCGGGTCGAGCACGATCTGGTACTGCTTGTTGAAGCCGCCAACCGTGGCGACCTCCGCCACGTTCGGCACCGTCTTCAGTTCGAAGCGCAGGAACCAGTCCTGCAGGGACCGCAGTTCGCTTAGATCGTGGCGTCCGCTCCGGTCGACCAGGGCGTACTGGTAGATCCAGCCGACGCCGGTCGCATCCGGGCCGAGGGCCGGCTTCGCCGCGCCCGGCAGCCGGCCCTGGATCTGGGACAGGTATTCCAGGACCCGGGACCGGGCCCAGTAGAGATCGGTGCCATCGGCGAATATCACATAGACGTAGCTGTCGCCAAAGAAGGAGTAGCCCCGCACCGTCACCGCGCCCGGCACGGACAGCATCGCGGTGGTCAGCGGGTAGGTCACCTGGTCCTGCACGACCTGTGGAGCCTGCCCCGGGTAACTGGTGCGGACGATAACCTGCACATCGGACGGGTCCGGAATCGCATCCATGGGCAGCGTCATGGCGCTCCAGACGCCAGCCGCGACGAGCGTCAGCGACGCCAGCAGCACCAGCAGCGGATTGGCGAGCGACCAGCGGATCAGGCGGCCGATCATCGACTGGCTCCCGGCAGCAGGCGATCCAGGGCGCCGCGCAGGTTGGCCTCCGAGTCGAGCAGGAACTGGCCGGAGATGACAACCTTGTCGCCAGCCTGGAGGCCGGCCCGGATTTCAGTCAGGTCGCCCTGCTCGGCCCCGGCCTCCACGGCGACGGGGCGAAAGTGGCCCTCAGGCTCCGCCAGGATGACGGCGGTGCGTTCTCCTGACCGGATCAGGGCCTCGCTTGCTATGAGCAGCGCGGCGCGGGGTTCGCCCTCGATGGACACCCGTGCTGACATCCCGGGCTTGATTTGAAGCTGTCGGTTCTCCAGCACGATGCGGACCCGCAGCGTGCGGGTTGCTGGCGACACTTCCGGGTACAGGTAGTCCACATGCCCCTGAATTGGTTCGGCGCCTGCGCTGGCCAGCGTAACGATGGCCGCCAACCCGGGCTTGAGCCACGCGCCTTGTGCCTCCGGCACCTCTGCCAGGACCCAGACCCGGGACAGGTCGGCAAGGTTGACCAGCGGCATGCCGGCGGTCACTGCCGCGCCTTCCCGCACCAGCAGCTCCGTCACCACGCCACTCATCGGTGCGAGGACATCGACCTGGCGATCGGCAGCGCCTCGGCGGGTTATCTGGTCCAGCTGCCCCGACGGCACGCCGAGCAACTCGAGCCGGTGGCGCGCCGCAGAAGCCAGCGCCTGATCGTTGCTGCGGAGGCTCAGCAGGTACTCTTCCTGCGCTGCCAGCAGCTCCGGGCTGTAAAGCCCCGCGAGGCGCTGACCCCGTTGCACCCGGTCACCGGCCGCCCGCACGTCGAGGCGCTCGATCCAGCCCCCCGCGCGGGTGGTGACCACGGCCAGGCGCCGCTCATCGACGTCGACCGCGCCTGTCACGGTGACCCGGGGCGCGAAGTTGGACTGCACCGCCGCCGCGGTGCGCACGCCCAGGTTCTGGGTAACCCGGGGATCGATGGAGATACCACCGTCATCGGCGGTGGTCCGGTACTTGGGCACCAGAGCCATGTCCATGAAAGGCGATGGTCCCGGCTTGTCGAACTGCACCTCCGGGCGCATGGGGTCGTACCAGTACAGGATGCCGGACTTCGGTACTGCAGGTCCCGTCGACTTGGCGGCATCGTTCTCGCCGCGAGTGAACCACCAGCCAAGGCCCGCGACGATGCCCAGCACCAAAACCCCCGCAAGCTTTTGCCCCGTAGTCATTGCCCGTCCTCCGCCTCGAAGTACTGGATCTGCAACCGGTCCCTTGCGACGTCGACAGCCAGGTCGAGTCGCATCAGCTCGACATCGAGCAGGCCCCGCCGGGCATCCAGGACGGCGGTGAGTGGCGTCTTCGCCGAGCGGTAGGCTGCAAGCGCCGACTGGACCTGCGCGTGGCTCTGGGGCAGCAGGCTGTCTTCGTAGCGTCGCAACCGGTCGGTACCGGCCTGCCACTGGCGATACGCACGGGTCAGCGTGGCCGTCGCTTCACGCAAATGATCGTCGAGTTCAGCCTCGCCGGCAGTAAGCCGGGCGCGGGCGGCACTGCTCGATCGGTCCTGGCGGTTGCCAGGGAGTAACGGGAGATCGACGCCCACCATCAGGGTCACGAGATCCGGGAACTCCAGCCGATGGTCATAGCGCAGCTCCACACGCCAGTCCGGTCTCGTTCCCAGACCCGCCAGCTGTGCCTGTGTCGTGGCGATTCGCACGGCGACCTCGGGTGCTGCCAGCTGGGGGTGCTGCGGAAGCTGCGCCAGGAGTTCGCTCAGAGGCGGCGGATCAGGCAGCACCGGTACCCCTTCAGGAATCGGCCGATCAGCGCTGATCGGCCCGATCCAGCGGGCAAGCTCCGCGCGGCCCGCCAGTTCACGCTGGCGCAGCGCGCGGCCGCGGTCTGCCAGCACCTCGGCCTCGACCCCTGCGGCAAGCTGCTCGGACTGACTGCCCTGACCAGAGACCACGGCAATGCCGCGGACCGCCAGCTGCGTCTCCGCCTCCGCACCGAGGCGGTCGAGCAACACGGCTGCCTGGGCCGCACTGGCCACGTCCAGGTAGGCCAGAGCGGCCCGCAGCTTCACTCGCCGCTCGACGGCGGTGAGGCCCACTTCTGCTGCCTTCGCTTGCTGCTCCAGCGCAATCGCCCGCAACTGTCGTTTGGCCGCGCGCGGAAACTCCTGGGAGATACCGACCGACAGGGCCGTAAAGTCGTCATCACGAAGACTGAAGGCCTCGCCCTCGTTCACCGGCAACTGATTGATTCCGGCGATCAGTTGCGGATCGGGCAATTGACCTGCCACAACGGCGTCGTCGCGCAGTGCATGGACGTTGGCTTCGCCTGCCACCAGGACGGGCTGTTCAAGGAGGGCGAGCTGCTGAACCTCCGCGAGCGTGAGCAGACCGGTACCGGCGGCTGAAAACGCAGGGATTGCAGGGCCGATGGCAGCGAGCAACAGGCAGATGAGGGCTTTATGCCAAGCACCGGGGCCGAACGGAATAGCAGGCATGACGCATCTCCACGACGAACCGAGGGACGGCACCCCGACGGGATGCCAGGCTCAACTCAGGCGTGGGAGGCGGTGGGTGGTCGGAACGGCGACGAGAGGCGAAGATTGAATTCGGGCAGGACGTAGGAGTCTTCGGGTGCGCCGGTCCGGCCGATGACGGGCGGCGACCGATTCGTTGAGGTCATCGCTGCTGACGCCACGCAAGCGGTCATGTCGGGACAATGCTCTCCGCAGCAGGGCGGGGGTGTGGCGGCGTCGCTGGATTGGGCATCGTGGCAGTCCATCACGGCCGCGGAGTCGACGCCAGACTGTGCATGCCCAGCGCCCAACCGGGAAGTGAGCGCGGTCATGCCCTGAACAGGCAGGGCCAGCGCAAGCAAGACCCAGAGCAGAATGCGTGACCGGCACATGGTGCCCAAACTACGCCTGCGAGGAACTATCGGCAAGCGACTGTGCCACAGCGCGAGGGGCCGGAAACCGGACTCCGCGGCCATTCCTGGGGTCCCGTGCATGCGGTCCCGTCACGCAGGGGGGCGGCATTAGAGCCGTGGCGGCCCGGGTGACGGACGCGCTCTTGAGTTTCGCTCGCCCGGTGTAAGGTTCAGCGGAACCTGCCCGTCCAATCACAACCGTGGACCCCGCCATGAAACCACTGAAGATCCTCGCCCTGATCGGCTCTCCCCGTAACGAGGACAGCTACACCTACAAGGTCATCCGCCTGATCGAGGCCCGGATGGACCGGATCCAGGCAACGGAAGTGGACTACGTCTTCATCGGGAGGACGGGCCTGCCATTCTGCGACGGGTGCCTGTCCTGCGTGACGGCCGGCGAGTCCACCTGTCCGCAGTACTCCATAGTTGGTCCCATCGCGGCCCGCATGAAGGAAGCAGACGGCCTGATACTCGGCGCCCCAGTGCACACGTTCAATGTGACAGGCCTGATGAAGAACTTCGTCGAGTACTTCATGTACCAGCGGAACCGGCCCAGCCTGTTTGGCAAGAAGGCCGTCGTCACCACCACGGCCTCCGGTGGCGGCCATACTGTGGTGCTGGACTTTCTGGAGGACACAGCCACGGCGTGGGGTTGCGACGTCGTCACCCGCCTCGGGATCTCGAGCTCGCAAATGCAGAAGCCGGCCTACCAGCGGCAGGTGGAGGCCTGCGCTGACGACGTGGCCCGGCGCTTCATCGACGCCATCCGGAAGGGTGAACCCGGCTCGCCCCGATTCCGTCACCTGATGAACTTCCGGGCCATGCAGAACATGACCCGGCGCCAGCCGGATTCTATAAACCATGACTACTGGGTGGAGCGGGGCTGGCTGGACGCCAGCTATTACAGCAATGCACCGATCAACCCGCTTGCCCGCCTGCTGGCGGGCTACATCGCGGGCCGGATGCGCAAGTCGATCCGCCGGGAAAATGTCCGGCCTATCCGTTAGCTTGTGACCAAAGGAGATCACTATGGGTAACGTCGGCCCCTTGGCTTTGCTACTTGGCCTTGCGGTGCTTCCGCTCGGCGCCTGCTCGGAGCGGTCCCGTGCCGAATCGGTGCCCGCAGAGCAGGCTCCGGCGGTCCCCCGCATGACGCTGGAGCGCCTCGATGAGCTGATCCGTCGCGCGGACGAAGACACCCGGCGGCCGGCGCCGAACCAGTGGGAATTCTCCATCGGTGACGACGTTGTCCTGGTCATAGCCGATGCCACGGCCGACCGGATGCGCATCATGACGCCGATCACGACGGTCAGCGATGCCGGCGCACCGCTCATGATGCGGATGCTGCAGGCCAATTTCGATTCCGCGCTGGATGCCCGCTACGCCATCGCCCACGACAGGATCTGGGGCGTCTTCATTCACCCACTCGGCGATCTCACCGACGAGCTCTTCCTGTCCGGACTCGGCCAGGTCGTCAACGTGTCCAGGACCTTCGGTGCCACGTTCAGCTCCGGTGAGCTGGTCTTCGGCGGTGGCGACAGCGGGGACCTCCAGCGGCAACTGCTGGAGGACCTGAAGGCGCTGGGGAAGATCACTACCTGATGCCGTTCTGGTAGACCAGCGTCTCCGGGTGAAACGCGAACCAGGCGAACCAGTACGCCGTCACCGAGGGAAGCTCGTCGCCCGATGCATCAAGGACGCGGGCCGACGTGCTGGCGTGGTCGTATTCCAGGGTGATCGGCGTGTCGTTGATGACATCGTCGATCCGCTGGATGCCGGTCGGCAGTTCGACAAATGGGTAGGCCTTTGCGGTATCGCCGAGCAAAACCCCGACGATCACGGCCTTGCTGGGGTAGCGTTTATCCTGGTGCGACACGGGGGACCAGATCCTGGCCGAGGTGGCGTAGCCGGGGTACGGATCAACGTCGTAGTTCCGGCCGCTGGTGCGCGGCGGTTCCAGCACCAGCGTGTCGGGGTGCGCCTGCCGCCAGGCGCCCCAGGTCGTGTGTTCGGCCGGCAGCGTCGTGAGCCTGGCACCCCGGGCAGGACCGCTGATGGCCTGGTACATGAGTTGCGACCACAGGGATTCGGACTGGTGGTCGTACAGGAGCACGTTGCTGTTGTAGAGCAGCCCCGAAACGCCGAACGTCCGGGGCTGGCCGCCCGGGTCCGCACGAAATACCACACCCGTGCCACAGAGCGGGCAGAACGTGACGGCCACCGGGGTAGAACCCACGCGGTCATTGACGATCTCGTGATAGTTCAGGATCCTGATCGGGTAGGCCTTCGCGACGCCGCCCAGTTGCAGCCCGATCACGCGATCATCCGCACCCAGGAAGGTCGCCTTCCTTGCAGTCACGAAATCCGGGTTCAGCAGAGCCGGAATGCCATCCCGTCCGGGACCGCCGGACCGGATCTCGCGGGCTGGCACCAGGGACTCGCTGACGTCGAAACCATTGAGCGATTTGTCGCGTGGCAGAGCCGGGCTGCAGGCCAGCAACCCTGCCAGAGCGACAACAATGGTTTGCAGGCGGATTTCTTTGGTCACAATCATGTTTCCCCTGGAGCGCAACTAACCCGCGTGACGGCGGGGCTGGGTCAGGGATTAGTCGGGCACACGGACAGGTCCTTACATGGCCACCCGATCTCACGCCTTCAGGAATGCCAGTACCGTCTCGATGGATTCGTCCGCGCGGATGAGATTCTCGTGGCCAACGTTCTCTGTCAGATAAACCCGTGCGCCCGGCCAGAACGCAAGAATCCGCTCCACATCGTCTCCATCCAGATACCGGTCGCGCCGGTCATAGATAAGCATCAGCTCGCCTTCGGCCGCTTCGCGAAACGCTCGTGCGCTGATCTGATCCCAGTTGGTGCGAAATTGCCTCGCCAGCGACACCTTGAACAGCTCCGTAACCTTGTCCGGCAGCCGCAGCTTTCTCTTCAGTACCTTTACGGGCGGGTACGGGTAGCTCGGTGTCGCGATGCAGACGAACTTTCGTGCCTCGAGGCCGTGCAGGTATCGCGCTGCCATCATGCCGAGGCCACCCGCCGAGTGACCGACGAAGGCATGGATGCCATCGGGGCCGAGCGATCTGCTGAGCGTCGCCAGGTCCTCGGCAAACGAGTCGAAGCCGATCCGTCGCCCGCTCGACATGCCGTGACCTGAAATGTCTGGGGCGACGACCCGATAGCCGGCATCCACCAGCGGCTGAATAAATCGGCGCCACTGGACAGACGCGCCGCCCCAACCGTGAACGAGCACGACCACGGGGCCTGTCCGGCCCCATTTCCAGGCGTGCAGACCGGAGCCGTAAAGGAACTGCTGGCCCGACTGCCGGACGCGCACTTCCTCCGGCTTGATCCTGTACCTGTAGGGATGGAAGGCCAGTCTGCAGACGATCCATGCGCTGGTGGATGCCGGCAAATGCGGAAGCAGCAGTTCAAGCAGACGGAACATGCGGCGGGCGTCTCCTCCACGTCGAGAGCGATGGACGGGGCCGGCAGCTGCTGCCGGATGGCGGTCGTGTCGGGGATTAGTCGGAGGCCTGGCCGGGTCCTTACACGGCTGCCCGCGTCGCGGACGGTCCGCTACTCGGCAAGCCCGGCCAGAAAGGCCTGAAACTCGGGGGACTGGTCGAGCAGTCGCCCGGCGAGGGCGCGCAGGTCATCGACCTGCCCGGCCCGGAGGCGGAACGTCGTCGGCATCGCGTTGAATCGGTCCCGTTCTGCGGCGTCGCTGATCTGGTTGAAGGTGAGCACCGCGAAGTCCACTTTGACCGGGGTGGCGCCGGGCGGGCGTAGCGAATTGACGTGCCTCTCCCACATCAGGAATCCCTGCTTGGCCAGGGACACGGTTTCCGTGTTGAGAATGCCGAGTGCCGCGTCGAAGGCGGCGCTGGTGGTCTTGATCAGTCCCGGGTTGCTGCCGCGCACGGACCAGTCGTAGGTCTCGTACACCTGCGCGTTGGCGACGATGACCAGCACGTGTCGCACACGCTTCAGTTGCTCTGGCGTGAATGCCCCGGCCATATCTGGAACGTTGCCGGCCTGTGCCACCGGACTCATCATCGATCCGCGGACACCAAGATTGTCCGTCACGCCGCCGTCAACCAGATGGAGTATCGGCATGCGCGCGGCGTCCGTGTAGCGATCGAGTGACCGGGCTACGTTGTAGCGGCGATCCAGCACGTGATCATTGGCTAGCGCTTCAGCAACCCAGTTCTTCTGGCGCTCCGGGCATCCGGGGAAATTCCGGAGGGCGATGGGCGCGAACACGGCCGGAACGGCCGACGAGGCCATTACCGCGTTTGCTACCGGATAGCCTGACAGGTCTGAACACAGGAAATCGAACTGCGGCTGGATGAACGAGAAGGTGGCCGCGTTGTTCAGGTCACTGGAATTGAGAATGATGAACGGAAGCCCATTGCGGGACATGTCGGAGAAAGTGCCGTACCTGAAGAGCGTGCGATCCAGGTGGGCAGCAATCAGGTCGCTGCGATTGAAGTTGCCGGCTGCCAGCGACAATGCATGGTCGGGGCGAAGCAGCAGCGAGGTCAGTTCCCCCTGCCAGTCGTGGTAGAGGAAGTGGGGCAGAAAGTCAGTAAAGATCTGTGAGCCGAACAGGCCGTAGTAGGCCGCCGTGTAGCTGCCCCCGGAGACTGCGCTGATGACGTTTACCTGTTCGAGCAGCGACCGGGACTGCCCGCCGACCACGACCCTGGCATCGCGCAGCCTCTCGAGGACGCCGTAGCTGAATGCCGCGGCGCGCGTGCCACCACCGGAGAATGCCAGGACGACGAAGACGTCGTCATCCGGCTGTGGCATGTGGTGACGGAAGTCGTAGGGGTCGGTGACAGCGCCTGCCGGCAGCGGCTCGTTCCAGGTGCGGGTGGCGCAGCTGGCCAGCAGGGCGAGTACGACGACGAGGACAACTGGCCTATGGCGCAAATTTCTTCTCCGACGTCCAGGACTCTGGCCAGACCAGAGTGTAAGGCGTGCGGGCTGGACTCGACTAATCAACGATCCTCCTCCGATCGGGGGTGGCAATCGATGACCTGAACGGGAGACTGAAATGAAAGGCAGAAAGGCGCTGCACGTCGCTGGCCTGAGTGAAACACCGGCCGGCCACGCCCCGGAGCCAGACGACGAGCGAGCCGCCCGGATTGCTGAAGCGGCATACTTCCGGGCGTCGCAAAGGGGTTTCGAGGGTGGAGACCCCGTGGAGGACTGGCTCGATGCCGAGAGAGAGATCGATGGTGGGAGGCGATGACCCTGTAAGTAATTGGCTGGTAGCCCGACTAATGGGTTTGACTCTTCCAGAACCGATTCGCGACGAGGTTGGAAACATGGCAGCGATAGTTGGTCTTCTTGGTCCCGGCGGGCTCCTGGCCCGCCTGCTCGACAGCCTTCAACCCCTGTTCGCCCTGGCCACGCGCCTGTGGGTGAGCTGGCAGTTCCTGAAGTCCGGCCTGCTCAAGGTCAAGGACTGGGAGTCCACCCTGTTCCTCTTCCAGGAGGAGTACCGGGTGCCGCTGCTGTCGCCCCAGCTGGCGGCGCTGGCAGGCACTGCCGGGGAACTTGTGTTTCCCTTCCTGCTCGGCATCGGTCTGTTTGGCCGGTTCGCCGCCCTCGGTCTCTCGGCGGTGAACGTGCTGGCGGTCGTGTCCTACGCCCACGTCCTGCTCGAGTCCGGCTTCGAGGCCGCCCTCGGCCAGCACGTCCTGTGGGGCTTCATGCTGCTGGTCGTGGCAATCTATGGCCCGGGACCGCTGTCGGCCGACGGACTGATCGCCGCGCGCACCCGCGCGAGAACCTGAGAACGTCCGCTGGAGAACCGCCGCATGTCGCTACGTCGTGGAGTTGCCACGGGCCTCGTCCTGGCCGGCACGGCCGGATTGCTGCAGCCGGCGGTCGCGCAGACGCAGGCCGCCTTCACCACTGAAGAGCTCGAGAGCATCTTTGTGATCGGCACGCGGATCGGCGAGCGCACCGTGCTCGACACACCCGTGCCGGTGGACGTGCTGGCCGGTGACGAGCTAAGGGCCACGGGCGTCGTCGCCGGCGAGCTGGGGCAGGCCTTGTCGGTGCTCGCGCCGTCCTTCAACTTTCCCCGCCAGTCCAACTCCGGCAGCTCAGACCTGGTGCGCGCGGGCCAGCTGCGCGGCATGAGCCCGGACCAGATGCTGGTCCTCGTGAATGGCCGCCGACGCCACACCTCCGCCATCGTCAACACCGAGACCAAGATCGGCCGCGGCACCGCCGCGGTGGACTTCAACAGCATCCCGCTGAACGCCATCCAGCGCGTCGAGGTGCTCCGGGACGGCGCCGGCGCGCTCTACGGCTCCGACGCCATCGCTGGCGTGGTGAACCTGGTACTGGATGACCGGGCCGGCTTCGAGGCCAACGCGTCCTACGGGTCCCACCTGACCGACCTGGAGCCGGTGAACGAGGACCTGACCGATGGCGAGACGTTCACCTTCGATGCCAAGTACGGGTGGACGCTGGCCGACGATGGCTTCCTCAAGACTGGCGTCGCCTGGCGCACCCGGAATTCCACCAACCGGGCCGGCTTCGACCAGGTGCCCTTCTTCGAGCAGCAGACTCCTGACAACCTGGCGCTGGCCGGGCAGCGGAACTACGCCGAGGGCGATCCCAACGTGGACGAGCTGAACCTGTGGTTCAACGGCAGCGTTCCGCTGGGTGGTGTCGAGCTGTATGGCTTCGGCACCTACGGCAACCGGGACAGCGACGGCGGCGCGGCGTTCTTCCGCTACCCCGACAGCACGAGCACTGTGAAGGAGGTCTATCCCGAGGGCTTCCGCCCGGCGACCTGGGGCGAGGACGAGAACTACGCCGCCACCGCCGGCCTGCGGGCCGAGGCGGGGGGCTGGGACCTGGACGCGGCGCTCAGCTACGGCCGCAACGAGTTCACCTTTGGCGTCGACAATTCCACCAATGCGTCGCTGGGGCCGGACAGCCCCACGTCCTTCGAGTCCGGCACCTACGAGAACGAGCAGGTTATCCTCGGCGTCGATGGCGGCCGGGAATTTGCGGTGGGCTGGCTCCGAGCGCCCCTGGAGGTGGCCGTCGGCGCCGAGTACCGCACCGAGGACTACGCGACAACGAGGGGCCAGCCCGAGTCCTACGCGGCGGGCGTCTTCGGCAGCGCCGGTTGCGCGACGCCGGACAACCCGCCGGGCTCCATCGACTTCCTCTGTGCCATCGGCGCCCAGGCAGCCCCCGGCCTTACGCCCGACGACGAGGTGTCGATCGACCGGTCGGTGGTCAGCGTCTACGCTGACCTGGGCACTGACCTGACTGACCGGCTGTTCGTGGAGGTCGCTGCCCGCTACGAGGATTACGACGATTTCGGCTCCGCCGTCACGGGCAAGCTGGCGGGCCTGTACGCCGTGACCGACGCGGTGTCCCTGCGGGCGGCGGTGTCCAACAGCTTCCGGGCGCCCAACATCGCCCAGCTGGGCTTCTCCGATACCACGCTGAACTTCGGCGACGACCGCGCCCTGATCCGCACCCGAACGCTTCGGGTGGACGACCCCATCGCCCGTTCACTGGGTGCGAAGGATCTGGATGAGGAGCAGTCCTTCAACCTCAGCGCCGGGGTGGTGGGGCAGTTCGACGGCTTGCGCGTCAGCGTCGACGTCTTCCAGATCGACGTGGACGACCGCATCACGCTGTCGGAGCGGCTGTTCAGCGCGCCGCTGACGGACTTCATCCAGGCCCAGCCCGGCGGCGACGACGTCGAGTCGGTGCGCTTCTTCACCAACGCGGTGGACACGCAGACTCGGGGTTTCGACGTGGTGGCCAGCTACGCGCAGCCCTGGCTCGGTGGCGAGTTCCAGACCTCGATCGCTTTCAATTACTCGAGCACGGACGTTGAGACTATCCGGGGCACCACGGCGGAGCTGGCGGCGGTCGACCCGACGCTCACGCTGGTCGGCGTGGAGGAACTGAATACCCTGGAGGACGCCACGCCGGACAGCAAGCTGATCCTCAGCGGCAACTGGTCGGGCGACAGGTGGGATCTGCTGGGCCGCGTGTCGCGCTACGAGAACGCGGTGCGGGTGTTCAATTTCGGCGGTGGCTTCGAGCCGCGCCAGGAGTACGGTGCGGAGATCCAGGTGGACGCGGAGGTGGGCTACCGCGTTACGGAGCAGCTGGCTTTCTACGCGGGCGCGGCTAACCTGCTGGACGAGTACCCCGATCTGTCGATCCCCGACATCAACTTCTTCGGCAACCTGCCCTACGACATCCTGTCACCCATCGGGGTGAACGGGCGCTACGTCTACGCGCGGACCAGCTTCCGCCTGTGACCCGCCTCGAACCGCTGCTGCCTGCCGCGTTGCCGCCGGACCTCAAGGCGATGTTCGACGCTGCGACTGGCCAGATGGGCTTCGCACCGAACGACGTGCTGGTGATGGCCCACTGGCCGGAGCTGCTGCGCGCGCTCGGGCCGCTGGTCTTCACGGTCTGGGCGCCAGGCGAAGTGCCGATGGAGCTGAAGCGCCTCGTGGGCCTCGTCTCCAGCGTGGCCGGCGGCTGCCAGTACTGCGTGGCTCACAATGCCCACGGCCTGGCCCTTGAGGGCGTGTCGTCGGAAAAGCAGGCGGCCGTCTGGGAGTTCGAGACGTCGGCGGTCTTCACGGCAGCGGAGCGCGCGGCCCTGCGCGTGGCACGTGGCGGGGGCCAGGTGCCGAACGGCGTCAGCGACGCCGAGCTTCAGGACCTGCTGGCCCACTACTCTCCGCGCCAGGTGGCCGAGATCGTGGCCGTCATCGGCCTGTTCGGCTTCCTCAATCGCTGGAACGCCACGCTGCGCGTGCCCCTCGAGGCGGAGCCGCGGGCGCTGGCCGAGAGAGGCATCGCGCGGCATGGCTGGCACGTGGGTTGGCACGGCGGGGAGTGACGGTGCCGGTAATCCGCACGCCGGACGAGCGCTTCGGCAACCTGCCGGAGTACGCCTTCGCGCCGCGCTACGTGACGGTCCCCGACGAGCGCTTCGGCCCGCTCCGCATGCACTACCTGGACGAGGGCCCGGCGGCCGGGCCGGTGATCCTTCTCCTGCACGGGCAGGGCTGCTGGTCCTACCTGTACCGCCGGATGATCCCGCTGCTCACCGGGGCCGGCTTCCGGTGCATCGCGCCGGACTACATCGGCTTCGGCCGGTCGGACAAGCTGCCGTCCACCGAGGACTACACGTTCCAGAGGCACATCGACTGGCTCACGGCGTTCCTCGACGCGCTGGAGCTCCGCGACGTGACGGCCTACTTGTTTGACTGGGGCGGCTTCTTCGGCCTGCGCATCGCGGCCGAGCGCCCGGAATTCTTCGGGCGCCTCGTGCTGAGCAATACCAACCTGCCCACAGGGCAGGGCGGCGGCGCCGCCTGGTTCATTCGCTGGCGGGAGGAGCAGTTTGCCCTGCCGCGCTTTCCCCAGGGCGAGATGGTGAACAGCGGCGTGGTGCGCAAGCTGCCACCCGGGATCATCGCCGCCTACGACGCGCCCTATCCCGACGAGGGCTACAAGACCGGACCGCGGCGCTTCCCGATGATTTTGCCCATCACGGCGGACGATCCGGCGGCAGTCGCCAACGCGCGGGCGTGGGACGTCCTCGCCGGCTGGCAGAAGCCGGTCCTCACGCTGTACAGCGCCGCGTTTGCCGGCGGTGCCATGGGCCCGGAGCGGATCCTGGCCCACCTTCCGGGCGCCAGTGGCCAACCCCACGCGCTGTTGCCGGACGCCGGCTTCTACATCGTTGAGGATCAGTCAGAGGAATTGGCCCGCCGGATCGCCGCGTTCGCCAGTTGAGTGTTGGAGGAGTCCCGCCCGGGGTGCGGAGCTCGGGACATACTCTGGCGGGGGTGATTCCTCTGCTCGTGTTGCCGGCGACCCGGAGGGAGGGTCCTGTCCCGCAGAGCGTTCTGCCCGCTGCCCGCAAAGTAGAGCAACCGCCTGTCGCTTCTGATCGGGTCCCAGGTGAGCGTACCGAACCGTCATCGCCAGGGAGGCGTGCCCGAGCAATTCACGCACCGTATTGAGATTGACGTCGGCCTGGACCAGTCGCGAGGCGAAGTGGTGACGGAGGTCGTGCCAGCGAAACTTCTTGATCTTCGCGGCCTTCAGAATGCCGGACCAGGCGGTCTTGAACGAGGTGGTGGCCGCAAAAACCTTGTCGATGCCGGAAGTATCAGGATTCTGCACCCGCCACTGCCTGAGGGTCTCGATGGCCTCATCATTCAGGGGGACGTGCCGCGTCTGCCCGGTCTTGGCCGATGTGGCCTGAATGGACAGCACGGCCAGGCGAAAGTTGATGTCGTTCCAGCGCAGTGCCAGCAACTCTCCGCGGCGCAACCCGGTGTTCAGGCTGATCAGGATCGCCGGCGTCATGTGGTCGCCAAAGCGGGTCAGCTTGCGAAGGGGCGTCCGATGCCGCTCCCGTCGCCAGGCGTTGCCGGAATCCCGTGCATCCCGGAGTCGGGCGTCCCGGGCATCCAGCGCGGACCGTAGGCGAACCTCCTCCTCAGGATCCAGAAAGCGCACGTTCGGTGTCCGGTCCAGGCGCGGCTTGTCGACCCGTCGCATGGGGTTGTCGGGCAGCATCCCGAGCCGGACCGCATGGCTCAGCACGCCAGACAGGTTGGCCAGGTCACGAAGCACCGTGGCCGGCCGCAGCCCTTGGGCGAGCCGAGCGGTCTTCCAGGTCTCCAGCTGAAACGTGGACAGACTGCACAAGGGCTGGTCATTCCACTGGCGGAAGCAGTACTCGATGCGGGCGAGGCCAGACGTCGCGCTTCGGGGCCGGTTGGCCAGCGCCCAGGGACGGTACTGGGTGGTGATGTACTCCTTGAGGCTGATGCGCGAGGCGCCGTCCAGGCCTGCGGTGGGCTCCCGGCCGTGGGCCACGTTGCCCAGCACCAGCTCGCAGCGGCGGCGGGCCTGGTCCGGCGTCAGAGGGCCAACCTTGCCCAGCGTCAGCCGGCGTCCGCGTCCCAGCTGGACGCAGAAGGAGCGCACGCCGGACGGTTGAACCCGCAAGACGAAGCCCGGCAGCCGACTGTCATGGATGTCGAAGGGCTTGCTCCGGGGTTGAGCAGCACTGCTCGCCAGCAGACGTGCTCCGATGATTGCTCGCACTGATGGTTCTCCACTCCGTGCGGCGAAGGTATTGCACTTATAAGTGCAACCGCAATGTAAGCCGGGCGTAGACTGGCGTACGCGTGGTGGCTGCGGAGTAGGCGAAAAAATTCAATAGAACAGCAACTTGGAGCCCGAAGTGACCCAACGCGTTGATTCGACTACTGGCCCCAAAAAGGGCCTCGAACCCGTTCGCAATGCGGAGGCCGGGAGTTCGATCCTCCCCGGCTCCACCATATTCCGAAGCCGCCCGGCACCCCTCAGGTCGTGACCTCCCAGAAGATCCGCCGGGCAGTCTCCTTCCCGATCATCTTTGCCATCATCCCCTGGGCCTTGTCCTGGGTGCGGATGTCGTCGACGAACTGTGCCTGATACCGGCTGATCTCTGCCAGCCGTGCGGGGTCTTCGACAGGTTCGCTCCTGCGCGCAAGGTCCAGGTAGGTGTCCAGGTATTCGAGCCCGCAGCGCATGAACGAATCGAAACGCTCCTTGGGAAACATGCCGTAGATGCCGGCGGGCGTGCGCCACTTCTGCATCCATTCCGGGTAGCGGTCCTCGCACTCGAAGGAGCCGTAGCGCTCCTGCACGGCGAGCAGCGGGTCCACCCACCGGCACCGCGAGGCGTCGTCGCCCGAAACGCAGTTGATGTTCACGTGGCAGATCGCCTTCCGGCCCGTGAGCAGGCAGAAAAACAGGAAAATGGGCGCGTCACGGTCCGGTTCGGGATACATGATGAAATTCATCTGGTCGAGGGGCGGGAGCTTCACGTTGAAGCGCATGCCGAATACCTTCCGGTAGCCCGGTGCCCGCCAGTTCATGTGCCGGGCCCTGAGGATCTTGAGGAAGGACCTGGGTTCGGCCAGCCGGGGCTCCACCGTCATCGGCGTCAGCGGCACGTGCTCGTTCACGCGTGCGATCAGTCCCTGGAATCGCGACTCCAGGTCGAACTCGTCGTCGGCGCGGCTCGATGCGGTGACCATGGGTCGGCTCCAGCGGGCGGGGACTTCGGGAATATAGCTCCCCGGGCCTGTCAGGTTCGCGCCCTGTTCCCGACCAGTGAACTCTGGAGGTGACTCATGGCAAGGTGGCTGCTGGAACTGCAGTAACGTGGAGCCTTACGATGGCCTGCTTGCTGAACTGGATGGGCACGACCTGATGCCGCGCCTGGATCCCCTGACCCCCGACCTGCTGCGGGTGCCGGTAATCCGCACACCCGACGAACGCTTCGTCAACCTGCCGGAGTACGCGTTTGCGCCGCGCTACGTGACGGTACCCGACGAGCGCTTCGGCGGCCTGCGCATGCACTACCTGGACGAGGGCGCGCGGGACGCGCCGGTGATCCTGCTCCTGCACGGCCAGGGCTGCTGGTCCTACCTGTACCGCCGGATGATCCCGCTGCTCACGGCGGCCGGGTTCCGGTGCATCGCGCCCGACTACATCGGCTTCGGCCGGTCGGACAAGCTGCCGTCCACGGAGGACTACACCTTCCAGCGCCACGTCGACTGGCTCACCGCGTTCCTCGACGCTCTGGCGCTTCGCGACGTGACCGCCTACCTGTTCGACTGGGGCGGCTTCTTCGGCCTGCGCATCGCCGCCGGGCGTCCGGAGTTCTTCGGGCGGCTGGTATTGAGCAACACGAACCTGCCGACGGGGCAGGGTGCCGGCCGCGCCTGGTTCATCCAGTGGCGGGAGCAGCAGTTCGCGCTGCCGCGCTTTCCCCAGGGCGAGATGGTGAACGACGGCGTGGTTCACAAGCTGCGGCCGGAGATCATCGCCGCCTACGACGCGCCCTATCCCGACGAGGGCTACAAGACCGGACCCCGGCGCTTCCCCATGATCCTGCCCATCGTGGCGGACGACCCTGCGGCCATCGCCAACGCCCGGGCCTGGGAGGTCCTGGCCGGGTGGCAGAAGCCGGTGCTCACCCTGTACAGCGCGGCGTTTGCCGGCGGTGCCATGGGCCCGGAGCGCGTGCTCGCGCACCTGCCGGGGGCGAAGGGGCAGGCGCACGCGCTTCTCCCTGACGCCAATTTCTACATCGTCGAGGACCAGCCCGGGGAGCTGGCCCGCCGGATCGTCGCCTTCGCCGGTCAACGCCCGGGCTGACGCGCGAGCGGATGCGCGCCGCTCAGGCCCGGGTGACGCCGGATCCGGTCCCCGGCAGGTCTTCCCGTTCCCGGATCTCCAGTTCCAGTCCCACGTTGTTGCCGCACCCTCCGCACCGGAGCGAATGCCGGAGCGTCTCCAGCAGCGTGTCCCAGCCCACCAGCTGCGCCCACTTCATCAGGTTCAGCGGCGCCTCGGTATTGCAGGCGGGGCAGCGCACGTGGAGCCGGAAACGCTCCGCGTAGTCCCTGAGGGTAGTGGGGGAGTGGCCGCCCATCCGGTTACACTAAACTGATGCCGACTCCAATCAAACGGGCCCGAGCCACCCGCCTGGCCCTCTGCCTGCTGCTGCTTGCCGTCCCCGGCTTTGCCCAGGATCCGGCACCGGCGACTCCCGCGGCCGCCGGCGCGGCTGACGCGTCCACCACTCCCGCCACCGACGCGAAGCCCGCCACCGCACCGACGCCCGCCACGGCGGCGCAGCTGGTGGAGCGCCTCGACCAGGTGAGCAGCCGGCTCGCCGAGATCAACGAGTACCTGCGCAAGCCGGCTCCGGACCTGGCGGGCATCGCGGTGGCGCTGCCCGGCAAGGCGGAGGAGGCCCGGTCGGTGCTGGGCGCGGTGGAGGCCACCGACCTCTCCCAGGCCGAGATCGTGGAGGTTATGGCCACCCGCCAGAAGCTGCGGAACCTGGACCGGATCTTCGACAAGTGGCGCCAGCGGCTCAAGCTGGAGGTCGATCTCCTGGATCCGTGGCGCGAGGACCTCCGGGCGGATGCCGGGTTCCTGCGCGCAGCGGCCAGCGCGCCAGATCCGGACTCGGACGCCGGCCAGACCGACCCGCTGTCGCCCGCGCTGAACGCGCGGCTCGTGGAGCTCGCCGACGAGCTCGAGGCCACCCGCAAGCCGCTCCTGAAGCGACTCGACGTGATCGTCGGCGCCGACGTGCGCGTCGGCCAGCTGCAGGGCTCCCTGCGCGAGCTGCAGACCCAGCTCGACGCGGCGCGTCTCCAGCGCCAGGAGCAGCCGCTGGCCGTCACCGCGCCCCCGCTCTGGAAGGTGCCGGACAAGCTCGGGCCCCCGATCCGGGTGGCGCGGCAGAACATCACGACGCTGGCCAGCGGGATCCGCGACTACCTGGACGGGCGAGGGGCGCAGCTCACCGCGTTCGTGCTCATCCTGTTCGCGCTGCTCGTCGGGGCCCAGCACCTGCGCCGCTCGATCCTTGCGAAGGGCGAGACCGAGGTCGACGAGCTGCTCACCCACTACCCGGGCACGGTCACGCTGCTGGTCTGGACGATCATCGGGCCGGCCCTCTTCCTGCCTGACATGCCGCTCGGGCTCACCCTGCTGCGCGGCTTCCTCGCCGTCGTCCTGCTCTGGCAGATCCTGCCGGTCCTGGTGGCGCCGGACGAGGCGCGGCCCGTCAAGGCGCTGCTGCTGCTCGCCGCCGCCTTCCAGGTCCAGCTGATCACCCTCGGCGACGACTGGTACGGGCGGGTCGTGACGGTGGTGCTGGGCCTGGCGGCGTTGCTGGTCTTCCGGGACCTCGCCCGCCGTTCCGCGGGCGAGCCGGGCGGCCGCGCCCTGTTCCGCCGGGCGATCCACACGGTTGCCGTCGCGGCGCCCTTCGCCATCGCCGTGGGCCTGGTGGCGGAGGTCGCCGGCGCGCGCGCCCTGAGCGCCCAGGCGATCGGCGGCATCGTCTTCGTCACGCTGGCACTCTGCGCGCTGCTCGCGGCCGACATCATCCTGCGCTCCGTCCTCGACGCCTGGGTCGGCGGGCCGGGCGCCCGCTGGTTCCGCGGCGTCAGGAACTGGCCGGAGGCGGTCCGGTCCTGGGGGCGGCGGGTGATCCGGCTGGTGCTGCTGATCGCGCTTGTCAACGGGCTGCCGACCATCCTGCCCATCCTGGAGCCGCTCTGGAACGGCATCGGCCGGTTCCTGGGCACGCCCGTGACCGCCGGCCAGCTCAACCTGTCGCTGGGCGACGTGCTGGCGTTCTTCATCGGCATCGCGCTGGCGCTCGCCGTGGCGCGGTTCGTGCGCTTCATGCTCGACGAGGACGTCCTGCCGCGCATGCCGCTGGCGATGGGCGCCGCGTCCGCGGCCTCGCGCCTGATCTACTACGCACTGGTGGTGGCCGGCATCCTGTTTGCGCTGGCGGCTTCCGGAGTGGAACTGTCCAAGCTCACCCTGCTCGTCAGCGCACTCGGCGTCGGCATCGGCTTCGGCCTGCAGAACATCGTCAACAATTTCGTGTCCGGGCTCATCCTGGCCTTCGAGCGCCCGGTGCGGGAGGGTGACCAGGTCACGCTCGGGACGACCACCGGCCGCGTGGATGTCATCGGCCTGCGGGCCACGCGCATCCGCACCTTCGATGGCGCCGAGGTCATCGTGCCGAACGCCAGCCTGATCGCAGGCGAGGTCACCAACTGGACGCTCAGCGACCGCGCACGGCGCATCGAGATCACCATCGGCGTGGACTACGACAGCAATCCCGTCCGGGTCCAGGAGCTGTTGATGGAGGCCATCCGGGACCTGCCTGGCGTGGCGCCTCACCCGGCCGCGATGACGGCGTTCCGGGGCTTCGGCGCCAGCTCGCTGGATTTCAGCCTGCTGTTCTGGACCCACGACATCGACGACCGGTTGGCCGTCGAGAGCGAGGCGCGGGTGCGCGTCCTCACGGCCCTGCGGGAGGCCGGCATCGACATTCCCTTCCCCCGCATGGACGTGCGGGTGCGGGACGAGGCTCGCGGCGCGGCCCCGGGCCCGGCGCCGTCCGGCCCTGCGGGCTGACCGCCCGTCGTCCCGCCCGGCGGGGCGGACCGGTTCGCGCCCGAACTGAGAGCTGAATCACGCAGGCGCCGTGCGGCCGGGGTTAGGTTACCCGCTGGAAAACCACCTGCCGGAGCGCCTTGTGAGCTGGCTGCGATTCTTCAGGAAGGACGACGACGAACCCGCCCGCGCGGAGCCCGTGACGCCGCGGCAGCCGCCGGTGCAAGTCGCCCCCAAGGTGAAGACCGAGCCCACCGCAGGCTACGGCGCGAACCCCTACGACACCTACACGTGGGAGCTCCACACGGAGCCGGATGGCGAGCGCCAGCTGAAGCGCGCTCACCTCATCGACAGCCGCCCGAAGCAGGACGGCGAGTCCTTCAATCCCTACGACACCGGCAAGTTCAGCGGCGGCTGGTAGCACGCCCGTAGGAGCGCCTTCAGGCGCGACCGGGTATTCCCCTCTGTCGCTGAGATGCTCCTGCCGGGGAATACCCGGTCGCGCCTGAAGGCGCTCCTACAGGCGCAGGGCGCCGTCGATCTCGAAGCAGCGGCCCGACACGTAATCGTTCTGCAGGATGAACTCGACGGTCTGCGCGATCTCGTCGGGCTCGCCCATGCGCTTCAGCGGGATACCCGAGGTCAGTTTCTCCCGGGCCTCGGGCTTCATGCCGGCAACCATTTCGGTGTTGATGAAACCCGGTGCGATGGAAGCGGCGCGGATGCCGTACCGGGCCAGTTCCTTGGCCCAGGTGACGGCCATGGCCGCCACACCGGCCTTGGCGGCCGAGTAGTTCGTCTGGCCCGCGTTGCCCGCGCGGCTGATGCTCGAGATGTTGACGATCACCCCGGGAACCTTGCCCAGGATCATGCGCTCCGCCGCCTCGCGGCCGCACAGGAAGACGCCCGTGAGGTTCACGTCCATCACGGCCTGCCACTGGTCGAGGCTCATCTTCGACTCGACCTTGCCATCCTTGTACTTGATCAGCAGCGCGTCCCGGGTGATGCCCGCGTTGTTGACGAGCGCGTGGACCGCACCGCACTTCGCGACGATCTGGTCGAAGAGGGCGACGACGTCGGCTTCCTTCGCGACGTTGGCGCCGAAGCAATGCACGGTCGCCCCCAGCTGCTCGCAGGCCGCCGCGGCGGCCTTCAGGTCGTCGGCCTTCAGGTCGACAAGCGCCAGCACGGGTTTGTGCACTGCGAGGCGCTTCGCCATGGCGGCCCCCAGGCCGCGGGCAGCGCCGGTGATGACCAGGGTTTTGCCGTTCAGGTTCATGGTTCCGTCCACGTGTGGCAAGCAATGGGCGCCCATCCTACCGCTTTTCTTGTGCGTCGCAAGATGGGCGTTTCCGGGGCTCGCCGGTGACGCCTCCGCCCGTGGCGGCTGAACGGAACGGGAACCGACCTTTTTACAGTACGCCACCGGATGCGCGTCACGTCCGGGCGGAAACGTGAATAATCGGTAACGCAATTCCGTGCGGCGCTCTATTCGCCGGGGACGCGGTCCCTGTCAGACTTTAATGAATAACTGCCAAGCCGCGTGCACGCGGCGCGGTCCGCACGGCGGCGCCCCGGCGCCTTGCCCCAGAGGAAAACAATGAGCAGCACCAGTACATCGGCGGGACAGTCAACGGGCAACAGCGACGGGAAGGGCAACGGCCTGGTCGTCGTGGCGCTGATCGCCATTGCCGCCATTTCGCTCAGTGTGCTGTTCTGGGACGGCCTGGACAACATGCGCTCCATGTGGAACGAGCCTGAATACAACCACGGCTTCATGATCCCGTTCGTGGCGATCTACCTGGTCTGGCTGCGCGCACGCACGATCTCCGCGGCCACGCTGCCCGGTTCCTGGCTCGGCATCGGGCTGGTGCTGGCCAGCCTGGCATTGCTGTTCCTCGGCGACCGGAGCTCCGTCTTCGCGCTGACCCAGTACGCCTTCGTGCTTGCCCTGTGGGCCCTGGTCTACGCCGCCGGTGGCAGCCGGGGCATCCGGCTCATGTGGGTCCCCTTGCTCTACCTGGCCTTCATGGTTCCCCTGCCCGACTTCCTCACCCAGAAGCTCACGGCCGGGCTCCAGCTCCTGTCGTCCCAGATCGGCGTGGCCGTCATCCGGGCGGCGGGCCTGTCCGTGTTCCTGGAAGGCAACGTCATCGATCTCGGCGCCTACCAGTTGCAGGTGGCCGAGGCCTGCAGCGGCATGCGCTACCTGTTCCCCCTCATGAGCTTCGGCTTCCTCTGCGCCGTGCTCTTCCGCGGCCGCTGGTGGCAGAAAGCGATCCTCTTCTTCGCGACGATCCCGCTGACGATCCTGATGAACAGCTTCCGGATCGGGGTCATCGGGATCCTGGTGAACTTCTACGGCATCGAGCAGGCCGAGGGCTTCCTGCACGACTTCGAGGGCTGGGTCATCTTCATGGCCTGCGTCGGCGTGCTGTTCATCATCATCTGGATCTTCGCTCGCATGGAGAAGAGGCAGTTTCTGGAGATATTCGGTCTCGACATACCGGAATTCGGTGATCTCGCCCAGCTGGTGCGGCAGATGACGCCCACCAAGCCGATACTGGTAGCAGTTGCACTCCTGGCAGTGGCCGCAGTGGCTTCGCTCACCGTGACCCGTCCGCCGCTGCTTGTCCCCGAGCGGGCATCGCTCGCGACCCTGCCGCTCAGCTTCGCAGGCTGGACCGGCCGGGAAGAGCCCGTGGAGCAAATCTACCTGGATCAGCTGAAGATGTCGGACTACCTGATGGCCGGCTTCATGCGGGCGTCGGACCCGGCGCCCGTGGGCCTGTGGATTGCCTACTACGACAACCAGACCAAGGGCGCCGCCGTGCATTCGCCGCAGGCTTGCCTGCCGGGCGGCGGCTGGCGCATCAAGCAACTCGCGCCGCACGAGATCCAGGGAGTGGGGCCGGACGGTGGCACGCTGCGCGTGAACCGGGTCGAGATCGGCATGGGCGAGGACCGGCAGCTCGTCTACTACTGGTTCGCGCAACGGGGCCGGAACCTGACCAGCGAGTACCTGGTGAAGTGGTACATCTTCCAGGACGGCCTCACGCTGAACCGGACCGATGGCGCCCTGGTCCGCGTGACGACGCCGATAGCCGCCTCGGAGGACATCGCGGCGGGTGATGCCCGGCTGGAAGCCTTCGTGCGCGACATCGATCCCAAGCTCGCCTACTACCTGCCCGGCGCCGACGCGCTCCCCCGCGCCGATGGCCCGCCCGGGCTCGCCAGCGCCGCCACCGCCACGGTGGTCCGCTGATGGCGCGTCCGGTCGTGCACATCATCGCCGCCGCCAGGCCCAACTTCATGAAGGTGGCCCCGCTGTGGCATGCCCTGGTGGCCGACGGCACCTTCGATGCCCGGCTCGTGCACACCGGGCAGCACTATGACGCCAACATGTCCGACACCTTCTTCCGTGACCTGGGCCTGCCGGAGCCCCACCATCACCTCGGCGTGGGCAGCGGCAGCCATGCCGAGCAGACGGCGCGGGTGATGATGGCCTACGAGCCCGTCGCGATCGCGGAGCGCCCGGCATACACGGTCGTGGTCGGCGACGTGAACTCGACCGCGGCGGTGGCCCTCGTCTGCGCCAAGCTGGGCCTGCGCACGGTGCACCTGGAGGCGGGCCTGCGCAGCTTCGACCGCACGATGCCGGAGGAGATCAACCGGCTCGTGACGGACGTGCTCGCAGACCTGCTGTGGACGCCGTCCCCGGACGGGGACGAGAACCTGCGGAACGAAGGCATACCCGCCGGGCGCATCGAGCGCGTCGGCAACATCATGCTCGATTCCTACGAGCTGCAGCGGCAGCGCATCGAGGCCGACGGCACCTTCCGCGAGCTGGGCCTCGAGCCCCGGCGCTACGGGGTGGTGACCCTGCACCGGCCCTCCAACGTGGACGACCCCGCCACCCTCGCGGTGCTGGTGGATGCCCTGGTCCGGGTTGCGAAGGACGTGCCGCTGGTGTTTCCCATTCACCCGCGCACCCGGAAGAAGCTGGTGGAGTCCGGCCTCCTCGCGCGACTGGAGGCGGTGGCCGCCGTGCGGCTGTGCGAGCCCGTCGGCTACGTGCAGTTCATGAACCTGGTCAGCCATTCCGCGCTCTGCATCACTGATTCCGGCGGTGTCCAGGAGGAGACCACGTATCTGGACATTCCCTGCCTCACCCTCCGGGCGAACACCGAGCGTCCCGTCACGGTGACCGAGGGGACGAACCGGCTCGTGAAGCCGGAGAACCTGGTGGCCGAGGCGGGCAGGGCCCTGCGCGGGGAATGGCCCCACGGCAGGCGGCCCGACCGCTGGGATGGCCGCACGGCCGCCCGCTGCGTCGCCAGCCTGAAGGAGCACCTGTAGGAGCGGCGACCGCCGCGACAAGGGAAAGTTGGATCGCGGCTCAAGCCGCTCCTACAATACGCAACGAGACCTCAAGGAACATCGCCATGCAAGCCAGAACCCCAGTCCTCGTCCTCGCGACCATGCTGCTGCTGATCGGCTGCGGGTCGCCGGAGCAGCGCGCTGCCGGTTACCTGGTGAAGGCGCAGGAGTTCTACGATGCCGGCGACTACGTGAAGGCCCGCCTGGAGGCGCAGAACGCCGCCCAGGTGGAGCCGAAGAACGCCAAGGCCCGCTTCCTGCTCGCCGAGATCGCCGAAAAGCAGAAGGAGTTCCAGCAGATGTTCGGTCATCTGCTGGTCGTCGTGGACGAGGATCCCGGCAACGTCGAGGCGCGCCTGAAGCTCGGTACGCTCTACTTCCTGGGCCAGGCCTGGGACGAGGCGGCCAAGCAGTCCGACGAACTGATGAAGCTGGCCCCCGACGATGCCCGGGTGCACCTGCTCCGGGCCCGCGTGCTCATCCAGAAGGGTGACCGGGAAGGCGGCGTCGCCGAGGTCGAGAATGCGATCAGGCTCGATCCCGACAACGTCGAAGCGATCCTGCTGAAGGCGGCCTCGGACGCCATCGAGGACCTCGACAAGGGCATTGCCACGCTGGATGTGGCCATCGGGCGCCTGCCCGCCGACAAGACGCGCCAGCTGCGCGAGCTCAAGGTGATCATGCTCTCCCAGGGCAAACGCCTGAACGAGGTCGAGACCGGCCTGCAGGCCCTGTCCAAGGACTTCCCGGAGGAGCAGGGCTACCAGTTCCAGCTGGCCCAGTTCTATGCAAGCCAGGGGCGCATGGAAGAAGCCGATGCGCTCCTCCGCAAGGTCACGGAACTCGACCCCAAGAATGCCGACACGCAGCTGGGCTACGTGCAGTTCCTGGCGGGCCAGGGCAATCGCGAGAAGGCCGAGGCGGCACTGAAGTCCTTCATCGAGCAGAACCCGGACGCCGGCAAGCTGCGCCTCGCCCTCGGCCAGCTCTACGAAACCACCGACCGCCCGGAGGAAGCCCGGAAGACCTACGCCGAACTCGGCGAGCGCGCGCCCAAGAGCGTCGAGGGCCTTGCGGCGCGCAACCGGGTCGCGGCGCTCGATATCCGTGCCGGCAAGCTCGACGAAGGGCGCGCCGGGATCGACAGGATCCTCGCCGACGCGCCCGACGAACCGAGCGCCCTCCTGCTCCGCGCCGGGCTGCGCTTCACCGAGAACAAGTTCGACGACGCCATCGCCGACCTGCGCCTCGTCCTGCGGAAGGAACCCGACAACGACCGGGCGTTGCTGCTGCTGGCCCAGGCCTACGTCCGCCAGAACGAGCTGGCGCTGGCGAAGGACAGCTACCGCCGCCTGCTGGAGGTGGCTCCCGACTCGCCCGACGGCCTGCAGCAGCTCGCGGTGCTCTATGCGGGCAACAAGGAGTACGCCGAGGCCGAGGCACTGTTGCGCAAGCGCCTGGAGAAGCAGCCTGACGACCTGGTGGCCTCGGGCCGGCTGGTCGAAGTGCTGATGGCCCAGGGACAGCCGAAGAAGGCCGAGGAGGAGGCGCGGCGCATGCAGGCCCTCGCCAACCAGACCGGGGTGGGCGACTTCTCGCTCGGCCGCGTGCTGGCCCAGCAGAACGACTTTACCGGCGCCGCCGACGCCTTCAGGAAGTCCGTGAACGCCCGTGCCGGCGACCCGCTGCCGCTCGAGGGGCTGGTGCGCTCGCTGCTCGCGGCGGGCAAGAAGGACGAGGCGATCGTCTTCCTCAACCAGCAGCTGACCAACGAGCAGAACCAGTTGTTCGCCAAGTTCCTGCTGGGCGGCATCTACGGGAGTTCGGGCGACCAGGCCAAGGCCGAGCAGTACCTGGAGGATGTCCTCAAGGACAAGCCGGATTCAGTCGTCGCCTGGGCATCCCTGGCCAGCGCGAAGAAGGACAGGGACGAGCGCATCGCCGTCTACCAGCGGGCGCTGAAGGCCAATCCGGGCAACACCGAACTCTCGATGCTGATGGCGTCGGAGTACGAGCAGGCCGGCCGGTTCGACGAGGCCATGCAGGTGTATGAAGCCGTGGTGAAGGCCCAGCCGGCCTACGAGCCGGGGATCAACAACCTGGCCGCCCTGCTGCTGGACCGCCGCACCGACAAGGCGAGTCACGCCCGCGCGCTGGAACTGGCCAAGGGACTGAGCAAGACGGAGAACCCGGCCATGCTCGACACGCTGGGCTGGGCCCATTACCGGGCGGGCCAGTACGCCGAGGCCGTGAGCGTCCTGGAGCGGGTGGTTGCCAAGGCCGGCCAGTTCCCGATTTTCCGCTATCACCTGGGCATGGCCTACATGGGCGCCGGGAACCCGGTTGGCGCCAAGCAGGAACTGCGCCAGGCGGTCGAGGCGGCGGACGGCGACTTCCCCGGCCTGTCGGAGGCCCGCTCGACACTGGAAAAACTCAACAAGGCCTCGTAACCTTAGCCCATGAAACTGATCGAACACCGCCGCACGCCGGCTGCCCGGGCGTGGCTCAAGCGCGAAGTCAGCGAGCAGAACGCCCGCTACAAGCGCATATCCCAGGCCATCAACGTGGAGATGGCGCCCCTGCGGGAGCGCCGTTACGCCGAGTTCCTGGAGCGCATCCAGACCCGGGGCTACAGCGTCACCTACGACCAGCTGCGCAGGATCACGCCGGACGAGCTGCCGAAGAAGCCGAAGCGCAAGACCCGCGTGGTTTTTTGATGTAGGAGCGCCTTGAGGCGCGACTCGAATTCCGGGTCGCGCCTGAAGGCGCTCCTGCACTCCCATCCCCGAGAGTTGCCCCATGTCCGGCCCCCTTTCTGGCGTAAAGATCCTCGAGCTCACGAGCGTCGTCCTGGGTCCCTGGGCCTGCCAGATGCTGGCAGACATGGGCGCGGACGTGATCAAGATCGAGCCGCCCCGCGGCGACAGCAACCGCACGCTCGGCGCGAGCCGCAATCCCGGCATGGCGGCGCTGTACCTCACCTGCAACCGCAACAAGCGCAGCATCGTCCTCGACCTGAAGCAGGCCGAAGCCCGGGCGGTCGTGCTGCAGCTGGCCCGGTCGGCGGACGTGGTGGTCCACAACAACCGCCCCCAGGTCATGGCCAAGCTGGGCCTGGATTACGCGGCCCTGAAGGCCGTCAATCCGCAGCTGATCTACTGCGGCACCTACGGCTACGGCAAGGACGGCCCCTACGGCGAGCGCGGCGCGCTGGACGACTCCATCCAGGCCGTCAGCGGCATCGCCATGCTGAACGAGATGGTGCTGGGCGAGCCCCGCTACCTGCCCACCGTGGTCTGCGACAAGACCACGGCCATGCAGGTGGTGTCGGCGGTCAGCGCGGCGCTCTTCCACCGGGAGCGGAGCGGGGAGGGCCAGGAGATCGAGGTGCCCATGTTCGAGACGATGGTGTACTACACCATGGCCGAGCACCTGTGGGGCATGAGCTTCGAGCCCCCGATCGGCGGCCCCGGCTACACGCGGCTGATGAGCCACCATCGCAAGCCCTACAAGACGAAGGACGGCTACATCGCGATCCTGCCGTACCTGGACGCCCACTGGGAAACCTTCTGCAAGGTCTCGGGGAACCCGGAGCTGCTGACGGACCCGCGCTTCAAGACTCTTTCGAACCGCGTTACCAACATCGACGACACGTACCAGGAAACGGCGCGGATCATGCTCACCCGCACGACGGGAGAGTGGCTCGAGCTCTTCGGCCACACCAGCGTGCCGACCAACATGGTGAACACCCTCGCGGGCCTCAAGGACGATCCGCACCTGAAGGCCGTCGGGTTCTGGCAGGAAGTGGATCACCCCACCGAGGGCCGGCTGCGCATGACGCGCTTCCCCGTGACCTTCTCCAAGACGCCCGCCGACGTGCGGCGCCTGCAGCCCCGTCTGGGCGAGCACACCGCCGAGATCCTCCGCGAGGCGGGGCTTGATGACGCGGCGATCGCCGCACTGCTGAAGTCGAAAGCTGCCCTGTAGGAGCGCCTTCAGGCGCGACCCGAAATTGGTGTCGCGCCTGAAGGCGCTCCTACAGGGGCCGTCGCGCGTGAAGGCGCTCCTACTTGAGCCCGTAGATCTTCAGCACGTTGTCCCGCATCAGCTTCCGCCGCACCTCGGGCTTGAAGCCGAGGTCATCGATGTCCTGCACGGTGCGGGCGAAGGGCAGCACGGGGAAGTCCGTGCCGAAGAAGACCTTGTCCTGGCCCTGGGAGTTGATGAAGCGCCTGAAGCTCTCGGGCCAGTACTTGGGCCGGTGCGCGTCCGTGCCGATGAACACGTTGGCGTGCTTCCAGGCCATGGCGATCATCTCGTCGTGCCAGGGGATGCCCACGTGGATGCCGAGCAGCTTCAGCTCCGGGAAGTCGCAGGCGACGGCGTCGAGGGTGATCGGGCGGCCGACGCTCCGGCAGGGGAAATCCGGCGCGTAGATCATGGACTGGCCCACCTGCATCTGGATGGGGACGCCGAGCTCGCAGCACTTGGTGTAGAACGGGTAGCACTTGGCCTGGTCCGGCGCCATCTCGAACCAGTGGGGGTAGAAGTGGGCGCCGATGAAGCCCAGGTCCTTCACGGCGTGCTCCAGCTCCCGCACGCCCTTCATGCCGGTGTAGGGGTCGATGCCCGCCAGGCCGTGGAAGCGCTTCGGGTACTTCGCCACGGCCTTCGCGACGATCTCGTAGGGCATGTGGTAGCAGCCGGGGAGGCCCGGGCGCCCGGACCGGGCGGCGATCAGGAAGGCCCGCTCGATGCCGGCGGCGTCCAGCTGCTCGATCATCTGCCCGAGGCTCATCCCCTTCGAGATGACGCCCCGGTCGGCATTCATCTTGCCGGAGAAGAAATCCGTGCCCCAGGCGGGGCGCTGGGCCAGCGCTTCGTCGGTCCAGATGTTCACGACGGCGTCGATGGCCTGGTAGTCGCTCTTGGCTGTGGGCGTGCTCATGGTCGGTGTCCGCTGGGCTGTTTCGGGGGCTGCATTGTAAGGGCAGGAGCGGGCTGTAGGAGCGCCGTCAGGCGCGACCGGTTGCGGCCGTGGACCAGTTCTGGACTGTAACCTATAAATGAGGTTATATAACCTCGTTAATAGGTTTTAGGAGGGTGTCATGCTGGAGCCGCTGCTGGGATCCGGGACGCGCGAGCGGGTCCTGATATTCATATTCGCCCGCGAATCCGGCTATGGAACGGAGATCAGCCAGTTTTACGATGCTGACATCACCCCGGTCCAGAAGCAGCTCGAAAGGCTCGAGCAGGGCGGCGTACTGGTGAGCCGGCCCGTCGGCCGGACGCGCGTTTACAGCTTCAATCCCCGGTACCCGTTCCGCTCGGAGCTTCTCGCCTTGCTGGAGAAGACGCTGGCCTTCTATCCGGCGGACGTCCGCTCCGCACTGGTCGTGAACCGGCGGCGCCCACGACGGGCGGGCAAGCCGCTCTAGGGCCGGCATGCCATCGCCCCGGCACATGACGCCAGGTGAACTTGCCGCGTGGGTGGCCACGCACCTGCGCACGCGGGGCATTGATGCAGTGCTGTCCGGCGGGGCCGTTGTGGCGATCTATTCGGCCGGACGCTACGTCTCTCTCGACATGGATTTCATCGAGGAGTCGTTGGGTTCCCGGAAGAACCTTCGCGCCGTTCTGGCCGAGATTGGCTGGGTGGAACGGAATCGCTACTTCATCCACTCCGACACGGACTACTTCCTTGAGTTTCCTGCCGGACCGCTTTCAGTCGGGGATGAGCCAGTCACGGACATCCGGCAGCTCGAGTTCTCCACCGGGACGCTCCGCCTGTTGTCACCGACCGATTGCGTCAAGGACCGCCTTGCTGCCTTCTACCACTGGAAGGACCAGCAGTCGCTGGAGCAGGCGTTGCTGGTCGCGAGGACCAATGACGTTGATCTGGCCGAGGTGGAGCGCTGGTCCCGGAAGGAGAAGTCACTGCCGCAATTCAGGGCCTTTCTGGAGCGCCTGACACCCGGTTAGCCCGGTGCTATCCTTGCCCCTGTCTTAGGGGTGGCCTTGGGCGCGCTGTGCCCGGCCTGAGATCCGCAAGGGAACCCTCTGAACCTGATCCGGCTAGTACCGGCGTAGGGACAAGACGCACGTCTGTCGGCTTCCCCCCGCCATTTCGACGCCGGATCGTCCAGTTGCTGGAGATCCGTGGGATGTCTGTCGTTCGTGCCCGTAGGAGCGCCGACCGGCGCGACCCGATTTGCGGGTCGCGCCTGAAGGCGCTCCTACTGGTGCTGGCATGGCCGGCGCATTCGGCGCCCGTTCCCGAAATCGTCGTGGTCGCTTCCCAGCTCCGGGAGGCCGAGCTCGCCGCCGTGCCCGCCAGCCTGACCGTGCTCGATGCGGACGCCATCGCCGCGGGCTCGGTCCAGCACTTCGAGGAGCTCACGCCGCTGGTGCCTAACCTGAACACGAGCGGCGAGGGGTCCCGCGCCCGCTACTTCCAGATCCGGGGCACGGGCGAGCTGGAGCAGTACGAGGGCGCGCCGAACCCGTCCGTGGGCTTCATCGTGGACGACATCGACCTCTCCGACATCGGCGGGGTGGCCACCAGCTTCGACGTGGACCGGATCGAGGTCCTCCGCGGCCCCCAGGGCACGCGCTACGGCGCCAACGCCCTGGCCGGCCTCATCTACGTGCAGACCGCCAGCCCGACGGCCACGCCCGGGGCGGAGCTGACCCTCACCGGCGGCGACGACGGCACCCGGGCGCTCGGCGGCGTGGCGGGCGGTCCCGTCCCGGGGGCCGGCGACGCGCTGACCTACCGGGTCGCCGTCCAGCGCTACCGGAGCGACGGCTTTCGCCACAACGCGTACCTGGGCCGGGACGACACGTCGGACCAGGACGAGCTGACCGCCCGGGCGAAGCTGCGCTGGACCGGCGACGGGGCGACCGTGCAGCTCACGGCCTTCCACGTGGATCTCGACAACGGCTACGACGACTTCGCCATCGACGGCGGCTTCACGACCCACTCGGACAAGCCCGGCGAGGATTCCCAGCGAACCGACGCGGCGGCGCTCCGCGCCACCCTCCCGCTGGGCGACCGGGCGGAGCTGGTCAGCATCACCGGCGTGGCGAGTTCCGACATCACTTACGGCTTCGACGCGGACTGGGGCAACGACGATTTCTGGTCGCCCTACCAGTACGACTTCACCCAGCGCTTCGACCGGGAGCGGGACACCCTGAACCAGGAGCTCCGCCTCGTGTCCGCCCCCGGCGGCCGGATAATGGGGTCGGACTGGATTTTCGGCGCGTACGTCCTCTCCCTCGAGGAGCAGAACCGGCGCGTGGATACCGGCACCTGCGGCGCCAGCGCCTGCGGGGTCGAGATCGTCCTCGATGAGACGCCGGTGACCAGCGACTACGACGCAACCAGCCTCGCGTTCTTCGGCGAGCTGTCCCGCCCCCTGGACGGGCGCACCACGCTGGCGGGCGGCCTGCGGTGGGAGCAGCGGACCGCCGAATTCGGCAGCCTGTTCAGTCCGCGGGACCGGATGCTGGGCGGCGACCTCAGCCTGACCCACCAGCTCCGGGAATCCGCCAGCCTCTGGACCCGGGTGGCCCGGGGCTACAAGGCCGGCGGCTTCAACGCGTCCCTCGTCGGGGTCGAGGGCGCGGAGGAGCAGCTCGAATTCCAGCCGGAGTACCTGTGGAACTACGAGGTGGGCACGCGCCTTGAGTCCGGCGACGGGCGCGCCGCCGCGTCCTTGAGCGTCTTCTACCAGGACCGGGACGACCTGCAGATCAAGGTCCCGCGCCAGTTCGTCCCCGGCGATCCCACCACCTTCCTGTTCTCCACCACCAACGCGGAGTCGGGGCACACCGCGGGCCTCGAGCTGGAAGGCACCTGGCAGGCCCTCCCGCCGCTCACGCTGGGCGCCGCGTTCGGCCTGCTGGACACGGAGATCGACCGCTTCAGCGCGCGCCCGGAGCTCGAGGGCCGGGAGCTCGCCCACGCGCCGCGCTACACCTTCGCGCTCAACGCCACCTGGCGGGCCCCGGGCGGCTGGTTCGCCCGGGCGGACTACACCGGCAAGGACGCCTTCGCCATCGATTACTGCCAGGCGGCCGACTGCAACGACCCGGAGACGGAGGCCTGGCAGGTGCTGGATCTCCGGGCCGGGCGGGAGTGGGGCGCCTGGTCCGTCGAGGCCTGGTGCCGGAACGTGCTGGACGAGGAGTACGCGGTGCGGGGCTTCTACTTCGGCAACGAGCCGCCGGACTTCGGGAAGACCCTGTACACCCGCCTGGGAGATCCCCGCCACGCGGGCCTGACCATCAAATACCGCCTGTAGGAGCGCCTTCAGGCGCGACCGCGCAAGCGACGGTCGCGCCTGAAGGCGCTCCTACAACGGCAACCAAGGAGACAGCAATGCGCATTACGGTTGAACTGAGCCTCTACCCGCTGGCGACCGACTTCGTCGGCCACATCACCGACTTCATCCTGGAGCTCCGGCAGGAACCGGGGATCGAGATCGTCACCAACGCGATGAGCACCCAGGTGCGCGGCGAGTTCGACGCCGTGACGGGCGCGGTCACCCGCTGCGCGCGGGCCGCCATGGAGCGCGTCCACCCGGTCGTGCTGGTGGCGAAGTTCCTGAATGCGGATCTCGACATCGACAGGACGCCCACCGTAGGAGCGCCTTCAGGCGCGACCCTTCCACCCGGCCGGGGTCACGCCTGAAGGCGCTCCTACCGGCGTATCCATGGAGATCTCCGCCGTCATCCTCGCCATCGCCTACCTGGTGCTGGCGATCCGGGAGAACCGCTGGTGCTGGCCGGCGGGCATCGCCAGCGCGCTGCTCTACCTCGGCGTGTTCTACGCGGCAGGCCTGTACATGGAGGCCGGGCTGCAGCTGTTCTACGCGGCCATGGGCATCTACGGCTGGTGGGCCTGGCGCCCCGGCACGGACGGCGGCGCCGCGCTCGCCATCCACCGCTGGCCGGCGGGCCGGCACGCCGTCGCGCTCGCGACGATCCTGCTGCTGTCCCTCGCCAGCGGCGCCCTGCTGGAGCGCTACACGGACGCGGCCTCGCCCTACCTGGATTCGGTCGTCACCTGGAGCGCGATCCTCACCACGTGGATGGTCGCGCGGAAGCTCCTCGAGAACTGGCTGTACTGGTTCGTGATCGACGCGCTGACGCTCGGGCTCGCGCTGGAGCGGGGGCTCTACGCGACCGCCGCGCTGTTCGCGCTCTACCTGGCGCTCGTGGTCCTCGGCTGGCGCCGCTGGCGGCTGGCCTGGGAGCGGCAGGCGGTGGCCGCGGCATGACCGGGCCGCCGGACCTGCCCCCGACCTTGCCCCCCGGCTGGGTGCTCCGGGAGGTCCTGGCCGTCACCCCGGTGAGCCGGACCTTCCGGGTCCTGGCCGACGGGCGCCCGGCGGTGCTCCGGGTGGATGAGCCCCTGGCCCGGCGGCTCGGCCTGAACCGGGCCGCCGAGCCGGCCGTGCTCCGGGCCGTGGCCGCCGCGGGGCTGGGACCCCACTGCCTCGCCGCGGACGCCGGCCGCGGCACGCTGCTCACCGGCTGGCTGCCGGGCCGGGCCTGGACGGCGCCCGACCTCCGGGAACCCGCCAACCTGCGGCGGGCCGCGGTCCTGCTGCGCCAGGTCCACGGCCTGCCAGCCGCCGGCCCCGGGCTCGACCTGGCGGCAGCCATCGACCGGTATGCGGCGCTGGGCGGCGCCCCGGCTGCGGTCCCGGCCCGGACGGCCCGGGAGCTCCTGGCCCGGTGCCTGGCATCCGCCGGCGCTGAAGCGGGTGGGGCGCCGGACCGCCCGTGCCTGTGCCACGGGGACCCGACGCCCGGCAACTTCATTGCCGGCACCGACGGCACCCTGCGCCTCATCGACTGGGAGTACGCGGGGCTTGGCCCGCCCGCCTTCGACCTGGCAGGCCTTGCCGTGGGCGCGGGCCTGGACCCGTCCGGGGACGACCTCCTGCTCGGTGCCTGGGCCGGCCGCGAGCCCGGGCGGGACGAACGGGCCCGGCATCAGGACTGGAAAGCCTTCTGCCGGGCCCTGGGGGACCTCTGGGCCGGTGCTATGGGCCGGTGCTATGGGCCGGTGCTATGGGCCGGCGCCCTGATTGAGTAAAATCAGCTCCTTGATCCCGGTGACTTCGAGTAACGTGCAGATATCGGCGGATCAGCTGCGTTGCGGCCGGTTCGAGTGTGAACATTCCGCCGCAATGCCCCTACGGATTATGGAAGATCGTGATTGCACACGTCACGTTCTGTCACTAAAGTAGACCTCACCTAGAACAGAGGTGCTGCTTGATCCTCAGCTGGGTGAATGAACAACAAAACGCCGAGCGCAGAGGGAAATGCCATGAAATTGAAGATAGCCGCAGGCCTGCTCGTGGGCCTGAGCTTTGCCAGCTCCGGCCAGGCAGCTTCGATTTCATACTTCCTCGACCAGTCCAACAAGCTCGCGGACGGCATCAACTACCTGAAGGTCACCATCGACGACGAGGGTGCCCTGGGTGCCATCAACTTCACCGTCGAGGCCCTGCAGCCGCTGCTCGACCTGGCGGGCCCGAACTTCGGCATCCAGAGATTCGGGTTCAACGTCGTGGGCGGTATCGGCGCCGAGGCCGCGAACGTGGAATCGCCCGACGGCTGGCGTGCCCGCAACCGCGGCCGCATGGACGGCTTCGGCCTCTTCGACATCGCGGTGAAGGGCAAGGGCAATAAACGCCAGGATCCGCTGACCTTCTCCATCACCGGCGTGGACCTGGACACCATCCAGAGCTACGTGGACCTGTCGACGGGCCGTTCACCCGAAGGCTTCTCGCTGTTCTCCGCCCACGTGGCGGGCTTCGAACTCTGCGAAGGCGGCAATGACAGCTTGAGCGGGTCCTCCGGCCCGGACGGCCACGGCGGCTGCAAGGATCGCCTCTCCAGCGCCTACTTCGGCGGCGGCCCGGTCGTCCCGGCGCCCCCGGCCATCTGGCTCCTGGGCACGGCCATCGCAGGCCTCGCGGTACGTCGCTTCCGGGCCGGCAAGGTCGCCGCTGCCTGACGCCTCACTCAGTCTCGTGCCGCAAACGGGCCCTTCGGGGCCCGTTTTGCTGTAGGAGCGGCTTCAGCCGCGACCGGAAGATCTCGGTCGCGCCTGAAGGCGCTCCTACAGTGCGCTATGAAACCTTGGTAATGTTCAACGGCCCTCCGGGGCCGGTGATAGACTGAACATTCAAGGGGCTAGGCGGGTTTTCTGGACGAAAATCCTGCCTCGGTCACAGTCAGTAACCCCGTCCCCGGCTAGCATTACCCGAACATAAAGAACGTCTCATCCACCACGGCCGGCACCTGCGTGACGGCACGAAAGACGGCAGAACCCAATTTATGGCCTTTGAGATCGCGATTCCCGAGGACGACAACCGGACCTTCGGCGACTACCTGGACGCCCTGAAGCGGCGCCGCAAGCCGGCCCTGATCCTCGCCCTGACCCTGCTGGTCCTGGGCGGCATCACCATCTTCATGTGGCCGAACGCCTACACCTCGACGGCCGTGATCCTGATCGAGGACCCGGACATCCCGCCGGGCCTGGTACCCACCACGGTGACCACCTTCGCGTCCAAGCAGATCCAGTACATCAACCAGCGGGTGATGACGCGCACCAACCTGGCGCAGATCATCGAGAAGTTCGACCTGTTCCCCGAGGAGCGCAAGTTCCTGCCCACGCTGCTGCTGGTGGGAGACGTCGAGAAGGACATGAGTATCGACGTGATCGATGTCCAGCAGCAGGGCTTGGGTGGACAGCAGATCACCAGCACCATCGCCTTCAAGCTGGGCTTCGAGCACGACAACCCCGAGATTGCCCGGCAGGTCGCCAACGAGCTGGTGTCGCTGTACCTGGCCGAGAACGTCCGGTCCCGGACGGAAAAGACAGCCGAGACCAGCCAGTTCATGCAGGCCGAGGTGGACCGCCTCGATGCCGAGGTGAAGGAACTGGAAACCCAGATCGCCGCCATCAAGCGCGAGAACGAGGGCAGCCTGCCCGAGCTCATGACCTTCAACATGCAGCTCATGGCGTCACTGGACAATGACATCGGCGAGATCGACCGGCAGATCCAGTCGCTGCGCGAAAACAAGATCATGCTGGACGCCGAGCTGGCCAAGCTGAGCCCGATCGCCACCACGGTCACGTCCGAAGGCAAGCCCATCTCATCGCCCCAGGACCAGCTGAAGGCGCTGCAGACGGAGCTGGCCCGGCTGGAGGGCCGCTACAGCGCCGAGCACCCGGACGTGATCCGCGTGCGCCGGGACCTGGAGGCCGTCCGGGCCCAGCTGGGCGCCGACATCACGCTCGACCAGAACTCCGCCAACCTCGCCCAGGCCCGCATCGACCTGGCCAAGGCCCAGGCCAGCTACAGCGCCGACTCGCCCCAGGTGCAGCAGGCCGAGCGCCTGGTGCGCAGCCTGGAGGCCCGGGCCGCCGAGCCGCGCCGCCAGGGCATGGGCAGCATGGAGCCCGACAACCCCGTCTACATCCAGATCCGCGCCCAGCGGGAGACGCTGGATTCCACCGAGCGTTCGCTGGTGACCAAGCAGGCCGAGCTGCGCGCCCGCCGCGCCGAGGCCGAGCGCAAGATGCTGCAGAGCTCCGAGGTGGAGAAGGACCTGAGCGCCCTCATTCGCCGCCTGCAGGGCGCGACGTTCAGCTACCAGAACGCGCGGGAGCGGCTGGTGACGGCCAAGATGGGCCAGTCGCTGGAAACCCAGAGCAAGGGCGAGCGCTTCGCCCTGGTGGAGCCGCCGGACCTGCCCCTGCTGCCGTCCAGCCCGAACCGGCCCGTCCTGCTGGCCCTGCTCGTCGTGCTGGTGCTGGCGGCCGGCCTGGGCTGGCCCCAGGTGGCCGAGTCCATGGACGAGGCCATCCACAGTGCCCGCGCGATCGAGCGCGTGCAGGGCGCGCCGCCGATCGCCGAGATTCCGCTGATTGAAACCGCCGAGGATCGCAAGAAGGAACGCAATACGAGGGTGGGGGTATTGCTCATCGCCCCGGTCATCGCCGGCATCATCCTGGCGCTCATCCACTTCCTCTGGATCCCGCTGGACGTGCTCTGGTACGTGGGTCTCCGTCGCCTGGGAATGTAACGACACATGGAACGCATCAAGAAAGCTCTCGAGCGCGCGGGCCAGGACCGCCTGACCGCCACGGACGTGCTGCGCCAGACCAGCCAGAGCCAGGGCATCCCGGCGGACCTGTCCACCGGCGTGCGCTACACCATGACGAAGATGGTGGAGGTGTCGCCGAAGACCCTGCTGGACAACCGGATCATCGCGGCACTGCCCGAGCACAAGTTCAAGGACGCCTACCGCATGATGCGCACCCGGGTGCTGCAGACCATGCGGAACAACGGCTGGACGTCGGTGGCCGTGACGGGACCCGCCTCCGGCTGTGGCAAGACGCTGACGGCGATCAACCTGGCCGTGAGCCTGGCCATGGAAGTGACCCACACGGTGCTGCTGGTGGACCTGGACCTGCGGCGGCCGACGGTGCACAAGTACTTCGGCTACCAGCCGGAGCTGGGCCTGTCGGACTACCTGACCGGCGACATTCCGCTGCACCAGCTGCTGTTCACGCCGTCCATCGACCGGCTGGTGGTGCTGCCGGGCCGGAGCGCGCTGCCGAATTCGGCCGAGATGCTCCGCTCGCCACGCATGGTGGCGCTGGTGAACGAGCTGAAGACCCGGTACCCGGACCGCCTGGTCGTGTTCGACCTGCCGCCGATCCTGGCCGCCGACGATGCCCTGGCGTTCTCGCCCTACACGGACTGCTTCCTGATGGTGGCGGAGAGCGGTGGCACGAAGAAGGACGACCTGCAGAAGGCGTTCGAGATCCTGAAGAACACGCCGCTGGTCGGCACGGTGCTGAACAAGTCCGAGGCGCCGACGTCCGGCTACGGGTACGGGGGCCTGGCGCAGAAGAAGAAGCGCTTCTTCGGCACCTGACGCGAGATGTACGAAGGCTTCTACGGCCTCAAGGAGCGACCCTTCGCCCTTCTGCCTGACCCCTCATTCCTCTACCTGTCCAAGGGCCACAGCACGGCCCTGACGCTGCTCCGCTACAGCATCCTGAACCGCCAGGGCTTCACGGTCGTGAGCGGCGAGGTGGGGAGCGGCAAGACCACCCTGATCAACCGGCTCCTCGACGAGATGAAGTCCGGCATGACGGTGGGGCTGATCAACTTCACCACCCGGTCCTTCGGCGAGATGGCCGAGTGGATCATGATGGCCTACGGGCTGCCCTACAAGAACAAGAGCAAGGTCGAGCTGTACGACGACTTCGTCCAGTTCATGATCCGCGAGTACGCCGCCGGCCGCCCGGTGGTGCTGATCGTGGACGAGGCCCAGAACCTGGGGATCCGCGGGCTCGAAGAGATCCGCATGCTCTCCAACGTGAACGCGGAAAAGGACTACCTGCTGCACGTGATCCTGGTGGGCCAGCCGGAGCTCCGCGCACTGCTCCAGAGCCCCCAGCTGCGCCAGCTGACCCAGCGCGTGTCGGTTGCCTATCACCTCCGCCGCCTGACGGAGGAGGAGGTGGAGCAGTACATCGTGCACCGCGTGACCCACGTCGGCGGCGCCGCCGACCTGTTCGATCCCGAAGCCATCCGGCTCGTGGCCGCCGCCAGCGAGGGCATACCGCGGCTCATCAACACCTTCTGCGACCTGGCGCTGGTCTATGCGTTCTCCGAGGAGAAGCCGACGGTCGGGGCGGGGGAGGTGCGGGCGGTGCTGGAGGATCGGAGGAGGATGGGGTTGCCGGCGGGGGTTGGTGAATCGCCGGCTTCGGCAGAATACTCAGCGCCGCAGGCCCGCTAGCCGGCCTGATCTAGTCTTCTCGCCATATTGGCGAAGCCCGAAATGGAAGACATCGGCGAAAGCCACGACACAGCGCGACTCGGGCGAGCTGCACGATGGACCGGCCTCTCAAAGGCACTTGGTCAGGCGTCAACGTTCGCGGCAACACTAATAATGGCTCGGCTACTGGAGCGCGAAGACTTTGGGATCTTTGCCCTCGCCCTCCTCTATATCGCATTTATAGATGTCTTCGTAGATCTCGGTCTGGTAAGCGCGATCATTCAGCGTAAGGAAGTCAGTCAGCGCCAGCTTTCCTCATGTTTCTGGCTCCTCTCGCTGGTCTCAATTGCGCTCCTCGGCGCTAGCCAGCTTCTGGCACCGGCGATTGGACGGTTTTTCTTCGATGAGGAACGTGTCGTTCCCCTGATTCGAGCGCTGTCGGTCACATTCTTGGTGCTTCCGGTCACCATCATCTGCACAGCAATGCTTTCCCGCAAGTTCCGGCTCGATTCGATAGCCAAGCTCGAGTTAGGTTCCGCGCTACTTAGGTGCATGACGGTGGTTGGATTGGGCCTTGCGGGCGTCGGCGTGATGAGTCTCGTATATGGATTCATGCTAGAACGGCTTCTGCTTGCTACATCTCTAGCCTATGTGGCTCGTTGGCGTCCAATGGCGGTTCTCCGGGTCGACGAAATTCGCCCACTGGTTTCATTCGGTGCCAATATAACTGCGGGGCGCCTCCTATGGCTTGCCTACACAAGGCTCGATACTCTGATCATCGGGCGACTTTTGGGTGCCGAAGTCCTGGGGTTGTATACAATTGCGGCCCAGATTTCTAATGCCTTTCTTCAGTTCATCTCGACGGCCTACTATCGAATCGCGTTTCCCCTTTTTTCCCAAGTACAAGACTCCGCTAAGCTAGTTGCAGTGTTCCTGAAAATGAGCCTGCTTCTGGCGATTGCAACCCTTCCGGTCTTTCTGGGAATGTCGGTGGTTGCAGTCGATCTAGTCGCCGTGGTGTTGGGGCCTCGTTGGCTGGATGCTGTTCCAGCACTGCAGGTCCTAGCCATTGTCGCCGCCATGCAAGCGGTGTCCGGGCTCTTGCCGCAGGTGAGCAATGCCGCTGGCTATCCTGGGCTTGCAACGCGAATGAACTTTGCGACAGTTATTGCCTTCGGCGCGGGCTTCTACGCGGGCGCGAAGATCGCCGGCCTATCGGGCGTGTTAGTTGCGTGGTCGGTTCTGTTTCCGATTCGTTATCTGGTCATGGCCGCCGTAACAGGTCGCTTGATTAACATGTCCCTCCGCTCATATGCATCTAACCATTTGCCGCCTCTCATAGCGGCTTTGGCAATGGCGACTGGCGTCGCTATCTTTGGAGTGTTGGTTAGTGAGTGGCATCCCGCTCTGCGACTCATAGCGAGCGTAGGACTTGGTGCGTGCATATTTGTGGGCCTAAGTCTTGTCCTGTACCGCGAATCGGTCGCCGTGATCGTGCGACTTGCGCTACCAGGCTATAGGGAGAGTAAGGCGTGAGTCGGGGTATCCGCAGTCCTAGAACGCCATTTGTGACAATGCTATTGCTTGGGGCATTGGTTCTTGGGACGCCAGTAGCTTTGGTAATCCTGTTTACCTACTGGGAGGACTCCCCGCAACGTCAGGTAGTTGGCGTGCTTGGGATCCTCACCCTTGCCGGATTTCTATTGTTTCGTCGCAAATATGAGGTTCTCCTTCTAGCGATAGTGTTCTTCTCTCAGTTTCAAGTCTCCCTCTATTCAATATCGCTTGACGAGCCCGCGAAGCTCCAGATCTTCCTGGCTGACGTATTCCTCTTGTTGTTTTTTGTGGCGGCAATCGAGCGGCGGGAGCGCTTTCGACCTGATCGTATTGGTTGGCTCCTCATCATCCTCATCTGCTGGCAAGCACTTGCCGCCCTAGTTTCGTCCATTCACCTAGATAGGAGCCTAATCTTTCTTCTGTGGCAGGCGAAGTACCTACTGGTATTCCTTTTGGTGAGAAACCTTCAGCTCACTGAGAAGCTTGCTGGCCAGATAAAGGCTGCTGTTCTTCTCGCAATAGGGCTTCAGGCGGGTCTTGCAATGGCGCAGCAGGTTACGGATGGGATATTGGGTCTAGTCGTCCTGGGCGAGCAGGACCCATCAAGACTGTTCTTCGTCAAGAGTGATATGCGGGTGTCCGGGACTCTCGGGGCTACTAACGCATTCGCCGGCTACATGGCCACACTGCTCGTCTTTGCCCTGCCATACCTGTTTCGGCGGCAGAAGCTTCACTGGTATGCCCTGCACGCGGCTGGAGTCATTGCACTCATCTTCACGTTTTCCCGTGCAGGGTGGCTCAGCTTTATAGTTGGCGGCGGCCTCGTAATTATTGCAATGATTCGAGCAGGGATCGTGCGGCCGAGTAGGCTCCTTGCGATGTGCGTTCTCGGCCTGGTTGTTGTTGGTTCGGGGGTCGTAACGTATTTCGATGAAGTGCAGATTCGCTTCCAGGATCGTGAGGCACTTCGCTCAGCGGAGGGTCGACTCACTCAGTTCGGCGAGTTCTGGCCAGTAATAGAAGCGTATCCCGTATTCGGAATCGGGCCCGGAGTAACGGAGTATTTTGGCGCCTGGAACGATAATGCAAGGTATGTGCGGCAGTCATTAGGGGGGCTGTCGCTTAGTAACCAACCTCACAGCAGTCAACTTCAGTATTGGATTGAAAGTGGGACGCCGGCGTTTGTGCTCTGGATGCTGCTATTTCTTGCTGTGTATAGAACTGCCCTCAGTCGGCCGAGCCGGATCGGGACATCGCCCGATCTTGGTCTCCTTAGAATAGGAGCTGCCGGTGCAGCGGCCGCGATCATGACGGACGCCACCTTCGGGACTGAGATTAACAGCTACCAGATCTCTCTCGTGTTCTGGATATTTCTTGCTTTGGCTCGCAATTCAACTCAAGAGAGAATCACCGATTCAACCTTGGCGGGCGTCGAGCGATTGGGTGTCAGCCAACAGCAACTGCGCACATGGGATCCTCAATTTCCATGGACTCCGCGACGTTAGCACGTAAGTCGTCAGTAGGTCGGACTCGCGAGGCGCATAACTCGCGTGTTCGGACCGCGTTTGTTCTGCCCTCATTGATGAGGGCGGGCGCAGAAACTCAAACCGTGTCACTCGTAAACGGGCTGGATTCCGGTGCGTTTGAGAAGCACCTGTTTGTGTTTGAGCGGCAAATGGACCAGTACGACCGACTAGACCTTAACGAGGTGTCCTTTTGTCATGTTGCGCGACGAGGGCGATTCGATACAAGGCCTATAAGTCGTCTTGCCGCGCTTATTGATGAAAGAAACATTGAGGTACTTCACTGTTCCTTGCAGATTGCGTTGTTTGTTGGGTGGAGTGCCGCCCGAATCTCCACGAGAACTCCCCAAATAGTTGTAGCACTGCATACAACGAAGAACGTTCGCCTCCGTGACGAGATGTTCGATCTTCTTCTTTACCAGTGGTTGATGCGTTCTTGTGCTCGGATCATCTGCGTCTGTAAGGCTCAGGAGCGACACTGGATAGCGAAGTACCCGTTTCTGCAGGGGAGGACAGTAGTTGTCTACAACGGGATTGACCCGACGTGGTTTGATCCACTGAAAGTGGCCGGGACGGGTTGGGCCCTTCGCGAGAAACTCGGAATTGGTGGGAATGCGTTTGTTGCTACATGCGTTGCTGGATTTCGCCCCGAAAAACGCCACGACCTAATTCTAAGGGCCTTTGCGGAGCTCCTTAGGCAGCAGCCGGACAGTGTGCTTTTGCTTGCGGGTGACGGTCCAGAGCGAGGGACCGCCCAGCAGTTCGCAATGAATCTTGGCATTTCACGGGCGGTCAGGTTTCTTGGGCTGGTTGTGGATGTGCGTCCGGTGCTGGCTGCGAGTAATGCGTCGATCATTGCATCCACGGCCGTGGAGACATTTTCCATTGCGATGCTGGAGTCTCTTGCAATGAAGGTTCCGATGGTTGCTACGGACATCGGAGGCGCCAGCGAGGCCGTAGTTACGGGACAGACCGGCTTACTTGTTCGTCCGGGGGAGTTCGAGGACCTGGCTCATGGGCTTATTGCATTGGCGTCCAATCAGTCCGCTGGTATTCAAATGGGCGTCAACGGCAGGGTTCTCGTGGAAGAGAAGTTTACGCTGTCTAGAATGACTCAATCTACGGCGGCAGTTCTTTTGGCGGCCGCAGGACGAGCTTCAGATCCGTAACTGGCACTTCCATGAGAGTTCTGTACTGCTTCATATCAATACCAGGCGAAGGGTCCCAAGTACATGTGGAGTCCTTTGCGCGGGCATTCCGAGCTCTCGGTGAAGAGCTAATTCTGGTGAGCTTCGGCGATATTCCCTATGCAGGCGACAAGAAAACATGGTCCCTGCTTCGAAGGCTTCGTGTCCGGGTGTCATGGTTTGTCAATAATCTCAAGTATGCATTGGTCACGCTTGGCAGGGCGCGCATCAATGGCGTGGATGTTGTCCTGTTCAGATTTGACCCGCTTAATCGATTCGCGGGTGCTGTATTCCTCGTTTCCTTGTTTTATCCGGTCATCCTCGAGGTGAACGCATTGCGCTCCATAGAGCAGTACCAGGGACGGCCGGCGTCAAGTGACTTTCTGGACCGGCTTTCACTGTCAAAAGCTCGGAGCACGTTCGTGGTCTCGACAAAGTTGCGAGATCACGTCATAGAGCACTATCGAGTTGATGGACGAAAAATATGGGTCATTGCGAATGGTGTGGACGAAACGATGTTCTCGCCAGATGTGTCAGGTCAATGGGTTCGCGATCGTTTCGATCTTGGTGGACGTTTCGTGATCGGCTTTGTCGGGAGCTTTCGGCCGTGGCACGGTGTGCAAGTCCTTGTCGACGTTGCGGCCTCAATAGTGCCTCGATTACCGTCGGTAGCACTACTGCTTGTTGGTGATGGGCCAGATCGCCCAAAGTGCGAGGCACTGGTCGCGGATCGGGGTCTGACGTCTCACGTTGTATTCGCCGGATCTATTCAACACGCAGAAGTACCCCAGTACATTGCTGCCATGGACGTCGTTACCGCTCCGTTTCCAGAGGCGAGCTACGACAAGGGATTTTACGGTTCCGCGCTGAAGCTGTTCGAGTATATGGCTATGGCCAAGCCCGTTGTTATCCCAGGGCTTGGCCAGATCCGGGAGGTCATTGAGGATGGCGTCACCGGGATCATTTGCCCTGCGGAGAGTATCGCGGGGATGACGGACGCAATAATTGGTCTACATGACTCGGTGGCTAGGCGCCAGGCGATTGGGGACGCAGCCCGGGAGGTAGTGGTGAGGAGCTACACATGGAAGGCGAATGCGGGGAAGGTCCTTGAGCTTTGCGTGGCAGCTGCCAGTGAATGAGTCGTCAGCTAGGGTGGGAAGCTTTGGCAAATGCTTTGTTATTTTGATCGGTCTCACATTTTGTCATGCGGGACATTCGGCAGGGCTAGACCGGCATAGTTCGTTTCCCAGGATTATGGGAATGAATATTGGCGGGCCTTCTTACTATGAGGACAGCGGTCAGCAGGAGCAATTCGCGCGCCATGACATCGTCATCCTGGGGTTTTATCCCGGGTGGCAGGCCGATGGGCGCGCTCGGCCCGAGATCTCGGGTGTGGTACGGAACATCAAGAGGCTCAATCCTGATATCGCTGTCGGTCAGTACACCATCCTTCAGGAGAGTCAGGACGCGAAGAGCCATCCTAATCGGGACAAGGCCGAGAAGCTTACGCAAGAGAAGTGGTGGCTGGTCGACAACCGCGGCCGACGGGTTCAATGGACCGAGAACTACTCAGCGTGGGATATCAATGTCTCTGCCTGGATGTCTCCCGACAAGAATGGGAAGCGATATAGCGAATGGTTGGCCGAATTCGATTACAACGAATACTTCCGGAACGTCCCGGAGTTTGAGATCTGGTACTTGGACAATGCGCTTAGTCGACCAGCCGTTCGCTACGCCGACTGGGATAATGATGGAGTAAACGACAGCCGGGATGATCCGCGCATTGCTGCCGCGTATCGAGAGGGAAACGTAAGGCATTGGAAGCGTATTCGGGAGTTGAGCCCGCGCGCTCTATTGATGGGAAACTCGGACGATATTTCCTCGCCTGAGTACCGCGGCATTCTGAACGGCGCCTTTCTGGAGTCCATAATTGGTGAGTCATGGTCGACGGAGACGCGGTTGGGTTGGCGGGCTGCAATGACCCGATATCGAGCCTCAGTGGCGCAGACTGCAAAGCCGCACATCGTCGGATTCAATGTCCATGGCGAGTCGAATGACTATGCAAGGATGCGGTATGGATTGACGTCCTGCCTGCTAGATGATGGATATTTCTCGTACACGGAAGCCGGATCAAATTACAGGAACGTTACCTGGTTTGATGAGTTCGACCTAGATCTTGGTCGCCCAATTGACCTGCCTCCGCTCAGCGAATGGTCTGGACCGGTGTTTCGCCGGCGATTTGAAAGGGGCGTTGTACTAGTCAACCCGTCAGCTCTTCCGGTGACTGTAGATCTGGAGCCAGGATACCGTCGTTTCCTCGGCCGCCAGGATCCAATCGTGAATGACGGAACGAGCGCACGTCGTGTTCGGCTTGGAGCGAAGGACGGGATTGTTCTTCTGAGGGAATAGTCATGAGTGTCGGCCGGGAGAGACGTCGACAGATCGTAATGCTTGGCCCCTCAACGCGTTCAATGGGTGGAATGGCTGCGGTTGTGAGTGCGTACGACGCAGCAGGGTTATTTGCCGCGTGGCCGATCACCTATATCGATACTCACCGGGAGACTGGTCGCCTTGGCAAAGTGTCCCTGGCAGTTGGTGCATTGACGCGCGTACTCCGCCTTTCGGTGCAAGGTAGCCTTCAGGGTTTTCACTTTCACGTCGCGCTGCGAACCAGCTTTTGGCGAAAATCAGTTTTCATGCTGGTTGCGCGCATGGTGGGTAAGCCGTATGTGGTCCATCTACATGGAGCCGACTTCGATGTCTTCTATGAGCGAGAGTGTGGGCCGGTCGCAAAGCGTTACATCAGATTCTGCCTGCTTAATAGCGCTGCGGTTATTGTGTTGTCCAATAGCTGGAAGCGGTGGGTGCAGAGCATCGTCCCCGGCGCCAACATCAGGTGTGTCTACAATCCCGTGAGGATTCCGGATGAGTCTGCACCAGGCCCATTTGGTGCCGCCAATTGCCACGTGTTGTTTTTGGGTCAATTGGGCGACCGGAAGGGGGTCGCTGATCTAATACACGCATTGGCGGCTATTCGTAGTCAGCTCCCGGCGATTCAATTGACCTGCGGGGGCGATGGAGATCCGGAAGCATTCCGTCGCCTGGCGGTTGAATTGGGAGTTGGCGATGTGGTGGCATTTCCTGGGTGGGTCGTTGGGCCTGAGAAGCAGCAGCTCATGGATCGTGCCGCATGCTTCATCCTTCCCTCTTACCATGAAGGTCTGCCAATGGCCATGTTGGAGGCGATGGCCGCTGGAGTCCCAGTTATCGCCACCCGGGTCGGTGGTATTCCAGAGGCAGTCACTGACGGGGAGGAGGGGTTTCTCGTCGATCCGGGTGATATTCGGGGGCTTTCGCAAGCACTGTTGAGGATTCTAGGCGATCCGCCTCAGCGCCGGATGATGAGCGAGAAGGCGCGGGCCAAGGCCAGGCGATTATTCGAAGATAGGGCTATCGTTCATGAGCTATCCGCACTCTATGCCGAGCTGGGATTCTCGCCGTGTCTACGGACGGTGGAGCCTGGCGTTCCGGGACGAACCACGTCCTAAGAGTCAGGTGCGGCAGGTGATGCACGATCAAAACCAGCCGTAACGGTCATCGAAAAGCCCGGCGAGCTCAACTAAACTGAGCTTTCTAGCAATCCGGAAATCATGTTGGGGCCTAGCCCCTCGGTAGGACCTCGTCATTGTGTGGATTGATAGTTGCCGTCAACGCCCCTCTAACCGAGGCTGACAGAGACTTACTGCGTCATCGCGGGCCCGACGATGCCGGCCTGACGACCCTTAGGGTCGGGCCGCATCTCATCTCGATGGGCCATCGGAGGCTGTCGATTGTTGACCTGTCCGCAGCCGGGCACCAGCCCATGCAAACGGACGACGGCAGTCTGGTCATGGCCTATAACGGGGAGGTCTATAACCATGCCGACCTGCGCCGTGAGCTTCCTGGCCAAGTCTTTCGTGGCCATTCCGACACAGAGACAGTATTGCACTGGCTGGGCGCCCATGGTCCCGAGGGCTGTGCGCGCCTGAACGGCATCTTCGCCCTTGCTTACGTAGATCGGCGAGCAGAACAACTGGTCCTCATCCGTGATCACTTCGGCGTAAAGCCGCTCTACTACGCGATGTCGGGCAACCGGCTCATTGCAGCATCGGAGTTAGCACCGCTCCGGAAGTTGATCAATGCTGAGATCGATCCGGACAGTATTCCCTTGCTTCTGCGAATGCGCTACCTGCCAGCGCCTTATACGCTTTACAAAGGCATTTATAAGGTCCGTCCGGGGCACTGCGTACGGGTGGACTTATCGGGCCCTACTCTATCAATCACCGAGCGGCCGTTCGCTATCGCACCGTCGTACAGGGAAAGCCTTCTCTCCTACGACGACGCGATCAGGGAGTATTTGGGTGGCGTTGAGCGGGCGGTTGCAAGGCAGATGATGTCTGATACGGAGGTTGGCATCCTCCTCAGTGGTGGTGTGGATAGTGCGCTAATTGCTCACTACGCCAGACGTTGCGCGCCCACACGACTGAAGGCGTTCACGATCGGATTCGATGGGAATAACGAGGAAAGCGAAGTTGAGGACGCTCGCAGATCGGCTGCTGCCACAGGCGTGGACTTTTTCCACCGGCTCATTGGGATTGACGATTTTCTTGGTGCTTTAGAGCGCGTGGTGAGGACTGTAGAAGAGCCGCTGGCAACGACGTCTTTGATTCCGATGCACTTTCTCGCTGAGCTTGCAGCTGAGCATGTAAAAGTCGTCCTTTCTGGCCAAGGCGCTGACGAGCCGCTGGGCGGCTACGGCCGGTATCGCGGCTACCTACTGGCCGGTCTTATGCCGCCATTCCTGGCGCCACTGGGGCGCTGGGCAGTGCGAGCCACTGGTGTTCGGAACGACCAGTTTAGCCGTGGCATTGAGACGGCCGCCTGGGCAGGTGAGCCCGATCGGTTGCTGGCGACGTGGCAGGTGTTTTCGCCCGGCGAGATCGGGGAACTAACTGGGCGGCGGGATCATCGCTCCCTGGAGGTGCTCGACTATGCCTATCGAACCTGGAACTGTGCCGAGCTCGTGTCACCCGTCGCCAGGATGATGCGGCTGGACCTGCGCATGGGACTTCCGGATGATCTTCTCCTTTACACCGACCGGATTACGATGAGGCACTCACTGGAATGCCGTGTGCCATTTCTCGATACCGAACTGGTGAGCTTCATAGAAAGTCTGCCGACTAAATTCAAGGTAACTTTGGCCGGCGGCAAGCGCATCCACCTGGCCGCCGCAGCCCAAGTACTGCCGGCTGACATCGTGCGGCGGAAGAAGAAGGGGTTTCAGTCTCCCACGAGGATTTGGTTTGGGGACACTGCCCGGCTGCTGGCCATATTCGCGGAACGGGGAGATGCCCTCAGCCGATTCGTGGATCCTGCGGGCGTCGAGAGGGTGATTCGCGCCCATGCCAACGGGATCAACCAGGAGCGTCAGATCTTCCTGCTCCTGACACTGGCATTTGCGCTCTAAGGGCGGTTTATCGGGGGCGGGGGCGGGGGCGGGGGCGACCGGCCGGGAACGCAGTATCCTGGATCTCCCCCTTAAAATCCGGTCACTTATGACGTAATCATCGGTTTAACATTGCAAATTCCGTTTAGTATTAACGGATGACCAGCTTGCCTGCGCACCAGCCCCCCCGGGACCGGGTCAGCATTCTCGGCGTCCCGATGGATTGCGTTTCCATGCCGCAGGCCGTACTGCTTGCGGACGATGCCATTCGCGCGGGTCGTCAGATGGCGGTTTTTGCCATCAACCCCGAGAAGATCATGGCTGCCAACGCCGACCCCCGGCTCCTCACGGCCATCGGGGCCGCAGGGCTGCTGATTCCCGACGGTATCGGCGCGGTACTCGCCGCCCGCCTGGGCGGGGCCCGGGGCGTACCACGGGTGACCGGCGCCGACCTGATGCCGGAACTCTGCGCCCTCGCAGCCATGAGGGGCTATCCGGTTTTCCTGTTTGGTGCCCGGCCGGAAGTCACGCCGCGGGCATGCACGGCCCTTCAGGAGACCTATCCGGGCCTCCGCATCGTCGGACACCAGAATGGGTATCTCAGTCCTTCCGAGAGGGAGAATCTGCCGGCCCGCATCAATGCCAGCGGCGCCCGCCTGGTATTCGTCGGTCTAGGCAGCCCGCAGCAGGAGCTGTGGATCCACGAGAACCTGCCCAAGCTCACGACGGTGAACATTTGCCAGGGTGTTGGCGGAACCTTTGACGTGCTGGCCGGTCGGGTAAAGCGGGCACCGGTGGCCTGGCGGAAGTCCTACATGGAGTGGCTGTATCGTTTTCTCAGTCAACCCAGTCGCATCCGGCGCTTCCCGAAGCTGGTCAGCTTCGCCTGGCGGGTGTGGAAAGAGGGCTCCGTAGTCCGTGCGTCGCGCAGTAGCGAACTGTCATAAGAGCAATACAAGTCGTGAACGTATCCTTCCCTGAGTCCCCTGCAGCCGCGATGGAACGCCCCGGCCTCCGTGCAGGGCTGTTTCTCCTGGTCGTCTTCCTCGTGGGCGCGTTGTTCTGGGACAGCTTCGTCGAGATGGAGCGTCTCTGGCAGCAGCCCGAGTACAGCCATGGCTACCTGATCCCGTTTCTGGCCGCCTACCTTTTCCTTGCCCGCGCCGAGCGCCTCGTCGAGTCGACGCCGGCCCCCGCCTGGATAGGCGTGGCAGCACTCGTCGCCGCCCTGGCGGTGCTGATGGTTGGCGAGCTCAGTGCCCTGTTCATCATCCAGCAGTACGCCTTCCTCATGGCCGTGTGGGCTTTGGCCCTGGCCTTCCTCGGCTACCGGGGAGTGCGCGCGATCTGGGCGTCGCTCGCCATGCTCGTCTTCCTCGTGCCGCTGCCCGTCCTGATCCAGTACAAGCTGTCGTCCGGCCTGCAGTTCATTTCGACCGACATAGCGGCGTTCGTCCTTCGGGCGGTCGGCGTTCCGGTGTTTGTCGAAGGCAACGTCATTGACATGGGCGTGTCGAAGCTGCAGGTGGTCGAGGCCTGCAGCGGACTCCGCTATCTGTTTCCCCTGATGACGTTCGGCTTCCTGTGCGGTTACATCTACCGGGGCCCCAACTGGCACCGGTGGCTGATCTTCCTGTCGGCCGTTCCCGTAACCATCATCATGAACAGCATCCGCATCGCGGTAACGGGCATTCTCTTCAATACCTATGGCATCGGAGCTGGCGACACCTTCCTGCACTTTTTCGAAGGCTGGGTGATCTTCGTCGGCTGCCTGATCATCCTGTTCGCGGAAATGGTCCTTCTGGCGAAGCTTCAGCGGCGAAGCCTCGACGACGTCTTCGATCCGCAGCTGCCCAGTCTCGCCACGCTCCGGAAGCTGCCAGGTGCCCTTCGGACCAGCGGGCCGGCACTTGCCGTCGTTCCCGTGCTTGGCCTTGCCCTACTGATGTCGGTGGGCCTGGCGGGGCGCGAGGAGATCACGCCGGAACGGCAGACGCTCCTGAACTTTCCCCTGACCCTGGGCGAGTGGCGGGGAGTGGAGACGCAGATATCCCCGGAAGAGCTGGACGTGCTGAAGCTCACCGATTACATCACCGCCAACTACACCCATCCCTCCGGAAATGTGGCGAATCTCTATGTCGCCTACTACGCCTCGCAGCGCAAGGGGGCGTCGGTGCATTCGCCCCGGGCCTGTTTGCCTGGCGGCGGGTGGCAGATCCTCAGCAGCGAAGTCGTGAAGATACCCGGGGTGCTGCCGGATGGAAGCGACCTCCCGGTCAATCAACTCATCATCGGATCCGGCGAGGACCGCCAGCTCGTCAACTACTGGTTCATGCAGCGGGGCCGGAATCTCACCAACGAGTATGCGGTGAAGTGGTACATCTTCTGGGATTCACTGACCCGGCAGCGCACCGACGGCGCTCTTGTGAGGCTCGTCACCCCGTTGCCCGAGTCCGGTGGCGAGGAGGAGGCCGCCCAGCGCCTCGCTGAGCTGATCCGGCTGGCTCAGCCGCGCCTCTACTACCACATTCCCCAGGAATCGGCCGTTGCGTCCACGGCAACCCCCGGGGTGCCAGGCGCCTTGTGACGCCGTCTGGCCGAATCCGGCGATTGGCGTGATTGAGGCAACGGGTCTTCGCGGTTTTGACCACCCGGTCTCAGCGCCTCCCGCCCCCGATGCTAGACTTTGCCGCTAAGCATCCCACCCTGTAGTGCCCGGACCCTATGCGCCTTGCCAGCTTCGAAGCCATTGCCACGGCGTTGCAGGGCGCCGGGGTGCGCTATCTCGTGGCCGGTGGTCTTGCCGTCAATGCCCACGGATACCTGCGCTTCACCAAGGATGTCGACCTCGTGATCCAGCTGCAGCCTGACAACCTGCGCCATGCGCTCACGGCACTGGGCAGCCTGGGCTACAAGCCCGCGCTGCCAGTGACCCTGGAGCAATTTGCCGACGCGGGAATTCGCGAGAGCTGGGTGCGCGACAGGAACATGCAGGTCTTCCAGCTCTGGAGCGACGTTCATGTGGAGACGCCGATCGACATCTTCGTCAGTGAGCCCTTCGCCTTCGACGACGAGTATGTCAAGGCGGTGGTCAAGCCATTGCGCGACGATCTGCCCGTGCGCTTCGTCACCATCCCCACGCTCATTCGCATGAAGCAGGTCGCCAACCGGGAGCAGGACAGGATCGACATCGAGCACCTGCGCATGAGGCTGGACGATGAGTGAGCAGGGTGGCCCGCTGCCGGCTGACTGGGCCAGCGCGACCTACGAGGGGGCGCGCCGGGAGCAGGTGCGGCGCTGGTCGCGCCTCTCGCTGGCGCAGGTCATCGCGTCACTGGAAGAGATGGAGCAGCTGTCGATTCGCCTCGGCACGCTTCCCGACACCCGGCCACCCGGGTCGCCGGGGTAGTCGCGCCATGTGCGGCCTGGCCGGCTTCCTGGGCTTCCCCGTGCCCGCGCCCGCGGTACCGGGCCTGCTCACCCGCATGGCCGGCACGCTCGTCCACCGGGGCCCCGACGACCAGGGCATCTGGAGTGACCCGTCGGCGGGGGTGGGGTTTGCGCACCGCCGCCTCTCCGTCCAGGACCTCTCGCCGCTCGGCGCCCAGCCCATGCATTCCGTCAGCGGGCGCTTCGTCATCGCCTACAACGGCGAGGTCTACAACTTTCCCGCGCTCCGCGCGGAGCTGGTCGCGCGGGGCCACAGCTTCCGCAGCGGGTCCGACACCGAGGTGATGCTCGCGGCCTTCGAGGAGTGGGGCGTGCGTGACGCCGTCCCGCGCTTCATCGGCATGTTCGCGTTTGCCGTGTGGGACGGGGCCGAGCAGTGCCTGTGGCTGTGCAGGGACCGGATCGGCATCAAGCCCCTCTACGTGGGCCACGTGGGCAACAACCTGGTCTTCGGCTCGGAGCTCAAGTCCGTCCGCATCATCCCGGGCTTCGATCGCACCATCGACCCCGACGCCCTGGCGCTCTTCATGCGCCACGACTACGTGCCCGGTCCCTGGAGCATCTACTCGTCGGTGCGCAAGCTGCCGCCCGGCGTGCTCGCCCGGTACCAGCCCCGCACCGGTGCCCGGCCGGTGGAGACCCGCTTTACCTACTGGTCGGTGGAGAAGGCGGTCGCGAATCCCGTCGCCGTCCCCGAGGGCGACGAAGCCGCCATCCAGACGCTGGAGGACCTGCTGCGGGATTCCATACGGCTCCGGATGATCGCCGACGTGCCCCTCGGGGTGCTCCTGTCCGGCGGCATCGATTCCAGCACCGTCACCGCGCTCGCCCAGTCCCTCACGCCGGACCCGGTGAAGACCTTCACGATCGGTTTCGAGGACAAGCACTTCGACGAAGCCGACCACGCGCGGGACATCGCCAAGCACCTGCGCACGGAGCACACCGAGCTCTACATCGCGCCCGCCGACGCCCTCCGGGTGGTGCCGCGGCTCGCGACCATCTACGACGAGCCCTTCGGCGATTCCTCCCAGATCCCGACGCTCCTCGTCAGCCAGCTGGCCCGCCAGCGGGTGACGGTGGCGCTCTCCGGTGACGGCGGGGACGAGTTCTTCTACGGCTACGGGCGCTACACGACCGCGGAATCCGTGTGGCGCCAGTTGTCCCGCGTTCCGTTTCCCATTCGTGCTCTTGCCTCGGGCGTCATCGATGCGCTGCCGCCCGGCCTGATCGATGCCATGCTGCCGAACGCCAGCAAGCGCTTCGGCGAGTACGGGGCCCGGGGCACCCCTTCCCAGCGCCTGCGCCGGCTGGCGCGGGTCGCCCGGGAGCCGGACTGGTTCCACTTCTATCGCGGCATCGTCTCCCGCTGGACCGAGTTCGACGGCCTGATCGCGGACGACGCGGGTTCCGGCCACCTGCTCGCCGACCCGCCCGCCTGGATGCGCGCGCTCCCCAAGAGCGCCTACATGATGACCGCCGACATCCAGAGCTACCTGTGCGAGGACATCCTCGCCAAGGTCGACCGGGCCAGCATGAGCGCCAGCCTCGAGCTGCGGGAACCGCTGCTCGACCACCGGATCGCCGAATTCGCGCTGGCCCTGCCCATGAACTTCAAGTACCGCAATGGCCAGATGAAGTGGCTGCTGCGCCAGGTCGCCTACCGGCACATTCCCGCCAGCCTGCTCGACCGGCCCAAGCGGGGCTTCGAGATGCCCGTCGGCTCCTGGCTGCGGGGGCCCCTGCGGGACTGGGCGGAGGGCCTGCTCGACCCCCGGCGCATCGGCGCCGACGGCTACCTGGATCCCGGGCCCGTCAGCCAGCGCTGGAAGAACCACCTGGCCAATCGCCTCGACTGGCAGGGCAAGCTCTGGAACGTGCTCATGTTCCAGTCCTGGCTGGAGGAGGAGCGCACGGTGAGGGACGGCTTCCCTTAATAGGGCGGGGGACGGTTCGCCCAAGTGACGTCACTGATCGCCCGGCGTGAGTTAACACTGGCTGATTCTGTCCATCTGGTCATGGAGTGATCCGGCCCAGATGCTAGGATTTGCAGCTTGGTAGCCCGGCCCCTGCATGGATTACACCTCCGCACCGCTCCTTTTCCGAGTCCGCAAGGCGCTCCGCTACGTGGGCCTGTACGGCGTGCGCCGGACGCTGGTCAAGGTGCGCGGGCAGTACCACATGGGCAGGAGCTACGCACGGCTGCCGGCCAACGACGTGCGGCCGGAGTCGAACGCCCACGTGGGCCTCATCGGCTGCGGAAACTTCGGCTTTTCGGTCATCGCCTATTACCTGAAGAAGAACTACGGCCAGGTGATCCGCGGCTGCATGGACATTGACGTCAACAAGGCCGCGTCGCTGTTCGAGCAGTACGGCGCCTGCTACTACACCACCGACGCCGACCGCATCATCGCCGACCCGAAGATCACCCTGGTCTTCATCTCCTCGAACCACGCCAGTCACGCCGAGTACGCCATCAGGGCGCTCCAGGCGGGCAAGGACGTGCACATCGAGAAGCCCCACGTGGTCACTGACGACCAGCTGGTCCGCCTCTGCGCGGCCCAGGAGGCCGCCCGGGCCGCCGGGAAGGGGCGGATCGTCTCGCTGGGCTTCAACCGCCCCGGCAGCCCCTTCGGCACCCGCATGCGCGAGCAGCTGTGGCGGGAAGACGGCGAGCTGATGCAGAACTGGTTCATCGCCGGGCACGAGATCGCGCCGGACCACTGGTACTTCAGGGAGGAGGAGGGCGGCCGGGTGCTCGGCAACCTGTGCCATTGGACGGACCTGACCTACCAGATGATGCCGCCGGAACGGCGGTTTCCAATTCGTATCATTCCCACGCGCTCGGCGAAGTCTGACTGCGATATCGCTGTCACCTACGTCTTCGGAGACGGCTCGATCGCCGCCATCACCTTTTCGGCCAAGGGCCACGCCTTCGAGGGCGTGAAGGAACGCTACGCGGCCCATCGCGGCAATACCCTCATCGCCATGGACGATTTTCAGCGCCTCGTCATGGATGTCGGCGCGGAGAAGCGCGCCTGGGAGCCCCGCAACCGGGATCACGGCCACGAGGCCTCCATCCGCCGCAGCTACGACACCGCCGCCGACCCGGCGGCCCGGGGGCTGGAGACGGCTTACGTCTGGGAGGCGGGGCAGTTGTTCCTGCGGACCAAGGAGGCCCTGGAGGGCTCGCGGCCACTGACTCTCGACGCCTGGGCGAAGGTGGGTGCCTGAGCTGCAAATCAGGCCCTTGCGGAATGCGAGGCCTGCCTGTTGCAGGAGGAGTGGCAGGTGACGGGTGGAATGGCGGGTTGAACTCGGTCACAAAGCGAGCCCCCGTCCCATTCTGACTATCTCGTCATGGAGCGATACGGCGCAAATGCTAGCATTTGCGCCTTGTAAGCCCGGTTCCCGCATGGACTACACCTCCGCACCAGATCAAATGGGACAGCCCACTGAATCACGCTTGGCTCGTGCGTGCTGGTCCGTTCGCCGGATGAAGGCGGCCACTGCCGGCGAAGGGCCTGTGCAGGCGCCCCCCCCTCCCTTGCGACGTGCCGCCCTGGCGACGATTCTGGCGCTCTGGGCGATCTTCCAGGCCGGCACGATGGCGTGGGCGGGAACCGGTCAACTCGGGCCGCTGGTTTCCTACGTTGTCGCCCCCATCAGCAGCACCAGGATCCTCGCTGACACCGTACCGCCGCCAGGTACCCGTTCGGACTCAGTCGTTATTGTGGGCTCCAGGGGCGAATACGAGCCGGCGAGTGTGGTGCTACGGGCCGGTGAGGCGGAAGTTCCCGACCTGACCCTGGCCGCCGGCGACCTGGTTGATGAGCAATCTGGGCGAAGGATTCCCGGGTCGAACCTGGACATACGGGTCGTAAAGCCGTGGTTTCAGGGGTACTCCGCCTGGAACGACATCAGCAAGAGTACGCCTGCTGATTTTCGCCAGACGATGGTTCCCGAGTTGCTCCTGAGAGACGACTCGTTGGTAATCACTGATGAGGCGAAAGAGCAGAACTTCGTGAAGGTCGGGGTTCGTGGCGAGTGGCAATACCGGCTGGTCAATCAAAAGCAGCTGGCGCCAGGCGAGCAGGTGCTGCCGGCACTGGCAGATTTCCCGGTCAGGGACTCCCCGGTCTTGCAGCCCTTCAACGTGCCTGCGCGCACGGGCAAGCAGGTGTGGTTCACACTCCTTGTGCCCGGCGACGCCGTGGCGGGCACTTACAAGGGTCAGGTGCAGGTTCGCGTAAGGGGTGCGCCGGTCGGCAACATCCAGGTAGCCCTTCAGGTTCTGCCTTTTGATCTGCTGCAGCCTCGAATGACCTACTCCGTCTACTATCGGGCGCAACTCGATGCCAGGCGGGCCAGCATCGGGTCCGAATATCGCAATGCCGGGCAGATGGCCAATGAGCTGGTGGACATGCGCCAGCACGGCATCCGGAATCCGGGCGTGTATCAGAGATTTTCAGATCGCAAGGCGTTGGAGGCTGTCCTTAGGCTTCGGAGTGAGGCGGGGCTTGATCCTGGGGCGCTCTATTATCTCGGAATACAGACTACGCCGGATTCGCTGGGGCGCCCTGAGAACGTTGCCGAGCGGAATCTTCGCCGGATAATGCCGGTACTGACCAAGCTGGCGCAGCGCTATGGACTCGGCCCCGTCTATGTCTACGGCAAGGATGAGGCCAAGGGTGCTGAGCTTACTGCCCAGCTGAGGCTCTGGCGGGCTGTACACGAGAGCGGCGGCAAAGTGTTCGTCGCCGGTCAGGCAGGTGCTCACGCCCTCGTTGGCAACGATCTCGACGTGCTTGTTCATTACGGCCAGCCGGACTTCCGGGAGGCGGAACGCTGGCATTCCAGTGGCAAGTCGATACTGAGCTATGCAAACCCCCAGTCCGGCCCGGAGAACCCCTTCCTGTTCCGCCTGAACTATGGCCTGGTGCTCTGGGCAAATGACTACGACGGGGCGATGCCCTACGCGTACCAGCATTGCTTCGGGTCCTGCTGGAACGATGTCGACCACCCCGTGTACCGCGATCACAACCTCACCTATCCGACAGTTGATGGATTCATCCCGACACTCGCCTGGGAGGGCCTTCGGGAGGCTGTCGATGATGTGCGGTACGTCACGAGTCTTGAGGCGATGGTCGCGGGCGACCCTGGAGAAGAATCGGAACGCGCCGAGATGGCCCGGACTTATCTGTGGACTCTGAAGCGCGACCTCCGAAGCAAGCAGGGGCGAAGCGGGAAGTACAACCAGAATATGGTGATTGACCTGGATGATGTTCGGCGACAGGTCATCCGGCATCTCAGCGCCGTGTCATCAGCAGGGAAGCTGGAGTCGTGACTGCTCTGGGATCCGTTCTGGCGTTTCTCGTTGCGTTCATCCTTTATTCGCAGGCATACCACTATTTGTGGATGGCGAAAATCCTGAACATCATGCCGGGGTACTGGTTCGCGGCTTTGGCGTCGTTGGGTCTCGTGGCGTCGTTCACCTCGATTGGCGGGCAGCTCCGCCCGGGGGACCTGTCCGGGCGGGATCGGCGGGCCAATCGGCTGGCACTCGGAGTCTGGGCGGTTGCTCTCGGCGTCATTGCCCTGTTTTCGTACCTCTTCTCCGTGCGGTCTCCCGAGCAACTCCGGGCGTTGAAGACCATATTTATTTGCATCGCCATGTTCGGGATCTACCTGGTGGTGTACGGCAGGCCACGGGAGAACCGGGTTGCAAGGACCGCAATCCTGCTCGTGGTGCTGATGTCGGTACTGAACAACCTGATTGATGTCGCCGGTGTCTACCTGTTCTCGGTCGCCGAGGGCAGAGGGGCCGGCTTCTACGGCAACCCAAACATCTCGGCTGTCTACCTCGTGATGGGAATGATTGTCACCGCATCGCTCGTTCCGCCCCGGTACAGGCTCTGGTACTGCTTTCTGGTCGGTGTCGGAGTCATCGCGACATTCAGCCGGTCCGGACTCCTTCTCTGGCTCGTAAGCGTATACGGCCTGGGCCGCGAGCAGTTGTTTCGCCTGAGCAAGACAGCACTGAACGTCATGGTCGCATCCATAGTGGCGCTCGTCATCTTCATGCAGGTTGGCGAGAACCTGGTAACGGGTCTCGGCCTCGACAAGTACCTCTCGGAAAATGCCACTCAGCGGCTGCATTTGGATCTGGACAGGGACGATTCCCTGCAGGGACGCATGGAGGTGGCGCGCAGGAGCCTGGAACTCATCCAGGAGTCACCGTGGGTAGGGCACGGGCTTGGTGCGCACAACCTGCTCAAGACCCGGGTTGCACCGCATAACATGTACCTGCTGATTGGCGTGGAACTCGGCATCCTTGGCGTTGCTCTTTATCTGTTCCTGCTTGTAACCCTGTGGCGGGTGAAATCGCCAGTCGCCAGGGTGTTCGCGGTGGCGCTGGGTGTCTGGTCGCTGTTTGACCATAATATCGTCGACCACAATGGCCTCTGGCTGGCCTATGCAGTTCTGGCTGGTTATGCGTTAGCCCCCAAACCCGCCAGGAGCAGCGTCCAGAAAGCGGGGGAAGAAGGTGAGGGCGAGTCCGGTAGGGAAGGCGCGGAGGCTGTGGGCAGCACGATGGGAAAGCAGCACGGTAAGACCGGCAAGGGATCGCGCTTCAAACCGGTGGTATGGACATGACGGGCCATGCCGCGGATGTGGCCACCGGGCGCCGGTTCGAATTCGGCAGAAACTGGTCCAATTTTCTCTCAGTACTGGACGACGAGAGGATCAGGGCTGCCGAGGACTCGGTGCGGCGACTGCTTGGAGGGCAAGCGCTCGAGGGTAAGACATTCATCGACGTGGGAAGCGGTAGCGGCTTGTTCTCCCTGGCGGCGCGCCGCCTTGGAATGAACGTCCTGTCGTTTGACTACGATCCGTCCTCGGTGGCCTGCACCAGGGAGGTAAGACGCAGGTACGCGGCTGAAGATCCCCGCTGGCAAGTGCTGGAAGGATCCATTCTGGACGAGACGTTTGTGAAGTCGTTGGGTCGGCACGACGTCGTCTATTCGTGGGGTGTTCTGCACCATACGGGTGAGATGTGGAAGGCACTGGACCTGGCTGGCCAACTGGTGGCAGACGATGGTCATCTTGTCGTCGCAATCTATAACGACCAGGGTCCCTGGACCCGCGTCTGGCAGCGAATCAAGAAGACTTATAACTGGCTACCCCGCTGGCTGAAGACTCCCTTCGTCGTCGCCATCATGGTGCCCCGGGAGATCAAGATTGCCCTCGTGCCATTCCTGAAACTCAAACCCGGAGCGTACTTTGCACTTTGGACCGGGTCGGCTTCGCCTAGTGTTCGTGGCATGAGTCGATGGTATGACATGGTGGACTGGGTCGGCGGCTATCCATTCGAGGTGGCAAGGCCGGAGGAGATCTTCGAGTTCTTCCAGCAGCGCGGGTTTGAGCTGAAATTCATGAAAACCTGCGCAGGTGAACTTGGATGTAACGAGTTTGTGCTCAGGCGGGGCCGCCGATCCGACGCGTAGCGCAGCAGCGGCGGAACTGGTCTCATGTCACTTACCCGACGGCTTGTCAGTGGAACGCTGCAGCTCACGCTGAGTAGCGTGATGGTCCGGCTGATGTCAGTAGTCACGATGCCGATCCTGACGTCCTTGCTGTCGCCGGAGGCCTACGGCGAGGCGGCCCTGGTTGGAACCATCATCTCCCTCATGTCGGTTCTTGCGCTCGCCGGAATCGACATGTCATACGCCAGGGCTTACCGGAGTACGACGCCACCGAACGGACTCGCCGTCGAGCTCTTTGCGTGGCGCTTTGCGCTGGCCGGAGGCCTCTTGGCTGGCATCAGTGGGTCGGCGGGCTGGTACTTCTGGATTGCTGATTCGTTCGCGTTGAATCAGTGGCTGGCCGTGTTCCTCGGCGTGGGAATTGTGCTTTCAGTGGCCAGCACGATGGCCCAGGTCAGGGCCCGCCTGAGCGGAAGCTACCGGCGCTTGTCGGTGGCGATCGTCATGGGCGGCGCGCTTTCGGTTCTGGTCAGTATTGGTGTAGCGGCCTCGTGGCGGCAGGACGCAATGCCTCTGATCCTTGCTGCGCTGGCTGGCTATGCCGGGCCACTGCTAGCTCTTGGCATGCCGCGGATCGATGGCCTGGTTGCGCGATCAGGCCTGGACGGGGGGCAGATCAGGAGTCTAGTGCGAATTGGGTTGGCCGGGGTCATTACGGCGCCCATGTACTGGATCCTGTCCTCATCGGACCGTTGGTTCATCGGTCATTACCAGGGTGCTGACGCTGTCGGCATTTACTCCATTGGCTGCAACATCGCGCTGATCGGCGTCATGGTCAATTCTGCCGTGCTATCCGTGTGGCTGCCCGAGGCAGCTCGAGAGTACGAACAGGATTCCGAGAGAGCCAGGGGGGATCTGGGACGGTTGCTGTCCCGCCTCGTGGCTGGCCTGGCTCTGGTGTGGCTGGCAGTCACCGCTGCCGGGGGCGATGTAATCCGGTGGTTGGCTGACGAGCGGTTCCACGCCGCGGCGGACTATGTGCCCTGGATTGCCGCGGGAGTGTTCTTCTACGGCGTCGCGCATCTGGCCAATGTCGGACTGCTCCTTGCGAAGCGCTTGAAGTGGTCTGCCGTGTGGTGGCTGGTGGGTGGAGTCCTGTGCATGGCCAGCAATGCCATCCTTGTGCCCCGTCTTGGTGGGTCCGGAGCAGCCTTGACCCAGGCGTTGAGCTTCGGCTTCATCGCGGCCGGAATTCTGGGGGTGTCACAGCGCATCTACTCCATGGTCATTGAGTGGCGCCGGCTGGTGGTTGTTGCGGGCCTCGTGGCCGTGATGGGCGTTGCGATGGCGCCCCCCTGGCACGCAATTCCTGTCCTGAGTCTCCTGGTCAAGGTCCCCGTGGGGATACTGGCGGTTCTCATCGTCGCCCGTGTATCGGCGGCCGACTGGCTCTCACGCGGTGTGGATGTCATTCGTCACCGTCTCCGGGTGTCATCACCGTGATCAGTGCCATCGCCAGCCGGGGGTGCCTCTAGCATGTGTGGTATTGGCGGCCACGTGGGGTGGCGGAGACCGCCCGATGGTGGCGACGTGAGGCAAATGATGTCGAGGATCCGCCACAGGGGGCCTGACGACAGCGGCTTCTGGCAATCCCCGGATGGCGTTTGTGCTCTTGGCCACGTGCGCCTCAGCATCGTTGACCTGACGCCCGCGGGTCACCAGCCCATGACGGATCCCGTGACCGGCAATGTCATAGTTTTCAACGGGGAAATCTACAACTACCTCGACCTGCGAGCGGCATGCGAGCGCGACGGCGAGCGCTTCCAGTCCCGCACCGACACCGAGGTGATCCTGTCGCTGTACCGCCGGCACGGTGTGGAGTGTCTCCAGTACCTGCGTGGCATGTTCGCCTTTGGAATCTGGGACAAGGCGCAGGAGACCCTCTTCCTGGCCCGTGATCGTGTCGGCAAGAAGCCTCTGAATTATTCGATTTCTGAAAATGGCCTGATCTTCGCTTCGGAGATCAACGCACTGGTTCAGCATCAAGGTGTTTCGGCGGGCATGGATCCGGAGGCGTTGGAGCTCTATCTACAGCTCCAGTATGTTCCTGCGCCATGGACCATCTATAAGTCGATCCGGAAACTGGCCCCGGCACACTACGCAGTGTACAGCCGCGCGGGCCTTCAGCTCTGCAAGTACTGGGACGTCGACTATCGGGGCAAGGTCAGGATCTCCGAGGGGGATGCAATAGATGGCCTCGAGGAGCAGATCCGTGAAGCGGTCCGCCTTAGAATGATCGCCGATGTCCCGCTCGGAGCACTGTTGAGTGGCGGGGTCGACTCGAGCGTGGTCGTGGCGCTGATGGCCGGTCTGGGCACGTCGTCAGTAAAGACCTACAGCATGGGATTCCGGGAGGACGCATTCAGTGAGCTGAAGTACGCCGCGCAGGTGGCGGATCGATACCACACGGATCACTGTGCCGAAATTGTCGACGGGGATATCGAGCCTCTGCTGGCCGACGTGGTCAGGCATTATGGCGAGCCATTTGCCGACTCGTCGGCAGTTCCCTCGTTTCGCGTCTGTCGTGCGGCGCGGAAGCACGTAAAGGTGGTCATGAATGGTGATGGGGGCGATGAGTTGCTGGGAGGGTATCCGCGGTACTGGCTGAAGCGAATCAGTATCGCCGGGGGTCAGGCCCTTGGTGACTGGCAAGGACCGCAGTCGCTCGCCGCAATGCTCGTGGGGCTCGACAAGGCCTCCGGATTTGCGGCCCGGGCGCGACGCAAGTGGTTGCTTCGGATGGCTCATCCCGAATTGCAGTCCATGCTGATGTATTCCGCCTTCTGGAACGACGAGGAGCGTTCGAGCCTTCTGGGAGTGAGCGGTGGGGTATTGCCGGCATGGCGGTCGGAGTGGCTCGCCAGCGTGCGTGGTGCGGCGAACAATCCAATCGACCGGATGCTGTGGATCGACAATCGAACGTATCTGCCGGGCGACCTGCTCGTAAAGATGGATATTGCCGCCATGCACTGTGGCCTGGAGACGCGGTCGCCATTGCTTGATCACAAGCTCATTGAGTACTGCGCCTCCCTGCCGGTTCACCTCAAGGTTCGAAACGGTACGGGAAAGTATCTGCTGAAGAAGCTCGCGGAACGGTACATGCCGCACGAGCTGATTTACCGGCCGAAGATGGGGTTCGGGATCCCGCTGGCCGAATGGTTGCGGGGCACGCTGCGGCCACTCGTCGAGGAAATTCTGTCGGACAGATCTCTCACTGAGCCGCTCGACCAGGCCGTGATAGCGAGGACGCTAACGGCGTTCCTCGCCGGCGAAGGAGATCATAGTTCCAGGATCTGGGCGGTTCTCATGTTTGGCCTATGGAGACGCCATTGTCGGCCCGGATTCGCTGCCTGACAATGACCGCCCCACGCATTCTGATGTTCTGTGAGCAGTTCCACCCGAGAGTCGGGGGCGCGGAACGGCAGGCGCAGAAGCTGGCTCGTGCCCTGATGGATCTCGGCTGCAATGTTGAGGTCCTGACTCCGCGGCACAATCCGTCGTGGCAGTCGACTGAGGATGTTGACGGGGTCCGGATTCACCGCTTTCCGTACGTGGACATTAGTTCCCGGGTCCGCGGAATTCGTGGCCTTGGTGTGCCAAATGCGGCCTTTGGTTTCTGGCAGGTGCGGAGGGCCCTCCACGCACTGATGGGGAGGTTTGACGTCCTGCATGGGCACATTGCATCGCCAATGGTTGTCTATGCAATGGACTGTGCACACGCCGCCGGGAGAAGGGCCATCTGCAAGATTGCCGCAAGTGGCCCCAGGTGGGACCTCGAGGTATTGCGGAGAACATCGCTCGCCGGCGGGTGGTTGGCGCGCCATGCACTGGCGCGCTTCGACATGTGGATCGCTGTCTCGGAGGGCATCAGGCGGCAGCTCGAGGAAAGCGGCGTTGAGGCCAGTCGAATCAGGTCAATTCCAAATGGGGTGCTGGTACCGAAAGTCGAACCGGGTGCGGAACCTGCCCCGGCGCGGAAATTCCTATACCTGGGACGCCTGAGTGCGACAGCTGGCAGGGACGTCCCAACCCTTCTGAGAGCATTTGACCAGCTGGCCCGGGACCTGCCCGACTGCGAGCTCTGCCTGGTGGGGGGTGGAGAGCACCAGGGTGAGATTCGAGAACTTCTCGCGTCCCTTCCCGATGCGGGAAGAGGACGCGTCTGGTCGGTTTCGAACCTCCGGGCCCATGGCTCGAGTGGGCAGACGTGGTTGTGCAGCCTTCACTGGCTGAAGGAATGTCCAATACCATTCTCGAGGCTATGGCAGCTGGTACCTGTTGTATTGCCAACGATATTCCCCCGAACCGCGAGGTTCTGGCCAATGGGAAGGCGGGAATTCTCGTTTCCGTGGGCAATGTGGAAGCCCTTGCCGCAGCCATGCGGGAGATGGCTGTTACGCCCGGCATGCCGCAGCTATGGGGCCAACGTGGCCGGATCCGTGCCCTGGAGGTGTATTCGATGGAGAAAGTCGCGTCCCAGTATCTGAGCCTTTACACAGATCTGCTGCGAGCCGGACCGTGTTAGCCAGGCCAGCATGAATCCCGGCCTCCGAATTCTGATCGTATCCCAGCAGTTCAGGCCAATCGTCGGCGGGTATGAGCGCGCCGCTGAGCGCCTGGCGGCTGAGTTGGGCCGGCAGGGTCACGACGTTACGGTGATCGCCGAACGCCGCGAGAAGTCCTGGTCACGGACGGACAGTGGACAAGGGTACAAGCTGCACCGGCTTTGGTGCATATACAGGCCCGGCTGGCACATGCTCACGTCGCTGTCCTCATTTGCCAGATTCCTGATCGCGCATGGGCATCGGTACCAGGTGTTCCATATCCAGCAGTACGGCAAGCACGCTGCCCTGACTGTGGCAATCGGGCGTGCCCTCTCCAGAGTGGTGGTTCTGCGGACAACGAGCACCCGGGCAGATGGCATCTCGCAGGTCCTCGATGGGGGCTCACCACTGGCGCGCCTCGTCGCCGCTTTGCACCGGAAGGTCGATGCCTGCATAGCAACTACGTCATGGGCGGTGGAGGAGGTTATCCGCTTCGGTATTCCGCCCGACAGGGTCGTGTTGCTGCCCAATGGGGTCGACACCAGTGAGTTTGCGCCGGCAGGCCGGTTGGAAACCGCGTCAGGAAAGCGGCGTCTCGGCATTTCCGGCGTGCTCATGGTGCTGTCTTGTGGCCGGCTGGAAGACGCGAAGAATCCGATGGGTCTCGTCGATGCATGGCGTCACGTTCAGGAGGTAGCGCCGCAAGCAGTTCTCGTTCTCGTCGGTGACGGCTCGCTACGCAAGGCCGTCGAGGAGAGGATCCGGGTATTGGGCCTGAGCGCAGTCGTTGTCATGGCCGGGGAGCAGTCGACGGTGCTGCCCTGGTACCAGGCGGCAGACATCTTTGTCCTGCCCTCGCGCCATGAGGGATTGTCGAACGCCCTGCTGGAGGCCATGAGTTGCGGCCTGCCCGTGGTCTCCACGATGGTTTCGGGAAGCGCAGATATCTTTGCTGAATGCGATGTGGGAGAACTCGTCGAGGTGGGCAGCGACACTGCCATTGCCGATGGCATCGAGCGGCTCCTTGCCGATCCCGAACGGCGTGCGGCCTGCGGAGCGAGGGCCCGACGATATGCAGAAGCGAAATTCTCCATAGAGTCTGTGGCGCGCCAGACGGCAACGTTGTATCAGCGCCTTCTGGATCGGCGAATGTGACCCGCGTGATGGCAGCCCGCAGACCGCTCATCGTGTGCTTCCCGAGTTACTACCTTCCCGGCGTAAAGAGCGGCGGCCCATTGCGAAGCCTGTTGCATATGCAGGAGGCGCTGCGGGACGAGTATGAGTTCATGATCATTACGCGCGATCGGGATCTGGGTGACGCCAAGCCCTATACCGATGTGCGGAGTGGACGGTGGTCGACGGCAGGACGCGCAGGAGTCTGGTACCTGCAGTCACCCCACTGGATGCCGCGGGGCATACTTTCGGCACTTCGGGGCCTTCGGCCCGATCTGCTGTATTTCCAGAGCGGCTTTGATCCGTCTCTGACTGTCGTACCGCTGACGTTGCGGCGCCTGAACCGGATTCCGCGGGAGTGGCCGGTGCTGGTCGCCCCGCGCGGTGAGCTGTCGCCCGGGGCCCGCTCGCTCAAGAGGACGAAGAAAGCCGCGTACCTGCCGCTGGCACGGCTGATGAGGCTCTACGAGGGCGTTGCGTGGCACGCGACCTCGCAGCAGGAGGCTGATGAAATAAGGCGGATCTGGGGTGGCGCTGCCCGGGTCAGGATTGCCCCGAATATACCGTCGAAGGGTCCCGCTTTCGATGCGATTCAGCGACGAACGAAGTCATCCGGATTGCTCAGGCTCGTATTCCTGTCGCGAATCTCTCGCATGAAGAACCTGCATGGCGCTCTCTCGATCCTGCGCGGCGTGAGCTGTCCGGTTGAGTTCGACATCTACGGCAGCTGTGAAGATCCTGGCTACTGGCGCGAGTGCAGGGAGCTGATTGAGGGGCTGCCTGGCAATATCCGGGCGGAGTATCGGGGAAGCGTCCTGCCGCAGGACGTCATCGCTACGCTGGCTGGGTATGATGTTTTCCTCCTCCCGACGCTGGGTGAGAACTTTGGCCACGTGATCTCCGAGGCGCTGTTGGCCGGTTGTCCTGTCCTGTTGTCGGACCGGACGCCATGGAGGGATCTGGCTGCTAGCCGGGCGGGATTCGATATCGCCCTGGACGACGTCGCCCGGTTTGGGAAGGCAATCGAGGATTTTGCCGGGATGGATGCCATTGAGTTCGGGTCCTGGTCGAGGAGTGCCCGGGAGTATGGCGTCCGGCATGCCGATGATGCCCGTCCCATCGAGCTCACTCGCCAGATGCTCGTGGATGCCATGCGGCTATGAGCAACGAATAATGTGTGGAATTGCCGGTCAGTTTCTCTCTACACCGACGACGCCCCCGGAGGCGGCACTTGTCGCAATGGGGCGGGCCATGGCCTATCGGGGTCCCGACGATGAGGGGATCTTCAGGGCCCCCCACATCGGCCTCGTGCATCGGCGGTTGAGCATCCGGGATCTGAGTCCTGCCGGCCACTGCCCCATGTCGGACGCCGGCGGGCTTGTACAGGTCATCTTCAATGGCGAGATCTACAACTGGCGGGAACTTCGAACGGAGCTGGCGACGCTCGGTCATCCTTTCGGCAGCGAATCGGATACTGAGGTTATTGTCCAGGGTTACCTCGCCTGGGGCGAGGAGGTCATTGCCAGGCTTCGTGGCATGTTCGCCATTGCGGTCTGGGACACGCAACGCCAGCGACTGCTCCTTGCCCGCGACCGTATCGGCGAAAAACCACTGTTCTATCGCGAGACCGAGGCTGGTCTTGACTTTGCCTCGAGCACAACGGCACTGACTGCATTGCCAGGTACGGAGGAGATCAACCCCGACGCCATGGCCTGTTACCTGGCCCATACGTTTGTTCCGGCCACGCACACGATCTGGACCGGAGTGCGTGTCCTGCCGCCGGCGCACGTGCTAACCGTTGCACCGAATCAGGCCAGTGTCATGCACCGATACTGGAGTCTGCCGCGCGGCGCTCCTGTGGCCAGGCGCTGGCAGGATTGCCTGGCTTCAACAGAGACCGTGATTGCGGACAGCGTGGAGCGGTGTCTCGATGCCGATGTCCCTGTCGGGGTTTTCCTGAGCGGCGGCGTGGATTCGTCCGTGATAGCGGCACTGGCCGCCCGATACCGGGCCGGATTGAACGCCTTCTCCCTCGGTTTCAGCGAGCAGGAGTTCAGCGAGATAGCGTTTGCACGGAAAGTGGCTGATCACGTCGGTCTTCGGCTCCATGTTGTCGAGATCGGTGCCAAGGATGTTATCGACTGCCTTCCGCATCTGGTCGCCCAGTATGGACAACCATTTGGCGACGCGTCGGCAGTTCCCTCGTTCCTGCTCGCGCGCTTCGCCCGCGAAGAGGTCAAGGTCTGCCTGAGTGGCGATGGGGGGGACGAATCGTTCGGGGGTTACTGGCGGATGCAGGCCGGTGTGTATGCCGCCCGGTACGGCCGGCTGGTGCCCGAGGGCATGCGCCGCCATGTCGTGCCGCGAATCGCGGCGAATCTTGGCGGCGTGGGCCGGCGTTGGGATGCCATGAATCAATTGTCCCTGGCCACTCCGGGGGCAGGCTACACCAACTCCGAGAGCTGGCACGACTGCCTGCGGGACCTGGCGGGTCCCCGACTCCTTGCAGGACTGTCCCATGATCGGGACGCCTGTCGTAATGGAGAACCGCAATCCGGCACCGAATGGAGCGTATTGCAGCGTATTCTTGGTGCGGATCTCCAGGTACAGATGCCGGATGCGTACCTGACCAAAGTTGATGTCGCGAGCATGGCCGCATCCCTGGAGGTCCGGGCTCCATTTCTTGACAGAGACGTCATCGAGCATGCCTGGCTGCTTCCGGATCGGATGAAATTGAACTGTGGGCGGCGCAAGTGGCTGCTGAAGCACCTGGCGGCCCGGCTGGTTCCGCCGGAGGTCGTGTATCGAAGAAAGATGGGCTTCGGGATGCCACTCGTGCACTGGTGGCGAGGCCGTCTGGGTGACTGGCTCGAGGCAATGCTGGCCGACAGCGTGGCCGAAGCCGAGGACTGGATCAGAAGCGAGCCTGTCCGGAGAATGTTGCTGGAACACCGTGAGGGCGCCAACCACCATACCCGGTTATGGCTGGTTCTCTGGCTCGAACTCTGGTTCCGGTTGGTGGTGCATCGCGCAAGCCCGGAAACTCTTCCCAGATGCTGAGTCCCGTCAGAGTACTCATGGCGGTCCCCCAGTACCCGTATCCCGTGGTCGGTGGTCTTGAACGTCAGAGCCATGAATTGGCGAAGGCCCTCATCGGCCTCGGGGTCGAGGTTCAGGCGGTATCCGGCGTGATCGGCCCTGGCAGGCCGTCCGACGAGTGGGTCGATGGGGTATTCGTGCATCGCATTTCCTGGTCGGCGAGGAAGGCCCTGCGCTTTGCGTTCAGTCCGTTTGCCCTTCTGAGGGTCCTCTTCAGCCGGCGCAGGACCTACGACGTCGTGCACCTGCATCAGTTCAGCTGGTTCGGTGTACTGGTGATCGGCGTTGCTAGGCTGCTGGGCAAGCCTGTCCTGACGAAGCTGCCGAATGTGGCCGAGCATGGTTTGCCGGGTCTGGCTGCGTCCCGGTTTGGGGCGTTCAAGGTCGCCATCTTCAAGCGCTCTGATGCCGTCGTCGCGATGTCGCGACAGAGCCTCGATGAACTGGAGGCAATCGGGTTTCCGTTGAGCCGGGTGCTTGCCACACCCAATGGCATCTCGATGTCGGGCGTGGAACGCAGCCAGGCTGGCAAATCCCTTGGCACTGCGCTATGCCGCGTCGTATTCGTAGGTCGCCTGAGTGCGGAGAAGCGGATTGATGACCTGCTCCATGCCTGGCAGCGCGTTGTTGCAGCGGTTGGTCCGGCTGCGGAAATGGAGCTCTGGGGAACCGGGCCGCTGGAGGCCGAACTCAAGCAGTTGAGCGTCGAGCTCGGGCTTGAGGGGTCGGTGGCCTTCAGGGGGCACGTCGATTCCGTGCGGGAGCGGCTGGGAGCGATGGACGTGTTTGTCCTGCCTTCCATTATTGAGGGGAACTCGAACGCCATCCTGGAGGCGATGGCTGTAGGGTTGCCGGTCGTCAGCACGCGCGTCGGTGGTACCCCGATGCTGGTGGGGAGGACGGTCGCCGGTTCCTTGTGGAGCCGGGTGACCGGGAGTGGGTTGGCTGCCCGTCTTCTGGAACTCATCCGGGACGAGAAGTTGCGGCGCCGGGTAGGTGGCGCCATGCGCCAGCGAATAGAGGATCACTTCGATATCCGGCATGTAGCGGCGACCTACGCGGAGGCGTACAGGCTGCTCGCGACAGGCAATCGGGACCGCCTGGCCGAGATCGGGAATCCATTGATTGCCGGCAAATAGCTGTGGTCAGGGTACCGGGGGGTGCCCTGTGCACGGGTTCTCGGCGCCATGGTTCTGTCGTCATAAAGTGGAAGCGTTACCAGTCGTTAATCCTGACTTTTGCTAGGCTTTCCCTTTAGTCCCGTAGCAGGCTCGACCAGCCACCCCATGCACCAGATCCTCCAGGACCTCAAGCAGGGCGACACCATCGTCGAGCAGGTGCCCGTACCACTGGTGCGCCCCGGCCACCTGCTGATCCGGTCCCGCCGGTCGCTGGTGTCCGCGGGTACGGAGCGCATGCTGCTCGAGTTCGGCCGGGCCAACTTCCTCGACAAGGCCCGCCAGCAGCCCGACAAGGTGCGGCAGGTCATCGACAAGCTGCGGACCGACGGCATCGGTCCGACGATGCGGTCCGTCCAGGCCAAGCTCGACAAGCCCATTCCGCTCGGCTACAGCAACGCGGGCGTCGTCGTCGAGGTGGGCGAGGGCGTCACCCGCTTCGCGGTCGGCGACCGGGTGGTCTCCAACGGGCCCGCACGCCGAGTACGTGTGCGTCCCCGAGAACCTGTGTGCCGCGATTCCCGACGGCGTGGACGACGAGGCCGCCTGCTTCACCGTGGTCAGCGCCATCGCCCTGCAGGGCATCCGGCTGGTGCAGCCGACGCTCGGCGAGACCGTGGTGGTGACCGGCCTCGGGCTGATCGGCCTGCTGGCTGTGCAGCTGCTGCGGGCGAACGGCTGCCGCGTGCTGGGCATCGATCCCGACCCGGGCCGCGTGGCGCTCGCGCCGGAGCTTCGGCGCCGAGACCTGCGTGCTGTCGGCGGGCGAGGATCCCCTCGAGGCGGCACGGCGCGCGTCGGCTGGCCGCGGCGTGGACGCCGTGGTCGTCACCGCGTCCACCCAGAGCAACGAGCCGGTGCACCAGGCCGCGCAGATGTGCCGCAAGCGCGGGCGCATCGTCGCTCGTCGGCGTCACGGGACTGGAGCTGTCCCGGGCCGACTTCTACGAGAAGGAGCTGTCCTTCCAGGTGTCCTGCTCCTACGGCCCGGGCCGCTACGACCCGGCCTACGAGGAGCAGGGCCAGGACTACCCGCTGGGCTTCGTGCGCTGGACGGAGCAGCGGAACTTCGAGGCCGTGCTGGACCTGTTGGCGGCGGGACGGCTGGAGGTCGGCACGCTGGTCAGCGAGCGCTGCCGGATCGACGACGCCGCGCGCGGCTACGAGCAGCTGGCCTCGGGCAGCCCGCTGGCCATCGTGCTGGAGTACCCGGTCGAGGTGCAGGCGCCCGTCAGCCGGATCGTCTCCCTCACGGTAGGAGCGGCTTCAGCGCGATCCCGCGATCGATCGCGCCTGAAGGCGCTCCTACAGGCGCACCCCGCGTCTCGGTCATCGGCTCCGGCAACTACGCTGCCCAGGTCCTCATCCCCGCGCTGGCCGCGACACCGGCCCGCCTGCAGACCCTCGTGAGTGCGGCGGGTGTCAGCAGCGTGCGCACGGGCCGCAAGCACGGCTTCGCGGCCGCGGCCACCGACGCGACGGCCGCCATCACGGAGGCCGACACGGACGCGGTGGTCATTGCCACGCGCCATGACAGCCACGCGGCTCTCGTAGTCCAGGCCCTCCAGGCCCGCAAGCATGTCTTCGTGGAGAAGCCCCTGGCGATTACCCGCGCCCAGCTTGAGGAGATCGGTGCGGCCCATGCGGCAGCGGTCGCCGGCGGCTTCAACCCCGTCGTCATGGTGGGCTTCAACCGCCGTTTCGCACCCCAGGTTATCCGCATACGCGAGCTGCTGGCCGCCAGGTCGGAGCCCAAGGTATTCGTCATGACCGTGAATGCTGGTGAGATCCCACCGGACCACTGGACCCAGAGCGATGCCCAGGGTGGCGGCCGGATCATCGGCGAGGGCTGCCACTTCGTTGACCTGCTGCGCTTCCTGGCCAGCGCGCCGATCCGCCGGACCCACGCAGTCCGTATGGGTCCGGCGCCCGGCATCGCGATCCGGGACGACAAGGCTGTAATCACGCTCGAATTCGAGGATGGCTCCTTCGGCACCGTGCATTACCTTGCCAACGGCCACCGGTCGCTTCCCAAGGAGCGCCTGGAAGTCTTCTGCCGCGGATCGGTTCTGCAACTGGACAATTTCCGGCGACTGACGGGCTTCGGCTGGCCGGGCTTCAGCAAGCTGAACCTCTGGAAGCAGGACAAGGGCAACGAGGCCTGCATGGCGGCCTTCGTCGCCGCCATCAGTACCGGCCAGCCTTCACCGATGCCGTTCGGGGAACTGGAGGAGGTCAGCCGCGCGACCTTCGACGCCGTCGAGGCCATGCACGCGCGGGTATGACAACCCGCCTGCCGTTGTACTTCCACACGATCCGGCACCTGCAGCCCCGGCAGATTGCCTGGCAGCTCAGGCGCCGGCTCTTTCCACCCCGGCCGCCCGCTGCCGGCCCGGCGGTTGCCCTGCGTGGCGGTATCCGGCACACCGGGTTCCTGGCCCCGCCCGAGCCGGCGACGGTTTCTGGCGAGATCCGTTTCATCGGGCAGGCCAGGGCCTTTGCCCTACCTCGACCCGACTGGATCCAGGCGGACACGCCGAAGCTCTGGCGGTACAACCTCCATTACTTCGACTACCTCGGCTGGCCCACGGTCGCCGCGGCGGACAAGGCGGCGCTGATCGACGACTGGATCCGCCGGGTGCCGGTCGGCGCCACGGACGCCTGGGAGCCCTATCCGATCTCCCTCCGGGTGGTGAACTGGCTCAAGTACCTGCTGGGCCTGCCCGCCGGTGACATCCCGCCCGCCTGGCTCGCGAGCCTCGCCCACCAGGCCGCGGCGCTCGAGGGCGACGTGGAGTACCACCTGCTCGCCAACCACCTGCTGAAGAACGGCAAGGCCCTGGTCTTCGCCGGCGCCTGCCTCGACGGCGCGCCCGCCCGGCGCTGGCTCGCGCTCGGACTCCGCATCATGCTGGCCGAGGCCGAAGCCCAGGTGCTGCCTGATGGTGGGCACGTGGAGCGCAGCCCCATGTACCACTGCATCGTGCTCGAGGATTACCTGGACGTGGTTAACCTGCTCGCCCGGAACCCGGGGCTGGCAACCGATGATGCGGTCGCCACGCTAACCGCCGCGGCCCGCCGTGCGACGGCTTTCCTGCGGGGCATCCGGACCGGTGCCGGCGACATCCCGCTCTTCAACGACGCCGCGTTCGGCATCACGCCAACGGCAGCCGAGCTGCTCGGCTACGCTGAAATGGTCCTTGTAGGAGCGCCTTCAGGCGCGACCCCCTCCCGCTCGAGACTCGCGGACTCGATTCTCGCGGGAAGGGGGTCGCGCCTGAAGGCGCTCCTACAAGGATCTTCTTCCCTGACACCGGCTACTTCGGCTGCCGCCAGGGCAGCGACAGCCTCATCGTCGACTGCGGCCCGGTCGGCCCGGACTACCAGCCCGGGCACACCCACTGCGACACGCTGAGCTACGAGCTGCACGTGGGCGGCGCGCCCGTCGTCGTGGACAGCGGCACCTTCGACTACGAGCCGGGTGAGTTCCGCCACTACCTGCGCAGCACGGCGGCCCACAACACGGTCCGCCTGGACGGGCAGGAGCAGTCGGAAATCTGGGGTGCGTTCCGGGTGGCCCGCCGCGCCCGGCCCGTGGCGCCGGCGCTCAGCGACGTGGACAGCGACGGCGACGGGGCCGGGGGCGGGCTCCTGTTCACGGGCGCCCACGACGGCTACCGGCGCCTGCCCGGGCGGCCGGAGCACCGGCGGGAGATCCGGATGGCCCCGGGCCGCTGGGAGGTCCGGGACGCGGTGACCGGTGCGGGGCAGCATCGGGTCGAGAGCTTCCTGCACCTGCACCCGGCCGTGCGCCTCATCAATGTGACAGAACGTGAATTCCGCCTGGAAGCGCCGGGCGGCGTGGCCCTGCGGCTGGCCTTCGGCCCGGCCGGGACGGTCCGGGCGGCGACCGGTTACTATTGCCCCCGATTCGGCGAACGACTGGCGGGTGGGGCGCTGGTACTGGAACACACAGGCGCCCTACCGGTGGAACTGTCCTATGTGTTCGAGCGGCTGTGAATGCGCATCCTGTTCCTGACTCACTACTTTCCGCCCGAGGTCAACGCGCCCGCCAGCCGTACCTTCGAGCATTGCCGCGAGTGGGCCCGGAAGGGCCACGAGGTGCACGTCGTCACCTGCGTGCCCAACCATCCCGCCGGGCGCATCTACCCGGGCTACCGCAACCGGCTGCTCCAGCACGAGGAGATCGCCGGGATCCACGTCCATCGCGTGCTGACCATGCCCGCCGCGAACGCGGGCTTCGTCGGGCGCAGCCTGAACTATTTCTTCTACCTGCTCATGGCCACCCTCGTGGCGCCGGCGCTTCCCCGGGTCGACGTGGTGGTGTCGACGTCACCCCAGTTCCTCTGCGGGCTGGCCGGTTACCTGGTCAGCCGCCTGAAGCGGGTGCGCTGGGTCCTGGAGATCCGTGACCTCTGGCCGGAGTCCATCGTGACCGTCGGCGCCATGAAGGAAAGCTGGGTCACCCGGGCGCTCGGCCGGCTGGAATCCTTCGCCTACCGCAAGGCCGACGCCATCGTCAGCGTCACGGAGTCCTTCGTGCCGCACATCGAGGCGCGGGGTGGCGGCGGCAAGGTCACCGTGATCACCAACGGCGTGGACCTGGACTTCTACACGCCGGCGCCCGACGGGGGAGCCCTGGCGGCGGAGTTTGGCGTCGAGGGCAAGTTCGTCGCCGCCTACGTGGGGACCCACGGCCTGGCCCACGGCCTGGACACCATCCTCCGGACGGCGGAGCGGATGCGCGACGACTCCCGGGTGGCCTTCCTGCTCGCCGGCGACGGCGCCGAGCGCGAGCGCCTCATCCAGCGGCGGGACGAACTGCGCCTCGGCAACGTCTACATCGTCGGCCAGCAGTCCAAGGACCGCATGCCGGCGATCTGGGCGCTGACCGACGTCAGCCTGGTCCTGCTCCGCAAGCGCGCCACCTTCGAGTCCGTCATCCCGTCGAAGATCTTCGAGGCGATGGCCATGGCCCGGCCGATCATCCTCGGCGTGCGCGGCGAGAGCCAGCGGATCGTCGAGGCGGCCGGCGCGGGGCTCTGCATCGAGCCCGAGAACGACCGGGAGCTCGCCGACGCCGTGCGCGGCCTGGCGGGCTCACCGGAACGGGCCCGCGCGCTCGGCGAGTCGGGACGGCGCTACGTGGAGGCGAACTACGACCGGCGGCGGCTGGCCGGGCGCTTCGAGGACCTGCTGAAGCGTGTGTCGGGCGGGGTCAGCCCTCCCGCGCAAGTGACCTTCGATACCAGTCATAAGTAGCCGCGAGCCCCTCCCGCAGTGGCGTGCGCGCCCGCCACCCCAGTCCCGCCAGGCGCGACACGTCGAGCAGCTTCCGGGGGGCGCCGTCCGGGTAGTCCGGGTTCAGCCGGATCCCGCCGTCGAAGCCGGTCACCTCGCGCACGGCGGCCGCGAGTTCGAGGATTGACACGTCGGTGCCGGTGCCCACGTTGAGGTGGGACAGCATGGGCCGGGTGGCGGCCGCGTAGCGTTCCTTCGGCAGCCCCATCACGAACAGGCAGGCCTCCGCGAGATCGTCCACGTGGAGGAACTCCCGGCGGGGAGTGCCGGAGCCCCAGATCTCAACCTCCTTCGCGCCGGCTGCCTTTGCTTCGTGGAACTTCCGGATCAGCGCGGGCAGGACGTGGCTCGTCTCCAGGTCGAAGTTGTCGTTCGGCCCGTAGAGGTTCGTGGGCATCACGCTGCGGAAATCGGTGCCGTGCTGGCGGTTGTAGGACTCGCACAGCTTGATGCCGGCGATCTTGGCGATGGCGTAGGGCTCGTTCGTGGGCTCCAGCGGCCCCGTGAGCAGCGCCTCTTCCGGCATCGGCTGGGGCGCGAGCCGCGGGTAGATGCAGGAGCTGCCGAGGAACAGCAGCCGCCGGCAGCCGTGCGCGTGGGCGGCATGGATGGTGTTCGCGGCGATGGCCAGGTTGTCGTGGATGAAGTCCGCCGGCCGGGTGTTGTTGGCATGTATGCCGCCCACCCGGGCCGCGGCGAGGAAGACGAACTCCGGCCGCTCGGCGGCGAAGAAGGCCGCAACCTGGGCCTGGCTGGTGAGATCGAGCTCGCGGCGGCCGCGGAGGAGCAGGTGCCGGGAGCCCTCCGCCTGGAGCCGCCGGACGAGGGCCGAGCCCACCATGCCCTGGTGGCCCGCGACGAAGATGCGGGCGTCCCGCAGGGAGCTGGCGTCGTTACTCATGGTGGTCGAAGACCCGGTAGCCCTCCCGCGCGACGAGCGCGTCGCGCTCGGCGAGGCGCAGGTCGGATTCCACCATCTCCGCGATCAGCTGCTCGATGGTCGTCGTGGCGGTCCAGCCCAGCTTCTCCCGCGCCTTCGTGGGGTCGCCGAGCAGGGTGTCGACCTCCGTGGGCCGGAAGTAGCGGGGATCGATGCGCACGATGACGTCGCCCGGCTTCGGGCCGCCCGCGTCGTTGCGGGTGCTGGCGACCCGGCCGACCTCCTCGACGCCCCGGCCCTCCCAGGCCAGGCTGATGCCGAGGCCCGCGGCGGCGAGCTCCACGAAGCGGCGCACCGAGATCTGCCGGCCGGTGGCGATGACGAAGTCCTCGGGTGCCGCCTGCTGGAGCATCAGCCACTGGGCGACCACGTAGTCCCGGGCGTGGCCCCAGTCCCGGAGGGCATCCAGGTTGCCCAGGTGGAGCGTGTCCGCCAGTCCCAGGCGGATGCGCGCGAGCGCCCGGGTGATCTTCCGGGTGACGAAGGTCTCGCCCCGCACGGGGGACTCGTGGTTGAAGAGGATGCCGTTGCAGGCATACAGGCCGTAGGCCTCCCGGTAGTTCACGGTGATCCAGTAGGCGTAGAGCTTGGCGACGCCGTAGGGGGAGCGGGGGTAGAAGGGGGTCGTCTCCTTCTGGGGGATTTCCCGGACCTGTCCGTACAGTTCCGACGTGGAGGCCTGGTAGAAGCGCGTCTTCGACCCGAGGCCCAGGATCCGGATGGCCTCCAGCACGCGCAGGGTGCCGACACCGTCGGCGTTGGCGGTGTATTCCGGCGTCTCGAAGGAGACGGCGACGTGGCTCTGGGCGGCCAGGTTGTAGATCTCGTCCGGCTGGACCTGCTGGATGATCCGGATGAGGTTGGTGGAGTCGGTGAGGTCGCCGTAGTGGAGGATGAAGCGCCGCCCCGACTCGTGGGGGTCCTGGTAGAGGTGGTCGATGCGGTCGGTGTTGAGGGACGAGGAGCGCCGCTTGATGCCATGAACCTCGTAGCCCTTCTCCAGCAGGAATTCCGCCAGGTAGGAGCCATCCTGGCCGGTGACGCCGGTGATCAGTGCGACTTTGGGCATGGTCGGTCCGCCTCGCCTGTAGGAGCGCCTTCAGGCGCGACAGCAATTGAATCCCGGCGCCAAGCATACCAAGCGCCTGCCCGCTATTCCCTACGGCGCGGACATGTCCCCGGGCGCGAGGACGAAGTCCGTCACCACCCGCGCCCAGGCCTCCGGCTGCTCGTCGACGATGTCGTGGGTGCCGCCGTCCAGGGCGATGAACGCGAAGTCCGGCCGCAGTTCCCGCGTGCGGCACGCCATCGTGTACAGGTCATCGCCGGTGTTGGTGAGGATCAGACCCGGCTGGGCGATGGCCCGGAGCGGCACGCCGATGTCGTGGGCGAAGGCGGCGCTGTAGCCCGGCCGCTCGCCGTCGCCGCTCAGCTGCGCTTCCAGCATCATCACCACGCCCCGGTGCATGGCGGGCACGCTCGTCCAGCCCGGGGTGAAGTGCTGGCGCCGTTCCCACACGGCGAGCAGGTGGCTGCCGTCCGCCCGGGGCCCGGGCCGCGGCGCCGCCGCGATGGCCCGCAGGTAGGCGGACCGTTCCTCCGCCGTGAACAGCGGCGGCCCGTTCAGGATCACCCGGCGGATCCGGCGGGGTTCGGCGACGGCCAGCTCCGCCGCGATGGACGCGCCCGTGTGATGGCCCAGCACGTCCGCCCCACCGAGCCCCAGGTGATCCAGCACGGCGGCCACGGCCCGGGCGTAGGCGGCGATGGTCGGCGTGCCCCGGGTGGCGTCCGACTGGCCATAGCCCGGCGTGTCGATGCCGATGGCCCGGATGCCGGCCCGCACCAGCAGGTCCCAGGCGGCGTCGAACATGCCCAGGTGGCAGGGCGTCTGGTGCAGCAGCAGCAGCGGCACACCCGCACCGGCGTCCCGGTAGTGCACCTGCCCGTCCGGCCCGTCGGCGTAGCCCTTCCTGGATTCCATGCGGCCATCTTCCTGTAGGAGCGCCTTCAGGCGCGACCCGATTTTTCCCGGTCGCGGCTGAAGCCGCTCCTACAATACAATGGCCGGGTGAGCGCATCGCCCCAGAATTTTCCTGCTGCCGGCCTGCTTGACGGCCTTGCCGCCATCGTCGGCGCGAGCCACGTCCTCACCGACGAGGCGTCCCGGACCTTCTACTCGACCGACGTGTTCCGCCAGGCCGACGTGCTCACGGCGGCCGTCGTGCAGCCGGGCAGCGTGGCCGAGCTGCAGGAGGTGATGCGGCTCTGCGCGCGGCACAAGGTGCCGACGGTCGTGCGGGGCGGCGGTGCGTCCTACACCGATGCCTACCTGCCCGTGCGGGCGGGCACCCTGACCCTCGACATGGCGCGGCTCACGGGCATCGACATCAACGAGGCGGACCTCTACGTCACGGTGGAGCCGGGCGTCACCTGGGCGCAGCTCTACGAGGCCGTCAGCGCCCGCGGGCTGCGGACGCCCATGTGGGGCCCGTTCTCCGGGCTCGCCGCCACGGTGGGCGGCGGCATGTCCCACTACGCGGTGAACTACGGCTCCGGCCTCTACGGCGTCTCCGCCGAATCCCTGCTGGGCATGGACGTCATCCTGGCCAGCGGCGAGATGCTCTCGACCGGCTCCGGCGGCGGCACGCACAGCCTGCCGTTCTACCGGTACTACGGCCCCGATCTCACCGGCCTGTTCGTCGGCGACGCCGGCGCCCTGGGCGTGAAGGCGCGCATGACCTTGCGGCTGATGCAGAAGCCCACGGGGTTCGCCGCCGCTTCCTTCGGCTTCCCCACCGGCGAGAACTGCCTGAAGGCGCTCATGGAAGCCGCCCGGCTGGGCGTGGTCTCCCAGAACTTCGGGCTGGATCCACGCCAGCAGAAGACGGCCCTGACCCGCATGGAATCCGCCAGCCCGCTGCAGGCGGCGAAGTCCGTGTTCCTGTCGGCACCGAATCCCCTGGACGGCGTCCTGCAGGTCCTGCGGATGGGCATGGCCGGCCGCAATTTCCTGAAGAACGCCGTGTACTCCGCGCATTTCAGCACCGAGGGCCTGACCGCCGGCGAGGCGAAGCTGAAACTGGCTGCCGTGCGCGCCATCGCCGGGAAGTACGGGGCCGAGGTCGCGAACACGATCCCGACCTATTTCAATGCCAATCCGTTCATGGAGCTCCTGCCGATCCTGGGGCCCGGCGGCGAGCGCTGGAAGCCGACCCACGGCGTGCTGCCGTTCTCGGCGGTGCTGAAGCACCACGCCGATTTCGAGGCCCTGCTCGCCGAGTACCGGGACCGGATGCAGCAGCACCGCGTGCAGCTCACCCGCATGCTCATGTTCTTCAGCACGAACGCGTTCATCTACGAGCCCACGTTCCTGTGGGAGGACGAGCGCACGATCTACCACCGCCGCGTGTATCCGGCGGCGCTCCTGCCCCGGGTGCCGGAGCATCCGGCGAACCCGGCGGGGAGGGCGCTGGTCAAGGAGCTGAAAGGCCGCATCCAGGAGCTCTGCAGCCGCAATGGCGCCAGCCACATGCAGGTGGGCAAGGACTACCCCTACCTGGCGAGCCGCAAGCCGGAAACCCGCGCCCTCGTCGAGAGCCTCAAGCAGCTCCTGGACCCTGACCGCCTGCTGAACCCCGGCGCCCTGGGCCTCCCCCCGTAGGAGCGGCTTCAGCCGCGACCCGGACCCGGATCCGCGGTGCATCCCGCGGCCATCGGCCGAAGACCCCGCCCGCTGACGTACGGACACGTCTTTTCGCGGGCGAGGCATCGGCCACTGGCCGCTCGAATACGCCTGGATTGCAGTCCCGTACCGAGCGGCAGCGCGGGCGGGTGTCCCTCCTGGGCGCTCACCGTGTACTCACGGTAGCCAGGAGGGATCCCGACCGGGATGCCGCGGGCTAGGTCGTGCGTTCGGGTCGCGCCTGAAGGCGCTCCTACGGAGGCCCCGGCATCGGTTATCCTTGCGTATTACGGCCCGGCCCCGGGCAATAACGACATAACGAGGACAACATGGCGACCAAGAAGGCGACCTCCGCGACGACCAGGCCCCAGTACGACCTCCTGATCAAGAACGTGCGCATCGTGCGGCCGGGTGCCGCGATGGTCGAGCAGGGCGACATCGCCATCAAGGGCGGCCGGTTCGCGAAGATCGCGCCGGTCATCGCCGCCGACACGGCCAGGGAAGTCTTCGACGGCAAGAACCGCCTGGCCTTCCCGGGTCTCGTCGATCCCCACATGCACACGGGCATCTATTCGCCCCTGGCCGAGGACGCGGTCACCGAGAGCCGCGCGGCGGCCCAGGGCGGCGTCACCAGCAGCCTCAACTACTTCCGCACCGGCGGCTACTACCTGAACAAGGGCGGGCCCTACAAGAAGTTCTTCCCCGAGGTGCTCGACATCTCCGCCGGCCGCTTCCACGTGGACTACGCCTATCACCTGGCCCCGATGGACAAGCGGCACATACGCGAGATCCCGGACCTGGTCGACAACTTCGGCGTCACGTCCTTCAAGATCTACATGTTCTACGGCGGCCACGGCTTGCACGGCCGGTCCTCGAACCAGCACGAGTTCCTCATGATCAATGAGGACGAGAAGTACGACATCGCCCACTTCGAGTTCGTGATGCGGGGCCTGCGCAGGGCCATGGAGCGCTTCCCGGACAAGGCCGGCGACATCTCGCTCAGCCTGCACTGCGAGACGGCCGAGATCATGTCGGCCTACACGAAGATCGTGGAGGACGAGGGCAAGCTGAAGGGCCTCGAGGCCTACAGCGCCGGCCGGCCGCCCCACTCGGAGGGCTTGGCGATCTTCATCGCCTCCTACCTGGCCAACGAGACGGACCTGCCGAACATCAACCTGCTGCACCTGACCTCCCGCAAGGCGGTGCTGGCGGCCCTGCAGATGGCGGCCGTGTTCCCGCACATCAACTTCCGGCGCGAGGTGACCATCGGCCACCTGATGCTGGACACCGACTCGAAGGCCGCGTCGCTCGCCAAGGTCAACCCGCCGATCCGTCCGCGGGAGGACGTGGAGTACCTCTGGGAGCAGGTGGTGGCGGGCAACCTGGACTGGATCTGCAGCGACCACGCCTGCTGCAAGCACGAGATGAAGGTCGACCACAGGAAGCCCGGCAACATCTGGCTCGCCAAGTCGGGCTTCGGCGGCACCGAGTACCTGCTGGCCGCCCTGGTCAGCGAGGGCCGCAAGCGGGGCCTGACCTGGAACCAGATGGCCGCCCTCACCAGCTACAACGCCGCCCGCCGCTTTGGCCTGCACAGCAAGGGGGACATCGTGGAGGGCCTGGACGCCGACCTGGCGCTGCTGGACCCGAACGAGACCTGGACCGTGCGCGCCGCCGACTCCGAGTCCCGGCAGGGCTACACGCCCTTCGAGGGCATGGAGCTGTCGGGCCGCGTGAAGACGACCTTCCTCCGCGGCCAGCGGATCTACGACAACAACCAGGTCGTCGGGAAGCCCATCGGGCGTTACCTCGCGCGCCCTTACTGATCTGCCGGTAGGAGCGCCTTCAGGCGCGACATCGTGCTCCGTGGCCCGCGGCATCCCGGTCGGGATCCCTTCCGGCTACCGTGAGGACACGGTGAGCGCCGGAAGGGACACCCGCCCACGCTGCCGCTCTGCCCGAGAGTTCCACCGGTAGCGAGTGCAACGCGCTCGCTCGTGTGCAACCGAGGTTCATCCGAGCGGCCAGTGGCCGATGCCTCGCCCGCGACAAGACGTGTCCGCACGTCAGCGGGCGGGGTCTTCGGCCGATGGCCGCGGGAAGCAGCACGGATCCGGGTCCGGGTCGCGGCTGAAGCCGCTCCTACGCGATGCCCGTCTTATGACGAATCCGCTGCGACGCGCTCGTGACCGATCTCACAGATCCCTCGTCCCGCCTTTGACGCCGCCTCCGCGGCGCCTATAGTTTCGCGTCTTAGATCTTGATTGCACGCCGATTTTGCGCCCCGGGATGCGGGGCGGGGCGCGCGGAACAAGACGACCGTAACGACGCTCAAAACAAGAAGAAAACGAGGGTTCCATGTGTCACGTTGCCGACAAGTTCTACGCTGCTGTCAGGACGCTCGCGACTGACCTGCCCGTGAAGCAGAGGCTGATCTGCGCCTATGTGGACCACCTGGAGTCGCTGGCCGAGGACGACGTGCCCGAGGCCATCCAGCCCCGCTTCGAGGCGCTCCGGCAGGCGATGACCGCCGTGCCGCCCACCGAGAAGGAGACCGCCGTGCAGGTCTCGGTCCGCAAGATGTCACCGGCCGAGGCGGGCCGTTTCACCCGGTCGATCCTGGCGATGTTCGCCGAGCTGGTGCGCGTGAAGAACACGGGCGAGCGGCTGAACACCGGGGACGGCGCCAAGGCGCCGGCCTACGGCAACCGGCCGCAGGCCGCCGCGCGGGTGCCGAGCTTCCTGGCCCGGTAGCTGGCGCCGGTAGGAGCGGCTTTAGCCGCGACCCAAAAAAAAGAACGCCGGCATTACGCCGGCGTTCTTGTCTTCGTCGTCAGATCGCGTACTGGTCGCGCCTGAAGGCGCTCCTACAGCATCAGAACTTCAGCGTCGCCTCCACGCCCACGCGGCGCTGGGTGCCCGGGTGGTTGAACGAGCCGCCGAATTCCGGCGCCGGGATCACTTCCTCCAGATACTGCTCGTCGAACACGTTGGTGATGAAGCCCACCACCGACCAGCGGTCGGCGGAGATGCCGGCCCGCAGGTTGATCAGCGAGTAGGCGTCGCGCTCGGTCACGGTGAAGTCGGACGGGCCGAGGCCTGGAATGTTCAGCGAGAAGATCGTCGGGCGCTGATTGTCCTGGATGACGTGGAACCAGGTCTCGCCGACCCCCGAGATGTCCAGCGCGCCCACGAAGTCGTAGTCAGCCGACATGGGGAACTGCACCTGCGCCCCGGCGCTCCAGGTGTAATCCGGCGTGTAGGGCGACTCGTTGCCGACGCTGTCCGGCCGGGCCGTGTTCTTGTCGATCTCGGTGTCATTGAAGTTGGCGCCGGCGTACAGGGACAGCCAGTCATTGGCCGCGAAGTTCACCGAGGCCTCGACGCCGTCGATGCTTACCTCGTCGATGTTGGACACCACGCGCAGCAGGCCGAAGCCGCCGACGATGAACTCGAAGAACTGCATGTCATCCACGTCCACGTGGTAGACGGCCAGTTCCGCGCGGAGCCGGTCGTCCATCCACTGGGACTTCAGGCCCGCCTCGTAGGCCCAGGACGTCTCTTCGTCGTAGGAGTCCTGGATGTCCACCGGGGCGTACTGGCCCTCGAAGGGGCCGCCGGGGCCGAGCAGGGGGTCGTTGATGAACAGGTCGATCGTCGCCGCGGCGCCCTGGTTGTTGAAGCCGCCGCTCTTGAAGCCCACGCCGGCCGTGGCGTAGGCGGTCAGGGAGTCCGTCGCGTCCCAGGTGAGGGAGAACTTCGGCTGGAACTGGTCGAACTCCTCGCTCTGGGAAGCGATGCCGCCCGTGGCGCAGAGGCCGGGGTTGATCGGGTCGAGGCCCGGGATCGCGTCGTTCGGATCGCAGGTGTTGATGTACTGGGTGGTGGCCGTCACCGGCACCTTGTTGTCCACGTCCCGCTCTTCACGGTCGTAGCGCAGGGCCAGTGAGGCCTCGATCGTGTCGGTCAGGTCGTAGGCCAGCTGGCCGAACACGGCGTACACGTCGGTGTTGAACTCGTCCCACACCAGCTGCTCGGTGGGGTTGTTCGGGTTCGTGGTGAACAGGGTGGGGATGATCCCGAAGCCCCTGTCGATGCCGGTGTTCACGCCGACTTCCCGCTCGATGTTGAGGTAGTACAGGCCGCCCAGCCAGCGCAGGCGCTGGTCGCCCTTGGACGCCAGGCGGACCTCGAAGGAGTAGTCCTCCTGGTTGCGCACCTGGTACTGGGTGCCGTCGCAGGCGGTGGGCGTGTAGGCGCCGAACAGCGAGAAGGCCGGGGTCGGGCCGATGGCCTGGGGCGGAGCCACCGGATAGCCCTGCAGTGCGGCCGTCGTGTCGATGCACTGCTGGTCGTTCCAGAAGAAGCCGAAGGCGCCGCTGGTGCCGTCGGCGCCCAGCTCGTTCTCGATGTCGCTGTACAGGCCCCAGGCCGTCACGTCAGCCCAGCCCAGGTCGTAGTCCAGCTTCGCCGAGATCTCCAGGGCATCCTGGTTGTTGAAGGGGATGATGTTGTTGTCGAACTGGAAGTCGTGGCCGTTCACGTCCTCGTTGCCGAAGGCGGCGAGTTCGGGCGGGAAGCCGAAGCCGCCCTCCAGGACGCCGACCAGGCTCGGGATGTGGAACAGGGAGTTGAAGGTGATCGCGCCGGCCTCGACGTCGCCCACGCGGATCTTGCCGTCCACGGTCAGGTCGTCGGAGGGCTCCCACACGGCCCGGAGGGCCAGGTCCCAGCTCTTGAAGTTGTCCACCACGTCGGTCGAGCCGAACGGGTTGGTGGATGCGACGTAGGCGTTGTTGTAGTAGCCGTCGCTGTCGCGGAAGTCGCCGGACACGCTGATGCCCAGGGTGTCGGTGACCGGGCCGCCGACGAGGCCTGACATCGTGTAGGTGTCGTCCTCGGCCATGCTGCCCTTGAGGTTGCCGCCCCACTCGTCGCCGGGCTTCTGGGTGGTGATGATGATCGCGCCGGCCGCAGCGTTGCGGCCGTAGAGGGCGCCCTGCGGGCCCTTGAGGATTTCGATCTGCTGGAGGTTCGTGTACTCGCGGTTCAGCGCCGCGGGGTTGGTCATCAGCACCCCGTCGATGATCAGCGCGTAGTTGGTCTCGGCATCCCGGGCGCCATTGATGCCCCGGATGTTGACCTGCGTGTCGGCGACCTCGGCGGAGTTGACCAGCGAGACGCCCGGCGTCATGGCGATGAAGTCCCCCGCCCGCTGGATGCCCGACGCCTCGATCTGGGCGGCGGAGAACGCCGTCACGGATCCCGGGACGTCCTGGATCGACTCGGCCCGTTGCCGGACCGTCACGATGATTTCGGTGACTTCCTCTTCGGCGGCCATGGCCGGCGGGGCCGTCATTACCGTTGCGGCCAGCGAGGCCAGCACCAGGCCCGCCCGCGTCGCTACCAACGCTCTTGAGTTAGACATCATCAAGACTCCTCACCCCGGGGATTTGTCGCCTGCCGCCACACCATAGTGGTATGCAGGTCAAGCCGCGAAACTATAGCGTTCGGGCATTACAGTCAATTCGTGGCGCTGACGCGACAGGGGTCCCCCGGGGTTTGCCGGCGCCGTCCCCCGCCGGTGCCAGCCGGATGGACATCCCGGCGGGCGATCCATTAAGGTCGCGGCCTCGATTCAGGGACGAAGCCATGCAAACCATCCTGACCACAGGCAGCACCCGGGGCATCGGCAAGGGTCTCGCCCAGGAATTCCTTGAACTGGGCCACCAGGTCGTCGTCACGGGCCGGACCGACGCGGCGGTCCGGGCCGCCACCGCCGAGCTCGGCCATCCGGACCGGGTGCTGGGGGTCGTCTGCGACGTGCGGGACCTGGCCTCCGTCCAGGCGGCCTGGGACGCGGGCGTGGCCCGCTTCGGGCGGATCGACGTCTGGATCAACAACGCCGCCGTCGCCACGGACCGGGTGATGCTGGCCGACCTGCCGGCGGACCAGATCCAGGCCACCGTGGACACCAACCTCCTCGGCACCCTCTACGGGTGCCGGGTCGCCATTGCCGGCATGCGCGGCCAGCCGGGCGGCGGCAAGGTCTACACCTTCGAGGGCTTTGGCAGCGACGGGATGACCAGCGTCGGACTCGCGGTGTACGGTTCCACCAAGTCCGCCCTGCGTTACCTGACCGCCGCACTGGCGAAGGAGTGCGCCGGCACGCCGGTGATCGTGGGGACCCTGAGCCCCGGCATCGTCGCGACCGACCTGCTGCTCTACAGTTCCAAGGGCCGGGACCCGGCCGAGTGGGCGAAGTCCCGTCGCATGCTGAATATCCTCGGCGATACCGTCGAGACCGTCACCCCGTTCCTGGCCCGGGGCGCCCTCGCCAACACGAAGCAGGGCGGCCGGGTGGCCTGGCTGACGCCGGCCAAGGCGGCGGGCCGCTTCGCCACATCCCTGTTCCGCAAGCGCGACATCATGTCGGAACTCGAGGCCCGCCCGAACCTGACTGTCCGCTGACCGGCGCGGGAAGACCGATGAGCGAGGCACCGACCGAGACCCGGGATTTCATCCGCCAGATCATTGCCGACGACCTGGCCGGCGGCCGGCATGCAGTCATCGTCACGCGTTTCCCGCCGGAGCCGAACGGCTACCTGCACGTGGGCCACGCCAAGTCCATCTGCCTGAATTTCGGCGTGGCCGCCGAGACCGGAGGCCACTGCTACCTCCGGCTCGACGACACCAATCCGCTGAAGGAGGACCAGGCCTTCGTCGACGCCATCATCGACAGCGTGCGCTGGCTGGGGTTCGACTGGGGCGGCCGGCTGACCCACGCGTCCGACTATTTCTCCCGCATCCACGACTGTGCCCTCGAGCTGATCACGGCGGGCAAGGCCTACGTGGACAGCCTCTCCCCGGAGCAGATGCGGGAGTACCGGGGGACGCTCACGGCGCCCGGCCGGGAGAGCCCCCATCGCGCCCGGAGCGTGGCCGGGAACCTGGACCTGTTCGCGCGGATGCGCGCGGGCGAGTTCGCCGAGGGCGAGCACGTGCTGCGGGCGAAGATCGACATGGCCTCGCCCAACATCAACCTGCGGGATCCCGTGCTGTACCGGATCCGGCGGGCGACGCACCAGCGCACCGGCGATGCCTGGTGCATCTACCCCATGTACGACTTCGCGCACACCATCTCCGATGCCATCGAGGGCATCACGCATTCCCTCTGCACGCTGGAGTTCGAGGATCACCGGCCGCTGTACGAGTGGCTGCTCGACAACCTCACGCTGCCCGCCCGGCCCCGGCAGATCGAGTTCTCGCGCCTCAACCTCGCGTTCACGATCACCAGCAAGCGCAGGCTGGCCGAGCTGATCGACCTCGGGCTGGTGGCCGGCTGGGACGACCCCCGCATGCCCACCATCGCCGGCATGCGCCGCCGCGGGTATCCGCCGGCCGCGCTCCGGGATTTCGTGGGCCGCACCGGCGTGACCAAGAAGGAGCACCTCATCCAGATGAGCCTCCTGGAGAACTGCGTGCGGGAGGACCTGAACGGGCGCGCGTCCCGCGCCATGGCGGTGGTGAACCCGCTGAAGGTCGTGCTGACGAACTACCCCGTGGGCCCGGGCGAGATGCTGCCGGCCGCGAATCACCCGGACCGGCCGGAGCTGGGCGAGCGCCAGCTGCCCTTCGGCCGCGAGCTCTGGATCGAGCAGGACGACTTCATGGAGAACGCGCCGAAGAAGTTCTTCCGGCTGCAGCCGGGGGGCGAGGTGCGGCTGCGCTACGGCTACATCATCCGGTGCGTGGACGTGGTGAAGGACGCCGGGGGCCGGGTCACCGAGGTCCACTGCACCTACGACCCGGAGACCCGCAGCGGGCTCTCCGGCGCCGAGCGGAAGGTGAAGGGCACCATCCACTGGGTCAGCGCCGCCCACGCGGTGCCCGCCGAGGTGCGGCTGTACGACCGGCTGTTCGCCGTCCCGCGTCCGGATGGCGGGGACGAGGACTTCAAGACCCACCTGAACCCCGAATCGCTGAGCGTCGCCCCGGGCGCGCAGCTCGAGCCCGCCCTTGCGGCCGTCGAGCCCGGCGCCGTCGTCCAGTTCGAGCGGCTCGGCTACTTCGTCGCCGACCGGGTCGACCACCGGCCGGACCGCCCCGTCTTCAACCGCGTGGTGACGCTCCGCGACTCCTGGGCGAAGCTCGAGGTGTAGGAGCGCCGACCGGCGCGATTCCGGCCGGGGTCGCGCCGGTCGGCGCTCCTACCTTGTGGCGTTTAACACTATTACCGGGGCGCCGCGGCCGAGGCCGAGGGATTCGGCGGCGCTGCCTTCCGCGCGGGCGATCTCCAGCACGCCGAAGGAGTTGACGAGCGCCAGGAATTCTCCCGGCGGCGCATCGCCGTAGGTCCTCCGCAAGGGCAGGCGTCGTCCGCCCGCCAGCACCTCCGCCTTCCGGTACCCGGCGATCAGCGGCGCGTCGATGTTGGTGATCAGGTTGCCGAAGTTGTCGATGGCCACCACCGTGCCACGCACCTCGTGGGTGGTCGCCTCGGGCTCTTCCTGCAGGGACGGGATCAGCTCGCCCGCCGCCGGGCCGATGTCCTCGATCCTTGTCCGGCCGGCAGCCAGGTCCGCCGCCAGCGGCGCGAAGATGTCCCGGCCGTGGAAGGTGCTGCTCGGGCTCGGCCAGCCCTGCTGCTGCCGCCAGGCTTCGCTCAGCCGGTGGCAGCGCGCGGGGCGTGAGCCCAGGACCGGTTGCAGCAGGCCGTTGTCGGGGCCCAGGAACAGGTGGCCGTCGTGTTCACCCGCGATGATGCCGCGGGCGGTCCCGACCCCCGGGTCCACCACGGCCACGTGCACGGTCCCCGCCGGGAAGTAGCGGTAGGACCGCGCCAGCCAGAAACCGGCCTCGATCGGCCAGTGCACCGGGATCTCGTGGGTCAGGTCCACGATCTGCGCCCCGGGCAGCCGGGACAGGATCGCGCCCTTCATGACGCCGACGAAGGGGCCCTCAAGGCCGAAGTCCGTCGTCAGGGTGATGATCGCCGCCATGCCCGGAGCATAGCCTGTAGGAGCGCCTTCAGGCGCGATCGGTCGGGGTCGCGCCTGAAGGCGCTCCTACAAGCGCTCCTTGAGTTTCCGAAACCGAAGCACCGGCACCATTGCGTTTGAACCAGGCGCCCACGCGGGCCTCGATCATCAGGATGCTGGGCGTCAGCACCAGCGTCAGGATCGAGGCGAAGATCAGGCCGCCGATGATCACGGTCGCCATCTCCGCCCACCACTGGCCGCTCGGCCCGCCGAAGAACACCTTGCGGTCCAGGATGTCGATGTTGAGCCGGAGGGCCATGGGCAGCAGGCCGAGGATCATCACCACCTTGGTCAGCAGCACCGGCCGCAGGCGCTGGGCGCAGGTGCGGAGCACCGCCTCCCGGGCGGCCATGCCGGCCTCCCGCAGCTTGTTGTAGGTGTCGATCAGCACGATGTTGTTGTTCACGATGATGCCCGCCAGGGCGATCGTGCCGATGCCGCAGTTCACGAGACTGAAGGGGCGGCCGGTCACCAGCAGGCCCAGCAGCACGCCGCCCGTCGAGAACACGACGGCGGTGAGCACCAGCAGCGGCTGGAACAGGCTGTTGAACTCGGCCACGAGGATCAGCGCGATCAGGCCGAGGCCCACCAGGAAGGCCTTGCCGAGGAAGCTCGCCGTCTCCTGCTGGTCCTTCGCGCCGCCCTTGAAGCGGAGCTGCACGGAGGGGTCCAGGTCCAGGGAGGGCAGGGCGGCCCGCACCTGGTCCAGGACGGGCTCGATCTGCACGCCCTTCTCCAGGTCGGCCTGCACGAGCATCGTGCGGCGCATGTCGGTGCGCATGATGGTCCGCGTGGCCTCCGCCGGCATGCGCGTGACGAAGCTGCCCATGGGCACGTTGCCCGACTTGGTCGGGATGCGCAGGGCGGCGAGCTTGTCCAGGCTGCGATCGTCGGAGGGGAAGCGGACGCGGATGTCGAGCTCGTCGTCCGAGTCGTCCGGCCGGTAGGTCCCCAGCTTGATGCCGTTGGTGACCAGCTGGATGATGCTGCCCACCTGGGAGACGTCGGCGCCGAACTTGGCCGCCTGGGCGCGATCCACGTCCAGCCGCCACTCGATCCCCGGCAGCGGCCGGGTGTCCTCGGCGTTGATCACGCCGGGAATCGTCGCGACGTAGGCCCGCAGCTTGTCGACGGCGTCCCGCAGGGCGTCGAGCGACGGCCCGGAGGCCTCGATGTTCAGCGGCTTGCCCTGGATGGGCCCGTCCTGGGGGAGCCGGGGCTCGATGACGAGGCCCGCGATGTCCGCCGTGCGTTCGCGGATCTCCGCGATGATCTCGGCCGCCGGGCGGCGCTTCCGCCAGTTGTCGAAGTTCAGGCTGATCGCGCCGATCTGGTCCGGCGACGAGCCCTTGGCGCCGGCCCCCGACGTCACGTAGACGTGCTTGATGCCTTCCACCCCGTACACGCGCTCCTCGACGGTCCGGACCAGGCGATCCTTCTCCTGGGTCGACAGGTCGCCGCGGGCCCGGATGTCCACGCTGCCCTGTTCCGGGTCCACGTTGGGAAACAGCGTGACGCCGCGGCCCAGGACGGCGTAGGCCAGGAACACCGCCAGCAGCAGACCGGTGACGCTGCCCGCCGTGAGCCAGGGCCGGTCGATGGCGGCGGCCACCACGCGCAGGTACTGGCCCGTCGCGCCGGTGATCTGGCGCAGGTCCCCCGTCTCGGCGAGCATCAGCTGCCGCCGCGCCTCCGGGCCCAGGTGCCCGCTCCGGCCGAAGATAGACCCGAGCGCCGGCACGACGAACATGGCAATCACCAGGGACGCGGACAGGGTATAGATCAGCACGATCGGCATGTAGCGGAGGAAGCTGCCGATGATGCCCGGCCAGAAGACCAGGGGCAGGAAGGCGACGATGGTCGCGGCGATGGACGCGAAGATCGGCCATGCCATGCGCTTGGCGGCCTCAGAGTAGGCCACGCGGCGATCCAGGCCCTCGGCCATGCGCCGGTCGGCCAGCTCGACCACCACGATCGCGCCGTCCACCACCAGGCCCACCGACATGATGAGCCCGAAGAACACGACCAGGTTCATGGACAGGCCCGTCATGGCGAGCAGCACGAAGGCGGCGGCGAAGGAGCCGGGGATCGAGATGCCGGCGAGCAGCGCGTTCTGCAGGCCGAGGATGCCGATCAGGCAGATCACCACGAGCAGCACGGCCACGACCACGTCGTTGACGAGCTGGTTGATGTCCTCCTGCACGCGGACCGACTTGTCGCGGCTGTAGGTCAGGGAGATGCCTTCGGGCCAGTTCACCTGGGCCTCGGCCACGGTTTCCTTGACCGCCGCGACGACGTTCAGGATGTTCGAGCCGTTCCGCTGGACGACACGGATGCCGACCGCGGGCTCGCCGTTCAGGCGGGCGTAGCTCTCCGGGTCCTTGAACGTGCGGCGCACCTCGGCGATGTCGCGGAAACGCACGACGCGCTCGCCATCCACCTTCATCGGCAGGTCCAGCACGTCCTCCGGCGACTCGATGACGCCCGGCACCTTGACCGCGAAACGCCCCTGCTCCGACTGGAGCGAGCCGGCGGCGACCAGCCGGTTGTTGCGCTGGACGAAGTTCAGCACGTCGGCGGGGGAGAGCCCGTAGCTCTCCAGGTTGAGCGGGTTGACGACGATTTCCAGGATCTCCTGGCGGATGCCGACCATGTTCACTTCGAGCACGCCGTCGACCGACTGGATCCGGTCCTGCAGGTCCGTGGCGATCGCATTCATGGTGCGCTCGGGCAGCTCGCCGCCGAGGTTGATCACCAGCATGGGGTCGAAGCGGGAGAACTTGACCTCGTTGACCGTCGGTTCGAGGGCGTCCTCGGGGAGCTGCGCCTTGGCCTGGTCAACCCGTTCCCGCACGTCCGTCAGGGCCTGGTCCACGTCGACTTCCGGGCCGAACTCCAGGGTGATCGACGCCCGGTTCTCGGTGGCCGAGCCGATCATCTCCTTGATGCCCTCGATGTTGCGCAGCTGCTGCTCCAGCGGGCGCACCAGGAGGCGCTCGGCGTCCTCGGCGGCCACGCCGTCCAGCAGGACCTCCACGCTGATGAAGGGGAAGTCCACGTCGGGCTGGGCTTCCTTCGGCAGGCCGCGGTAGGCGGCCCCGCCGGCGAACAGCAGCACGGCGAGCGCCACCAGCACCGCGCGGCTGCGGCTGACGCAGAGGTCGATCAGGGCATTCACTGGCCGGCGCCCGTCGCCTTGCCACTCGCACGGCCTGCTGCCAGCGCCGTCTCGGGCTGGGCCGCCACGGCCACCACGGGCTGGCCCGCCGAGACGTAGCCCTGGCCCACCACGATGATGTTGGCGGTGTCCGGCAGGCCGGTGACCCAGACGCCGTTGGCCTCCGAGTGGGCGATCTCCACCTTGTGGAACACCACCTGGTTGGCCGCATCCACGGACTTGATGCCGAGGTCGCCGTTGGCGTCGAGGGTCAGCAGGGAGGGTGCGACCCGGTAGGCCAGCACCTCGCCGCCGGGAATGCGCATTTCCGCCGTGACGCCTGCGGGCAGCTTGCCGCCCGGATTGGGGATCTCGAGCTCCACGGTGAAGGTGCGGGTGGACTCTTCGGCCACGGGCGCCAGGTAGCGGATGCGGCCCTTGGCCTCCTGGCCCGTCACGAGCACGGCGGTCGCCGTGCCGCCCACGCTCACGAAGCCGGCGTCCTGCTCGGCGATGCTCCCCGTGACGATCAGCCGGGTGTTGTCCACGAAGGTGGCGACGGGATCGCCGGCACGGACGTAGTCGCCGACCTCGACGACGCGTTCCTGCACGGTGCCATCGAAGGGTGCGCGCACGTTCATGTACTCGAGGTCGAGCTCGGCCCGGACGAGTTCCGTGCGGGCCGCCTCCAGCTTCGCCCGGGTCTCGGCCAGCTGGGTGTCGGAGATGTAGCCCTGGGGCTTCAGCTCCTGCTGTCCCTCCCAGGCGGACTGGTGCTCGCTGACGCTCGCCTGCGCCTGGTCGAGGCGCGCCTGCCGGTCGCGAAGGTCGAGCCTGACCAGGGGCTGGCCCGCCGTCGCCGGTTCGCCGCGGGCGATCCCGAGCGCGGTCACCCGGCCGCTCGTCTCGGCCTTGATCTCCACGGAGCGCGCGGGCGCGGTCCGGCCGTAGACGCTGATCGTGCGCGTCACCGGCTCGGCCTGTTGCGCCCGGGTCTGGACGCGCGCGGTGCTGGCCGCGGACGCGGTCGGTGCGCCGGCGTCAGTCCTGCGGGCCTCCCCGGCGCCGGGAAATCCGGAGGCCAGCCACAGCGTGACGGCGAGGGCGAGGCCGACGGCGATGATCCAGGGGCGGCGGGTCAGCGATTCGACGAAGCGCATGCAAAGTCCTTTGATTCAAGGGAGAAACGATACTCCGCCCCTCCGTCCAAAGAACCGGGCCTGCCGCATCTGCTTTGTAACTTTTTGTAACCGTGGTCGCTATACTCGTGATGGAGGTACCCATGACTTCGTGGCGAGGGCCCGCACCGGGCGGAGGGTGGTTCAGCGTGATGCTCCCGCTCGTGGCACTCGTCGGGCTCGCGTCGTCGTCCGCGGTGCCCGCCCAGGCGTCCGGGGAAATCCTGGTGGGGCGGGTGGCCGACTCGCCCGCCTCCGTGTCGCCTCCTGTCGAAGAAGCCACGCCGCCGGGCAACCTGTCCGAGCCCCGGACGTTGCTCCTGCCCCAGCCGGTCTACCCCCGTGCCGCCCGTGCTGCCCGGCAGGAGGGGCGCGTCAAGGTGTGTTTCACCCTGGACGAGCGCGGTGTGGTCCGCGAGCCGGTGGTGCGGTCGTCCACCGATGCCGTGTTCAACCAGCCGGTCCTGGACGCCATTAGTGCCGCGCGCTTCACGCCCGCGAAAGTCGGCCGGCAACCGATTCGCTCGACGGCGTGCCGCACGTTTCAGTTCGTGCTGCGTTGAATCTGCATTGAGTATGCGAAGAGCACATGTTGTTTCCCGGGGGCGCCGGACCGGTCCTTCAGGTGCGATTCACCGGCCGCATTGCTAGAATTTGGCGTGTCCGGAATCCCGTGAATCCGGCTGCAAGCTCTCACAGAAATTAAGGAATTGCCCGTGAACAAGACCGAAGTAAGCCGGCGCCGTTTCCTCGCCCAGGTGGCGATCGCCGTCCCTGCCGGCGCCGCGCTGCTGGATGCCGCCGTCAACACCGCGTCGGCCCAGGCGGCCGCCCCGGCTGCGCTGCCCAGGCTCGACCTCAACGATCCGTCGGCCAAGGCCCTGCTGTACGTCGAAGACACCAGCCAGGTCGATCGCAAGAACCCGCTGGCCGCGCGCTTCACCCCCGACCAGAACTGCGCCAACTGCTCCCAGATCCAGGGCAAGGCGGGCGACGCCTTCCGCCCCTGCGCGATCTTCCCCGGCAAGCTCGTGTCGAGCAAAGGCTGGTGCAGCGTGTGGGCGAAGAAGGTCTGAGTCTATCCGCGCCGCCGCGGATATTCGGCATCGCCGGCTATAAGAACGCCGGCAAGACCACGCTGATCGTCGAACTGCTCCGGGAACTCGTCTCCCGAGGCTGGCGGGTGGGTACCGTCAAGCACGCCCACCACGACTTCGACATCGATCATCCCGGCAAGGACAGCCAGCTCCATCGCGCCGCCGGCGCCACCGAGGTGATCGTCGCCTCCGGGCGGCGCGTGGCGCACATCCGGGAACTCGCCGGCGCGCCCGAGCCCTCCCTCGACGAACTCGTCGGCCGGATGACTGGCGTGGATCTCGTGCTGGTGGAAGGCTGGAAGTCGGGCGTGCATCCGCGACTGGAACTCCGGCGCGCTGCTGCGCCCGCTCCCGCGATTGCAGGCGACGCACCGGGCGTGCTGGCGATCGTGAGCGACGCGCCGCTGCCGGGCGAGGCGCTGCCGGTCCTTCCTCGCGACGACGTGCCGGCCATCGCCGGCTTCATCCTGCACTCCGTCGGCCTGCCACTGTCCCCGCCGTAGGAGCGCCTTCAGGCGCGACCCCCTCCGTCTCGAGACTCGCGGACTCGATTCTCGCCGGAAGGGGTCGCGCCTGAAGGCGCTCCTACGCGCGTCAGCAGTCGTCGGGGTAGAGCGGCAGCGTCTGGAGCACGCTGCCGGCCGGGATCTCCCCGACGCCCTCGGGGACGATGGCCCAGCAGTTCGCCCTGATCAGCGGGGCAATCCTGAAGGATTCCTGTCCCGGAAGAATGCGCACCCGGCGCTGCCCGGTGGGGTCCACTTCGACCAGCGCCTTCGCGAAGAAGCGCAGGTCGCCGCGGCTGCGCACAGGTTCCACCGTCACGGCCGGCTCGGTGCGCTCCGGCGCCAGGCCCTGCAGCACGCGCAGTGCCGGAATCACGAAGAAGCGTATCCCGACAGCCACGGCCAGGGGATTGCCCGGCAGGCCGAGCAGCAGGGCGCCGCCGGGCAGGCGGGCGTGGAGCACGGGCTTGCCGGGGCGGATCGCCACCTTGTGGAACACGATGGTGCTGCCGATCTCGCGGACCACTGCCGGGAGCAGGTCGAGGCGGCCGGCGGAGATGCCGCCCGTCGTCAGCACCACGTCCGCGGCACTGGCCAGCAGCCGCAGGCGGTCCCGCAGTTCGCCGGTGTCGTCCGAGGCCGTCGCCGAGGTCACGAGCGTGGCGCCGAGGAGGGGCACGAGCGAGCGCAGGTAGGGGCCGTTGGCGTCCCGGATCCGTCCCGGCGCGAGGTCAGTGCCCTGGTGCTCCAGCTCGCTGCCCGTCGTGAGCACGGCGACGCGCGGCCGCGCCGCGACGCTGATGTCGTCCACGCCGCAGGCGGCGAGACCCATCAGGTGGTGGGGCGCAATCCGGGTGCCCATTGCCACGACCGTCTGCCCGGCCACGAAGTCCTCGCCGGCCTGCCGCACGTTCTGGCCCGGCCGTAGCGGGCTCGTGATCACCACGAGAGGCGGCTCGCCATTGCCGGCCTCCCGCCGCGTGACCCGTTCGACGGGGACTACCGCATCAAGCGATGCCGGAACCGGAGCTCCCGTCAGGATCTCCCAGGCCTCGTCGCCGGGATCGGCCGGCGGCGCGCTGCCGGCGGCGATCAGTCCTGCAATCCGGAGCGTGACCGGATTGGCGGGGGTCGCGGCGCTGGTGGCCGCCGCCCGGACGACATACCCGTCCATGGCCGCATTGGCGAAACCCGGCACCGTCAGCCGCGCACTCGCCGCGCCGCTGGTGATCTCGCCGGCAGCGGCCGCGGCCGGGACGACGCGTCGCGGTAGCGGCGTGGCGCCGGACCGCAGGAGTCGAAGTGCTTCCTCGTAGGAGATCACCGGGGTATCTTGCCAGACGCGGCGGCCCGGACTGCGCCCGGTGACAATTGTCACCGGGTGGTCCTGGGCCGCCTCTACGCTGCCACGTCCCTTTTCTTCTCAGGCTATTGCCCCGCAGATGCCAATCACCGCCAGCCGACGCGTCCTTCTCCAGGCTCTGGCGGCGGGCGCCGCACTGACCACGCGCTACGGATCCGCCGCTGCCGCCGACGCCGCAGGCCCGGCCTACCGCCGTTTCGAGGACCTGCTCCGGAACAAGTGGACCTGGGACCGGGTGGCCCACGGCACGCACGGCACCAACTGCGCCGGCACCTGCGCCTTCAACGTGTACATCCGCAACGGCATCGTCTGGCGGGAAGAGCAGCAGGGCATGTACGGGTCCTCGGGCCCGGACGTGCCGGACTACGGCCCGCGGGGCTGCCAGAAGGGCCTGCGGCACGCCCGGTACATGTACGGACCCCAGCGCATCCTCTACCCGATGAGGCGCGTGGGCGGGCGGGGCAGCGGTCGCTGGGAGCGCGTCTCCTGGGATGACGCCACGAACGCGATCGCCGACAAGTTCCTCGACCTGGCGACCACGGCCGGCCCCGCGTGCGTCACTTACGGCAGCGGCACGCAGATGTCGGTCAAGCTGGCGTCGTCCGCCAGCCTGTCGCGCTTCGCGAACATCACCGGCGTGACCGTGCCCGAGTTCTATTCGGGCGTCGGTGACCTGCCGACGGGCGTCTACATGACCCTGGGCCAGGTGTACACCGGCGACACCATGGCGTCGGTCTTCAAGTCCCGTTGCTGCCTCGTCTGGATGAGCAACCCCGCGGTCACGCGGATTCCCGACGCGCACTTCTTCTGGGAGGCGAAGTACAACGGCACGAGGGTCATCGCGATCTCCCCCGAGTTCACGCCGACGGCGCTGCACGCAAATCACTGGGTGAACGTGAAGCCGGGCACGGACACGGCGCTCGCGATGGCGATGGTCGACGTCATCCTGGAGGAGAAGCTGTACGACGTCGCCTACATCAGCGAACAGACGGACATGCCGTTCCTGGTGCGCCTCGACACGCAGGAGTTCCTGAGGGAGGAGCACCTGAGCGTCGTCGGCAAGCTGGCGGTGCGCGAGAACGTCTACTACCTGTGGGACGAGGCCACGAACGGCATCGTCCGGGCCCCCGGCACCGGGCTTGCCGAGAAGCCCGTCGGGCGGGATCGCCGGCGCTTCGAGACGCTGGACCTCGGCGCCATCAGGCCCGCCATCGAGGGCAGGTGGAAGGTCGGGACGCTCGACGGGGAGGTGGAGGTCACGACCGTCTTCGAGCTGCTGAAGCAGCGCGCTGCCCGTCACCGGCCGGAAGCCATGGCCGGGGTGACCGGCGTGAGCGCGGCGGTGATCCGCAAGACCGCCCGCATGTTCGCCACGGCGAAGCCGGCCATGATCTACACCGGCTACTCGGCCTGCAAATGGCAGCACGGCGACCTGCTGCAGCGGGCCATGCTGCTGATGCTGTCCCTCACCGGCAACGTCGGCAACGAAGGCGGCGGTATCCAGTTTGGCAACGCGCCGAAGGTCCGCGGCGTCGGCGGCTTTGCCACGGCCGGGATCGGCCCCGCGCTCCGGATGATCTCGAGCACCACGTGGGACTACGACCACGCGGACCTGAAGGAGCTGAACCGCAGGATGTACGGCGACGAACTCGCCGACACCTACGACCGCTATTACAAGGAGAGCATCCGGGAAGACTGGTTCCCGGACTACAGCGGCGCGGGATGGCGCATGGCCTTCTTCGCCGGCGAGAACGCCGCCAACTGGCGGGCCGGCTCCCGGCAGTGGCGGAAGGTCGGCTTCGACAAGCTCGAGATGATCGTGGTGCTGGCGCCGGACATGGGCGTCACCGCCCACAACGCCGACTACATCCTCCCGATCGCCCACCACTACGAGCGCGCCGACCTGATGCTGCAGTCACGGATTCCCTACATCCAGGTGCTCGACGAGGCGGTCCCGCCGCTCGGCGAGTCCGTGGACGACTGGGAGGCGAACCGGCGGCTTGCCGCGGCGATATCCCGCCGCGCCCGGGAGCGGGGCGTCTCCGCCGTGCACGACGAGGTCGACGGCCGGTCGGTGCGCCGCGACTACGCCCGCACCCACGACCTCTACACGATGGACGGCCGCATCGGGAGCGTTAAGGACGTCGCCCAGTACATCATCAACACCACCCCGGGAATCCCGAAGGTGTCCTTCGCCGGGCTGGCCGCGAAGGGTATCGTCCGCGTCGACCACTCGGAGACTTCCGCCTGGGAGCACAGGGACTCGCCCTACCACCACGAGATCGTGGAGAGCGTGCGGGAAAAGAAGCCCTACGAGACGTTCACCGGGCGGCAGCAGTTCTACGTGGACCACGCCTGGTTCATCCGGTTCGACGAGGCCCTGCCGGCCCATCGCGCGCCGCTGGAGAACAGGGGCTTCCCCCTGCGCATGCTCATGGGCCACGCCCGGCACGCCGTTCACAGCATGTGGCGCGATGATCCGCTGTTGCTCTCCCTCCAGCGCGGCGAGCCCGACGTGTACGTCAACCCGCAGGATGCCGCGGCCCGCGGCGTCGCCGACGGCGACCTCATCCGCATCTTCAATCCGGCGGGCGAGTTCTTCGCGCAGGCGCACGTGAGTTCCGGCATCCAGCCCGGGATGATCTTCTCCTATCACGGCTGGGACCCCATGCAGTACCGCACGGGCGAGAACTTCAGCGCCGTGGTCTGCACGGCGGGGCTCATCAAGCCGACCACCATGGCGGGCGACTACGGCCACCTGGGCTACCATGCGCTGGCGTACGCGCCGAACCAGACCTACCGGGACTTCACGTGCGACTTCGACAGGGCGGACCCGGACACGGGCCGGAGGGCTTCGGCGGCATGACGGACGTACCAGAAATCATCGGCGCGAGCGGCGCTGGCGCGACGCCGGGCCGTCCGGCGTCCGCGCGCAGGGTGACGGGCCGGCAGGCCGGCGAGACCGCCGCGCTCCGCTGCCTCTGCTATGCCGCCTGCTCGGAGCTCGTGGCATCGCCCCACGACGTCGATCCCCGGCCCGCGTTGCGGGAGCGCGAGGGCCTCGGTGAGGCGGTCCCCCACGCCCGCGCACTGGACCTGCTGATGGCGGAGGTCGGCGGCGCCGAGCTGGCCCGCCTGCGGTCGGAATACAGCGGGCTCTTCGAGGTCGGCAGCCAGGGGCCGCCGGCGCCCATTCGCGAGGACCTCCAGACCGGGCAGCGCGCCGGCACCCGGGAGGAAGTCGTCCGCTTCTACGACTATTTTGGCTACGTCCTCGACCCGAAGTTCGCCTGGCAGCCGGATCACCTGTCGGTCGAGCTCGAGTTCATGCATTACCTCTGCTACCGGGAGGCCCGGGCCGGCGACGACGCGGATGCCCTGTCGTTCCAGCTGGCCCAGGCCGATTTCTCGGCCCGCCACCTCGCGGGCTGGGTGCCCCTGCTGGCCGCGAACGTGGACAAGATCGCCGCCGGCTCCCTGTATGCCCGGGTCGTCGCGGCGGTCCGCGACTTCGTCACGGCCGACAGCGAGTGGCAACTGGGCACCATCATCGATGCCGTAGGAGCGCCGACCGGCGCGACCCCCCTCCCGCTCGAGACTCGCGGACTCGATTCTCGCGGGAGGGGGGTCGCGCCGGTCGGCGCTCCTACGCCCGAGGACGAGGCCCCGTGACCACACGCCAGGTCGCCATGGTCATCGACCTGAACAAGTGCATCGGCTGCCAGGCCTGCACGGCCGCGTGCAAGTCACTGTGGACCGACGAGCCCGGGCAGGAGTACATGCTCTGGAACAACGTGGAGACGAAGCCGGGCCGCGGCTATCCAAAGGAGTGGGAGGTGAAGGGCGCGAAGTCCGGCTGGAAGGATGGCCGGCTGCAGCTCGGGGAGCTCCACCCCGCGGAGGACTTCGGGCATCCCGTGCAGCTGAACGTGGAGGAGATCTACTTCGGCGGCGCCGGCGGCCACCTGGAGGCCGACCGGCCGCTCACCTACGGCTCCAACTGGGATGAGGACTCCAGCACCGGGGACTACCCGAACAACTACCACTTCTACCTGCCGCGCCTGTGCAACCACTGCACGAAGCCGGCCTGCCTCGAGGCCTGCCCGGTGCGCGCCATCTACAAGCGGGAGCAGGACGGCATCGTGCTGGTGGACCAGGACAAGTGCCAGGGCTTCCGCCAGTGCAACCGGGCGTGCCCCTACGACAAGGTCTACTTCAACTTCGTCAGGGGCAGGTCCCAGAAGTGCATCTTCTGCTTCCCGCGGGTGGAGCAGGGCGTGGCGCCGGCCTGCGCGCGCCAGTGCCCGGGCCGGCTGCGCTTCGTCGGCTTCCTGGAGGACGCGGCTGGCCCCATCGCCAAGCTCGTGTACGAGTGGAAGGTCGCGCTGCCGCTGCACCCGGAATTCGGCACGGGCCCGAATGTCTATTACGTGCCCCCGATGCTGCCGAGCCGCTTCGACGGGGACGGGGACTTCGACGACAGCGAGCCCCGGGTGCCGATGGAGTATCTCCGGTACCTGTTCGGCACCGGCGTAGACCAGGCCCTGATCACCCTCCACGCGGAAATGGAGAAGAAGCAGGAGGGCAAGCCCTCGGAACTGATGGACCTGCTGATCGCCCGGGAGTGGAAGTCGCTGTTCAACATTCCTGACGTGCGGGTGTACTGATGATGGGGAAAGTTGCCATCGTCGCCGGCCTGTTCACCTGGGGCATCGCCAGCGCCACTGCGGCCCGGGCGGAGGAGGTTAACGGGAAGTACGCCCTGAACTGCATCGCCTGCCACGGCGCCGCCCTGGAGGGCGTCGAGGGCCTGGGTGTCAGCCTGGCTGGCTCGGCGTTCGTCGCCCGGAAATCCGTGCCGGAACTGGTGGCCTTCCTGAAGGTTGGCCGCATGCCCGGCGATCCGGAGTCGGTGGCCGGCCGGCCCATGCCCGGTTTTGCGTGGCTGCCCGAGGCCGATCTCACGGAGATCGCCGCGTACATCAAGGCCAGGCATGGCTCCTGACGACTGGAGCATCGTCTGCGAAACCCGGCGGCGCTGGGAGTGCCACGAGCAGGCGCTCGTCCTCGATGCCCTCGGCATTCCCCACCTCATGGCCGACGGGCCGGGCAACTCGGCCCTGCTGCTGGTGCCCGCCGAGCATGCCGCGCGTGCCCGGGAGCAGCTGCGGCTGTACACGGCAGAGAACCGGCGCGGCCCACCGAAGCCCGGCCTGACGCTCCACGGGTACGGCCTGCCCGGCGTGGCGGTCTACATGTTCGTGCTCATCGCCGCCTTCCTGGTCCAGGGCCGGCTCGCCTTCGGCGTGGACTGGCTCGGGGCCGGCGGTCTCGACGGCGCGGCTGTCCGCGACGGGGAGTGGTGGCGCGTGATGACGGCCCTGACCCTGCACGGCGATGCCGGGCACCTGGTGGCCAACCTGTTCTTCGGTGCCTTCTTCGGCGCCTTCGCCGGCCAGTACCTGGGCTCCGGCGTCGCGTGGGCCACCATCCTCGTGGCGGCCGGGGCCGGCAACGGCCTCGACCTGTTCCTGCTGCCCCCGACGCACCGCGCCATCGGTGCCTCGACGGCGGTCTTCGCGGCGCTGGGCCTGATCGCCGCGCTGATGTGGCGCGCAGAGGCCCGCCGCGCCTCGAGCTGGGCGCGGCGCTACGCGCCCCTGATCGGCGCGGCGGTGCTGCTTGCCTACATCGGGACCGGCGACGCGCAGACCGACGCGGTCGCGCACCTGACCGGATTCATCGCGGGGCTCTTCGCGGGCGCCGGCTACGACCTCCGACGGCCCCGCTGGCTGCAGTCGCCGGTGGTGCAGGCAGCCGCCGGACTGGGCGCGCTGGCGCTCCTGGCCGCCTGCTGGTGGCTGGCCGTCCGCGCCTGGCGCGCCGGCTTGGCCTGATCCGGCCCAGTCGTTATCCTGCCCCCGCACTCAGGGGGAATCGGAATGCAGACTCAGAACCCGGCTGCGGCGCCCGGCCAGGCGCCCGGCCAGGCGCCGGGCGAGCCGTGGCCGCGGCCGGGCGTCGCCTGGTACGCCGTCGTCATTCTCGTCATCGCCTTCATCTTCTCCTTCATCGACCGGATCATCATCGCGATGCTGGTCGAGCCCCTGAAGCAGGACCTGGGCCTCACCGACACCCAGCTCGGACTGCTCCAGGGCCTGGCTTTCGCCGTGTTCTACGCCACCGTGGGGCTGCCCATCGGCCGCTGGGCCGACCGCTACAGCCGGCGGGCCATCATCGGCTGGGGCATCTTCCTCTGGAGCATCATGACGGCCGTCTGCGGCCTGGCCCGCAACTTCTGGGAGCTGTTCCTCGCCCGTGTCGGCGTCGGTGTCGGGGAGGCCGCGCTGTCCCCCGCCGCGTACTCGATGATTGCCGATTACTTTCCCCGGGAGAAGCTCGGCCGGGCGCTCGGCGTGTACCAGTCGGGCGCGTTCTTCGGCGCGGGTCTGTCCTTTCTCGTCGGCGGCCTGGTGATCCAGGCCGTGGCGAAGGCGGGCCCGATCTCGCTCCCGGTGCTGGGCGACATCCGGGCCTGGCAACTGGTGTTCTTCGCGGTCGGCCTGCCCGGCGTGCTGGTAGCGCTGCTGATGCTGACCGTGCGGGAACCGGTCCGGCGCGGGAGGCTGCTCGCGGGCGGCGCCGGCCTGCCCGTCCGGGAGGTCCTGCGCTACACCGCGGAGCGCTGGCGGGTATTCGTCCTGCATTTCATCGGATTCTCGCTGCTGGCCGTGCCGATCACCTCCATCATCACGTGGGCGTTCGTCTACTTCACGCGGGTGCTCGCCTTCACCCCGCCCCAGGCTGCGTTGCGCCTCGGGGGCATCCTGGCGATCCTCTCGCCGCTGGGCGTGTACACGGGCGGCTGGCTGGCGGATTTCCTGCAGCGGCGCGGCTACCGGGATGCCACGCTGCGGGTGGCGCTCCTCGCCGCCGCGGGCCTCCTGCCCCTGAGCGCCGTGCCGGCGTTCGTCACGGACCGGGACCTCGCCGTGGCGCTGTTTGGTCCGCTGATCTTCTTCGCGAGCCTCTCCATGGCACTGGCCCCGGCGGCCCTCCAGGTCGTCACGCCCAACCAGATGCGCGGCCAGGTGTCGGCCGTGTGGATGCTGGTGATGAACCTCGTGACGGCGAGCGTCGGACCTTCCGCGGTGGGCGCGATCACCGACTATGTGTTTGGCGACCCCCTCGCCGTGGGCAAGTCCATCGCCCTGGTGAATTGCCTCAGCGTGCCCCTGGCCGCTGTGGCGCTCTGGGCTGCACTCGGTCCCTTCCGGAATGCCGCCGGCGAGCAGGCTGGCACCGGCTAGCCTTTTTGCATTACATTCCCGTCTTCCGCGTCGCCAACCGCGGCAGGGGTCGGGGGATCCAATGCGAATCGAGGGATGCATTCCGGCCCTGGCTGGATTGGCCGCCCTGCTGCTCCCGGGCGTCGTCGCCCAGGCGCAGGAACCGGTCGGGGACGAGATCATCGTCACGGCCCGGAAACGCGAGGAGACGCTCCAGGACGTGCCGCTGTCCGTGGCGGCGTTCTCGTCCGAGCAGCTGCAGGGCCGGGGCCTGAACAACGACTTCGACATCGCCAACTTCACGATCGGCTTCCGCACCCTCGCGCAGACCGGGCGGGACATCGACCGCCCCACCATCCGCGGCATGGGCGCGCCCGTCACCCGCGGGGAGCCCAATGCGTCCTACTTCATCGACGGCACGTTCGTCTCCGGCAGCATTTCCACCGCCACCACGAGCGCGGTGGAGCGGGTCGAGGTCCTGCGCGGACCCCAGTCCGCCCAGTTCGGCCGGGCCACGTTCTCCGGCGCCGTCAATTACGTCACGCGGAAGCCGACGGAGACTTTCCAGGGCCAGGTGAACACCCGGGCGGGGACCAACGACGACTACAACGTCGGCGGCTGGGCCAGCGGTCCCCTGTTCGAGGACAAGCTGCTGTTCGTCGTGTCCGGCAACTGGAGCAAGTACGGCGGGCAATGGAACAACCAGCTCGAGCCGGGGCAGGCGCGCTCCGAAGCGGACACCACCCTGCCGTTCCGCCAGTTCCTGCTGAATCCGCCCCGGGACGGCGACCACAGCCGGCTCGGCGCCGAAGAAACCACCGACGTGCTCGGCAAGCTCGTGTGGCGCCCCGGGGAGGGCGCCGAGGTCAGCCTCAAGTACGGGTACACGAAGGGCGAGGACAGTCATTTCCCCAACCTGATCGCGGCGGAGCTGAACTGCTACCTGCCGGTGCCGGGCACCGAGAGCGAACCCTGGTTCAACACCAGCACCGGCTGGTTTTGCGGTGAGTTCACGGCGGAAGGGCGTGAGAACCGGATCAACCTGCCCGACCTCCGGCAGGGCGTGACCTACATCCTCGCGGACACTCTGCCGAATCCGGAGGACTTCACGATCCCGCCGGCCGAGCCCGGCACGTTCCGGGAGCAGAACCGCGTGCTGCTCGAGTATGTCCAGGACGTGCGCGGCTTCACCGTCACGTCCCGGGGCTCGTGGAGCCGCGACGATTTCCAGCAGATCTTCGACCTGGACCACACGGAGACCCGGGCGGTCTGGGGCCTGTTCCATTTCGACAACCGGCGCGACATCGAGGACTACTCGGCGGAGCTGCGTCTCGATACGCCGGGCGACCTGCCGGTGCGGGGCGCACTCGGCGTGTACTGGTACGAGCAGGACCGGGAGAACAGGCAGCGCAGCTACCCCGGCCCGGCCGTGGTCTTCGGCACCGGGAGCGTCACCACCGACTTTGCCCCCTCGACCTTCATCGACGTCACCAACGAGGCGGTGTACGGGAGCATCGACTGGGATTTCGCCGACCGCTGGACGCTGACCGTGGAGGGCCGTTACGCCGAGGACTCGAAGGACCTGAGCGGTGGCGCGCTGACGGGGCCCGACCTTCCTGCCAGCGTGGGCCTGGACTTCGACAGTTTCACGCCACGAGTCACCGTCCGGTTCATGCCCACGGAAGACCTGACGCTCTACGCGTTGGCCGCCAAGGGCAACAAGCCCGGGGAGCTGAACACGGAGTTTTTCCGCTCGGGCATCGCCCCCGTGGCCGTGGAGGCGGGCCTCGGGGGCTGCACGCCCCCGCCGGCGCCAGACCCGCTTCCGATCGTGCCGTGCCTTGGCGAGCCCCTGGCCATCGTCGACGAGGAGGAACAGTGGACCTACGAGCTGGGGGCCAAGGCGGTCTGGCTCGATGGCCGGCTCAGCACGAACCTCTCCGTCTATCACATCGACTGGGAGAACCAGGGCCTGTTCGCCACCGTGCAGATCCTCCAGACCGCCGGGACGTACCTCACGACCACCGTCATTCGCAACGTGGGCGAATCAAAGGTGGACGGTCTCGAGCTGGAGACCAGCTTCCGTGTCACCGACCGGTTCTCGGTGCTGGCCAACTACGGCTACACCGACTCCCGCTACCACCGGGGCACCGATCCGGTCCTGGAGGAGCTGACGGGCAATGGCGACATCCATGGCAGGAAGGTGCCGAACATCCCGGAGCACACCCTCATCCTCGGCGGCAACGTCACCGTCCCCGTTTCGCCGGATGCCGACGCATTCCTGAATGTCGACTACGCGTACAGCAGCAAGCGCTACACGGCCGCCAACAACTTCTCCTGGATCGGGAGCGACCTCACGCTGAACCTGCGGACGGGCGTTCAGACCGGGTCCTGGACCTTCACCGGCTATGTCCGCAACCTGACCGACGACGACACGCCCATCGCGTCGCTGGACTTCGTCAATTTCGGGCCGGTCGACGTCAACTATGACGTCAACTTCTACGGCAACATCCCGGCCACTGCGGGTCCGGATGACGACCGGGATCCGCGCCTGTTCTCGCTCAATCCCAAGCGGGGCAGGGACTGGGGCCTCGAGGTGCAGTACCGCTTCTAGCCCGTGGCGATTGCGCCGATGGCTGCCAGCTGCTCCGCACTCGGGTCCCAGCTGCCGGCGGCGACGTTCTGGGCCAGTTGCCCGGGGCGGGTGACGCCCGCGATCACGCTCGCCACGGCGGGCTGGGCCGCCAGCCAGCCGATGGAGAGGTCGAGCACCGTCCGGCCCCGGCTCTCGCCGTAGGCAGCCAGCTTCGCGACGATCTCGTAGCGCGCCTCCGAGGCGAAGCTGCCGCCGCCCCGCCACCGGGCGAATCGCGAGCCCTCCGGCAGCGGCTGGCCCTTGCGGTACTTGCCGGACAGCAGGCCGCTTTCCAGCGGAAAATAGGGCAGCACGCCGATGCGGTTCGCGAGGCACACGGGAACCAGGTCCCGCTCGATGTCCCGGGTCAGCAGGCTGTAGCGGTTCTGGGCGGAGACGAAGGCCGTGCTCGCCAGGCGGGAACTGGCGTCCAGCGCCGCGGCAAGCTGCGCGCCCGTGTAGTTGGAGCACCCGATGTGGCGGACCTTGCCCTGGCGGACGAGGGCATCCAGCGCCTGCAGCGTGTCCTCCACGGGCGTGCCGGCGTCGGGGAAGTGGTGCTGGTACAGGTCGATGTAGTCGGTGCCGAGGGCCGTCAGGCTGGCCTCGACCGCCTTGACGATGTAGTCGGCGGAGCCGCCGCCGGGAGCCGCACCGCCGCCGCCGCCGAGTTTTGCGCCGAACTTGGTGGCGATGATGGCCGAACCGCGCCGTGCCCCGAGGGCCTTGCCCAGCATCGCCTCGGACCGGTTCATGGTGCCGCCGTAGATGTCGGCCACGTCGAAGAAGTTGACGCCGAGGTCGAACGCCGTGGCAACGATGGCGTCGGTGGCAGCCTGGTCGCACAGGGAGCCGAAATTCATGCACCCGACGCCGATGGCCGAGACGCGGAGACCGGAGGACCCCAGGTTGCGCAGTTTCATCAGGCGATCCGCTGGCCCCGGGCGCGCAGCTCGCAGATCTCGGCACGGGTCGCTGCCGATGCCGACGCCGAGATCATGCCGGCGAGAGTGTCCACCAGGTTGCTGACGTAGAGCACGGGCAGCGTGTGATTCACCACCGCGGCCGCACCGCCGTTGAGCCGTTCGCGATCGGCCAGGGCATTGATCGACAGGACCCACATCAGCCCGAAGCGGGGGCCGAAGACCTCGTCCGGCACGTCGGGGAGCGCTGTCCGCAGGCCGTAGTAGACCTGGCCGATGCTCTCGCCGAACTGGCTCCGCCACATGCTCACCAGGTTCATCATGGGATGGCCGAGCAGCTGGGCAAGGAACCGGATGCAGAAGTGGCCGCCCTCCGAGCCCTCGATCTCCTCGATGATCGGGTAGACCAGCATGCCGATCATCGTGCTGACCGGCCTGGGTCCGGCAGCAGGCGGGAGCGCCGCCAGCATGGCGTTGCGCCGGTCGTTGAGCCGTGCCATGCGGTATTCATAGATGGCGGTGACGAGCGAGTCCTTCGAGCCGAAGTGGTAATGGGACGCCGACGAGTTGCGCTGGCCAGCCTCCGCGTTGATCTGGCGCAGGGAAACATTGTCGAGCCCTCGCTGGGCGAACAGTCGCTCCCCTGCCAGGATCAATTGCTCCCGCGTACGGGTGCTGGTCGGCGTCAGCTTGGTCCGGGCCTTCTGCATGTCGCTGTCTCCCCCACGAAGACATCGTCGGCACGTCTGAAAAAAGGGACGCTACCAGTAGTGCGTCCAGCGCGACCGTTCCTGGAAGTACCGGAAGGCGTCCCGCTTGTCCTTCGGAATATAGTCGATGTACCCGCCCGGCGCGTAGCGTTCCTGGTACTGGTCCAGAACCGGCTTGTAGAGGCTGAGGTGCAGGTCCGGGATCCGGTGCCGGGCCCGGAACTCCGCCATCGGGATCCGGGCCAGGATCTTCGTCTCGAACGCGCCCGCCTTGCACAGTTCAACGCCCCGCGGCGCAAAGATGGCGGACCGGCCCGGACCGCCGAAGTTGGTGTCCTCGAAGAAACCCGGGTTACGCCCGTGGGTGCTGACCGAATTGTTGGCGATCATGGTGTAGAGGCTGTTGTGGTAGGAGGTCAGCCGCATGTCGTCGAACTCGAAGCCGCCGGTGGCGACCCGGCAGATGATCTCGGCGCCCTTGAAGGCCATGCAGCGGAACAGCTCCGGCTCGAACTGGACGGCGGACATGGCGATGTTGCCGATGTCCGTGCGCTCCACCGGGATCACGGCATCGAGGCCATACATCTCCACGAAGCGGTCGTACACGTCATAGATCACCGAGGTGTACTGCTCCGAGCCCGGGAACATCCCGCGCACGTTGCGCTGCTTCCAGTGCTGCACGACGGTACCGTCGGGCTTGACCATCACCATGAGGTGCAGGATGTGGCCCGGCCAGTTCTTCGGGTCCCTGGCGTAGGTGCCGAAGACGATATAGCAGTTGTACTTCTTTGCCCGCTTGGCGACCTCCTCGGTCTCCGGGCCGGGGATCTCGAGCGAGATGTTGTAGTGCTGCTCCCGCGTCCACTCGGAGAAGCCGGTGATCGGGAACTCGTGGAACAGCAGCAGGTCGCTCCGGCCACCGTAGCCCTGGGCGATGTCGATGCACTCGAGGAAGTAGTCGAGGTTCCGCTTCAGGTCCGGTCCGGGATTGGTGCCGCTGACCCCCTGCACCCGGGTCTGGACCACGGCCGCGGTGATCGCCTCCTGGCGGAGGGGGGCGGTGGGGTAGGTCCCGTCGGGGCGGACCATGGGTGCGGTCGGGCTATTGCTGGGACTGTTCATGGGGGGGTGTTCTCTTGCCTGGCTGAGTTTGGGGTTATGATGTGATCATGATGTTAATACAACTTCCCACCCGGCTCATCCTGGATCAAAAGGCAGCCCTGTGAGCGTGGCAAATCGACTCCCCGGCCGGACCCGGGAGCCGGTGGACAATTCCCTGCGGAGCCCCCGGTACATCCAGGTCTACGCGGCCATCCGGGACTGGATCTACCAGGGCACCTACAAGCCCGGCCAGCGGCTGCCGACCGAGGGCGAGCTCTGCGACCTCTTCGGCGTCTCGCGGATCACGACGCGGAAGGCCGTGGACATGCTGGTGGACGAGGAGCTCGTGGTCCGTCAGCCCGGCCGCGGCACCTTCGTCGTGGAGGACCTGGCCGACGCCCCGGTGGTCGGGGACATGGAGCAGCTGCTGCGCAAGGTCGAGAGGCTGGGCAAGAACACCCGCGTGGCCCGGGCGGAGGTCCACGAGCAGGAGGCGGATGCGGAAACGCGCAAGGACCTGCGCCTGGCGGACGGCGCCCGGGTGCAGCGTGCGTCCCACGTGCGGCTGCTGAACAAGGAGCCCATCGGCTACGTGGTGACCTACATTCCCGCCGACCTGGACGTGCGCTTCGACCTCAATGAGCTGAACGAAAGCCCGATGCTGACGCTGCTCGAGCGCAAGGGCGTGGACATCGCCTCCTGCGACCAGGTGATCACCGCCACGCTGGCGGACGGGAGGCTGGCGGGCCTGCTCAACACGACCGTGGGTGCACCGCTCGTGCACCTGCGGCTGATGGTTTTCGACAGCCGGCGCCGGCCCGTGGAGCGGCTGGTGGCCTGGTACCGGGCCGAGCACTATCACCATCACGTTCACCTGACGAGAAAGAGCCGGTGATGTCTGCACGGCGTGCGGGAGCGGCTGTAGGAGCGGCTTTAGCCGCGACCGTCATTGCCATCGCTCTATCCGTCGCAATCCCGGTCGCGGTGGTCGCCGCTCCTGCGGCCACGACCCTCAACCGCGGCACTGCCGCGGAGCCCAACAGCCTCGATCCCCACATCGCCCAGGGCAACACGGCCGGCGCCGTGCTCTACGACCTGAACGTGGGCCTGACCGCGCTGGACGCCCGGAGCCGGGTAATCCCGGGCGCGGCCGAGTCCTGGACGATCAGCCCGGACGGCCTCACCTACACCTTCAAGCTGCGGCCGGGCCTGAAGTGGTCCGACGGCTCGCCCCTGACCAGCGAGGACTTCGTCTGGTCCGCGCGCCGGCTTGTCACGCCCGCCACGGCAGCCCGGTTTGCCTCGTTCTTCTACCCCGTGAAGAACGCCCGGGCAATTGTCCGTGGCCAGCTGCCGCCGGAGTCCCTGGGTGTGGAGGCGCCGGATCCGCGCACGGTGGTGTACCGGCTGGAGGCGCCCGCCGCCTACTTCCTGGAGAACCTGGCGTCGAACGTGGGGGCGCCCGTCCCGCGGAAACAGGTCGAGAAGTTCGGCCGGCAGTGGACCCGCCCCGGGCAGATGCTGACAAGCGGACCCTACCGGCTCGCCGAGGTCGTGCCCCAGTCCTACATCGTGCTGGAGAAGAATCCGCACTTCTACGCGGCCGGGGACGTGCAGCTCGAGCGGGTGGTCTACTACCCGACCCAGAACGCGGACACCAGCCTGCGTCGCTACCTGGCGGGCGAGCTGGACCTCGTCTTCAACTTTCCCGGTGAGGACGTAGAGACGCTCCTGAAGGAGCGGCCGACGGAATTGAAGATCTCGCCGTCACTCTCGGTCAATTATCTCGTCATGAACCTGGCGAAGCCGCCGTTCAACGACGCCCGGGTTCGCCGCGCGCTGTCGCTCGCGCTGGATCGCGAGGGCATCGTGAACAAGTTCCTGGGCACCGGCTACCGCCCCGCCTGGTCCATCACGCCGACGACGGTCGCGGGTTACAAGGCGCCCGTGCCGCCGGCTGCGAAGCAGCCCGCCGCCGCCCGGCTGGCGGAGGCACGAAAGCTGCTGGCGGAGGCTGGTTACGGGCCTGGCAAGCCGTTGCAGTTCGAGATCCGGTACGAGAGCCAGGAGGAGAACCGGCGCATCGTGGTGGCGATGGCGGCCATGTGGCGGGCCATCGGCGTGCAGGCCCAGCCGGTGGGCAGCGACCTGAACGGCCTGAACAAGGACGCCCGAACCGGCAGTTTCCAGATGCTCCGCTACACCTGGTTCGCACCGAACGACGATCCCTACAGCTTCCTGGGATTGCTCGAGACCGGCAGCACCGGGAATTACTCGAAGTTCAGCAATCCGGCCTACGACGCGGCGCTGAAGAAGGCCAATTCCACGCTGGACAACAACGTGCGCCTGAAGCTGCTGGCGGAGGCGGAGGCGATGCTGTTCAAGGACGAGCCGGTGATCCCGGTCTTCTACTACGGCCGCCGGTACCTGGTGAAGCCCTACGTCAAGGGCTTCGAGCCGAACCAGCGGGCCGTGAACCCCTCCCGCTACCTCTCGCTCAAGCGCTAGAAAGGTACCGGACACTTAGTTATTTAGTTGTTGCATTCGCAACAACTAAATAACTAAGTGTCCGGTACCTTTTCCTTTTTCCGGGATCCGAGCTTGCCGCGGCACTGGTCGATCAGGCGCTGGATCCCAGGGTGCCGGACCCGTTTCCCGAGAGTCAGGGCGTAGAGGCGATCGACCAGGCCGGGCACCACGCCGACCGGAACCAGCGCGTACCGTTCCCTCGCTTCCCGGGCGAGCACCATCCGGATGGGCACGATTCCGTGGCCGCGGGAGGCGAAGCCCTTCATCATCGGCACGTCCTCGAACTCCCCGACGATCCGGGGCCGGATCCCCTCCCGGGCGAACCATGTGGCGAGGCCCTCCCGCAGCGGACTGCCCGCAGTCGGGAGCAGCATCGGCGCCCCGTCGAGGCTGTCCGGGAATTCGCCGCGGTACCGCTGGGCAACCCGACCCGTCGCGAAGAGGCCGATGCGCGTCTCACCGACAAGGTGCGAGTGAACGGGACCGGCTGCCGCGCCGGCCGGAAGGCGGTCCGCGACGACGACGTGGAGGTGGCCCGTAACCAGCGCCCGGCACGAGGCCTCCAGCCCGGCGACACTCAACTCGACACGGGTCGAAGCTTCGCGCTCAAGAGCGGGGCGCAGCGCTTCGTAGAGGAGTGAGCGTGGCACGGAAGCCAGCATGCCGACCCGCAGGCGACTCACCCGTTGCGCGGTTGCTGCGTCGAGCAGTTCGGTGCCCAGCCTGAAGATCTCGTCGCAATAGTTGCGCACCACCTCCGCCTGCGGCGTGAGTCGCATGCCGCGCGGACGACGGATCAGGAGGCGCATGCCGAGAGTTTCTTCCAGCGTGCGCATCTGGGCGCTCAGCGTGGAGTGGCGCACGCCAAGCCGTCGGCTGGCGCCAAGCAGGCTTCCTTCCTGCGCAACGACCCAGAAGTGGTAGAGGTGGTTGTAGTTCGGGCGCGCTGCCATGCCTGCATTCTATCGACAGCTGCTGTCGGACGGAGGGTCTATGACGGCGACCCGGCGCCCCTTACCCTCTCCACACCGTCCTTCTGGAAGCCTCTCCCGCGGCTGATGCCTGCCACTTCATTTGCAGTTCGCGACTGTGCGCTGGTTGCCATAGCCACCGGCCTGCGGGCGCAGTCGCTGCGCGAGTTCCGTGACGCGCTCCAGCAGGCGCCGCAGGAGTCGGTGTACTTCCACTTCTGGGGCCGCCTGCTGCGACCGCGTTTCGACGACACCGAGTTTCACAACGACTTTGCGACGTGGGCCCGCTACAGCCTGCACGACGAGAAGCTGTCCGAGCAGCTGGCCGTGATCGACCCGGCAGACTTTGCGGACCTCGAGTCGTTGCGGGCCGAGGTGGTCGAAGTGGTGGAGCAGCGACTGGACGAAACCGAGGTCGTGCTCGCGCGCCGTGACCGGCAATTTCACTTCCGTCGCTGCCAGACCGTGGTATTCGACACGGGGCTCCGGCTGGGTGCCCCCGAGTCGCTGGTCGACGCCATTCCCGCGATGTCCCTCGGCAGCATCTACTATCACGCGATCGACGCGCGGCGCCGGGAACCCCTGAGGGTGGATGATTTCCGGGCCTGGCTCGCCCAGTTCGGGGCGACCCACGAGCCGCTCTGCGCGCGGCTCGGCGCGGTGGATCCGTACTTCGCGAACCTCACCGAGTTGCGTGCCGATCTCGCCGGCATCGTCGCCCGCCACTTCGGGACGCCACTCCGGTGACCGGGATGCTGGCGCACTATGCCGCCGTCGCAGGCGCGGATGTGGCCCGCCAGCTGCGGCTGCTCGCCGAGCCGATGCGTGGCATGCGCGTGGTCCACGTCAATTCCACCCGGCTCGGCGGCGGGGTTGCGGAGATCCTGGAGAAGCTGGTGCCCCTTACGACGGAACTCGGGCTCGATGCCCGTTGGGAGGTGATCGAGGGCTCGGCCGGCTTCTATGAATGCACGAAGCTGTTTCATAACGCCCTGCAGGGTCAGCAGACGTCCGTCCCCACCCGCCTCCTCGCGGAGTACGAGCGGGTGAACGAGGAGAATGCCGAGCGGCTGCGCCCGCTGCTGGTCGAGGCGGACGTCGTCTTCATCCACGACCCGCAGCCGGCCGCACTCCTGCGCCATGTCCCGGGTCGGCGCGGCAAGTGGATCTGGCGGTGCCACATCGATGCCAGCCGTCCGCATCGTGCCGTCTGGAACTACCTGAAGTCGATGGTCAGGACCTACGACGCGAGCGTGTTCTCCCTGGCGGATTTCGCCCAGATGCTGCCGCACCCGTCCTACCTGATCCCGCCGAGCATCGATCCGCTGTCGGCGAAAAATGAGGAGCTTCCGGAGGCCGAGATCGACGCCTGCTGCGCCGGGTTCGGAATCGACCGCTCGCGACCGCTGGTCGTCCAGGTCTCCCGCTTCGACCGCTTCAAGGATCCGGTTGGCGTGGTCATGGCATTCCGGCTGGCCAGGACCTTCGTTCCCGGCCTGCAGCTGGTCCTGGCCGGCGGTGGCGCGGCGGACGACCCCGAGGGTGAAGCCGTCCTGCGGGAAGTCGAGGCCGCTGCCGGCGGCGACCCGGATATCCATGTCCTTCTGCTCCCGCCGGATGCCAACCGGGTCATCAACGCCCTGCAGCGGGCAGCAGACGTCGTAATGCAGAAGTCCCTGAAGGAGGGCTTCGGCCTGACCGTCACCGAGGCCCTGTGGAAGTCGAAGCCCGTGATCGGCGGCGACACCGGCGGCATCCGCCTCCAGGTCATCGATCATCACACCGGCTTTCTCGTCAGTTCACCCGAGGGCGCCGCGCTTCGCCTTCGCTACCTGCTGCACGACCGTCAGGCCGGAGCTGCGATGGGCAGGGATGGCCGGGAGCACGTGCTGCAGAACTTCCTCATCACGCGGCAGCTGCGCGAGTACCTCACGCTGATGCTGGGCCTGGTCCGCGGCGCTGCCGACCGCATCGACCTCGTCTGACGCGCCCTGGAGTGGTGATGAGCGGCTATCTGGACCGTGACCATCTCGCCGAATTCAACCGCGCGCTGGCGGCGGCGGGCCAGGGCGTGCTCATGCTGGACTACGACGGCACGCTCGCACCCTTCGCGGCGGATGTCCTCGCCGTGGAGCCCTACGCGGGGGTTGCCGGGTGCCTGGATGCACTGATGGTATCCGGGCGCGCCCGCGTCATGGTGGTTACCGGGCGATTCCTCAGGGATGCACCGCCGGTGCTCGGCACGCGGCAGCAGCCGGAAATCTGGGGCTCCCACGGCCGCGAACGCCTGTTGCCCGATGGACGGTATGAAGTCGCGGGCATCGACGCGGCCGCGCTCCGGGCCCTCACGGTTGCAGACGGCTGGTCGCCCCAGGTCGAGGCGGCTGGTGGTCGCACCGAAGCCAAGCCCGGGGCCATCGCGTTCCACTGGCGCGCCGCTGATCCCGGCCGGGCCAGCAGCATCCGCCGGCTGGTCACCGAGGGCTTCCACCGGGAGGGGCTGGTGGGGGCGCTGGACATGCACGCCTTCGACGGCGGGATCGAGCTGCGGGCCCCGGGTCCGGGCAAGGGGGAGGTGGTCCGCGCCGTGCTGCGCGAGACGGAGGGCCATGTTCCGGTGGCCTACCTCGGCGATGACTTCACGGACGAGGATGCGTTCGCCGCCCTGAAGGGCCGCGGGCTCAGCGTGCTGGTCCGGCCAGTCCACCGGAACACCGGGGCAGACGTCTGGATCCGGCCGCCGGACGAGCTGGTCGGGCTCCTGCGCGAGTGGGCCGACTGCCTGGAGTGGGGGACGTGAGCGACCTGCCCGGCCGCAGCAGCCTGGTCGTCGTTTCCAACCGCCTGCCGCTGAAAGTGCACCGGGACGGCGACGGGGAATGCCGGATCACACCGGGCAGCGGGGGCCTCGTATCGGCCCTGGCGCCGGTGATGCGCCAGCGCGGCGGAACCTGGATCGGCTGGCCGGGATGCGACAGTGACAGCCCCGACCTCGGGGAGGCGTTCAGGACCGCGGGCCGGCGGCAGGGTTACGAGTTCTTCCCGGTCTATCTGGATGACAGGGAGCGGGACGCCTTCTACTACGGCTTCTCCAACGAGATCATCTGGCCGCTGTTCCATGACCTGCAGTCCCTGTGCAACTTCGACCCGCAGTACTGGCGGGCCTACCAGGCCGTCAACGAGCGGTACGCGGAGGCGATTGCCACCCACGCCACGTCGTCGGACTTCCTCTGGGTGCATGACTACCAGCTGATGGGTGTCGGCGAGCGGGTCCGCACCCTGGGCGTTACCGGCTCCCTGGGCTTCTTCCTGCATATCCCGTTCCCGCCGCCCGACATATTCGCCACGCTGCCGTGGCGCGAAGGCGTGCTGCGTTCACTGCTGGCCTACGACCTGATCGGCTTCCAGACGCGCCGGGACCGGCGGAACTTCGTCGACTGCGTGCGCGAGCTGTTGCCCGAGGTGGACGTGACCGGGAGGGGGCAGTCGCTGGTCAGGCTGCGGTCGGGCGGACGTGAGACCCGGGCCGGCCGCTTTCCCATCGGCATCGACTACAACGACTTCTTCCGGCGCGCGTCGGTGCCCCGCGTGGCGGAGCTGGCGGCGTCGCTGCGGGATCAGCTGCACAACCGCCAGCTCATCCTGGGCATCGACCGGCTCGACTACACGAAGGGCATCCCCGGGCGCCTGCGGGCCTTTGGCAATGCCCTGGAGCGGTACGAGGAACTTCGTGAACGCGTCACGCTCATCCAGGTGGTGGTGCCCAGCCGCGCGGAGATCCCGCGCTACCAGGAGCTGAAGGAGAACATCGAGAACCTGGTCGGGCAGATCAACGGCAGGTTCACCCGCCCCGGCGGGTGGGTGCCCATCCACTACGTGTTCCGGGAGCTGACCCAGGACGAGCTGCTGTCCTACTACCGTGCGGCGCAGATCGCCCTGATCACGCCGTTGAAGGACGGCATGAACCTGGTCGCGAAGGAGTATTGCGCGGCCAGTCCCGACGAGGACTGCGTGCTGATCCTGTCGGAGTTTGCCGGCGCCGCGGCGGAGATGAGGAACGGTGCCCTGACCGTCAATCCGTATGACATCGAGGCCGTCGCCGATGCGATTCATCGGGCGTTCCGGATGCCGGTGGACGAGCGGCGTGCGCGCATGCGCCGGCTACGGCGCTGCGTCCGGCGCAACGATGTGTACGCTTGGGTTGAATCGTTCCTGCGGGCCGCCTCGCGCTAGCGGGCCGGCTCGTACCCCGGCGGTCAGCGCAAGGGTGCCTTCAGCGCCGCTTCCAGGACTTCCTGGAGTTCAGCACTGAACGCGACCAGCTGCACGCGCTCCAGCACCTCGTCACCGGCCAGGAAGACCAGGATGGACCGTACGGCAATTCCGGCGGCCTGGACTGGCGGAAAGCCATAGGCCCCGCAGCTGATCGCCGGGAAGGCGATCGAGCGCAGCGCCTGCGCCTGGGCCAGTCGCAGGCTGTTCCGGTACGCGCTGGCCAGCAGGCGCGGCTCGCCGCTGGCGCCACCGCGCCATACCGGCCCGACGGCGTGGATCACGTGCCGGGCCTTCAGCGAAAATCCCGGGGTGATGCGCGCCTCGCCGGTCGGACAGCGAAGCCCGGGGGTCACTTCGGGGAGGGCGCGGCAGGCATCGAGCAATTGCGGGCCCGCAGCCCGGTGTATGGCTCCGTCCACACCCCCGCCACCCAGCAGGCGCTCGTTGGCGGCATTGACGATGGCATCCACGTCCAGCGTCGTGATATCGCCCTGGATGACCTCGATGTGCTGCATTCAGGTGGTACCGGACACCGGGGTCCCCGGCGGTGCCTCTTCCCACGGGGGAGAGTCGATGAGCAGGACCTGGAAGCGGCCGGTACCCTCGCGCAGTTGTTTCGCCCGGGCGTACTCCGCCGAGTTCCAGAAGCGGAGCGCGGCCTCGCGGCTGGGCCACTCGGACACCAGCGCGCTGGGGTTCCCCTCCCAGCCACCCTCAAGAAACCGTCCGCCCGAGCCGCGGACCACATAGCGGCCGCCAAAGTTGCCGACGAGGTCCGGGACGACGCGTGCATAGCCGGCCAGGAAGCGCTCCCGGTCGGTGAGTTCCGCGATCACGATCATGTAGCAGCGCACTTCAGCCACGGTCCGCTCCCGCCGTCTCGTTGCGATCGCAACAACTAAGCAAAAATAACTAAGTGTCCGGTACCTTTTCAGGTTTCCTGCCAGCGGTGGCAGGCCACAACCTGGCCGGGGGCCGCCTCGCTGAGGACCGGCATCTGCGTGATGCACACGGGCACCGCCAGCGGGCAGCGGGTACGGAACACGCAGCCGCTCGGCGGGTCCAGCGGGGAGGGCAGTTCGCCGTCCAGCACCAGGGAGCGCTCCCCGGGCGACCGGTCCGGATCGGGAACCGGCACCGCGCTGATCAGGGCCTGGCTGTAGGGGTGCCGGGGCGCACCGAAGAACGCCTCCCGGCGGCCGCTCTCCATGACCCGGCCCAGGTACATGACCAGGACCCGGTGGCTCATGTAGCGCACGATCGAGAGGTCGTGGCTGATGAACAGCAAGGCAATTCCCGTGTCGCGCTGGAGATCCCGCAGCAGGTTGCAGATCTGGGCCTGGATCGACACGTCCAGGGAGCTCACCGGCTCGTCGCAGACGATGACCTTCGGTTCCGAGATCATGGCCCGGGCGATGCTGATGCGCTGGCACTGGCCCCCGCTGAACTCGTTCGGGTAGCGGTTCCTCATCTCCGGCCGGAGACCGACGCGCTCGAGCATCGCGTCCACCCGGCGCCGGCGCTCGTCGCGACCGAGCTCCGGGTAGTGCACTTCCAGGGGCTCGGCCACGATCTCGCCGATGGTCATCCGCGGGTTCAGGCTCGAGAGGGGGTCCTGGAAGATGATCTGCAGGTCCTTGCGGACGCTCTTCAGCTCCCCGGGTGGCAGCGCGCAGAGGTCCCGGCCCTCCCAGAGCACCCGCCCGGCCACCGGCCTGACCAGCTGCAGCACGCCCTTGCCCAGCGAGGACTTGCCGCAGCCCGTCTCCCCGACGACCCCCAGCGTCTCGCCGGCGCGCAGTTCGAAGCTGACGTCGTCCACGGCCTTCAGCGTGAGCGGCCGGCGGCGGAACAGCCCGCCCGAGGGCAGTGCGTAGTGCACCGACAGGTGCTGGACGGTGAGCACGGCCGTCATGGGGCCAGGTGGCAGGCGCGCGCGTGGTCCGCGCCGACCGTCCGGAGGAGGGGCCGCTCGGTCCTGCACACATCCAGCGTGTGGAGGCAGCGGCTGGCAAACGCGCAGCCGGCCGGCAGGTTCTCCAGGTCCGGCGGCTGGCCGGGAATCACGGGCAGGTCCTCGCCGGGATCGATCATCAGGCTCGGCATCGAGCGCAGCAGCGCCTGGGTATAGGGGTGGGCGGGCCGCCGGAAGATCTCGCGGACCGGCCCGAGCTCCACCGCCCGGCCGGCGTACATGATGAGGACCCGGTCGCAGAGGCCGGCGACCACGCCGAGATCGTGGGTGATGAGGACGAGCGAGGAACCCGTATGGCGCTTCAGGCCATCCAGCAGGCGAAGGACCTGGGCCTGCACCGTGACATCCAGCGCGGTCGTCGGCTCGTCGGCGATCAGCACCTCCGGGCGGCAGAGCGTCGCCATGGCGATCATCACACGCTGGCGCATGCCGCCGGACATCTCGAAAGGGTAGGCCGAGAACCGGCGCTCGGGGTCCGCGATGCGCACGACCTCCAGGGCCTCGATGATCCGCGCCCGGGCGTCGCGCCGGGACAGTCCCTGGTGCCGCACCAGCACCTCCGCCATCTGGTCGCCCACGCGCATGGTCGGCGTGAGGCCGGACAGCGCGTCCTGGAAGATCATGGCGAGGCGGTTGCCGCGCAGGCCGTCGAGCGTGGCGCGGGGGGCATTCAGAAGCTCGGTGCCGCGATAGCGGATGCTGCCGGTAGCCGTGCCGTTGTGCGCGAGGAGCCCGAACATGGCGAGGAAGGTCTGGCTCTTGCCGGAGCCCGACTCCCCGACCACACCGAGGCATTCACCCGCGTTCAGGCTGAAGTCCAGGCCGCTGACCGCGGTGACCTCGCCGCCGTCGGTCCGGAAGCGGACGTCGAGCTGCTCGCACTCGATCACGGGGGTCACGGCGCCACCCGTCATTTCAGCGGTCACGGGGGTCGAGCGCATCGCGCAGCCCGTCACCGATGAAGTTGAAGCAGAACATGGTCACCGCCAGGAACGTGGCCGGGAAGAAGATGAGCCAGGGCGCGCTGTCCAGCTGGCCGGCGCCCTGGGAGATCAGCAGGCCCCAGCTGGTGAGGGGCTCCTGGACGCCCAGGCCGAGGAACGACAGGTAGCTCTCCACGATGATGTTCGTCGGGATCAGCAGCGTGACGTAGACGATCACGGGCCCGAGCACGTTGGGAATGATGTAGCGCCGGAGGATGGCCCCGCGGGACAGGCCGATCGCGACGGCGGACTCCACGTACTCCTTGGCCTTCACGGTGAGCGTCTGGCCACGCACGATCCGCGACATGGTCAGCCACTCGACTGCGCCGATGGCGATGAACACCAGGAAGATGTTTCGGCCGAAGACGGTGACGAGGATGATGATGAAGAAGATCAGGGGCAGCGAGTACAGCACGTCCACGAAGCGCATCATGAAGCCGTCGGTGCGGCCGCCCACGAAGCCGGCCACCGCGCCGTAGGTGACGCCGATCGCGAGGGCGACCACCGTCGTCAGCAGGCCGATGGTGAGCGAGATGCGGCCCCCGTAGAAGGTGCGGACGAGCAGGTCACGGCCGTTCGCATCGGTGCCGAACCAGTGCCAGTCGGCCAGGCCGGGCGGCACGAGGATGCTCTCCCAGGACGCGTCCTCGATGCCGTGGGGCCAGAACATCGGCACCAGGATGGACGTCAGGGCGATGATGGACAGGATGACGACGCTGCCCATCGCAGCGCGGTTGCGCATGAAGCGGCGGCCCGCCTGGCGCCACAGGGAGCGCGGGACGTTGCTGCCGGCGGCCGCGGCCAGCGCCCCGGAGCCCGTCAGTTCCGGTCCTGCGCTCACCGGTAGGACTTCCTCACGCGCGGATCGAGCGCGGCGTACGCCAGGTCCGAGAGCAGGTTGAACAGGATGATGAAGGTCGCGTAGATCACGACCACCCCCATGACCAGCGGGTAGTCCCGGTTCAGCGCTCCCTGGACGAAGTAGCGGCCGACGCCGGGCAGGTTGAAGATCAGCTCCACGATGAGCGATCCCGTCATGATGCCGGCGAGGGCCGGGCCCAGGTAGCCGACCAGGGGCACCAGCGCCGAGGGCAGCACGTGGCGGAACACGACGGTGGATTCCTTGAGGCCCCGGGACCGGGCGGTGCGCACGAAGTTCGACCGGAGGACCTCGAGCATCCCGCCCCGCATCAGCCGCGCGATGATGGCGATCTGGGGCAGGGCGAGGGCCACCACGGGCAGCACCAGGTTGGGCAGCGCGCCGTCGTTCCAGCCGGCGACGGGCAGGAGTTTCAGGTAGAGGCCGAAGAACAGCGCGAGGATCGGCGCGCTCACGAACGCCGGGAGCGCGATGCCCGTCATCGCGAGTCCCATCAGCGCGTGGTCGAGCAGGCTGTTCTGCCGGAGCGCGGCGATGATGCCGCCCAGCCCGCCCAGCAGGAGCGCGACCAGCTTGGCCAGCAGGCCCAGCGTGATGCTCACCGGCAGGCCGATGGCGATGAGTTCCGTGACCGAGAAGTCCTTGTAGACCAGGGACGGGCCGAAGTCGCCGCGCACGGCCCGGGAGAGGAACAGCCAGTACTGGGTGAGGAGCGGCTTGTCCAGGTCGTAGGCGGCGCGGATGTTCTCCAGCACCTCCGGCTCCAGGTCGGCCTCCGCGTCGAAGGGGCCGCCCGGCGCCGCGCGCATCAGGAAGAAGGCGGCCGTGACGATCACGAAGAGGGTCGGGATCGCGATGCCCAGCCGTCGCAGGGTGTAGTTCAGCATGTCCCCAAGCCTACCTTGAGTCGGCCTTCAGCCGGCGCCCGACCTGCACCGAGATGGCATAGGCGGGCAGCATGGCCAGGCTGCCGAGGAGGAAGGGCGCGTTCGCGCCCAGCTGCCCGTACAGCGTGCCGGCGCCCGCCTGGCCGACGAAGCGCGCCATCGCGCTCGACGACTGGTAGACCCCGAGGACCGCGCCGCGTTCCGCAATGCCGGCGCGCTTCGAGAGCAGGCTCTGCATGCTGGTCTGGAAGAAGGCCGTGCCGAAGGAGCCGATGGTCATGGCGAGCAGGAGCGTGGGCACGCTGACGGCGAGCGTCAGCCCGATCCAGCCCACCATCAGGCAGACGATGGCGCCCTTGACGAGGTTGAGCTCGCCGAAGCGCTCGGCCAGCCAGCCGATGCCGAAGAACTGCACCAGTGCGATGAGGCCCCCGGTCCAGGCCAGCATCAGGCCCAGCGTGCGCGCGTTGAGATCATGCTCGTGATTCGCCCAGAGCGGGAAGATGGACTCCCGCACCGCCATGAAGACGAGCACGAGGGTGGCCATGACCAGCATGCGCGAGATCAGCGGCCGCCCGGCGATCCGGCCCAGCTCGCCCAGCAGGCTGGTGCCCTCGGGCCGGGGCGTGCTCGCCGGGGCCAGGTGCCGGGTCTCGGGCAGTAACGCGAAGATGGCGAGGAAGGCGCTGAAGGAGAACAGGGCGGCGGCGATGGCGGGCCGCAGCAGGTTGGCGTCATCCATGGTCGTGCCGCCCGCCAGCAGGCCGCCCAGGGCGGGACCGATCGCGAAGCCCAGGCCGAAGGCCGACGACACCCGGCCCATCGCGCCCGCCCGCTCCTCGGGCGTCGTGATGTCCGCAATGTAGGCGTAGGCGGTGGACAGGTTGGCTGACGTGGCGCCGCTCAGGATCCGGGCCAGCAGCAGGAGCCACAGGGAGTCGGCGAAGCCCAGCAGCAGGTAGGCGGCCCCGTGGCCGAACATGCTGGCCAGCAGTACCGGCCGGCGACCGCGCCGGTCGCTCAGGGAGCCCCACAGCGGCATGGCCAGGGACTGGGCCAGCGGGTGGGCGGCGATGATCAGGGTGATGAGCTCGGGCCGGGCCCCCAGGCGCTCCACGTAGAACGGCACCAGCGGCGCGAGGATGCCGAAGCCCACCAGGTCGATGAAGACGACGGCGAAAAGAATGGGGACGGCGAACCGCGGCTTCGGACCGGGCGTCATGCGAAAAGGGACCTCTCGGACGAGGTTATCATATTGTTATAATCACATGCTGTCTCAGGCCCCCAGGGGCCCGGTGAGGCCCGGATGAAGCAGGCTGGAGTCGTGACAAGGCGACGCGTCCTCAAGGTGGCCGGCGAGGTTGCCGCGGGCCTGTGGCTGGGCGTCGAGCTTCCCGGTGAGGCAGTGGCGCAGGCGGCCCCGGCCGGCCCCGCGCCCCCGCGCACCACCTTCAACGAGCCCCAGCTCGCGGCCTGGCTGGAGATCCTGCCCGACAACACCGTCCGCGTCGCGCTGCCCGAGGCGGAACTGGGGCAGGGGGCCTACAGCACGCTGCCGCTGATCCTGGCCGACGAACTCGGCGCCGACTGGGCGCGCGTCGAGGTGCGGCAGACCGGCGCCGACGACCGCCTGGCCAATCCGATGAAGGGCTTCCAGGCCACGGGCCGCAGCATGAGCGTCCGGGGCTACTACCCGGTACTCCGGCGCCTCGGCGCGACGGCGCGGGAACTCCTCTGCGGCGCCGCGGCCGCGCGCTGGCGTGTCCCCGTCGCCGAGTGCCGCGCGGAGGACAGCCGTGTGCGCCACGCCAGTTCCGGTCGCGAGGCCACCTTCGCGGAACTGCTTGAGGCCGCCGCCGCCATGCCGCTGCCCCTGGAGGTGGAGCTTCGGTCCGCCGCCGCGCTGCGGATGATCGGCCGCGACGTGCCCCGCAAGGACATCCCCGCGAAGGTCACCGGCGCCGCCGGCTTCAGCAGCGACGTGCGCCTGCCCGGCATGCTCGTGGCGGCCATCGCCCACGCGCCGGTCTTTGGCAGCGCACTCCAGTCGGTGGATGAAGACGCGGCGCTCGACGGGCCTGGCGTCCGCGCCGTCGTGCGGCTGCCGTCCGCCGTGGCGGTCGTCGCCGCCGACTTCTGGCAGGCCAGCCGGGCTCTTGCGCGGTCGCGGCCCACGTTCGCGCCGGGGCCGAACGATGCGGTCGACTCGGCAGCCCTGCGCGCGGCGCGCGAGGCCGGCCTCGCCGAGACCGGCGTCCCCGTCAGCGACCGGGGCGACGCGGCCGCCGTCATCGCGGCCGCCGGTCGCCAGCTGGAGTTCGTCTACGACGTGCCCTACCTGGCCCACGCGACCATGGAGCCCATGTGCTGCGTGGCCTGGGTGCGCGACGGCGGCTGCGAACTCTGGGCGCCGACCCAGGGGCCCGGCCGGCTGCGGAACGAGGTGGCGAGGCAGCTGGCCATCGACCCCGCCAGGGTGCGGATCACGCGCGACTTCATCGGGGGCGGCTTCGGGCGCCGCTGGCAGCCGGACTTCGGCGTCGAGGCCGCGCTGATCTCCCGGGCCGTGGATGCGCCGGTGAAGCTGATCTGGTCCCGGGAGGAGGACATCCAGCACGACTTCTACCGGCCCGCGATGCTCGTGCGGGTCCGGGCGGGCCTCGCTGGCCAGGGCCGTGGCGCCGCCCGCGTCGCCGGTCTCGACGTGACACTCTCCGGCGCGCTGCTCAGCAACTGGGGCAAGCCCCGCGTGGCGGAGCCGAAGCCGGACCCGCAGCTCACCGGCGGTCTCATGACCATTCCCTACGCGCTGCCCGACTACCGCATCCGCTGGGTGCCCCGGGAGACCCACGTCCCGATCGGCGTGTGGCGCTCGGTGGCGTATTCCCACAACGTGTTTGCCATCGAGAGCGCCCTGGACGAGATCGCCGGCGCCGCAGGCGAGGATCCGCTGCGCTTCAGGCTCGACCTGCTGCGGGACGCGCCGCGCTACCGCCGCGTCCTCACCGCGCTGGCGAAGCAGGCGAAGTGGCGGCCCGCACCCGCCGGCACTGGAACTGGCACCGGCGTTGGCCGCGGTCTCGCCCTTGCCGAATACGGCACGTCCATCATCGGCGTCGTGGCGGACGTGCGGATGACCCCCGAAGGCAGGGTCCGGGTCGAGCGCCTCGCCGCGACGGTCGACTGCGGGGCCGCGATCCAGCCGGACATCGTGCGCAGCCAGGTTGAGGGTGGCCTGGTCTTCGGCCTCACGGCCGCGCTGTACGGCGAGATCGGCATCAAGGACGGGCGTGCCGCCCAGTCCAATTTCTTCGACTACCGGATGGTCACGCTCGCCGACTCTCCCGCCATCGACGTGCGGCTGCTGCCGGGCGGGGACGTTCCCGGCGGGATCGGCGAGGTGGGCACGCCGCCGGTGGCGCCCGCCGTGGCCAACGCGCTCTTCGCCGCCACCGGCCGGCGGATCCGCGAGCTCCCGCTGGCCCGCCACGGCCTCGCCTGATGCGCGCGGCCCTGCTGTGTGCCGTCGTGGCGCTGGTGGCAGTGGCCGGCTGCACCCGTCCCGGTACGGTTCCCGGAACCGTCTTCCGGGACTGCCCCGACTGCCCCGATCTCGTGGTGATCCCGCCGGGCCGCTTCCGCATGGGCGCGGAGGGCGGCGAAGAGGGCCGGCCCGAGGGCCCGGTGCGCGACGTGGTCATCCGCACGGCCTTCGCGGCGGGCGTGACGGAAGTGTCGCAGGAGCAGTTCGCCGCGTTCGTGGTGGCCACGCGTCGCGAGATCCCGGGCGGCTGCCGGGTCTGGGACGGCACCGAATGGCTGTACCCGGCCGACGCCGACTGGACCAATCCCGGTTACGGCCGCGTGCCTTTCGCCGAGGAGCCCGTGGCCTGCGTCAGCTGGCAGGACGCCCGGGACTACGCGGCCTGGCTGGCGACGCGCACCGGCAAGCCCTACCGCCTGCTCACCGAGGCGGAGTGGGAGTACGTCGCGCGGGCGGGAACGACAGGCACGTTTCCCTGGCCCGACGGCGATCCGGCGGCGCCCTGCGCCGCCGGCAATGTCTACGATGCGGCTGGCGTTCGTGCCAACGATTTCCCGTGGGAGGCCTTCGACTGTGACGACGGTTACGGCCAGGCGTCACCGGTCGGTTCCTTCGCCGCCAACGCCTTCGGCCTTAAGGACGTGCTCGGCAACCTCTGGGAGTGGACCGCGGACTGCTACGTGGCGCCCTATCCCCGGGAGCCCGTGGACGGGAGTGCGGTATTCGCCGGTGACTGCGACCGGCGCACGGTGCGTGGCGGCAGCTGGATCACCCGTCCCGGACGGCAGCGCGTGAGCTTCCGGGGACGGGACCCCGAGGATGCCCGGTTCTCGTTCTTCGGCATGCGTGTGGCGCGCGACCTGGACTGAGGCATGAGCATGGCGAGCCCTGTTCCGCGCCAGCTGTCCCGCCGCAGGACACTGCAGCTGCTGGCCGGTGCCGCCATGGCGCCCGTCGCCGCCGGCTGCGCGGGCGCCGGGCGACCCGACGTGCTCATCGCCGGCGCGGGCATCGCCGGCCTCTACGCCGCCTGGCTGCTGGAGGAGCAGGGTGTCCGGGTCCGTGTGCTGGAGGCGAGTGGCCGGGTCGGCGGGCGGCTGCTCACCCTTCGCCAGTTGCCGGGCCTGCCGGAAGCCGGGGGTCAGACCCTCGATGCGATGTATGCCCGGACCTTCGCTGCCTGCGAGCGGCTCGGCCTCGGGGTGTACCCGCGGAAGCCCTACGCGGTACCCGGCCGGGTCGTTGCCAGCCGCGGGGCGCTGATCGCGGCCGACCGGTGGGCCGGGAGCCCCTTCAACGAGACCCGGGACGGCGAGCGCGCGCGGCTGCCGGACGAACTGGCCAACTTCCACCTGGACGCCCACAACCCGCTCGTGAACCTCGACGACTGGCGACGTCCCGCCTTCGCCGCCTTCGACACGCGGTCGCTGCGCGACGAGCTCCTGGCGCAGGGCGCGTCCCCGGCGGCGCTCGCGTGGATCGAAAGGCTCTACGACGGCCTGGGGATCGAGCAGGTGTCGGCGCTCTTCGCCTACCGGAAGCGGCTGGTGGCGAAGTTCGGCGGCGGGCAGATGTTCCGCATCAGCGGCGGCAGCGACGCGCTGCCCGCGGCCATGGCGGACCGGCTGCGGGGCGACGTACGCCTCACGGAGGAGGTGGTGGCGATCACCCAGCGCCGGGACGGCGTCGAAATGCGCTGCGCCGACGGCGCCCGGCACGTCGCGCCCCTGGCGCTCGTGTCGATCCCGTTCCCGGTGCTCCGGCAGGTGCACCTGGACCCGGCGCCGGCCCCTGACCTCCGCGAACTGATCGACACGCTGCCCTACAACCGCATCACCCAGGTGCGAATGGCATTCCGCGAGCCCTTCTGGGAGGCCGACGGCTTCCCGCCCGCGATGCTCGGCGACACGCTCTTCGAGAAGGTCTTCGCCACGCCGGCGGAGAGCGGCGAGCTCCACGAGCTGACCGCCTGGCTGGACGGCCGAGGCGCGGAGGGCCTCGATGGCCTCACCGAGGCCGACATCGGCCGCGCCGTGCGGCGGTCGGTCGGCGAGGCGCGCCCGTCCGCCCGGGGCCTGCTCGAGGTGGTCAACGTGACGTCCTGGGGCCGGCGGCGCTTTGCCCGGGGCAGCTACCACTTCTGGGCGCCGGGCCAGGTGACCCGGCTCGGTCCTGCCCTGCAACGCCCCTGGGGCGCGGTCCACTGGATCGGCGAGCACGCGGCGGAACTGCAGCAGGGCATCGAGGGGGCCATGGAGTCCGCGGAGCGGGAAGTGAGCAACGTGCTCGCGCGCCTGGGCCGCGCGTAGGAGCAGCGACCGCCGCGACCGCGATGCTGTAGGAGCGGCTTGAGCCGCGACCAGGATGCTAAAGTAACCACCACTCTATGGTCTAAATCCTCAACCGGATGGCGACTGAAAATATCGTCGGAGTTCAATGACATGGCCACGAAACCTGAAGCAGTCCGTCGCGACCTGGCAGGCCCCGCCGCCCCCATCCGCACCGGCGCCGAGTACCTGGAGAGCCTGCGGGGCCGCGACCTGCGGGTATTCCTCTTCGGCGAGCTGGTCGGGGAGCCGGTGGACCACCCGGTGATCCGGCCGTCCATCAACGCGGTGGCCGAGACCTACGACCTGGCCGTCCGCGATCCCGAGCTGGGGACGGCGGTCTCGCCCTATACCGGCGAGCGCATCAACCGCTTCCTGCACGTGGCGGGCAGCGCCCACGACCTGGTCCTGCAGAACAAGATGCAGCGCCGCCTGGGCCAGCTCACGGGCACCTGCTTCCAGCGCTGCGTGGGCATGGACGCGATCAACGCGCTCCACTCGGTGACCTTCGAGATCGACGGGCAGCACGGCACGCCCTACCACCAGCGCTTCATCAGCTTCGTCACGGCCATGCAGAAGCGGGGCTTCGTCATCGGCGGCGCGATGACCGACGTGAAGGGAGACCGGGGCAAGGCGCCCCACGAGCAGGCCGATCCCGACCTCTTCGTGCACGTGAGCCGCCGCACGCCCGAGGGCGTCTACCTGAAGGGTGCCAAGGCCCACCAGACCGGCTGCATCAATGCGCACTGGCTGCTCGTCATGCCGACCATGCGGCTCGGCAAGGCCGACAGGGACTACGCGATCGTCGGCGCCGTGCCGGTGGATGCCCCGGGGATCACCTACATCTACGGCCGCCAGTCCTGCGACACGCGCAGCCAGGAGGGCGGCGAGATCGACCCGGGCAACCGGCAGTTCGGCGGCCAGGAGGCGATGATCATCTTCGACGACGTCTTCGTGCCCCGGGAGAACGTCTTCATGGACGGCGAGGTGGACTTCGCCGCCATGCTAGTGGAGCGCTTCACGACCTACCACCGGCGCAGCTACGTGTGCAAGTCGGGCGTGGGCGACGTGCTGATCGGGGCGTCCGCGACCATTGCCGACTACAACGGCGTGGACAAGGTCTCCCACATCAGGGACAAGCTCGTGGAGATGACCCATCTCAACGAGACCATCTATGCCACCGGCGTCGCCTCGAGCTACCAGGCAGTGCCGATGAAGTCGGGCGTGTACCTGAACGACGACATGATCGCCAACGTCTGCAAGCACCACGTCACGCGCTTTCCCTACGAGATCAGCCGGCTGGCCCAGGACCTGGCTGGTGGCCTGATGGTGACGCTGCCCTCCGAGCAGGATCTCCGGCACCCGGAGGTGGGGGAGCTGATCCGCAAGTACCTGAAGGGCAGGGCCGATATCCCCACCGAGGACCGCATGAGGATCCTGCGCCTCATCGAGAACATCACGCTCGGGCGGAATGCCGTGGGCTACCTCACCGAGTCCCTGCACGGCGCCGGGTCGCCCCAGGCCCAGCGCATCCAGATCGCCCGGCAGATGCAGCTCGAGTTCAAGAAGCAGCTCGCGAAGACGCTCGCCGGCATCGGGCCGGACACGGCGGCGGAAGTCAGCAACGACCTGTCCGAATACATGGCCCGCGTGTTCAAGACGGAAAAGCCCTCGTGATCCAGGTTCGCAATCCCCGTACCGGCCAGAACGATTACAGCTTCGAGCCACCAACCGACGCCATGCTTGCGGCGCGCTGCGCGGAACTGCGACAGGCGCAACCAGCCTGGTGGGAGGCGGGCATGGAGCACCGCATCGCCGTCCTCCGGCGCTGGGCGGACGCCATCGAGGCGCACCACCCGGCCATCACGGCGGCGCTCGCCGTCGACACCGGCCGGACCGTGATCGCCGCGGGCGAGGTGAAGAGCGCGTCGCGCAACATCCGCCGCTGGTGCGACTACGGGCCGACGCTCCTGGCGACGCCGGTCCACGAGTCCGGCGTCATGCCAGGCCTCCGCTACAGCCACCAGCTCGTGCCCTACCCGCTCGTCGGCGCGATCAGCCCCTGGAATTTCCCGGTGGCCCTGTCCCTCATCGACGCCGTGCCCGCGCTGCTCGCCGGCTGCGCGGTGTTCGTGAAGCCCAGCGAGGTGACGCCGCGCTTCGTCGAGCCCCTCAGGCGGGCAATCGAGGCCGTCCCGGAGCTGGCCCGCGTGTTCGCCATCCAGCCGGGTGACGGCCGCACCGGCGCGGCCCTGATCGGCCAGGTGGACGCCGTCTGCTTCACCGGCAGCGTGGCGACGGGCCGCAAGGTGGCCGTGGCCGCCGCGGAGCACTTCATCCCCGCCTTCCTCGAGCTCGGCGGCAAGGACCCCGCGATCATCCTGCCCTCCGCCAACCTGGAGGATGCCGCCGACGCAATCCTGCGCGGCTCGGTCGTGGCGAGCGGCCAGGTCTGCCTGGCCCTGGAGCGGGCCTACGTGCAGGAGGCCCGGCACGATGCCTTCGTGGACCTGCTGGTCAGCAAGGCCCGCCGGGTGCAGCTCAACTACCCCGACATCGACAAGGGCGATCTTGGCCCGCTGATCTTCGACCGGCAGGCCGACATCATCGACGCGCACCTGGATGACGCCGTGGCGAAGGGCGCCGTCATCCGCTGTGGCGGCCGGACCGAGAACCTGGGCGGCGGGCGCTACTGCCGGGCCACGGTCGTCACCAACGTGAACCACTCCATGAAGCTGATGACCGAGGAGACCTTCGGGCCCGTGATTCCGGTGATGAGCTACAGGACGGTGGACGAGGCCATCGCCCTCGCCAACGACACGGAGTTCGGCCTCTCCGCGGCCGTGTTCGCCGGGACGCTCGACGAGGCCCGGGCCGTCGCCGAGCGGATCAACGCCGGCGGCCTCAGCCTCAATGATGCGGCGCTGACCCGCGAGACCTACGAGGCGGAGAAGAATTCCTTCGGCTACTCGGGCATGGGCGGGTCCCGGATGGGTGCGGCGGGACTGCTGCGCTTCTACCGGAAGAAGGCGCTGCTCATGCAGACCGGGAAGCCCGCCGCGCTCGTGTGAGGGGCTCGTCTGAGCCGCTCGCCCGGGCCGCCGGTTTCCGCTATAACGCAGTCTGGCTGTGACTGCAGGGCAGGAGGGTCGACATGCCGTGGTGGGGCTGGATGGTCATCGGCATGCTGTTGCTCGCAGCCGAGCTGTTCATCATCGAGGCGGAATTCTTCCTGGTCTTCATCGGTGTGGCGGCCATCCTCACCGGGCTCCTGGGACTGGCAATCCCCACGCTGCCGGAGTGGTTGCAGTGGCTGGTGTTCGCCGGCCTCGCGCTGGTGGCCATGGTGTTCTTCCGCAAGCGCGTGTACCGGATGCTCCGCCGGAATGTGCCGGCGATGGCTGACGACATGCTGAGCGAGCGTCTGCAGCTCCCCGTCGGCCTGCCGGTCGACGGGACCTGCCGCGTGGAGCTGCGGGGATCCACCTGGACGGCGCGCAATGTCGGGCCGGGGCCGATCCCGCCGGGAGTGACCGTGCGTGTCGTCGGCGTGGACGGCATTACCTTGCGCGTCGAGGCCTTGAACTGAACCAGCGGGAGAATTGCCGTGGATGGATTCATCGTTGCCGTTGCCATTGCCATCGTCGCCATCGTCGTCCTGGCGCGGACCGCGGTCGTGGTGCCCCAGCAGAGCGCCTACGTCATCGAGTACCTGGGCAAGTTCAGCAGGACCATCCAGGCGGGCTTCCACATCCTCGTGCCGTTCGTGGAGCGCATCGCCTACAAGCACAGCCTGAAGGAACAGGCCATCGACATCCCGGAGCAGACCTGCATCACGAAAGACAACGTGCAGGTGGGCGTCGATGGCGTGCTGTACCTGCGGATCCTCGACCCCCAGCGCGCCAGCTACGGCATCACCGACTACATCTTCGCGATCATGCAGCTGGCCCAGACCACGCTCCGCAGCGAGATCGGCAAGATCGACCTGGACCGCACCTTCGAGGAGCGGGGCGCCATCAACAGCAACGTCGTGGTCGAGCTGGACAAGGCCTCCGAGCCCTGGGGTGTGAAGGTCCTGCGCTACGAGATCAAGAACATCAACCCGCCCCGGGACGTGCTCTCCGCCATGGAGAAGCAGATGCGGGCGGAGCGGGAGAAGCGCGCCGTCGTGCTCACCTCCGAGGGCGAGCGGGACGCCAAGATCAACGAGGCTGAGGGCGACAAGCAGCGGGTCATCAAGGCGTCGGAGGCGACCCAGCGCCAGCAGATCAACGAGGCCCAGGGTGAGGCCGAGGCCATCCTGGCCGTGGCGACCGCCACGGCGGAAGGCCTGCGCAAGGTCGCACTGGCCCTGCGGGAGCCCGGCGGTGCCGAAGCCATGCAGCTGCGCGTGGCCGAGGCCTACGTGGCCCAGTTCGGCAACCTGGCGAAGGCGGGCAACACGCTGGTGGTGCCGGCCAACCTGACCGACGTGGCGTCCATGATCGCGCTGGCGACCAACCTGGTGCGGCAGCCTGCAGGAGCGCCCGTAGGAGCGCCTTCAGGCGCGTCTCCCGGGACTGGTCGCACCTGAGCTCCTACGGCCGGGATGCGGCACGGAGCTCCCGGAGCTTCGCCTCGGTCAGGTCGTAGCGCAGGATCACGAAGGCGGCGGCCAGGTTGCACAGCGCCGGAATGATGGCGATGCTCAGGTAGATGCCGAGCAGGGCGTTGTCGGTCTGGACCACGATGGCGTTGTTCACGGACTCCCGGTAGCCCAGCAGCCCCAGCACGACGGTCATCATCAGCGGGCTGATCGCGTAGGCGGCCTTCTCGACGACGTTGTAGGCGCCCGCGTAGGCGCCTTCGCGGCGCATGCCGGTCTTAAGGTAGTCGTACTCCATCACGTCCGGGAGCAGCGTGAGGCCCAGCAGCAGCTTGCCCGCCGCGAAGGCGCCCAGCAGGAAGGCCCGGACGATGAAGAGCGCGAGGGGCTCGCCCGGGCTGGCGAGCAGCCAGGTGAGGGCGGTCACCGCGAAGCCCGCGGTGGCGACGATCAGCGCCTTCTGCTTGCCTATGCGCCGGGCCAGCGGCACCCAGATGAACGGCACGGCGACGAAGGCCGAGACGCCGTGGGCCGCCGAGTACCAGAGCATCACGCCCTGCTCCAGCTGCAGGACGTTCTTGATGAAGAAGAGCAGCGTCGCAAACACGGTGGCGCCGGCCACCAGCGTGAGGAACTTGAAGGCGGCCAGCAGGATGAAGGGCCGGTTCTTCAGGGCCGAGCGCAGCTGGTCCATCGCCGGGTACCGGATGGCGGTCTGCTGCACCTGGCGGGCCCTGGCCGTGCCGAAGAAGCAGGCGACCATCGTCACCAGCGTGCACAGGCCCAGAACCGAGCCGACGAGCGAGTAGCCGTCCAGCCCGCCGCCGAATTCCTGGGCCAGCCGCGGGCCCAGGCCCACCGCGATGAAGTTACCCACCTGGATGAAGATCACCCGGTAGGACATGATCGCCGTCCGCTCGTGGTAGTTGCCGGACATCTCCGCCGGCATGGCGAGATAGGGCACGTTGAAGATGGCGTAGCCCGTCGAGTACAGCAGCAGGGCGCCGAGGACCCACGCTACCAGGGCGGGAGACGCCCCGTCGCTGCCGACGGCCGGCGTGTTGAAGATCACCAGGAACCAGGTGCTGCAGAGGAGGGCACCGACCAGGAACCAGGGCCGCCGCCGGCCCCAGCGCGACTTCGTGTTGTCGCTCAGCATGCCCATGGGCACGTTGATCAGGGCGTCGTAGACCTTGGCGATGACGATCAGCGTGCCCGCCACCTCCAGCCGCAGGCCCACCACGTTGGTCAGGTAAAAGAGCAGCAGCGCCGAGTAGGTGTTGAAGAGGAGCGAAACCCCCAGGGAGCCGATGCCCCAGCCGAAGCGGGTTCCGAAAGGCACGGGTGCGACACCCGGCGACGCCGCCGCAGCGGTTGGATGATCGGAAGACGAGGGCATGGGGTACTGGGGTCCGGGCCGGTGTGTGCTGCCTAGATTGGCACAGGTCCGGCAACTTCTGGCACGCGCGTCGACCGGGCAGGCCCTGCCCGGCACAGGCGACAATTTGCCACGCGTGCTTTAGACAGGCCTGCGGCTTCATCTCGGGTGCCGGATGAGCGATCATCACGCCCATGGCCAGATTCTTCGCCGTCCTCGCGGTTTTCCTGATCGCCCACGTCATTCCCGCCATGCCGGCAACGCGCCGGCGGCTCCAGGCCCGGCTCGGCGAAGGCGGCTTCATCGCCGCTTACTCGTTACTGTCCACGCTGCTCTTTGCCTGGCTCATCCGGGAGGCGCTCCTCGCGCCCTACGTGCCGCTGTGGTTCGCCGGCACCTGGGGCTACTGGGTGGCGCTCATCTTCATGCCCCTGGCCGCCCTGCTGTTCGGCGCCGCAGTGCTCGCGCCAAATCCCTTCTCCATCTCGTTCGTCACCCGGGCCTACGACCCCCGGGTGCCGGGCGCCGTGGCGATCTCGCGGCACCCGATCCTCTGGGGACTTGGCTTGTGGGGGCTGGCCCATCTGCCGGCCAACGGGCACGTCGTGGGCCTCGTGCTCTTCGGCACGCTGGGCGTCTTCGCCCTGATCGGCATGGCCCTGGTCGAGGGCCGGCGGCGGGCGGTCCTCGGCGAGGAACAGTGGGCGGCGCTGACGGCCGGCACGTCCTTCCTGCCCTTCGGGGCCCTGCTCACCGGCCGGGCGCGGTGGCCCCGGGACCCGGTGACGCTGCTCGGGGGCGCCGCCGGCCTGCTGGCCGCGGTCCTGCTGCTGGCGGGCGGGCACCTCTGGCTTTTCCAGCGGGACCCGCTGGGGTTTCTGTAGCGGGCCGGTGGCCTGCCCGGCTCCCGAGGGTCCATGCGCCTCGCGAAACCCATCCTGCTCACGGCGACCCCGCTGGGCGTCCTCGGCGGGCTCTACGAGGCCTGGAAGCTGTCGCCCGGACTGGCCTTCCTGATGGCGGCCATGGTGGGCGTCATGGCCGCGGCCATCGGCTCGGTGGTGCTGACAGTGCGCCGCGAGACTGCCGAGGAGGAACAGCGGCGCCAGGCAGAGGCCAAACCGGCAACCCGGGCCGCCGGGCCCGGCGGAGCTGCCTAGAACCAGTTGTAGTTGAAGCTGACGCTGACCCGCTCGGCCGCCGACGGGTTGGGGGGCACCTCGTGGCGCAGCCAGCTTTCGAAGAGCACCACGTGGCCCGTCCTCGCCGGGACCGTCACCCAGGGCCGGCTTTCCGGCCGGCAGTCGGCGCGCCGGGGCGGGGCCGCCATGAAGCGGTCGAGGCGCGGGTCTTCCAGCTTCAGGCCGCTGCAGCCCCGGGGCGTCCGCACGTAGTAGGTGCCGCTGATCGTGGCCAGCGGGTGCAGGTGCAGGCCGTGCACGACCTGGCGACCCATCATGTTGACCCAGCAATCCGTCATGACGAGGGTGCGGCCCGTCATGTCCAGTTCCAGCGACCTGACGTAGGCATTCACGTGCCGCCTCAGCCGGCGCTCCAGCGCCTGGAAGGTCGACGACATCTTCTGCAGGTGGCACAGGGAGCCGTAGGACGTGTAGCCCCCGGGATACCGCCGGGCGGACCACTGCCGGCCGGCCACGTCGTGCGCGCGGATCTGCCGGGCTTCCTTCAGCAATTCCCGGTTGAGTGCCGCGGTGCCGGCGCCCTTAAGGGGCGCGGTGTAGATCAGGGTGGGAAACAGGGCACGGGCGGGCATGGCGGGAGAGCCTAGCGGCCGCTGCCCGGGAAGGGAAGCGCGGGTATGCTGGCCGAGGGATTCACCCGCATCAGGTGCCGTCATGCCCCAGCCCACCCACATTTCCCGCCTGCCGGTGCCCGATACCGCCACCCTGGACGCCGACCTGCAGAAGTACTTCCGCAAGTGCCAGGAGAAGCTCGGGTTCGTGCCCAACGTGCTGCGCGCCTACGCGTTCCGGCCCGCCCACCTGAGAAACTTCATCAGCATGTACAACGAGCTGATGCTGTCGGAGGACTCGGGATTGTCCGTCCTCGAGCGGGAGATGATCGCGGTGGTCGTCTCCGCCTGCAACCGCTGCTACTACTGCCTGATTGCCCACGGGCAGGCGGTGCGGGAGCTTTCGGGTGATCCGCAGCTGGGCGAGATGCTGGTGACCAACTACCGGGTCGCGCCGCTGGCCCCCCGGCAGCGGGCCATGCTCGACTTCGCCCACCGGCTCACCACGGCCCCGGAGGCGACCGGCGAGGCGGACCGGCAGGCCCTGCGGAACGCCGGCTTCAGCGACGCGGAACTGTTCGACATCAGCGAGGTGGTCGCCTTCTTCAACTACTCGAACCGCATGGCCCAGGCCCTGGACCTGATGCCCAACCCCGAGTACCACGCGATGCACCGCTTGTAGGAGCGGCTTCAGCCGCGACCGGGCATTCCCCTCTGGCGCTGAAACGCGCCTGCCGGGAAACACCCGGTCGCGGCTGAAGCCGCTCCTACACGTCCAGGCGCCAGGTGTCGCCGTCGCGGACGATCCGGCCGGCGGAGGGCGTGGCGAAGTGGCTGCCAAAGACGAGTACGGGCTGGTCGCCGTAGCGCTCGATGAAGTCGAGGCGGGTTTGCAGGGCCGCTGCCTTGTCGAAGTCGAAAGGGCTCGACCAGCGGGGCCTGGCGATCTGGCAGGGGTGGTGCATCAGGTCGCCTGTCACCACCGCGTGCTCGCCACGGGAGGCAATGCGGATCGACACGTGGCCGGGTGAATGCCCCGGGGTGGACTCGAGCCACACTTCGTCGGTGATCCGGAAGCCGGGCGCCACGCACTCGCCCTGGCCGGTGTCGAATACCGGGCGCACCGAATCCCCCGCGTAGTCGCCCAGCGCGCTGACCGGCGCCTTGTCGAGCCATTCCCAGTCCCTGGCGCTGAAAACGTAGCGCGCGGACGGGAAGGTGGGCACCCAGCGCCCGTCCACGAGCATGGTGTTCCAGCCCACGTGGTCCGGATGCAGGTGCGTGCAGACGACGAAGTCCACGCGCTCCCGCGGAAAGCCCACCGCCGCGATGTCCTCGAGGAAGCGCCCCTGGCGCCGGTTCCACCGGGGCACGATCCGCGGCTTGTCGTTGCCCAGGCAGGTGTCGATCACGATGCGCTGGCCCCGGCTCTCCACGAGCAGGGAGTGGATGCTGCTGATCAGCTGGCCCGTCTCGCTGACGAAATGCGGGCGCAGCCAGCCGAGCGGCGCCAGGTTTGCCGGCGTCGCGTCCGGCAGCATCGCTGCGGCCGTCATGGACTGATCCTCGGTCTCGATGATCCGCGTGATCGTGACGTCGCCGACGCGCCAGCGTTGCATGATGTAGGAGCGCCTTCAGGCGCGATTCCGGTCGGTCGCGCCTGAAGGCGCTCCTACGGAATCACGCCTTCGGCGCCGTCGCCTTCTTCCAGGCCGGCCGGTCCTGGCAGCGCCTGAGCCAGGCCTGGATGTGGGGGTAACCGGTCATGTCCTGCTTAGCGCCCGCCGCCATGCTGAGGACGGCAGCGACGTTGAGGTCCGCGACGCTGAAGCTGGCGCCCACCAGCCACGGGTGAGTCGCCAGGTGGCCCTCCAGCGCGGCGAGCGGCCGCTTCACCGCCTCGGCGTTCTTCTTCTCGTTCTCCACGTTCCGCTCGCCTTCCTTGCGGAAGGTGCGCTCGACCATCAGCTGGACCAGGGGCGGGTCGAGTTCCGTCACGGCGAAGAAGCTCCACTGCAGCACCCGTGCCTGCTCCTGCTCGCCGGTGGGCCAGAGGTGCCGGCCGTACTTCTTCGCGAGATAGAGGTTGATCGCCATGGATTCGGACAGGATGAAGTCCCCGTCGGCCAGCACGGGAATCTTGCCCATCGGGTTGATCTCCCGGACGGCGGCTGACTTGGCATCCATGGTGGGGTAGCGGGCCAGGTCCTCGTGCTCGTAGGGAATGCCGCATTCCTCGGCCATCCACAGGGCGCGGGAGGTGCGGGAGCGGGCGGGACCGTAGAGCTTCAGCATGTCAGTGCTCCGTTGGTGGGAGGCAGTTGTCGCCGCCGTAGGAGCGCCTTTAGGCGCGACCCGCCTCCCGCTCGAGACTCGCGGACTCGATTCTCGCGGGAAGCGGGTCGCGCCTAAAGGCGCTCCTACGGCGGCGGTACCTTTCGCTAGACTAGGCGCCCAGTCTAGCCGCGGCGGTCTCCCTTGGCAGCTTTCGACGACCTTACCACCACCCTCGCGGCGCTGGACAAGCGGCAGCTGTACCGTCGCCGGCGCGTGGTCGGGAGCCCTCCCGGCCGGGAGATCGTCGTCAACGGGCGCGCGCTCCTCGGTTTCTGCAGCAACGACTACCTGGGGCTGGCTGCCGAGCCGCGGGTCAGCGCCGCCTTCAAGGCCGGCGTGGACCGCTGGGGTGCCGGTGCCGGTGCCTCCCACCTGGTCAGCGGCCATACCTCGGCCCACGAGGAGCTGGAAGAAGCGCTGGCCGACTTCACCCGCCGTCCCCGGGCGCTGCTCTTCGGCAGCGGCTATGCCGCCAACCTGGGGACCGTCAACGCGCTCCTCGGCCCGGGCGACCACGTCTTCGAGGACCGGCTGAATCACGCGTCGCTGCTGGACGGCGGCTGGCTGTCCCGGGCGAACTTCGCGTGGTATGCCCACGCGGACGCGGCCGACCTCGAGGCACGCCTCGCCGGCTGCGCCGGTTCAGGGCGCCGCAAGCTGATCGTCACCGACGGCACCTTCAGCATGGATGGCGACCTCTGTCCCCTGCCGGAACTGGCGGCCGCGGCCCGCCGGCACGCGGCCTGGCTGATGATCGACGACGCCCACGGCCTCGGCGTGCACGGCCCCGGCGGCTGTGGCGTGGTCGATCCGGCGGTCCACGGCCCCACCGACGTGCCCGTCCTTGTCGGCACCCTTGGCAAGGCGTTCGGCACGGCAGGTGCGTTCGTGGCGGGCAGCGAGGATCTGGTGGAGACCCTCATCCAGCGCGCCCGCAACTACATCTACACGACGGCGCTGCCCTCCGCAGTGGCCGTCGCGACCCTGGAGAGCCTCCGCATCGCGCGGGCCGAGGACTGGCGGCGGGACCGCCTGCAGGACCTGATCGCCCGGTTTCGCGCCGGCGCCGCGCAACTCGGACTCCGGTTGCTGCCGTCCACCACGCCGATCCAGCCGGTCATCGTCGGCGAGTCCGGCGCCGCGCTCCGCCTGAGTGCCGCGCTCGAGGCCCGGGGCATCCTCGTGCCGGCCATCCGGCCGCCCACCGTGCCCGCCGGCACGGCACGACTGCGCGTGACGTTTTCCGCCCTGCACGAGCTGCCGGACGTGGACCGCCTGCTCGATGCACTGGCGTCAGGAATCACCGGATGACGCCAGCACGCTACTTCGTCACCGGCACGGACACCGCCGTCGGCAAGACGCTCGTCACGGCGGCCCTCCTGCTGAATGCCCGCGCCTTCGGCCTGAGCGCCGTCGGCGTGAAGCCCGTGGCCGCCGGCTGCGCCCGCGTGCACGGCCAGCTGGTCAACGACGATGCACTGCTGCTTCAGAGCCAAGCCAGCGTCGCCCTGGACTATGCCCGGGTGAATCCCGTCGCTCTCGAGCCGGCGATTGCACCGCACATCGCCGCCGCGCGGGCGGGCATGGCACTGGACGCCGCCACGCTGGCAGCTCACGTCAGCCGCGTCGACGCCGAGGACCACGACGTGATCCTCGTGGAGGGGGCGGGCGGCTGGCTGGTGCCCCTGAACGACCGGGAGTCGATGGCGGACCTGGCCACCTGGCTCGGCTATCCCGTGATCCTGGTGGTCGCCATGCGCCTGGGTTGCCTCAACCACGCGCTGCTCACGGCGGCGGCCATCGACAAGGCCGGCCTCACCCTCGCCGGCTGGGTGGCGAACACGACGGGCACCGCCATGGATGCCTTCGACGAAAACCTGCTTGCGCTGGAGCAGCGCCTGCCCGCGCTTCGCCTCGGCACCGTCCCGTACCTGGGCCCGGCGGCCACGCCGGAGCAGGTGAATGTCTGGCTGGATGGCACGAGCCTGTTTGGCCGCTAGGTTTCACGCCTTTCTGCACCGGCGCGCCGGTTTCTCTGCTGGACCCCGCTGGCGGCCCTCCGAATACTGTGCCGGGCGCTGGTCCGCGGTGCCGGTGCCGGGCTAAGCTGCTCCTTACCAGACAGGCGTTGGTAAGGAAGGAGTCCGCCGCATGGCTTTCGCGACTGTCACCAGCAAGGGGCAAACCACCATTCCAAAGAGTGTGCGCGACGCTGCCGGATTGCGCGCGGGCGACCGCGTTCACTTCACGGTGCTGCCGGACGGAACCATCATCGTGCGGGCGAAGACGAAGAGCATCCGGAATGTCGCCGGCAAGGCAGCGACACGCCGGCGCGTCTCCGTCAGCCAGATGAACCGGTAGTCTGCCGGCAGCAATGCTCGGTATCGACACCAACGTCCTGGTCCGTTTGCTGATCGTCGACGACCGGGCGCAGTCGCGTCGCGCCCGGCTGCTGGTGCAGCAGGCCATCGACCAGGGGCGGGACGTGTGGGTATCCCTGCTGGTGCTGATTGAAACGGAGTGGGTTCTGCGCAGCCGCTATGGCCTGGACAAGGCGGCCACGGTCGCTGCTCTGGTGAGCCTGCTGGAGACCGGGGAGCTTTCGTTCGAGGATGAGCCGGCCATCGAGGAGGCCCTCCACAACTGGCGGAAGTCACCCTGTGGTTTCGCGGACTGCCTCATCATTGCCCACAATCGCCGGTCGGGCTGCGTGGGCACCGTCACGTTCGACCGGCGTGCCGCACGGTTGCCGGGCGGCCAGGCGGCCTGAACGGAGTGGAATCGCTTGCGCCCGACCTGTTCCTGGTCGTCCTGGCCGCCTTCGGCGCCGGCCTCGTCGACGCGATGGTCGGTGGCGGCGGGCTCATACAGCTTCCGGCGCTGCTGACCGCGTACCCGGCCACACCGCCCGCCGTCCTGCTCGGTACCAACAAGTTAGCCAGCATCTTTGGCACGGGCAGCGCCGTGCTCCGCTTCGCGCGGGGCGTGCGCATTCCCTGGAGGATGCTGCTGCCGCTGGTGCCTGTGGTGTTCCTCGGGGCGCTGGGTGGCGCCCGGGTGGCGACGCTCGTGCCGCCGGCGGTCTTCCGGCCGCTGGTGCCCGTGATGCTGGCGGTCGTGCTGGTCTACATGCTCTGGCGCAAGGACCTGGGCAGGAGTCACGCGCCGCTCGCCGTCACCCGCGGGCGCGCGCTGCTCGCGGCGGCACTGCTGGGCGGCGTGGGCTTCTATGACGGCTTCTTCGGCCCCGGCACGGGCAGCTTCTTCATGTTCCTGCTGATCCGCCTCTACGGATTCGACTTCCTGCACTCCGCGGCCAGCGCCCGGGTGCTGAACGTGGCCACCAATGCCGGTGCCCTCGCGTGGTTCGGTACCCGGCTGGAGCTCCTCTGGCTGGTGGCCATCCTGATGGCCGTGGCGAACGTGAGCGGGGCGGTCATCGGGAGCGGCCTGGCCCTGAAGCACGGCAGCGGCTTCGTGCGCCGGATCTTCATCGCGGTCGTTCTGGCGCTGATCGTCCGTACCGCCTGGCAGGCATACTTCACGCCATGAGCGCCTTCGACCGCGACCACCTCTGGCACCCGTACACCTCCATGACGGACCCGTTGCCGGCCTACGAGGTGGCATCTGCGAGCGGCGTGCGGATCCGCCTGAAGGACGGCCGGGAGCTGATCGACGGCATGGCGTCCTGGTGGTGCGTGATCCACGGCTACAACCACCCCCGGCTGAACCAGGCCATCAAGGACCAGCTGCGCCGCGTGGCTCACGTGATGTTCGGCGGCCTCACCCACGAGCCGGCGGTGGCGCTGGGCGAGAGGCTGGTGGCCCTGACGCCGCCGGCGCTGCAGCACGTGTTCTTCAGCGACTCGGGCTCCGTGGCCGTGGAAGTGGCCATCAAGATGGCCCTGCAGTACTGGCAGGGCCGGGACAGGCCGGCGAAGCGGCGCCTGCTCACCCTCCGCGGCGGGTACCACGGGGACACCTTCGGCGCGATGGCGGTGTGCGACCCGGTGAACGGAATGCACCAGCTGTTCCGGGGCGTCCTCCCGGAGCACCTGTTCGCGCCACGCCCCGGGTCGCGCTTCGGCGCGCCGCTCCGGCACGGCGACCTGGAGGGCTTCGAGCGGCTGATCGCGAGCCATCGTGACGAACTGGCCGCCGTCATCCTGGAACCCATCGTGCAGGGTGCGGGCGGGATGTGGTTCTACTCGGCAGATTACCTGCGAGGCGTCGCGGAGCTGTGCCGGCGGCACGACGTGCTGCTGATCGCGGACGAGATCGCCACGGGCTTCGGCCGCACCGGCCGGCTCTTTGCCTGCGAGCACGCCGGCATTGCGCCGGACATCCTTTGCCTCGGCAAGGCGCTGACCGGCGGGTACCTGAGCCTCGCGGCGACTCTGGCCACCAGCGACGTGGCGACGGGAATCTCGGCGCGGGGCGGGGTGCTGATGCACGGCCCGACGTTCATGGCGAACCCGCTGGCGACGGCGGTGGCGGCGGCGAGCATCGAGCTGCTACTGGCCAGCCCGTGGGAGAAACGGATTGCAGCACTGGAAGCCCAGATGCGGCATGAGCTCGGCGCGTACGCCGGCCATCCCGCCGTGGCGGATGTCCGGGTGCTGGGCGGCATCGGCGTGGTCGAGACCCGGGGGCCGGTGGACGTGGCGGCCCTGCAGAAGCTGTTCGTGGAGCAGGGGGTCTGGATCCGTCCCTTCGGCCGGCTGATCTACCTCATGCCCCCCTACGTGATCGCCCCCGCCGACCTGACGGCCCTCACCACCGCCGTAGGAGCGGCTTTAGCCGCGACCCCCCCGACGCCATCATGATCCAGGCCCGCCGCATCCGTATCGACCGGCCCGGCAACTACGACGTGCTCCGCCTCGAGGACTTTGCCATCGGTGCGCCCCGGCCCGGCCAGGTGCTGATCGAGGTGGCCGCTGCCGGGGTCAACTATGCGGATGGCATCATCCGCATGGGCCTGTACGAATCGGCGAAGAAGCTCCACGGCTACCCGATCACGCCAGGCTTCGAGGTCAGCGGCCGTGTCCTCGACGTCGGCGCTGCGGTCAGCCGCTTCAGGGCCGGTGACGAGGTCGTGGCGCTCACGCTGTTCGACGGGTACAGCAGCCATCTGCTCCTGGGCGAGGACCGGGTGTTCGCCAAGCCTGCATCGCTCTCCTTCGACCAGGCAGCGGCCATACCCACCGTATTCCTGACTGCGTGGTTCATGGTGCACGAGCTGGCTCGCACCAGGGCAGGGGAGCGCTGGCTGGTGCATTCCGCGGCCGGAGGCGTCGGCGGGGCACTGGCGCAGCTTGGACGCCTCGCGGGATGCGAGGTGACCGGCGTCGTCGGGCATGCAGAAAAAGACGGCGCCGCCCGCGCGGCCGGCTGCGCGCACGTCATCGACAGGCAGGGCGGGAACCTGTGGGAGCGGGCGGAAGCGCTCGCTCCCGACGGCTTCGACGCCATCTTCGATGCAAATGGCGTGAGCACGCTCGCTCAAAGCTATCGCCATCTCGCGCCGGCGGGCCGCCTGTGCGTCTTTGGCTTCGCGTCGATGCTGCCCCGGGGCCGCGGCGTTCCAAACTGGCCGAGGCTCGCCTGGGACTGGCTGTGCACACCTAGATTCAGTCCGCTGGACATGACCCGCCGCAACCGCAGCGTCATTGCCTGTAACCTGAGCTTCCTGTCTGCACAAGGGCCGCGCCTGGTCCGTGGCATGGAATGGCTGCTGGCCCGCTTTGACTCGGGCGATCTTGCCCCGCCGCCCGTCACCGCGTACACACTGGGCGATGCCGCCAGCGCCCAGGCGGCGATCGAATCCGGCCGGACGGTGGGCAAGCTGGTCCTACATCCGTGACTCGCAAACCAGGGAGATGACATGCGCAGGTACCTGTCTCTGCTCGCGACGGTGGCCGTGATTGCCGTCAACGCCGCCGCCAACATCGTGCCCATCAATGGAGTCAACACGGGCGAGGTCAGCGCGCTCTATCCCACCGGGTTTACGCCAGCCGGCTGGGTGTTTGCCATCTGGAGCCTCATCTACATCGGGCTGCTGGCGTTTGGCGTGTATGCAGCCCGCGTCCCGGACGGACGCTCCGGCCGCGTGCGCGGGATCGAGCCAGCTTATCTGGTGAGTTGCCTGGCGAATGCCGTCTGGATCTTCATGTGGCATCACCAGCAAATACTGGCAAGCCTGGTGTTGATGCTCGTGATTTTCGGCAGCCTGCTGGTGGTTTACGTTCGCCTGCGGGCGGTACCCGCCGGCTCCAGGGGCGAACGGATCTGCGTCGACATGACCTTCAGCCTCTACTTCGGCTGGATCACCACCGCCACCCTCGCCAACCTGGCAGCCTGGTTCTTCGACCTGGGCGTCTACCCGTTCCGGCTGGCCATGGATGACTGGGCGATTCTCACCGTCGTGACAGCCACCGCTGTCTATACGGCTGTCGGCGTCCGCACGCAGGATGTGATCTATACGGCGGTATTCGCCTGGGCTTCCCTGGGAATAGTGCTGCAGACGATGGAGATCTCCGATGCCGTCCGGCTGGCTGCGGCGGCGGGCTGCACCGTGATGGTGGTTGTCACCCTCGTTTCGGCCGTGACGGCCCGGGCGACCCGCTGACCGGCATCACTTCAGCCTGCAGGCCGCCAGGGGCTGATCGGCCCGGTCCGGGGCGAAGATCCGGAGCTGCCAAAGCCCGCCGAAGGAGCGGCCCTTCTGGACCATGCTGTTGGCGATGACCGAGCACACCTTGGCGGCCTCGGCGGCATTGGTGTCGATGATGACGTCAACGGTGGAGGTCCCGTTCGACGCCTCGCACTCGGTCGATATCCCCGTCTTCTCGAAGATGTCGCAGACGAAATAGGCGTTTCCCAGCCCGTCGTCGGGGAACGCCGGCGGCAGGTAGAGGAGCGATGCCAGGAGAATCAGTCTGCGCATGGAATCTGTCCTCGCCAGTTCAAAAAAGTGCATTGTGGCCGTGGCCGCGTGCCGGTCGCGCCTGAAGGCGCTCCTACGTTCAGTCATTGCGGCTGGATCAGTTGCATCAGGGGCTGGAGGTGCTTCTCGTAGCGCCGCCACTGGTCAACCGAGTCCGCGCGGATACCCTGGCGAACCTGGGCGCTCGATGCCGTGCTCACCGGCCGCGGGTTGTCGCTGATGTGAAGGCAGGATTCCGCCCATCCCAGTCCGCAGTACTCCAGGAGCTCGCGTGTCACCTCCTCGGGAGCGGCGACGAGTCGCTCGTACTCGACCGTATGCACGGAGCCCGGCATCACCTCGTCCCAGTGCCTGGAGATCAGTTCATAGTCAGTATAGCGGCTGACCAGGTCTTCCATGGTGTAGGCATACGGAATGGCACCGGCATAGAAGATCTGCTTGTAGCAGCTGTAGCACGTCGCAACCGGGTGCCTCCTGACGTTGATGAGCGTTGCTGCCGGAAATGCAGCCCTGATGAGCCCGGCGAACATGAAGTTCTCGGGAGACTTGTCGGTGATCCGGCGGCCCGCTGCCAGCTGCGGGACCCGGGCGACGTATCCCTTGCGGATCCGCTCCATTGCGTCGGCCTGCCGGACGTCGATGAACGCGGCCACTGCGTCCGTGCCACTCGCCGGACCGGCGACCGCCATGGCCGCTTGCATGAAACCTGATGTCTCCCCGGCGGCGACGACATCGGGATGGCCGGAAAGGATCTGTTCGACCAGTGTCGTTCCCGAGCGCGGGAAGCCGTAGATGAAGATCGGGTCCGGCGGCGCGGCCTGCGCGGTGGCCGACTGTCCGAGCAGGCTGGCAGAGTAGTGTTCGATCATCCGCAACGTGTCCTGGCGGCTGCGCCGGGCGTCGAAGCTCACGGTGGCTCTCTTCTTGCGGTTCATTGCGTGCAGATGCCGGAACAGGCCTGCCTCGTCGCCGCCTTGCTCGTACTGGAGGGCGAGCGCGTAGTGGGCCTTTATCTGATCGTCCGGCGTCAGCTGGCCTGAGCCCAGCAGGAACTCGACGAAGCGGCAGTGCTCGGGCATGGCGCCACCCGGAAGCCGTGACAGGGTGGCAAACGCCGCCATCTCCCTGGGGTTGAGCTCGACTGCATGAGCGAGGGCTGTCCTTGCTCCGCCGATGTCGCCGGCCTTGAGGAGGTGCTGCCCATAGATGCACTGAAAGCGCGAGCTCTGCGGTTGCCTCGCCAGCACCGTCCGGATGGCGCCCAGTGCCCCGTCCGTGTCGCCGAGCTCCATGCAGATGCGGGACTTGAGATGCAGGGCCTCCGGGTCCTGGTTGCCGAGCGCTAGCGAGCGTTCGAGGTACGATCGTGCCCACGTGAGTTCACCGATCTCATAGAGGGACCAGGCGGCAAGCGCCTGCGCAGCAAGGTCGTCGGCAGCCTGGTTGGCGAACTGGGTTGCGACACTGACGGCGGCATGCTGCATCCGCTGCCGGATGAAGTCGTTCACAAGCCGGGTCGCGTCGGCGCGGGAAACCAGCTCCCTGCGGGGTGGATCACCGAGGGTGATCTGGACCGGTGTGGGGGTCATCTCGTTCAGGGCCTGCGCTCCGGCGAGTTGGGTCGGTCGATGGTCCTGGCAGTCGCGGCTGAAGCCGTTCCTACTCGTAGCGGAGGGCCTCGATGGGGTCCAGCCGCGCGGCCTTCCGCGCCGGCCAGATCCCGAAGAAGAGCCCGACCGCGGCGCTGAAACAGAAGGCCAGCGCCACCGCCGTCGGCGAGATGGCCATGCTCCAGCCCGCGATGCGCGCTATGAGGGTGGTCACGCCCGCGCCCAGCGCCACGCCGCCGGCGCCGCCGAGCATGCACAGCACCATGGCCTCCACCACGAACTGCAGCATGATGTTCCGGCGGCTCGCGCCCAGCGCCTTGCGGATGCCGATCTCCTTGGTCCGCTCGGTCACGGTCACGAGCATGATGTTCATGATGCCGATGCCGCCGACCACCAGGCTGATGCTCGCGATGCCTGCCAGGAGGATTGCGAAAATGTTGGCCGCCGCCTCCCGCACGTTGAAGAACTGGCGGGGGTCGGCGATGCTGAAATCGTTGTCCTTGCCCGGCTGGATCTGGTGCTGCCGGCGCATCACGCGCTCGATCTCGACGATCGAGCGCTCCACGGTGGACCCCGGCGCCATCTGCGCGCTGATGGAGTCCAGCTGCTCGGTGCCGAACACGCGGTAGCGCGCCGTGTAGAAGGGGATCCAAACCTGCTCGTCCACGTTCCGGAAGCCGGTGGAGCCCTTCTCCTCGAACACGCCGAGGACCTCGAAGGCAATCCCCTTGATGTAGACGGTCTGGCCGAGGATTGCCGCCTCGCTGCTTCCCAGCTTGCCCGGCACCGCCGAGCCGACGACCGCCACGGGACGGCGGCCTGCGTCATCCCCCTTGGAGAAGGACCTGCCGGAGGAAATCGTGTAGCCCTGGATGCCCGGGAAGTTCGCCGTGACGCCCGCCACCCGGAGATTCTCGTTCCGCGCGCCGAGCTTCACCTGCAGCTGGCCGGCAATCTCCGGCACCACGCCGATGACGGACGGCGCGTCCCTGGCAATCGCCTCGGCATCCTTGATCGTGAGGGTCGCGCCGCTCTGGGCGACGCCCATCCGCATGAAGCTGCCCGCCCGCACGCTGAGCACGCTGGCGCCGAGCTGGTCGATCTGCTGGTCCACCGCCGCCTTCGCACCGGCGCCGATGGCTATCATGGTGATGACGGAGGCCACGCCGATGATGATGCCGAGCATGGTCAGGAAGGCCCGGAAGAGGTTGGCCCTCACCGACTGGAGGGCCACGAGGATCATCTCGGCGAACAGCATGCTAGTTGCCCTGGGGCCGTTCCGGTCGGCCCGAGCCTGACTGGCCACGCTGGCCGGCCTGGCCGGACTCGCCGCGGGAGGCCTGCCCGCCCCCGGACATCCCGGGCATTCCCGTCATGTTCCGCATCTGCTGCTGGAAGCGCTGCTGAGTTTCCACCAGGCCCGAGCTGGGCAGCAGGTAGACCTGGTCGCCGGCGTTCAGGCCTGCCAGGACCTCGCTGTAATCCAGGTCGGTGATCCCGGTGAGCACCGGCCGCGCGACCGGCTTGCCATTCTCGCTGACGAACACCCAGTAGCGGTTGCTGAACCGGTAGCGGTCGTCGGGCCCGCCGCCGTCGCCGGCTCCTGCACTGCGGGGCTGATCCGGCAACGCATTCGCCTTCAGCTGCTCCGCGGCCGTGGCCGCATCCAGGCCCACCAGGGCCGCCGAGGTCTTCAGGTCCCGATCGGTGCGCAGCGCGCCGGTGGGCACGGCGAGGACATCCTTGCGCTCCGTCACCAGGATCGACACCTCCGCGTTCATGCCCGGCTTCAGCAGGCCGCTCTTGTTCTCCAGCACGATGCGCACGGCGAAGGTGGTCACGGTCTGGTCGGCCAGGGCCTGGGGCTCGATCTTCTGCACGACGCCGCGGAAGGGCTGATTGGGGTACGCGGTGACGGTCACCACGGCCGTCTGTCCCGGGGAGATCTTGCCGATGTCGGTCTCGTCCACGAGGGTGCGCACCTGGACGCTGGTGAGGTCCGCCATCTTCAGCATCAGCGTGCCGCCACCCACGTCCATGATGGGGGAGGAGATGACCTGGCCTTCCTCCACGAGCTTCTCGATGATCGTCCCCGTGATCGGCGCCCGCAGGTCCGTGTCGTCCAGCTGGATCCGCGCCGTTTCAACGGCGACCTGTGACCGGACGACCTCGGCCTTCGCGTTGGCCGCCTCCAACTGGGACTGCTCGAAGTCCACGTCGTTGATGATGCGTTCCTCGAGCAGCGTCGCGGCCCGCCGGCTCTGGGCCTCGGCGATGGAGCGGCGGGCCTTCGCCGCTTCAAGCGTGGCACTGGCCTGTGCGAGGGAATTCTGCGGATTGCGCTTGTCGATCTGGACGAGCAGCGTGCCCTTCTCCACGACCTGGCCGGTCTCTCCCTGGATGTCGAGGATCTGGCCCGAGGCCTTGGACTTCAGTTCCACCGTGACGGAGGGCTCGATCAGGCCGGCCGCCTCGACGGCCACGATGATGTCCCGATTCTCCACCGGCACGGTCTGGTAGGTCGTCGGGGCCTTGTCGCCCTGGCGGCTGCACGCCCCCAGCAGGAGCATCGACAGGCCCAGCAGCAGGCCCAGGCGTAAACGTCGCGTCTTCATCCATGACCTTTCCGGGGGTTCAGCGTATCCGATTCAATGCGTCCGTCCCGCAGGCGGATCGAACGGTGGGCGTACTCGGCAACGCTGGCGTCGTGGGTGACCAGGACGATGGTATTGCCCTTCGCGTGCAGGTCGTCGAAGAGCGCCAGGATGTCTGCCGTCGTGGCCGAGTCCAGGTTGCCGGTGGGTTCGTCCGCCAGCAGGAGGCTGGGACGGGTCACCAGCGCGCGGGCCACCGCGACGCGCTGCCGCTGGCCGCCCGAGAGTTCCGATGGACGGTGGCGCATGCGTTCGCGCAGGCCGACCTGCTCCAGCGCCAGCCGGGCACGCTCGGTGCGCTCGCGGCGGCCGATGCCGGCGTAGATCAGGGGCAGCTCCACGTTGTGAAGGGCATCGGCCCGCGCGAGCAGGTTGAAGGTCTGGAACACGAAGCCAATCTCCCGGTTGCGCAGGGCGGCGAGTTCCGCGTCGTCGAGCTCAGCCACGGGAGTCCCGTTCAGCCAGTACTCACCGCTGTCGGGTCGGTCCAGGCAGCCGATGATATTCATCAGTGTGGACTTGCCCGATCCGGACGGGCCCATGATGGCGACGTACTCCCCGCGGCAAATCGTCACATCCACCCCCTGGAGGGCCCTGATGACCGTGTCGCCCATGGGAAAGCTGCGGGTCAGGCTGCGGGTGACGATGACGTCATTGGTGCCGGGTTGCCGCGCCGGGCCCTGCGGGCCGGCGGGTGCGACCTGTGCGCGCTCGGTTGCTGAAGAAGGGGTTTGCATAGGGTAGTCGGACCGTCGGAATGGGGTTGAGGTTCAGGCTGTCGTGACGTCCCGGCCAGCCCGCGTCCGGCGGAGCCAGGCCAGTCCACGCCGCGCGAGGAGCGGGCACGCCGCCAGCAGCGCGAACGAGCCGACCAGGGTGGGCGACAGCAATCCCCCGAGGGAGTCGATGCGGCCCACTTCGGCGCCCGCGTTCACGTAGAGCAGCGTCACCGGCAGCATGCCCAGCAGGCTGACCCAGAAGAAGGTCCACGTGCGCAGCCGGGTGAGGCCCATGAGGGGGTTGATGGCAAAGAACGGGACCAGGGGCACGAGCCGCAGGCCAAACAGGTACGAAACACCTTCGGCATCCAGGCCCCGGTTGACGCGGGCGGTCGCGAAGGCGAAGCGATCCTCGAAGTAGTCGCGCAGCAGGTGACGGGCGGTCAGGAAGCTGATCGTGGCGCCCATGCTGCTGCCCAGGGACATCCAGGCCGCGCCGGTGACCGTCCCGAAGATCGATCCCGCGGCGGGTGCCAGGATGAGGAAGGTCCCCGGCATGTTCAGGGCTGCGGCGGCGAGGGTCAGGCCAAAGAACAGGCCGCCGGAGGCCAGGGGCTCGGCGCGGGCCCGGAGACGTATGGCCTCGAGGGTTTCCCTGAGCGCGTGGAAATCGAGGTGCTCCCCGAGGCCCGGGCCGAAGAAAAGGAGAAGGACGGCACTGGCCAGTCCGGTGATAATCAGGCTGCGGTGCATGGGGGAGGGATGAATCATGTACGACTACCGGCAATTCTATATCGACGGCGCGTGGGTTGACCCGGTTACGGCCGGGGCGCCGGGATTCCCCGTCGTGAACCCGGCCACCGAGGAGCGGATCGGGACCATCTCCCTGGGCACCCCCGCCGACGTGGACCTGGCCGTCACGGCCGCCCGCCGGGCCTTCGCCACCTATTCGGTCACCACCATCCCGGAGCGCATGGCGCTCATCGACCGGGTCATTGCCGCCTACGAGCGTCGCCAGGACGACATCGCCCGGGCCATATCCGACGAGATGGGCGCGCCGCTGGCCTTCGCCAGGCGTTCCCAGTCCCGGCTCGGCATCGGCCACCTGGCCACGATCCGGAAGGTCATGGAAAGCTTCCCGTTCGCCGAGGACCGGGATGGCCTGCGCCTGGTCCGGGAGCCGGTGGGCGTGTGCGCCTTCATCACGCCCTGGAACTGGCCGATGAACCAGATCACCTGCAAGGTGGCTCCCGCGCTCGCCGCCGGCTGCACCATGGTGCTGAAGCCCAGCGAGATCGCGCCGCTGTCGGGGACGATCTTCGCCGAGGTCATGCACGAGGCGGGCGTGCCCCGGGGCGTGTTCAACCTGGTGCACGGCGACGGGGCGGGCGTCGGCCAGGCGCTGTCCACGCACCCCGAAGTGGACATGGTGTCGTTCACGGGCTCGACCCGCGCGGGCATCGCCGTGGCGAAGGCCGGTGCCGACACGGTCAAGCGCGTGCACCAGGAGCTGGGCGGGAAGTCGCCGCTCGTGGTGCTCGACGAGCAGATCCTGGAAGCCGCCGTGCGCTGGGGCGTGGCGGACTGCTTCAGCAACAGCGGGCAGTCCTGCAATGCCCCGACCCGCATGCTCGTTCCGGCCCGGCTGCACGACCAGGCCGTGACGCTGGCGCGGGACGTGGCGGCCGGCATGGCGGTCGGCGATCCCCGGGACCCCGCCACGACGCTGGGTCCCGTGGTCAGCCGGCTGCAGTTCGACAAGATCCAGCGGCTGATCCATGCCGGCATCGGGGAAGGCGCCCGGCTGGTGACCGGCGGGGAGGGCCGTCCCGCGGGGCTGACGCGCGGCTACTACGTCCGCCCCACCATCTTTGCGGGCGTGCGCAACGACATGACGATTGCCCGGGAGGAGATCTTCGGCCCGGTGCTCGCGATCCTGCCCTACGACACGGAGGCTGACGCCATCCGCATCGCCAACGACACGCCCTACGGCCTGGCGGCCTACGTCTGGGCCAGCGACCTGGCTGTCGCCCGCCGCGTCGCGGGCCGCATCCGGGCGGGCATGGTCCACATCAATGGGGCCGACATGTCGCTCGAGGCGCCCTTCGGCGGCTTCAAGCAGTCAGGCAACGGGCGGGAGTGGGGCGAGTTCGGCCTGGCGGACTTCGTCGAGCTGAAGGTCGTGCTCGGCTACGGAGAGCCGTAGGAGCGCCTTCAGGCGCGACCCCCCTTCCCGTGAGAATCGCGTCCGCGAGTCTCGAACGGGAAGGGGGTCGCGCCTGAAGGCGCTCCTACAGCGCTCCTACTCGCCGCCGAACCGGTAGCGGGCCCGGATGCCGATCACCCGCGGGTCCGGCGCGAAGGCCGCGCGGAACTGGGGCAGTTCCACGGTGACCGTCTTGCCCGGTTCGGTCGCGTAGTTGTTCGCCGGCGGCTGCCGGTTGACCAGGTCGATGCCGCTGCCGAGGATGAAGCAGCAGGCCAGGCTGGGACCGCCCAGCACGTTGGCGATCGTGTCGTCGTCGAACACGTTCAGGATGTAGCCCGTCACGTCCCAGTTGCCGCTGCGCAGGCCGATGCGCAGGTCGAGGTTGGTGTCCGCCTCGACCCAGCTCTCATTGGTCGCCTCGATGTACCGCTTGTCGACCCAGAGGAAATCGGACTCGACGTAGAAGTCCATGGCGTCACTCACCGGCAGGCTGTAGGCCACGCTGCCCACGAACTTGCCGGCCGGCGCGTCCTCGAGCTTCTTGCCGTCCAGGCTCACGTCGCAGAGCACGGCCGGAGCGACGTCGTTGTAGGGGTTGGTGTCCTCGTTGACGGTGGGCCTCGTCACCGTTGGCGAGCAGTTCCCGGCGCCCGCGATGAAGGTGAAGGACGAGTTGGTGACCACGGCATCCACGTACTGGGCATCGAGCCAGGTGTAGGAACCTGCCAGCGCCCAGCTGCCGCCAAGGAAGATCGCGTCGGGCTGCCAGGCCATGTCCACCTCGACGCCGAGGACCTCGGCGCCATCGACGTTTTCGAGGGCGTTGACCAGCCGGTCGCCGGCCTTGTTGAGTACCGACACCAGCGTCTGCTTCTCGGTGAAGTCCTGGAAGAACGCGGAGGTGTTGACGATCAGCGTGCCGTCCAGCGCCGTCTTCTTGGCGCCGATCTCCCACACGTTCAGCTTCTCGGGCTCGAACTCCAGGAGTTCCCGGTTGAGGCCGCTCGAGCCGATGCCCAGCGTGGAGAAGCCGCCGGGCTTTTCCGCCTTTGCCCAGGAAGCGTAGGTGTTCAGGTCGTCGTCGACCCGCCAGCTGAGCGTCAGCTTCGGGGAGAACCACTTGTCGGTGCGCTCGATCTGATCCACGCAGTAGGGATTGAACAGGTCGAAGGGGTCCGTGCCGCCATTGTCCACGTTTGCGAGGCGCTGCTGGACTTTCGAGGACCGCAGGCACTGGGCCGGAATGACATCCCGCTGCCGGTAGTAGTTGGTATTGCCGGTCAGGGCCGTGAACTCGGGATCCGTGACGGCGCTGCCCGTGGGCGTGACGCCGAGGGCGTTCAGGGCCCGGGTGTCCGGGACGCTGTCGATGTCCGTGTTGGGGCTCCAGCTGTCGTACCAGCTCTCGAACGCCTGCTGGCTGTAGAAGGGGCCACCGTACGGGTGCGCGGCATCCCACGGGAGCCCGGTGGATTCGTTGATGGGGGCTGGCCCGAACATGAACTCATCCGTACAGGGGCGGAAGAAGAAGCCGCAGGGGTTCCAGCTGCCGGGGCCGCCGGAGGCGAGGGGGTCGAGGAACTGCGGGCCCACGGCCTCGACCGTCTCGTCGTTGTAGCGGCCTTCGAAGATGGCCGTCAGGTCCGGGGTCAGCGCGTACTCCACCTGGCCGAAGATGGACTTGTGGTCGGTGTTGCGGTCGGCGGGGCTGGGATCCTTGTACTGGGCGATGCCGTCGTAGGGTGACCCGTCGCCGAAATTGAAGCCCCCGCGCATCAGCGGTGCCACGGCCCGCTCCGTGTAGCCGTAGCAGCCCGTGCCGGGCGCGACGAACAGCAGGTCGTCGAAGGTATTGCCGTCCGCACTCGACCAGGCGCAGTGGCTGCCGGAGCCCTGCACCGTGAGCGAGTTGCTGGTGTTGCCCACGTTCTCCTTCCAGTACAGGCCCCCGAGGGTGCCCTGCCAGGGACCGTCGAGATTGGTCCGGAACATGAGTTCCTGGCTGAACTGGGTCGTGAGCTTGTCCGTGGTCAGGAGGAAGGCGTTGACCCCGCCATTGGAGTACGGGGCGCCGGTGAGCGGCGAGACGGTGGACGGGTCGGTGCGAAAGGCGAACTTGCCGTTGTCCGCGTTCTCGACGGCGTCCTCGTGGATGTAGCCGGTGTGGGAGCTCAGCGTGCCCCAGGCCACGTCCCAATCAGCCACGAGGGACAGGCGGATGAGTTGCCGGTCGATACCCTCGTAGTCCTGGTTGGTGAACGGGTTGGGGCTGACGGCGATGTCACCTTCCCGGAAATTCTTGGCGGGCCCGACCACGCTGGCCACGGCCGTCTCGCAGTGGGGACTGCTGTAGAGGACATTGGGAACGGCAGTATCGGGCCCGGTGGGCGTGTAGCTGGGGTCGTAGAGCCGAGCATTCCGGGCGTCCAGGGCCGCGTTGTAGGCGATGCTGGCCAGCTGCTCGAAGCACCGGAACTCGGCCGGGTACGTGATGCCCGACACCGGGTCGGTGAAGGGGGTGCGCGAGGCCTCGGGCAGCAGGGTCTCGTCGTTGAACTTCAGGAACGCCGTCGCACTGGGCCCGCTCTGCTGGTCCTGGTACTCGGCCCGGAACTTGAGGGTGACGGTATCGGTCACCTGGGACTTGGCGGTCAGGGCGAGGCCATAGCCCTCGTCGTCCGCCAGGCTGTCTCCCGTGATGGCGTTGTCGTAGAAGCCCTTCTCGTCCCACCAGGCGGCGTTGAAGCGCAGGCCGAGCTTGTCGCCGAACACGGGGCCGCTGAGCCCCATGGCCGCGTTGTACTGGTCTTCGGCATTCGCGTCCATCGAGAAGGTCGATTCGAAGACGTCCGACGGATCCTTGGTGATGTACTGGATCGCACCTGCGAAGGCGCTGCGCCCGTACAGTGCCATCTGCGGGCCCTTCAGCACGTCGATGCGCTCGATATCCACCAGCCGGGTGTTCAGCAGGACGCCGCCACCGGAGTTGCTGATGGCTTCCGTCGACACGTCGATGCCGTCGACCAGGACGGCCACGTTCTGCCGGCCCCGGGTCGGCGCGAGGCCCCGGATGGTGATGCGGGTATCGCTCTTCGCTGCGCCCTCGTCGAATTCCACGGACGACAGGCCCTTGGTGATGTCCGCGATGCTGTTGATGCCCTTTTGCGCGATCTCCTCGGCGGTGATCGCGTTGATCGCGATCGGCACGTCCTGCAGGCTTTCCTCCCGCTTGCGCGCGCTCACGATGATTTCCTCCACCTGGGCCCAGCCAGTGGCGGGAACCAGTAGCGGCAGGGGACTGCACGCCAGCGTCAGGGCTGCGGTCAGTGAGACGCCGCTGCGGGACTGCACCATGAGTAGCTCCTTGTCGACTCGGTCCGGTATCGGACAGTTGTGTGTTACGGAAAAGCCGGCGGGCGGAACGACCCCGGTCATGCCTGCGTCGGCCCCACCCATCGCAAGTTCTCGTTTGGCGGATTCTGCGCCCGCCGCAAAGGTCATACAAGTATGACCTTTAAAAAAGCCCTGCAACCCGCCCGAGGCGTCCTGCCCGCGGGATGCCGGTAACGGTGCCCCGGCGGACCCAGAGTGCTGCGGCCAGGACGGCGAAGTTGACGATCCCCATCATGACGAACGGTGCTGAACGGCCAAAGGCGTCGAACACGAGGCCGCCGGCAAAGGTAAGGCACACGATCCCGAGTGAGCCGCAGAGCCCGAACATGCCGATGAGCGTGCCACGAGTCGCTGCCGGGGCTTCCTGGCCGATGAGCACGCCGGCGGCCACGACGGCGCTGGCCTCGCCGATGCCGGCCAGCATGGCGGCCGGCAGCATCCAGGGGCCAAAGGGGTCATCCACCTGGCCGAGCGCCGAATAGCCGATGCCCGCCAGGCCAAAGGCGACGCACACGCCCGTGAGGCGGGGGATGCGGTCGAGGATCACGCCCATGACGGGCGACCAGAGGAGCGCCATGCCCTGGGCGATGCCAAAGATCATGCCGGCCTTGGAGGTGGCGGCACCGGGGGTGAGGCCCGCATCCACGCCGGCCTGGAAGACCCACAGGAAGATGAACGTCGTGATGATCACCAGGTCGCCACGCGACGCAAACGCCAGGAGATAGGCCAGGCCGATGCGGGGATTGTCGCGGGCGGCGGCCACGCCACTCGCTGTCTGCCGCAGCAGCGTCAGCCGGGGCCGCCCGGCAGGGCTGCTGTGTGCCTGGAGCCCTGCCCGCAGAAGCAGGGCAAGCAGCAGCGTGAGTCCGGCAAAGATCCAGAATGTGTAACGGATGGCGGTGACGCCGTCGAAGCCCTGGTCCGCCAGCCAGAGCGGGACCTTCGCCAGCACGGTGGCCATCAGTACCACGCCGAGGCCGTTGAACACGCCCACGAGGCCCATCCAGCGGCCGCGCGACGTGTCCTGGGTGTATTCCGCAAAGCACGTGGACATCATCACCGTGGCCGCCGTCATCCCCACCGCGTACATGATCCGGTAGAGGATGAGTTCGCCCTCGGACCCGGCCAGCGGGTAGATGACGAAGGACAGTGCCGTGAAGACGAGGCCGCCCACGTAGACCACGCGTCGTCCCGTGCGGTCGGACAGGGCGCCGATCAGCCCCGCGATCAGCACCTGGGTGCCTTCCTGCAGGCTCACCAGGAGCCCCGCGAGCGAGCCCTGCTCGGCCTGGGGGATGCCGAGGATCTCGAAGAGGTAGGGCTGGGCCGCCGTGACGAAGGTGACGAGGCTCAGGGTGGCCAATGCGCCGAAAAGCAAGGTGGCGGCGTTGGCCCGACTGACGCCCGGGCTCAGCCAGAAGGGGCCGAACCGGGCGCCCGCCGGGTCGGGCGGCGCGATGTGCCTGGGTGCCGCCACGCTGCTTATTCCTGCGGGCAGGCCGGGAGAAGGCCGGCTAGACCCGGGCTTCCTGGTCCTGCAGCGCCGCCTTCTGGTGAGCGGGCGTCTTTACCGCGAGGAAGGCTGCCACGGCGATGGCGCCCGCGACCAGGCTCATTTCGAGCCCGAACTCCTGGGGCTTCTCCCAGAACTCCGTAAACAGGTGCCAGCGCCCGGCGATCTCAACGCTGTTCCAGGCAATGATTGCGGTGGGTATCCCGTAGCGGATCGCCGTGGTTACCTTCCACATCTGCACCAGGCGCTGGAAGAGGTAGATGGCCCACACGGTGTTGACGAAGAAGATGCCGTAGGTGACGGGATGGTGGTCGCCCAGGATGCTTTCGTCGTAGACGAACAGCAGCACCAGGTAGCAGAACCAGACGACGTAGATCGTCTCCAGCGCGGTGATCGCCGCGAAATTCCGCTCGTAGTTGCGGCTCGGCTTGCCGGTCCTCAGGCCCAGATTGCGCTGGAACCACACGAACATGTTGCACTTGGTTTCCTTGTTGAGCATGAAGTAGCTCATGGTGGCGGCCAGGATGCCAATCGAGGACATCATCACCAGGTACTCCGCCTTGGTGGCGATCTGGCCGGGCACGCGGGGGTCCATCAGGTCCGGAACGGCCAGGTCGTTGGCATTCCAGACGAAGGCAAACTCGACCCACCCCGTCCAGAGGAGGGTGCCGGCCCAGAAGCCGTACCAGGTGCCCGCGACTTCCCCGGGATGCTTCATCCCGATGAAGAGCAGGATGGCGCCGACGGCGCCCAGGGCGAATGCCGACTGGTAGACGTAGGCCTCGCCGAAAATGTTCTCCATCGCGATCATCACCGTATGGCCCAGCGCCTGTACGACGAAGACGATCACGAACGCCAGGAGCCCGATGAACGGCGGGCGGGCAAAAGCATTCTTGATGGCACTCATGGAGTTAACTCCTCGAAAGTGACGGGGGGTGCAGCAGGAGGAAGCCGCTCATCGTGGAGCGGAACAGGCCTGCGAAACGGGGGTCGCGGTGATAGACCTCCAGCACGGGCACCGCGGTGCGTGCGATCAGCCGCGCCGTGTAGTCGGCGCTGCCATTGAGGAGCGCGCCGCCCGGCTCGATGAAGCGCAGCAGCGCCGTGATCTTGTCGCGGAAGGGCATGTGCAGGTCCCGGAAGAGCTCGAAGTGGACGCCGCCGGTCCTCGTGGACAGGCGCAGGGCATCCGGGCTTGCGGCCCAGAGGGCCAGATAGGCGTCGAAGATCCCGTGCAGCACCCCACGGGCATCCCGGGCGTCGATCGACTCCAGGTGCGCCAGCCCGTCCACGAAGACCGGCCGGATGATGTTCGCAAGCACGTCCTCCCGGCTGGCGAAGAACCGGTAGAAGCTGCTGCGGGCGATGCCGGCAGCAGCGAGGATCTGCTCGACGCTGACGTTCTCGTAGCCATGGGCGACGAACAGCGCGGCGCTCTCGCCCAGGATGCGCGCCCGCGTGCCGTCCTGGCGGGTCCGGATTTTCGCGTTGACTGATTCGCTGGCGGGCGGGCGGACCAGGGTGCCGGACAGGGGCATGGCGGTCACTCGCGCTGATAGCAGACATGAATGTATCACGCCGCCGGAGGCCGCCCGTGGGTGCTGCAGGATGCCCAATGCGGCCGATTGCCGCATCATCCGGGCCCTGGGCCCGGACCGGATCGGCGGCACGGACCATCGAGCGACTATCATCCGGGCGTCGGAGCCGGCGGGGTATGAGATGCGCGACCTGTTGATGCAATTCCTGGCCCGGGAGATCTCCCGGCGCGAGTTCGGCAAGGGCCTTGCCGCCCTGGGGCTCAGTACGCCCGCGGTGAATTCGTTATTGAGCAATGCAGCCAGCGCCCAGCTGCCGCCGCCAGCCGAGGGCGTGCCCTTTACCGGCACCGGGGCCGAGGTGCTGGTGGAGACCCTGCGGGCCGCCGGTGTGCGCTACATCTTCGGCACCACCGCGACCGGCATGTCCGCGTTCTTCGATGCACTGACTCTGCGACCGGATCCCCAGATGATCCTCTCGCTGGCCGAATCCCAGGCCACGAGCATGGCCCACGGCTACGAACTGGCCACCAACCGGCCCTCGGTCCTGATCGTGCCCGGCGTCGCGGTCCCCAGCACGATGAACAACCTGTACAACGCCTGGAAGGACCGCTCGTCGATCCTCGTCCTGGCGGACGGCACCAGCACCTATTTCGAGGGACGCAACGGCTTCCAGCAGATGGAAAACTGGCTGGAGTCCACGGTGACCTTCACCAAGTGGCGCTGGGAGCTGCGCAACGAGCGACAGATCGCGGAGATGATCCGCCGCGGGCTCAAGGTGGCACAGACGCCACCCGGCGGTCCTGTCCACGTGCGCATGTCGCTGGACCTGCTCGGGATGAAGAACGTGAAGCAGACGATCTATCCCCAGGAGCGCTTCGACGTGCCGCTGGAGATGCAGCCGAAGCCCGGGCTCATCGAGCAGGCGGCCCGGTGGCTCATCGAGGCGAAGTCGCCCATGCTCTGCGCGGGAGCCGAGGTCACCCGGGCTGGTGCGACCGACGACCTGATCGCCCTGGCCGAATTGACGGGGGCATCCGTCGCCCAGGGCTACAGCGTCTACAGCGATTTCCCCTTCCGGAACCCGCTCTTTGCCGGCTTCTACGGCCTGGGAATGCCGCGGGACCTGGCAAAGACCGACCTGTTCGTGAATCTCGGCGGACCGATGCCCGACCCCACCGTGTTCGCGGCGCCGCCGCCCCGGAAGGCACGGCTCGTCCACGCCCGCATCGAATTCCAGGAAATCGGCAACACCTATCCCACCGACATTGCCATCGCGGCCGGCCTGAAGGAAACCCTCGTGGCCCTGCGGGACGCCGTGCAGGGCATGGCGACGCCCGAGCGGCTCGCCGCGCTGTCGGCCCCGCGGCTCGCGGCGGCCCGGGAGGCCCAGGCGAAGGCGGACGCGCGCCGGAAGGCCGATGCGGAGGCCACCTGGAACGCGAGCCCCATGTCCTGGGAGCGTGTTTCCGCCGAGCTGGACCCGGCTCTCGAGGACGACGCGATCATCGTGCCGGAGCTGGATTACCGGACGCCCTTCGAGTGGCTGACCCTCGACCGCGGCCGCAAGCGGCTGATCGGCCAGACGACCGGCTTCGCCCTCGGCTGGGGCATCGGCGCCGCGCTGGGCGTGAAGATCGCGAAGCCCGACCAGCAGGTCGTGTGCATGGTTGGCGATGGCGCCCTGCTGTTCGGCCAGGTGGAGGCGCTCTGGACCGCGTCCCGCTACGACGTACCCGTGCTGATCATCGTCATGAACAACTGCAGCTACGACAACGAGCGGAACCGGATCCAGAACAACTCGCCGCTGCTCTCCAGCCAGGACACCCGCGACCTCTGGAAGGACGTCACCTGCTACCTCGGCAACCCGCTGGTGGACTTCGCCGGGCTGGCCCGGAGCTTCGGCATCGACGGGCAGCGCGCCAGCACGCCGGCGGAGTTCCGCAAGGCGCTGAAGCGCGGCACCGCCGTGCTGCGCGAGGGCCGGCCGTACCTGATCGATGCGATGATCATGCAGCTCGACCGGCGCGGCGCGCCCACCGAGCAGACCTGGCACCCGCAGATCTCGATCGCCGCCGGCCGCACGAGGCCCGTGTAGGAGCGGCTTCAGCCGCGACCGGGAATTTCCCTCTGGCGCTGAGACGCACCTGCCGGGAAACACCCGGTCGCGGCTGAAGCCGCTCCTACACGCGACAGCCGGGGCGGCTAGACTGTCCGGATGGAATTCTCGACGTTTGGCCGGCGCTTCACGCGCCACACCGGGGCGGTCGAGCTGATGACCGACCTGGGCGCCGCCATGGCTGCGGACGAGCCCCCGATGATGCTCGGTGGCGGGAATCCCGCCCATATCCCGGAGATGCTCGCCGTGTTCCGGGAGCAGTTCAGGGCCGTGATCGACGACGACCGGGAATTCCGCCGGCTGGTCGCGGACTACGCCGATCCCGCGGGCGAGCAGACGTTCCGTTCGGCCCTGGCCGGGCTCCTGCGCCGCGAGTGCGGCTGGCAGGTGGGCCCGGAGAACATCGCACTGACGGCCGGGAGCCAGCAGGGCTTCTTCCTGCTTTTCAACCTGCTGGCGGGCCCGCAGCCGGACGGTGCCGACCGCCGGATCCTGCTGCCTCTCACCCCGGAGTACATCGGGTACGGAGACCTCGGCGTCACGGAGGACCTGTTCATTGCGAGGCGCCCGGCCATCGAGCTGCTGCCGGACGGGCTCTTCAAGTACCGCGTGGACTTCGGCGCGCTCGATGACGTGCGCAATGTGGCGGCGATCTGCGCCTCGAGGCCGACGAACCCGACGGGCAACGTGCTCACCGACGAGGAGGTGAACCGGCTGCGCGCGCTGGCGCGCCGGCTCGATGTGCCGCTCATTCTCGACAATGCCTACGGACTGCCGTTTCCGCAGATCGTCTTCACCGGGGCCACGCCGGTCTGGGACGAGAACATGATCGTCTGCATGAGCCTGTCCAAGCTGGGGCTCCCCGGCATCCGGACCGGCATCGTGGTGGCACGCCCGGAGATCGTGGCCGCGCTGGGGGCCATGACGGCAGTTACCAGCCTGGCCGTCGGCAGCGTCGGTCCCGTGCTCCTGCGCAAGCTGGTGGAGGGCGGGGAGATCGTGCGCCTGTCCCGCGAGGTGATCAGGCCCTTCTACCAGCGGCGCGCCGCGCAGGCGCTCGGCTGGCTGCGGGAGGCGCTCGGCGACTGCGACTGGCGGGTGCACACGCCCGAAGGCGCGCTGTTCCTCTGGCTGTGGCTGCCGCGCCTGTCCATCCCCAGCGCCGAGCTCTACGCCCGCCTGAAGGCCCGCGGCGTGCTGGTGCTGTCCGGGCACCACTTCTTTCCGGGGCTGGCGGAGTCGCCCGGCGGGCACTGGCCCCACAGGGACCAGTGCCTGCGCATCACCTACGCGCGGGACGAGGACACCGTCCGGCGCGGCATCGCCATCATCGGTGACGAGGCCCGGCGCTGGCAGCGCTGACTGCGGTTGTCGTCCCGCGCGGCCATCCGTATCCTCTCCGGCCACTCCAGTCGCCGGGCCGGCGATAGCCGCAGGAATTGCCCATGAGTGACCAGCGCGTGATGTTCGTGTTCCCCGGGCAAGGCTCCCAGTACCGGGGCATGGGCAGCGACCTCTACCAGGAGTTTGCCGCCGCCCGCCAGGTCTATGACCGGGCCAACGACGTCCTCGGCTTTGATCTCCGGGAGTTGTCCTTCGCCGATCCCGCCGGCGAGATCGGCCTCACGCGCAACACCCAGCCGGCGCTGCTCACGCACGAGATTGCCTGCCTGCGGGTCTTCGAGGACCTCACCGGCGGCCATTTCCGTCCGGTGCTGGCTGCCGGCCACAGCCTGGGCGAGTACAGCGCCCTGGTGGCTGCCGGTGCCCTGGGCTTCGATGATGCCCTGCGGCTGGTCCGCCGGCGGGGCGAGCTCATGGGCGAGCACGGCGAGGGTGGCATGCTGGCCCTCACCCTGGACGCCGGGACCGCCCGTCCGCTGGCTGATCGCCACTATTGCCAGGTGGCGAGCTGCAACCTGCCGGACCAGACCGTCGTGGGCGGCCGGGACGCGGACCTGGACGCCCTGGCGGCGGACCTGGCCGAGCGGATGCCGCGCAAGCGCGCCATTCGCCTGGCGACGGAGGGCGCGTTCCACACCTATTTCATGGTCACCGCGGCGCGGCTCTTCCGGGAGGACCTGGACCGGGCCGCATTCTCGGCACCGGGCATCGGCGTGCTGTCCAACTACACCGGCGGGCTCCACGACGCCGATCCGGCGTCCATCCGGACGCGGCTGTTCTTCCAGCTGTTCAATCCCGTGAACTGGGTTGGTTGCCTCGGCACGGCAATCACGGAGCAGGTGACGACCTTCGTGGAATTCGGTGGCGGGCTGGGCGCGGAGGAGGGACCTGCGGCAAAGCGGCCAAACCTGGAAAGCATCATCCGGAAGACCCTGAAGGCCTCGGGAGTCGAGGCCCGGCACGTCGCCGCCATCAACTGCGAGACCTTGCGCGCAGCGGCCGCCGCGTTCGCCGGCTAGACTCGCCCGGATGATCGACTTCCTGCTGTTCCTCGCGGACTTCATCCTGCACCTGGACGTGCACCTGGATGAGCTGGTGGCCAACTACGGGACGTGGATCTACGTCATCCTGTTCCTGATCATCTTCTGCGAGACGGGGCTGGTGGTGATGCCGTTGCTGCCGGGAGATTCCCTGCTGTTCGCCGCCGGCGCCCTTGCGGCAACCGGGCGCCTGGACATCGGCCTCCTGTGCGTGCTGCTCGTCGTTGCGGCCATCCTGGGCAACGCGGTCAACTACTGGGTCGGCCGCGTGGCCGGCATCGGGCTGCAACGCCGCTTTCCGCGCCTCATCAGGCAACAGTACCTGGACAAGACCCACGCCTACTTCGAGCGCTACGGCGGGAAGACGGTCGTCATCGCGCGCTTCGTGCCCATCGTGCGGACCGTCGCCCCCTTCGCCGCGGGCGTCGGCCAGATGTCGCACCTGCGCTACCAGTTCTACAACGTAACGGGCAGCGTGCTCTGGGTCCTCCTGCTGGTCCCGGCCGGCTATTTCTTCGCCAACGTGCCGATCGTCAAGGAGAACTTCTCCGCGGTCGTGATCGGGATCATCATACTGTCCGTGCTGCCTGCCATTGTCGAATTCGTCCGGGCGCGAACCCGGGTGGCGTCCTAGACCTTCTACTCATTGTTCATTGCCCTGGAGTCGCGCCCATGTCTGGCAGACTGAAGATCACCGGCGTCCTGCTCTCGGCGCTCCTCATGGCAACGGCGGCACCTGCCCAGCAGTCGGCGCCGCTGCCCGTCGTGAAGGTCTGGAAGACCCCCACCTGCGGGTGCTGCGGCAAGTGGATCAGGCACATGGAAGCCGCCGGATTCCGGGTCGAGGCCACCGACGTCGACAACGTGGATCCGGTCAAGACGGCAAACGGGCTGCCCCTGAACCTCGCGTCCTGCCACACGGCCCTCGTGGGCGGGTATGTGGTGGAGGGCCACGTGCCCGCCAGCGACGTACGCCGGTTGCTGCGGGAGAAGCCCGGGATCCTTGGCCTCGCGGCGCCCGGCATGCCCGCCGGGTCACCCGGGATGGACGTGCCGGGTTCGCCTCCCTACGACGTGCTCAGCGTTCGCCGGGACGGGGTCACGTCGGTCTACGCGACGCACCGGCCGGAACAGGCGAACGGCCGGCGGTAATCAGGGTACGCCACCCTCCGCGTCGCGGAGGGCTAGATGGGTACGCAGGTCGACGACGTCGGCCGTCGCTTCGGCCGGTTCGGGCCCGTCGCCCAGGCGGAGGACGTCCCGGTCGGTCAGCGGCGTGTTCAGGCGCATTTCCAGCCAGCTCGTCAGCGGCAGCCAGCTGGCGAGATCCTTCTTCGTTCTTGACGGGTGCATCTCGTGGATGCTGGAACCCTCGTCGGCCGCGTGCACGTAGTTCTGGCTGTCGCGCAGGGCGCCGACGATCGGGATCTGCAGCCGGTCCAGGAACGCCATCAGCTTGCGGAAGCCCAGGGTGTTCTCACGAACGCGATTCGCCACGACGCCCAGCCTGCCCATCCGCCGGCTCACCTTGGCCACGAGCAGCAGGTCCGCGACCAGCCTGGACGCGGCATGGATGTCGATGGCGGACGGGAGTACCGGCACGAGAATGGCGTGCGCACCCGGGGTGAACTCGGTCAGCTGCGCGGTCGTCATGGCGGCCGGCGTGTCCACCACCAGGTAGCGGATCTCGGACGGCACCCGCAACTGGAAGCTGCGGGTCATGTTCATCTTCTTCTCGTACGCCGCGACGCCATAGATGGACGGCAGGTTCGGCGGGCGCTTCTTCAGCCAGCGGATGCTGGAGCCCTGGGGGTCGAAGTCCATGAGTGCGGCGGGCCGGCCGAGGGAAGCAAAGTAGCCGGCAAGGTTCATGGCCAGCGTCGTCTTGCCCGAGCCACCCTTGGGGTTCAGGATCACGATCTTGCGCAACTCGCGATGGCTGGGGATGTTCAGGGTCATGGGTCGTCTGCCTTCCCGCACTCTACAACGGGGGCCAGGCCCCGGTCCGCGTGACCGGACCGGTCGTGTGAAAAAGCTCTCCGTTTATCGGCTAAGCGACTGGAATCTATCATAAACAGCGAGGTCCTGGCGCTGGCTGCCGGCGCGGTCCTGGTGGTGGCCGGGCTGGCCGGCCTGCTGGTGCCGCTGCTGCCCGGCGCGCCGCTGCTCTTCCTCGGCTTTCTCCTGGCTGCCTGGGCCGAAGACTTCAGCCACGTCGGCGCCGGCACCCTGCTGGTCCTCGGGGTGCTGGCGCTGCTCACCTACGCAGCCGACCTGCTGGCCGGTGCCTTTGGTGCGAAGCGCTTCGGCGCGTCTCCGCGCGCGGTCGCCGGCGCCGCGATCGGGGCGCTGGTGGGACTGGTCTTCGGGCTTGCCGGCGTACTGCTGGGGCCCTTCGCAGGCGCAGTTGCCGGCGCGCTCACCGACCAACGCAGCCTGGCGGAGGCGGGCCGCTCTGGCGTGGGTGCCACCATCGGGCTGCTGATCGGAACCGTGGCGAAACTGGCGCTGGGATTCACCATGCTGGGGGTCTTTGCCGTGGCGCGCTTTCTCTAGGCGGCTGCCTGCTGTCGTTCCTCGAGATGGGCGGCGACCGCCCGGATCGTCGACTTGGTGAAGAGGTCCTCCACATCCAGCTGCCCGGGGAACTGTTCGTCGATGCGCTCGTGAATCTGCGCCAGCGTCAGGGAGCTGACGCCCAGTTCGAAGAAGTCGTCGTCCAGCCCGATCACCCGGTCGGTGATGACCGACGCGCAGATCCTCCGGATCTTCGTCTCCATGTCGGTGCCGTCCATGCCGCCACCGCCGGGTGCCTGCGCCGCCAGGGCCTCCAGCTCCGCGAGCAGGTCGTCGAACTCGCCGTCGGCGTAGGCCTGGGCGAGCTTCCCCCGCTGCAGCTTGCCGCTGGTGGTCTTGGGGAGGCTCCGGACCGGGATGACGTGCGCCACGTTGAGCCCCGTGTGTTCCGTGATCTGCCGCCGCACCTGGTTGGCCAGCTGCAGGAAGTCCGCTGCCGGCCCGCGGTGGATCAGGAACAGCAGCAGTTCCTCGTCGTCGCCCGACGCCTTGCGCCCGCCGGCTGCGGCGATCCTGCCCAGCTCGATGCCTGCGTGCTGCTCGGCCAGGGCCTCGAGGTCGTGCGGGTAGTAGTTCTGGCCGTTGACGAAGATGATTTCCTTGTGGCGTCCCGTGATGATGAGTTCGCCGTCCGGGGCCGTGATGAAGCCCAGGTCCCCCGTGCGGAGCCAGCCATCGGCGGTCAGCGGCTGCTGGTCTTCGGGAAGGCCGGCGTAGCCGCCGGTGACGTTGCCTCCGCGGATCTGCAGGTGGCCGACGGCGCCGGCCGGCAATACGCGGTCCCCGTCGTCCACCACCCGCAGCCCGCAGTCACGGATGGGCCTGCCCAGCACCATCAGCTCGAGGCCACTGGCGGAACCGGCGGGGGCCGGCGCCGGCGCGCGGCCGACCGCGAGTGACCCGCGGTCGACGAGCACCGCCCGGAAGTCCTGCCCGGGCTCGGGCAGGGTGACGGCGAGGCTCGCCTCGGCCAGGCCGTAGACGGGGTACATGGCGGACTCACGCAGCCCGAAGCGCTGCATCTCCCCCATGAAGCGCCTGCACAGGGCCACGGAAATCGGTTCGGCCCCGTTGAACAGCAGGCGCACCCGCGACAGGTCCAGGCCATCGAGGCCCTTCGACTCGTACATCTTCAGGAAGTGCTTGTAGCCGAAGTTCGGTGAGCTGAGCAGCGTGGCGCCGATGCGGCCTGCCTCCTCGAGCCACAGCAGCGGCCTGCGGCTGAACAGGCGCGTATCCATGATCGTGTGCTCGATGTTCGCCGCGAACATGCACAGGTGGAAGCCGATCAGCCCCATGTCGTGGGTGAGGGGCATCCAGCTCAGGGAAATGTCCCGGTCAGTGAACCGGCCCCGCTCGATGATCGCGCCGATGTTGGTCATCAGGTTCCGATGGGTGAGCACGACGCCCTTGGGCGTGCTCGTGGAGCCCGAGGAGAACTGGATGAAGGCGACATCGTCGGCTGTCACCGGGTGCTCGTTGCCGGCCCGCGAAATGTCCGTGACCCGCTCGACGGACAGCGAACGCCGGACGAGCCCGTCAACCTGCGCTGCCGCGGCGCCTGCCTTCGCGAAATCCCGGAGCCGGGATAGCTGCGCTTCCTCCGTGTAGACCATGGGGCCGCCGAGCTGGGCAAACACCTGCAGCAGCTTCTGGCGGTGGTCGTCGCTGATCCCGACGGCGACCGGCACCGGCACGAGGCCGCCCAGGAGGCATGCCCAGAAGCCATCGAGGAACTGCTCATTGCTCGAGGTGTGCAGGATTACCCGGTCGCCGGGCCGGGCGCCGAAGGCCTGCAGGTGAAACAGGACGCCGAGGGCCGCGGCGCGCAGTGCGCCGAAACTGACCGAGCGCCGGTCGTCCTGGCCGTTGAGGTAGTGGATGCGGCGATCCGAGCCACCGTTGGCGGCGAGGACCCCGATCAGGGTGTCGGGCAGCTTGCTTGTCATGGGTTCAGTCGGCGCTCCGGTGCCGTACGTTCAGGTGGATGGTATGCCGCGTGCGGAGGTTCACTGCGGGCTCGAGCTCGGCGGACGACCCGGCCGTCCCGGCCGCGGGGCCCAGCGCGAAGCGGGGCGCCAGCAATGCCAGGTGCATCTGCATCTCGACGAAGGAGAAATACTCGCCGATGCAGCGGCGGGCACCGGCGGAGAATGGAATGAAGGCGTAGCGGTCGACCGGCGGGTTGCGGCTCTCGTCGAAGCGGTCCGGGTTGAACCGTTCCGGGTCGGGCCAGATTTCGGGCCGGCGGTGCAGGAAGTAGGGCGCCATGAAGATGTGGGCCCCCGCCGGGACCCGGAACTCACCCAGTCGATCCTCCTTCAGCGCGCGCCGGGAGAACAGCCACACGGGTGGGTAGAGGCGCAGGGTCTCCTTCAGCACGCAGGCCGCGTAACGGAGCTCCATCAGCTGGTCGAACGTGAATTCATCGCCCGGGGTCATGGCGGCCAGCTCTGCAATGAGGCGAGCCTCGACTTCCGGGTGCCGGCTGAGCAGGTACCAGGTCCAGTTCAGGGTTCCGGCCGAGGTCTCGTGGCCGGCGATGATGAGGGTGTTGATCTCGTCCAGCAGCTCCTTGTCGGACATGCCGGCGCCCGTCTTCCGGTCGCGGGCATCCATCAGCAGCGACAGGAAGTCGAACGGGCGCTCGCCGGACCGGCGCCGCTCGCCGACCACGCCCAGGATCACGCGGGCCAGGTTGCGGAAGCGGACGGCCGTCTGCAGGTCCCTGGTGGCGTCTTCGGCGAGGAAGGCGAAGGGGTTGGCACCCTCCCGGGACACCATCGGGTCCAGGTCGCTGCTGAAAATGGAGCGGAGGATCACCTCCAGGCCGAGCCGGCTCATGGCCGTCGTGATGTCGATGGTCTCGCCGCCATCCGCGAGCCGGGACCAGGGCTCCCGCAGCGCAATGTTCATGCCCCGCATGGGCTCCGAAAGGCGTGAGACGTTGGCCCGGCTGAAGCCCGGCTGCATCATCGTGCGCTGGCGGCGCCATTCCTCGCCATCGCTCACGATGATGCCGTTGCCCAGCAGCATCTTGACCCGCTCGAAGCCGACGCCCTTCGCGTAGTTCTCGTGGTTCGTGAGGAGGATGTGCTTGATGTACTCGGGGCTGCTCACCACGAAGCTTAAGTCCCGGCGGTCCTTCGACTGCACGCAGAAAAGGTCCCCGTAGGCCGGAACCCAGCGCGCGAGGGCGTCGAAGGTGCGCTGGTCGGGCCCGATGGTGTGCAGTTCGTCGGGCCCGGGCGGCAGGCCGGCATCCCGGACGGTGTCGCGGATGGAGCCCGTGGAATCGTTCTCGTCGGAGTGCATGGGCGGGTATTCTAGCAACCGTGACCGAGCAACCCTATGCAGCCAGCCAGCGCGCCAAGCGCATCCGCCCGACCGGCCTGCCCAGGTCGTCGAAGCGGGAGATGTCGCCCGGCCGCCGCGCCTGGTACGCGGTGCTCATCGTCCTGGCCCGCGGCGTGCTCGCCCTGCTGGCGGCGACCTGCCGGTTTGCCCCGGTGCGGGGGGAGGAGCACCTGGACCGGCTGCAGGCCGACGGCACGGCCGCCATCCTGTCCTATTGGCACCAGATGCAGATCTTCTGCGGGCGTTACCTGCTGACCCGGGCCCGGGACGGCCTCAGGGTGACCTTTCTCACGAGTCCGTCCGTGACGGGCGAGGTGCCGGCGGCGATCATTCGCCGCTGGGGCGCCGGCGTACTCCGGGGTTCCTCTAAGCGGTCGGCTGGCCAGACCCTGAAGGACATGTTCGGCGTGCTCGTGACGCAGAAGACCTCGCTGGTCATTACGCCGGACGGCCCGACCGGGCCGCTTCACGAGTTCAAGCCCGGCACCATCATGCTGGCGCGGATGACGAAGGCGCCGATCATCCTGGTCGCCTACGCGGCGAAGCCTTGCATCCGCTGGAACAGCTGGGACCGCTTTATAGTGCCGCTGCCATTCTCCCGGGTGGCCGTCGCCATCGCGGAGCCGTACCGGGTGCCGCCCGGGGCTGGTACCGACGACCTGGGGCAGATCCGGCAGGACCTGGAAGCCCGGATGGCGAAACTTGTGGTGGAGGTGGAGGCGGCGGTTGGCAACCAACCGGCTCAGGCGCTGACCCGGTGAGGCCTGGGGGAGGGCACTTCGCGGCCCAACTCACGGGCAGTCTCGATCCATGACTCGATAGCCTGCTCTGCAGCGGCCAGTGCCGACTGGTAGGAGGGTCCGTCGGCCATACAGCCCGGCAGGTCGGCGACTTCCGCGACATAGGCGTTGTCTTCCGGGCTCCAGTAGATCGCGATCTCGTACCTGCTCATCATTTGGGTGGTTCCAGCTGGTAGAGCCTGATCAGGGCGCGCACTTGCCGTACCTGATAGACCTTGGCCTTGCCGTTCTTCGGCTGGAGGTTGATGATCTCCCGAACCCCGGGGCGGCTGAAGACGTGGTGATCACCCCTGACCCTCTCATCGAAGCCCAGGCGTTTCAACAGCATGGTCATGTCGGTGAAGCGAATACTAGCATCGCTCCTTCCGTCCATGACCTGCTGCAGGGCCTTGTCGCGGCTGACCATGGCGGGCAGCCTGAGCGCGGGGCCGGCAAACTATCCAGCAGACTTTCCGCCGTAAAGACCTGGTTTCTCGCTCCCGATCGGAGCGCGTCACACCTGCTCCAGCTCCACCAGCGTGCCGCAGAAATCCCTGGGGTGGAGGAAGAGCACCGGCTTGCCGTGGGCCCCGGTCTTCGGTTCCCCGTCGCCCAGCACCCTGGCGCCGGCCTGCTTCAGCCGGTCCCGGGCGGCCAGGATGTCGGTCACCTCGTAGCAGACGTGATGCATCCCGCCCGAGGGGTTGGACTGCAGGAATTTCGCGATGGGCGAGCTGGCGCCCAGGGGGTGCAGCAGCTCGATCTTGGTGTTCGGCAGCTCGACGAACACCGTGGTGACGCCGTGGTCCGGCAGGTCCCGGGGCGCCGATACCCGGGCGCCGAGCGTGTCCCGGTAGACCGCCGCAGCGGCTGCCAGGTCCGGCACCACGATGGCCACATGGTTGAGACGTCCGATCATTGCCTGTTGCCGTCCTTCCAGAAGCGGGTGACGATCTGCTCCGCAGCCACCCGGGGCGAGAGCTGGCCCGAACTGACTGCCTCCTCGAGTGACTGGATGCGCTGGCGCACGGCGGGATCGCCCTTGAGCTGCGTCATGAGCTGTTCCGCCGTCTCGCTCCACAGCCATCGGCGGGCCTGGGCGGCCCGGTTGGCCTGCAGGTCCCCGCTGGCGGTCATCGTCGCCCGGAACTCCCCGACCAGCGACCAGATCCGGTCGATGCCGCGGCCCTCCAGTGCGGAGCAGGTGGCGACCGGGACTTCCCAGCGCGCCGAGCGCGGGCGGAGGAAGCGCAGCGCGCTCCGGTAGTCCGCCGCGGCCCGCTCCGCGGCGGCCGCCATTTCGCCATCGGCCTTGTTCACCACGATCAGGTCTGCCATCTCCACGATGCCGCGCTTGATGCCCTGGAGCTCGTCGCCGCCGCCCGGCAGGAGCAACAGCAGGAACAGGTCCGTCATGTCTGCCACGGCGGTTTCGGACTGGCCCACGCCAACGGTCTCGACGATCACCACGTCGAAGCCGGCGGCCTCGACCAGGAGCACGGTTTCCCGCGTGTTCCGCGTGACCCCGCCAAGCGTGCCGCCGGCGGGCGAGGGCCGGATGAAGGCCTCCAGCCTCCGCGAGAGGGTTTCCATGCGGGTCTTGTCGCCGAGGATGGAGCCACCGGAAAGGGCCGACGACGGGTCCACCGCGAGGACTGCCACCTTGTGGCCCCGGTCGATCACGAGGTTGCCCAGGCTCTCGATGAACGTGGACTTGCCCACGCCCGGGACCCCGGAGATGCCCACCCGGATCGAGTTCCCGGCAAGCGGCGTCAGCAGTTCGAGCAGGCGGTTGGCCGGCTCCCTGTCGCCCGGGTGGCTGGATTCGACCAGCGTGATGGCCCGGCCCAGGGCGCGGCGGTCGCCGGCGCGCAGCTCGTCGGCGAGTTGCGCGGGGGACTGCTTGACCGCTCCGCCCCCCACGGACTCAGCCGAACTCGACGATCGGCTGGTCGACGACGAGGCTCTGGCCCTGCTCCACGAGGATCTTCGTGATCTTCACGTCGTCCGTCGCCCGCAGGCTGTTCTCCATCTTCATCGCCTCGACAACGGCGATTTCCTCGCCGGCCTTCAGTTCCTGGCCCACCGTCACGGCCAGGCGGACGAGAAGCCCGGGCATGGGCGACAGCAGGAACTTCGACAGGTCCGGCGGGGCCTTGGCCAGCATCAGCCGGGCAAGGCCCGCAGCCCGGGGCTCGCACACGAGTGCGTCCATCTGGGCGCCGCGATGGCTGAGGCGGTAGCGGACGCCGACCCGGTCCAGCTGGAAGCAGACGGCGCGGCCGTCCACCGCCGCGCGGACCAGGGCGTCGCCGAACTTCCAGTCGGTGGTGACCTGGTGGGAGCGGTTGCCGAGGCGCACCTCGCAGCCACCCGCGACCGGCACGACGGTGACGGGGTGATGGTGCTCGCCGATGATCACCACGAAGTCGTTGCCGACCTGGCGCTCGTGGCTCGGCAGCTGGCCGGACAGCTTCGCCGCCCGGTCCATGAAGCGGCGGTGGACGGCGGCCGCGATGACCACCACCAGGGACGGATCCTCCCGGGGTACGTCGGCAGCGTGGAAGCCGTGCGGATACTCCTCGGCGATGAAATTGGTGGAGAGGCGCCCCTCGCGGAAGCGGGGATGGGAGACGAGGGCGTTGAGGAAGCTGATGTTATGGGACACGCCGCGGATGTGGTACGCGTCGAGCGCGTCGGCCATGCGGTCGATGGCCTCGTCGCGGGTACGGCCGCTGGTGATCAGCTTGGCGATCATCGGATCGTAGTACATCGAGACTTCGCTGCCTTCCTCGATGCCGGTGTCCACGCGTACATGCCCGGACTCCGCGGGAGGCTGGCAGCGCACGAGGCGGCCAATCGAGGGCAGGAAGTTGCGGAACGGATCCTCGGCGTAGACGCGGGCCTCGAGGGCCCAGCCGTCGATCTTCACGTCCTTCTGTTTCAGGGTCAGCTTCTCGCCGGCGGCGACCCGGATCATCAGTTCGACGAGGTCGAGCCCCGTGATGAGTTCGGTGACCGGGTGTTCGACCTGCAGGCGGGTGTTCATCTCCAGGAAGTAGAAGTTCCGGTCCCTGTCCACGATGAACTCGACCGTTCCGGCGGACTGGTAGTCCACGGCCTTCGCCAGCGCCACGGCCTGCTCGCCCATCGCCTTGCGGGTCTTCGCGTCCAGGAAGGGGGAGGGCGCTTCCTCGATCACCTTCTGGTGCCGCCTCTGGATCGAGCATTCGCGCTCGTTGAGCCAGAGTGTGTTGCCGTGCGCATCGGCCAGCACCTGGATCTCGATGTGCCGCGGCTCCTCGATGTACTTCTCGGCGAACACGCGGCCGTCGCCGAAGCTCGACACGGCCTCGTTCGTCGCGCGCTGGAAGCCGTCGCGGCATTCCTCGTCGTTGCGCACGACGCGCATGCCCTTCCCGCCGCCGCCGGCGCTGGCCTTGAGCATGACCGGATAGCCGATGTCCCGGGCGATCTTCACGGCGTGCTCCGGGCCGTCGATGACGTCGGTATAGCCCGGCACGGTGCTCACGCCGGCGGCCTTTGCCAGCTTCTTGGACTCGATCTTGTCGCCCATCGCAGTGATGGCGTGGGGCTTTGGCCCGATGAAGGCGACGCCAATCGCCTCGAGAGCGGACGCGAACGCCGTCTTTTCGGACAGGAAGCCGTACCCGGGGTGGACTGCCTCCGCGCCCGTAGCCTTGCAGGCATCGATGATCGCGTCTATACCCAAGTAGCTCTGGGCCGACGGGGCGGGGCCGATCCGGACAGCCTCGTCCGCGAGCCTCACGTGCATGGCATGCCGGTCGGCGTCGGAATACACGGCCACGGTCCTGATGCCCATCCGGCGGGCGGTGCGGATGACCCGGCAGGCTATTTCGCCGCGATTGGCGATGAGGATCTTCTTGAACATGGAGCGGAACGGGTCCTAGAGGGGAATGTTGCCGTGCTTGCGCCACGGGTTGGTGAGCTGCTTCTCGCGCAGCATGGACAGCGACCGGCAGACGCGCGCGCGCGTCTGCCGCGGCATGATCACGTCGTCGATGTAGCCGCGGCTGCCCGCGATGAAGGGGTTCGCGAACTTCTGGCGGTACTCCTCCGTGCGGGCCGCGATGGCCGCCGGGTCGCCGATGTCCTTGCGGAAGATGATCTCCACCGCGCCCTTCGGGCCCATCACCGCGATCTCCGCGCTCGGCCACGCCAGGTTCACGTCGCCGCGCAGGTGCTTGGAGGCCATGACGTCGTAGGCGCCGCCATAGGCCTTGCGGCTGATCAGCGTGACCTTGGGCACCGTCGCCTCGGCGTAGGCATACAGCAGCTTGGCGCCATGCCTGATGATGCCGCCGTACTCCTGGGCGGTGCCCGGCATGAAGCCGGGGACGTCGACGAGGGTCAGTATCGGGATGTTGAACGCATCGCAGAAGCGGACGAAGCGGGCACCCTTCGTGGACGAGCTGATGTCGAGGCAGCCGGCCAGCACCATGGGCTGGTTGGCCACGACACCGACGGTCGAGCCCTCCATGCGGATGAAGCCGATAACGATATTCCGGGCGTAGTCCGGCTGGATCTCGCAGAAGTCACCCTCGTCGGCGATCTTGGCAATGAGCTCCTTGATGTCGTAGGGCTTGGCCGGGTCGTCCGGCACGAGGGTGTCCAGGGACGGCTCTTCCCGGGTGGGCGGATCCTCGCAGGGCCAGATCGGCGGCTTCTCCCGGTTGTTGGCGGGCAGGAAGTTGAAGAAGCGGCGCGTGCCGAGCAGCGCCTCGACGTCGTTCTCCAGGGCGAGGTCAGCCACGCCTGACTTCGAGCTGTGGGTCACCGCGCCGCCGAGCTGTTCGGCGGTCACCTCCTCGTGGGTCACCGTCTTCACCACGTCGGGGCCGGTGACGAACATGTAGGAGCTGTCCTTCACCATGAAGACGAAGTCGGTGATGGCGGGGGAGTACACCGCGCCGCCCGCGCAGGGCCCCATGATCAGCGAGATCTGGGGTACCACTCCCGACGCCAGCATGTTGCGCTGGAACACCTCCGCGTAGCCACCGAGTGACGCCACGCCTTCCTGGATGCGGGCGCCACCCGAGTCGTTGATGCCGATCAGCGGGGCGCCGACCTTCATGGCCTGGTCCATCACCTTGCAGATCTTCTCGGCATGGGCCTCGGACAGCGAACCGCCGAAGACCGTGAAGTCCTGGCTGAACACGAAGACGAGGCGGCCGTTGATCGTGCCGTAGCCCGTGATCACCCCGTCGCCGGTGACCTTCTGCTCCGCCATGCCGAAGTCGGCGCAGCGGTGTTCGACGAACATGTCCCATTCCTCGAAGCTGCCGTCATCGAGGAGCAGGGCGATGCGCTCGCGGGCGGTCAGCTTACCCTTCGCGTGCTGGGCGTCGATTCGCTTCTGTCCGCCGCCCAGCAGTGCGGCGGCGCGCTTTTCTTCCAGCTGCTGGAGGATGTCCTGCATGCGTAACGACCCTTGTCCGGAATGCTGTGGGAAATCAGGCCGCCTTGCGGCGGTTGCGGATCAGCCGCAGGACTTCGCCTGCAGCCTGCGGAATGTTGGTGCCGGGCCCATAGATGGCAGCGACCCCGGCCGCCTTCAACATCGCATGGTCCTGGGGCGGAATGACCCCGCCGCAGACGACCAGGACGTCGCCGGCGCCCTGGGCGCGGAGTTCCGCGATGATCTGCGGCACCAGCGTCTTGTGGCCGGCGGCCTGCGACGACACGCCGACCACGTGCACGTCGTTCTCCACGGCGTGACGCGCGGCTTCCTCGGGGGTCTGGAACAGCGGGCCGATATCCACGTCGAAGCCGATATCGGCGAACGCGGTGGCGATGACCTTGGCGCCCCGGTCGTGGCCGTCCTGTCCGAGCTTCACCACCAGCATGCGGGGGCGGCGCCCCTCGTCGCGCGCGAAGGCGTCGACGGCGGCCTGGATCTCGGCGAATCCCGCGTCGCCCGCGTAGGCGGAGCCGTAGACTCCGCTGATCGAGTGAATGACGGCGCGGTGCCGGCCAAAGACCTTCTCGAGCGCATCGGAGATCTCACCGACGGTGGCGCGTGCGCGGGCGGCGTTGACCGCCAGTTCCAGCAGGTTGCCCGACTTGTCCGCCGCGGCAGCCGTGAGAGCCGCGAGCGCCGCCGTGCAGGCCGCGGCATCGCGCGCGGACTTGACGGACTGGAGCCGCCGGATCTGGGATTCCCGGACCGCACTGTTGTCGATGTCGAGCACGTCGATGTCCGGCTCATCCTCGCGCTGGTACTTGTTGACGCCCACGATCACCTCTTCGCCGCGATCGATGCGGGCCTGGCGCAGGGCCGCGGACTGCTCGATACGAAGCTTCGGCATCCCGGACTCGACGGCCTTCGTCATGCCGCCCAGCGCCTCGACCTCGTCGATGAGCTTGCGGGCCTCTGCCGCGAGGGAGGCCGTGAGGCTTTCCACGTAGTAGGAACCGGCGAGCGGGTCCACCACGCGGGTGATGCCGGTCTCCTCCTGCAGCACCAGCTGGGTGTTGCGGGCGATGTGGGCTGAGAAGGGGGTCGGCAGCGCCAGGGCCTCGTCGAAGGAATTCGTGTGCAGCGACTGGGTGCCGCCCAGCGCGGCCGCGAGGGCCTCGATCGTGGTGCGGATGATGTTGTTGTAGGGGTCCCGGCTGGTCAGGCTGACGCCGGAGGTCTGGCAGTGGGTGCGTAGCATCAGGGACTGCGCATCCGCCGGTGCAAACAGCCTGGCCATCAGTTCGGCCCAGAGGAGGCGGGCGGCCCGCAGCTTTGCCACCTCCATGAACAGGTTCATGCCGATGCCGAAGAAGAACGACAGGCGGGGTGCAAATTCGTCCACCTTGAGGCCGCTGGCCAGCGCGGCCCTGACGTACTCGACTCCGTCCGCCAGCGTGTAGCCCAGTTCCTGCACGCAGGTCGCCCCGGCCTCCTGCATGTGGTAGCCGGAGATGGAGATCGAGTTGAACTTCGGCATGTTCCGGGCCGTGTACCCGATGATGTCCGCCACGATCCGCATGGAGGGCGCCGGGGGATAGATATAGGTGTTCCGGACCATGAACTCCTTGAGGATGTCGTTCTGCAGGGTGCCGTTCAGCTTCGCCGCCGGGACGCCCTGTTCCTCGGCAGCGACGATGTACATGGCCATCACCGGCAGCACGGCGCCGTTCATCGTCATGGACACCGACATCCTGTCGAGCGGAATCCCGGCGAACAGGATCTTCATGTCCTCCACGGAATCGATCGCGACCCCGGCCTTGCCGACGTCGCCGACGACCCGCGGGTGGTCCGAGTCATATCCGCGGTGCGTGGGGAGGTCGAAGGCCACGGACAGGCCCGTCTGGCCCGCCGCCAGGTTCCTGCGGTAGAAGTTGTTGGACTCCTCGGCCGTGGAGAAACCGGCGTACTGGCGGACGGTCCAGGGGCGTCCCGCGTACATGGTGGCGCGGGGTCCGCGGACGAAGGGCGCGAAGCCGGGCAGGGTGTCCAGGTGGGTCAGGCCGGCGAGATCGTCAGCCGTGTACAGCGGCTTGACGGGAATCCCTTCCGGGGTGTGCCACACCAGGCCTTCTGAGTCTTGCGCCCTGATTTCCCGGGCCGCCAGCTTTTCCCAGTCGGCCCGGGTCTGTTTGCTGAAATCTGTCATTTATATCTCGAGATTCCGAATTGCCTGGTGGATGGCCAGCCGCCGCCTCGCGTCCTCCACGTGCAGTCGTTCCACCAGCCTGCCCGCGTGCACCGCCACGCCTGCCCCCGTCCCGGCAGCGGATTCCCACGCGGCAATGAGTTCGGCGGCGGTGGCCGCCTCGGCGTCGGAGACCCCGAAGATCTCGTTGCAGACAGCGACCTGGCCGGGGTGGATCAGCGTCTTGCCATCGAAGCCGAGTTGCCTGCCCTGGACGCACTCCGCCCTGAAGCCAACAGGGTCGGCGAGGTGCGTGTAAACGCCGTCAAGTATATCAACACCGGCAGCGCGGGCCGCGAGCACGCAATGGGCGAGGGCGGGAACCAGTCCGGCGCGCCCGGGTTGATCCGGCACGCGGAGCGACTTGCCCAGATCGGCCGTGCCCGCGACGATCGCGCCGAGGCGCGGGGTGCACCGGGCGATGGCATCCATGTCAAGCACGGCCCGCGGGGTTTCGGCCATGCTCCAGAGTCGCAGCCCGGGTGGGGCAGCGAGTTCGTCGAGCACCTGGGCTGCGGCTATCAGTGTCGCCGGCGCGTCGACCTTGGACAGCAGGATGCCATCCGCGCCGCTGGCAGCTGCCGCGCGCAGGTCCGCGTCACCCCATTCGGTGTCGAGGCCGTTGATCCGGATGATCACCTCCCGGTGGCCGAAGGTCCGGCCCGCCACGGCTGCCAGGACCGCGGCGCGGGCGGCTGCCTTGGCGGCGGGAAGCACCGCGTCCTCCAGGTCCAGGATGACGGCGTCAACGGGCAGGCCTGCGGCTTTTTGCAGTGCCCGGGGGTTGCTTCCGGGGACGTACAGCGTGGATCGACGGGGCCGGGCGACGGCGCTTCGGTTCATGGGGCCAAGAATACCTGAGGCGTCGGGGCCTAAAGACCGACTTAAGGACCGGCCCTAAGTCGCTGATCGGGCGGCCAGCCGGGGTGGCCGCGTGCGGCCTGTAGCGCGGGCCCGCTGTGCCGGGATTATGTCCACTCGGTTTCCTTTTCGTGACAAGGGCTTAGCCGCCGGTGCCCGGTCACTTAAGCCCGTTGCTTTCGACGCCGATGAGGGCTAGATTCGCTCTCAGAAGGCGGAGTCCGGCTACCGGGTTACCGCCCCGCTGCACGGGCAGCCAATACGAAAAACACGGGACCATCGGGGGAGTTCAGCTAATGCGTGGGATCAGGGTACTCGGCGGGCTTGCAGTCCTCGCAGCCAGCGTGGTGTCGCTGCCGGCAGGCGCAGCCATCGTTCAGCTGTGCGGGCCGACCATCTGCTACGAGTACGACAACAACCCGGTGAACAACGCCGGTCTTACGCTGTTCGGTGCCCCGACGCTGCTCGGTGGCAGCGACACGCTGAAGTTCACGCCGACGGCGTTCAATGCGGATTCCGACCCGGGCACCCTCGCGATTCCGGGCCCGACGGTTTCCGCGGTCTTCCAGTTCACGAAGATCTTCACGACGAACGGCGGCGAGATCGCCGACATCACGGTCACCGAGAGCGGCGACTACCAGATCCTGGATGGCGGCGCCTCGACCGGCTTCGTCAACGTCAACATGCGGCTGCAGAGCGTCGACCTGATGGACGACGGGGCGCAGACGCCCGGGTTCCCCGAACTGGTCAATCCGCTCTTCAACTGGAACAGCACGACCCCGACCGGCCTTGGGCTGGCCAACTGGTCGCTTTCCGGGACGATCAATCCCGCGGCTGTGTTCACGGACCTGGCCACGGAGATCGACCTGCAGATCCAGAACACGCTGCAGGCCTGCTCCAGCCTGGTGCCGTCCCAGTGCACCGCCAACACCGGGACTGATTATGCATTCATTGCCAAGAAGCTCACCCTCACGGCCACGTCGACGGTGCCGGTACCGGCCGCCGTCTGGCTCCTTGGCAGCGGGCTTGGCCTGCTCGGCCTTGTCAGGCGCCGTGCCTGAGAGGTTGGGGGCCCTAATCAACAGGAATTGACCGAGAGTCGTAGATCCCGTTCGGCGGTATCGTGGGGCACCGTTGAAGGGTTTGTTGCCCACCCGCTCCAGAGAGAGCAACCCAGAAGAAGAGCGCACCCATGGTGAACAAAATGATCGATATGCTTGAGAAGAAGCGCGGCACGCCTGTCGTCGCGTCCGCAGTTGGCGGAGTGCTCCTGGCCTTGTCCGCCATACCGGCCCAGGCGGCGCCGGTCACACTCTGCGGCAACACGATCTGTTACGTGTACGACGATGACGCCATGGTCAACACGGGGCTCACGCTCTATGGAGCGCCGACCCTCCTCGGGAACAGCGATACCCTGAAGTTCGCCCCTACCGCGTTCGAGGCCGATTCGGACCCGGGCACGCCGGCCATTCCCACCCCGACGGAGTCGGCAGTCTTCCTGTTCACCAGCGTTTACGCGAAGAACGGGACCGACGAAATCGGCACCATCCAGGTGTCCGAGGACGGTGATTACCAGATCCTGGGCGATGCCAGCGTCGCGGCCAACCTCCGGGTGCAGGTCATCGATATCGTCGACAACCCGCCTCCCACGTCGGGGTTTCCCGAGCAGATAGTGGACAACCAGTTCTTCTCGTCTAATACACCGACCGGCCTTGCCTTTGCGCAATGGAGCCTGGGTTCCATGGTCTCGCCGGCCACAGTGTTCACTGACCTGGCGTCCAACGTCGAGCTGTCCATCCAGAACACGCTGCAGGCCTTCTCGGGCGACGGTGGTGGGTACGCCTACATCGCCAAGAAGCTGCTGCTCACCGTGTCCGCCGCCACCCCGCCCGACAACACGAACATTCCGGTCCCGGCAGCCGCCTGGCTGTTTGCTTCCGGTCTGGGCGTCATGGGCTGGTTCCGCCGCCGCAAGTCCGGCTAGGTCCCCGCCACGGGCACCTGCGCCAGCCCTGGCGCGAGAAGAATCCCGCCTCGAGCGGGATTTTTCTTATGCGGGCCCGTGATAGGCGGGATTGGGCTTGTTGCGGTCGATGCCCAGTTGCCCGCTGGCTGACTGCAGCTCCGGCTCGCTCACGGCGCCCTGGTCGCGCAGGGCGGCAAGGGCGGCCCAGGCCACGTATTCCGCGCTGACCTCGAACCAGCTCCGGAGGTCGGGGCGCGATTCGCTGAGCCCGTAGCCATCGGTGCCCAGGACGACGAAGGGTTGCGGGACCCACCGGGAAATGCTGAGGGGGAGTGCCTTCATGTAGTCGCTGGCGGCGACGAAGACCCCCGTCTCCGTCGCCAGCAGTTGCTGCACCCAGGGACGTGCCTGCGCCGCCTCGCCGGATGCGTTGCCGGCCAGGAGACTGGTCCGTTCCACGCGCAACGCCTCCCGGCACAGCTCGTTGTAGCTCGTGACGCTCCAGACGTCGGCGGAAACGCCGAACCCCTGGAGGAGCGCCTGGGCGCGCAGGACTTCGGTCATGATGGCGCCGCTGCCGAACAGGTGGGCCTTCCGCCCGGGCTTCGCCGGCGCCGCACCGGTCGAGAACCGGTACATCCCCCGGATGATGCCCTCGGCCGGGGCGTCACCCATGGCTGGCATCGCGTAGTTCTCGTTGTGGATCGTGACGTAGTAGAAGACGTTCTCCTGCAGCTCGTACATCCGCCGGATGCCCTCCCGGACGATCACGGCCAGCTCGTAGGCAAACGCGGGGTCGTAGCTCAGCAGGTTCGGCACCGTGCTCGCAATGATCTGGGAGTGACCATCCTGGTGCTGCAGCCCCTCGCCGTTCAGCGTGGTCCGGCCCGAGGTGCCGCCGAGCAGGAAGCCCCGCGACAGCATGTCGCCGCAACTCCAGATCATGTCGCCGACGCGCTGGAAGCCGAAGATCGAATAGAAGACATAGAACGGGATCGTCGGCACGCCGTGGACCGCATAGGCGGTGCCGGCGGCCATGAAGGAGGCCATGGCGCCGGCCTCGCAGATGCCTTCCTGCAGGATCTGGCCGTCCGTCGCCTCCCGGTAGGGCATGAGCGTGGAGCTGTCCACCGGTCGGTACTTCTGGCCCTCCGAGGAGTAGATGCCGGCCTTGCGGAACAGCGCCTCCATGCCAAAGGTCCGGGCCTCGTCCGGCACGATGGGGACGACGTATCGCCCCAGTTCGGGATGGTCCATCAGCTTCGACAGCATCCGGACGAAGGCCATGGTGGTCGAGAGCGTGCGGTCGCCGGAACCGGCGGTCTGTTCCTGGAAAAGGGCGAGGTCCGGGGCGGGCAGGGAAGGGCACTGCACCTCCCGGTGCGGCCAGCTGCCTCCGAGGGCCGTACGACGCTCCTTCAGGTAGCGGATTTCCTCGCTGTCCTCCGGCGGCCGGTAGAAGTCGGCACGGGCCGCAGCCTCGTTGGACAGCGGAATCCCCAGGCGCCGGGCGGTTTCCTGCCGTTCCTCGACACTGAGGTTCTTCTTCTGGTGCACGACATTCGAGCCCTCGTAGCCCTGCATGCCGTAACCCTTGATGGTCTTGATGAGAATGGCAGTCGGCCGGCCATTGCTCTTCATCGCGCGTTCAAAGGCCGCGAAGATCTTGCGCTGGTCGTGTCCGCCGCGCTTGATGCCGCGGATTTCCTCGTCGGACAGATGGCGCATGATGTCGGCTAGCCGCGGGTCGTCGCCGTTCCAGTGCGCACGCACTTCCGGTCCGCTCGAGACCGAGTACATCTGGTAGTCGCCGTCCACGGCCCGCTCCATGCGCGCCTGGAGGACGCCCTCGAAGTCGATGGCGAAAAGAGTGTCCCACTCGCCGCTCCAGATGACCTTGATGACGTTCCAGCCGGCGCCGCGGAAGCTCCGCTCGAGTTCCTGGATGATCTTGCCGTTGCCCCGGACCGGGCCGTCGAGCCGCTGGAGGTTGCAGTTCGCGACGACGATGAGGTTGTCGAGCTGCTCACGCGCGGCGATGTTGATCGTCCCGAGCACTTCGGGCTCGTCGGACTCGCCATCCCCGATGAAGTTCCACACCTTGCCTCCGTTCTTCGGCTTCAGGCCGCGGCTTTCCAGGTACTTGGCGAAGCGCGCCTGGTAGATGCAGCTGGGCGTGGACAGGCCCATGGAGGCGCAGGGCGAGACCCAGAAGGAGGGCATGTTGCGAGGGTGCGGGTAGGACGAGAGGCCTCCCCCGGGCTGGAGCTCCCGGCGGAAATTCTGCAACTGGCCGGCGGAGAGCCGGCCTTCGAGGAAGGCCCGCGCGTAGATGCCGGGCGAGCAGTGGGCCTGGATGCTGACGAGGTCGCCGCCGTAGTCCGGCCCCTGGTTCCGGAAGAAATGGTTCAGGCCGACCTCGAGCATCGTGGCGCCGGACGCGTAGGTGCCGATGTGCCCGCCAACGCCGGTGCCGCTGTCGTATCCGCGGAGCACCATGGCCATCGCGTTCCAGCGGTTGATGTTCTCAATGCGCTGCTCGAGCTCGATATTACCGGGGTAGGCGGGCTGCTGCTCCAGGGGGATTGTGTTGCGGTAGGGCGTGTTGAGGGTGGCGTCCTCGACGATGACATGGGCATCGGTCAGGTAGTCGCGGACGGCACGGAACAGGGCCTTGGCCCGCTCCGGTCCCTCGGTCCGCAGCACGGACTCGATGGACTCCACCCACTCCCGGAGCTCCTCGTCGCTCCGCTCCAGATCCGACCGTCGCACCGCCATGCCTTCTCGCTCCCGGGGGCCGGCACGTGGGCCGGCCGCCAAACGGTCAGAGGATAACCCGATTCCCGGAATGCCGGGGTGGATGCGTCGCGGTTTATGTCCACCGGCGGCAGCTACTTGCCGGGATTGTGGACGGCTGCACGCGGTTCCATTAGCGTCGCGCCATGAGCAATCCGCGACCTGTCCTTGCGGAGCAGGCGGCACGCCGCCGCCTGCTCCGCTTTCTGCTGCAATCCCCGCTGCTGGCGGCGCCCGGGCTTCTGGGGCCGGTTCGCGCCCTGGCGAGGCCGGAGTTTGCCGTGCCCGGGTCCCTGGACGAAGTGCTCGATGTCTTCCAGATGCAGCGCGTGGCGCAGGCGAAGCTCGATCCCGAGGCCTGGCACTTCATCGTCAACGGCTCCGACGACCAGCGCACCCTGGAGGCCAACCGGGCTGCGTACGCCGACTGGCAGATGCGCGTGCGCCGGCTGGTTGATGTCAGCCGCATCGATACGGGTGTGGAGATCCTCGGCCAGAGGCTTCCCACGCCGATCCTGCTCGCGCCCGCGGGTGCCCAGCAGACCATTCACGTCGACGGGGAACCGGCCACGATGCGCGGCGCCTCCGAGCGTGGCCACCTGATGATCGTCTCGACGACGAGCAGCAGCAGCGTGGCGGAGATCCGGGCGGCTGGCGCGGCACCCCTGTGGTTCCAGCTCTACCCGTCGCCGGACCAGGGCCTGATGCGCCACCTGCTGGCCGGCGCCGAGGCGGCCGGCTGCCTTGCGGTGGCGGTGACGGTGGATTCGCCCACCCGGGGCAACCGGGAGGGTGAGCGCTGGTTCTCCCGCCTCTCGACCCGGAAGGGTCCGCCGCGGATGGGCAACCTGGAGGGCTACGCGGGGCCGCCGCGCATCGGCGATCCGGCCCTCACCTGGGCGAGCGTGGACTGGCTGAAGGCGAACACCCGGCTGCCCGTCCTCCTCAAGGGCATCGTGACGCGGGAGGATGCCGAACTGGCGGTGCGCCGGCGCGTGGACGGACTGATCGTGTCCAACCACGGCGGCCGACAGGAGGAAAGCGGGCGGGGCACGCTGGAGTGCCTTCCCGAGGTGGTCGCCGCGGTGAATGGCATGATGCCGGTCCTGATCGACGGCGGGATCCGCCGGGGCACCGACATCTTCAAGGCGCTCGCCCTGGGTGCCGACGCGGTCTGCATCGGCCGTCCCTACCTCTTCGGACTCGCAGCCTACGGTGACAAGGGGGTGGCGAAGGTGCTGGCAATCCTGGATGCGGAGTTCCAGCGCAGCATGCAGTTTGCCGGCACGACCAGCGTCGCGGCGATCAAGCCGGCCTTCGTGCAGCGGCGCCCGGGGTGAGGATGGTGTCCCGGGCCTCCGCATCCGGGAGCGGATCCGGATAGTCCCGGTTGCAATGCAGGCCCCGGCTTTCCTGGCGCGACTGGGCGCAGAGTATCGTCAGCTCCGCCACGAGCGCCAGATTACGCAGCTCGATCAGGTCGTTCGTCACGCGGAAGTTCCCGTAGAACTCCGCGATTTCCTCGTGCAGAAGGTCCACGCGATGACGGGCGCGGGCCAGCCGCTTGTTGGTCCTGACGATGCCCACGTAGTCCCACATGAAGCGGCGTAGTTCCTCCCAGTTGTGGGACACGATCACGAGCTCGTCGGGGTCGGTCACCCGGCTCTCATCCCAGGGCACGAGGTTGGTGGCCGGCGGCGGCGCTGCGCCGATTTCAGCGACGATCCGCCTGCTGGCGGCCGCTCCGAACACCACGCACTCGAGCAGTGAGTTGCTCGCCAGCCGGTTGGCCCCGTGCAGCCCCGTCCAGGTGCATTCGCCGACCGCATAGAGGCCCGGAAGATCGGTCGCGGCGTCCAGGTCCGTCATGATCCCGCCGCAGCTGTAGTGCGCTGCCGGAACGACCGGAATCGGGTCCCGCGTGATGTCGATGCCGAATGTCCTGAGCCGCTGGGCGATGTTGGGGAAGTGCCCGAGGATCTCTGCCGCCGGCTTGTGGCTGATGTCCAGGTACACGCAGTCGAGGCCGCCGCGCTTCATCTCGGCGTCGATGGCCCGGGCAACGATGTCCCTGGGCGCGAGTTCGGCCCGGGGGTCGTGGGCATCCATGAAGCGCCGGCCGTCGGGTAGCCGCAATACGCCACCTTCGCCACGCACCGCCTCCGAGATCAGTTCCGATTTTGCCAGCGGGTGGAACAGGCAGGTGGGGTGGAACTGGACGAACTCCATGTTGGCGACCCTGCAGCCGGCCCGCCAGGCCATGGCGATGCCGTCGCCGGTGGAGGTGTCGGGATTGGTGGTGTAGAGGTAGATCTTCGACGCGCCGCCCGTCGCCAGGACGACGGTCCGCGCAGCGATGGTCTCGATGCGTCCCGACGCCCTGTTCAGCGCATAGATCCCGACACACCGGTTGGGACCTGCGATCCGCTGCTTCCCGCTCGTGATCAGGTCGATGCCGATCCTGTCCTCGAGGAGCTGGATGCGGTTGTGCTCCGCCACGCGGGCCTCGAGGGCGGCGATGACGGCCTGGCCCGTGGCGTCAGCGGCGTGGACGACCCGGCGGCGGGAGTGCCCGCCTTCACGGGTCAGGTGGAGCGCGCCGCGGTGATTGGGGCCGGCCGCGGTGAACCCGACACCCTGGCTCTGGAGCCAGCCGATCGCGTCGGGGGCCTGGTTGACGACGAACTCCACCGTGGACCGGCGGCAGAGCCCGGCGCCGGCCTCCAGCGTGTCGGCGGCATGGCGGGCCGGGGAGTCTTCCACGTCGATGGCGGCAGCGATCCCGCCCTGTGCCCAGGCGCTCGAGCTCTCGCTGGAGGGCTTCTTGCGCATGACACCCACAGAGAGTCCGGCGTCGGCGAGCCGGAGCGCCACGGAAAGGCCCCCGAGGCCGGCGCCAATGACCACGACGTCGAAAGCAGCTGAAGGGGTCACTGGAGTCCGGTGTGCCTGGGCAGACCCGCTGGCCCGGTCAGTCGCGGGCGGCGCCGCGACCTACCGCGAGCATGTTCTCGAGCGCCGCACGGGCGCGCCGCGCGACGTCGGCGGGAACGTCGATGGTCGGGGCCATGTCCTGGAGCGACTGCAGGATCTTGGGCAGGGTGATGCGCTGCATGTGGGGGCACAGGTTGCAGGGCTGGATGAACTCCACATCCGGGAATTCCACCGCGACGTTCCCCGCCATGGCGCACTCCGTGATCATCGCCACCTGCCGGGGGTGCGCCTTGCCCACGTGATCGATCATGGCCGACGTGGATCCCACGAAGTCGGCTTCGGCGAGCACGTCCGGCGGGCACTCCGGGTGGGCCATGACATGGATGCCCGGGTGCATGCCGCGGAAGTCCCGGAGCTCCGTGCCGGAGAACCGTTCATGCACCTCGCAGGCCCCCTCCCAGAGGATGAGCCGCACGCCGGTCTTGCTGGCCACGTACCTGCCGAGGAACTTGTCGGGGATGAAGATCACCTCATCCACGCCCAGGGACTCGACGACCTGCACCGCGTTGGCAGAGGTGCAGCAGATGTCCGATTCTGCCTTCACGTCCGCAGACGTGTTCACGTAGGTGACGACGGGTGCGCCCGGGTGCTTACGGCGCAGCGCGCGCACATCGGCGGCGGTGATTGACGATGCGAGTGAGCAGCCGGCCTTCAGGTCAGGCAGCAGTACCGTCTTTTCCGGGCTCAGGATCTTGGCAGTCTCGGCCATGAAGTGGACGCCGCACATGACGATGGTCTCGGCTGGCGTGCGCGCGCCGAACTGGGCCAGTCCCAGCGAATCTCCGGAGTAATCCGCGACGCCGTGGAAGATCTCAGGCCGCATGTAGTTGTGGACCAGGATGATGGCCTTTCGCTCCCGCTTCAGGCGGTTGATTGCTGCGATGAGCGGCGCGTGGACGGGCCACTCCACGTCGGGGATCACGCGCCGCACCCGCTGGTACAGATCGCGGGTCTGCTGTTCAACCTCGGGCGTGAAGGCCAGTGCGTCGGTCGGAGGGTTCATGCGTGGCACGGTTCGCGAATCAGGGTTGGGAAGTATAAGGCAGCCAGGCCGTGGGCTGGCCGGCCGCCATTTCTGGGAAGCCGGTCACGCTCGACGCGTGGCAAAACAACCAGACTTTCAGTGACTTAAAACCGCTGATCGAGAGAGCTTTCAAGGGCATGGACGCCGGGGCCGAAAAGCACCAGGTGCTGGGTGACTACGCGGCGCTGATGCGGGCGCTCCTGCCGCAGGCCTGCGGCTTCCACTGCTACGGCAACAACGGCGCCAGCATCTGGAGCGAGGAGCCGGTGCCCGCCGTGCGCCTGACCCGCGAGTATCGCGCCGCACTGAAGAGCCTGCTGCCTGGCACCGGCGCCAGCGTGGCCCGGGTCGACATGGAGGCCGCGGTCGCCTACCTGATGACCCTGCGGAACGAGAAGGGCGAGCCGCTCGGCGTCCTGTCCCTGCTGATGCCGGCCGCGGCCGCGACACTCACGGCTGACGAGTGCGCCGGACTTGTGCTGCCGGCCACGCGCACGCTGGAACGTGAACTGAGCCTCCGCATCCGGCTGCTGGAAGGCTACCGCAAGCTCAGTGTGCAGGCCTCGGAGGAGCGCCTGCTGCACGAGGTCGAGCGGGCCGTGCAGGGACCCGCCGACTGGCACGCGATGCTGGAACGGATTCTCAGGTTGTGCCGGCACTACCTCGAGGTCGAATCCACCGCGCTGCTGATTCCCGACAAGCAGATCGCCCTCGTGCACGGCGACCGCTTCTCCAGGGCCGAGCTCGAGATGCTGCTCGACCGGGGACCGGATCCGGCCGAATCGGGCATCAGCGACCTGTACACGGTGCGGATCCGCGGCACGGATCGCACGGCGATCGGAATCCTGGCGCTCGCGGGCTGGAAGGGTCCCGAGTTCAGCCTTCGCCGCCGGTCCCGCGTCGGACGTTACCTGGCGACCCACATCGAGACCGTCCTCGAGCGGTCCTTTGATTCCCTGACCGGCCTGCCGGCCTGGCCCGTCTTCGAGAAGATACTGGCTGCTGCATTGGCCACCGGCAGCGGTGAACCGCCTGCCCTGATGTACCTGGACATCGACCGCCTGCACGTCGCCAACGACACCCTGGGCCGGGATGTGGGCGACAGGGTTCTCGCGAGCTTCGCGGCAATCCTGCGGGAGGAGCTGCGGGACCACACCGTCACCCGCATCGCCAGTGACCGGTTCGCTGCCATCCTCGTGGACACGGACCTGGAGGAGGCCCGCAAGCTGGCCGAGTCCATTTCGGCCCGCTTCCGCCGCCTAGAGTTCAGCCAGGGAGACCTGAGTTTCGGAGGCTCCGTCAGCATCGGCATCAGCCGGGCGACGATGGATTCGTCGCTGCCGGTCGGTGGCGAGGGGTCCGTCGACGGCGGCGCCCTGGCCACGGCCCAGGTTGCCTGTTCCGCCGCCAAGGACCGGGGCCGCGGGCGCGTGGAGGTCTACGAGCCGGCCGACCTGTCCATCGTCCGGCGCTTTGACGACATCCAGCTCGTCGGCTACATCCGGAATGCCATTGACAGGGGTCGTCTGGCGCTGATGGGCCAGCCGATCGTGACCATCCGGCCCGAGGCCGGCGCCCCCGAACACCACTATTTCGAGGTCCTGGTCCGGTTGCTCGACGAGGACGACCAGCACGTATCACCGTCCGAGTTCCTGTCCGCGGCCGAGCGCTACCAGATGATGGAGGAGCTGGATCGCTGGGTCGTCGCGAACACGCTGTCCCTGCTCGGCCAGTCCGCCGCCGCCCTGTCGAGTGCCGGGGCCCGGTTTGCCATCAATCTCTCGGGCCAGAGTCTCGGCAGCGAGCCCTTCCTCGGTTTCGTGCAGGAGCAGCTGGAGCGCAGCGGGGTGCCTCCCGAGATGGTCTGCTTCGAGATTACCGAGTCGGTGGCCGTGGCGAACCTGCAGCGCGCCCAGGCCTTCATGCACACGCTGCGACGATCCGGGTGCCGGTTCTCCCTCGATGACTTCGGCACGGGCCTGAGCTCCTTCGCCTACCTCAAGCTGTTCCCGGTCGACACGCTCAAGATCGACGGCAGCTTCATCCGGGACCTGACCACGAATGTGGTTTCCCAGTCCGTCGTGGCCGCCATCTCCGAGGTGGCGCGCGTGATGCAGCTGGAGACCGTTGCGGAGTTCGTGGAGAACCAGGCCGCGCTCGAACTGCTGGGCAAGCTGGGGATCACCCGGGCCCAGGGCTACCTGCTGGGCGAGCCGGCATTGCTGTCCCACCGGATCGAGACGCTCGGCAACCGGTCATCCGGCAGCGGATCCGCGAACCTGCCCGCCAGGCGCCGGCAACGCTGAGGCTGGCCAGGCCGGGAATCGCCGTGGATAATCGGTGGCTGGACGGGCCATTCCGGTCACAGGTATCCGAGCCATGCACCGCGGACTGCTGATGCTCTTCACGGCAGGTGGCCTGCTCGTGGCCGGCGGCGCAAGCCTGGCGGCGCCGACGCGCGACCAGCTCGTGGCGGCGGACTACCAGAAGGGGCGGACGGCCTTCCTGCAACGCTGCAGCGCCTGCCACACGCTCGCCGAGGGCGGCAGCAACCTGGCGGGACCGAACCTCTGGGGCCTGATGGGGCGCAAGGCTGGCGCGAGCCCGGATTTCGCGGCATCCGAGGCGCTCAAGTCCGCCGGATTCGAGTGGGACGTGGCCCGGGTCTGGGAATTCCTGGCCGGCCCGGAGAAGCTTGTCCCCGGCACCCGGATGATGATTCCCGAGCCGGTTCCCGAGGCGGACCGGACGGCGCTCATGTCCTTCATGCTCCTGGAAACCGGCGCAGCCGACTGGCCCAGGCCCGCTTCCGCGACGGCCGTGACGACGATCGATCGGACGAAGCCGCTGTCCGAGCGTTACCCGAGCTTCTACAACCACCTCATGACCAACACCACCCGGTACCGCATGGAAACGCCCGATGGTGAGGTGCGCTTCGACACCTACTTCAACACCGATGGTTCGGTATCTTCCGGCGAGAAGTCCATCCGGGGCTTCTGGAACACGGTGGAGCGCAAGGGCATGGAGTTCTTCTGCTACGCGCTGGACGGCATTCCCGGCAAGCCGTCCCAGCTGGTGGAGTGCTTTCCTATCGCCGCCATGGCGATTCCCCGCTTCGCCGAACAGTTGTGGACCTCAAAGCCCGTCGAGGGCGTCACCCTGCACGGCGGGATCATGGCGGGCCGTCCCTGACGCTTCGGGCAGTTCCACCGGCTCCGTGCCACGGACGGCCACGAGCCGCTGGCGCACGGCCGGCCGGGGGAAATGCTCGATGCCGTGCTCGTAGGCGACCACCTGCAGCGCCGGAGTGAAGGCCGACAGCAGCTCGCCGGCAGCCAGCAGGAAGTCGGGATTGCGGGGGCGCCCGAACCGCTCGTTGCCCGCCGCGAACGTCTCGATGATCAGCACGCCGCCCGGCATCAGCGTGCCCGGCAGCACCGGGAAGTGGGGCCGGTGCAGGTAGTTGGTGATCACGATGCCCGCGAAGCTGGCAGCCCCGAAGGGCCAGTCCCCCGCTTCCAGGTCCGTCTGGATGACCCGGAAGCCGGGCCGGCCTGCCAGGTCGGCCACGCCGGACGTGTCGATGTCCACCGCCGTCACCGGGTGCCCGCGGCTGGCGAAATGGCGGGCGTGCCGTCCATCACCGCACGCCAGGTCGAGGACAGGGCCAGCTGCCGGGACGAGGGCGGCATGGCGAACCACCCAGGCGGACGGCTGGGTTACCCGGGCGATCGGGGTGTCGAAGCTGCGCGCCATCCGTCCTTGTACCTGCACTTCCCGGTCAAAAAAAGGGCCCCGCCGTCCGGCGGGGCCCTGGTCAGACACGTCTTCTGCCGGTGCTCAGGCCCGTCGACGGCGCCGGAGCAGCGGCAGCAGGCCGAGGAGGGACAGGCTCCAGGGGTCAACCGCACCGCCGCCGCCGGGCAGCCTCAGCTCGTTGCTGACCTCGTTGACGGTGATGTTGATGGTGCCGGTACCGGAGTCGCCGTTGCCGTCCGTGATGGTCACGACGCAGCTGTCGGTGCCGAAGAACTCCGCGTTGGGCGTGTAGGTCAGCGACGTCCCGGAGATCGCGCAGGTGCCGCTGGTGGCGGCGGTGCTGACCGCAAGGGTGTGCTGGGCCACGGAGCCGTTGCCCGGGGTGATGCCGAGGGCCAGTGCCGGGCTCGCGGTGTCCTGATCGGTCGTGATGGCGCCGGCCGCGAGGGCGGGGGTCAGGTTGGCGATCGTCACGGCGATGGTGCCGCTGGCGGTGTCGCCGTTGATGTCAGTCAGGGTGTAACCGATGCTGGCGTTGCCCGCGAAGAACGTGGCGGCGGGTGTGAACCGGATCGTCGTGCCCGTGACCGTGGCGGTGCCTGCGGCCGGGTCCGGCGCGGTCGTGATGGTCACGCCGTTCGGCACCGGCGCCAGCCCGTTGCCGGGGTCGAAGCCGGCGAGCGTCGTCACGTTGACCTGGCCGACCGTGGCGGCTCCGGGCGCGGCACCCTGCGTCGAGATGGTGATCGCGCCGTCCGGGGCCACCGGCGGGATGTCCGCGGCGACGGTGACGGTGATGGTGCCCGTGTCGGTGTTCACGCCGTCCGTGGTCTGGTAGACGATCGTCTGGGTACTGGCGGTCACGCCCGTGGCATCGTAGTTGAGAGTCTGGTCAGGGTTGACCGCAGCGACGCCCGCGCCCGGCGGCGTCACGATCGACACCGTGATCGGACCCTCGAAGTTCACGCTGTTGGTCACCGTGTCCAGCGTGTTGGTCGGCGTATTCTCGATGACCGTGGCGGCGAAGTTTCGGGCATTAAAGGTCTGTTCCTCGCCGGTAAAGCTCAGGGAGCCGGCCTGCCAGGAGTTGTCGTAGCCCGGGGGCGGGGCGCCGGCGCCGATGATGTACTCCTGGGTCCAGTAGACGAAGGCCGACGTGATCTGCGCGGCGCCGTTCGTCGAAATCTTGATGACCAGGTTGTCGAAGCCGGGCGTCTCGCCCCCGTTCCAGATCAGCTGGTTGGAGAGGCAGTCGGAGTCGTTGGCCTGCGTGTCGCTGCAGGAATAGCCGGTGAAGCTGCCGGTGGTGGTGGCGCCCACGTTGCCGGAGGGTGGATTGGCCGGCGGCGAGGGTACCGTGGTGGCGAAGGTGGGATCGCCGAGCAGGGTGCTACGCTCGATGCCGACGCCGCCGGCGGGGATCTCGTCCCAGAAAGCCACAGCCTTGTCGTTGCTGTCGAAGTTATCGAAGGCGCCGGACGAGTTCGAGGTGGGGTAGCAGTCTGCGGCGTCGGTGGCACTGCACAGCTGGGCGGGGAAGCCGCGGCTGCCGATGACGTAGTCGGCGCCGCCCTCGGCGTTCGCCACGGTGGCGGTGGCATTGACGGGGGTCAGTGCCATCACGTGGTTCATCGTGGTCCAGCGCTCCACGGCCCGGGTGGAGGCGCCGGTGGCAACGTTCCGGGCCATGGCGCCGATCGTGAAATTGGCGCTGATCTGGTCGTCGGTGGGATCCCCCGGGGTGTTGTTGTCGTTGATCGTCAGGGTGCCCGTGATGGGCGCAGCGAGCTTGCCGTCATCGCTTGCGGGGCTGAAGGTCCCGGTGACGGGGTCGAATCCGCCGGAGGTCGGGACGTAGTTGACCTGGTCCTTGATGCCGTCGGCTTCATAGTGGGCGCCGCTGAACTGGGGACCGATCCAGACGGGAACGCCGACGTCCGGCGGCTCCTTGAGCGGTCCCGGGCGGTTGCGTCCGTAGGTGCAGTCGGTGCCGCCGAACAGCAGGGTGATCTGGGTGCAGCTCTGCTCGTTCTCGCTGAATGCCCCGCTGATGTCGTAGACGGTGTCGACCGCTTCACCATTGGCCAGCCCCGACACGCCCAGTGACCCCGCGGCGACGATGCCGGCGGCTACAAACTTCCTCATTGCGACGATCCTCCAAAAAAAACGGGCGTCCCGGCCTGGCGAGAGGAGCGGGACAGTGCGGTAGCCAAAAAAGTGGCCTGGCTTTGCCTTCTTTCACCGGAGCAATTTCCCCCGAACCGGTGCCCGCTCCCTTCGTGGCCGGTGTACCGGCTGCCGGGGAATCGATGGGCACGGCGCGAAGGGCAGACCCGGGGCCAGAAACCTCCCCCCAGAGGGCGGCGGGCATGCCTTATTGGTAGCGCGGTTACGCTACCGCGTCCCGGGTGTGGAGGCAAGGCAGACGCCGGTGCGTCCGCGTGTCAGTCAGGGGCCGGGGTTGGCCACGCGCCGCACGCGAATCGCCCGGCCACCGGTGCTGAGGGACAGGAGGTAAGACCCCAGAGCAGCGCGGCGGATCCTGACCTCGTTGCCCGGCTTCAGCACGAGCCGGTCGCTGTCGACCTGCTCCCAGACCTGGCCGTTGGCGAGGCCTATCCGCAGCTTGCCGAAGCGGTCGGCGGAGACGCTGGTCACCGGCTGCTCGAGGGCGTCAACGGGCTCGTCGCCCCGCTCCCGCTGCAGCAGCTCGGCCGTCGCCGCGGCTTCGAGTCCGAAGAGTTCTTCCGGCGTGGTCCCGGCGTCGGGCGCCGGCCTGCCGGCGAGGGCGTCGTAGCAGGCGAGTCGCGACTGATCGTCGGCGATGGTCCTGCAGCTGGCGAGATCATCCCGCGCCGCGGCTGCCGGAGAAAGGCCGATTGCGATGCAGGCTGCGAGCGAGAGTGCCGGGCGGCCCGGATGGGCCGCCCGGCGTTGGTTTCGCGGTAGCCGGGACGTCAAAACTTGGTGCGTATCCCGGCGAAGTAGAACCGGCCCACCATGTCGTACTGGGCGGGGTCGGTGTTCTGGTCAATGTTGTTGTCGAAGATGGGCGGCTCGCGGTCGAACAGGTTGCGGATGCCCCCCGACAGTTCCCAGTGCTCGTCAATCGCCCAGGCGGCGCTGAGGTCGTGGTAGGTCTGGCTGCCGATGTTGATGTAACCGCTGTCCCCGAACTCCGGCAGGTTGCCCTGGTTGGTCATGTCGCCGATGTACTGGATCGTCCAGGTCACGTCCACCGGGCCGATGCCGTAGGTGGCCCGCGCCGTCGTGCGCCACTCGGGGAGGGAGCCGATGTTGATGTTATAGAAGCCCGTGCTGTCGGCGTAGTCCACGTCGTCGAGCACGTACTCGTCGAGCCAGGACACGATGACGTTCAGGGCCACGGAGCTGTCCCCGACGGGGATCGCCCAGTCCATCTGGAAATCCACGCCCGAGGTTTCCAGCTCGGAGGCGTTGACCAGAGGAATGTTGACCTGCAGCTCTCCCGAAATCGACCGGAAGATGAGCGGCAGGTTGAGGGCGCTGTCGAAGCAGGCCGTGCTGTTCAGGTCGGCGGACTCGAAGCAGGCATTGATGATGCCCTGGGCACCGCCGTTCAGGTCGTTGATGTAGTCGTCGACGGTGATGTTCCAGTAGTCCAGTGACAGCCGCAGGTCCTGCACGAAGCCCGGCGAGTAGACGATGCCGGCCGTCCAGGTGTCGCTGGTCTCCTCGCCAAGCGCCGGGCTGCCGTAGTTGAAGCTTTCCAGCTGGTCGTTGGGCTGGGCATTGTTCGGCACGTCGATGATGCCCTGCGCGGCGCAGAAGTCGATGGTCTCCTGGGTCAGCGGGTTGTCGACCGGGTCATACACGGTGTCCCCCTGGGGCGTGATCCCGGCGCAGGGATCGCTGGCGAAGGGGAAGTCCTGGTCGCCGTTCTGCAGGGACTCGAACAGGCTGGGCGCCCGGCTGGCCCGCTGGTACATGGCCCGGGCCCGGATCTGGTCGGTGGGCGTCCAGTTGAGGCCGGCCTTGTAGGCCGTCACGTCACCCACGGTGGAGTAGTCCGACGCGCGGACGCCGAGCTCGGCCTCCAGAGTATCGATGAGCGGCACCAGCAGCTCGCCGAACACCTCGAACACGTCGAAGTCACCGGCGATGGGCTGCTGGGCGTTGAAGCCCTCGATGTCACCGCTCTGCTTGGCCGCATCCGGCGTGTAGGTCGACTTGTCCTTGCGCCACTCGACGCCGAACGCGAAGGCCGCGGTGCCGGCGGGCATCTCGAACAGGTCGCCGTTGATGGAGGCGTTCACCAGGTCCCGCTCGAAGACGGTGTTGTCGGCGAAGTTCAGCCGGATGAAGTCCGCCATCTCCGGCGTGATGTTGCCGGCGCCGAACGGGTTGACCGGCACGCAGTCGGGGACCAGGCTGAGGTAGTCGGCGGGGCAGCCCGCAATGCCGGCCGTGAACCGGGAGTTCGACACGTCATTGAACGTGAACTGGTCGAAGTCAGTCCGTCCGTACTGGTAGTACGTGTCGTAGCTCCAGTTGCGGAAGCCGATGTCGCCCCGCAGGCCGACCGTGATCTGGGACAGCGTCGAGTCGACGGTCTGCTTGCGGGCGCCGACCTCCACCATGCGGCGGCGGAGGACGCCCGGCGCGTCCGGGTCAGGGCGCGTGGCCAGCAGCGCGAGGGTCTCTGGGGCCAGGAAGGGACTGTTCAGGTCGACGAGGATGTTGGTCGCCGGCGTCGGCGCCAGCTGGGTGGCGTTGCGGCTGTCGGTGAAGTTGAGCTCCGCGTAGGCCTGGACCTGGTCGTTGATGTCGTACTTGCCGAGGCCGCCGATCTGCACCCGTTCCTGGGGTGTCAGCAGGAGGTTGGCCGGGGCGAAGTTGTAGCGGTCGCCGACGCCGCCATTGGTCTCCGGGAGCTGGTTGATGAACAGGCGGGGCGTGCCGTCGGCGTTGAACGCGTAGTTGCCCAGGACTGATTCATCCAGCGAGTTCAGCGGCACGTTGTCCAGCCGGCCCGCGATGCCCGTTGCCGAACCGCCCTGGAAGTCGATGGCGGTGTAGGAGCGGTCCGCCTGGGAAATCTCCTCCCGGTCGTACCAGCTGCCGAAGAGGGTGACATTGCCCCGGCCATCAGCAAAGTTGCTGCCCATGATCAGGTCGACCTGGTTCTCGTAACCGTCGCTTTCGCCCGAGATGCCGGTCTGGTAGCCGGCCTCGATGCCCTCGAAGTCGTCCTTGAGCACGAAGTTCACGACGCCGGCGAGGGCGTCCGAGCCGTACACCGCGGAGGCGCCGCCGGTGACCACCTCCACGCGCTCCACGAGGCGCGTGGGGATGTTGTTGAGGTCGACGACACCTTCGTTGGTGGACGGATTCACCCGCCTGCCGTTGATCAGCACCAGGGTCCGGGTCGGTCCCAGGCCCCGGAGGTCCACTGTCGCGGTGCCGTCGGCCGGGTTGTTCGAGGTGGCTGACAGGCCGGGCACCACCTGCGGCAGGGTATTCAGTACCTGCTCGATGTTGGTGCGGCCCGTGGCCTGGATGACGTCCGAGGTCACCGTGGCGATCGGGCTCACGGCGTCGTAATCCCGGTCGGTGATGCGCGAACCGGTGACAATGATCTCTTCCTCGGCGGCGTAGCCTGCGCTGCTGACGAGGCCCGCGACGGCAATCGCGAGCAATCCGCCACGGCGGGCGGTAACCCGTAATGGGTTCGACATGATGACCCCCTAGTATTAACGAAACGATTTCAGTCGGCGGAAAACCCGGCCGCCAACCCGCACACGATTGAGCTTAACAGCACTGTTGCGCGCCGTGCAAAGCAATGGCCCGCGAAAAGTCTCTATTGTTGCTTCGGAGCAACGAGAGTGCCCAGCCCGGGAAACTGCCGCTAGCCCAGCGAGCAGTCGGGCTCCCGACCGTTGACCAGCCGGTCGGCCAGCGCGGGCTGGCCGAGGGGAGATACCCGCAGCACCTGCGCGTCGGCCGGGGCCAACCCGGCGCAGAACGTGAAATCGCCCCCGGCCTGGCCGCCCTCAGGCACGGAGACGCGGCCCGACGGGGTGTAGCCGAAGGCCCGGTCGAAGGCTTCCGTGCGGATCCGCAGGCCCGCAACCGGTGGCGCGGCACCGAGGACCGCTTCGTCCGGATCGGCCCGGTAGTCCCCGTTGCTGTCCACGAACCGGATCCAGCCCGCCTCCCAGGCCACCCGGGCACAGGTCAGCCCGTCGGCACTGGGGCAGATGACGATGGGTGCGTTGCGGGTAATGGCCTCGCTGCGGGCCACGTGCAGGGTGGCCACGAGCTCGTTGATCCCCGTGGCCCGGAGGTTGCTGCGGGTGACACTGGAGAAGCTGGGTACCACCAATGAGAGTGACACCCCAAGGACCCCCAGGGTCGTGAGCACTTCGCCGAGCGTGAATCCCCGTTGGCCACCCGGGGCAGGGCAAGACGGTGAAAACGGCATGGTGGGCGAGTCCGGACCAGGAATGGCACCGAGAATAGGCAAGGCACCCGCCGCGGGCGTTGAAGCCGTTCACGCTTCCCCCTCGCCGGCGGCGGCTGCCGGAGGGCGCCCGACGGTGCCCGGCAGGGCCTGTTGCAGGGCTGCCACGCTCGTCACGGCCATAGCCAAGCCGCGCGGCGTGGGTTAAGTTATTACACAACGCGGGGCGGGCTGGCCCGCCAGGTGCCTTTCCAGGCACGACCATCCAGATTCAAGCACCACCATCCAGGGGATACCTACAATGCTAGGAAGAAAGGCGATCACGACCACCGCTCTCGGGGCCTCGCTGCTGCTGGGCAATGCAGTGGCCCAGGCAGCCGAGGAGGTCGGTCAGGCCTACCTCAAGGGCCTCGGCACCTACATCTTCGCGGACAGCGACCGGCACGTTGATGATGATCTGGTCGGCGGAGCCGTGGGCTTCGGCTACGCGCTCAGCGAGCACTTCAACGTGGAGTTCGATTTCCAGTCGCTCAACATGGACGGCGACGGCACGTTCGATGGCGGCGAAGGCGGCTCGATTGCCTATCCCGATCAGGACCAGACGGCCCTCAACGTCAACCTGATGAACATCTACAACCGGGATGGCCTGTTCTCTCCCTACATCCTTGCCGGCCTGGGCGTCGTCAATACGGATATCGGCAGCGAGGACCGGGACGATCTGCAGGGCCAGCTGGGCCTTGGCGTCCTGACCAAGCTGTGGGGCAACCGGCTGTCGTTGCGTACCGAGGCCCTGGCCCGCGGCCAGGATGCGTCGGACAACCTCACCGACATTCTCGTCAACGTGGGGTTCAGCGTGGCCCTGGGCTCGAAGGCGGCACCCGTCGCTGCCGCGGCGCCCGTGGTTGCGGCCGCACCCCCGCCGCCCCCGCCGCCCCCGCCGCCGGCTGACACGGACGGCGACGGTGTGATCGACCCGAACGACCAGTGCCCCGACACGCCGAAGGGCGACCGGGTCGGCCCGCAGGGTTGCTCCTGCGACATCACGCGGCAGCTGCAGTTCGCGTTCAACTCAGCGGAGCTGACCGAGGCCGACAAGGGGATCCTGAACGAGGTGGTGGAGAACATGACCCGCCTGAAGTTCATCTCCGGCACGGTGGTCGGCCACACGGACAGCACCGGTCCCGAGGCCTTCAACCAGACCCTGTCCGAGCGCCGGGCGGCCAGCGTGGTGACTTACCTGGAATCCCGGGGTATTGCCGCGGGCCGGCTGAAGGCCTCCGGCGCGGGCGAGAGCCAGCCGATCGCCGACAACGGGACGAGGGAAGGTCGCGCCCTGAACCGCCGCGTGGTTCTGACGCGCACGGACTGCGACGCGCCGAACTGAACGGCACGCAGCCCAGGACCTGACGACAACCAGAGCCCCGGTCGCGCAAGCGGCCGGGGCTTTTTCGTTCGCGCGGTTGGAACCGGCCGGAAGACGTTATATGTTTATGACAATAAGACAACCTGGTGGACACCGTGGACGCTGATTCCCACACCCTGCTGCGCTTCGTGCACATCCTGCTGTTTGCCTACTGGCTGGGCGCGGACTTCGGCGTGTTCCTCGGGGGCGGCTGGATGTCGCGCCCGGGGCTCTCGGTCATCGAGCGGAACCGCATCCGCGACCTGGTCATGGCCATCGACGTGGCGCCCCGGATATCCCTGGTCCTGATGCTGCCCGTGGGCTTCAGCCTCGCCCTGGCCTGGGGGACGCCGCTGCCGGCGACGGCGTTGCCGGTGCTCTGGGCGGGCGCCGCGGCCTGGATCTGCGTCCTGCTCTGGGTGCACTTCGCCCACGGGAATCCCATGATCCGGACCGTGCTGCAGCTGGACCTGGCGCTCCGCGTGCTGATCCTCGCCGGCATGGTGGCGCTGGCCCTGAAGGGGCTGACGGCGGGGGACGGCGCCGTGCCCGGCTGGCTGTCCGCCAAGTTCCTGCTGTTCGCCGCCGTCATCGCCGACGGCATCGTCCTGCGCTGGATCAGCGGCCAGTGGCATCCCGCCATCGCGCGCCTCGAGGCGGGTGATACCGTCGCGGGCGAGGAGATGCTCCGCGTCCGCCGCCGCAAGGCCATCGTCGCGGCCCTCGTCATGTGGTTCCTGATCGCCGCCGCCGCGTTCATCGGCACGATCAAGCCGTGACGTCCTACTCCCGGGGGCGGGTCCTGCTGATCATGTCGGCGCTGCTGCTGTCGACATTGATGGCAAGCCTCGACTCCAGCTTCCTGCCCCTGGCCTTCCCGGACATGATCGACGACCTCGACTCCAGCACGAGCGAGATCGTGTGGGTCGCCCTGGGCTACCTCGTCGCCGCCACGGGGCCGATGCTGCTGGCCGCGCGGATGGCGGATGCCTTCGGCCACGTCCGCCTGTTCCAGGCCGGGACGGTCATCTATTCGCTCGCCATGATCGCCTGCACCTTCGCTCCCGACGTGCCCGTGCTGATCGGGCTGCGCCTGGTTCAGGGCATCGGCATGGCGCTGTTCCTGCCGACGACCTTCGCCATCGCCACGCGGGTCTACGGGCCGGAGCAGCGCGGCCGTGCGCTGGGCCTCCTGCAGGCCGCGAACGCGGCGGGCTTCATCCTCGGCCCGATATTCGCGGGCTGGCTGCTGGATGCCTACGACTGGCGTGCGACATTCGCCAGCCGCATTCCCTTCGCGATCCTCACGATCCTGCTGGCGCTGTTCGCCCTGGATTACCGACAGCCCATGGCGGTGCCCGGCGCCAGCCGGCGCTTCGACGTCGCCGGCGCGCTGTACCTGACGCTGGCCCTCTTCGGCGTGCTCTTCGGCTGCAACCGGCTGCCCGTGGAGGACAACCACCTGGACCCGCTGGTGTGGGCGATCTTCGCGGGCGGCTTCGTCTTCTTCTGGCTGTTCATGCGCCGCGAGCGGAGCTGTGCCGAGCCGCTGATCGACCTCGGCCTGTTCAGCAACAGCCCCGCGTTCACCCGCGCCTGCGTGGCCTTCGCCGCGATGTTCGCCAGCCTGCCGCTGACGCTGTTCGTGCTGCCCATCGTGCTGATCAATGGCCTGGAGATGCGGGCCTGGGACGTGGGCTTCATCATGGCCGTCTCGGCGGTCTGCACCACCGTCATGAGCCCCTGGGCCGGCCGGGCGGCCGACCGCTGGAACGCGGAGTGGCTGGCGTCCGCAGGTGCCATCGTGCGCGGCGCCGGCTACCTGCTGCTGCTCTTCGTTACCGTGGACACGGAGGCCGCCGGCCTGTTCCTGCCGCTCATCGTGATCGGCATCGGCACGGGCCTGTTCTTCTCGCCGAACAACGCGCTGCTGCTCGCCAACGCGCCGCCCGAGCGCGCCGGCATGGTCTCCGGCCTGTTCGGCACGATCCGCCAGGCCGGCTACGCCTTCGGCTTCGCACTGATCGCAAGCCTCTTCGCGGCGACCCAGGACTTCTACGAGACGAACTGGACCCGCACGGGCTTCGGCCGGATCACGCCGGATGCGGCCGGCCAGCTCACCGAAATATTCGACGGCGGCGGCATCTGGTCCCCCGAGATGCTGGTCTTCATCCTCCGCGTGTCGGCGATCGTCTGCTCCGCGATCCTGCTGGTCGCGCTGATCAATTCACTCCCGCGCGTCCGGACCACCGGCCGGCGCCAGCTTGCGGTGCTCGCGACGAGCGCGGGCGCCGCGGTCCTCGGGGTCTACCTGCTGCTGGTCGCGGCGCCGGGCGGCGTGGTGGTGGACGAGTCGGTTGCAGCCTCGGTGGAGACTGCGGCGCCGCCGCCGGTTGCCGCGTTCGGGATGCCGGCGCGGCTGGCAGTGGCTGCCGCGGATGTGCCGGTCGCCGCGCCCGCCGGCGGCCGCTTCGCGGAGTACTGCGCCAGCTGCCACGGCAGCGACGCGCGGGGACTGTCCGGTCTCGGCGTCAACCTGGTGGAGTCGGCCTGGGTGCGGCAGGCCAGTGCAGCCGACCTCGGCGCGTTCCTGCGCAAGGGCCGGATGCCGGGAGAGCCGGGCAACACCACGGGGCGGCCCATGCCGGCCTTCGAGTGGCTGGGTGATGAGACGCTGGCGGAACTGGCGATGGAACTGAAGAACTGGTCGGGGTGACAGGATTCGAACCTGCGACCTCTTGCTCCCGAAGCAAGCGCTCTACCAAGCTGAGCTACACCCCGAACGGGGCGGACATTGTATACGGGAGCGGCGGACGGCGTCAGTAACGGCGGTCGACGGCGAAGTCGGCCAGGTCGGTGAGGGCGGTCTTGAAGGGGGAATCCGGCACGGGGGCCAGTGCCGAGCGGGCGCGGGCCGCGCATTCCCGGGCCTTGGCGGCCGTGTAGGCCAGCGCGCCCGTGGTCTGGATGGCCTCCTGGATCGGTCGGATGTCTTCCCGGCCACCCCGCTCGATGGCGCGGCGGATCATCACCTGTTCCTTCGGCGAGCCCCTCTGCAGCGCATAGATCAGGGGCAGCGTGGGCTTGCCCTCGGCCAGGTCGTCGCCCACCTGTTTGCCGAGCTCGCCCTGGTTGGCGCTGTAGTCCAGCGCGTCGTCCACCAGCTGGAAGGCCAGGCCGAGTTCCCGGCCATACTCCACCAGGGCTTCCTCGACAGCCCGGGTCTGGTCCGCCAGGATCGCGCCGATCTGGGCGCCGGCCTCGAACAGCTTGGCCGTCTTGCGGTAGATGACATCCATATAGCGCTGCTCGGTGGTGTCGGGGTCCTTGCAGTTCATGAGCTGCAGGACCTCGCCTTCCGCGATGGTGTTCGTCGCGTCGGCCAGCACGTCCATGATCCGCATCTGGCCCACCTGCACCATCAGCTGGAACGCGCGGGAGTAGAGGAAGTCGCCGACGAGCACGCTCGCCTCGTTGCCGAACACGCTGTTTGCCGTGTCCTGGCCGCGGCGGAGGTCGGATGCGTCCACCACGTCGTCGTGGAGCAGGGTGGCCGTGTGGATGAACTCGATGATCGCCGCGGTGATGACGTGGCGATCGCCGCGATAGCCGCAGGCCCGGGCGGCCAGCAGCGTGATCAGCGGCCGTAGCCGCTTGCCGCCACCGCCCACGATGTAGTGGGCAACGCTGTTGACCAGGGCCACGTCGCTCTGCAGGTGCGCCGCAATTTCACGGTTGATGGCGGGCCAGTCGTCGCCGAGCAGTGCCCGCACTGCTTCCAGGTCAAATCGCGGGAATTCCTGTTGGACGAGGTGCATTGCGACACGAATAATGCCCGCGATGTGCTGCCCTGTACACCATGCAAAACAGCTGGCTATGCTTCGGGTTCTACGGATTGCGTCCCTGTGGATTGCCGTGGCGACAAGCTGGTCGCCGGCCGCGCTCGCCTTCGGGCCCTCGGGGCACCGGGTCGCCGGCCACGTTGCCGCGCGACACCTCTGCAAGGAGACCCGCGAGGCGCTTGTGCCATTGCTGGCCGGGATGACACTGGCCGATGCCGGGCTCTGGCCGGACACGATCCGGCGCCAGCCCGGATGGGAACACACCCGGCCCTGGCACTTCATCAACGTCACGGACCGGGGCTCCGTGGCGCGCGCGGCCCGGAAGGACCCGGACAACGTGCTGGCGGCGCTGGCCCGGTTCGAACACGAGCTCGGCAACCCGACCCTCACCGTCCGCCAGCGCGGGATTGCATTGCGGTTCGTGGCGCACTTCGTCGTGGACCTCCACCAGCCGCTGCACGTGGGCCGGGCGGAAGATCGCGGCGGGAATCTCGTGCCGGTGCTGGTGGACGGGCGTGAGACGAACCTCCACGCCCTCTGGGACGGTGAGCCCCTGCGCCTGCCCGGCGGCCCGGGTCCCCGGGACCGGGCGCGGTCGCTCCCCGGGCCGGACCCCGACGAAGCGCGGCGGTGGCAGGCGGCGAGCCCGGTCGACTGGGCGCGGGAATCCCAGGCGCTCCGGCGGCAGGTGTACGGCTTCCGGCAGGGCAGGGCCCCGGTGGTGCTGCCAGCAGCCTATGTCGCGGAGGCCCGCACCACCGTCGACCGGAGGCTGGTCCAGGCGGGGGTGAGGCTCGCGGGGCGCCTCAATGCAGTGCTGGGCCCCGCCGGGCCCTGCCCGGGCGAGGTTGCCAGCCGTCGGTCAAACCTCTAGAATTCGTCGGCTTTTCGAGGGGTTGTGTTCAGCCCCCACTCCTTAGGAATAACCGATGTACGCAGTATTCAAGACGGGTGGCAAGCAGTACCGTGCCAGCCAGGGCGAAAAAGTGAAGATCGAGAAGCTCGAGGCCGCCGCGGGCGACACCGTCGAGTTCGGCGATGTGCTGCTGGTGGGCGAGGGCGCCAACCTGCAGGTCGGCAAGCCGCTGATCGCCGGCGCCAAGGTCACGGCCAAGGTCGTTGCCCAGGATCGTCACGACAAGATCACCGTCATCAAGTTCAAGCGCCGTACCACGTACAAGCGCATGCACGGTCACCGCCAGGCCTTCACGCTGGTCGAAATCACCGGTATCGCCGCCGGCGCCTGAATCCTGGCGCACGTCTTACATCGAGGTATTTGAGTCATGGCACACAAGAAAGCTGGCGGCAGCACACGCAACGGCCGCGATTCCGAGTCAAAGCGGCTGGGCCTCAAGAAGTTCGGCGGTGAATCCGTGGTCGCCGGCAACATCCTGGTCCGGCAGCGCGGCACCGAGTACCACCCCGGCAAGAACGTCGGCATGGGCCGTGACCACACCCTGTTTGCGAAGGCCCACGGCGTGGTGCTCTTCCAGGTCAAGGGCGAGGGCGGCCGCCGCATCGTCAACGTCGTTCCTGCCAGCGCCTGAAAGCAGTCGCCCAGGCCAGATGGAAAACCCCGCTGCTGCGGGGTTTTTCGTCTCTGGGCCGGGCACGACCGGGTCAGCCATGAAATTCGTCGATGAAGCCAGCATCAGGGTCGCCGCCGGCAACGGTGGGCCCGGCTGCGTCAGCTTCCGGCGGGAGAAGTTCATTCCCCGGGGTGGGCCCGACGGCGGCGATGGCGGCGACGGCGGCAGCGTCTGGCTCGTGGCGACGCGTGCCCTCAACACGCTGGCGGACTTCCGCGTCAACCGGCGCTTCGCCGCAAAGAGCGGCGAGGGCGGTTCCGGCTCCGACTGCACGGGACGGGGCGGCGAATCGCTCGAAGTGCCCGTGCCCTGCGGCACGCAGGTCTACGAGGCGGACACCGGCGAGCTGCTCGGGGATCTCACGACGGACGGCCAGCGCCTGCTCGTGGCGGCCGGTGGCGAGGGCGGGCGGGGCAACACCCGGTTCAAGAGCAGCGTCAATCGCGCCCCGCGCCAGTCCACCCCGGGGACGCCCGGCGAGCACCGTACGCTGCGCCTCGAGCTCAGCCTGCTGGCGGACGTGGGACTGCTGGGCAAGCCCAACGCGGGCAAGTCCACGCTGCTCCGCGCCGTGTCCGCGGCCCGGCCCAAGGTCGCGGACTATCCGTTCACCACCCTGCACCCGGGCCTCGGCGTGGTCGCCGTCGGGCCGATGCGCAGCTTCGTCATGGCCGACATCCCCGGCCTCATCGAGGGCGCGGCCGAGGGCGCCGGGCTCGGCATCCGCTTCCTGAAGCACCTCGGCCGCACCCGGCTGCTGGTACACCTCGTCGACCTGGCGCCCTTCGACGGCAGCGATCCGGCGGCGGACGCCGTCGCGGTGGTCGGGGAGCTGCAGCGGTTCAGCCCCGAGCTCGCGGCCCGGGAGCGCTGGCTGGTGCTCAACAAGACCGACCTGGTCAGTGCCGGGGAGGCCGACCGTCTCGAGGAGGCCGTGTGCGCGGCTCTGGGGCTCTCGCACGGGGACGGAGACGGCCACAGGGAAGGGGAGAGCGGCCGCGTCTACCGGATCAGCGCATTGACCGGCGACGGTACGGGGCGCCTGACCCAGGATCTGATGACGCGGCTGGAACAGCTCGCGGCAGACTCTGATGTTGTAGGAGCGGCGACCGCCGCGACCGGAAACCAGGCAGGCGATGAGCGTGGGGATCGCGCCTGAAGGCGCTCCTGCAGGTGGACCTGCAGGCGCGGCTACTTCTTCTTGGTCGAGAGTGCCTTGACGGCCTTGCTGAGGCGGCTCTGGTGCCGGGCGGCCTTGTTCTTGTGAGTCAGGCCCTTGTTCACCATGCTGGCCACTTCGGCCGCACCGGACTTGAAAGCTGCGGCAGCGACGGCCGGGTCGCCCGCCTCGATGGCCTTGATGACCTTCTTGATCGCGGTGCGCATGCGCGAGCGCAGGGCAACGTTATGCTGACGACGACGTTCGCCTTGTTTGGCGCGCTTGGCTGCAGACTTGGTGTTCGCCACGGGTACTTCCAGACAGTTCTAGCTGAGGGAGGTCTTGACGGGAGGCGCGCCGCGGACCCCCGCGACGGGCGCGTATTCTTTGGTTTCCCCCGCTGGAAGTCAACCGGCGGGAAGTGGCCCGGCCGGAAGGCGTGGTGGGTAGACTGGCGTCGCGCATGACCAGTTCGCCACAGTCCCCCGTTCCCCCCAGCGTGCAGGGCCCCGATCAGCAAAGCAGGGGCCCCAGCGGCGGAAGGCTTCTCCGGTCCACCGGGACCGTGGGCGCCTGGACGCTGCTGTCCCGCATCCTCGGACTCGTCCGGGACGTGGTCTATGCCCGGGTCTTCGGCGCGTCCTTCGTCATGGACGCCTTCTTCGTCGCCTTCAAGATCCCCAACATCTTCCGTCGCTTCTTCGCCGAGGGGGCCTTCTCCCAGGCCTTCGTCCCGGTGTTCGCAGAGTACGACCAGACCCGGGAGCACGCCGAGGTCCGGGAACTGGTCCGCCGGGCCGCGGGGACCCTCGGCGTCATCCTGTCCGCCCTGGCCGCACTGGGCGCCGTGGCCGCGCCGGTGTTCATCGCGATCTTTGCGCCGGGGTTTGTCACCGAGGGTCTGGCCGCGGCGGCGGCGGGCAGCGAGGCGGGCCGGTACGCCCTGGCCGTGGACATGCTCCGCTGGACGTTTCCCTACCTGCTGTTCGTGTCCCTGGCCGCGCTGGCGGGTGGCGTCCTGAACACCTACCAGCGCTTCGTCGCTGCCGCGTTCTCGCCCGTCGTGCTGAACGTCGTGCTGATCGTCTTCGCCGTCTGGGTGGCGCCCTTGTACGAGCGGCCCGGGATGGCGCTGGCGGCGGGCGTGTTCGCCGCCGGGGTCGTGCAGCTCCTGTTCATGCTGCCGTCCCTCGCCCGGATCCGCCTCCTGCCGCTGCCGGCCTGGGGCTGGAAGCACCCCGGAGTCCGCAAGATCCTGAAGCTGATGGTGCCGGGGCTGTTCGGGTCCTCCGTGGCCCAGATCAGCATCCTGCTCGACACGCTCATCGCCTCGTTCCTCGTCACGGGCAGCATCAGCTGGCTGTATTACTCCGACCGGATCATGGAGTTTCCGCTGGGCGTGTTCGGCATTGCCCTCGCCACCGTGCTGCTGCCTAACCTGTCGCGGCAGCACGCTGCGCAAGCCTCGGGCGACTTCGGCAGGACACTCGACTGGGCCCTGCGCCTCGTGATCCTGATCGTGACACCCGCCACGCTGGGGCTGATGCTGCTGGCGGGCCCGATGCTGGTCACGCTGTTCTACGGCGGGGAGTTCACGGCGCGGGACGTGGAGCAGTCCGCCTACAGCCTGGTTGCCTACGCGGCGGGCCTCGCCGGCTTCACGCTGGTCAAGGTGCTGGCACCCGGTTACTTCGCGCGCCAGGACACGGCCACCCCGGTGCGCGTCGGCCTCATTGCCCTCGGTTCCTCGATGCTCATCAACCTGGTGATCGTCGTGCCCTGGGCGCTCGCCGGCTGGGAAGCGCCCCACGCGGGCCTGGCGGCATCCACGTCGCTGGGCTCCTTCATCAACTCGGGGCTCCTGTACCTGGGCCTGCGCCGGTCGGGGGTGCTGCAGCCGGCGCCCGGCTGGGGGCGGTTTCTCCTGCGGGTCGCCGTCGCGGCCGGCGTGATGGCCGTGCTGCTCCTGTCCTTGTCGCCGCCCACCGACGCCTGGCTGGCAACCGGCTTCTGGACGAGGTGCCTGTGGCTGACCGTCGCCGTCTGCGGCGGCGCTGCCGCCTACGTGGCTGCGCTACTGGCCGTCGGCATCCGGCCCCGCGACCTGCGGATGCAGACCTTCAAGACGGGCGACCCCTTATAATCCCGTCTTTTGGCGTCCCCGGTCCCATGCATGTTTTCCGCCGGCCCCGGCCGGGTGTTCAGGCCGTACCCTCCGGTTGCGTGGCGACCATCGGCGTGTTCGATGGCGTCCACCTGGGGCATCAGCGGATCCTTGACCGGGTGCGACAGGCGGCGGCGCGGCTCGGGCTCCCGTCCCTGGTCTTCAGCTTCGAGCCGACGCCCCAGGAAGTCATGAGCCCGCTTAAGGCGCCCGCCCGGCTCATGCGCCTGCGGGAGAAGGTTGCGGTGCTCCGCGAGGCCGGCATCGATCACCTCTACTGCCCGCCGTTCGAGCGGACACTCCAGGGACTGGAGCCCGGGGAGTTCATCGAGCGGCTGCTGGTGCGCACGCTCGGCGTGAAGCACCTGGTGGTGGGCGACGATTTCCGCTTCGCGCGCGACAGGGCAGGCAACTTCGAACACCTGGTCGCGGGTGGCCGCCAGTACGGTTTCGGCGCCGAGCAGGTCGGCAGCGTGACGACCGGTGACCTGCGGGTGTCGAGCACGGCAATACGCCGTGCCCTGGCTGCCGGGGACCTGGCCACGGCCGCCCGCCTGCTGGGCCGGCCCTACCGGATGGCAGGCAGGGTCAGTCGCGGCCGGCAGCTGGGCCGGACGCTCGGGTTTCCGACGGCCAACATGCGGCTGCACCGCCGGGTGAGCCCCGTCCGCGGCATCTTCGCCGTGCGCGTCCATGGCGTGGCGGGTCACGCGCTGGATGCGGTCGCGAGCGTGGGCACCCGGCCGACGGTCGAGGGCGTCGAGCCGCTGCTGGAGGTCCACGTCTTCGACTTCGACGGCGACCTGTACGGTCGGCAGATCGCCGTCGACTTCGTGGCCCGCCTGCGCGACGAGGTCCGCTTCGACGACCTCGAGGCGCTCCGGCGGCAGATGGAACTGGATGCTGCCGGGGCGCGGAGTGCGCTGGCAGCGGGCTGAACCGCGGCGATCGCGGCTGACAGAGGACGACACACAGTGACGGACTACAAGAACACGGTGAACCTCCCGCGCACGGATTTCCCGATGAAGGGCGACCTGGCGAAGCGCGAGCCGCAGATGCTGGCGGAGTGGAACGAGCAGGACCTCTACGGCCAGATCCGCAAGGCGTCCGCCGGACGGCCGCGCTTCCTGCTGGTCGACGGCCCGCCCTACGCCAATGGCGACATCCACATCGGGCATGCGGTCAACAAGGTCCTGAAGGACATCATCGTCAAGTCGAAGACCCTGGCGGGCTTCGATGCCCCCTACATCCCCGGCTGGGATTGCCATGGCCTGCCCATCGAGCACCAGGTCGAGAAGAAGCTGGGCAAGGTCGGCGAGAAGTTCCCGGCCGCCGAGTTCCGCAAGGCGTGCCGCGAGTACGCCCTGCAGCAGGTCGACAGCCAGCGCCGGGATTTCCGCCGGCTCGGCGTGCTGGGGGACTGGGATCGTCCCTACCTGACGCTGGATCCCCGCTTCGAGGCCGAGCAGATCCGCGGCTTTGCCCGGATCATCGAGAACGGCCACCTGCTCCGGGGCTACAAGCCCGTGCACTGGTGCCTCGATTGCCGTTCGGCCCTGGCCGAGGCGGAAGTGGAGTACATCGACAAGACCTCGACGGCCCTGGATGCCCGCTTCGAAGTCGTGGACCCGGACCTGCTGTACCAGCGCCTCGGGCTGCGCGCCGGCGGGCCGGTGTCGATCCCGATCTGGACCACCACGCCCTGGACCCTGCCCGCCAACCAGGCGGTGGCTCTCGGCGCCGGGCTGCCCTACGTGCTGGTGGAGGTGCAGCGGGATGCGGGAACGGTGCTCCTGGTGCTCGCCGAGGGCCTCGCCGGGGCGGCACTCGCGCGCTACGGCGCCCGCCAGTCCGCCGTGCTGGCGCGCTTCGAGGCCCCGTTGCTCGAGGGCCTTATGCTGCGCCATCCGTTCTTCGACCGGGAAGTGCCGGTCATCCTGGCGGATTACGTGACCCTCGACGCCGGCACCGGCGCGGTCCACACGGCGCCGGCGCACGGCCAGGACGATTACCAGTCGGGCCTGCGCTACAGGCTCCCGGTGGACAACCCGGTGGACGGACGCGGGGTCTACGTGGCCGGAACGCCGTTGCTCGCGGGCGTGCACATCAACGAAGGCAACGGACGCGTCGTCGAACTGCTGCGGGAGAACGGCAGGCTGCTGCACGCGGAGAAGTTCCAGCACAGCTACCCGCATTGCTGGCGCCACAAGACCCCGCTGATCTTCCGTGCCACGCCCCAGTGGTTCATCAGCCTCGACCAGAACAACCTTCGCGAAGCGAGCCTCGCGGCCATCGCGGGCGTGCAGTGGATCCCGGAGTGGGGCGAGGAGCGCATCGAGGGCATGGTTGCCGGCCGCCCGGACTGGTGCATCTCGCGGCAGCGCACGTGGGGCGTCCCGATACCGCTGTTCATCCACCGCGAGACGGCCAGCCTGCACCCCGACACCCCGGCACTCCTCGAGGCGGTGGCCCTGCGCATGGAGCAGAAGGGCATCGACGGCTGGTTCGAGCTCGACCCCGCCGAGCTGCTCGGCGCAGCCGCAGCGGACTACGAGAAGGTCACGGACACGATGGACGTCTGGATGGATTCGGGCATGGTCCATCACTGCCTCGCGCGGAGCCGCCCCGAGGTCAGCTTTCCGGCGGATCTCTACCTGGAGGGGTCGGACCAGCACCGCGGCTGGTTCCAGAGTTCGCTGCTGACCGCCGTGGCGACCGACGGCGCAGCGCCGTATCGCGCCGTGCTGACCCACGGGTTCACCGTGGACGAGAAGGGCCGCAAGATGTCCAAGTCGCTGGGCAACGTCGTGGCGCCCCAGTCAGTGATGAATTCGCTGGGTGCCGACATCCTGCGCCTGTGGGTGGCGTCCAGCGACTACAGCGGCGAGATGAACGTCTCCCCGGAAATCCTCAAGCGTATGGCGGATTCCTACCGTCGCATGCGCAATACGGCGCGCTTCCTGCTGGGCAACCTGGACGGCTTCGATCCGGCCCGGGATTCGCTCGCGGCGGAGTCGCTCGTGGCGGTCGACCGCTGGGCCCTGGCCCGGACCGCTGAGCTGCAACGGGAGATCCTCGCGGCCTACGACGCCTACGAGTTCCACCGGGTCTACCAGCAGCTGCACAATTTCTGCATCGTCGACCTGGGGTCCTTCTACCTGGACGTCATCAAGGACAGGCTCTACACCACGCCGCGGGATGGGCTGCCCCGCCGCTCGGCGCAGACTGCCATGTGGCACATCGCCGAGGCCATGGTGCGCTGGCTCGCCCCGATCCTCAGCTTCACGGCCGAGGAGATCTGGCGCTTCCTGCCCGGCCAGCGTGCCGCATCGGTACAGCTGTCCACCTGGCACGAGCTGCCGGCGGTGCCGGCGGCCGACATCGACTGGGCGGGCCTGCTCGGCGTGCGGGACCTGGCCGCCAGGGCCCTGGAGGCGCAACGCGAGGCCGGCATCATCGGTTCCGGCCTGGACGCGCGCCTGACGATCTACGCCGACGGCGCGCTGCGGGCCCAGCTGGAGACATTCGGCGAGGAGCTCCGTTTCCTGTTCATCACCTCCGCGGCGGACGTGCGCGCGGGCGCCGGCCATCCAGCCGGGGCACTGGCAGGGCCCGGTTCTCCGTCCGGCGAGGCGTTCTGGGTCCAGGCCGAGCCGGTGACCGACGGGAAGTGCGTGCGTTGCTGGCAGCATCGACCGGACACGGGTGCGTCCCCCGAGCATCCGGAACTCTGCGGCCGGTGCATCACGAACCTGGACGGGGGCGGGGAACGCCGGCGTTTCGTATGAGGACCAGGCCAGGCCTCAGCTGGTTGCTGGTGACGGTCGCCGTGATCGTCATCGACCAGTACACGAAGCGGCTGATTACCGCGAGGTTCGAGCTCCTCGACCGCGTGGCCGTCATGCCGTACTTCGACCTGGTCCGGCTGCACAACACCGGGGCAGCCTTCAGCTTCCTCGCGAATGCATCGGGCTGGCAGAACTGGTTCTTCACCGGCGTCGCCCTGCTCGTCAGCGTGCTGATCCTCTGGTGGTTCTTCAGGCAGCCGCCGGACCGCGTCGTGGTGCCGCTGGGGCTGGTGCTCGTCCTCGGGGGCGCCATCGGCAACCTCATCGACCGCATCCAGCAGGGCTACGTGGTGGACTTCTTCCTCTTCTACTACGACCGCTGGTCGTTTCCCGCCTTCAATGTTGCCGATTCGGCGATCACGGTCGGGGTGATGCTGCTGCTGTTCGACGGCTTCTTCCTGGAGGGCCGGCGACCGGAGGATGCGGGCGACGGGGTCAGCGCCAGCAACGGGAAGTGATCTCGGCGCCCTCCGCGCCGCCGGCGTCGCTGGCGCCCCGCATGCCGCTCTGGTCGATGCTGAAGGCCTGGCAATCGTCGTCGTCCCGCTGGGGCCCGGTGCCGGATGCGGTGGCGGTGACGGTGTAGCCGGCCGCGGCCCCGTCGGCCGCCGCTTCCACGGCGAGTTCGTAGAACCCCCGCTCGGTCCCCTGGATTCCCAGCCCGCCGGGCGGCGGGTCGCCGAGCTCGTCCGCCGTGGTCGCGTACCGCCGGTTCTGCAGGTAGAAGCGCTCCTGGGCCGCCGACACCCGGAGGAGGGCGCTCGTGGCATCCACCCGGTTGGCGCGCTGGACGTACTGGCGGTAGCCGGCGACGCTGGCGGTGGCCAGGATGCCCATGATCAGCACCACGATCATGAGTTCGATCAGGGTAAACCCGCGCGGGCGAGGGAGCCGCCCGCTAATTGGCCTGCCCCTCGCGCTGGTACCAGTAGGTGCGTTTCACGGCGCCCTGCCGCAGGCGCAGTCGTTCCATTTCCTCCGGGGTCAGGCACTCCGTTCCCGCGCACACCACCGGGCCGGACTCCGTGCGATAGAGGCTGACGTCGGTCACCGGGATTCCCGTGCTGAGCGTCCTGAACCGGTCATCCACGGTCAGGGGCTCGTCGACGGGGCTGTCGAAGTTGGTGCGGGGGCGGCCGTCGAAGACGCTGATCACGTACAGCCGGTTGATCCCGACGCCGCCGGTGCAGTCGGTGACGGTCGCACCCGGCGTGAAGGACGTGAAGAAAGTGACGTTGTCGAAGGTCACCGATTCGCCCAGTACCTTTTCCCCGGGTCCCTGTTCCAGGCGGAGTCGCCAGCCGGCGGTCTCGAACGGCAGCTCGGGCTCCGGGTCGTCGGTGATGTCGGCCAGCTGGTCCACGGTCACGGTCGGGCGTGCATCGTCCGGCTCCCCGGACACATCGAAGTCCCGGATCGAGAAGAAGGCCTCGTCGATGTCCGTGTCGAGGGGGTGGCCCCGGTAGCCCGAGCCAATGTTGATGAGGATCACGAGCCGGTTGTCCAGAATCGTCGGTACCACGTCGGGTGCTTCGTAGAAGCGGCGCAGGTCTTCCGTCGAGGGGGTGTCCGCGGCTGCTCCGCCCAGCGAGGCCAGGACCCGGCCGTTGACCAGCGTGTCACGGTCCTCGCCGTTGACGATGTCGAAACGCCAGACCTGGCCGCCCATGTCGCCCACGTAGAAGCGGTCCGCGAGCCCGTCGCCACTCAGGTCAAGCGGCTTGACCGGCGCGGGTATGGAATAGCTCATCGGCCCTGTAGGGCTGTTGTCCTCGTCGAGGATCAGGTCATGGGCGGCTGAATCGCCCGCGCTCCACAGGAGGGTGCCGTCCTCCACCTTCACCATGAAGATCGCGTTACCGCTGGCGTCCGGCCGGAAGTCCCGGACGTCCTGGCCCGGGTCATACCCGCCGCCGAAGACCGCCACGTCGATGATTTCGCTGCCGATCCGCACCCGGGTAGCCACGGGCGGCGACCAGGTCTGGCCCAGGTCGCCAAAGGCGGGGTCGGCGTCGTCCTCCGCCCGCAGCAGATCGGTGTCCCAGAGCAGCTCGGGCGGCCCTTCCTGGCTGGTCACGTCCAGGGCATAGACCGCATCGCCAGCCCGGCCCATGCCGAAGAGCAGGATCGCCCGCTCGCTTCCCGCAAGGCCCGGCTGACCGTCGTCGTTGAGGATGACGAGGTTGATCTCCCCGTCCAGCCCGTAACTCTTGCCAGCCGCCGCTTCGTTGCGGTAGAGCGGGTAGAGCCCGTTCAGCAGGCGCCCCGGGATGAACGCCCAGCGCTCCACGCCCGTCTCCGCGTCGAACGCGTGCAGGAAGCCGTCATTGGTGGCCAGGAACACGGACGCCTCCGGGGCATCCGCCGTCCCTCCATAGGTCACGGTCAGGGGCTGGACGTGGAAGGGATCGCCCATGTCGTTCCGGGGCTCCACGGCATCACCGTCCTGGTCCACGTCCCGCACGTCCCGGCCGAGCGCCCAGTTGATGACGTCATCCCGCTCATCGACCGGAACGGCCGACAGTTCCGCGCGGACGTCGTCGTTGCCGGTGTCGAGCGGGACCAGGTCCATCCCGCCCAGGTTCGTGAGCACCGTCCGGGCGGACGGAATCGGCAACTGGCTGGCCGTGCCGCCGTCGCCGACCCGGTTGCCGTCCGGCAGGTCGGACCAGAAGCTGAATGCATCCGGGGCGAAGAGCCCGGTGGCCGGATCGATCACGGGGTTGCCGTCCTGGCCCACGAGCACGCCATCGTCGAGGCGGTACTTCTTCAGGTTGCCGAGCCAGCGCGCGGTCTCCGTGGGCTGGAAGACGGAGATGAAGACATCGCTCAGGTTCTGCGTGCGGTTGAAGGAATTCACCGGCACGGCCGGCGCCGCGAAGGTGCCCGTGTTGTCGAAGATGGACAGGACGATGCCGTTCAGCGCCGTGGCCAGCGTGGCCGTGTCATCGGCCGTGTGGTACTCGCCGCCGCCCCGGGCCGCGGTACTCACGAGCAGGGGGAAGTCCACCTCGAAGCCGATGGTGTGGGTCACCACGTTCTGGACGCCGGGCAGGGAGCCGTCCAGGTCCCTGCCCAGCAGGTAGGCGGCCACGTCGTCGAGGCACCGGCCTTCGCCGGTGCCGTCGCAGCCCGGGCCCACGACCGTCCCGAAGCCGGGGAGGGCGGCGATCTTGTCGTTGGCGCTGCTGTCATTGTTGGGCTGGCCGTCGGTGAGCAGGATGATGAAGTTCTTGCCGCAGGATTCCGTGATCGGCGAGAGGTAAAGAGGCGAATCGATGGAGTCGCCCACGCGGGATCCGGCCACGCTCAGGATCGACCCGTGGTTGCCGTAGTCGACGCCGGCCCCGCTGAACGCGAGCGCAGCCTCGTACAGGGTCTCTGAAAGTGGCGTGCTTCCCCCGGTCGTCAGCCCGTCCACGATCGCCATCACCGAATCCCGGGACGTCTCGATGTTGGTGACCGGGGCGACGACCGAGCCGCCTTCATTCCCGTTGAATCGCATCACGCCCACGTTCACGTCCCGGAGCCCGGTCATGAGGGCGTTGACGGCCTCCTTCACGACATCGATGCGCGACTTCTCGACGGTCGGGGGGTTGCTGCGCCAGTTCAGCCAGTTGCCGTCGTAGACGGTGTACTGGGTGGTCCAGGCCGGCTCCGTCGCTTCGGTGGCGGACCAGGGGCCGTCGTCACCGTTCGCGGCGAAGTTTTCGCCAGTCGGGCCGTCGCCATCGACGCCCCGGTCGCTTTCGCACTCCAGGTCACCCGCCGGGCGGTCGGGGTCCACGACGTCCCAGATCTCCCGGGCGGCATCCCAGACCAGGAGGAAGTCGGCGTAGTAACCCACGGCCTCCAGGGGCTGGCGGGACGCGTCACAGCGATTGACCGACTTCGGCAGGACATTGGGGTTGTCGCAGGCAGGCAGGGCGGCGTTGGTGGAGAAGTACAGGGCGTCACTGTCGTAGCAGCCCGGGAAGGTGGTGCCGGAGTCGAAAGGGGCCTGGGTCGCGACCAGGGTGTCCATGCTGCCGGACGTGTCGATGACGAAGAGGATGTTGGCCCGGGTGGCGCTGGCGTCCGGGTCACTGAGGAAGAGCTCGGAATCATCCGCGCGGACGCCGGGCGCCAGCAGGGCCGGCACCAGCAGCGCCAGCGCCAGCGCGAAGAGGTGACGTGACCAGTGACGAGTGCTCATCGACGGGTCACCGGGGCTGGTGCGTCCAGCACGATGCGTTTCACGCGACGGGTCTGGGGCTCGTAGTAGATGTACACCAGCGTCGCGGGGTTGGCGGCGGAGGCGCGAAACGCGGCCAGCACGGCGGACTGGCCGGCGGGTTGCCGGGTCCCGGGCCGGTCGAACCAGGTCGTGGCGGCGGTGACCCGCAGGACCACCGGGCGACAGTCCCTGCAGGGCCGCACGGTCAGGTTGCCCTCGGGCTTGCCGGGCAGCACGACCTGGTGGCGGCTGAGCTCGTAGGCCTGCTCGATGGTGCGCAGTGTGGCGCCGGCGGGTAGTGCGGTGCCCAGCAGCAGGGCCGCAACCAGGACGGCAGCCAGGGCCGCGACGCCAGTGTGCGCTGATCCGGAGCGGGTGCTCATCGGCCGGAAGCCCCCGTGATCGCGTAGCCCTGGACGAGGCTGGCGCGTGCATCCCGCGCGTCGGTCTGGCCGGTGGACGTCACCTCGTAGTTGTAGGCGGGAAAGCGCGGAAAGGTATTGCCCAGCGTGACGGACTCGCCCCGGTAGCAGACCTCGGTGACGTAGCGGCCACCCAGCTCGGGAACGTCCACCGCCGGATCGGCCACGGCATCGGGACAGTCGCCGGCGCCCACCGGTTCGTTCCCGCGCACCACCGCATCGATGCCGTTCTGGGCGAGCCGGAAGGCGTTCTCCCGGAACTGGGCATTGCCCGCCATCAGCAGTTCGAGGCTGGCGGTGCGCATGGTGGAGACCGCGAGCACGGTCAGGACCATGAGCAGGATGAGGCTGACGATCAGCGCCGCGCCGGTCTGGCGCCGGCCGCGTCGGCCTGGCAGGACTGCTGCCCGTGGAATTGCGGCCATCTAGGCGCCCTCGTTGTTCAGGAAGATGGTCTTGGAGATCTGCAGGCGGCGGTACGAGGACGGATAGCCGTCCGACCCGGCCACCAGGTCGCCCAGATCGGCGTCCGGCGTGGCGTAGCTCTGCTGGTCCACCCAGGCCCGGTCGTCGGCGGGCGTGGCAACCAGCAGCCAGAGGCGCACGGCGACGACCTGGCCGTCCGGGTCGAAGCCCGCGGCGTCGACCGTCACGAGCGGGTGATCGCCGTCCACGTAACGATCCACGTCCCCGTCCCGGTCGGTGTCCACGCCGAGCTGCACCTGCAGGTTCTCGACGCCGGGGATCACCTCCTGGTCGACGAAGTCGCCGTCCGCCCCGAGGGTCAGCCGCCGCAGCGAGGGCAGGGACGAGTCGAAGCTGGATTCGTCGCTGACGTAGTAGGCATTGACGGTCACGTTGTGGGTGCTGGCGTCCGCGCCCAGGGGCTCGATGCCGTTGTTGAACAGCCGGCCTTCCGTGAGGGTGGTCTGCACCTGCAGGCGGCTGGCTTCCGCCGCGGGCTCCACGTTGCCCTGCCAGGGCTCCGCGTGCCGGACCACCAGCACGTCGCTGCCGTCCCGTGGCGCGTCGTTGAAGGCGGGGCAACCGGTGAGGTCGTAGCTGTCGTCGGCCCGGACTTCGACGGCCGCGGAAAGGTCCTCCAGCGCCCAGTCAACGGCGGCACCACCGCAGCTCGCCGCCAGGCCGCCGTCGTCGATCAGCGCCGGCTCCGCATTCAGTCCCCAGTAGCGGGCGAGCCGGATGTCCGGCTCCAGCGTGTCGAGAGCGAAGCGCGCGGTCTCCTGCAGCCGGGCCAGGCTGTCGCTGGCCCGGTAGGTGTTCTTGCTCTGGCTGTACACGTACAGCGCGCCGCCGATGAGGAAGAGGCCGATCGCCATCGCGACGGTGAGTTCGACCAGGGTCATGCCCCGCTGGGCTCCGGCTATTCTCGGGGCTGTTCTCATGGCTGCATCATCAGCGTGTAGGTGGCGGGTTCTTCCTGCCCGATCTCGGGCCAGGCCACCGTGATCGTGTAGGTGGCCGGGATCGCCCCGTCGATGGCCACTTCGCCCGAGGCGCCCTCCGGCAGCTGCGTCGTCAACCGGGTGCTCCAGTCGAGCCAGTCGTCGGCGGCGAGTTCGGCGGCCGTGCAGTCCACGGGGCCGTTCACGCAGCCCGAATCGGCGCCCGGCCCCGTACCCGCGTAGGCGAGCCCGGCGTTCCGGTTGGCCCGGATCCGGTCCGCCATGTCGGCGGCCAGGGTGATGGCGGTGGTGCGGTAGAGCGCCGTGCGGCCCGCCCGCATGCCCTCCAGGTAGAGCGCGGCGATGCCCAGCATGCCCACGGACATGACCACGAGGGCCACCAGCACCTCGACCAGGGTGAAGCCCTTCTGCCCGGGGCTGAGTTGGGGTTCAGCAGCCACCGAGGGGATTCCTGCCGGACTGTATGTCGTCCCGCGTGCGCACCAGCTGCTGCCGGCCCAGGGGCGAGATCTGTATCCACCGGCCCGCGGCGATGCCCGCGCCGGTGTCCACGTCGCCCCGGCGATCGCAGATCTGGATGTCGTAGTTCGTGAAGGGCGCGTCGGGATCGATGCGGAGGCTGCCCGCATCCGTGAAACCGAGTCCGGCGTCCGTGGTGGTGACACCGTCCCTCAGTTCCGGGTGGAGCGCGCCGTGGCGTTGCAGGATCACGTCGTCCGCACTGATGGCCCCGTCGGCGTTGCGGTCGACGAACACGGTCCAGCCGAGGGCCAGGTTGCCGCCGTCGACGCAGGCGCCGGCGCCATCGGGCGTGGGGCAGAGTGAAACCGGCGCACGGCGCATCAGCGCCTCGCTGCGGGCCCCGTGCAGGCTCGTCACCACGTCGTTGGTGGCGCTGCTCATCCGCTGGTTCGCCGCCATGGTGGTGAACAGGGGCACGCCGAGGCCGAGGGCGATGGCCGCAACGACCAGTGCCACCATGAGCTCAATGAGGCTGAAGCCCCGTTGCCGTTCGTCTTGTTGTTCTTGTTGTTCGGGGGTACGCACCGCAGCCGCCGGTCATGAGAAACGTCAACGGTTGCTATCGTGCCGCGATCCGCTCCGGTGCAGGGCGTTGGCCGATAGCCGGTTGGATGCCGGGGATGATCAGGGATTCCGGTGAACATTCAGTTTCTTAGCCCGGACAGCTCAATGCGCCGTCAGCAGCTGCCGCGGAGGTGGCGCGGGGCCTGCCGGTGTAGCTCACGATGACGGCCCGGGCCCGGGCGCTGCCCCGCCGGTCGCAGAACGTGAGGGTGCCGTTCACGGACCGGGACCAGGGCCGGAAGACGAAGGCCCGGCGATTAGCCCGCACGGCCGCGAGCGGGAAGGCGGGTTCCGACTGGAGGATCGGTTCCCCGGGGTCCACCCGGGGCGGGTCGTCCCGGTCCCGGTTGATGAACACGATCAGGCCGTTGTTCCAGCCGCCTTCGTGGGCGCATTGCCGGCCGGACGGGCTCCGGCACACCACCACGTCGGCGCCGGACTTCAGGGCCTCGTGCCGTGCGACATGCATGCCGTGCACCACGCGATTGACCGCTGCCGTCAGGCGCGCATCGAGGGCCAGGGTGGTGAACGCGGGCACGGCCAGGGCCAGCAGGACGGCGACGACCGCCAGCGAGACCAGCATTTCGAGCAGCGTGTAACCCGCGGTGCGAGGCATGGGGCAGGACATCGTGGCGGCGTCGAGGCGGGGTACCTTAGGCTCCGCCGGCGCGTGCGGCCAGCGCACAATCCGGCCTTACCGTGGAGTTTCCGGAGTTGCGCTAGAATTCCCGCATGACCTTGCGGGCCGATGTCGAAGCCACGCTCCGGGCCCACCGGGTGCAGCCCACGCCCCAGCGGATCGAGGTGGGGATGCTGCTGCTCGCCGGACCCTGCCACGTGTCGGCCGACCAGATCCTCCAGGCCCTGCGCCGGGCCGGCAGCCGCATCTCGAAGGCGACCGTCTACAACACCCTCAAGGTGTTCTCGCGGGCGGGGATCATCCAGGAGGTGGCCGTGGACCCGAACCGGGTGGTCTATGACTCCACCACCACGCGCCACCACCATTTCCTGGACGAGGACACCGGCGAACTCACGGACATCGATCCCCGGGACGTCGAGTTGCCACGCCTGCCCCGGCTGCCCGAGGGCGCCCGGGCCACGAGCATGGAACTGATCATCCGCATCCGCCGCCGGCCGTAGGAGCGCCGACCGGCGCGACCGGGTGTTTGCCGTCGCGCCTGAAGGCGCTCCTACCCGCGTTTGATGGGCCGGTGTCGATTCCCTATACTTCCGCGCGGTTGCCGGGGTAGCTCAGTTGGCAGAGCACCGCATTCGTAATGCGGGGGTCGGAGGTTCGACTCCTCTCCCCGGCACCAGGTCTTGTCCGGCAGTTGGTCAACGTCTCCGCCCATCCCGGGCAGTTGACATAACGGCGAGAATCCGCCGGCGCGGCAATTGACATCCCTGGACCCGCTTTGGCACTGTTTCCCCTGCGTAACCCGGTTCGCCGGAAAGGGAATTCCCCACGCGCCCTGTTGACCGCGAACGCCCGCGGCCGGCTGGATAAAACGACGAACGAAGGCGGTTACTTCAGAAATTTTCCGGGGTCTACCAACCATGAAGAACAAGGCAATTCTGGCAACCGCGGTTGCCACGGCAGTCGGCGGCGTGTCGGGCGCGGCGGATGCCGCCACCGTCAATGCCACGCTCACCCAGGTGCTGGTCTACGGCAACCAGGCGACGGCGGGCTCGGTGGGCAACATCACCTCGTCCACGGCCACCTTCAGCTACGACACGGACACGGGCCTCCTGTCCCAGACGGGCGGCACTTTCAACATGCGCCAGACCACGTCGCCCACCACCACCCTGTTCCGGACATTTATCACCGGTCTCGTGATGGGCAATGGTGGCGCGGCCAGCGCTGCCACCTACAGCTGCACCGAGGGCAATTTCGGCACCAACGTGGGTGCCAGCATCTGCGGCAACTACAACCTCGGTGCCAACTTCGCCAATGAGTCGACCACCACCTGGGGCCCGGGCACCGCGATCAGCCGCACCATCGGCGGCGATGACATTGAATTGGGTCCCCAGCAGTCCATCGCTTCGCTGGATGGCATGAGTACGATCAGCTGGGTCGGCACGTCGCTGATCCTGGCGAACAAGACCTGCACGGGCGCCTGCCTGACCACGGTTGGCGGCTTCAACAACGGCCAGCAGTGGACCCTGAACGCGGTCAACGCGGTCGTGCCGATCCCGGCCACCGCCTGGCTGCTGGGTACGGGCCTCCTCGGCGTCGCGGGCCGGAAGTTCCTGCGCAAGAAGGCCTGATCGCCGATCTGCAGACTCCAAGACGACCCCCCGGGAACCCCGCCACTGGCGGGGTTCTCTTTTTTGGTTCATCGCGGTTTAGCGGGGTAAGCGCCTATTGTGGCCCCACCTGAGTCAGGGAGGGTCGCGATGGAACTGGAGGTTTTGGAACGCCTGGGTGGCTGGTCGGGCTTCAAGGTAACCCGCGTGGAACGCCAGGCCGGGTCGCCGGCCCAGATCCGGATCCGGCTCGAGCCGGTGGACGCGGGTCCACTCCGGTGTGGCGAGTGTGGAGCGCTGAGTACGCACGTCCATGAGCGCATCGTGCGCGAGGTTCGCGACCTGCCGTTGCTCGATGCCCAGACGATCCTGGAAGTCACGGTGCTGCGCGTCTGGTGCGAGCACTGTGGGGGCCCAAAGCGCATGGCCATCGACTGGCTGGATGACCATCAGCGGCTGACGCGGCGCCTGGCCAAGGCCATCGTCGACCTCACCCGCTTCCTCCCCATTGAGCACGTGGCCCGGCACTACGGGGTGCACTGGCATACGGTCAAACGCCTGGATAAGACGGCTCTCATTGCCCAGCTCGAGCCTGCCGACTTCTCGACCGTACGCCTGATCGGCCTAGATGAGTTTGCCCTGCACAAGGGCCACCGGTATGCGACGGTGGTCGTCGATCTGGAGACCAAGCGGGTCCTGTGGGTCGGTACCGGCCGCGGCCGGGCCGATGTGCGCCCGTTCTTCGAGCGGCTCGGGGCGCGCTGTGCCCACATCGAAGCCGCGGTCATGGACATGAACGCCAGCTACGAACTCGAAGTGCAACGGCATTGCCCGAAGGCCGCGGTCATCTTTGACTTGTTCCATGTGCTGGCCAAGTACGGCCGCGAGGTCATCGACCGCGTCCGGGTCGATCGGGCCAACGAACTGCGCGGCGATCAACCGGCGCGCCGCCTGGTCAAGGGCGCCCGCTGGCTGCTGCTGCGGAACCGTGAATCCCTTGCCCCCGGCCAGGACGTGGCCCTGGAAGAACTGCTGGCCGCCAACCGACCGCTGTTCGTCGTGCATGTGCTCCGTGAGGCCTTACGCGATCTCTGGCGCCAGCGGCACACCGCCGATGCTGCCAGGGCCTGGCGGAGCTGGTATCGCAAGGCCCTGCGCAGCAGGATCGAACCGCTCCGACGCTTCGCCCAGCAGCTGCGGCGCCATCAGGCCGGCATCCTCGCCCACAGTCGCTACCCCTTCGGTACCAATCTGATCGAGGGCATCAATAACCGCATCAAAGTCATCAAGCGCATGGCCTACGGCTTCCGCGACCAGGCCTACTTCTTCCTCAAGATCCGGGCCGCCTTCCCCGGTTATGCGCGATGAACCTCTTTTTTTGGGGCGCGAAGCCCGGATCAGCCGTGGGAGCCCTGCTTCGGGAACTGCGTCGCCAGCCACTCGGCGGCGGAGGGGGCGGGGCCCCGGTCTGCCCCGTCCAGGCCATCGCCCAGGTCGGGCCACGCCCGGGCGAGCGGGTGCCGCAGGTCCTTGGTCAGGCGGAGCGCGTCTTCCCGGCCGCTGTAGTAACGGGGCACGCGGCTGGTTTCCTCGAAGCCCAGGTCCCGGTAGAAGAGCAGCGCCACGGGGTTGCGGGCCCGCACCTCCAGGCACAGGGAGAAGGTGCCGGCGGTGATCGCCGACTGCTCCAGCCATTCGACGAGGCGGCGGCCCAGCCCCCGTCGCTGCCAGCGGCTGTCCACCGCCAGCAGGTTCAGGTGCGCGATGTCGTCGCCGAAATGCATGATGGCGAACCCGGCCAGGGTCGGGCCGCCGGCGCCGGTCGCACGGGCCGTGAGGACGAGGGATTCCGGGTGGTGCAGGTGGCGCGCCACCCGGGCAGGCGTCCAGGTCCACGGCAGGCCGACTTCGACGAGTCGCCGGGACATCTCGGCAATGACCTGTGCGTCCGCGGCGCGTGCCGGGGCTATTTCGAGGGTGACGGACATGCGGCTTCTCCGGCCGTTTTCACCACACTAGCCCAAGATGGCCGGTCGTGTTGCCAGGATTTGTCAGAAGGTGGCCGCGGATTCGTCCGCCAGCGGAACCGCGCGCTGCTTGCCAGCGCAGTAATTCACGCCGCCGCCGTCCCGGGCCGAGCCGTCGGCGCCGACCCCGACGAACACGCGGTACGGGCCGTAGTCGTCCAGGATGCCGTACTCACCCGTGTACTGGTAGCAGAAGAAATTCTCGAAGAGGAAGACCCGGGGCGGGAAGTAGCTGAAGGTGGCGAACACGGCGGTGAGCGTCGCCATCACGCCGGCGGCCGCGCGGGTGGAGACCCGCTGCATCGGCGGCCGGGTGAGGATCGTCCAGCTGGCGGCCTGGCCGGCGCTGATCCCGAGCACCATGATCGAGAGCATCGTCGGCAGCGACGCCTTGCCTCCCGAGGCCACGACCCAGCTCATGTAGGTGAAGTAGGTGAACCAGATCAGGACCGGTGTGAGCGTCAGCGCGACGGCCTTGCCGAGCCAGTAGTTGTTGGCCACGTCCCGCGTGTAGGTGTACTGGACCAGCGCGGCGAACAGTCCGGGCCAGAAGTACATCTTGGTGTGTTCCCACGCGCTTTCATTCACGGCGGCGAACAGTGCCATGGGCCGCCAGTACTCGCTGAGCTCGAACGCAAAGTGCAGGGCCGAGCCCGCCACGCACACCCAGACGACCGTGCCGATTTCCCACAGCGCCAGCCTGAGGCGGCCGGTGGACAGATGGCTGCCTGACATCCGCCCGCTCCTAGCCCGCTGCGCCGAGGAGGAACCAGGTGCCGGCGCCGGCGATGGCCGCCCCGGCGACCCGCAGGAGGACCTTGCCCCGGGCGTAGTGCTGGGAGATGTCGCCGATCAGCACTCCCGCGATGTGCAGCAGGGCCGTGCCGGTCATGAATCCCAGCGCATACCGCACCGGGTTGGCCACGGTCGGCATCTCGGCGCCGTGCGCATAGCCGTGGAAGGTGGCGAAGATCGCCACGGCGCCCATGGCCACCAGGATGGGCATCTTCCGGTCGGCCGCGATGGCGATGCCGAGGGCGAGCACCGAGAAGGCGATGCCGAACTCGATGGAGGTGAGCCCCACGTTCAGCCAGCCCAGCACGCCGCCGAGGGCCATGACCGTGACGAAGGTGCCCGGTACCGTCCAGATCGCCCGGCCCCCGATCTGGGCGCTCAGGATGCCGACGCTCACCATCGCCAGGAAGTGGTCGACGCCCAGGACGGGGTGGGCGAGCCCCGCGACGAAGGATCCGTAGGGGAGGCTCGAGCCCTCGTGGGCCAGGGTGCTGGCCGGCGCCAGCAGGAACAGCGCCAGGATGGAATTCCGGTTGGAGCGGGACATCAGGTTCCGGATTATGCCTCGAGGAATGCCGTGACCAGCCCGTCCACGACTTCCGGCCGGTCGTAGACCGCGGCATGGCCGGCGCCGGCGACGACTTCCACGCGGATGTCGCCCATGAGTTTCTGCGCCTTGCGGCCCACGGCGTGGGGGTCATAGAGCACTTCGTGCTCCCCGAAGATCAGCAGTCCCGGCACCTTGAACTGGCGCAGGACGGCCTCGGGCTCGGGCAGGAAGAACTTGCGGAGCACCCGCAGCCCCTGCCAGAGATTCACCTTGCCCGTCGCTTCGTTGTAGATCCCGAGCGAGCGGTCCACCCGGTAGTGCCGGGTGCAGAGCGCCATCGCCCGGGCCAGCTGGCGGTCGAAAGTGCCGAAGGTGCCGCCAGGGCTCTTGGAGGACACCGACTTGGCCGTCAGGTCGTCCTGCAGCACGTCCGCGTTCTTCCACTTCTGCGCGACACGGCCGAGCCAGATCTTGACGGGCAGGCGGGCGCTGGAGATTCCGGTGGGTCCCAGCATGACGACCTTGCCCACCCGCCCGGGGTGGAGGCTGCCAAAGCGCATGGCGATCCAGGCGCCGGCGCTGATCCCCGCGAAGTGGGCGCGCTCGATCCCCAGGTCGTCGAGGACGTCCACCAGCCAGTTGCAGTAATCGTCGTTCAGGAAGGAGGGCGGGTTGGGATCGCTGCGCCCGGGCTGGCCGGGAATGTCCAGGGCATACACCCGGAAGCTCGCGCCCAGCGACTCCAGCTGCTTGCGCCAGAGCGGCGCGCAGCCGGCGACTCCCGAGATCAGGAAGAGTGGCGGGGCATCCTTTGGTCCCGCCGCCAGCATGTGGGTCCGGCCGAACCGGGTGTTCACGTAGAGGGCCTCGAAGGGCACCCCGATCTTCTCCACCAGCGACTCGTACCACTCCATGATGGCGCGGTAGCCGTCCACGGACTTGTACAGCTTCAGCGGGTCGGTGGCGAGGCCGCCGCCATCAGCGGCAGCGAAATTCTGCCGGGTGCCGCCAATGACGCCCTCGGCGCCCGTTCGTTGTTGCATGGTGGACGGCCCTGTTGTGGTCTCTACCGTCCAATTTCGCGATGCCGTCCGGATCGGATTCAGGCGGGGCGGCGGGGCGCCCTCGCCGCGCCCCGCGTGGCGGGTCGCCGGTGCTGCGGTTTGCCGGCTGGCTGCCAGGCCGGAACCAGGTGGTGCCTGCCGTTCCCGATCAGGTCCGCCCGGCCCATGCGCTTCAGCGCATCCCGGAGCAGGGGCCAGTTCTCCGCGTCGTGGTAGCGCAGGAAGGCCTTGTGCAGGCGGCGCACCTTGATGCCCCGCGGAACCTCCACCGGCTCGCTGGTCCGGGTGACCCGGCGCAGGGGATTCCTGCCCGAGTGGTACATGGCCGTGGCGGTGGCCATGGGCGACGGCAGGAAGTTCTGCACCTGGTCCACCCGGAGCTGGTTCTTCTTGAGCCACAGCGCGAGGTTCAGCATGTCCAGGTCGGTCGTCCCCGGGTGGGCCGCGATGAAGTAGGGAATGAGGTACTGCTCCTTCCCCGCCGCCTTCGAGTACTTGTCGAAGAGTTCCTTGAAGCGGTGGTAGGTGCCGATCCCCGGCTTCATCATCTTGTTGAGCGGCCCGTCCTCCGTGTGCTCCGGCGCGATCTTCAGGTAGCCGCCGACATGATGGGTCGCCAGTTCCCGGATGTACTCCGGTGACTCCACGGCCAGGTCGTAGCGGACGCCCGATGCCACGAGCACCTTCTTCACGCCGGGCAGGGTGCGTGCCCGCCGGTAGACGCTGATCAGCGCGGAGTGGTCGGTACTCATGTTCGGGCAGACCGCCGGGAACACGCAGGAGGGCCGCCGGCAGGCGGACTCGATCTCCCGGCTCTTGCACGCCAGCCGGTACATGTTGGCAGTCGGTCCGCCCAGGTCGGAGATCACGCCGGTGAAGCCGGGCGTGCGATCACGGATGGACTCGATCTCCCGGATGATCGAGTCCTCCGACCGGTTCTGGATGATCCTGCCCTCGTGCTCGGTGATCGAGCAGAAGGTGCAGCCGCCGAAGCAGCCGCGCTGGATGATCACCGAGAAGCGGATCATTTCCCAGGCCGGTATCTTCGCGTCGCCGTAGGACGGGTGGGGCAGGCGCGTGTAGGGCAGTTCGTAGACCGCGTCGAACTCCTTCGTGAGCAGGGGAATCGGCGGCGGGTTGAGCCAGATATCCCGGTCGCCGTGCCGCTGCACGAGCGCTCGTGCGTTGCCGGGGTTCGTCTCCAGGTGCAGGACACGGGAGGCGTGGGCGTAGAGCACCGGGTCGCCGCGGACCGCCTCGAAGGAGGGCAAACGCACGACGGTGTGTGCCCGGTCCAGCTTCGGTGCGCGCCGGTGGAACTGGAGGACCTTCTCACCCGCCGCCGGCTGCGGGTTGCCCGGAGCGGGGCCGGAAGCGCAGGCCTCGCCGCCGGCGGGAGGCGCCTCGTCCATGGCGTAGGGATCCTTGGGCCGGTCGATCGGGCCGGGCTCGTCCACGCTGGTGGAGCCGACCTCGGACCAGCCCTCGGGCAGCGCCTGGCGCGGGAAGGCGGTGCCCCGGATGTCGGTGATGTCGCCGATGGCGGCGCCTTTCGCGAGGCGGTGCGCGATCTCGACGATCTGGCGCTCGCCATTGCCGAACACCAGGAGGTCCGCCTTGCTGTCGAAGAGGATGGAGCGGCGGACCGTGTCGGACCAGTAGTCGAAGTGCGCCACGCGGCGCAGGCTGGCCTCGATGCCACCGATCACCAGCGGTACGCCCCTGAAGGCTTCGCGGACGCGCTGCGCGTAGACGATCACCGAGTGATCGGGGCGTCGGCCGGCCTCGCCATCCGGTGTGTACGCGTCGTTCGACCGGACGCGGCGGTCCGCCGTGTACCGGTTCACCATCGAGTCCATGTTGCCCGCGGTCACACCGAAGAAGAGCGTGGGCGCCCCGAGCGCCCGGAAGGCCTCGGTGGAGGTCCAGTCCGGCTGGGAGATGATGCCCACGCGGAAGCCCTGCGCTTCGAGCAGCCGCCCGACCACCGCCATGCCGAAGCTCGGGTGGTCCACGTAGGCGTCGCCGGTGACCAGGATGATGTCGCAGGCGTCCCAGCCCAGCGCGTCCATCTCGGCGCGGGACATGGGCAGCACCGGCGCCGGCGTCAGCCGGCTGGCCCAGTACTTGCGGTAGGAGAACAGGTCGCGTGCGGCGTCCATAAAATTCGTGGTCGGGGATCCGTCGGTGCTAGCGGGCCCGGGGTGCGATGCTGGCACCCAGCCGGTCCGGTCCAGATGGCAGCCGCTCGAGGCGCGGCTCCCGGAGGCCGCCAGCGTAGCGCACATTCACGGTCTCGAAGCGATCGCCGTTCTCGACCAGCAGGGCGACGGACCCGCCGTCACCGGCGTCGCCGGCGACCTGCGCTGCGGCAATCGCCTCCCGCAGCCGGCTGGCGGACCAGCGCCGGCCGTTGACGGCCCGTACCTGCATGCCCGGCGCCAGGCCCGCCGCGTCGGCGGGGGTGCCCAGGACGATGTCGTCGATCAGGCCCGCCGTGTTGAGGCGCATTCCCAGGGAGTAGGCGAGTTCCATGGTGGCCGAGGGATCCCAGGATTCGATGTCCTGGAGGAAGGCGTTGCGCTCGGGTCCGTAGGCGAGGCGCCAGCCACCGGTGCCGAGGCCGCCGACCGGCGGCGGCGGAGCCGTCGCCGTGATCCGCTCCGCGAAGAACCGACGCCAGTCGTGGCGGAGGACGGCGTCGAGTGCCGCGTAGACGTCGTCTTCGGCGTAGGGCACCACCGGAGGCGGCCCGGCCAGGCCGGCGTCGCTGCCGCCGAAGAATGCCGCGCAGAAATCGTCCAGGCTGCGCCGGCCGCGGGTCTGCTCGCGGATCAGCATGTCCGCCTCGAGCCAGACCAGCGCGCCCTCGTTGTAGTAGTCGGCCGAGCGCCGGTAGGTGCGCCACAGGGGCGAGGCGCGGCTGAGCTGCTGGGCGGTCACCGCGGTGTCCGCCATCGGCCGCCAGCTGCGTCCCGTCTGCAGGGAGTAGTAGGCCGCGGACTGGGCAAGCCGGTCCCGGTACCGCTCCGCGGGCCAGAGCCCGCTGCGGGCGGTGAGCACGTGCCCCAGGTACTGGGTCAGGCCCTCGTAGACCCACAACAGGTTGCCGCGCATGGGTTCCTGGAAGTCGGGCGTGGCGAGGCCCGCGGGCCGCCGGTACTTGCCGTTCCAGGAATGCACGTACTCGTGGGCCAGCACGGACAGCTCCAGCATGCCGACCGCGGGGTTGGTGAAGCTGTTCTCGGCCACCCGGTTCTCGCTCGATTCGTGGGACTCCAGGCCGAACTGGGTGACCTGGTCGCTGAGCGCGACGAGGAAGGTGTAGCGGCGGAACTGCCGGGAACCGAACAGGGCGTCGGATTCCCTGACCAGGTTGCGCAGATGCCGGGCCGTCTCCGGCGGGATCTGCAGGGCGGCGGCGCTGTCGGCGGCCACCGCCAGCACCACGGGCCGGGACGACTCGTCCAGGCTGAGCGTCCGGAAATGGCGGCCCGCCAGCAGCGGTGAATCCACCAGCGTGGTCAGGCTGACCGGCGCAAAGCGGATGGTCCCCGGACCGGCCGGCGCCACGGTTTCCAGTGCGGTCGCAAATTCCCAGCCGGCCGGCAGCGAAATCGAGGGCTCGACCTCCAGCTCCACCGTGGGCACGCCCGCGGGATAGAGCACCAGCTGACTCCACTTGATCATGGCCAGCTCGGTGGTCAGCGACGCGGGCGACGCGAGCCCCCCCTCCGGCAGTCCGGACACCAGCCCGAGCGACACATCCAGGCTCCGGACCCCGTCGGGGACGATGACCTTGAAGGCGTAGAGATCCACGCTGTCCCGCTGCCAGGCCAGGGGCTGGCCGCCGCCGCTCATCCGGATGCCGACCAGGTCCGCCAGCGGCCCGGTGGGGCCGTGGGTTCCCGGCAGCCACTTCGGGTAGACCAGGGTCAGCGGGCCGGGGGTCACGGGAATCGTCAGCCGCGCCTGCAGTACCCGCCGTGGGGCATCGCGTGCATCGACCTCCAGCTGCAGCCGCTGCCCGGCCGCGGCGAGCACGGGGATGCCGAGCAGGGCGAGCGCAATCGCCGCGAACAGGCCGCGCGCCGTCATGACGGGTTCATCGTCGTCGCCGATTTCTTCCTCCGCAGCCGGATGTTGAGCATCTCGACGATCACGGAGAAGGCCATGGCGAAATAGATGTAGCCCTTCGGCACGTGGGTGTCGAACCCGTCGGCAATCAGTGCCACGCCGACGACCATCAGGAAGGACAGGGCCAGCGTCTTGATCGTGGGGTGGTCGGAGACGAAATTGCCGATGACGGAGGCGAACAGCATCATCAGGCCCACCGACACCACCACCGCCGCGATCATGATCTCGACCTCGTCCACCATGCCGACGGCGGTGATGATGGAGTCGAGGGAGAACACGATGTCGATGAGGATGATCTGGAAGATGATCCCGCCGAACGTGGACGCCGCGGATTTCTGTCCTTCGTCGTCCACCCCCTCGACGAGGTGGTGCAGTTCCTTCGTGCTCTTCCAGATCAGGAAGAGGCCGCCCAGGATCAGGATGATGTCGCGCCCGGAGATTTCCAGGGACGTGATGGTGAAGAGCGGCTGCTTCGCCCCGACGATCCAGGACAGCGTCAGCAGCAGCGCGATGCGCATGAACATCGCCAGGAACAGGCCGATGCGCCGGGCGATCTCGCGCCTGGCGCGGGGCAGCCGGTCCACCAGGATGGAGATGAAGATGATGTTGTCGATCCCCAGCACCAGTTCGAGGGCGGTCAGGGTGAAGAACGCGATCCAGGCCTCGGGTTGGGTCAGAAGTTCCAGCATGTTCAACCGTTTATGGTGAGCATTTAATGCGCTTGCGGATGCCATGCGCGGGCGCCCGGCAGGGTAGCATGCGGTCCGGTCGCCGGGCACGGGCGGCCGTTACTGATGACCATACCGGACCGGGCGAGTTCCAGCGGCCGGATGGCATGCCGCAGGCCTGCCGGCTCAATATAGAGTCCTGCCAGGAGCGCGAACACGAATGTCGACGATGCCCGAGCCGATCACCATTCCGGGGCGTGTCCTCGGCATAGCCCGCCGCGACATGAAGCGCGGCCCGATGCTGCCCCTCGACCGCGCGGAGGTATCCCGGTCCGCCGGCGTCACGGGCGACACGCGGGGCAGGCCCGGTCCGCGCCAGGTCACGGTCCTGTCGGCCGGCGGGTGGCTCGAGGCCTGCGCCATTGCGGGCACCGACCTGCCCTGGCTCGCACGCCGGGCCAATATCCTGGTGGACGGGCTCGATCTCCGGCAGGGTTCGGGGGCGGTGCTGCGCCTCGGAGAGGACATCGAACTGCTGGTGACCGGGGAACTCGATCCCTGCCGGCGGATGGATGCGGCGTCGCCCGGCCTGCGACTGGCGCTCGCGGACGAGTGGCGGGGTGGTGTGACCTGCCGGGTACGCCGCGGCGGGTGGCTCACCGTCGGCGCACTGGCGCGGCTGTACAAGGCTGGCTGACCGCCGCTGTCATTTCGCGCGGCCGCAGGACCAGCAGAGATCGAAGCCTGGCGGGTTCTCCTCCCGGCACGCCTCGCACTGCCAGGCCGGCTCGGTGCCCGGGGAGGGCGGCGCCGCGGCCGCCTGGAATTCGGCGATGAGCCGGGTGCACCGGTCTGCGAGGCCGGCATCCAGCACCCACACCTCCGCGTCCACCGTCATGCCGGGATTGAAGGGCAGTACGCCCGGAGTTCCCGCCACGTTCTCATTAAGTAGCATGGCGGGGATGCGCTGCTGCTCCAGCAGGGCGAGGATCTCGCGGGCTTCCCACAGGGAGGCCGAGGAGTAGACGCGTTTCAACTGGTGCCTCCCGGACCCGTCCACTATCATGAGGGCTCCGCCATCATGCCACCGACCACCTCTCCGGGAGTTCCCATGCGGCTCATCGTCGCGATCACGGGCGCCAGCGGCGCCATCTACGGCATCCGGCTCCTGGAGGCCCTGCGCGAGGTGCCGGACGCCGAGGTCCACCTCGTCATCAGCAACGGGGGCAAGCTGAATATTTCCCTGGAGACGGACTGGGCCCTCAAGGACGTGGAGGCGCTGGCCCACGAGGTGCACAGCGACCAGAACCTGGCGGCGACGATCGCCAGCGGTTCGTTCAGGACGGGCGGCATGATCGTGGCGCCCTGCTCGATGAAGACGCTGTCCGGCATCGTGAATTCCTACGCCGACACCCTGGTGGTCCGTGCCGCCGACGTGATCCTGAAGGAGCAGCGCAAGCTCGTGCTGATGCCGCGGGAGACGCCGCTGCACGCGGGCCACTGCCGGTTGCTGCTCCAGGCAGCGGAAATGGGCGCCATTATCGCTCCGCCGATGCCGGCGTTCTACAACGACCCACACACCATCGACGACGTCCTGAACCACAACATCGGCCGGGTGCTGGACCTGTTCGACATCGAGAGCGGCCTGGTGAAGCGCTGGAAGGGCGGGCGCGAGGGCAAGCGCCCGGTCCGGACGCGCGCGAAATAGGGGGTGCTGCAGTGCCCGAGATCCATCTGAAGCGGGTGCGGGAACTTCTGGCGGGGCACAGCACGATCACGCTCGCGACGACCGCCGAGGGCCGGTCCTGGGCGGCCGCGGTGTTCTACGCCAGCGACGCCGACCTGAATGTCTACTTCGTCTCCGACCTGAAGACCCGGCACGGCCGGGACATGCACCGCGACCCCCATGTGACCGGCGCCATCAACCACGACGTGTCCACCTGGGGCGAGGTCATCGGCCTGCAGATGGAAGGCCGGGCCCTCGTGCTCGAGGGCGAGGAGCGCCTGAAGGCGCTGGACGTGTACCTCGGGAAGTTTCCCGACGTGCAGCGGCTGTTCGACCGGCCGCGGGACGCCAACGAGAAGATCATCGCAGACCGGCTGCGGCGCGCGCCCTTCTGGCGCCTGACGCCATCCTGGATCCGGCTGATCGACAGCACGAAGGGCTTCGGGTGGAAGTGGGAGACGGCTCTGCCCGTCATCCCGGCACCGCAGGAGCCGGCACCGTAGGAGCGCCTTCAGGCGCGACCCGCGCCTGCTCCCGCAAATTCCGCCGCCTAGTACGCGTCCCCGCTGGAGTAGGGCGGCAGCGTGCCGATGTGAATGCCGCTGTCCACGATGAGGGTCTCGCCGGTGATCAGGTGGGCCGATTCGAGGAACCAGACCAGGACCGCGGCGATGTCTTCCGGCGTCGCCACCTTCTTGAGGGGCAGTTGCGCGCTCGTCGACTTCAGCATGGCTTCGTACTGTTCCTCGCCCATGCCGCCCTTGAGCCAGCGGGTCTGGATCATGCCCGGGACCACGGTGTTGATGTTGATCTCGGGTGCCAGAACGTGGGCCAGCGACTTCGTCATGAGATTCAGTGCTGCCTTTGATGCCGCGTAGGGAATGGATGACGCAATCCCCGTTACGCCGCCGATCGAGGAGTCGTTGACGATCGACCCGTGGCCCTGCTTCTTCATGTGGGGCGTGACGGCCCTGATCATCTGGTACGCGCCAACGACGTTGACGGCGTAGATGTCCAGGAAGTCCTGCTTCGTCACGCCGTCCAGCTTCGGGTACGGGTTGAACTTGGTGCGCGCCGCGTTGTTGATCAGGTAGTCGATGCGGCCCCACTTGTCCGCCGCAGCCTTGACCATGGCCCTGCAGGCGTCGTCTTCGGACACGTCGGCCTGGAACACGATGGTCTCCGCGCCCTTCGCCTGGCACGCGGCCGCCGTTTCCTCGGCCTCGGCCTTGCTGCGGGTGTAGTTGATCACCACGTTGCAGCCGTGCTCGGCCAGCAGGATGGCGGCGGCGGCGCCGACACCCGTGGCGGAACCGGTGACGATGGCAACTTTCTTGGCGGAGGTGGGCATGGGGAATTCCTGATGAACTTCCTGCAAGGGGCGCATAGCCTACTGCAAAGCCTCGCCCCGTAGGAGCGCCTTGAGGCGCGACCCCTTCCCGCGAGAATCGAGTCCGCGCGTCTCGAGCGGGAAGGGGTCGCGCCTCAAGGCGCTCCTACCGGAGGTGCCGGTCATGCTAAGGTTTGCGCCCTCAGACCGGCTGTACGATACGGGAGCACGATTCGATGGCGTTCAAGGACATGCGCGAGTTTCTCGCGAAACTCGAGGAGATGGGGCAGCTGAAGCGCGTCAAGGCGCCGATCAACGTCGGGCAGGGCACCAACGAGCTGCAGACCCTCATGCGACTGCTGGCCGAGACCAACGGGCCCGGCCTGCTGCTGGAGAACCTGGAGGGCTACAACACCCCCGACGTCCCCGTCATCTTCAACCCGTTCGGCACCCGGGAGCGCACCGGGTTGACCATCGGCACCAAGGATCCCATCGCCGCCAAGGTCAAGCACACGTCGATCCTTGCGGACCGCAGCAGCTGGCACAAGCCGACGCTGGTGGATCGCAAGCAGGCGCCCTGCAAGGACGTGATCATCCCGCGCGACAAGGTCTCGATCGACAGGCAGATCCCCCACGTGTGGCTGGGCAAGGAGGGGGCGTCCTATATCTGCGGCGGCGTGGTCGTGACGAAGGACCCGGAGACCGGGGTGCGCAACGTGGGCTGGTACCGCCTCACGAGCCTCTGGAACTGCAAGCATCCACACGGCGGCACCTACTCGGAGCACGAGCAGAAGAAGCAGCTCTCGATCTTCGCCTTCTGGAACCCGCCGATGAATCACATCGGCCTGCACCTGGCCAAGGCCCAACGCCTTGGCAAGCCGCTGGAAATTGCCATTGCCTGCCAGTGTGATCCGGCCGTCCACATGGCCGCGGCGACCGGGGTGCCCTACGGCCTGGACGAGTACGAGTACGCCGGAGGCCTGCGTGGCTCGCCGGTGGAGCTGGTGAAGTGCGAGACAGTGGACCTGGAGGTGCCGGCCACCGCGGAGTACGTGATCGAAGGCGTGTTCCAGCCCGACGTGCCCCAGCAGATCATCGGCTGGCACTCCAATTCCGTTGGCTACTACGACAAGCACCAGGTCTTCCCGCTGTTCGACGTCACCACGATCACCCACCGCAAGAACCCGATGTGGTACGCGACCATCGAGATGATGCCGCCCTTCGACCACAACTACCTGGCGCTCATTCCCGTCGAGGGGGAGATGCTCGCCGACTTGCAGGCCAAGATCCCGGAAGTGAAGGACTGCGTGGTCACCCCGAACATGACCTACGTGGTGCAGCTGAACGTGGACGGCGCCCTGAAGCCCCATCCGGAGTTCGGCAAGTACGTGCTGCACGCCCTGTGGGGCGCCGCCGGCCGGTTCCCGCGCACGGCGAAGATCGCCGTGGTGGTCGGCCCCGACGTGAATCCCTACGACATCGCGTCCATCGAGTGGGCGATCCAGACCCGGGTGCAGCCCTACAGCGACATCCTCATCAACCGCTCGGGGCAGGCCTTCGTGCTGGACCCCTCGGCGCCGAAGGGCCCCCAGGGCTTCCCGATGGTCAGCGAGCAGATGGGCATCGACGCGACCATCAAGATTCCGGAGCGCTTCACCGAGTACGCGGACGTGAGCCAGGCGGACCCGGCCGAAGTGGCGAAGCTGGCCGAGAAGCTGAAGGGGCTGTGGTAGGAGCGCGTTCACGCGCGACCGGGAGTTCCCCGGCAGGCGCGTCTCAGCGCCAGAGGGGAACTCCCGGTCGCGCGTGAACGCGCTCCTACGGCACGAACTCGCCAGGCTGGGTGTCCGGTACCGACTGGGCATCCGCCGCCCGGTGCGCGCCGGCCGCCATGGGCAGCTTCCGCATGTTCCGGATGACCGGCTGCCGCCAGGCGGCCCCGGCGACCAGCAGGCACAGGAAACCGGCGACAGCGAGGGCGTAACGCAGGCCCACGTGCTCGCCGATCCACCCGCCCAGCAGCGCGCCCGGCCCTGCCGGGAGCAGGATGAGCCAGCGCATCGTGCTGGTCATGCGCCCCAGCATGGGCGCGGGCGTGGTCGCCTGGCGCAGGGCGAGGAAGGTAATGAAGACCAGCGTGGCGCCGACGCCGAACGCCGTGAGCATTGCCGCGAACATGAATTTTCCCAGCCCGCTTTCCGGCGCAAGGGCGCCGATCAGCCAGCCGCCGCCGCAGATGGCCAGGCCGACGACGAGTGCCGGGCCGGGGCCGATGCGGTTCACCAGCCGGTGTCCCAGCGTGCTGGCGATGATGGTCCCGACGCCGAGCGCGATGTAGGAGATACCCACGCCGCCGGCCGTCAGGCCGAGTTCCCGCGTGGCAAACAGGATCTGCACCACCAGTGCGGTGTTGTGGCACAACTGCCAGCCGCCGACGATGCAGGCCATGGTCACCAGCAGCCGGTTTCCCGCGACGAAGGCCAGCCCCGCCCGCAGCGCTTCGTGGAAGCGCTGGGTCGAGGAGTGCAGGACCTCGTTCAGCCGGAGGCCACGGAGGATCAGCGCCGAGACCGACAGCAGCACCGCGTCCGCCACCAGCGCCGCCGGCGCGCTCGTCAGGCTGATCAGCACGCCGGCGGCGCCCGGGCCCGCCACCTCCGCCGTCGAGTTGGCGAGGGAATTCTTGGCGTGCGCCTCCACCAGCCGCTCCCGGGGCACGATCTGGGTCAGCACGATCTGCGCCGCGCTGCCGGCCACCGTGTGCACGGCGCCGATCGCGAAGCCGACCACGTAGAGCCAGGACATGGACAGCACGCCCAGCCACCAGGCCAGGGGTACGGTGGCCACGGCGACGGCCAGGAGGGACTCGCCGGTCACGTACACCGGCAACTTTCGCACCCGGTCCAGCCACACGCCGGCCGGGAGCGACAGCAGCACGAACGCGCTGATCTCCGTGGCGGTCAGCCAGGCCATCTGGGTGGGCGTGGCGTGCAGGAGCAGGGCGGCGGTCAGGGGCACCGCCAGCAGGGTGAGCTGCCCCCCGAAGGAGCTGATCAGGATCGAGGTCCACAGCCGCCGGTAGGTGCGGTCACGAAGCAGGTCTTCCGCCGGCAGGACGGAACTGATCAGGCCATTCATCCCGCCAGTCTAGAACGAGTCCCGTCCCCGGGTTCATACTCGGTGCAGTCGCCATCGGAGGAAGCCCGATCGTGTTCATCAATAACTGGTATGCCGCCTGCATCGGCGCCGGGCTCGGCCAGGAGCCCGTCAGGGTTCGCATGCTCGACTGCGACTTCGTCCTGTTCCGCGACCGGGCGGGCCAGGCCCACTGCCTGAGCGATGCCTGCTGCCACCGGGGCGCGTCCCTGTCCGCGGGCCGGCGGCGCGACGACCTGCTGGTCTGCCCGCAGCACGGGTGGGAATTCGAGGGCAGCGGCCGGTGCGTGCGGGTGCCCGCGGGCATCAGGGATCCGGCCGCGCCGCCCCGCAAGGCCCGGGTCCCGTCCTATCCGGTGGAGGAGCGCTACGGGCTGGTGTTCGTGTTCCTGGGCGACCTCACGGAGGCCGAGCGCCCGAAGCTCCGGGACATTCTCCCGGAGTACGCCGACCCCGATGGCTGGCACGTGGGCATCCTCTCCCGACGGAAGGACGTGAACTACGTGCGCATGGCCGAGAACTACAACGACCCGTGCCACGTGCACTACGTCCACGAATTCGCCAGGTGGCTGCCCAAGGGCGTGAGCATCGAGACCCTGGAGCTCACCGACACCTACGTGAAGGCCTTCCACGCCGCGTGGGACGCGAAGGGCAACACCAGTCCGGACCGCGGCCTCATGATGGAGTTCGACGTGGTCGGCATGGTGTCGCGGAACACGAACAGGCAGCCGGGTTACCCGCCGACCGTCGTCGTGGCGACCGTGACGCCGGTCGATGAGGGCAACACGCAGATCTTCATGCTGCTGCTGCAGCCGAAGCCCGGCGCCGACGGCAAGGGCGGCGTCCCGGCGGCGGATCACCAGATGCTCGTCACCATGACCCGGGACCAGGTAATGGACGAGGACTACGCCGTGCTGAAGGGCACGCGGCCGCGGCAGGCGGCGTCGCCCGCCGAGGAACTGCTGGTGGAGACCGACGTTACCCTCGCGCAGGTGCGGAAGATGACCCGGGACTACGCCGCGAGGTACGGCCAGATCGACGCGCAGGCGCTCGCCGGCCTGCGCGACACCCACATCCGCGTGGTGCCCTGTCCGGGCCACCGGGCGGAGCCGGGGCAGTGGGTGCACAAGACGGTGCCCCTGCTGCCGCCGTCCCGGGATGTTTCGCAGGTGGCCCGGGCGGCGTCGTGACCGTCCAGCCCTTCGTCCAGGCCGAGCCCCGGCCCTGGCAGGGGCTCCGGGACGACTGGCTGGTGCGAAGCTTCGTGCGGCACCGGTTGCCGCCCGACGTGCAGAAGGCCATCGAGCCTGAACTGGCCGGCCTCGCCGGGCTGGCCGCGGGTCCGCTCTGGGATTTCCAGCGCGCGGACCGCGGGAACGAGCCCCGCCTGACCCGCTTCGATGCCTGGGGCAACCGGATCGACCACATCGAACTGACGCCCCTGTGGCGCGAGGCCGAGCGCCTCGCCGTCCAGTTCGGCCTCACCGCCCATCCGCGGGAACGGCCGCACGGCGCCTGGTCCCGCGTGCACCAGTTCCTGCTCGTGCACCTCTTTCATCCCGTCACCGACGTGTACAGCTGCCCGCTGGCCATGACCGACGGCGCGGCGCGCACCCTGCTCGCGTCGGAGAACCAGGCACTGATCGACCGCGCGGTGCCCCACCTGACCAGCCGGGATGCCGGCAATTTCTGGACCAGCGGCCAGTGGATGACGGAAGCCACCGGCGGCTCGGACGTGGGCCTGTCGCTGACCCGGGCCGAGCACCGCGACGGCACGTGGCGCCTCTACGGCAAGAAGTGGTTCACGTCGGCGGCGACCTCGCAGATGGCCCTGACCCTGGCCCGGCCCGAGGGCAATGGCCCCGGGGGCAGTGGCCTCGCCCTGTTCTACCTGGAGACCCGGGATGCCCGCGGCCAGCTGAACGGCATCCGGGTGGAACGTCTCAAGGACAAGCTGGGCACCCGCAAGGTGCCCACCGCCGAGCTGACGCTGGACGGCGCCGTCGCGCACCTCGTCGCCGGCGAGACCCACGGCACGCGCAATATCGAACCGATGCTCCGCGTCACCCGCACGTGGAACAGCGTGTGCGCCGCCTCGTTCCTGCGTCACGGGCTCGGCCTCGCTGAGGATTACGCGACCCGGCGCCAGGCTTTCGGCGCGAGGCTGGCCGACCAGCCCCTGCACCGGGCCACGCTCGATGACGTGGATGCGGAATCGGCGGGCGCCTTCCTGCTCGCCTTTGCGCTGGTCGAACTGCTCGGACGGGACGAGGGCGGCGAGCTCGACGCGGGCGAGTCCGCGCTGCTCCGCCTGCTGACGCCGCTGGCAAAGGCCACCACCGGCAAGCAGGCGGCGGGTGGCGCCAGTGAACTGGTGGAGGCCTTCGGCGGCGCCGGCTACGTGGAGGACACCGGCATCCCCGTGTTCCTCCGGGACGCCCAGGTGCTGCCGATCTGGGAGGGCACCACCAACGTGCTCGCCCTCGACCTGCTGCTCCGGGCGGACCTGGACCAGGGACTGGCTGCGCTACGCCAGCGGATCACCCGGGCCTCGGCCGCCGCCGCCGATGCGGCTCTCGGTTCGGCCGGTGCCGCGAGCCTGGCGGCCGTCGATCGCGCGATCGACTGGCACCGCACGACCCGGGACCCCGGGTTGCGCCAGCGGGCGGCGCGCCGGTTCATCCTCACCCTCGGCCGTGCGCTGGAACTGGCGCTGCTGGCGGAGCACGCTGCCTTGCTGGCCGGCGACGCCGACGGGCCCGCTGCCCGGCGAGCCTGCCTCGGCTTCCAGCGGCTGGGAGTCGACCTGCAGCGGGACTGACGGCGAAGGAGGGCGGAATGCGCGGCAATGTGGTGGTGATTACCGGGGCATCGAAGGGCATTGGCGCCGAGCTCGCGCGCCAGCTCGCGGCCCAGGGTAACCGACTGGCGCTGGCGGCCCGGGATGCGGCGGCGCTCGAGTCCGTCGCTGCCGAGTGCCGCCGGGCCGGTGCTGAGGTGGAGGTGCTCCAGACCGACGTCGCGGTCGAGAGCGATTGCCGCCAACTCATCGAGTGGACGGTCGCGCGCTTTGGCCGGATCGACACACTGGTCAACAACGCGGGCGCCACCATGTGGGCCCGGGTGGACGAGATCCGCGACCTCGGCATGCTGGAGCGGATCATGCAGGTCAACTACATGGGCGCGGTCTACTGCACGGCCTACGCGCTTCCGCACCTGAAGGTCTCCCGGGGCCGGATCGTGGGGATCGCCAGCCTCACCGGCCTCACCGGCGTTCCCACGCGCTCCGGCTACGCCGCGTCCAAGCACGCCATGCGCGGGTTCTTCGACTCGCTGCGCATCGAGCTCGAGGACTCCGGTGTCACGGTCACCATGATCTATCCGGGTTTCGTCTCGACGGGCATCCGCGAAAACGCCACCGGACCGGACGGCAGGCCCATCCAGATCGACCCGCTCGACCCCGCCAGGGTGATGAGCGTGGGCGAGTGCGCCCGGCAGATCCTGCGGGCCACGAACCGCCGTTCCCGGGAACTCGTGATGACCCGGCGGGGCAGGCTGGCGCAGCTGCTCAAGGTGTTCGCGCCCGGGCTGGTGGACGACATTGCCCGGCGCACGATCGAGCGGGGGCACTGACGCCGGATGCGCAGCTATCCGCCGGTGGCTGGCGCGCTGACCGGCGAGACGACGACCTCGACCTCGGCAGGCGCCCCGCGGGTCAGCACCGGAATGACCGTGGTGGAGATCATGGTGAGGCGGTCATCGACCAGGATCCGCGCACTGACCGCGTAGGTGTGGGCCGGATCGATGCGGGCCACCGGGTAGGTCAGCCGGAAGGGGATCGGCACCTGGCGGCCGGCGGACGGGATATCCACTTCCGCCAGCACGTCGGCCGGCACGTCCTGCCGGGACACGTCGGCCAGGCGCACGCGGATCACCGCGTCCGGCGGCAGCGCGATGCGCTGCCGGTAGGTGACGGTGCCCGTCACCTCACCGGTAGCTCCGTCAGGCATGCGCCCGGCACCCGAGCAGCCGGCGAGAACGAGGGCAGCGAAGGCCGTGCCCAGCGCGATGACCGGCAGCGGGATTCGCGACCTTGCCGTAGCCATGGACATTGCCTCCTTCTGCCATACTTTTGCCAGTATGACCCACAGCACGGCCAGTAACCTCGCCGAAAAGATCCTCGCCCGCGCCGCCGGCCGGCCCCGCGTCACACCCGGCGAGATCGTCACCTGCCGGGTGGACCTGGCACTGCTGCTCGACTCCGGCGGGCCGCGGCGCATCTGGCCGCGGCTGAAGGAGCTCGGCGTTGGCGTGTGGGATCCGGACCGGATCGTGCTGTGCTCGGATCACTTCACTCCGGCGGTGGACGCGGAGTCGGCCGCCATCCTCAGCCTCACCCGCGACTTTGCCCGCCACTTCGGCATCCGGCACTTCTTCGACATGCGCGGCATCGGCCACGTGCTGCTGGCGGAGCAGGGGCTGCTGGAGCCGGGAATGTTCGCCGTGGGCGGTGACTCGCACTCCAGCATGGGTGGTGCCTTCGGCTGCTTCATGGCGGGTTTCGGAGCCATCGAGATGACCGGCGTGGCCGTGACCGGCGAGATCTGGATCCAGGTGCCGGAGACGGTGCGCGTGAACTGGTCGGGCCGCTTCGGGCGCGGGGTGGTCGCGAAGGACATCGTCCTCTTCCTGTGCCGCGAACTCGGCATGGAGAATGGCGGCCGCGTGCTGGAGTACGGCGGCGAGACGGTGCGGAACATGTCCATCTGGGAACGGATGGTGCTGACGAACATGGCGGCGGAGCTGGGTGCCGAGACCGGGCTGGTGGCGGCCGACGGCGTGACCCTGGATGCCCTCCGCGCCGCGGGCCGGGAACCCGCCGCCGGTGCGCTGGACTGGCGCAGCGATCCGGAGGCGGCCTGCGCTGCCACCCGCGATTTTTCGGCGACGCACCTCCCGCCCCAGGTCGCCGCCCCGCATTCGCCCGCGAACTCCGGTCCCGTGGGTGCCGTCGGCAACGTCCGCGTGGACCAGGCCTACATCGGCGCCTGCGTGGGGGCCAAGCTGTCGGACCTGCACATGGCTGCCGAGGTACTGGAGGGCCGGACCGTGGCAAGCGGCACGCGGCTCCTGGTGGCGCCCGCGTCCACGAAGGCGATGGCGGACGCGGCGGCCGACGGCACGCTGGCCACGCTCACCGCAGCGGGCGCCTACATCCTCCCGACGGGTTGCGGTGCCTGCGCGGCGCTGGGCGCCGGGGTGCTCGGCGACAACGAGGTGTGCATCTCGTCCACCAACCGCAACTTCCGCGGGCGCATGGGCGCCAACTCGGCGCAGGTCTGGCTGGCGTCGCCCTACACCGTGGCCGCGTCGGCGGTGGCCGGCCGCATCGCGGACCCCCGGGAGTTCCTCCGGTGAAGGTCATCGAGGGCCGCGCCTGGGCGTTCGGTGACGACGTGAACACCGACGTGATGGCGCCCGGCCTGTATTTCAAGTCACCCATGGCGGAGATGGCCCGGCACTGCCTCGAGGCCATCGACCCGGCCTTCGCGGCGAACGTGAAGCCCGGCGACATCCTGGTCGCCGGACGCAACTTCGGCGTGGGTTCCGCCCGGGAGCAGGCGGCCATGGCGCTGACCCACCTGGGCGTCGGCGCGGTGCTGGCCGTGTCCTTCGGCCGGATCTTCTATCGCAACGCGCTCAACTTCGGCCTGCCGGCGCTCGTCTTCCCGGCCGCCGGGACCGTCGTTGCCGGCGACCGGCTGCGGGTGGATCCCGTGGCGGGTCGCATCGACAACCTGCGCTCCGGCGCAGTGCACTCCGTGAACGGCATCCCGGCCCACCTCATGGCCATGGTCGAGGCGGGCGGGCTGATGCCCTGGCTCAAGCTGCGCCTCCGGAAGGAAAAAGCCTGATGTCCCACGCCGAACGCCTGCGCGAACTGCTCGCCGGCCAGCCCTTCATCGCCCCCGGCTGCTACGACGCCTTCACGGCGCTGCTGATCGAGCAGGCGGGCTTCCATTGCGCCTATGTGAGCGGCGCGAGCATCGCCTTCACGAAGCTCGGCCGGCCGGACATCGGCCTGACGACGCTGACGGAAGTGGCCGAGACGGTGGGCAACATCCGTGACCGCGTCGCGCTGCCGCTGATCGTCGACGGCGACAACGGCTTCGGCAACGCGCTGAACGTGCAGCGCACTGTGCGGCTGCTGGAGAAGATGGGCGCGTCGGCCATCCAGCTGGAGGACCAGACCCTGCCCAAGCGCTGCGGCCACCTGGATGGCAAGACGCTGGTGAGCACCGGGGAGATGCTCGGCAAGCTGAAGGCAGCCCAGGATGCCCGCGCTGATTCCGCCACCGTCATCGTGGCGCGCACCGACGCGATCGCCGTCGACGGCTTCGAGGCGGGCCTGGAGCGGGCCCACGCCTACGCGGAGGCGGGCGCCGACGTGCTGTTCGTCGAGGCATTGCGCACCCGGGAGCAGTTCGAGCGGGTGGGGCGGGAACTGGGGGGGCGCGTCCCGCTCCTCGCCAACATGGTGGAGGGCGGGAAGACGCCGCTGTTGTCCATCGGGGAGCTTGGGGAACTGGGGTTCCGGCTGGCGATTCATCCGGGGGCGATGGTGCGGGTGGTGGGGCATGCGGCGCGGGATTACCTCGCCACGCTCCGCCGGGACGGCACGACCCGCAACATGCTGGATGGCATGCTGGATTTCAGTCGGCTTAATGATGTTATTGGCACGGGCGCCATGCTGCGCGTGGGCGAGGATTACGCCCCGTAGCACCGACGGTACTGCAGCACAATGCGGGCTTGCCACCTGCCGGGCTCCCGGCAGTTGTAACACTTTGTAACTCTTGATCTGGAGCAATCCGTTTGCCCGGATGGGCCGAAATACTGGTCACGTCCGGGACAAACTTGGATTGAAGGAGTGAGTCATGCGAATTTCCGGTTTCCTGCCTGCAATGGCCGCTTCCGCGGCGTTGCTGCTCGGCGCCCCCGTGCTTGCCAGCGACGCGCCGGCCGCCTCCGAGTGGCGCCCGGTCGCCTACAGCTGCGAGAGCGGTCAGGAACTGACCGTGACCTACCGGGAGTCCGGCAGCGCGGTGCGGGTCCAGTCCGCCGATCGTCCTGCCGTGAAGCTCGTTGCCCGGCCCGCCAAGTCGGGCTTCCGCTACGGCGACTCCCGCCACGAGCTGCGGGGCGAGGGCGACGCGGTGACCTGGCGGGTCGGCAGCAAGACCCCGGTCAAGTGCACGAGCGACGACCCGGCCGCGCTGAACCTGGCCGCCGCCGCCGCCCGCTAGCACGACAGAGTCCCCCAGACGCCTGGCGTTCTCCCCCGACGCCAGGGACTCCCCGGCGCGAGTGCTCCCCCCGAGCCTCGCGCCGTCTTTTTTTCCCGGGCCGCTCGTCCGGTACAATTGCCACCTTCCATCACAGCAGGCCGCCAGCGAAGTGGCCCCGGACAGGTGGTCCATGAGTGCTCAGCAGTCGCCGGTGGCAACCCCGGGCCCGCTCTCGGCCGCCCAGGTCGCGGCTTTCCGCCGTGACGGGTTCGTCGTCGTGCCCCGGTTGTTCGATACTGCCAGCGTGGGCAGGGTCCGCAGCTGGACCGACGACGTCCAGGGGTGGCCGGAGACCCCCGGCAAGTGGATGAAGTACTTCGAGCAGGACGCGAACGGGCAACGCCTGCTGAACCGCCTCGAGGACGTGCTGCCTTTCCATGCCGGGTTCCGCGGGCTGGCGGCTTCGGAGGCCCTGGCCGGCGCCTGCGGCCAGCTGTTCGGCGAACCGGCGGTGCTGTTCAAGGACAAGATCAACTTCAAGCAGCCGGGCGGCGGTGGCTTTGAGCCCCACCAGGACGTGCAGGCCGGCTGGGCCCGCTACGCCGGCCTGCACGTCACGGCGCTGCTGACCATCGACCGGAGCACCCGGGCCAACGGCTGCCTCGAGATGGCCGCCAATTTCCGCGGCCAGCGGCTGATCGGCGCGGAGTGGGAGCCCCTGACGGCAGAGCAGCTCGCGGGCATCGACTGGGTTGCCATCGAGGCCGAACCCGGCGACGCGGTGTTCTTCGATTCCTTCGTGCCCCACCGGTCGGGACCGAATCACACCGGCGAGCAGCGCCGGGTCCTCTATTACACCTACAACCGGGCCTCGGAAGGGGACCACCTCCGCCAGTACTACGTCGACAAGCGCAAGAGCTATCCGCCTGATGTGGAGCGGGAGGCGGGCAGGGAATACCGCTACCGCGTATGAGCACGCGCAGGACGGCCCGCTTCCGGCAACTGCTGAACAGTACCGAGCTGGAGTTCCTGCTGGAGGCCCACAACGGCATCAGCGCGAAGATCGTGGAGGAGGCCGGCTTCCGCGGCATCTGGGCCGGCGGCCTGTGCATGTCCGCCCAGTACGGCGTCCGGGACTCCAACGAGGCCAGCTGGACCCAGGTGCTGGAGATGCTGGAGTTCATGGCGGACGCCACCAGCATCCCCATCCTGCTCGACGGCGACACCGGCTACGGCAACTTCAACAACGTCCGCCGCCTCGTGCGCAAGCTTGAGCAGCGGGGCGTCGCCGCCGTGTGCATCGAGGACAAGCTCTACCCCAAGACCAACAGCTTCATCGACGGCGACAGGCAGCAGCTCGCCGACGTGGACGAGTTCTGCAGCCGCATCAAGGCCGGCAAGGACGCCCAGTCGGACGACGACTTCGCCATCATCACGCGGGTGGAGGCCTTCATCGCCGGCTGGGGTCTCGGCGAGGCGCTGCGCCGGGCCGAGGCTTACCACGCCGCCGGCTCGGATGGCATCCTGATCCACAGCGCGCTGAGCCGCCCGACCGAGGTACTGGCCTTCCAGAAGGAATGGGCCGGCCGGTCGCCGGTCGTCATCGTGCCCACCAAGTACCACGGCACGCCCACCGGGGTGTTCCGGGAGGCGGGCTTCTCGATCGCGATCTGGGCCAACCACCTGCTGCGCTCCGCCGTGGTCGCCATGCAGGACACCGCGCGGACGATCTTCCGCGACCAGAACCTGCAGTCGGTCGAGGACCGCATCGCGCCGGTAAAGGAGCTGTTCCGGCTCCAGGGCGCGTCGGAGCTCCAGGAGGCCGAGGAGCGCTACCTGCCGCGCCCGCCGGCGCGCAGCAGGGCGGTCATCCTCGCGGCGTCGCGCGGTTCCGCACTGGGGGAGCTGACGGAGCAGCGGCCGAAGACGATGGTGAAGGTCCGGGGCCGGCCCCTGCTGTCGCACATCGTCTCCGCCTACAACGCGGCGGGCATCAAGCGGATCAACGTGGTCCGCGGCTACCTGCCCGGGGCCGTGGACCTGCCGGCGCTCACCTACACGGACAATCCGGACTATGCCGACACCGGCGAGCTGGTGTCCCTGGCCCTGGCGCTGGACGCAGATCCGGATGACAGCATGGAGCTCTACGTGTCCTACGGCGACGTGATCTTCAAGCGCTACATCCTCGACGCGCTCGGCGAGAGCGACGACGAGCTCGCCATCGTCGTGGACACCGAATGGCGGGATTCCGTGAACCGCGGCCGCGCCGCGGACTACGTGGTCTGCACCCAGCCGCATTCACGCCGCACGTTCTACCAGCCGGCCTTCCTCGAATGCGTCGCCGAAGACGTGCCCGAGGACCGGATCCACGGCGAGTGGATGGGCTTCCTCCGCGTGTCGTCCCCGGCACTGCCCCGCTTCCGCGCCGCGGTCGCGGAACTGGCGGCGGACCCGGCCAACCGCCTCGCCAAGCTGCACCACCTGCTGTCGAACCTCGTCGAGCGGGGCGAGCGCGTGCGCGTGCACTACACGACAGGCCACTGGCTCGATGTGGACAGCCTCGAGGACGTGGTGGCTGCGGGCAGCTTCGCCTGAGCGGTTCCCGGTCATGATCGACGCCGAGGCATTCATCGCGGCAGCCCGCGCCCGGGGATTCGGCCTGTACACGGGCGTGCCCTGTTCCTACCTCACGCCGTTCATCAACCACACCATCGGTTCCCCGGTGCTGCGTTACGTGGGTGCGGCGAACGAGGGCGATGCCGTGGCCATCGGGGCCGGCGCGGAACTGGGCGGCCAGCGCGCGGTCGTCATGTTCCAGAACTCGGGCCTCGGCAACGCTGTCAATCCACTAACGTCCCTCACGCACACCTTCCGGCTCCCGCTGCTGCTCATCGTGACGTGGCGGGGCGAGCCGGGCGGGCACGCGGACGAGCCCCAGCACGAGCTCATGGGCGCCATCACACCCCGCCTGCTCGAGCTGATGGACATTCCCTGGGCACTGTTCCCGGAGAGCGAGGCCGACATCGGTCCCGCACTGGACCGGGCCGTGGCCCACATCGATGAAGTCCGGCGGCCGTTCGCGCTGATCATGCGGAAGGGCAGCGTGGCGGAGGCGACGCTGGCGGCGGGTCCGGAGCGCGAGCCGCCCCCGGCGGTCGCCCGGGTGCCCCGCAAGGCACCGGTCGCGCAGCGTCACGCGATCCTTGCGGCCATCCGCGCGGCGGCCGGTGACCGGGACCTGCTGGTCGCCACCACCGGCTTCACCGGCCGGGAACTCTATGCGCTGGGCGACACGTCGAACCAGCTGTACATGGTGGGCTCCATGGGCTGCGCGGTCAGCCTGGCCCTTGGCCTGGCCATCGCACGCCCCGACCGGCGCGTCATTGCCATCGACGGCGACGGTGCCGCCCTGATGCGCCTCGGCGCCCTGACCACCGTCGCCGCCGAACGACCGCCCAACCTGGTGCACGTCCTCATCGACAATGGCCGGCACGAATCCACCGGTGGTCAGGCGACCGTGTCCCCCGGCGTCGATTTCTGCGCCATCGCCGCGGGGGCCGGCTATCGCTCGGTGGCAGCCGAAGCCGACCCTGCCGCGGTGAGCGCTGCGCTTGCCGACCGGAGCCCGGGCCTGCGCTTCATGCAGGTGCCGGTGCTTCCCGGCGTGCTCCAGGGACTGCCGCGCCCCTCGATGCCCCCGCAGGCCGTCGCGGAGCGGTTTCGCGCGGCGCTGGGCCGGACCGGAGAAACGCGTTGACCCGGCAGATCCTCCTGAACCCCGGGCCGGTCACCCTGACCGACCGGGTGCGCGCGGCCTTGACCCGTGGCGACTGGTGCCACCGGGAGACGGAATTCGCCGGGCTGGTGCAGGACATCAACCGGCGCCTGGTGCAGGTGCATCCGGGGATGGCGGAGCGCTACCAGGCCGTCACCCTGGCGGGCTCCGGCACGGGAGCCGTGGAGGCCATGCTCGCCACCTTTGCACCGGATGCCGGCACCACGCTGGTCGTCGCCAATGGCGTGTACGGAGAGCGCATCGCGCGCATGCTGGACGTCCACGACAAGCCCCGGCGGATGGCCCGCCACGCGTGGACCGCGCCGGTCGACGTGGCAGCGGTGGCCCGCCAACTGGAAGCGGACCCCGCGATCACCCACCTTGCCCTGGTGCACCACGAGACGACGACCGGCCGCCTCAACGACCTGGCTGCCCTCGGCGCGCTCTGCCGCGAGCGGGGGATCACGCTGCTCCTCGACGCGGTGAGCAGCTTCGGGGCCGAACGCATCGACGCGGAGGCCTGGAACCTCGGCGCACTCGCGGGCACCGCCAACAAGTGCCTGCACGGCGTCGCCGGCCTGTCCTTCGTCCTTGCCCGGGAGGACCTCTGGTCCGGCCCGGCCTGCCGGGCGGGCGGCCTGTACCTGGACCTGCGCGGCTACCACGGCACCCAGCACCGGGACGGATTCTCGCCCTTCACCCTGCCGGTCCAGGTCGCGTTTGCCCTGCAGGAGGCCCTTGCCGAACACGCGGAGGAGGGTGGCAGCGAGGCACGCCGCCGGAGCTACACCGCCCGGGCCGCGCGCATCGCCGGGACGCTAAGCGACGCCGGCGTCGCGACGCTGCTGCCCCCGGGTGACTACTCCGCGGTACTCTGGTCCTGGCAGTTGCCGGAGGGAATGAGCTACGCCCGCCTCCACGATGGGCTGAAGGCCGACGGCTTCGTCATCTACGCGGGCCAGGGTGACCTGGGCGCGCAGATCTTCCGCATCGCCCACATGGGCGACATCCGGCCGGAGGACCTGGACCGGCTGTGCAGCGCGCTCGGCCGTCACCTGGACGGTAACCGGGGGAGCACGCGATGAGATCGGCCGTGATCCTGGCGGCGGGCCGGGGCACCCGGCTGGCGGGCCACGTGGGCGACTTTCCGAAGGGCTTCCTGCGGCTGGGGGACATGCCCATCATCGAGGAGTCCATCGGCCGCCTCGTGCAGACGGGCATCCGGGACGTGCTGATCGTGACCGGGCATTGCGCCACCCACTACGAGGACCTGGCGGGCCGCAGTGCCGGGCTCGTCCGGACCGTGCACAACCCCCGGTTTGCGGAGTCGGGCAGCATGTACTCCCTGTACTGCGCCCGGGGCGCCGTCACCGGGCCGTTCCTGCTGCTGGAGTCGGACCTGGTGTACGAGCCCCGTGCGCTGACCTGCCTGCTGGAGCACACGGCGGCCGATGCCATCCTCCTGTCGGGCCCGACCGGGGCGGGGGACGAGGTGTACGTGGAGTGCCGGGACGGCAGCCTGGTGGATATGTCCAAGAACCGGGAGGCGCTGGGCCCCGGCGTGGCCGGCGAACTGGTGGGCATCTCGAAGATCTCCGCCGCCCTGTATGCGCGGATGTGCGCCATTGCGGAGCGGGCCTTTGCCACGTCGCTCCGCTACGACTACGAAACCGATTGCCTGGTCGCCGCCGGCCGCGAACAGCCCATCGCCTGCCCGGTCGTCCCTGACCTGGTCTGGGGCGAAATCGACGACCCCTCCCACCTGGCCCGTGCCCGGGACACCGTCTACCCGGAGGTCCGGCGGCGCACCGGGGCCGGGGCGGGGCGGGCTGCGTTATGATGCGCGGCATGCACAGGCCACGACATCCCGCACTCCTGCTGACCCTGTTCTGCAGCCTGGCCGGGCTGGCCCCCGATGCCCACGCCTACCTGGATCCCAGCACCGGCAGCATGATCCTCTCGGCCGTCGTCGGCCTCTTCGCCACGCTCGGGCTGGCGGTGAAGACCTACTGGTACAAGCTGAAGAACCTGGTCACGCGTCGACGCCCGGCGCCGCCGCCGAAGCCGGCCGGCGAAAGTCCCGGCCAGGCGCCGGACCAGGCCAGCCGGCCCTCCTAGGCCGCCCGTGACCCGCTTTCGGCAGTTCCGCAGGCAGCTCCGCGGCAGGCCCTTCTACCAGCGCGCCAAGCGCCTGGCCCGGCGCCTCGCCGGCCGTGAGCTCTGGCTGCGCGTCGAGATCCGCGAACCGGTGCAGCGGACCGCAGGCTGGCTGCTCTGTCACCGGCGCGTCCCCGAGGGCGCCCGGGTGTTCGGTCTTGGAGTCGGCAACAACATCGATTTCGAACTGGGCCTCATCCGGGACTATGCCGCCGTCGTGGACACCTTCGACCCCACGCCCTTCAGCAACGACTGGCTCAGGGCGCAGCAGTTGCCGGCCGGGTTTCGCCACCACCCGTGGGCGGTGGTGGCGGCCGACGGGCCCATCCAGCTGGAGCAGCGCAAGGCCAATCGCCCGGGGAGCGCGCCCATGCTGAGCGTCGTCGCGTCGCGCGCCGGAGCCGCCGGCGCCATGACGGCCGAGGGCTACCGGCTCGCGAGCATCCTGCGCCGCCTGGACTGTCCCGTGCCGGACCTGCTGCGCATGGACATCGAGGGCGCGGAGTACGCCGTGCTGGATGACATGCTGGCCAGCGGTCTCCTGCCTGGCCAGCTGCTCGTGGAGTTCCATCACCGGTTTCCGGAGGTCGGCCTCGAGGCCACCCGCCGCGCCATCGCCGGGTTGCGGTCCGTCGGGTACCGTATAGCGGCGGTCAGTGACACCGGCCGCGAAGTCACGTTTCTCCGGGCCGCCTGAGGGCCGATCGTGTCCTGGTTCGGCGAGTGGCGGGCCTACCGCGCCTTCAGGCGCATCCCCCGTGCCGAACGGCGCATCGTGGTCCTGTCCGAAAGCCGCCAGGACTGGCATCACTTCGCGCCGGTCATCCGGCACCTGACGGACGTGCTCGGCGAGGCCATCCTGTACGTCAGCTCGGACCCGGAAGACCCGGGCCTGCACCAGGGCAACGCGCTCATCCGCAGCTTCTGCGTCGGCCAGGGCGTCTGGCGCATCGCGTTCTGCCAGTTCCTCGATGCGGACGTGCTGGTGACCCAGATCCTCGATTTCGGCAACCTGGAACTGAAGCGGTCCGTGCACCCGGTGCATGTCATCTACATGTTCCATTCGCTGATCAGCACGCACATGGCCGATCGCGCCAATTCCTTCGACAACTACGACACCATCCTCTGCGCCGGGCCGCACCAGATGCGGGAGATCCGCCGGCGCGAGGAACTGCATTCCCTGCCGGCCAAGCAGCTGATCCCCCACGGCTACGGCCGGCTCGAGGAGTTGCTGGCCAACCGGCGGGCGCCGCCGCCCGTGGCCGGCGACGGCGACATCCACGTGCTCGTGGCGCCTTCCTGGGGCGAGCAGACCATCCTGCCCCTGTGCGGCGGGCCGCTGGTCGCGACCTTGCTCGACGCGGGCTTCCGCGTGACCCTGCGGCCCCACTACCAGACGCGCTGGACGATGCCCGCGGTCATCGACGCCATCGCGGGCCGCCATGGTGGCAATCCGCGCTTCCGGCTCATCGAGCAGATGGGGGAGAGCGATTCACTCTACGATTCCCACGTGATGATCACGGACTGGTCCGGGGCGGGGCAGGACTACGGCATGGGCCTGGAAAAGCCGGTGCTCTATATCGACGTGCCGCCAAAGGCGCGGAACGACACCTGGCCGGAACTGGGCATGGAACCCTTTGAGTCCTGGGTGCGCACCCGTCTCGGCGCGCTGCTCCCGCCCGACGCCATCGGCGAGGCGCCGGCCCGCATCCGCGAGCTGGTGGCCGACCCGGCCCGTTTCCGCGAGGGCGTGGCCGCCCTGCGCGCCGACTGGGTCTGCAACCTGGGGTCGAGCGGCCCTGCCGGCGCGGTTGCCATAGCGCGCATCGCCGCCGAAGTCCGGGGGCGCCGGAACGTATGAGCCGCCGGGAGCTGTATCGGTGGGCGGGCTGGTTCGGCGCCGCCAATGCGGGGCTCTACCTTCTCGTCGCCCTGCGTTACCTGCCGGCCTGGTCCTGGCCGGCAGGTAACGACCTCGAGGGAGTGCTCGGGACGCTGTACGTCCCGCTCGCAATGGTCGGCCAGATGACGCTGCTGGCCATCGTGCTGCCGTTCCTGGTCCTCGGGCCCCTCATCGCGGTCTGGCCGGCGCGCCGGGTCGTGACGACCGTCGCTGTCCTGCTGGCCGCGACCGGCCTGGCACTGCTCGTCCTGGACTCCAGCGTGTTCGTGGAGCGGCGGTTCCATCTCAGCCTGTTCACGATGGCGCTTTTCGAGACCTCCACCTGGGTATTCACCGCCATCGTGTTCCTGGTCGCGCTCGCGTTCGAGACGATGCTGGCCGGGAGCCTCCACCGCTGGCTGGCTGCCCGGCCGCGCCCGGCCGGCGGCCGTCCGCTGGCGGCCGCCCTGGTGGCTTGCTGGATCGCCAGCCAGGGCCTGCACATCTGGGCGGACGCGGTGGGCTACAGCCCCGTGACGCGCTTCACCGCCCTGCTGCCGCTCTACTACCCGGTCCACGCCAAGCGCACCCTGGCAAAGCTCGGCTGGCTCGACCCGGAGCGGGTGCGACAGGCGCGCCTGCTTCGCCAGGGCGGGGCCGAAGGGACCGGCGACCTGCGCTACCCCCTCCGGCCGCTCCAGTGCCCGGCGCCCACGGCGGCGACGCCGAACGTCCTGTGGATACTCGTCGACGCGCTACGGCCCGACGCGATCGACCCGGTGGCCAGCCCCACCCTGGCGGCGTTCCGGGACACCGGGCAGTATTTCGCCGATCACTGGAGCGGCGGCAATTCCTCACGCATGGGGCTGTTCTCCATGTTCTACGGATTGCCCAGCACCTACTGGCAGTCGTTCTACGACATCCAGCGGCCGCCCGTGCTCCTCGACCAGTTCCGGCGGCGGGGGTACGCCCTGATGACCTCGAGTGCCGTCGGTTACGGCAGTCCCACCCTGATCGACCGCACCGTGTTCGCCGGCGTCCCGGGCCTTAAGCCCGAGGCCGACGCGACCGGACTGGAAAAGAACCGTGCGGTGACCGCGGACTGGCTGCAGTGGCTCGGCTCCCGGCAGGAACAGGCGGATGCAGCCGGGCCGTTCTTCGCCTTCCTCTACTACGACCCGCCCTTCACCGGGGAGGGTGCGGCCGACCCGCCGCCGGACGACCGCTATGTGTCGAACCCCAAGGCCCGCGGGCGCTGGCTCCAGTACCGGAGTGGTGTGCACATGGTGGACGGGGAGGTGGCCCGGGTACTCGACGCGCTGGATGCCGCCGGCCTGCGGGACAGTACGCTGGTGCTGATCACCAGCGACCACGGCTACGAGTTCGATGACCTCGGGCTCGGCTACTACGGTCACGCCAGCAACTTCGGGCCGTACCAGCTCCGGTCGACCTTGCTGATGCACTGGCCCGGCAAGCCGGCGCGCCGGTTCGGGCACCGCACCGCGCACCAGGACTTGCCGGCGACTCTCCTGCAGGGCCTGTTTGGCTGCACCAGTCCGCCCGCTGACTACAGCCTGGGCCGCAACCTGTTCGACGGCGTGCCCTGGGACTGGATCATTGCGGGCAGCTATCACGACCACGCCATCGTCGAGCCCGGGCGTGTCATGGTGACGGAACCCGGCGGCTTTGCGGAGGTGCTGGGGCCCGACTACCGCCCGCCCGCAGATGCCAGGCTGGACGCCGGACTGATCGAGGATGCCATGAACGAAATGCGACGTTTCTACCAATGAGGCTGCGAGCGATGCCGCTGCCGGTCTCCGCCATTGCTCTGGCTGTCGCCACGGCGCTGGCGCCCGCAACCGCGCTGCCCGCTGCCGTCGCCCTGGCCGGGGAGCGCCAGCAGGTGCTGATCAACCTCACCGGCGGGCTTCCCGGGCGATGGGACAGCTGCCGCGCGGTCTGCGTGCCGGGCGAGGACCCGCAGACCCTGCTCGGCCCAGCGGCGGGCAGTTCCCGGCTTGCCTGGGAGGTGCCCGGGGACGCGGCGGCAACCCGCCGCCTCGAGAACCTCGAATACGACCGGGACGTGCGCCAGGCCGGCGGCGGGAGCGCCCTGATCCTGACGTCGCTGGAGCCCTTCGGCGGGATCCACCTCGTGCATCGCTACCGGCTCGACCGCCAGGGCAGGACCCTGTCGGCGTCCATCCAGGTTCCGGCCGGCGCCCGCCTGGTGCTGGCCGGCGGCCCGGCACTCGCCGGCGAGCCGCTGCCCGGGCTCGGGAGCATGTACACCGACAGTCGCGCAGTGCTCGTCAACGCCGCGGGGCAGTTCACCCTCGCGGGCGCTGATGCGCGTGCCGGCGACCGGGTGCTGCCGGCGGGGGAGTGGGCCGGAATTCGCGGCCGCTTCTGGGCCGTGCTCCTGCGGGCCGACGCCCCCATGCGGTTGGCCGTCGCGGAACCGCAGGCGGAGGCGCCGGTCATCGCCCTGGGCCGGGACAGCGCCCGCCCGGGCAGCGTCGGGCTGGAGTTCTACGGCGGGCCGGTGACGCGGCCGGAGCTCGCGGCCGCGGCTCCCGAACTGGGCGGGATGCTCTACGCGAGCCTCTGGGGCTGGCTGCGCGGCCTGGCTGGCGGCCTCCGGGTCATCCTGGAATTCTGGCAGGGCATCGTCGGGAACTGGGGGCTCGCGATCATGCTCCTGTCCCTCTCCGTCAAGGTGCTGATGTGGCCGCTCACGTGGCTCGCCGAACGCTGGCAGGCGGATGTCAATCGCGAGCAGAGCCTGCTCGCCCCCGAGCTCGCGGCCATCAAGCGCGAGTTCAAGGGTGAGGAAGCCCACAACCGGACCCTGGAGGTCTACCGCAGGCACGGCGTCAGCCAGTTCTACACGCTGAAGAGCCTGGCCGGATTCCTCGTGCAGATTCCGGTGTTCATCGCTGCCTTCGACATGCTGGGCGAGAACTTCTCGCTCGCCGGAGCGCCGTTCCTCTGGGTGCAGGACCTGTCCCTGCCCGACCGGGTGGCGGCCTTGCCTGGAGTGCTGCCGTTCTTCGGCGGCCACCTGAACCTGATGCCGGTGCTGATGACGGCGTTCACCATTCTCGCCGCGCGCCTGCAGGAAGACGCGAGCCTCGCGCCGGAGTTGCGGGCGGGGCAGCGACTCCGCCTCTACGGCATGGGCGCGCTGTTCTTCGTCCTGCTCTACACGTTCCCGGCGGGGATGGTGCTGTACTGGACGACCAACAACCTGCTGCACCTGGGGAAGATACTGCTCGGGCGCGCCGTCAGGCGGGCCTGAGGGAGTTGACTCGGGGCCATCGCAAGTCCCTGCGATTGAATCCGGTCAGTACGGGCGTCTAACCGGGAGCGGCGTCAGGTACGCCCCCTGGAAGGACGATGACCCTGATGACGCCGCCCCGGCACTTCGAGACCGTGATCATCGGGACCGGGTTTTCCGGGCTGCTGGCGGCCATCCGCCTGCAGAAAAAGCGCTGCAACGACTTCGTCCTGCTGGAAAGGAGTGCCGAGCTGGGTGGCACCTGGCAGGTGAACTCCTATCCTGGTGCCGAGGTGGACGTTCCCACCAGCCTTTACCGCATCTCGTTCGTGCCGTTTCCCTTCCGGAAGTCCTTTGCCCCGCAAAGCGAACTGCTCGCCTACACGAACCATGTCATCGACAGGTTCGGCCTGCGAAAGCATGCACGTACGAACCAGACGGTGACCCGGCTGGATTATGACGAGCGCGATTTCCTGTGGCGCGTGGAGACCGGGTCCGGCGAGCGGTATACCGCCCGCTTCGTGATCGACACCAGCGGGGTGCTGGCGAACCCGCACATTCCCAAAATCAAAGGTGCGGAAACCTTTGAAGGACCGATGTTCCACTCCGGGCACTGGGATCACTCCGTGGCCTACGAGGGGAAGCGCGTCGGGGTGATCGGTTCGGGATGTTCAGGAGCCCAGATCGTACCGGCCATTGCCGGCAAGGTGTCCCGGCTGACCCTGTTCATGGGCAAGGCCCAGTGGATTCTCCCGCGCTCGGACCGGCAGTACGGCGACGTGGAGCGTTTCATCCGGACGCTGCCGGGCATCCGGCATGTCACCCGGCTGCTCGTCTTTGCCTACTACGACCTCCGGTTCATTGCCTTTCGCCGCTATCCCGGGCTGTCGGGGCTCAGCCGGTTCATGAAGGACCACTACCGGAGACGGCTGAAAAGGCACCTGGACAGGTACATCAGGGACGACAAGGTGCGCCAGCACATGCTGCCCGACTACGAGATGGGCTGCCGGCGGGTCATACCGACCAGCACCTACCTCCCCGCACTGTCCCTCGACAATGTCGAAGTCGATATCAGCGGGATCGAATGCATCACGCCCCGGGGCATCCGGACGAAGGATGGCAGGGACATCCCGCTGGACGTCATCGTCTACGCCACGGGATATTTCGCGTACTCGGACATGACGAAGGCGCTGACTTTCCAGGTGAACGGGTTAGGGGGGCGCAACCTCAACAGCGAATGGGAAAGGGAAGCGGTCTCCTACAAGGGCATCACCGTTTCCGGTTACCCCAACTATTTCAAGGTGAACGGCCCGAACACCGGCTCCGGGCACAGTTCGCAGATCTCCTACATGGAGGTGGCCACCGATTACATCGTGCAGGCCATCTGCGCCGTGAAGCGGGACAACAGCATCAGGGCCATCGATGCCCGGCGAGACCTTCAGGATGCCTACGTCGCCGGCATGAGAAAGAAGATGCAGAAGACGGTCTGGCAGAACGCCACCTGCACCGCCTTTTACCGGAAGAACATGACGGACGAGGTCACGAGTCTCTCCCCGGAACCGGTGACCGGCTTCATCCTTTCCCGCAAGTGGTTCCGGCTGGGTGACTATCGCCTGCTGAAGTGAAGGACGCCGCGCTCAGGACCCCAGTCCCGGTAGCGGCTCCGTTTCCGCGAAGCGCGGTGCCATCAGTCCGCGCTCCGACGCGCCGCGGGTGCCCCGGTGCGCGCGGATGGCATTCACCAGTTCGAGGGCGGTGCGTTCATTGGGCGGAAGCTCGGCCGGGCTGAGGCCGAGGGGCGTCACCCGGTCGCCCCAGCGGACGACGTGGGAGCACACGGTAAGGCCGCCGCCAAAGCCGGGCATGAGGATCGTCGCGCCGGGCTGCACCCGGCCGGCCTCGAGTGCCTCGACCAGGGCCACCGGCACGGTGGCGGCAGACATGTTCCCGTAGCGCTCCACGGTCAGGAAGACCTTGTCCATGGGGACACTGGCGTACTTGGCCACGGACTCGATGATGCGCAGGTTGGCCTGGTGCGGGACCATCAGGTCTACCTGATCCGTGGCGATGCCAGACCGGGCGAGCGCTTTCTCCGAGGCCTGCGCCATGCCCTTCACGGCCCGCCGGAAGATCTCCTGGCCGTCGAAGTCCCAGAGGGTGTCGCCGTACTGCACTCCCTGGTTGGCGTAGGAGCAGCCCATGCCGCGCACCCGGAGCGTCTGCCGCGCATCCGCGATGCAACCCAGGTGTTCGCCGAGCACGCCCACTTCCCTGTCGCTGGACTGGAGCACCACGGCAGCGGCGCCGTCCCCGAACAGCACGGAGACGTTGCGGTTCTCCCAGTCCATGTAGGGAGAGATCAGCTCGACGCCGATCACGAGGGCATTCCGCACGACGCCGGAGCGCACCATGGCGCTCGCCGCCGAGAGCCCGTAGAGGAAGCTGGTGCAGGCCGTGTTGATGTCCATGGCGCCCGCGTTGTGGGCGCCGAGCTGGACCTGCACTCCCGACGCGCTGTTCGGCACCTGCTCGTCGGCGCTGCAGCTGCCATAGACGATGAGATCGAGGTCCCGCGCGGCCAGCCCGGCGCAGGCCAGCGCCCTGCTGCTGGCCACCGCCGCCAGGTCGATCGCCGGCACGTGGGAGATGCGTCGCTCGCGCATGCCCGTGCGGCTGACGATCCAGTCGTCGCTGGTGTCGAGGAAGGTGGCCAGGTCCGCGTTGGTCAGGACCGCCGGGGGCAGACACTTGCCCCAGCCCGTGATCGCTGCGTAGTCCATCGGTGACTCCTGGACGGGGCGCGGGAATTCCGCCTGGCGGGGATTCTCTCAAGTTCCGCGGGGGATCGCGACTGATGCGGAGCGCTGAGCTGTCGTTGGGCCGTCGCCGGGCCGTCACTGACCCAGTGCGGAAGGCCCGGGCGCCAGGCCCAGGAGGCCCCGGAACAGGGCGGTGTCCTGGGCGTTCACGGCGCCGTTGCAGTTCAGGTCGGCCGGGTTGTAACTGGCCGGCGCACTCGGCTTCCCGAGCTGCTGGCGGAACAACGCGGTGTCCTGGGCATTGGTGGCGCCATTGTTGTTCAGGTCCCCGTCACAGCGGTTGCCGTAGCCGTCCCCATCGCTGTCGCACTGGCCGGCGTTCGCGGCCTGCGTGCAGTTGTCCACCACGTCAACCACGCCATCCGCGTCGGCGTCGGCCGGCGGCACGTTGGCGCCGGTGGTGAAGCGCCACAGCGGCCCGGCGCGGCTCTTGCCGGCGCCGTTCGTCACCGTCACCTGCCACTCGTACTCGGTAAAGGGCACCAGGCCTGCGGGTACCAGCGCCGCCAGGCCGCCGCTGGGCACGACCACCGAGCCCGCGTCGTCCATTGGCTCGCTCATCTGGAAGTCCAGGCTGAACTGGCTGTCTGCGTCGGTCTCGTACTTGTTCAGCCAGGGTGAGTAGGTCGTCACGTCGACCCTGTTCTCACCCGGGACGAAATGCAGGATCCGGAGCCAGCCTTCTCCACCCTCGGCGCGGTCCTGATAATCCGAGAGCATCTGGTGCACCGGGTGGCCGTGCAGTTCGTCGCTCCGCCGGGATTCCGCGGACACATGACCGCTCAGCATGAAGTGCAGATTCGGGTTGGGCACCGCCAGCCCGTCCCACAGGTACTGCGTGTTCGTGCAGCTGGACACCGAGCGCTGGGCCGACCCGTTCAGGTAGCCGTGGGTCGTCATGATGCCGATCCGGTCCGGATGGGCGTTCAGCACGCCGTCGGCCCAGGCCACGGCGCCGGCGGGCGGGCAGAAGGCCAGGTGCACGATCACGAAGTCGAGGCCGCCCGCCGAGAAGAGCTGGAAGTTGTTGTCGTTCAGGTCCTGATAGTGCCCGCCGTACCAGGCCTCGGGCGCGTAGCGTGTCCACGGGAAGTACTGGTTGTAGAGGGTCGTCGGCTGGTCATGGTTGCCAGGTCCCATGCCGTAGGGCACCACCCCATCCAGCAGGCTCATGCTGCTGTTGGCGCGCTCCCATTCCGTGACGACGCCAGCGTTCTGCACGATGTCACCCTCGTGGGTCACGAAGGCGATGTTGCGGGCTGTCTTGTTCGCGACGATCCACTCGGCCTGGGCCGTGAAGATGGCTGGATACACCTCGGAATAGTGCTGGGTGTCCGGCAACGCGATGATCGTGAACTCCGGGCCGGCAGCCTTGCGCAGGGCGACCTGCGCCGTGACGGCGCCGCCGCCCGGATCGCTCGCCCGCACGGCGAGGGGCAATGCCGGGCTCGTCCCGGTCGTGCCGTCCGCTGGCGTGATGAGCACGGGCGCGTCGGGATAGGTCGGGTCAATCGTCAGTTCGAAGTCGGCCGCGCCCCGGGCGGTGGCGCCGTTGGCGTCGGTGACCTCGATGTTCCAGTAGTGGGTGCCGACCGGTAGCGTGGCGCTCAGGCTTGCGGTGGCGGCCGTGCCGCTGAGCGACTGGGTGGCCGCGGGCTCCTGATCGCTGTAGACGACCGTGAGCACCGGCGAATCGCCCGATTCGCTGCTGTTGAAGTTGACGCCGTCGGTGCCCGTTTCGATCAGCACGATGCCGAAGTTCGGCGCGCCGTCGCTCCACGCCTGGACGATGGGCGTGATGGCGATGAGCCGCTGCCCCGTGGTGGTGCAGTCGCCCGGCACGGACGATCCCGTGCGGGAGCCCGGGCCGTCGGCGCCTGGCGCCGACCAGGGCACGCCGGCACGCCGCTCGTTCCAGGTGGCCTGATCCTCGTCCCAGTCTTCGGCGAGCCTGTACAGGGCCATCAGGTTGCCGGCGTTGGTGCAGTTAAGGCGGAGCGTAGCCGAGGCGATCGCTGCGCCGGGGGGCACCTGGCCGCTGCCGCCGCCAATGAGCGCGGGGAACGCGAGCAGTCCGTGGGAGTGCGGACTCAGGCCGTCCACCTTGACCGTCGTGCCGCTGCCACCCGGCGTGGCGGGCGTATCCGCCGTCAGCTGGGTGTCCAGCACCTGCGTCGGGCCGCTCAACGTCGCCGTTCCGGGCGGATCGCCGACGAGCAGGGTGGCGCTGGTGAGCCCGGCCGGAGCAGAAGCCGTGGCAGTGAAGGTGTTCGTTGTCTGGTTGGATACGTCCTGGTCCACTGGCGCGAGCAGTGTCACCGCGGGACTCTGGGGCGCGGCCTCCGTAGCCAGCAGTGCCAGCAGGAGGGCAAAGGTCGGAGTGCGCCGGTGCATGACGGGAGGGTAAGTCATCCGGTGCCGCTGGTGTCGCAGTTATGTCAAGACCGGCATGGCCTCGTGAGCCGTGCCAACAGCGGCACCCTAATGTGTCCCCTGGCGCCGGTCGCCCAGGAGGCGCTGGTGCACGGCCGACGCGTGGGCGGCGGACGCCTCCCGCGGCGACGGAATGCCCAGCCGGTCGCCCGGCCTGGCCACCCGGAGCCCGGCCCGGGCAAGCGTCGCGCCATCCTCCGCCGACGCGTAGTGGTACACCACCATCTGCCGGCGCAGGTCTTCGTTGTACTCCCGGAGCAGGTCCGGCAGGCCGGTGTGGGACGGGTTGCCGTGCAGGTCGCAGTCGTGGACCAGGGGCATCAGGCCGTCCGCGAACTGGGCGATGGTCTCGGGGATGGGCCGGGTGTCGCCGGTGTAGAGGAAGCTGCCCGGCAGGCAGATTCCATAGGCGGTGCCCGGCACGTGGTGACGGACGGCGAAGACGTCGAACCACAGGGCCTGGTGCCAGAAGCCGTAGCTCACGGGCACGACGTCGAAGGCGTCCCAGAAGTTGGCGGCGCCCTCGGCCACCACGTTGGGGTAGTCGGCGACGCGGCCCTGGAGCAGGGGGACGAGCATTGCCGGCACGAAGAGCCGGGTCCGGGGCAGGCCAGGCTTGCCGAAGTGGTTGGCGACGAAGAGCCGCTCAAAGCCGGCCACGTGGTCCATGTGCACGTGGGTCACGAACACGGCGGGCGGCGGGCGCCCGTAGCGCTCGAGGCAGGCCGACAGGGCCTCCTGGCCGCAGTCCACCATCAGCAGCGGCGTGTCGTCCCGTTCCAGCACCACGCTGGCGGAGCCCAGCTGGGGCGCCGCGGCGTTGCCGACCCCGAGGAACGTCAGGTGCCAGGCCGTCATCGCGCGCCGGTTCCGGCCCCGGCGACTGCCCGGGCATGGCCGAGCCGGATGCCCATCGCACCCGTCGCCGCGTAGAGAATCCCGTAGGCCCCCATCGAGACCAGCAGGCCGAAAAGGCCGTTCGCAATCCACGGCGGCGAGAACCACGCGCTGGTGGCACCGATGGCGAACGCTACGACCGCTATCGGGTTCCAGGTTGGCAGGCGATCCAGCAATTCGGCGCGGAAACGCATTCTGTTGCACACGTAGTAGTCGACGATCACCGGGCCGATGATCGGCGGCGCAACGGTGGCCAGCACCGTGATGAAGTCCATGAAGCGCTGGTAGATGCCCAGCCCGATCAGCGTGCCCAGCACGCCGCAGATCACGACCATTACCCGCTTCGGACGCCGGAAGACGCTGGCGGTCTGGATGGAGGGCAGGTAGAGGTTGGCGTCGCCCGTCGTCCACAGGGCAAAACTCATGGCGACCAGGCCGAACAGCGAGATCACGGGACCCACGGTGCGCATGTACACCGTGAAGTCGAAGTTGCCGGAGACGACCCCGCCCATGGCGCCGACGAACTGCAGGATCCACTGGGTCACGATGAGCACGATGAAGGGAATGGCGATTGCCACCCATGCCTGCCGGGCGAACCGGGTGTACTCGGCCATCACCACCGCGCCCACGATCCAGGAGCCGATGACGATGTTCATCGCCTGCACGTTGGTCAGCGGGCTCTTCGCGGCCGTGGTGCGCGACAGGGCCAGGAAAGCCTCCCACCCGCCGGCCTGGCTGATGTTGTACCAGCCCGCATAGCCGAGCACGGCAACCAGGATCAGCGCCGCTGGGAGCGCGACCTTCTCGAGTCCCTGCACGCCGTAGTAAGTGGTCCAGGTGTAGAGCAGGCCCGCGAAGATGGCGACCGCATAGAACCAGGGTGACTCGAAGTCCTGCACCCAGGCGAAGCTAAACGCGCCCACGGTGATGCCCTGCCAGAAGATCAGCAGTACCGTGAGGAACAGTACCGGCACCGCCGCGCCCACGTTGCCGTAGACCAGCCGGAACAGGAGCCCGCTGTTCATGCCGGTCCGGTAGCCCATGTAGCCGACGAGCGCGCCGACGACGAAATTCACGCCATTGCCCAGCAGCGAGCTCCAGACGAGCTCCGGCCAGAAGGGCCGGCCGGCCCCGAGCAGGCCGCCGATGAAGAGGCCGGTGATCAGGAAGCCCCAGCCGAAGGCCAGGGCCAGCATCGGCCCGGCGTCCCGGCGCTGGGCAGCGTCCAGGGGGCCGAAGGGGTTGTCCGGACTGTCCCGTTCGGCAGCCGTGTCCAGCGTCCACCAGACGCGGAGCTTTTCGAACATGGGCAGACAACCTTCTTGTCAGAGTTGTGGCCGGGATTATGCCGAAAGACTCCGGTCGTCGAGGGTGGCGGGACCCCGATCACCAAATCCGATGGAGAACATTGGCTTAGGTTGTATTCTAAAAAATCTCTGTCAGAATGCATCGCAGGTGGCCGCGGGGCAACGGACATAATGGAATACCACCTGACGCTGACCGGTCTGCAGGATGCAGCGGGCGCCCGGACTGCCGGGGGCCTGGACGTGGTTTACACCAAGCTCGCGGTGGACCTGCAGAACCTGGCCGGCGGGCCGGATGATCCCGTGCTGGCCGCGGCCCTCGAGACCCTCCGGGACGAGACGGCCTGCGACGCCATTGGCGTCCTGCTCCTGGATCCTTCAGGCCGGCGGATCGGCCAGGTGGTCGCCGCCCGCAGCGCATTTGCCACCGGCAACCCGGAGGTGCTCACGGGCACTTCCCTGGACGAATTGCCCTGGCTCGACAAGCACCTGGACCATCTGCGGGTCCACGGCATCGCCAGCACCGACGCGCCACCGGCCGCCCAGGCCACCGATGCGGCCCGGCTCGCCGCCCTCGGCTGTGGCGCGGTGTTGCTGATCGGTTTCCACGTCCACGGCCAGCGCGCCGGCTGCCTGGCCCTGTTCTTCGGCCAGCCCCAGGCGGGCTGGAGCGTGGAACACATCCTGCTGCTGAAACTACTCGGCTCGAGCCTGGCCTGTGGCCTGGAGAGGCTCCGGACGACGAAGCGCCTCGCCGAGATTAACGAGCGCGAGGAGTTGCTGGAGAAGACGGTCAACGACGGCACCTGGGATTTCGACGCCCTCAACAACCGCGTCGAATACTCGTCCCGCTGGAAGCAGATGATGGGCTACGCCGAAGACGACCTGGCCCGGAACGCGCCGGACTGGCGACGCATCGTGCACGTGGACGACTACGCCCGCCTCCAGGCCCGTCTCAGGGACCACATCGCCGGCCGCACGCCGATCTTCGAGAACACCCACCGCATGCGCCGCAAGGACGGGGAGTGGCGCTGGGTGAACTGCCGTGCCAAGGCGCTGCTGGACGACCATGGCCGCCTGCGCCGGCTGGTCGGTGTCGAGACGGACATCACCGAGCAGAAGGTCTACGAGGAGGCCCTGTTCCGCGAGAAGGAGAGTGCCCAGATCACCCTGCAGTCCATCGGTGATGGCGTGGTCACCACCGATCACGACGGCACGGTGGAGTACATCAACCCCGTGGCGGAAGAGCTCACCGGCTGGAAGCTGGACGATGCGGGCGGGCGGCACGTGGACGAGATCTTCCGCGGCTTCCACGAGGAGACCTGCGAGCCCCTCGAGAACCCGGTGATGAGCTCGATCAAGCGCAACCGCTCGGTCAAGTCCGTGCGGCCGTCGCTGCTCATCCGGCGGGATGGCAACGAGCTCTATATAGAGAGCACGGCGTCGCCGATCCGCAATGACCGGGGCGACGTGACCGGCGGCGTGCTGGTGTTCCACGACGTCAGCGAGTCCCGGGAGCTGAACCGGCGCCTGTCCTACCACGCCAGCCACGACTTGCTCACGGGGCTCGTCAACCGCCGGGAGTTCGAGAGCCGGCTGGAACGGTCCCTGAAGAGCGCCAAGGCCCGGGAGACGTCCTACGCGCTGCTGTACCTGGACCTGGACCAGTTCAAGATCATCAATGACTCCTGCGGCCACGGCGCCGGCGACACGCTGCTCACCCAGCTGGGCGCCCTGCTGAAGGCCAAGATCCGCTGGCGGGACACGCTGGCCCGTCTCGGTGGCGACGAATTCGGCCTGCTGCTCGAGGCCTGCAGCATGGAGGAGGCCATGCGCACGGCCGAGATGCTGCGCGAGGCCATCAAGGAGCACAAGTTCACCTGGGACGACCGCACGTTCCGGCTTGGCGTCAGCATCGGCGTCGTGCCGATCACCGGCGACAACGAGAACGTTGCCACGTTGATCACCGCCGGGGACAGCGCCTGCCAGGCCGCCAAGGAGGCGGGCCGGAACCGCATCCATACCTACAAGCAGAACGACATCGACCTCATGCGCCGCCGCCGGGAGATGCAGTGGGCCGCGCGCATCAACAATGCGCTCGAGGACGACCGCTTCGAGCTGTACCGGATGACGATCCAGCCCCTGCAGGTGGAGGAAACGGGCTCCCACTACGAGATCCTCCTCCGCATGCGGGACGAGCAGGGCGGCCTCGTCTCGCCCGACCTCTTCATCGCTGCGGCCGAGCGCTACGGCCTGATTTCCAACATCGACCGGTGGGTCGTGGAGCACGCCTTCCGCTGGCTGGTCTCCGAGGCCGACGAGCGGGAGCGTCTGGCGCTCTGCTCGATCAACCTGTCCGGAGCGAGCCTGGCGGACAACGAGTTCCTGCCTTTCGTCATCCGCCAGTTCCAGAGGAGCGGGCTGGATGCCAGCAAGATCTGCTTCGAGATCACGGAAACCGCGGCCATTGCCAGCTTCGCCCAGGCAAGCCGCTTCATCAACGCGCTGAAGGAACTGGGCTGCAAGTTCGCCCTGGACGACTTCGGCACGGGCCTGTCGTCATTCGGCTACCTGAAACATTTTCCCGTCGACTACCTGAAGATCGACGGCAGCTTCGTCAAGGAGATTCTGCATGATCCCATCGACCGCGAGATGGTCCGTTCCATCAACGAAATCGGCCATCTCACCGGCAAGAAAGTCATTGCCGAATGGGCGGAAAACCAGGAAATCATCACCATGCTCCGCGGCATGGGCGTGGATTACGCGCAGGGTTACGGAATTGCGGAGCCCAAGCGCGTGGTGATGGCGGCAGTGGCCAACGGCAGCTGAGCGAATGGCCACCGGGAAGCAGTTCCCGACCTTCGCGGATTTCTATCCGTACTACCTGCGCGAGCACCAGAACAGGACCAACCGGCGGATGCACTTCATCGGCACGTCGCTGGTGATCCTGATCGCGGTCGTCGTCCTGGCGACGGGCGCCTGGGCCTGGCTGATGGCCCTGCCGGTGGCCGGCTACGGCTTCGCCTGGGCGGGCCACTTCTTCTTCGAGCGCAACAAGCCCGCGACGTTCAAGTACCCCCTCTACAGCCTGATCGGCGACTTCCGCATGTACGCCGACATCTGGGCCCGGCGGATCCCGTTCTAGGGAAATTCTGTGGGTGCGTGACCCGCCGGCGGGGCGGGGCCGTGTCCGGGCTCTCGTGCGTTGCGAGAAACATCTTATGTAACCCCCAGTCCGGAGCAGCGCCAACCACCGTTTGGCCGAGGCGCCTGGGATGTCAGCGGACGGATTGCAAGCGTGACCCGTCGGCGTAGACTCGGGTTGTCTGAGCCATTACTGCGTCGCCTGGCCCAACACCGAAAAAATTTAGTTATTGGGGGAGTTACCGAAATGAAGACCCGTCTCATCGCGGCCGCCATCGCCACTTCAGCGCTGCTGGCTGCCTGGGGGACCGCAAGTGCGGCCCCGTACGTGCTTGTGGCCGTGCATACCCGCTCGGCGCCCAGCGGCACCCATGGGGCGCTGTTCTTCAAGTCGGGTACCGCCCAGGGCTGCCCGGCGGCAGCCCCGTTCAAGCAACCCTGCTACAACCCGGCCAATCCCTGGCTCGCCACCGTGCCCACCCTGATTCCCGACGTCCAGGCCAATCCCGCCACCTGGGACTGGAACGGCACCACCATGACCGGAACGGGACTGCTGTGGGCAACCGCGACCAGCGGCTCGACTTCCATTGGCTCCGTGGTGGTGGGGTTCAGGACGACCAACCTGTCGATCACCCCCGTCACCACGACCACCACCGCCGCGACCTTCCAGTGCTACGAGGGGACGTTCCTCGCCAGTGTCAACGTGAATGCCTGCGCCAATGTCGACCTCGGCGACAACGGGCTGATCGATAGCACGGTGACCTACAACATCGGCGGCAGTGCCAATTGCCTGGACCGTGTGGTCGGCGGCGACGACACGCCCCTGGGCGAAGTGCGCGGCCTCACCACGGCGGCGGCCGGCGGCGGTTGCGACGCGGTAGAGGGCACCTCTCAACTGTGGTACCTCATTCCGAACCCGCGTTTCGTGATCCTGGCTGACCAGCCGACCATCGTCGGCAGCGATGGCTGCTACATGTATGGCCGGGCGTCGCAACTGGCCGCCAGCCCCTGTGCGCCCGACCCGGCGATTGCCAACGTGGACTACTACATCTTCGCCCCGCAGGTGGACACGGACGGCGACGGCGTGCTGGACGCGCTGGACAACTGCCGGACGATTGCGAACGCCAACCAGGTCGACTCGAACAACGACGGCTTTGGCAATCGTTGTGACGCGGACCTCAGCAACAACAACTCCGTCAACGCCCAGGACACCGGGCTCTACCGGCAGCAGCTCGGGCAGCCCAGCGTGGCCCCGACCTACAATGCCGCCGACCTGAACACGAACGGCTCCGTGAACGCCCAGGACACCGGAATCTTCCGGCAGCTGCTCGGTTCGCCGCCGGGACCGTCCGGGATCTGCAACAACACCTTCCCGTGCCCGGTGAATCCCTGAGCGATCAATAGCCCAATTCCCACCAGAACCATCTGCAAACCCCGCCCCGCCGGACCCGGTCCGGCGGGGCGCCCGGGTTGCTCAGCAAGACCTGCCAGCCATACTTCCTCCGCCAGCAGAACCGGACGAACCGGCGGCTGCACCTCCTAGGCACCTCAGGTCATCATCCTCCCGGGGGAGGGGCTTCCAGCGTCCCCCGGGCCTTTACGCCGTTATGTTCATCTGAATCCCAATGTTTCCAGATCATTGCGTATAGTCCCTTCCAACGCACCCGAAAGCCGGGCGGCCGCCAACGGTCACCCGGCTCAAGAACAAAACAACAAGACACGGGGAGTTTCCACATGAATGCCATCCCGCGCACCAGCACGTGGCTCGGAGTCCTCGCCGCATCGCTTCTCGGTGCGGTGCCAGCCTTCGGCCAGACGATCCTCTACTACGATTTCAACGAGACCGGCACCACGGCCGCGAGCCAGGGCACCAGCACCACGGCGGTCACGATGCGCAACGACGCGGGAACGGCGACCGACCTGCACAGCGCCAACGCCGGGGGAGTGAGCGGCAACGCGGGAGACAGGTCGTTCCAGAACACGGTGCCTTCGGACCACGGCAGCGCGGCCAGCGCCGCCACCAACAGCTCCAGGGCTGATCAGGCCGACAACAACGCGATCGACGCGCTGACCTCCTTCACGGTCTCCGGGTGGGTGAAGACGGAGAACTGGAGCACCCTGAGCGGCAAGACGCCGCGCATCGCCTACAACCACGACGGCAGCAACAACGGCTTCAACGTGCAGTTTCTCAGCGGTTCCCCGGGCGACCTGAAGCTGGAGGTCGACTCGCTCACGACGCCGTCCCCCGTCGAGGCGAGTTCGGGGACCTCCGGCCTGTATTCGGCCAGGAGCACCTGGATCTTCTTCGCCGTGCGTTACGACGGCACCTCGACCTCCGGCAACGTGGACTTCTACCGGGGCTTCCGGAACGAGGCCGAGGCGGCGGCTGCCGGTGCCGGTTCCGCCGCCGTCCAGCTGGTCGCGTCCGCCGGCCTGGGCTGCACCACCTGCACGCTCAATCGTGGCCCGGTGAACCAGGAAGCGGTGGGCCTGGAGATCGGCAACCGCACGGAGGGCGGAACGACCAACCGCCCCTTCGACGGTTTCATCGACAACCTGCGCATCGACTCCGGCCTGACCACGCTGACCACCCTGGAGACCTACCGGAGCGCGTCGGTGGACCCGGATCCGGTCACGCTCGAGGCCGTCAGCACCGTCAACCTGGCGACCACGGTGCAGGACCAGAACCTGACGACCGTCACCGTGAACGAGCTCAGCGCGCTCAGCTACGACCCGGCGACGGACCGGTTCTGGGCCGTGAGCGACAAGAACGGCCGGCTGCTCGAGATCGACGTCGACTTCGATGCCACCGGCGCCATCACGACGGCCACCGCGATCCGGGCCGTGTCGCTCAGCTCCACCGACGACTTCGAGTCGATTGCCCTGTCCGGTTCCGGCAGTACCGCCTTCCTGGGCGATGAGGAGTCTCCGCCCCAGATCCGCGAGTTCAACCTGACGACGGGCGCGCTGGTGCAGTCCCTGACGGTCCCGACCGTCTTCAACTCGTCTCTCGCCAACCTGCGCTTCGAGAGCCTGTCGCGGAGGGGCGACGACTCCGAGCTGCTGGCAGCCGTGCAGCAGGCGCTCACCGTGGACGGCCCGGCGGGCACCTCGACCACCATCCCCACGGTGTCCCGGATGCAGCGCTACTCGATCAGCGGGCCGAGCCTGACCGCGGCCGAGCAGTACGCCTACGTGGTGGAGCCCCTCCACGCGACGCCGCTCAACGGCGACGGCAGCAGCCTCTCCGAGATGGAATTCCTGCCAGACGGCCGGGTGCTGTCGCTGGAACGCTCCGAGGGCAATGGCCAGGAGCTGGTCCGGGTGTTCGAGGTGGAGCGGCTCGGGGCGACGGATGTCAGCCAGGGCGCCCTGGGCGCTGGCCTCATCGGCCAGGCCTACACGCCCGTCGGCAAGACGCTGCTGTACCGCGCGAACCTGGGCAAGCTCGAGGGCATCGCCATCGGGCCCCAGCTGCCCGACGGGCGCTACGCCGTGCTGGCCGTCGAGGACAACAGCAACTCCGGCCCGAACGTGCTGCGTTCCTTCGTGGTGGACATCGGCGCGGCACCGCCGGTGCCGGATGCCGACGGCGACGGCGTGCCGGACGCCACGGACAACTGCCCGGCAGTGGCCAATGCCAACCAGGCCGACACGGATGGCGACCTGCGGGGCAACGCCTGCGACAACTGCCGTCTGGTCGCGAACAACACCGGCGCCGGCGCCCAGTGCGATTCGGACGGCGACGGCTTCGGCAACCGCTGTGACGGCGACATGAACAACAACGGGTCCACCAATGCCCAGGACACCGGGCTGTTCCGCCAGCTGCTCGGGCAGGCGAGTGTAGCGCCGACGTTCAACAAGGCCGATCTGAACTGCAACGGGGCGGTGAACGCCCAGGACACGGGGCTGTTCCGGCCGCTGCTCGGGAAGCCCGCGGGACCGGGTGCGGGGCCCTGACGACCCCGTGCCGGACCATGACCTGAAATGAAAAGTAGAAAAATCTGTCAGAGGTAACCCCATGAACATCGTACTTCGCGCGTCCCCGTGGCTGGCCGGTGTCGCCCTGTCCGCGGGCCTGGTCGCCGCACCGGCCTCCGGCCAGACGGTCCTCTACTACGATTTCGACGAGACCGGTACCACGGCAGCGAGCCAGGGTACGGACACCACGGCGGTCACCCTGCGCAACGACGCGGGTGCGGCCACCGACCTGCACAGCGCGGAAGCCAGGGGCGTGAGCGGCGCCGCGGGAGACCGCTCGTTCCAGAATACGGTGCCCTCGGACCATGGCAGCGTGGCCAGCGCCGCCACCAACAGCTCCAGGGCCGACCAGGCCGACAACAACGCGATCGACGCGCTGACCTCCTTCACGGTCTCCGGCTGGGTAAAGACGGAGAACTGGAGCACCCTGAGCGGCAAGACGCCGCGCCTGGTCTTCAACCACGACGGCAGCAACAATGGCTTCAACGTCCAGTTCCTCAGCGGCTCCCAGGGCGACCTGAGGCTGGAGGTCGATTCGCTCACCACCCCGACGCCGGTCGACGCGACCTCGGGGACCACCGGCCTGTATTCGGCCAAGAACACCTGGATCTTCTTCGCCGTGCGCTACGACGGCACCCAGACCTCGGGCAACGTGGACTTCTACCGGGGCTTCCGCAACGACGCCGAGGCGGCCGCCGCGGGGGTCGGCACCGCCGCTGTCCAGGTGGTGGCGTCCGCCGGCCTGGGCTGCACCACCTGCACGCTCAACCGGGGGCCGGTGAACCAGGAAGCTGTCGGTCTCGTGATCGGCAACCGCACCGGCGGCGACCGGCCCTTCGACGGGTTCCTCGACGACATCCGGATCGACTCCGGCCTGACCGACCTCGCCACCCTGGAGACCTACCGGGCCGCGGCGCTGGATCCGGATCCGATCACCGTGGAGCGGGTCAGCACGGTGAACGTCTCCGGGGCCGTGCAGGACCAGAACCTGAACAACGTGACCGTGAACGAGCTGAGCGGCCTTGCCTACGATCCCGCGACGGACCGCTTCTGGGCCGTGAGCGACAACAACGACGGCCTGCTTCTCGAGCTCGACGTGGATTTCGCCGCCAATGGCGCCATCACGTCGGCCACCGCCATCCGGGCCGTGGCCCTCAGTGCTGCCAATGACTTCGAGGGGATTGCCCTGCCGATTTCCACCCCCGGCTCGGTCTATATCAGCGACGAGCTGTCGCCGCCCGGGGTCCGCGAATTCGACCTGGCGACGGGCGCGCAGATCCAGTCCTTCACGATCCCGAGCGTCTATAGCACGGTCCGCAGCAACACGGGCTTCGAGAGCCTGGCCAGGAACCGGAACGACACGGAGATGCTGACGGCTCCCCAGCAGGCGCTGACCGCGGACGGCGTCCTCAGCTCGTCGACGACGGTGCCGACGGTGTCCCGCATGCTGCGCCTCGCCGTGAGTGGCCCGGGCGCAACCCCGGCCGAGCAGTACGCCTATGTCGTCGAGCCCCTCCACGCGACACCGATCAACGGCGACGGCAGCAGCCTCGGGGACGTGGAGTTCCTGCCCGATGGGCGCGTGCTCTCGCTGGAGCGATCCGAGGCCAATGGCCAGATACGCGCCCGCATCTTCCACGTGGAGCGGCTCGGCGCGACCGACGTGAGCGCCCTGGGTTCCATCGCCCTTGGCGGAACCTACACGCCGGTGGGCAAGACGCTCCTCCTGTCCGATCTCTTCGGCAAGGTGGAAGGTATCGCCGTGGGGCCCCAGCTGCCCGACGGCCGCCACGCCGTGCTGCTGGTCGAGGACAACAGCGGTGTTGGAAGCAACGTGCTGCACTCCCTGGTGGTGGACTTCGGGGCCCCGCCGCCGCCGCTGGATGGAGACGGCGACGGCGTGCCGGACATTTCCGATAATTGCCCGGCCGTGGCCAATGCCGACCAGGCCGACACGGATGGCGATGGCCGGGGCAACGTCTGCGACAACTGCCCGGTGACGGCCAACGCCGACCAGGCTGACGCCGACGGCGACCTGGTGGGCGACGTCTGCGACAACTGCGTTGCGACGGCCAACGCCGACCAGGCTGACGCCGACGGCGACCTGGTGGGTGACGTCTGCGACAACTGCGTTGCGACGGCCAACGCCGACCAGGCTGACGCCGACGGCGACCTGGTGGGCGACGTCTGCGACAACTGCGTTGCGACGGCCAACGCCGACCAGGCTGACGCCGACGGCGACCTGGTGGGCGACGTCTGCGACAACTGCGTTGCGACGGCCAACGCCGACCAGGCCGATACGGATGGTGACCTGCGGGGCAACGCCTGCGACAACTGCCGCGAGGTCGCGAACAACACCGGAGCCGGCGCACAGTGCGATTCGGACGGCGACGGCTTCGGCAACCGCTGTGACGGCGACATGAATAACAACAACTCCGTCAATGCCCAGGACACCGGGCTGTTCCGGCAGCAGCTGGCGGAGCCGAGCATAGGCCCGACCTACAACAAGGCCGACCTGAACTGTAATGGGGCGGTCAACGCCCAGGACACGGGGCTGTTCCGCACCCTGCTCGCGTCGCCCCCGGGTCCCGGCGCGGGGCCCTGAGGAACTGTCAGTCGCGCGGCCGCCGGAGCAGGCAGGAGTTGCCTCTCACTCTGGCGGCCGCCACTGGCCGCAAGGCGCAGCAACCAGCAGCGCCCGGAAGAAATGGAAACATCATGAATGCCAGAGGCCGTTCGGCGGGCGCGTGCCTGCCTGGGATAACACTGCTGGCCGTCGCGCTGGCAACGCCGGCCGAGTCCGTGGCGGGCCTGCAGACGATCGATCTCGCCACCTACACCCACACAGCCACCTACGACCTGTCGACTACCCGGTCCCTCGAGGCCTCGGCCGTCACCTGGAACGCCGCCACGGACACGCTGTTCGTCGTGGGCGACGGGCCGCAGGCGCTGGCGCAGTACTCGAAGAATGGCGTGCTGCTCGACTACATGACCATGACCAACTTCCCGGCCAGCGACTCCGAGGGCCTCACCTGGATCGGCGGCAACCAGTTCGTGCTGGCGATCGAGACCGGCTATGACGCCAAGCTGATGACCTACACGGCGGGCGGCACGATCTCGGGATCGGGCCTGCCCACCGCCTCGCTGTTCAGCACCACGGACGCGGCGGCGGGCCTCGAGGGCGTGTCCCTCGATCCCTCGACCGGGCGGTACTACTTCATCGAGGAGAAGACCCCGGTGGCCATCTACCAGGTGAGCCTCGATTTCAGTGCGCCACCGCAGGCGAATGTCCACTCGACCCTGGTGCTCAGCATTCCCGGCGTCACCGATATCTCCGACATCCAGGCCCTGTCCACCGTCTTTGAGCCGGGCTCGCCGGACTTCGACAATCTGCTCGTGCTGAGCCACGAGGGCCACCGGCTGCTGGAGCTCAACCGCACGACCGGCGCGGTGCTGAGCCAGATCTCCCTCGCCGGCATCGCGGGCCAGGTCCAGCCGGAGGGGGTTGCCATCGACGACGATGGCGTCATCTACATCGTCGACGAGGGGCCGGGCGGCAACCAGCCCAAGCTGTTCGTGCTGTCGCCGCCACAGGCGCCTCCGGCGGTCGCCAGCGACGACGGGCCGGTCGTGGTCATCGAGGGCATGCCCTTCGCCATTCCCGTGGGCGCCAACGACACCGGCTTCGCCAACCCGGTGTCGGTTTCGGTGACCACCCTGCCGGCCCAGGGCACGATCAGCGCCATCAGCCCCGCGGGCCCGGCTGCCGGGATGACCATTACCTACACCGCCAACGCCGGTGCCACGGGAATCGACAGCTTCGCCTACGAGATGACCGACAGTACGCCCCGGAGCGACCAGGCAACGGTGTCCGTCGTCATCAGTCCCGACACAGACGAGGATGGCGTGCCGGACAACGCAGACAACTGCACGCTGCTGGTCAACCCGGCCCAGTGCGACTCCGACGGTGACGGTTACGGCAACCGCTGTGACGCGGACATGAACAACAACGGGTCAACCAACGCCCAGGACACCGCGTTGTTCCGCCAGCAGCTCGGGAAGCCCAGCGTCGGCCCGGCGTTCAACACGGCGGACCTGAACTGCAACGGCGCCGTGAACGCCCAGGACACCGCCCTGTTCCGGCAGCTGCTGGGCTCGCCGCCGGGGCCGTCGGGACTGCAGTAAACCCGTTGTACCGGGTGTCCCGGGAAACCGGCCACGGCCACGGCCGGGTCAGGTGAGTGTGGATGGCCGGGCACCTTGCCAGGCGCACGGAGTCGTCGTGCCTGCCGCTACGCCTGCAGGTCTTTCGTCGAATCCATCACATGCTGCCTGAAGGTCATCGAGCCATAGCCCGGGGCCCGCATGTCATTGACCAGATAATAGTGAACGACCTTCAGGAAGCCGGAAAAGACCGCGACTCGCCGGATAAACAGCCCGATGAACCACGTGAGCCGGATCACGGCCGTGAGTACCCAGTTGGGGATGCTGATGATCCGCGGTTCTTTGCCCAGGGCCTCGAAGACCATCCCGAGGGATTCCCTGTAGGTGATGACATTGCCGGGAACCTCGGGTCCGCCAAGGACAAAGACCCGGTTCTGGCGTTCGGCGTTGCCAATGCTGTCCAGCATGAATTCGGCCAGATCTTCCCTGGAGATGGGGTTGTGGACAGCCTGATCGCCGGTGCCGACCACGTAGGCCGGTTTCCCCCTGGCAATCATCCGGGTCTGCGCGTCGAATACCCAGAAGTAGGCGGTTGGCCTGACGATGGTGTAATCGATGCCCGAACGCATCAGCGCGTCTTCCATTTTCAGCTTGGCAAGCTGCAACGGGAGCTCGGGCTTCCTCACGCAGATGGCGGACAGGAGAATGAACTTTCCCGTGCCACTCGCCCGGGCGGCATCGAGGACATTGAGCGTGGCCTTGTAGTCAATGTCGTCGAAGTCCTTGGGCAGGCCCGATCGGCACGCCAGGCAGGAAATGACGACATCGATCTTCCGCTCGAACACCTTTGCCATCGATGCGGGATCGCCCACGTCGGCCAGCACCAGCTCGGCCCCGTCAAACTGACAGTCGGCCTTCCGCGACCGGGCCACGGCAATCACGTTGTAGCCCCGCCGTACCGATTCCGCCACGACTGCCCGCCCGATGTAGCCGGTTGCGCCAACGATCAGGACAGTTGTATTGCCGTTGACATCGACCATGGGAAGAACGCCGAGCCAGGTACCTGAGGGCAGAGACTACAAGTGCCCTCCGGCGCCAGGCCATACGTGTTTGCCGGGGTGTGGCATCTTGACCGGCACGTAGCTCCTGGCTAGCCGCTGAAGATCCCGAGGGCCCCCAGTATTGGTCCGGCGAACAGGCTTCCCTTGGCGATCATGCAGAAGAGAAGGATGTAGAGCGTGGCAACCAGCGCCAGCATCCCGCGGATGCCGCCGCTCATCATGCCGTGCATCGGGTTTCCCGCATTGCGGTTCCGGGCGTAGCGGATCACGTCGGGGACGACGCTGAAGCCCGCCATCAGCCAGAAGGCGAAGTAGGCATCCCAGGCCCAGGGCACGTTCGTCAGGCCGCCCCAGTCATCGATGAGCATCACGCCGAACAGGGGCGTGGTCACCGCCGTGGGCCCGGTGACGCCCAGGCAGAGCTTGCGGAGGAGGGCGCGGGCCCAGATCCCGACCTCGACGGGTTGGGTCTTGCGGATCAGCAGCGACCAGATGTTGCTGAAGAAGGTGTGGCCGAAGTAGAGGAAGGCGGAGAGCTCGTGGACGACCAGCGTCGCCGTGTAGCCCATGAACCGGGGGATCGTCACCAGGCCCAGCATCGGCAGCGCCGACACGACCATGACGAGCACCCAGACGCCGTACCAGAAGTAGCGCTGTGGGTCGTCCTCGGTGGCGGGGCTGGCGATGGCGGTCTGGCTCACGGCGTAATCGTAGCCTGATCCCGGGCTCGCTGGAGCAGGGTGCGCAGCAGCCGCCGCAGGTTGGACCGGACGGCTTCCGGCTCGCCGAGGGCGGGGAGCACGTCCCCGATGGCCTCCAGCGTGGAGACCCATTCCTTCCGCGGTTCCTTGCGCAGGCGGCCGTACATGGACGGCTCCCGGGGCTGCAGCACGACGCGAGGGAGCTTGAGCAGCCACGCGTTGCGCCACCAGAGGGTCTTCGCCTGGCTCCAGGTGCCGTCCAGCACGATGATGCCTTCCAGTCCGTGGCGTTTCAGGTCCCTGAGGCGTCCCTTGCGGTCGATAACGACCACCGGCTCGGTCCGGGCCTCCTCGGGGACCGGCACTGGCAGTTTCGCGGCGGCCAGGACTGCCCAGCGCTCCCGGTCCGCGTTGCGTGTGCCGATGGCGTGATCCAGCGAGGCCCAGGAGAGGCCGACGCTGATTTCTGCCCGGGGCAGGGTGACTTCCACGAGTTTCGCCGTCCCCAGCAGCGCATCGTCCTCCTGGGGGTGCTGGAGGATGACGACCCGCAGGTGCGTGGTCACCTTCTCGACCCGGTCGCAGATGCAGACGCCGGACGGCTTGCCGCACTTGGGGCAGGCGATGGTTTCGATCGTCATCCGAAGCGGAACCGCATGGACAGGTCCACGGCACGGATGTTCTTCGTCAGGGCGCCGATCGAGATGAAATCCACGCCGGTTTCGGCGACGGGGCGCAGCGTCTCGAAGTGGATTCCGCCGGACGCCTCGAGGGTCGTTTCCGGCGATCGGCGGTCGCGGAGTGCAACGGCCTCGCGCAGGGTTGCGATGTCGAAGTTGTCGAGCAGCAGGCGGTCGGCGCCGGCCGCCATGGCTTCCTCGGCCTGGGCCAGGGTTTCCACCTCTACCTCCAGCAGGACGGTCGCGCCCCGCTCCCGGGCCCGGCGGACGGCGGTCGTGATGCCGCCGGCGGCGACGATGTGGTTTTCCTTCACGAGTATCCCGTCGTAGAGGCCAATGCGGTGATTCGTGCCGCCACCGATGCGCACGGCGTACTTCTGGGCCAGCCGGAGGCCGGGGATGGTCTTCCGTGTGTCCAGGATCCTCGTCCGGGTGCCGGCGACGGCCTCCACGCAGGCCCGGGTGGCCGACGCGACGGCCGAGAGCGTCTGCAGGAAGTTGAGCGCGGTGCGTTCGCCGGTGAGCAGCGGGCGGGCGGGGCCGGAAAGCTCGCAGATGGCCTCATCCGGGCTGGCGTTCGCCCCTTCGGCGACGCGCCAGTCGATCTGTACCGAGGAATCCAGCTGCCGGAAGATTTCCCTGACCCAGGGCTGCCCGCAGATCACCGCGGCGTCCCGGGTGATGATCGTCGCGTCGGCCCGCTGGGCCGCCGGTACCAGCGCTGCGGTCAGGTCGCCGGTCCCCACGTCCTCTGCCAGCGCGCCGCGGACGGACGCGGAGACGTGAGCGATCAGTTCCGGGGACATGCGGGTCGGCATAGGGGGAAAAGGTACCGGACACTTAGTTTTTGGTTTTGTTTAGTTGTTTTTTTGCCCCAATTGCCGCCCCTAGAGCAATAACTAAGCAAACCCAATAACTAAGTAACTAAGTGTCCGGTACCTTTGGGGTCAGAAGGGGAGTCCGTGGGACTGGCCGCCCATCGCCATCAGCATCGGGATCGAGAGGACGAAGTTGATGCGGGAGACCATGGTGGCCGTGGCCCGGGCCTTGGCCTTCTCCTCGTCGGTCGCCGGCACGACGCCGATGACCTTCTTCTGGTTCGGCCAGATCAGCACCCAGACGTTGAGGAGCATGATGATGCCGAGCCAGCCGCCCACGCCGATCGTCTCGAATCCGTCGCGGAACATCAGTCCCTTCATCAGGCCGCCCCCGCCGTAGGTGAATTCCATCAGCAGCACGCCGCTGACCACCGTCACCACGGCGCCCCAGCGGAACCAGAGCAGCGCCCGGGGCGCGATGTACTTGATGATGCCCGCGTTGCCCGGGCCGCCCTTGTCGGCGAGACCGGCGGCGAGCCCGGGAATCTGCACGACGTTGAAGTAGTAGAGAATACCGATCCAGAAGACGCCCGACACGATGTGCAGCCAGCGGTCGAGGCTGGCCAGGTTCACGGCGACATCCGCGCTGGCCGGCAGGAGCAGGCTGATGACGATCATCAGGATGACACCGGTGACGAGCGCGGACGTTACGGTCTTGAGTGGATTCATGGTTCTATCCCCTTTGGTTCCGGCGTGGCCGGAGGCGCGGTCAGAATAGCGGAATCGTACAGCGGTTTGAACCTGTTCACGATCTCGCAGAAGAGGTCCGCCGTCAGCTCGGCGTCGTAGATCGCCGAATGGGCGCGGGTGGAGTCCCAGGCCATCCCTGCGGCGACGGCCGCCTGGGCCAGCACCGTCTGGCCGAACGCGACGCCGCACAGCGTGGCGGTGTCGAGCACGCTGAACGGGTGAAACGGACTGCGCTTCGCTCCCGTGCGCGCGATCGCCTCGTTGAGGAAGCCCAGGTCGAAATGGGCGTTGTGAGCCACGAGTATGGCCCGCTTGCAGTCCGTCTCCTTCATGGCTTCGCGGATGGGCTTGAAGATGTGCGGGAGGGCGTCCCGCTCGGCGAGCGCCAGCCGGAGCGGGTGCCAGGGGTCGATGCCGGTGACCTGCAGCGCGGCGGGTTCCAGGTTGGCGCCCTCGAAGGGCTTCACGTGGCAATGAATGGTGTCCCCGCGGCGGAGGAGGCCGTCGTCGTCGATCCGGAGGATCACGGCAGCCATCTCCAGCAGCGCGTCCGTCCTGCAATTGAAGCCGCCGGTCTCGAAGTCCACCACCACGGGCAGGAAGCCGCGGAAGCGCCGGCTGATCAGCGACGCGCCCGCCGGGGCCGGAGCTGCCGGGTCCGCGGCAGACTGGGCCAGGTCTGTCAGTGGCCCGGAGGGCGCCGTTCCGGTCATCCAGCGAGCTGCTTCAGGTCGCTGGCATGGTCGAGGAGCAGGGCAAGTGAGTAGCGCACGCCAAACCCGGTCGGGCCGCCGGGCACCTGGCCGAGCCCGTCCTTGCGCAGCGCGGACGCCAGGTCCACGTGCACCCAGGGAGTGCCCTCCGGAACGAAACGCTGCAGGAAACGCGCCGCAAGGATCTGGTCGGCTTCGCCGGCCGACGCGCACTGGGCCACGTCAGCCAGCTTCGACTTGATGTCGTCGTCGAAATCCGGGTCGTTGGGGAAGGGCCAGACCCGCTCCCCGGATTCGCGTCCGGCCCGGACCAGCAGGTCATTCAGGGCGTCCCGGTTGGTGAACACGCCGCTGTAGCGCTCGGAAAGGGCGTAGACGCAGGCGCCGGTGAGTGTGGCGTAGTCCAGCATCAGCGCCGGCTTCTCGCGCCCGGCGAGTGCCAGGGTATCGGCGAGCACCATGCGGCCCTCGGCGTCCGTGTGGATGATCTCGATGGTCGTGCCGTTGCACGCCGTGACCACGTCGCGCTGCTTGTAGGCCGCCGGCCCCGTCCGGTTCTCGGTGATGGCGAGCCAGCAGTCCACACTGAGCGGCGAGCGCAGGGACGTCAGTGAGTGTAGGACCGCCAGCGCCACGGCGCTGCCGGACATGTCGGTGTGCATGTCGAGCATGTGCGGCGCCGTCTTGAGGTTCGTGCCGCCGGTGTCGAAGATGATGCCCTTGCCGACCAGCGCGAGGTCGGGTGGCTGGCGGCGCGCCGCACCCTTTGGCCGGTACCGCAGCCGCGCGATGCCGGCCTCCGGCGTCGCGTTCCCCTGGGCTACCGCGAGAAAAGCACCGGCATTCAGTTTCCGCAAGGCCGGCTCGCCCAGCCACTCGAACTCCCAGCCGTGCCGCCGGGCCAGCGCGGCGAGAAGGTCCCGGTAGGTGGTCGCCGACAGCCTGTTGGCGGGCAGCGCCGTCAGCCAGCGCACCAGGTTGGTGCCCTCGATTTCGGCGAGCGTGCGGGCGATATCCACCGGGGCGTGAAGGCCGAGAAGGTGCACGGACTTCAGCGGCAGGGCCTTCGAATCCTTCCGGAACGCCGGAAGCTTCCAGGCCCGTGCACCGAGCGCCAGCAGCAGCGACCGGGTCACCCGCTCCTCGGCTTCCGGAAGGAACCCGTGGACAAGCACCGCCAGGGAGCGCGGTTCATCCGTCAGCGCGTCCGCAACGACGTCGCCGGCAAATTTAAGCAGTGCATAGGGCGCCGGCATGGCCCCGCGGGCCGTTGCCTTCTCCCTGCTGCCGACCGTTGCCGGAAGCGCTCCCAGCGTGACCGGCACGCCGCCGGCCAGGGCGCCCCGCACCGGGCGTCCAGTGCCGTCCTTGCCAAGGCGCTTCTGCAGCGCCTGCAGTGACTTCAGCCCGGGAATGTTGCGCCAGGTACTCTCCGGTATCCGATGTGGCGTCACGACGAGGACGTGGTCCACCCGGCTCAATGCAGCACGCGTCACCCGGCCGGGCGCCTGCAGCACCTTCCAGCCCATCGCCGGCGGCAGGAGGACGTGATCGCCCGCTGGCTTGACCCTTTTGCGTGAAACCCCGATCATTTGTGGCCGCCGCGCTTGCCTTGGTGGTTCATTTGGGGCCCGCAGTATAGGGCAAGTCGTCCAGCATCAGCGGAGCCGCCGTGGCAGATTCCAGCACGCCGATTGGTCAGTCCCCCGGTCCTGCGCCGGGTTCCGTGGATGGCCAGCTCGATGACCACGATCCCGATGAGACCCGTGACTGGATCGAGTCCATAGATTCTGTCCTTCGCACCACCGGCCCGGAACGCGCCCAGTTCCTGCTCAACCAGATGGTGGACCACGCCCGGCGTTCGGGCGCGTACCTGCCGTTCCGGCCGAATACCGCCTACCTGAACACCATCCCGCTCTGGCAGCAGCCCGAATACCCGGGCGACAGGGCCATCGAGCGGCGTCTCGAGGCCTACATCCGCTGGAATGCCATGGCGATGGTGGTCCAGGCCAACCGGCAAAGCTCCGAGTACGGTGGACACATCGCCACCTACGCCTCCGCCGCAACCCTCTACGAAGTGGGTTTCAATCACTTCTGGCGGGCAGCCACCGACGCCTTCGGCGGTGACCTCCTCTACGTGCAGGGGCATTCCTCGCCCGGCATCTATGCCCGTGCCTACCTCGAGGGCCGCCTGACCGAGGAGCACCTGGATCACTTCCGGCAGGAGGTCGCCGGCAAGGGCAAGGGTCTTTCGTCGTACCCACACCCCTGGCTGATGCCCGACTTCTGGCAGTTCCCGACGGTGTCCATGGGCCTCGGCCCCATGATGGGCATCTACCAGGCGCGCTTCATGCGCTACCTCGAGCATCGTGGGCTCGCCGACACTTCCGGCCGCAAGGTCTGGTGCTTCCTCGGTGACGGCGAGATGGACGAACCCGAGTCCATGGGCGCCATCACGATGCCGGTGCGGGAGAAGCTCGACAACCTGATCTTCGTCATCAACTGCAACCTGCAGCGCCTGGATGGCCCCGTGCGGGGCAACGGCAAGATCATCCAGGAGCTCGAGGCAGCCTTCCGCGGCGCCGGCTGGGCGGTGATCAAGGTGCTGTGGGGTTCGCGCTGGGATCCGCTGCTGGCCCAGGACAACGGTGGCTTCCTCCGGCGGCGCATGGAAGAGTGCGTGGACGGCGAGTACCAGAACTTCAAGGCCGGCGGGGGTGCCTACGTGCGCGAGCACTTCTTCGGCAAATACCCCGAGCTGAAGGCCATGGTCGCCAACATGTCCGATGACGAGGTCTGGCGCCTCAATCGTGGCGGCCTGGATGCAATCAAGGTCTACGCCGCCTACGAGCGTGCGATGAAGCAGGACGGCCGGCCCGTGGTCATCCTCGCCAAGACGGTGAAGGGCTACGGCATGGGCGAGGCCGGCGAGGGCCAGATGACGGCCCACCAGGCCAAGAAGCTGGACGTGGACGACCTGAAGGCCTTCCGCGACCGCTTCAACATCCCGATCTCCGACAGCGAGATCGAGGGCGTGCTGCCCTACTACCGGCCAAAGCCGGACGGCGAGGAGATCCGGTACCTGCAGGAGCGCCGGAGGCGGCTGGGCGGCTACCTGCCGGCCCGCAAGGCCCACATCCAGCCGCTGACGGTCCCCGGCCTCGATGCGTTCCGTGCCCAGCTCGAGGGCAGCGGCGACCGCCAGGCCTCCACCACCATGGCCTTCGTGCGCATCCTCACGACGCTGGTGCGGGACCCGAACATCGGCAGGAACGTCGTGCCGATCGTGCCCGACGAGGCGCGCACCTTCGGCATGGAGGGCATGTTCCGGCAGATCGGCATCTACTCGTCCGTGGGCCAGCTCTACACGCCCCAGGACGCCGAGCAGCTGATGTACTACCGGGAGGACAAGCAGGGGCAGATCCTGGAGGAGGGCATCAACGAAGCGGGTGCCTTCTGCTCGTGGCTGGCAGCCGCCACGTCCTATGCTAATCACGGCGTGTACATGATTCCCTTCTACATCTTCTACTCGATGTTCGGCTTCCAGCGCATCGGGGACTTCATCTGGGCGGGCGGCGACATGCAGGCGAAGGGCTTCCTGCTCGGCGCCACGGCGGGCCGCACGACGCTGGCGGGCGAGGGCCTGCAGCACCAGGACGGCCACAGCCACCTGGCCGCCTCCACGATCCCGAACTGCGTGGCCTACGACCCGGCGTTCGGCTACGAGCTGGCCGTCATCATCCAGGACGGCCTCCGGCGCATGTACGAGAAGCAGGAGCGGGTCTTCTACTACATCACCGTGATGAACGAGAACTACCCGCAGCCCGCCATGCCGGAGGACGTGAAGGACGGCATCCTGCACGGCATGTATCGTCTCCAGACGGGGGGGCGGGGCAAGGTCCGCGTCCAGTTGCTCGGTGCCGGGACCATCCTTCGCGAGGTGCTCGCGGCGGCCGAGATGCTGGAGAAGGACTTCCAGGTGCCGGCCGATGTCTGGAGCATCACCAGCTTCAGCGAGCTGCGCCGCGATGGCCTGGATTGCGAGCGCTGGAACCTGCTCCACCCGGACCAGGCGCCCAGCAAGTCCTACCTCGAGCGGAGCCTTGCGGCCGTCAGCGGTCCGTTCGTTGCCGCCACCGACTACATGCGCATCGTCGCCGACCAGATCCGGCCGTGGATTCCCGGGCGTTATGCCGTGCTGGGCACCGACGGCTACGGCCGCAGCGACTCCCGGGCGGCGCTGCGCGAGTTCTTCGAGGTGGACCGGAAGTACATCGTCGTTGCCGCGCTCAAGGCGCTGGCGGATGACGGCTCGCTCGACCCGAAGACGGTGGCGAAGGCCATCGAAGCTCTCGGCATCGACCCCTCGAAACCCAATCCGGTAACGGTCTGAGAGCCCCGCATGGCGCGACGTGAAGTCACGGTTCCCGACCTCGGCGATTTCAAGAACGTCGAGATCGTCGAGTTGCTGGTGAAGGCCGGCGACAAGGTGCGTGCCGAGCAGCCACTCCTGACACTGGAGACCGACAAGGCAGCGATGGAAGTGCCCACGCCCACGGCGGGCACCGTGGTGGAGCTGAAAGTTGCCCAGGGCGGCCGTGTGTCCAAGGGCGACCTGATCCTGATCCTGGACGCCGAGGACGACGCCCCTGCCGTAGGAGCGGCTTCAGCCGCGACCCCGGTTCCCGTTCCGGCCCCGGCCGTTGCTCCTGCAGCCGTCGCGCCTAAAGGCGCTCCTACTGGTGCTCCTGTGGCGCCACGGCCTTCGGGGACCCTGCCGCCCATCAACGAGACCACCTTCGCCCAGGCCCACGCCAGCCCTTCGGTCCGCAAGTTCGCCCGGGAGCTCGGCGTGGACCTCGGTCGCGTCCGGGGCTCCGGCCAGAAGGGCCGTGTGGTCGTCGAGGACGTGAAGGCCTTCGTGAAGTCCGTGATGACCGGGGCGGTGAGTACCGGTCCGTCGCTGCCCAGGGTGCCCGTCGTCGAGTACGAGAAGTTCGGACCGGTCGAGATCAAGCCGCTGTCCCGGGTGCGGAAGATCTCGGGACCGCGACTCCAGGCCGCCTGGCTCAACATTCCCCACGTCACCCAGCAGGACGAGGCCGACATCACGGCCCTGGAAGAGAAGCGCAAGGCTCTGAAGGCCGAGGCGGAGAAGGGGGGAGCCAGGCTCACGCCGCTGGCCTTCTTCGTCCGCGCCGCCGTGCTGGCACTGAAGCAGTTTCCAGACTTCAACAGTTCGCTTACCGAGGACGGCACCGGCCTGGTGCAGAAGAACTACTGGCATGTCGGTTTCGCCGCCGACACGCCGCAGGGCCTCGTCGTGCCCGTGATCCGGGACGCCGACCGGAAGGACGTCATCGCCATCGCCCGTGACCTTGCCAGCCTGTCGGAAAAGGCCCGGGCCGGCAAGCTGACTGCCGCGGAGATGCAGGGCGGGACCTTCACGATCTCCAGCCTCGGGGGCATCGGCGGCACGTACTTCACGCCACTCGTCAACGCGCCGGAGGTGGCCATCCTCGGGGTGGGTCGCGCCCAGACGAAGCCGGTCTGGGACAAGGACAAGTTCGTGCCCCGGCTGCTGGTCCCGCTCTCCCTGTCCTACGACCACCGCGTCATCGACGGCGCCACCGGCGTCCGCTTCTCCACGTTCCTCGTTGGCATGCTGGCCGACGTCGACCAGCTCCTGAAGGTCTAGTGCCATGGCGCTGCTGGAAGTGAAGGTGCCCAACCTGGGCGACTTCAAGGACGTCGAGATCATCGAGGTCCACGTCAAGGCCGGGGACAAGGTTGGCGCCGAAGCGCCCCTGATCACCCTGGAGACGGACAAGGCCGCCATGGAAGTCCCCGCGCCGGCAGCAGGAGTCGTGCAGGAAGTCCTGGTCAGCAAGGGCGGCAAGGCCAGTGAAGGCACACTTATCGTTCGGCTCGAGGCCGAGGCTGCCCCGGCTGCTGCTGTAGGAGCGGCTTCAGCCGCGACTCCGCCGCCCGCTGCGGTCGCGCCTGAAGGCGCTCCTGCCGCCGCCGCTGCCGGCAAGTCCTACACCGGCCCCGTCGACCTGAAAGCGGACGTGCTGGTGCTGGGCGCCGGGCCGGGTGGCTACCCCGCCGCCTTCCGTGCCGCGGATCTAGGCCTGAACGTCACCCTGGTGGAGCGCTGGCCCGTGCTGGGCGGGGTCTGCCTTAACGTCGGCTGCATTCCTTCCAAGGCGCTGCTCCACGCGGCCAGGGTCATCGACGAAGCCGAGTCCATGGCGGAGTGCGGCGTGAAGTTTGGCCACCCGCAGATCGATCTCGATGCGCTGCGTGGCTGGAAGAACAAGGTGGTGGGCAAGCTGACCGGCGGACTCGCGATGCTGGCCAAGCAGCGCAAGGTAACCGTGGTCAGGGGCACGGGCCGCTTCCTGTCGGCCAATCACCTGGAGGTGGCCGACGGGGACACGAAGCAGGTTATCTCGTTCAAGACCTGCGTGATCGCCGCCGGGTCCGAGCCGGTGCGGCTGCCGGGCTTTCCGGAAGATCCCCGCATCATCGATTCCACCGGCGCCCTGGAACTGAAGTCGATCCCGAAGACCATGCTGGTGGTGGGCGGCGGGATCATCGGCCTGGAGATGGCCACCGTCTACGACGCGCTGGGCACGAAGGTCTCCGTCGTCGAGCTCACGGATGCGCTGATGCCGGGCACCGACCCCGACCTGGTGCGGCCACTCCAGAAGCGGATCGTGAAGCGCTACGCGCAGATCCTGCTCGGCACGAAGGTCGCGAAGATCGAACCGGCGGCGGACGGACTTCACGTGACCTTCGAGGGCAAGACCACCGGAACGCAGCGTTTCGACGCCGTGCTGATGTCTGTGGGCCGCTCGCCGAATGGCAAGCGCATTGGTGCCGAGAACGCGGGCGTGAACGTGGATGCCCGTGGCTTCATCCCCGTGGACCGGCAGATGCGCACGAACGTGCCCAACATCCTCGCGGTGGGTGACATCGTCGGCCAGCCCATGCTCGCCCACAAGGCCAACCACGAGGGGCGGGTCGCCGCTGAGGTCGCGGCCGGCATGAAGGTGGCTTTCGACGCGCGGGTGATCCCGTCGGTGGCCTATACCGATCCCGAGGTGGCCTGGGTCGGCGTGACCGAGACCGAGGCGAAGGCGAAGGGCCTCGCCTACGGGAAGGGCACGTTCCCCTGGGCGGCGAGTGGCCGCTCACTCGGCATCAACCGGGACGAGGGCATCACGAAGATCCTCTTCGACGAGGCAACCCACCGGGTGATTGGCGCCGGGATCGTCGGGCCGAATGCCGGCGAACTCATCGGCGAAGTCGCCCTGGCCATCGAAATGGGTTGCGACGCTGCCGACATCGGGCTGACGATCCACCCGCACCCGACGCTGTCCGAGACGGTTGCCTTCGCGGCGGAGGCGTTCGAAGGGACCCTGATCGACCTCTACCTGCCCCGGAAGAAGCGCGGTTCCGGCGCCGGCTAGGCGCGGCTGCCCGTCAGCCGAGCAGCAGGTACGCGACGAACGACAGGACGCCGGCTGCCGATGCCCGGATCGCCAGGCGCCGGAAGGGCGGCGCCGTCCAGGCCATCACCATGCCCGAGCCCAGGATTGTCACCAGGCCGATGGCCCAGGCCACCGAAATAGCCTTGGCGAAGTCGCTGCCCTTGGCCTTGTGGAGCTGGACCATGTGGCGCCAGGGTTTCGTGTCCTTGATCACGAGTTCGGCCTGCAAGGGGTCCGTGGTGGGACGCAGCACCACATCCCGTTCCACGCCGGTCCACTCCAGTTCGAAGGACGTACCGGCCTTCTTCACCGATGCGCCGCCGCTGGGCGCGGGGACGCCCGACGCTTTGAGTTCCTGCTCGGCCAGTGCCACGAGCGGCGCCAGTTCTGGCGTCAATGGCTGATCGAGAGTGAGGAGTTGCTCGCTGCTCCGGAAGCCGCTCTTGATGTCTATCGTGTAGAGACCGCCGGTAAAGGCGAACATCAGTGCCACGGGAAAGAAGAAGGCCGCGAGGGCCAGGTGGATGGTCGTGAGTGTGCGGCGCATGTCTAGTTCCTCGCCACATGGATCAGCGCAAAGCCCGAGAACACCACCTGGGGCACGGCCATGCCGACGATGGTGCCGGCCGATGCGGCTTTGACCACGTGACGTTCGTCGGTGAATGGATCGTCGATGTGCGCGACGACATCGCCGGCGCTGATGATCGCGCCCAGCGGCTTGTCGGCGTAGAACACGCCGCCCTGGCCGACCGGTGCCCGCAGCCACCGGGAACTGGAATAGACGCGGGACGATGGCGTCGGTTCGCTGGGCTGTCCGGTGACCATGCCCAGGTGAATCATCACGTTGCGTACGCCCTGCACACCGCGTGCGATTTCCTCCGGCTCGAAGCGCAGCGGCAGGCCCGCCTCGTAGATGATCGCGGGTATGCCGGCATCCATCGCCTCCCGTCGCAGGCTGCCATTGGGCCCGGCGCCGCCCATCACGACCGCGGCCCCGAAGCGCGTTGCCAGTTCCAGGGCGCGGGGATTGGCGAGGTCCACCCTGACCTGGGGGAGGTTTGCCCGCTCGAACGAGCCCGTGTGCAGGTCGATGAGCGCGTCGCAGTGCTGCCGGATCGTGTCGAAGACGATGCCGGCGATCAGGGAGGTGTTGCTGCCCCGGGGGTTGCCCGGGAACGCCCTGTTGAGGTCGCGCCGGTCCGGCATATAGCGGCTGCCCGTCCGGAAGCCGTTTACATTGATGGCCGGTAGCGCGATGAGCGTTCCAGAGAGCTGCCGGGCGTCGGTGTCGGAAAAGGCCTTGCGGGCCACCTCGAAACCATTGCGCTCGTCGCCATGCACCAGGGCCGTCAGGCACAGGGTCGGCCCGGGTTGCGCACCTCGCGCCGCGAAGATGGCCGTGTTCAGGAAGGACCCCTCGAAGGTCGGCACACTCTGGAAGGAGAACTTGCGCTTCTCGCCGGCAGGAATCGTCCGCTGCAGCAGGTCGAGGGCCCCCCAGTCGGGAGCAGGGGAATCCGCGGCCAGGACGTTGCCTGTCAGGAACAGCGTGGCCAGCAGGCCGGTGAGTGAAGTCTTCATTGTGGAGCACTCGATGGGTGGTATGGCCCGGTAGTCTATGGACTGGCGGTTCCGCTTGCTACAAGCTGACATTTCCTAATCCAGGTAGAGGCTCGCATGTATACCCTCTATATCGCCAACAAGAACTACTCGTCCTGGTCACTGCGGCCCTGGGTGCTGATGAAGGCGCTCGGAATTCCCTTCGAGGAGCGGCTGGTGGTCTTCCGGGAGGGCTCCAACTGGGAGCCCTTCCGCAGGTTCTCACCCGCCGGGCTCGTGCCCTGCCTGCACGACCCGCCGGCAGTGGTCTGGGATTCGCTCGCCATCGCCGAGTACCTGGCCGAGCGCCACGCCGGTGTCTGGCCGGCCGACAGCGGCGCCCGGGCCTGGGCCCGGTGCGCCGCCGCCGAGATGCACTCCGGTTTTCCAGTCCTGCGCAATGTCTGCACGATGAATTGCGGCCTCCGGATCCGGCTTCGGGAGGTTTCGCCGGCCCTCCGGCGCAACCTGGACCGGATCAGCGAGCTCTGGACCGAGGGTCTCGACCGCTATGGCGGCCCGTACCTGGCTGGACCGGAGTTCACGGCGGTGGACGCCTTCTACGCCCCCGTCGCTTTCCGCATACAGACCTACGGGCTGGGTCCGGGCATGGCCGGCAGCGAATACGCGAGCCGGCTGCTGGCATTGCCGCCGATGCAGGAGTGGTACGCCGTGGCACTGAAGGAAACCTGGCGCGAGCAGGCCCACGAGGCAGAGGCGCGCGACGTGGGTACCGTGCTGCAGGACCTGCGGGCGGCGGGTTAGCCCCGGAAGCCCGTCCGCCTCCAGGCCGCCGCGGTCAGCAGGTAGAAGCCGGACATCAGCAGGCAGAACGTCCATTCGATGGCGTTCTCGACCGGGTCCTTGTCGGCAATGAAGTTGGACACGGGGATGCTGCCCAGGCCGAGCAGCAGCAGCACCGTGACCAGCCAGGTCTTCGCCCTGAGGATGCCCGGCGGACACAGTGCCTTTCCGGTCGTCGCGCGGAGCCGGGCAAGCCGCCACACGAACAGGAGCTGGGCCAGGTAGGTGAAGCCCAGGTTCAGGGACACGCCGAAGCGGCGGAGCAGGTTGTAGACCTCGCCCTTGTGGCCGAGGAACACGGTGTACAGGATCAGGAACAGTGCGCCCGCGATACCCAGCCACATCAGGCTCCGCAATGCCGTGCCATCGGCATCGCCGGCGTCCAGCAGCCAGTCGCGGCACAGGCGCCAGTAGACAACGAGCAGCAGCGCCGACGGCAGCATGCCCGCCTTGAACAGGACGTAGCCCCAGCCGTGACGCCCCGTCGCGCTGACTGACGTGCAACCCTCCAGGTAGGGAATGCAGGCGGGAATGATTCCCGCCGTAGCGGACAGCACGTAGCTGGCGTGAACCGTGAGGAGGGGGACCAGGCCACAGAGGAGCGCGACAGTGGCCGGTGCCGGAGTCAGCCGGTGCGCGGGAGATGCCATGCTGGCATGCTATCAACCAGGCGACGCGAAGCGGGGTCTTGGGTATTCATGACGATTGCAATTACGGCGGCTTCGGGCCGCCTGGGCCATGCCATCCTCCGGGAACTGGCGAGACAGGGCCTGGCCCGGGACACGGTGGCCGTTGCCCGGGATCCCCGGCGCGTCCAGGTGGCGGGAGTCGAGTCCCGCGCGGGTGACTACGGTTCCTTGGCCGGAATGACCGCGGCACTGGCCGGCGTCGACACCGTCGTGATGATTTCCGCCCCGGTGGCCGGCGGCAGCGAGCGGATTCCCCTGCACCGGAACGTGATCGAGGCGGCGCGCCGGGCCGGCGTGCGCCGCGTCCTGTTCACCAGCGTCATTGGCAACGGACGCGAGATGGACACACTGTTTGGCCCCACCCAGCGGGTCAACCGCCAGACCGAGGCCGACCTGCAGTCCTCCGGGCTGGAGTGGGTCGTCGGCCGCAACGGCCTCTACCTGGAGCTCGACGTCATCCAGATGCGCAAGGCGGCGGAAACCGGTGTCTACAGCAATCCGGCGGCGGATGGCCGCTGCCCTTACATCACCATCGACGAGATCGCCTGCGCCTACGCCAGGCTTGCGGTCGATGGGCAACAGGCCGGACAGATCTACAACATCACCAGCGAGAACCTGACCCAGGCGGAGCTGGTCGGTCTCGCCTGTGAGGTCTTCGGCCTCGACGTCCGCTACGAGGTCATGAGCGACGACGCGTGCATCGAGAAGTTCCGCAGGCTCATGCCGGAACGGGGCGAGGCGGTAGCCCACATGCTGACCGGCTGCTTCCAGAGCATCCGCGCCGGGGCCTTCGACGTGCCGTCGCACTTCAGGGAAGCCGCCGGGCGTCCGCCGAAGACCGTGCGGCAGATGCTGGAAGGGCTCGCGGCGGCGCAAAAGTCGTCATAACGCACGGATTGCGCACTGTCCCCGGTGGCGGATCGGGATGAGAATGGCCTGCATGGGTTTGACGCGCACTGCCATCCAGCTTAGTAACCCGCTCCGCCCGGGAGACGCGCCCCTGCGGGTGATGGCCCTGGCTGATACGGGCGCCATGTACCTGTGCCTGCCGCCAGGCGTGGCAGCAGCGATTGGCATCACTGAACTCGAGCATCGTGAAGTGACGCTGGCGGATGGCAGCCGAAGGCCGGTGCCCTACGGCGGCCCTGTCGAGGTGCGCTTCGGGAATCGACGATGCTTCGTGGGCGCCATGCTGATGGGTGACGAGGTACTGCTGGGTGCAATACCCATGGAAGATCTGGACCTCGTGGTTCAACCGCTGACACGGACGGTCACGGTCAATCCGGCCAGTCCCGACGTGCCCTCAGGTCGTGCCTAGCGCCGCAATCGCCCGCTCAACTTCGGTCCTCCACCGTTTGTAGCGCAGGCGCAGTGCCGGATCCGGTGTCGGCGATCGCTCCTCGATGGCGGGCACCGTCCAGGTACTGGCGTCATCGCCCGCCACCAGCCGGGCCAGTCCGCGCGCGGTGGCTTCCGGGTCCTCGGCCCGGCGCAACACCAGACCGCAGAGACTGCCCAGGCAGGCGCACAGATAGGCGTTGGCCGACAGCCCGCCGGTGACCAGGAGCCCCGCCAGTGGCGGGCCGTGGGGCTCGAGTTCCTCGATATTCACCTGCAGCAGGAACGCGATGCTCTCCAGCACGGCCAGCACCCGCGCACCACGGCTGCCGGTGCCGACGAAGCACGATTCCAGGTTGCTCACCCAGAACGGTGCGCCGAGGCCGGACACGCCGTTGATGAAGAGCGGTGGCGTTTCGCCGGCCGCGAGCGCGGACTGCGATTCCGCGAGCAGGTCACCGAGCGGCACGCCTTCCTGCTCCGCCAGCCAGTCGAGTGCGCTGGCCGCGCCGTTCACGGTGCCTTCCAGCAGGTAGTCCACGTGCCCGGGCGTTGACCAGACGACGCTGACCAGCAGGCGCGGGGCGACCGGCAACTGGCCGGAGACCGCGCGCTGCGCGAAGGCGCCGGTGCCCAGGTTCACGTAGGCGATTGCCGGATCCAGCGGGCCGAAGGCGAAGGGCACGGCCGACTGGTCCCCGGTGACGACCGTCAGGGGGACGGGACCCGCGGGCGTCACGAGTTGCCCGTAGGCGTAGTGGCTCGTCACCGTCCGGGGGAGTACACCGGCGTCGATGCCGAAGAGGTCCAGCAGTTCCGGCGACCAGTCCTGGGTCGCCAGTGCCCACAGCTGCGTGCGCGAGGCATTGGCGGGGTCGGCCAGCAGCGGCCGGCCGTCCAGCAGGCGGCAGGCGAGGAAGCTGGCGAGCGGCCCCATCACGAGGTCGCCCGCCGCCTGCGCAGCCCGGACGGCGGGCAGGTTGTCGAGGCACCAGCGCATCTTGCTGGCGCCATAGTGGGGCGTCAGGACGAGGCCGGTCAGCGGGCGGATCCTGCCAGCCTGCGGCGCGAGTCGCTCCAGCCAGGCGGCGTTGCGCCGATCCTGCCAGGAAATCACGGCCGAGAGCGCCTCACCGGTCCGCCGGTGCCAGCACACCATGCTGGAGCGCTGCGTGGCGAGGCCGGCGGCCAGGATACGGCTGCCCGCCGGCAGGTCCCCCGCGGCGAGTCCGATCGCCTGGCCCAGGGATGCCACGACCTGTTCCGGATCGTGCTCGATGTGGCCCAGGTGGTCGCGCCGGGTGCCGATCGGCACGGATGCGGACGCCACCACGGTTCCGCGGTGGTCGAAGAGGAGAGCGCGGCTGGCGTGGCCGCCTTGATCGAGGGCGAGGTAGTGGTTTTCCATAGAGGTCGCGCCTAAAGGCGCTCCTACGCCGGATGCGTCTTGTGGGGGTACTCGCACTGCCTCGCGATCGGGCAGCGCGGGCAGTCCGGCCGGCGCGCCTTGCACACGTAGCGGCCGAGGAGGATCAGCCAGTGGTGGGCATCGTTGCGGAACCGGGCGGGAGTCGTGGCGACGAGCGCGTCCTCCACCGCCCGCGGCGTCCTGCCCGGCGCCAGCCCGGTGCGGTTGGCGACGCGGAAGATGTGCGTGTCTACGGCGATCGTCGGTTCGCCGAAAGCCGTGTTCAGAACCACATTCGCCGTCTTGCGCCCGACGCCCGGCAGCGCCTCCAGCGCCTCCCTGTCGCGGGGCACCTCCCCGCCGTGCCTGTCGAGCAGCACCTGGCAGGTGCGCAGGATGTTCTTCGCCTTGGTATTGAACAGGCCGATGGTCCTGATGTGCCGCTTCAGGCCGGTCTCCCCGAGCGCCAGGATGGCGGCCGGGGTGTTCGCGACCGCGAAGAGGCCTGCCGTCGCCTTGTTGACGCTCACATCGGTCGCCTGGGCGGAGAGGATCACCGAGACGAGGAGCTCGAAGGGGCTGTGGTAGACGAGTTCGGTGGTTGGATGCGGGTTGGCCGCCTGCAGCTTCCTGAAGAGGGCCGAGCGTTGCCGGGGCGTCATGGGCTGCCCCTGCGGAGGAGCCAGGCCTGGCGCAGGGCGATCAGTGCGGCCAGCAGGAACAGCGCGCCGGACGGAAGGGCGGTGACCGGCAGGAACGGTGCGAGCAACTCCCGGAGTGCGCCGAGTCCGCCGAGGAGCAGGGTGAACCCCGCCCCGTAGCCAAGGCCATCGAGCAGGGCCCGCCACCAGCCCTGGTGCGCGGCGAAGGACCCGGCCCGTGCAACGATCAGGCTGTTGGTGACGATCAGGGGGACGAACAGCCCCACCTGGCCGTAGAGGTCGAACCAGTGTGCCTGGAAGAGCAGGTCCACGGCGGTGACCAGTGCGGCGATCAGCACGAGGAATGCCGGCACCCGGAGGCGTGCCGGGATCGACGTGGCAAGTCCGGAGGCGATGAGGTTGCTGGTGCAGAGCACGGCGATGCAGGCGATGCCCAGCGAAAGTCCCGTGGCGAAGCTCCGGCTGCCGGCCAGGAGTGGCAGTAGTCCCACGAGGCTGGCGAGTCCGCGCGAGTTCCACCACAGGCCGTCCGAGAGGATCTGGCGCGCCCCGGCCTCATTGGTGTTCACGTCGCTCATTGCAGGCCGGCCGCCCCGACGGGCAGGCTGAAGATGTCGTCCCGGTGCGTCCTGAAGAATTGCACGCCGTTGCGGACACCACTGACGACGGCGCGGCTGCTGATCGTGGCTCCGGCAATGGCGTCGAATTCACCGCCGTCACCACGCAGGGCCCAGCGCGGTTCCGGTGGTTCCACCAGCGATCTGCCGGCGAAGCCTGCGAGCAGGGGTGAATCGTCCGTTGCGACGGCAGCGCCGATCCCCGGCGTTTCGGTGTGGGCAATGACCCGCACGCCGAGGACCTGGCCATCAACCGAAATCCCGACCAGCAGCCGGATCGGTCCGGCGTAGCCGTCCGGCGACACGACGGTCAGTGCCGCCGCGACGGGCGCGCCGTTGCGCCGCGCCCGGTACACCGGAAGCGGCTGGCCGCCACCCGTGTCGATCTGCACCACGTCCCTTTCGGGTGCGTTGTCGTAGAGCCCGGCGGGCAGCACTGACGAAACCTCCGCCAGCACGCCGCGAGTGGCGTTGTCCGCGATGACGTGGCGCGTGTAGCGCCAGGCGCCCCCGACGACGAGGACTACCACGAGGAGGAGGGCAGTCAGCCCGGCGAGGGAACGCCAGGTCCCGGGTTCGGGCAGTACCGGCGGCCGTGCCGTGCCCGGCATGCTCATGCGGGGCGCCCGTAGACCCGGGGCCGGGTCCAGCGCTCGATCAGTGGCACCGCCAGGTTCATGAGGAGTACGGCGAAGGCGATGCCATCCGCGTAGCTGCCGAAGGTCCGGATGACATAGGTCAGCGCGCCAATGCCCCCGCCATAGATGAGCCGGCCGCGAGCGGTCGTCGGCGACGACACCGGATCCGTGGCGATGAAGAACGCGCCCAGCATGGTGCCCCCGCTGAACAGGTGAAAGCCGGGGGAGGGGTGGATGTTCGGATCGAGGAGCCACCCGAGGGTCGCCATGCCGAGCAGTCCGCCCAGCACGCCGGCAGGCGTGTGCCACCGGATGACTCCCAGCAGCAGCAGGGCGAAGCCGCCGATGGCGATGAAGTTCCCGATCCATTCCCAGCCCGCGCCCCCGAAATCCCCGAACACCGGGTTCACGCGGATTTCGTCCATGGTTCGCATGAGGGCAAGCCCTTCCCTCGTGCTTTCGAGGGTCGTGGCCCGGGCGATCGCATCCACGGTCACGCCCTCCGGCAGGGCGCCGGTCAGGCCGTACCGGACCGTGGCTGCCACGTCCGGACGAACGTAGTCCAGGTCACCGATGTCGGGGGCGGGCCAGACGCTCATGGCGGCGGGGAAGCAGACCAGCACGAGGACGAAGCCTGCCATCGCGGGATTGAACACGTTGTAGCCCAGTCCGCCGTAGGCGTGTTTTGCGACGCCGATGGCGAAGATCATCCCGATCGTCGTGATCCACCAGGGGCAGAGCGGTGGCAGGCAGAAGGCGAACAGCACGGCGGTGACCACCGCGCTGCCGTCCGTCAGGCCGGCGGCCGAGGGCTTCCCCGCGAGCCGGAGGCACACGGCTTCGGTGCCGAGGCCGGCCAGGATCGCGATGGCGCCATTGAACAGGATGCCAATGCCGAAGAACCAGAGGTGCGCCAGCACGGCGGGCACGAGGGCAAACAGAACGGTGCGCATGATGCCCGCCACCGTCGCCGGGGAGCGCCACTGGGGCGGCGGTGAAGTATCGAAGTGCATCAGCCGGCCGTGCCTGCAGCGCCGTGCACCACCGACTTGGCGGCGATGAAGTGCCGGGTCAGTGGAATGTGGCTCGGGCAGACGTAGTCGCAGGCCCCGCACTCGATGCACTCGTTCACGCCCAGTGTCCCGAGCCCTGCCCGGTCGCCGGCGCGGGCGGCGGTGAGGAGGTCGACGGGCAGCAGGCTGGCGGGGCACGCTTCGATGCAGGCGCCGCAGCGGATGCAGGGCAACTCCGGCCCGGCCCCGCCCAGGTCGGTTGCCGTGGCGGCGATGAGGCAGTTGGTCGCGCCGGTGATGGGCAACTCGTCGCTGGCCAGGGCCACGCCCATCATTGGCCCGCCCATGATGAGCCGGCGTGGCTCGTCCCGGTAGCCGCCCGCCAGCGCGATCAGGTCGGCAGCCGGGGTGCCAATGCGCGCCTCGATATTGCGGGGCTGGCGGACGCCGCCGCCCGTGACGGTGACGATCCGCGAGATGAAAGGCTGGCCGCGCTCGAAAAAATCGGCAACTGCCGCGGCCGTGGCCACGTTCTGGCACAGCACGCCCGAGTCAGCCGGATGCCCGCCGGCCGGCACCTCCCTGCCCAGGACGAGCTCGATGAGCTGGCGCTCGCCGCCGACCGGATAGCGGGCCGTGACCACCGAGAGCACCACCCGCGGATCGCCCGCCACCTGCAGCGCGTTGTAGAGAGCAACGCGCGACTCCGGCATGTTGTTCTTCACCGCGATGATGCAGCGCCGGGCGCCGGTGGCCGCCAGCAGCAGGCGGCCGCCGGCCACGACCCGGTCAGCCCGCTCGCGCATCAGGACGTCGTCGCAGCTGACGTAGGGCTCGCACTCCGCCCCGTTCAGGAGCAGGACCGGAACGTCGGCGGCCATCGCCAGTTTGCGTGCCGTCGGGAACAACGCGCCGCCCAGGCCGATGACCCCGGCCGTTGCGATGCGCTCGCGCAGGTCGTCTGGTGGCCGGTTCACGGCGTCGACGTCCGGCGCATAGCCGGTCCAGCGCTCGTCGTCACCGGAGCTCCGGATGACCACGCAGGGCACCGCCACGTCGCGCCCGGCAACCTGGCGTGGTCCGACGTGGATGACCACGCCGCTCACCGAGGAATGGACCCGGGGCAGGCCGGCCGCTGCCGGCTCGCCAACCGGCTCCCCGCACGCCACCCGCTGGCCTGGCGCCACGGCTGGCGTTGCCGCCGCGCCTGTGCCCTGGGCCAGTGAAATGCAGACGACCGCGGGTGGCGGAGCGACCAGCAATGGCTCCCGGGTGGAGAGGGACTTGCGGAGCGGCGTGCTGATGCCCCAGGCAGGGCGCCGCGGCTGCGCGTCGTAGGCAATGGGGTCGGTGTTCGCGGAATCGATCATGCCGCTACCACTGCTGTCCGACGCGTACCTAGGTTCCCAGGCCCGTGAATCCGAGGAAGGCGAGTGACATCATCCCGACGGTAACGAGGCCTATGGCCGGCCCGCGGAGGGCCGCTGGCACCGGCGCCTGCTCCAGGCGCGGGCGCAGGCCCGCGAAGAGGAGCACCACCAGGCTGAAGCCCATCCCCGCGCCGAAGCCAAGGGACAGCGCGGCGGCCAGGCTGCCTGCCGTTCCGGTGGCGAGGAGAGAGACGCCCAGGACCACGCCGGTGGTCGTCACCAGGGGCAACTGGCGGTGGTGCCGGCGGAGGATGGCGTTCGCCATGCGGATCGTCAGCAGGGTGATGCCGAGAAACCCGAGTATGCGGAGGTATGGCAGCTCATAGGGGACGAGCGCCCACCGGTCGAGCGCGTGACAGAGTCCTCCGGTGACCGCCATCACGCCGGTGGTCGCCAGGGCCATGGCGGGGAATTCCTCCAGGCTCGAACCCGGGCCCAGCACCGGCGACAGGCCGAGCAGCCGGACGAGGACGAAATTGTTGACGGTGGCGGCGGCGACGGCGATGAGCAGGAGGTCGGTCATCAGGTCACGCGCAGGCCGGCCGGTGCCCTGCCGTCGGGCCCGACCAGGAACAGGCCCGAGTCGTCGCCGGCGGCCAGCACCATTCCCTGCGAGACCCCAAAGCGCATTTTCCGCGGCTTGAGGTTGGCCACTAGGATGACCTGCCTGCCCACCAGGTCGGCGGGCGCGTAGGCGGACTTGATGCCCGACAGGACGGTGCGCTGCTCGGTGCCGACATCCAGCGTGAGCCGGACGAGCTTGTCGGCCCCCTCGACGGCCTCCGCCTGCAGCACCGTGGCGATCCGCAGGTCGACTTTCTGGAAGTCGGCCAGCTCGATCTCCGGCGTGGCTGCTCCGGTCCTGGCCGGCGCCGGTGCGGAACCTGTGACCGACGGTGTCGCTGTATTGGCCGGCTTGTCCATGGAATCTTCCACCATACGGGAGACGGCGCCCGGGTCAACCCGGACGAGGAGGGGCTGGTACGCGGCAATCCGCGAACCGAGCAGGGGTGATCCGCGCCCGGCCCAGCTGGCGGGCCCGGACTGCAGGAACGTGGCTGCCTGTTCCGCCACGCGCGGCAGCACGGGCGCCAGGTACGTCATGAGCACGCGGAACAGATTCAGGCCCTGCGTGCACACGAGCTGCACCCGGGGCAGCGTCGCCGCATCACGGGCCAGCACCCAGGGCTTCTGGTCGTCGATGTACCTGTTGGCCGCATCGGCGAGCAGCATGGTCTCGCGCATCGCCCGCCCATAGTCCCGCTGGTCGAAGGCGGCGCCGATGCTCTCTCCGGCCGCCACGAACTCGTCGTAGAGCGGCTGTGAGTCCAGGGTGGTGGCCAGCCGGCCGTCGAAGCGCTGGCTGATGAAGCCCGCGCACCGGCTGGCCAGGTTCACCACCTTGCCCACCAGGTCGGCGTTCACCCGTGCCACGAAGTCGTCCAGGCTGAGGTCGATGTCGTCCAGGCCGGAACCGAGCTTGAAGGCGTAGTAGTACCGAAGGTACTCCGGGTCCAGGTGCTTCAGGTAGGTGCCGGCGGCGATGAAGGTGCCCCTGGACTTGGACATCTTCTGCCCGTTGACCGTGAGGAACCCGTGCACATGGACGGCGGTCGGCTTCCGGAATCCGGCGCCTTCCAGCAGCGCGGGCCAGAACAGGGTGTGGAAGTACAGGATGTCCTTGCCGATGAAATGATGAAGCTCGGTCGTGCTGGCCGGGCTCCACGCCGCCGCGAAGTCGCTCCCGGGCCTGCCCGTCCGTTGCAGCCAGTTCCGGTGGCTTGCCATGTAGCCCACCGGCGCGTCGAGCCAAACGTAGAAGTACTTGTCCTCGGTCCCCGGAATGCGGAAGCCGAAGTAGGGGGCATCCCGGGAGATGTCCCAGTCGCGCAGGCCCGCCGCGAACCACTCCTGCAGCTTGCGCGCGACGCTCTCGTGGACGTGGCCGCCCGCGTGCCAGCGCCTGAGGCTCTCCTCGAAGGCACCCAGCCGGAAGAAATAGTGGACGGATTCCCGCTCGACGGGAGTCGTGCCGGAGACCACCGAGCGGGGGTTCTTCAGCTCGGAGGGTGAATAGGTAGCGCCGCAGCTTTCGCAACTGTCGCCGTACTGGTCGGGCGCCCCGCACACCGGACAATCCCCCCGGATGAAGCGGTCCGGCAGGAACATGCCCGCCTCGGCATCATAGGCCTGATGAATGGCCCGCTGGGTGATAAGTCCCCGGGCGCCGAGCGCCGCGTAGAACTGCTCCACCAGCTCCCGGTTTTCCTCGGAATGCGTGGTGTAGTAGTTGTCGAAGTCCACCCGGAAGCCTGCGAAGGCCTGCTGGTGCTCGGCGCGAAAGCGCTCGACGAGGGCCTCCGGGGTGATGCCCGCATCCCGGGCCTTGAGCATGATCGGCGTGCCATGGGCGTCGCTGGCGCAGAGGTACGTGACGTCATGGCCGGCCAGCCGCTGGTAACGCACCCAGATGTCTGTCTGGACATACTCCACCAGGTGACCGATGTGGATCGGCCCGTTGGCGTAGGGCAGGGCGCTGGTGACGAGGATCTTTCGGGGCTGGGTGGGCACGCCGCATTATACGGGCGGCGACTTCAAGCTGTCAGGGGCATGCCGTCAGGCGAGTTCCTTCACGTCCTCGAACTTGCGCTTCTCGAGCGCGGACTCGTAGGCGGTCTTGCCGGTGATCCGGCCCTGGTCCATCAGGTCCTTCAGCGCCGAGTCCATGGTACGCATGCCGATCTTCGACCCGCCCTGGATGGCATTCTCCAGCTGGTCGAGCTTGCCCTGCCGGATCAGGTTGGAGACGGCCGGGGTGTTCACCATGATTTCCAGGGCAGCGACCAGGCCGGGCTCGCCCTTGCGGGCCACGAGCTGCTGGGAGATCACGCCGCGCAGGGAGGTCGAAAGCATGGTCCGGACGTGGGCCTGCTTGTCCGTCGGGAAGGAGTTCACGATCCGGTCGATGGTCTGGCCGGCGCCGTTGGTGTGCAGCGTGCCCATCACCAGGATGCCCATCTCGGCGGCGGTCACGGCGATGCTTACCGTCTCCAGGTCGCGCATCTCGCCCACGAGGATCACGTCCGGGTCCTCCCGCAGGGCGGAATGCAGCGCTGCCGCGAAACTCGGGCTGTGGACGCCGATCTCGCGCTGGCTGATCAGGCACTTCTTCCGGGAGTGCACGAACTCGATCGGATCCTCGATGGTAAGGATATGGCCGTTAACCTTGGTGTTGATCTCGTCGATCATCGCCGCCAGCGTCGTGGACTTGCCCGAGCCCGTCTTGCCGGTCACGAGGATCATTCCCTGGGGCTGCTTGCACAGCTGGGAAACCACGGGGGGCATCTTCAGGTCGTCCAGGGACTTGGCCTTCGAGGGGATTGCGCGCAACACGGCGCCCATCCCGGCCACGTGCCGGAACACGTTGACCCGGAAGCGGGCGAGGTCCGCGAGGGAGTAGGCGAAGTCGGTGGAGTCCCGCCGCTGGAAATCCTCGCGGGCCTTGGGCGACATGATGTCGAGCAGCGCCGCCTCGACCTTGCTCATGGTCAGGGTTTCGGCCGCGAGGATCTGCAGCTCGCCATAGATCCGGGCGCGGGGCGGCTCGCCGGCGATGAAATGCAGGTCCGAGCCATTGCGGATCAGGACCTGCTTCAGGTATTCGTCAATCTGGCTCACGTGCCGCCGACCTCGAACTTCGGCAGGACGGAGGTGTCTGTCACGAACCGCTGGAAAAGCGACTTGTCGCTGGCGTAACGGAACGCGTCATCGGGATCGATCTGCTTCTTCTGGATCGCATCCATCAGCGCCTGGTCCATCATCTGCATGCCGAGGTCCTTGCCTGTCTGCAGCTGGGCGGGAATCTGGTGCGTCTGGTCCGTCATGATCAGCTTGGCGATGGCCCGGGTCATCAGCATGATCTCGACGATCGCCTTGCGGCCCCGCCCGTCCGGTGTGCGCACCAGCGTCTGGGTGATGACCGCGTTGAGGCTCTGGGAGAGAAAGCTCTTGGTCTGCTCGCGCATGTCCCCGGGCAGGGCGTCGATGACCCGGTCGATGGTCTTCACCGCACCGGTGGTATGGAGAGTGCCAAGCACGAGGTGCCCGGTCTCGGCCGCCGTCATGGCCATCTGGATCGTCTCGGCGTCCCGGAGCTCACCCACCAGGATGACGTCGGGGTCCTCGCGGAGCGCGGCCCGGATGCCCTCGGCAAACGAGGGCAGGTGCGTCCCCAGCTCCCGCTGGATGATCTGCGCCTGCTTGCTCCGGTGGATGAATTCGATCGGGTCTTCCAGGCTGATGATGTTGCAGTTCTGCGTGCCGTTCAGGTGGTCGATCATCGCGGCCAGCGTGGTGGACTTGCCGGTCCCGGTGGACCCGGTTACCAGGATCATGCCCTGGTGATGCTCCAGCAGCTTCCGGACCACGGGCGGCAGTGCAAGGCTGTCCAGCGTGGGAATGTTGCCGGGGATGGACCGGAAGGTTGCACCCACGCCGGTCTCCTTGCGGTAGACGTTGACGCGGAACCGGCCGCCATCCTCGGAGACGTAGGAAAAGTCCAGGTCATGCCCGTCCTCGAACCGCTTCTTCTGGGCCGGTGTCATGATCTCGGCAACGTAGCCCTCCAGTTCCGTGTCGCCCAGGTCGCGGAACTTGATGGGCATCAGGTCGCCATGCATCCGGAGCATGGGTGGTACGCCAACGGCCAGGTGGATGTCCGAGCAGCCCTGGGCAAGGCCCAGCTTCAGGAAGGCGTCGATGCGGGCCATGGTGTGTACCGGGCGGGGCTCAGGCGGCCCGCTCGAGGGCCTCCCGCAGCTCATCCATTGAGTCGAAGCGCTTCAGCTTGTCCACTTCCATCGCCTTCCGGACCACCGCCGCGAGCGCCGGCGGGATGTCCGGGTTCAGCTCCTCGCAGGGCTTGGCCTTGCCCTGGACATGCTGGTACATGACCGACATGTGATCGCCCTTGGTATAGGGAGGCGTGCCGGTGAGCATCTCGTAGATGATGACACCGACGCTGTAGATGTCCGCCCGGTGATCCACCTTCTTGCCCAGGATCTGCTCCGGGGCCATGTACTTGGGCGAGCCGATGACGTAGCCGGTCTTGGTGAGCTGGGTGTCGCCCGAACTGGCCGCGGCCGCCACGCCGAAGTCCACGATCTTCAGCAGGCCTTCGTCGTTGATAAGGATGTTCGCGGGCTTCAGGTCCCGGTGGATGATGCCCACCTGGTGCGCCACGGCCATGCCGTTGGCAATGTCCTGGCCCCAGCTGTTCGTCTTGGCGAAAGGCAGGGGCTTGTGCTTGGCCATCTCGGCCCCGAGCGTGTGGGAGGGGAAGTACTCCATGGAAATGGCGTAATTGCCGCCCAGGCTGACGAAATCGAAGATGCGGATGACGTTACGGTGCGTGATCTTTCGGGAGTATCGCAGCTCGTGCACGAACCGCTTCATCATCTCCTCGTCGGAGCTGACGTTGGGGTTCAGGAACTTGAGGATCAGGCGCTCGCCGACGATCTCGTCCTCGACGAGCACCACCGTGCCGAACGCGCCCTTGCCGATCTTCTCGATGTACCGGTAGCGGCCCTCGATGAGGTCGCCCGTCTTGAGGGTGCTGACATCGAGCTTGATGGCCTTGTCGAGCGACTTGACCATCTCGTCGACCCGGGCGTTGTCGACCAGCAGCGTCTTGGCGGCCTCGCCGGGTGCGTCCGCCCGGAGTTCGGGCGCGCTGGCACTCGATCCGGCAATGCTCTCGATGCGGGACATCGCCTGGGCAGCCACCTTTGCGAGGGTCTCGTCGGATCCGGTGGCCAGGCCCCGCAGCCGGTCCTTCAGGGTGTCGGCGGAGTCGGACGTGGCAAGGTGGCCGATGGCGTTCACCGCCTCGATGCGGATGTCCTTTTCAGCCCGGTCCAGCATCGGCAGCAACTGGGGCAGAACAGCCGAACTGCCCAGCCGGCCCAGGGCGCGCAGGGCGGCGGGCACCGACCGGGCGTCGCCCGAGAGCATTTCGAGCAGGGCCGGCGCGGCCTTCTCGCTGCGGATCTCGGCCAGCGCATCGGCGGCGCGCTCGCGCACCCACCAGTCGTTGTCCCGGGTCGCCTTGATCAGGTAGTCCACGGCACGCTCGTCCTTGGTCTGATTCAGGATCTCGATGGCCGAGCGCCGGATATTCTCGTTCTTGTCGCCAACGAGCTGGAGGACCGCGTCCATGACCCGGGGGCCGCCGATCTTGGCGAGGGCGTCGGAGGCCCGGGACCTTACCCACCAGTCGCCGTCCTCCAGGGCCACGAGCAGGGCCTTCACGGTGGTGGGCTCGGCGATCTCGTTCAGCACCTCCACGGCCGAGCGGCGGGCAAACTCGGACTCGTCCTTGAGGACCGTCACCAGGTGCTTCATCGTTTCCGGATGGCGAAGCTTCACCACGAGATCCACGGCCCGGGCCTGCACTTCGAGCTCGGGGTCCGCCAGCAGGGAGCAGATCAGCGCGATGTCCCGGTCGCCGGGCATGGCCGCCAGCGCCTCCAGGGCTGCCTTGCGGACCATCTTGTTCTTGTCCTTGAGTTGCCGCTCCAGGGCCCGGGCGACTTCCGGCTGGTTGAACCGGCTCAGCAACTCGATGATGTTCAGCCGGACCGCGGGATCCTTGCCCTCGATCCGTGCGATCAGGTCCGGCACGAGGTCAGGGCCGGCGATGTCCCCGATGATCTTGAACACCGCGGCCTTCTCGCGGGGCTCCAGGTCATAGGCACGCTTGAGCAAGTCCCGGGCATTCAATCGCTTGCGAACGATACCGAGAATCTCTATCAGGGCTGGCTTGAAGATCTCCGGCCTGCCCAGCAGTTCGGTGAGCCGGTTGGTGTCGTAGTTGGCGGAGATGGCGAGGGCCTTGGTGACACCTGCCACGCAGAGCTTGTCGGCGTGGCCCAGCCCTGCGGAAAAGAGCGGAAAGGTCTGGTCGTTCAGCAGGGCGGCGAGGAGGGTGACCATCGCCCCGCTGTGTTCCTTGTCCGCCGTGGCGAACGCGTCGATCACCTTGGGGATGGCGGTGGGCCCGATGCTGCGGAGGCTCTCCAGCGCCTTCCGGCCCTCAGGACTGGAGGGGTCCCGTTCCGAGAGCAGCTGGGTGAGGCAGCGCTCTGCCTTCAGTGTGCTGAAGAACTTCATACGCCCCGGAATCAGCTCCGCGCCCCGCTCTCGTCGGTCGTCCTTGCCCTGGTCAGGCGACGGGAAGACCGGCCCCACCCGGTCAATCCGTACCCCTGAAATTATGCCACATGAGGTGGCGGCGCCCGGTCCTGCCACCCGTTACAATGTGGCTTCTGTCCTCACACCTTACTGTTAATCCCATCACGAATTATGGCAACCGCATGACCAGGGTCGTCGCCCGTGCCGTGCAGGGCAACCTGACGCCGCTGCCCAACGTCCGGAACGTGATTGCCGTCGCATCCGGCAAGGGCGGCGTCGGCAAGTCCACCACCGCCGTGAACCTGGCGCTGGCCCTCGCCCGGGACGGCGCGCGGGTCGGCATTCTCGATGCCGACGTGTATGGACCCAGCCAGCCGCGGATGCTGGGGCTGCTCGGGCGGAGCCCCGAGTCGCTGGACGGCAAGACCTTCGAGCCGCTCGTGGCCCACGGCCTGGAGGCCAATTCGATCGGGTTCCTGGTCGAGGAGGAGAGGCCTGTGATCTGGCGGGGGCCGATGGTGACGCAGGCACTGCAGCAGCTGACGTTCCAGACGAACTGGCACGACCTGGACTACCTGATCGTGGACCTGCCGCCCGGCACCGGCGACATACAGCTGACACTGACGCAGAAAGTCCCCCTGGCGGGAGCGGTCATCGTCACGACGCCCCAGGAGATTGCCCTCGCGGACGCGCGGAAGGGCCTGAGGATGTTCGAGAAGGTCGGCGTGGCCGTCCTCGGCGTCATCGAGAACATGAGTACTTTCATCTGCCCCTGCTGCCAGACGGAGACGGCGATCTTCGGCGAGGGCGGCGGGGAGCGGCTTGCGGCGGAGAGCGGCGTGGCGTTCCTGGGCAGGCTGCCGCTGCATTCGCAGATCCGGGAGGAGGCCGATGGCGGCCGGCCCACCGTGGTGGCCGCGCCGGACAGCGCGCTGGCCGAACGCTACCAGTCCATCGCCCGGCGGCTGGCCGAAGTTCTGGCGCAGCGCCCGAAGGACCAGCGGGGAATCTTCGGCTCGATCGTCGTGGAGAAGAAATAGATGAGCATCCGTCCGGACCGCTGGATCCGCCGCATGGCCGAGCAGCACGGCATGATCGACCCGTTCGAGCCGGGCCAGGTTCGGGAAGTGGAGAACCGGCGGGTGATCTCCTTCGGCACCTCCAGCTACGGCTACGACGTGCGCTGCGCCCGCCAGTTCAAGGTCTTCACCAACATCAATTCGACCATCGTCGACCCGAAGGCCTTTGATCCCAGCAGCTTCGTCGACATGGACACGGACGTCTGCATCATCCCGCCCAATTCCTTCGCGTTGGCATCCACCGTCGAGTACTTCCGCATCCCGCGCAACGTCCTCACGGTCTGCCTGGGCAAGTCCACCTACGCCCGCTGCGGAATCATCGTCAACGTGACGCCGCTGGAGCCCGAGTGGGAAGGCCACGTGACGCTCGAGTTCTCCAACACCACGCCGTTGCCTGCGCGGATCTACGCGAACGAGGGCGTGGCCCAGATGCTGTTCTTCGAATCGGACGAGGTCTGCGAGACCTCCTACAAGGACCGGGGCGGGAAGTATCAGGGGCAGAAGGGCGTGACGTTGCCCTTGGCGTAGGAGCGGCTTCAGCCGCGACCCTCACCCACCGCCTGCCGCTTCGGCCGCCCCCGGCCGCGATGCCGGGGATTGACCCGAGACGCCGGCCGCGGATCGGCGACGTAACCCGCCAATTCCTCCGCCACCCCCGAGAGGAACGGATTGCGCACCCGGACGCCATCGAAGTTCATGCCGTCCTGAAGGCCTTCGGTCAGCAGCGTGGTGCAGTCCTGCAGCTGGGCCGCGGCCACGATTAGGCTGTCCCACCAGTTGATGCGATAGCGGTTCTCCACAGCCCTTTATCACGATCACGCCAGTTTTCGATCGTCCGGCTTGCCACGGTAAGAGCTGCGCGCTATTCCTGGTCGGTCGGCGACTAGCGCTCAGCCGCTAGGCCGTGGCCACTGGCCGGGCTTCGTCCACCACTACCGGCGATCGCAGCAGTTCCCCGTCGAGCCAGGCCGTGCCGTCCCTGAGGGAAGCCCGTCCCGCCGCCAGCCAGGCGATGGCCCGCGGATAGACCAGGTGCTCGCCGGCCCGGATCCGGTCCCGCAGGGACGCCTCCGTATCTTCGGACCGGATCGGCACCCGGTACTGGAGGATGCCGGGGCCCGCGTCGAGCGCCGGGATTACGAAGTGCACCGTCGAGCCGTGCTCCCGGTCGCCCGCCTCCAGCGCACGGCGGTAGGTGTGCAGACCCGGGTACTTCGGCAGCAGGGACGGGTGCACGTTCAGCATGCGGCCCCGATACCGGTCGACGAGATCCGCCGGCAGGATGCGCATGAAGCCGGCGAGGATCACCAGGTCCGGCCGCAGGCCGGAAAGCATCTCTGCCAGCCGCCCGGGGAAGGCCGGCGGGTCGGCGGCACAGTGCACCACGAGGGCGGGAATGCCGGCCGCCGTCGCGCGCTCCAGCGCGCGAACGCCGGGCCTGTCGCTCACGACGCCAGCCAGGCTGATGTCGAGGGCGCCCCGGTGGGCCTGGTCGATGATCGCCTGCAGGTTGCTGCCGTCGCCGGAAACCAGGACGACAGCGCGGGGGCCGCCGCTCACCCGCGCAATTCCACCTGGCCCGAGCCCGTCGTGATCTCGCCCAGTTCGGTAACCGTCTCACCCGCCTGCTCCAGCAAGTCCCGCGCCAGCCCGGCATCCGCGCGTCGCACGATCACGGTCATGCCGATGCCGCAGTTGAAGGTCCGCAGGAGATCGTCCTCCGGAACGTTGCCTTCCCGCTGCAGCCAGTCGAAGAGGGCCGGGCGCCGCCAGGCGCCCTTGTGCAGTATCGCGTTCACCGTTGGCGGCAGGACCCGGACGACATTGTCCGCCAGGCCGCCGCCGGTAATGTGCGCCAGGCCCTGGATCCTGCAGGAGGCCATGAGCGTCAGCAGCGAGCGCACGTAGATGCGGGTGGGAGCGAGGAGCGCCGCGCCGAGGGTGCCGCCTTCCCAGGCGGTGTCCAGCGGCGTACGGCTGACCTCCAGCACCCGCCGGATGAGCGAGTAGCCGTTGGAATGGGGCCCGGAGGAGGCCAGGCCGAGGATGACGTCGCCGGGCACGATGCCGGCGCCATCGATGATCTGGTCCCTGTTGACGATCCCCACGCAGAAGCCGGCCAGGTCGAAGTCCCTGCCCGCGTACATGCCCGGCAGCTCGGCCGTCTCGCCGCCGAGGAGAGCTGCCCCCGCCTGCCGGCAGCCGTCCGCGATGCCGCGGATGACAGCGGTGGCCGTGTCGACGGAGAGCCTGCCGGAGGCGTAGTAGTCCAGGAAGAAGAGGGGCTCCGCGCCCTGCACGATGACGTCGTTCGCGCACATGGCGACGAGGTCGATGCCGATGGTGTCGTAGCGGTCGAGGTCGATGGCGAGCTTGAGCTTCGTGCCGACGCCGTCCGTGCCCGAGACCAGGACGGGCCGTGGCCAGCGCGCCAGGTCGATCTCGAAGAGCCCGCCAAACCCGCCGATGCCCCCGAGCACGCCGGCCCGGTTCGTGCTGCGGGCGAGCGGCTTGATGCGTTCCACCAGGTCGTCGCCAGCGTCGATGTCGACGCCGGAATCCTTGTAGGTCAGGGGTTGTTTCGCGGTCATGAGGGGCGCCGTCAACGGGGGTGGCTATAATAAGGAAATGTTGCGCGCTCAGTCCAAGGCAGGCCTGCTCCCGTTCCTGGCAGTGACGATGGCCTGGCAGCCGCTGTCCGCCGCCACCGTGCCCGAACTCTATGTGGCCCAGGTCCCGGCGACCGCGCTTAGCGGGCCGCCACTGGATGAGGCCTTTGCCCTGGCGCTCGACCAGGTGCTGGTCAAGGTCACCGGGCAGCGCGCTATCGCCGCTGACCCGGCCCGTCGGCAGGCCGTCGGGCCCCCGGCGCCTCTGGTGCGCCAGTACCAGCCGATGCCGGGCGGCCAGGTCCGGGTCAGTTTCGACCCGGCCGCCCTGCGACGCCGCCTCGATGCTGCCAACCTTCCGGTCTGGGCGGACGACCGGCCGCTCACGCTCGTGATCCTGCCGCCCGAACCGTCGCCTGCGCCGATGGTGCCCGACGGTGGCCTTGTCCCGAGGCCGGCCGAGCCTGCTCTTTCGTTCCGTCAGCTGCTCCAGGCGACCGCCGCCAGCCGCGGTATTCCCGTCGTACTGGCACAGGAGCCGGTGGCCGGTTCGCCCACGGATCCTGATCCCCTGCTGGATCCGGACGGCGCCGCGCGTGCCGCCGGCGCCGACCTGCTCCTGGCCGGCAGGCCCGTGCCATCGGGTGGCCCCGCGATGCTGCGCTGGACCCTCGCCGGGCACGGCGACCGCACGGAATGGCAGGGCGACACGGTCGAAGGCGTGCACGGCCTGGCCGATCGACTCGCTGCCCGCTATGCCACCGTTGCCTCGTCAGGCAGAGTCCTCCGCCTCCGGATCACCGGCGTTGACAGTTTTGACGCCTATGGACGCCTGCAGAGCTACCTTCGTGGCCTGGGACTGATCCAGAGCGCCGAACTGACGCAGGTCAGCGGCGACCAGCTGGTCTATGACGTGTCGGTGCGCGGCGACGTCGATCAGCTGAACGACGCCTTTGCCCTGCGCCGTGTCCTGGAGCCGGAGGCATCTCCCGTGGCCGGGGAACTCCTCTACCGCATGGCGCCCGGTTCAATTCCCGCGGGCGCCGAAGGCCTGTGACCGCGGCACCGGACCGTAGCTACCCCCGGCCCCTGATCCGGGCGGCGCATATTCCCAACCTCATCTGCGTGCTCCGTATCGTGCTGGTGTGGCCGATCATCAGTGCGCTCGTTGGCGGCCGGTTCGTCACGGCGCTCTTGCTCGTGGCCGTCGCGGGCCTGTCCGACGGTCTCGACGGCTATCTCGCCAAGCGCTTTGACTGGCGGAGCCGCCTCGGTGGCCTCCTGGATCCGCTCGCCGACAAACTGCTGCTCGTGTCGACCTTCGTCACCCTCGCCTGGCTCGGACTAGTGCCCGTCTGGCTGACCGGCGTCGTCATCCTGCGGGATTTCGTGATCGTCAGCGGTGGCCTCGTCTACCAGGCCGTCGTCGCTCCCGTGCAACCCGAACCGAGCCGGGCCAGCAAGTTCAACACCGGGGCACAGCTCGTCTACGCCTGTGCCGTGATCGCCAATCACGGCCTCGGTGAACCGCCGGAGCAGTTCCTTCTCGTGGCCGGCGCCGCCGTGCTGGTCACATCAACGGTGAGTGGTCTCGACTATGTGGTGCGCTGGTCGGGCAAGGCGGCGCGCGCCGGACGCTCGTAGCCATGCAACAGCTACCCCTCGAGGTCCGGCTGGCCGATCACGCCGTATTCAGCAATTTCCTGCCGGCCGGCAATGAGCTGGTGATCCACGAGCTCAGGCAACTCGCTGCCGGGGCGGCGCAGCGCATGATCTGGATCTGGGGCCCGGCGGAATCCGGGCGCACACATCTCCTCCAGGCCTGCATTGCGGAGGCGGACGAGCGGGGACGTCGCTCGGCCTACGTGCCGCTGGACCGCTCCCTGGACCTGCCCGCGCTGGCGCTGGACGGGCTCGGTGAACTGGAGGCTGTCGCGCTGGACGACATCGATGCCGTCGCCGGCGATGCCGGGTTCGAGCGGGCGGTGTTCGGCCTGTTCGAGCAGCTGCGCCAGTCCGGTGGCCTGCTGGTGGTTGCGGCGACGTCACCGCCTGGCGACGTGCCTTTCCAGCTGCCGGACCTTGCCTCCCGGCTGAAATCCGGCGGGGTCTTTCGAGTCCAGCCGCTGGACGATGCCGGGCGACTGGCGGCGCTGCAGATCCGTGCGCGCTTTCGCGGCTTCGACCTGCCGGACGATACCGGGCGCTACCTGCTCAACCGCATGGCCCGCGGTCCTGCCAGCCTGTTTCGTGTGCTGGACACTCTCGACCGGGCGGCCCTCGTGGCGCAGAAGCGCCTGACCATTCCCTTCGTGCGAAGCGTGATCGACTAGGAGTGTTGGCGTGATGCCGCGATCCCGGTGAAGAAGACCACGGCGATCAGCGTGGCAAACGCCGCGCCCTCGAAGCGCTGACCGGGCGCGACGAGCATCGCGCCGACGCTGAGCGCGAAATACGGAATCATGATGATCGCCACCCAGGCGCCCCACTGGCGAACCGTCCGGAGGCCTGCCAGCACGAGCAGCAGGAGGGGAGCGGCGCAGAGCGCGCCGATCAGCAGCCGTGTGGCCGGCGCCGCTGCTGTCCCGGCCGGTGGAGCGACCAGGAGCCAGGTGCTCAGGACGAGCAGACCGGCCAGCGTCGCGCGGGTTGCGCTCACCGCTCCCAGCCCTCGAGCCGGAGCGCCGCTTCCGCCACCCGCCGGCCCAGATGCTGGGCGATCCGCGCCTCGTCGGCGCTTGGCGCGGTATCCCCGGCATTCGGGGCGAAGTGCGTCGCCCCGTAGGGCGATCCGCCGGTGCGCGTCGCCGAGAGCGCCTGCTCGCCATACGGGATGCCCACCAAGACCATGCCGTGGTGGAGCAGGGGCAGCGCCATGGAGAGCAGGGTGCTTTCCTGTCCACCGTGCAGGGAACTGGTCGAGGTGAAGACACCGGCAGGTTTTCCGCTGAGCGTGCCTGACAGCCAGTCGGTGCCGGTCCCGTCGAGGAAATACTTGAGGGGAGCCGCCATGTTGCCAAAACGCGTCGGGCTCCCGAGCACCAGACCGGCGCAGTCGGCCAGGTCCGCGGTCGATGCGTAGGGTGGCCCCTCGCCGGGAATTTCCGGCAGGCGGGGCGCATTCTCCGCAGATACCGGCGGCACGGTGCGGAGCCGCGCCGCTGCGCCGGCAACGCCGTTGATTCCCCGGCAGACGTGCGTAGCCAGGTTCGCCACCGAGCCGTGGCGCGAGTAATACAGAACGAGGATATCTGGCATCGGGGCATCGCCTGAGGATTGCAGCCCGCATTTTACAGCCCGTGGCGCCGACTGCTTGACCGTCGGCGGGCGGGTGGCTAGCGTGGGCTTCCATGAGGTTACCGAACACCCGCGTCCGACTGCTGCTGTGCGTGGCCCTGCTGGGTGCCTGCGCGTCCGGTCCTCCCGTTCAGGAAATGAGCGATGCCCGCCAGGCCATCGCGGCGGCGCGGGAGGCCGGTGCCGCGACCTTCGATGACGAGAGATTGCGCCGGGCCGAGACACAACTGGCCGAAGCGGAAGCCCAGCTTCAGCAGCGCGTCTACTGGGATGCGAGGCGGCTGGCGGTAGACGCGAAGGAGACTGCCATAGCCGCGCTCCTGCGCAGCCGCTCCCTGCGGGAACAGGGCGCATCATCCCCACCGGCCTCGACCACGCCTGCCGGGGCGGCCTCTCCCACGCCGTCGCTCTGAAGCCGTCGTGAACGACGGGTTGGCAGCACGCCGCTTCCTCGTCAGCGGCACGGTTCAGGGCGTGTTCTTCCGTGCCAGCACGGCGCGGATCGCCGGGCAGCTCGGGCTGCGGGGCTATGCGCGCAACCTGCCGGACGGGCGGGTGGAGGTGCTCGCGGTGGGGGCCGCGACGTCGCTGGATGAGCTGGCTGGATGGCTCGGGCAGGGTCCGCCCCGCGCCAGGGTGACCGAGGTGGTTGCTGAGGAGCGGTCGCCGGCGGAATGCTCGGGACTGACCGATTTCAGGACGGGGTGATCGCGCCGATTGGTGGTCTACTGCTGCCCTGATCGCGCCGGTCGGCGCTCCTACTGTCGGAACCAGCGGGTGCGCAGGCGTTCGAAGACCCGGTCCGGGTAGGCGCGGCTGCCAAGGCTGCCGTTGTAGCGTGCCAGGGCGCGCGTCCAGTTGCCATTTTCCAGGTCGTAGTAGTGCCGCAGGATCGTGCATCCCATGCGGACATTTTCCTGGACGTCCAGCAGGGCATAGCCAGGCATGTCCAGTTCGGCGAGCCAGAACCGCATGATCTGCATCAGCCCCTGGGCATTGGCCCGGGACACGGCATAGCGCTGGAAGCCGCTCTCCACATCGATCACGGCGAGGATCATCTCGGGCGGGAGGCCGACCCGGCTGGCCTCGCGGTGCACGGTGGTGAGGATCTCCAGCCTTTCCCCGGGATCGGGCACCTTCGGCGCGAGCCTGCCGGCCATGTCCGTGAGCCAGACCTCTGCTTCGAAGCGGTCCTCGAAGGCCAGGGGTTCGTCGAGGGCGGCCTTGAGCTTTTCCCTCAGTACCGGATCCCGGGCCGCGGTGGCGGCGGTCGCCGGTCCGGAGGTCCCCGCGGCAAGCAGGATCGTGAGGACGCACGCCGTGAGTGCCAGGACGGGCGAAGTGCCGCGCCGGCGGTTGCCGGTCTGGCTAGCCCTGGCGGGGCAACTCGCGACGGGCCCGCAGGAAGTCCGGTACATCGTTGAGGCCTACCTGTTCCTCGTTGCCGCTCTGCCGGTGGCGGTATTCCGCCCGGCCTTCCCTGACGCCGCGCTCGCCGACCACGAGCCGGTGCGGAATGCCCACCAGGTCGGCGTCGGCAAACTTCACGCCGGGCCGGGCGTCCCGGTCATCGAACAATACCTCGAAGCCCGCAGCCTGCAGATCCTTGTACAGAGCCGCCGCGGCCGCTGTGACGGGCTCGGATCTTTTGGGATTGATCTCGATCAGGATCACGTCGAAGGGACTCATGGGCTCCGGCCACAGGATGCCGTTGGCGTCGTGATTCTGCTCGATCGCTGCCCCGACGATGCGGGAGACCCCGATGCCGTAGCAACCCATCGTCATGACACGCTCCTTGCCGTCCTGGTCGAGGACCACCGCGTGCATGCTCCGGCTGTACTTGTCACCCAGCTGGAAGATGTGGCCGACCTCGATCCCCCGGGCGACGGTCAGCGGGCCGCCGCCACCCGGGCTCGGATCGCCAGTCTCCACGTTGCGCAGGTCCGCGCCGGCGGGCAGGGGCAGGTCACGCTCCCAGTTCACCCCGGTCAGGTGCGCATCGGCTGCATTCGCGCCGCACACGAAGTCCGAGAGGACCAGGGCGCTGTGATCGGCGACTATCGGCAGCGGCAGGTTCACGGGACCGATGGCGCCGACGGGTGCCCCCGCGATGGCCAGTACGCGCTCCGGCGAGGCGAGCCTGAGCGGGCGGGCGACGCCGGGAGCGCGCTCGGCTTTCAGCGGATTCAGTTCGTGGTCGCCGCGCAGTACGAGTGTCACGAGCCCGCCATCGTTGCCTTCGACGACCAGCGTCTTCAGGCACTGGCTGGCTCCGATCTTCAGGAAAGCCGTCACTTCATCAATGGAGCGCACGCCGGGCGTCGCGACGCGGGTGACCGGCTGCCGGCCCGGCGGACGCGGTATGCCGGGCGCCGCGGCCGGCGCCATTTCGACGTTTGCCGCGAAGCTGTCGCCCTCGCACCAGGCAATGCGGTCTTCGCCGGAATCCGCGAGCACGTGGAACTCCTGGGAACGCGACCCGCCGATCTCGCCACCGTGGGCGTCGACCTTCCGGAAGCGCAGTCCGAGGCGGGTGAAGATCCGGTCGTAGGCGTCGGCCATCGCGTCGTAGGTGGCTTCCAGCGAGGGCTGGTCCAGGTGGAAGGAATAGGCATCCTTCATGATGAACTCGCGGGCGCGCATCACGCCGAAGCGCGGGCGAATTTCGTCGCGGAACTTGGTGTTGATCTGGTAGTAGTTCACCGGAAGCTGGCGATAGCTGCGAAGTTCGCGCCGTGCCACTTCAGTGACCACTTCCTCGGCGGTCGGGGCGAAGCAGTAGTCCCGGTCGTGGCGGTCACGGATCCGGAGCAGCAGGTCGCCGTAGACGTCCCAGCGACCCGTCTCCTGCCACAGCTCGGCGGGCTGCACGGCGGGCATGAGGATCTCGAGGGCTCCGGCCCTGTCCATTTCCTCGCGCACGATGGTCTCCACCTTGCGCAGCACCCGGAGGCCGAGGGGCATCCAGGTGAACAGGCCGGAGGAGAGGCGGCGCACCAGGCCGGCCCGCAGCATCAGCTGGTGGCTGATGATCTCGGCATCGGCGGGTACTTCTTTCAGGGTCGTGAGCGGCAGCTGGGAAAGGCGCATGTCGACAAGTTCTCTGGCAGGCAGGGAGGTGCTGGCGCGGCATTCTAGCCCGCAGGGCCAGCCTTGTCCCCGCGGGAGGGCCGCTGTATCTGGGTGTCCCGCCGTGGCAATATGCCCCGCGTCAGCGTGATCTGTCGCTGGAGAGTGGGAGCAGCTATGCCAGAGCCGGGCGACATCGAGCCAGCCCCCAGGCGGCGGGCGATCTACCTGCTCCCGAACCTGCTGACGACGGGCACGCTGTTCGCGGGCTTCTACGGCATCGTCGCGTCGATCGACGGCAACTACCAGCCGGCCTGCATCGCCGTGTTCGTTGCGGCCCTGCTCGACGGGATGGACGGCCGCCTGGCGCGCCTCACGCACACCGAATCCGAGTTCGGCAAGCAATACGACAGCCTTGCCGACATGGTCGCTTTCGGCATGGCGCCCGCCATCATCGTCTACCTGTGGGGCCTCAAGGCCCTTGCCGAGTACGGCTGGGCCTGGGGCAAGCTGGGCTGGCTGGCTGCATTTCTCTACGCCGTGGCCGCGGCACTCCGCCTGGCGCGTTTCAACGTGGCGTCAAAAACGGGCGACCGCCGCTTCTTCGAAGGCCTGCCGAGTCCATCGGCCGCCGGACTCGTGTCCAGCATGGTCTGGCTGCAGACCGACCTGGGACTGGGCGGCCTGCCGGCGCTGGCCGTCAGCACCGCCATCACGGTGGCCGCGGGCGTCCTCATGGTTTCCGGATTCGCCTACTACAGCTTCAAGGAGCTGGGTCCGCGCGGCCGCATCTCCTTCGCCTACGTCTTCGTCATTCCCCTGATCTTCGTCCTCATCGCCCTCGATCCGCCGAAGGTGTGTTTCATCATAGCGTCGCTCTACGCACTGTCCGGCATTGCGAACGCGGCCTGGCGGCGCCAGCGCCGGCACACCGGCCGGACGCGCCGGCACGCCGGCGGGCCCAGTGCGGGAACCTGAGTTCACTGCGCTGTCGTCGATGATCACGCCAACCCCACGCCTCAATGACCAGCAGCTCGCTGCACTGGAGGCCATGGGCATCGCCGTGTGGACGCGCCGGGGGGAGCTCGCGACCCCGGTTGCCGGACCCGCACCCGCACCGGCACCGGCAACCGCACCTGCAGCCGGCGCGAGCCCGTCGGACTGGGAGAGCCTGGAGCGTGAAGCGCTGGCCTGCACCCGGTGCGAGCTCCACGCGACCCGCACGCGGGTCGTCTTTGGCGTCGGCGACCGGGGCGCGTCGTGGATGGTCATCGGCGAGGCTCCCGGTGCCGATGAGGACCGGCAGGGCGAGCCTTTCGTGGGGCGGGCCGGCCAGCTGCTGAACGAGATGCTGTTCGCGGCGGGCGTGAGTCGTGAACAGGTCTACATCGCCAACATACTCAAGTGCCGCCCGCCGGATAACCGGGATCCAAGGCCAGAAGAATCGGCGAGTTGCGAGGGATACCTCCAGCGCCAGATTGCCCTGGTGCGGCCGGGGCTGCTGCTGGCTGTCGGACGGATTGCCGCCCAGAACCTGCTCCGGGTGGACACGCCGATCGGGCAGCTGCGCGGCCGCGTGCACCGCTACGGGGCGGCGGGCATTCCCCTGGTGGTGACCTACCACCCGGCGTATCTGCTGCGCAGTCCCGGGCAGAAGCGCAAGTCCTGGGACGACCTCTGCCTCGCGCGAGCCACGGTCCCGCCACTTCGGGTGCCGGCGGCCGGTCCCGGTCCCCTGGTCCATGCCGTTGCCGCGGAAGATGAGCGCTGAACTCCAGTCGGTTCCCGCCACCATCCGCGAGATGCGGCAGACGGACGTGACCGTCGTCGCCACGATAGAGCAGGGCGCCTACGAGTTTCCCTGGAGCCCGGGCATCTTCCGCGACTGCCTGCTCGCCGGGTACACCAGCCTGGTTCTCGAGCACAGCGGCAAGGTCATCGGCTACGGCATCGTATCGGTGGCGGCCGGGGAGGCACACCTGCTCAACCTGGCACTCTCCGAGTCGGCGCGGGGCATGGGCAATGGCCGGCGACTCCTCCATCACCTGATGGACCTGGCCCGTCTTGCCGGTGCCGACGGCATGTATCTCGAGGTGCGCCCCTCGAACCTGCGGGCGCTGGCGCTCTACGAACGCTCAGGCTTCGAGGTGCTCGGCCGTCGCCGGGGCTACTACCGGGCGAGGGGTGGCACCGAAGACGCGGTGGTGCTGGTCCACCGTTTCCGGCGGCGGCGCTGACCCGGGGTGGCCAACTCGTCCTGGCGCAGCCGGCCCGTGCTGGCCTGGGCGCTCTACGACTGGGCGAATTCGGCCTTCGCGCTCGCGGTGCTGACGGCCTTCGTGCCGGTGATGCTCGCCAGCGCCTGGAATGACGGCGCGCCAAGCACCGTCACCACCTTCCGGCTCGGGCTCGCCAACGGACTGGCCAGCCTGATCGTCGTGCTCCTGGCGCCGCTGCTGGGGGCGATGACGGACCAGGCCCGCCGCCGAAAGCCGTGGCTCGCGCTGTTCACCCTCGTCGGCGTCATCGCCACCATGCTGCTCGCGGCGATCGGCCCGGGTTCCTGGCACCTGGCGATGCTCTGCTTCGTGATGGCTTCCGTGGGATTCTTCGCCGCCAACAGCCTCTACGACGCCATGTTGATCGACGTGGCCGAGCCCGCAGCCTTCGACCAGGTCTCCGCGTTCGGCTACGGCCTCGGATATCTCGGCGGGGCGCTGCTCTTCACGATCAGCGTGGTCCTTCTGTCACGGCCGGCGGCGTTCGGCCTGGACAGCCCGACGGCGGCGATCCAGGTAACCTTCGTCCTCGTCGGTGTCTGGTGGGCGTCGTTCTCCGTGCCGCTGCTGCTGTGGGTCAGGGAGCGCCACACCGGCCCGCCACCTGCAGCGGGCGCTTTCCGCGCGGGCCTGGGGCAGCTCCGGCAGACCGTGCGCAATCTCAGCGGCGACCGCAACCTGCTCTGGTTCCTGGCCGCCTACTGGCTCTACATCGACGGCGTCTACACGATCATCAAGATGGCGGTGGACTACGGCCTGTCCCAGGGACTGTCGGCCACCGACGTGACCGGGGCAATCCTGCTGACAAACTTCCTGGGCTTCCCCGCTGCGATTGCCTTCGGCGCGCTGGGCACCCGTATCGGTCCGCGCCGCGCCATCTACCTGGCGCTGGTGGTCTACATCGTCGCAACGGCGCTGGCAGTCTTCCTGACGACGGCCCCGCACTTCTACGGCCTGGCCGCCACGATTGGCCTGGTCCAGGGCGGAGTGCAGTCGCTCAGTCGCTCGCTCTACGCGCGCCTGATACCGCCGGAGAAGAGCGGCGAGTATTTCGGGTTCTTCAACATGCTGGGAAAGTTTTCGTCGATCCTGGGTCCGGTGCTTGCGGGAACCGTTGCCCTGGTGTCCGGCAGTCAGCGCGTCGGCATCCTGTCCATCATCGTGCTGTTCGGCTCGGGGCTCCTGCTGTTGACGCGCGTGCGGGTGCCGGCGGCACCCGCAGCATCCTGACAAGCCGGGCATAGCGCTGCACATCGGCCACCGTGGGGGTCTGCTCATAGCGCAGGCGCAGGTAGTGGCCTGCCAGGGCCTGCACCGCTGCGCCCAGGTCGGGCCGCAGGGCCGCCACGGCGGCGGCATACTCTGCAGGGCCCTCGTGCGGAGCGCGGGGTCGCACGGCCTTGCCCAGCCGCCGGCACAGTCGCTGCCAGATTTCCTCGACCCTGTCGGGCCGGGCCGGGCTGGCGCGCAGCCCGAACAGGGTGAAGACGAGGAGCACGGCGCTCACAGTGATCGCGCACACCAGGGCGATGTCGCGCAACGACGGTGACCGGAAGCCCAGGCCCTCGAGAAGCGCCGACTGCTGGTCCGGTCCAAAGGCGAGGACCCAGCGATCCCACGTCGCATTGATGGCATCCCAGCTGAGGGCCACGCGTTCAAACCATGCACCGGTGCCCAGCAGTGGCAGCCTGTCGCCCGCCAGGCCGGGCAGGGCGGCATCGAGGCCGTTCTCGATCCGCTCGGGGGCCACGGCCGCCGTGGGGTCGTAGCGTACCCACCGCCCATCCAGCCAGACCTCCGTCCAGGCGTGGGCATCAGACTGCCGGACGATCCAGTAGTCCGCCACCGGATTCCGCTCGCCGCCCTGGTAGCCGGCCACGACGCGGGCCGGGAGACCTGCTGCCCGGGCGAGGACGGCGAAGGCGGAGGCGTAGTGCTCGCAGAATCCGGCGCGCGTGGTGAACAGGAAGTCGTCCACCGGCTGATCGCCCAGCGCGGGGGGCTGCAGCGTGTAGAAGAACTCCTGCTCGCGGAACATGCGGAGGACGCGCCGGAGGAATTCCTCGTCGGAGCTGGCATCGCGGCGGAGCTCGCGGGCCAGCGCGACGGCGCGCGGGTTGGCACGGCCCGCCAGGTCACGGTTGATGCGCTCTGGCGGCTTAGGGTCACGAAAGCTGCCCGCTGCCACCGACCGTCCATTCCACGCCATGCGCCGGTCCAGCGGCCGCTCGTGGAGCAGTTCGAGCGTGCCGGCGAGGCGGCTGCCGGGGGCGTCCCAGCTCAGCGGTGTCTCGAGCGGCAGCAGCCATCTCTGCTGGTTGGGCTCGAGCGTGATTTCGTAGCTGTAGACCCGTTGGCCTGCAGACGGTGGCGGCGCGTAGTTGCGCAGCGGCGGCAGCCGCTCCCGGAGGGAGTCCGGCTGGGTGCGCCAGCGACGCCCGTCGAAGCGCTCGAGGACCGGCCCCCGCCAGTACAGCTCCGCCGGCAGGGGGCTCGGGCCGGTGAAGCGGACGCGGAACGCCACGTCGTCCGACCGGGCGAGTTCGGTAATGTCGCCGGGACTCATCTGGTCCGTCAGCCCGGTCTGACCGCCCCCCGGAGCCGGCAGGGCCCAGAACGGACCTGGCAGTCGCGGGAAAAGCACAAAGAGCGCCAGGGCCAGGGGCAGTGCCTGGAACAGCAGGCGGCCCATCGTCCTGATGGCCAGCGCCGGGGGCAGCAGCCCGGCGGGGCGCGCGCTTTGCACCAGCGCCAGGATGCCCGTGACGACGCCGGCGGCGAGTTGCGGAATCGAGGCGACGGACTGCTCGCGGAGGAAACCGGCAAACAGCACGAACCAGGCGATCAGTATCACGATGCTCCGGTCCCGCGTCGAATGGGTTTCGAGAAGTTTCAGGGCCAGCATGAGGATCAGGAGAGCAGAGCCCGCGTCGAGCCCGGATATCCGGCGATACGCCCAGGCGACGGCGAAGGAACCGGCGAGGGTGAGAGCGGCGCGCTGGAACCTGCCCGGCAGGTTCCAGCCCAAGCGTGCGGCACCCAGCCGCCAGGCTACTGAGCCGCAGAGTCCGGCAATTACCCAGGGCTGCACCGCCCCTACGTGGGGAATGACGGCAACGCCGATCAGGAGCGTCAGCCACACGAGCTGCCCGAACGATGCGGGGCTGCGGCCGGTGTTCCCGGGACCGGCCCCCGGGGCCTCCCACTCGTGCGCGGACTCGCCCAGGTCAGAGGCAACCGCTTCACTGCTCACGGGCTGGACTCCGCGCAAGGGCAGCCGATGGATCGTAGGTGGCCAGGAGGGCGAGGCAGCGGTGGTAGTGGTCCAGGCCCGACATGGGCTGGAGTTCGATCCCCGGGAGTCTCAAGCCGAAGAACTGGCCGGCAGCCTCCGCGTCGATGACCAGCCGGGTGAGCACGGAGAGCCGCTCCTCCGGATCGGCTGCCGGAATGGCCTGCCAGTCCAGCCATGCCGAGCCCGCGCCGCTCCGATAGTCCTTGGCCAGCAGCTGTCCTGTCCGCGCCCAGGCCTTCCATGCGATCCGCGACAGGGACTCGCCGGCCAGTGGTGGCCGCAATCCGACGAACTCGTCCGTCCCCCGCACGGATTCGCCGGCGTTATCGAAATCGGCGCCGGCCGGTGGCAGGCGCACGCTAGCGCTTGCCGCAGGTCGCGGGTATACGAGCAACTCCCGCTCCGGATACAGGAGCGCCCAGGATTCGAAGAGGCCCAGCGGGTGACGCGTGCTCACGCGGATCTCCGGACAGCGCAGGCGGCCGCGCTTGTCCGTGGTCAGCCGCAGGGTGAGTGCGGCGGCCCCGCCGGGAGGAAGATCCACGGCGGGCGTCCGCTCCCGCGCCGGACCGGCTGCGATCTGCCAGCGCGGCGCCCGGCCGGCATTGGTGAGATGCAGCGTGCATTCCAGGGGTTCGCCCGCGAAGACGGGTGCGCAGCCGCTGACCGACAGGCGCAGCCCCGCCAGGTTGCGCTGGCAGTGATGGATGCTGACCACGGCGACGGCCGTGAGGACGAAGGCCAGGGCGAAGCCCATGTTGTTGCTGTAGTTGAGCGCGCCGAGCAGCATGGTGAAGAACACCAGGCCGAAGACGAGGCCGCTCCGCGTGGGGAGGATGTAGACGCGCCCCTGGTGCAGCTCGACGAACTCGCCATCAGGACCCTGGCGGCGCCGGGCCCAGCGCCGGACCTGTCGCTTCAGGAGAGGAGGCAGGCGGCGCCGTGGCCTGCTCGCTGCGGCGCCCATTTCAGGGAACCGGCACTGACTCCAGCACGAGGCGTGCCGGGTCGCGGAGGGCGGCGTTGCCTCCCTGCCGGGGCCGCAACCGGTGGCCGGCCACCGCGGCGAACACGGCCTTGACGTCCTCGGGATGCACGCCCGGATGGCCGTGAATCAGGGCCCAGCACCGGGCTGCATTGACCAGGTCCTGGGCGCCCCGGGGGGACAGCCCAAGGTCGAACTGGGCGGACTGGCGCGTGAAGCGCACGAGCGACTGCACGTAGTCGAGCAGCGCGTCCGACAGGAACAGTTCCCGTGCAGACGCCCGCAGCGCCGCCAGCCCCGCGACGTCGATGACCGGGCGGAGATCTCCGAGCATTGCGCGGCGGTCGTCGCCCTTCAGCAGCTTGCGTTCGAGCGCCTCGCCCGGATAGCCGAGCCCGATCCGCATGAGGAAGCGGTCGAGCTGCGATTCAGGCAGCGGGAACGTTCCGGCCTGGTGCAGCGGATTCTGGGTCGCGATCACGAAGAACGGCGCGGGCAGCGGGTGGGTGTGCCCGTCGAGCGTGACCTGATGCTCCTCCATGGCTTCGAGAAGCGCGCTCTGGGCCTTCGGCGTGGCCCGGTTGATCTCGTCGGCGAGGACCACGTGGGAAAAGACCGGGCCCGGGTGGAAGCGGAAGGTGGAGGTGGACTGCTCGAGAATCGACATGCCGATGATGTCGGCCGGCAGCATGTCGCTGGTGAACTGGATGCGGCGAAAGGACAGGCCCAGTACGCCTGCCAGGGAGCGGGCGAGCAGCGTCTTGCCGACGCCCGGCACGTCCTCGATCAGCAGGTGGCCGCCGGCCAGCAGGCAGGCGAATGCCAGCTGGATCTCCGCCGGCTTGCCGAGGATCACCTGGCCGATCTCGGCCCCCACCTGATCCGCCAGCTGCCGGGCACGGTGCAGTTCTTCCTTGCCCGCCAGTGCCGTGACGTTCGCCGCCATGCTGCGTTCCACTCAGGGTCTTCCGGTCCGAAGATACCATGGCATCTTGCCGGAACCCCCGGGGCCGGATCGCGAACTGGGGCACAGATTCGGCCGTCCTGGGCCATACTTCGGGGCCACGGCCCCACCACGGAGTCCTCTATGGCCAGCGATCCGAACAAGCCCGGTCCCGAGCAGTACCGGGCGGCTCTTCCTCCGGAATCCTTCGGTGTGCTCTTCGAGGAGAACACCGAGCGGCCGTTCACAAGTCCGCTGAACAACGAGAAGCGGGCCGGCACCTTCGTCTGCGCGGCCTGCCACTCACCGCTGTTTACCACGTCCGGCAAGTTCGACAGCGGCACCGGGTGGCCAAGCTTCTTCCAGCCAATCGCCGGGTCCAGCATCGGCACGAAGCGTGATTTCCACCTGATCGTGCCGCGGACGGAATACCACTGTGCACGCTGCGGCGGCCACCAGGGACACGTCTTCAAGGACGGGCCTGCACCCACCGGGCTGCGCTACTGCAACAACGGGCTCGCCCTGAAGTTCATTCCCGACGGCGAGCCGCTTCCCGAACTGCGCTAGAGCGACGCCAGCTGCTCCAGCTGCGTGTCCAGCTTCGCCAGGTCCCGCCGGAGCGCCTGCTGGCGCTCCCGCTCCCTGGCCACGACAGCGTCGGGTGCGTGACTCGTGAAGCTCTCGGTGGCCAGCTTCTGCTCGACCCGCTCCAGGTCTGTCGCCGCCTTCTGCCGGGTCTTCGTCAGGCGCGCACGCTCCGCAGCCACGTCGATCAGGCCGGCGATCGGCACGAGCAGCTTCAGGCTGCCCACCAGGGCAGTGGCGCTGGGCGGCGGCTGGGTGCCGGCCGCCAGAAGCTCGATACCGGACAGCCTGGCAAGCTCCCGGAGGTAGCGGTCGTGCACCGCCAGCAGGCGCGTGTCATCCGGCGTCGCGTCCTGGAGCAGCACGGGGATCCGCTTGCCGGGCGCAATGTCCATCTCGCCACGTATTTGCCGGACGGCGAGGATGAAGCCCTGTATCCAGGCCAGTTCGGATTCCGCATCGTCATCCACCGGATAGAAGGCGGGGTCCGGCCAGCGCTGGGTCATGATCGATTCGCCACAGTCGCCGGCCAGCGGGGCGACCCGCTGCCAGATCTCCTCCGTGATGAAGGGCATGAACGGGTGCGTCGCCCGCAGGAGGGCCTCGAGCACCGTCACCAGGGTCCGACGCGTCACCGCCTGCACGTCTGCCGGCGTGCCGGTGTCCTGGAGGATCGGCTTGGTGAGCTCCAGGTACCAGTCGCAGTATTCATTCCAGATGAATTCGTAGAGCGACCGGGCCGCCAGGTCGAAGCGATAGGTCGAGAAGTGCCCGTCGACCGCCTCGATGGTCTTGCTCAGCCGGGACAGTATCCAGCGGTCCGGCAGGCCGAGTGACGCCACCGCAGCCCCGCCCCGGGCGAGTTCGCGTCCCTCGACGTTCATCAGCACGAAGCGCGCCGCATTCCAGATCTTGTTGCAGAAGTTGCGGTAGCCCTCGATGCGGTTGAGGTCGAAGCGGATGTCGCGGCCCGTGCTTGCCAGTGCAGCAAACGTGAAGCGCAGCGCGTCGGTTCCGTAGTCGGGAATCCCGGCGGGGAACTGCTTCTTCGTCGCCTTCTCGATCTGCGGCTTCAGCTGCGGTTGCATCAGGCCGGTGGTGCGCTTGGCGAGCAGGCTCGGCAGGTCGATGCCGTCGATGAGGTCCAGCGGATCCAGGATGTTTCCCTTCGACTTGGACATCTTGTCGCCGTTCTCGTCCCGGATGAGGCCGGTGATGTACACCTCGCGGAACGGCACGTCGCCGGCGAACTTGAGGCCGAACATGATCATCCGTGCGACCCAGAAGAAGATGATGTCGAAGCCGGTGACGAGGACGCTGGAGGGGTAGAAGGTCTTCAGTGCGTCGGTCTGCTCCGGCCAGCCCAGGGTCGAGAACGGCCAGAGCGCCGACGAGAACCAGGTGTCGAGCACGTCCTCGTCCTGGCGCAGCGCCACTTCCGCGCCCAGCCCGTTGGCCGACCTCACCGCTTCCTCGCTGTGGCCGACATACACGCGGCCGTCGGCGTCGTACCAGGCGGGGATCCGGTGGCCCCACCAGAGCTGGCGGCTGATGCACCAGTCCTGGATGTTGTTCATCCACTGGAAGTAGGTCTTGGACCAGTTCTCCGGCACGAACCGTATCCGCCCGTCCTCCACGGCGGCGATCGCCGGCGCCGCCAGCGGCGCGATCTGCACGTACCACTGGTCCGTCAGCCAGGGCTCGAGTATCGCCCCGCTGCGGTCGCCCCGTGGCACCTGCAGGGTGTGGGGATCGATGCGCTCGACGAGTCCCTGTTCCTCCAGGAGGGCGACGACGCGACGCCGCGCCTCGGCACGATCGAGGCCACGGAGAGGTGGTGGAATCTCGTCCAGTGCCCGCAACGGGTCATACCCGGAGCCCGCGATGTCGGGCCTGCTGATGACGCGGGCGTCCCGGTCGAAGATGTTGATGAGGGGCAGTTGGTGCCGCTTGCCAACCTCGTAGTCGTTGAAGTCGTGCCCCGGGGTGATCTTGACGCACCCGGACCCGAATTCCCGGTCGACGTACTCGTCGGCGACGACCGGGATCAGCCGGTTGGTCAGGGGCAGGCGGACATGCTTGCCGACGACCGCGCGGTAACGGTCGTCCTCCGGGTGCACGGCAACCGCCGTGTCGCCCAGCATGGTCTCCGGGCGGGTCGTCGCCACGACCAGATGGCTGCTGCCGTCCGCGAGCGGGTAACGGAGGTGCCACAGGGAACCCTGTTCCGGCTCCGACTGGACCTCCAGGTCGGACAGCGCGGTGTGCAGGACCGGGTCCCAGTTCACCAGGCGCTTTCCCCGGTAGATGAGTCCTTCCGAATGCAGCCGGACGAACACCTCGGTGACCGCCCGCGAGAGGCCCTCGTCCATCGTGAACCGGTCGCGGGACCAGTCCACCGAGTTCCCGAGGCGGCGCATCTGCCGGGTGATCGTGCCGCCCGACTCCTGCTTCCACTGCCAGACGCGCGCCACGAACGCGTCCCTGCCCAGGTCCTGGCGGCTCCTGCCCTCGGCATTGAGCTGGCGCTCGACCACCATCTGGGTCGCGATGCCCGCGTGGTCGGTGCCGGGCTGCCACAGCGTGTTGTCACCGCGCATCCGGTGGTAGCGGGTCAGCGCATCCTGCAGCGTGTGCTGGAAGGCGTGGCCCATGTGCAGCGTGCCCGTGACGTTGGGCGGCGGGATCATGATGCAGTAGGGTGCGCCACGGCCGGCCGGCGCGAAGTAGCCGGAGGCTTCCCAGCGGGCGTACCAGCGCTGTTCGATGCCGGCGGGCTGATAGGCCTTGTCGAGGGGGGCGGCGGCGCTGCCGGGTGCTTCGTCTGTCACTCAGTCATCCTTGAGGTCTTGCTCGAAGTGCTCACGAAGCACCTGGTCGATCAGTTCGGGGAGTTCGTTGCGCAGGCGACCGACCACTTCGTCGAAGAGCGTCGCCTCCATTTCCTTGTAGGCCTGGTGGAGCAGCTTCTCCACCAGCATGAAGCTGCCGGTCGCGATCCGGGTCTGCAGCTCGGCCAGTTCCGACTCGGTGAGGGCAGGGCGGGCAATCTCGTCGGCCGCGCTGCGCCGCGGACGGGCCACGGCATCGGTAAGGACGGGAATGCGGGATCTGTCCATGTTCAGGCCACCTCGTGGGTTTCCGGCTCCAGGCCCTGTTCGCAGTAGTAGCGATGCCGTGCCCGGCCGGCTTCGCGACCCGCCGGGCTGCCATCGATGATTTCGGCAATGCGCGGATACCGGCGGTAGAACTCCGGCACACCGGTGGCGAGATTGATGAGCAGGTCGGCAGCGGGCGGCTCGATCTGCCCCGTCGCATCGGCGGCGCCGATGGTCACGGGCGCCTGCGGGGGCTCTCCCCCCGGGGCAAGCAGTTCGTGGGGCACGAAGCTGCCCTGGCGGAATGTCCAGAGCAGGTCGTCCAGGTTCTTCGCCATGGCGCCGTCGACCGCGTGGGCGTGGATCCGGTGCCGCAGCTTGTAGACCTTCTCGACCAGGCGGCAGGCAAAGCCGAGGCGGCTGCCGGGATCGGTCCCGGCCAGCACATAGAAAGACACGCGTGTCGGGTTCATCGACCTCTGCGGCCTACTTCCTGTGGAGCAGGTATTCCATCAGCAGCGGGATGGGGCGGCCGGTGCCCCCCTTGCTGCTGCCCTGGTTCCACGCCGTGCCGGCAATGTCGAGGTGTGCCCAGTCGGTCTTGCCCACGAAGCGGGCCAGGAAGCTCGCGGCGGTGATCGTTCCGGCATCCCTGCCGCCCACGTTCGCCACGTCGGCGAAGGGGCTCTTGATCAGATCCGCATAGTCGTCGTCGAGCGGCAGCCGCCAGGCCCGGTCGTCCGCTGCCTGGCCGGCGGCCAGCAGGTCGTCCGCCAGCTTGTCGGAATTGCCGAGCAGGCCGGAGCATACCCGCCCGAGTGCCACCAGGCAGGCGCCGGTCAACGTGGCGATGTCGATCAGTGCGGCCGGCTTGAAGCGCAGCGCGTAGGTAATGGCGTCGCACAGGATCAGGCGGCCCTCCGCGTCGGTATTCAGGATCTCGACGGTCTGCCCGGACATGGTCCTGACGATGTCGCCGGGCCGCGTGGCCGTCCCGCTGGGCAGGTTCTCGCAGGTGGGCACGACGCCGACCACGTTGATCGGCAGCCTGAGCTCCGCGACGGCCTGGAGCAGGCCGAGGACGGTGGCGGCGCCGCACATGTCGTACTTCATCTCGTCCATCGCGCCTGCCGGCTTGATGGAGATGCCGCCGGAATCGAACGTGATGCCCTTGCCGACGAGCACGACGGGTTGCGCCCCCGGCCGTCCGCCCCGGTACTGGAGCACGATGAAGCGGGGCGGTTCCGCGGAGCCCTGGGTCACGGCCAGGAAGGCACCCATGCGCAACTTGCGGATCTCGGCCAGGCCGAGGGCCTTGACCGTGAGCTTCCTGGCGCGCTTCGCGATGCCCCGCGCCCGTTCCACAAGGTAGCTCGGCGTACAGACGTTGGGCGGTAGGTTGCCCAGGTCCTTGGCGAGGGCGACGGCATGCGCAATGGCCGCGCCGTGCTCGATTCCCCGGCGGGTGCCCTGGACATCGCGTCCCGCGGCGGCGATCCCCAGTTCCTTCAGGGCGGGTGCCGTGTCGCCCGGCTCGGACTTCATGGCGGTGAAACGGTAGCTGACGTCGTGCCAGATCTCGACGGCCAGCCGGGCGCGCCGATAGGCGTCGGCGTCACTGACGGGCTCGCTGGTGAGGTGCAGGATCGCGTCGCCGTACTTGCCCCGCGCGACGGTGGCGAGGGCGCTCCGGACGGCCTTCCGCCACGCACGGCGGTCCAGCTTGGCTTTCGTGCCGAGGCCCACGAGCAGGATGCGCTCGCAAGGGAGGTCCCCGGTGTGGGTGAGCAGCAGGACGTCGCCCACCTCGCCCTTGATGTCCCGGTTGCGGATGGCGCGGGTGATCAGGCCGCCGCCGGCCTTGTCGAGGCTCCTCGCAGCCGATGGCAGATCTCCACCGGAGAAGACGGGAACGATTGCGCAGGCTGTCCGCTGCTGGCTCGCGGCGCCAGTTTTCACCTGGAATTGCATGCTGACCTCATTTACGGGTGCTTGACTCCATGCGACCCCTAAACCAAGGTTGCCACCCAGGTTGGTCCACGTCCGGGACGTCGCATGCAAACCCTTGTAAAACGCCGGTCAGTGTACTCGATTCATCCGGAGGCTGGCTAAGTCCGCGCCTGGCATGTCCGGAATCCTGCGACGCTATATCCTCCGCGAGACCCTCCAGACGTGGCTGGTCGTCACGGTCGTCCTGTTGCTCATCCTCGTGACCAACCAGTTCGCCGCGGTACTCGGGGATGCGGCGGCCAACAAGCTGCCCCGGGGGGCCATCCTGCAGGTGCTCGGCCTGACGACGGTCCAGTACCTGACCATCCTCATTCCCGTGGGCTTCTTCCTCGCGATCATGCTGGCCCTGGCGAGGCTGTACCACGACAGCGAGATGGCCGCGATGATGGCGTGTGGCATCGGACCGGCGCAGCTCTACCGGGCCGTCCTGACGTTGGGCGGGGTCCTGGCCGTCGTCGTCGCGGTCCTCGCACTGGTGGTCTCGCCGGCGGCGCTACGGCAGGTCGAGATCTTCGCCGCCCAGGCGAAGCGGGAGGCCAGCATCGGGCTGCTGGAGGCCGGGCGCTTCATCAGTTTCGCCAATGGCACGGCGGCGCTCTATGCCGAGGCACTGACCCCGGATCGCCACCTCCACCAGGTCTTCGTCCAGCGCCGCAACGGCAACCGGGTGGAAGTGATCGTTGCCGACGAGGCCTGGCAGGAAGACGCGGGTGATGGCGTCCGTGTCCTGATCTTTGCGCGGGGGCACCGGTATGCCGGCGAACCCGGCGACGCCCGGTTCCGGATCGTCCAGTTCGCGGAGCACGGCATACCCTTCGAGCTTCCGGCGGCCGGGCCGGTAAAGCTGGACCCCGAGGCGCTCAGCACGACCGCATTGCTGTCCTCCGCGGACCCGGCAGACCGGGCCGAGCTGCACTGGCGGCTGGGCGTGCCGCTGACCCTGCTGGTGCTGGCCGTGGTTGCCGTGCCGCTGGCCCGCACGGAACCCCGGAAAGGCCGGTTCGCCGGCCTGGCATCGGCGGTCCTCGTCTACCTCATCTATGCCAACCTCCTCGCGGCCGGCCGGGGCTGGATCGAGCGGGGCCAGGTACCCGAGGCGGCGGGGCTCTGGTGGGTGCACGGGCTGTTCCTGGCGGCGGCCGGGGTCATGCTGGGCTACCAGCTGGGCCTGTGGCGCCAGTGGTTCCGGCGATCCCGTGGCCAGGCTGCCACGCAGGCGGGGGTGACTCCGTGAGGATCCTGCGCGGCTACCTCTTCAGGACGATCCTTGGCACCACCGGCCTCGTCCTTGCCGTACTGCTCAGTCTTGGCGCGTTCATCGAGTTCATGGGCCAGCTCGATGACATCGGCGTTGGCGAGTATGGGCTCCTGGACGCGCTGGGCTGGGTGGTGCTCCAGATGCCAACCATCGTCGCGCAGCTGCTGCCGGTCGCCGCGCTGCTGGGTGCGCTGCTGGGCCTGGGTTCCCTCGCGAGCCGCAGTGAACTGATCGTGCTCCGGGCCGCCGGGGTCTCGCCTCGCGGGCTGGCCCGGTCCGTGCTCGTGACGGGGACGATCCTTGCCCTGGCGGGACTCGCGCTCAGCCTGTACCTGGCCCCGCCCCTCGAGCGCTATGCCCGCCAGCAGCGTGAGCTGGCCAAGTTCGGGCAGGCTGGAATCAGCGCCGGCGACGGCGCCTGGATACGCGACCGCAGGACCATTCTCAATGTGACTCCGCCGAGCAACGAGCACCCCGCGGGCAACGTCTACGTGTTCCGGGTCGGCGGCGACGGTGTGCTCGAAGCGATCGGCAGGGCTGACGCCGTGCGGGCCGAGCCGGACCGGCGCTGGTTCCTGCGCAACTACGCGGAGAGCCGGTTCACGCCGACGGCAATCCGCACGAGCGTGTCCGGGGAAGCGCTCGCGCTGGAGGGGGTCAATCCCGATCTGCTGGGCCTGACGGTGATCCGCGAGGAAACCATGACGGGTGCGGCCCTGTGGCGCTACGTGCAGTACCTGAAGCGCAGCGGGCTCGAGGCCCGCAATTATGAGGTCGCCTTCTGGAGTCGTATTGCGTCGGTCTTCGCGGTGCCGCTGATGTGCGTGCTCGCGGTGCCCTTCGTGCTGGGTCCGCTGCGGTCGGGCGGTTCCGGGGCGCGCATGGCCGCTGGCCTCGGCATCGGGCTTGCCTGGTTCCTGATCAGCCGGACGCTCTCGGACGGCGGCGAGGTGTGGAATCTCAACGCGATCGCCACCGCCTGGCTCCCCACCGTGCTGCTGGCAATTGCCACGGGCGTCGTGCTCGGCCGGACGCGCTGACCGGATCAATTCCGGGACTTTGGCACCACCACCACCCGGGTGCCCGCGATCCGGTCGTGCCAGGTGAGCTCGTCCCGGTCGATCCACAGCCACAGCAGGCCGAGCCCGCCAGTGACGACAGAGAGCATTCCGCCCAGGAACCGCAGCATGCCGGTCCGGGCATCCAGGGGCTCGCCCGACTCCCGTTCGACACGGAGGCGCCAGGCACGCATGCCGAGCGTCTGGCCCCCGCGGAGCCAGGAGGTGATGAAGAAGAGCGCCGCGATGACGAGGAGCAGCAGCTGGTAAGCGGGTTGGCCCGCAGGCACGGGCTGTCCGCCCCGGACAGCGACGATGACCAGCGTGGCAGCCATCCACAGGGCGCCCAGCAAGAGAGCGTCGTAGCAGCCGGCGGCCAGGCGGCGCAGTACCCCGGCTGTGGTCGCGTGGTAGCTGGTGGCAGACTGGTGCGACGGAGAGGGCATGGTGGACGGCAAGGTTGGCGCTCCCTGCGGGAATTGAACCCGCGTTTCAGCCTTGAGAGGGCCGCGTCCTAACCCCTAGACGAAGGGAGCTTCTGGTCACTGTGCCGCCGTGGCGGGGCTGCTATGTAGCACTTGCCCGGCGGGTATTCAACGAGTTAGCAGAAAATTCTACCAAGTCCCGGGCCTGAACTCCACGCCGGGCCAGCGCGCTGCCGGCGCAGCGCCAGAAACAAGAAACCCGCCTTGCAGCGGGTTCCCTGGCGCAGTCAGTGCAATTGACCCGGATCAGTCCCTACGGCCCCGGTGGCAAGGCGATCAGTTGCCGAAACAACGCGGTGTCCTGGGCGTTCACGGCGCCGTTGCAGTTCAGATCGGCCTTGTTGTAGGTCGGGCCGACGCTGGGCTGGCTGAGTTGCTGCCGGTACAGCCCGCTGTCCTGAGCATTCACGAAACCGTTGTTGTTCATGTCGCCGTCACAGCGGTTCCCGAAGCCATCGCCGTCCGAGTCGCACTGGACCGGGTTTGCGACCAGCTTGCAGTTGTCGGTGAGGTTGTCTACGCCGTCGCTGTCGCTATCCAGGTCCGCGGGCCACTGCCAGACGGCCGAATGGGTGTCCCCCGGCAGGTCCGTGAGCCGGACCTGCCCAGAACCGTCGGCGTTCATGACGTAGATCTCGGACTTTTTGAAGGAGAGGGCGGGATCGTCCCGGTCGCTCTGGAACGCAATCCGGGTGCCATCGGGCGACCAGGAAGGTTGATCCTCTCTGGCGCCGCTGTTGCTGAGCTGGATCTGGTTCGAGCCGTCGGCGTTCATGACATGGACCCTGTTGGCACCGTCGCCCTGGAATCCGGTCTCCTTGGCGTACGCGATCCGCGTGCCGTCGGGTGACCAGTCCGGGTTGAAGGACCCCACCGAATTGGTGAGCTTGGTGCGGCCGGACCCGTCGGGTTTTACCGTGTAAATATTGAAGGCCCCGTCACTGGAGCTCACGAACGCGATCTTGGTGCCATCGGGCGACCAGTCAGGACTTATGTCAGACACGTTGGTGATCTGGGTCTGGTTCGAGCCATTGGCATCCATCTTGTAGATGTTCGGGTTGCCATTGCGAAAGGTCGTAAACGCGATCTGGTTGCCACCGGGCGACCACGTGGGTTGCTGGTTTCCGCCACTGAAGGTGAGCTGGGTCGGGCTCGTGCCGTCAGCGTTCATGACCCAGATATCCAGACTCGGGCCGCCGCGCCTGCTGGCGAATGCGATGCGGGTGCCGTCCAGCGACCAGGTGGGATCCTGGTCCAGTATCGGATCAAGGGTCCTGGTCAGGGGTCGCTGGGCCTTGCCGCTGCCATTCATGGAATAGATATCATCGTTGCTGACGAATGCGATCTTCTCCACCGGGGGGCCACCGCCGAGCACATCGCCGTCGGCGACGGCCCAGACGTAGTACTCGTTTGCATCCCCGACGCTGAATGGGATCTGGTAGCCAACATTGATCCGGAATTGCGTAAAAAATGTAAACACGGTTTGCCCAATGATCTCGTCATATGTCCCATCGGTCAGGTAACTGGGAGGATCGATCAGTTGCTCGAGAAGGGGGAATGGTCCCGTGTTGACAAGGCAGGCGCGCGGGAAAGCCAACGGGCAGCCGACGTTGGTGCCATCGGTCAGGTACTGGGATGTGTTGCCCAGAGTCACGTACCACAGGTGGGCGAGCTCACTGTATTCGCTGCCAGCGGCAGTCCGCACGTTGGATCCGCAGTCGCCTCCGTCGTAAAACGAACCGTCGCAGCCCCCGTAGACTCCCGAGTCCGGCCAATGGGGCAACCGCCACGTGTTCGTCCCGAGGTAGTTGGCCGCATTCACGGCTGCGATCCACGCGGAGGCCTGTTGCGGAGTCATGGCGTTGTAGGGGGGCTGAAGGCCAGGTATGCCAAAGTTGTCAAAGGCGGCGAGGCTCGGCTGGCTCCAGGTGATGTCGAGGACGGTGTCGTAGAAGCCACCGGTACGACTCTGCAATTCGGCCTGCGCCGGCATCGCGAGCGTGCAAGCCATTGCGATGCCCGCCATGCCGGCGACGTTACGTCCATAAGTGCTTTTCATTCTGATCCCCCGACGGTCTGCTGAGCCATTGGGATTGGCGGCGGCCCGATGATGGGCATGGAATGCCGCGCCTGTGCTTCGCGGATGGTTCGAGTATGCCCCAGGTGTAGTGCGGGGGGCGTCACCCGTTTGGGTGAGGGGGCGGCCGTTCGGGACGTCTGGGGTCGCTGGTGGAGCGGCAATCACAAGCTTTCTGCCGGGTGAAGCGAGCTGAAGTGACTGTGCCGCCCCGGCGGGGCTGCTATGCTAGGCGCCGTTTTCGTTGGCTCAAGCCGGAGCTGTTTTGACCCATCCCATTCCGTCCCATCCGGAGGCGACTGCGGATTCACCCCGCATCATCCCCCGATCCGACCACCGCATCTCCCGAGCGAACATCTCCCGCAACGCCCTGAAGGTCCTTTACCGGCTCAAGGACGGCGGGTATCAGGCGTTCATCGTGGGCGGCGGGGTGCGGGACCTGCTGCTCGATCGCCAGCCCAAGGACTTCGACATTGCCACGGACGCCAGTCCGGAGCAGGTCCGGGCGCTGTTCGGCAACGCGCGGCTGATTGGCCGCCGGTTCCGCCTCGTGCACGTCAGGTTCCGGGACGAGATCGTCGAGGTGGCGACCTTCCGGGGCCTGGGCAACGAGGACCTGGAGAGCGAGGACCGGCAGATCCTCGACGACGCCGGCCGGATCATCAAGGACAACTCCTTCGGCTCCATCGAGGAGGACGCCTGGCGCCGCGACTTCACGGTCAACGCCCTCTATTACAACATCGCCGATTTCTCGATCTGGGACTTCGTGGACGGCATGCGCGACATCGAGGCCCGCACGATCCGCCTGATCGGTGACCCCGAAACGCGCTACCGGGAGGACCCCGTGCGGATGATCCGCGCGGTGCGCCTCGCCGCGAAACTGAACCTGCAGATCCACCCCGAGGCGGCGGAGCCCATGGCGCGCCTCGGCAGGCTCATCGACAGCGTGCCTGCCGCCCGCCTGTTCGACGAGTTCCTCAAGGTCTTCGAGACGGGCCACGCGCTGGAAAGCTACCGGCGCCTGCGGGAACACGGGCTCTTCGAGCACCTGTTCCCGGCAACCGCCGAGTGGCTGGCGGCTGACGATTCCCGGGGCGACGCGGGGGGGCGCCGCAACCGCTTCATCGAGCGGGCGCTCGCCAACACGGACCAGCGCATCGCCGAGGGCCTGCCGGTGACGCCCATGTTCCTTTTTGGCGTGTTCCTCTGGGGCCCCGTCCAGGAGCGGGCCACCGCCCTGCGGCGCACGGGTGAGCTCTCGGAGGTGCAGGCGCTGATCGATGCCGGGATCGAGATCACGGAACAGCAGATTGCGCGCATCACGTTGCCCCGGCGCTTCTCGGTGCCCATGCGGGAGATGTTCCAGTTGCAGCCACGCTTCAACCGGCGGCAGGGTCGTCGCGCGTCCGTGCTGCTGGAGCACCGGCGCTTTCGCGCCGCCTATGACCTCCTCGTGCTCCGCGAGGAACTGGGCGACGTGCCGGCAGAACTGGCCGATTGGTGGACGCGGATCCAGACCCTGCCGCCCGACGAGCAGCGCCGCGAGTTCCATGGCGGTCGCGGCGGTGGCCGCGATCCGCAGCGGTCACGGTCCGCCGAACAGTCCGCCTGAGGCCGGCGGCGATGCCGGCCCCCGCCTGGATACCCGCCTACGTGGGCGTGGGCAGCAACCTGGACGATCCCGGGGCGCAGGTCCGGTCCGCGCTCGAGGCGCTGGGCCGGATTCCGGAAACCCGCTGCATCGTCTGGTCGTCGGCCTGGCGCAACCCCGCCCTCGGGCCGCAACCGCAGCCCGATTTCGTCAATGCGGTGGCCGGACTGCTCACACGGCTGCCGCCGGACCTGTTGCTGGACGAGTTGCTGGCCATCGAGCGCCGGCAGGGCAGGGATCGCAGTGCCGGTGTGCGGTGGGGGCCCCGTCGGATCGATCTGGACCTGCTCGTGCATGGCGCCACCGTGACGGACACCGAGGCCCTGGTGTTGCCGCATCCGGGCATCGCGGCGCGAAATTTTGTATTGTTCCCGCTGCTGGAGATCGCGCCGGGCTTGCTCGTGCCGGGACTGGGACCGGTGTGGCGGCTCGCTGCAGCCCTGAACCAAGAAGAACAACAGGCTGACACCAATAACGCATGGGCAATTCCCGTTACATCGCCATCGAAGGCCCCATAGGGGTCGGCAAGACCAGCCTTGCCCGCCGGCTGGCAGATTCGCTGGATGGCGAACTGCTGCTGGAGCAGCCGGAGGCCAATCCGTTCCTCGAGAGGTTCTACCGGGACCCGCGGGGCGCGTCGCTGCCGACGCAGCTCTTCTTCCTCTTCCAGCGTGTCCAGCAGATCGAGCAGCTGCGGCAGACCGACATCTTTGCCGAAACCCGCATTTCGGATTTCCTGATCAACAAGGACCGCCTGTTTGCCGAGATCAACCTGGACCGGGCGGAGCTCGACCTGTACGACAAGGTGGCCGAGTCCCTGGCCTTCGAGGCGCCCGCCCCGGACCTGGTCGTGTACCTCCAGGCGCCCGTCGACACCCTCCTGTTCCGGATCGCGCGGCGGGGCATCGAGTTCGAGCAGCGCATCGGGCGCCGCTACCTGGAGCGGCTGGCCGAGGCCTACGCGCGGTACTTTCATGACTATGACGCCGCGCCGCTTCTCATCGTCAATGCGGCCGTGATCGACCCGGTCCATAATGACGCCCACTTTGGCCTGCTGCTCGAGCAGATCGGACGGATCCGCAGCGGCCGGCATTTCTTCAATCCGCTGACGTCGGCGTTCGCGTAGGCACCATGTACAAGCAACTCCAGCAACGGGACATGCCGGAAGCGCCGGTCAACATCTCGACCCTCCGGACCATGAAGGCGGCGGGGGAGCCGATCGCCTGCCTGACGGCCTACGACGCCAGTTTCGCCATGCTCGTGGACCGTGCAGGGGCGGACCTGGTGCTCGTCGGGGACTCGGTGGGGATGGTCGTCCAGGGGCACGACACGACCGTGCCGGTGACGGTCCAGGACATCATCTACCATTCGCGGATCGTGCGGCGTGGCCTCGGCCGGGCCTTCCTGGTGGCCGACATGCCGTTCATGAGCTACACCAATCCGGCCCAGGCGCTCGACAATGCCGTCCGCCTGATGCAGGAAGGCGCGGCGATGATGGTGAAGCTCGAGGGCGGCGCCAGCCAGGTGAAGATCGTCGAGCACCTTGCAGGCCACGACATCCCGGTCTGCGCCCACCTCGGACTGCGGCCGCAGTCCGTCCACAAGATCGGCGGCTTCAAGGTGCAGGGCCGCGACCAGGCTCAGGCGGAGCAGATGCTCGAGGACGCGGTCGCGCTGGAGCAGGCGGGCGCGGACATCCTGCTGCTCGAGTGCGTGCCCAACGAACTCGGCCAGGCCGTGCGGGACGCGGTCACGGTGCCGGTCATCGGCATCGGCGCCGGTCCCGGAGTCGACGGCCAGATCCTGGTCCTCTACGACATGCTGGGCATCACGCAGGGGCGGTTGCCCCGGTTCGTGCGGAATTTCATGCAGGGCAGCGCGTCGCCGCTCGAGGCGCTCCAGGCCTACGTGGCTGCCGTGAAGGACCGCAGCTATCCCGCGCCTGAGCACTGCTTTTCCTGACCTTGAAGACCGTACGCACGATTGCGAGCCTGCGCGAGAATCTCCGGGGCTGGCGGGGATTCGACGAAACCGTCGCGCTGGTGCCGACCATGGGCAACCTCCACGCGGGACACCTGAGCCTGGTGGACGCCGCCCGCACGCTGGCGGATCGTGTCGTCGTCTCCATCTTCGTGAATCCGACCCAGTTCGGGCCCGGTGAGGACTTCGCCGCGTACCCGCGCACGCTGGACAAGGACCGGCGCCAGCTGACGCGGGCCAGCGTGGACGTTCTCTTCGCTCCTCCCGTGGAGGAGATCTACCCCGACGCGGCACGGCCGGGCACCGTGGTCTCCGTTCCCGGGCTGTCCGGTATCCTCTGCGGACAGTTTCGGCCGGGGCACTTCGACGGGGTCGCGTCGGTCGTCACCCGGCTGTTCAATATCGTCCAGCCGGACAGCGCCGTGTTCGGCCAGAAGGACTACCAGCAGCTGCTGGTGATCCGGCGCCTCCAGGCGGACCTGCACCTGCCGGTGAAGATCGTCGCTGCCCCGACCGCCCGCGAGCCCGACGGGCTCGCGCTGAGTTCGCGCAACCAGTACCTCGATGGCGCACAGCGGGCCACGGCACCTGGCCTGCACCGGGCTCTTGCGGACTGCGCCGGTGAGCTTCACCGGGGCAACCGGAAGTTCGAGGCGCTGGAGTCGCGCGGCATGGCGGGACTGGTCGCCGCCGGATTCAGGCCGGACTACTTCGCGATCCGGAATGCCGCCGATCTCGGCGCACCGACCACCGCGAGCCGCAACCTCGTGGTCCTCGCCGCGGGCCATCTCGGTCGCGCGCGGCTGATCGACAACGTCCTGGTAGACCTCGCGTAGGCCTCACTGCCGGCGGCAGGAGTGCTGCTCCAGAGCCCAGGCGACGTGCTCCCGCACGAGTTCCGACGGGTGGCCTGCACGCGCCTCCAGCGCCCCGACGACGCCCGCTGACGTCGGCGCATTCCCCAGGGCCACCGCTATGTTCCGTAGCCAGCCGGGATAACCGGGCCGCCGCAACGCGCTGCCGGCGGTGCGCTCAGACCACTCCGGCTCGGACCAGGCGAACAGGTCGGTCAGCCGCGCGGCATCGAGGCCGTGCCGGGGTGCGAAGTCCGGCTCCGCCGTCGCGTGGGCGTAGCGGTTCCAGGGACACACGAGCTGGCAGTCGTCGCAGCCGAAGATGCGGTTGCCCATGGCCTTGCGGAACTTGGCCGGTATCGGGCCCCGGGACTCGATGGTGAAGTAGGAGATGCAGCGCCGGGCGTCCAGCAGGTAGGGCGCAATGATGGCGCCGGTGGGGCACACGTCCAGGCAGGCCCGGCAGCTGCCGCAGTGATCGGTGACAGGCTCATCCAGCGGCAGGGGCAGGTCCGTGTAGATTTCGCCCAGCAGGAACCAGGACCCCGCCTGCCGGTTGATGAGGTTGGTGTGCTTGCCCTGCCAGCCCAGTCCCGCGGCAGCCGCGAGGGGCTTCTCGAGTACCGGTGCGCTGTCGACGAACACCCGGTAGCCGTGCGGCGCGCCAGCCGCGCTGATCCGTTCGGCCAGCTGCTTCAGGCGCTGGCGCAGGAGCTTGTGGTAGTCGCGGCCGAGCGCGTACCGCGCGATGTAGGCAAGCCCGCCATCCTGGAGGACGCTGGTCGCCGGCGCCGCCGCGGCGGGCAGGTAGTCCATGCGGGCCGATATGACCCGGGCCGTTCCCGGCAGCAGATCGTCCGGCCGCGTGCGCTTGCGGCCGTGGCGGGTCATGTAGGCGAGTTCCCCGTGCAGGCCACGTGCCACCCAGTCGTCCAGCCTTGCCTCGGCATCGTCGAGGGCGATGCCGGCGACGCCGATCTGCTGAAAGCCGAGCTCCGCTCCCCAGCTCCTGATCTGCACCGCGAGCTGCCGGAGGTCCATGCCCAACTCTGCGCGAGGTCGTGGAAGGGTGATCAGTATAATCACCCGCATGTCTGAAGCAGCGACCGGCATCTGGACGCCCGAGGCCGTGCGGGTCCTCGACGGGACCGCCACGAGCGCCTTCGGGATTTCCGGCTATGAACTCATGTGCCGCGCTGGCCAGGCCGTGTGCGCCGCCGCCAGCGAACGCTGGCCGGACGCCCGCCGCTGGGTGGTGCTCTGCGGTGCCGGGAACAACGGCGGCGATGGCTACGTCATCGCGCGGCTGGTGCGGCAATCCGGCCGTGACGTCCAGGTCTGCGCGCTCGCTGACCCCGGTGGGCTGACGGGCGATGCCGCGACGGCCTGGCAGGACTTCGTGGCGGCGGGCGGGACGACCGTGCCCTTCGCGCCCGCTCTGCTCACAGACGCCGGGCTCGTGGTGGACGCCATCCTCGGGACCGGTCTCGCGCGCCCGGTCACGGGCGGCCTTCGCATGGCCATCGAGGCGGTCAACGCGGCGCAACGACCGGTCGTCGCCGTGGACATTCCCTCGGGCCTCGACGCCACCACCGGCCTGCCCTCCGGAGCCGCCGTCCGCGCGGACCTGACGGTGACCTTCGTGGGCCGCAAGCTCGGCTTGTACCTTGGCGAGGGCCCGGCCCATGCCGGGGTCGTGGAATTCTCGGACCTCGGTATTCCGCCGGCCGTCGTCGAGCGCGCCGGCCTGGCCGGGCAGTCCCGGTTGCGCCTGTTCACCGCCGGCGAATTGCCCCGGCTCCTGCCGCGCCGGCTGGCCACCGCGCACAAGGGAAATTTTGGCCACGTGCTCATCGTCGGGGGCAACCACGGGATGAGCGGCGCCGTCCGGCTGGCTGGCGAGGCTGCCCTGCGCACCGGCGCCGGGCTCGTCAGTGTCGCCACCCGGCCCGTGCATGCGGCGCTGCTGCCGGTGGCGCGTCCTGAACTGATGTGCCATGGAGTCGCCGACGCCGCGGGCCTCGCGCCGCTCCTGGCGCGCGCGACGGTCGTGGCCGTGGGGCCGGGGCTGGGCCGGGACGACTGGGCGCGGGAGCTGCTGGCCGCCGCGCTCGCCACCGGGTTGCCGCTCGTCATCGATGCCGACGGCCTGAACCTGCTCGCAGCGGGTCACCCGCCGTGCGAGAACTGGATCCTGACGCCGCATCCCGGCGAGGCGGCCCGCCTGCTCGGCGTGACGGCCGCGCAGGTCCAGCGGGACCGGCTGGGAGCGCTCGGGGCGCTTCAGGAGCGCTGGGGCGGCATCATCGTGCTCAAGGGCAGCTGCACGCTGGTGGGTGGAGGTACCGGCCTGCCCTGGGTCATTCCCACGGGCAATCCGGGCATGGCCACAGCCGGCATGGGTGATGCCCTGACGGGCGTCGCGGCCGGGCTCCTCGCGCAGGCGGGAGCGGGTTCTCCCGTGACAGACCTCGCGGCGGCCGCAGCCTTCGTGCACGGCGCTGCCGGCGATGCGGCGGCGAGTGGCGGCCAGCGGGGTACCCTTGCCAGCGACCTGATAGCGCAGTTGCGGCCGTGGCTGAATCCCTAACTGGCCCGGCCGCCCGCCCCGTCACCTGGCTCCTCCCGGATCCCGCGGCGACGGCGGGCTTTGGGCACACACTCGCCCGGAGCCTGCCGGGCGAAGCGGCTGGGCCACTCGTCCTGTACTTCGAGGGCGAGCTTGGTGCCGGCAAGACGTCCCTGATCCGCCACCTCCTGGCCAGCCTCGGCCATGCGGGGCGCGTGCCCAGCCCCACGTACACCCTTGTCGAGCCCTATGCCCTTGAGCGCTTTCGCGTGCTCCACGTGGATCTGTACCGGTTGCGCGACCCCGCGGAGCTGGACGAGCTCGGGCTGGCTGACGAGCTGGCAGCCGCGGACGAGCAGGGGCGCGCCAGCCTGCTGCTGGCGGAATGGCCGAGCCGGGGCGCGGATCGCCTGCCGGGTCCGGACCTGCTGCTTCTTCTGGCCATCGCGGGAGAGGGGCGGAAGGTCAGTCTGACCCCGTGCACGGAGGTCGGCTCGGGCATACTCCGCGAGCTGCAGCGGGGCCTGCCGGGCGGTTTCTGATCAACGTTGCAGGTAGTCCGCCTATCTGCCTATTTCTTATAAGAAAACTATTCCTGTAAGCGGGTGGATTAAGTATACTTCGGGCCGCCAAAGGGATTTTTGGGGGCAAGGCGTTGGTCTGGCGCAGATTGGCCTGGCACGGAGGCGCCACTGGCGGGCGGGCCACCCGGTACCGGGTGGCTGCGGTTCTGGTCGCGCTTCTGGCCGCGGCCCCCGTCACTGCGGCGCCGGGCCGGCTCCAGGTCCAGTCGATTGCCATCGCCGAGCAGGGATCCACCACACTGGTCGATCTGCGGCTCACCCGTAACGCACAGTACAACCTCTTCACGCTCACGGGCCCCGACCGGGTCGTGATCGACATTTCCTCGGCGGCGCTGGGGCCCTCGGCCTTGCCCCTGCCCGTTGCCGCGGGCGCGATCCGCCAGATTCGCGTCGCCCATCGCGCGGGCGGCAACCTGCGCATCGTCTTCGACGTGACCGAAGCGATGCGCCCCTCGGCCACGCAGGCCGGGGACGAACAGGCGCCGCGCCTGGCCATCGAACTGCGGCCGGTGACTGTGCTGGCTGGATCGCCGCCCGCCCTGCAGGCGCCCGAGCAGGCTGTGCCCGAGCCGGTTCCCGGACCAGCGCCGGCCCCGCTGGTCCGCGCCCCGACACCGGCCCCGACGGTCGTGGTGGTTGTGGATGCCGGACACGGCGGCCATGACCCGGGTGCCCACGGGCCCTCCGGCGTCCGGGAGAAGGACGTCACCCTCGCGATCAGCCGCCGCCTGGTGGCGCTGCTCAACGACGAGCCAGGCATGCGCGGCGTCCTCACGCGCAGCGACGACCGCTTCCTCGGCTTGCGGGAACGGATGGAGCGGGCGCGCAGCGCCAACGCCAACCTGTTCATATCCGTTCACGCCGATGCGGCCTACAACCGGAGCGCGCAGGGGTCCACCGTGTACGTGCTGTCGGAGAAGGCGGCCAGCGACGAGGCTTCCCGCCGCCTGGCCGCCCGCGAGAATGCGGCGCTGATCGGCGGCGTGGAGCTCGGCGACAAGGATCCCGTGCTCGCCTCCGTGCTCATGGACCTGTCCCAGAACGCCTCCATCAGCTCGAGCATCGCGGTGGGCGATGCGATCCTGGGAAACATGAGCCGTCTCGGCCGCCTTCACCGGCGCACCGTGCAGCAGGCGCCGTTCATGGTGCTGAAATCACCCGACGTGCCCTCGGTGCTGGTGGAGACCGCCTACATTTCGAACCCGACCGACGAGCGGAATCTCCGGTCCCCGTCCCACCAGCAAGCCCTGGCCCGCGCCATGCTTGACGGCATCAGGAAGTATTTCGCCGCGAACCCGCCCGGTAACGCCGTCAGTCCGCCCGTTACCGTGGCGTCGGCGGAGGCGCGGTCCGGCTCCGTGGCCCGCGCGAGTGCGGCGCGTCCGCAGCAACACGTTATCCGGCGAGGGGATACGCTGTCCGGGGTGGCGAGCCTCTACCGCGTCAGCCTCAGCAGCCTGCGGGCCGAAAACCGCCTCCGGTCGGACACCGTCCGGGTCGGCCAGAAGCTGCGCATTCCCCGCGAGACCAGCTGACGCCCGGCGGCCCGCGGGCCGCGTTTCTGGCCGGGAGCCGCTGGCCGCATAGGCAAGGGCGCACGCATTTGAAAGAATGCGGCCATGCCAATCCGCCACTTGCCCGAGCATCTCGTCAACCAGATCGCCGCGGGCGAGGTCGTCGAGCGGCCCGCATCCGTGGTCAAGGAGCTGCTCGAGAACAGCCTCGATGCGGGCGCCACGCGGGTGGAGCTCGAACTCGAGGAAGCCGGCATCCGCCTCTGCCGCATCCGTGACAACGGCGGCGGCATCCCCCGGGAAGAGCTGCCCGTCGCGCTGGAGCGCCACGCGACGAGCAAGATCGGGAGCCTGGAGGATCTCGAGCAGGTGGCAACCCTGGGATTCCGCGGTGAGGCATTGCCCAGCATTGCCTCCGTCTCGCGCCTGACGCTCACGTCGCGGCACCGGGATGCCGCCAGCGGCTTCTCCGTGACAGGCGAGGAGAGTGGGTCCGCGCCAGTCGCACCGGCGGCCCACCCGCCGGGAACCACCGTGGAGGTGCGTGACCTCTTCTTCAACACGCCGGCGCGGCGGCGCTTCCTCCGGAGCGAGCGGACCGAGTTCGCCCACGTGCGCGCCACCATCGAGAGCATCGCCCTGTCACGGGGCTCGGTCGCGGTACGGGTCCAGCACAATGAGCGCATCGTGCTGGACCTCCCGGCGGCGCAGTCCAACGCGGAACTCGCGGTTCGCGTCGGCCGGATCTGCGGAGAGGAGTTCATCCGCAATTCCATTCACCTGGAGAGGGACGCTGCCGGCTTTGCGCTGCGTGGCTGGATCGTGCGGCCAACCCACGCACGGACCCAGCCGGATCTGCAACACATTTTCCTGAACGGCCGCGCCATCCGCGACAAGGTCCTGGCGGGTGCCATCCGGGCGGCCTACCGGGACGTGCTCTACCGGGATCGCTGGCCGGCGTATGTACTCCATCTGGACATGGATCCGGCGTGGGTGGACGTCAATGCACACCCGGCGAAGCACGAAGTGCGGTTCCGCGACCCCGGCAATGTCCGTGACTTCGTTCGCCGTGCCGTGGAGGAGGCGCTGGCGGGGCAGGGGGCTGTTGGCGACGTCGCCGGGATCCCCACCCTGGCGCACGCCGGCGGGTCCGCAACCGCATCGCTGGCCCTCGGAATCCCCGGCCGCCTCGAGCCCACGCTGGCGACGCCGCGCCAGGTGCGCGAGGCCGGTCAGGACTACCCGGTTGTGGAGGACGCGGCGGAGCCCGGCGCCGGCGCGCCGGCCCTCGGGTTCGCGATTGCGCAGCTCCACGGCATCTACATCCTCGCGGAGACCGCCGGTGGGCTGGTGGTCGTGGACGCTCACGCGGCCCACGAGCGCATCACCTACGAGCGGTTGAAGGCCTCCATCCGGCAGGCGTCCGTCCAGTCCCAGGCGCTGCTCCTGCCCGAGACCCTGCCGGTGACCGAGGCCGAGGCGGAGCGGGCCGCCCACCACGCCGGGTTGCTGGAGCGCTGTGGATTCGAACTCCGGCGCACCGGCGCGGACCGGCTCACCGTGCTTGCCGTTCCGGCCGTGCTCGCGGGCGACGACGCGGTGCCGCTGGTGCGCGGGCTGGTGGCCAGGCTTCACGACGACATCACGTTCGACGAGCTGCTGGGCCTGCTCGACCGGTGCCTCGCGGACGTGGCCTGCCATGCCTCGATCCGTGCGAATCGCCGTCTCAGCATCGAGGAGATGAACAGCCTGCTGCGCGACATGGAGCGCACACCGCGCAGCGAGCAGTGCAATCACGGCCGGCCCACGCGCGTGGCCCTGTCCCTGCAGGAGCTCGATCGGCTCTTCGCCCGCGGTCGCTGAGTCGCGATCGGCATGCCGGAGGTGTCAGTGGATGTCGCGGTGTGCCTGATGGGCCCGACGGCCACGGGCAAGACGGACCTGGCCATGGCGCTGGCCGACCGGTTGCCGCTCGGGCTGATCAGTGTGGACTCCGCCATGGTCTACCGCCATCTGGACATCGGCAGCGGCAAGCCCGCGCCCGACGTGCTCGAACGGTATCCCCACCGGCTGATCGACATCCGGGATCCCTGGGAGCAGTACTCGGCGGGTGGCTTTGCCACCGATGCCTCCCGGGCTGTCCGCGAGGTCAGCGCAGCCGGCCGGATCCCCCTGCTGGTTGGCGGTACGTTCCTCTACTTCCGGAGTCTCGTGCAGGGACTCTCGGACCTGCCGACGGCCGATCCGGCCCTGCGGGCCGACCTCGACGCCCGGGCGGCCCGCGAGGGCTGGCCCGCGATGCACGCGGAACTCGCGCGCGTCGATCCCGCCGCTGCGGCCCGGATCGGCGCCACGGACCGCCAGCGCATCCAGCGGGCGCTCGAGGTCTGGCTGCTGACAGGCCAGCCAATCTCGGCGCTACAGGGCCGTGCCGACGCGGGCGGGCGGGGGCGATTTTTCCGGGTGGGGCTCATTCCCCGGGACCGGCGGGTGCTGGCGGAGCGCATTGCCCGGCGCTTCCAGCTGATGATCGGCCGCGGCTTCATCGGCGAGGTGGAGCGGCTGCTGTCCCTGCCGGAAATGCACGCTGACCGGCCGGCGCTGCGCGCCGTCGGCTACCGGCAGATCGCCCGGTTCGTGGGCGGTGCCTGTACGCGCGCCGAGGCCGAGCAGCAGGCCCTGGCCGCGACCCGACAGCTGGCCAAACGGCAGCTGACCTGGCTGCGCCGGGAGGACTGCAATCTGTGGCTCGACATGGAGGCCGACGACCTCCCCGGGCGTCTCGAACAGGCCGTTCGTGCTGCGCTTCCGCGGATGCAATATCAGTCCTGAGCGGCTAGAATGCCGCAGCGGCTGTAACAAAAAGAATAATCTCAGGAGTCCAAGATGGCCAAAGGTCAGGTGCTGCAGGATCCCTTCTTGAACGCGCTTCGGAAGGAAAAAGTGCCTGTCTCCATCTATCTGGTGAACGGCATCAAGCTGCAGGGGACCGTGGAGTCCTTCGACCAGTTTGTCGTGCTGCTCAAGAACAGCGTCAGCCAGATGGTCTACAAGCACGCCATTTCCACGGTCGTCCCGTCCCGCGCGGTTCGCGTTCCGGACGGCGACGAAGAGGACGACGACTGATCAATCCTGCTGATCTGCTGACCCTCCGGTGGAGGTGTGCCGGGCGCATCGGGTCGGGTTCGGGGTACCTGCTTGTTTGACCGGCCCAGTCATGGGGAACGGGCCGTGCTGGTCCACGTCGGCATCGGTCATCCGCCGGGCCCCGACGCCCAGACGGAGTTCAATGCCCTGGCCCTGTCGGCCGGTGCGGAGATTGCGGGGTCACTGACGGCCACCCTGCGCCAGGTCAATCCGCGCTTCCTCATCGGGACCGGAAAGGTGGAAGAACTGCGGCAGCTGCTCCACGACACCTGCGCTGAAATCGTCCTGATCGACCATCGACTGAGCCCTGCGCAGCAGCGCAATCTCGAAAAGTCGCTCGATCGGCGCGTGATCGACCGGACGGGTTTGATCCTGGACATCTTCGCCCAGCGCGCGCGCACTCACGAAGGCAAGCTGCAGGTGGAACTGGCGCAGATGGAGCACCTCTCCACGCGCCTGGTCCGCGGCTGGACGCACCTGGAACGGCAGAAGGGCGGTATTGGCCTGCGCGGTCCCGGCGAGACCCAGTTGGAGACCGACCGGCGGCTTATTGGTGCGCGGATCCGCAGCCTCGGTGAACGCCTTGGCCGCGTGTCGCAGCAACGGCGCACGGCCGGCCAGAAACGCCGCAAGGAAGAAGTCCCGACGGTTTCCCTGGTGGGCTACACCAATGCCGGCAAGTCCACGCTCTTCAATCTCCTGACGCGGGCCGGGGTGCTCGTGGCAGACCAGTTGTTCGCGACCCTCGATCCCACGCTGCGGCGTGTCACGCTGCCGGACGGCACCGGCATCGTGCTGGCCGACACGGTCGGCTTCATCCGGGATCTGCCCCACGAACTTGTCGCCGCGTTCCGTTCCACCCTCGAGGAGACACGGCATTCCCGCCTGCTCCTGCACGTGATCGACTCGTCGGATCCGGCTCACGAGGAGCGGATCCACGACGTGGTGAAAGTGCTGGAGGAGATCGGGGCAGACCAATTGCCGCGAATCCAGGTATATAACAAGGCTGATATACTCGGCGTTCCGCCACGAGTGGATCGCGCAGAGACCGGCATGGCAACGCGGGTCTGGCTGTCGTCGCGCACGGGTCTCGGCGTGGACTCCCTGCTCGGGGTGATTGCCGAATACCTGCACGTTGCCTTGCTCAGGTGCACGGTGGAGGTATCAGCGGCCGAGGCCAGGGTTCGCGCCCGCCTCTACGAGATGGGCGCGGTCACGGCGGAGCGATTGCGGGACGATGGCGGCTGGGAACTCGATCTGGAACTCGATCAGCGAGGCTTCGACGACCTCGACCGACGCGAGCACCTGCGCGTGCTGTCCGGCCGGTTGCCGGAGCAGGTGCCGGCCCGCCCGGCAGTGGGGCAATGAGTGACTCGCGGCATCGTGCTTTTTTTGTAGTGTGCGCATCAACATGAAAGCCTGGGACTGAAGGCATGGCCTGGAACGAATCTGGCAACGGCAAGAATCCGTGGGACCGGGGGCGCAACGAGGGTCCGCCGGACCTGGACAAGATCGTCCGGGACTGGCAACAGCGCCTGAATGCCTTCCTGCGCGGCGGCCGGGGCGGGCCGCGATCGGCGGCGCCATCCGGCGGGCAGGTCAACGGGCCTCTCCTCGGACTCCTTGGCGCGATTGTGTTCGTGATCTGGATTGCCACCGGTGTCTACCGGGTCGACGCCGCCGAGCGCGGCGTCGTGACCCGCTTTGGTGCCTACCAGGAAACCACCGAGCCCGGCCTGCGCTGGCACCTGCCCTGGCCCGTCGAGCGCGTCGAGCGGGTCAACATCAACGAAGTGGTGCCCTTCAAGCAGCAGACCCGTATGCTGACCGCCGATGAGAACATCGTGGTCGTCGACCTCGTGGTGCAGTACCGCCGGGCAGATCCCGTCAAGTTCCTGTTCAACGTCCGGGATCCGGAAGCCACCTTGCAGGACGTCAGCGAAAGCGCCATTCGCGAGGTGATCGGCAAGAACAAGCTGGACTTCGTCCTCCTCGAGGGCCGCACCGAGATTGCAGTCCTGACGGAAAAGCTCATCCAGCAGACTCTCGACGAGTACCAGACCGGCATGCTGGTGACGAAGGTCAACCTCCAGGACGCCAACTTCCCCAGCCAGGTGGAGGCGGCCGTGCAGGACGCCATTAAAGCGCGGGAGGACCGGGAGCGTCTCTCCTTCGAGGCCCAGGCCTATGCCAACGACGTGCTGCCACGGGCACGCGGTGAAGCCGTGCGCCGCCAGCAGGACTCGGAGGCCTATCGCGCCCGGGTCGTCGCGGATGCCCAGGGTGAAGCCTCACGCTTCACGCAGCTCCTTGGTGAGTACCAGCAGGCGCCTGAGGTTACCCGCAAGCGTCTTTACCTCGATGCCATGGAAGACATCTACGCCAACTCGAGCAAGGTGCTGATTGATTCCAGTGACGGCAACAAGATGATCTACCTGCCTGTCGACAAGCTCCTCGAGAAGCGCCGCGAGCCAGCCGTCCCGGCCACGGGCCAGGCTGCGCGGACCCCGGCGGCCAGCGCGGCAGCCGAGGCGTCCACCGCGACCCGCGATCGGGAAGATCGCCGTACCCGGGAGGCCCGATGAACATCCGCGCACTCATGCCGATCGGCCTGCTGTTGCTGGCCTGGATAGCCAGCCTGTCGGTTTTCACCGTCGATGAGCGGGAGCTGGCCATCAAGTTCCGGCTGGGCAAGATCATCCAGACGGAGTTCGAGCCGGGGCTGCACTTCAAGATGCCCTTCATCAACAACGTCCGGAAGTTCCCGCGCCAGATCCTGACCCAGACCAATCCGCAGGAGCTGTTCCTCACCTTCGAGAAGAAGAACCTGTTCGTGGACTTCTTCGTCAAGTGGCGGATCATCGACGTTGGCGCCTTCTACCGCGCGACCCGTGGCGACGAAGCCCTGGCAGCCCAGCGCCTGATCGAAATCGTCAAGGATGGAGTCCGCAGCGAGTTTGCCAAGCGTACCGTGCCCCAGGTGGTAACGGCCGAGCGGCGGGAGCTGCTGGACAACATGCTCGCCAGCGCGCGGGTCAATGCACGGGAACTGGGCATGGAGGTCGTCGATGTCCGGGTCAAGCGCACCGAGTTCCCCGAACAGGTCAGCGACTCGGTGTTCGACCGAATGCGCCAGGAACGTGCCCGAACCGCCTCGGAGCTGCGGGCGCAGGGCGCGGAGGCCGCCGAGCAGATTCGTGCAGAGGCTGACCGGCAACGCACCGTCACACTCGCCGAGGCGTATCGTGACGCGGAGAAGGTCAGGGGCGCCGGTGACGCAGAGGCGGCGCGCATCTACGCGGAGGCATACAAGAAGGACCCCGAGTTCTTCGCCTTCTACCGCAGCATCCAGGCCTACCGGCGCTCGCTCGGCAAAGAGAATGACCTGCTGGTCCTCGACAAGGACAGCGACTTCTTCCGGTTCATGCAGCGCCCGGACGGCGGGCGCTAGGGCAGCGCACGGGCTCCAGGCACTTCGCCCTGACGTGGCGAGGCCTCCGGGGCCGGCAGTTGTGGGCAGCGATGGACTGGAATGATCTGCTGACGGGGCTGGCCCTGTACCTCGTCCTCGAGGGGATCCTGCCCTTCCTGAGTCCGGAAGGCTGGCGACGGAGCATGAGTTTGATTGCGGGGCTGCCAGGCCGGCAGCTGCGCATTTTCGGGTTGGTGAGCATGCTGGCAGGCCTCCTGCTGCTGGCGCTCGTGCGGGGCGGAAATTGACCGTGGGCAAGAGCGTAGTCGTCATCGGCACACAGTGGGGTGACGAAGGCAAGGGGAAGATCGTGGACCTGCTGACCGGGCAGGCCCAGGCGGTGATCCGCTTCCAGGGCGGGCACAATGCCGGTCACACGCTGATCATCGACGGCCAGAAGACGGTCCTGCACCTGATTCCGTCGGGGATCCTGCGGCCAGGTGTCTCCTGCGTCATCGGCAATGGCGTGGTCGTGCACGTTCCCTCCCTGCTGAAGGAAATCGATGGCCTGGAATCGCGAGGCGTCGCGGTGGCGGATCGCCTGCGCATCAGTGCCGCGTGCCCCCTGATACTTCCAACGCACATTGCCCTTGACCAGGCCCGGGAGCAGGCGCGGGGCGAGCGGGCGATCGGTACCACGGGCCGTGGTATTGGTCCCGCGTACGAGGACAAGGCCGGCCGGCGTTCGCTGCGCATGGCCGACCTGTTCGACGAGCAAAGCTTTGGCGAGCGGCTGGCCGAGGTGATGGAGTTGCACAATTTCATGCTCGAGCGGTACTACTCCGCTGTACCGGTCAGCGTGGAGGCCACCCGTGACGAGTGGCTGGCTCACGCCGTCCGTATCCGACCGATGATTATCGACACCGTGGCCTACCTGGATGAACTCCACCGGGGTGGCGCCCGGCTCATGTTCGAAGGCGCCCAGGGAGCGTTGCTGGACGTGGACCATGGCACCTATCCCTACGTCACGTCATCCAATACTTCGGCTGGCGCTGCAGCGACCGGCTCGGGCCTTGGGCCGGCGGTCTTCGACTACGTCCTCGGCGTCGTCAAGGCCTATGCCACGCGGGTGGGAGGTGGACCGTTTCCCACCGAGTTATTCGACGAGACGGGCGAGCGGCTCGCGCGAGTCGGCGTCGAGTTCGGCTCCACGACAGGACGACCGCGCCGGTGCGGCTGGTTCGATGCCGTAACGGTCCGCAGGGCCGTGATCAACAGCAGCGTCACCGGCCTGTGCGTCACCAAGCTCGACGTACTGGACGGCCTGCCGGTGGTGAAGGTCTGCACGGGCTACCGGCTGAACGGCCGGGTGACGGGCAACCCGCCGCTGCTGGTAGACCAGTACGAGCACGTCGAGCCCGTCTACGAAGAGCTGGCCGGCTGGTCCACCTCCACGCTGGGGATCAGCACCCTGGACGGGTTGCCCGGCGAGGCGCGGCATTACCTGCAGCGCCTCGAAGCCATCGTCGGCGTGCCGGTCGACATGATATCCACCGGCGCCGATCGCGATCACAACATCATCCTCCGCCATCCGTTCGACTGATAGCGCGGTATCCGGCCCGATGCACGTCCCGCTGCAACCTTCGATGCCGACAGCGGGATCCGGGTGGGCACGCAGCGTGAGGTGGGCGCGGCTCGCCTTCACCAGTGTGGTGGCGGCGGTGATGCTCAGCGGCTGCGTGGTCCGCGTCGTGTACAACCAGCTGGACTGGCTGGCCCTCTGGTATGTGGAGGATTACTTCGATCTCGATCCCGCCCAGGAAGAGCAGGCGAGGAAGATGATCGGCCAGACGATCAGCTGGCACCGGCAGACCCAGCTGCCACGCTACGCCAGCCTGATGCGCACGGTGCAGGGTGGCATCACTCCGCCAGTCGATGCCGCCTTCCTGGCCGACCGTTATGCCGAAGTCGTGGCACTGTGGGACGATCTGCTGCGGCAGGTTGCGCCCGGCTTTGCCGGTCTGCTCCAGTCACTGAGCGACGATCAGGTGGACGATCTCTTCGAGAACCTCGCGGACGAGAACCGCGAGCTGGAAGACGACTACTCGGGCGTCAGTCGCGAGGAGCGCCGGGCGAAGCAGGACAAGGCCATCATCAAGGCATTCAGGCGTTTCACCGGCCGGTTGAGCCCCGAACAGGAGCTTCTGGTGCGCGAGCACACGGCACAGTTCCACGACCTGTCAGCAGACTGGCTGAGGCGCAGGGCGGCCTGGCAGGCCGAGTTCCGCGTGCTGATGGCCGGCAGGAAGTCTGATCCGCTCTTTGCAGAACGCATCACGGACCTCATGCTCCACCCGAACCAGTTCGACAGCCCGGGCTACCGGAAGCTGGTGCTCGAGAACCAGAAATCCTCGTTCAGACTGGTGGCGGCCGTGCTGGACAGCCTGTCGCCAAAGCAGTCCGAGCACCTGCGCGATCACCTCACCACCTATGCCAGGGACTTCGATGCGCTCGTGCGCGAGAAGTCGGGGCAGGGGCGGGAAACGGGGTCAGGCCAGACCCGCAACAAGGAGACACCAGACGATGAAGCCGCTTGAAACATTGCAGTGGGAGCGCCGCCGGAAGCTCCAGGTCCGCGAAGCCTTTCGTGCGGGCATGGCGGCCTTCGCCGAGTTGCCCGGAGACCCCGTGGCGTTCTATGGCGCCTGTATTGACTACCTGCTGCCGGCCCAGCGGCGGCTGATCGACCAGGACATGCGTCTTGCAAACCTCATCGAGAGCCGGGTTCCGGCGACCCAGGTGGAGGATCACGGGAAAATTGCCTCGCTCAAGGAGCGCCTCCACGACAGCGACGTGGCGCTCCGGGCCTTCGAGGCTGGCGCTCGCGAGCTTCGACAGCAGGGGGTCGCGGCCCGGGGCAGGTTCGAGGCGGCTGCCCGGACCTACATAGATTTCGTGGTGAACGTGCTCGGCGCCCGCAGTCACTCGCTTCGCCACCTGACTACCACGCTGCTGAGCGAAGCGGACTGGAGCTACATCGTGGGAATGACGCCAGAGCTGATTGCCGAGGAAGGAGAATTATTCGAGCGGGTCCGGGCGACTGCCCCCGCCGGAATTGATCCCGCCCAGGTATCGACGGAACGGCCGGCAAAGCCGGCCTGATGCAAATGCGGTCTCGCGTGGTGCCGAGGAAAGGACTTGAACCTTCACGGGGTTGCCCCCACTGGCACCTGAAGCCAGCGCGTCTACCAATTCCGCCACCTCGGCGCGGTGGTACGGCTCAATAAGAGTGCGGCAATCTAATGGCAGGCTGTATGCTTGTCAACGCAATGAGCATTTCAGCAGCAGTCTTTCATGCGTAAGCGGCGTGGACGCCGAGTTTCACCAGCAGTCTCGTCCGGGCCTGTCAGTTCCACCGCTCCGTACCGGCATCCCGTCCCGGACCCCAATGCACTCCTCGACGCGCTGAGGCAGCAGGGAGTCCCTCTGACCCTGCCCGCCCTGGCGTCGTCCCTGGGCATTGCCGGCGAACGGCAGGTCGCCGACCTGCGCCGCCGGCTCGAGGCCCTGCGCACGGCGGGCCAGTTGCTCGTCAATCGCCGCGGCGAGTATTGCCTGAGCGACAAACTCGACGTGGTTCCGGGCACGGTTACGTCCCACCGGGACGGCTTCGGGTTCCTCGTGCCTGACGACGGCTCGGACGATGTCTACCTCCCGCTGCCCGAGATGCGCTCCGTGCTCGACGGTGACCGCGTGGCCGTGCGCGTCTCCGGGCGCGGCCGCGGTGGCCGGCGGGCCGGGACCCTCGTGGAGATCCTTGCCCGCAGCCGCGAGAGCCTGGTGGGCCGTTATCACCGCGACCGGGATCTGGGCTGGGTCGTGGAGTCCGGCCGCTCGCCCCACCGGTTCATCGTGACGGACCGGGATCGGGGCGCCGCCGAGCATGGCCAGCTGGTGAAGCTCGAGATCCTCGAGTACCCGGGGCCCGAGCACGAGGCCCGGGGCAAGGTGGTCGAGGTCCTCGGCGATCCCCGCGATCCCCGGGTTCTCACCGACGCCGCCATCGAGATGTTCCACATTCCGTCCCGCTGGCCGGAGCGAACGCTCGGTGACGCGCGCCACATCGGGTCGGAGGTCGCCGCAGTGGACAAGCGCGGCCGCACGGACCTGCGCGACATGCCACTGGTCACGATCGATGGCGAAGATGCCCGGGATTTCGACGACGCCGTGTTCGCGGAGCCGCTCACTGATGGCTGGCGCCTGGTCGTCGCGATCGCCGATGTTTCCCACTATGTCCGCAGTGGCGACGCCATCGATGCGGAAGCGCGCCGGCGGGGCACGTCCGTCTACTTCCCGGACCGCGTGGTGCCGATGCTGCCCGAGGAGCTGTCGAACGAGCTCTGCTCACTGAAGCCGGCGGTTGACCGGCTGTGCATGGTGTGCGACATGCGCGTCGACGCCCGCGGAAGCGTCACGAGCTCGGCGTTCTACCGGGGTGTCATGCACTCCCGGGCGCGCCTGACCTACAACGCCGTTGACCAGTTCCAGCGGGGCGAGACGCAGGCGCGGGTGCCGGATGCAGCGAAGCCGGTCATCGGGAACCTGTATGGGGTCTATGCGTGTCTGCGCCAGGCCCGCGAGCGGCGCGGTGCCCTGGATCTTGACCTGCCCGAGATCAAGATCCAGCTGGATGCCGCGGGCGCCATCGCCGGCGTGGTGTCCCGGCTCAGGAATGACGCGCACCGGCTGATCGAGGAATGCATGATCGCCGCCAACGTGGAGGCGGCCCGCTACCTGCGTCGGCACAAGCTCACGACGCTGTACAGGGTCCATGCCGGGCCCGAGGGCGACAAGCTGGAGGAACTGCGCCTGCTGTTCCAGGGGCTCGGCATCCCGATAGCGGACACCGCCGGCACGAAGCCGAAGGAGATCAACCGGGTTCTGAAGCAGATCAGCGACAGGCCCGATTTCCCTATGCTGGCGACCGCCGTCCTGCGCAGCATGAAGCAGGCGGTCTATCAGCCAGCCAACAATGGCCATTTCGGGCTGGCGCTCAACTGCTACGCCCACTTCACGTCCCCGATCCGCCGCTATCCGGATCTCCTGGTGCACAGGGGAATCGGCCATCTCCTCGATGGCGGCAAGCCGGCAGCATTTCCCGTCGATGTTCCGGCAGCCGAGCAGCTGGGTACCATCACGTCGGTCCAGGAACGCCGGGCGGACGAGGCCACCCGGTACGTGGAGGCCCGCTGCAAATGCCTCTTCATGCAGGAGCACGTCGGGGCGACCCTGGATGGCGTGATCACCGGTGTGACGCACTTCGGCCTGTTCGTGATGCTCCGGGACCTGCTCGTTGATGGCCTGATCCACGTGACGAGCCTGCCCAGCGACTACTACCACCTGGAGGCGGGCGGCCGAGGACTGAAGGGCGAGCGGACCGGCCGCGCATTCCAGCTGGGTGACGACGTGCGGGTGCGCGTCGTGCGCGTCGACCCGGACGAGGCAAAGATCGACCTGATGCTCGATGGTGGCAGTGATGGCCAGCCCGGCGGCCGGCGTCCGGGGCGTCAGAAGGGCTCGGGTCCCGCAGGGGCGCGCCGCCGCCGGCGGTAGTCGTGCCCATGAACCAGCGGCTGGTCTACGGGATTCACCCGGTGCGGCAGCTCCTCCTGGCGCGGCCAGAGTCCGTGGAGCGCCTGTACCTGCAGTCCGGCCTGGGCGAGGAGCGCCACGCCCGTCTGGCAGACGTCCTGCAGAAGGCCCCGCGCGTCACCAGCGTTTCGGCCGACGAGCTCGAAAGGCTTACGGGCACGACCAAGCACCAGGGCGTTGCCGCGCTGGCGGTGGAGTCCGGGCCGTTGTCCGAAGGCGCAGCCCGGGACCTGCTCGCCCGCGTCGACAAGCCCCTGGTGCTGGTGCTGGATGGAGTCCAGGACCCCCGCAACTTTGGCGCGTGCCTGCGGACGGCCGATGCAGCCGGGGCGCACCTCGTCGTGGTGGCGCGGCACCGGAACGTGGACATCACGCCGGTCGTCAGCAAGGTGGCGGCTGGCGCCGCGGAGGCCCAGCCCATCGTTCAGGTCAGCAACCTGGTGCGCTTCCTGGAAACACTGAAAGGCCAGGGCCTCTGGATCGTCGGCACGGATGACGCTGCCGGCACGTCCCTGTACGACGTGGACCTGACCACCGGCATCGCCCTGGTGCTCGGGGCGGAGGGGGAGGGCCTGCGGCGCCTGACGAGCGAGCGCTGTGACCACCGGGTGAGCCTGCCGATGCGCGGCACGGTCAGCAGCCTGAATGTGGCCGTGGCGGCCGGAATCTGCCTGTACGAATGCCTGCGCCAGCGTTCGGCCCGGGCCCCTGCCGCAGGACCCGCCGGAGGCCGGTTGCCCGGGACCCGCCCCGTCCGGTAGCATGCGCGTCCCGCAGCCGGGGTTTGCCCCGCTCGCGGTCCTTGCCACACCAGCCGGCCCGACTCCCGGACTCCCCGTCCGGACCTGGCGACCGGGATGGGTGGCTCTAACCCACAAGGAGCAGCCGAATGCGTCATTACGAGATCGTCTTTCTCGTCCATCCTGATCAGAGCGAGCAGGTCCCGGCCATGGTCGAGCGCTATCGCACCATGATCACGACCGGGGGCGGGCAGGTTCACCGGCTCGAGGACTGGGGGCGGCGCCAGCTGGCCCATTCCATCAACAAGGTCCACAAGGCCCACTACGTCCTGATGAACGTGGAGTGCGACCAGGCCACGCTGACGGAGCTGGTGGGTGCCTTCCGCTTCAGCGACGCGGTTCTGCGGCACCTGGTCATGGGCAGGGACGACGCCGTGAGCGAGCCATCGCCGCTGGTGAAGTCGGCCGACGACGGCAGCCGCCCGATCCTCGGACGGCCGGATGACGGTGGCGATGGCCCGGCCCGGGGCCGCGGCGACGACGGCGATGCGCCGGACGCCGACGGCGCGGCCGCCTAAACCCGTACCAGCCGGATCCAGGCTCCACCGAATCGAGGACCATTGAGTCATGAGCAAGTATTTTCGCCGCCGCAAGTTCTGCAAGTTCACCGCCGAGGGCGTCAAGGAGATCGACTACAAGGATCTCGAGACGCTCCGCGCCTATGTCACCGAAACCGGCAAGATCGTGCCGAGCCGGATCACGGGGACGAAGGCCCGCTACCAGCGGCAGCTGTCGACGGCAGTCAAGCGGGCCCGCTTCCTGGCCCTGCTGCCCTACACCGACAAGCACTGAGAACCTGTCGGCCTTAGGCTCCAGCAGCCTGACGGCGAGGCCGCTGGCCGAGGGCAGCCGCGCATGAGCGCCTTTGCCCGGTGGCTAAGCGGCCATCGTCTGCCGCGCATAGTGACGGTGGTCGTCACGTTCCTGCTACCTCTGACGAATGTCATCAGCGCCGCCGTCGTCGTCATGACGGCCCGGTCTGCCGGCTGGCGCAGCGCCGCGATCGACGTCGCGGCTGCGCTGGTCCTGCTGGGTGCCCTCGTGGTTCTACCGAGCGGCGACGCGGGCGCTCCCTCGCCCGGCCCGGCTGCACTGGGGGCCGGGGCTCTCTGGGGCGGCGGTCTCCTGGGCGGAGTCCTGCTCCGGCGCTTCGGTTCCGTCGACCTGGCCGTGCAGTCACTGGTGATTGCAGGTCTGGCCGGCGTGGTTCTGGCCAGCCTGGTCATTCCCGACGCCCGGGCGCACTGGCAACCGGTGCTGCAGGCGCTGGTCGAGGCCGCCGGGCTGCCCCAGGTGGACGGCTTGCCCGCGGGCTGGCTGGGAACGGTCGCCGAACTGATGCACGGCGTCATTGGCGCCAGCCTGCTGTCCACGCTGATCCTGGCCCTGATGCTCGGCCTGTGGCTCGACAGGGGCGGCGAAGGCGGCGACTGGCGCCGCAAGTTCCTGGAACTCAGGCTCGGACGGGTGCTGTCTCTGGTGACAGGTGTCGCGGTGGCCCTGCTCGCTGGCGGCTTCATCAGCCTGGGCGGTGGCCTCCTGCTGGTCCTGGGCACCGGCTTTGCCGCCCAGGGACTGGCCATCGCCCACTGGACGGCGGACGAACGGCGCTGGCCGCGGATCTGGCCCCTGGTGCTCTATGCGCCGCTGCTGCTGGGGGCGCCGTGGGCAGGGCTGCTGCTGCTGGGTCTGGCCCTGGCGGGCATCGTCGACAACGGGTTCGCCCTGCGCCGGCGACGGACGAATGTGGTTTAATACGCGGCCCTGCACGCGGGTCTGCGGGGCGCCCGACTTCAGTTAACGCAAAGACGCAACCCAAGAGATCGTAACCATGGACGTGATTCTCCTCGAAAAGGTCGAAAACCTCGGAAACATCGGCGACCGGGTCAAGGTCCGCTCCGGTTACGGCCGGAACTTCCTGCTTCCGCGTGGCAAGGCGACGCTGGCGACGCCCACGAATGTCGCCGTGTTCGAGGCACGTCGCGCCGAACTCGAGAAGAAGGAAGCAGCCGAACTCGAGGCTGCCCGGCAGCGGGGCACCAGCGCCGCCAGTCTGACCCTGCGCCTGGCCGCCAAGGCGGGCACCGAGGGCAAGCTGTTCGGTTCGCTCGGCACGGCAGACATCGCCGAGGCCTGCACGGCAGCCGGCGTCCCCGTGAAGCGCAGCGAGGTCCGGCTGCCTGACGGCCCGATTCGCACCCTCGGCGAGCATTCGATCGAACTCCACCTGCACAGCGATGTCAACGCCGTCATCAAGATCACGGTGGTTGGCGAGGACGACGGCGGCCAGGCCGCGTAGGCCTGGTTCGACCCCAGGCCCGGCCCGACCAGGAGCAGTCTGAGCATGGCAATCCCCGGGCCGCGACGCGACGCCGGGTCGCTCGCTGACCTGCCCGTGCCGCCCAGCTCGAACCAGGCCGAGCAGGCCCTGCTGGGTGGCCTGATGCTCGACAACAGCAGCTGGGATCGCATTGCCGATCTGGTTTCCGCCCAGGACTTTTTCCGTCCCGACCATCGCCTGATATTCAGCGCCATCGAGGGCCTGGCCGAACGCAGCCAGCCCTCTGATCCCGTTACCCTCGGCGAATACCTCGCCTCCCGTGGCGAGCTCGCGGACGCGGGCGGGGCGGCCTATCTGGGCGACCTGGTAACGGATACGCCCAGTGCGGCCAACGTCACCTACTACGCCCGCATCATCCGCGAACGGGCCCTTCTGCGGCGCCTCATCGAGGTTGGCAACGAGATCGCCTCCTCGGCATACCGCCCGGAGGGACGACCGATTGCCGAGCTGGTCGATGAAGCCGAACGCCGGGTTTTCGAGATAGCCGAGCGGGGCCAGCGCCGGGGCTCGGGTTTCGTGCGCCTCAACGAAGTCCTCAAGTCCACGATCGACCGCCTCGACTCCCTGCACCAGTCCCAGGGCGCGCTGACCGGCCTGCCCACCGGGTTCACGCTCCTCGACGAGTACACCTCCGGCCTCCAGGGCGGCGACCTCATCATCATTGCGGGCCGTCCGTCCATGGGCAAGACCACGCTCGCACTGAACATTGCGGAGAACGCCGCGCTGGGAGCGGGAAAGTCCGCCGCCGTCTTCAGCATGGAAATGTCAGTCGAACAACTGGCGTTCCGCATGGTTGCGTCCCTCGGGCGCGTGGACCAGTCGCACCTGCGCAACGGGCGCTTTGGCGACGACGACTGGCCGCGAATTCACGGCGCCATCCAGCAGATGGCCGAGGCCCCGATCTATATCGACGACACGCCGTCGATGACGCCGACCGAAGTCCGTGCCCGGGCGCGCCGGCTGCAGCGCGAACGCGGGCTGGATCTGATCGTCGTCGACTACCTCCAGCTGATGCGCGTGGCGGGCACGGCGGAGAACCGGGCTACCGAGATCTCCGAGATCTCGCGGTCGCTCAAGGGCCTGGCCCGTGAACTGCGGGTGCCGGTGATCGCGCTGTCCCAGCTGAATCGCAGCGTCGAGTCACGCACCGACAAGAAGCCCGTGATGTCCGATCTCCGCGAGTCCGGTGCCATCGAGCAGGATGCGGACCTCATCCTGTTCATCTACCGCGACGAGGTCTACAACCACGACAGCCCGCGCAAGGGCATTGCCGACATCAACGTGGCCAAGCAGAGAAATGGCCCCACGGGCGAGTTCCCCCTGACCTTCCTCGGCAAGTTCACGAAGTTCGAGAACTACGCGCCCGAGATCGAGGGCTTTCAGTGACCCCGGCCGCGGTCGCGGTCATCCGGCCTGAAGCGCTCCGCAGCAACCTTGACCGGGTCCGGGAACTGGCGCCGGGCTGTCCTGTCCTCGCGGTCATCAAGGCGAACGCCTACGGACATGGCCTGGTGCAGGTCGCTCGCATCCTCCAGGACGCCGATGCCTTTGCCGTGGCCCGCATCGAGGAGGCCATCCAGCTGCGCGAGGCTGGCATACGCAAGCGACTCGTGATCCTGGGCGGCTGCATTACGGCGGGGGAGGTGCGCACCGCTTCCGAGCTCGAGCTGGACGTGGTCGTCCATTCGGACCAGCAGGTGGTGCTGCTCGAGGCTGCCGTCGTCAGGGTCCCCATGGCCTGTTGGCTCAAGGTCGATACCGGCATGGGCCGGCTCGGCATCGAGCCGGCCGGAGTGTCCAGGATCGTGGCATGCCTGCGGCGTGCGGAAGCTGTCCGCTCACTGACGCTGATGACGCACCTCGCCTGCGCCGACGATCATACCGACCCCGAGACAACGGAGCAGCTGCAGGCGTTCAGCGCCCTCCTGGCGGACTGGGATGGCGACGTGAGCATCGCCAATTCGGCTGCGATCCTGCAGTGGCCGGATACCCTGCGAAGCGGAGGCGTGTTGAGGTATTCCGGCAGCAACTGGGTTCGCCCGGGCATCATGCTGTTCGGGGCGTCGCCACTGCGGGGCCGCCCCGCGCCCGAACTCGGCCTTCGGCCGGCGATGTCCTTCGAGACACGCCTCATCTCGGTGAAGCCTGTGCCGAAGGGCCAACGGGTAGGGTATGGCGGTCACTGGGTCGCGCCCCGAAACAGCGTGCTGGGCGTCGCGGCGGCAGGCTACGCGGACGGGTATCCCTGGCACGTGGGCGCGGGCACGCCGGTGGGGGTGCGGGACTGCCTGGCACCCGTCGTCGGGCGGGTCTCGATGGACATGCTGACGATCGATCTCACCGACGTGCCGGGCGCGAGGGCGGGCGACCGGGTTGTGCTCTGGGGTGACGGCCCGACGGTGGAGGACGTGGCGGGTGCCGCCCGGACCATCCCGTGGACCCTCATGACGGGCATCAACCGCCGCGTGGCCGTCCGGGTGGAAGGAGCGACGGCGACGGCGCTGCCCGCATCGGCCCCGGCCACCCTGTCCTAGGTCCGTCCTAGGTCCGTCCTAGGTGAGGAAGAACCCCATCTTGATGCCGATGATCTCGATCACGTCGTTGTCCGTGAGCTTCTGAGCCTGGGCGCCCAGCGCCTGGCCGTTCAGCTTGGGCGGCTGGTTTTCCGTCTTGTTCTCGACCTGCACCAGGTGATAGCCATCCGCGCGCCGGGTGATCGCAACGACCTGTGAGCCGGGCCGCCCCAGCGTCGTCAGTGCCTTGTTGAGTGTAATTTCCCGTCCGGCAAACGAACCGTTCAGTACCTGGACCTTGGCCATGGCCAGCGGTTTCGCCGCCGGCTCCGCACCGGCAGGACGGGCCGCAGGCGGCGGGCTCGCCCCCGTGTTGCCGGCGGCAGGACCATGGCCGCCATTCAGGCTGGCAGAAACTGCGGCAGCCTTGGCCAGCGCCTCAGCGCCTCCAACCTGGCGCTCGATCACCATGGTGCTCGCGAACTCATCTTCCTCGTCAGCCGAGCCGTCGACGAAGCGCAGCTGGTGCCGGCCCACGGTCACCACGTCCCCATTCTGCAGGGCGTGCTTCTTGATCAGGCGCCCGTTGACGTAGGTGCCGTTGGTACTGTTCAGATCCTCAAGAAAGGAGTCATTGAGGATGTTGATCACCAGGGAATGGTGGCCGCTGACCGTCGGGTTGTCGATCCGAATGTCATTGTCCGGGAGGCGGCCCACCGTGTACCGCTCCTTGGACATGTTGTATTCGGCGAGAACCTGTCCGTCGAGGCTCAGAATGAGTCGTGCCATGACCGGATTGCCTGCTCAGTTCTTCTGGAAGATGGGCTTATTGAAACATGCGCCGAAACTGGGCGAAGACGCTGGTCTTGGCTGGAAAAGGCTCGACGACCTGCGAGAGGATGACCGAGACATTGTCCTTGCCCCCATGGTCATTGCTAAGCTGGATCAGCTGTTGACCTGCCATTTGAAGATTAGCACTAAAAGTGCTGATCGTTAAGTGAATATCCTCGTCCTCCACCATGTCGGGCAGGCCGTCCGAGCACAGCAGGTAGACATCCCCCTCCTGGACGTCCAGTTCCTGGACCTCCACCTGCACCGTCGCCTCGACGCCGAGCGCCCGGGTGACGTAGTTGCGGTTGGTGGACCGGGCGGCCTCCTCCTGGGAGTAGAAGCCCCTGTCGACCAGTTCCTGCAGGAGGGAATGGTCCATGGTCAGCTGCTCGAACCGGTTGCGCCTGAACCGGTAGAGCCGGGAGTCGCCCACGTGGGCAATGGAGATGCGATTGTCGTAGAAGAGGCAGGCCACGATGGTAGTGCCCATCCCCTCGCACTGGGGCTGCATCTGGGCGGTCTGGTGAATCACGCGGTTTGCCCTGGCGATGGCGTCCCGCAGGATGATCGTCTGGCGCATCAGGCTGGTATCGGGGTCCGTGGCGTTCCGCGCCTCCCGTTCGCAGGCCGGGGGAACGAGCTCCAGCACGGTCCGGACTGCAATCCCGCTGGCGACTTCGCCCGCGTTATACCCGCCCATGCCATCGGCGAGAACGAGGAGGCCCGTGTCGCCGTTGGTGCCGACGGCGTCCTCGTTGTGCTCCCTGACCCTGCCGGTATCAGAGAGCTGGACGTTGGTGAATTTGGTTCGCAGGCTCATACGATGTCCGATGGGAACGTACTACAACATTCCCGCAGGGCCAATGCCATTGCCTTGCCGCTGTCGTAGCGGTCGGCCGGATTCTTGGCCAGCGCCCGGTCCAGGATCGTATCCGCGCAGCCTGGCACGTCGTCGCGGATATCGGCTACCGGGCGATGCTTCTGGTGCACGATCTTGTCCATCAGCCGGGGAATCGAGTCTGCCTGGAATGGCGGTGCCCCGGTCAGCAGGTGGTACATCGTGACGCCCAGGGAGTAGATGTCAGTCTGGCCGGAAACCTTGCTTGCGGACAGCTGCTCCGGCGACATGTAGGACGGGGTACCGAGGATGATGCCGGTCCGCGTGCGGCTGGAATCCGTCAGCCGGGCGATGCCGAAATCCGTCAGCTTGAGGCGATCCGACGTGATGTCGTACATCAGATTGGCCGGCTTCACGTCCCGGTGGACGACATTCTGGCTGTGGGCATAGTGCAGGGCCTCGGCGGCCCGGGCCATCAGTTCGAAGACGACCTTTGGCGGCAACAGCCGGCCCAGCTGGGCGTAATGGCTGAGCGGCTTGCCTTCGAAGTACTCCATGGCCAGGTAGGCGACGTGGTTGTCCTCACCGGCATCGTGAATCGAGATGATGTAGGGATGATTGAGCCGTCCTGCTGACTCCGCCTCCCGGAGGAAGTGCGAGCGGGCCGTGGCCAGGTCGTTGTCGGCAAACTCCTCGGCGAGCGGCAGCGTCTTGATCGCCACCCGGCGATTGATCGTGGGATCCCTGCCCAGGTACACGGTCGCCATTGCGCCGCGTCCGATGACCCGCTCCAGCTCATAGCGTCCGAGCGTCCGTCCCGCCGGGGAAATCGCCGCCGGTTCGGGGCTGGGGGCCGGCCCGGCGCTGCGCGGCGCGGGTTTCGGGGAAACCACGCCCCGCGCGCCCGACAGTTTCTCCAGCTTCGCCGCCACGTCCCGATAACCGGGGTCACGGGCAGCAAGGTGCCGGAAGACCCGCTCGGCCCTGGCGTAGTCTCGCTTCTTGCCATGTTCCATCGCCAGGTCATAGAGCGCGGCCTTCGTGCGCTCGGTTGTCGGCTGTTGCCGGAGGACGGAAAAGCCGAGATCCAGTTCCTCGCCCGGCCCTGCAGCGCTGGCCCCCCGTGTTCCTCCGCCGGCCGTTGATGCAGCGCGGGACTGGCGGGAGAGCTGCACGAAAAACTGCAGGAGGGCGACACCGGTCAGGCAGAACAGGGCCAGTCCGGCCAGGTGGAACCAGATGCCCACCACGGCGACCAGGACGTACTCCACCAGGAGCAGCACCAGCATGCCGGCGACGGCGGCGCCGGCGGCCACAGGCAGAGTCAGGCGGCCGCTCAGCACGGCGCCGGCAGCCAGCAGAAGGGCGAGCCCGATTTCCAGCCAGAGGGCCCAGCCGGGCCGGCTGATCTGGTCCCCCGTCAGGTAGTTCGCCACGTCCGTCGCGATCAGTACGGCGGTTCCCGAGCTGTCTTCCAGCGGCGTGCGGATGCTGGCCGTCGCGCCGGCATCCGGACTGCCGATGACAACGTACTGGTCTCGCAATGCGTCCGCGTTCCGTCCAGCGAGGAGGTCAGCGGCCGCGATGACCGGGAAGCCCCTGATCCCGGGCCCCGAGGAATAGAAGCGGGCAAGATGCCCGTTTCGCCGGGGCTCATCCCCTCCCAGCCTGATGGCCGCCAGCGCGGTCGGAGGTACGGCGCCGGATTCCGTGGTGAGTACCGGTGCCGTGCGCCGGACCACACCGTCACGGTCGGTCAGGAGCGCCACGTGGCCAATGGCTGCGGCCGTCTCGCAGAGTGCCGTCGCCGCCGGTGCCAGGGCCGCGGTCGGCGGCCTGGCGTTCTCAGCGCCGGCGAAGGAGGCGCTGGCCGCGGCGACCCGCTGGCTGCAAGGTCCGCCGGCCGCCGACAGTCCGGGGCGGTACTCGGTCGTCGCCAGGCCGAGGACCACGTTGCCGGCCGTCCTGATGGCGGCCGCAACACCCTGTTGCTGTTCCAGGCGTTGCTCCGCTTCCGCGAGCTGACGCCGGAGTAGTCCGGGTTCGGCGCTGTTCACCGGCGCTCCACCGCGTTCCTCGAGGCGGAGCAGTGACTGCAGTCGGCTGACCTCATCCGTCGTGGCCACCAGGGGCGCTGCCGTGGCGGGAATGATGGCCCTGGCCCCGGCGGTCCTGACGCGGTTGATGAGCTCGTCCAGGCGGGGCAGGGACCAGAGTCCGGCGGCGTCGGCGCCGGGCTCGATAATGACCACCGGGGCGTCGGCAGGGCCCGCCGATAGCCGCTGGCACAGGTCATAGAAGCCGTGCTCGATGCCGACCAGCCGGTCGCCGCCCAGTGCAAAGAACAGGGCCAGCACGGCGCAAAGCCCGGCCTGGGCGGCCTCGCTGGGCAGGCCGGTTCCCTGACTGTTCCGGATGAACATAACAAAATAGTATGCGGATCAGCCGGACGGGGTTGAGAACTGGGTGGTGGTTTTGGCCCTCATGGCCGGGTTTTCCGTCTCGAAATGGGTCGATCGGCGGCCCACAATGCACGCCGGCTGAACCTCGGGGACCCAATGGCCAAAGCCCACAAGACGTTCATCTGCAGTGAGTGCGGCGGCACCGCGCCGAAGTGGCAGGGGCAGTGCCCCGCCTGCGGGGCATGGAACTCCCTGGAACCCGCGACCGTCGCGCCACAAGTTCAGGCGGCGGCCGCGGCCGCACCGCCCGTCCGGCGGCTTGCCGACGTGGGCACCGAGTCCGTCTCCCGCGTGTCCACCGGAATGACCGAGTTCGATCGCACTCTGGGCGGTGGCCTGGTACCGGGCTCGGTGGTGCTTCTCGGCGGCGACCCCGGAATCGGCAAGTCCACCTTGCTGCTGCAGGCGGCGACGCGCCTCGGGACGTCCGGTGGAACGCTCTATGCGAGCGGGGAGGAGTCACTGCAGCAGATCAGCTTGCGCGGACAGCGGCTGGGCGCCGACCTGGGCGACGTCGCCGCCATCGCCACGACGCGGGTGGAGGACGTGCTGGCCGCGGTACAGGCGACGAGGCCTGGTTGCGTCATCGTGGATTCCATCCAGACGATGGCCACGGACCTGCTGCCGTCGACCCCGGGCTCGCCCAACCAGCTGCGAACCTGCGCCGGCCTCCTGGTGCGCCTCGCCAAGCAGTCGGGGATTGCCGTGATCCTGGTCGGCCACGTCACCAAGGACGGGCAGATCGCCGGGCCGCGACTGCTGGAGCACATGGTTGACGTCGTCCTCTACTTCGAGAGCGAGGTGGGCAGCAGGTACCGCGTCCTGCGCGCCGTGAAGAACCGGTTCGGCGCGGCCAACGAGCTTGGCATCTTCGTGATGTCCGAGGGCGGCATCCGGGAGGTACGCAATCCGTCGGCGCTGTTCGTCTCCCAGCGCGGTGAGCCGGTTCCCGGGAGCGTGGTGACGGCGGTGCACCAGGGCAGCCGGCCCTTGCTGGTCGAGGTCCAGGCTCTTGCCGACCAGGGTAGCGGCGGGCCGCCGCGGCGCGTCGCCATCGGCCTCGAGCAGAACCGCCTCACGCTGCTGCTCGCGGCCCTGCACCGGCACGCCGGGATAGCGACCCACACGAACGACGTGTTCGTCAACGTGGTCGGCGGCGTGCGCATCATGGAGCCGGCCGCCGACCTGGCAGCCCTGCTGGCGACGATATCGAGCATCCGGGACCGGCCGCTGCCCCGTGGCCTGGTCGTGTTCGGCGAAGTCGGGCTCGCCGGCGAGATACGCCCCGTGGCCTACGGGGAGGAGCGCCTGCGTGAGGCGGCCAAGGTGGGCTTCACGCGCGCCGTAATTCCCCGCGCCAACGCACCCAAGCAGCCGATCGAAGGACTGGCCATCACCACCGCCGACCACCTTCGGGACATCATGACGATGTTGCCGGCCCTGGAGGCGTGATGCGCACGCTGCTCACCACGTTCTCGCCGGTCCCCAGGATCTCCACGCTGTAGCCATTCAGCACAAGGACGGCACCTTTTTCCGGGATCGTCTCGAGTTGCTCCAGTATCAGCCCGTTGAGCGTCGTCGGCCCGTCCGTCGGCAGCCGCCAGTGCATCATGCGATTGAGGGCGCGCACGTTTATTCCGGCATTGACGATCCACGAGTCGGCCGAGGGATCCTTGCGTACTTCCAGTTCCGCGGCATCCGCCGAGGTCGAGAACTCGCCCAGGATCTCCTCCAGGATGTCCTCGATGGTCACCATGCCCTGGATGTCGCCGTACTCATCGACGACGAAGGCAGTGCGCTGGCCGGACCGGTGGAACTGGCCGAGCAGGCCGTGCACGGACGTGCCTTCGGGAACGAAGAAGGGTTCGACCATCAGGGCCTCAATGGCCGTCTGGTCCAGCGTACCTGCCGTGACGCCGACCAGTGAACGGACATGGAGCAGCCCGGACAGGTTCTCGATGTTGCCGCGATACACGGGAAGCCGGCTGTGGGGTGATCGGGTGATCGTGTCGACGATGGACTGCCAGTCGTCGTCGAGGTCAATGCCTACGAGTTCGTTGTCCGGGATCATCATCTCGTCGACGATCATGTCCTCGAGTTCGAGAATCGACATGAGCATGCGCTGCCGGCGGCGGGGAAGGAGGGCGCCGGCATCGGTGACGATCGTTCGCAGTTCGTCCATCGTCAGATGGTGCTGCGTTGTCTGATCGCCCCGGACGCCGAACAGCCTCAGGAGCCCGTTGGAGATCGCCGTGACGAACCAGACCACGGGCAGGGTGATCTTGAGCAGCACGTAGTAGACCACCGCGGCGGGCAGGCCAAGCTGCTCGGATCGCAGGGCGCCGACGGTCTTCGGCATGACGTCGGTGAACACCATGATGACGAAGGCCAGGCCGATGCTGGCAACCGCCACGCCGCCCGGGCCGCCTATCCTGAGCGCCGCCAGGGTGACGAGCGAGGTCGCCAGCGTATTGGCAATGTTGCTGCCGATGAGGATGAGGGAAATGAGGCGGTCGGGGCGGGCAAGCAGCTTCTCGGCGAGCCGGGCGCCCAGATGTCCCTGGCGGGCACGGTGCCGCAGCCGGTAGCGATTGAGTGTCAGGAGGGCGGTTTCGGAACCGGAAAAGAACGCCGAGATCAGCAGTAGCAGGACCAGCAGCCCTAGCAATGGGCCCGCGGAGATGTCGTCAGCCAAGTTTGAAGGACCCCGGATGCGGGCAGCAGAGCGTCATGGTGAACACCGTCCGGCAGGACTGTCAAGGCGCCGGCGCCGGCAACGGCGACGGGCGGCGCCTTCCCGGCATACAATCAGACAGTCACCAGCGCCACCGGAATCAACGGAATTTGCTCTCATGTTCAACACCCTGAGTGACCGCCTTCGCGGCGTGCTCGATCAGGTCCGCGGCCGCGGGCGCCTGACGGAGGAAAATATCCAGGACGCCGTGCGCGATGTCCGCCGGGCGCTCATCGAAGCCGACGTGGCGTTGCCCGTGGTGCGTGACTTCGTCGAGCAGGTGAGGCAACGGGCGATGGGCGCGGACGTCCTGCGCAGCCTGACGCCGGGCCAGGTCTTCATCAGGATCATCCATGAAGAGTTGGCCCGCACGCTCGGCGACGGCGTGGCGGAACTGAACCTCCGGCACCAGCCGCCCGCGGTGATCCTGCTGGCCGGCCTCCAGGGCGCGGGCAAGACGACGACGGCGGCCAAGCTGGCACTGTTCATTCGAGAGCGCCTGGACAAACGCGTCGGCCTGGTGAGCACGGATACCCAGCGGCCGGCCGCGATCCTCCAGCTGGAGCGGCTCGCAGCCTCCATCACCGTGCCCTTCCTGACCGCCGATGTGAGTCTCGGCCCCATTGGCATCGCCGAGCGCGCCCTGGCGGACGCGCGCCGGGACCAGCTCGAAGTGTTGATCGTCGACACCGCCGGCCGCAGCAGGCTGGACGTGGAGCTGCTGGACGAGTTGCGCAATCTGCGCGGCAAGGTCGATCCGGTGGAAACGCTTTTCGTCGTGGACAGCATGGCCGGGCAGGACGCGGTGAATGCGGCCCAGGCGTTTGCTAGTGCCCTGCCGCTCACGGGCGTCATACTGACCAAGGCGGATGGCGACGCGCGCGGCGGCGCCGCGCTGTCGGTCAAGGCGGTCACGGGCCAGCCCATCAAGTTTCTCGGTAGCGGCGAGGCCGTGACCGAGCTCGAGCCCTTCCACCCGGACCGCATGGCGTCCCGGATCCTGGGCATGGGCGACGTGCTCTCCCTGGTCGAGGAGGTCCAGCGCAAGGCGGACCACGATTCGGCGGCCCGGCTGGCCGAGAAGGTGGCCACCGGCAAGCAGTTCGACCTGAACGACCTCCGGGCACAGCTGCAGCAGATTGCCGGGCTGGGAGGCGTCGAGAGCCTCCTCGAGAAGCTGCCGTTGCCTGGCGGAATGTCGGCCGGGAAGCTGGCTGGCCAGATCGACTCCCGGATGCTGCGTCGCCAGATCGCCATCATCGACTCCATGACCGCCCGGGAGCGTCGCCGGCCCGCGATCGTCGACGGGTCCCGCCGCCGTCGGATCGCAGGTGGGGCCGGGCTGCCCGTCCAGGAGGTCAATCGCCTCCTGAAGCAGCATGCCCAGATGCAGAAAATGATGAAAAAGATGGGGCAGGGTGGCTTTCGGAAGCTGATGCGGGGCTTCCCGGGCCTGCCCCGCTAGCCCCGTGGCCGGTGCCATCGGGCCGCTTTTCGAGTAATATTCGGCGGTTAATCGGGTCCCACCGACCCGGAACTGGCATAAGGAAGCGTAAAAGCGATGGTTACTATCCGTCTGTCCCGCGGAGGCGCCAAGGGGCGGCCCTTCTATCACCTCGCCGTCAGCGACTCGCGGCGCGCCCGAGATGGCCGCTACATCGAGCGCATTGGCTTTTTCAGTCCCTTCGCGACGGCCTCGGAAGAGCGGTTGCGGATTGACCTCGGCCGTTACGAATACTGGCTCGGCGTTGGTGCGCAGGCATCCGACCGCGTGGCCGCCCTGGTGAAGGAATACCGGCAGCTGACGCCCGCCCAGGCGGCGTAACCCTGCTGGCCGTAGATAACCCTGCTGGCCGTAGAAGAGCGCCGTGATCACATCCCGCCGACAGACGTACCTGAACAGAAGCGCCTGAACAGTCGTGTTGGCATAGGCCGCATCTCCGGTGTGTTCGGGGTGCGCGGCTGGGTCAAGGTCTATTCCTACACATCGCCGCGCGTAAACGTGGTGCGGTACAGCCCCTGGTTCCTGCGCCAGGACGGCAGGGAATCGACCCGGCAGGTGCTGGCGGGTCAGGCCCACGGGGATGGGGTCGTGGCGTCACTGGCCGGCGTGAGCGACCGGGACGCCGCCGCGGCGCTGGTCGGCGCCGAGATCGAAGTGGACCGGGCGACTCTGGGCCCGGAGCTTCGCGGAGAAGCAGCGGACCCGGCGGTGCCGGGAGAGTTTTTCTGGGTCGACCTCCAGGGTATGGAAGTGCGGACCCGGGCTGGAGAAAGCCTCGGTGTCGTCGACCACTTGTTCGAGACCGGGGCCAACGACGTCATGGTCGTTGTCGGCGCCGGAAGGCACCTGATTCCGTTCCTCTATGGCAACGTGGTGCAGGCGGTGGACGGCGACCGGCGCGTGATTACCGTGGACTGGGATCCGGATTTCTGATTCCGTTCTGCGGCCTGACTGAGCGTTGAGGGTCCAGTCGTGGATGTGGCGGTGGTATCGCTGTTCCCAGAGATGCTCGCGCCAGTGGTGCAGTTCGGGGTGGTTGGACGGGCGATCCGGCGGAATCTGGCCTGGGTCATCCCGGTGGACCCGCGGGCCTTTGCCACGGACGTGCATGGAACGGTGGACGACCGGCCCTATGGCGGTGGGCCGGGCATGGTCATCCGGGTCGAGCCCTTCGCGACGGCGATTGCCGCCGCCCGGGGCCAGGTCCCGGAGGGCAGCCCCGTCGTGTTCCTGAGTCCGCAGGGCAAGCCCTTCGACCAGGCCATGGCCCGGCGCTACGCCTCGCTGCCGGGACTGGTGCTGGTGGCGGGGCGTTACGAGGGATTTGATGAACGCCTGATCGAGATAGCCGGCGGTGAGGAGATCTCGGTCGGCGACTTTGTGATGAGTGGCGGCGAGATTGCGGCAATGGCCGTGCTGGACGCCACATTGAGGCTGCTTCCCGGCGTGCTCGGCGACGAGCAGTCGGCCGAACAGGAGTCGTTTGCCGGGGGATTGCTGGACCATCCGCACTACACCCGGCCGGAGGTCGCCCACGGGCGGGCCGTGCCTCAGGTGCTGGTGGAGGGGAATCACGAGGCGATACGGCGCTGGCGGCGCAAGCAGGCTCTGGGCCGCACGAGCCTACGGCGCCCCGACCTGCTCGGCAACCGGGAACTGAGCGACGAGGATCGCCGGTTGCTGGATGAGTTTCGTGCAGAGCAGTCGGCCAAGCCCCCGACTGCGTGAGGACTGCCTGACGACCGGCTGCAGGACTAACGGACTAAAACCATTCAAGTTACTGACATTGGGATTACCAGCATGGCAAACATCATCGAGACCCTCGAAGCCGAGGCCAGGAAGAGCGACATTCCCGACTTCGCGCCGGGCGACACCGTCGTGGTCCAGGTCCGGGTCAAGGAAGGGAATCGCGAGCGGCTCCAGGCCTACGAAGGCGTGGTCGTGGCGCGCCGGAATCGCGGGCTGAACTCGTCGTTCACCGTCCGCAAGGTTTCGCACGGCGAAGGCGTCGAGCGGGTGTTCCCGCTGCACAGTCCCACCGTCGCCGAGATCAAGGTCAAGCGCCGTGGCGACGTGCGCCGCGCGAAGCTCTACTTCCTGCGCGACCGCAGCGGCAAGTCGGCCCGGATCCGCGAGAAGGTCTGATTCGCCACGCCAGGGCAGTGACCCACCTGCCTGTCCGTCGGGGATTCACGGTGTTGCTGCGGCTGGCTGGCATTGCGACAGTCGCCGCAGCAGCTGCCGTTTCCCTGGGCGCCTGCAGCACCATCGCCAGTTCCGCTGCGGGCGACCTGGCGGGAAACCTCTCCACCGCAATCCTCAACCAGGACGATCCCGAACTGGTCAGGGAGAGCCTGCCGGCCTACCTGATACTGCTCGATTCCCTGGTCGCCAGCCCCGATGCCAGTCCCGAGGTGCTGGGCGCCGCGGCGCGCCTCTACGCCGCCTATGCGGTGGTGTTCGTGGCCGATCCCGCGCGGGCCGGCACGCTCGCGACCCGGGCCCGGTCCTACGGAGAGCGGGCTGCCTGCGCGGCCGGCCCCGTCACCTGCGACCTGCAGGGCGTCCCTTACCCTGATCTCCCTGCCCGCCTGGACCGCGTGAAGCCCGCCCAGGCCGGCGCGCTCTTCAGCACGGCCGTGGGCTCACTGGCTTACGTGCGCACCCACAGCGATGACTGGCAGGCGCTCGCCGAACTGCCCCGCATCGAGGCGATACTCCGGCGGCTGCTGGTGATCGGCGATCCTGCCAATGCCGGCACCGTGAACTCCTATCTCGGAATCCTCACGACGCTCCGGCCACCAGCGCTGGGCGGCCAGCCGGAGCAGGGCCGCGCGTACTTTGAACGGGCCCTCGAACTCACTGGCGGGCGGGATCTCAGCGTGCTGGTTGATTTCGCCCGCAGCTACGCCCGGCTGGTCTACGACCGGGAACTGCATGACGCACTTCTGAACCGGGTCCTGGCGGCGGATCCGCGCGAGGAGGGCTATACCCTCCTCAATACGCTCGCGCAGAGGCAGGCATCGGAACTCCTGGCTTCGGCGAACGACTACTTCTGATCCCACCCTACCCAAGAGAGGATGCGCCGGTGAATCTGCGTACCTGCAACCTGAAACTGGCGGGACTGATCCTGCTGGCCTGCCTGCCGTTCGGTGTCCCCGCCACGGATCTCAAGCTCGCCACAGTCGCGCCCGAGGGCTCGAGCTGGATGAAGGATCTCCGTGCAGCCAGCCAGCAGGTCAAGGACCGGACCGGTGGCCGGGTCAACATCAAGTTCTACGGTGGCGGCATCCAGGGCACCGACAAGAAGGTCCTCCGCAAGATCCGCATCGGCCAGCTCCAGGGGGGCGTGTTCACCTCCAACAGCCTCGAGGAGCGATACCCGGACATCCTGATCTACGGCCTGCCCATGCTGTTCAATTCCCAGGACGAGGTGGACTACGTGCGCCAGAAGATGGACGCGAGGCTCGCCGCCGGGCTGGAAAAGGCAGGCTTCGTGTCCTACGGCTTCGCGGGCGGCGGCTTCGCGTACTTCATGACCGGCAAGCCGGTAGCCGGCCTTGCCGACCTGCGGGGCCAGAAGATCTGGGTGCCCGAGGGCGATCAGACCAGCTACGTGGCGATGCAGGCGCTTCAGCTTTCGCCCGTGGTATTGCCGGTCACGGACGTGCTGACGGGACTCGAGACCGGCCTGCTGGATATCGTCGCCACGCCGCCCGTCGGCGCGGTGATCCTGCAGTGGTACACCAAGACCCGGTACGTCACCAATCTGCCGCTCAGCTACACCCTGGGCGTGCTGGCGATCGACAAGGGCGCACTGCAGGGCGTCAGTGATGCCGACAAGGACGTGATCCGGGAAGTGATGACGGCGCTCTACGCGCGGCTCGATGCGCAGAACCGCGTGGACAACGAGAAGGCCGAGCAGGCACTCAGGGCCAATGGCCTCAAGTTCGTCGAACCGAATGCGGCGGAGGTTCCGGAATGGCGGTCCGCCGTATCCGCCGCGATGGACGGCATGGCTGCCAAGGGCGCCTTCTCGGCGGATCTGCTGGCCGAGGTGCGGCGCCACCTGCAGGACTATCGCAAGTCCAGGCCGGTAGCCCGGGTGACTGGCGACCGTCCGTGAATGACTCCGGCACCCCGGCGGGCGATGCTGCCGGCCGTGCCGAGCGACTCGGACGCTGGGTCGAGAACGCGCTGCTCGCCATCGTCCTGTTCCTGATGATCGGCATCGCGGCCTCGCAGGTCGCGATGCGGGGCTTGCTGGGCAGCGGACTCTCCTGGGCCGACGAGGCACTTCGGCTACTGGTCCTCTGGGCAGCCATGCTCGGCGCCATCGCGGCCAGTCGCGACAACGTCCATCTGCGGATCGACCTGCTGTCCCGGTTCCTGCCGGCGCCAGCCCGCCGGGTGACGGCGGCCCTGGTGGATCTCTTCGCCGCGGGCGTCTCGGCCGTGCTCGCGTGGCAATCCTGGCGATTCGTGGCCGAGTCCCGCGAGTTCGGGGATCAGGTGCTGGGCAGCCTGCCCGCGTGGACCTTCCAGCTGATCCTGCCCACGGCGTTCATCCTGATCACCTACCGGTACCTGACGGGATTGCCCCGGCACTTCCGCCCGCGGCGCCGGCCGGCCGGGCGCGACATCCCATGATCCTGACCAGTCTCGTACTGGTCCTGCTGGCGGTCCTCGGAGCGCCGCTGTTCGCCATCATCGGAGCCGGCGCGCTGCTGGGCTTCGCCCGGTCGGACGTGGACCTGACCGCCGTTCCGATCGAGATCTACGGCATCGCCGAGACGCCAATCCTGCTGGCCATTCCGCTGTTCACCTTCGCCGGGTACGTGCTCAGCGAAAGCCGGGCCGCAGCCCGGCTCGTGCGCTTGAGCGCCGCGCTCATTGGCTGGCTCCCGGGCGGCCTCGCGATGGTGGCGGTGGCGACGTGCTCGCTGTTTACCGCCTTCACCGGGGGGTCGGGCGTGACGATCATTGCCATCGGTGCCCTGCTGTTTCCCGCACTGATCCAGGCCGGTTATGGCGAGCGTTTCACCCTGGGCCTCGTCACGTCATCCGGCAGCCTTGGCCTGCTGTTCGCACCGTCGCTCCCGTTGATCATCTACGGGATCATCGCGGAGGTCTCGATAGATTCGCTGTTCGTGGCGGGTATCGTGCCCGGTATCCTGATGATGCTGGCCCTGGCTGCCTTCTGCCTGTGGCGCAACCGGGAGAATCGCCGGCCGCTCTCGGAGTTCTCCTGGGCCGAGGTCCGCGCCGCCGCCCGCGAGTCCATCTGGGAGCTGCCGCTGCCGGTCGTCGTCCTGGGCGGAATCTACAGCGGCCTTTTCGCCGTGTCCGAGGCGGCGGCCGTCACGGTCGTCTACGTGCTGATCGTGGAATTGCTCATCTACCGGGAGGTTCCGCTGAGCCGGCTCGCGGCCATCGTCCGCGATTCGATGGTGCTGGTGGGCGGTATCCTGCTGATCCTGGGCATCTCGCTGGCTTCCACGAACTACATGATCGATGCCCAGGTTCCGCAGCAGCTGATCGAGCTGGTGACCCGCTATGTGTCCAGCCAGACCACCTTCCTGCTGCTGCTGATCTGCTTCCTGATGCTCATCGGCTGCATCCTGCACATTTTCTCGGCGCTGGTGCTGGTCGTCCCGCTGATGCTGCCCGTTGCGGCGCAGTACGGCGTGGATCCCATTCACCTGGGCATCATCTTCGTGGCCACGATGGAACTGGGCTATCTCCTGCCGCCGATCGGCCTCAACCTGTACATCTCCAGCTACCGCTTCAACCGGCCGGTGCTGGATGTCTGTCTTGCCACATTGCCGTTCATACTTATCCTCTTCGGGGCGGTTCTGCTGATCACCTTCTTCCCGTCCCTGTCGCTGATGTTCGTCAAGCCGTAGTTCCGCAGCAATCCGGAGGATTCCACGATGACCCGGTCACTCGCAGCCCTGATGGTGGTGGTCCTCGCCGGAGGTTGTGCCACTGCCGCGCCCCCGGTCCCGCACGGCAAGCCCGCCGGGTTCCTGAAGGTGCCCCCCGGCTTCCGTGCCGACATCCTGGTGGAGAACGTTCCGAATGCCCGTTCGATGGCTCTCGGGGAGGGCGGCACGCTGTTCGTCGGCACCCGTTCGGGCGGCACCGTCTACGCCGTCCGCGACGCGCTGGGCGGCAATCCCACGGTAGTGAAGTTTGCCGAGGGACTGACCATGCCGAACGGCGTGGCCCTGCACGAGGGGGCCCTCTACGTGGCCGAGCAGAAGCGGCTCATACGCTTTCCCGCGGCGGAGGCAAACCTGGACACGCCCCCGCAGGCGGAGGTCGTGGACGCGGCATTGCCGTTCAAGGGCGTGTTGCATTCCTGGAAGTACCTCGCAGTCGGTCCCGACGGGAAGCTGTATGTTCCCGTCGGTGCGCCCTGCAACGCCTGTGTCGAGCCGGGGTTTGGCGTGATCCTCCGGATGAACCCCGACGGCACGGGGCGCGAGGTGGTGGCTACGGGCGTGCGCAATTCGGTCGGCCTGGCCTGGCATCCGGTGACCAGGGAGCTGTGGTTCACGGACAATGGCCGCGACATGCTGGGCGACGACGTTCCCCCGTGCGAGCTGAATCGGGTATCCCGGACGGGCCTCGACTTCGGCTTCCCCTATTGCCACGGTGGCACGATCGCGGATCCCCAGCTCGGGTCTGCCGGCAGCTGCAGCACCGCCGCGCCGCCCGTGCAGGCACTGGACCCCCACGTGGCGCCGCTGGCCGTCAAGTTCTACACGGGGCGCATGTTCCCGGCGCAGTATCGCGGCCAGGCATTCATTGCGGAGCATGGCTCGTGGAACCGGAGCAAGGCGGCGGGAAAGACGGGCTACCGGGTGACACTGGTGCGCCTGAAAGGCAACGATGCCGTGTCCTACGAGCCGTTCATCGAGGGGTGGCTGCAGGGCGACGAGGTGCTGGGCAGGCCGGTTGACCTGCTCGTGGCCCCCGACGGCTCGCTCCTGGTGAGCGACGACCAGCGCGGCGTGATCTATCGCATCAGCTACACGGGTTAGTTGGGAACCGACATATGTTCATCTTCCGCTTCATAGGCAATCTGCTGAAGGCCATCTGGTATGGCCTGAACACGCTGCGCCGGATCCTGCACCTGATACTGCTGCTGGCGATATTCGCCGTGCTGCTCGCGGGTGCCGTGGGGCAGCCCATGGCCGTCCCGTCGTCGGCAGCACTGGTCATCAACCCGAGCGGCACCCTGGTGGAGGAGCTGGAAGGCAGCCCGCTCGACCGTGCCCTGGCGGACCTGAACAACCAGGCGCCACCCCAGACGCTCGTGCGGGAAGTCACCGACAGCCTGGACCGCGCCGTGACCGATGACCGCATCAAGGCGGTCGTGCTCGACCTGGATGGCCTCCAGGGTGGCGGCCTCGCCAAGCTGCAGACCATCGGGGACAAGATCCAGAACGTGCGCGATTCCGGCAAGAAGGTCATTGCCATCGGCAGCGGCTACACGCGGGACCAGTACTACCTCGCGTCCCGGGCCGACGAGGTGATCATGGACGAGCTCGGCCTCGTCTACCTGGAGGGCTACGAGTACTTCCGCACGTTCTTCCGCAGCGCCCTGGAGAAACTGCGGGTCGATCTCAACGTGTTCCGCGTCGGGGAGTTCAAGTCCTTCGTGGAGCCGTACATCCGCGACGACATGTCCGCCGAGGACCGGGAGGCCAGCCAGGTCTGGCTGTCCGCGCTCTGGACCGCGTGGGAGCGGGATGTGGCGGCGGCGCGCAAGCTGAAGGCCGGCGCGCTCCAGTCCTATGCCGACGACCTGGCCGGCCGCCTCGAGGCCGAGAAGGGGAACGCGGCCCGTGCAGCGGTCAACGCCGGGCTCGTCGACAAGCTCATGAGCCGCCCGGACGTGGAGGAGTACCTGACGGACCTGGTCGGCGAGAGCCAGTCCGAGGACGGCACCTACAGCGCGATCGACTTCCGGGCCTATGCGCTGGCGACCGGCATCGAGCAGCGCCTGCAGGATGGCAAGGAACACAACGTGGCCGTAATCGTGGCGTCGGGCCAGATCGTGGACGGCGAAGCGGGGCCGGGCACCGTCGGCGGCGACACGCTGGCGGCCGAGATCCGCAGGGTCCGGCAGGACGACGCCGTGGACGCCGTCGTCCTGCGCATCGACAGCCCGGGCGGCAGCATGTTCGCCTCCCAGGTGATATTCGACGAGATCGCGGCGCTGAAGGCCGCCGGCAAGCCGGTGGTCGCCTCGATGAGCAGCGTGGCGGCGTCGGGCGGTTACTACATCGCGATGCTCGCCGACGAGATCTGGGCACGGAACACGACTATCACCGGTTCCATCGGCGTTGGCGCGCTCGTGCCCACGATCCCCCGCACGCTCGACACTCTCGGTGTGCACGTCGACGGCTTCGGCACCACCCGGCTTGCGGGCCAGCTGCGTGCCGACAGGCCTCTCGGTGACGATGCCCGGCGCGTGCTGACCGCCAGCGTGGAGGATGCCTACCGGGTATTCGTCGGCAAGGTGGCTGAATCACGCAAGATGACCTTCGAGCAGGTCGATGACATTGCCCGGGGCCGCGTCTGGATCGGCGCCGACGCGCGCGAGCGCGGCCTGGTCGACCAGATCGGCGGCCTCGACGAGGCGGTCGAGGCCGCAGCCACCCGGGCCGGCCTGGAAGAGGGCACTTACGGCCGCCGGTACGTGCAGCCCGAACTGTCGCTGATCCAGCGCCTGGCGGTGGAGTTCGGGGCGCGGTCAGTCCGGGCCGCCGATGGCATCGGGCTGGGCTCGTTCCTCGCGGACCTGCGCGGACCCGGGGCCGGGATGGTGGGTGACGTGCTGGGCCGGCTCGACCGTGAGCTGAAGCTGCTGGCGCGCTTCAACGATCCCCGCGGGATCTACGTCCACTGCCTCTGCGTGATCGACTAGTCACTCCCGGGACGGAGAATCGCGGCGGGGATAATCGAAGAGCAGAAGGTCCCCCTCGGCGCCGTCCAGGTCGGCCCAGCTCTTCAGGTCCAGGCCGATGACGACCACGCCGGCGGTCGGAACATTGTCGATTCCCGCCCCGGTCAGCCTGTTGGCCAGCTCGGTGAGGCCGGGATTGTGCCCGCAGACGATGATGTCGCGGAAACTGCTGTCCTGGCGTGCGATGACGGCCACGATGTCGTCGGGCGAGGCCAGGTACAGGTCTTCCTCGCGCTGCAGGAACTCCTGGGGATATCCGATCTCCCGGGCGATGATCTGCGCCGTCCGCCGCGCGCGGACTGCCGGGCTCGTCAGCATCAGCGTCGGCCGGGCGCCCCGGGCCAGCAGCCGGCGGCCCATGACGGGCGCATCCCGCTCACCGCGCTCGTTGAGGGGCCGGTCCCGGTCCTTCAGCGCCGCGTCGTCCCAGGACGACTTGGCGTGCCGGAGCAGGGTCAGCTGACGTTTTCGCCGCATCCCGGCCTACATCAACCCGGCTTCGAGGCGCGCGGCTTCCGACATCATGTCCTGGCTCCATGGCGGATCGAAGACCAGCTCCACGTCCACTGCCTCGACGGTCGGGATGATGCTGATCTTCTGCCGGGCCTCCTCGACGAGGATCTCGCCCATGCCGCATCCCGGGGCCGTTACCGTCATCCGCAGGCTGACGCCCCGGCTTCCGGACGGCAGGCGCCGGATGGCGCATTCATAGACCAGTCCGAGCTCGACGATGTTGATCGGGATCTCGGGATCGAAGATGGTCTTCAGCTGCTCCCAGACGAGAGCCTCAAACTGCTCGTCGGTGGCGTTCTCCGGGAGGGCGGGCGGCGTCACGGGCTCCTTGCCCAGGGCATCGGCGTCGGTTCCCGGGACGCGCACGAGGTTCCCGTCGAAGTACACCGTGAAGCTGCCACCCATGGCCTGGGTGATGTACACGAGCGAATCCAGGGGGATCGTCACCGGGATGCCCGAGGGAACCATCAGGCCCTCCACGTCGCGTCTGACCACGACGGGTTCGTTGTCCGCGCTGCTCATGGGGATCGACTCGATTGTTCGGTTGTAACGGTGTCAGGGGCGGCATCGAGGGCGGCCAGGAGCGTCTTCCACGGCAGCGTCGCGCAGCGGATCCGGGACGGGTACTGGCTGACTCCCGCCAGCGCCGCAAGGTCCCCGGTGAGGTCCCCGCTGCCGGAGGTGAGGGACCTGTCGAACTGTGCCGCGAGGGCCCTGACCGCCGAGGCGCTGCGGCCCTTCGTCGCCTCGGTCATGAGCGAGGCCGAGGCCACGCAGATTGCGCAGCCGGATGCCTCGAAGGCGACGTCCGACACAGCGTCGTCGCGGAGCTGTGCATAGACCCGGACCTTGTCGCCGCACAGCGGGTTGTGGCCTTCGGCCACCCGGTCGTGGGGTTCCATCCGTCGCTGGTTCCGCGGGCGCCGGCTGTGATCCAGCACGATCTGCCGGTAAAGATCCTGCAGGTCCGTGGCCGGCGCGGACATCACGCGAACATCCGCTGCGCAACCCGCACGGCGGCGACGAGCTGGTCGATCTCGGCCGCCGTGTTGTAGAACGCGAACGAGGCTCGCGCCGTTCCGGCAAGTCCGAAACGCTCCATCACCGGCATGGCGCAGTGGTGGCCGGCCCGTATGGCGACGCCCTGCTGGTCCAGGACCGTGCCCAGGTCGTGGGGATGAATGCCATCCACGTTGAAGGACACGAGCCCGGCCTTCTGCCGGGCAGTGCCCACGATGGTCAGGCCCGGGATCTGGACGAGCGCGGCCGTTGCATAGGCAAGCAGGTGAGCCTCCCAGGCCGCAATGCTGTCCATCCCGATCGCCGTGAGGTAACGGATGGCGGCGGCGAGGCCTACGGCCCCGGCGATGTGCGGCGTGCCTGCCTCGAGACGGTACGGCAGCTCGTTGTACGTCGTGCCACTGAAGCTGACGGTCAGGATCATGTCGCCACCGCCCTGCCACGGGGGCAATTCCCTGAGGATGGCCTCTCGGCCATAGAGGACCCCGGTGCCGGTGGGTCCGCACATCTTGTGGCCCGAGAAGGCGTAGAAGTCGCAATCCAGGTCCCGGACGTCGACGGCCTCGTGCGCGATCGCCTGGGCGCCATCCAGAAGAACCGGTATGCCCCGGGCCCTGGCGGCGGCGGTGATCGCCTTCACGGGATTGATCGTCCCGAGTGCGTTCGACACGTGGGCCACCGACACGAGCCTGGTGCGCGGACCCAACAGCTGCACGAACTCGTCAAGCAGCAGTTCGCCGGCATCGTTGATGGGCGCCACCCGGAGCACGGCACCGCTCCGTTGGCACAGCAGCTGCCAGGGGACGATGTTGGAGTGGTGCTCCATCGTCGTGACCAGGATCTCGTCGCCGGGCGCGAGCCGCTGGCCAAGGCTGAAGGCCACCAGGTTGATCGCCTCGGTGGTCCCGCGGGTGAAGACGATCTCCCGCACGGATTCCGCGTTGATGAACGCCCGCACGGTTTCCCTTGCGCCCTCGTAGAGGTCCGTGGCCCTGTGGCTGAGGGTGTGCACGCCCCTGTGAACGTTGGCGTGGTCGTGGGTGTAGTAGTGCCGGATGGCATCAAGCACCTGGAGCGGCCGCTGGTATGAGGCGGCGTTGTCCAGGTATGCCAGTAAGTGGCCGTTGATCTCCTGCGCGAGGATCGGGAAGTCGCGGCGGATGGCTGCCACATCCAGGGGTGACGCCGGGGGATCTGCCCGCGACGCGTCCTGGCGCGCCCCTACCGGCCCTGCGGTCATTGCTCTGCCCCCGCGCTGGCGCTAGCCAGGCCACCCAGCTTCTCCCGGAGTCGGTCTTCCAGCCGGGCCCGCAGTGCTGGCGGCGCAATGCCGCCCAGCGCCTCGCGGAGGAACGCCCCCGTCAGCACCTGGCGCGCCATTGCGGGGTCCAGTCCCCGGGAGCGCAGGTAGAAGAGGGCATTCGCGTCCAGCTGACCGGTCGTGGCGCCGTGGCTGCACCGCACGTCATCCACGTGGATTTCCAGCTCCGGCTTGGTGTCGATCTCGGCAGTGGCGGCCAGGAGCAGATTGCGGTTTGACAGCGCCGCATTGCTGCCCGCGGCCCCCGGCATCACGATGATCTTGCCGTTGAAGACGCCGCGGCCGTGGCCGTCGGCCAGTCCCCGGAACGACTCGCGGCTGGTCGTCAGCGGGGCCCGGTGCTCGAGCCGCGTGCGGCTGTCGATGTGACGCCTGCCGTCCGCGAGGAACAGGCCGTCCAGGGTGACGGCCGCACCGGCTCCCGCCAGCACCACGGTCATGGACTGCCGGTTCAGCTGGCCGCCCAGGTCGACGCTGGTGATCTTCGCTGATGCCCCCGCGGCAAGTTCGATGCGGCTCGTGTCCGTGAGCATCCCGTCGTCGGGCAGGCATTGGGCGCGAACCAGGTCCAGGTGCCCCCCGTCGGCAATCCAGGCCTGGGTTACGGCATTGGCCAGCGTGCCGTCCGTCCCCGTGAACTCGATGCCGAGCGTGAGCCGGCTGTCGCGGGCCACGTCCACGAGAATGCGTGGCTGGCCGAACGCCGGGGAGCCGCTTCCCCGGAGGTCGACGTGGACGGGCGTGCCATCGAGGTTGCTGCCCGCATCGGTAGCGATCAGCAGCACGTCCGCAACCAGCGCCGAGTTCAGGTCCACGAGGGTCTCGGGCGGCACGCCATCCGACTGCCGGAGCAGGTTCCCGGCGCGGGCCCGCAGCGCCGGCGGCAGGTCGCGGAGCGAGCCGATGAACAGTCCCGGCGGGGTGGCGGCCGGAGGTCCGCCAAGGACGCCATCGACCACCTGCACACGGACAGTCCCGGGCTGCGCCGCCGCGTCGGGGTGTATGGCCGCTGCCGCGGGCGTCGCCGGGCTGGCGGGCTGCCCGGCAGCGGCCAGGTAGGCCGACCAGCGCTGCCCGTAGGCAGCCAGGCTCGTATAGCGCCACTCCTCGTCGCTGCCGTCCGGGAGCCCGCTGGCATCGAGGCGGGCGAGGGCGGCGGCGCGCCGGTCCGCCGGCCAGTCCATCAGGGCGGGCTGGCTCTCCCTGGCCAGGGCCGCCGCGGCCCGCCACGGCGCCGCGGTCGCCATCTGCTGCGCTGCTGGTGCTGTCACGGTGACCGGCCTCAGGAACCGGCCGCGGCCAGTACCTGGTCGTAGCCGCCAGCCTCGAGTTCGAGCGCCAGTGTCCGGTCGCCCGTGCGGATGATCCGTCCGCCCGCCAGGACGTGGACGAAGTCGGGCCGGATGTAGTCGAGGAGGCGCTGGTAGTGCGTGACGAGGACGAAGCCCCGTTCTGCGCTGCGCAGGCTGTTCACCCCGCTGGACACGACCTTCAGTGCGTCGATGTCGAGGCCGGAGTCGGTCTCGTCGAGTATGGCGAGCGTCGGCTCGAGGACCGCCATCTGGAAGATCTCGTTGCGCTTCTTCTCGCCGCCCGAGAAGCCCTCGTTGACGCCCCGTTGCAGGAAGCTCTCGTTCATCTGCATCAGGCGGGCCTTCTCCCGGACCAGCCGCAGGAAGCGGGCGGCATCGATCTCGCTCTCGCCGCGCGCTGCGAGCCGCGCATTGAGTGCGGAACGCAGGAGGTACACGTTGCTGACGCCCGGAATCTCGATCGGGTACTGGAACCCGAGGAAGATCCCGGCCCTGGCCCTCTCCTCCGGGGCCATGGCCAGCAGGTCCTGGCCGAGGAAGCTGACCGAGCCGGCGGTGACGTCATAGCCGTCCCGGCCTGCCAGGACGTGGGCGAGGGTGCTCTTCCCCGAGCCATTCGGGCCCATGATGGCGTGCACCTCGCCGGCGCGCACCGTCAGGTCGAGCCCCGTGAGGATCTCCTTGCCGCCCACCGCGACGCGGAGGCCCGCGACGTGGAGGAGGGATGAATTCGTCGGATTGGATTCCAAGGCAAACGTGGGCCGTTCAGCCGACCGCACCCTCCAGGCTGACGTTCAACAGGTTCTGGGCTTCCACGGCGAATTCCATGGGCAGTTCGCGGAACACCTGCTTGCAGAAGCCGTTCACGATGAGGTTCACGGCATCCTCGGTCGACAGGCCGCGCTGCCGGCAATAGAAGAGCTGGTCGTCACCGATCCGGGATGTGGTGGCCTCGTGCTCCACCACGGCGGTGGGGTTCCGGACCTCCATGTACGGGAACGTATGTGCCCCGCACCGGGCGCCCATCAGCAGGGAATCGCACTGGGTGTAGTTGCGGGCGTTCTCTGCCGTGGGAAGGATCTTCACGAGCCCCCGATAGGCGTTCTGCGCCCGCCCGGCCGAAATGCCCTTGGAAACGATCGTGCTGCGCGTATTGCGGCCGATGTGGATCATCTTGGTGCCGGTGTCGGCCTGCTGCAGGTTGTTGGTGACGGCGACGGAGTAGAACTCGCCCACCGAGTTCTCGCCGCGCAGTATGCAGCTGGGGTATTTCCAGGTAATGGCGGAACCCGCCTCGACCTGGGTCCAGGAGATGCGCGAGTTCGCGCCCCGGCAGTCGCCGCGCTTCGTGACGAAGTTATAGATGCCGCCCCGGCCTTCCTCGTCGCCGGGATACCAGTTCTGTACGGTCGAATACTTGATGGTGGCATCCTTGAGGGCCACGAGCTCGACCACAGCCGCGTGCAGCTGGTTTTCGTCGCGCTGGGGCGCGGTGCAGCCCTCGAGATAGCTGACGTGGCTGGATTCCTCCGCAATGATCAGCGTGCGCTCGAACTGGCCGGTCTTGGCCTGGTTGATCCGGAAGTACGTGGACAGTTCCATCGGGCAGCGGACGCCCTTCGGGATGTACACGAAGGAGCCGTCGGTGAACACGGCCGAGTTCAGCGCCGCGAAGTAGTTGTCCCGGTAGGGCACCACCGTTCCCAGGTACTTGCGGACGAGTTCGGGGTGCTCCCTCACCGCCTCGGAGAAGGAGCAGAAGATGACACCGACGGCCGACAGACGATCCTTGAAGGTGGTCGTCACGGACACGCTGTCGAACACCGCATCCACGGCGACGCCGGCCAGCCGGGCCCGTTCGTGCAGGGGAATCCCGAGTTTCTCGTAGGTTTCCAGCAGCTTCGGGTCCACCTCCTCGATGGACTTCGGGCCTTGAGGGGCCTTCGGCGCGGAGTAGTAGGAAATGGCCTGGTAGTCGATCGGCGGGTGATGCAGCTTCGCCCACCGCGGCTCGCGGAGCGTGACCCAGTGGCGGTAGGCCTTGAGCCGCCACTCCAGCAGGAACGGGGGTTCACCCTTCTTGGCGGAGATGAAGCGGATGGTGTCCTCGCTGAGCCCGGGCGGCACCGTGTCGGATTCGATGTCCGTGACGAAGCCGTGGGCGTAACGCCGGCCGATGAGGTCCTCGAGTCCCTGGTTGGGTGTGGTGGTCATGTGCGTCGATCCTCAGCTGGTCGGCACCCGCTGGCGAAGGCGCCCGGCGCGCCCCGACAGGTCCACCAGAGGAAACTCCCGGGGCGGGTGGGCCAGTTCCGCCAGCGTGATCTCGCCCAGCGCGCCGCGGATGCCCCGGTTGATCTTCTGCCAGGCGCCTCCTACCGGGCAGCCGTTCTCCAGTTCGCAGCGGCTGTCTGACGTGCTGCATTCTGTAATGCTGAGCGGGCCTTCGAGGACATCGAGGATATCGGCGGCCGAGATGTTCCCGGGCGCGCGCGCCAGCGCGTAGCCGCCTTCCGCACCACGCACGGAGCACACGAGGTCGCTCCGGGCCAGCAATTTGAGAAGCTTCTGGACCGTTGGCAGTGCCAGCCGCGTGCCGGCGGCGACATCGCTTGCCGAATGCAGGCGTCCCTGGTGCACGGCGAGGTGTACCAGGATCATGGTGCCGTAGTCCGTGAGCTTGCTGATGCGGAGCATGGCCCTTGAGCGTTCCCGTGAGGAAATCTATATGGGACTATCTTAGTCCAGTATGCGCACGGTGAAAACCCCGGGCGGCCGCCGGAGGGGGAATTTGCTATTCTTCTCCGCCGCGTTGGCCGCCAGGACTTGCCGGCCGCCAGCGTTCATGCCCCAGCGCGACCTGCTCAGAAACCGGAGGATTGAATTCATGACTGCACAGTCTCTTGCTGCCGTTGCACAGGCGATGGTGGCGCCGGGGAAGGGGATCCTGGCCGCCGACGAAAGCTCGGGAACGATCAAGAAGCGCTTCGACTCGATCAAGCTCGAGTCCACGGCCGAGAGCCGGCAAGCCTACCGGGACATGCTCTTCACCACGCCGGGCGCCAGCGATTTCATCAGCGGCGTCATCCTCTACGACGAAACCCTCCGCCAGTCCACGCTGGGCGGGGTGCCGTTTCCGAAGTACCTGGCCCAGCAGGGCATGATTCCGGGCATCAAGGTCGATGCCGGCGCCAAGGCGCTGGCCGGCTTCCCGGGCGAGACGGTCACCGAGGGCCTCGATGGCTTGCGTGAACGCCTCAAGGAATACGCCGGGCTCGGCGCGAAGTTCGCGAAATGGAGGGCCGTGATCGCCATCGGCCCGGGATTCCCCGGCAGTTTCTCCCTGGCGGCCAACGCCCACGCCCTGGCCCGCTACGCGGCCCTGTGCCAGGAAGCCGGCATCGTGCCGATCGTCGAGCCGGAGGTCCTCATGGACGGCGACCACACCATCGGCCGCTGCGAGGAAGTGACCACCGCGGCGCTGGAGCGCACGTTCATCGAGCTCCGGGCCCACCGGGTGGACTTCGCCGGCATGATCCTGAAGCCGAACATGGTGGTGCCGGGCCAGGACTGCAGGCAGAAGGCGTCCGTGCGCGAGGTGGCGGAGGCCACGATCCGCTGCCTCAAGGCGACGGTGCCCGCCACGGTGCCGGGCATCGCGTTCCTGTCGGGCGGCCAGAGTCCCGAGGAGTCCACGGAGCACCTGGCCGTCATGAACACGCTGGGCGCACTGCCCTGGCAGCTCACCTTCTCCTACGGACGTGCCTTGCAGGCGCCTTCCCTCAAGGCCTGGGGCGGCAAGCCTGACGGGGTGAAGGCCGGGCAGGCGGCGTTTTACAAGCGCGCGCGCCTCAATGGCCTGGCTCACGCCGGCCAGTACCGGCGCGAGATGGAAGCCGCCTGACGCAGTGACGGCCGACAATCTCGTACAGGTCAGCGGGCTGCGTTTCGGCCGGTCCGGGCGCCCGATCTTTTCCGGGCTCGATCTCGCCGTCCGCCGCGGCAGCATCACGGCGATCATGGGGCCGAGCGGCACAGGCAAGACGACGCTGCTGCGGATGATCACCGGCCAGCTGCGCCCCGAGGCGGGCACCGTCACGGTGGGCGGGCTGGAAGTGGCTTCCCTGTCCCGTGCCCGTTTGTTCGACCTGCGGCGACGCATGGGCATGCTTTTCCAGAACAGCGCGCTGCTGACGGACTTCAACGTGTTCGAGAACGTGGCCTTTCCCGTGCGGGAGAACACGCGGTTGCCGGAACCCCTGATCCGCCAGCTCGTGCTGACCAAGCTGAACTCCGTGGGCTTGCGCGGGGCGGCTGGACTGATGCCTGCGGAATTGTCCGGCGGCATGAGCCGGCGCGTCGCGATGGCGCGCGCCATGGTGCTGGACCCGGAGCTCCTGCTCTACGACGAGCCGTTCTCCGGGCTCGATCCCATTTCCCTGGGGGTCGTCCTGCGGCTCATCCGCCTGAACAACGACGCGCTGGGCCTGACGAGCATCGTCGTGTCCCACGACGTGGCCGAGATCAGCCACATCGCCGACCACTGCTTCGTGATCTCCGAAGGCCGGGTCATCGCCTCCGGGGCGCCGCGCGAGCTGGCGGAGAGCCCATCCGAGCTCGTGCGCCAGTTCATGACGGGCGCCGCGGACGGACCGGTCCCGTTTCACTATCCGGCCCCTGACTACGCCGAGCAGCTGCTCGGCCGCCAGCAGTGACCCTGCCCCTGCAGCTGTGGGAGGGCCTGCTGGAATCCCTGCGCAAGCTGGGCGCGGCAATCCTGTTCCTCGTCGAGATCCTCAGGCAGTGCCCGGCGGCACTGGCCAGGCCCCGGCTGATCTCCCAGCAGGTGCGCAATTCCGGCGTGCTGTCGCTGATCATCATCATGACCTCGGCCTTCTTCGTCGGCATGGTGATCGGCCTGCAGGGCTATGACTCACTGTCCCGGCTGCGGCAGGAGGATATCCTCGGCGCGGGCGTGGCGCTCACCCTGTTCAAGGAACTGGGCCCGGTGGTCACGGCGCTGCTCTTCGCCGGCCGGGCAGGAACGTCCCTGGCGTCCGAGATCGGCCTCATGCGCGCCACCGACCAGCTGGCCGCCATGGAGGTCATGGCGATCGATCCGATCCGGCGGATCATCGCCCCGCGCTTCATCGGGGCCGTGATCTCCGTCCCGCTGCTGACGGCCGTGTTCAACGCCGTTGGCATCCTGGGCGCCTGGTTCATCGGCGTGCAGATCATGGGCGTCGACAACGGCGCGTTCTGGTCCCAGATGCAGGAGTACGTGGATCCGCCCGATATCTACGAGGGCGTGCTGAAGAGCTTCGTGTTCGGCACCACGGCCGGCCTCGTTGCGGTCTTCGAGGGTTACAATGCACCGCCCACCGCCGAGGGCGTGGGCATGGCAACCACGCGCACGGTGGTGACGACGTCCATCCTGGTTCTGATCCTCGATTACACGATTACCGCCTACCTTCTCTGAGGCTAGCAAGATCATGGAAAGCACCCGCACACGGGAACTCGGTACCGGACTGTTCATCTTCCTGGGTTTCGCCGCGCTGCTCTTCCTGGCGACCCAGACCACCGACCTCGACGAGTATGCCGGGGACGGCGACGGCTACCGCGTGACGGCCCGGTTCGACGACGTGGCCGGCCTGAAGGTGCGGTCGCCCGTGACCATGGCCGGCGTCAACATCGGCCGGGTCGAGAGCATCGTTTTCGACAACGAGCGCCTGGACGCCGTGGTCAGCATGCGTATTAAGGACAAGTTCAACCAGATACCGGATGATTCCGACGCCAGCATCCTCACGGCAGGACTGCTGGGCAGCAAGTACGTGGGCCTCGGCCCGGGCGGCTCCGACACCTACCTGAAGGACCAGAGCGAACTGGAAATCACGCAGTCGGCAATCGTCCTGGAGCAGCTGGTCAGCAAGTTCCTGTTCAGCCAGGCCGAGAAGGGTGGCGGTGCAGGGGCGGCGCCGGCGGCCCCGGCAGCAGATGCCGGCGACGCCGGCGAATAGTCCAGGAGACCAAGTCATGCGAACACTGGCCGCACTGGCCCTTCTGCTCTGCAGCCTGTCCGGCTTCGCGACGGCAGACACCCGTACGCCTGACCAGGTCGTCCGCGAAACGGCGGATACCCTGGCGTCCCGCATCGAGGGCCGGCAGCAGCAGCTCGAGGCGAATCCGTCCGAGCTCTACAAGCTGGTGGACGAAGTTTTCCTCCCGGTGTTCGACACCGACTACGCCGGCCGGCTCGTGCTCGGCAAGCACTGGCGGACGGCCACCCCGGCCCAGCGCCAGCAGTTCATCGACACGTTCTACGATTTCCTCCTGCGCAGCTACTCGCGCTACGTGCTCCGCTTCGAGAAGGACAAGGTCCGGTTCTTCCCGGGCCCGGCCGCACCTGCCGACCCGAAGCGGGCCGTGGTGAAGACCGAGATGCAGCTGGAGGACGGGACCAAGCTGCCAGTGCACTACTCGCTGCACCAGACCAAGGACGGCTGGCGGGCCTACGATGTCCGCATCGAGGGCATCTCCTACGTGCAGAACTACCGCAACCAGTTCAACGCCGAGATCGGCGCCAACGGCATCGACGCCGTCATTGCCCGGCTCAAGTCGGACGCTGCCCGGGTGACGACGAAGCCGGTGGGTGGCGGCAGGACGTGACCGCGCCGGCAGGCGAGTCAGCCGCCCTGGCGGCAACCGGGCCGGGTGCCTTTGCCGTCACGGGGGCGGTCACGTTCGCGACGGCCGGTGCCCTGCTGGAGGCCGGCCGCACGGGGTTTGCCGGCCAGGCGCCCGTGGCCGTCAACCTGAAGGGCGTGAGCAGGGTCGACAGTGCCGGACTTGCGCTGCTGCTGGAATGGCTTCGGGAAGCACGGGCCGGCCAGCGGGCGATGACGTTCACGGGCCTGCCCGACAAGTTGCTGGCCATTGCCCGCCTGAGCGGGGTGGACGGCCTCCTGACTGACGGCTACTCGGGCCCGGCTCCGGGGTCCACGCCTTCGGCGGAGTCCAGCTCGGCTTCATCCAGCTCGGCTTCATCCAGGTAGGAATCGTCCTCCGGCACGTTGCCGTCCAGCGCCAGGTACCGCCGCCGCTGCAGGTACGCGTCCCGGACGAAGACGTACGGGTCGTAGGACTCGAAAACCTGCTGGTCCACGTCCAGCAGGCGCGACCGCTTGTCCACCTGGTTGACCACCCACGCCGCCAGCCGGAGGTCGATCTCGCCGCTCGTCGCGCTCACGAAGGGCGTCAGGGGCGCATCCACCACGTCGCCTGCCAGGTGCCGGAGTATGCGGGGGCCGAAGATCGGGATGACGAGGTAAGGCCCTTCGCCGATGCCCCACACGGCCATCGTCTGGTCGAAGTCCTCGTCGTTCTCCGCAAGGCCGACGCGCGTCGCCGGATCGAACATGCCGGCGAGGCCGACGGTGGAGTTGAGGAGGAAGCGGGCGCCGTCCCGGCCGCACTGGCTGAACTTGCCCTGCAGGAAGGCGTTGGCGATCGTCACGGGATAGAGCAGGTTGCTGAAGATGTTGCGCACGCCCGTGCGCATCTGATTGGGAAGCGCCCGCTCATACCCCACTGCCACGGGCCGCAGGAGGTACCTGTCGCCCCAGTCGTTCACCTGGAACACGACCCGGTTCACGGGCTCGATGGGATCGAAAGCCTCGGTCCGCGTCGCGGCCTCCTGGCTCGCGCAACCGGAGATGGCCAGTGCAAGGACGGCTGCATTGGCGAGGGCGGCGAGGGTTCCTGCCGCACGCGTCGGGACCGGGCCGGCCGTCACTGCTGCTTCGCCCCCGCGGCCTGCTGGCGCCGGCTTCTCTGCTCGCGATCCAGCCACTCCTGGATCTCCGCAAGCCGGGACGTGAAGCGCGCCTTCTGCACGCTGTCCAGGCCGGGTATCGAGAGGGCAAGGCGCAGCTGGTCGGCGGCCATGATCACGTCACCCCGGAGGAGGTGCAGTTCCGCCATGTAGTAGTGCGCGTCGGCCGTGTCCCCGGCGGCGCTGGCCGCCAGGGCGATCAGCCGGACCTGCTCGGCGGTGGGCGGCACGTTATTGAGGAGGTCCAGGAGTATGCCGTGGGCCTTCTCCGGCTGCCCGTCGGCCAGCAGAGCCTCGGCATAGCGGACCGTGAGGGGCGTGTTGCGGGGGAACAGTCCCATGGCCTTCTCGTAGCCGGCGAAGGCGGCGTCCCGGTTGCCCAGGGCCAGTTCCGCGCCGGCAAGCCCGGTGTGGAACGGAATGATGCCGGGGTTGGTGGCCAGCAGTCCCTGGAACAGCGCACGGGCCTCCCGGTACTGCCCGAGCTCCATGCGGACCAGCGCAATCCCGTACTCGGTGCCCAGGTCGCCTGCCTGCTTCGGGTCCTGTTTCTCGCCGAGGAAGTACTCCAGCGCCTTCTCCGGCGTTGCGCTCGACAGCACCCGGACGCGGGCGCGGTTGATGGTGTAGCCGGCCGCGTCCCGCACGTCGGGGTGGGGCAGCGCGGCAGCCCGCTCCCGCGTCTCCGCTATCCGGTTGACCGTCACCGGGTGGGTGCGCAGGAACTCCGGCGCCTGGCTGGCGAGGGGGCCCGTCTGGCGGGCCAGGGTCTCGAAAAAGGCCGGCATTCCCATGGGGTCGAAGCCCGCGGCGGCCAGCACGCCGACGCCGACCCGATCCGCCTCGTACTCGTTGGCCCGTGTGAAGTTGATCTGCTGCTGGGCCGCAACGCCCTGGGCCGTCGCGATGGCGCCGGTAACGACGTCGCCGCTCCCGCCGACGGCGCCCAGCAGGATGGCGCCCAGCATGGCCGCCATGGTCAGGATGCTGCTGCGCTGGTTGGCGAACACCGCGCGGGAAATGTGGCGCTGGGTGACGTGGGAAATCTCGTGGGCCAGCACGCCGGCCAGTTCGCTCTCGGAACCCGTGGCGAGGAGGAGGCCCGAATGAATGCCGATGTACCCGCCGGGAAGGGCGAATGCGTTGATGGCGGGGTCGTTGACCACGAAGAACTTGAAGCGGAAGTCACCGTCCTGGGCCTGGGACGCGAGCTTCATCCCGACATCCTGGACGTACTCCTGGATCTCCGGGTCGCTCATGACGCGCCCGGTGTCGACGAGGCTGCGGTAGATGGACCGGCCGATCTGCAGTTCCTGCTCGCGGGACAGCACCGAATTGGCGGGGCTGCCGATGTCCGGCAGGTCGTCGCCAGTCGCCGCCGGCACGGTGGGCGGCACCAGCAGCGCGAGCGTGGTGATTAGCGCAATGAGTTGTCGCATACGGGGTCTGGCAGAGATCCGTTCCACCTTGGTCGCCGGCAACTGGCAGGCGGCCGGGTTGCGGGCCTGCCGGGCTCTCAGAGCGCCTCGACCGCGGCGAGAACTTCGGCGGCGTGGCCCTTGACGCTCACCTTGCGCCACTCGGCGCGCAGCTTGCCGTCGGCGTCGATCAGGAAGGTGCTGCGCTCGACGCCCATGACCTTCTTGCCATACATGTTTTTCTCCCGGATGACGTCGAAGAGGCGGCAGAGGGTTTCGTCACCGTCCGAGAGGAGGTCGAACGGGAACTCGAACTTCGCCTTGAACTTCTCGTGGGACGCCAGCGAGTCGCGGGACACGCCAAGGATCACGGTCTTCCGTCGCCGGAACTTCTCGTGGAGGCTGCCGAAATCGCAGCCTTCCGTCGTGCATCCCGGGGTGCTGTCCTTCGGGTAGAAGTACACCACGACGTTGCTGCCGCGAAGCCCCTTGAGGTCCACGGTCCTGCCACCGGTGGCAGGCAGACTGAAGTTGGGAACGGTCTTGCCGACGGTGACGGTGCTCATGTCCTCTGCCTGTTCCTCTGTGAAAGCTGCCTGGCCAGTGCGTGCTCAGCGGTGCGCCGGTTCCATGACGGCGTCCAGGTTCTGCTCGTCGCAGTACTCGAGAAACTCCTCCCGGAGCGTCGCCACGTGCACCGTGCGCGGCACGTTGATCGTCATCTGCACGCCGAACATCAGCGCCCCGGTGTGGGGGGCATTGTAGCGACGCGTGCTGACCTCGGCGATTTCGAGTCCCCGGGAGGCGAAAAAGTTCGACAGCCCGAAAACTATCCCTTCATGGTCCAGGGTGACCACGTCCACCAGGTAGGGCGCGGCAGTCTCGACCGGCCGGGGCAGGGTCTCCCGCACGGTGACCGTGAGGTTGGATTGCTGCTGCAGCTGCTGGAAGGCGCTCTGCAGCTTGGTGACCGTGTGCCAGTTGCCGGACACCAGCATCATCACCGCGAACTCCGATCCGAGGGCGATCATCCGGCTTTCCCGGATGCTGCCACCGGCGGATGTCACGGCCTGGCTGAGGTCGCGAACGACGCCCGCGCGGTCCGGGCCGATGGCGGTGACCGCGAGTAGCTTTTCCATGGGTCCGATCTGGGAGGGTTGCAGGACGAAAGCCAGTGTACCGGGAAATCAACGACCGGCAAGCGAGGGCAGGGTCCTCCGCGGGGGTGGTTCCCGGGTGTTCCAGCGGGCGCCGGCCTTGCGACCCGTGGGGTCGGGAAGTACCATCCCGGGCTCCATAACGTCCGGTTCCCCCCGATGTTCTCAGGCAGCAGTGTCGCACTCGTTACCCCGATGACGGCCGACGGGGCGGTGGATTTCGCCTGCCTCGAACGACTGGTCGATTTCCACGTCGATGCGGGCACCGACTTCCTGGTCATTGCGGGCACCACCGGCGAATCGGCAACGCTCACTAAGGCGGAGCACGTCGAGGTGATCCGGGTGGCCGCCGAGCGGGCGGCGGGGCGGATTCCCGTCGTGGCGGGCACCGGCTCGAACTCGACGGCCCAGACCATCGACCTGTCGCGGGCCGTGGCCGGCCTGCCAATCGACGGTTACCTCATCGTCACGCCCTACTACAACAAGCCCACCCAGGAGGGCCTCTGCCGTCACTACCTGGCGATCGCTGATGCGGTCGATCGTCCCGTGATCCTCTACAACGTGCCGGGACGCACCGGCGTGGACATGCGGCCCGAGACCGTGGCTCGCGTGGCGGGCCATCCCGGCATCATCGGCATCAAGGAGGCCACCGGCGACCTGGGCCGGGTGGCGCCCCTGCGCGCCACCTGCGGCGAGGATTTCCTGCTGCTGAGCGGGGACGACGCCACCTGCCGCGAGTTCATCCTGCAGGGCGGCCAGGGAGTGATCTCGGTGACCGCGAATGTCGCGCCCGCCCAGATGGCCGACATGTGCGAGGCCGCCCTCGAGGGCGACGCGGCGCTCGCCGCGGAGATCGATGCCCGGCTGGCCGACCTGCATCGGGACCTGTTCATCGAATCCAATCCGATCCCCGTGAAGTGGGCGCTGCACCGGCTCGGGCTGATCCCCGGCGGCCTGCGGCTGCCGCTGACGCCACTGAGCGCGGCGGCCCAGCCGGTGGTCGAGGCCGCCCTGGCCCGGGCAGGTCTGCTGGAGTCCGCCGCGGGCGCCCGAGCCATCGCCGGCGGCGCGCGTTGAGGCCGCTTCCGGGCGTCCTGCCGGCCCTCCTGCTGCCCGTGCTGGCGGTCTCGCTCGCCGGCTGCTTCGGCAGCAAGGACGTCAACGACCGCTGCGACGACGTGGCGGAATACCAGTCCAGCCGCGACGCGTCGGCCATACAGGTGCCCGAGGGGCTGGCCGCCCCGAGCCAGGCCTCCGGTTATGCGGTCCCACCCGCGTCCGGCGCGGAGCTCAGGGGCGCGGCCTGCCTGGCCCGGCCGCCGCCCTATTTCCGCCCGGAGCCCCCGGCAGCACCGGCACCCGACAAGAACGATTGAACGCCGGCATCCCGGTGGGCTACCCTGCAGCCCGCTTTCGACCTGCCAGCATGCAAGACACGGAGAGGTGGCCGAGTGGCTGAAGGCGCACGCTTGGAAAGCGTGTTTACGGTAACCCCGTAACGTGGGTTCGAATCCCACCCTCTCCGCCAGCCCGGTGACCCGGGGCCTGCGCTAGACTCAAGCGCATGAAGGTCGACGAGATCATGTCCCTCGATCCGGTCACCGTCGGCATGGACGACGACCTGCACCGGGTGAAGAGCCTGTTCGAGCTGCACCGTTTCCACCACCTCCTGGTGCTGCTGGGCGAGAGGCTGGTGGGTGTGATCTCGGACCGGGACCTGCTGCGGGCGTCGAGCCCCTTCCTCGGGCGGGCGTCGGAGCGGCCCCAGGACGTCGCCACCCTGAACCGGCGGGTGCACCAGATCATGGCCCGGAACCTCGTCGTCGTCGGCCCGGACACACCCGTCGAGGACGCCGCGCGGCTCATGCTGGGCAAGCGGGTGTCGTGCCTGCCGGTGGTGACGGAGGAGGGGAAGGTGCTGGGCATAGTGACCTGGCGGGACCAGTTGCGATCGTTGCTGCCGCCGCGATGAGCGACACCGGGAGCCTGCCCTTCGTCGCGCCAGCCGGAATCTAGTCCGGCACCAGCCGGATGAGCCGCGAGCCCGCCGCGTTCTCCAGCAGCACGTAGAGCTCGCCCTTCGGGCCCACCTCGATGTCGCGGAAGCGGGCCAGGTCCTTCAGCAGCACCTCGGTGTGGACCACCCGGTTGGCCCGGATCTCCAGGCGGAGGAGGTCGGTGGCCCGGAGCGTGCCGACGATGACGTCGTCCCGCCACTTCGGGAAGGCCTTCGCCCGGTAGAAGACGAAGCTCGAGATCCCCTGGGCCGGCGTCATGTCGAGCACCGGGTACTCGGCGTCCTTCGGGTCCAGGGTGATGCCGAGGGCCTTGCTCACGTCCACCGGCCGCCCGTCGTAGTTCACGCCGCTGGTGATCAGGGGCCAGCCGTAGTTGCGGCCCGGCAGGAGCCGGTTCAGTTCGTCGCCGCCGCGGGGACCCATTTCCGTGTTCCAGGCCTCCCGGCTGCGGGTGTTCCATTCGAGGCCCTGGGGGCTGCGGTGGCCGTAGGTCCAGATCGACTTCAGCGCGCCCGGCGTGCCGACGAAGGGGTTGTCCGCCGGGACCCGCCCGTCGTCGTGAAGGCGATGGATCTTGCCGTAGGGGAGGCTCAAGTCCTGGATCCCCATGAAGTCCAGGGGCGCCTTCATGCCCACGCTGAAGAAGACGTGCCCCCTGCCGTCGAAGGCGATCCGGCCGCCGGCGGCCAGGTCCGACGTGTCCGTGTAGGTCTCCGGGTCCGCCTGCCAGAGGATCTCCTGGTCCACCCAGGCGCCATCCCGGATGCGGCCACGGATGAGGCGGTTCATGGACACCGGGCGCTTCGACTTCCGGCTCAGCGCATTGCAGTCCGTGCAGCGGTCGGTGTGATGCAGGTAGATCCAGCCGTTCCGGTCGAAGTCGGGGTGGGGCGCCACGTCCAGGAGCCAGCCGAGCCCCATCACCTGCCCGAGGAAGACGGTGGAGTCGGCGTAGACGGGCGGCGTGCCGCGGATGAGCGGCGACCGGGTGCCGTCCCGTTCGATGATGCTGAGGCCGCGCATCCGCTCGGTGAGGAGGATGCGGCCGTCCCGCAGCGGCGCGATCGAGAAGGGCATGGGGTCCAGCCCCTCGGCCACCACCTCGATGCGGAACGCCTCGCGCTCGCTCCGGATCCTGCCGGCCGGAATGGCCAGGGGGATGTCCGCCCGCTTGTCCAGGATCGTCGTGCCCTGGCGTTGCTCGGCCACGTAGAGGGCCAGGTTCCAGATCTGGGACTCCTTCAGCGTTTCGGACCAGGCCGGCATGCCCTTGTCAGGAGCACCCGCGGCGATGCTTCGGGCGATGTCCTGCACCGTGACGCCGTTCTTGAGGTCCCTGCCCACCAGCGGCGTGCCGAGCGGGGTGCCGCGCAGGTCCTCGCCGTGGCAGGCGGCGCACTGGTCGTTGAACTGCTTGATGAAGCCGTCCTTCATCGGGATCTTGCTGAGCGCCTCCCAGTCCACCTTGCCGGGGTCGAAGCCCTGGGCCACGGCGTCATTGAAATGCAGGGCGAGGGCGGCGAGCGCGCCCAGGCCGAGCAGGGCGGATCGGTTCGGGGTCCGGAACATCGGCGCCTCCATCGGGGTGGCGCCATGATAAGGACAGTACCGGGTCCGGCCTATACTCCCGGCCATGAACGCCCCGGGGATACGGCACCTTCGCGAGTCTGATGCACGGGACTGGCGGACCCTCTGGCAGGGCTATCTCGAGTTCTACCAGGCCGTGTTGCCGGCGGCGGCCACCGACACGACCTGGCGGCGCCTGCTGGATCCGGCCGAACCGCTCTTCGGCCTTGTTGCCGAGCGCGACGGTGCGCTGGCCGGCTTCGCCCACTGCATCCTCCATCGCGGCACCTGGTCGGTCGGCGACCAGTGTTACCTGGAGGATCTCTACGTGGCGCCCGGCGCGCGCGGCGCCGGCACGGGAAGGGCGCTGATCGAGGCCGTCTATCGGGAGGCCGATCTCCGGGGCGCGGACCGCGTCTACTGGCTGACTCACGAGACCAACAGCACCGCGCGCGCCCTTTACGACCGCGTCGCCCGGCGCAGCGGCTTCATCCACTACACCCGCTAGGCCGTTTGCCGCCTTCCGGCAGCCGGCAAACTTGCCCAAAGTGGGGCCACCGCATACCCTGTTAACGGGTCCGCGCTGGTCCCCCCGCGGCGGCTGGCCGTGAACCCCGTCAGGTCCGGAAGGAAGCAGCGGTAGCGGTGATGCCGGGCGCCGGGGTGCGGCTGGCGCGGGCTCACTTGTTGCTGTTCCAAGCCGGTATTCCAGGGCCCCCGTCGCCACCAACCCATGACCTACCTTGCCCTCGCCCGCAAATGGCGCCCCCGGACCTTCGCCGACGTGGCGGGGCAGGGTCACGTCGTGCGGGCCCTCGAGAACGCGCTGAACTCCGGCAAGCTCCACCACGCGTTCCTCTTCACCGGCACCCGGGGCGTCGGCAAGACGACGATCGCCCGGATCTTCGTCAAGGCGCTGAACTGCGAGCGGTCGGTCAGTGCCCAGCCCTGTGGCGAGTGCAGCAGCTGCCTGGCCATCGACCAGGGCCGCTTCGTGGACTTCCTCGAGGTGGACGCGGCGTCGCGCACCGGCATCGACGACGCCCGGGAACTGCTCGACAACGCCCAGTACAGCCCGGCTGCGGGCCGCTTCAAGGTGTACCTCATCGACGAGGTGCACATGCTGTCCAAGCCGGCCTTCAACGCGCTGCTGAAGACCCTCGAGGAGCCGCCACCCCACGTCAAGTTCCTGCTGGCGACCACCGACCCCCAGAAGATTCCGGTCACGGTGCTGTCCCGCTGCCTGCAGTTCAACCTGAAGCGCCTGCCCCAGGCCACCATCGTCGAGCGGCTGACCCGGGTTTGCGGCAGCGAAGGGATCAGCGTGGAGCCGGGCGCCATCGTCCGGCTGGCGCGCGCCGCGGCGGGCAGCATGCGCGATGCCCTGAGCCTGCTGGACCAGGCCCTCGCGTTCGGCGACGGCAGCCTGCGCGACGCCGACGTGGCCGAGATGCTGGGGAGCCTGGACCGGGCGCGGATCAGCGCGCTCCTGGAGGCGCTGGCCGCGGCCGACGCGCCGGGCCTCCTCGGCCAGGTCCGGCAGCTGGACGAAATGGCGCCTGACTACGGCGACGTGCTGGCGGGCCTCGCCACTCTCCTGCAGCAGGTCGCGGTGGTGCAGGTGGCCGGACCCGGGGCGCTGGACACGGAGGCGACGGGCGAGGACGACGCCGCGTTCCTCCTGCGGCTGGCGGCCGGGATGGCCCCGGAGACCGCGCAGCTCATGTACCAGATTGCCGTGATCGGCCGGCGGGACCTCGTGCTCGCGCCGGACCCCCGGACCGGCTTCGAGATGGCGCTGCTCCGCATGGTGGCCTTCCACCCGGAACGGCAGCAGCCCGTGGCGTCGGCGGCCCACTCTGCTGCGGTCCACGCTTCTGCAGCCCACGCTGCTGTAGCCCGGAGGCCCGCGAGCCCGGCACCGTCCGCCCCGTCGATGCCTGCGCCGGCGGTGACGGCGAACGTGGCGAGCGGGGACATTGGCGACTGGCCGGCCTTCGTCCAGACCCTGACCCTCGACGGCGCCGCGCGACAGCTGGCGGCCCATTGCGCCCTCGTCGCCCAGACACCGTTCGAGATCCGCCTGACGCTGGCGAAGCGCAACGCCCACCTGCTCACCGACAACCTGCGGAACAGGCTGGTGGCGGCCGTGCAGGAGCGCGTCGGCAGTGCCGTCAAGGTGCAGGTCGCCATCGCTGATGCGGCACCGGACACGCCGGCCGCGCGCCAGGCCCAGACCGAGGATGAAGAGATGCGCCTGGCCCGCGAGCGCATCGCCGCCGACAGCAACGTCAGGCAGATGGCCGAGCTCTTCGGAGCCGAGGTCATTCCCGAATCGATCCGCAAGAACCCGAATCCGCCACCCCGGAAGTGAGTGACCCATGAAAGCCGATATTGGCAGCCTGATGAAGCAGGCGCAGAAGATGCAGGCCCAGATGCAGAAGGCCCAGGAGGAGCTTGCCGCCCTCGAGGTGACGGGCGAGGCGGGCGGTGGCCTGGTACAGCTCCGCATGACCTGCAAGCACGAGGTGCGCAGGCTGAGCATCGATCAGTCCCTGGTGGGCGACGACCGCGAGATGCTCGAGGACGTGCTCATCGCTGCCTTCAACGACGCCCTCCGCAAGGTCGAGCGGACGGTGCAGGACAAGCTGGGCGGGATGACGGCAGGCCTCGGCCTGCCGGCCGGCCTGAAGCTGCCCTTCTGAAAACCGCCACGTCGGGCCGGGTCCACTGACATGGCGTTCACGCCGCTCCTTCAGGATCTCCTGGCCGCGCTCCGCTGCCTCCCGGGCGTGGGGCCGAAGTCTTCCCAGCGGATGGCGTTCCACCTGCTGGAGCGCGACCGGGAGGGTGCCCAGCGGATCATCCGCGCCCTCGGCGCCGCCCTCGAGCGGATCGGCCTCTGTGCCCGCTGCCGGATGTTCTCGGAGACCGAGTTGTGCGGAATCTGTGGCGACTCCCGGCGCGATGCCGGACTCGTCTGCGTCGTGGAGACCCCCGCTGACGTGATCGCCATCGAGGAATCGGGCGTCTACCGGGGCCGCTATTTCGTGCTCATGGGCCGGCTGTCGCCCCTCGATGGCATCGGCCCGGACCAGCTGGGCGTGCCGGTGCTGGAGTCCCAGCTGGGCGACGGCATCACCCGCGAGCTGATCCTCGCCACCAGCGCGACGGTGGAGGGCGAGGCCACCTCGGGTTACCTGGCGGGCCTGGCCCGGGAGCACGGCATCCGGGTCACCCGCATCGCCCACGGCGTGCCCATGGGCGGCGAGCTGGAGTACGTGGACGCCGGCACGCTGTCCCATGCCATCACGGCGCGGACGCCCGTGCTGTCGGATCGGTAGGCGTCGCCAGATAGTCCTTGATTTCACATATTCCGCATACGACCGGGCGCGCCCGTGTAAATGCGCCGTACACTTGGCCAGCAAGGCAGATTTGCGCAGCGTGACCTGCTGACGGCCGACTCCAGTGCCGGCCGCGGAGGATGGCATGCAGATCCGGATACTCACCGGTACCGCAACCATTGGGTTGATGGTGTCGTTGACGGCATGCATTCCGATTCCCATTGCCACCAGGGCGAATGACGTCGAGGTCGTTCAGGAGCCGAGGCCGATTGACGACAGGGCAACCTGGCTGTCGGGAGCCAGGCTTGCTCCCCTCGACAACACGCGAATGGTTGCTGTCCTGGCGAAGGCACTGTCCAAGGCTGCTCCACGAATGAAAGCGGTAGAAGGCAGCCTCGTGTGGCGAACAGCGTTCCCGGATTTCAATCTCGATGAAATCCCCGTCGAGGAGTTCATGGCGGACGAGCGCCGCGCCCGGCTGCTGGCCATGGGGCTGCGCTTCGTGCTGGTCCTCGGTTCGGTACGCACGAATTCATCGGAGTCCGACGAATTTCCCTTGCCATACCTGATGAAGTGGGATGTGGATACGACGCTCTGGCTGACGGTGGTGGACCTTGCACGTGACGGATCTCGGCAGCAACTGACCGTCCGGACGAGTGGCCAAGGCGGCGCGTTCTACCTTCCCGCGTACATCCTGGTATTCACGCGATTCGAGACTTACCCTGATACCGAGAAGGCAGCCGCCGAGGCGGGAGCGGCCCGGGTAGCCGCACTGGTAACTGGTGTGGTGCCAGAGGGGGACGTAGGAATCGTCATAGTCTCGCAAGCTCGCTGAAGTGTCCGGCTAGTCGCGTCCCTCCGCCTGCCGCACCAGATTCATGAGCCGCCGGTAGCTCTCGTAGCGCCGCGGATCGATCTCGCCCGCGACGACCGCTTCCTGCACGGCGCAGTGGCTCTCCCGCAGGTGGCTGCAGTCGGTGAACCGGCACTGGCGGCCGTGCTCCTCGATCTCGACGAAGCCGCTGCTGATGGCCCGCCGCTCCGGGATGGCGGGAACGAAGTCCCGGACGCCCGGCGTGTCGACGAGCCCCCCGCCGCCGGGCAGGGGATGCAGGACTGACGCGGTCGTCGTGTGGCGGCCCTCGTCGCTCGCGAACGAAATCTCGCCGGTCAGCGCTTCAGCGTCGGGCACCAAGGTGTTCATTAGCGACGACTTGCCGACGCCCGACTGGCCCACCAGGATGCCTGTGCCCGTGCCGATCCAGGCGCGCAGGGCGGCGATGCCGTCCCCGGTGACCGCGGACACGGGCCAGACAGGGCATCCCAGCGTCTCGTACCGCGCCAGCGGCGCCGGCGGTGGTCCGCCCACGTCGGACTTGTTCCAGGCGAGGGCGCTGGCCGCGCCCATGAGCCGCGCGGCGCACAGGTACCGGTCGGTCAGGAACAGGTCGGGCATCGGTAGGGCGGCCATCACCACGACGAGGTGGGTGACGTTGGCAGCGATCGTTTCCGGCAGGCCGCCGCGACCGGACAGGCGTTGCAGTTCGTTGTCCCGGGGCACGATGCTCTCGATGACCACGGGTTCGCCGGGCGCCGAGGCCGCGAAGCGTACCCGGTCGCCGCAATAGACCCGGAGCTGGCGCCCGCGCATCATGAAGGGCAGGCGGTTGCCGTCGTCCTCCGCGAGGATGCCCCGGCGGCCGTGGGCCGCAACGACCAGGGCGGGCCGCAGAATGCCTTTGCTAGAATCCGCCGCGCCTGTCGGTGCGCGCTTCATCCGGCTTGCAGGATCAGTTGACGGGGAGAGGGCATGGAATTGCAGGGTACGACTTCAGGGGCTGACCGGCTGATCTGGATCGATCTCGAGATGACCGGCCTGGACACCCAGCGGGATTCTATCATCGAGATCGCGACGGTCGTGACCGACAAGGATCTCGTCGTCGTCGCGGAGGGGCCCGTCCTCGCCATTCACCAGTCCGATGACGTGCTGGGCGCCATGGACGAGTGGAACACCCGGCAGCACGGCAGGTCCGGGCTCACGGAGAGGGTGCGTCAGAGCGCGGTGAGCGCGGCCGAGGCCGAGCGGCAGACGCTGGATTTCCTGGCCCCGCTCGTGGCCGCGAAGGCGTCACCGATGTGCGGCAACAGCATCTGCCAGGACCGTCGCTTCCTTGCGCGGGAAATGCCGGGCCTCGAGGCGTTCTTCCATTACCGTAACCTGGACGTGTCGACCCTGAAGATCCTCGCCGGGCTCTGGGCACCCCAGGTGCTGGCCGGCGTGACCAAGAGCAGCACGCACCTGGCACTGGCCGACATCCACGACTCGATTGCGGAGCTGCGGCACTACCGCGAGCACCTGTTCCTCAACCGGCCGACGTGACGAACAGCGCGACGGTGCAGCCGAAGGCGACCAGCCAGACCAGCGAGCGCAGCGTCGACCGGTCGGCGATGTAGCAGAGTCCGTAGGCCGCCCGCGCGACGGTGAAGGTGACCGCCAGCCCGTCGATGGTGGCCTGGGGAGTGGCACAGAGGTGGGCGATGATGACGCCGGCGGCGAAGGGTGGGAACGCCTCATAGGCGTTCTGCTGGGCGAAGTTGGCCCGGGCGGGCCAGCCCTGGAGCGAGCCGAGGAATTCGCGGGGCCGGGCGTTGTCGTAGCCCTTGATACCCGACTTGGCGGCGCCTGCCCAGACGATGGGCATGAAGGCGGCGATCAGCACGCACCAGTAGGCGATGGTCATGGGCGGGTCCTCCCGGTCATTGCACGTTCTTCCCGGCGAGGAACAGCCAGGTTTCCACCACCGAGTCCGGATTCAGCGACACGCTGCCGATGCCCTGCGCGACGAGCCACCGGGCCAGGTCCGGGTGATCGGACGGCCCCTGGCCGCAGATGCCGACGTACTTGCCTTCCTGGAGGCAGGCATCGATGGCCATCTTGAGCAGCATGCGGACCGCTTCATCCCGCTCGTCGAACAGGCCGGCCACCAGCCCCGAATCCCGGTCAAGGCCCAGGGTCAGCTGGGTGAGGTCGTTCGAGCCGATGGACATGCCATCGAAGTACTGGAGGTACTGGCGGGCGAGGAGGGCATTGGTCGGCACTTCGCACATCATGATCAGGCGCAGGCCGTTTTCGCCGCGCCGGAGCCCGTTGGCCGCGAGCAGTTCCGTCACGCCGCGGGCCTCGGCAACGGTGCGGACGAACGGGACCATGACCTCGACGTTGGTGAGGCCCATGTCCTCGCGCACCCGCTTCAGCGCGCGGCACTCGAGCTCGAAGCAGGGGCGAAAGCTCTCGGCGAGGTAGCGGGAGGCGCCACGAAACCCGAGCATGGGGTTCTCCTCATGGGGCTCGTACTGCTGCCCGCCGATCAGGTTGGCGTATTCGTTCGACTTGAAGTCGGACAGCCGGACGATCACCGGGTTCGGCGCAAACGCGGCAGCGATCGTGCTGATGCCCTCGGCAAGGCGGGCCACGAAGAATTCCACAGGATCGCTGTAGCCGGCCATCTGTTCCCGGATGACCTCCCGGAGCTCGGGCCGCAGCCGGTCGAACTCCAGGATCGCCTTGGGATGCACCCCGATCATGCGGTTCACGATGAACTCGAGCCGCGCGAGGCCGACGCCGTGATTCGGCAGGTTCGCGAAGTCGAAGGCCCGGTCGGGGTTGCCGACGTTCATCATGATCTTCACGGGAATGTCGGGCAGCCTGCTGAGCTCGATGCGCTGCTGCTCGAAGTCGAGCGCGCCGTCGTAGACTAAGCCTTCATCGCCCTCGGCGCAGGAGACGGTGACCGGGGAGCCGTCCGGGATGGCGTGCGTGGCGTCGCCGCAGCCCACCACGGCCGGTATGCCGAGTTCCCGGGCAATGATGGCGGCGTGGCAGGTCCGGCCGCCCCGGTTGGTGACGATGGCGGAGGCCCGCTTCATCACCGGCTCCCAGTCGGGATCCGTCATGTCGGCGACCAGCACGTCGCCGTCCCGCACCTGGCTCATCTCGGACGTGTTCGCGATGATGCGCGCCCGGCCCGCGCCAATGCGCTGGCCGATGCTCCGGCCCCGGACCAGGATCTTCGAGCGCGCCTTGAGGCGATAGCGAAGCAGGGTATTGCCCGTGCGGCTCTGGACCGTCTCGGGCCGTGCCTGGAGGACGTAGAGCTGGCCGTCGACGCCGTCCTTGCCCCACTCGATGTCCATGGGCCTGCCGTAGTGCTGCTCGATGATCAGGGCCTGGCGGGCGAGCGCTTCCACGTCGGCATCGGTCAGCGAGAAACGGCCGGCGTCGGCCGGCGGCACGTCCTCGGTGCGAACCGTCTTCCCGGGCTCGGCGGAGTCCGAGTACACCATGCGGATCTTCTTGCTGCCCAGCTTGCGGCGCAGCACGGGCCGCTTGCCGGCCCGGAGGGCGGGTTTGTACACGTAGAACTCGTCCGGGTTCACCGCGCCCTGCACGACCGTCTCGCCCAGTCCCCAGGAGGACGTGATGAAGACCACGTCGCGAAAGCCGGATTCGGTGTCGAGGGTGAACATCACGCCGCTCGCGCCGACGTCGGAGCGCACCATGTGCTGCACGCCCGCCGAGAGGGCCACGTGCCGGTGGTCGAAGTCCTGGTGCACGCGGTAGGCGATGGCCCTGTCGTTGTAGAGCGACGCGAAGACGTGATGCAGCGCCTCGAGGAGGCGCGGCAGTCCGCGGATGTTCAGGAATGTCTCCTGCTGCCCGGCAAACGAGGCCTCCGGCAGGTCCTCGGCGGTCGCCGACGAGCGCACGGCGACCACGAGTTCGCCCCGGTGTCCGGCGGCCATCGCGTGCCACGCGTCCGTGACCTGCTGGACGAGCCTGCCGGGCAGCGGGGCCTTGAGGATCCAGCTGCGGATCTCGCTGCCCGTGCGGGCAAGCGTCTCCACGTCGTCCACGTCCAGGTCGGCCAGCGCGGCGTCGATGCGCTCCGCAAGCCCGTCCCGGGCCAGGAACTCCCGGTAGGCGTCCGCGGTGGTGGCGAAGCCGTCCGGCACCCGGAGCCCCAGCGTGGAGAGCTGGCCGAGCAGCTCGCCCAGGGAGGCATTCTTGCCGCCCACCCGGTGCACGTCGCTCATCCGCAGGGAGCGGAGGGGAACCACGCAGGAATCCAAGTTGCCTCCAGTATCGCGACCGGCCATGATCCAGCCTGTTGTCCAGCGCAGTGTTGAATTCGCCGATGACGGAGCCCGGAAAGCCTGCAAATGACAAGCCTGCCACTGACAAGCCTGAAGTTACCGGGCCTCAGAAGAATCGACGCGTCGTGTTTTTTCTGTCGGACCAGACCGGGGTCACGGCGGAGACGCTCGGCCGCAGTCTGTTAACTCAATTCGAAGGCTACGACTTCGATCAAGTCACTGTGCCATTTATCGATTCTGTTGACAAGGCAGACGAGGCCGTGCACCGGATCAACGCCTTCGCCGCGGAGTCGGGCACCCGGCCGATCATTTTCAGCACGCTCGTGCACGACGACATCCGGGAGAGGTTCACGCGGGCGAACGGGCTGCTGCTGGACTTCTTTTCTACGTTCCTCGGGCAGCTGGAGCGGGAGCTGCTCATCCGCTCGTCGCACACGGTGGGCCGCGCCCACGGCATTAAGGACCCGGGTGCCTACGACAAGCGCATCGAGGCCACCAACTTCGCGCTCAACAACGACGACGGCACCCGGACCAGCGAGTACGACCGGGCCGACGTGATCCTGCTCGGCGTGTCGCGCTCGGGCAAGACGCCCACCTGCCTCTACCTCGCGCTGACCTACGGCGTCTTCGCCGCCAACTACCCGTTATCGGAGGACGAGTTCGAGACCGGCCGGCTGCCCCGGCTCCTGGAGCCCCACCGGAACAAGCTGTTCGGCCTCAGCATCTCGCCGGAGCGGCTCCAGCAGATTCGCCGTGAACGCCGCCCCGAGGGCCGCTACGCGTCTATCGAGCAGGTGCGCTACGAACTGCGGGGAGCGGAGGCCCTGTTCCGGCGTTACCAGATCAGCTGGGTCGATACGACCGGCTTCTCCATCGAGGAGATCGCCAGCAAGATCCTCAGCACGACGGGAATCGAACGCCGCGTCCGTCCCTGATCAAATTGGGGTCAGACTGCTATTTCCGGGGAAATAGCAGTCTGACCCCAATTTGATCCAATTTGATCAGATCATGCTGGTGGGGGCGGAGAGTCCGGTGTGGTGGGCGATCCGGGCGATCTGTGCCGCGAGCTGGCCCAGGGGTGTCACGGCAGTCGATGTCTGCCACGCGATCTCCCCGGGTTCGGTCACGTGCCGCTCCAGGTACACGCGCAGCGTCGCGCCGGCCGTCCCCGTGCCGGAGAGGCGATACACGATGCGGGTGCCATTGCTGAAGATCAGCCGCACGCCCTGGTGCGCCGACTCGCTGGCATCCACCGGATCCCGGTAGCGGAAGTCGTCGGCAGTCTCGATGATCCCGCCCGCCGGGTTGGAGCCCTGCAGTGCCGGCAGCAGGCGGCGCAGTGCCTCCATCAGCTCGCTGGCCCGGCCCGCGTCGGCCACCTCGTAGTCCTGGCGCTGGTAATGGTGACGGCCGTACCGGGCCCAGTGCTCGCGCAGGATCTCCGGCAGGGACCGCCCATCCACCGCCAGCAGGTTCAGCCAGAACAGCACCGCCCAGAGGCCATCCTTCTCCCGGCAGTGCGCGGAACTGGTGCCGAAGCTTTCCTCGCCGCAGAGGCCGATCAGGCCGGCCTCCAGCAGGTTGCAGAAGAAGCGCCAGCCGGTCGGCGTCTCGTAGCAGGGGAGGCCCTGGCTGGCGGCGACCGTGTCCAGCGCCCGGCTTGTGGGCATGGAGCGGGCCACCCCGGGCACGCCGTGCCGGTAGCCGGGAATGCGCGCGATGTTGGCCAGCATCACCGCGACGCTGTCACAGGGCGACAGGAAGGTGCCCGGCCCGAGGATCATGTTCCGGTCGCCGTCGCCATCCGACGCCGCGAGCAGTTCCGGCGCGCCGGCTCCGCGCGACTCTGCAACGAGCCCGGCAGCGTCGATCGGGTTCGGGTCGGGGTGCAGCCCGCCGAAGTCCGGGAGAGGATCGGCGTTCCGCAGGCAATCCGGCGGCGCTCCGAGGCGGTCCACGAGGATCCGGCGGGCGTAGGGCCCGGTCACGGCGTGCATGGCGTCGAAGCGGATCCGGTGGCCGGCGCGCAGCCAGTCCGCGATGCGCTGGAAGTCGAACAGGGATTCCATCAGCCCGGCATAGTCCGCGACCGGGTCCACCACCTCCACGACCAGGCCCCCGATGCGGGTGATGCCGGTTGCGGAGAGGTCGACAGGCGGCAGCTCGGCCCGGCGATACCCGGTCAGCTGCTGGCTGATGCGAAACACCTCGTCCGTGACGTGCTCCGGTGCCTGGCCCCCCGTCGGTGTATTGAACTTGAGGCCGAAATCGCCGGTGGGTCCGCCGGGGTTGTGGCTCGCCGTCAGCAGGAAGCCCGCTGCCGCGTGTCGCTGCCGGATGAGATGGGACGCTGCGGGCGTCGACAGCAGGCCATGCTGGCCGACGATGATCTCGCTGACTCCGTTCGCGACGGCAACGGCCATCAGGCGCTGGATCGCCTCGCTGTTGAAGAAGCGTCCATCGCCGCCGACCACCAGCCTCGAACCCGCGGGCAGCCGGAGCGTCGAGAAGACGGCCTGCGTGAACATCTCGACGTAATGTGGCTGGCGGAACACGCTCACCTTCTTGCGAAGGCCGGCGGTGCCCGGGCGCTGATCCATGAAGGGTGGAGAGCGGACGTCAATGATGTCAAGCGTGGACACGGTCACAGTCCCTGGCCGGTTTTCGTTTACTGTTGAGAGCGGTTCGGCAACGCGGAAAGTGTGCACGAAACGCTGTGCTATAGTCCAAACGTGCTTGCAGACAGCTACATCGTTCCACAATGCAGGGCCGAGCCGCGCAGCCTTGGCGCGCTCATGGCCCTGTATGAAGGCAACTTCATCAAGATGAACGCGCTGGCACCGGCCCTGCGATTGCCACTGCGATTCACCGGGGGCCCGTTGGCCTGCATTTCCCGCACCGCCCGGGACTTCGACCTGCATCTCTGCGTGGATGCCGTCACCCGCTACACCATCGACCTCCGGCTGACCTACCTCTTCGAGGACGCCGCGGGTACGGCCGCCGATCCGGATCTCCACCTCCGCGTGTACCTCGATGCCCGCATGGTGGAAGTCATCAGCTGGTCGGTGTCGCACCGCCACGAGGTGCTGCGCCAGCTCGCCGTCAGCAGCTCCCGGGAGCTCGACCGCCGCTGGTCCCGGAACATCATGCTGGGCAAGTGGCTGGATTACCTGGGCGACAGGGGCCACTGCCTCCAGGCGTGACGCGCGTCACGGCCGTCCCCGGCCGGCAGGCCCGGCGCCCGCCAAGTGTCGATTGCTTCAACGGCGCCCAGACTGCGTTTCGTTAACTTCATCGGGTGCTCGCTCTCGCCCAGCAACTCCTGGCCCGTCGCAGGCCGGTCGACGACGACCGGCTGCTGCGCCTGTTCTGGAACCGGGCCGAGCTCAAGCGGGAGTTCGCCAAGCTCCAGCGGGAACGGGAGCGGATGGTCGACCAGATCCGCCAGCAGGAGGGCGCCATGCTCCGGGCGCAGCAGCGCCTCGACCAGCTGGAGGGGCTGCTGGCCGACCCGGAACGCGCGGCCAATGCCGCCGTCTACTTCCAGTTGCGCGGCATCTGGGCCTATGGCCGCCGCCGCCTCGGCCGGCTCGCCCGGGACCTCACCACCCGGCAGCAGGAGCGCGAGGGACAGCGGGAGGCGGCGCGCTTCGAGGAGCACCGCGTCGCCGCGCTCCATGCCATCGACCAGAGGCTGCAGCCACTGCACGAGCGCCGGGCGCAGCTGGAGGGCGAGCTGACCGCGGTTCGCGCGCAGCGCTTCGAACGCACGGGATTCTGGAATTACTTCGCGCGGCGTCGCCTGGATTCCGAGCAGGCCGTCCTGGTGGCGGCCCGGCAATCGGTGGACGAGCAGGTCGAGCGCTATGAACGGGCCCGCAATGACAAGCTGAAGGAGGAGGCCCCGCTGCCGGACGTCATCGGCGTCGAGGGCAAGCGCCTGGTCAATCTCTCGGTACTTGCGCTGGCCCAGGAGCTGCTGCTGGCATTCCGCGAGCACGACGTGGCCATGCTGGCCCGCGACGCATCGCTGCGGCAGGTGTCCGAGGTCAGCTACGGGCAGCTGCAGGCCTGCCGGGACTTCAGCCGGCGGATCGAGGGCGTGCTGCGCAGTGTGGAGGCCATGGACGAGCTGGCGGCCCGCATGCGCCGGCGCGCGGAGTTCCTGCGCCAGACCGTGACCTACAGGCGGGATGCCGACACGGTGCCGGCGCCGGATGGCCTGGCGGTGGTTCCCGTGGAACTGTCCCGGGACGGCGAGCCGCGGCCGGCGGGGGGCCACGAATTGCCCGTGAATGTCCTCGCCGACGAGTACTGGGACATCTACAGCGTGTTGCTGCACTAGCCCGGGGCTAGTCCTTGACTGGCGCCACCTCGGCGTCGTCCGACTTGGCCTGGGTAACCATCGGCCGGCCCGCGGAAGCGATCCGCGAGTACTCCAGCGTCATGTTCGCGGCGGTCTCGAGGAGGGGATCCGGTTCCTCCCCAGGCTTGACCTTCTCGACGGAATCCAGGGCCTCCAGGCCGCGGGCCGCGCGCCAGGCATTTTCCCGTTCGAGCTGGGCCTGGCGCTGGGACTCCCGTTCGCGCTTGCGGGTCTCCAGGTTCAGGGACACGCTCTGCTGGGCGCGCATCTCGCCGGCCGCGGCGATGCCGGCCTCCAGGTACTTCATGTCCGGCGTGGCGGACAGCTCGGTGCTCTCGAAGCGCGTCAGCTGCGTGATGGCGGCGTCCAGGGGCAGGCTCGCCTGGAAGCGGGTCGCCGCGATCTGGTCCCAGGGCAGCGCGCGATCACGGCTGCTTTCGCCGATCTCGCTGGAGTCGATGGCGGACGGCAGGATGATGTCGGGAATGACGCCCTTGTGCTGCGTGCTGCCGCCGTTGACCCGGTAGAACTTGCCCATGGTCAGCGTCAGCTGGCCGAGTCCCTGTTCCGGAGCGGAGCGCGGCGCGTACTGGTCCAGCTCGTAAAGGTTCTGCACGGTCCCCTTGCCGAAGGTCTGCTGGCCGATCACCAGGCCCCGCCGGTAGTCCTGGATCGCCGCCGCGAAGATCTCGGAGGCGGAGGCGCTGAAGCGGTCGACCAGCACCACCAGCGGGCCGTTGTAGGCCACGGCGGGTTCCGGGTCGTCCAGCACTTCGATCAGGCCGTTGGTGTGGCGGAGCTGCACCACCGGACCCCTGTCGATGAAGAGGCCCGTGAGCGACGTGGCTTCCGTGAGGTGCCCGCCGCCATTGCCGCGGAGATCGAGGACCAGGCCGGCGATCTTCTCCTTGCGCAGCTCGCCGAGCAGCCGGCGGACGTCCCGCGTGGTGCTGATGTAGTCCTTCTCACCGCGATTCCTCGCGTCGAAGTCCTGGTAGAAGCTGGGCACGGTGATGACGCCGATATTGACCGTCTCGCCATTGCGCTCGACCGGGATGACGTCCTTCCTCGCCGCCTGTTCCTCCAGCTTGATCTTGTCGCGGGTCAGTTCGAGTGTCGTCTCCGGCGCCCCCGGCGCGGCATCGCCCGCCAGGATCTGCAGTTGCACCTTGCTGCCGCTCGGGCCGCGGATCAGCTGCACGACGTCGTCGAGCTGCCAGCCCACCACGTCCACCATTTCGCCGTTGTCGCCCTGGCCCACGGCCGTGATGCGGTCGTTGGCCTTCAGCCGGCCATCGATCGCCGCCGGGCCGCCCGGGATGACGTTCATCACCTGCACGAAATCCTCGTCGAGCTGCAGCGACGCGCCGATGCCCTGGTAGGACAGGCTCATCTGGATGCGGTATTCCTCGGACTGCCGCGGTGACAGGTAGTTGGAGTGCGGATCGAGGGTGCGGGCGAACGAGTTCATGAACGACTCGAACACGTCGTCGCTGTCGAGTTCGTTGACCCGGTCCAGGACCCGCTGGTAGCGCTTCCGGAGGATCTCGGCGGTTTCCTTCCAGGTCTTGTCGGCCATCATCAGGCTGAGCGCGTCGTTCTTTACGCGCTTGCGCCAGATGTCCTGCATCTCCACCGGCGTGGCGGCCCAGGGCAGCTTCTCCCGGGCAAAGACGTAGTCCTCGTCCACCGTGAAGTCCGGTTCCTGGTCGAGCAGGCTCATGGCATACCCGATGTTCTGCTGGGCCCGCAGGCGGTACAGCCGGAAGATGTCGAAGACGGGCTCCATGTCGCCCCGCCGCAGGGAGTCATCGAGCGTGGTCTTGTAGCGCGCGAAGTAGGCGATGTCGGACTGGAGGAAGTAGTGCCGGTTGCCGTCCAGCGTCTCCAGATAGGTCTTGAGCGTGGCGTCGGAGAGGGCGTCATCCACCGTCAGTCGCGAGTAGTGGGCACGCTCGACGAAGCGCGTCACCAGGCGCGCCACCTGGCGCTCCCGGGAGGTCGTCTCGAGCACGGCGGGCGTCACCGGCCCGGCCTGCTTCGCCAGCACGGGGACCGTGGGCCCGAGGCTCACCGTCACCAGGGCGAGCAGGACCGCCAGGTTGATGGACTTCCAGACTTTGTTGGGGGCGATGTTCATTCCTGGGGGCTTTGCGGGTGAGCGGCGTTGCGGGCGACTTGCCGGCCTAGGCTAGACTTGGGTCCGGAATCAGGCAAGCGCAAGGTCCGGAGTTTCATGCAGCCTTTGACAGTCGTGATTGGAATTGTGCTGGGCAGCGTCTTTTCGATCGCCTTCGGGCTTGCCATCGTCTGGTTGATCTTCGGCCTGCGGCAGGGAGAGGATTCGCGCTTCGCCCTGGAACTGCCCGAACTGGCCCGGGCCACCGTGCTGTTCTCCGGCATCACGGTGGTGTCCGCGTTCGCCTTCGTGGGTTCGCTCCGGGCGGCGACCTGGCGCCTCTGGCCTCTGCTCGCTCTCGTGGCTGGCCTCGCTGGAATCGGTTTTTATTATTGGCCGGCCTGATCAGGCGATGCAGGGCGCCGGTCCGTGTCGTTGGCCCGACTATACGAGGGCCGGCCGGCGGCGGGCCGTCAAGCTGACATAAACGTGAAAATGAGATCTCAATTCACTGAAAATGTTAAGAAATCTATAAGTCATCCGGTTCCCGTGCCCGCCGCCACCCGACCCGGACGATGAGGTACCAGACGCCGGCGATCAGGGCCGGTGCCAGGAGCAGCCACCAGGCCAGGATTTCCCCGCGGGCGGCGGCCCCGTAGACGCTGTCCAGGTAGTCACTGAGCCCCAGTTTCCCCTCGTAGGCCCCGATTACCCGTTTGCCCGCCATGTAGCTGGCGACGGGCAGGATGAGGCCGCCGGTGACGGCGAGCGCCAGGAGGGCAAGCAGGGGCAGGAGGCGGGATTTCACCCCGCCAGTGTCACATCACCGCGGCGTCCGGGAAAGCGGTTCCCGGCGGGGAGCGGCCCCGGCGCGCGCGCTGCAGGCGCCCGAGCCGGTAGCGCCGCCGCAGCAGGACACACCACGCCGCCCCGTGGAGACAGGTCAGCGCCAGCAGCAGGAGGTAGGGAGCCAGCCAGCCGGGATGGGGCAGGAACAGGCCGGACAGCAGGGCGGCGGCGCCGAGGAGGCAATAGATCCAGGGCAGGGCTTCGTAGAGGACCTTCGGCAGCCAGATGCGGCGGAATGCCCGGCGTCCGGACCGGCCAGCAGTGGCGGGCGCGCCCATGGGATCCTCCGGCAAAGCGCTGACTGTCCGACAGGTCGCGCGCCGTGTCTGTGAAGGTCTGCTCAGTCCAGGCCCGGCACCGCGGCGGGTGCCAGCGCCCGGGGCCGCTTGCCGGTGACCTTCCCGGCGGCGGTGCGGAGTGACGCGAGGCTGGCCGGCTCGTCCCGCCGGAGGAAGTCCCGCACCAGGGTGGCGACCGTCTGCCGGCCGCCGGAGGCCGCGCGCAGTTCCGCGTCCAGATCGTGGAAGACCGCGACGGCCCGGGCCGTGACCGGGCCCGACGACGAGGTGGTGCGCAGGCTCTTCGCCTGCTCGCCCCAGCGGCGGAAGTTGCCGATGGTGGTCTCGTAGCGGAGCGGGGAGATGGTGCCGGAATCCTTCAGCGCCCGGAGCGAGAGGTACTCGGCGAGACCCTCGTCGATCCAGTCCTGATCCCGGGGCGTGTCCAGGTCGGTCAGCAGGACGTGCACCATCTCGTGCACGACGGTGCTCGTGCCGTTCTCGCTGATCAGCGGCCGGTCCGCGTGGACGAAGAGCGAGTTGGGCGCCGACAGGGCGCCGAGCCACATCGGTCCGGCCGCGGAGACGATGTTGATGTACCGGGACCCGGGCGGCCGCTCTCCGGTGCCGGTGAGCGGGGGCACGAGCTGCGGCAGCGTCCAGCGCAGCAGGCCGAGCATTGCGACCCGCTCCATGCGCAGCCCCCTCGGGGCCGTCACTGTCATCTCGATGCCGCTGATCACGTCCCGGCGGGTGCCCAGGTCCCCCGCGGTGATCCAGCCGATGGGCCGGGGCAGGCGCTTGCCCGGGTTCCGGATCGGCAGGCGGCCGAGAGCGTTCGGCAGGTAGGGGGTGATCAGCGCCCAGCCCGCGGGCCGCCGTATGGCGAGTTCACCCTCCAGCGTGCTGCCCCGGGTCCGCCGCCAGGAACGGACGGGAAAGGCATCCTCGCCCCGGAAGATGGCGAAGCGGTCGCCGACGTACGCGTCGTTGCCCGTGGCATTCCGGCCCTGCCGGCGGTGACTCAGGGGCACCCGGTAGCGCAGCGTGCCGCCGCCGGCGGGCGGCATCCACCGCACCCGGTCCTTCTCGACGACGATCTTCCCGTCGCCGGCCGGCTTCTCGAGGCGGGTGCCGTCCAGGACGAGTTCGCGCAGCGCGCCGTCCCCCTGCCGGACGACGATCCGCGCCGGCGTCAGGGACGTGCCCGCGGCCAGGTCGAGCTCGAAGCGGGCGTCCGCATCCGCCGCGGCGGCCTCGCCGGCCTGGAAGAGGCCGGCGGCGACAAGGGCGGCAGCGGGAAGGCCGGCGGTGAGCAGCGGGCCGGCAATCCTCAGGACGGTCCCTCCTGGGTGATGAACTGCCGGAGCTCCCGCACCAGGCCATTGCAGGCCGCGGTCTGGGTGCGTGCGATGAAGGGCAGGGGAAGGATCACGGCCGGCACCATGGAGGTGCCGTGGACGTCGGTGCTCACCCCGCCGGAATGTTCACCGTTCTTGAGGTCCCACACGGTGGCCTCGTAGGAGCCGTCGTTCTCCCACCAGACCAGGCCGAAGCAGCCGCCGCCCACCGTGCTGGCCGCGCAGCTCATGCCGCCGCCGCCGCCGGTCCGCTCCGTGCTGCCCGTGACCCAGACCAGGTAGCGGACGCCGCGCTGCATGATGCGCTCGGACACCCCAGGCCGGGCGAGCAGTTCCGGCAGGGCCTCGATGTCCTGGGGCATGGTCCGCGGCTCGAACCAGGGGAAGAGCTCGTCACGGAATTTCTCGCCGGGGTAGACGTTCAGCGCTTCCCGCCCGTCGTCCAGTTCGTCGTTGACGCAGTCCAGGAAGCCGGACTCGGTCTTGTTGCCCTGGTGATAGCTGGTGGCGAGGATGACGACGGATTCGCCCGCGGCGATGCCCGTGGCGGCGTTCTTGGTTTCCTCGACCCGGGATGTCACGCAGCCCGACGTGGCCAGCAGCACCAGAAGCAGGGCTGGCACGAGTGCTGGCCGGAAGGCTGGCGTTTCAGGGAGCTGGTGCATCGCTCTTCTCCATTGGCATGACACCGCGGGCCCGCGCCTCATTGGCGAAGTTGACCGTGAGCATCGCCGCTGCGTCCCGGAGCGCCAGGATCGTGGCCTGCTCCATGGAGCGCGCGGGTCGCAGCAGGGTCGCGTCGCTCTCGCCGTAGGCGCTGATATTCCACGCCGTGAGTTCAGTCCCGTCCGGCAGGAATACCTTGACAGTGTAGCGTATCCATACCGAGTACTGGTCCGTCGCGGACTGGTCCGGCAGCGAGAATTCGAAGGCCGCCACCGTGGGTTCGATGATGGCGTTGAAGCGTGCGGCCTCGGCCCCGGCGGGGCGCGAGGAGACCCGCGTTGCGCTGCGGAAGAGGCGCCGGGACACGCTTTCGAAGAGGGCCACGTTGGCCTTGCCGAGCTCGATGTCCCACTTCGCATCGCCGGGCACGTCCTCCCGGTACCGGTAGCTGGCGAACTCGTCGGTGAAGTGGAGGGCGACGTCGAGGGGCAGGGGCTCCACGACCGGTTCCGGGAACGTGGTCGGCACGACCAGCGCCTGCTCGCAGCCCGCCAGCAGGAGCGGCAGCAGGAGGATCGCGCTCCGGATAAGATGCGGCGACATCATCCGAATCTAGCATGACCCCGCTGCAGGAGTTCCCCGTGCCACTTCCCGAATCCTTCCTCACGGAATGCCGCCGGTTCCTGCCGCCCGGTACGCCCGCCGAAGGGCTTGCCACCCGGCGGCTGGGCCGCACCCCGGAGCTGTGCGAACGCCTGAACGGCTACATCCTGGCGCGGCAGAAGACGGGCGTGTTCTCCGCGCCCGAGGACTTCGAGGGCGGCCGCCTGCCCCGGGCGGGGGAGTTCGCGGTGCTGGTGAACTTCGACGACGAGCCGCGCTGCCTCATCCGCTACGACGAGTGCGAGGTGCTGCCCCTCGGCGCGGTCGGTCCCGCGCACGTCGCGGTGGAGACGGCCGCGCTCCGGGATGTCGCGGCATGGCGCAAGTTCCACCGGGGCTACTGGGAACCCGTCTTCGCCGCGCGGGGCCAGACCCTCACGGACGAGGAGCCGATCGTCTTCCAGCGCTTCACCGCTCTCTACCCGCCGCCGCCGTAGCCGGCGCAGCGTCCTCGAAGTGGTCCCGCCGCTCGGCGAAGCCCAGCGGGTCCGGGTGGATGATGATCTCGCAACCCGGGTAGGCGTCGTCGATCCACGCCTCGACCTCGTCGAGGATCCGGTGGGTGTCCACGAGCGAGGTGCCCGCATCCAGTTCCAGGTGGAACTGCACGATGTAGCCGGAACCCCCGTGCCGGGTGCGGAGATCGTGGAAGCCGAGCACCTTCGGATGGCGGACGGCCAGCTCGCGGATGCGTTGCCGGTCGGCGACGGGAATTTCCCGGTCCAGCAGGATGTCCAGGGACTTCGCGGCGATGCCCCAGGCGCCCCACGCCAGGTAGGCGGCCACCGCGAGGCCCACGGCGGGATCCACCCAGGCCAGGCCGGTGAAGGCCGCGATGGCCACGGCGGCCACGACGCTGACGTTCACGAACAGGTCCGTCCGGTAGTGCATGGCGTCGGCGGCGATGGCCATCGAGCCGGTTTCCCGGCTCACGTACCGCTGCCAGATGAGGAGCGCCAGGGTGACCAGTGTTGAGGCAACGATGACCGCCATGCCGGCCACCGGCCTCTCGACCGGCGAGGGGACCAGCAGGCGCTGCACGGCCTCGAAGCCGACGAAGGCACCGGAACCGGCGATGATCGCCGATTGCAGCAGGGCCGCGAGCCCTTCGGACTTGCCGTGGCCGAAGCGGTGCTCCACATCGGCCGGCGACAGGGAGAAGCGCACGGCCCAGAAGGTGAGCAGCGACGCGAGGATGTCCAGGAAGGAGTCGGCCAGGGAGCTCAGCACCGACACCGAGTCCGTGGCGCGCCAGGCCCAGGTCTTGGCGATGACGAGCGCGACGGCGACGGCCACCGACGCGTAGGTGGCGGAGCGCATCAGCCGGGCGCGCCGGCTGGCGCTCGTGGCAGGGGGCGGGCTGCTCATGGGGGAAGTTTAACCCGCGCCGCCACGGGGCGGCGCCCGTGGCCCGGGGCTCGCCAACCGGCTACCATTCGCGCGCCCATGGCCCCGACCGACATCCTGCAGATCATCGCGATGGCGGCCGTCTGGGGCGGCTCGTTCCTGTTCCTGCGGATCGCCACGCCGGATTTCGGCCCCGTGCCCCTGATTGCGATCCGGGTGGCGATCTCCGCGCTGTTCCTCCTGCCGGCGCTGCTGTGGCGGCCCGGGTGGCGCGCCGGGTTCCGGCAGAACGCCGGCAAGCTGTTCCTGCTGGGCGTGATGAACGCGGCGATACCCTTTCCGCTGTTCGCCTATTCCACGCTGTTCGTGACCGCCGGCTTCGCCTCGATCATCAACGCGACGGCGCCGCTCTTCGCGGCGCTGGTCGCCGGCGTCTGGCTTCGGGACCGGATCACGGTTGGCGGCTTCCTCGGCCTCATCGTGGGCTTCGGCGGCGTGGTGCTGCTGGTCGGCGGACTGCCGGACGCGAAGCCGGGCGCGCTGCTGGCCATCGGCGGCTCGCTCTTCGCCGCCTTCCTCTACGGGGTGTCGGCCAGCTTCGTGAAGAAGCACCTGGCGGGGGTAGACGCCTGGGTGACCACCACCGGCAGCTTTGGCTTCGCGGCGCTCCTGCTGGCGCCGCTGGCCGTGCTGACCTGGCCCGACGGCCCGCCGTCCGCCGCGTCCTGGACCGCGGTGCTGCTGCTCGCCGTGGTGTGCACGGCGATCCCGAACATCTACTACTTCCGGCTGCTGCTGCGGGTCGGTCCCGGCAAGGCCATGTCCGTCGCCTTCCTGATACCGGTCTTCGGCATCCTCTGGGGAGCGCTGGTGCTGGGCGAGACGGTGACGCTGGCGATGGTGGGCGGCGGCGCGGTGGTGCTGCTGGGGACGGCCCTCGTGGTGGGGGTCATCGGCCGGCGCCTCGGCGGAATGCCGTCGGCCGGCTGAGCTGGCATGATGAGCTGAACTGGAGCCGCGCCCGTGTTGACCCGTCCCGCTCTGCTGTTTGCACTCCCGCTGCTCGTCGCTCTCGCCGGCTGTGCCACCGCGCCGGCGCCCCGCCACGAATCCCAGGCATCACCGGGAGTGGACCTGGCCGCCTTCAACACCTTCAGCCTGGCGTCACCCGCCGGCGATGCCGCCGGCGGAACTTCCGGAGACGCGCCGCTTCGCCTGCTGGACGTGAACATCCGGGACGCCATACGGGTCGAGATGACCCGGCGCGGGTTCCGGGAGGACGACGGGAATCCCGACCTGCGCATCGACTACGAGACGGCCGCGACGGACAAGATCCGGTCCAGTCCGGTGCGCATCGGGATCGGCATGGGCAGCTACGGCGGCAACGTCGGGGGCTCGGTGGGCATGGGCACGCCCAGCGTGGAGAGCTACCAGGAAGGCCAGCTCGTGATCCACGTGGCCGACGCGGCGAAGAACCAGGAAGTCTGGTACGGCACGATCACCGGCCAGGTGGACCGGCGGTCCCTGGATGCGGAAGCCGTGGCCCGGGCCGTGGCGCTGGCGATGGAGGATTTCCCGGCCCGCGTGGGGGCTCCGTAGGTTCAGTCCGGGGCTCAGCCCGGCGGCACCAGCACCCGGTCGATGAAGTGAATCACGCCGTTCCGGGCGCCCACGTCGGCGCCCGTGACCCGGGCGCCATTCACCGCGAGCCCGCCGGCGCCGGACGTCAGCTCGAGCGTGCTGCCGTCCAGGGTCCGGAGGCGGGCGCCGTCGCTGAGGCTCGCGGCCGGCAGGTCGGCGGCAACCAGGTGATGCAGCAGCAGCCCCCGCAGGCGGGCCCGGTTCTCCGGCCGCAGCAGTTCCTCCAGGACGCCCGGGGGCAGGCGGGCGAAGGCGGCCTCGGTGGGCGCGAACAGGGTGAACGGGCCCGGTCCGCTCAGGGTGTCGCCCAGGCCGGCGGCAACCACGGCCTTGCCGAGCGACGGCATGTAGTCGGAGGTCACTGCCAGGTCCAGCCAGTCGTCAGCCGGTGAGGGCGCCGCCGAGGCCACCGTGCCGGTGGCGGCGAGGGCGAGGGCGAGCAGGCCGGCACGGGGTGCAGGGATCAGGGGCATGGGTTCAGTCTCCCGGTGGGCGCGGATACATATATAGAGCAGTTCGCCCCGGGGGCCGGCCCCGGATTCAACCCGACATTCAGGCCGGCATTCAGGCCGGCATTCATCCGAGGATTCAGGCGCCCCCCGGCCTGTGCGAGACTTCCATCCCTTTGAGGAACGGACGCACCGATGACCCGCCAGATGAAGATCCAGAAGGGCTACGCCGACGGCCGCTGGGGCCAGGTCCACTACACCCAGTGCGGGGAGGGCCAGCCCCTGGTCCTCGTCCACCAGTCGCCCACCGACAGCGTGCAGTTTGCCCGGGTGCTGGCGCCCCTCGCGGGCCGGGGCATCCGCGCCATCGCCATCGACCTGCCGGGCTTCGGCGGCTCCACCACGCCGGACGCCCCGCCGGCGATTCCGGACTACGCCCACATCGTGCCCGCCGTCCTGGACCAGCTCGGGATCCCCCGCGCGAGCGTCCTCGGGCATCACACCGGCGCGGTCGTGGTCACGGAGGCCGCCCTGCAGTTTCCTGCCCGGGTGGACAAGGTCATCCTCAATGGCCCGGTACCCATGAGCGACGAGGAGCGGGGCCAGTGGCGGGCGATGCTGGCCCGGGAAAAGGAGTGGAACCTGCGCTGGGACGGGAGCCACATCCAGGAGCTCTGGGGCTTCCGCTTCAACGCCCAGCCGGCCTGGACCGACCTGGAAGCCTTCCACGCCAACTTCATCCACGGCCTGCTGGCGGGACGCACCGTGTGGTACGCCCACGACGCGGTCATGACCTATCGCCACGAGGAGGCCATCGACAGGCTCACCCACCCCTGCCTGATCCTCGCCAACACCGGCGATGCCATCTACTACCTCTCCCAGCGCGCGCGGGAACGCTGGCCGCAGTTCGCCTACACCGAACTTCCCGGCGGCACCATCGACATCATCGACGAGCAGCCGGAAGCGTGGAGCGCGGCGGTCGCGGACTTCCTCCGGTCCTGAGTCCGCGACCGTCAGTCCGCAGCACGGTCTGTGGCGCCGGCCCGACTGCCGGCTTCCTTGCCAATGGCGGGAGAAGGCGGGTAATGTCGCGTTACGGCTGCCATGGGGGGCGGCGTCGGGCGGCAAGACTGGTCCAGTCAATCAGCGCGCTCGCGTGGTAACAGGTTTAATCCAGGGAGTACTCATCCAGTCATGAACACGCAAGCCAAGAGCATTCTGGCCGCTTCGGTGGCCGCCATTGGCGCCGCGCCGGACGCGGCCGACGCCGCCGTCTTCAGCGCCCAGCTGACCCAGGTCCTGGTGTACGGCAACCAGTCGACGGGGGGCTCCTCCGGCAACCTCACCTCATCCACCGCCACCTTCACCTACGACGACGTCACCAATCTGCTGACCCAGACGGGCGGCACCTACAACATGCGCCAGACCACGGCGCCCACCAGCACCCTGTTCCGGACCTTCATCACGGGCCTGGTGATCGGCAACGCCTCGCCCGCCTCGGCCACCACCTTCGCCTGCACCGAGGGCAACTTCGGCGGCGGCGTGGGCGCCAGCATCTGCGGCAACTACTCCTTCGGCGCCAACTTCACCAACGAGTCGACCACGAGCTGGGGCCCGGGCATCGCCGTCAGCCGGACGATCGGTGGCGACGACAGCGCGCTGGGCGCCCAGCAGAGCATCGCGAGCCTGGACACCATGACGGAGTTGAGCTTCGCCGGCAACACGCTGGTGCTCGCCAACAAGACCTGCACGGGCGCCTGCACCACGACGGTGGGCGGCTTCAACAACGGCCAGCAGTGGACCCTGACCACCACGCCGCTCGGCCCCAACGACGACACGGCGGACGCCGAGTCCGGCCAGCAGGTCTCGATCGCCGTGCTGGCCAACGACACGGGCCTGGCGGACCCGGTCACGGTGACCATCGATGTCGCTCCGGACCAGGGCGGTACGGCCGCGGTGGTCGGCTCGCCGGGCGCGGCGGCGGGGGTCACCATCAACTACACCTCGGCGCCCGGCTTCTCCGGCGACGAGACCTTCACCTACCGGGTTGACGACGGCAGCATCGACGACACCGCCCTCGTGACCGTCACCGTGGAAGACACGGTGCCCACGGCCATCACCTTCACCAGCCAGACCGGGGTCGCGCTCAGCACGCCCATCACCTCCGCCACGGTCGCCATCGGCGGCATCTCCACGGCGGTGCCGATCTCGGTGAGCGCCGGCAGCGAGTACTCCATCGACGGCGCGGCCTTCACGGCTGTCGCGGGCACGGTCAACAACAACCAGGACGTCCAGGTGCGGCACACCAGCGCCGCCACGCCGGGCACGGACACCGTGACCACCCTCACCGTCGGCGGCTTCAGCACCGTGCAGGGCACCTTCACCAGCACCACGCTGCCGGCCGACACGATCCCGGATGCCTTCAGCTTCGCGGCCCAGACGGACGTGGCGCTCGGTGCGCCCATCGACTCCGCGCCGGCCACCATCACCGGCATCAACGCGGGCGCGCCCATCTCGGTCACGGGCGGGCAGTACTCCATCGGCGGGGGCGCGTTCACCTCGGCGGCGGGCACCATCAACAACAACGAGTCGGTCCGGGTCCGCGTGACCAGTTCCGCCTCACCGCTCACGGACAGCACCGCGACGCTGACCATCGGCGGCGTGGACGCGGACTTCACGGTCACCACGGCCGAGGTTCAGCCGGACACCACGCCGGACCAGTTCCAGTTCGTGGACCAGGAGAACGTGGACCGTGACACCCTGATCGTGTCGGAGCCGGTCGAGATCACGGGCATCAACGCGCCCGCGCCGATCGTCGTGTCCGGCGGCGAGTACTCCATCGACGGGGGCGCCTTCACCGACGTGGAAGGTGTCGTCACCGAGGGCCAGATGGTCGCCGTGCGCCACACCAGCGCGTCCACCAGTGGGACAGCGGTGACGACGCTCCTCTCCGTGGGACCGGCGGGGGCGGGCACCCGGGTGTCCGATGCCTTCAGCAGCGGCACCCGGCGGAGCGGCGGCAGCAGCTCCGCCGACGGGCTGATCCTCGGCGTGCTGGGCCTGCTGGGCCTCGCGGGGCGCCGTAAAAACAGGCGCTAGCCCGACACCGGGCCTGCGCCTGCAGCCAATGAAGAAGAGGGCCACTCCGGTGGCCCTCTTTTTTTTGGTTCATCGCGGTTTAGCGGGGTAAGCGCCTATTGTGGCCCCACCTGAGTCAGGGAGGGTCGCGATGGAACTGGAGGTTTTGGAACGCCTGGGTGGCTGGTCGGGCTTCAAGGTAACCCGCGTGGAACGCCAGGCCGGGTCGCCGGCCCAGATCCGGATCCGGCTCGAGCCGGTGGACGCGGGTCCACTCCGGTGTGGCGAGTGTGGAGCGCTGAGTACGCACGTCCATGAGCGCATCGTGCGCGAGGTTCGCGACCTGCCGTTGCTCGATGCCCAGACGATCCTGGAAGTCACGGTGCTGCGCGTCTGGTGCGAGCACTGTGGGGGCCCAAAGCGCATGGCCATCGACTGGCTGGATGACCATCAGCGGCTGACGCGGCGCCTGGCCAAGGCCATCGTCGACCTCACCCGCTTCCTCCCCATTGAGCACGTGGCCCGGCACTACGGGGTGCACTGGCATACGGTCAAACGCCTGGATAAGACGGCTCTCATTGCCCAGCTCGAGCCTGCCGACTTCTCGACCGTACGCCTGATCGGCCTAGATGAGTTTGCCCTGCACAAGGGCCACCGGTATGCGACGGTGGTCGTCGATCTGGAGACCAAGCGGGTCCTGTGGGTCGGTACCGGCCGCGGCCGGGCCGATGTGCGCCCGTTCTTCGAGCGGCTCGGGGCGCGCTGTGCCCACATCGAAGCCGCGGTCATGGACATGAACGCCAGCTACGAACTCGAAGTGCAACGGCATTGCCCGAAGGCCGCGGTCATCTTTGACTTGTTCCATGTGCTGGCCAAGTACGGCCGCGAGGTCATCGACCGCGTCCGGGTCGATCGGGCCAACGAACTGCGCGGCGATCAACCGGCGCGCCGCCTGGTCAAGGGCGCCCGCTGGCTGCTGCTGCGGAACCGTGAATCCCTTGCCCCCGGCCAGGACGTGGCCCTGGAAGAACTGCTGGCCGCCAACCGACCGCTGTTCGTCGTGCATGTGCTCCGTGAGGCCTTACGCGATCTCTGGCGCCAGCGGCACACCGCCGATGCTGCCAGGGCCTGGCGGAGCTGGTATCGCAAGGCCCTGCGCAGCAGGATCGAACCGCTCCGACGCTTCGCCCAGCAGCTGCGGCGCCATCAGGCCGGCATCCTCGCCCACAGTCGCTACCCCTTCGGTACCAATCTGATCGAGGGCATCAATAACCGCATCAAAGTCATCAAGCGCATGGCCTACGGCTTCCGCGACCAGGCCTACTTCTTCCTCAAGATCCGGGCCGCCTTCCCCGGTTATGCGCGATGAACCTTTTTTTTCGGGCGGGGTGGACGGATTTTGCACTGGGGCAAGGTCGATCACCCTTATGTAAAGCGACCCATTGCCAGTGCATTAACTTTCCGTATAGTTCAGACCCAGAAGGAACGGGCAAACCCGGTGTGAACCGGGGACGCAAAGTTTCGGGTCTTGCTCTCCAGCACGCGAGTCGAAGAAAAGTGGAGAGGGGGGAGATGGCCGGGCTACTACCTTCCAGATAAGAGCTCTTAGAACCGAAACTCTCTGGAGGATTTTCTTAATGGATCACAAGCAAAAGAGCGCCTTGGCTATCGCCGTCGCCGCCGGTCTGGGTGGTGTCAGCGCGGCCGATGCCGCCACCTACGCCGCCACCCTGACCCAGTGGGCCACCTACAGCAGCAACGGCTCCTCGGCCGGCAACATCGCCTCGTCCACGGCCACCTGGTCCTATGACGATGTGACCAACCTGGTGAGCCAGACGGGCGGCACGTTCAATGTCCGCTTCACGACGGCGCCGACCAATACCCTGTTCCGTACCCTGACCACCGGTCTGATCATCGGTAACGGCGGCGCTGCCGGTGCTTCCACCTTCGCCTGCGTCGAAGGCAACTTCGGCAGCGGCGTCGGCGCCAGCATCTGCGGCAACTACGGCCTGGGTGGCAACTTCGCGAACGATTCCACCACGACCTGGGGTCCGGGCACTGCCGCCTCCCGCACGATAGGCGGGGACGACATCGCCTATGGGCCGCAGCAGACCATCGCTGCCCTGAACGGCTTCAACACCGTCAGCTACGGTGGCGGCACGCTCGTTCTGTCCAACGCGAACCAGGCGCTGACGAACGGCTACAAGGCCACGTTCAGCGTGGTGCCGGTTCCGGCGGCCGTCTGGCTGTTCGGCTCGGCCCTGGGTCTGCTCGGCGTCGCGCGCCGGAAGGCCGTCACGGCCTGAGAAGTGCCTCAATGAACATGGGTCGGTGTTCCCGGCCCCTGCTCAGGGAAAGCCCCGCTTCGGCGGGGCTTTCTTTTTTTGCGGATCGACTCGCCACTGTGCTGGCCGCCATCGTGGAGGTTTCGTAATCCCGGTATGTGACTCCGGCGCGGCCGGGCAGGTGGTGCGTGGGTACAATCCCGCGCTGATCGCTGAATCCGGAGCTGCTCCATGAGGCCTCTCGTACTCGCCCTTTCCGCCCTGCTGGCCCTGACGGCTGCCTGCAGCTCCCCCGAGGACAAGGTCGCGGGTCACCTGGAGAAAGCCGAGGCCTTCCTGGAGGCCGGGGACTACCGGAAGGCTGCCATCGAGGCCAAGAACGCGGTCCAGATCCAGCCCAAGAACGCCCAGGGCCACTTCATCCTGGCGAAAATCGCCTGGCGGGACCAGAAGTTCGACGAGGCGTTCGCCCGGCTGCAGATGGCCATCGAGGGCGACCCGAGCCTGATCGAGGCCCGGCTACGCCTCGGCGACCTGTACTTTGCGTCGGGCGACGTTTCCGCTGCCGGTGTCCAGGCCGAGGCCGCGCGACAGTTGGCGCCGGACCGGGCCGACGTGCACCTGCTCTCGGCCAAGGTCCTCTACCTGCAGGGTGACCAGGCCGGAGCGGCCACGGAGATCGATGCGGCGCTGGCCATCGATCCGGCCTATGTGGATGCCTATACCGCGAAGGCCAGCCTGCTCGCGGGACAGAAGGACATCGCTGGTGCCCTGGCGGCGGTCGACCAGGGCCTGAAGAACACCAGGGGCGCCGACGCCGACCTGCTCCGGGATTTCCGCCTGGCCTTCCTCCTCGAAGGGGGCGACGAGAAGGCCTACGAGGCGGCCGTGCTGGCCCTCATCGCGGAATTCCCGAAGGAACCAAAGTACCGGTACCGCCTGGTGGACTTCTACGCTAGCCGCGGGCGCCTCGATGACGAGGAGCGGGAACTCCGGGCTCTGGTTGCTGCCGATCCCGAGAATCACTGGGTGACGGTGCGCCTCGCCACCCGGCTGGTCCGCCAGGGCGACACGACTGGCGCCGAGAAGTTGCTGAAGGACGCGATCGCGAATTATCCGGAGAGTGCCCCGCTAAGGCTGGCCCTCGGGGATTTCTACCGGTCTACCAAGCGCCCGGTCGAGGCCATGGCCAGCTACCGGGAAGCCGCGGCGAAATGGCCGGAGACCAGCCCGGAAGGCCAGCAGGCCCGCAACCGCATCGTTGCCCAGTACGCGGTGGACGGCGACATCGTGCAGGCCCGGGCCGAGATCGAAGCAATCCTGAAGTCGGCCCCCGACAACACGGAGGCGCTGCTCAGCCGCGCTACCTTCGCGTTCCTCGACCGGAAGTACGATACGGCCATCGCGGACCTGCGCACGGTGCTGCGCCGGGAGCCGTCGCGGGAGGCCGAGCTGCTGCTGGCCCGCTCCTACGTGGGCGCCGGCGACCTGGTGGTGGCGAAGGACACCTACCGCTCGCTGCTCGACCGGGAGCCCGGCAATGCCGCGGCCGCGAAGGAGCTGGCCGTGCTCCTCTCGGGCGAGGGGGACAGCGCGGCGGCGGAGGGGATCCTGCGCGCCTTCACGGCGGTGAAGCCCGACGACGCGGAGGCCTCGGCCGCCCTGGTGCAGAGCCTGCTCGCCCAACAGGACCTGGCCGCCGCGGAGGCGGAGGCGAAGCGTGCCCTGGAGCGCGGGGCGGGCAGCGCCCTGGCCGAACAGCAGATGGGACGGGTCCTGCAGGCCCAGGGCTCCAACGCGGAGGCCCTGGCCCGGTACCGGGCCGTGCTCGAGAAGGATCCGAAGCAGCGCCAGGCGCTCGAAGGCCTGACCAGCATCCTGCTGGAGGAGGGCCGGGCCGCCGAGGCCATCGACATACTCAAGGCGTACCCGGAGGACGACCTGGAAGCCGGCCTGATGCTCGGCCGGGCCTACCTGCGCCAGGGCGACGTGAAGGCGGCCCGCGCCGTGCACGAAAAGGCCATCACGCTGGCGCCCGCCGACCCCCGGGCCTACCTTGCCCTCGCGGCCCTGGAGCCGACGAACTCCCCCGCGCAGCTGGCGGCACTGGAACGGGGCCACAAGGCCATCCCGGGCGACGCGACCATCGCCCTGTTCCTGGGCAGCCTCTACCAGCGGGACGGCCGCGGCGCCGACGCGGCCGCCGTCTACGAGGCCGTCCTCGCCGCGAATCCGGGTGACCAGATCATCGCCAACAACCTGGCCTCGCTGCTGCTCGACCAGGGCGGTGACAAGGCCAGCCTGGCCCGGGCCCTGTCGCTCGCCAAGCCGCTCGGCGCCTCGGGCGATCCGCTGTTGCTCGACACGCTCGGGTGGGCGTACTACCGCAACGACGATTTCAGCAATGCCGTGCGCACGCTGGAGAAGGCCGTGGCGGTGGACGGCAACGTCGCCATCGTCCAGTACCACCTGGGCAAGGCCTACGCGGCGGCAGGCAACCCGGTCGGTGCGCGGCAGCACCTGACGCTGGCCCTGGAGAAGGGCGGCGACCAGTCGGCGTTTGCGGCGGACGCCCGCCAGGCCCTGGAGAAGCTGGGCACCTGACCGGGCCGGCGCGGATCAGGGCGGCTGCAGGGTGGCGTAGTCGGGCACCTTGACCCCGTAGTCGCCCGCGCGGATCAGGTACAGCAGTCCCCGCGGGTGGAGCTGGGCGTAGACCCGCTCGATCTCCGCATTGACCTGCGCGGCGGTCGCCCCCGGGACGGCCTGGCGGAGCCGCTGGCGCAGGGTGCGCAGCGGGGTCCTGCCGTCCATGTGGGCGTAGATCACCTTCGACAGGGGCGTGGCCAGGATCTGCAGGCTGCGGCCGGGCTCGGTGTAGCGGATCACGCGGCCGGGGACCATGTCGGCGGCCAGCTTCGGGGCGTTGTCCAGCAGCGTGCCGAAGGAGCGCAGCGCCAGGTTCTCGTCCCGGAGCGTGGCGCCCCGGCCGGGCTGCCGGGCCAGGAAGAATTCGTGCTTGCGCAGCGTGCCGACGAACTGTTCCGCCAGCGCCTGGCGCCGGGGCAGGTCCAGCGTGGCGACGTGGTCCCGAACAGCGTCGTCAGTGACGTGATTCAGCGGATCGTAGGCATCGGCCTCGTGGGCGAAGCTCTGCAGGTGCAGCCCGGCCGACTTCGCCAGCGCGTACAGCCCGGGCACGTCGAAGCAGCGGTCCTGGCTGTGCAGGAGCAGGTCGTAGAGTCCCGCGTCGCCCAGCCCGTCGGCCGCGATCTCGCTCTGCCAGGCCGCCAGGTCCCGCACGAAGCCGTTCGTGCGCGGCAGTCCGGCCAGGAGCTGCCGCGTCATCCGCACCTTCTCCGCCATGTCCAGGTCCGCGGGGAGGTAGGTGCGCAGCAGGGTCTGCATGTCGTAGACCACCTGCCGCCCGTACTTGCCGTAGAGCATCAGGAAGATGGCGCCGTCGTCCCGGAGCACGGACTTGAGGGCGAGCAGTCCGTCCTCCGCCGACGCGAGGTGGTGCAGCACGCCGCAGCACTCGATGTAGTCGAACTTGCCGAGGCCGAGCGTCGGGAGCTCCATGATCGACGCCGTCCGCCAGGTGATGTTGTCCAGGTCCCGGACCCGGGCGCGGGCCTCGGCGACCTGGCGCGCGGCGGTGGACATGTCCAGGTACACCACCTCGGCGTCGTAGTGGCGCAGCTGCTCGGCGAGGAAGATGGCCGTGTCGCCGGTTCCGCCGCCCGCCACCAGCGCGCGGAAGCCCCGGCGGAAGTCCTTCTGCCCGGCGAAGCAGTGGTGGTTGATCAGCAGCAGGTTGCCGGAAATGGCGTGCCAGAGGCGGCGCTTCTCGTCGGCGGGATCCCGGGGGGGGTAGGGAAAGGCCTCGTACTGGGCCTTGACGGCCTCGAGGTAGGGTTTGTCGGACATGGCGGGAAAGGGATGGCCCGTGTTGCGTTCAGCAGGGTTTGCGTTAAGTAACGGGATGATAGCAAACGGGGTTCACAGGACCCGGCGGCCGGCATTGACCATTCCCACCGCGGGCGCGGACAATGAGGCGTTAAAAGGAACGAGCAACAGAAGCGGAATTTGCCATGGACATCGCCAAGGATTGTGTCGTCAGCATCCAGTTCACGCTGACCAACGAGCAAGGCAAGGTGCTTGACCGTTCGCCCCCCGGCGAGCCCCTGCAGTACCTGCACGGGGCTGCCGGCATCCTCCCGGCGCTGGAGCGGCTCCTCGCCGGCAAGCGGGCCGGCGATGCCTTCGACATCACCATCCCACCGGAACGGGGGTTCGGTGACCGGTTGCCGAACCTGACGGAGGTCATCCCCCTCGCCAGCCTGCCCGATCCGGAGCAGGTGACCGTGGGCATGGCGCTCACCCGGACCGATCCGGACGGCGCCACCCAGAACTTCCTCGTCACCTCCATCGATGGAGATGCCGTCACCGTGGACGGCAACCACCCGCTCGCGGGCATGACCCTGCGCTTCCAGGGCAACGTGATCGAGGTGCGGGCCGGTACGGCGGAGGAGCTGGCGTCCGTCTGAGTGCCGCCAGTCCCCTGACCATGCCCGCAACGCTCGAAACTGCGCGAGGCCACCTGGCCGCCGGCCACCTGGCCGACGCTGAAGCCACCTGCGTCGAGCTGCTTCGCGAGACCGGGACCGACCCGGCGGCGTTGCACCTGCTCGGGCTGGTCCGGGCCCAGTCGGGTCGCCTGGCAGAAGGCGCTGCCCTGCTGGAGCAGTCGGTGGCCCTGGCGCCCGACTCGCTCGCCGCGCGGAACGACCTGGGCGCCATGCTCATCACCCTGTCCCGGCCCGAGGCCGCCGAGGCGCACCTGCGGGCCGGCGTCGCGCTCCGGCCCGACAGGCCCGAAACCCTGGTGAACCTCGCCAACGCGCTCCACGCCCAGGGCAAGCTCGCGGGTGCCGAGGCCTTCTACCGGCAGGCGCTCGCCCTGGACCCGCGGCACGTGCGCGGGCTGGTCAGCCTCGGCAACCTGCTGGTCCAGCTGCGCCGGGCCGGCGAGGCGACGGGCCTGCTCGCCAGTGCGGCGGAACTTGCGCCGGGATCGGCGGCGGCCCACCTGTTTCTCGGCAACGCGTGGCGGGATCTGGGCCGGAACGAGGAGGCACTCGCCTGCTACCAGCGGGCGCTCGCCATCGAGCCCGGCAACCCGGACGCCAACGAGAACGCCGCCTGCGTGCTCAAGGCCGGGGGGCGGCTCGAGGAGGCGCTGCGCCACTTCCGCGCCTCCGGCAATCCGTTTGCCCGGGCCCAGGCCCTCGACTGCGAGCTCCGGCTCGGGCGCCACGCCGACTTCTTCACCTGGCTGGAGGCCCACGCGGCATCGGAGGCGGGCAACCTGCACTCGGCCTCGCTCTCCGCCTACGCGGCCTGGCACTTCAACCGGGCCGACCCGCACCCGTTCTGCCCGGACCCGCTCGGCCAGGTTCAGGTCGTGGACCGCTACACATCACCGGCCGATGCCGCCTTCCTCCGGGACCTGATCGCCGAGGCGGGGCGGGTCGAGGCGATCTGGGAACCGAAGGGCGTGACCACGACCCTGGGTTTCCAGACCGGGGGCAACCTGTTCGTCCATGCCGCCGCCAATCCGGGCGGCGCGCTCGCCCGCCTGCAGCGGGACCTGGTTGCCGAACTGGAGCGCTATCGCGCCGGGCTGGCCCCCGATGCCCGTGAAATGGCTGTGCGCTGGCCCGCGAACGCGAGCCTGCACGGCTGGTTCGTGCGGCTGGTGACCGGCGGTCACCAGGCCTTCCACAACCACCCCTTCGGGTGGATGAGCGGCTGCCTCTACCTGCAGATACCCCAACAGAGCCCGGCGGGCGAGGGGGCGATCGAGTTCAGCCTGGAGGGCGACGGGTTCCCCCGGCTCTCGGACCGCCCGTCACCGACGTTCCGCCATGAACCCCGGCCCGGCCAGCTCGCGCTGTTCCCGTCATCCCTGTTCCACCGCACGATTCCCTTCCGCTCGGACGAGGAGCGCCTCTGCATCGCTTTTGATCTCAAGCCGGCGTGACCCTGATCCGCATCGCCGGCCTGATGCGTTCCGGCAGCAACCTCCTGACCTGGATGCTCCGCCACAACTTCGCCGACGTGCAGACCGCCACCATGCTGCTGGGCTGGAAGCACGGGCCCGTCATCCGGGACCGGGCGGAACTCGCCATCGAGGACTTCGTGGATCCCCGCTTCCGGGACGGCATCCGCAACTTCGTGCGCGACCGTCCCGCCGACTGGGCGCGGGTCACGGCGAGCCCGCTCTACCGGGCGGCGGCCGCGGCCCAGCGGAGCGGCGGCTTCGGCGTCGCGCTGGCGGTGCGGGATCCCGGCCTCTGGTACGCGAGCTGCGTGCGGATCCGGCGCCAGGCGCCGGACTTCCTCCCCCACGGCGTCGAACCCGCCGAGGCGGCCGCCTTCTGGAACGACCGGCACCGCGACTGGCTCGCGACGCTCGGGGCGAGGAGCGTGATCGTGGATACCGACGCGCTCCGCCGGGACCCCGGTCCCTGGCTCGCGCGCATGGCCGCCGGCCTCGGGCTGCAGCGCCTGCCCGGCCTCCGCGTGCCCGGGGGCTACCTGCATCCCCAGGGCACGGAGGAGATCTACGAGCTCCTCGGCGCGCCGATCACGCGGGAAATGGACCGGGAGTTCACGACCCTGGACGAGGTGGAGCCGGCGGAGCTTGCCCGGTTCGCGAGCCTGCTGGACCGCAATCTCCTGCAACGGCTCGGCCTCGACGGCGACCGGAAGTCGGCATGAACCAGCGGAACATCGGCATGGTCTACGTGGCCACCCGCCGGCCCCATTACCTGGCGGAGGCCTGCCTGTCCGCCCACAGCGCCCGCGCGTTCATCCCGGACCTGCCGATCACGCTCTGCACCGACCTGCCGGACGTGCCGTTCGCCCGCAGCCCCTGCTTCAGCAACGTGGTGCCCCTCGAGACCCGCCGCCGCTACCGGAGCCTGTGGGCGGAGGGCCAGCTCGACCGGATCCGCGCGCTGCGGAACTCGCCCTACGACCACACGCTGCACCTGGACACGGACACCCGGGTGCTGAGCCCCGAGTTCCCGGAACTCTTCCGCAAGCTGGACCACATCGACATCGGCATGGCCGTCTGCCAGCCGGACGTGAGCAAGTGCGCGCAGATCATGGGCCTGCCCATGTTCAACGTGGGCTTCATCCTCTTCCGGAAATCGCGCGCCGTCCTCGCGCTGCTGGAGGCCTGGGAGAACCTGACCCGGGAGAATTTCGAGCGCGCCAACGAGGACATCCCGCCGAAGACGCCGGTCACCGCGCACATCGATGACCCGGAAGTCCGGCGGGAGGTGCTGTTCATGGACCAGACCAGCTTCGTGGAACTGCTGAGCCCGGAGGCGAACCGCTTCGGCGTGCAGCTCGAGATCATGGACGAGGCCTGGAACTTCCGCAGCACCGGCCGGGGCCGCACCTTCGACCGCCCCGTGAAGATCAGCCACCACCCGGAACTGAGGGACCGGCTGGGCGGCGACGTCGTCGCGCTGGCCGGGCAGTACCTGGCGGCGGGCAACGCGCCCCACGCCCTGGAGCTTCTCCAGTGCCTGCACGACGAGCTCGTGCCGGCGGACAACGCCGCCGGCCGGGCGCAGATTCAGGGCCTCATCGGGGAAGTGCGGCGGGCGCGGTGAAGTCGAAGGCGGCCTGGGCCGCCTGGGCGGGCGTCAGCGCGACGCCCCGCGCGTGGCACCAGTTCAGCCACATGCCGCGGAGGGCGAACTCGAATTTCCGGGTGAAGCCCGGGCCGTCGCACAGGGAGCTGGCGAGCAGCTTCTGGCGCAAGGAGCCGTGGAGGGCGGCGATCCGCCGGGGATCGGCGGCGAGCGCGATGGCCCTGGCCACGTAGTCGTCCGGGCTCCGCGCGATGAGGTCGGGCAGCCCGATCTGGGTGAGCAGGCTCTCGCCCACGCGGCTGGCGTGGTTGTGGCCTGCCAGCGTGATGACGGGGACGCCCATCAGCAGCGAGTCCAGCGTGGTGGTCGTGCCGTGGTAGGGGAAGGTGTCCAGCGCGATGTCGACCTTGCGGTACATGGCGAGGTGGTCCGCCGGCGCGCCGATGAAGCCCACCAGCTCGATCCGGCGGCGGTCGATGCCCCGCCGCTCGAACCGGCCGAGCTGGTACTCGCGGCAGCCGGGGTCGTCGCCGGCCAGGCACTTCATCATCAGGCGGGAATCCGGCAGCTCGGCCAGGATGCGGCACCACAGGTCCAGCACCTGCTCGGAAACCTTGAATTCCCGGTTGAAGGTGCCGAAGGTGACGTAGCCCGCGGCGGGTCCCGGTGGCGGCCCAATGTCCGGGATCTGCTCCGGCGGGCGGAAGCAGAGGAAGCCGTCGGGCAGCCGCACGAGCTGCTCCGTGTAGAAGGCCTCCGCGCCCGGCGGGTCGGCGATCCAGTCGCTGATCCGGTAGTCCACGGCCTCGATGCCGGTGGTGTCCGGGTATCCCAGGTAGGTGACCTGCACCGGCGCCGGCGTATAGCCCAGCACGGCGGCGTGCAGGTTGCCCGCGTGGCCCGCCAGGTCGATCAGGATGTCGATCCCGTCCGACCGGATGGCCTGCGCCAGCTGCTGGTCGGTCAGGTTGTGCACGTTGCGGAAGTGATCCACCTTGCCCTTCAGCCGCTGGGTGACCTTGTCCGGCGACTTGACCATCGCGTAGCAGTGGATCTCGAACTGCTCCCGGTCCCGGTGGTCGAGCAGGGGCTCCAGGAAGAAGGCCACCGAGTGTGTGCGGATGTCCGGCGAGACGTAGCCGATGCGCAGCCGCCGGGCCGGTTCGGGCGGGTTGGTGAAGTTGCGGTTGGCGAGCGCCGGCGGCGTGCGCTGCCGGCCGAAGCGCCTGTGCTCCTCGAAGATCTCGGCGGGGTCGATGCCGCTCACGTAGTGCATGGTGAGCAGCAGGTTGGAGTGGGACGCGGCCATGGACGGGTTGACCTCGAGCACCTTGCGGTAGGAGGCGAGGGCCTCTTCCACCGCGCCCATGCTGGCCTGGCTGTTCGCCAGCGTGTTCCAGAACACGGCGGAGCGGGGCGCGAACTCGAGTCCCCGCCGGGCGATCTCGCCGGCCTTGGTGAACTGCACGTAGTCCATGTAGAGCAGCGCGAGGTCGCCGTAGGTCGGTTCGTGCCGCGGGTCGAGTTGCATCATGCGCAGCAGGCAGCGCTCGGCGTCCACGCCCATGCGGGCCCGGATGTAGTACTTGGCCATCGTCTCGAGCACCTGGAAGTCGTTCGCGACCTGGCCCTCGATCGCGCGGAAGACGGCGGCGCCTTCCTCGGGGCGGCCGGCGTCGAGCAGCGCGCCCGCCAGCATTTCCCGGACCGGGAGCATGTCGGGCCGCCGCTCCAGGGTTGCCCGCAGGTGGGGCACGGCCTCGTCGGGCTTGTCGAGACGGAGAAGGGCCCGGCCCACATTCGCCGTGACGAGGGGTTCGTCCGGACGGAGCGCGGCGGCCGCCCGGGCCGACTGCAACGCGTCGGCGGGCCTGTTGAGGTCGAGCAGCAGGTTCGCCAGGTTGTTGTGCACTTCCCAGATGCCGGGGAAGAGTGCCAGCACGCGCCGGTAGGCCGCGACTGCCCGCTCGGGCAGCCCGGCGTTCTCGGCCCACAGGGCATCCTGGAGTGCGTGGTTGGCTTCTTCGGCCGCCGCGTCCGTGCCGGCCTGCTGCGGTTGTTCGCCATTCATGGCGTGGAGCCCGTTTTCGCCAACGTGGTTTGACAGCGGCATTGTAGCCACATTTAATTGCCCCGCACCGCTGCAGGTCCGGATCCCTGCAGGCCATCCTTATGTCACTTCACCCGTCCGCGACCGAAGGCGCCCCGCCATCCATGGCCATGTCCGACGCACAGAATGCACCCCGCCGCCTGCACATCGGCGGCAGGCAGCGGCGCGAGGGCTGGGAGATCTTCGACGCCATTGCGGGCGACAAGGTGGATCACCTGGGCGATGCGGCCGACCTCTCCCGTTTTCCGGATGGCACCTTCGTCGAGGTCTACGCCAGCCACGTGCTCGAGCACTTCGACTACCAGGAGCGGCTCGGGCTGGTGCTGAAGGAGTGGCGGCGGGTCCTCGCGCCGGGCGGCACGCTCTACGTGAGCGTCCCCGACCTGGAGCGGCTGTGCCACCTCTACCTCACGCCCGGCCTGGCGCCCGAAGGGCGCTTCCACATCATGCGCATGATGTTCGGCGGCCACGTGGACGCCTACGACTACCACATGGCCGGCATCGACGAGCGCTACCTCGCCACCCAGCTCCAGGCCGCCGGCTACAGCGCCGGCCGCCGGGTGCCATCCTTCAACCTGTTCGACGACACCAGCGCGATGCAGTTCCTGGGGATGCCCATCTCCCTGAACATGATTGCCACGCGCTAGCCGCCAGGTTCCGGCGTGACCCATTCCTTCAGCAAGGTCTTCTGCATCGGCTTCAATAAGACCGGCACGTCGTCCATGCACCGGCTGTTCACCGAGCTCGGCCTCCGGTCCTTCCACGGGTACTACAGCCACATACCGGTCACCGACCCCCTCTATCGCGAGTTCGACTGCTTCAGTGACGGCGACCAGCACGACTACGCGCTCCTCGACCGGACCTTCCCGGGCAGCCGGTTCATCATCACCACGCGCCGGCTCGACGGGACCGATGCGGCAGGAGTACGAGGCCGATCCCCGGCTCGCCGTCCGCACCTGGGTGCAGCGCCGGCTGAACTACCACCAGCGTGCAGCCGGCTATTTCGCCGCGCGCCCCGGGATGCGGGCGTCCGCAGCAGGGAGGAGGTCCGGGCGGAGGTGGAAGACGCACTGCGCGGCCTCGCACTGCCGCCAGACCAGGGCGCTGCGATCTTTCCCTAGGCGTCCGTGCTCAGTCGAGCGACCCGGCGAAATCCGGCGGCACGAAGTGGAAGAAGCAGACCACTGCCCGCTGCCCCGCGGGCAGCGCCTCCCGCCAGTGCAGCAGCTCGGTACCCGAGTAGGTGAGGCCGTCGCCGACCTTCAGCAGCACGGCCTCGGGGCGGCCGTCCAGTTCCAGGTAGATGGGCCAGGGCTCGGGCTCGCCCCCGGGACCCTGCATGTCCAGCACCAGGGACAGGTTGTAGTTGCACTGGGGCCGGTCCTTGTGGGGCGGCAGCGTGGCGCCGGCCTCGTAGCAGCTCAGGTAGCAGTAGGAGGCCTGCAGCGTCTCCCCCGCGATCCGGCCCAGGAAGACCGCGAGGGCCCGGTGCAGGGACGCGATGGCCGGCTCGTTGTGGATGGCGGAGCGGAGCTCCACCTGGCCGTCGCCGAGGGCGGGAAAGTAGCCGCGTTCCACGAGCTGGCGCACGTAGCGGCGCAGCGCTTCCCGGGGACCGGGCGCCAGGATTTCCCGGAGCGTGGCATGGCGCTGCGTCGCCAGTGCCTGCCGGGCGGTGGCTTCCTGGGCCTGCCAGGCGGTGGCGCGTCCGGCTGCGGCCGGGCCACGGAAATCGGGGCCGGGCGCCGGCCCGCCGGACAGGACGGGGACGACGACGCCGCTGCCCGCGTCCACCGCCCACCAGAGCGCGGCACCGGCCGGCAACGGCGGCGTGTGCCGGCCGAGCAGTGCGCGCACCTCGTCGGGCACGGCCTGGCCGGGGGCCTGGGCGATCACCCGCCCCGCGGTGGCGAGCACCGCATCCCGGTCGGCCGATGTCGCCGCCGGATCCGGCAGGCAGGCGGGTGGTGGAGGCGGTTCCCTGACCAGCAGTCCGTGCCCGGCCAGGGCGTCGGCCAGTGGCCCCGGCGGGGGCACCGTCCGGGAGCCGGGCTCCAGGGTGCCGGCCAGCAGCCAGCGGGCCACCTCGGGCTCGGCGCCGAGCGGGAGCGTCGTGTTGCGCGCGGGCTCGCCGGGGACGCGGGCCGCGACGAACAGGCCCGCCTCGAAGCCGGGGTTCAGCTGCAGGGCCTGGCCGCCGTCCGGCCGCCGCCCGGCGAGGATCACGGCCCCGGCGATCAGGCGTTCCAGGATCACGCCGCCGGGCGGTGGTGCGATGCGCCGCTCCTCCGGCAGCCGGCCCTGCCGGAAGAGGATGAAGTCGAGGATCGTGAGCAGCCAGGCCGCGATCTCCGGGTGCTGCTCCAGCACGAAGTGGGTCCGCCGCACGTCGCCGTCCACCGGGCCGAAGAGGCGCGCTTCGACGTGGACCGCGGCGTTGACCCGGAGTGGCGTCATGCCCGTTGCCCGAGGCGGTCCGCCGGGATGAGGCCGATGCCCCAGCGCCAGTGCTGGCCCGGGCCGAGCACCCGCGTGGACACGCCCGCGGGGTCCACGATCTCCTCGCCGCCGTAGCGCGCCTTCAGCTCCTGCCAGGCCACGCCGACGGCGCCGTCCGGGCCCCACTCGCCCGGGAACATGCAGATGTCGTGGAAGGCGACGAGGCCGTCGGGCGCGACGAACTCCCGGTACATCCCGAAGTCCGCCATGCACCCGGCGTAGGAGTGATCCCCGTCGATGAACAGCAGGTCCACCGGCCGGCCGGCCAGGATCCGGCGCAGTTCCTCCCGCGTGGATTCCAGGTGGGAGTCGGCCGGGATGAAGTGCATGGCCTGGGTCGGCGGGCCGAAGGTGGCGAACACCTCCCGCTCCACCGCGGTCTGGCCGCCGCAGTTCGGGGCGCCCGGCAGGTCGATGCTGACCAGCATCGCGTCCCGGGCCGCCAGCTGGCAGAAACAGAACAGCATGCCGCCCCGGGCGGTGCCGATCTCCACGACCACCTGCGGGCGCCGGTCCCGGACGATCCCGAGGAAGTGCCGCAGCTCGTAGTCGTTCTGGATCGCGAGGAAGTAGTCGGCCGTGCGCTTCACGAGTTCGTCCAGGTCCACGGGCTGGTGGTCGTCGCACCAGCCGAGCGCCTGGATCTTCTGCGCGATGTCGGCGTGCTCCGCCCCGGCGGGGCGGCCTTCCATCAGGTCGCGGACGAGTCGCGCGGTGTTCTCGTCCACCTGGATGCGGGGTTGGCGCCAGGCGTGATAGAGCAGCCAGGGCGACCGGTACGGGCTTGGCGCCGGCGGCCGGCCGCCGTTGCGGATCATCTCGGCGAAGCCCTCGTTGCCGAGCTGCAGGAAGAGTTCGGTGTTGGCGCGGTACTCGCTGAGCTTGTCGGTGGCGACGAGGCGGAGATTGCCGAACATGGGATGGGCGACGGGTTCCTGAGCGGTGCGGCGTGACGTGATTATAGGGGTGCCGCCGGCCGGGTAAGGTATTCTTTCCGCACCATGTACAACGAATATCTCACCGCGATCGGCCAGTTCCCCAACGTCCTCACGCCCGCCGAATGCCAGTGGCTGATCGACCTCCCGCTGCCCTTCAACGAGGCCGCCGTCGAGGTGCGCGGCGGCGACCCGCAGAACAAGGCCGAGAGCCGCGTCGACTACGGCGTTCGCCGGACGCGCATCAAGTCGATTCCGCCCACGCCGGAGTGCACCTGGATCTTCCAGCGCCTCGCGAGCCTGGTGCAGCGGGTCAACCAGGCCACATTCCATTTCCAGCTCGATGGGCAGATGAGCGTGGACGTCCTCGAGTACGACCCGACCGGCTACTTTGACTGGCACGTCGACCTGGGCCCAGGGATCTTCGCCACCCGGAAGCTCAGCATGGTGACTTTCCTGACGCCGCCCGAAGCCTACGAGGGCGGCGACCTCTGCTTCATGGACAAGGGCGACCCCCTGCGCCTGCCCCAGGGCACGGCCGCCATCTTCCCGTCCTACATGATCCACAAGGTCGAGCCCGTCACCCGGGGTACGCGGCACACGCTGGTGTCCTGGGCTCACGGGCCGAGCTTCACCTGAGGGCCGCCCTTGGCCGTCACTCCTCTCGCCGGTCCCAACCTGGAGAGCGACGCTCGGGTGCTGGCCGCCTGCGCGGCACGCGCCGCGGCCGAGCCGGTCCCCGACCTGGCGCCGATTACTGACCTCGGGATTCCCGCCGGCGGCAACCCGGCGCTGCTCCGCCGGTCCGTGTCCTCCTGGCTGGATTTCGCCCGCCGGCACGGCCGGGAACTCCGCATCACGGTGGTGGACGACAGCCCCACCCGGGAGCGCGCGACGGACCAGCGGCTGGCAGCCCGGGCCCTCGAGGCCGGGCTCGGCATACGCCTGCGCTTCGCGGGACCGGGCGAGCGTTCGCCGGTGGCCCTGGAACTCGCCGCCCTGGCGGGCGTGGAGCCGGAGGTTGCGGACTTCGCCGTCAGCGGCTGCCCGCCGCCGCGGGTCGGCATCGGCGGCAGCCGGAACCTGCTGAACCTCCTGCTGCCGGGCCGGCGCCTGCTCTCGGCCGACGACGACATCATCGCCGCCTTCGAGGTCCCGCCGCGCTACGCGCTCGCCCTGTGGATCAGCGCCGAGGAGGTGCCGATGCACACGCACTTCTTCGAGTCGGAGGCGGAGACCGAGGCCCGGGTGGTGGCCACGGCCGACCCGGATGCGCTGGGCCTGCACGAGGCCTTCCTCGGCCATTCCGTCGCCAGTGTCGTCGCGCGCCTGTCCGGGCCCGCCAGCCTGCGGGGCGCCGGGGACTTCCTCACCACCGCGATCCAGGAGCGGACCGTGCGGATTGCCGCCACGGCGCTCGGCCTCGCCGGCGACTGCGCCTCCGACTGCCTCGGCTTCTTCAGCCTCCTGTCCGGCGGGGACACGGAGCAACGGATGCTCGCGCGGCCGGTGCCGCTGGCACCGAGCCGGGAGGTGCTCCGCCGCCCGGAGTTCCCGGTGCTGTGCCAGGGCGTCTACCTGATGACCTTCTGCCACGCCGTCGACAACACGCTGCCGCTGCCGCCCTGCTTCCCGGTGGGGCGGGGCGAGGACCAGGCCTGGGAGAAGCTGCTGCACTGGACGCTGCCCGACACGGTGGTCGCGCACCTCCCGCTCGCCGTGCGCCACCGGCCGGATGGCGGGCGCCGATACGCCGCCGACGACTACCTGGATCCCTGCGCCCGCTTTCCCGGCAACGCCTTCCTGCTTGGACTGCTCGGCCTGGCCGGCACGCCGGCAGTCGGCCCGCACGGGGAGAGCGGGGCGGCCGCGCGGCTCGCCGCCATGGGCAGGCACCTGGCGCACGTCGCCGGCGATCCGTCCCGTTTCGCCGGCCTGGCCCGGGGCGCGTGGCAGGCCTATCTCACGCACCACCGGAACCTGGTGGTCGCGGCCGAGGGCAGTCGCACGGGCTATCCGGCCTGGTGGTACGCCAGCCTGCGCACCATCCGCGAGCGGCTGGACGGCGGGCTCGCGCGGGGCGGCGAGGTGCCGCTGGAGTATGCCGGGCAGGCCGGTTCCGCCGCGCTCGAGAGCCAGCGGCGGGACCTGCAGCTCTACGCCCGCCTGCTCGACAGCTGGCCCGCCCTGCGCCAGGCTGCCGTGACGCTGGACGCCCGCGGCGCCGGGGATCCCGCGTGGCTGCGCCCCTAGGTCTTGCCCTGGCCATGCTGGTGCTGGCGGCGACGCCGGCCCGCGCGGTGGAGGTCGTGCTCGACGGCGTCACCGCGACCACCGGTTCCGGCGATGTCCGGTTGCGGGTCAGCTCCCGGGCGACCTTCGACTTCGATCCGGGCGCCGGCGTCCTCGCCTCGTCGGGAAGCTGGACCGCGGAGTACCTGCTGCCGAACCAGCTCACGCGCTTCGGCCACAAAGTGGAGGACCTCCGGGCCACCGCGGACGGCGGGCTCGCCATGAAGTCCTACGAGTGCGTCGAGGGCACCTTCGGCGCGGCGTTCCTCGGCGCCAGCCTCTGCGGCAGCTATCGCTTCGGGCGGAACGGCATCGACGAGGGCGGCGTCGCCGACGACGAGGTGCTGGGCCCGCACCGGTCCCTGGCGGGCTGGGGCGCCGGTGATTTCGACTGGGACGGGCGCGTGCTCGAGCTGACGCTGACGCCGGGGCCCGCGGCCGGCAACCCGCTCTTCAGCGAGTCCGCGCTCCGCCTGCGCTTCGTGCTCAGGCCCGCCCGCTAGCCCGCGCCAGGTCCCGGTACACCGCTTCCAGCCGCCGCGCGAAGGCGACGGCATCGCAGAGGCCCGAGCGGGCGAGCTCGTCCCGCAGCGTGCGGCGGTGCGCCGCGAGGGCGGCCGGGTCCGCGGCCAGGTTCCTCGCCAGCGTCACGCAGGCGTCCGTATCAGGCGCGATCCACTCCGGCCGGCCCAGCTGCGCGAGGATCGACGCGCCCACCCGCGCGGCGTGGCGGGCGCCGCGGACGGTCACCACGGGCACGCCCATCCACAGCGCCTCGAAGGTCGTGGTCGTGCCGTTGTAGGGGAAGGTGTCGAGGGCGATGTCGATGTCACCGTAGGCGGCGAGCGGATGCTGGCCGCCGGTGACCCAGGGCCGCAGCTCCAGGCGTCCCGGCTCCACGCCGGCGGCGGCGAACGCGGCGCCCAGCCGGGCCCGCGCCGGCCCGTGGGCGAGCAGCTGGCCCTTCAGCACGAGCCGCGAGCCGGGCACCGCCGCCAGGATGCGGGCCCAGGCCGCGATGACGTCGGGGTTCACCTTGCCGGGGTTGTTGAAGGAGCCGAAGGTGATGCGGCCGTCCCGCGCCGCCGGCGGCGGCGACACAGCCGGCGCCTCCGCCGGCGCCTCGTAGCAGAGGAAGCCGCCGGGCAGCCGCAGGAGGCGCTCCGTGTGCCAGCGGTCAGCGTCGCCCGGCGGATCGGCCGCCGCATCGGTCAGCCGGTAACTGATGGTAGACAGGCCCGAGGTGGCCGGGTAACCGAGCCAGGCCACCTGCACCGGCGCCGGCTGCAGGGCGAAGACGGTCAGGGGCTGGCCCCGGGTGTGGCCCGCCAGGTCCACCAGGACATCGATGCCATCGGCGCGAACCAGCGCCGCGATGGCTGCGTCACCGAGGCCGCGGAGGTCGCGCCAGTGCTCGGCGTGGGCCTGGAACCAGGCCGTCGTCGTGTCCGGCCGTTCCACCCGGGCGTAGGCATGCACCTCCACGGTGTTCCGGTCGTGGGCCGCGAACAGGGGCTTCAGGAAGTGCGCGCAGGAGTGCGCGCGGAAATCCGGGGAAACGTAGCCGACCCGCAGCCGGCGCGAGCCGTGATCCGCGCCAGGCGGCGGCAGCGTCGCGGGCAGGCGCGCGATCAGGTCCTGGCCCCAGGCAGTGTGCGCAGCGAAGAGCGTCTCCTCCGTCTCCGCCGGAGCGCAGAGCAGGTTGAAGAGCAGCGCGTGGCGCGCCGGCTGGTACGCCGGGTCGAGCGCCACCGCACGCCGGAAGCTGGCGAGGGCCTCGGCGGGCCGCCACTGGTCGTTCAGCGCGTGCCCCAGGTTGTACTCCGCCAGCGCTGAGTCGGGATCCAGGGCGAGCGCGCGCCGGCAGGCGGCCTCGGCCGGCTCGAGCCGGCCGAGCGCGTGCAGTGCGAGCCCGAGATTGATCCATGCCGCCGGCTCACCGGGATCGGCGCTCACCGCGCGCTCGCCCGCCGCGGCCGCGTCCCCATGCCGGCCCAGGGCGTGGAGCGTACCAGCGAGGGTCGTCAGCACCGGCTCGCTGTCGGGCTTCAGGCTCAGCGCCTGCTGCAGCACGGCCTCGGCCTCGGCGTGGCGCTCAAGCCGGTGCAGGGCGATGCCCCGGTTGGCGAGCGGCGCCAGCCAGCCCGGCCGGAGCCGCGCGGCCTCCGCGTAGGAGCTGGCGGCCCCGGCGGCGTCCCCGGCGTGAAGCAGTGCCGTGGCAAGTTCGAAGTGCCGCTCGGCCCGGCCCGGTTCCGCCGCGACGGCCCGGAACAGCGCCTGGATTCGGCTGGCCGTGGTGTCTTCAGTCACTTGCCTTGCACCTGTTCCCGGTGTGGTTATGACAGGGTTCCCTGCCGCGGCCTGGGCCGCAGGGCTATAATTTCCGCCGCTCGCGGCCTCTCCACGGCTGCAGCGGCATTTTAGATCAGCGATCGGCAACGGAGTGGCGCTTGAATGGCGACGAATGACACGGCTGGCTCGGGCAACGGCCAGGCCGCCGGCGGGCAGTGCAACCTGCTCCAGCTCTTCATCAAGGATGCGTCGTTCGAGGCGCCGGGTGTGCCGGGCATCCTCTTCGGGCACGACCAGCCGGAACTGGCCTTCGATGTGTCGATCACCTACCAGCTCTGCGCCGAGGCGAGCGTGAAGCTCGGCGATGTGTACACCGTGCTGGTCCGGGTGACGGTGGAGGCGAAGGCAGGGAGCAAGACCCTGTTCCTCGTCGAGGTGCAGCAGGGCGGCCTGTTCGAGGTGCTGGGCTACGACCAGCAGGACGACAGGGACAGGGCCCTCCGGGTCAAGGGGGCGGAGGCGCTCTACCCCTATGCCCGCGAACTGGTCAGCTCGCTGGTCAGCCGCGCCGGCTTCCCCCGGCTGCAGCTCAAGGCCGTGAACTTCGAGAGCCGCTACTCCCGGGCGATGCAGGAGTACCAGGACGCGGTGGCGAGCGGCCTGCTCAAGGCCTGAGCGCGCCCGCCAGTGACCGGCTGATGGTGGACGGGCGCCTGCTCCTGGAGGAAGGCCGCCAGCGGCTCATCAAGGCCCGGCACGGCTACGTCCTCTACAACCGGAACGACACCGTCATCGGGCGGCTGATCGAGCTCTACGGCGACTATTTCGAGACCGAGGTGGCGGTGTTCCGCCAGTTCGTCGGGCCGGGCGACGTGGTGCTCGACGTGGGCGCCAACATCGGCGCGCACACCCTCGCGCTGGCGCGCCTGGCGGGGCCCGGCGGCGCCGTCTACGCCTTCGAGCCCCAGCGCCTGGTGTTCCAGAACCTGTGCGCGAACATCGCCCTCAACAGCCTCGCGAACGTGCATTGCGTGAACGCGGCCGCCAGCGACACTGCGGCTCTCCTGCACCTCTACGACACCGATCCCGACGTGGCCAACAACTTCGGCGGCGTCGAGCTGGGGATGGTCGACGGCGCGCCCGGCGGGGCGCCGGTGCCGCAGCTCGTGCTGGACGACTTCCTGGCGATCGACCGCCTCAAGCTGGTGAAGATCGACGTGGAGGGCATGGAGGCGCCGGTGCTCCGCGGGGCCCGCCGCACGCTGGCGCGGTTCAAACCGGTGCTGTACGTGGAGAACGCCTACGTGGACCGCTCGCCGGAGCTGGTCCGCCTGCTCGGCGAACTGGGCTTCCGGCTCTACTGGCACCTGCCGGTCTACGTGACCGCCGACAACTACTTCGGGCGGGCCGATCGCCTGTATCCGGTCGCGTTCGTGGATCGTGGCGGTGCTCACCTGGACGGCATCGGCTTTGCCATCAACCTGCTCTGCGTGCACGCTTCCCTGGACGTCGGCATCAATGGCCTGCGTCCCGTCACGGATCCGGAGGAGCACCCGTACCGCCGGGGCTGCGTCCAGCACTTCACCGGCAGGGATGGCGCGCGCATCCCGGTGATTCGCGAGTGAGCGGCCCGGGCCGGACCCTGCCCGTGGTCCTCCAGTGCGCGGGCATCGGTGACTGCCTGTGCGCCATCCCCATCCTGCGCAAGATCCGCCGCCAGTTCCGCGACATCGTCGAACTCGTCCTCTACACCCACCAGCCGGAGCTGTTCGCCCGTTGCCCCTACGTGGACCGGGTGCACCCCATCAGCGACGAGGCCGGGCGGGCCGGTCAGGCCGGGGTGCTGACGCTCTTCGACACCGGGAAGCTGCCCTATCACCTCATGGACACCATCGACTTCATGAGCATCCCCGCCGGCCTCGGCCAGCTGAGCTTCCGGGAGAAGCGGCTGGAGTACTTCCCCGCGGAGGAGGACCGGGCCGGGCGCTTCGACGTGGTCCTGAACACGTCCATGACCTGGCCGAGCCGGAGCTGGCCGCTCGCGAGCTGGCAGCGGCTGGCGGACGCGCTCCTGGCGGCGGGCCGGTCGGTGGCGGTGGTGGGCAGGACGGTCCATTCCCCCTGGGACGGAATGACGAAAGCCAGCGAGGGGCTGCGCGGCTGCGTGGACCTCACCAACCGCCTGAGCCTGGACCAGACCTACTTCACCATCGCCGGGGCCGGACTGTTCGTCAGCTGCCAGAACGGCCTGTCGGTGCTGTCCGGCGCCACGGACGTGGAGGTGGTCGTGCTCGACCGCTCCATCGAGTGGAGCAAGTACGCCATCTACCGCCAGGAGAATCCCCACTACCGGTTCACGATAGTGAAGGGCAACTGCGACATCTACTGCTGCGACAGCGAGGCCTGCCCGGTCTACGGGGAGTTCCGCTGCATTCCCGGCTTCGACGCGGTCCTCGCGGCCGTGCTTCGCAAGCTCGGTACCGCCCACTGAACGCGAGGAGCCCGCGCGATGCAGGCCGATGAATACCGGAACACGACCCTCCGCCTGGCCCAGCAGCAGGTCCTGGCCCAGTACCTCTCGTTCTGGCAGGACCTACGCGAGATCGAGCGCCGCAAGTCGGCCCAGCTGCCCGTGCTCTGGGGCCACAAGGCGTACTCCCAGAACGACGAGGACGGCATCGTCAACGAGATCTTCAGGCGCATCGGCGCCGGAACCCGCACCTTCTTCGAGGTCGGCGTGGGGAACGGCATGCAGAACAACTCCCTGTTCTGGCTGAAGCAGGGCTGGCGGGGCGCGTGGATCGAGGGCAGCCCGGAAAGTGCCACCTTCATCCGCCGGGCCTTCGCCGGCGCGATCGCCCGCGGCGATCTCAGCTTCCAGCACAGCATGGTGACGGCCGAGAGCATCAACGGGCTGGCGGCGGCGGCGGGCTTCGCGGGCCGGGAAGTCGACCTGCTCAGCATCGACATCGACGGCAACGACTACTACGTGTTCGAGCGACTCAACACCCTCGGCGCCCGGCTGCTGGTGATCGAATACAACGCACGGTTCCCGCCGCCCATCCGCTGGCGCGTGCCCTATGCGCCCGACTACGTGTGGGATGGCAGCGACTGGTTCGGCTCCTCACTGCAGTCGCTGTGCGACCTCTGCGCGCAGCGGGACTACACGCTGGTCGCCTGCAACGTGACGGGCTCGAACGCGTTCTTCGTCCGCAACGACGAGTTGCAGGACCGGTTCCCGCTCGCGGGCTCGGTGGAGCAGCTGTACCAGCCGGCGCGCTACTTCCTGACGCCGGGACTGTTCGATCACCTGGGCGGCACCGAGGCGCTCAGCGTCCGGGTCGACGCCATCAACGGGTAGCGGGCCGCCCGCTGGCGACCCGCGCGCGGTCAGGGCAGCACCCACCCGCACTGGTAGCCGTCGAACGCCAGGGGCACGCCGGTCTGCTGGAAGTACTCGGCGACGAACTTCGCCTTGCCCGCGATGCCCTGGTCCTCGAGCAGGACGAAGTTCTCCGGGCCGGACCGGAACCCCCGCAGCTGGTGGAAGGAGTCGTCGACCACCACGAGCGTGCCCGGGGTGAGCGCCGGCGCTATGGCGCACAGCTCCTTCAGGTGGTGGAGTGCGCTGGGCACGGGGTTGGCCGGATCCCAGTCGAAGGAATCCAGGTAGAGCAGGTCGATCGGGCGTCCGGAGGCCCTGAGTTCCCGGCCCGTCCGCTGGAGGAACGGCACGCTGTCCTCCTGGAGCACCTGGGTGTGCCCGCCGACGATCGAGCGTGCGTAGGCGCAGGATGCGGGATCGATGTCCACCGTCCGGACCTCTCCGCCCAGGAGTTCGGCGAAGCGGTCGAACATGTAGGTGCTCTGGCCGTCGCCCTCCCAGTTGTCGGTCTGGCGGGCACAGCCGGTTTCCAGGATCAGGTGGCCGCCGGACTTCCGCCTGAGGAGATGGCCGAAGATGGCGCGGAACGTGTCCCGCCGGACGCCGAGGCGCGGGGCCCACTCGCGGTCGAAGTGCTCAAGGAAATTCATCGGTGCCTGCTCCTCGCCGGATGGCCGTCGGCGTGACCGCATTGTAGCCGCGCTGGCCCACATGGAGTCGCGCAAGCACGGGCACAACGCGCGGCTGTGGGCCTTCGACTCCTTCCAGGGGCTGCCCGCCGCCGAAGGGCCGAAGGACCAGCACCCGTCCTGGAACCAGGGCGGCATGAGCATGTCGGTGGACGAGTTCCACCATGTCTGCGCCCGGGACGGTGTGCCACGCGCGGCCTACGAGGTGGTGCCCGGCTTCTATCACGAGACCATCGACCGGATGGCGCCGACCGACCGGCCCGTCAACATCGCGCTGGCGTTCATCGACTGCGACATGTACTCGAGCACCCGCTCGGTGCTGAACTTCCTGATGCCGCGCCTGAAGCACGGCATGATCATCGCCTTCGACGACTACTTCTGCTGGACGCCCACCCATCTCTCGGGCGAGCGCCGGGCGATGCTCGACTTCTTCGGCGACAACCCGAAGTGGAACCTGCTGCCCTTCATCCAGTTCGGCTGGCATGGCCAGTCCTTCGTGGTCGAGGACAAGGCGCTGCTCGCCTAGGGCCCCGCGCTCGTTCGCCCGTCCAGGAACGCCGCCAGCGCCGCCGCGAGCTCCCGCGCGACGGACTCCCAGTCGTTGGCGGCGGGCTGGCGGAAGAGCCGCATGGTCGGGTACCAGGGGCTGTCGGCGTGGCCGAGCAGCCACCGGTAATCGCCGGTCTCGGGCAGGAGCAGCCAGACCGGCCGGCCGAGCGCGCCGGCCAGGTGGGCCACCGCGGTGTCCACCGTGATGACCAGGTCGAGCGCTTCGAGCAGACCGGCCGTGTCGGCGAAGTCGCCGAGTTCCTCCGCGTGATCCCGGAGCCGCGCCTCACCGGCGAGCAGGTCCAAGTCCCGTTCCCGGTACTCCTTCTGCAAGGAGTGGAATTCCGCCGGCAGGTCCAGCAGGCGGTGCAGTGTCCGGAGGGGCACGCTCCGGTGGCGGTCGTTGCGGTGGGTGGTGGAGCCGGACCAGGCGAGGCCGATGCGGGGCCGGGTCACCGGCCCGAGGCGCGCCAGCCACGCCGACCGTGCTGCCGCCGTGGCCGACAGGTAGGGCACCTCCATCGGGATCGTGTCGAGGGTGGTGCCAAACGCGAGCGGCAGCGACATGCACGGGCAGTGCAGGTCGAAGGACGGCAGCGGTCCGGCAGGGTTCAGGACCTCCGCGACGCCGGCCACCGACGCCGCGATGCGGGCGAGCGGGGGCGGCACCAGAACGAGGACCCGGGCGCCTCGCGCGGCGAGCAGCGGCACGTACCGGAGCATCTGCAAGGTGTCGCCGAAGCCCTGCTCGTGGCGGATGAGAATCGTGCGGCCCGCCACCGGCTGCCCGCCCTGCCAGTGCGGCCCGGTACCCGGAAGTCCGGCCGGCGGGCAGCCCGGCAGCTCGAAGCGCGACTCGAACAGCCGCCAGCCGGCCGGATAGTCGCCCTTCGTAAGAAGCGCGACGGCCTTGTTCCAGCGGGCATCCGCGAAGTCCGGGTCCAGCGCGAGTGCCCGGTCGTGGCAGCCGATGGCCTCGTCGAGGCGGCCCGCGGACGTGAGCGCGTTGCCCAGGTTGTTGTGGGCGGCGGCCCAGTCCGGCCGGGCCGCGATGGCGGACCGGTAGCTCGCGATGGCCTCGTCCGTGCGGCCGAGCATGAGCAGGACATTGCCCAGGTTGTTGTGGGCCTCGGCGAACGGCGGGTGCAGCTCCAGTGCGCGCCGGTAGCAGGCCATGGCCTCCTCGGGGCGGTCCGTCAGCTCGAGCTGGGCGCCCAGGTTGTTGTGGGCGGCAGCATCGTCGGGCCGCAGGGCCACCACCCGCCGGAAGCTGTCGAGCGCGCCCGCCGCATCGCCGGCCTGCTGCTGCACGTTGCCCAGGTTGAAGTACGCCTCGGCGTAGTCGGGTCGCAGCGCCACCGCCCGCCGGTAGCTGCGGATGGCGTCATCGGGTTTGCCGCCCGCCGCGTACGCGCGGCCCAGGTTGTAGTGGGTCTCCGCGGAGTTGGGCGCCAGGTTCAGTGCGCGCCGGTAGCTCGCGATGGCCTCGTCGGCCAGTCCCTGCCGCTGGAGCGCGTTGCCCAGGTTCAGGTGCGCGTCGGCGAAGTCCCGCTTCAGCGCGATGGCCTGGCGGAACGCGGCGACGGCTTCTTCGGTTCGCCCGAGGGCGAGCAGGGCATTGCCCCGGTTCGAGTGGCACGCGGCGTAGGCGGGCACGGCCCGGAGCGCCCGGTCCATCAGTTCCACGGCGTCGGCGTACCGGCCCCGCTGGTGGGCGGCAAGGCCGAGGAAGTGCAGCGCGTCCGGCTGCTCGGGGACCCGCGTGAGGATCTGCCGGTAAAGGCCCTCGGCCTCGTCGAGCCGGCCCGCCTGGTGCAGGGCCAGCGCCGATTTCAGTTGTGCCTGGGCGTTCACGGTTTCAGCGGGCGAGCAGGTGCCGAGCCCAGCCGGGGAATTCGCCGCGCCAGAAGACGTGGCTCTCGGGCGAGAAGCTCGCCCGGCGCCAGCCCTGGCGCGTCGCGAGCAGGTCCAGGCTGCGGCTGGAGAAGAGGCTGACGTGCCCGTTGCGGGGCGAGGCGTACCACCAGGTCAGCGGGCGGCCGGGCGCGATCTGGCCGTCCGACACGAGGGTGCTCGCGAGGATCAGCCCGTCGGCCGCGAGCAGCGTGTCGAGGCGCTGCGCCAGTCCGCGGACGTCGGGCACGTGCTCGAAGACCTCGAAGCAGGTGATGAGCGGGTAGGTGCCCGCGGGCTGACGGCCGGCATCCGCGGCATAGAACGGGTCGTAGGAGGTGGAATCCCAGCCGGCGGCCCGCAGCAGTTCGCTGAGCCGCCCGGCGCCGCCGCCGTAGTCCAGGTGACGGGCGGGGCGGGCGTGGGCCGGGAAGGTGGCGAGCAGGGTGTCGGCGTTGGCCCGGGGCCGGACACCGGCGTGGTCGGGATCCACGGCGCCGTAGCCCGCGTTGTAGATCTCCCGCGTGAAGTCCTCGGGCGTCCAGCCGGCGAATTCCGGCGCAAAGGCGAAGCCGCAGGTCCGGCAGGCGAGGTACTGGACGGCGCGACCCGCGGGGGCCAGCCGCAGGCCCCGGGGTTCCTGGCAGTTCTTGTTGAAGTCCACGGCGCCGAGCGGCGCGGCGGGCTTTCGGCACACGGGGCAGCGTGGGGTCTTCCGGGTATTCGTCACGAGATCCAGCCCACGCACGCGCTCCCTCGCTGGCGTTCCGCCACGCTGCCTAGTGTGCCACCGGCGACCGGGCGGGCCTACCGCAGTGCTCCGGCAACAGCCCGGGCATTATGTCCTGCCCCGTTGCCCGGATGGGTGATGGCACAGGCGGCGGCCTGCGCTATGGTTGGCAATGCGTGGCCCGCGGAGAACGGCGCCGGCACGCGACAACAAGCACACGTGGGGGACTGCCGATGAAGAAGCACGCCACCCTGGCCACCGCGGTCGTCGCCTCATTGGGCGCCGGCGGCGCGGAGGCGGCTGTCTGGAATGCCCAGTTGATCAGCGCCGGGAATTACACCAACAGCTTCGACCAGATCAACTTCAACCTGACGTCGACCACGGCCACCTTCACCTACGACGACGCGACCCAGCTGCTGACCCAGACCGGCGGCACGGTGAACGCGCGCGTGACGACCGCGCCGACCAGCACGATCTTCCGGCACCTCATCACGGGACTCGTGATCGGCAACGGCGGGTCGGCCACGGCCTCCAGCTTCGTCTGTGCGGAGGGCAACTTCGGTGCCGGCGTCGGTGCGCACATCTGCGGCAACTACACGTTCGGGGCCAACTTCTTCAACGAGTCCACCGCGTCCTGGGGGCCGGGTACCGCGGCGGCGCGCACCATCGGCGGCGACGATCTGGCGGTCGGGGCCCAGCAGACCCTGGCCACCTACAACGGCATGGCCACGGTGAGCTGGGTGGGCACGACGCTGGTGCTGAGCAACGCCACCTGCACGGGCCCCTGCACGACGATGCCGGCCGGAACCTTCAGCAATGGCTACCGCTGGGCCCTGCAGACCGTGCCGGTGCCGGCGGCGGCCTGGCTGCTGGGTGGCGCGCTGGGTGCGCTGGGGCTGGTGCGGCGGCGGCATGGCGCCGGATAGCAGGAAGCCCGCGAGGAGCGGGTGTCAGTCGCGTCCAGAACCACGGGGGAATTTCACGATGCGAATTCTGGCGATCACGCTGCTCTTCGCCTGCGTGCCTGCCTACGCGGCTCCCGTCAGCGTCGTGGTGGTCGGCGTACAGAACCAGTACGACGACCCCAACGGCATCCTGCCTTTTCCCCGACCGGATGACGCCACGCCCTGGGTGCTGACATTCACGTACGACAGCGAAACCCCGGATATCAACCCGGATCCGATAGCTGGCGAGTATCGGGGAGCCATCACGGCGATCAGCCTGTCGATCGGGAGCAATACGTTTCAATCGTTTGCCGACAATTCGGTTCTTGTGCTGAATGACAATGGCAATCCCGACGATGGGTATGCAGACCTCTGGATTGCCAGCACCTTCGAAGAAGCACCGCTTCGCCCGAGCTTCGGTCTCATTCTCATAAACTCTGGCGGGTCCGCGTTGACCTCCGATGCGCTGGTCACGCCATCATGGCCTTATCCGCCCTGGGGCTTTGGGATGATCGATTATTCAATCTACGACCAGTCGAGTCCGGATCCCGGCGATTGGAGATCGACTGCGGTCGCGGCTGCCCAGGTCACCAGCATTACCGTCGTTCCCGTCCCCGGCACCTTCTGGCTACTGGGCACGGCGTGCCTTGGTGCGATGGGGTGGATGCGGCGACGATCGCCCAGCTGACCGACCGGGTACGCCGAGGACGGGCGAAGGACCTGGTTGGCGTCGCTTGGGTGGCTCGCAAACACCGGCCCCTTTTCAAAGGTTGCGGCTTCTGGTTTTTTTTCCGGCACGACCTATGCGCCGGATGCGAACGACGTCTGGATGTTTAATTTCCACTCGGGCTCCCAGTACAACGAACTGAAGACCGGGGAAAACCGTGCTTGGGCGGTAACTGACGGTGACGCGCTCGCAGTCGTGCCAATACCAGCCGCAGCCTGGTTACTGGGCTCAGCCCTCGGAGTTGGTGCGTTGGTTCGGCGGAAGGGCTAATGACTTGCAGCGCGTTTTCCACGCCCCGCTGGACGCATGAAGCCGCGATCCAGGGGCCAGATCGTCGCAAGGGCAATGTCACGGAGCAGACCTGCTAACCCAGACGGCATACCCGGAACCTAGGAGGTTCCAGGAGAGGGTTTGTGCAAGAGGTGGAAAATCCTGGGTCTGGGCGGGTCCCGGCTGGTTTACCGGGACCCGTGATTTGGTGGAGGCGGCGGGAATCGAACCCGCGTCCGCAAGTCCGCTGCCCTCAGATCTACATGCGTATTCCGCCGATTGTCTTACTGGCAGCTACCCGACGGACAGGGACAACTGACAGCCAGTCCGGTTGATGGGCTTTAACGTGAAGATCCCGGACGAACCCGCACGCGATCCTGTGGTTGATGACTCCTGGGTCTGGACCGCACAGGTACGATGCCAGTCAGAAGGCTCTCAAGACTGGTTTTTAAGCAGCGAGAGCGTAGTTGTCGTCGTTGGCAACTAAGTTGTTTGCAGATGGATTTACGAGGTGATCTGCACCTCGGCATGCACCAAGGGGTTTGTAACCCACGTCGAAACCATGTCGCCCCCAGTGCCGTCAGTATTGGGGGCCCGGCCCGGGAAAACAACCGCTTGCTGCACATGCGAAGCAGTAGCTTGACGTGTCAAGATTCGTCAGGCTAGAGTCTCCCGCCATGGCCGCCATCAAGATCAGCTCCAAGGTCGACGAGGACGTGTGGAACGAGCTTCGCGAGCTCGCCAGCGAATCCCACCAGAGCGTCTCCGGTCTGCTGACCGAGGCCATCCGTGACTACCTCCAGCGGCGCAAGGTGCGGCCCGCGGTGATCACGCACCTGGAGCAGTCCATCGAGGAGAACCGCCGGCTCGGAGAGTTGCTTGCCGGATAGGGTCGGGTTCCTCACCGTCGACGAGGTGCTCGCGATCCACGAGGCGCTGATCCGGGAGTTCGGCGGGCCCGCGGGACTGCGGGATCCCGGACTTCTCGAGAGCGCGTTGTTCCGGCCCCGCACGGGCTACTACGCCGACCTGGCCGAGATGGCGGCGGCGCTGTTCGAGTCGCTGCTGATGAATCACCCGTTTCTCGACGGCAACAAGCGCGTGGGCTTCTTTGCCACCGACGTCTTCCTGCGCCTGAATGGCTTCCGCTTCCGGGTCGACCCGGACGAGGCGCACCAGTTGCTGATCGGGCTGCTGGAAGCGGGGACCTGCGACTACGCGCACCTGTTGCCGTGGATTCGCCGGGTCGTCGGTCGCGCCTGAAGGCGCTCCTACGGACGCCTACCCGCGGCGCAACACGCGGCTCTTCTGGCGCTGCCAGTCCCGGTCCTTGATCGAGTCCCGCTTGTCGCGGACGTTCTTGCCCTTGGCGAGGCCCAGGGTGACCTTGGCGCGGCCGTTCACCCAGTTCATGGCGAGTGGCACCAGCGTGTAGCCCTCGCGCTCCACGGCGCCCTTCAGCCGGTCGATCTCGCGGCGGTGGAGGAGGAGCTTCCGCATGCGCACGGGGTTCGCTTCCACGTGGGTCGAGGCCGAGGTGAGCGGCGTGATGTGCGCGCCGATCAGCCAGGCCTCGTCGTTGCGGAAGATCGCGTAGGACTCCTTCAGGTTGGCCTTCGCCTCCCGCATGCTCTTTACTTCCCAGCCCTGCAGCGCGATGCCCGCCTCGATCTGGTCCTCGATGTAGAAATCGAAGCGCGCCTTCCGGTTCTCCGCGATCAGGCGCGGCGTGCCGTCCGCCTTCTTCGGTTTCGACTGCTTTTCAGTCTTGCTGGATTTCTTCGCGCTCATTCGGCAACAATCCTGCCAACTTCAGTGGGGCGGTAAAAGCGAATTCAGTTCCGATGCGCGAAGTCCATCGCAGCGCCATCGTGCCGTACCCGGCGGAGGCCATGTTCGCGCTCGTCGCGGACGTGGAGTCGTACCCGCAGTTCCTGCCGGGCTGCACGGCAAGTTCCGTCCTGTCCCGGGAGCCCGGCGGGCTCGTCGCGAGCCTCGCGCTGTCGAAAGGCCCGTTCTCGTCCAGTTTCACCACGCGCAACACGCTCGAGCCGCCGCGCCGCCTGACCATGGAACTCGTGGACGGGCCGTTCAGCAGCCTGCACGGCGAGTGGACGTTGACCCCTCTGGGTACCTCCGGCGCCGCCCAGGGTTGCCGGATCGACCTGCGCGTGCGGTTCCAGTTTGCCGGCACGGCCCGGGACCTGCTGCTGGGTCCCGCCTTCGAGCTGACCTGCAGCGGCCTCGTCGACGCCTTCGTGGAAAGGGCCCGTGCCGTCTACGGCTGAGGTCAGCCCGGCTGCCCGCCGGCCGGGACGCCGGACCGGCCGATCGGCACGTCCCGTTCCACGTCCCGGACGGTGTCGCCGTCGAACCAGACGATGATCCAGCGCTGGGTGGACTTCCGGCTCTTGCCCGGCCGGAGGTAGTACATGTAGTCCCAGCGGTCGGTGCGGAAGGGGGTTGCCGCGATCGGGGTCCCCAGCAGGTAGCGCACCTGATTGCGGGTCATGCCCGGCTGGATCGCCTCGATGTCCTTCTGCTCCAGCAGGTTGCCCTGCTGCACGTCCAGTCGGTACACGCAGCCACCCACCAGCCCCGCCGGGACCATGAGGACCAGGGCGAGGCCGAGGACGCGCAGACAGCGCTGCAGTACGGAGGGTGCCATAATCGGGGCGAATCATAGCCGATCGGCGGATCACCGGAACGATGGAGCCCAAGGATCTACGCAAGGCGGGCCTGAAGGCCACGACGCCCCGACTCCGGATACTCGAAATCCTGCAGGAGGGTGGCCCGCATCACCTGAGCGCCGAGGACATCTACAGGCGCCTGGCCGACGCGGGCGACGACGTGGGCCTCGCCACCGTCTACCGGGTGCTGACCCAGTTCGAGCACGCCGGGCTCGTGGTGCGCCACAACTTCGCCAGCGATCATTCCGTGTTCGAGCTCGAGTCCGGCCGGCACCACGACCACATGGTGTGCGTCGAGACGGGCCGCGTGGTGGAGTTCTCCAACGACCAGATCGAGCGGCTCCAGCGCGAAATCGCGGGCCGGCACGGCTACGAGCTGGTGGACCACAGCCTCGTGCTCTACGTGAAGCCGAAAATCCCGTAGGAGCGCCTTCAGGCGCGACTCTTCTTTTTCTTCTTTGTCGATTCGGTGTCGCGGCTGAAGCCGCTCCTACCCGTTGCGAGCATTTCCTCCGCGTGGGCGCGGGTCTGGTCGGTGATGGTCACGCCGCCCAGCATCCGTGCCGTCTCTTCCACCCGTTCGGCCGGGTCCAGCACGCGCACCGCGGTGGTCGTCTTGCCGGCCCGCGTGGCCTTGCTGACGGTCACCTGGTGCTCCGCCAGCGCCGCGACCTGCGGCAGGTGCGTGATGCAAAGCACCTGCCGGCCGCTGCTCAGCTCGCGCAGCCGCCGGCCCACCATTTCCGCCACGGCGCCGCCGACGCCGGCGTCCACCTCGTCGAACACCAGCGTCGGCGCACCGCGGGTGGACGTGGCGACCACCTGGATGGCCAGGTTCAGTCGCGACAGTTCGCCGCCCGAGGCCACGCGGCTCATCGGGGCGGGCGGCTGGCCTGCATTGGCAGTGACGAGGAACTCGACGTCATCGGCGCCGTGCGCCGCGATGGACCCGTCGGCGAGCGGTGCCACGCGCACCTCGAAGCGGCCCCCGGGCATACCGAGGGTCGCCATGTTCCGCGTGACCACCTGGCCCAGTGAGCGGGCCGCTGCCTGGCGGCCTTCGCTGAGTTTCCCGGCCAGCGCCACGAGCTCCCGGCGCCGCTGCTCCGCCGCCTTCGCCAGCTGTTCCAGTGTGATCTCCCCGCCGGTGAGCGCCGCCAGTTCCTCCTGCAGCCGGTCCAGCAGTGCGGGCAGGTCATCCGGCGTGCAGCGGTGCTTGCGCGAGTTCTCGCGCAGGGCCGCCAGCCTGTCCGCGATCTCGGTCTCCCGTGCGGGGTCCGGGTCCAGGCCCGCGAGACGGTGCCGCAGCAGGTCGGCCGCTTCGCCCACCTGGGCTTCGGCGTCGGCGAGCAGACGGAGCGGAGCCTCCAGCCCGGGGTCGAAGCGCAGCACGTCGTCCAGCGCGCGCCGGGCAGTGCCGATCGCCGCCTGGGCGGAACCCTCCTCGTCGTCGTAGGCACGGGAGAGGGCGAGGTCCAGCGCGGCGCCGATCCGCAGGCGGTGGGCGAGGGTGGTGTGTTCCCGCTCGAGTTCGGTGTACTCGCCCTTGTGGGGCTGCAGGGCGCTGAGCTCACCCACCTGGAAGTTCAGCAGCCCGACCCGGTTGTCCCGGTCCTCCCGGGCGGCGGCCAGCTGCGCGAGTGCTGCGTCGGCCGCCTGGCTGGCGGCATGGGCCTCGCGGACCTGGGCGAGGAGGCCGTCGTGACCGGCCAGGTCGTCCAGGATCCCGCGCTGGACGGCCCGGTGCCGCAGCGACTGGTAGTCCTGCTGGCCGCAGATGTCCACCAGTGTCGCGCCCAGCTCGCGCAGGGTCTGCACCGGCACCGGCCGGCCGTTGATCCAGGCCTTCGACCGGCCGTCCGTGCCGATCACCCGACGCATCAGGCAGCCGTCGCCCTCGTCGGCCAGCTCGTTGTCCCTGAGCCAGCGGCTCGCGGCGCTGCCGGTGCCCGGCTCGAAGGTGGCCAGCACCTCGAGGCGGGCCGCGCCCGCGCGGATCGCCTGGGCGTCCCCGCGCTCGCCGAGGGCCAGGGCCAGGGCGTCGATGAGGATGGACTTGCCCGCGCCGGTCTCACCCGTGAGCACGGTGAAGCCGCCGCCGAGGTCGAGTGTGACTTCCTCGATGACGGCGAGGTCGCGGATCTGCAGCTGGGCCAGCATCGGGCGCGGGTCAGCCCTGTCCGCCCGGGGCGCGGGGCGGGTTCTTGCCGTGGTCGCGGGTGTCGCGTCCCCAGAGGAGCTTGCTGCGCAGGATCTCGAAGTAGTCGTAGCCGACCGGATGGACCAGCTCGATCCGCTCCCGGGCGGCACTGACGCGGACGCTGCCCCCCGGGCCGAGCCGGCCCAGCAGTTCGCCATCGCAGGTCACTTCGGCGCGGTCCATCTGCTGGGACTTGGGCGACGGCGTCGAGTGCAGGCGCACCTCCGCCACCCGGTTGCCCGGGATCACCAGCGGCCGGTCGCTGAGCGTGTGCGGGCAGATGGGCGTCAGCACGAGCGCATCCAGGCCGGGTTCGACGATCGGTCCGCCGCAACTCAGTGCGTAGGCCGTGGAGCCCGTCGGCGTGGCGATGATGAAGCCATCGCCCAGGTGGGTGTTCACGTAGCCGCCGTCCACGAAGGTCTGGTATTCCACCATGCGGCCGGTGTCGTGCCGCTTGACGACCACGTCATTCAGCGCGATGGCGCTCGACACCACGCGGCCGTGCCGGACGAGCGACGCCACGAGCAGCATGCGTTGCTCGCTCGCGTATCGGCCGGCGAGGATCTGGTCGATGTGCGCCAGCATGTGCTCCGGGCCCACGTCGGCGAGGAAGCCCAGCCGGCCGCGATTGATCCCGAGCAGCGGCACCTTGCGGCCGGCGATGCGCCGGGCGGCGTACAGCATGCTACCGTCACCGCCGATGGCGACCACCAGATCCACCCCCGCGGCCAGCGCGTCTTCGGCCACGCGCTTCGCGCGGGCCGGCAGCGAACGGGCGCGCACGGCCGTGCTCACCTTGACGCTGCAGCCCACCTGCAGCAGGTGAGTGGCCAGGATCCGCATCGCTTCCAGCGCGCGGGGGTCCCGGGGGTTGCCCATCAGGGCGATCCGGGAAAACTGTCGGGGGCGGGATTTCTTGTTCATTTTGCTTTGCTTATCATGACCTTGACACTCTCCATGGCCGATTGCTAGCGTTCCACGCACCCATGGCCAACGAACTCACCGCCGAGCTGCCCTCCGACCGCGCCCGGCAGATCCTCCGGATACTCGTGGAACATTACATCCGCGAGGGGCAGCCCGTCGGGTCCCGCACCCTGTCGCGCAGCACCGGGCTGGACCTGAGCCCCGCCACCATCCGCAACGTCATGGCCGACCTGGAGGACCTGGGGTTCATCGTGGCACCCCACACCAGCGCTGGCCGGATACCCACCGCCAAAGGTTACCGCTTTTTCGTGGACACGCTCGTGCGTCTGCAGCCGATGGCGGAGCTGGACGTGGTCAGGCTCCAGAGCCAGCTCGAGGACCGCTTCCGGGGCGACGCCAAGGCGATCGCCGCCGCGGCCTCGTCGGCCCTCTCGTCGCTGACCAGCCTGGCAGGGGTGGTCACGATCCCCCGGCAGCCCCATTCGACGCTCCGGCACATCGAGTTCCTGCCCCTGTCCGGCCGCCGCGTCCTCGCCATCCTGGTGGTGAACGACGCGGAAGTGCAGAACCGCATCCTGGACATGGAACGGGACTATGGCGAGGACGAGCTCCGCCGGGCCGCCAACTTCCTGAACGAGCAGTTCACGGGCCTGGATCTCGGCGAGGTTCGTTCCCGCCTGCTGGCCAACCTGGACGGCACCCGCGAGTTCATGAACCGCCTCATGCTGGATTCGATAACCATCGCCGACCGGGTCCAGCAACCCGGCCCCGACAGTGCGGGCTATGTCCTGACCGGCGAAACCAAGCTGATGAACTTCCAGGAACTGTCGGACGTGGAGAAGATCAAGCAGCTGTTCGAGGCCTTCGGCCAGCAGCGGGAGATCCTGACGCTCCTGGATCGGAGCGTGGCCGCCCAGGGCGTGCAGATCTTCATCGGCGAGGAATCCGGGTACCGCATCCTGGACGAGTGCACCATCGTCGCAGCGCCGTATACTGTGGACGACCAGATCGTTGGTGTTCTGGGCGTCATCGGTCCCACGCGGATGGCCTACGAACGGGTCATCCCTATCGTGGAAGTCACGGCGCGGCTGGTGGGTTCGGCCCTGAACGCCAATATGAATCCCGGCCATAATCCAGGCTTGAATTCCGGCTCCTGACCCCCAAGTCCCAGCACTGGCGGGCGAGGGCCCGTCCGCAGCTGCACGCCCCGAAGGAGCCTGCCCGATGCCAGATGCCCAGAACCCGGATGCCCCGGACACCCCCGCCGGCGTCAGCCCCGTCCCGGAGGCCGCCGCGCCGGACCCGGTCGCGGAGCTGCGGGAGGCGCTCGCGAAGTCCGAGGCCACGGCCGCCGAGAACTGGAACCGGTACCTCCGGGCCGTGGCGGAGCTGGACAACGTGCGCAAGCGTGCTGCCCGCGACGTGGAAGCCGCCCGCCGATCCGGCGTGGAAAAGCTGGCGGGCGAGCTGCTCGGCATCGTCGACAGCCTGGAGATGGGCCTCGAGACGGGGGCCGCCGCGTCCGCCGAGAGCCTGCTGGCGGGCAAGCAGGCGACCCTCCGCCTGCTGCGCGCGGCCTTCGACAAGTTCGGCGTCGAGCTGGTGGACCCGGTGGGCCATCCCTTCGACCCCCAGCTGCACGAGGCCATGAGCATGCAGCCGTCGGCCACGGCCACCCCGGGTTCGGTTCTCGTGGTCCTGCAGAAGGGCTACCGCCTCGGCGAGCGCCTGCTGCGTCCGGCCCGGGTCATCGTGGCCGGGGAGCCGGTGGCCTCGGGGGCGACGCTCCCGGGCGGGGATGGTCCGGCCGATGCCAGCACTTGAAACCGGGCGGACCGGGCCCAAATAGGGAAACTAGCGGGCAGCCACCGCGGCTGCCTTCAGGATTCAGCGACCGACACTGTTGATGGAGCGACGTATGAGCAAGGTAATTGGCATCGACCTGGGCACCACGAATTCCTGCGTGGCCGTCATGGAAGGCGGCAAGCCCAAGGTGATCGAGAACAGCGAGGGCGACCGGACCACGCCGTCCATCGTCGCCTTCACCAAGGACGGTGAGGCGCTGGTCGGCCAGTCTGCGAAGCGCCAGGCCGTCACCAACCCGGCGAACACCCTGTTCGCGGTGAAGCGGCTCATCGGCCGCAAGTTCAAGGACGAGGTCGTGCAGCGGGACATCGGCATGGTCCCCTACAGGATCGTGGGTGCCGACAACGGCGACGCCTGGGTCGAGGCCAACGGCAAGAAGATGGCCCCGCCGGAGATCTCCGCGCGCGTGCTCATGAAGATGAAGAAGACGGCCGAGGACTACCTCGGGGAGACCGTCACGGAAGCGGTGATCACGGTGCCCGCCTATTTCAACGACTCCCAGCGCCAGGCGACGAAGGACGCTGGCCGCATCGCCGGCCTGGACGTGAAGCGCATCATCAACGAGCCGACGGCGGCGGCGCTGGCCTATGGCATGGACAAGCAGCGCGGCGACCGGAAGATTGCCGTGTACGACCTCGGCGGCGGCACCTTCGATATCTCGATCATCGAGATCGCGGAGATCGACGGCGAGCATCAGTTCGAGGTGCTGTCCACGAATGGCGACACCTTCCTCGGCGGCGAGGACTTCGACATGCGCGTGATCGAGTACCTCGCGGGCGAATTCCAGAAGGAGAGCGGCATGGACATCCGCCGCGACCCGCTGGCCATGCAGCGCCTGAAGGAAGCCGGCGAGAAGGCCAAGATCGAGCTGTCCTCCCAGCAGCAGACCGAGGTCAACCTGCCGTACATCACCGCCGACGCCAGCGGCCCGAAGCACCTGAACATCCGGCTCACCCGCGCCAAGCTCGAGTCCCTGGCGGAAGAGCTGATCGAGCGCACCATCGGGCCGTGCCGGACGGCGGTCAAGGACGCCGGGCTCAAGGTCGGCGACATCGACGACGTCATCCTGGTCGGCGGCCAGACACGCATGCCGAAGGTCCAGGAGGCCGTGAAGAATTTCTTCGGCAAGGAGCCGCGCAAGGACGTCAATCCGGACGAGGCCGTCGCCGTGGGTGCCGCCATCCAGGCCGGCGTGCTCTCCGGCCAGGTCAAGGACGTGCTCCTGCTCGACGTGACCCCGCTGTCGCTGGGCATCGAGACGCTCGGTGGCGTGATGACGAAGCTCATCGAGAAGAACACCACGATTCCGACCCGCGCGAACCAGACGTTCTCCACGGCCGATGACAACCAGACTGCCGTGACGATCCACGTGCTGCAGGGCGAGCGGGAACAGGCGCGCCACAACAAGTCGCTGGGGCGCTTCGACCTCACCGACCTGCCGCCGGCGCCCCGCGGCATGCCGCAGGTTGAGGTCACGTTCGACATCGACGCCAACGGCATTCTCAACGTGTCGGCGAAGGACAAGGCAACGGGCAAGGAGCAGAAGATCGTCATCAAGGCCTCGAGCGGCCTGTCCGAGGACGAGATCAAGCGCATGGTGGGCGAGGCGGAGACCCACGCCGAGGAGGACCGGCAGTTCCTGGAGCTCGTGAATACCCGCAACCAGGCGGACGCGCTGGTCCACGCCACCGAGCGCTCCCTGCGCGACCTGGGTGACAAGGTGGACGCTGCCGAGCGCGGCCGCATCGAGTCGGCACTCTCCGACCTGAAGGACGTGATCAAGGGTGACGACAAGGCCAAGATCGAGCTGAAGAGCAAGGCGTTGGCCGATGCGTCGGCCGCCCTGGCCCAGAAGGCCTACGAGCAGGCCCAGGCCGCCGGCGCCCCGGGTGGCCAGTCGGCTGGCGGCGCCCCGGGCGGTGCTGACGATGGCGTCGTCGACGCCGAGTTCGAGGAGGTCAAGGACGGCAAGGGCGGACGATCCGGCACCGGCTGACGTCCCGGTTTTTCGATAACCCAACGGCCCGGTGCAATGCACCGGGCCGTCATTGCATTGGTTTAGCGCATGGCGAAGCGTGACTACTACGAAGTGCTCGGGGTAAGCCGCGACGCAAGCGAGGCCGACATCAAGAAGGCCTATCGCCGGCTTGCCATGAAACATCACCCGGATCGCAATCCCGACGATCCGAAGGCGGAGGCTGCCTTCAAGGAAGCCAAGGAGGCCTACGAGATCCTGTCGGAGAAGGAGAAGCGCGCCGTCTACGACCAGCACGGTCACGCCGGCGTCGAGGCGGCCGCGGGCGGCGGGCGCGGCGGTCCCGGGTTCAGTCCGGGGGACGCCTTCGGGGACATCTTTGGCGACGTCTTCGGCGACATCTTCGGCGGCGGCCGCCGTGGCCGCTCGACGGTGTTCCGCGGGGCGGACCTGCGCTACGAGCTGTCGCTGACGCTCGAGCAGGCCGTCTTCGGCGACACGATCAATCTCACGCTGCCGACGGTGGTCAACTGCGAGACCTGCGGCGGTTCCGGCGCCAGGCCGGGCACCAAGCCGGTCACCTGCAAGACCTGCGAGGGCGCCGGTCAGGTGCGGATGTCCCAGGGCTTCTTCTCGATCCAGCAGGCCTGCCCGGCCTGCCGAGGCAGCGGCCAGCAGGTCGAGAACCCCTGCGGCAGCTGCCAGGGGCGGGGCCGCGTCCAGAAGAGCAAGACCCTGGCCGTCAAGGTGCCTGCCGGTGTCGACAACGGGGACCGGATCCGCCTCACGGGCGAAGGCGAGGCCGGCCAGAACGGCGGGCCCCCCGGCGATCTCTACGTGGAGATCCGCATCCAGCCTCATGACATCTTCGAGCGGGACGGGGCCGACCTCTCCTGCGGCATTCCGGTGAACTTCGCCGTCGCCGCGCTGGGCGGTGCCGTGCAGGTCCCCACGCTGGACGGCGAAGTGACGCTCAAGATCCCGGCGGAAACCCAGTCCGGCCGCGTGTTCAGGCTGCGGGGCAAGGGTGTCCGGCCCGTGCGGGGCAGCGGCCCCGGCGATCTCTTCTGCAGGGTCGAGGTCGAGACGCCGGTCAACCTGACGGCGGAGCAGAAGCGCCTCCTCGAGGCCTTCAATGACGCGCTGCTGGCCGGCGGCGACCGCCACCGCCCCCGCAATCGTTCCTGGCTCGACGGCGTGCGGCGATTTTTTGAGAAGATGTCGCCCTGATGGCTGACCGGCGGACGGGCGGTATTCGATGGCGAGGATAGCGGTGCTCGGTGCTAGCGGCCGGATGGGCACGGCGCTCATCCGGCTGATTGCCGCCGGTGGCGAACACCAGCTGGCGGGGGCCCTCGGCGAGCCGGGTGATCCCGCCCTGGGTCGCGATGCGGGCCAGGTCGCCGGCCTGGATCCCGTGGGCGTGCGCATCACGGCCAGCCTCCAGGAGGCCCTGCGGGGCGGCGGTCACGGAACCCAGGTCGTCATCGACTTCACGGCGCCATCGGTCACGGCACGCCACGCGGAGGCCTGCGCCGCCGCGGGCCAGGCGCTGGTGGTCGGCACCACCGGGGTGGACGCGGCCGGGATGGCGGCCCTCGAGGCGGCCGCCCTGCGCATCCCGGTCCTGCATGCCCGGAACATGAGCCTCGGGATCGCGGTGCTCACCGAACTGGTGCGGCAGGCGGCCGCGCTGCTGGGGCCGGAATTCGACGTCGAAATCACCGAGGCGCACCACCGGCACAAGAAGGACGCGCCCTCGGGTACTGCCCTGCACCTCGGCGAGGCGGCGGCCGCGGCCCGCGGCCGTAGCCTCGGGGACGTGGCGGTCTACTCGCGCCCCCGCCTGGCCGTCGAGGGCCGGCCCGCCGGTGCCATCGGCTTTGCCTCGATCCGGGCGGGCGCCATCGTGGGCGATCACACCGTCCTGCTGGCCGGCGCCGAGGAACAGCTCGAGCTCACCCATCGGGCCACCGACCGGGCGCTCTTCGCCCGGGGCGCCCTCCGGGCCGCCGGCTGGCTCGTCGGCAAGCCCGCCCGGTTGTATTCCCTGCACGAGGTGCTGGGCCTGCCGGCCTGACGCGGAAACTTTCGAGGGGTGTCCTCGCCCCGTCCCGTCGTTTAGAATGCCTCGGGTTCCCGGAGAGACCAGATGAGCGGGTTCGGCCAGGTTGCTTTGCCGGCTGAGTCCCGCTTCGCACAGATGCGCCTGGCAGAAGCACACGCGACCCCAAACTGGCGAATTCACAGCGGCATGGACACAGCGTGATGGAACAGGCGTTGCTGGCATTGCAGGATGGCACGGTGTTCAGGGGCATTTCAGTGGGCGCCCCGGGCCGGACCATCGGCGAAGTGGTCTTCAACACGGCCATGACGGGTTACCAGGAAATCCTCACGGATCCGTCGTACTGCCGCCAGATCGTCACCCTGACTTACCCGCACATCGGCAATACCGCCACCAACAGCGAAGACCAGGAAAGCGAGAAGGTCTTTGCGGCCGGCCTCGTGATCCGGGACCTGCCGGCAGTCTCGAGCAGCTGGCGGGGAGAAGTCGACCTGCCCGAGTTCCTGCGGCGGGCGGGCATCGTGTCCATCGCGGAGATCGACACCCGGAAGCTCACGCGGATCCTGCGCGACAAGGGCGCCATGTCCGGTTGCATCATGACCGGCGAGGTCGACCCCAAGACCGCCATCGATCATGCGCGGCGCTTCCCCGGGCTGGCCGGCATGGACCTCGCCAAGATCGTCAGCGCGAAGGACGCCTACCAGTGGAGCCTGGGCGCCACCTGGCCCGGACCGCCGCCCATCCGGCCGAAGCGCAGCGGTGTCTTCGACGTGGTGGCCTACGACTTCGGCATCAAGCGCAACATCCTGCGCCTGCTCGTGGACAACGACTGCCGGGTCACGGTCGTCCCCGCCGAGACGCCTGCCGAGAAGGTGCTGGCCCTGAGGCCGGATGGCGTGTTCCTCTCCAACGGACCGGGCGACCCCGAGCCCTGCACCTACGCCATCGAGGCCATTCGCGGGATCATCGCGGCTGGGATTCCGGTGTTCGGCATCTGCCTCGGCCACCAGCTGCTGGGCCTGGCGAGCGGCGCGAAGACCGTGAAGATGAAGTTTGGCCACCACGGCGCCAATCACCCGGTGCAGGACCTGGCCACCGGCCAGGTTCTGATCACCAGCCAGAACCACGGTTTCGCGGTGGACGAGGCCAGCCTCCCGGGAAACCTCCGGCCGACCCACCGCTCCCTGTTCGATAATTCACTTCAGGGAATCGAGAGAACTGATTGTTTGGCATTCAGTTTTCAGGGTCATCCGGAGGCGAGTCCGGGGCCCCACGACCTGCGGCCCCTGTTCGCCCGTTTCAGCGCCCTCATGCGCCAGCGCATCCAGCAGGAACCCGCCGTGATGGCGGCCCTCAAGTCGGCCCTAAAGCTCAAGTAGAAACCCATGCCCCGGCGCACAGATCTCAACAGCATCCTGATCATCGGAGCCGGGCCCATCGTGATCGGCCAGGCCTGCGAGTTCGACTACTCGGGCGTGCAGGCCTGCAAGGCACTGCGCCAGGAAGGCTACCGGGTCATTCTCGTCAATTCGAACCCGGCCACGATCATGACCGACCCGGAGATGGCCGATGCGGTCTACATCGAGCCGGTGAACTGGCAGACGGTGGCCAGGATCATCGAGCGGGAGCGGCCCGATGCCCTGCTGCCCACGATGGGCGGACAGACGGCGCTCAATTGCGCGCTCGACCTCGAGCGCGAGGGGGTTCTCGCGCAGTTCGGCGTGGAGATGATCGGCGCTTCCCGGGAGGCCATCGACACCGCCGAGGACCGGGAGCGCTTCCGGAACGCGATGACGGAGATCGGGTTGTCCGTGGCGCGCGCGGCCATCGCCCACACCCTCGAGGAGGCCATTGCGGTCCAGGCCTCCATCGGCTTCCCCACCATCATCCGCCCCTCGTTCACGCTGGGCGGCAGCGGCAGCGGCATCGCCTACAACCGCGACGAGTTCGAGGCGATGGCCGCGCACGGCCTCGACCTCTCCCCGACATCGGAGATCCTCCTCGAGGAGTCCGTGATCGGCTGGAAGGAATTCGAGATGGAGGTGGTCCGCGACAAGGCGGACAACTGCATCATCATCTGCTCCATCGAGAACGTCGACGCCATGGGCGTGCACACGGGTGACTCCATCACCGTTGCGCCGGCCCAGACGCTGACGGACAAGGAGTACCAGCGGATGCGCGACGCATCGATCGCGGTACTCCGGCGGATCGGCGTCGATACGGGCGGTTCCAACGTGCAGTTCGCGATCAGCCCGGAGGACGGGCGCATGCTCGTCATCGAGATGAATCCGCGTGTGTCCCGGTCCTCGGCGCTGGCCTCCAAGGCCACCGGGTTCCCCATCGCGAAGGTGGCCGCCAAGCTGGCCATCGGTTATACGCTGGACGAACTGCGCAATGACATCACCGGCGGCGCAACGCCGGCGTCCTTCGAGCCCACCATCGACTACGTGGTCACCAAGGTGCCCCGGTTCACCTTCGAGAAGTTCCCCGGGGCCAACGACCGGCTGACCACCCAGATGAAATCCGTCGGCGAGACGATGGCCATGGGGCGCACCTTCCAGGAGTCGCTCCAGAAGGCGCTGCGCGGCCTCGAAACCGGCATCAACGGGCTCGTCGAGAAGCTGCCGGCTACGCCCGCGGCCGACGACATGGACCTCCTGCGGCGCGAGTTGCGCATGCCGGGCGCCGACCGCCTGCTGTACGTCGCCGACGCCTTCCGCCACGGGCTCTCCCGCGCCGAGGTCGGCCAGCTGTCCGGCATCGACCAGTGGTTCCTCGCGCAGATCGAGGACCTGGTCCGGTGGGAGGGCCGGGTGCGGGCCGAAGGGATGCCGCTGCTCCAGGGCGACGTCATGCGCACCCTCAAGCGCAAGGGTTTCTCGGACGGCCGCCTGGCCGCGCTGCTCGGCATCAAGGAGAACATCGTGCGCCAGACCCGGCTGAAGGCCGGCGTGCGTCCGGTGTTCAAGCGGGTGGACACCTGCGCCGCCGAGTTCGCCACGACAACGGCCTACCTGTACTCGACCTATGAGGAAGAGTGCGAGGCGGCGCCCACCAGCCGGGACAAGATCATCATCCTGGGTGGCGGGCCTAACCGCATTGGCCAGGGGATCGAGTTCGACTACTGCTGCGTGCATGCCGCCTTCGCGCTGAAGGAGGTCGGCTACGAAGCGATCATGATCAACTGCAATCCCGAAACGGTGTCTACGGACTACGACACCTCGGACCGGCTGTACTTCGAGCCCCTGACCTTCGAGGACGTCATGGAGGTCGTGGACCTGGAGCGCCCGAAGGGCGTCATCGTCCAGTTCGGCGGCCAGACGCCGCTGAAGCTGGCGCGCCGCCTGGAGGAGGCCGGCGTGCCGATCATCGGGACCAGCCCCGAGTCCATCGACATCGCCGAGGACCGGGAACTGTTCCAGCAGCTCGTCCAGCGGCTGGGGCTCCGCCAGCCGCCGAACTGCGTGGCCCGCACGCCGGACGAGGCGGTTCGCCTTGCCGGGGAGGTCGGCTTTCCCCTCGTGATCCGGCCGTCATTCGTGCTGGGCGGCCGGGCGATGGAAGTCGTGCACACGGAGGACGACCTGCGCCTCTACATGAAGGACGCCGTCAACGTGTCCAACGACAGCCCGGTGCTGCTCGACCGGTTCCTCGACCTGGCAGTCGAAGTCGACGTGGACCTGGTCAGCGACGGCAAGGACGTGCTCATCGGCGGGATCATGGAGCACATTGAGCAGGCCGGCGTTCATTCCGGCGATTCCAGCTGCTCGCTGCCGCCGGCGACGCTCAACCAGGAGGTCCAGGACGAACTCATCAGCCAGGTCATCAAGCTCGCGAAGGCGCTGAACGTCGTTGGTCTGATGAACACCCAGTTCGCGATCCAGAACGGCATTATCTACCTCCTGGAAGTGAACCCGCGGGCGTCGCGCACCGTGCCCTTCGTTTCGAAGGCGATCGGTCTCCCGCTGGCCAAGGTCGCCGCCAAGACCATGGTGGGCGTATCGCTGGCGGAGCAGGGCGCGACGACCCAGCGGATACCCGGTTTCTTCTCCGTGAAGGAAGCGGTGTTTCCCTTCGTGAAGTTCCCGGAGGCCGACCCGATCCTCGGACCGGAGATGAAGTCGACCGGAGAAGTGATGGGCACGGGCCGTTCCTTCGCCGAGGCCTACGCCAAGGCGCAGATTGCCTCCGGCGTCACCCTGCCGCGCCGTGGTACGGCCTTCCTGTCGGTTCGTGACCGGGACAAGCCGGCCGCGGTCAAGCTGGCGCAGCTGCTGATCGATCGCGGCTTCTACATCATTGCCACCGGCGGCACGGCCGTGGCGCTGGCCAAGGGCGGGGTCGCCTGCCGCCGCGTCAACAAGGTCCGCGAGGGGCGTCCCCACATCGTGGACATGATCAAGAACGAGGAGATCAGCCTCATCGTGAACACCACGGAGGGCAAGCAGGCCATCCGGGAGTCCCGTTCGATCCGGGGCGCGGCGGTGCACCGGAAGGTGACCTACTACACCACCATGCCGGGGGCCCTGGCCACGAGCTACGCGCTGGACCACCTGGATGGCGGCAACGTGAACAGGCTGCAGGACCTGCACGCCGGAGTGGTGATGTGAAGAAGGTTCCCCTGACGATCCGCGGCGCGGAAAGGATGCGCGAGGAGATCCGCGGCCTGAAGTCCGAAGCCCGGCCGCGGGTGATCCAGGCCATCGCCGAGGCCCGCGGGCACGGCGACCTGAAGGAGAATGCGGAGTATCACGCCGCCAAGGAAGAACAGGGCTTCATCGAAGGCAGGATCCGGGAGCTGGAAAACCAGCTGTCGAATGCCGAAGTCATCGACGTGACGCGCCTGGCGGGCAACAACAAGGTGCTGTTCGGGGCCACCGTGAGCCTGCTGGACGAGGCGGACGGCAAGGCCAGCCGCTACCAGATCGTCGGCGAGTACGAGGCCGACATGAAGCAGGGGCTGATATCCATCACGTCACCGCTGGCCCGGGCGCTCATCGGCAAGTCGGAGGGTGACGTCGCGTCGTTCACCGTGCCCGGCGGCGAGAAGAGCATGGAAATCGTGCGCGTCGAGTACCTTTGACCGGGCGCCGGCCATTGGCGGCCTGCGGGCCCGCCGGATCAGGCCGGGGGCAGCTCCAGGCGGGCGCCGGCGGGGCAGGGGCGGTAAAGGACGGCGACGTTGCCGATCTGTGTGATGAGCGTGGCGCCGGTTCGCGCCGCCACGGCCTCGATTGCCGCGTTGCGGTCCGTCCGGGTCGCGGCCGTCACCTTGAGCTTGATGAGTTCATGATGCGCGAGCGCGGCGTCGAATTCGGCCAGGAACGCGTCTGTGACGCCGGCGGAGCCGAGCCGGGAAACGGGACGCAGGCCGTGCGCAAGGCCCCGCAGGTGCTTCCGCTGTTTCTCGGTCAGTTTCAGGGCCGCTGTCGTCATGGGCGGCGAGTATAGCGATGAGCCGCAAATCATCCAGCGCCCGCTGGAAGGCCCGGCAGGCCCGGGATCCGTTCGTGAAGCGCGCCCACGCGGAAGGCTGGCGCTCCCGGGCCGTCTTCAAGCTCTCGGAACTGCAGGGCAAGGAGCGGCTGATCAGGCCCGGATCGGTGGTCGTCGATCTCGGCGCCGCGCCGGGCGCCTGGAGCCAGTTTGCCGCAGGCGTCGTGGGGCCGGAGGGGCGGGTCCTCGCCGTCGACCTGCTGCCGATGGCGCCGATCGCCGGTGTGGAGATCTTCGAGGGCGATTTCCGCGAAGAGTCCGTGATGAATGCCGTGCTGGCCAGTCTCGCCGGGGCGCCCGTGGACCTTGTGATGTCCGACATGGCCCCCAACATGAGTGGGACGCGGGTCGTGGATCAGCCCCGGGCCATGTACCTGGCAGAGCTGGCCGCTGACTTTGCGAGCCAGGTCCTGCGCCCGGGCGGGAATCTGGTGGTAAAGCTGTTTCAGGGTGAGGGCTTCCAGGAGTATGTGGAGGCGACCCGCGCCCGGTTTGCCTCGGTGCGAATGCGCAAACCCTCCGCATCCCGCTCCGGAAACCGGGAGACTTATCTGGTAGCGAGAAACTTTCGGTTGTAGTAGGGTCTAAAGGTCGGTGCGCCAGATTTTTGGCGCCCCGTGTTTCTCAAAAGCAGAGGCCAAATCCCGTGCTGAATGACCTGGCCAAGAACATCATCCTCTGGATCGTCATCGCCATCGTGCTGCTGACGGTCTTCCAGAGCTTTGGCACTGGCAGCCGCCAGTCCGACACCGTCGAGTACTCCGAATTCCTCGATCTGGTCCAGAGTGGCCAGGTGGATCAGGTGATCTTCGAGGGCGACACCATCAAGGGCGCCCGGACCACGGGCGAGCGCTTCACGACCTTCAGCCCCGAGACGGACAACACCGCCCTGATCGGCGAACTGAAGAAGAACAGCGTGCGCATCAGCGCCATGGCTCCCAAGGGCCAGAACATCCTGGTCAGCCTGTTCATCAATTCCTTCCCGGTGCTGTTGCTGATCGGCGTGTGGGTCTACTTCATGCGCCAGATGCAGGGCGGGGCGGGTGGCCGCGGGGCCATGTCCTTCGGCAAGAGCCGCGCGCGGCTCCTCGGCGAGGACCAGGTCAAGGTCACATTCGTGGACGTGGCCGGCGTCGAGGAGGCCAAGGAGGAGGTTTCCGAGATCGTGGACTTCCTGAAGGACCCCGCCAAGTTCCAGCGGCTCGGCGGCAAGATCCCAAAGGGCGTCCTCATGGTCGGCTCGCCCGGCACCGGCAAGACCCTGCTGGCCCGCGCGATCGCCGGGGAGGCCAAGGTGCCCTTCTTCACCATCTCCGGCTCGGATTTCGTCGAGATGTTCGTGGGTGTGGGCGCCTCCCGTGTCCGGGACATGTTCGAGCAGGCCAAGAAGCACGCGCCCTGCATCATCTTCATCGACGAGATCGATGCGGTGGGCCGCCATCGCGGCGCCGGCCTGGGCGGTGGCCACGACGAGCGGGAGCAGACGCTGAACCAGCTCCTCGTGGAGATGGACGGCTTCGAGGGCAACGAAGGCATCATCGTCATCGCCGCCACCAACCGGCCGGACGTGCTGGATCCCGCCCTGCTGCGGCCGGGCCGCTTCGACCGCCAGGTCGTGGTCCCGCTCCCCGACGTGCGGGGCCGGGAACAGATCCTCAAGGTGCACATGCGCAAGGTTCCGCTGGCGGACGACGTGAAGCCGTCGATCATCGCCCGCGGCACACCCGGGTTCTCCGGTGCCGACCTGGCCAACCTCGTCAACGAGGCGGCACTCTTTGCCGCCCGGGCGAACCGGCGCACGGTCACGATGGAGGAATTCGAGAAGGCCAAGGACAAGATCATGATGGGCGCCGAGCGGCGCTCCATGGTGATGAACGAGTCCGAGAAGAAGCTGACTGCCTATCACGAGGCCGGGCATGCCATCGTCGGGCTGACCGTCCCCGACCACGACCCGGTGTACAAGGTCTCCATCATTCCCCGTGGCAGGGCCCTGGGCGTCACCATGTTCCTGCCCGAGGAGGACCGCTACAGCTACAGCAAGCGCCGGCTGAACAGCCAGATCGCCAGCCTGTTTGGCGGCCGGATCGCCGAGGAACTGGTTTTTGGCGCCGATGCCGTCACCACGGGCGCCTCGAACGACATCGAGCGTGCCACGGACATCGCCCGGAACATGGTCACCAAGTGGGGCCTGTCCGACCGGCTCGGTCCGCTGACTTACACCGAGGAAGACGGCGAGGTGTTCCTGGGCCGCACGGTCACCCAGCACAAGCAGGTCTCGGACGTCACGATCCACGCCATCGACGAGGAGGTGCGGAAGATCATCGACAGCAACTACCAGCTGGCGACGACGATCCTTACCACGCACATCGAGCAGCTGCACACGATGGCCAGTGCCCTGATCAAGTACGAGACGATCGACGACGGGCAGATCCGGGACATCATGGCCGGCCGCGAGCCCCGGCCCCCCGAGGGTTGGGACAACACCGGCTCAGGAACGCCCTCCAGCGCCTTCGGCGGCAACAAGCCGGCGGGCGAGCCGGGCATCGGCGAGCCAGCCAGCCAGCATCGCACCCAGACCTGATCCCGGCGACGCGGATCAGGTTGCTCCCGGCATCCCTCCGTTTCAGGCAGCGATCCGCCCCGGATCGCTGCCTCGTCATGGGCGTGCTGAACGTCACTCCGGATTCATTCTCCGACGGCGGCCTCTACCGCGACCCGCGACGGGCGATCGAGCGGGGCCTGGTCCTTGCTGCCGCCGGCGCGGACCTCGTCGACATCGGCGGGGAATCCACCCGGCCGGGCGCCACGGCTCCCGGCGTGGCGGAGGAACTGGACCGGGTCATACCGGTCGTCGAAGGCCTGCGGTCGGTATCGGACGTCCTGATCTCGGTGGACACCAGCGAGCCCGAGGTGATGGCGGCGGCGGTCGCCGCCGGGGCCGACATGCTGAACGACGTGCGCGCCCTGGCCCGCCCGGGCGCACTGGCCGCTGCCGCCGCGGCCGGCGTGCCGGTCTGTCTCATGCACATGCAGGGTTTCCCTGCGACCATGCAAAGGGAGCCCCGCTATGTGGACGTGGTCGGTGAAGTCCTGGCGTTCCTGCTGGAGCGGGCTGCGGCAGGCGTCGCGGCGGGCCTGCCGCGCCATTCACTTATAATCGATCCGGGGTTTGGCTTCGGCAAGACGCTGGAACACAACCTGGCCCTGCTGCAGCGACTGGACGAACTGGTGGCGACGGGGTTCCCCGTGCTTGCCGGGTTATCGCGCAAGTCGATGATCGGGCAGCTGGCCGGAGACCCGGCCGGAGTGCCCGCCGACAGGACGGGCGGGAGCGTGGCCCTGGCGCTGGTGGCGAGGGCCCGCGGCGCCAGGATCGTGCGGGTGCATGATGTGGCCCCGACCGTGCAGGCGTTTCGGGTAATGGATGGCCTCGAGAGCAGATCATGAGCAGGAAACTTTTCGGCACTGACGGCATCCGCGGGCGGGTTGGCGAGTACCCGATGACCGCCGAGTTTGCCTTGCGGCTCGCCAGTGCAGCGGCGCACGTGCTTGCGCCGAATGGCGGCACGGTCCTGATCGGCAAGGACACCCGCGTGTCCGGGTACATGTTCGAGTCCGCCCTTGAGGCAGGCTTTGTCGCCGCCGGCATGGACGTGCTGCTGGTCGGGCCGTTGCCGACGCCGGGCATCGCCTACCTGGCCCGCACGCTCGGCGCCGATGCCGGCGTAGTGATCAGTGCGTCGCACAACCCCTACGACGACAACGGCATCAAGTTCTTCGACGGTCACGGCAGCAAGCTGACCGACGGGATCGAAGCAGCAATCGAGGCGCGGCTGTCCGAGCCCGCGGTCACCCGTGAGTCCGGGTCCCTCGGCAGGGCAAAGCGCGTGGAGAACGCGCTCGACGCCTACAAGACCTTCTGCGTCTCGACGGTGCCGGCCGACCTGCGGCTCGATGGTCTCAAGATCGTCATCGACTGCTCCCACGGAGCGGCATACAAGGTGGCGCCCCGCGTGTTGTCGGAGCTGGGCGCGGAGATCGTGCCGATCGGGTGCTCCCCGAATGGCCGCAACATCAACCACAACTGTGGCTCCACGAGGCCCGAGCTGCTGCAGCTGACCACCCAGGGCGTTCGCGCGGACCTCGGGATCGCTCTCGACGGCGACGGCGACCGGCTGCTGATGGTGGACCACCTGGGCCAGGTGGTCGACGGCGACCAGCTGCTGTGGATACTCGCCAGCGCGTGGCACAGGTCGGGCGAACTGAAGGGACCCGTGGTTGGCACGCTGATGACCAACCTGGGCCTGGAGAACGGGCTTCGCGCCCTGGGCATCGAATTCCGGCGAGCCAAGGTTGGCGACCGCTACGTCCTCGAACTCCTGCGCGAGGCGGGCGGGCGGCTCGGAGGGGAAACGTCGGGGCACCTCATTTGCCTCGACAAGACAACCACGGGCGATGGCCTCGTGAGCGCCCTGCAGGTGTTGTGCGTCGTCAAGCAGTCCGGCCGGACGCTCGCCGACCTGGCCGGGGGCATGACGCGGTACCCGCAGACGCTGGTCAACGTGCGGGTGCGCCAGAAGATCGACCTGAAGAACGCCCCGCCGGTCCAGGCGGCGGTCGCCCGCGCGGAGCAGCAGCTCGGGGCGCGGGGCCGGGTGGTCCTCCGGGCATCAGGTACGGAGCCGGTCGTCCGGGTGATGGTGGAGGGCGAGGACCACGCCGAAGTGGCGCAGCTGGCCGACGACATCGCGACCAGCGTCCGGGGCGTCACGCCGGCCTGAGGGGCTTCCCCGTCCGGCCCGCGTTGCTTTCGGGGGGGCGGAAAGCTACCCTGCGGCGTCTTTTTTTCAGGCCGCGGGCCTACATTCATGCGAGACAGGCGGCCAATCGTTGCTGGAAACTGGAAGCTGAACGGCAGGCGTGCGGCCAGCAGAGCCCTGGTGTCCGCCGTGGGCGACGGTCTCGCCAGCCTGGGCCTCGGGCCAACGGCGCTGGCCGCCGCGGACGGTCCCGTCGAAGTCCTGGTTTGCCCGCCCTTCGTGTATCTCGCCGAACTGGCGGGCCCTGCTGCCGGGCACCAGCTCAAGCTGGGCGCGCAGGACGTGGCGGTGGAGGACACCGGCGCGTTCACGGGCGAGGTCTCGGCAGCCATGCTTCGCGACGTGGGTTGCCAGTACGTGATCGTTGGTCATTCCGAGCGCCGCGCGCTGTTCGGCGACAGCGACGAGCGGGTTGCGGGCAAGGTCATGGCCGCCCTCCGCGCGGGCCTGGCACCGATCCTGTGCGTGGGGGAGACCCTGGGCGAGCGGGATGCCGGGCAGACACTCTCCGTCGTGCGCCGGCAGCTGGGCGCGGTCTTTCTGGCGCTGGAATCGACCGGGATGGCACCGGCGGCATGGCGGGCAATGGTCGTGGCCTACGAGCCCGTGTGGGCAATCGGCACGGGCCGGACCGCCACGCCCGAGCAGGCCCAGGAAGTGCACGCTGACATCCGGGCCACTGTCGCGAGGCGCGATGCTACAATGGCGGGTGACCTCCGGATCCTGTACGGAGGCAGCGTCAAGGCATCCAACGCGAAGGATCTCTTCGCGATGCGGGATATCGACGGCGGGCTGATTGGCGGCGCATCGCTGCAGGCCGCCGAATTTGTGAGTATTTGCAAGGCGGCTGCAGACTGATGACTACGCTTCACACCCTCGTGCTGGTTGTTCATGTGCTGATCGGCGCCATGATCGTGGCCCTCGTCCTGCTCCAGCGGGGCAAGGGGGCCGATGCGGGCGCCGCGTTTGGCGCCGGCGCTTCCGGAACCGTGTTCGGCGCCAAGGGCTCGGCAAACTTCCTGTCCCGGTCCACGGCGGCGCTGGCCACGCTCTTCTTCTGCACCAGCCTCGGCCTTGCCTACCTGGGCACGCAACGCAAGGCGCCGGAGAGCCTGCTGGACACGGCCGTGCCAGCCGAGCTGGCGCCGGTGGCAACGCCGACGGGCGAGGCACCAGCTGGCCAGGCACCAGTGGGTGGGGCCCCGGCGGGCGAACTTCCCGCATTGCCCTCGGTTCCGCCGGTCCCGGCAGTGGCACCGGTCGATGGCGCCGCGGGTCCGGCCAGCGGAGCAGGCCAGGAACAGTCGGAAGACCGGCCTGCCCAATAGCGGGCCGCAGAATGCGTTTATTGCCGACGTGGTGGAATTGGTAGACACACCGTCTTGAGGGGGCGGCGGCGCAAGCCGTGTGAGTTCGAGTCTCACCGTCGGCACCAGAGTTCGAGATCATGGCGATTCAAGTGGCTGCGACGTCCGGACGTCGCCTGTTAGTCCAGGGTTGAAGGAGCACCCGTGCTGACCAACTACGTGCCCGTCCTGGTCTATCTCTGCGTAGCCCTGGGCATCGGCCTGGTTCTGCTCGGACTTGGATTCCTGATCGGCCGGGGCCAGAAGTACCCGGAGAAGCTGTCGGCCTACGAGTGCGGATTCGAGGCCTTCGAGGACAGCCGGATGAAGTTCGATGTGCGCTACTACCTGGTGGCGATCCTCTTCATCGTCTTCGACCTGGAAATCGCCTTCCTCTTCCCCTGGGCGGTGACGCTCGACGAGATTGGCCTGGCTGGCATCCTGGCCATGGGCATCTTCCTGGCCGTCCTCGTGGTCGGCTTCATGTACGAATGGAAGAAGGGAGCCCTGGAATGGGACTAGCAACGGGATCCGTACCGGTGCCGGGAGGAGGGCTGTCGGAGCCAGTGCCGGATATCCTCCAGCAGCGCGGCTTTGTCGTCACGAAACTCGACAACCTCATCAACTGGGCCCGAACCGGGTCCCTCTGGCCCATGACGTTCGGGCTCGCCTGCTGTGCCGTGGAGATGATGCACGCGGGCGCGGCCCGGTATGACCTGGACCGGTTTGGCGTGATCTTCCGCCCCAGCCCCCGGCAGTCTGACGTCATGATCGTCGCGGGCACGCTCACCAACAAGATGGCACCCGCCCTGCGCAAGGTCTATGACCAGATGGCCGAACCCCGGTGGGTAATATCCATGGGTTCCTGCGCCAACGGCGGCGGTTACTACCACTATTCCTACGCGGTCGTGCGCGGCTGCGACCGGATCGTGCCGGTCGATGTCTACGTGCCGGGTTGCCCGCCCACGGCGGAGGCGCTGCTCTACGGCATCATCCAGCTGCAGAACAAGATCCGCCGTACCAACACGATTGCCCGATGAGCGCCCGCCTGACCAGTCCGCGCCAGGAGGCGCTCGCCACGCGAATTGCGCAGCATTTCGGTGCCGCGATCAGGCGCATAGATTCCCGCTGCGGCGAACTGGGTTACGAGGCGCAACCGGAGAACCTGGTGGCGGTCGCCACGGCCCTCCGCGACGAGTTTGGTTTCGAGATGCTGGTCGACCTCTGTGGCGTGGACTATCTCACCTACGGGCGCGACGAGTGGAATACGGAGGACGCCACGAGCGCGGGGTTCAGTCGCGCCGCGGAGCAGGCCACGATCCTTGCGGATCCCGGAGAGCAGTTCGACGCGCGGCGTTTTGCCGTGGTCTATCATCTGCTGTCGGTCAGCGGCAATGCCCGGCTGCGGCTCACTGTCTACACCGGGGCCGACAATCCGCCCGTGGTTCCCTCCGTCATTGCGGTATGGTCCGCAGCCAACTGGTACGAGCGCGAGGCCTTCGACCTGTTCGGCATCCTGTTCGACGGGCACCCGGACCTCCGCCGCCTCCTCACCGACTACGGTTTCATCGGCCATCCCTTCCGCAAGGATTTCCCGCTGTCGGGGAACCTGGAGGTGCGCTACGACCCGGAGCAGGGGCGGGTGGTCTACCAGCCCGTCACCATCGAGCCCAGGACGCTCGTCCCGCGCGTCATCCGCGACGACAACCGGTACTCGCCCGACCTGAAGGACGGGCATGGCTGAATTCCGCAATTTCACGCTGAACTTCGGTCCCCAGCACCCGGCCGCCCACGGCGTGCTGCGCCTGGTGCTGGAGATGGATGGCGAGACCGTGCAGAAGGCCGACCCGCACATCGGTCTGCTCCACCGGGGCACGGAGAAGCTGGCCGAGAGCAAGCCCTTCAACCAGAGCATCGGCTACATGGACCGGCTGGACTACGTGTCCATGATGTGCAACGAGCACGGCTACGTGCTGGCGATCGAGAAGCTGCTCGGTATCCAGGTGCCCAAGCGCGCCCAGTACATCCGCGTGATGTTCGACGAGGTCACCCGGATACTGAACCACCTGATGTGGCTCGGGGCGCACGGGCTGGACATCGGCGCGATGACGGTGTTCCTCTACTGCTTCCGCGAGCGCGAGGACCTGATGGACTGCTACGAGGCGGTGTCGGGCACGCGCATGCACGCGACCTACTACCGTCCGGGCGGCGTCTACCGTGACCTGCCGGACAGGATGCCGAAGTTCCAGAACTCGGAATTTCGATCGGGCAAGGAGGTGGCGAGCCTGAATGCGGCCCGGGAGGGCTCGCTCCTGGACTTCCTGGAGGATTTTACCAGGCGCTTCCCGAAGTGCGTGGATGACTATGAAACGCTCCTGACTGACAACCGGATCTGGAAGCAGCGTACGGTCAACATTGGCGTCGTCAGCCCGGAACGGGCGCTGCAACTCGGGTTCACGGGGCCGATGCTGCGCGGATCCGGTGTGGAGTGGGACCTGCGCAAGAAGCAGCCCTACGAGGTCTATGCCGACCTGGACTTCGACATCCCGGTGGGCGTGAACGGCGACTGCTACGACCGCTACCTCGTCCGGGTCGAGGAGTTGCGCCAGTCGAACCGCATCGTCCGCCAGTGCATCGACTGGCTGCGGCGTAACCCGGGCCCGGTCATGCTCGACGACCGGAAGTTTGCACCCCCGACGCGCGAGGAGATGAAGGACGACATGGAATCCCTCATCCACCACTTCAAGCTGTTCACCGAGGGCTATTCCGTGCCGCCCGGCGAAGCCTACGCGGCCGTCGAGCACCCCAAGGGCGAGTTTGGCGTCTACCTGGTGTCCGATGGCGCCAACAAGCCCTACCGCCTCAAGGTGCGGGCGCCCGGCTTTGCCCACCTGTCCGCGATGGCGGAGATGGTGGAGGGCCACATGCTGGCCGACGTCGTGGCAGTGATAGGCACCCAGGACATCGTCTTTGGCGAGATTGACCGCTGATGGAAGCAACCAGGGCAGAACTCTCCCCGCACCTGCGGGCCGAAATCGACCGGTGGGTCGCGCGCTTTCCTGCCGGCCGGCAGCGCTCCGCGGTCATCGGGGCACTGCATGCGGCCCAGCACGAGAACCACGGCTACCTGACGCGGGAGCTCATGGAGGGCGTGGCGGCCTACCTGGGACTGCCCGCCATCCAGGTCTTCGAGGTAGCTTCGTTCTACTCGATGTTCGAGACGAAGCCGGTCGGCCGCCACAGCATCTCCGTGTGCACCAACATCTCCTGCATGCTCTGCGGTGGCGAGAAGATCCTTGCCCACGTGGAGAAGCGCCTGGGCATCAAGGTGGGTGAGAGCACCCCCGACGGGCGGTTCTACCTGAAGAAGGAAGAAGAATGCCTGGCGGCGTGCTGCGGGGCGCCCATGATGATGGTCGACCACAAGTACTACGAGAACCTGACGCCGGCCCGTGTGGACGAGATCCTGGACGGCGTTGCCGACGGCGGGGGAGAGCATCCCCATGACTGACGCCCGGCAGTACGAGCAGAACCTGGTGTGCTTCCAGACGCTGGGCAGGGCCCAGCCGGCCAGCCTGAAGACCTATCGTGAGACGGGCGGTTACGAGGTCTGGGAGAAGATCCTTGCCGGCGGCATGACCCGTGAGCAGGTCATCGACGGGGTCAAGGCATCCGGCCTGCGCGGGCGGGGTGGCGCCGGTTTCCCGACGGGCGTGAAGTGGACCTTCATGCCGAAGGACGCGCCCGGCCAGAAGTATGTCGTGTGCAACTCGGACGAGAGCGAGCCGGGGACCTGCCATGACCGGGAGATCCTGCGCTACAACCCCCACTCGGTCATCGAGGGCATGGCCATCGGCGGTTTTGCGATGGGCGCGACCGTGGGCTACAACTACATCCGCGGCGAATTCCTCGACGAGCCGGTGCCGGTCTTCGAGGCCGCCCTGCAGGAGGCCTATGCCGCCGGGCTGCTGGGCAGGAACATCCGCGGGTCGGGCATCGACTTCGACCTGCACGCCTTCGTCGGCGCCGGCGCCTACATCTGCGGGGAGGAGACCGCGCTGCTGGAGTCCCTGGAGGGCAAGCCGGGCAAGCCCCGCTTCAAGCCGCCGTTCCCGGCCGGCTTCGGTCTCTACGGCCGGCCCACAACCATCAACAACACCCAGTCCTTCGCCTCGGTGCCCACGATCCTGCGTCGCGGGCCCCAGTGGTTCGCCGACCTGGGCCCCGAGGGCTCCGGCGGCACGGCGCTGTTCTCGGTGTCCGGCCACGTGGAACGGCCGGGCAACTTCGAACTGCCCCTGGGGATTCCGTTCCGTGACCTCCTCGGGATCGCCGGTGGCGTTCGCGAGGGGCGCAGCCTGAAGGCCGTCATCCCCGGCGGGTCCTCGGTCCCGGTGGTTCCCGGCGCGCTGATCATGGATGCGACCATGGACTACAACGGCCTGAAGAAGATCGGCACGTCGCTGGGCACGGGCGCGGTCGTCGTCATGGATGACACCACCTGCATGGTCAGCCTGCTGCGCCGGATCTCGCGCTTCTACTACGCGGAATCCTGCGGGCAGTGCACGCCCTGCCGCGAGGGCACCGGCTGGCTCTACCGGATGCTGAGCCGGATCCTGGAGGGCAAGGGGCGCCAGGAGGATCTCAAGCTCCTGCTGGAAGTGGCCAACCGCATCGAGGGGCACACGATCTGCGCGCTGGGCGACGCGGCGGCATGGCCGGTGCAGAGCTTCCTGCGGCATTTCATGCCCGAGTTCGAATACATGATCGAGCATGGCGGCCGCTCGATAGTCGATTCCCGTCCCGAGGCGGCCTGAGCGCAGCCCGCCGGGACTGCGAGGAACGCGAGTTTGATGAGCGAGAACACGATCAAGATCGAGGTCAACGGCGTCGAACTGGATGCCCGGCCCGGCGAGATGCTGATTGCCGTCACCGACCGGGCGGGAATCTACGTGCCGCGCTTCTGCTACCACGAGAAGCTGTCCGTGGCGGCGAACTGCCGCATGTGCCTCGTCGAGGTCGTCAATGCCCCGAAGCCGTTGCCGGCGTGCGCCACGCCCGTGACCAGCGGGATGAAGGTTTCGACCAAGTCGCCGAAGGCCATCGGTGCGCAGAAGGCCACCATGGAGTTCCTGCTGATCAACCATCCCCTCGATTGTCCGATCTGCGATCAGGGCGGCGAGTGCGAGCTGCAGGACCTTGCCGTGGGCTTCGGGCGCGATGTCTCGCGCTTCAGCGAGCGCAAGCGCGTCGTCAGGGACAAGAACATCGGCCCGCTGGTGTCCACTGACATGACCCGCTGCATCCACTGCACCCGGTGCGTGCGCTTTGGGCAGGAAATCGCCGGCATCCAGGAGCTCGGCACCATCGGGCGCGGCGAGAGGATGCAGATCAGCACCTTTGTCGAACGCAGCGTCGATCACGAGCTGTCCGGCAACATCATCGATCTCTGTCCCGTCGGGGCGCTGAACAGCAAGCCTTACCGGTTCAGTGCCCGCGCGTGGGAGATGCGGGCGCTCCCGACGGTTGCTCCCCACGATTGCGTCGGCTCGAACCTTTCCGCCCACGTATTGCTGGGGAAGCTGAAGCGGGTCGTTCCGCGCGCCAATGAGGCGGTCAACGAGACGTGGCTCTCCGACAGGGATCGCTTCGGCTACGAGGGAATCTACGCCGGCCGTCTCGAGCAGCCGATGGTCCGGGACGGCGGCACCCTGCGCGCGGCCAGCTGGGAGGAGGCTCTCGAGGCGGCGGCGGCGGGAATCTCCGGCTCCGTCGGCAACGGGGGCGCGGGCCTCGGCGCCTGGGCAGCGCCGCACTCGACCGTGGAGGAGGGCTTCCTCCTGCAGAAGCTGCTCCGTCACCTGGGCTCGGACAATGTGGATCACCGGCTCCGGCGGCGCGATTTCCGGCTGCAGGACCGGGATCCCGTGTTCCCCTGGCTCGGCTTGCCTCTGGCCGAGCTGGAGCATGCCGATGCCATCGTCGTTGTCGGCTCGAACCTGCGGCGTGAGGCGCCATTGATCGCGCACCGGGTGCGCAAGGCGGCGCTGCGCGGCGCGAGCGTGGTGTTCGTCAATCCGGGGCGCTACGAATACCTCCATCCGGTCGCCGGCTACCTGGAAACGGGCCTCGACCTGGTTGGCGGGTTGCGGCGACTGCTCTCCGACAGCCCCGACGCCGAAGCGTCCGCGGCCATTGGCCGGCTCCGTGGTGCCACGCGACCGGTGGTGCTGCTGGGGCTGATCGCCGGCCGGCACCCGAGGCTGGCGGACCTTCGTCAGGCGGCGGGCGAGCTGGCCCGCCAGTTCTCCGCCCGGATCGGCTATCTGTCGGAGGGCGCCAACTCGGCCGGGCTGACCCTTGCGGGCGTCCTGCCGCACCGGGGCGCCGGCGGCTCACCCGTGGCCCGGGCTGGCCGTAACCTTGCCGAAATGCAGGACCAGCCGCTGGCTGGACTGCTTCTGCTCAACGTGGAACCCGAGCACGACTGCGCCGACGGCCAGCGCGCCGTTGCGGCGCTTGAGGCGGCCGGCTTCGTGGTCGCGCTGTCGCCCTATCTCAGTCCCGCCCTCGAGGCCCACGCGGATGTGGTGCTTCCCGTCGGCACCTTCGCGGAAACCGCGGGAACCTTCGTGAACTGCGAGGGCCGGTGGCAGAGCTTCAGTGGCGTGGCGGCGCCGGTTGGCGGCAGCCGGCCGGCCTGGAAGGTCCTGCGCGTCCTGGGCAACCTGCTGCAGGTCCCGGAATTCGACTACGCGAGCGCCGAGGACGTTCGGGCCGTCGTGCACGGCCTCGCGGCTGCCGTGCAGCCGGACAACACCGTGGCCGTGACGGCGATTCCCCCGGCGGCGCCGGCGGGCGCGGTAGCCGCCAGCGACCTGGACGTGCCCATGTACGGTACCGACGGCATCCTGCGCCGTGCGGCGGCCCTCCAGCTGACGCGAGAAGCCCGTGGGTAGCTTTCCTCTCCTCCAGGATCTCTGGCTGTCGCTCCCCGAGCTCGCCCGCACATTGCTGGTGATGGTCGGGCAGATACTCGCGGTCACCGTGGTCATCATCCTCTGCGTGGCGTTCCTCACGTACCTGGAGCGCAAGATCATCGGCTACATGCAGAACCGGATCGGCCCGAACCGGGTGGGCCCGCGGGGCTGGTTCCAGCCCTTCGCCGACGTGATCAAGCTCCTCCTCAAGGAAGTGGTAATCCCGTCGAGCGCCAACCGCTTCCTGTTCGTGATCGCACCCCTGCTCTCGATCGTGCCGGCCCTCGCGACCTGGGCCGTGATCCCGCTCTTCCCCGGCTTCGCCATCGCCGAGATCGATGCGGGGCTGCTGTATGTCCTGGCACTGACCTCGCTGAGCGTGTACGGGGTGATCCTCGCGGGCTGGGCCTCCAACTCCAAGTACGCGCTCCTCGGCGCGATGCGCTCGGCAGCCCAGATCGTGGCCTACGAGATCGCAATGGGCTTCGCCCTGGTGGGGGTGCTGATGGCCGGGGGCAGCCTGAACCTCGGCAAGCTCGTCGAGGCCCAGTCGGGCGGCGTGTTCAGCTGGTTCTGGCTGCCGCTGTTCCCGCTGTTCATCATCTACTTCGTCTCAGGGGTCGCGGAGACCAACCGCGCGCCCTTCGACGTGGCCGAGGGCGAGTCCGAGATCGTCGCCGGATTCCACGTCGAATACTCGGGTGTCGCCTTCGCCGTGTTCTTCCTGGCGGAATACGCCAACATGATCCTCATCGCCGCGCTCACGGCAGTGATGTTCTGGGGCGGCTGGGAATCGCCGTTTGCGGGCGGGCTGTTCGCTGGCCTCGACGGCACGCTTCTCGAGGTCCTGCGCGCCCCGGGGGTTCACTGGCTGGCATTCAAGATCGCGGTCTTCCTGTTCTGCTTTCTCTGGTTCCGCGCGACCTTTCCACGCTATCGCTACGACCAGATCATGCGCCTGGGCTGGAAAGTCTTCATCCCCGTGACCATCGTGTGGATCGTCGTCGAGGGCGCGATGGCTGCCTTGCGGATCGGCCCCTGGAGCACCTGAGGGGAGGCTCTCAATCGTATGAACGCCATTTCCAATGCGCTGAAGACCTTTGCCCTGTGGGAACTGCTGAAGGGCCTGCGGCTGACGCTGGTCAACCTCTTCGTGAAGAAGGTGACTGTCCAGTACCCGGAGGAGAAGACGCCCCAGTCGCCCAGGTTCCGGGGGCTCCATGCCCTCCGTCGCTACCCGAACGGTGAGGAGCGCTGCATAGCCTGCAAGCTCTGCCAGGCCGTCTGCCCGGCGGCCGCGATCACCATCGAATCCGACGTGGGTCCGGACGGGACCCGGCGCACCACCCGCTATGACATCGACCTGTTCAAGTGCATCTACTGCGGCTTCTGCGAGGAGGCCTGCCCGGTGGATGCCATCGTGGAGACCCGGATCTTCGAGTACCACATGGAGAACCGCGGCGAGAACATCATGACGAAGGACAAGCTGCTCGCCGTCGGCGAGAAGTACGAGGCCACCATCGCAGCCGATCGCGCGTCAGACGCGCCTTATCGCTGATCCCGGACGGCAGCAACAACATGTTCACCACATTCCTCTTCTATGCGCTCTCGACGGTGTTGCTGGCGGCGGCGGTCGGGGTCATCACGGTCCGCAACCCGGTCTTTGCGGCCCTCAACCTCATCCTGGCGTTTGTCACCAGCGCCGTGCTCTGGCTCCTCCTCGAGGCGGAGTTCCTGGCTGTTGTGCTCGTGCTCGTCTACGTCGGCGCCGTGATGGTGCTGTTCCTGTTCGTGGTGATGATGCTCGACATCAACACCGCGACCCTGCGGGAAGGCTTCCTGCGCTATGCGCCGATTGGTGCGGTCGTTGCCGGCGTCATCGTCCTGGAGCTGGCCTACGTCATCTGGTTCCGCAGCGAGGGCCTGGCGGCCGGCGGCACGCTGGTGCCGCGGGACGCCGCCTATTCCAGCACCGAGCAGCTGGGGCAGGTCCTATATACCCAGTACCTCTATCCCTTCGAGCTCGCGGCCATGCTGCTCCTGCTGGCCATCGTGGCGGCCATCCTCCTGACCATGCGCAGCCGCCCCGGGCTGAAGGTGCAGGACGTGGCGGAGCAGGTGAAGGTCCGGCGCGAGGATCGCGTCCGGATCGTGACCATGAAGCCGGAGTCCGAATGATGGTGACGCTCTCCCATTACCTGACCCTGTCGGCCCTGCTGTTCGCGATCAGCGTTGCCGGGATCTTCCTGAACCGCAAGAACGTGATCGTGCTGCTGATGTGCGTCGAACTGCTGCTGCTTTCGGTCAATTTCAATTTCATCGCCTTCTCACGCTATCTGGATGATCCGGCGGGGCAGGTCTTCGTGTTCTTCATCCTCACCGTCGCGGCAGCCGAGTCGGCCATTGGCCTGGCGATCCTCGTGGTGCTTTTCCGCAGCCGTCGCAGCATCAACGTCCAAGAGCTGGACGTCCTGAAAGGTTGACGCGATGGAGCGCATGTACCTCGCAATCGTCCTGTGCCCGCTGATCGCCGCCATCGTGGCGGGCCTCTTCGGCCGCCAGATTGGCCGCAGTGGCGCCCACACCATCACGATACTGGGCGTGGGCGCGTCGTTCGTCATGTCCCTGCTGGTGCTCAAGGCCCAGTGGTACGACGGGGCACCCGCCTTCAATGGCGCCGTCTATACGTGGGCGGTTGTGGACGGCGTCACGATGGACGTGGGCTTCCTGGTGGACCGGCTGACCGCGCTGATGATGGTGGTGGTCACGTCCGTGTCGCTCATGGTGCACGTCTACACCATCGGCTACATGCATGATGATCAGGGCTACCAGCGCTTCTTCAGCTACATCTCGCTGTTCACATTCGCCATGCTGATGCTCGTCATGGCCAACAACTTCCTCCAGCTGTTCTTCGGCTGGGAGGCGGTGGGCCTGGTTTCCTACCTGCTGATCGGCTTCTGGTACACGCGGCCCACCGCCATCTTCGCGAACATGAAGGCGTTCCTGGTCAACCGGGTGGGGGACTTCGGCTTCATCCTCGGCATCGCGCTGATCCTCATGGCCACGGGTAGCCTGGATTACGCCACCGTCTTTGCGAAGGCGCCTGAAGTGAGTGGGCAGACCATCGAAGTGTGGTCTGGAACGCCCTGGTCCGTGATGACTGTCGCGTGCATCCTCCTGTTCGTGGGGGCGATGGGCAAGTCCGCCCAGATGCCCCTGCACGTGTGGCTGCCGGATTCCATGGAGGGCCCGACGCCCATCTCCGCACTCATCCACGCGGCCACGATGGTCACCGCCGGCGTGTTCATGGTGGCGCGGATGTCACCGCTGTTCGAGTACTCGGAGACCGCGCTGTCCGTGGTCCTCGTCATCGGTGCCACCACGGCCCTGTTCACCGGCTTCCTGGGCGTCGTGCAGAACGACATCAAGCGCGTGGTGGCCTACTCGACCCTGTCGCAGCTCGGGTACATGACAGCCGCACTGGGTGCGTCGGCCTACGCGGCGGGCGTCTTCCACCTGATGACCCACGCGTTCTTCAAGGCCCTGCTGTTCCTGGCCGCCGGGTCCGTGATCATCGCGATGCATCACGAGCAGGACATCCGCAAGATGGGCGGCCTGCGCAGGTACCTGCCGATCACCTGGCTCACCAGCCTGGTCGGGACGCTGTCACTGATCGGCTTTCCGGGCTTCTCCGGCTTCTTCTCCAAGGACGCCCTGATCGAGGCCGTCGGCCATGCGGGGCGGGCAGGGGCCACCTACGCCTGGTGGTGCCTGATGATCGGCGTGTTCGTGACGGCCCTGTACTCCTTCCGGATGTACTTCCTGGTCTTTCACGGGCAGGAGCGGATGGATGCCGAGACGAAGGCCCACCTTCACGAGTCGCCGTGGGTGGTCACGGTGCCGCTGGTGCTCCTGGCCATTCCCTCCGTCGTCATCGGCTGGCCGACGATTGAGGCTGTCGTGTTCGGCGACTATTTCGGCCCGGCCATCATGGTTCGCGAGCCGAACGACGTCCTGGGGGAGCTGGCCGGCGAGTTCCACGGGCCCGGGGCCTATATGCTGCACGCATTTTCCGCCCCGGTTCCGTACCTGGCTCTCGCGGGTGCCCTCACGGCCTGGTACCTCTACCTGCGGAACCCGGGCCTTGCCGGATCGATCCGGCAGCGTCTCAACGGGCTCCACACGCTGCTCGTCAACAAGTATTACTTTGACGATTTCAACCAGAAGGTCCTTGCCCGCGGCAGCGTCGGGCTGGGCAACCTGTTCTGGCGCATCGGCGACGTCGTGATCATCGACGGCGGCCTGGTCAACGGCAGCGCCCGCCTCGTGGGCTGGGCCTCGCAGGTCACCCGCCAGCTGCAAAGTGGCTACCTGTATCACTACGCGTTCGCCATGATCATCGGCCTGGGCGTGCTGGTGGGCTGGCTTCTGCTGGGCGCCTGAACTGGTGAGCGCTTCGATGATTGAGAGCATGTTCGGTATCGGCACCCTCAGTGTCCTCGTCTGGCTGCCCATCCTTGGCGGCCTGCTGTTGCTGGCACTTGGCCGGAAGGAGGGCGCCGCCACCGGCCTGCGTCTCGATCGCCTTGCAGCGCTCGCCATCGCCGTGCTGACGTTCGTGCTCAGCCTGCCGCTCTGGCGGGACTTCGATCCGACCACGGCCAGCATGCAGTTCGTGGAGCGCATCCCCTGGATCCGATCGTTCAACGTCGAGTACTACCTGGGCGTCGACGGCTTTTCCATGCCGCTGATCCTCCTGACCACCTTCCTTACGCCGGTCGTCGTGCTGGCTGGCTGGGAAGTCATCGAGAAGCGCTCGGCCCAGTACTTCGCTGCCTTCCTCATCCTGGAAGGCCTGATGGTCGGGGTTTTCGCAGCCCTGGACGGCCTGCTGTTCTACGTGTTCTGGGAAGCCATGCTGGTCCCGATGTTCATCATCATCGGTGTCTGGGGCGGGGAGCGGCGCGTCTACGCCACCGTGAAGTTCTTCCTGTACACCTTCCTGGGTTCGGTGTTCATGCTGGTTGCGCTGATCTACATGTACCTGAAGTCGGGCAGCTACAGCATCCTCGACTTCCAGAGCCTGCCCCTGACACTGACGGAACAGACACTGATCTTCCTGGCCTTCCTGTTTGCCTTTGCCGTGAAGGTGCCCATGTGGCCCGTGCACACCTGGCTGCCGGATGCCCACGTGGAAGCGCCCACCGGCGGATCGGTGATCCTGGCCGCCGTGTTGCTGAAGATGGGGGGCTACGGGTTCATCCGCTTCAGCCTGCCGATCACCCCCGATGCCAGCGGCGAGCTGGCCTGGCTGATGATCGCGCTGTCCCTGGTGGCGGTCGTCTACATCGGCCTGGTTGCCCTCGTGCAGAAGGACATGAAGAAGCTCATCGCCTATTCATCGATCGCGCACATGGGCTTCGTCACCCTGGGCTTCTTCCTCGCCTGGGCCATCCTGGACCGCACGGGCTCCGAGTCGGGCATCGCCATGGGCCTGTCCGGCGGCATGTTCCAGATGATTTCCCACGGCTTCGTCTCCGGCGCCTTGTTCCTGTGCGTTGGCGTGATGTACGACCGCCTGCACAGCCGCGAGATAGACGCCTACGGCGGCGTGGTGAACACGATGCCGAAGTTTGCCGCGTTCATGGTGCTGTTTGCCCTGGCCAATGCAGGCCTCCCCGGCACCTCGGGGTTCGTAGGGGAGTTCCTGGTGATCCTGGCCGCGTTCAAGGCCGGCTTCTGGTACGCGTTCCTGGCCGCCAGCACGCTGATCCTCGGCGCTGCGTACACGCTCTGGCTGGTCAAGCGGGTGATATTCGGCGCCATTGCCAACGAAGGCGTGGCCGGACTCACTGACGCCTCCCGCCGCGAATTGCTGGTCCTCACGCTGGTTGCCGCCGGCGTGCTCGGCCTGGGCCTCTGGCCCGCGCCGCTCGCGGACGTGATGGCGGCGAGCATCGACAACCTGGTCATCCAGATAACCCATTCCAAGCTGCAGGCGGGCCTATGAACCCCATGGCTCAGGATCTGATCACGATCTGGCCGGAGATCCTCCTGGCGGGGGGGCTCTGCCTGGTGCTGGTCGTCGACATGTTCCTCCGGGACAGCTACCGGGACGTCACCTACCTCGTCACCATCCTGCTGCTGGCGGGCCTCGCGTGGGCGCTGGTCGGGCTGCCCTTCGGTGGCGAAGGGGAGAGGTCCACGCTGGCCTTCGGCGGTTCCTTCATCAGCGACCCCCTGTCCCGGGTGCTGAAGCTCTTTGCGGTCGCTGCCGTGGCTACCGTGTTCCTCTACTCCCGGCCCTACCTGCGGGCCCGGGGCCTGCACCATGGCGAGTTCTACGTCCTGGGGCTGTTCGGGCTGCTCGGCATCCTCGTCCTGGCGTCCAGCTACAGCCTGCTCGTCAGCTACCTGGGCCTCGAGCTCCTGTCGCTCAGCCTTTACGCGATGGTCGCCTTCAACCGGGAGTCGCCCGTGGCCGCCGAGGCGGCCATGAAGTACTTCGTGCTCGGCGCGATAGCCTCCGGGACCCTGCTCTATGGCATGTCGCTGGTCTACGGCGTAACGGGCAGCCTGAACATCGGCGACCTGCAGGCGACGATTGGCGGCAACCAGGCCGCTTCACCCCTGCTGTGGGTCGGCCTGGCGTTCCTGGTGGCGGGCGTGGCCTTCAAGTTCGGCGCCGTGCCCTTCCACATGTGGGTGCCCGACGTGTACCAGGGCGCGCCCACGGCGGTGACGCTCTATGTGGGCACGGCACCGAAGCTCGGCGCCCTGGCGCTCGCCATCCGCATCCTCGTGGAGGGCCTCCCGGCAGTCGGCGATCTCTGGCAGGTGATGCTGGCCGCACTGGCGGTCCTGTCGCTGGTCCTCGGCAACGTGGCGGCCATCGCCCAGACCAACGTCAAGCGCATGCTGGCCTACTCGACCATTGCTCACGTGGGCTTCATCCTGCTCGGTTTCGTCGCCGGCACGCCGGAGGGCATCCAGGCGGCGCTGTTCTACACGCTGGTCTACGTGATCATGGCGGCCGGCAGCTTCGGCTTCCTCGTCCTGCTGAGCAGCAGGGGCGAGGAGGTGGAGGAACTGGACGACCTGCGGGGCCTCTGGCAGCGCAGCCCCTGGTTTGCCCTGATGATGGTCCTGCTGATGGTCAGCATGATCGGCGTGCCGCCCCTGGCGGGCTTCTACGCCAAGTGGTGGGTGCTGTCGGCGCTGCTGGAGGCGGACTACGTCGGGCTGGCCGTCGTCGCGCTCGTGGCTTCCGTCATCGGCGCCTATTACTACCTGCGCGTCATCCGCCTGATGCTGTTCGACGACGGTGGGCAGGCGACAGCGGCGGGGGTACCCCTGGACGTGAGGATCGTCATGAGCATCAATGCCCTGCTGCTGGTGCTCATCGGGCTGCTGCCGGACCGGCTGCTGGAGCTTTGTGCCCGGGCCGCCGCCCTGATCTGAGCGGAGCAGGGTGCCCGACGTGGTTGCTACCCGGGAGCCAAGTGGCTACCATGCGCTGCTGAGCAGGTGCGGGGTGGAGCAGTCTGGCAGCTCGTCGGGCTCATAACCCGAAGGTCGTAGGTTCAAATCCTACCCCCGCTACCAATTTCCTCCGGGAATACTCAGAGATCAGGGCCGCTTCAAAGCGGCCTTTTTCGTTTGACGTAACGTGAAGTCATCCGTTCGGGTGATGCGCGGACCGCTCGGAGTATGGATACTCGGGCATACCAGCCAATACGACCGGGGGCACCAATGTTCCGAACCATGGCTGTGCTGATCTTTGCGCTGACGACGATCACCGCGCAGGGCGCCCTTCTGGGACGAGCCGAAACTATGCCCGGCGAGATGGACTATCGAGCCTATTACGATAACGTGCTGGACCTCACCTGGCTGGCGAACCCCAAAGCCGCCGCCGGAAGCACGTTCGACGATGGCCCGAGCACCACTGACGGCAACCTGAGCTGGGCATCCACCCAGGCATGGCTCGGGTCACTGAACTCAGCCGTGCATCTCGGCGCTGCTGACTGGCGGCTCCCTGACGTGGACGTCAATGGGGACACGATCATCGTGGGATGTGGTGGCCCCGCGGCGTGCCCTGACAATGAAATGGGTCATCACTCCCAGGCCAACGACGTCCAGTTCCACGCCATTTGCCAGCTGTCTGGCGTGTGCGACCCGGGGCCATTCGGCAGTATCGGTGCCAATTACTACTGGTCGAGTACGCCGGCGCCCGGTGCCAATACCGCGTGGGCGTTCTACTTTCCCATGAACGAAATCTGGACCCTCGACAAGGTGTCCGGCGGTGGAGCGGCTTGGGCCGTGCGCGACGGGGATATCGCCTCGGTCCCCGCGCCGGGAGCCATCTGGCTGCTAGGAACCGGCCTGGGTGCGATCGGATGGATGCGGCGGCAGATCCTGCCTTGCCGCACCCCCCGGTCGCCGCTACACTAGGCGGCCTGAGTAGCGACCCCGGAAGCGGTCCGGGGTGGTTTGGGGAGTTGCCCTCGCTACCGAGGACTAGCCGACGTAGCCCCGCACGGGGCTATTTTGTTTTGCGGCACGGGTGATTGCGGTCCACGGCAGTCGTCCCCACATCAGGGGTCTGCTGCCATCACCCGGCTCGTCGCCAGAGTGAGAGCAGCATCAGTGGGCCCATGGCCCATTTTTTGTTTTTGGCTTTCGGTTCTGGCGACGGGCGGAGTGACGTGCAGATATGAGCAAGACGAGCGCGCAGGTGGTCGCTCTGCTGGAACCGGCCGTGGAGGCCCTGGGCTACGAGCTCGTGGACCTGGAGCTGAACTTCAGCGGCCGGCGTGGCGTCCTGCGGCTCTATATCGACCGGCTTGGCGCGGCAGACGAGCCGGCCACCGCCGGGGCGGCTGCCGGGCCGCGAAGCGACGGCATTCGTGTCGAGGATTGCGAGGCAGTGAGCAGGCAGGTCAGCGCGGTGCTGGACGTCGAGGACCCGATCGGGCGGGACTATGATCTCGAGGTGTCGTCGCCCGGCCTGGACCGGAAGCTGGTGAAGCCGGCGCACTTCGACCGCTTTGCGGGGCAGGCCGTCCAGGGACGACTGCGCAGGATGCTGGATGGCCGGCGCCGGTTCACCGGCACGCTGGTTGGACGAAGTGGAACGACGGTAACGATCCGGGTCGACGATGCCGACCTGACGGTGCCCATTGAGGATCTGGAAGTCATCCGGCTGGTGCCGGAGTACTGAAGGCAGGCAGGTTTATGAACAAAGAAATTCTGATGGTGGCCGAGGCCGTCTCCAACGAGAAGGGCGTCGATCAGGAGATCATCTTCGACGCGCTCGAGTCGGCGCTGGCGTCGGCGACGCGCAAGCGTTACGGCGACGACGTCGACGTGCGCGTCAGCATCAACCGGGATACGGGTGACTACGACACCTTCCGTCGCTGGAAGGTCTTTGCCGACGAATCGACGGAACTCGAGAATCCCGAGCGCGAGTTGCGCATGATCGATGCGACGGACGTCGATCCCAAGGCCGAGCCGGGCGGCTACGTCGAGCAGTCGATCCCGTCCGTGGAGTTTGGGCGCATCGCCGCCCAGACCGCCAAGCAGGTCATCGTGCAGAAGGTGCGCGAGGCGGAGCGCAAGAAGGTCGTCGAGGAGTTCCAGGGCCGCGTCGGCCAGCTCCTGTCGGGCGTCGTCAAGCGCGTCGACCGGAACGGCGTCTACGTGGACCTCGGCGCCAATGCCGAGGGATTCATTCCCCGCGAGAACATGATGCCGCGCGAGCCCGTGCGCCCCCAGGACCGGATCAAGGCCCTCCTGCGTGAGGTGCGCTCGGAGCCACGGGGCCCGCAGCTGTTCCTGACCCGGACGTCGCCCCAGTTCCTCCTCGAGCTGTTCAAGATCGAGGTGCCCGAGGTCGGCCAGGGCCTCATCGAGATCCTGGGCGCGGCGCGCGACCCCGGCCTGCGCGCCAAGATCGCGGTGAAGAGCAACGACCGGCGCATCGACCCCGTCGGCGCCTGCGTCGGCATGCGCGGTTCGCGGGTCCAGGCGGTGTCCAATGAGCTTGCCGGCGAGCGGGTAGACATCATCCTGTGGAACGAAAGCCCCGCCCAGTTCGTCATCAATGCCATGTCCCCGGCTGACGTCAGCTCCATCGTCGTTGACGAGGAAAAGCACAGCATGGACCTGGCGGTCCAGGAGGACAAACTGTCCCAGGCCATCGGCCGGGGCGGGCAGAACATCCGCCTCGCCAGCGAGCTCACCGGTTGGGAGCTCAACGTGATGACGGAAGCCGCGGCCGAGGAGAAGAGCGAGAAGGAGTCCCGCGCGCTGCTCGAGATGTTCATGCAGAAGCTCGATGTGGACGAGGAAGTCGCCCTCATCCTCGTCCAGGAGGGCTTCTCCAGCATCGAGGAGGTCGCGTACGTCCCCACGAACGAGCTGCTGGGCATCGAGGAGTTCGACCAGGGCATCGTCGACGAGCTGCGCAATCGCGCGCGGGACGTCCTGATCACCCAGGCGATCCAGAGCGAGGAAACGGTCGACAAGGCCCCGCCGGCCGAGGACCTGCTCAGCCTGGAGGGCATGGATCCCGCGCTCGCGGCGCAGCTCGCCGCCCGTGGTATCCGGACGCGCGACGACCTTGCTGAGCAGGCCATCGACGACCTCGAAGGCATTGATGGCCTGGATAACGAGCGATCCGCAAAGCTGATCATGGCTGCGCGGGCGCATTGGTTCGACCAGCAGGAGGCAGCGGGTTGATCGCCCGCTCCCCGGCACCTCGCGGAGTATCTCCATGTCGGACGTGACCATTGCCCAGTTCGCTGACGTACTGAAGATCCCGGTCGAGAAGCTGATCAGCCAGCTCGATGAGGCCGGCATTGCAGTTCGCGGTGCGGACGATGTCATCAGTGACGATGCCAAGCGCGAGCTGCTCACTCACCTCCGCCGGGCCCATGGCCATGACGAAGGCGCTGCCGCCGCTTCGCCGCGGAAGGTCACGCTGAGCCGTCGCTCCCAGTCGGAGATCAAGGTTGCCAGCGCGCAGGGCAGGGCCAAGACGGTCACCGTCGAGGTGCGCCGCAAGCGCACGTACGTGAACCGTGATGTCCTGGAGCAGGAGAACAAGGTCCAGCAGGACGAGCTTGACCGCCAGCGGCAGGAGGAACAGGCCAAGCTCGACAAAGAGCGCGCCGACCGGGATGCCGTCGAGAAGGCGGAGCGCGAGAAGCGCGAGAAGGAACTGGCGGATGCCGAGGCCGTGCGCAAGGCCGAGGAAGAGGCCCGTCGGGCGGCCGAGCAGGCCGTCAAGGACGGCGAGAAGAATCGCCTCCAGGACGAGATCCGCAAGCGGGACTCCGAAGCGCGTGCGCGCAAGGACGCCGCCAGCAAACGGGATGTCCGTCGCGAGGTCGTCGAGGAACTGGTGAGCGTCACCGAAGACGAAGTCCCCGAGGAGAAGCCCGCGTTGGTCGGCCGGCAGGAACTGCACGTGTCTGCAGACGTCAGTGGCCGAAGGAAGAAGAAGAAGTCCCGTCGTCGTTCCGTCTCCGTCCAGGTCGACTCGACCCGACACGGCTTCGAGAGGCCGACGGCGCCGGTCATCCGGGAAGTGCCGATTCCTGAGACGATCAAGGTCGGCGAACTGGCCCAGCGCATGGCCGTCAAGTCGAATGACGTGATCCGGTCGCTGATGAAGCTGGGCGTGATGGCAACCATCAACCAGGCCATTGACCAGGATACGGCCGCGCTGGTCGTCGAGGAACTGGGCCACACGGCCAAGCTCGTGCAGAGCGCCGACCTGGAGCAGACCCTGATTCCGGCGGCGGAGGAAGATGCCGGCGACGCGGTGCCGCGGCCTCCCGTGGTCACCATCATGGGCCACGTGGACCATGGCAAGACGTCGCTGCTGGATTACATCCGGAGAACCAAGGTCGCCGCCGGCGAGGCGGGTGGAATCACCCAGCACATCGGCGCGTATCACGTCGAGACGCCGAAAGGCCTGATCACGTTCCTGGATACACCGGGTCATGCGGCATTTACTGCCATGCGGGCCCGGGGTGCGCAGGTTACTGACATCGTGGTTCTGGTCGTGGCCGCCGATGACGGTGTCATGCCCCAGACGGAAGAGGCCATCCAGCACGCCAAGGCGGCGGACGTGCCGATCATCGTGGCGGTAAACAAGATCGACAAGAGCAGCGCTGATCCCGACCGGGTGCGCAACGAGCTCAGTGCGAAGGGCGTCATACCCGAAGAGTGGGGCGGCGACACCCTGTTCGTGAATGTCTCCGCCCAGACGGGGCAGGGCGTCGACCAGTTGCTGGACTCGATCCTGCTGCAGGCGGAATTGCTCGAGCTGAGTGCCGTGGCCGACGGACGGGCTGCGGGCGTGGTGCTGGAGTCCAGCCTCGAGAAGGGCAGGGGTGCGGTTTCGACGATCCTGGTCACCCGCGGCAAGCTTCGCCTCGGCGATGCGCTGCTTGCGGGTCAGGAATACGGCCGCGTTCGCGCCATGACCAACGAGCTCGGCGCCTCGGTGACCGAGGCGGGACCGTCACAGCCTGTTGCCGTGCTGGGCCTTTCGGGAACGCCGAATGCCGGTGATGACGCGCTCGTACTCGAGGACGAGCGCCAGGCCCGTGAACTCGCGCAGTTCCGACTCAGCCGCACCCGCGATGTGAAGCTTGCCCAGCAGCAGTCGGCCAAGCTGGAGGATGTTTTCAGCCAGCTCGAGGCCTCGCAGATCAAGACGCTCCCCATCCTGATCAAGGCTGACGTGCAGGGCAGCGCGGAAGCCCTCAAGGACGCGATGAACAAGCTTGCGCACGAGGAAGTGAACGTCAAGGTGATCGGCGCCAGCGTGGGGGCCGTGACTGCATCCGACGTCACGCTGGCGGCGGCATCGAGAGCGATCATTATTGCATTCAATGTCCGTGCCGATGGCGCCGGCCGCGATGCCATCAAGGAAACCGGGGTCGACGTCCGCTACTACGGCGTGATCTACGAGGCGCTCGACGACGTGAAGCGCGCGATCACGGGCATGTTGTCGCCCATCGTCCGCGACCAGATCGTGGGCCTTGCCGAGGTGCGGGATGTCTTCCGTTCGCCCAAGTTCGGCAACATCGCTGGTTGCCTCGTGATTGACGGCTACGTGAAGCGCAATAATCCGATTCGTGTGTTGCGCAACAATACAGTGATCTACGAAGGTGAGCTCGAGTCGCTCCGGCGATTCAAGGATGACGTCGGCGAGGTCCGTGCCGGCACCGAGTGCGGCATCGGCGTGCGGAATTATGACGACGTGAAGCCTGGCGACCAGATTGAATGCTATGAACGGGTCACGATTGACCGGACTTCCTGACCCTGCCGGGATTCCGGGCGTCAGCGATGGCCCGTGAATTTGCCCGCAGCCGGCGCGTGGAGGAGCAGATCCAGCGCTTTCTGTCGGACGCCATTCGCTCCCAGTTGCGGGATCCGCGCGTTGCCGGGGTCGTGATCACCGAAGTGCGTGCATCGCGCGACCTGGGCGTGGCGTGGATCCACTACTCCCTGATTGGCGCGGACTCGAGGCCCGCGGCGGAGGCGCTTGCCGACGTGCAGGCCGGCCTGGACCGGGCAGCGGGCTACCTCCGCAGTCAGTTGGCCCGGGAGCTGTCCACCCGCACCGTGCCGGAACTGCGCTTCCGTTATGACGAGGCTGCCCAGCGCGGCCGCGACCTGGAGCAGCTCATCGACGACGCGGTGGCTCGCGATACGACGGGGATCGGGTCCCCGGAATCCGACGGGAGCACGTGAGCGACCCGGGCGTCCGCCGCCCCCGCCGCAGCCTGGACGGGCTCCTCCTGCTGGACAAGCCCACCGGGATGACCTCGAACGCGGCCCTGCAGAGGGTCAAGTGGCTGTTCCAGGCCCGCAAGGCGGGCCACACGGGCAGCCTGGATCCACTGGCCAGCGGCATGCTCCCGATCTGCTTCGGCGAAGCCACGAAGTTTGCAGGCTATCTCCTGGACGCTGACAAGACCTATCGCGTCCAGGCCCGCTTCGGCGTCCGGACGGACACCGGGGATGCCGAAGGGTTGCCGGTGGAGACCCACGCCAGGGATCCGGTCCTGCGCCCCGAGATGGAAGCCGCACTCCTGGCTCTGACCGGGCCTATCCAGCAGATTCCGCCCATGTACTCGGCACTCAAGCAGCAGGGGCAGAGGCTCTATGCCATCGCCCGGGAAGGGAGGGTAGTGCCCCGGGAGGCACGACCGGTAATGATCCGGGAGTTCGTGGTGGAGGCCTACGACCCGGCCACGCCCGTATTCCGGGTCCGTTGCAGCAAGGGCACGTACATCCGGACCCTGATCGAGGATCTCGCCCGGCACCTGGGCACCCTGGCCCACGTCATCGCCCTCCGGCGCCTTGCCGTGGAGCCGTTCGGAGGGCAGGCCATGGCCGGCTTGCCGGAGATCGAGGCCCTGGCCGCGCTGCCTGCCGACCGGGCGACGGCCGCCCTGGACGGCCTGCTGCGGCCGCTCCAGGACGCGTTGCCTCCCTGGCCTGTGGTGCGTCTGGACGGACCTGCGGCGCTCCGGGTGAGCCGTGGGGGCCCCGTGCCCGCACCCCCGGGTCAGATCCCCGGGCCCGTGCGGCTCTACGGACCCGGCGACAGCTTCCTGGGGCTGGGGGAGGTCGGGGCGGACGGTATCGCGAGCCCGCGGCGCCTGGTGGCCCGCGATCCGGGCGAGATTCCCGCGGATTGGGTCGCCGGACTGTAACTGTGGCCGACACATGGTTAGAATAGCCGCCGATTTCAGGGATAAGTTCAAGACATTGCCCACAGGAGATGGCTTAAATGCCGCATACGGCTGAAGAGAAGAGCAAGATCGTCGGCGAGTATCGCCGCGGTCCCGCCGACACCGGGTCACCGGAAGTGCAGGTCGCCTTGTTGTCCGCCCGCATCAACGAACTGACGGATCACTTTGCCCGCCACAAGAAGGACCATCACTCCCGCCAGGGATTGCTTCGCCTCGTGAACCAGCGGCGCAAGCTCCTGGACTATCTGAGGGGCAAGGATGGCGACCGCTACCAGGGCTTGATCGACAAGCTCGGTCTGCGCCGCTAGAGGGCCTCGGCCCCAAGACCCGACTTCGGCCAGAGAGTCGGCCGTCCGAAATATCAAGCGGGGCAGACGCCGTTATCGGTGTCTCGCCCCTGCCTCCATTTCCCCGAATAGATGATTAGGAAACGAACGTGGCGTCAACCAAGAAGACTTTTCCCTACGGACAGCATCAGGTCACCATCGAAACGGGCGAGATTGCCCGCCAGGCCGGCGGTGCCGTGCTGGTCACCATGGCCGAGACGGTCGTCCTCGTGGCTGCCGTGGCAAAGACTGAGGCCAGCGATGAGCGGGACTTCTTTCCGCTAACAGTGAACTACCAGGAAAAGACCTACGCCGCCGGGCGCATTCCCGGGGGCTTCTTCAAGCGCGAAGGCCGTCCCACCGAGAAGGAGACGCTGGTCTCGCGACTCATCGACAGGCCCATCCGCCCGCTGTTTCCGAAGGGCTTTGTCAACGAAGTCCAGGTGATCGCCACGGTGATCTCGCTGAACCCCGAGGTTGATTCCGACATTCCCGCGATGCTGGGTGCATCGGCGGCCCTGGCCCTGACCGGAGCTCCGTTCGCGGGTCCCATCGCCGGGGCTCGTGTCGGGTACATCGGTGGCAATTTCGTGCTGAATCCGACGACCTCCCAGCTGAAGGAGTCGAAGCTGGATCTGGTGGTGGCAGGTACCGCCAAGGCGGTCCTGATGGTGGAATCAGCAGCGCAGCAACTGCCGGAGAAAGTGATGCTCGATGCCGTCATCTACGGCCACGAGCAGATGCAGATTGCCATCGAGAACATTCGGGCGCTCGCCGCCGAAGCAGGCCGGCCGTCGTGGAACTGGACTGCCCCCACGGCGGATCCCGCCGTCGCAGAGGCAGTTGCCAAGGCTGTCGGTGACGGGTTTGCACAGGCCTACAGGATCCGCGACAAGCAGGAGCGTTACGCGAGGATTGCCCAGCTCAAGCAGGAAGTGATGGCCAGCCTGGCATCCGGCGCGGACAGTGCCGGCAAGGAAGCAATCGGCAACGCCCTGTCCCGTCTGGAAAAGAAGGTCGTCCGTGGCCAGGTGCTGAATGGCGAGCCCCGTATCGACGGCCGGGATACGCGGACCGTCCGGCCGATCGCAATTCGCACCGGCGTATTGCCCCGGACCCACGGCTCGTCACTCTTCACCCGTGGCGAAACCCAGGCACTCGTCGTCACGACCCTGGGTACCGGCCGGGATGCCCAGATCATCGATGCGCTCACGGGCGAGTACCGCGACCGCTTCATGTTCCACTACAACTTCCCTCCCTACTGCGTGAACGAGACGGCCTTCAACCTCGGGCCAAAGCGCCGCGAGATCGGTCACGGCCGCCTTGCCCGCCGGGGCGTCGAGGCAGTGCTGCCCGATATGGAAACCTTTCCCTATGTCCTTCGGGTCGTCTCGGAGATCACGGAGTCGAATGGTTCCAGTTCAATGGCCAGCGTCTGCGGGGCCAGCCTTGCACTGATGGATGCCGGGGTGCCTATCCTGGCGCCAGTGGCCGGTGTGGCCATGGGCCTCGTGAAGGACGGTGACCGGTACCAGGTTCTCACCGACATCCTGGGTGACGAAGATCATCTCGGCGACATGGACTTCAAGGTTGCAGGCAGCGCCACGGGCGTCACGGCGTTGCAGATGGACATCAAGATCGACGGCATTACCCGCGAGATCATGGAGAACGCCCTGTCCCAGGCCAAGGAGGCCCGGCTCCATATCCTCGAGCAGATGAACCGCGTGCTCCCCGCTCACCGGGAGAAGATGTCCGACTGGGCGCCCACGATCATCACAATGCGGATCGATCCCGAGAAGATCAGGGACGTGATCGGCAAGGGCGGCTCCGTGATTCGCGCCATCACCGAGGAAACCGGCGCGAGCATCGACATCGACAACGACGGCACGGTGAAGATCGCATCCGTGAATGCCACGGCTGGCCGCGAAGCCCAGGCGCGCATCGAGCTGATCACGGCCGACGTCGAAGTCGGGCGCGTCTACGAGGGCAGGGTGGCGCGTTTGATGGACTTCGGCGCCTTCGTGACGATCCTGCCGGGACGGGATGGGCTCGTGCACATCTCACAGATTGCCGACGAGCGGGTGGAGCGAGTGGGCGACAAGTTGAAGGAAGGCGATATCGTGCGCGTCAAGGTCCTGGAGGTTGATCGTCAGGGCCGGGTTCGCCTTAGCATGCGCGGTATGGACGTCGCCTGAGTCCCTGCCTCCCGCGCCTGCCGAAAATAAAAAAGGGCGTGCCCCTTCGCCGGGACACGCCCTTGCTTCCTTTCCCTGCCAGCGGCTAGCCCACGGCGGCTACGGCTGACGCGCTGTTCTGGATCCCGGGTACCCCGATGGGGCGGGTGGGCGTTGCCAGTACGCTCTTGAGTGCCCGATCCAGTCGGCCGGCAAGCTCCGGATCACGGTCCACGGCTCCCAGCCGGATCATTCCGGCAAGAAACTCCGCCGAGAGCAGGGGAGTGCCGCCGCGCTGGCCTTCCGCAATGATCTGGAGGAGGACGGGCGTCGTGATATCGGCACCGGTGGCCTGCTCGACGACCTTGACGTTCGAACCCTTGGTGATCAGCTCTCGCAGGTCGTCCAGGTTCACGTAGCGGCTCTGGGCCGTGTCGTAGAGCCGGCGGTTAACATACTTCCGAATCAGTCTCTGCTCGCTCATGGCGGGTCCTTCCTTCGTTCCAAGCCTTGGGACCGGACGACACGAGCCATCCGGCGTTCAGTTGCCCCCAATTCACCCGTATAGACCTCTTCGCTGGGGAATTGGTTCGCGATGCAGCTGCCGACGAGCAATAATTTCCGAAAATAAAAAAGCCATGTAGAACATGGCTTTAGGATGAAAGTATCAAGGAGTTTGCAAGGTAGCCCTCTGCCGGGGCCCTTGGTGGCAGCCGCCCTCAGCGATACCGGTCATCCCGTTCGCCATACTGCCTCTCCGCCATTTCCCGCCGCTCCTGGGCCTCCAGGGACAGCGTGGCCACCGGGCGCGCCTCGAGGCGTTTCAGGCCAATCTCTTCGCCGGTTTCCTCGCAGTAGCCGTAGGTCCCGTCCTCGATGCGCTCGAGGGCCGAGTCGATCTTCTTGAGGAGCTTTCGTTCCCGGTCGCGGGTTCGCAGCTCCAGGCCAAACTCGGATTCCTGGGTCGCCCGGTCGTTCGGGTCGGGAAAGTTGCTGGCTTCGTCCTGCATGTGGTGGACAGTCCGGTCGACTTCCTCCATCAGTTCCCGCTTCCAGGCTTGCAGGATCATGCGGAAGTGCTCCAGCTGTGCGGGGCTCATGTAGGCCTCGCCCATCTGGGGCTGGTAGGGGCGGATGCCGTGGATCAGGGCGTTGGGGTCGTAGGCCTCCACGGCCCGCCGGGCAGCCTTGCGTGCCGCTGGAATCGGTTTGCGCCCGCTGGTCTTCACCAGGCCGGGTGTGGTCCGGACGATCATTTCCCGCACCACGGTGGCCTTTGGAGCACTGGCCTTGGCCGGCGGGGCGGCAGGCACCCTGGCCACCGTCGGCACCTTCCCGGCCTTTACCGGCTTCCTGGTCGCGGGAGCTTTGGCTCGGGTCGATACCGCCGGTTTGGCCTGGGCCTTGCTGGCGGCCGGCTTGACCTTGGGCGTCGGCTTCCTCGCCGGAGCGGTCTTCCGGGCAGCCTTGCGGGTGCTCGTCCGGGTTGCACGCGCCTTGGCGGAGGAGGCCGCCTTGGCCTTCCCCGAGGGGCTGCTCTTCCGGACTGGTCGCTTGGCTGACGGCATTTTCTGGGCCCTGCTCAAAAATTGAGCGCGGAATTATACATACGGAGTCCCGGGCTGGAAGAGCGCCCAGGGCTGTTTCACTGAGCGAGGCCGGGCGGCAAGGCCACCGGCACCGGTGGCTGCCACCCGGGTTGCCGGTGTTCAGCGACCACAGTGGTACAGATTCCGCCCCGGACGTTGAAATCGGCCGTCAGCCGCATGAAACGAGGCGCCGTGGCTGCCACCAGATCGTCGAGAATCCTGTTGGTAACCGCCTCGTGGAAGGCGCCCTGATCGCGGAAGGACCAGATGTAGTTTTTCAGCGACTTCAGTTCGATACACAAGCTATCGGGGACGTACTCTAGATGCAGGGTGGCAAAATCCGGTTGCCCGGTCTTCGGGCAGAGGCAGGTGAATTCGGGCAGGCGCATGCGAATGGTGTAGTCCCCATCGGGTTGGGGGTTCCGGAAGGTTTCGAGCGCCGTGCTGGGTGATGTAGGCATTGATTCAGGAGCCTGAGTCTGGCGGGAAACGGGTGCCGGGAACGTGCCTGCAGGGTGTGTGGTGTGTCGAATTAATCTACACTACGGCAGCATCTCCCGTTAGCTTAGTTTCTTCACTTCGGACACCCTGAATTTATGCGACTGAGCAAGATCAAGCTTGCGGGATTCAAGTCTTTTGTCGACCCGACCACCGTCCATTTCCCCAGTAACCTGGTAGGAGTGGTCGGGCCCAATGGCTGCGGCAAGTCCAACGTCATCGACGCGATCCGGTGGGTCATGGGTGAAACGTCGGCGCGGCACCTCCGCGGCGATTCCATGGAAGACGTCATCTTCAACGGCTCCAGTTCCCGCAAGCCGGTCGGTACGGCCGCGATCGAACTGTACTTCGACAATTCCGATGGCACCCTCGGAGGGCAGTTCGCGAGCTATGCGGAAATTTCCATCCGCCGCACGGTCTCGCGGGATGGCACCTCGCAGTATTTCCTGAATAACACCCGCTGCCGCCGGAAGGACATCACGGGCCTCTTCATGGGTACCGGCCTGGGCCCGCGGAGCTACGCGATCATCGAACAGGGGATGGTGTCCCGACTGGTGGAAGCCAAGCCCGAAGAGATGCGCAGCTACATCGAGGAGGCGGCCGGCATTTCGAAGTACAAGGAGCGGCGCCGCGAGACCGAGACCCGCATGCACCACACGCGGGAGAACCTGTCCCGCCTCGCTGATCTCCGGGACGAGGTCGAGAAGCAGATAAAGCACCTGCAGCGCCAGGCCCAGGTCGCAGAAAAGTACCGGACGCTCAAGCAGCAGGAACGCCAGCTCGAGGCTGAGCTGGTCGCGATGCGGCTAGCTGAGCTCGACCGCGGCATTGCGGCCCACAGGACTGATCTGTCCGGGCGCCAGACGGCAATGGAGGCTGCTCTGGCCGGCCAGCGTCAGGTGGAGCTGGACATCGAGACGGCCCGCGCCGCGCACCTGGTGGCCAGCGATGCCTTTGCAGTCACACAGGCCGGCTACTACTCGGTTCAGGGCGAGATTGCCCGCCTGGAACAGACGCTGGCGCACGCGCGCGAATTGCGGGAGCGCGAGTTGCGTGACCTTGAGCAGGCCCGCACCGAGCTAGCCAATGTGCTGGCAGAGGTTGAGCGGGACAGCCAGGCCCTTGCCGACATCGAGTCGGGCATTGCTGGCTTCGAGCCCGGTCTTGCGGCGGCACGGGAAGCGGAAGCCGCTGCCCTGGCCAGCCTCCAGGCCAGCGAGGGGGCCCTGGACGCCTGGCAGGACGAGTGGCACACGTTCAACCTCGACGTCAAGGAACAACAGCAGTCACGCCAGGTCGAGCAGACCAGGCTGGAGCATCTCGACGCGCACCAGGCCCGGCTCGAGCGGCAGCTGCAGTCCGTCGAAGGGGAGCGTCTGACGATATCCGTGGTCGATATCGAGGCCCGGCTGATTGCCCAGGACAAGATCCAGGAGGAAACGCAGCTCCTGCTCTCGGCCGAGGCCCGGGCGCTCGAGGATGCGGGTTGCGCCCTGACCAGCAAACGTGAGGCCGAGCAGGGTCTGGGTGGCGACATTGAAAGGCTGCGGGGCGAACTCGAGGCCCGCCGCGGCCGGCTCGACGCCCTGCGGGTAATCCAGAATGCCGCCCTCGGGAATGAAGAGGAGATTCTCGGTGGCTGGCTCGCCAGGTCAGGCCTTGCTGACAACAAGCGCCTCGTCCAGCAGCTGGTGGCAGAGCCTCGCTGGACGCGTGCCATCGAGACCGTACTCGGAGACTTCCTGCAGGCAGTCTGTGTCCGTGATGTCGGCCAACATGCCGCGTCATTGCCCGAGGCCACGCTGGTACTCCTCGAGGAGACGGGCGAGGAGCAGGATGTGCCTGCAGATTCACTGGCGGCCCGTGTTCAGCACGCCGGGACTGCGCGGACTCACCTGGCTTCGGTGGTTTGCGTGGAATCTGTCGATGAGGCGCTTCAGCGCCGGGTGAACCTTCGTCCCGGCCAGTCGGTCATTACGCCCGACGGCATCTGGCTCGGGCCCGGCTGGGTTCGCATCAATCGGGCGCAGCGTCACCTGGGAATGGTGGCCCGCGAGCGGGAGATCCGCGAACTCACCACGGCGCTGGTCGACGACGACGCGCAGATCGCCGCGCTGGGCCAGACCCGCCTCGACTTGCGAGGCCAGATCGACGCGCTGGAGCGCGAACGGCAGCAGATCCAGATCCGGCTGGCGGACGCGAATCGGCAGAGCCTTGAATCAGCGTCCATGGCCGCGACCCTGCATCAGGAGCTGGAGCGCGCCAGGCAACGGCTGGAGGTGCTGGCACACGACGAGGACTCTGTCCGCACCGAGCTGACCGAGCTTCGGACCGTCATCGACGAGGCCCGCGCACGCCTTCAGTCGGCAGAGCAGCGGCTCGGTGAGCTCGACCTTCAGAGGCCGGGCCGCCGTGATCAGCAGGACGTTCTCCTGGCCGCGTACAACGCCGCGCGGGAGGGCGCCGACCGGCAGCGTGCTGCCGTTGGCCAGATTCTCATCGAATTCGAGAGCCGGCGCGCTGCCCAGGGTGCCGCCGTGGTGGCGCTGGAGCGTGTGACCCAGCAGCGCAACCAGCTGGTCGAGCGTATCGCAATGCTCGATACGAACACCCGTGATAGCGAGGCGCCCCTCCAGGCATACCAGGTGGAACTGGACGGCCAGCTGGCCCGCCAGGTCGAGATCCAGGCTGAGATGTCCCGCCAGCGGGATGGCCTGACCGCGGTCGAACAGCGCGTGAAGGCCGGAGAAGGCCGGCGCCATGAACTCGAGAAACTGGTCTCCGGAGAGCGCGAGGCGGTCGAGTCCCTCCGCATGCAGGTCCGGGAGCTCGAAGTTCGCGGCGAAGCGCTGACCGAGCGGTTTGCAGCCACGGGCTTCATGCTCGCGGATGTGACGGCGCAGACACCGGCAGAGGCCGATCCCGAAGCCTGGGACCAGCGCCTGTCCCAGACCCGTGCCTCGATTGAACGGCTGGGGCCAATCAACCTGGCCGCAATCGACGAATTCTCCGAGCAGTCGGAGCGGAAGACCTACCTGGATTCCCAGCATGCCGACCTGTCATCGGCCCTGGAGACTCTCGAGCACGCGATCCGGCGGATCGACCGCGAGAGCCGCACCCGGTTCCAGGAAACCTTCGACAACATCAACAACGGCCTCAAGCGGCTTTTCCCGCGTCTCTTCGGCGGTGGTCATGCGTATCTCACCCTGGAAGGTGACGACCTGCTAAGTGCGGGCGTAACCGTCATGGCCCGCCCTCCCGGGAAGCGCAACAGCCACATTCACCTTCTCTCGGGTGGTGAAAAGGCCCTGACGGCGGTTGCGCTGATCTTCTCCATCTTCGAGCTCAATCCGGCGCCGTTCTGTCTGCTGGACGAGGTTGATGCACCGCTGGACGAGGCAAACGTCGGCCGCTTCTGCGATATCGTCCGGGAAATGTCAAAAACCGTGCAATTCATCGTCATTACCCACAACAAGACGACGATGGAAATGACCAGGCAACTCACCGGAGTCACGATGAACGAACCGGGCGTATCGCGGCTGGTGGCCGTCGACATTGACGAGGCCGTCAAGCTCGTCGCCAGTTGATTCTCCATGACGGAGCTCCGCTGGGTCCTCCTGGTTGCTGCCCTGCTGATATTGGTGGGGCTATTCGTCTGGACGCGATACCGGTCCCGTCTCGTCGAGCGATTTCGCTTTTCAGCGGGCACGCCAGCGCTAAAGCCCGCGACGGCGCCAGGCGCTCGCCAGGAGCCCGTACTGGATGGCAGGGCCCCGGCAGCGACGGTGCTCCCCGAGAAGATCGTGACGATCCGCATCCTGAGTCGTGCCGGTTCTCCGTTTCGGGCCGAGGACCTGGTGCTGGCGTTGAGGGATGCCGGCCTGCGCCACGGCCGGTTTGGCATCTTTCATTCCCAGGTGTCCGAAACGGACGACACGCCGGTGTTCAGCGTCGCCAGCCTCACCGAACCGGGGTCCTTTGACCTTACCCGTGTTCACACCGACGTATACCAGGGCGTAAGCCTGTTCCTTGGCCTCCCGGGCCCTGTCGAGGGTGTGGCCGCCTTCGAATCCATGGTCAATGCGGCTCGTGCGGTTGCAAAGCGCCTCGATGGCAACCTGGTGGACGAACACGGAAGTACCCTGAGCGTCCAGCGGGAGCGCTACCTGCGCGAGGAAGTCATCCAGTTCCAGCACCGCCAGGGACGGTCCGTCTGACGCCTGGGGTGGGTGCGGGCATGGCATCCCGGTCAGACAGGGCCCGAGCGGCCCAGCTCCGCGCCGAGCTGGCCGAGCACAACTATCGATACCACGTCCTCGACGACCCCAGCATCCCGGACGCGGTCTATGACCAGCTGTACCAGGAGTTGCTCGGCCTCGAGACCCGGCATCCGGAACTGGTTGTTCCGGAGTCGCCCACCCAGCGCGTAGGCGCCTCGCCGGTTGCCGGGTTCGCCGAGGTGCGACACGGCCTACCAATGCTGTCCCTCGACAACGCCTTCTCCACCGAGGACATCGAGAATTTCGACCGGCGCGTGCGCGAGCGACTGGGAACGGACGCTGAAGTCGAGTATTCGGCCGAGCCCAAGCTCGATGGTGCTGCCATCAACCTGTGGTTTGAGAAGGGCGAGCTCACCAGGGCCGCCACGCGGGGAGATGGCACGGTCGGGGAGGACGTCACCCACAACATCCGCACGATCCGGTCCGTACCACTCCGTCTTCGCGGCAGCTCCGTGCCGGATCGCATAGAGGTCCGTGGGGAGATCTTCATGACCCGGGAGGGCTTCCGGCGTCTCAACGAAGCCGCTCGCCAGGCAGGCGAGAAGGTGTTTGCCAATCCCCGGAACGCCGCTGCAGGCAGCCTCCGCCAGCTGGACCCCCGGCTGACAGCATCCCGGCCGCTCGCACTGTTTGCATACGGCGTCGGCACCGTCGCCGGGGGAGCGCTGCCCGGTCGCCACAGCGAGATCCTCGCCCGCCTGCGTGAATGGGGACTGCCAGTGGCTCCGGAGGCCGAAGTGGTCACTGGCGTCGCCGGGTGCCTCGAATATTACGAGAAGATGCAGAAGAAGCGCCCGCGCCTGCGCTACGACACGGATGGCGTCGTCTACAAGGTCGATCAGGTGGCGGAGCAAGCCCGCCTTGGCACCGTCGCCCGTGCTCCGCGCTGGGCCGTGGCCCACAAATTCCCCGCGGAGGAGCAGCTGACGACGGTTGAGGCCGTGGAGTTCCAGGTGGGGCGCACGGGTGTCCTGACGCCCGTGGCGCGCCTGGTGCCGGTGTTCGTTGGCGGGGTGACTGTAAGCAACGCGACACTGCACAACCTGGACGAGCTGCACCGCAAGGATGTCCGGCCTGGTGACACGGTGATCGTCCGCCGGGCGGGCGATGTCATCCCGGAAGTGGTCTCCGTGGTACTCGATCGGCGTCCGCGCGTGACGCATTCCGTTGGGGCACCCCGAAAATGCCCGGTCTGCGGATCAGCCGTAGTGCGGGTGGAGGGTGAGTCGGCCCTCCGGTGTACGGGAGGGCTTGTATGTCCCGCCCAGCGCAAGGAATCCCTGCGTCACTTCGCCTCCCGTCGGGCTCTGAATATTGATGGCCTTGGCAGCCAGCTGATCGAGCAACTTGTCGATGCAGGCATGGTGAAGACACCGGGCGACCTGTTTAGGCTGACGGCGAAACAACTTGAGGACCTCGAGCGGATGGGTGAGCGTTCCGCTGCGAAACTGATCGCAGCCATTGAGAGGAGCAAGACCACGACTCTCGATCGCTTTCTCTATGCCCTCGGCATACCCGAGGTCGGCGAGGCGACCAGCAAGGCACTGGCGCGTTACTTCGTAAGGCTTGATGCCCTGCTGGCCGCGACCGAGACGGAACTTGAAGACGTTGAGGACGTGGGTCCCGTAATGGCAGGCCAGATTGCCGCGTTCTTCCGGGAACCGCACAATCGCGATGTCATCCGCGACTTGCGCAGCCTGGGCGTTCACTGGGATGAGTCAGCAAAACCACTTGCCGGGTCCTTGCCGCTGAAGGGGAAGACTTTCGTGCTGACCGGAACGCTCTCCGGCATGACCCGCGAGGAGGCCACGGCCCGGATCGAGGCGCTGGGCGGCAAGGTGACGGGCAGTGTGACAGCCAAGACGAGCTACCTGGTCGTTGGCGAGAGCCCTGGGTCGAAGCTGGCGAAGGCGGAGAAGCTTGGGGTGGCGGTGGTGGACGGTGAGCAACTTCTCAAGCTGTTCAGTTAGTTCGCAAGTGACGACTGTGTCGCACGCGTTGGCCGGGACGTTGTGACTAAAAAAGTCGGATCAATGGAATTCTATATATGGTGAAGCCATGACTGAAAAGATCCGAGAAGACGTAAGCGCGGTACTTCTCGCGACGCTCCGTCCAATAGCTTCGATGCTCCTGCGTCTTGGCGTTAACTATAGGGACTTCGATCGCGTTGCCCAGGCAGCGTTCGTGAACGTAGCGATGGATGAGTACGGCGTTCGAGGGAAGCAAGCAAATACTTCGCGTGTTTCCCTGATGACTGGCTTAACGCGCAAGCTGGTGAGTCGAATACAGTCGGCGCCGGTTCTAGAGACTGTCCAGGAGAACGGAAGCCGAAGTCTTCCTTCGGAGGTTCTAAATATTTGGCATACGGACTTCCGATTCTGCAACACACTCGGGAAGCCAAAGCCTCTGGCGTGGGACTCCGGTCCGGGATCGTTCAGTGAACTGGTCCGTCATTGTTCCAGGAGCGTATCCCCAGCCACTATGCGTGCTGAGTTGGTGAGGGTAGGTGCGGTTACCGAGTCCGAAGGTGGTCTGCTGATTGCGAGTCGCCGTTCCTTTATTCCCTCAACAGCGGAGGAGCGACTAATTCAAGGCCTACAGTACGGCCTACGACCACTAGCAATGACGGTCGCCTACAACGCACGGACTGAGGATTCAACCAAGCTTCGCTTTCAGCGTTTGGTCTGGAACTACTGCCGGCCACGGTCGCGGCGACGGGATTTGGATGCGCTGATAGCGCAACGTCTGAAAGATTTTTCGCAAGAGATAGACGACCTGCTATCCGAGGCCGACGGAGTAGTAGGTGACGAAGAGCGTTCTGTAGTTGGCGTCGGAATTTACCTGGTAGAGGATGATCCGGCCAACTTCACGGTTCGGTGAGGACTGGAAGGGCGGTTAGGCCGTAATAACAGCGCCTCGACGCGTAAGTTTCATGATTCGGTTACGTGGAGTCGTGAGTCTACTTGGCCCCCGTCCCGGAGATGCCCTTGGCCTTGGCGCCGGTGCCGGAGATGCCCTTGGCCTTGGCGCCGGTGCCGGAGATGCCCTTGGCCTTGGCACCGGTGCCGGAGATGCCCTTGGCCTTGGCGCCGGTGCCGGAGATGCCCTTGGCTTTGGCGCCGGTACCGGAGATGCCCTTGGCCTTGGCGCCGGTGCCGGAGATGCCCTTGGCCTTGGCGCCGGTGCCGGAGATGCCCTTGGCCTTGGCGCCAGTGCCGGAGATGCCCTTGGCTTTGGCGCCGGTGCCGGAGATGCCCTTGGCCTTGGCGCCGGTGCCGGAGATGCCCTTGGCCTTCGCACCGGTGCCAGAAATTCCGGCGAGCTTAGACCACCCGGTCGCGCGTGAGTTGGACGTCTCTAGACTGGAGTACTCGGAGACAATCGCACTAGCAGAATCGGCCTGGTATGCGAGGACTTCGACCACATTGCCTGTGACGGGGTATTCAATCGTAGTGGCGCTGTTCAGGTCCAGCGCCATGCCGCCCATGTAGGCAACGCCCTGGATCTGATCCACCAGATCAAGCGAGCCCCGGACGTAGAGCGGTCCATTGCCGGGCTGCACCTCGTTGTCCAAGCGCACGACGTGGGTCGCCACGCTCTCGCCACCACCGAAGGTGTCGCCAGCAACTGCGACGTAGCGACCTGCCTGCAAGTACCAGATGAGGTTTTCAGTGGTGAGGGTAGCGTCGATATCTCGGGGAGCATCGATGACCGTGGCGCCATCTGCGAGGGTGGTCCGCTGGCCGGAAACAGTCAGAACTCCGGTCTCAGCATCGAAGCTTTCCACGTGGCCAATCACGAGGAGCGTGGGCGCTCCCTCGACTGGTTCGCTGCCAGGCATGGCCAGACCAGGCGTTGCCCAATTCGAGAGCCCGCTAACCGAGTCATCAAGAACCAAGGTCCCGTCCATCGCCTGCCCAATGACGCGGATGCCCGCAATTTCCGCCTGCATCTCGGCATTGGCGATTGACCAAGACGCCGAGAGCGCGACAGTGGCTGCGATGCTGCTGATGGTCTTCATGTGCTGTTTTCCCACAAAAATGTTCGCCATTGCACTTATTTTTCTTGGTCTTCCGAGCTATCTACGAAGTGATAAATCCCCAAGCCCGTGTGAATTACTCTGTCGCCACGTTCCGGATCCGGCTTATCCCTTAGCGTTATCCAGTTGTCGATCTCTTCGAGCAGTTGCTGGCCCCGTTGTCGGATGAAGCCGTCTAGAGCTGGGAAGTCCTCTTCCTTTAATCCGAAGTCCGCTGTCACATTTCGCTCAAAGAGCCGGTGGCTTGGATCCGTTCGCTGAGTGTTGAAGTCAATGGTTTCAACGAGCCTCTGAACTGCAGAACCAATGATCTCGACGCTATCGGCGGTATCCACATTCGGCAGGTAAGTCCTAGTAAGAACTCGCAACCAGCCGTCGTCCGTCCGTCTCACCGCGCCAATGGCCACCAGTTGTTCCAGCAGTGACCTGGCGTCGCCTCCCGGGCAGTAGTCGTGCACCAGGGTCTCGAAATCCATGTGGCCCGGTTCGTGGAGCTGGAGCTCGAGTGGCAGTCCGTAGGGGCCTACCACCCGGTCGTCGCTGTGCCATGCGGTAAGCAGGGCGGTGATCCGGGCCAGGTTCGTGTTCACCGGGGTTTCCCCCGCGCCGTCGAGTACCTCTTGCGTTTCTCGCTGCGACAGTCCCGTCTGGATGGCGATCTGAGCGGCCGAAACCGCTGCGCCACTTTTTCCGAGTCTTGTCGCCGCAGTAGTCACAAACACACGCTTGGCCGTATCAGCGAACTCCGAGTACGAAACGCCGTTGCGTAACAGGATCTGGACTAGAGGCCTCAGAAGCCGTGCATACGCCGTCAGCAGCGCTGCCTTAAGGTCGGCTTCCATATTCCTTCGTATTCGTTATGTGAAACAGATTAGGGCCAAAGTTATGTAGAGTCAACTGAAGTCAAGGGCTTAAATTGGGTACTTGGCGCCGAATCACAGGGTCTAGTTCCGACGTTTTGTAAAGTGATCCGGCACTAGGGCGCGGTGTCCCTCAGGACACGGGGATGAGGCGCGGGTCAGGGATCGATGGTGATCCGGACGGCGTGGATGTCTGTGGTCAGCAGGTCGCCCAGGGCCTCGTAGATCAGTCGGTGGCGGGCGACGGGGCCCAGGCCCTTGAAGCGGTCAGATGCGATCCGGATATGAAAGTGCCCGCGGCCGTCCCGGGCCCCCGCGTGCCCCGCATGCAGGTGGCTTTCATCAGTGACCTCCAGAATCGGCGGGTCCAGTTTCGCGCGGAGGCGACTCTGGATGATTGCGATCCGGTCAGCCGGGGGATCAGCCATCAGGGCATCACCTGGATGAAAGGCTTCACCCGGACCTCAGCCCAGACGCCAGATGCCACGTAGGGGTCGGCGTTGGCCCAGGACTCCGCGTCCGCGAGGCTGCCAAATTCGGCCACGATCAGGCTCCCGCTGAAGCCGGCGCTGCCAGGCTCGCTCGTGTCGAGGCAGGGATGCGGGCCGGCGATTACCAGTCTCCCCTGATCCCGCAGCACGGTAACGCGTGCCAGGTGCGCGGCGCGGGCAGCCAGGCGGCCAGCGAGGCTCTCTGGAGCATCCGTTCCTGAGATTGCGTAGAGCATTACTTTTCCTCGGTTGTGCGGCTGCTGAGCCACAGCCCCTGGAGAAGGGCGAAAACCAGCGTCATGCCTGTCAATCCGAAGAGCTTGAAGTTCACCCAGACTCCCTCGGGGAACCGATAGGCGACGATGATGTTTGCCGCGCCGGACACGAGAAAGAAGGCTACCCACATGAGGTTCAGCTTTTGCCAGTCCGGCGGCGTGAGGTGAAACTCGTCCCGAGCCACGGACTCGAGGATCCGCTGGGCGATCGTGCGGTCACCAATGTAGCGGCTGCCCAGGAATATGGCCCCAAAAAGCCAGTTCAGGACGGTCGGCTTCCACTTGAAGATGAGGTCGTTGTTAAGGAGAAGGCTGATTCCGCCAAGGACGACGACCAGCACCGCCGAAGCCAGCAGCATCCGGCTTACCGTGCGCTTCACGAGCCAAATGATCGTAACCTGCAGCGAAATTGCCACCATGATCACGAGGATTGCAGTTTGCATATCGCGGGTGAGCCAGTAGGCCACCGCGAAGGCCACGATAGGCAATAGATCAACCAATGCTTGCATGATCAGGATTTGGTGTGGGTTAGAGAGCGCATGATACGCAAGCTGCTGTGCTCCGGGGCGGCGACCTCTGCCGCTAGAATGCGGACATGACACAGCGCTTCAGCATCCACCCCGAGAACCCCCAGCGCCGCCTGATACAGCAAGCGGTGGAGATACTCCGTCGCGATGGCTTGATCGTGTACCCCACGGATTCGTGCTACGCCTTTGGCTGGCATCTGGGCGATCACGAGTCGGCGGGCCGGGTGCAGCGCATTCGCGACACGGGCAAGGACCACAATTTCACCCTGATGTGCAGGGACCTCTCCGAGATCGCCGCGTACGCGAAGGTGGAGAACTGGTGCTACCGGTTGCTGCGGGCCCACACGCCGGGACCCTATACCTTCATCCTGAAGGCGACCCGGGAGGTTCCCCGACGATTGCAGAACCCGAAGCGACAGACCATTGGCATCCGGGTGCCGCACCACCCCGTGCCACTCGCTCTCCTGGAGGCGCTCGGCGAGCCCATGATGAGCTCGACGCTGCTTCTGCCGGGCCAGGATCTCCCGTTGTCTGACCCCGAGGAGATCTCCAGTAACCTCGCTGGCAGGATCGACCTGCTGATCGACAGTGGCGGCTGCGGTATCGAGCCGACGACCGTCGTGGACGTTACCGGCGACTATCCGGTGATCATCAGGCAGGGACGGGGAGGCAGCGCCGCGTTCGCCTAGCAGCGGCCGAGGCCGGCGGATGTCCGTATACTGTTGGCATGGCCGACATGGATGTTGCCGCGACGATCCAGCTGCTGTCAGCGGCGGTCATTCCCGTCATTTTCGCCATCACCCTGCACGAGGTCTCCCATGGCCTGGCGGCGCGCCGGTTTGGGGACCGCACGGCCGAACTGCTGGGACGACTCACGTTGAATCCCCTCAGGCACATCGACCCGGTTGGCTCCGTGGCGGTTCCGCTGATTCTTGCCTTCCTGAGTCTGCCGCCGTTTGGCTGGGCGAAGCCGGTTCCGGTAAACCCGCGAAATCTGCGCAAGCCGAAGCGGCACATGGTCCTGGTCGCGGCAGCGGGACCTGCCAGCAACTTCCTAATGGCCCTGTTCTGGGCCGTGGGTTTCGCCCTGGTTCTGAACCTGCCCACGCCCGATGCCGGCGTTCGCCAGTTCCTCCTGTCAATGACCCAGATGGGTATTTACTTCAATGTATTGCTGGCGATATTTAATCTAATGCCTATCCCACCGCTGGACGGTGGTCGGGTCCTCCGCGGGCTCGTGCCGGAGGCGCTGGGGCGGAAGCTCGATGCCGTCGAACCGTATGGCCTTATAATCGTCATGGGCTTGCTGGCGCTGGGACTTCTGGGCCGGATCGTCGCACCGCTGGTGGGGCTTGTGTCAGGGCTCTTCTTGTCAATTGCTCGCCTCTGAGGCCGGATGATCCCTGGGTAATGACCAATTCTGAACACGACTCTGTGCCGACCCGCCTGACGGTGGTTCACGATGCCGACGCTCCGCGAAATCCCGTCCTTTCCGCGGAGGAGGCGGGCGGCAATCCGGCCCAGGCAGAGATGCCGTTCGCGCTGGTGGCTGGCGAGCCAGTCACCCAATTGCCGCAGGACCTGTACATCCCGCCCTTCGCCCTCGAGGTGTTTCTCGAGGCTTTCGAGGGGCCATTGGATCTGCTGCTGTACCTCATCCGGCGGCAGAACCTCGACATCCTGAATATCCCCATAGCCGAGATCACCACCCAGTACGTCCAGTACATCGAGCTGATGAAGGACTTGCAGCTGGAGCTGGCCGGCGAGTACCTGTTGATGGCCGCGATGCTTGCGGAGATCAAGTCCCGCATGCTTCTTCCACGCATTGGTGAGGAGGAGAGCGAGGAGGCCGACCCCCGGGCCGAGCTGGTTCGTCGCCTCCAGGAGTACGAGCGCTACAAGCAGGCGGCCACGGATCTGGAGGCAATTCAGCGCCTTGAGCGGGATTTCTTCCAGGCCAATGCGGATGTCACGGAGCGGACGGTCGTCACACGCCTGCCGGACCTGACACTCAAGGAGCTGCTGCTGGCGTTTCGCGATGTCCTCACGCGGGCAGAGATGCTTGCGCACCACCACATCCGCCGCGAGCCGCTTTCTGTCCGGCAGCGCATGTCGGAGGTTCTCCTCAAGGTCCAGACCGGCACGTTTGCCGAATTCCGGGACCTGTTTGATCCGCAGGAAGGGCGCATGGGCGTTACTGTGACCTTCCTGGCCTTGCTTGAATTGCTGAAGGAAGCGCTCATCGAGCTCGTGCAGACGGAACCCTATGCGCCGATTCATGTGCGGGCGGCCACCAGCCAGCCGCCGGTGGATGCAGAGCCGGACGACCTCACTGCCGGTAGCGCGACGCTTCCGGCCTAACCCATTTCGATCGGGCAGATATGGAAAACCAAGAGCTCAAGTACATCGTAGAGGCCGCGCTGCTGGCGGCTGGCCGCCCACTCGATCTCAACGAGCTGCAGTCGCTTTTTGGTGAGGACGATCCGCCTGGCAAGGATGACATTCGCGCCGCTATCATCAGCCTTCAGCAGGACTACGAGAATCGCGGCATCGCTGTGCAGGAAGTGGCCAGCGGGTTTCGCGTACAGGTGCGGTCCAGCATGTCGAGCTGGCTGGCCCGCCTCTGGGAGGAGCGGGCGCCCCGCTATTCCAGGGCACTGATGGAGACGCTGGCCATAATCGCGTACCGGCAGCCGGTCACCCGCGGGGACGTCGAGGACATTCGCGGCGTGGGCGTTACGACCAATATCATGCGCTCGCTGCTCGAGCGGAACTGGATTCGGGTGGTGGGTTTCAGGGATGTGCCTGGAAAGCCTGCCATATACGGAACGACCAGGGAGTTTCTTGACTATTTTGGCCTGAAGAAGCTCGACGACCTGCCGCCCCTGGCCGATCTCAAGGACCTGGAGGCGTTCACGGCCCAGCTCGAGTTGTCCGACGCAGAATCACTCCCCGCCGGTGCGGGAGCACCCCTGCTCGGGCAGGTGGAGGACGATGCGCTTTTCGTCGATGCGGAACTGGCTACGGTGACGCCGATATCCGAGGCCCGCAGCTACGTTGACGGTTCGGGCGAGGCAGTGCCGGACGAGTCGGCCGGTGAACTGAGCTCGAACGTCGTCCCGCTGAAGGTCCGCTGATCACCCCACCGTGAGTCCGTCTGCTGCCACAGAGCGCCTGCAGAAGGTACTCGCAGGGGCGGGTGTCGGGTCGCGTCGTGAAGTCGAGCAGTGGATTAAGGCGGGCCGTATAACCATCAACGGCAACGTCGCGGCCCTGGGGCAGAAGGTCACCGGTCGGGAGAAGATCCTGATCGACGGGCGGCCCGTTCCGGCCCTCCGGAAGACGCGGCCGTCACCGCGGGTTCTCGTGTATCACAAGCCCTCCGGCGAAGTCTGTACCCGAAGTGACCCGGAGGGGCGACCGACCGTGTTTGACCGCCTGCCGCCGATCCAGGGCAGCCGGTGGATCAACGTCGGACGACTCGACCTCGCAACCTCCGGCCTGCTGCTGCTGACGACCGACGGCTCGCTGGCCAACGCACTGATGCACCCCTCGCGCGAGATCGAGCGTGAGTACGCCGTGCGTGTGCAGGGCACGGTCACTGATGGCACGCTCGAGCGCGTTCGCGCGGGAATTCCCCTGGATGATGGCGTGGCAAAGTTCGACACCGTCGAGCGCACGGGTGGCGACGGCTCCAACCAGTGGTTCAGGGTCGTGGTGAGCGAGGGCCGCAACCGGCTGGTTCGTCGTGTCTGGGAAGCCGTGGAATGCCGCGTCAGCCGCCTCGTGCGGGTCCGTTATGGCCCCGTGGAACTATCCCGGTCACTCCGGCCAGGGCATCACCGGTTGATGAAAGAGAAGGAACTCGAGGCACTATACGAAGCTGCCGGGCTTCGCGAAGTCGAGGAGGACTGAGTCCGCCTGCTACTGACAGTCGAGCGACTCGCCGGTAGTGCCGCGGCTCGCCGGGCCCAGGAGCCAGAGGTAAGGCGCCATCAGGGTGGCCGGTTCCGGCCGGGACAGGGGATCCTCGCCTGGATAGGCAGCTGCCCTCATTCGCGTTCGCGTGCCGCCGGGATTGATGCAGTTCGCACGGATCCGGCCTTCGGTCTTCAGTTCATCGGCCAGTGTCTGCGAAAGCCCTTCGATGCCGAACTTGGAAACGGCATAGGCGCCCCAGAATGCACGCCCTTGCCTGCCGACACCGCTGCTGGTGAACACGACCGATGCGTCGGGAGATTTCCTCAGCACCGGCATCAGCACCTGCGTGAGGATGAATGGCACGTTGAGGTTGAGGTGCATCACCTGGTGCCAGATCCCGATGTCGTAGTGCTCAATCGGGGCCCTCTGTCCAAGCATGCCCGCATTGTGCAGCAGGCCATCAAGCCGGCCCCATGTCCCTTCGATCTGTTCGGTGAGCTGGAAGTAGTCGGGGCCCTGGGCGCGGGCGAGGTCGAGGACGGAGATCGCCGGCTGCGGGCCGCCGCCCGCCACGATGTCGTCATAGACGGCTTCGAGCTTTGGCTGGGTGCGGCCGAGGAGGATCACCGTGGCTCCGTGGCTCGCACACGCCAGCGCAGCGGCGCGGCCGATGCCATCGCCAGCGCCCGTGACCAGGATGACGCGATCCCTGAGTTCGTCCGGTGCGGCAACGTACGTTCTGGCGTTGGTTGAAAGCATCGCGGTCACCGGTGTTCCTGGAGCAAGTTGATGAGTTCGAGAGTGGTATCTGCGAGGTGGTCTGCACCCCACGTTGCCGGATCCTGACCGGGCTCCACGTAGCCGTAACGCACGGCGATGGTCCTGGTGCCGGCCGCCCGCCCGGACTCGATGTCGCGGCGTGCGTCTCCCACGTACACCGACCGCCCTGGCTCCGCTGCCAGGCCGAGGCGCTCCAGAGCGAACTGTACCGGGCGTGGATGCGGCTTCCGTTCCGGCAGCGTGTCTCCGCTGACCGTGCACGCCGAGCGGTGATGAAGGCCCAGCGTCTCCAGCAGCGGCTCCGTCAGGTGACGTGGCTTGTTGGTGACCACGCCCCAGGGCACGCCGTCGGCCTCCAGCGAGGCCAGGAGGGTGTCGAGCAGCGGAAAAAGCCGGGTGTCCACGGCCAGACGTTCGGCGTACCGGGCCAGGTACCGGCGGTGGAGTTCGCCATCCCGTACCAGGTCGAAATCGGGAAAGGCAAGCCTGAGTAACCCAACGGCGCCGTTGGAAACGAATCCGCGGGCCCGTTCATAGGCCACCGCGGCCACCCGTTCCTCCCGGCAGATTGAGTTGAGCGCGAAGATCATGTCGGGCGCCGTGTCGAGCAGCGTGCCATCCAGGTCGAACAGGACGGCGGCCGGACGTCCGGGCGACGCCCCTCGGCTCATTGAGTGGAACCATTCCGGAAGTGGGCAAGGAAATTCACCGCGGGGTCGTCCGTGAGCCTGAAGCACCGGTTGGCCGGATTGTAGGAGCCGCCACGCAGAGACTGGAGCACAAGTCCGGCCTTTCGTCCCCAGGCATCGAGCTCGGAGGGCCGGATCAACTGGGAATACCGGTGAGTACCGCGGGGCACCAGCCCGCTCAGGTACTCCGCGCCGACGATGGCCGTGGCAAAGGAACGGGCCGTGCGGTTGATGGTCGAGAACAGGACGCTGCCTCCAGGTTTTGCGAGAGCTGCGCAGGAATGGACCAGACTGGCAGGATCCGGCACGTGCTCGAGCAGTTCCATGCAGGCCACCACATCGAAGGACTGTGGAAACTGTGTCGCAAGGCACTCAGCAGAAATCTCGCGATAATCCACCTCAATGGGCGCAGACTCCACGAGGTGCAGCCGGGCAACGGCAAGCGATTCCGGAGACAAGTCGATCCCGGTAACCGTGGCTCCCCGCCGTGCCATCGCTTCTGACAGCAAGCCTCCTCCGCAACCCACGTCGAGCACTCGCTGGCCGCTCAGGCCGGCAACCTCGTCGATCCAGGCCAGGCGCACCGGGTTGATGTCGTGGAGAGTCCTGAATTCACCGTCGGAATCCCACCAGCGGCTTGCCAGCCGGCCGAAGTGTGCGAGTTCAGCGGGACTGCTGTTGCCGGCCTCAGCCATTGCCGTTTCCCAGCTTGTCACCCCAGGCGGCAGCGCGCCCCAGTATCGCGTCGGTGTCGGCGAGCACGGCACGGCCCTCATGAAGCAGATGTTGTCCTGCCACCCACACATCGGTGACCTGGTCGCGGGACGCCGCGTAGACCAGCTGCGAGACGGGGGAGTGGACCGGCTGGGTGGCGGGACGCGCCAGGTCGACGCAGACCAGATCAGCTTCCTTGCCCGGGACCAGTGAGCCCACCCGATCGCCAAGTCCCAGTGCGCAGGCGCCATTCAGCGTTGCCATCTGGAGCACGACCGATGCCGGAAGCACATCTGCCCGCCGGGCAACACCCTTGGCCAGCAGGCCCGCCGCACGCATTTCGCCAAACATATCCAGATCGTTGTTGCTGGCCGCGCCGTCGGTGCCAATTGCAACGTTGATGCCGGCGGCGGCGAGCCCGGCAACCGGACAGAAGCCACTGGCCAGCTTGAGGTTCGATTCCGGGCAGTGAATGACGTGGGCCCCCCGGCTTGCCAGCAGGTCGATATCCCCGGTCTCGAGGTGCGTCATGTGCACCGCGGCCAGCAGGGGCGACACGATGCCCAGCGCATCAAGGCGCTGGAGAGGGCGACGATGGAACTGCGCGAGGCTGGCAGGTGCCTCCCCGGCGGTTTCCAGGAGATGCATCTGGATCGGGGCATCCAGCTCGTCCGCCAGCACCCTGATCTGCTCGAAGGTCCGGTCTGCGACCGTATAAGGTGCGTGAGGGGCAAACATGGTCGAAACGCGCGGATGACCCCTGAACTGATCGCGCACCGCCAGGCCCTTGCTCAGGTACTCGTCAGCCGACTGTGCCCAGACCGTTGGAAACTCCAGCACGATCATGCCAATGGCGGCCCGCATTCCACTGTCGGCGACTGCCCGGGCCATGACATCCGGGAAGAAATACATGTCGCCGCAGGTCGTGGTTCCGCCCAGCAGCATCTCGAGCAGGGCCAGCTCGGCCCCGTCCCGGACGAAATCCGGGGTGACCCAGCGGGCCTCGGCCGGCCATATGTGACCGTTGAGCCAGGTCTCCAGCGGCAGGTCGTCGGCCAGGCCCCGGAACAAGGTCATGGCCGCATGCGTATGGGCGTTGACGAGACCCGGCATGAGGACATGGCCTGGCCGGTCGATGCGGGTGGCACCGGGGTAGTTCCGGATCGCAGTTGCGCGGGGCAGGATAGCCAGGATCAGGTTGTCCTGAATCACCAGGGCATGGTCTTCCAGCACCACTCCGGCGGGCTCGATCGGGACTATCCAGCGGGCGCTGATGATGGTGGGGGGCTGGTGCATTCGGGTTTTCCGGCGCCGAGATGATGCCTGATCCCGGCCCATCCCGCAGGTCTGGTTGGCCGGTGAATCGTGTTAAGCTAAGCGCTTAATTTCTTGACCATTCTGACGACCCGGTATTTAACACCGCAGCGCCTGAATCGGAACCGCCGGCCGGCCGGGCAACCGCCCGTGCCGACCTTGCCGGCCAGCGGAGCGCTGTCATTCGGAATCTGCGAGATCGATGGCTGAAGTTGCCAAGGAAATTCTCCCGGTAAACCTCGAAGACGAGATGCGTCAGTCCTATCTGGACTACGCCATGAGCGTCATCGTGGGTCGCGCCCTTCCCGACGTGCGGGACGGCCTGAAGCCCGTTCACCGCCGGGTTCTGCATGCCATGCGGGAACTGGGCAACGACCACACCAAGGCCTACAAGAAGTCCGCCCGCGTGGTCGGTGACGTCATCGGCAAGTACCACCCGCATGGCGACACGGCGGTCTACGACGCCATCGTGCGCATGGCACAGCCGTTTTCGATGCGCTACCTCCTGGTCGACGGCCAGGGCAACTTCGGCTCGGTGGACGGCGACGCGCCGGCCGCCATGCGGTACACCGAGGTCCGGATGACGCGTATCGCCAGCGAACTGCTGGCGGACATCGACAAGGATACCGTCGATTTCGTCCCCAATTACGACGGTTCCGAAACCGAACCGTCAGTCATGCCGGCCCGTATTCCGAACCTGCTGGTGAACGGCTCGTCCGGCATCGCCGTCGGCATGGCCACTAACATCCCGCCGCACAATCTGGGCGAGACCATCACCGCCACGCTGGCGCTCATCGACGACCCCGAGATCACCATCGCCGAGCTCATGGCGATCATGCCGGGCCCCGACTTCCCGACCTCCGGGATCATCAATGGCTCCCAGGGGATCTACGCGGCCTATACCACCGGTCGCGGCCGGGTCCACATCCGGGCGCGCATTCACGTCGAGGAGATCGACGCGCGCGGGCGCGAGGCACTGATCGTCACTGAACTGCCCTTCCAGGTGAACAAGGCGCGATTGATCGAGAAGATCGCCGAGCTGGTCCGCGAAAAGAAGATCGAGGGCATCACCGAGCTTCGTGACGAGTCGGACAAGGACGGCATGCGCGTCGTGATCGAGCTTCGGCGGGGCGAGGCCAGTGACGTCGTGCTCAATAACCTCTACAAGCAGACCCCACTCGAGACCGTCTTCGGCATCAACATGGTCGCCCTCCGGGACGGTCAGCCCAGGCTGTTCGATCTCAAGGGACTGCTCGAGTGCTTCGTCCGCCACCGGCGTGAAGTCGTCACGCGTCGTACCGTCTTCGACCTGCGCAAGACGCGGGAGCGGGCGCACATTCTCGAGGGTCAGGCGGTTGCTCTCGCGAACATCGATGACGTCATTGCGGTCATCAAGGCCTCGCCAACCCCGCCCGAGGCGCGCGATGCGCTTACCAGCCGCCACTGGTCGCCCGGCGCCGTCACCGACATGCTGGCCCGGGCGGGCAACGTGTCCACCCGCCCGGAGAATGCCGCGGCCGATTTTGGCCCGGGGCCGCAGGGCTACAAGCTGTCGGTTGCACAGGCGCAGGCGATACTCGACTTGCGCCTCCAGCGCCTGACGGGCCTCGAGCAGGACAAGATCATCGCGGAATATCAGGAACTCCTCGGCAAGATCCGGGAGTTCAGCGAGATTCTTGCCGATCCCGACAAGCTCATCGCCGTCATCCGCGCGGAGCTGGCCGAAATCCGCGACAACTACGCTGATGTGCGCCGCACGGAGATCGTGCAGGTGCATTCGAGCCTGGAGATCGAGGACCTGATTCCCGAGGAAGACGTTGTCGTGACGCTTTCCCATGGTGGTTATGCCAAGGCCCAGAGCGTCTCCGACTACCAGGTCCAGCGGCGTGGCGGCAGGGGGCGTGCCGCGACGAAGGTGAAGGATGAGGACTTCATCGACAAGCTGTTCGTGGCGAACACCCACGACACGCTCCTCTGCTTCACCAGCACGGGAAAGGTCTACTGGCTCAAGGTTTACGAAGTGCCCCGGGCCGGCCACGGAGCCCGCGGCCGGCCGATGGTCAACCTGCTGCCCCTGGAGCCGGAGGAACGCATCAATGCGGTGCTGCCGGTCCGGCAGTTCACGGACAACAACTACATCTTCATGGCCACCAGCGACGGCACAGTGAAGAAGACCTCGCTGGATTCGTTTTCCCGTCCCCGCACGGCTGGCATCAGGGCGATCGAGCTTCACGAGGGCGATCGGCTCGTCGACGTGGCAATCACGGACGGCGAGTGCGACATCATGCTGTGCGCAAGCTCGGGGAAGGCCATCCGCTTCCAGGAGTCGGACGTGCGGCCGATGGGCCGCACCGCGGCGGGCGTCCGGGGCATTCGCGTCGCCGAGGGCCACGAGGTCATCGCGTTGCTGATCATCGGCCAGGGCGAGGTCCTGACAGCCACGGAGAAGGGTTACGGCAAGCGCACGGCTGTCAGCGAGTTCCCCGTGCAGGGCAGGGGCGGGCAGGGCGTCATCGCCATCCAGACGTCCGACCGGAACGGACGGATGGTGGGCGCCATCCAGGTGCGGGACGAGGACGAGATCGTCCTGATCAGCTCGAGCGGTACCCTGGTCCGCACACCGGTTGCTGACGTCTCCCAGCAGGGGCGCAATACCCAGGGTGTCCGGCTGATCCGCATTGACGACGAAGATCGTCTGGTGGGGCTCGACCGCATTGTCCCCGAGGCTGACGACGCAGATTCCGAAGAAGTAATTTCCTGACGCGGGGTGGCGCACGCCGCCCTGTTCCTCAACAGACCGAGAGATCCAGATGGCAAGGGTTATCAATTTCAGCGCCGGTCCGGCCGTGCTCCCGCTCGAAGTACTGCAGCAGGCACAGGCCGAACTGATCGACTGGCAGGGGCTTGGCATGTCGGTGATGGAAATCAGTCACCGCAGCAAGGCATTCATCAAGGTTGCCGAGCAGGCGGAAGCCGACCTGCGCGAGCTGATGAACATCCCGGACGACTATGCGGTGCTGTTCCTGCAGGGAGGCGCCACAACCCACTTCGCACTGCTTCCCATGAATCTCGCTGCTCCCGAGCAGGCCACGGATTATCTCGTGACGGGCAGCTGGTCCAAAAAGGCCAGTAAAGAGGCGGCTGCCGTTCGCAAGGTCGGCATCGTTGCCGATGGATCCGGCACCAACTACATGGATGTTCCGGATCGCCAGGGCTGGAAGCTGAATCCGGACGCCGCCTACTTCCACTACTGCGCCAACGAGACGATCAGCGGTCTCGAGATTCACACGCCGCCCGACGTGGGCTCGGTCCCGATCGTTGCGGACATGTCTTCAACAATCCTGTCGCGGCCGGTGGATGTCCGGAAGTTCGGCGTGATCTATGCCGGGGCCCAGAAGAACATTGGACCGTCAGGGATCGTGATCCTGATCATTCGCAAGGACCTCCTTCAAAGGGCTCCGGCGGCGCTGCCCCCGATCCTCAGGTACGCGTCCCATGCCGCCGAGGGTTCGATGCTGAACACGCCTCCAACCTTCGCCTGGTACATCGCAGGCCTGGTGTTCGCGTGGCTGAAGCGTCAGGGCGGCCTGGCGAAGATGGCTGAGGTGAACCGGCACAAGGCCGAGCGCCTTTACAGGGCCATCGACGATTCCGGTTTCTACAAGAACCCGGTTGCCAGGCCATACCGCTCCTGGATGAACGTTCCTTTCACCCTGCCGCGCGAGGAGCTCGACGCCGAGTTCCTCAAGCAGGCCGAGCGTGCAGGACTGACCAATCTCAAGGGCCATCGCTCGGTGGGTGGCATGCGCGCCAGCATCTACAACGCGATGACCGAAGAGGGAGTAATCGCCCTGGTCGACTTCATGGCTGATTTCCAGAAGCGCCACGGCTGACCTCCAAGAGCCAAGAGCAACGACAGAGCAAGAGGATTCCGAGTGAGCGCGAAGGCGACTTTCAAGATTCTGACCCTGAACAGCATTTCGGTGGAGGGGCTCCAAAGACTGCCCCGTGATCGCTACGAGATAGCGTCCGAGATCGGGCACCCCGACGCGATCATGGTGCGGTCCGCGAAAATGCACGACATGGCGTTGCCTGATTCGGTTCTTGCGGTGGCCCGCGCCGGTGCCGGAGTGAACAACGTGCCCGTCGCGGCCCTTTCGAAGCGCGGCATCCCTGTCTTCAATGCCCCGGGGGCCAATGCCAACGCGGTGAAGGAACTCGTTATCGCGGGAATGCTGCTTGGTGCCCGCAACCTCTGCCAGGCCTGGAACTTCGTCGAGCAACTGACGGAAGACGGCACGGCGCTCGACAAGGCAGTGGAGGCGGGGAAGAAGCAGTTCGTCGGCTTCGAACTGCCCGGTCGTACCCTCGGCGTCATCGGGTTGGGCGCCATCGGCGTACAGGTCGCCAATGCCGCGCTGGCGCTGGGGATGCGGGTCGTGGGCTTCGACCCCCAGATCACGGTCGAGCGGGCCTGGCAGCTGTCGTCCGCCGTGGAGCAGGCCCGCAATCTCGACGAGCTGTTCAGCCGTGCTGACTTCGTCACGGTTCACGTGCCGCTCCTCGACTCGACGCGGGGGCTGGTCAACGAGGCGCGCATTCGCCTGATGCCAGCCAGCGCCGTGGTACTCAACTTTGCCCGGGGCGAGATCGTTGACGAGGCCGCCATCGTCGCCGCCCTCGGCACCGGCAAGCTGACGGCCTACGTCTGCGACTTTCCCACCCGAGGCTTGATCGGCAACCCCCGCGTGGTCTGCCTGCCACACCTGGGTGCGTCGACCCACGAGGCTGAGACCAACTGCGCCGTCATGGTTGCAGACAATCTCCGGTCCTATCTCGAGGATGGAATCATCCGGTATTCCGTGAATTTCCCCGAAGCCGACATACCGCGGACCAGCGCGCACCGGATCACCATTGCCAACGCCAATGTCCCGAACATGGTCGGGCAGATTTCCACCTGCCTTGGCGATGCGGGCCTGAATATCGCGGATCTGCTCAACAAATCGCGCGGCGAGCTCGCCTACACGATCATCGATCTGGACGGGGCGATCACCGACGCCACGCTGGCACGCATCCGGTCAATTCCCGGAATTCTCACCGTCCGTGATCTCGGTGGGGGAGCGGCCGCGAAGGCCTGAACGGCGACCTGGCATGAAAAAGCGGGCAAAGAAGGTCGCACGCCGGCCTGCAAGGGCGGACACTGGCCTCCAGGCACTTCGGCAGAAGATCGACGCCGTGGATCAGCGCATACAGGCGCTGATCGCCGAGCGAGCCGGCCTCGCGCAGCAGGTCGCCGTCGTCAAGGGCGGGAGCGGATCCGCAGCAGACTTCTACCGTCCGGAGCGGGAGGTTGCAGTGCTTCGGGGCGTAATCGCCCGGAACAAGGGCCCGCTGACCGACGAGGAGATGGTGCGTCTGTTCCGGGAAATCATGTCCGCCTGCCTGGCCCAGGAGGAACCCATGAAGGTGGGTTATCTGGGCCCCGAGGGGACCTTCAGCCAGTCAGCGGTCTACAAGCACTTCGGGCACTCCGTTCGTGCCTTGCCGCTCGGAATGATCGACGAGGTCTTCGGTGAGGTCGAGTCGGGTGCCGCCGATTTCGGCGTGGTTCCGATCGAGAATTCAACGGAAGGCACCGTGAACCATACGCTCGACATGTTCCTCACGTCGCCCCTGAAGATCTGCGGCGAGGTCGAGATGCGTATCCGGCAGCACCTGCTCGGCACCATGACGGGCCTGGACAGGGTTGCCCGCGTCAGCGCCCATCCCCAGTCACTGGCGCAATGTCGCGGCTGGCTGCGGGAATTCCTGCCCCAGGCGGAGTTGTGCCCCGCCAGCAGCAATGCCGAGGGCGCGCGCCGTGCCAGGGACGAGGACGGTACCGCGGCCATCGCGGGCGATGCGGCTGCCGAAGTCTATGGTCTCGCGAAGATCGTGGCAGACATCGAGGATCGTCCGGACAACACCACCCGGTTCCTGGTGATCGGGAGGAAGCTCCTCGAGCCGAGTGGCAACGACAAGACCAGCCTGCTGTTGTCCATCAAGGACACTGACGATCCCGGCGCCCTGCAGAAGCTCCTGGCGCCCCTCGCGGAGCACGAGGTCAACATGACGAGGATCGAGTCCCGTCCTTCGCGGCGGCGCAAGTGGCACTACGTGTTCTTTGTCGACATTGATGGCCACGCTGACGACAGCAAGGTAGCCCCGGCATTGGCCAAGCTGCGCAAGCGTGCGCAGCTCTTTCGCGTGCTGGGCTCATATCCCAGGGCCGTTCTCTGACGGTCCACAACCAGCCCCGCCACTGGTCAATGCGGCCGAAGCCCGAGTTCGCCACCCTGGCCGCTCCCGGAGTGCGGGGACTGCAGCCTTACTCGCCGGGCAAGCCCATGGCGGAACTCGAGCGGGAGTTCGGCATTTCCGATGTCGTCAAGCTGGCGTCCAACGAGAATCCGCTGGGTCCGTCGGACGAGAGCCTTGCCGCGATGCGGGCTGGTCTGTCGGGCGTGTCCCGATACCCGGACGGAGCCAGCTTTGAGCTGAAGCGCGGACTGTCGGCCCACCTGGGAATCGCCCCCGGCCAGATCACCCTTGGAAACGGTTCCAACGAGATTCTCTCGATCATCGCCGAGACATTTCTCAGTGGAAGCGAGGAGGCCATCTACTCGGAGTTTGCTTTCGTCGTCTACGGCCTGGCAGTCCAGGCGACTGGAGCGACTGCCCGCATTGCCCCCGCCAACAATGCGCCGGGCAGCCAGCCCCTGGGCCATTCCCTTGAAGCCATGAGCGCCCTCGTCAACGGGCGTACCCGCCTGGTGTTCATCGCGAACCCCAACAATCCCACGGGAACATGGCTTGCCCCGGCCGATCTCCGGGCCTTCATCGACGCACTGCCGCCGGGTGTGCTGGTGGTCATCGACGAGGCCTATCGGGAGTACATGACGGCCGGTGACAGCCCCGACACGCTCTCCTGGCTTGGCGCGTATCCGAATCTCATCGTCTGTCGCACCTTTTCCAAGATGTACGGCCTCGCAGGCGTACGGGTCGGGTATGCCGTCAGTCATCCGGAGCTGGCGGAGTTGCTCAACCGTGTCCGGCAGCCGTTCAACGTCAATGCCCTGGGGCAGGCAGCGGCACTGGCCGCGCTCGGTGCCGAGCATCACGTGCGGCGCTCCCGGCGGGTGAATGAGGAAGGCATGGCCCAGCTGCACGCCGGGCTTGCGGAGTTCGGCTGGTCAGTGCCGCCCTCGGCGGGAAACTTCATCCTCGCCGATACCGGCGGCCCCGCGGAGCCCTGGTACGAGGGATTGCTGAGAGCGGGCATCATCGTGCGCCCCGTCGGCAACTACGGCTTGCCCCGGCACCTGCGGATAACGGTCGGGCTTCCGGACCAGAACAGCCGCCTGCTCCGGGCCCTGTTCGATCTCCGGAAGAGGGGGCTCGGCCGGTGACCCAGCAGTTGCGCATTCAACCGTCCGGCCGGGTCGAGGGACGGATCAGTGTCCCCGGGGACAAATCCGTGTCCCATCGTGCCCTGATGCTGGGTGCCATTGCGCAGGGCACCAGCCACGTCACCGGGTTCCTTCCAGGGGAGGACTGCCTGGCGACCCTGGCAGCGGTTCGCGCCATGGGCATCGACGTCGTCCAGCACGATGCCACCACGATTGATGTCGTCGGTCGGGGCATGCACGGGCTCCGCGCAGCCGGATGCGCTCTCGACATGGGGAATTCCGGCACCGCCATGCGCCTCTTCATGGGCTTGCTCGCTGCTCAGCCATTCTCCTCCGAGCTGTTTGGCGATGAGTCACTCGGCCGGCGTCCGATGGAGCGCGTGGCGCAGCCCCTTCGTCAGATGGGCGCCCGGATCGAAACGACCAACGGGACGCCGCCGGTGCGTATCGCCCGAGCCGGCACGCTGACTGGCATCGACTTCAAGATGCCGGTGGCGAGCGCCCAGGTGAAGTCCGCCGTGCTCTTGGCCGGACTCTATGCCACCGGCGAAACGTCGGTAACCGAGCCGGCCGTGACGCGCGACCATACCGAGCGGATGCTTTCCCGGCTGGGCTACCCCATCCGCCGCTCGGGATCGACGGTGGCTGTCGCCGGTGGCGGGATGCTGGCGGCCGGCTCCATCGTCGTACCCGGCGATTTGTCGTCGGCGGCCTTCATGGTGCTTGCCGGTTGTATCGCAGCAGGCGGCGAACTGGTCATCGACGATGTCGGCCTGAATCCCACTCGTACCGGAATCCTGCGGATCCTGGAGCTCATGGGTGCGGACATCCGGATCGAACAGGCGCCGGGCGAGGCAGGGGAGCCTGTTGGCCGTCTCGTCGTGCGGCCATGCCGGCTGTGTGGAATTGAGGTGCCGCCCGAGCTCGTCCCGCTCGCCATCGACGAATTTCCCGTGATCTTCGTCGCCGCAGCGCTCGCTGGTGGTGAGACAGTCGTCCGTGGCGCGGGCGAGCTGCGGCACAAGGAGACCGACCGGATCCGGGTCATGGCCGACGGCCTGAGGAACCTGGGTATCGACGTGGAGGAATTCCCAGACGGGGCGCGGATCCGGGGTGGCCGGATCCGCGGTGGAACCGTTGACAGCGCGGGCGACCACCGGGTGGCGATGTCCTTCGCCGTAGGGGCTGCCCGGGCCGAGGGACCAGTGACCGTGGTCGACACGGCCAACGTTGCCACCTCCTATCCGGGCTTCGCAGCCCAGGCACGGGCCATTGGCCTCGACGTCACGGTGGCAGCCGATGCTTGAATTTCGTGCCGATCCGGCGGCGCCGGTACTGGCGATCGACGGTCCCGGGGGGGCGGGGAAGGGCACGGTCAGCCGCCTCGTGGCGGACCGGCTCGGCTGGCACCTCCTGGATAGTGGCGCCCTCTACCGTCTGGTGGCCCTGGAAGCGATCCAGCGGGGCGTGGCGTTCGATTCCGAGCCGGCCCTCGCTGATCTGGCTGGCCGTCTCGACGCGCGGTTCCTGAGCGGGGGCGACGGGCCCCGGATCCTGCTGAACGACCGGGACGTCACGGATGCCATTCGCACGGAGGCAGCCGGTGACGGGGCGTCCCGCGTCGCTGCCCTGTCGGGTGTTCGCCAGGCCCTGATCGAGCGCCAGCGGGCCTTCCGGCGTCTCCCGGGCCTCGTGGCGGACGGCCGTGACATGGGCGCGGTGATCTTCCCGGATGCCGGCCTGAAGGTTTTCCTGACCGCCAGCGTTGATGAGCGGGCCCGGAGGCGTCATAAGCAGTTGAAGGACAAGGGTATTGATGTTAGCCTCTCCGGCCTTTCCAGGGACATGGTGGAACGCGACCGTAGAGATTCGGAACGCTCCATCGCCCCGCTCAGGCCCAGCGACGACGCACGGATTCTGGATACCACGGGAATTGATATACCGCGGGTTGTAGACGTCGTGCTCCAGTGGGTCGCGGAAAGTCGCCTGACCAAATGACGTGCCGGCAACTTTGACTGGGTCCGATTTGCGCTTGGGCAAATCGGGAGTTTGGTATAACCGCCACCCTTCGTGTTGGGCTGGCGTTTGCAACACATACAGGTCCGCCTTCGGGCGGTAAATCGACACACATGACGGAAAATTTCGCCCTTCTCTTCGAGCAAAGTCTCGCCAACACACGGATCAAGCCCGGCACCATCCTGATGGGCCGCGTGATCGAAGTTTCCTCCGAGGCTGTCGTAGTGAGCGCCGGCCTCAAGTCCGAAGCCGTCATCCCGGCCAGCCAGTTCAAGAACGAACGGGGCGAGCTCGAAGTTCGCGTCGGTGACGACGTCGAAGTGGCTCTCGATTCCGTCGAGGATGGCTTCGGCGAGACCCGCCTGTCCCGCGAGCGCGCCAAGCGCGTCCGGACCTGGGAATCACTCGAAGACGCCTTCGAGCACCAGAAGATCGTCAAGGGCATCATCAACGGGCGCGTCAAGGGAGGCTTCACCGTCGATGTGGAATTCGTCCGCGCGTTTCTTCCGGGCTCGCTGGTCGACGTGCGTCCGGTTCGCGACCCGTCCTACCTCGAAGGCAAGGAACTCGAATTCAAGGTCATCAAGCTCGACCGCCGGCGGAATAACGTGGTGGTTTCCCGTCGCGCCGTCGTCGAGGCGGAATACAGCGCCGAGCGCGAGGCACTCCTCTCGAATCTGCAGGAAGGCTCCATCGTCAAGGGCGTCGTCAAGAACCTGACGGACTACGGCGCGTTCGTCGACCTGGGTGGCATCGACGGCCTGCTGCACATCACTGACATGGCCTGGAAGCGCGTCAAGCACCCGTCCGAGGTCGTCACGGTCGGCGACGAGATCGAGGTGAAGATCCTGCGCTTTGATCGCGAGAAGAACCGCGTCTCCCTGGGCATGAAGCAACTCGGTTCGGACCCCTGGGAGGCCATCTCCCGGCGGTATCCGCCCAACACCCGGCTCTTCGGCAAGGTTACCAACATTGCCGACTACGGCTGCTTCGTGGAAATCGAGGAGGGCGTCGAAGGGCTCGTCCACGTGTCCGAGATGGACTGGACTAACAAGAACGTCAACCCGTCTAAGGTCGTGCAGATCGGCGACGAAGTCGAAGTCATGGTCCTGGACATCGATGAGGAGCGCCGGCGCATCTCCCTGGGCATCAAGCAGTGCAAGACCAACCCCTGGTCCGACTTCGCCACGGGTTACAACAAGGGAGACAAGGTCTCCGGCAAGATAAAGTCCATCACTGACTTTGGCATCTTCATCGGCCTGCCTGGCGGTATCGATGGCTTGGTGCACCTCTCCGACATCTCGTGGGATGTGCCTGGCGAAGAGGCTGTCCGCAAGTACAAGAAGGGAGAGGATGTCGACACCGTGGTGCTGGCAATCGATCCCGAGCGGGAGCGCATCTCCCTGGGTATCAAGCAGCTCGACCAGGATCCGTTCTCCAAGTTCCTTGCCGACAATCCGAAGGGCACCATCATGAAGGGCATCGTGTCCGAGGTGGACGCCCGCGGAGCGGTGGTGGACCTGGAGGGCGGCATCAAGGGCCAGCTCAGGGCCAGCGAGCTGTCCCGTGATCGCGTGGAGGATGCCAGAACAATCCTCAAGGTCGGTGATGAGGTGGAGGCCAAGTTCACGGGCCTCGATCGCAAGAGCCGCCTGGTATCCCTTTCCATCAAGGCCAAGGACGCTCACGAAGAGGCCCAGGCCATGGAGAGCTACCGGTCTGATGGCTCGGGCAGCTCGGCCACCACGCTGGGCGAGCTCCTGAAGGAGCAGATTTCGAACGCTAGCGACTCCTGACCTCGGTCGCCGCAGCGAGAGTAGGCCGGGGACGCGTATAGGGGACGCAGCGATGACGAAGTCGGAATTGATCGAAGTTCTGGCCCGCAAGCAGAAGCACCTGCCAACGAAGGATGTCGAGTTGGCGGTCAAGCACCTGCTGGACCTCATGAGCGATGCGCTGGCCGGTGGCCAGCGCATCGAGATCCGCGGGTTTGGCAGCTTTTCCCTGCATTTCCGGCCGCCCCGCATGGGACGAAATCCGAAGACCGGCGATGCTGTGGCCCTCGCCGGCAAGTACGTTCCGCACTTCAAGCCCGGCAAGGACCTGCGGGACAGGGTCAACGAGAACCGGCAGCTGCCGATCAAGGATTGAGCATCGGCCTGACAGTACTGTCCAGCAACACTGCCTCGGCCCGGTGGAGATTGTCAGATGATCCGCAGTTTGCTGGTGTCCGTCCTTGTCCTCGTCTTCATCGGCCTCGCCGCCGTTTTCTCCGCGCTTAATCCCGGCAGGATCTCCCTCGATTTTGCGTTTCTCGCCACCGAGACGGAGAAATCCCTGGCCATAGTCGGAGCCGTCGCCTTCGGCTGGGCCTTTGGCATTGCGTGCGCCCTGTTCGGGATCCTTCGGCTGCTGGCGCAGCGCCGCTCGCTCAGGCGCGCACTGCGGCTCGCAGAACAGGAGGTTCAGGCGCTGCGCAGCCTCCCGGTGCAGGATGCCGACTGAGTCCACCTTCCTCTTTGCCGGTTTGCTGTTCCTGGCGGCCGCACTTGGCTACGTCTTTGCCCGCTTCGGTGACACTGATGTCGAAGAGGAGGCAGAGCAGTCGGCCCGCACCAACTTCCTCCGGGGCTTCCGTTACCTGCTCAACGAGGAGTCCGATCGCGCCGTCGACGTATTTACCGGCGCCAACGATCTCAGCGACGACGCCATGGAGACCCAGCTCGCATTGGGGACTCTCTTCCGCCGCAGGGGCGAGATTGACCGGGCCATCCGCCTGCACCAGAACCTGGTGGAACGCCAGTCCAGCAGCGTGGCACAGCGCGAGTCAGCTTCATTTGCCCTCGGGGAGGACTACCTGAGTGCCGGGCTGTTCGACAGGGCGGAAGAGATCTTCATACGGCTGAGGGAATCGCGGGTGCATGGCGCAGACGCCCTGAAGCGGCTCCTCCGGATCAGCGAGGTGACCAGCGACTGGGACAGGGCGGTGGACCTGTGTGCCGAGCTCAACCGGCTTGACCCGGGCACCGTCCACCCCTCTCAACTGGCGCACTACTACTGCGAACTTGCAGAGCACGCCCGGGCGCAGAAGATGCCGGAGCTGGCCCGACAGATGTTGAGTCAGGCCGAGGCCATGGAGTCGGGCAAGGTTCGAACGGTGCTTGTCCGGGCCGAACTCGACGCGGCTTCGGACCGCCCTTTGGACTCCATCGATGCCCTGAGCAAGCTCGGCACGGCCCGGCCCAGTCTCCTCAGCGAGATCCTCCCGCGCCTGATGGCCCTTGCGGCGAGTTCCGAGGGCCGGGAGCGCGTCGCGCAGGCCCTGCGCCAGCTCGGAGCTACTCCAGACGGCCTCCGCGGCATTGCCCTGGGCGTCATTCGTGACCCCCGGATCACCGACCCGCTTGCCGAGCAGTACCTGGCGACGTTCGTCGCCGGGCAACCCGTCCTGAGCGCCCTGCTGGCGCCAGATGAGCGCGGGTCGGAGTCCCTGGCCGGCGTGAGACGGCTCCGACCCCTGCTGCACAGGATGCTGAAGGCCGGCATGCGATTCCAGTGCAGCAATTGTGGCTACGGCTCGGCGGTGATGCATTGGCAGTGTCCCGGTTGCCGGTCCTGGGACACCGTTCAGCCCGTGAGCTCAGGAGTGCTCGAAGGAATCCTGAGTTAGCCCATTTCTCGGCGAAGTCGGCCGAATTGCGGCTTCAGTAACAACTCCTTCTCTTTCTAGGATGAGCGCGCTGTCGGCTTCCGGCAGCGGAGTTGGTCCGCAATCTCAATGAAGGAGAGTTTCATGCTACGAATCATGTGTCTTGGCGTTCTGGGATGCCTGCCAGTGCTGGCGCTGGCGGGGCCGGTCGACATCAACACGGCGGATGCGGCGACCATCGCCCGCGAGCTCAATGGCATCGGCGACAGCCGTGCCAGGGCAATCGTGGAGTATCGGGAAAAGAACGGCCGCTTTGCGTCCCCGGACGATGTCCTCAAGGTCAGCGGGATCGGGCCCCAGGTCCTCAAGCTGAACCGGGAGAACATCCAGACAGGCCAGGCCGCGAAATCGCCGGGCAAGCCCTGAAGCGCACCGGACGGCGGGGTGGGTGCCCTGCCGTCCGGTGAACCAGTGCACACCGGATTCGCCGCGGATTGGCTATCATTCCCCGGCCAATAACAATAAATGTCGGAGTTCCCCCATGTCGCGACTTGTCCGGACTGCCGTATTCCCTGTCGCTGGTCGAGGGACGCGATTCCTTCCCGCGACCAAGGCCATGCCGAAGGAAATGCTGCCCATCGTCGACAAGCCGCTGGTGCAGTACGCGGTTGAGGAGGCACTGGAGGCCGGAGTCACGCGGCTGGTGTTCGTCACCGGCAGCAGCAAGCGCGCCATCGAGGATCACTTCGATCGGGATCCCGAGCTTGAACGGGCGTTGAGCAACAATGGCAAGCAGGAATTGCTGGACTTGGTGAGGGCCATCCTCCCGGCCGGCGTCTCGTGTGTCTACATCCGGCAGGGTGAGCCGCTGGGCCTTGGCCATGCCGTGCTGTGCGCCCGGCCCGCCGTGGGCGACGAGCCCTTCTACGTGCAGCTGCCCGACGATCTGATCAAGGCGGAAACAGGATGCCTGATGCAGCTCCGCCGGCACTACGAGCAGCACGGGTCCAGCGTCCTCGCCGTGCAGGAAGTCCCCCAGAATCGCACCCGTGACTATGGGATCGTGGCGGTGGGCGAAGCCAATCGTGTGCGGCAGATCGTGGAGAAGCCGGCGCCCGAGGTTGCCCCGTCCCGGCTGGCCGTGGTGGGCCGCTACCTGCTCACCCCGGCGATATTTGGCATCCTCGAATCAACCGGGCGGGGGACCGGGGGCGAGATCCAGCTGACTGACGGCATTGCCCGTCTCCTGAAGTCGGAGCCAGTCTACGCGCTCCCATTCACGGGGCGTCGTTACGACTGCGGCAGCAAGCTCGGCTACATCGAGGCGACCGTGGACTATGCGCTGGCAGACCCGGCCCTGGCGGAGCCGCTGCGGGCGCACCTCAAGAGCCGGCTCTGAGGGCTGGAGCCGGGCAAGACGGCGGGACGAGATGGCTCCCCGGGCCGGATTCGAACCAGCGACCAACCGGTTAACAGCCGGTTGCTCTACCACTGAGCTACCGGGGAAGCGAGGTAAAGCCCTGAAGCGGGCCGGATTCTCAGCGATCGCGGCGTGACAAGTCAAGAACGCAGGGCACGTTAGCCCATTGCACGGGTGATCCGGCGGACTGCCTCCTTCAGGGTGTCGAGGCTGCAGGCGAAGGAGAGCCGGAGGTATCCCGGAGCGCCAAAGGCCGAGCCTGGGACCACAGCCACCTCCTCCTTGTTCAGCAACAGCTCCGAAAGCGCCAGGTCGTCCTTCAGGTCCTTGGCCCGGAGCGCCTCGGTGACGTTCGGGAAGGCATAGAAGGTCCCGGCGGAGGGCAGGCACCTGAAGCCCGGGATGCCGTTGAGGGCGGCGACGATGTAGTCGTGCCGTTCCTTGAAGGCCTTGGTCATTTCCCGGACGCAGCTCTGATCTCCCGACAATGCCGCAACGCTGGCGGCCTGCGAAATACTCGATGGATTTGACGTGCTCTGGCTCTGGATCTTCTTCATCGCCGCGATGATGGACTTCGGGCCGCCGGCATAGCCGATGCGCCAACCGGTCATGGCGTAGGCCTTCGACACGCCGTTGATGGTGACGGTCCGGTCGTGGAGGGCCGGGCAGGCTTCAGCGAAGCTGACGAAGGGCTCCGGCGCCCAGTAGATGTGCTCGTACATGTCGTCGGCTGCAATCACGATTCCCGGGTGCCTATCGAGCACGGCGCCGAGGGCCTGCAGTTCGGCGCGTGTGTACGCAGCGCCGGTCGGATTGGATGGGCTGTTGAGGAAGAGCAGGCGCGTCTTCGGCGTAATCGCGGCCTCCAGCAGGCGCGGCGTTATCTTGAATCCGTCCTCCATCATGGCCCCGACGATGACCGGTTCGGCATCGGCCAGCTTGATCATGTCCGGGTAAGAGACCCAGTAAGGCGCTGGGACGATAGCTTCGTCACCGGGATTCAGCACCGCGCCGCAGACGTTGTAGCAGGTCTGCTTCGCACCGCACGAGACCACGACCTCGTCCATGCCGTACGTCAGGTGGTTCTCACGCCGGAACTTGTCGATGACGGCCGTCTTGAGTGCTGCAGTGCCCTCGACCGGGGTGTACTTCGTCTGGCCACCGTTGATGGCGGCAATGGCCGCGGCCTTGATGTGCTCCGGAGTGTCGAAGTCGGGCTCGCCGGCGCCGAGGTCGATGACATCACGCCCCTTGGCGCGAAGCTCGGCCGCCATGGCCGTGACCGCCATCGTGGGCGAAGGCTTAACTCGCTGACAGCGCTGCGAAACTGCTAGACTCACCGGGATTCCTCGCTGGACTCGTGGCGGAAGAGGGCCGCAAATTCTAAGGGATTCGGGTCCCGCAACCAACTGCCGGCTGATGCCGGCCTTGCCGATCTCGATGGACCGAATTCAGCTATCCGCAGAGTTTCGCCCTGCCGGCGACCAACCCGCCGCCATTGCGGCCCTGAACAGCGGGCTGGCCAGCGGACTTGCGCGCCAGACCCTGCTTGGCGTCACCGGCTCCGGCAAGACCTTCACGATGGCCAGCGTCATCGAGGCGCAGCAGAGACCCGCCCTGATCCTGGCCCCCAACAAGACCCTTGCCGCCCAGCTCTACGGGGAGATGAGGGATTTCTTCCCGCACAACCGGGTGGAGTACTTCGTTTCCTACTACGACTACTACCAGCCCGAAGCCTACGTGCCGTCGTCCGACACTTACATCGAAAAGGATGCGGCGATCAACGCGCACATCGAGCAGATGCGCCTGTCCGCCACCAAGGCCCTGCTCGAGCGGCGGGACTGCGTCATTGTCGCAACGGTCTCGGCGATCTACGGTCTTGGCAATCCGCAGTCCTACCTCAGCATGGTGCTGCACCTGTCGCGCGGCCATCGACTGCCGGAGCGCGACCTGCTGCGGCGCCTTGCCGAACTCCAGTACACACGGAACGACATGCAGCTCACCAATGGCACCTATCGCGCCCGCGGCGAGGTGATCGACATTTTTCCCGCGGAGTCCGAGCGTGAGGCTGTGCGTGTCACCCTGTTCGACGATGAAATCGAGAATCTCGCCTGGTTCGACCCGCTTACGGGGGAAATGCTGCGCAGTGTTCCGCGGCTCACGATTTTTCCCAAGAGCCATTACGTGACGCCCCGGGATTCAGTGCTCCAGGCCGTCGACCAGATCAAGCGGGACCTCGCCCTCAGGCTGGAGGAACTCCGCCAGTCCAGCAAGCTCGTCGAGGCCCAGCGCCTGGAGCAGCGGACGATGTACGACCTGGAGATGATGGCGGAACTGGGTTACTGCAATGGCATCGAGAACTACAGCAGGTACCTTTCGGGTCGCCGGCCCGGCGAGCCCCCGCCTTGCCTGTTCGACTATCTGCCTGCCGATGCCCTGCTGATCATCGATGAGAGCCACGTCACCATCCCCCAGCTCGGTGGGATGTATCGCGGCGACCGGTCCCGGAAGGAAACACTCGTGGAGTACGGGTTCCGGCTGCCGTCCGCCCTGGACAATCGCCCGCTGCGCTTCGATGAGTTCGAGGCTTTGTCACCCCAGACGGTCTATGTATCTGCCACGCCGGGCCCCTACGAGCGGGCGCATTCTGACGCCGTGGTGGAGCAGGTGGTGAGGCCGACGGGGCTCGTTGATCCGCCCATCGAGATTCGTCCCGCGTCAACCCAGGTCGATGACGTGCTCTCCGAGATCCAGCTCCGTGTCGCCCGGCGGGAGAGAGTGCTGATAACCACCCTGACCAAGCGGATGGCGGAAGACCTCACGGAATACCTCGGGGAACATGCCATCCGCGTCCGGTATCTCCATTCCGACATAGAAACTGTCGAGCGAACCGAGATCATTCGCGACCTGAGGCTGGGAACATTCGATGTGCTGGTGGGTATAAACCTCCTGCGCGAGGGGCTGGATCTTCCGGAGGTCTCGCTGGTTGCGATCCTGGACGCTGACAGGGAGGGCTTCCTGCGCTCGGAGGGTTCCCTGATACAGACGGTGGGGCGGGCGGCGCGTAACCTCAATGGCAAGGCCATCATGTATGCCGACCAGGTTACGGGCTCGATGCAACGGGCCATTGCCGAGACCGACCGCCGGCGGAGGAAGCAGCTGGAGTTCAATCTGCAGCATGGCATCGAGCCCCGGAGCATCATCAAGGAGGTTCGTGACATCATGGACGGCGCGCGGGATGCCGCTTCCCGTCGCGGGCGGCGGGCTGCGGAGCCGCGGGAGGAGTACCGCCAGCTGACCCCGGACCAGCTTGCCCGGCGGATTTCCCGCCTGGAGAGGGACATGTTCGAGCATGCCCGGAACCTGGAATTCGAGGAGGCTGCGCGGCTCCGGGACGAGCTGCAGGCCCTTCGTCGCGTCGAGCTCGGGCTCCCGGCAGACTCTCCCCTGTGAGGCCGCCTTGCCTTGGGCGCCTGCCTTTCGGTATCGTTCCGCCCGGCCCGCAGCAGGCGCGTAGCTCAGTGGTTAGAGCACTTCCTTGACATGGAAGGGGTCGGTGGTTCGACTCCACTCGCGCCTACCATTAACGGCCCACCATTAACCTTAAGCACCCATGCCCGTTATCACACTGCCGGATGGCAGCCAGAGAGCATTTGATCGCCCGGTCTCCGTCGGCGAGGTAGCTGCCGCCATTGGGGCGGGCCTGGCGCGGGCGGCCCTGGCGGGGCGGGTGAACGACCAGCTGGTCGACACCAGTTACGTCATCGACCGGGACTCACGCCTTTCCATCATCACGGCGAAGGATCCGGCGGGACTCGAGGTCCTCCGGCACTCCACGGCCCACCTGCTGGCCCAGGCAGTCCAGTCGTTGTTCCCGGATGCCCAGGTCACCATCGGCCCGGTGATCGAGGATGGCTTCTACTACGACTTCGCGTTCAAGCGGCCGTTTACGCCCGAGGACCTGGTGGCCATCGAGTCCCGGATGAAGGAACTGGCTGCCGCAGACTTGCCGGTCGGGCGTCGTGTGATGTCGCGCGATGCCGCGGTCAAGTTCTTCAGCGACCTTGGCGAACGGTACAAGGCGGAAATCATCGCTGCCATCCCGGCGGACCAGGAGATCAGCCTCTATGGTCAGGGTGGCTGGGTCGACCTGTGCCGTGGTCCCCACGTGCCGTCAACCGGCAAGCTCAAGGCATTCAAGTTGACGAAACTGGCTGGTGCCTACTGGCGTGGTGATTCGCGAAACGAGATGCTTCAGCGCATCTACGGCACGGCCTGGGCGGACGAGGCATCGCTCAAGGCCTACCTGACACGCCTCGAGGAGGCGGAAAAGCGCGATCATCGCAGGCTGGGGCGCGAACTCGACCTGTTCCACTTCCAGGAAGAGGCCCCTGGCGCCGTGTTCTGGCACCCTAAGGGTTGGACCCTGTTCCAGCAGCTGATCGGCTACATGCGGGACAAGCAACGGGAGGCCGGCTATCAGGAAGTGAATACGCCGGAGATCATGGATCGTGCCCTGTGGGTCCAGTCGGGCCACATGGAGAAGTTTGGCGACAACATGTTCATGACCCAGACACCCGACGAGCGGGTGTTTGCGATCAAGCCCATGAACTGCCCGGGGCACGTGCAGGTCTTCAACCAGGGCCTCAAGAGCTACCGGGACCTGCCGCTGCGGCTCTGTGAATTCGGCAAGGTTCATCGTTATGAGCCCTCGGGGGCCCTGCACGGCCTGATGCGGGTCCGGGCGTTCACGCAGGACGACGCGCACATCTTCTGCACCGAGGACCAGATCACCGCTGAATCTGTTGCCGTGACTGACCTCATTCTGGGCATCTACCGGGACTTCGGCTTCGACGATATCCGGGTCAAGTTCTCCGACCGGCCCGCCAGGCGGGTTGGCAGCGACGACATCTGGGACCGGGCCGAGGCGGCGCTCCGGGAGGCTGCCCGGGCCGGAGGGCTGGATCTGGAGCACAACCCGGGCGAGGGGGCCTTCTATGGACCGAAGCTGGAGTTCGTGCTGCGGGACGCCATAGGCCGGGACTGGCAGTGCGGCACCCTCCAGGTGGACTTCAACCTGCCAGACCGGCTGGGCGCCTCGTTCGTGGGGGATGACAGCCAGCGCCGGGTTCCGGTGATGCTCCACCGGGCCATGTTCGGCTCCCTGGAGCGCTTTTGCGGAATCCTGCTGGAACATCACGCCGGCCGACTGCCGACCTGGCTGGCCCCGGTTCAGGCCGTGGTGCTGAATATTACGGACCGGCAGGCAGAATTTGCCGGTCAGGTTCAGGAAATCCTGAAAAATCAGGGCGTTCGGGCAGAAGTGGATTTGCGGAACGAGAAGATAGGCTTTAAGATTCGCGAGCACACGCTGCAGCGTGTTCCTTACCTGGTCGTGGTGGGGGACCGTGAGGCGCAAAATCATGAAGTGGCCGTGCGCACGCGCGGTGGCAAGGATCTGGGCACGATGCCGCTGGAGCGGCTGGCTCAGGGCCTCGCCGCCGAGATCGCGAGCCGCGGCCGCGCTGTTATGGAGGGTTGAAGTATCGCTGCTAACAAACGAGTCCGCCGGAACGACGAGATCGATGCGCGGGAGATACGCGTCATTGGTGCAGGTGGCGAGCAGGTTGGAATACTGAGCCGGGAAGCCGCGCTGCAGATGGCGCAGGAAGCGGCCATGGACCTGGTGGAGATCTCACCAACGGCCGTGCCGCCCGTCTGCCGGATCATGGACTTCGGCAAGTTCCTGTTCGAGACGAACAAGAAGGCCCACGCAGCGAAACGCAAGCAGAAGCAGATCCAGGTCAAGGAAGTCAAGTTCCGGCCCGGAACTGAAGAAGGGGACTACCAGATCAAGCTGCGAAACCTCCTCAAGTTTCTGGGGTCCGGTGACAAGGCAAAGGTGACCTTGCGCTTCCGGGGCCGGGAAATGGCCCACCAGGAAATCGGAGTGCGTCTCTTGCAGCGCGTCCGACAGGACCTGGAGTCCGTGGGGACCGTGGAGCAGTTTCCGCGGCTCGAGGGCCGGCAGATGGTCATGGTCATTGCCCCGAAGAAGAAGTAAGTGCAGACGAAGTTCGAGTGCCTAGCCTGACGCGTGCCTGATGCAAGAAAAGAGAGTGACGGTTGATCGCCGGGGCAATCCCGCCGCGCGTGGTCGCCGGAACCCGCCTGAAAATGGCCGCCAGTGGATTCCCCAGGGCATCCCGACGCGGTTCGGACCAGGCTCAAGGAGAGACTAATGCCCAAGATGAAGACCAATCGGGGCGCTGCGAAGCGCTTCCGGGCGACGGCTAACGGCTTCAAGGCCGGCCAGTCGCATCTCAATCACATCCTGACGAAGAAGAGCTCGAAGCGTAAGCGCCAGCTGGGTGCAATGAACCAGGTGGCCGAATGCGACGTGCCCGGCGTCAAGCGAATGCTGCCGTACTCATAGGGAGGACCGAAACATGGCACGCGTAAAACGTGGCGTGACGGTCAAGGCCCGTCACAAGAAGATGCTCAAGAAGGCCAAGGGCATGTCCCAGGCCCGGAGCAAGTTGTACAAGACGGCCAAGCAGGCCGTCATCAAGGCAGGGCAGTACGCCTTCCGCGACCGCCGGGTGCGCAAGCGCGAGTTTCGCGCCCTGTGGATCACGCGGATCAATGCCGCTGCCCGGCTCCACGGCCTGTCGTACAGCCGGTTCATGAGTGGCCTCATCAAGTCCGGCATCGAGGTCGACCGGAAGATGCTGGCGGATCTGGCCGTGCACGATGCCGCAGCTTTTGGCGCACTGGCTGAAAAGGCCAAGGCCAGCCTGGCTGCGGCCTGAGCGCTCCATCGGAGCGCTGCGTGGGAACAGGCGGGCGCGCCGGGCGCGCCCGCATTTCCCTCCCGGACTTTCGCCGTACGAATGAAATGCGGTAATGGATAAGGTGGAGTCCTTGCTTGCGCAGGCACGGGCCGCAGCGGCTGCCGCAGCCGACCTGCCTGCCCTGGATGTCGTCCGGGTGCATTACCTCGGCAAGAAGGGCGAGATTACCGCGCTTCTCAAGCAGCTCGGCAACCTGCCGGATGACGAGCGGCGAGCCAGGGGTCAGGTGATCAACACGGCAAAGGCCGCCCTCACCGAGGTGCTGGACGCCCGGCGGGAGTTGCTGGAGGCGGACGCACTTGCCGAGCAGCTCCAGGCGAGTGCGATCGACGTAACGCTGCCAGGCCGTGGCCAGCAGCCTGGCGGGCTTCATGTGGTCACGCTCACCCTCCAGCGCATCGAGAAGATATTCGCGGCTGCCGGCTTCGCGGTTCAGGAAGGCCCGGAAGTCGAAGATGACTTCCACAATTTCACGGCCCTTAACATTCCCGCCGACCACCCGGCCCGGGCGATGCACGATACATTCTACCTGCCCGATGGCCGGCTCTTGCGTACTCATACGTCGCCGGTGCAGATCCGGGCAATGTTGCGGCAGGGTGCGCCGCTCCGGCTGATTGCCCCCGGCCGGGTGTACCGGTGCGACTCGGATACCACCCACACTCCCATGTTCCACCAGGTCGAAGGCCTGGTCATCGATACCGGGGTCAGTTTTGCCAACCTCAAGGCCGTGCTTGCGGAGTTTGTCGAGAAGTTCTTCGAGCGCCCTGCCACGGTCCGCTTCCGCCCGTCCTACTTCCCGTTCACAGAGCCTTCCGCCGAGGTGGATGTCCTGTCGGAATCCGGCCGATGGCTGGAGATTCTCGGGTGCGGAATGGTCCATCCCCAGGTCCTCGCCAATGCAGGCATCGATCCCGAGAAGTACACCGGGTATGCCTTCGGCATGGGCGTGGAGCGCCTGGCGATGCTTCGCTACGGAATCAATGATATCCGGCTCCTGTTCGAGAATGACCTGCGCTTCCTTCGTCAATTCCATCCAACCTGCTGATCGGCGCGGCACATGAAGATCAGCGAGTCGTGGTTGCGCGAATTTGCCAGTCCGCCAGGAGATACGGCGGCCCTCGTTCACCAGTTGACGATGCAAGGCCTCGAGGTCGAGAGCATCGAGGCGGCGGGGCCCTCCCTGGACGGCATCGTCGTGGGGCGGGTCCTCGACGTCGCACCGCATCCCAATGCGGACCGCTTGCGCGTGTGCCAGGTCGACGTCGGCACTGGTACCGTCCAGATCGTCTGTGGTGCGGCCAACGTACGCCCTGGCGGCGTCTATCCCGCGGCCCTGCCCGGGGTGATCCTGCCGGGCGGTACGGTGATAGGCAGGGCAGCCCTGCGGGGTGTTGAGTCCGGGGGCATGCTGTGTTCAGCAGCCGAACTGGGCCTGGGCGAGTCCGATTCGCCTGCCCGGGCGGAGGGATTGCTCGAACTGGATTCCACCGGGCAGCCCGGGTCTCCCGTGGCGGCCGCCCTCTCGCTACCGGACAGCATCCTGGACCTCAAGGTCACGCCAAACCGCGCCGACTGCTTTTCCGTCGTTGGCGTGGCGCGGGATCTGGCTGCGACCACGGGACTCGCATTCTCCCGGCCCGTCATTCCTCCCGTCCCCGCCCAGGATGGGGGCGGTTTCCCGGTGCGGGTCGAGGACTCTGCAGGCTGCCCGGCGTTTCTTGTTCGCGTAGTGCGCAACGTCAGCCCGGGCGCGAAGTCACCGTTCTGGCTTCGTGAACGCCTGCGCCGCAGCGGAATCAGGTCCATTCACCCCGTCGTCGACATCACGAATCTCGTGATGCTGGAACTCGGACAGCCGCTGCACGCTTATGACCTTGACCGGCTCGACGGCACGATCGTCGTTCGGCGCGCAAGCAACGGCGAGCAGCTCCAGCTACTGACCGGTGATGAAGTCGGGCTGGAAGCGGACTGCCTCGTGATAGCCGACAACACCGGTGCCATCGGTCTGGCCGGCATCATGGGCGGCAACCGCACGGCGGTATCTGCCGGTACCACGAGCATCCTCCTGGAATCCGCCTACTTCGCCCCGTCTGCGATTGCGGGACGGGCCAGGCGCCTGGGCCTGCAAACGGATGCCTCGACCCGCTTCGAGCGGGGCGTTGACCCAACCGGGCAACGACTTGCCCTTGAGCGGGCCACGGAGCTGCTGCTGGCTATTGCGGGGGGCGTCCCCGGACCGTGCCAGGTCGAAGGCTCGGCGACCATTTCGCGCCCGCCGGTCAGCCTGCGCCGTGGGCGACTCGCCCTGGTGCTTGGCGAGTCCGTGCCGGACCGGGATGTGGAGGGCATCCTGTCGCGCCTCGGCATGCAGGTGAGGGCCGGTGCGGACGGCTGGCAGGTAGAGCCACCGGCCTTCCGGTTCGATATTGCTGTCGAAGTCGACCTGATCGAAGAGATAGCCCGGGTCCACGGCTACGACCGGATCGCGCCCCGGCAGGGATTCCAGACGACGGCGCTTGGCCACGCACCGTCCACGCGGGTAAGCGCCGACATCCTGCGGGCGGCGCTCGTCCAGCGCGGTTACCAGGAGGCTGTGACCTACAGCTTCGTGGACCGTGAGCAGGACCGGCTCCTGGCCGGCGGCAGGGAAGGGGTCCTGCTCGTCAATCCGCTGTCTGCCGACCTCGCAGTCATGCGCCAGAGTCTCTGGCCGGGGCTCGTCCAGGCGCTCAGGCACAACCTCGCGCGCCAGCAGCGACGCGTCCGCCTTTTTGAAATGGGTGTGCGGTTCATTCCCGGCCCGGCCGGCATGACCGAAGAGACCGTGCTTGCAGGCATCGCGATTGGCACGGCGCTTCCCGAGCAATGGGGAGAGCGGGCCCGCGCGACGGATTTCCATGACGTCAAGGCGGACCTGGAGGCCGTCCTGGCAATCGTGGGTACGACTGGGGAGTTCAACTGGCTGGCCGACGTGCATCCCGCACTGCGACCCGGCCGGACGGCGCGACTTCGGCGCGGGGGCAAGCACCTGGGGTGGCTGGGGGCCCTGCACCCGAGCCTGGTCAAGCCGTGCGGGCTCGACGAGGCGCCGCTACTGTTCGAACTGGACCTGGTGTCGTTGACCGCAACCACGGTCACGACCTGCCACGAACTGTCCCGCTTCCCCGCCGTGAGGCGGGACATCGCAGTCCTTGTGAAGCGCGATACGCCAGTCGGCAGCCTGGTTAGTGCGGTGACCGACGCCGCAGGACCTGCCTTGCGGGAGGTCGTCGTATTTGACATCTTCGCCGGCGAACATATCGAAGCGGGTGAAAAGAGCGTGGCTTTGGGCTTGATTTTGCAGGAAACATCCCGCACCCTTACCGACGCAGAGACAGACAAGATCGTCAGTGGCGTTGTCCGGCGTTTGGCCAATGATTTCAGCGCCAGGATGCGAGAATAAGAAAAAGAGATCAGATGAGCATGGCCCTCACCAAGGCGGATATGGCGGAGTCCCTGTTCAACGAACTGGGACTCAACAAGCGCGAAGCACGCGAACTCGTCGAACTCTTCTTCGAGGACCTGCGGGCTGCGCTTGCCAGTGGAGAGCAGGTCAAGCTCTCCGGATTCGGTAACTTCGACCTGCGGGACAAGAACCAGCGGCCGGGCCGGAATCCAAAAACGGGCAAGGAAATCCCAATCACGGCGCGACGTGTAGTCACGTTTCGCCCCGGACAAAAACTGAAAGCCCGAGTGGAAGCATATGCTGGAGCCGGGGAATAACGACGACCTGCCCCCTATCCCGGGCAAACGCTATTTCACGATCGGGGAAGTCAGCGATCTGTGCGCGGTAAAGCCCCACGTGCTTCGTTACTGGGAGCAGGAGTTCCCGCAACTGAAGCCCGTGAAGCGCCGCGGCAACCGCCGCTATTACCAGCGGCAGGATGTCCTGATCATCCGGCAGATCCGCAGCCTCTTGTACGACGAGGGGTTCACGATCGGAGGCGCCCGCCAGAAGCTTACGGGCGAAGAGGCCCGGTCGGACCTGACCCAGAGCCAGCAGATCATCCGGCAGCTGCGTCAGGAGCTCGAAGAAGTCATGCGGCTTTTGCGGCGCTGAAGGGCCGCCTCCGGGCCTATTTCGGTTATCATTCCGGCCGCTGTTCGAGGGGCCGTGAGCCGAGAATTGCCATCAAGGGACGGGGCGTGGCGCAGCCTGGTAGCGCACCTGCATGGGGTGCAGGGGGTCGCAGGTTCAAATCCTGTCGCCCCGACCATTCGTGGCATTGATCGGAGTCTGGCGATGCGAGCAGCATTCTTTATCGCCGGCCTGCTGCTTTTTTCTGGTTCCTCTCTCCCGGCAGCAGAGGGCACCGCAGGCGACGGCCACCAGGTGCTGTCGCTGATCCAGCACTGGGTCAGTGGGCGATATGACAACTCCAGCCAGGCCGCGCGGGACCTGGCGGACGCGTCGATTCCCGACGACGAGAAGCATCGCCTGATGCACCAGCTGTTCGTGCCGGTGACGGTGGAAGTTCCCGGCATCCCTGGCTACCTGATCTACCAGCAGTCGTCGGTGGACGGATCGGACGACCCTGACGCGATCACGCGAGCGGGGTTGCTGCAGTTCTTCATCGATCCAGAGGGGCAGGTGCGGCAGCGCGAACTGAATTTCAGGGACCTGGATGAATTCAAGAACCTTCATCGCGACCCCGAGCGGATGAAGACCCTGACCCTGGACCAGTTTCGCGTGGATGCCGGCTGCGATTTTCTCCTCAGGGGTAATCCTGCGGGAACGGAGATATCCGGGCCGATACGTCCGGGCGCCTGTCGTTTCTTCAGCAAGGGCCTCAACAAGGAACTGGTTGCGGACGACGCGGTGACCATCCGGCCCGACGAATACTGGTTCCTGGGGCGCTTCGTCGACGAGACCGGCAAGGTCATGTGGGGTAACGCGAGCAAGGACCCCGTGAAGTTGGTGCGTCGCCGCGAGGCGGACTGAGCCCAGCGCCCTGGAATCCCCCGAGGGCCGCGCGAGACACTGTTCCCCGTGTCTATTGTTATAATAATATAATGTTTAGGGCGCGCTGATCGTGGCTGCGGAGTTCCTTCATGCTGATCAACAACTGGTACGTCGCCGCCTGGTCTCACGAAGTGACGACGCGCAAGCCGTTCGGAGTCCGCATGCTGGGCTGCGACTTCGTGCTCTTTCGCAATGCCGAAGGTCGCGTGGTCTGTCTAAGTGATGTCTGCTGCCATCGCGGCGGGGCCCTGTCCGGCGGCAAGATCAATAGCGCCCGCGTGGTCTGCCCGTATCACGGCTGGAATTTCGACAGCAGCGGCAACTGCGTCCTGATCCCGTCCATGGGCGAGGGTGCTCCGATCCCCAGGCGTGCCCGCATCGACAGCTACCCGACCCAGGAGAAGTACGGCTGGGTCTGGACATTCCTGGGCGACCTCCCGGAGTCGGAGCGCCCCGATGTCCCGGATCTCTTTCCCGAGTATGACGACCCTGCTACCTGGCACAGGGTGCCCTACGGGTTCGAGGCGAAGGCCAACTGGATGCGTTTCGAGGAGAACTCGCTCGATACGGCCCACACGACCTTTGTACATCAGCAGTTCGGGGCCATCCGCAATCCCAAGCTCGAGGTGTTCCCGCTGGAGCACAAGGAGTGGGGCGCCCGGGTCGCGCGGGTGAAACCGGCCCCTGGCGCAGACCAGAAGACCGGCGAAATGGCCAAGTTGCTCTCTGCCGAGCGGAAGTCAACCCAGGTGGAGCTGGAGTTCAGCCTGCTTGGACTCTGCCATCGCATCCAGCCCACGTTCCGGGAGGGCATGAGCCTGATCAACTTTACGGCGCGCACGCCCGTGGAGGACAAGCTCAGTCGTGCCTTCGGCTGGCAGGCACGCAACTACCTCAGGGAGCCCCAGTACGATGCGGAACGCATCGCGGCCATCGAACTCGCGGTGCGGGAAGACCTTTCCGTCGTCGAAAGGGTCCGGCCCGTTCATACACCCGGCTCCCTCTCCGAGGAGCTTCTGGTCGAGACTGATGGCATGGAGGTCGCGTTCAGGAAGTGCTGCTGGCGATGGGCCGCCAAGGGCTGGGAGATTGACCGGGAGGAGGCCGAGAGGCTGAGCCAGAAGCAGATTCTGGTGATTCCATCGCCGGCCCGGCGCGAAGACCCCAAGAACTGGATCCACAAGACCGTGCCCCTTCGACCGGTCTCCACTCAATCCGACCAGATTGACTGAAAGGAATGCGTAATGACGCGCCCGCACATTGAGCCCCTCGTGGATCGGGACATGCCCTTCAGGAAGATGACCCTGCCAGGCTTCCCGAAAGGCATGCACTACAAGATGCTGAGCCTCGATCCGGATACCGGGGCCTGCTCAATGACGGTTCGGTTCGACGCCGGCTTCCGGCTGCCGCCCGGCATGAGCTACTCGGAGATGGAGCTTTTCATCACTTCCGGCGCTGTCCACTTTGGCGGCGAGAAGTACGGGAAGGGCAACTTCTTCTTCGTGCCGGCCGGCGTCTCCATGCCGGCCATGTCGGTGCCCCGGGGTGCCGAGGGCCTCATGTTCTACAACTACGGGGAACCGAGCTTCCTGGAGTCGGACGAGGATCATCCGCGCGCCCAGCGGGAACAGCTGGTCATGGTGAATGCCTACGAGGGTCTGCAGTGGAAGGCGGCGGACTTCATTCGTCCCTCCGTTGCACCCGGTTGCATGGTCAAGATGCTCCGGTCCGATCCGCTGACCCACGCGCATTCACTGCTCTACTGCATGACGCCGAATTACTGGCAAGACAACATCTCGTACCATGATTGCTGCGAGGAGAGCTACCACATCTATGGCACGTCCTGGATGATGCAGTTTGGCAATCTGCCCACCGGCGGGTACTTCTGGCGTCCGGAGTACATCAACCACGGCGCGTTCGCCAGCGAGCTCGGGGTTCTGGGCTTCGGCCGGACCGACAGCCAGCTGCACAACTACTTCCATTTCAATCCCTGGACCAGCCCGGACGACAACCGGCAGCGCGCCGCGGCCCAGTGGGCCCGCAACAAGCCAAAGCTGTACGAGTGGGTGCGGTCGCCCGACGGGCACAATCACCCGCACGACTTCGAGAATCCGGGCTTCGATTACGTCAAGGGCGAACTGAAGGACGGGCTGTAGCGCTCCTGGCGGGAGTCGCGCCCCTAGACTAGCCCCTGGCGGGCCAGGCGCTGGATCGTGGCCTCCTGGAGATCCTGCAACTGGCTGCGCGATGCACCCGCGGCGAGAGCCAGTTCATTGGGCGCGCGCCCGGTAACCTGGCCATAGCTGGCAGCGAACGCCTGCAGCGGCAGCCGGCTCAGCGTGTTCGCGAGACCGCCCCGGTGACGGCGCTCCCGCAGCCCTGCAATGTCGATAACCGCGTGTGCCGCGATGCTGGCCCCGCCCGGTGGGGCTTCCGCGAGGATCCTGCCCTCGAAGTCCACGATCTTCGACATGCCGGTACTCGACCGGGCAGGCAGGCCGGTTCCGGGCACTCCTGCCGTGTTCGCCGACACTACGTACGCCATGTTCTCCGCCGCCCTGGCCCGACGGGCGAGCTCCTTGGCGGTTGATCGCGGACTGCCCATCTCGCTCGTCGAATGCACCAGGATCTCGGCCCCCCGCATCACCTGACAGCGTGCGATCTCGGGGTAGAGGATCTCTTCCGACGCCACCGCGGCGATCTTGCCAATCTCGGTATCCGCGACCGGATAGAGTCCCTCCATGCCATAGGTGTCCAGGTAGCGGTCCCAGACATCATAGGGACTCGGCGAATACAGCGAGATCAGGCGCCGGTAGCGCAGGACAACCTCGCCCGAGGGACTAAGGAGGAAGCAGCACTGGAAGTACAGGTCAGGGAAATGGGGGTCCGACTCGTAGGCATTCCCGGCCAGGAAGAAGCCTCCGCGGCTCGCGATGGTGGCCAGCGCCTCGTACTCCGGCCCATTCATCTCGAGGCAGGCCAGATTGCGCCAGTCGGCGAAGGTACCGCCGCCGGGCGCGCCGGTCAGCACATATTCCGGCAGCACCGCGAGGTGCACCGGCAATCCAATATTCTCAGCGAGGTGCGGCGCGCCGGTTTCGAGCGCGACCCCGATGGCCGAAATGTTCGCGGCAATCTGCGATCGGACCCGCGTGCGGTCCGGCAGTCCGGCAACCGGGTGTGTAGGCACCTGGAGCGCGAGGGCGAGATAGGGGGTAATGGCGTTCCGGGCCATGGTTCTGGTGCGCCGGGGTGGTCAGTCGCCAGCCCGGGCGGTCTCGAGCCCGGACGACCTGGATAGCAGCGTCGTGGAAAGGGAAAAGCGGCTGTCCTCCCGGAGCTGCCGGTCCTCGATTCCGAGCAGGATCGGATCCGCTCCCCGCCGATGGATGTTCACCTTGGCATTGAATGCATTACGGCGCCGGCCGTGCTTGTCCTCGATTGCCAGCTTGCGGATTGAGAACGTCCCATCGGGGCATGCCTCGCCGGTCAGGTAGCACTTGATCGACTCGACCGCCTCACCCGATAACTCCAGGCCATGCAGCTGTGAAAGACTGCCCTGGGCCTGCTCCATGAAGCCGATCGCATCGAAGTCCGTGCCAACGTCGCCTCCTGATTGCGGCATTGCTGCGCGAAATTCGCCAACCAGGATCTGCCCCGGCATGGCGTGCTCGATCATGCGCGCCAGCTCGATGGTCACGTCACCAACGACGTCACAGTAGATCGTGGGGTTGAGCCCTTCGGCGTGGTTGAATTCGTAGCAGCTGCCGACATGAAAGCTCGTCCGCAACAGCGGAACGGCCCGGCCATGCCCCTTCTGGCGGGCAATCGCATTGTCGGCGAGGACCAGGTGCATGAAGTGATAGAGGTTGGTATTCGCCTCGAGACCGGTGTCACGGTTCCAGATATAGAAGCCATCGCCCGTGCTGGAGCGGGCGAAATTCACCAGCATCCGCCGCCCCAGCAGCCGGCTGTGCGCCGCATTGAGCGAACACGACAGGCTGTTCAACTGGTTCATCTGCTCGAACGGGCCGAGCAGGCCAAAGCCGACGATATCGAAAAGCGCCACCGCCCGGTTGCGCACGTAGCTGACGCTGTACCGCTTCACCAGGTACTCGATGGCTGCTGTCTCGGCTGGCGATGCAGAGAGCGGCTGGCGGAGCCGCACGGCAATCGGCTCCACTCCCAGCAGGCGAGTGGCATTGTGCATCTGCCTGGCGGAGAACTGCCGGGCTCCGGACAACAGGTGCATGATGAACTGGTGAGCCGGCGTTTCAGCCCGGGGGTCAGCCCCCGGCACCGGCGTTCCGGAGCCGTAGCTCGCTACCGCGTAGTGCGGCACCACGAGAAGCTGGACGCCATCCCCTATCGGCGCCCACGCCAGGACCAGGTTCTGCCCGAGGTTCCAGTGCGCGTAGAACTGCCTGTCGAGCTCCAGCAGGTTGCTGCGCTGACGAAGATCCAGTTCGAGCGCCGGACTGCGGAGGCCGTCCGGTGCCAGTGGGTCAGTGAGCATGGATGCGGGCCGCAAGCCCCAGATTCCTTCCATGGGCAGGGCACTGGCTTCCTGCTTTGCCAGCAGCCGTCGACTGACTTAGGATGCACGAGCCCCAATTGCCATTGCAATGGCCCGGCCACAGGTCCCGCATTTGCCCCCCTTGATGCCCAGCACAGCTGCCGAACTGCGGTCGATTGTAGGGTCCAGCGGCTTTCTCGACGACTCGTCCGACCTCGCGGGTTACCTTACCGAATGGCGGGGCCTCTACCAGGGGGCGGCGCCGCTCGTGCTGCTGCCGTCGACCACCGGCCAGGTCGCCGCGATCCTCCGGGTCTGTTCCGCGCACCGGATCGGTGTGGTGCCGCAGGGGGGCAACACCGGCCTGGTGGGGGGCGCAATTCCCCACTCGACGCCGGAGCGTCCCCAGATCCTTGTTTCCACGCGGCGCCTCAATGCCATTCGGTCCGTGGATGCGGACAATTTCACCATAACGGCGGAGGCGGGCTGTGTCCTGGCAGGCATGCAAGCCGCCGCAGGTGCCGCCGGTAGACTGTTTCCGCTGAGTCTTGCTGCCGAGGGCAGCTGCCAGCTGGGGGGCAACATTTCGACGAATGCCGGCGGGACTGCCGTCCTGCGCTACGGGAACATGCGGGACCTCGTCCTGGGCCTCGAGGTGGTCCTCGCAGATGGCCGGGTGCTGGATGCGCTCCGGAGCCTGCGGAAGGACAATACCGGGTACGACCTCAAGCAGCTCTTCATCGGCGCCGAGGGCACGCTGGGATTCATCACCGCGGCAACCTGCAAGCTGTTTCCGCGGCCAAGACGGACCGCAACGGCCTGGGTGGCGGTACCGTCGCCGGGAGCGGCGATCAGCGTGTATGCCGCTGCCCGTGACCAGCTCGGCGACGACCTGACGGCCTGCGAGTTTGCGAATCAGCTGTCGCTCGACCTGGTCGTCAGAAACATCCCGGGAAGCCGCTCGCCCCTGGACCACGGCAGTCCCTGGCACCTCCTGATTGAAGTCAGCACGCCCCGCGACGATGAGGGGCTGGACGAGCGGGTGCAGGAGTTTCTGGCCCGGATGCAGGAGTCCGGCCTTGTGAGCGACGGCATCCTGGCCGCCAGCGGCGCCCAGCGCGAGGCGCTATGGCGTCTCCGGCACAACATGTCCGAGGCGCAGAAGAAGGAAGGCGCCAGCATCAAGCACGACATTTCGGTCCCGGTCGCCAGCATGGAGCGCTTCCTCGAGCTTGCGACTGCCGCTGTCGGGCAGCTCGTTCCGGGGGTGCGAGTCGTCGCCTTCGGTCACCTGGGCGACGGCAATGCCCACTTCAATCTCACCCAGCCCGCCGGGGCCGACGGAGCGGCGTTTCTCGCGCGCTGGGCCGAGATCAGCCACCAGGTCCACGGCCTGGCTGCTGGCCTGGGCGGCAGCTTCAGCGCGGAGCACGGGATCGGCGCGCTGAAGGTCGCCGAACTGGCCCACTGGCGGGGCGGAGTGCCCCTGGATCTCATGCGCGCCGTCAAGAAGGCCCTTGACCCCCTGGGCATCATGAATCCCGGCAAGCTGTTCCCGTCGGATTACTGAAGCCCGGGTCGGTGCCACCGGTGCTAAACTTGCGGCCCGTTCGGGCCGCGCGGCGCGGCGTTTCAAGCAGTGTGAGTCTCATGAGCACCCCCAAGAAGGGCACCGGCGGACCGGCCGGTACCGGCGAGCGACGTTATTCCAGCGTGGTGGTCGATGGTGTGGCCCAGGCCCCAAGCCGCGCCATGCTCCGGGCCGTCGGGTTCACGGACGCGGATTTCCGGAAGAGCCAGATCGGCGTGGCCTCGACCTGGAGCATGGTCACACCGTGCAACATGCACATCGACGGCTTGGCCACCGCAGCGGCAGCGGGCGCCGACGGGGCAGGGGGCAAGGCCGTCCAGTTCAATACGATCACGGTATCCGACGGCATCTCGATGGGCACACCCGGGATGCGTTATTCCCTGGTGTCACGCGAGGTCATCGCGGATTCGATAGAGACCGTGGTGGCGGCCGAGGGCTTCGACGGCTTCGTTGCCATCGGTGGCTGCGACAAGAACATGCCGGGCTGCGTCATGGCCATGGCCCGGCTCAACCGGCCCTCGGTATTCGTCTATGGCGGAACCATCCAGCCGGGTGCCGGGCGCCGGGACATCGTCTCCGTGTTCGAAGCGGTGGGTGCCGTAGCGAGCGGCAAGATGTCCGAGGTGCAGCTGCTGGAGGTCGAGCGCACTGCCATCCCGGGCCCCGGCTCCTGCGGAGGCATGTACACCGCAAACACCATGGCCTCGGCCATCGAGGCTCTGGGCCTGAGCCTGCCGAACAGTTCTGGCCAGGAGGCCATTTCCCAGCAGAAGCGGGAAGACGCGTTCCGGGCCGGCGCCGCCGTGGTGGACCTGGTCAAGCGGGGTATTCGCCCCTCAGACATCCTGTCCCGGGAGGCGTTCGAGAACGCGATCACCGTGGTCATCGCGCTGGGTGGCTCCACCAACGCCGTCCTTCACCTGCTCGCCATGGCCCATGAAGCGGGAATTCCCCTCGCGCTGGATGACTTCACGCGGATTGGCAGGCGGGTTCCCGTCCTGGCGGACCTCCGGCCCAGCGGGAAATACTCGATGTCGGAGCTGGTGGCCATCGGTGGCATACAACCGCTGATCAAGCTCCTGCTGGACGGCGGCCTGCTGCACGGCGACTGCCTCACGGTCAGCGGCCTGACGCTGGCGGAAAATGCGGCCCCGGTCCGGCCCTATCCGGCGGGACAGACCATCGTCCGTGGCCTTGACGACCCTTTGAAGAAGGACAGTCATCTTGTTGTTCTTTATGGGAATATTTCACCTGAAGGTGCCGTCGCCAAGATCAGCGGCAAGGAGGGCCTGCAGTTCCAGGGCCGCGCCCGCGTGTTCGGTTCGGAGGAACTGGCGCTGGCCGCGATCCTGGATGGCACCGTGGTTGCGGGTGACGTCGTCGTCATCCGCTACGAGGGCCCCAGGGGCGGGCCCGGCATGCGGGAGATGCTGAGTCCCACAGGCGCCATCATGGGCAAGGGCCTCGGAGACAAGGTCGCGCTGATCACCGACGGGCGTTTCTCGGGCGGCAGCCACGGTTTCGTCGTCGGGCATGTCTCGCCGGAAGCAGCCGTGGGTGGCCCCATTGCCCTCCTTGAGGACGGCGATCGCATCACCATCGATGCCGAGCGCCGCACGATCGACGTCGACCTGCCTGCCGGGGAGCTGGAGCGCCGTCGCGCTCAATGGAGCATGGCAGCCGACGCACCCCCTCCCGGCGTACTCGGCAAGTACGCCCAGCTCGTCAGTTCCGCGTCCCTGGGCGCGGTGACGACCCGGTAGCAGCGGTACGAAGATGGCATCCAAGCGCACCGGCGGGAAGAGCCCGTCAGCCGTCCCCTGGGTAGTGCTGAAGTTCGGGGGCACCAGCGTGTCGACCGCCGGGCGCTGGCAAACCATTGTTGGTCTCGTCCGGCAGCGGCAGGCCGAAGGCCTTCGTCCGGTCGTGGTCCACTCGGCCCTGGCTACCGTGTCCAACCGGCTCGATGAGCTCCTGCGCAGTTCCCGGGAGAAGGATACACGGCCGTCCATCGAGGACATCAGGGAGCTGCACTTCAAGCTGGCTGACGGCCTCGGGGTTGATGGACCCGGGGAGCTGGGCGAGTACTTCAACGAGCTGGAGCAGCTCGTGGCCGGCGTCCACCTCATCCGCGAAGTCAGTCCGCGGATCCAGGCCCGGGTGATGGCCATGGGAGAACTGCTGGCCACCAGGCTCGGTGCTGCGTACCTGAAGAAACAGGGATTGGCGGTGAGCTGGCTGGATGCCCGGACGCTGTTGCGCACCGTCAACGTGCCCGGCGCGAATGAGCGCGGGGCATATCTCGCTGCCAGCTGCGACTTCGACTCGGATCCGGCGCTTCAGGAGCGCCTGACGGCGGTCGATGGCGTTGCCCTTACGCAGGGCTTCATTGCCAGCAACTCGCGGGATGAGTGCGTGCTTCTAGGGCGCGGGGGCTCGGATACCTCGGCCGCCTACTTCGCGGCAAAGCTCCAGGCGAGTGCCCTCGAGATCTGGACGGACGTCCCGGGCATGTTCAGTGCCAATCCCAAGGTCGTGCCCGGCGCGCGGTTGCTGCGCCAGCTCAGCTATGAAGAGGCGCAGGAGATCGCGTCGACGGGGGGCTCTGTCCTGCACCCGCGGAGCATCAGCCCCTGCCGTCGGCACGCCATCCCGCTCAAGGTACTGTGCACGAACCAGCCGGAGCTTCCCGGAACCCTGGTGACGTCGAGGGCCGGCAGCGACGCGCCGCGGGTCAAGGCCATCTCCGGCCGCAGCCGTATCACGCTCGTGTCCATGGAAACGCTCGGGATGTGGCACGAAGTCGGCTTCCTGGCAGACGCCTTCCGCTGCTTCTCGGATCTGGGACTGTCCGTCGACCTCGTGTCCACGTCCGAAAGCAACGTGACGGTCACTCTCGATCCCGGTGTCAATCCCATCGATGCGGGCCTGTTGAACGAACTCCAGGGCCGCCTCGAACGGCTGTGCCGGGTGAGCATCATCGAGGGCGTGGAGATCGTCAGCCTCGTCGGGCAGAAGATCCGGGCCGCGTTGCACGAGATCGGCCCTGCACTCGAAGCGTTCGAGGAGCACAAGATCCACCTGGTCAGTCAGTCAGCGACCGACCTCAACCTGTCATTCGTCGTGGAGGAGGGGCAGGCGTCCCGGCTCATCCAGAAGCTCCACGGCACGCTGGTCCAGCCGGGACCGGATGATGAAGTGTTTGGCGAGACCTGGGAGGAGCTTCAGGGCGGGGCAAGGCAGGTACTCGTCCATCACGAGCCCTGGTGGGTTCGGCGCCGAAGCGAGTTGGTCGGCATCGCCCAGGAGCGTGTCGCCGCCTACGTCTACGACCTGGAGACGGTGCGTGCGGCAGCCGGACGCCTCAAGGGACTGCAATCCGTCCACAGGGTCTTCTTTGCGATGAAGGCCAACAACTCCGCCGATATCCTCCGGGTCCTCTACGCCGAGGGCCTGAACTTCGAATGCGTGTCCCCGCGCGAGATCAGCCGGGTAATGGAACTGTTCCCGGGGATCGATCCACAGCGGATCCTCTACACGCCCAACTTCGCGCCCCGCAGTGACTATGCATTCGGCCTGGAACGCGGCGTGTGGCTGACTCTCGACAATCTCCATCCGCTGCGCCACTGGGGCGACCTGTTCAGGGGCAGGCAGGTATTCCTGCGCATCGACACCGGTCATGGCCGCGGGCATCACCAGCACGTGAAAACAGCGGGCACGCATTCCAAGTTCGGCATTCCGCTTTTCGAGCTCGAGGAAGCCCGGGAACTCCTTTCCGGCTGCGGAGCAACCGTCGTCGGGTTGCATGCCCATGTCGGCAGCGGAATCCTGACGCCGGAGAACTGGCAGGAGGTGGGCAGCGAACTGGTCGCCGTCGCGGAGGACTTCCCGCAGCTGAAGTATCTCGACCTGGGCGGAGGGCTTGGCGTCCCCGAGAAGTCGGGCCAGCCACCACTGGACATGGCCGCCGTGGATCGCGGCATCGCGGAGATTCGCGCGGCCCGGCCCGGGCTCGAGGTGTGGCTGGAGCCAGGGCGCTACCTGGTCGCCGAGGCTGGTGTCCTGGTGGCGACTGTCACGCAGACGAAGGGCAAGGGCCAGGTTCAGTACGTCGGCGTCAGTACGGGAATGAACAGCCTGATCCGTCCGGCGCTCTATGGCGCTTACCATGAGATTGCCAACCTGAGTCGCTGGGGTGAACCCGCGACACAGGTTGTCACCATCGTTGGCCCGATCTGTGAAACCGGGGATCGCCTGGGCTCTGATCGCCTCTTGCCGAAGTGCTCGGAAGGCGATGTCCTCGCAATCGCCAATGCCGGTGCCTACGGCTTCGTGATGAGCTCGCGCTACAACATGCGCGAGCCCGCCGTGGAAGTCGCCATCTGAGCGGTGCGGCCGCCGCCCGTGTCAGGGCTGGTGCCGGCGCTCGAGTTCCTGAAGGACCTCGCGCAGGCTGACGTCGCTGGCAGCCAGCAGGACCAGCACGTGATAGAGAAGGTCGGCCGTCTCGGCCACCACTCGTCCACGGTCATCCCCCACGCCCGCGAGTGCCAGTTCCACGCCTTCCTCGCCGACCTTCTGGGCGATTCGCTGGCGGCCGGCGGCCAGCAGTGAAGCTGTGTAGCTGCTGTCTGGCGAAGTGCCCCGCCGTTCCGCGATAACCTGCTCGAGTCGTTGAAGGAAGCCGGACTCGGTCGTCATGAGCGCACCTCGATACCTGCGTTCCGCAGAAATTCCTTCAGCGGACCAATGCCGATGAGACCCCGGTGGAAGACGCTCGCCGCCAGAGCTCCATCCACGGCCGCCGCCGAGAATACCTGGGAAAAGTGCTCCATTGATCCCGCCCCGCCTGACGCGATCAGAGGCACGGCGCTGATGGCCCGCATCTGCTTCAGCTGGGGAATGTCATAGCCATTCCGCACGCCGTCCTGGTTCATGCAGTTCAATACGATCTCGCCGGCACCGCGATCCTGGACTTCCCGAACCCAGTCAGCTGTATCCAGGCCGGCAAATACGGTCTTCGACGGATCTCCCGTATTGCGGTAGACGCGGTAGCTGCCGTTCTCCTCCCGGCTGTCGATGCCGACTACCACGCACTGCGAACCGAATCGCCTGGCAAGATCCGTAATCAGTGCCGGGTCCGCGAGGGCCGGACTGTTGATGGAGATCTTGTCCGCGCCATGCCGTAGGACTTCCTCGGCGTCGGCAACACTGCGGATGCCCCCGGCGACACAGAAGGGAACATCGAGGACCTCCGCCACTCGGGTTATCCAGCGCCTGTCTACTGACCGCTCCTCGGGGCTCGCGGTGATGTCGTAGAAGACGAGTTCGTCCGCACCTTCGTCCCGGTAGCGACGTGCAAGCTCGATGATTCCTCCCACGACTTCGTGGTCCCGGAACCGGACGCCCTTGACCACCTGTCCATCGCGGACATCGAGACAGGGAATTATGCGGCGCGCGAGAATGACTCGATCTCCTCGAGGGTAATGCGGCCATCCAGGAGCGCCTTGCCGGTGACCACCGCGGCGGCGCCAGTGGTCGCAAGTTGCCGCAAGTCGTCCAGTGAACCCACACCGCCCGAGGCGATTACCGCGGCCTGCGGGAAGCGCCGCGCACACTCGCGGTAGAGTTCCAGGCTGGGTCCCGCGAGGGTGCCGTCCCGGGCGATGTCCGTGCACAGGAAGTGCCGCGCGCCCCGAGCACAAAACTGCTCGAGCAGGTCCCAGAGGACGGCGCCGCTGTCCTTCACCCAGCCGCGCGTGAGGACGAGCGGGTCCGAGCCCGCAGGTACCCGCACGTCGAAAGCGAGGACGAGATGCTCCGGACCAAGCCGTTCCAGCCATTCCATGGCAACAGCGGGCTGCTCGGCAGCGACTGATCCGACGACGACCCGGTCGGCGCCGGCGGCGCGTAATGCGAGGGCCCTGTCGAGGTCGCGCAGGCCGCCACCTGCCTGCACCGCGACTCCGCCCTGGCTGGCCATGGCACCGATCAGGTCCATGTTCTGCGGACTTCCGGTCCGGGCGCCGTCCAGGTCGACGACATGCAGCCGGCGGAGGCCGGCGTTCCGGTAGCGGCGTGCCAGTTCCACGGGATCGGCGCTGTACACGGTGACGCGCGAGAAGTCGCCCTGGTACAGCCGGACACATTGGCGGTCGAGCAGGTCGATGGCTGGAATCACTTCCATGTTCAGTAGTGCCTCAGGAAGTTGTCCAGAACACGGGCCCCGAGCGGCCCCGAGCGCTCCGGGTGAAATTGGGTGGCGATGAAGTTGCGGGATTCGACCACGGCCGAGAATGGCCAGCCGTACTCGGCCTGCCCCACAGTCGCGGGGCCCGGTTCCGCTGCATAGCTGTGCACGAAGTAGAAGTAGCCCCCGTCAGGCACGCCGGCGAGCAGCGGGCTTGGGCGGGTCGCTGCGACCTGGTTCCAGCCCATGTGGGGCACTGGACGGCCGGGCTCCGCCGCGAAGTGCCTCACGACCCCCTCGAGGATTCCGAGGCATTCCGTGTCATCTTCCTCGGACCGCTCGAAAAGCAGTTGCAGGCCCAGGCAGATTCCCATTACGGGCTGGGTCAGGCGCGGAATCACCACATCGAGACCCTTCTGTCGCAGTCTGTCCATGGCCGCGCGCGCGGCGCCGACGCCGGGCAGGATCACGTGGGAGGCGGACTGAATGGTGCCGGGATCCGCCGTCAGCACTCCGTCGACCCCGAGGCGCGCCAGGGCAAAGCGCAGCGACGCAATGTTTGCGCCGCCGCCGTCAATGATGGCGACCTTGACCGGGCCGGACTTGGCTGCGCCTGGATTCACAGCGTGCCCTTGGTGCTCGGCAGGGACGTGCCGGACCTCGCAATGGCCTGGCGCAGTGTTCTCCCGAAGCCCTTGAAACAGGCTTCGACCATGTGATGCGTGTTCTCCCCGCGGATGGACATATGCAGGTTGGCGCCCAGACTGTCGGCAACCGAGCGGAAGAAGTGCGGCACGAGTTCCGTCGGCAGTTGCCCCACCTCGGCCCGGGGAAAGTTCCCCGCAAAGACCAGGTACGGGCGGCCGGAAAGATCCAGGCTGATCTGTGCCTCTGTCTCGTCCATGGGCAGCAGGAAACCGAAGCGGCCGATCCCGCGCTTGTCGCCAAGCGCTGTCCGGAGAGCCTCACCGAGTGCCAGCGCGACGTCCTCCACCGTGTGGTGCTCGTCCACCTGCAGATCGCCATCGCAGGACAGCGTGAGGGCGAAGCCGCCATGCTTCGCCACCTGGTCCAGCATGTGATCGAAGAAGCCGATTCCCGACCTGATGCTGACCGGCTTCTCGGCGTCGAGGTCAACACTGACCGAGATCCGCGTTTCACGGGTCTCACGGACGACGGTTGCCGTGCGGGGGCGGTCCACAACGGCATGGGCGATCGCCGGCCAGGAATCCGGATCCGTCGGGTCGACACGAAAGCCCCGGACGCCGATATTCCGGGCAAACTCGATGTCGGTGGCGCGATCGCCCGCAACGAAGCTGTCGTCGCGATTGAGAGTGATCGTACCGAGGAAATCGCCCAGGTGGCCCGGGTTGGGCTTGCGGCATGTGCACCCGTCCCCGGCCCGGTGCGGACACACGAAGATCCGGCGGAACTCTATGCCCTGGGAGGCGAAGAGGCGCAGCACGAAATCCTGCACCTCCTGAAAGGCCGCTTCGGGAAACGAGGGCGTTCCCCGGCCGTCCTGGTTGGTCACCATGACGAACTCGTAGCCCGCGTCCCGGAGGCGGAGGAGGGCGGGAATGACGCCAGGGACCAGCGCGATCTTGTCGAGCCGGTCCACCTGTTCGTCGGCGGGCTCGATGATCAGGCATCCATCCCTGTCGAGAAAGGCGATTTTGCTGGTACTGGCCATCACTTCCTCAGCGCATCCAGGAGCTTGTCGTTTTCTTCCGCGGAGCCGACCGTGATCCGGATGCCGCCGGGCAGGTGAGGATCCCAGCTGAAGTCCCGGAGCAGGATGCCCGCCGTCCGGGCCCGGGCGATCACCGCCTGGGCCTCGCGGGACTCCACGAGGATGAAGTTTGCGGCGCTGGGCCACACGCGATCGATGCCCGGAAGGCCTGGCAGGGCGGCCATCAGTCGCTGGCGCTCCGCCAGAATCAGGCCGCGACGGCGCGCAAGCTCGCGCGTGGCATCGGGGGTCAGCAGGCGCAGGACCGCATCCTGGCTCGTGGTCGGGAAGCAGTAGGGCGGCAGCACCCGGCCGAGCAACTCGACCAGATCGCTTCTGCCTATCAGGGCGCCACACCGCACGCCCGCCAGGCCGAGCGCCTTCGACAGCGTCCGCAGGATGACCAGGTTGTCGTGGGTATCCAGCAACTGCGGCAAGGGATCGTCCCCGGCAAACTCCTGGTAGGCGGCGTCGAGTATCACGACGCCCCGCCCCGCGAGACCCGCGCACAGGCGACCGACATCCGTATCCGGAAACCGGTTGCCCGTCGGGTTGTTGGGTGAGCAGACGAACACCAGCCTGGTGGCGGGGAGCCACTCACGGAGGATGGCATCCACCGGCAGGCTGTACCCCCTTGCCCGATCCAGCGGCACCTGCTGCACTCCCGCACCCTGGATTCTCGCGTAGACCTCATACATGCCGAACGTGGGTGGGCAGATCAGCACGTTGTCCCGGTCGGCCCGGCAGAAGGCCCGCACCACGACGTCGATGGCCTCGCTGGAGCCCCGGGTCACCAGGAGCTGGCCGGGCTGAAGGTCGTAAAAGGCCGTGAGCCGCTCGGTAAGCTCGGCAGGCCTCGGTTCGGGATAGCGATTGAGGCCATCACGGGTTTCATCGCCCGGCGGCCTCCAGGGCGTCTCATTGGCGTTCAGCCGGATGAACCCGTCCACGTAGTCGGCTGCCTTGTAGGGGCGGAGCTGGCGAATATCCGGTCGCAGCAGGTCGACGGCGCCTGTCATGGCCGCGTATCCGCCGCATCGAGGCGCACCGTGACGGCCTGCGCGTGGGCGTCCAGGCCCTCGAGCCCCGCCAGGGTCCGGACCGTGGGTGCCAGGCCCCGCAGGCCGGTCAGGGTAACCTCCTGCAGGGTCATGCGGCGCTGGAAGTCTGCGACCGCAAGCCCGCTGTAGGCGCGCGCATACCCGTAGGTCGGGAGAACGTGGTTCGTTCCGCTGCAGTAGTCGCCCACCGATTCCGGCGTCCACCGGCCGAGGAAGACCGATCCGGCGGTACTGACCCCGGCGGCGAACCCGCGGGCATCGGCCACCTGAAGGATCAGGTGTTCGGGCGCGTACTCATTCGCCACACCGCAGGCTTCGTCCAGGTCAGTCACGACCAGGGCAACGCTGTGCCGCAGGGCCTGCTCGATGATGGACCTCCGGCTGAGCGAGCCCAGGGCATGCTCGATTTCCGCCTCGACGCGGCTCAGCAGGGCCAGATCCATCGTGACGAGGACGACGTGGGAGTCCGGCCCGTGCTCGGCCTGTGACAGCAGGTCCATGGCAATGAACCGCGCATCGGCCCGCCCGTCGGCCACGACCATCACTTCCGAAGGGCCCGCGGGCATGTCCAGCGCCGCGCCGGCAGGGTCCGCTGCAACGATGGTCTTCGCCGCTGTCACCCAGGCGTTGCCGGGACCGAAGATCTTCACGACCTTCGGCACTGACGCGGTACCGTAGGCCATGGCGGCAACGGCCTGGGCGCCGCCAACCTTGAAGATGTCGCGTATGCCGCAGGTCCTGGCGGCGACGACGACCGCCGGATCGGCACGGCCATCCGGCCGGGGGGGGGTGCACAGCACCCGCGTGGGGCAGCCCGCGATCTCCGACGGCACGCCGAGCATGATGGCGGTCGACGGTAGCGGCGCACTGCCGGCCGGGACGTAGAGGCCAACCGCCTGGAGCGGCTTGCTGACACGCTCGCACATGACACCGGGAGCAGTCTCCACGCGCAGGGGGGGTGTAGTCTGGGCCTCGTGGAAGCGGCGGACGTTGGCGATGGCTGTCCCGATCGCCGACCGGGCCTCTGCCGGCAGGGCGGATTCCGCCGACCGGGCCTCGTCCTCGGACACCCGGAGTTCCGTCAGCCCGGCACCATCGAGCTCTCTAGCGAGCCTGAGCAGTGCTGAATCGCCGTCCTCCCGAACCGAGAGAATGATGCTGCGGACCTTCCGGTCCAGGTCCGAATTCTGACTGATGGCGGGACGCAGGAGGACCGTGCGGCGGGTTGCCGGGTCCAGCGCCGACCAGTCGTAACGGCGGAGACGCATCACGCGAGCATCTTTTCCACGGGCATCACCAGGACCGACGTCGCACCAGCCGCCTTCAGGCTCTCCAGCGTCTCCCAGAAGACATTTTCCCGGCAGACCACATGCACGGCCACGCGGTCATCCCGACCATCGAGTGGCAGGACGGTTGGCGCCTCCGAACCCGGCAGGAGTGCCGCGATCTGGGCAAGGGCGGCCTTGGGCGCATGCATCATGATGTACTTGCTCTCCCGCACCTGCATCACGCCTTCGACCCGCTGGAGCAGCTTGCCAATCCACTCCGCCTTCTCGGATGGAACCTGGACCGGCGTCTGCAGCAGAACCGCGTGGCTTTCGAGGATGGTCTCACCCTCGCGGAGCTTGTTGGCAATGAGCGTCGCCCCGGTGGACACCAGGTCGCAAATCGCGTCTGCCCGGCCGAGGCTGGGAGCGATCTCGACGGCACCGGAAAACTCCACGACGCTCGCGTTGACGTTCTGCCGCCGCAGGTAGTCACGGACGATCGACGGATAGCTCGTGGCAATCCGCCGGCCTTCGAGGCTGGCCACGTTACGCAGGGCACTGCCATCCGGATAGGCGAAGGCGAGGCGGCAGCGGCCGTAGTCGAGGGAGCGCAGGATCCGGAAGGGTTCAACGGGCTCCTGCTGGAGGAAGTGCAGCCGTTTTTCCTCGACGATGTTCAGGCCGGCAATGCCCAGATCGCAAACGTCGTCGCGAACGAGGCCGGGAATGTCGTCGTCCCGGACAAGGAGAACGTCCACCGGCATGTTCTCGCCAAAGGCGATCAGCTGGTCGGGTCCCTTGGTGTACTTGAGCCCGCAGCGCTGGAGGAGATCCAGGGATTGCTCGGTGAGCCTTCCGGACTTCTGGATTGCAACCTTGATCCGGGGAGGTTTGTCGATCATGTCAGCCTACTTTCGCCGTCGTTCCAGCGCCTTGCTGTAACCGCCGGCTCCACTGTTCAGGTATCGGGCCACGCGGCCGATGGTCGTGACGCTGACCCCGGTCCGGTCGTGGATCTGGCGATAGGGAAGGCCGCGGTCCAGCAACTCCGCAACCAGCCATCGGTCTTTCAGCGCCTGCAACTCGGCAGGCGTGCACAGGTCGACCAGAAATGCGCGCACCTCCCCCGCATCACGCAGGCTGAGAATGGCCCGGAACAACGACTGCTCGGCGGCCTCCTCGTCGCGTGGCGCCAGAATCCGGTGCTCTTTCACGGGTCACCTCATGTATTAGCGTGTTAGTACATTAATACAACAGGCGCAGTGAAGGCAAGCCCCAGGCGGGCGACCTCGATCGGTCCGGAGTGAAGTCTGCAGCCGGTCAGTGAGCCGCGATGCCGCGCAGCACGGCGTCGCCCATGGCGTGCGTGCTGACCGGGGCGCTGCCTGCGGCCGCAATGTCCGCTGTCCGGTGGCCGGACTCGATCGCCGCGAATACGGCGCGTTCGACAGCCTCCGCCTCGACCTCCAGGCCGAGAGAGTGTCGCAGCAGCATGGCTGCGCTCAGGATGGTGCCGCAGGGGTTTGCCCTCGCCATGCCGGCGATATCCGGCGCCGACCCGTGAATGGGCTCGTACAGCCCGCGGGGCCCGTCTCCGAGCGCTGCCGACGGCAGCATGCCGAGGGAGCCGGTCAGCATGGAAGCCTCATCGGTCAGGATGTCGCCGAACATGTTCTCCGTCACCAGCACGTCGAAATCAGCCGCCCGGGACAGGAGGTGCATGGCCGCGGCGTCCACCAGCAGGTGCTCGACCCGGACCTGGGGGAACTCGCGCGCCAGGAGCTCGGTGGCTATGGACCGCCACAGGCGCGAGGTGTCGAGAACATTCGCCTTGTCGATGGACGTGATCCTGCGCCGGCGTTGCATGGCCAGGCGCCCGGCCATGCGCAACACGCGCTCGATCTCATCCCGCGAATAGGTACAGACGTCCGTTGCCGAATCGGCGGTCCTTTCCTTACGCCCAAAGTAGATACCGCCGGTAAGTTCCCGAATTACAAGGATATCAACGCCTGCCAATCGGGTTTCCCTGAGGGGCGAGGAGGCGTACAGCGCCGGGTGGGTGACCACCGGCCGGAGGTTGGCATACACCCCCATGGCGGCGCGCATGTCGAGCAGCCCCTGCTCGGGCCGGATGGGCGCGTCAGGACTGCTCCACTTCGGTCCCCCGACGGCACCCAGCAGCACCGCATGAGCCCCTGCGCACAACTGACGGGTCGCTGGCGGAAACGCCGAGCCGGTCGCATCAATGGCAGCCCCGCCAATCAGGCCGGCGCTGAAGCTGAACCGGTGGCCGTAGCGGCTGCCCACGGCCTCGAGCACGCGCACGGCCTCCGCTGTGACTTCGGGGCCGATGCCGTCGCCGGCCAGAACGCCGATCAGGGCTTCCACGGGCGAGTGTCCTCGAACCGGCCGATCGCGTCCGCCTGGTTCAGCAGATAGCCGAGCTGATCGACGCCATTGAGCAGGCAGTACTTCGAAAAGCCATCGATGGGGAATGAAACGGCCCGGCCACCGGGCAGCAGCAATTTGCTTGCGGCAACGTCCACCGTCACCTCAACTCCGGGATTTTCGACCAGCCAGCCGTGGGTGGCCTTGTCGACAGTCACCGGGATCAGGCCATTCTTCAAAGAGTTGCCGCGGAATATGTCGGCAATCTCGGTACTGATGACGGCGCGGATGCCGAAATCGAGCAGGGCCCAGGGCGCGTGTTCCCGGGAAGACCCGCAGCCGAAATTATTGCCGGCCACCAGGACACCGCAGCCTGCGGCCTCCGGGCGATTGAGCAGGAACTCTGGCCTGGGGTTGCCCGCGCGGTCATAGCGCCAGTCCGCAAATAACGCCTTGCCCAGGCCCTTGCGAGTCGTCGTGGTGAGAAACCGGGCGGGAACGATCTGGTCCGTGTCGATATCGGACTGGGGCATGACCACGGTCCGCGACTTCACGATGGTGACTTTTTCCATGGGGTGTTCTCTCAGTGAGCCAGCAGAGGCCGCGGGTCTGCAATGTGGCCGGCTATGGCGGATGCCGCTGCCGTCAACGGGCTCGCGAGCACGGTCCTGGCCCCGACGCCCTGGCGGCCCTCGAAATTCCTGTTGCTGGTGCTGACGCACAACTCGCCGCGGGGGGTGACGTCGCCATTCATGCCGAGGCACATCGAGCAGCCTGCCTCGCGCCACTCGGCCCCGGAAGCAAGGAAGATCTCGTGCAATCCCTCGCGCTCAGCTTCCTTCTTGACCTGCTCGGAGCCAGGGACCACGAGCATGCGGACCGAAGGCGCGACTTTCCGTCCGCGCATGATGCCGGCTGCCTCGCGGAGGTCGGACAGTCTGGCATTGGTGCAGCTGCCGACGAAGACGACGTTGACAGGCATGCCCAGCATCGGCCGGTTCTCGGCGACACCCATGTAGGCGAGGGCCTTGCGGAAACTGTCGTCGGTGGCAGCCGGGACAGGCTCGGCAATGGGCACCACCATGCCGGGGTTCGTCCCGAACGTCACCATCGGCGTAATTCTGCTGGAATCGATGGTTATTTCACGGTCGAATGCAGGGTCGGCATCGGAGGGCAGCTGGCGCCAGCGCGCCACCGCCGCGTCCCAGGCAGCGCCACTGGGCGCCATGGGCCGGCCCTTCAGGTACTGGATGGTGGTGTCGTCTGGGGCGATCATGCCCGCGCGTGCTCCGGCCTCGATGGACATGTTGCAGATGGTCATGCGCTGCTCCATGCCGAGCGCCCGAATTGCGCTGCCGCGGTACTCGATGACGTGGCCGGTGCCGCCATCAACCCCGATCTTGCCGATGATGGCGAGAATGATGTCCTTGGCAGTCACACCCGGGCCCAGCTTGCCGTCCACGTTGATCGCGAGGGTCTTTGGCCGGCGTTGGAGCAGGCACTGGGAGGCGAGGACATGGCCTACCTCGGTCGTTCCTATGCCAAAGGCCAGGGCACCGAACGCACCGTGGGTGCTGGTGTGGCTGTCGCCGCAGACGATGGTCTTGCCCGGCTGGGTGATGCCAAGTTCCGGCCCGATGATGTGGACGATGCCCCGCGAATCGCTGCCGAAGCCGAGCAACTCGATGCCGTACTCCTGGCAATTCTCGATCATTACCCGGATCTGCGCGGCCGCAGCCGGTTCGGAGACGATGTCGAGATCCTTCAGGGAGGACACCGGGACCGTCGGCGTGGAATGGTCGAGTGTCGCAAGCGTGAGGTCCGGACGGCGAACCTTCAGTCCTCGGGAGCGAAGCACCGAGAACGCCTCGGGTGACGTCACCTCGTGCGTCAGGTGAAGGTCGATGTAGAGCACCGCGGGCGTATCCACGGACTCTGGAACGACGATGTGGTCGTCCCAGACTTTCTGGAAGAGTGACTTGCCGCTCATGTCAGGTGTTCCTGGATGGATGTACTGGTTGTACCGACGGATGACGAGGAGCAGGAGTCAGCTCGCCACCCGCTTGCCGGTGGGCTGCGTGCCCAGGGGCTCGAGCCACCCCCAGCGATCAGCAGTCTTGCCACTGAACAGGCCGAAGAATGCATCCTGCAGCGCCTTGGTTATGGGGCCCCGGGAGCCACTACCCACGGCCAGGCGATCGACGGACCGGACGGGAGTAATCTCGGCGGCCGTTCCGGTCAGGAAAATCTCGTCCGCGATGTACATCATCTCGCGCGGAAGCGTCTGTTCCCGAACCTCGATTCCCAGGTCCCGCGCCAGGATCATGACGCTGTCCCGGGTGATGCCCTGGAGGATCGATGCAGCAGCAGGCGGCGTGATGAGAATTCCGTCCCGGACGAGAAACAGATTCTCACCGGCGCCCTCGCTCACTGTTCCGTCGGCCGATAGCGCAATGCCCTCGGCGAAGCCGCGGTCGCGTGCCTCGAATCCCACCAGGGTGCTGGACAGGTAGTTGCCACCCGCCTTGGCGAGGGCGGGAATGGTGTTTGGCGCCACGCGCTGCCAGGACGACACACAGACGTCAACGCCCTTTTCCAGGGCTTCAGGTCCCAGGTAGGCACCCCATTCCCACGCGGCAATGGCGAGCTCAACAGGATGGCCTGCCTTCGGTACGACGCCCACCTCGCCGTAGCCGCGATAGGCGAGAGGGCGGATGTACGCGCTCTTGAGGCCGTTGCGAACCACGACCTCCTTGCAGGCGGCATCGATCTCTCCTGCTGACCAGGGTATCTCGATGCGGTGGATCTTCGCCGAGTCCAGCAGCCGCCGGGTGTGTGCCTTCAGGCGGAATATCTGGGGACCGGTGGGTGTTGAGTAGGCCCGCAATCCTTCGAACACCGACGACCCATAGTGAAGGGCGTGGCTCAGGACATGCACGGTTGCACTCTGCCACGGCACCAGTTTGCCGTTGTGCCAGATCCATTCTGTGGACTTGATAGGCATGCTAGGTCCTTTACAGGCGTACGCCATTGTCGCCGGCAGCGCTGGCGAGGGCCGATCGGCCCGCCGCCTGCCGGCAGACGCGGTTGATGACTTCCAGATAGGCGAGGGCGCCAGCCTCCACGATGTCCGTGCTGACGCCATGACCCCGGTGACTCTGGCCATTATAGTCGACGGTTACTGTCACCTCGCCCTGGGCATCCTCGCCCACGGTCACACTACGAACTTCGAAATTCCTGAGGTCGAGGTTGATCCCTGTGGCCCGCTCGAGTGCTTTGAATGAAGCCTCCACGGGCCCGTCACCGACGGAAGCCTCATCCACCGTCCGGCCGTCCGCATGGCACAGGCGGACCGCGGCTGCAGCGATCGCACCAGTTCCCGCCGAAATGTGCAGTTCGGCCATCGACCACGGGCCTTCGCCGCCCGACCCGGCGTTCATGATGATGGCCTCGATGTCGCCATCGAACATTTCCTTCTTCCGGTCGGCAAGCTTCTTGAACTCAGCGAAGGCCGCGTTGAGTTCGGCATCGTCCAGATTGAAGCCCAGTTGCTGGACGCGATCGCGAAAGGCGTGCCGGCCGCTGTGCTTGCCGAGGACCAGACTGGAGCGGCTTATGCCCACTTCCTCGGGATTCATGATTTCGTAGGTCGCGGCGTTCTTCAGCATTCCGTCCTGGTGAATTCCAGATTCGTGGGCGAACGCATTCTCACCGACGACCGCCTTGTTCCTAGGCACGTGCATGCCGGTGATGCTGGCAACGAGTCGGCTGGTGGGGTAGAGCTTCCTCGTGTCCACACCCGTTGTCAGGCCGTAGTGGTTCTCCCTGGTCCGGATGGCCATAACGACTTCCTCGAGCGAGCAGTTGCCTGCCCTTTCCCCGATGCCGTTGATGGTGCATTCGACCTGGCGTGCCCCGGCGGAGACCGCGGACAGGCTGTTGGCAACTGCCATGCCCAGGTCGTCATGGCAGTGAACGCTCAGCACGATGTTCCCGATGCCGGGCACGTTGCGCTTCAGGTATGCAAAGAGTCCGGCGAATTCTTCTGGCACGGAATAGCCAAGGGTGTCGGGAATGTTGATCGTCCGGGCACCGGCCTCGATGACGGCGGCAATGACTTCGGCCAGGTATGCCGGCTCCGTCCGCGAGGCGTCCTCCGCAGAAAACTCCACGTCATCGCTGTGCATGCGGGCCATACGCACGCCCTCGACGGCGCGGCGGATGATTTCCTCCTTGGCCATGTTCAGCTTGAAGGTGCGGTGGATCTCGCTAGTGGCAAGAAAAACATGGATCCGCTTGCGGGCAGCAGGCTTGAGCGCGGCCGCTGCGCGCTCGATATCCTGAGGGTGGCATCGGGCAAGACTGCAGATCACCGGGCCGTGAATGTCCGTGGCTATGGCCTGGACAGAGTCAAAGTCCCCGGGCGATGCAGCGGCAAAGCCCGCCTCGATTACGTCTACCTGCAGGTCCCGCAGCGCCGAGGCAACCCGCAGCTTTTCACCCTGCGTCATGCTGCAGCCTGGGGCCTGCTCGCCATCGCGAAGCGTGGTATCGAAGATCAGGACGCGGTCCTGTGTATGGTTGCTCATGGTCGTCCTCTGACTTCGTTCTCCGGCAACAGATCGCATTCGAACTGGCAAAAAAAAGACCCCGTCACCTTGCGGGTGCGGGGTCTCGGTGACTCATGGAAAAATCAGCCGTTCAGACGCCCGCCCCTTAGCCGGCAACCAGTCCCGCTACCAGCAGGTGGGAAACCAGACGGATCCGCAGGGGCAGGAGCAGAGCAGGCGTTTCCGGCGATGTGCCGGCGATGGCCTGGTCCGGCGTCTGGCAGGAGATCATTTGCATAGCAGGGAATGGTCAGGTAACGAGCCGTGGTTGTCAACCGCGACCCGCCGGGCGCCATGGTATTCTCCGGGCCGTCGCGGGGCCCCTGGGGATCCCGGTTTGCTTCGATCTGGAAGTTCATGCCCCTAGTCATTTTTCACGACGTTGATGGCCAGCGAGTCGAGGTCGACGTGGCCGCCGGGAACACTGTCATGGAGGCTGCGCTCGACAACGGTGTTGCCGGAATTCTGGCGGAATGCGGAGGCGCCTGCGCCTGCGCGACATGCCATGCATATATTGCCGACGCCTGGATGCCGCGCCTCAAGCCAATCGAGGACATGGAGGATGCGATGCTGGATGCCGCCAACGAGCGACGTCCCTCCAGCCGGCTGCTCTGCCAGATCGATGTGACGCCCGATCTCGACGGACTTGAGGTTTTTGTCGCCCGGAACGAGGCCTGAGGGATCCATGCGCCTGGTAACACTCGACAGCAGGGAAGTGGGGGGGCGGCCCGGCATCAGTCTGCCGTCGGGGGAGATACTCGATCTTTCCGCGTCACCGTCCGGATTGACGGCTTCCCAGTGGAGACCGCAGTCGGTTGTCAGCGTGCTCGCCGAAGGGGACGAAGGATCAGCCCGCGTGGCAAGACTCCTGGCCGAGCTGGAGTCCGTGCCGGAAGCGCAACGGCAGGAATGGCGTCGCACCGGGAGACTGCTGCCTGCCGCGGGCACGCGGCTCATGCCACCGATACGACGACCCGGGCTGCTGCTCATGGTCACTGACCGCAATTCCGGCAGACCGTCCGCCTATGTCAAGAATCCGAATTCAGCCACCGGACCCGATGCCAGGATAGCGCTGCCGGAGGGCGACGGCCGTCAGCTGTTTCTCGTTGCAATGATCGGACTGGTCATCGGTCGGCCGCTCTTCCGGGCCACCGAGTCCCAGGCGGCGCGGGCCATCGCGGCGCTGACGCTGGTTGCCGACCTTGGCAGCCGTCGCCTTGCACCAGCGGCGGATATTGCCGGTGCAGACGCGCGGCAGTTTCCGGGTGCCTGCGTCATCGGTCCGGCACTGGTCACACTGGACGAGCTGTCCCCGGCGGCGACCTGGGAGCTGGTTGCCCGGGTGAACGGCCGGGCCGTGGGTCCAGCGAGCCCCGGCATGGATGCGGAATCGGGGGCCCGGATGCTGGCAACCCTGTCGTCCAGCTATGCCTTCAGGCCCGGCGACATCGTGGGCCTGCCTGCCGGAGCGGGCGAATTTGAGCTGCCGGCAGCGAGCGACGTCACCCTGGCACTGGGCCGCATTCTCGAGCTGCATTTTGCCACCGGTAGCTGACCGGTCGTGTCCAGTCGTACCCTGAATCTGGACGAGCGGCTTTACCAGTATCTCCAGGGAATCTCGCTGCGTGAGCCAGACGTCCTGCGAAGGCTGCGCGAAGAAACCGCCCGACTACCCATGGCCGTCATGCAGATTTCGCCCGAGCAGGGCCAGTTCATGGCCTTTCTGGTTCGCGCAATTGGCGCGCGCAACTGCCTCGAAGTGGGGACATTCACGGGCTACAGCGCCCTGGCCTGCGCGCTGGCGTTGCCTCCCGATGGCGAAGTGGTCGCGCTCGACATCAGCGAAGAATGGACCCGCGTGGCGCGACGCTACTGGGACGAGGCCGGTTTGGGCGGCAAGGTTCGCCTGCGGCTGGGCCCCGCGGGCGAGTCGCTGCGCAGCCTGCGCCAGGAGGGTCGTGACGGCAGCTTCGATTTCATGTTCGTCGACGCCGACAAACCTGGCTACCCGGACTACGTGGAGCAGGGCTTTCACCTGGTGAGGGCTGGCGGCCTGATCGCCATCGACAACGTCCTGTGGAGTGGCCTCGTGGCCGATCCGGCCGTTGCAGATCGCGATACCGTGGCCCTGAGGAATCTCAATGCAAGCCTTCAGGCCGATCTGCGTTTTGACCTTTCCATGGTACCGATAGGGGACGGGCTGACACTGCTGCGGAAGAGACCCTGAGGTAGCGTCTGCAACGGACCGCGCACTCACGGGCAGCGAATGATCTCCAGCAATTCCCCGGCGGCGCCTCTCATGCACTGAACGCCAGTGGACCCGGTGTAAGGCGGATCATTGTCCGGTGGTGTCGCGAAGGCGGCGTTCGCATCACCCGGTGATTCCTGAACGTAGAAGCTGACCATGGAAATCCCGGCGGGGAGTTCCGTGTGCCGTTCCGGCAACGGCCGGGCAGCAGCCGGCATCTCGTCGGCCTCGATGTAGCACCTGCCGCGAAGCGGGAGTGCCGCAAGACGAAAGCGATGCTCCCGGGAGAGACCGAATTCAAGCGCCATGGTCTGCACGCGGGATTCCATCGCCGGTGTTTCCGGCACGCCAAAGGTTCTCAGGAAGTATTGCTGCATCCCTTCAAGTGAGTTGCCCCCGACGATGACGATGAACGTGCGGTCCACGGCGCATCGGGCGGGCGGTGACTCGAGGCCCGGAACGGGCTTCTTGAACTCCGTCAGATAGATGATCTCCCCGCCGGGGCCGCGCACCTGCATCGCGCGAATGTCCGGACAGAAAGTAAGGTCGAGCGGTGGCGCGACGATCTCGAAAGGTGAGTTGCGAAACTTGTCGGCGAGTGGGTCCACGCGGTCAACGATCAGTTCCGCCGCGTGCCAGCCGTGCCGCGTGAATGCGCGGTAACCGGGTTCGGGCGGCAATTCGATGAACCGGAAGACGAAGTCCGTCGCGGCCTCCGGAGCCATGAGCAAATATGGCGATCCGGCCACGCCCGGCACCCCCCACAGCATGGCCTGTGCGGGGGAGATCTTGCCTCTGCCCACGGGGCGGTAATGCAGATACTGGCTGTAGGCGGCTTCCGTTGTGGCGATCGACGGTGTCCGGACAGTCACGCAGGCAATCGGGCCCAGCCGGTTGGTGACGGGACTCAGATGATCCCCCGCCCGCGCAGCTCGTTGATTCGTGCCGTGTCGAAGCCAAGCAAGGTGCGGTAGATCTCCTCGGAGTGCTGGCCCAGCTCCGGTGCCGGTGCGTGGATGCCGCCTGGCGTGCGGGACAGCTTGGGTGCCACGTTCTGCATCCGCAGTTCGCCAAACTTCGGGTGCAGGGTCTTCACGATGGCTTCCCGCGCGCGGAAGTGGGCATCTTCCAGCATCTCCGGTGTCCGGTAGATCTTGCCGGACGGGATGCCGAACTTCTCCATCAACTCCTCGAGTGGCCCCGCATCGATGGTGCGGGTCCAGTCTGCGATGAGGTCGTCGAGTTCCTTCTGGCGTGCGCCACGGGCCGTGTGGGTTGCGTAGCGCTCGTCCTTCGCCAATTCCGGCTTGCCCATGGCTTCCGTGAGCCTGCCAAAAACCGTGTCCTGATTGGCGGCGATGAGGATCATGCCGCCATCCCGCGTGGGGTAGACATTGGACGGCGCAACGTTGGGCAGAATGGCGCCAGTGCGTTCACGGATATAGCCGGTCTTGTCGTACTCGGTGACCAGGGACTCCATCATGTTCAGCACGGCTTCATAGATGGCCGAGTCCACAACCTGGCCGTGCCCGGTTCGCTCCCGGTAATAGAGGGCCGAGAGCGCGCCGATACACGCAAACGTGGCAGCCAGGGAGTCACCGATGCTGATTCCCATTCTGCTCGGCGGCGTTGCCGGATCACCGCACACGTACCGGAGCCCGCCCATGGCCTCGCCGACCGCGCCGAAACCGGCCCTCTTGGCGTACGGTCCCGTTTGCCCGAATCCGGAGACGCGGATCATGATCAGCCGGGGATTGATCTTCTGCAGCTCGGCATTGGAGAGATTCCAGCGCTCGAGGGTGCCGGGCCTGAAGTTCTCGAGCAGGAAGTCAGCCTTGGCGATCAGGTCCCGGGCTATGGCCTGGCCTTCGGCCTCCCGCAGGTTCAGGGTCACGGACTTCTTGTTGCGGGCCACCACCGGCCACCAGAGCGACATTCCGTGCGCCTTTTCCCGGCCCCATTCCCGCATTGGATCGCCCTGGCCAGGGGGCTCGACCTTGATGACCTCCGCGCCAAAGTCGCCGAGGAGCTGGCCGCAGAACGGCCCCGCCAGTAGGGTGCCCATTTCGATGAGGCGGAGCCCCGCCAGTGGACCATTGCCCTGTGTTTGTTCGTTTGCCATCCCAAAGCCCTGTCAGAGAAGTCGAAAATCGCGTTGCGCGGCACAGTCTCGATGCCCCGGACGGGCCATCGGCCTTGTGACTTCTTGTAACGCTGACCGTGCCGTATAGAATACCGTGTTTCCAGCTTCCTGTAAGGCCATGAGCCAGTCAACACGCCACGTTTCGATCATCGAAGTCGGTCCGCGCGACGGCCTCCAGAGTGAGCCCGAAATCCTGCCGACAGCGACCAAGATCGAGTTCATCAGCCGCGCGGTCGACGCCGGCATCCGGCGCCTCGAAGTCACCAGCTTCGTCCATCCGAAGCGGGTGCCCCAGATGGCGGATGCCGAGGATGTGATCCGCGGACTGCCTCGCAAGGATGGAGTGATCTACATCGGCCTCGTACTCAACCGGAAAGGATTCGAGCGGGCCCAGGCCACGGGGATCCACGAGATCGGGATGGCCGTGGTCGCCAGCGACACCTACAACCAGCGGAACCAGGGCGTCCCCACTTCCGAGTCCGTCAAGGCCTGGGTAGATATCGCCAGGGCGGCAAAGGCTGCCGGCATCCGGGCCAACGTGATGATTGCTTCGGCGTTCGGCTGCCCGTTCGAGGGTGAGGTGCCCGTGAGGCGGGTGCTCGATCTGGTCGAGCAGGTGATGGAAGGCGATCCCGTGGAGTTGGGGCTCGCCGACAGCATCGGCGTAGGCGTGCCTTCCCAGGTTCGCGACCTCATTGGCGCTGTACGTGAGAAGGCCCCGGGCATCCCCATCCGCTGCCACTTCCACAACACCCGGAACACCGGTATTGCCAACGCACAGGCCGCACTTGATGCTGGCGTCGCATCGCTGGACTCAAGCATCGGCGGGATCGGCGGCTGTCCCTTCGCACCCGCAGCCACGGGCAACATTCCCACGGACGATCTCCTGTATATGCTGGATCGTTCCGGAGTGGAGACGGGCGTTTCGCTGGAGCGGATCATTGCCACGAGCCAGTGGCTGACCGAACAACTCGGCCGTGGCACGCCTGCGATGCTGCCGAAGGCCGGAATCTTTCCGCAGATCGCGGAAATCAATCGCACCCGGCTGGCGAGCTGAAGCCAGCGGGGCAAATGGCATGGAGAACAGGTCCCGCGTCGGCACTTTCCGGCGGGGGCCTCGCAAGAATGGTTGTCGTGGCAGAGCCTGCTGCGATTGCGAAGCTGAGCACTGGAACATCTGAGAGGCCTGTATGAGTTACCGACTTGGGGTTGACGTTGGCGGAACGTTCACGGATCTGCTGCTCATTGACGAGCAGAGCGGTGACGTCTTCACGGCCAAGGTGCCAAGTACCCCGCACGATTCGTCCGTCGGCGTGCTGAATGGCATCGAGAAGGTGTGCAAGAACGCCGGCATCGATCCCAACAAGATCACGCATTTCATGCACGGCACGACCGTAGCCACGAACACGGTGCTGACGGGCTCGGGCGCCAAGGTGGGACTCGTGACCACCAAGGGCTACCGGCAGGTCTTGCAGATCGCCCGGTCCTTCGTTCCGGGTGGCCTGGGCGGATGGGTGATCTACAACAAGAGCCTTCCCATTGCCCCATTGGCCCTTACCATCGAAGCCGACGAGCGCATCGGGGCTCGCGGCGAAGTGGTCCGCAAGCTCGACGAGGCCAAGCTCCGCCGGGACCTGAAGGCACTCAGCAAGAAGGGAATCGAGGCGCTGACGATCTCGCTCATCAATTCCTTTGCCAATGGCGACCACGAAGTGCAGGTCGCAAAGATTGCAAAGGAGGTAATGCCGAACATCCCGATCTCCCTGTCCTCGGAGATTGTTCCGGAGATGCAGGAATACGAGCGCACCATAACCACGGTCGCCAACTCCTACGTCCGTCCGAAGGTTGAAACCTACGTCCGCAACCTGCACGGGCAGCTGCAGAAGACCATGAGCAAGGTCCAGCTGCATATTCTTCGCTCGGACGGCGGACTGGCCTCGGCCAAGGCTGCGGAGGCATTCCCGGTCAACCTGCTGATGAGCGGCCCGGCTGGTGGCGTGTCGGGCGCCGTTTGGGTTGCCCAGCAGGCCGGATTCAAGAACCTGCTCACGTTCGACATGGGCGGGACGTCCACCGACGTCTGCCTGGTGGAGGATGGAAAGGCGCAGCTGCGCCGGGAAACCACGGTGGGCGACGTCGTGGTCCGCGCCTCGTCCGTCGATGTGCGTACCGTGGGTGCTGGTGGCGGCTCGATTGCCAAGGTGCCCGAGTTGACCAAGGCGCTTCGCGTAGGTCCCGAGAGTGCCGGCGCCGTTCCGGGTCCCGCTGCCTACAATCGCGGCGGCACCCTGCCAACCGTTACTGACGCCAACGTCGTGCTGGGCTACCTGCCGAGCGGCGAGGTGCGGCTCGGCGGTGACATGAAGGTCCGCCGCGATCTCGCCGAGAAGGCCGTGCAGTCGATAGCCGACTCCCTCAATCTCAGCCTGAAGCAGGCCGCGGCCGGCATCATCGACATCGTCAACGAGAACATGTACGGGGCGCTGCGCCTTGTGTCGGTCGAAAAGGGCTATGACCCGCGGGATTTTGCGCTGATTGCATTCGGCGGTGCCGGCCCACTGCACGCCAATGCCATTGGCAAGCTTATGAACTCATGGCCGGTGATCATCCCGCCGGGCCCGGGCGTGCTTTGTGCTTATGGCGATGCCACCACACGGGTTCGCGATGAGGCTTCCCGCACGTTCATCCGGCGATTCAGCGAGACGACCAACAAGGAAGTCTCGAAGATCTTCCGGGGGCTTGCGGGAGACGCGTCGAAGGCCCTCGATAACGAAGGGATCCCGAAGGCTGACCAGTCCGCCAGCTACCAGGTCGACATCCGCTATCACGGCCAGGGTCTCCTGCTGACGGTGGACTTCACCATCGAGGAATTCGAGCAGCGCGGACTGGATGTCATCGGGGAGCGCTTCGACGAGATGCACCGGCAGTTGTTCACCTTCGCCCTGCCACTCGAGAAGGAACTGGTGAATCTGCGGGCGGTTGCCCAGGGCAAGCCGACCAACGTTCGTGCCCTGCGTGTGGAGAAGGGTGGGGAAAGTCCCTCGGCAGCCGCTTCCGCCAAGCTGACCCTTTACGTAGAGGGCAAGGACCAGGAGGCTACCCTGTACGACCGTTCCAAGCTCAGGTCGGGGAATGTGATCAAGGGGCCGGCAATCGTGCTCGAGATGGACTCAACCACGTTGATCCTCCCCGGGCATATCGGGACGGTCGACGACTGGGGCAACATCCTCATCACCCCGGCTGCCTGATGCGCAAGACGCACGGCGAAGCCAGCCATAGAATCCAGGAGTAAAGAAATGCCAGCCAAAATTGTTGAGACCCGTCCTCGTCCGTTCAAGCGGGTCAAGATCGACCCCATCACGCTCGACATCATCGAGAATGCCATGCTGAACGCCAGGCACGAGATGGATACCGTGCTTTTCCGCACGGCAATGTCTCCCGGCATCCGCGAGCAGCACGATGAGTTCCCGATGATTGCGAACCTCGATGGCAAGATGGTCGTCGGGCAGTTCGGCAGCTTCATTTACGGCTTCAAGGCGGCCTACGACGGAACGATCGAGGAGGGCGACATGTTCCTCACGACCGATCCGTACACCTGTAATGGCGCCGTCAGTCACTCCAACGACTGGCTGCTACTCCGGCCGATCTTCAAGGAGGGGCGCCTGATTGCCTACGCGGCGATGTTTGGCCACATGACCGACATCGGCGGCAAGGTGCCCGGCAGCCTGCCGACCGACGCGCAGTCGATCTTTGAGGAAGGCATTCGTATCCCGCCGACCAAGATCATCAAGAAGGATGTCCTGCAGGAGGACATCCTGGAGATCATCCTCCACAACTGCCGAATGCCCCAGTGGAACCGCAGTGACTTCTACGCCATCGTTGCCGCCATCCGCACCGCCGAGAAGCGGGTCATCGAGATGTCGAACCGCTTTGGGGACGACACGTTCTACTCCGCCCTGGAAGACCTGCTCGACCGCAACAAGCGCGCCATGAGCAAGCTCATAAACGCGGCCGTTCCCACGAAGAAGCAGTACTTCGAGGACTACCTGTGTGACGACGGCATGGGAATGGGGCCTTACAAGATCAAGTGCGCGATGTGGCGGGAGGGCGACAAGGTCATCTTCGACTTTGACGGCACCGACCCCCAGTCGACGGGCTCAGTGAACTTCTACCTTAATGAGGAGATGTTCAAGATGTTCTGCGGCGTGTACATGATCATGGTCTTCGACCCGCAGATCATGTTCAACGACGGGTTCTACGACCTGATGGAGGTGCGCATTCCGGAGGGGTCGCTGCTGAAGCCGCGGTTCCCGGCGGCGCTTTCCTGCCGCACGCACGCCCTGGGCCGGATCTTCGACATCCTGGGCGGACTGCTCGGCCAGGGCAATCCGGACTTCCTGTGTGCTGCCGGATTCTCCGACAGCCCGCACTTCATGTACTCGGGCCACCGCAAGACGGGCGAGTGGTACCAGCTGTACAGCATCGGCTTCGGGGGCATTCCCGGTAAGCCCTTTGGCGACGGACCCGACGGGCATTCCCTCTGGCCCAGCTTCACCAATGTGCCCAACGAGTTCCTCGAGAGCTACTTCCCGCTCCGCATTGAGGCCTACGAGACTCTGGCCGACACCGGCGGCGCGGGCCTGCATCGTGGCGGCAATGCGCTCCGCGTGGGCTATCGCTTCCTGGAGCCGGGCCAGATCTCGATCCACGATGATCGATGGCTCACCTATCCCTGGGGCGTCAATGGCGGGTTGCCGGGAGCCCGCAGTCGCAAGATCATGATCCGCAAGAACGGCAAGAAGGAGCTGCTGCCATCCAAGTGCGACCGCATACCGGTGGCCGAGGGCGATCTGCTCTACTTCGACACCTGGGGCGGCGGTGGCTGGGGTGACCCGCTCAAGCGCCCCGTGGAGAAGGTGGTCTTCGACGTGGAAGCCGGCCTGGTCTCCCGCGATGGCGCCAAGCGCTACGGCGTTGTCATCAAGCCCAACGGCACTGCCGATGAGAAGGCAACCGTTGCATTGCGGGTGAAAATGGCCAAGAAGCGGGGCAAGACGAAGCTCTTCGACTTCGGGGGCACCATTCCCGAGCTGAAGAAGTCCTGCAAGAAGGAAACCGGTCTCGAGGCACCAAAGACCCCGGTGTTCCAGACCTGGGCGAAGCCCCACGTCGAGGGCTCCAAGGCAGGCTCCGGCAAGAAGGCGGCCCGCAAGGTGGCCTGACTAGCGGCGTAGACGCTGCGTTCAGTGACGGGGCCGTGGCGCACCTCGTGTGCGTCACGGCCTCTTGCGTTCGCCCGCGATCCTTCTCAGGGCTCAGGGGTCGGATGCCGGTGCAATGTTGTCCGTGGCGATGGAGAGGGCCTGCTGCTCGCTCTGGGAGAGAAAGTCCGCGGCAATTCGCTGGGCGGTCGCGCGCAGGCGAGGGATGAAACGCTGGATGGCTTCCGCCTCCGGCACTGCGGTGCTCGAGAACCGGATGGTCAGCGATGCCAGGACACGCTCTTCCGCCAGGATCGGTACAGAAAGGCTCAACTCGTCCGACACGCGCCTTGGCCGGCGCCAGGCCGCATATCCGCGCTTCCGGGTCTCCAGGAGGAGATCATTGACCTTCTTGCGATTTGCGGCCGGTTGGTCCTCTGTTCTCTTAGATTTCGCCAGGAGATCCAGCAACGCGTCGCGCTGTTCCTGCGGACACCAGGCCAGGTAGGCGATGCCGGACGCCGATCCGAGGATTGCCACCCGGAACCCCGGGCCACGCTTCTCCACGGCCAGCGGACTCCGGTGGTCGGTGGTTTGCCGGACGAGCATCGTGGATCCGGACAAGGTCGCTATCGCGATGGGCCAGACGAGTTCATTGCAGAGGCCGTACATGTAGGGGCGGGCTATCTGCGTGACCCAGGCTTCGTCGTCGAACCCGTCAGACAGGCCCCGAACCAGAATGGTCAGGCGATAGCGCTCGTCACTGGCGGCGCGGTATGCATAGCCGGCGTGGCAAAGCGTCTCGAGAATCCGGTAGGTGGTTGTCCGGGGCAGGTCGATGGCCGTCGCGACCTCGGACACCGTAGCCCCGTTCTGCTGGTTAAGGACGTGCAGAACCTCGAGTCCACGAAGCAGCGCGCGAATGGGGCGGGTGGAAGTCATGTGTTCCGGGCATCCTGGCCTGACCAACAGGCGGTCGATGTTATTCAACGCAACTTCCAAAACCAAGAGCATTCCGAATTTGTTACAGACCGTTACCAATGGGCTCCAGCCCTTGGTCGGGAGAACCTTGGTACCGTTGCTACGGCGCGACGGAGGGTTAGCATAGTGCTGGCATGCGGCGTGTCCGTCGCGCGCCAAACCTCGAGGCAACCCCATGGAAGTCACAGTGCAAACGCCGGGAACGGTCCTGATCACCGGGGCCAATCGTGGGCTTGGGCTGGAATACTCGCGCCAGTTGGCGGCCGCGGGCTGGCAGGTACTGGCCTGCGCTCGGGACCCGGGGCGCTCGCCGGATCTCCGCGACGTCGCAGATCGGCATCCCGGGCGCGTTCGCATCATTGGCCTCGATGTTGTTGCGGAGGGTGATATCGAGGCACTGGCGCGGGACCTGAGTGGGACGCCTCTGGACATGCTCATCAACAACGCGGGGACGTTCGGCCCCGAGGGTTCGCCCGGTGGGATGAGGTACCAGAGCCTCGCGCACATGGATTACGCGATCTGGCGGGAGATCCTCGAAGTCAACCTGCTGGCACCGTTTCGTCTCACGGTGGCGCTAGCCTCAAGCCTCCGTCTCGCGGCCCGCCCCCTCGTCGTCATGGTATCCAGCGATCTGGGATCGATAGCGAACAACCGGATGGGCCATTCCCACGCCTACCGCACCAGCAAGGCGGGGCTGAACATGCTGACCAAGGGGATCGCCAACGAATGGCGGGACCTGATCGTCGTCTCCATGGCACCAGGCTGGTGCAAGACGGACCTGGGTGGCGAGGAGGCGGAGATCGACCCTGCGGAAAGCGTTCAGGCGCAGCTTGAGACTTTTGCCACGCTGAACGCCAGCCACAGCGGTCGATTCCTGGACAGGTTTGGAGCCCAGGTCGCCTGGTAGCCTCAGTAGATGACGGTCGTCGCCTTCGTCTTGAGGTAGGGATCTAGGCCCTCGCGGCCGAACTCGCGACCCCAGCCCGACTGCTTGTTGCCGCCGAAGGGAATGGCTGGATCGACGGCGGCATGGCAGTTGATGCTGACCTGGCCCGCGTCGATCATGCCCGCCATCTTGTGGGCGATCGAAATGTCCCGCGTCCAGACGCTGCCCGACAGGCCGTAGATGCTCTTGTTCGCCTCGTCGGCCACAGCCTGAAGGTCCGAGTCGCCGAAGGACTGCGCGCACAGCACGGGCCCGAAGATCTCCTCCCGCGCGATCTGCATGTCCATGTTCGTCTTGCTGAAGAGGGTTGGCCTGACGAAGAAGCCTCGGCCAGGCAACGCCTCGCCGCCGCACACCAGTTCTGCACCGGACTTCTTCCCGGAGGCCACGTAGGCCATTACCCGTTCGCGCTGCTCCGCCGAAATCAGCGGACCCAGGTCGCTGTCCGGACTCATTCCCGGTCCGATCCGGAACGCGTTGGCCATGTCGCCGACGCGGGTCACCACCTTGTCGAAGATGTCCCGGTGTACGAAGAGGCGGGTGCCGGCCATGCAATTCTGGCCCTGCAGGAAGAATGCACCGCGAGTCACACCCGGAATGACCCGGTCGAGGTCCGCATCGGGGAAGACGACCATCGGCGACTTGCCGCCAAGCTCGAGCGTGACCCGCTTGAGGTTGCCTGCCGCCGCATTGATGATCTTCTTGCCGACCTCGGTGGACCCGGTGAATGCGATCTTGTCCACGTCGGGATGAGCGGCCAGAGCGGCCCCCGCGGACTCGCCGAGTCCTGGGACGATGTTGATCACGCCGTCGGGGAAGCCGACACGCTTGATGAGCTCACCAAGGAAAAGTGCGGTGAGTGGAGTCTGCTCGGCCGGCTTCAGGACGACCGTGCAGCCGGCCGCAAGTGCGGGGCCGAGCTTCAGCGTGGCCATGATCAGCGGCGCGTTCCAGGGAATGATGGCGCCCACCACCCCAATTGGCTCCCGACGCGTGTAGGTCAGGGACTCCCCGTTGCGGACGCCGCCCGGGGAAACGGGAATGGTGTCGCCGGTGATCTTCGTCGCCCACCCGGCGTAGTAGCGCAGGAAGTCAGCACCAAAGGAGGCGATGGAATACTGGGCGACCATGAGCGGCATGCCGTTGTCGAGAGTCTCCAGTTCGCTCGCCAGCGCGAGGTTGGCCTCAAGTTCGTCGGCGAGCTTCCAGATGAGCTTCGTCCGCTCGTAGGAGGTCAGTTTCGACCACTCACCCCGGAAGGCCTTGCGGGCTGCCTGCACGGCGCGATCGATGTCCTCCCGGCCGCCACCCGCCACCCTGGCGAGGTGCGATTCGGTGGCGGGATCGAAGACCTCGATGGTTTCCCCGGTGGCCGACGGGACCCACTGACCACCGATCAGCAACCGGTGATCGCGCGCGAGGAAAGCCCGGGCTTCGGGGCTTGCAGCAGAATTCTGGGCAGAGGCGCTCATGGATCATCTCCGGGTGCGAGGCCCGGCAGCATAATTCCCGGTCCCGGTTCGAGGCAAGGCATGCGGGGCCGCGCATGAGGGGTGGCGTGGGCGCGCCGGGATGACTACCCGGGCTCGCCCTGTACAATGCCGGTCAATCAGACTTTGACCACCCACCACCAGCAAAGAAGGAACACGACCATGGCGATCAAGGTTGGCGATCGGCTGCCCGCGGGCAAGTTCGGGATCATGACTAAGGACGGCCCCGGTTCCATATCGACCCAGGAACTCTTCGGTGGCAAGAAAGTAGTGTTCTTCTCCGTGCCGGGCGCATTCACCCCGACGTGCTCAAACAGCCACCTGCCCGGATACGTGAAGCACGCTGCGGAAATCAAGGCCAAGGGCGTGGAGACCATTGCCTGCATGTCCGTCAATGACGTGTTCGTGATGGACGCCTGGGGCAAGGACCGCGGCGTGGGCGACAAGGTACTTATGCTCGCCGACGGCAATGGCGAGTTTACCCGGGCCCTGGGGCTTGAGCTCGACGCCAGCGGGTTTGGCATGGGCCACCGCAGCCAGCGGTTTTCGATGGTGGTTCACGACGGAGTGGTCAAGGAACTCAATGTCGAGGCCCCGCGCGAGTTCAAGGTGAGCACTGCCGAGTGCGTCCTCGGCCAGCTTTGACCCGTCGCTGATCAAGCAAGCAGGAAGAGTCCGATGGAAGAGACCCAGGTCGTACAGACGCTGCCTTTCGTCTACGCCGTATTCAAGTACATACACATACTCCTCTTCGTGTACTGGCTTGGCGGCGATGCGGGCGTGTTCTACTCCAGCACGTTTGTCATCAATAACAAGCTGTCCAGGGACTCACGACTGACGGCATTCAAGATCTTCCTCAATCTTGACATGCTGCCGCGCTATTGCCTGGCCCTGATGCTGACTGTGGGCGGCATACTGGCCGAGTTCGTCGGCTACGAGCACCCGACCTGGCAGATGATTGGAATCGTTGCCCTGGGGCCGATCTGGGTGTGGGTGGTCCACATGGTCCACGCCAAAGAGGGTACCGAGTTCGGCAAGGCTCTGGCCAAGGGCGACTACTGGTTCCGGTTCGTTATGATCTTCGCCCTGCCGGCGTCGGTCGCCTACCACTGGGTGACGGGTCCCCTCAGGCCGTTTCCCTGGCTTGCTGCCAAGCTGCTCATCTTTTCCTTCCTCATCTTCTGCGGTTTCATGATCCGGAAGAAGTTGCCGCCCTTCATCGAGGGTTTCCGGATGATGGCAGGGCAGGGTGTGACGCCCGAGAGCGACAGCAAGATGTACAACGGCCTCATGGCTTGCCGCCCGTACGTCTGGGCGATCTGGGCGGGAGTGGCGCTCTCGGCATTCCTCGGCGTCTGGAAGCCGGGGATGTAGGCCTCAGCGGGTCAGCCAGTATGTGACACCTGCCATCGCCGCGGATGCGGAGATCAATGTGGCGACAGGCAGGAAGTCGCCGGCGTACAGGTAGCCGGCCATGATGCTGAAACTCCCACTGAGTACCAGCGCCAGCGAGCTCGAAAGACCGGCCGCAGTGCCGGCGATGTCGGGTCGGCAGTTTACGGCGCCAGCCACGGACAGCGGCGTCTGGATTCCTGCCGCAAACATGAGAAAGGTCAGCGGGACCAGCAGGCCCGCCAGCGTGACGCCCGATGCGGCGACATCGAGCAGTAGAAAGGCCCCGGAAGCCACGATCAAGACCGTGCCCGACAGCAGCACCCGCCGCATGCCGATTCTGCCCGTCAGGCGCGCACCGCCGGCGGCTCCAGCGATGTAGATGAGTCCCATCGCGCCCCAGATAGCACCGAAGCTTGCTTCGTTGATGCCAAGATGATCCTTGAAGACCACAGCGGCAACGGCCAGAAAGGCAAAAAAGCAACCCTGCATGAAGGCGTACATCAGCGTGTAGCCCATGAATACGCGTGAGCGCAGCAGCTGGCCATAGCTGGCTGTCCAGTGCTGGCGGGCGGTGTCAGCGGGCACCGCCCGCCGGGTCTCCGTCAGGCGCAACGACATTGCGATCGTCACTGTCAGGCCGAGAACGGAGCTGGCTGCGAATACCGACTGGGGACCTGCCCAGGTGCTGAGGAAGCCGCCCACGAGCGGCCCCACGACCGGCGCCACGCCCATGGCAGCCCCGATCCACGCGAGCGCACGTGCCGCCCCGAGCGCATCGTGCGTGTCCCGTACGATGGCCCGGGAGCCCACCGTCCCCACACTGACCCCCAGCGCCTGTAGAGCACGACAGACCAGCAGCACGGGAAAGGTACTGGCAACCAGGCAGGCCATGCTGGCGACGGTGAAGAGCGCGAATCCGGCAATGATCACGGGACGACGTCCGTGGCGGTCGCTTAGGACCCCGGCCAGAGGCTGGCCGACGCCCAGGCCGAACAGGTAGGCAGCGATGAGGAACTGGGCCTCGCCCTGGCCCACGGCAAACCGCTCAGCGAGGGCGCCCAGGGTCGGAACGACCACAATCATGCCAAACGGCGACAGGGAGCTCGCCAGGCTGAGCAGCCAGAGTGAGGGCGGCGGCCTGGTCGTCAACGGAGCCGTTTCTCGATCTCCGGGATGATCTCGAACAGGTCTCCCACGAGGCCTATGTCGGCAATCTCGAAGATCGGAGCGTCCCCATCCTTGTTCACGGCGACGATCGTTCCGGCGTCCTTTATCCCCGTCAGGTGCTGAATCGCGCCCGAGATCCCGAAGGCCATGTAGAGCTCGGGCGCAATGATCTTGCCCGTCTGGCCAACCTGCATGTCGTTGGGCACGAAGCCGGCGTCGACGGCGGCACGTGATGCGCCGACACCCGCACCGAGCCGTTCCGCGAGCCGGTACAAGAGGGCAAAATTTTCGGCGCTGCCGACACCGCGACCGCCGGACACCACCAGGCGGGCCGTTTGCAGGTCTGGACGGTCAGTCTTTCCGGAGCGCAATTCGATGAACCGGGTGTGCTTCGGCCCGGATGCAGATGCCTCCGCCTCCACCGGGCGAACCGGCGCCGGATTTCCATTTCCCACGGGCTTGAACGAGGCACCCCGAACTGTCGCCACCACTTTCGTGCCGGCGGGAACTTCAACGGTGACGATTGCATTTCCGGCATAAATGGGACGCTGGAAGGTGCGGGGCCCGATCACGTTCATCACATCACTCAGTTGCGGGACGCCGAGCAGGGCCGCAACCCGGGGCAACAGGTCCTTGCCGAACGTGGTGGATGGGGCGAGCACGTAGTCGTACTCGGCCGAGAACTGCACAATCTGCGGCGCCAGGACGGCGGCGACTGCCGGCTGACCGGCCGGGATCGTCGCTGCGACGACGGCCGATACCCCCGCCAGGCCCGCTGCCTGGGAGGCAACGGCCTGGGTGTCACTGGCGAAGATGATGATATCGACCGCCGCCGGCCCGATCGCCGATGCGCACGCCACGCAGCGCGCGGTGCTCTGATTGAGGGTGTGGCCGTCGTGCTCGCCAATGATCAGGACGCGGCTCATGCCAGCAGCCCCCGGTCACGCAGGGCGCCGACCAGATCGTCGACGCTCTTCACCATCACACCCCTGGACCGGGCTGCGGGTGCCTCGTACCTGGTGACGCGCAGGACCGGAGCGACGTCCAGTCCGAAGGATTCGATGGGCAGTGTCTCGATTGGTTTCTTCTTGGCCTTCATGATGTCGGGCAGCTTCACGTAGCGCGGCTCGTTCAGGCGGAGGTCGGTTGTCACGACGGCTGGCAGGTCCACCTCGAGCACTTCGAGGCCGGCATCCACCTCGCGGGTGACAGTCGCCACGTCGCCGTTCAGTTCCAGTCTGGAGGCAAAGGTGGCCTGCGGCCGGTTCCACAACGCGGCCAGCATCTGGCCCGTCTGATTGCAGTCGTCGTCAATGGCCTGCTTGCCGAGCAGCACGAGGCCTGGTTGTTCCTTGCAGATGATCTGGTGGATGACCCGGGCTGCAGCCAGCGGCTCGAGTTCCGCCGAGGTATGCACGAGTATTGCCCGGTCGGCGCCCATCGCCAGCCCGGTGCGGAGTTGCTGCTGGGCGTCGTCCGGGCCAATCGAGACCAGCACGATCTCCTGCGCCTTGCCCTGTTCCCGGATGCGGAGTGCCTCTTCAAGCGCGATCTCATCGAATGGATTGATGCTCATCTTCAGGCCCTCGGTGACGACACCCGAGCCATCGGGCTTGACGCGGATCCGGACGTTGTAGTCAACGACGCGCTTGAGGCATACGATGATTTTCTGCATGGAAAAGTCCTAGGGAACCAGACGGGCCGCTCGGGCAGCCCGCTATTTTCAACGAGCACGCCACGAGGAACAAGCTGTGTCGCAGGTTGATAGCCAGGATTCGCGAGCCACGCTGCTGATGTCGGTCGATGAACTGGCCGGCGCCCTGCGCCGATCGGCGGACGATCCCGAGGGCGCCGACGGGCCGGTGGTGGTGGACTGCCGGTTCAATCTCCTCAAACCGGAAGCCGGCAGGGCCGCCTGGCTCGAGGCGCATATCCCGGGAGCCTTCTATGCCGACCTCAATCGGGACCTGTCGTCCCCGCCGCGGCCGGATTCCGGCCGTCACCCCCTGCCGGACCCGGAGCAACTCCGGACCCTGTTCAATGGCTTCGGCATCGGGCCGGCCACCCGGGTGGTCGCCTACGACGAAGGAGGGGGCAGCCTCGCCGCCCGGCTTTGGTGGCTGCTCCGCTGGATGGGGCACCGCCGGGTGGTTCTCCTCGATGGCGGACTCGCCGCCTGGCAGAGCGCCGGCCTGCCGGTGGACAGGGAAGTGCCGGTGCCGCGGGCCAGACGTTTCGAGGGTCGGCCAGGCCAGATGCCTGTCCGGGACGCGAGGCAGGTTGCCGATAGCCTGGCAGGCGACAGCATCAGGCTGCTGGACATGCGGGCCGAGGAGCGCTTCCTGGGGCGGGTGGAGCCGATCGATCCCGTCGCGGGCCACGTGCCCGGCGCCGTGAGTGCTCCTTTCGGGGGCAACCTGACGGCCGACAACCGCTTCCAGCAGGGCGAGGCGCTCGCCCGCCGCTACGCGCCCCTGGTCGCCGGCAGGCGGCCCGGGGACGTCGTCTGCATGTGTGGCTCCGGCGTGACCGCGTGTCACGGCATCTTCGCCATGGAACTCGCGGGCATGCCGGGCGCTGCCCTGTACCCCGGCTCCTGGAGCGACTGGATCCGCTCGCCGGACCGGCCGGTGGCCACGGGATGAGCCGCTCCCCGAACCGGCCCCGGACTGGAGCCCGGCGGTATTGCTGTCCGCTGGCTGCCTGGATTCTGGCCAGCTGTGCGGGACCTGATGGCCGGGCCCGGGTAGAGCAGGCCCCGGCCGCCGCCCCGGCGGTAACCGGGACTTCAGCCTGCTTCTACGCCCGCGAGGTCCAGGACTTCCGGGTGCTGGACCGGAGCAACCTGATCGTCTATGCGCCTGGCGACGCCCACGCCTACCATGTCCGCGTCAGCCCGCCATCCACGGAGTTGCGCTTTGCCGAGAGCCTCGCGTTCCAGCCGGCTGCAGGCCGGATCTGCGGGTACGCCGGGGAGCGGCTGATCGTAGGGCCCACCAGGTCGGCCGAACGCCTGGCGATCATCGACGTCGCCCGCCTCGGGCCGGAGAGCCTGCAGACCTTGAGAGGCGATGGCGGAGCCTCACTCCCCGCACCGCGGCCCCTGCCGGGGCCCGGGGCCGACATTGAAGGGGCGCCGGCCCCGGCCAAAGCGGACGACGGCGGGAAAAGATAGCCCGACCTGTTGGCTGCTGGCGGCTTTACCCGTACAGTCTCGGCCGCAAAACCCATCAGGAAGCCCGTCCGGAATGAACAGCAGCATCCTCCAGCGCGACCACCGTGCAATCCGCGGCACCATCGCCTACACCAGCAACAAGCCGGACCGGTTGGGGCAGGACCGCGGGCGCGAGCATTTTCACATCTCGGTCCACAGCGACGGACGGCGCATCTGCAGCGCCCATTCCGAGATCGACGATCGCCCGAGTGTCATGCGGGATATCGTCTACAGCCTGGACGAGCACTGGCTGCCCACGGACTGCTTCGTCCGGCTGACCGTCAATGACCGCTTCATGGGCACCGGCTGGTTCCGCTTCGGCCCGGACTTTGCCGAGTGCGAGACGTACACCGCCCTCGAGGGCCGGGTCACCCAACGCATGGAAACGAAGGGCCGGCTGCAGGCCTTCCAGAACCATGCCATCGTCTGCGACGCCTGGCACATGCAACTGTTCGACAGGCACAAGGGACCGGGCCTGCAGAGCATCGACGAGATGCTGCTGTCCTCACCCGATCACCGTGGCGCGACCGGGCCGCTGCTCTTCCGGATCGGCTTCGGCGTGGAGTACGTGGGGGAGGAGAGCCTGACGGTGAAGGCAGGCAAGTTCGACGCGCTGCACTTCCGTTTCGTCTCGTCGCCCGGGTTACCACAGGCGCATCCCGCCTACGACATCTGGTGCACGGCCGACGGTGACTACATCTTCCTGAAGGGCGTCATCGGCGGCTACATGCTGACCGAGTACGAGCTGATCCGGCTGGAGTACGAGAAGGCCTGATGACGGCAAAGGACGGCAGCGGCTTGTACTACGGCTGGATCATCGCTGTCGTATCGGGCGTGATCCTGCTGGTCACCAACGGGATGACCCTCGGCGGCCTCAACGTCTTCGACAAGCCGCTGCTGGAGGCACTGGGTGCCGCTGCCGGCGAGCCCGTGAGTATCGGCGCCTTCAAGGTCCGCGATCTGATTACGCTGGCCGTGAGCGGCCTGATGGCGCCCGTCGCGGGAGCGGCTGCGGACCGCTTCGGCGTGCGCCCGTTGATGCTGGTCGGAACCATACTGCTGGCCGCCGGCTATTTCCTCTATTCCGGCGTGGATAGCCTGCGCGACATCTACGCCATCCATTTCCTGTTTGCCACCGCGCTTGCCACCTGCGGGCTGGTCGTCAACGTCATCCTCGTGTCACGGTGGTTCGTCAAGGATCGCGGGCTCGCCATGGGTATCGCCCTTGCCGGGACCAGCCTGGGCAACGGCACCCTGCCGCCCCTGAACGCAGCGCTCATGGCACAGGCGGGCTGGCAGTCGGCCTTCGCCTGGACCAGCCTCCTGCCGCTGCTGCTGATACCGTTGATCCTGTTCGTTATCCGTGAGCGGCCGGCCGATCTCGTCGCCCAGCAGCCCGCCGCGTTGTCCCGCGGTGGCGCCCCGACCACCACGGCCAGCCTCAGCCTTGACGCGGCACTGCGTTCGGGAAATTTCTGGATATTGGCCACAATCGCCATGCTCACGTTCTTCTCCATCATCGGTACGCAGGCGAATCTGAATCTCTACATGCTTGGTCGCGGCTTTTCCCAGATGAATGCCGGTTTCGGCTACACCGTGCTCTTCTTCCTGGGCCTGGTGGGCAAGGTCGCCAGCGGCTTCCTTGCCGATCGTTTCGGCCGCAAGCGGGTGTTCGTGACCACCCTCGCCATCATGAGCGCTGGCGCCATTACGCTCACACTTTCGGATCCCCTCGTGTTCTGGGGCGGCCTGGTGCTCTTCGGCCTTGGCTGGGGCGGGCTGTACACGCTGCTACAGCTTCTGGCAGCTGACTACTTTGGCCCGCAGCACCTAGGCAAGATACTGGGCGTAATCACGGTTTTTGATGCAGCCGGCGGCGGCCTCGGACCACCGGTGCTCGGCGCAATCCGCGACAGCACCGGCTCCTACGACAACGCATTCATCGTCGTGGCAGTCTTCGTTTTCCTCGCCCTGCTCATCTCCACCCGGTTCCGGCTGGACAAGCCGATGCCTTCCGCAGCCGCCTGAGAAGCCCCGATGAACAAGCCCTTCAAGCCGAGTGACGCGCTGCGCGACGTGCGCTACGAGATTCGTGGCAGCCTGGCAAACCGGGCCCATGACATGGAGCGCCGCGGATACGAGATTATCTCGCTGAACATCGGCAATCCCGGCCGCTTCGGGTTTCGTGCACCTGAGACCATGCGGCTTGCCATGATCGAGAATCTGTCCAGCGCAGAGGGCTACTGCCACCAGAAGGGAATCTTCCCTGCACGCGAAGCGGTTGTGATGCAGCAACAGCTGCGCGGCGTCAGCGCAGTAACTGCCGAGGACGTATTCATCGGCAACGGCGTCAGCGAGCTGATCGACCTGACCCTGCGCGCGCTGCTCGATCCCGGCGATGAGATCCTCATTCCCAGTCCCGATTATCCGCTGTGGACGGCGAGCGTCACTCTGAACCAGGGCCTGGCCGTCCACTATCCCTGCCGGCCGGAGGCGGGCTTTCAACCGGACCCCGAGGCGATTGCGCGTCTGGTAACGCCCCGCACCCGCGGAATCGTGGTGATCAATCCAAACAATCCGACCGGGGCCGTCTACTCCGAGGAAACGCTGCGGGCCATCGTGCAGATCGCCGAGAAGCACCAGCTGGTGATATTCAGCGACGAAATATACGACCAGATGACCTACGACGCCGCCAGGTTCATTCCAATGGCGACGCTGGTCAACGACACCCTCTGCGCCACGTTCAGCGGCCTGTCGAAGGTGTACCGGGCGTGTGGCTACCGGGTGGGATGGGTCTCCTACAGTGGCGCCCGCGAGCACGCCCGGGACTACATGCACGGCCTCGACCTGCTGGCGTCGCTCCGCCTCTGCAGCAACGTGCCGGGGCAGTGGGCGGTGCAGACGGCGCTGGGAGGCTATCAGAGTATCCATGAGCTGGTCCGGCCAGGCGGGCGGCTCTATGAATCGAGGCGTGTAATCATCGACTCGGTGGCAGCGAGCCCCTACCTCTACGTGAACGCCCCGGAAGGCGCCATGTACGCCTTCGTCGGGGTGGACAAGGCGCGTTTTCCAGAGTTCGACGATCAGCGCTTCGCCCTCGACCTGCTGGAGAAGAAGCACGTCCTTGTGGCGCCAGGTACCAGCTTCAATACCCGGGACAGCAACTTCTTCCGCATCACGAATCTTCCCGATGCAGAAACGCTGCGGGAGGTCTTCACCCGCATCCATGACCTGCTGGAAAGTCATGCCGCCGAGCGGGCGGCCTGACGAACGGCCACGCCAGCCACTGGCAGGTCCTGCCGCTGGCCGGCCGGTACCCCGGTGCTAGTGACCGCCACGGACCAGGACGTACTGGCCGGGGGCGGCACGGTCATTGCCGCCACCCACCGCCTGGCGAGGCAGGTCCGCCGGAGGCATGACCGGACCCGCGCGGCTACCGGCGCCCGGGCCTGGGCTACGGCGGACGCGCTTCCCCTCGACGCATGGCTCCGCCGCGCATGGGAATCCGCCGCGCTCAGCGCTTCACCACTTGGCCACCTGCGCCTGCTGTCGGACGACGAAAGCCGCCTGGTGTGGCGACGGGTCCTGGCCGGCGGGGGCCAAGAGCGTCTCGACGCCGGCGTCGTCCTGCCTCTGGTGGCAGCGGGTTGGCGGCTCTGCCAGGCCTGGGAGATATCGCCGGATTCCCTGGCGGGCGCCGCCGACTCCGAAGACGCGCGGATTTTCGCCGGGTGGGTGCGATCCTATGTGGCTGAACTCGAACGCCGGTCCTGGATCGACGGGGCCGGCCTGCTTCAGCTGCTGGGACGTGGGATCGAGGGCGGGCGACCGGACAGCGCAGTGCCCGTCGGCTTCGCCGGTTTCGACCCGTGGACACCCGGACTGGCACGCCTGGCAGATCGCCTGCGGGCGTATGGCATCCCGGTCAATCTCATCTCCCCGCTCCGGAGGAGTGGTGTCTGCAGCACTGTCGCCGCGCGAAATGGCAGCGAGGAACTCGCCTGCGCTTTTGCCTGGGCGGCAAGTAAACACGAGCCCGGCAGCGGGTCGCCACCCGCCATCGTCATTCCCAACCTGGAGCGGGACTCTGCAAGGACCCGCCGCATCGGCCTCGACATCCTCGCGCCGGGCTGGCAATTGCAAGAACCTCTGGTTCGCCCGCTGGCGCTGGCCGTCGGAAGACGGCTTGCGGACTATCCTGTGGTGTCCTCGGCGCTGAATCTTCTTGAGTTGCTGGCGTACGACGTGACCTTCGAGCAGGCCAGCCTGCTGTTGCGCTCGTGCTACGTGGCCGGCGCCGATGAGGAACGGGCAGGCCGCGCCCGCGCCGAACTCGAGTTGCGCCGTATTCCCCTCGACCGGGTGAGCCTTCCCCGGCTGCTTCAGCTGCTGGGCAGGCATGCACCCGGGATGGCACATCGCTGGCAGCAGGCCGAAGCGCTCGCCGGCAAGCTGAGTGCCGGAAGACTGTTTCCCGGGCAGTGGGCCGGCCATTTCACGGCCTGGCTCACGGCGGCCGGCTGGCCCGGCGACCGCGGGCTCAACAGCGAGGAGTTCCAGTCTGCGGAAGCGTGGCAAGGCCTGCTGGAGTCATTTGGCGGGACCGATGACGTCGCGGGAATGCTCACGCCCGGCGCCGCGCTCGGCTTTCTCGCCCAGCAGGCCAGGGACCGGCCGTTCGAGCCGGAGGGCGCGGATGACGCCGTCCAGGTGCTCACGCTCCGGGAAGCGGAAGGCCAGGATTTCGCGGCGCTCTGGGTCTGCGGCATGACGGCCGACCAATGGCCTCCCCAGTCACGTCCTCACCCGCTGATTCCGCTGACTCTCCAGCGCGCGGCGGGCATACCGGAGGCGACTCCCGCCCTGCTGGAGTCACAGACACGTGCGCGCTTTGAGCGCCTGCTGGCCTCGGCGGATCACGTCATGCTGAGCTGGCCTGCCGAGCTTGACGAGGCCGAGACACTCCCGAGTCCGCTGCTCGCCGGCCTGGAACCCGCGGCGCTTTCCACCGGCAAAGTGCTGCTACACCCTGACCGGCAGCAGGTGGCGGACTCGGCCAGGGTGGAGGAGGTGGCCACGGATCCGCCACCACCCCTGCCCGGCGACCAGGGGATCAGAGGCGGCGCGCAGGTCCTCGCCATCCAGGCAGTCTGCCCGGCCCGGGCCTTCGTGGAGTTCCGCCTGCGCGGAAGACCCCTGGAGCCGCCAGCCCGCCCCCTCGACGCCCCAACGCGGGGCACCGTCGTGCACAGGTTGCTCGAGCGGCTGTACCGCATTGAGAGCTGTCGCCGCGGACTGGGTCAACTGGGCCCCGGGGAACTGCGTGAGCAGTTCGAGCCGCTGATGAGCGGCGTCCTCGACGAGATACTCCCGGCAGGAGACCCGTTTCTCGACCGCCTCCGGCTCCTCGAGACCGAGCGGTTGTGGTCCCTCGTGCTCACCCTCCGCGATCTGGAGGTGGACCGGCCAGGATTCAGCGTCGCCACCGAGCTTGCCCGGGACGTGAGCATCGGTCCGCTGTCGCTCAGCATTCGTCTCGACCGCCTGGACAGGATGGATGCGGGAGTTGAACTGGTCATCGACTACAAGACCGGCAAGTTCGACACCGCCGGCTGGAAACGCCCGCGCGTGCCAGAGAGTCAGCTTCCCCTGTACGCCGTGAGCGGCGGCTGCGACGGTGTGGCCGTCATCCAGCTGCGTCCGCCGGCTGCGCGCCTGCTCGGTGTTGGCGATGAGGCTGTCGCCATACCCGGACTCAAGTCGCCACCGGCGTTCTTCAGGGATGCGGGGCTCAACTGGCCTGGCACCCTCGCCCGGTGGCGAGCGCAGCTCGAACGGCTTGCCCACGAGTTCTCTGCCGGCGATTTCCGCGTCAATCCGGCGGACCGGAAGTGGGCCGTGGACCAGTTCGCGGGCCTGACCCGGATCCACGAGTTCCTTCCGTCGGCCGACGCTGAGGAATTGCCGGAGGGCGAGGGGGAGTGACGCAACCCGGCCGGCCGCCTGATGCAGATGAGCGTGAGCGTGCGCTGGACACCGGGCGCTCGTTTCTCGTGCAGGCCCCGGCCGGCGCCGGCAAGACCGAGCTGCTCGTCCGGCGCTACCTGAGGCTGCTGGCGCAGGCCGCCGAGCCCGAAGAGATTCTTGCGGTCACGTTCACCCGGAAGGCCGCGGCGGAGATGCAGCGCCGCATCGCCAGCGCCCTGTCCGCGGCTGGAGACGGGCACGAAGCGGGCACTCCCCGCATCACGCCGGAACTTCACCGGCTGGTTGTCGCCGTGCGGGCCCGGGACGGAGAGTGCGGGTGGAACCTGGCCCGGCATCCGGCCCGGCTGCGAATCAGCACGATCGATGCACTGAATGCCGCCCTGGCCCGAAGCGCGCCCGTGAGCGGCGGTTCGAGTGTGCTTCGGCCGGTCTCCGACCAGCCCGAGCGGCTTTACCGGCTTGCGGCGCGGGCCACGCTGCACCTGATCTCGGAGCCCGGACGGCCGGGCGCGGCCGCGGCCAGCCTGTTGCGCCACCTGGACAACAACCCGGCCAGGGCAGAGGAGCTGCTCGTGCAGCTTCTGGCCCGGCGCGACCAGTGGTTGCCTTTCGTCGGCCCTGGCATCGATCCGGACCGGGCGCGTCGGGAGCTGGAGGCAAGCCTTTCACGCCTCGTGGAACGCGAGCTCGATCGCGTGGTGTCACTGATCCCTGACCCGCTGCTGGCCGAGCTGACGGAGGTGGTGCACGCCGCGGCGATCAACCTGGAGCTGGAACTCGGCAACGGGCGGCACGGCTCGCTGGCAGAGCGTGCCAGCTGGTGGGGCTTCGTCACCGATGTTTGCCTGACGGGCAAGGGCGAGTGGCGAAGGGCGCTCAACAAGAACAATGGTGTTCCGGCGGAGCAGAAGGACCTGAAGGCCCACGCGATGGCGGTCCTCGGCACCATGGCCGGTATCAACGGCCTGCTTGGTGCCCTGGTTACGGTGCAGGCACTCCCGGCACCACACTACTCTGCAACCCAGTGGAGTGCGCTGGAATCCCTGCTCACGCTGCTGCCATTCGCAGCAGCCCATCTCAAGCTGGTGTTTTCTGCCCAGGGGGAGACGGACTACACGGAGGTTGCGGCCGAGGCGCGGGTGGCCCTGGGCGAAGAAGCGGCACCCAGCGAACTCGCCCTGCGGGTGGACTGGCGCCTCCGGCACGTGCTGCTCGACGAGTTTCAGGACACGTCCCAGGCTCAGTACTCGCTCCTGCGCGCCCTGACCCGCGGCTGGACTCCCGGCGACGGACGCACGCTGTTCCTGGTCGGCGACCCGATGCAATCCATCTACCGGTTCCGGCAGGCTGAGGTCCGCCTGTTCCTCGACGTCCGGGATCACGGACTACCCGGTATCGCGATGGAGTTCATCCGGCTCCGGGCCAACTTCCGTTCCGTGCCCGCCCTTGTCACCTGGGCCAACGAGGCATTCGCACGGGTCCTGCCGGCACGGGACGACGTAGTGAGCGGCGCCATTTCATTTGCCCCCAGCGAGCCCACGCGTCCGGGAAGTCCTGGTGCCTCCGCCGCGGTCACCGTGCATATGTCAGCGTGGGACGACCCGGGAGCTGAAGGCCGCGGCGTGCTGCGTGTCGTGAAGGAGACGCTCTCGGGGTGGCCCGACGCCACCATCGGGATACTCGTCCGCAGCCGCAGCCAGGCCGCGCACACGGTCGCAGCCCTCCGGGCTGCGGGCATCGAACTGGGCGCCAACGACCTGGTGGAACTCGGACGCACGGGTGTGGCGTGCGACATGCTGGCGATCACCCGTGCGCTCGTTCATACCGGGGACCGCCTGGCCTGGTTGACGGTACTTCGCTCCCCCTTGTGTGGCTTGTCGCTTGCAGACCTTGCCTGCCTTGGTTCTTTGCCCGGTCCGCGTACCCTCTTCGAGCTCGCCCGGGATACCCTATCGCTCGACGCACTCAGCGCCGATGGCCGCGCCCGAACCACCCGGATTGCCGTGGTGTTCGAGCGTGGAATGGCACGGCTGGGGCAGATACCGCTCCGTGATGTCGTGGAGGGCATCTGGCTCGAGCTGGGCGGGCCGGCTCTGGCTGGGCGGGAGCTGCCGCTTGCGGACCTGATACTGGACGTGATTGGCCGGCACGACGACGGTGGCGATTGCGGGGACGTTCTGGCACTCGGGAGGGACCTGGACCGCATGCGCGCCTCACTGCCCGGGCCCGGCGCACGCGTCCAGGTAATGACGATTCACAAGGCCAAGGGCCTTGAATTTGACACGGTCATCATCCCCGCGCTCGGACGTGCCATTCGACGGGAGGAACGTCCTGCCTTGCTGTGGCAGGAGCTCGCCCATGCCGGCACCCTGGACCTGCTGCTCGCACCGATCAATGCAAGCGGTGCGGATGACGACCGGTTGTATGAACTCATGTGGGGCCTCCGCGCACAACAGGACCTCGCCGAGACCGACCGGCTGTTGTACGTTGCCGTCACGCGGGCCCGCGAGCGGCTGCACCTCTTCGGCCAGACCCGCCCTCCGCGGGTATCCAGCGATGAGAGCAGCGGTTCGCCCGGACCCGGCAGAGGCAGTCTGCTGGAAAGACTGTGGCCGATGGTCGGTGCCAGCTGGCCGTCGGAGCCGGCTCCGGCGGAAACGCGGGCGGGCGCCAGCCCAGACGGATCGGTCTACTGGCCTCAGCCGGTGCTCCGCCGGCTGGCGTCGGGGTGGGTGCGTCCGGCTCCGCCAGCCGGAGTGCTGCCCGACCGGCAGGACGCCTCAGACGCACGAAATCTGGTCCCCTACGACTGGGCAAGCGCCTGGACGCGCCAGGCAGGCTCGGTTGCGCACCGCTGGCTGCAGGAAATTGCCGTCCAGGGCGTCGAGAAATACACGACCGACGGGCTTGACGGGTTTCGTCCGCGAATCCGGCAACTGCTACTTCGTGAGGGCGCGGAGGCTTCCATGCTGGACCGTGCCACGGAGCGAGTCGTTGGCGTGCTCCGCGCGGCTTTGGGCGACGAGCAGGGACGATGGCTGCTTTCGGCAAGTCACCGGGAGCGGGTCAACGAGTACGCCGTGACCGTGGCCGACGGCGGCCGCTTCCGGCACCTCGTCATTGACCGGGCCTTCGTCACGGCGGACGGTGTCCGCTGGATCATCGACTACAAGACGGGCAGCCACGAGGGCGGCGACCGGGAGGCGTTCGTTCGGTCGGAGGTCGAACGCTACTCCCCCCAGTTGCGGGCCTATCGCGAGGCATTCGGCTGGCTCGAGGAGCGGCCCACGAGAACGGCGCTGTACTTTCCGCTGCTGCAGTTGCTGCGCGTCGTCGAGCTGGACGATGCAGGGCCGCAGGTGTGGCGGCCGGACTAGAACGATCCGGCGACGCTCAGGTCGTGCGCCCCGTCGGGGGTCGCGGGTCCCAGCATCTGGAGGGCATTGCGCAACTCGGGCGGAGCTTCTGGCCGGGGTTTTGCCTTGCCCGTAAGCTCATAGGAGCGGGGAGGGGTGAATACCAGCGTGCCCGTGATCTCCAGTGGCCCGCCGGCATCGCTGAGCAGGCCGGTGAGCGGATCCTCGGAACCCAGCCCATCCGCATCAAACGCGACGGAGTAGGTTCCGGGGCCAAGCTGGCGCCCGGCGGTCGGGATGGGCAGCACGACGCCTGCCACGTCGACGGTCCCCATCGCAGTCTCAACCCTGCCGGCCTGGAAGGCCAGCTTGTCGAAACGGGCGGTCAGCTGGCCTCCAGCCGCGCCCGCGGCCGGCGCGATCCAGGACAGTGGCGCCGCGGCCTCCAGATCGCTGATGGTGATGGTCCCGCCAACGCTGAGACCAACGGTTCCGTTCAGGAACCCGTCTGGCAGCGTCGCCTCGATGTCGGCAGCGAGCTGGCCCGCGAGCAGCCGGGAGGGATGCGCGTTCCAGCTGACCGGGCCCAGCGTCACGCCGCCCAGTGAAAGGCGTTCGGCCGTGCCATTCCAGACCGTGCCCGAGATGCCTGACGCCGCACCGGCGGGCAGCCCAATTGCGCCGAAGAGCACGCGGGCAGGAAGGAGTGCGACGAGGAAGACGAACAGGGCAGCAAGCCCGACGCCCGCAAGCAGACGAACCTGGCGCATTGACTGTCTAGCGCCCTACGCGCTCGAGCACGAGGTTTGAATTCACCCGACCTGGCTCGCCACTGGGATCGAAGGATGCGGAGACGGTCGCCAGGTCGTGCCGTGCCTGCGCGTCAGCCAGCCAGCCGGTCAGTTCGTCAAACGGGGCATTCTCGAGCCGCAGGCGGACGCCGCTGGCGCCCTCGGGCTGATTGCGCTTCAGATAGGAGCCGAGGCCGCGTTCCCTCGTCGATCTGTCAATCACCACGACGAGGGACTCGCCCGTTGCCGCGGCCGGTACGGTCGCAGCACCCTGCGGGCCGAACCGCCGGGCGACCTGCTCGATGTCACTGAGCAGGCTGCGCCGCGCCTCGACTTCTGCCGCGGCACGGCCGCGTGCGGCGTAGAGCGGCTGCAGGCCGAGAGCGTAGACGAGCGCGATTCCCGCAAAGATGGCGGCCGCAAGCACGAGCAGGCGCTCGCGCGGTGCCAGCTTGTCCAGCCATTCCAGAACCGGAGCTGCCGGGTTCATCAAAGCCACCTCACGCACCGGCGCCGGCGATGCGAATGCGTCCCTGGATCTCGTCTCCAGAAGCATTCGATGACTGGATGTCCGCTTTCAGATTGCCGCCCTCGACGACCAGTTTGCGGATGGTGTCGAGCGCCTCTGCGCTGGGCGCGCGAACCTGCAGTTCCAGCACGCCGGCGCGGTAGTTCAGGCCCTCGATCCTGGCGTTACCGGTCTTGGCTACGGCAACGGCCACGGTCTGCATCGTGTCGAGGAACTGACGACCAGCCGCACCAGCCGCCGCGCCGCCGTCACCCTGGAGCCGCGAGTTCACCAGCGCACGCAGGTCACCGCTGGCATCGACACCGGGGAACGTGAAACTGGCGGCCTGACGGATTTCCGCCTCGAGCGCCGCGCTTTCGCGTCTGAGGCGCCAGGCATCGGCGCCGGCCGTGGCCACGATGGAGGCGGCCAGCGTCGCCACGAGCGCTGCGGCGAGCCGCCAGCGGGGCCAGTAGCTCCCCAGGGAGTTCCGGCTGACGTAGTCGCCCTGGAGTAGGTTCACGCCCGGAGCGGTGACTATGGTGGCGGCCAGGCGCAGCAATGCGCCGTCGGGCAGCCGGCGGACCTCGAGACTCGCGACCCTGTCCTGGAAGCGTTCCCAGATGCCGTTCGGCAGCCCGTCGACCGTGGCGTCATAAACCTGGAGATTGCGGGGCGGAACCGCGCCATCGGCACCCGCCGGGCGAGGCTGGGCCAGCCACAGTTCGAGCAGGCCCTCGAGGGAATCGAGCTCGGAAACGACCGGATCGCCGCCCGGATCCCGGAGCAGCGCGTGATGCTCCTCGAGGACCAGAATCGAGTTGCCGGCAACTTCCAGCACCGCGTCGCTGTCCGCATGGATGGCCTGGGGCTGGATGCCGGCGGCGGAGAGCTGCGCCAGCCAGGAATCCATCCGTTCGCGGCGCACCACGGCGACGGCCACCTGGTCATCGGCATACCGGGTGCCGGCCGCAAAATGGAGCTCCTCGACGTCCTCGGCCAGCAGGTCCTCGAGAGCGAAGGGCAGGGCCTGGGCAATGCGGCTGGTGCCCTTGACCGGCACGTCGACCCGCGTCCGCAACACGCGGACCGCCGGGACCAGGACGACGGTGCGCCGCCCCGCGCACAAGGGCGCTGCATCGCCCAGGGCGCCCGTGGCGGGCGCCAGTACGCAGGCACCGGTCGCGTCCACGACAGCCCATTCAGCCTGGACGGCCTCGCCCGGCCGGGCGGGGTCGTCGGTGACGAGGCGGATGACTAGGGTTTCACTCATGGTTCATGTCGCGCTGGGTCAATTCGCGTCGAAGGCCCGCAGGCGGGTACGCACCGTCTCCCCGCTGCGCTCCAGGAGACTGTACATAGTGGATTGTGCAGTGCCAATAGTCGCGGTCACGGTTAACAGAAACCAGCTGCTCGTGACGCCGAGGCTGTTCGGCGGGATCTGTTCACTGCCCGGGAAGTCCGCCCGGAAGTCCGCCTCGTCTTCATAGGCCCCGTTCAGGAACGGTTCCACATCCAGGGGGCCGAGATTGGGCACCAGGGAGGCCAGCACCAGGTCGGTCGCCGTGTTGACGTTCAGCTTCCAGCGCTCGCCGGCGGCGGGGGGCGGCGGCAACGCACTGATGTGGGGCCTGAGCGCAGCGTAGATCTCGGGGGTATAACCCTCGATGGCGAGCAGCTCGCTGGTCGATGTGAACCAGAAGTTTGCCGGCCGGTAGGGCGGGGCGCGGCTGGTGTACTGGTCGTCCTCGGCGCCATTCAACAGGGGAGACTGGTCCGGATCGATCCAGTCGATCGTGGCCTCGGCCAGGGCCGTCGCCGTGGCCGGGTCCAGCGGGCGCTCCAGTGGCAGCAGCGTCAGCAGCCGTTCGAACTGGTCGGCCGCCTCGGCAACGCGCTTGCCGTCTGCGCCAACCAGGGCATTGAGGTCGAAGCGGCCCTGCTGGTCCAGCAGGTAGCCCTCGAGCTTGCCGGCTTCGACGTCGAATACCAGTGGCTTTGCCCAGTTCTCCTGGATGGTATCGCTGCCACTCGGCCCGTCGTCCCGGAAGTCCTCGGCAAGTCCGAACTTGGCGAATTCCTCGCCGCCCAGATCGTACTGGCGGGCCTGGTCCTGCAGCAGGAGCGTCTCGGTCCGGCGCAGGTCGACGCTGGTTCGCCAGAGCAGGTTGACTGCCAGAACCGTGGCAATTGTCACGACGAGTATGGCAGTCAGGGCCGCGATGCCCGCCTGCCGGGCCCGCGGTGCCGGCCTCACTGCGCCACCTCGATGAGGCGGTCGATCGTCCCCCAGTCGTCCAGCTCGAGGGTCACCCGGATGGCGCGCGGACGATCGCCGGTCGTGCTGTTGGCATTCCGCAGGGGGGGCCACTGCTGCAGCCACTCACCGGTGCCCTCCCCGGGGTCGAAAAACAGGAGCTTCACATCCTTGACCCCGGTGAGCAGCTCCTCGGTGCGGGGTTCCTGCCCCAGCACCCGATCAAGGACAGGCCAGTAGTCGCGGATCAGCTTGCCGTCCTCGAGCCGGTACTGCACGCGCTGGAGAGTCCCTCGATGCGGCAGATTCGCGGGATTGGGCCAGCCGCTGCGGGTCAGCTGGATCAGGTACCCGATCCGGCCATCGGCAACCAGCGGCAACTCCTTGCACGGTGTGCCCAGCTCATCCCTCACGAATCGGGGCATGGTGCTCCCGAGGTCGTTGGTCATCAGGCGCATGGCACGTTGCAGGGTCGCCAGCCGCTCTGTCTGGACACGAGCCTGGGATTCCTGGCCGACGACGGCGTTCAGTCCGCCCAGAGCCATGGCGCCAATGATGGCGAAGATACCCATGGCCACCAGGAGTTCAAGCAACGTGAAGCCGCGCTGACCAGCCTTGCGCAAGGGATTCATGGCCCTGTCGGCTCTGGGCAATACCACACCGCCTGGTCCACCTGCCCACCCGTGCCCGGGGTAGCCGGCGGCGGCCGGCCCAGAAAGCCGGTGAGCGTGGTTACCACCGTATCCGGGCTCTCAGCGAAGGCAACGCTGATATCCACGCGCCGGAGGGCTTCAACCGGCGTCTTGACCACCTTGACGGTGTAGCGCCAGTTGGTCCGCGCCATCTCCACCTCGTCCGAGCGGGATCCGATCGGTGGAAACTCGGACAGCAGGCGCAACCGGGTCATCTCGTTCGTTGCAATCCAGTGTGCGAGTGTCTTGTCGCGAAGGCGGCTGGCGACGGTCAGGGACTGGTTGACCTGGCCGAAGGCGGCCATCAGGCCGAGGGCGACGATTACGAGCGCGACCAGCACCTCGAGGAGCGTGAAGCCGGATTGCCGGGCGGGGTCAGTCATCGCCCTTTTTCAGGCTGGTCGTGCCATCAATGGCGACCGCGAGAGAGTAGCTCCGGTCCTCCTCCAGGCTTCGCAGATGGATGTCGAAGGAGTCGCCGAAGTCACCGGACGAAAAGATGAACAGCTGCGGCTCGTACTTCTTCTCCACGTCCTTCTCGCTGCGCTCCAGATTCACCGACCGACCCTCGATTTCCAGCTCGAGAGCGAACGCCGCAGGCAGTTCCCGCGGACCCAGCACGTCAGCGTCGATTGGCGCCCATTTGTCATCTTCCGGATTGAACGGATCGCCGCGATCGAAGACCGAGAACTCGTAGCGTTGCGGATAGAGTCGCAGGCCAAGCTCGCGTGACTGGAAGGACGCGTCTTCCAGGGCCAGGCCGAGGAGGGTCTGCAGCCTTTCGGTCTCACGGCGCAGCTCCCGATCAGTACCGCCGGCCACGCCGACCGACAGGGTGAACATGGTTGCCATGATGCCGATGATGAAGACCACCACCAGCAACTCGAGAAGGGTGAAGCCGGCCGCCCTCCCGATGGAGCCGCCCATTGTCCCGCTAGTCGAGATCCCAGTTGCCGACATCGGCATCGGGGCCATCGCCTCCGGGTTGTCCGTCGCGGCCCAGTGAGTAGATGTCGAACTCACCCTGCTTCCCGGGATTCTCGTAAACATAGGGGCGGTCCCAGGGATCCTTGGGCATCCGGTCCAGGTAGCCGCCTTCGGGCCACCTCTGGGAAGTATCCTGCGGAGGCGTGACCAGGGCGTCCAGACCCTCCTGGCCGGTGGGATAGCGGAAGCGGTCGAGCCGGTACAGCTTGAGGGCGCTCTCGATGGCGCGGATGTCCTGTTTCACCTTCGCACCTTGTGCGTCATCGATGCGGCTGATGACGTTGGGCGCGATCAGCGCGGCGAGGATCCCGAGGATCACCACCACCACCATGATTTCGATGAGCGTAAAGCCGCGTGCGGCCCGGAACGACGAGTTCGCGAACTTCATGAATTGACCCTGCGATTCTGCGATGATCCGCCGCAACCCGAAGCGGCAGACGGGATTATCTGCCACCCGCCGGGCCCTGTCAGCAGTTTTCAAGCAGATTTCACCAAGTGGCCCTAAGCGCCCGACAAATAACGTTTTCTCCGAGACTGGAATCCTCATCGCTGGCCTGGGCTACCGGCTTTGCTGTGATGCTCGTCGCACTCCAGGCGCTTCCCGCCGAGTGGCAGAGGGTTCTCTGGTACGACCGGGAAGCGGTCGCCGCCGGCCAGTACTGGCGCATCCTCACCGGGAACCTTGTGCACCTGGGATGGATGCACCTGGCGCTCAACGTGGGCGCGCTGCTGATCGGGACGTGGGTGTTCTATCCCGCACGGAATCCTATCGCGTGGGCCAGTGCCCAGATCGTCTGCTCGGTCGTGAGCACCCTTGGCCTGTTCTTCTTCAGCCCGGGTATTGCGTGGTGCGTCGGCATGTCGGGCGCTCTGCATGGCCTGCTGATGATCGGCGCGATCGACTGGATCCGGCAGGGGGATCGGGTGGGCTGGCTGCTGCTCGCGATCTGGACCGGCAAGCTGGCGTGGGAGCAGTTCAATGGCGCGATGCCGTTCTCTGCCGAGACCGTGGGCAGTTCGGTGGTCACCGATGCGCACCTCTGGGGGGCCGTCGGTGGATTATTGTATGTTGCGGGCGAGCAGGTTTACCGGCGTCGTGTTGGCGTCTCCGTGCCGGGCTGACTGAGGGAACCAGGTCCATGATTGCTGCAAACGAACTCCTTTCACTGACCGGCGAGATCGCGCTGGTCACCGGCGCCTCGCGCGGCATCGGCGCCGGCATTGCCCACGCGCTCGGGCTCGCCGGTGCGACGGTGATTGGCACGGCCACCACCGAAGCAGGGGCTGCCGGCATCACGGCGCGCCTCGGCGAACACGGGTTCGCGGGAAGGGGGCTGGTGCTGGATGCCTCCTCGGCGTCGTCGGTCTCTGCTGCGCAGAAGGACATCGAGGCCCGTGAGGGGGCAATTACAGTTCTCGTGAACAACGCCGGGATAACCCGGGACAACCTACTGCTCCGCATGAAGGACGAGGAGTGGGATGCCGTCATCGCCACGAACCTGTCCTCTGTCTTCCTCACCAGCAAGGCCTTCGTGCGGGGAATGCTGAAACAGCGGCACGGCAGGATCATCAACATTGCATCGGTGATCGGCGCGATGGGGAACGCCGGCCAGGCAAATTACGCGGCCGCCAAGGCCGGTATCGTCGGCTTCTCCAAGTCGCTGGCGCGCGAGGTCGGCAGCCGCAGCATCACGGTGAATGTCGTCGCGCCAGGGTTCATTGAGACGGACATGACCAATGCTTTGCCTGAGGAGCAGCGGGCCCGGCTCGCGGCGCAGATCCCGCTCCAGCGGCTTGGCACCGTGGACGATGTGGCGGCCGTCGTGCTCTTCCTGGCATCGCGCGCCGGCGCGTATGTGACCGGGGAGACCATCCACGTCAACGGCGGTCTGCTGATGGTCTAGGCCGGCCGGCTGGTCTCCCGGGCCATCGGTTCGGGCCGCTTTTTTGCAGTGCTAGATTGGCCGGGACGGTTAACTTAGAATACCCGCCGGTCAGGGGGTGCGATCCGCGATTCTCGCGGGCCGCTCATCTGCCTGATCGGTCTCACGAATGAGGACATAGCACACATGAGCAGCATTGAGGCACAGGTCAAGAGCATCGTCGCCGAGCAGCTTGGCGTTAAGGAAGAGGAAGTCACCAACCAGGCTTCTTTCGTCGATGACCTCGGCGCCGATTCCCTGGATACGGTCGAGCTGGTCATGGCGCTCGAGGAAGAATTTGAAACCGAGATTCCTGACGAGGATGCGGAGAAGATCAAGACCGTACAGCAGGCGATCGACTACATCTCCCAGCGGGCAGCGGCTTCCTGACTTCCGGTTTCGGCCCGGCGCAGCCACGGATGTCCAGCAGACGCGTCGTCATCACCGGGATGGGAATCGTCTCCCCGGTGGGAAATGACCTGGAGACGGCCTGGCAGAAGGTCGTCGGCGGTCAATCCGGGATCGGGCCCATCACTGATTTCGATGTCAGCGAGTTCTCCACACGTTTTGGCGGCAGCATCCGCGACTTTGATGCCAGCCAGTACGTGCCCGCGAAGGAACTCAAGAAGATGGATCCGTTCATGCATTTCGGGATCGCGGCCGCATCCCAGGCGATCGCGCATGCCGGCTTGCCCGACAGCGGCCATGGCCTCGACCGGATCGGCGTGGCAATGGGGTCGGGCATCGGAGGGGTCGGTACCATCGAGTCCAATCATGCGCGGCTGCAGGAAGGTGGACCGCGCAAAATCTCTCCCTTCTTCGTCCCGGCAAGCATCATCAACATGGTTTCGGGTCATGTCTCGATCCAGCATGGATACCGTGGTCCGAATATCGCGCTGGTCAGTGCCTGCACCACCGCGACCCACTGCATCGGCATGGCGGCCCGGCTGATCGTCCACGGTGATGCGGACGTAATGCTGGCCGGTGGTGCGGAACACGGCATCACGCCGCTGGGCCTCGGCGGATTCTGCGCGGCGAGGGCTCTGTCCCAGCGCAATGACGATCCCGCCGCGGCGAGCCGGCCCTGGGACAAGGATCGGGATGGCTTCGTGTTGAGTGATGGGGCCGCGTGCCTGGTGCTGGAGGAGTTCGAGGCCGCGCGCAAGCGTGGGGCGACGATCTTCGCGGAAGTCATCGGCTTTGGCATGAGCGCGGACGCTTACCACATCACGGCTCCACCCGATAATGGAGAGGGGGCCCAGGCTTGCATGGCAGCGGCCCTGAAGGATGCCGGGCTCAATCCCGACCAGATCGACTACGTCAACGCCCATGGAACGTCCACGCCACTTGGCGACGTCGCTGAAACCCGGGCACTACGTGGCGTGTTCGGCCCTCACGCCCGGAAACTGGCGGTCAGCTCCACCAAGTCAACGACAGGGCACCTGCTTGGCGCCGCAGGGGCCGTCGAGGCGGTGTTCAGCGTCCTCGCAATCCGGGACCAGGTCGCGCCGCCGACAGCCAACCTGCAGACTCCCGATGCGGAGTGCGATCTGGATTACGTCCCGAATACTGCCCGTCGCATGACGATCAACAGCGTGCTCAGCAACTCCTTCGGTTTCGGGGGCACGAACGGCAGCCTGATCTTCCGACGGGTCTGATCCGGACGAGATGGCCCGGTCCGAGGCCATGCCAATCCACCCCGTTGAACTTCCGGCGGACTTCGACCTGCTACAACTGCATGCGGGGAATCCAGGCCGCTATCCGTACCTGCTGGAAAGCGTAGCCACGGACCGGCAACGCCGGAACGCGGATTCATTCGACATCCTCTTCGCTTTTCCCGGCGAGACGCTTCAGCTGGACCGGCACTTCCGTCTGCACGGGCCTGGCATCGCCGGATCCGGCAATGAGTTTCTGCCGGCCCTTGACGACTGGTGGCGCAGTATCCGGCAAGCCCCCGTTGCGGAGTCGCCAGTGCCGTTCCGGGGTGGCTGGTTTGTGTTCCTGGGCTACGAGCTCGTCCGCCAGATCGAGCCGAGCATCCGCACGCAGGATCCGCCGGCTGGCCCGGTGGCATTCGCAACACGCATACCGGTGGCGCTTGTGCGCAACCGGCGCAGCGGACAGGCCTGGATCGTCGCGGATCCGGCTCACAGCGGTGATGCTGTCCTGCTGGAGCAGGACGTCCGCGCCAGCCGTCCGCAGCAGGATGTCATGGCGCCCGGTGAGGCCCTGGTAACCGGGCTCAGTGAGCCCGCAGCGGCGGAATTCCTTCATGCGGTCGACACGATCCGCCAGCTGATTGCCCGTGGCGACGTGTACCAGGTGAATCTCGCCCGGCGCTGGACTGGAACTGTCCGCCGCGGCTCGAGGCCCGCCGACATCTACCGACGGCTGCGTCTCACCAATCCGGCGCCGTACGCCGGCATCGCAACGCTGGGAGACTGGTCCCTGATCAGCTCTTCGCCGGAACGCCTCGTCCGCTGCCGGGATGGCAGGGTGGATACCCGCCCGATTGCGGGAACGCGTCCCACCGCAGATGATCCCGGCCTGGAGGAGGCCATGCGGCAGGACCTGCTCGCCAATCCGAAGGAGAGGGCGGAACACGTCATGCTGATCGATCTGGAACGCAATGACCTCGGGCGTGTCAGCCAGCCCGGCTCCGTGGAGGTCGATGAGTTCATGGCAGTCGAGTCCTATGCCCATGTGCATCACATCGTTTCGAACATCCGGGGCCGTTTGCGGGATGATGTGTCTCCCGGGGACCTGATCCGGGCCATCTTCCCCGGGGGAACGATTACGGGCTGTCCCAAGGTGCGATGCATGGAAATCATCAGCGAACTGGAGGGCGCACCACGCGGGCCCTATACCGGATCCATGGGGTACCTCAACCAGGACGGGAGTTGCGACCTGAACATCCTGATCAGGTCCTTCGTGCTGCAGGGACACGATCTGTCCTTCGCGGCGGGCAGCGGCATCGTGGCGGATTCCAGTCCTGCCCGGGAACTCGAGGAAACCCGCGCAAAGGCCAAAGGCCTTGTGCTGGCCCTGGCAGGCTAGGCCGTCATGGACCGCTGGTGGATCAATGGCGAACCCGGACGCGCAATTGACGTCACCGACAGGGGGCTGATGTATGGTGATGGCCTGTTCGAAACCATCGCCATTCGGGACGGTCAGCCACGGTTCCTGGCCCATCATCTCGACCGGGTGTCCCTGGGCTGCGACCGGCTGCAAATTGCGAGGCCGGATCGGCTGCGCCTCGCTGCGGGTCTGGTGGCGGCAGCCGCAGGACACCGGCACGGGGTTCTAAAACTCGTGCTCACCCGCGGACCGGGGCCCAGAGGGTACGGGCCGCCCGTCAACCCTTCCCCGACGCTGGCATGGGGCACGGCTGAGGTCGAGCCCCATGGGTCCGGGCCAATCGGTATCCGGTGGTGTGAGACCATGGTGTCTGCCAATCCGGCCACGGCGGGCCTGAAGTTGCTGGGCAGGATCGAGCAGGTACTCGCCCGGGCGGAATGGTCCCAGCCGGATATCAGCGAAGGACTGATGACCAGCACGGAGGGACGGCTCATCGGCGGCACGGCAAGCAATGTGTTCCTCGTGTCAGGTGACCGCCTGCTTACCCCCGCGGTGGGTCGGGCCGGAATAGCCGGCGTCATGCGGCGCGTGGTGCTGGACGCGGCCCGCAGTGCAGGGATTGCGGTGTCCGTAGCGGACCTGCCGCCGTCAGCAGTCGTGGACGCATCGGAGGTCTTCCTGACCAGCGCGCTGACCGGAATTCGTCCCGTGCACCGGCTGGGCGCGCACTCCTGGAGCACCGGGCCCATCACCCGCCTCCTGCAGGCGAGACTGGTCGAGACCGGGGTCCAAGAATGCGCCGGCTAGTCCTGGTTGCGTTCGTCGTCGGCGTCTGTCTGGCCGTTGCCGGCGCTGCCTGGGTGCGCAGCTACCTGGCGACGCCGCTGGCAATTCCCGCGGACGGCTACCGGCTGGAGGTCATCAGCGGCTCAAGCTGGTCAGCGGTGGTGGAGAAGCTGGCGGAAGGCGGCATCGTGGAGTTCCCATCCGTACTGACCGCCTACGGCCAGCTGACGGGCCAGGCGGGGAGGGTGAAGGCCGGTGAGTACCACCTGACACCGGGAATGACGCCACCGTCACTTCTGCAGCATCTCGAATCCGGGCGTGTGGTCCTGCACAAGCTGACGCTGGTGGAGGGCTGGACCGTCGTCGATATCCTCCGGGCGGTGCGTGCCGTGCCGGCCCTGGAGCAGGAGCTTCAGTCCACCAATGCCACCGACCTGGCCCGGGAGCTGGGACTGCCCTGGCCGAGTGCGGAGGGCGCATTCCTGCCCGAAACGTATCTGTTTGCCCGGGGAGAATCCGATCGCGAATTGCTGTCCCGCGCCCATGTTGCCCTGGAAGACCACCTCGGGCAGGCCTGGACGACACGGCAGCCCGGCCTTCCGCTGGCCAGCCCCTACGAACTCCTGATACTCGCTTCCATCGTCGAGCGCGAAACGGCCCTGGCGAGTGAACGGCCCCAGATCGCGGGAGTGTTCACCCGTCGCCTGCGAAGCGGCATGCGACTCCAGACAGACCCTACGGTCATCTACGGGCTCGGAACCCGCTTCGACGGCAACCTCACCCGCCTGGACCTGGAGACGGATTCGCCCTGGAACACCTATACACGCGGTGGCTTGCCACCGACGCCGATCGCCGCCCCGAGCGCTGCGGCCATCGATGCCTCGGCAAGGCCCGCCGACGGGACGGCGCTGTTCTTCGTGGCCACAGGCAAGGGTGATGGCAGCCACCGATTCAGCGATACGCTGCGGGAGCACGAAGCGGCGGTGCGTGAATACCTGGCGGCGCTCGATCGGCGCGAGAAGGACTGAAGGCACGTGGCAGAAGCCAGAGACAGACAGGAGCGCGGCCGCTTCATTACCGTCGAAGGGATTGAAGGCGTCGGGAAGTCCACCAACCTGGGCTTCATCGCCAACGAGCTGCGCGGGGCAGGCCACCCGGTGGTGGAAACCCGCGAACCCGGGGGCACCGTACTCGGAGAGCGCGTTCGGGAGCTACTGCTCAACCCGGAGTCGAGAATCCAGCCACTGACCGAACTCCTGCTGATGTTCGCGGCGCGGGCCGCGCATATCGATGAAGTCATAAGGCCAGCGCTCGCGAGCGGCAAGTGGGTTGTCTGTGACCGCTTCACCGATGCCAGCCGGGCTTACCAGGGTGGCGGCCGGGGCCTGGCCGCCGACGCCATCGACACCCTGGCGAAACTGGTCCAGGGCGATCTGCAACCGGATCTGACCCTGTTGCTGGATGCACCCCTTGCCATCTCGGCGGAGCGCCAGGCGGGCCGCGGGAAACGGGATCGCTTTGAGCAGGAACCCGCCGAGTTTTACCATCGCGTCCGCCAGGCCTACCTGGACCTCGCCGCCCGGGAGCCGGGGAGAATCCGGCTCATCAACGCGGGGAAGCCTCTCCGTGAAGTTCAGGACGACATTCGGCAGGCACTGGCGGCGCTGGGCTAGATACAGCCTTAAATATGAGTCTCAATATATTGAATATAAAGAGTTATGTTTGTAAGTGACGCGCCCTGGCTCAGCACAGCCCTGCTGCGTTTCGAGGCACGGATTGCCCGCGGCCAGACGCCGCAGGCCCTGCTGGTTCACGGTCCCGCCGGAATCGGCCGCCGCCATTTTGCCCTCACGCTGACCTCCAGGCTCCTCGACTGTGCGTGGCAGCCTTCGCTCGAGGTGCCCGCCGATCAGCTGGAGGGGGTGCCGCACCCGGACTACTGGAATGTCGGGCTGGAGGACGAGTCGCGCGTCATCAAGATCGACCAGATCCGGGAGCTCATCCAGGCCCTGAGCCTCACCAGCCACGGCAGCGGCCGGAAGGTCGGGCTCATCTGGCCCGCGGAGCTGATGAACCACAATGCCGCCAACACGCTCCTGAAGACACTGGAGGAGCCTCCGGCGGCCACCACGGTAATCCTGATAGCAGATACTCCGGCGCGCCTTCCGGCAACGATACTCAGCCGCTGCGAGCGAATTCGCCTGTCGCCGCCGCCACCGGGCACCGCTCTCGCCTGGCTGGCCAGTCGCCATCCGGACCGGTCTGCCTGCGAGCGGGCCCTGGCGTTTTCATCCGGCGCGCCGTTGATGGCGATGGCCCTCCTGGGTGACGACAAGGATCCGGGTGTCGCCAGGCTGCTTGGCGAACTCGGCGATGAACTACAGCAAGTTATCGACCGGAAGGCCACGCCAATAGCGGTCGCGCACCGCTGGGCAAAGAGGGACTCGACGATCTGTCTGCGCTGGTTGTACCTGCAGACAGCGGAGTTGCTGAGGAGGCAGGTCCGCGTGGCAGGGGATCCCGCTTCGGCCCTGCTGCCCTTGAAAATTCCGGGGGCGGCACTGAACATGGCAGCCTGTTGCGCGCACCTCGATCAGGTGATGGAGGCGCAGCGCCTCAAGGACCGCTCCTTGAACATGGAGGCCATGTTCGCGGACCTGCTCATGTGGTGGTACGGTGCGGCTGGAGCCGCCAGGTAGGGATATGTCGAAGCCAGGACTGTTGACGCTGACGATAAGGGACAAGAGCGCCCTGTATCTCGCCTACATGCCGTTCATCCGCAATGGCGGCCTGTTCATTCCGACAAGCAGCAGTTACAAGATCGGCGACGAGGTGTTCATGCTCCTCAATATCATGGGTGAGGACGAGAAAATTCCCGTCGCCGGGCGGGTCATCTGGGTCACGCCCAAGGGCGCCCAGGGCAAGCGGACGGCGGGCATCGGCGTGCAGTTCAGCGACCAGGATGGCGGTGCCACCCAGAAGAAGATCGAGAATTACCTGGCCGGCGCCCTTGGCGGCGACAAGCCCACGCACACCATGTAGCCGTCGCCTCAGCGGCTGGTGAGGTTGAGCCCCCCGCGAAGGACCCTGGTATCGAATCCCCGCTCGTTGAGGACGAAGGCCCCGGCTGAACTGCGTCGCCCTGTATCACAGCAAACGACGTAAGTCGTCTTGGTGTCCAGGGTATTGAGTTTCAGCCGGATGAAATACAGGGGAATGTTGATCGCCCCCGGCTCGTGGTACGCCTCGAATTCGCTCGGCAGGCGCACGTCCAGCCACTTGCCCCCGGCCTCCACGAGGCGCCGCGCCTCGTCATGATCGACCCAGGCCACCATGGGTTCGTTCAGGAGGGTATTGAAGTCCTGTTTGCCAAGACGCATCAGCGCACCGTCGGTCAGCATGGTGACGGTCGCGTTCCGCCGGTTGTGCGAGATCAGAGCTTCTTCCCCGAATGTGTCGCCGACATTCAGCTCCGCCAGCTTGATCCCTTCCTTGTTCAGTGGGGTTTCCCGGGTCACGGCGCACTTGCCGCGCGTAATCACGTAGAAGTAGTCGCCCTCGTCGCCCTGCTTGATGATCACGTCGCCGGCACTGAAATGCACCTGCTGCATGCGCATGAAGATCGCCTGGATGTTGCCGGGCGGAATCCGGTGGAAGGCCTTGGTCTGCAGCAGGGTGGTCATCCAGTCGTCGGAGTTCCCCCGATCGTCGCTGCGGAGTTCGTTGACTTCATAGCTGCCTGTCTGGTCCCAGGTCAGCATCACGTCGAGAAGTTCGGTGTCGACGGAAACATACTCGACGCGGTCCACCGCACGGACCGTGTACCGGCGGGGAAGGACAGGCGCAATCGGATTGCGGGCTTCGTCCGTTCCGGCACGGAGCAGGCGCACATTGCCGTTGCGATCTGTGAGTTCGAGGGTGCCCGTCACCAGGTAATAGGTTCGCTTGTCCGTGTCACCCTCCCGGAGCAGCGGTTTGCTGCCGTCCAGGGTCCGGACTTCCATTTTCTTGGCCAGTGCGGCGACGTTCTCGCGCTTGAGCCCATCAAGCGGCGAGAAGCGACGCAACAAGTCCGGGGTAACAGTTGAGTCTGCCATCAGCTGTGCATTCTAACCGCTAGATTTTCCAGTATGAAAGCCACCAGCTGGCCATTCTGTGACTTCAGTGCTGCAGCAACCTCCAGCCCGCCGATGGGGTGAACCGGGGGCCGTGGCGTTGGGCCAGTTCGCGAAGACGGGCTTCCACCCGGTCTATCCCGATTTCCCGTGCGTAATGCAGGGGACCGCCTCGAAACGGGGCGAAACCCGTACCGAAGATTACTCCCGCATCCACCAGATCGGGGTCCGTGACGATTCCCTCGAGGAGGCACGCGGCGGCCTCGTTCAGCATCGAGTAGGTCAATCGATCCTGGACCGCCGGGCTCGATGAGCCCCATTCCAGGGCCGGCTTCACCGGCCTCCGCTCACGATAGGTGTAGAAGCCCCGGCCGGTCTTGACCCCCAGGTTGCCCTGCCGGACCAGTTCCTCCAGCTCGGGCGCGGGGCCGCGGCCCAGAACCGGGGCGAGGATCCGTGCGACGTGATCGGCCACGTCGAGACCGACGGAGTCGGCCAGCTCCACAGGTCCCATGGGCATCCCGAACTCCAGGGCGGCCTGGTCAATCTCGGCCAGCGGAATCCCTTCCCTGATCATCTCCATGGCTTCGCCCATGTACGGGGCAAGGATGCGATTCACCAGGAAGCCGGGGTGGCTCCGGCACGGCACGGGCAGCTTGCCAATGCGGCGGGCAAGGGCGGTTCCGGTAGCCAGGGACTCCGCGCTGCTGCCCGCAGCAGCGATGATCTCGACAAGAGGCAGCTTGGCGACCGGATTGAAGAAGTGCATCCCGATCAGTCGCCCCGGCTCGCGAAGGCAGCCCGCGAGATCCTCGAGGGGAATGCTCGAGGTGTTGGTGGCGATCACGACGCCCGGCCTCAGGCTGCCTTCCAGGCGCTCATAGACCTCCCGCTTTACCCTGAGGTCCTCGTACACGGCTTCGATGACAAGGTCCGCCTCGGCGGCTCCAGTGCCGCCAGGATCGGCCCGCAGGCGGGCGACGGCGGCAGCGACGGACTCCGGCTTCCTGAGCTTGCGGCCGAAGAGCTGGGCAGCTCGCGCGAGGGCCGGCTCGATGAACCGCATTTCGCGGTCCTGGAGCGTCACCTCGATGCCCTTCAGCGCGCACCATGCGGCGATGTCGCCTCCCATGACACCAGCGCCGACGATGTGCACGCGTCTAACAGTGCTCCTGCCCGTGGCCAGCTTCTTGAGCCTCTCCTGGAGAAAGTAGACGCGCACCAGGTTACGTGAGGCCGGCGTCCTGACCAGCCCGCCGAAGGACCGGGCCTCGGCCTCGAAGGACGCGGGCGACCGGGCCGCGCCATGCTCTTCCCAGAGGTCGATGATCGCCCCGGGAGCAGGGTAGTGCTCCGGGCGTGCTTTCTCCGCAGCCTTGCGGCGCAGTGTCCGGGCCAGCAGTGGGCGAACAGGGCCCAGGGCCAGCAGCCGGTCCAGCAGCGGCACCGCGGCTCGCCTGCCGGGTTTCTCGAGTTGTCCGAGCGCCGCAGTCCGCCACTCCCCGTCCGTAATCAGGGCGTCTACCAGCCCGGCACGGAGGGCTTCGCCCGGCCGGAGGGAGCGGCCCGTCAGGATCATGTCCATCGCGCGGCGCACGCCGATGAGCTGCGGCAGGCGGACCGTTCCGCCAAACCCCGGATGGACCCCGAGCTGCACTTCCGGAAGTCCGAAGGCGGGCTCGTCACCAGCCTTTGCCACGCGGCGACTGCAGGCCAGTGCCAGCTCCAGTCCGCCACCGAGAGCAAACCCATTCAGGACGGCAACGGTCGGGTAGGGCAGGCCCTCCAGCCGGTCAAGGATCTTCTGCCCCTGGCGGGTCAGCGCAAACGCCCGTTCCTCCGAATCGAGGCCCGGGAATTCATTGATGTCGGCGCCAGCGATAAACCCCGATTCCTTGCCGGAATGAATAACAAGCCCCCGCAGGCGGCGCTGCGACAGATCGTCGAGAATGGAGTTCAGTTCGGCCATGGTCCCGGCAGACAGCGTATTTGCCCCGGCATCCTGGCGATCGAAACAGAGCCAGCCAATGTCATTGGCATCGCAGTCAAGCCGCCAGTGTCTGGGAGCCGTCATGGCGCTACCTCAAATCGAAATCGCACAAGAGGGGCAAGTGATCCGAATGCAGGACTTTCGGAACCTCGAATGAATTTATCTCGATCCCCGCGCCGTACAGGATGAAGTCCAGCTCCATGCGTGGCATCTTGCTCGGGTAGGAGGGGAGGCCGGCTGTATTGGCACTGCGCAGGCCCGCAGCCTTCATGAAGAGAAACATCTCGCTCTCGCCCCAGAAGGTATTGAAGTCGCCGGCCAGAATCACCGGCTTCGGGGCCCGGGAAATCAGCTCGTAGAGGTAACGGAGCTGAAACTGGCGGTGCCGGTACTTAAGGGAAAGGTGCACCAGGAAGATTATCACCCCGTCCAGTTCCAGCTCGATGATGAGGCGCTTGATGCCGGTGTCGAAGTAATGAAAGCGCTCCCCCAGGATATGGGGGGCGGCGAGAAAGGCATTTGCCTGCTTGCGCAGGATGGGCAGCATCTGGTTGAGGGACTCCTCCCCGTACTTGCACTCGTAGCACGAGTAATGCCCCAGTGCGCCGGCAATGGACTCGGCCTGGTTGACGCCACCGCTGCGCACCGACCCGACATCGACCTCGATCAGGCCAACCACGTCGGGACGGCAGGATTTGATGAAATCTATGATGTTGTCGAGGGTCCCCGGGTTGCCAAACAGGTAGCCTGCACCGGGGACGGGTATCTGCGGGGGCATTCCGGCGCCTACCGCGTAGCGAATGTTGTATACGAGAAGGCGCATTGCCCCGGCAGTGTAATGCCCTGCAACCGGGGTTCAAACTCCATGGTATTTTTGACGGTGGAGAGGAGGGAAAGCGATGTCAGATTCAAGCCCAATCCGGGTCTTCGTCAGCCATCTCTTCGAAAAGCACCCCGACTACCTGCGCGTCTTCGAGTATCTGGAAAGCCGCGACAAGTTCCTTTACCTGAATGTCAGCGATCCGGAGAAGGTTCCAGCAGGCGGCAAGGAGGCGCTAAAGGACGAGCTCCGCAACCAGATAAAGGCATCCGAGGTCATGGTCCTGCCCGTGTCCATCTACGACCTGAATAGGGACCTTGTGACGTTCCAGATGGACTGTGCCGGCGCATTCAACAAGCCGATCATCGGCGTGAAGTCCTTTGGGGAGACCGTCGTCATACAGAAAATCATCCTTGAGCGGGCGTCCGAGGTGGTCGACTGGAACGCACGCACCCTGGTCGACGCCCTCCGGCAGCACGCCCGGCACGAGAATACGGCCCGCTGGGATGTCGTGGAGTTCAAGCTGGACTAGTTCCGCCAGGCTACCGCGGCGTCGTGCCGCAGCCGGCATCGCTTGTTCCCGTCCGTACAGGTCACGTAAGATTTGCGCCCCGCCGGCATGACCGGCGACAGCTAGGGTGACGCCTGGTCCTTGCCACTGGCAGCCTGGCCACCTTCACAGGAATGACCATTCAGACAGACGCGCTGGTTATTGGTGCGGGCCCATGCGGCCTGTTTCAGGTATTCGAGTTGGGACTTCTGGGGATCAGGGCGGACATCGTCGATTCGCTCCCGGCTGCTGGTGGCCAGTGCAGCTGGTTGTACCCCGAAAAGCCGATCTATGACATCCCGGCTGTGCCGGTATGCACCGGGGCCGAGCTCGTTGCCAACCTCATGAAGCAGATCGAGCCCTTCAATGCGACGTTTCACCTCGGCGAGGAAGTGGTCGAACTGCAGCCGGTCGACGGCGGTTTTCGGGTACGCACCTCGCCTGGCAAGGAGTTCCACGCCAGGACGATTTTCATCGCTGGAGGCGTGGGTTCCTTCCAGCCCCGCAAGCTGCATCTTGATGGGGCTGACCAGTTCGAGGATCGCTACATACATTACCGGGTAAGGGAACCCGGGCTGTTCAAGGGCCAACGGGTCGCAATCCTTGGCGGCGGAGATTCGGCACTGGACTGGGCCCTCGCCCTCGGCCCCGAGGCGGCGGCATTGACACTTGTGCACCGACGGGACGACTACCGTGCTGCTCCCGCATCCGTGGCCCAGCTGAAGTCACGTGCGGCCAGCGGCGCCGTGGAAATCATCGAATTGGCGAACGCCACCGCGCTGCGGCTGGACGGCGATCGCCTGACCGGCCTCGAGCTCGGCCTCAAGGATGGATCCTCCCGCGTGCTCGACGTGGACCATATCCTGGTGTTCTTCGGCCTTTCGCCCAAGCTGGGGCCCATTGCCGAATGGGGCCTCACGATCCACAAGAAGGCCATCGCGGTGGACACTGAGGCATTCCAGTCGAACATCCCCGGAATTTTCGCCATTGGCGACATCTGCGACTACCCGGGGAAGAAGAAACTGATCCTCAGCGGCTTCCACGAGGCGGCGCTCGCGGCCTTCGCTGCAAAGGCCCTGCTGGAGCCAGGCAAGAAGGTACACCTCCAGTACACCACGACGAGCCCGCTTATGCAGAAGCGCCTCGGCGTGGCAGGCGAGTAGCAAACGCACGTGCGCGCCGCACCCGTTGTGATAGCGCATCGGGGGGCCAGCGGTTACCTTCCTGAGCACACTTTGCCGGCCAAGGCGCTGGCTCACGGCATGGGTGCCGATTTTCTCGAGCAGGACGTCGTCGCGTCACGCGACGGCCGGCTGATCGTCTTTCACGACCTTCACCTCGACCAGCTGACCGACGTGGCCCGGCGCTTTCCCGGGCGTGCCCGGTCCGACGGGCGGAGCTACTGCATCGATTTCACTCTGGCAGAGCTCCGAACCTTGCGGGTAACGGAGAGGCGCAGGAAGGACGGAGACGGAGCGCGCTACCCGGGTCGATTTCCAGCCGGGAGCGGCAATTTCAGCATTCACACGCTGGAGGAAGAACTGGAGTTCATTCAGGGGCTGAACCAGTCCACGGGCCGTGACGTGGGCGTGTACGCGGAGATCAAGGACCCCGGCTGGCACCGTCAGCACGATGCGCCCCTCGGTGACAGCCTTGTAGGTACCCTGCGGGAGTTCGGTTATCGCACGCGGGATGACAGGTTCTTCATCCAGTGCTTTTCTGACGACGAATTGCGGCGTGTGCGCGCCGCTTACGGCACGGAACTGCCTCTCATTCAGCTGCTGGAGGAGGGCGCCGATGTCAGCTGGACCGCACTGGCGGGGATTGCGGAGTATGCGGACGGCATTGGCCCCACGATCAGCCTGTCCTGGCCCGATCGCGGCCTGGTGGGCATGGCCCATGCAGTGGGCCTGCTCGTCCACCCGTATACCTTCCGTGCCGACGCTCTGCCGGCAGGCTTCACGACGTTTGCCGGGCTGGTGTCCACCTTCATCGACGATCTGGGCGTCGACGGGTTATTCACGGATTTCCCGGATCTTGTGGTGCAGCAACGGGGCTGTCGGGCCTAGTCAGGCCAGCGCTGGGGAACGCGCTCCAGGCGGTCCGTCGCGTAGCCGGCGGCCTTCAGCTCGGCAACCAGCGCGTTATATTCCGTTTCCGCCATCACCGGCGTCCGCGACATGATCCAGACGTACGCCCGGTCCGGAACGCCGATCACCGTGCTCTGGTAATCCTCATCCAGGCTGAGGATCAGATAGTCAGCCTCGGGCAGGTACCAGGCGAACTTCATTTTCCATTCGGAATTGACCGGACCGTTGGCAACCCGGGCCCTGGGCCTGAAGGTCCGCTCCGGGCCATCGAATGCGCCGCGACGGAACACGTAGGTCGTCTCAATCGTGCCGTCCGGGTTGAGGCGGTAGGTCTCGATGCCGTTGTGTGCGCCTTTCTCCGAGAACATGGGCAACAGGGGTATGTCGATCGGAATCGAGGCTATGACGTACCAGGGCCCCATGAACCGCTCCAGGTCCACCGGTTCGGCCATTCCGCGCAATGGTGGGAGAGCATCGGTGCTGCTGCACGCGGTCAACAGCGCCCCCAGTAATGCGGCAGGGATGAGCTTGGCAGCCATCGGGAGACTCCTTGGGAGTTGAACCTGCGAGAACGGGGCTATTCGACGCACGGGGGCCTGCGGCTTCACCGGCCAGGTCTGCGTATAATATATATTATGTTTAATTCGATACAGACCAAGACTGCCGGGACTCCCCGGCGCGTCTACTGGGGCGCCACGACCCGGTCTATGACGATCGACACCGGCCCCGATTGGCCCGCGGCCCGTTGCCACGTGGCCTCACCGTAGACGTCGCCGGGCTTGGCTATCGGGTCGCCTCCGTTCGCCACCCGGGCGACCAGTGTGGCTGCCGCCACGCCGGCCAGCGTCTTCCCCGGCAGCATGATGTCGGCGTCGCTGATCTGAAGCGTCACGGGCAGCTCGCTCGCCTGGCGGCGAATGACGGCCAGCGGCGGCCCGGGCGCCTCTGAATCCCGGACGAAGACAAACAGTGGCGCGGACGCCGACACTTGTGCCCGAAGTGAGTCGCTCACGGATACCGTGATGCCGATCCCGCCGGTGGCGGTCGCGTCCGGCGAGGACGCCGTGGCTGCCACACCGGCGACAGCTGAAGCCGCCCCGTCAAGTTCAGCAAGCTGGGCTTCGATGATCTGCCGGACGCGTTCGGGGGGCGACATGCCCAACAGAGCCCGCCAGCGGTCGCGAGCAACGTCAGGCTGGCCCCGTGCCAGGCCGAGCAGCCCGCCATACCAGAGGGCCTTCGGATTCTGCGGCTCCGCTTTCAGGACGGCCTCGATCTCGTCGCCCACGGGTCCCGACAGTGAGCCCGGGTCCAGCACGATCCGCGCCTCGGCAACACCCAGCCTCGCATCCACGTTTCGCCCGCCGGAAACATCCAGGGCCTTCTGGTAGGCATTCACTGCATCAGCCGGACGATTGAGGCTGAGATAGGAACTGCCAAGCAGGATCCACCCCTCCTCGTCCTCCGGGGCCGCCGCAAGTTTCTGCTCGAGTGACGCCACGGCCTCCTCTACGGAGCCGGTGGTCGTTGCGGTGCCAGGGGCAGCAGCACTGCCCGCAGCGGTCATCTGCCAGTCATGGTTGCTGACGACCAGATAGACCACCAGCACCGCGGCAGGAATGGTCAGGGCAGTCAGCGTTGCCGCCACCGGATGGGCGTTCGTGCCAGTGCGCAACAGCGGCCACACCACGAGCGCCACGGCAACGAAGGTCAGCAATACGGCAATGACGGCGAAGACTGTCAACGGCTCACCCCTTGGCCACCGGAGGCGGCTCATCCTTTGCATCAACCGGCAGGTCGTCGGCCAGCTCGTCATCAGCCGGAACCGGCAACGCGGCCCGACGCCGGATGATCCGCCCGAGGCCGATACCCCCGACGACGAGCAACAGCAAAGGCGCCAGCCAGAGCGCGGCGGTGCTCGCCTTGAACCGGGGCTTGTACAGCACGAAGTCCCCATAGCGCTCGAGCAGGAATACCTTGATCTCCTCCTCAGAGCTGCCCCCCTCGATCATCTGGCGAATCTCCCGCCGCAGATCAGCGGCGAGCGGCGCGCTGGAGTCACCGATGGTCTGGTTCTGGCAAACGAGGCAGCGAACCTCTCTGGTCAGCCGCTCGTAGGTGGCCTGCTGCACGGGATCGGCCAGCTTCGCATCGGTGTCTATGGCGAGACCGGGCTGTGCGCCCAGCGACAGAGCGCACAGCAGGACTAGCCTGAACACCTGCAGCGCCATCAGCCGGTCCCGGCCGCAGCGATCCGGGGCAGGAACTGTTCGCGCCATACCTCCAGGGTGATCGGAGCGACGTGCTTGTAGAGTACGGTGCCGTCGGGGCCGATGAGGAACGTCTCGGGCGCGCCATACACTCCCCAGTCGATGGCAGCACGGCCATCCTGGTCCACGCCGACTGCCACGTAGGGATTGCCCAGGGTCGCGAGCCATTCACGAGCCAGTTGCTGGTCGTCCTTCCAGTTGATCCCGTAGATGGGAATGCCGCTGTCCCGGGCCAGGGTGAGAAGCGTGTCGTGCTCCTGACGACAGCCGGAGCACCAGGTGCCCCAGACATTCACGAGACTGGTCTTGCCGAGCAGGTCGCTTCGACTCAGGGTCTGCGAGGGATCGTCGAGGCGCGGCAAGGTAAACTCGGGTGCGGATTTGCCGAGCAGCGGGGACGGCACGAGCGTTGGATCCTTGCCGAGCCCTACGACAAATACGGCCACCAGCAGGCCGAATATCCCGATGGGCGCCAGGAATCGCCACACGGATGAGCGGGATTCGGGGACCAAGGTCAGGTCTGGGCGGTCCGGGGAGCCAGAGCCCCCGCCGCTTCCCTGGCACGGAGGCGATACCTGCGGTCCGTACCGGCCAGAATGCCGCCCAGGGCCATCACGATAGCCCCCAGCCATATGAAGCGCACCAGTGGCTTGTACTGCAGGCGCACGCTCCAGGCGTCGTCTCCAAGTGGGTCACCCAGAGCGACGAACAGGTCCCGTGACCATCCGGCATCAATTCCCGCTTCGGTCATCGCCGAACTGCGAACCAGATAAGTGCGCTTCTCCGGGTAGAGCGTCCCGATCTCCTTGCCGTTGCGCGTGACGCTCACCTCGCCGCGCAGGGCCTGGTAATTCGGGCCCGCCAGGGGCCGGGTGCCCTTGAACGATATCTCGTAGTCGCCAACGCGGGCGGTCTCGCCCGGCGCGATGCGCTGATCGGTAGCAAGCCCGAATGTCGACGTGACCGTAACCCCTAGGACAAAAAGGCCGAGTCCGAGGTGTGCAACGGACATGCCGAGTGCCGATTGGGTAATCCGTGGTCCGCGTCCCACGACCTGGCGGACGGGATCAAGCAGCGACGTGATAATGAGCCAGGCCGCGGTAGCAACGCCGGCGATTGTTAGCGCCCCATTCCCCCCGCCATAAACCACGAGCGGCACGAGGATGCCCGACGCGAGCGCGATCGCCGCCGGAATCCGCAATTTCCTCGTTACGTCGGCGACGCTGGCGCTACGCCAGGCGGTGTGCATCCCGACGCCGACCGCCACGAGCAGCGGCACCATGGGAATCATGAACGCGGTTTCGAAGTACGGCGGGCCTACCGAGATCTTGCCGGCGTCGAGTGCATCCAGGACCAGTGGATAGACGGTGCCAAGGAAGATCAGCCCGGCTGCTATGCACAGCAGGATGTTGTTGACGAGCAGAAAGCTCTCCCGTGAAAACGGCTTGAAGCCGACGGCCCGGTCAAGCGACGGTGCGCGCCACGCATACAGGCCGAGGGCAGTGCCGATCACCACGGCCAGAAATGTAAGGATGAAGAGACCACGGGTGGGATCGGCCGCAAAAGAATGCACGGACACGAGCACGCCCGATCGGACCAGGAACGTGCCAATGAGACTGAGGGAAAAGGCAGCGATCGCCAGTAGAAGCGTGGAGCCTTTGAATATTCCCCGTTTCTCCGTGACCGCCAGGGAATGCATCAGCGCAGTGCCGACCAGCCAGGGCATGAACGACGCATTCTCGACCGGGTCCCAGAACCACCAGCCGCCCCACCCCAGCTCGTAGTAAGCCCACCAGCTGCCGAGTGCGATGCCCACGGTCAGGAATACCCAGGCGGCGGTTGTCCAGGGACGCGCCCAGCGCGTCCACTCCTGGTCCACGCGGCCAGCCAGCAGGGATGCCACGGCGAAGGCAAACGCCACCGAAAAGCCGACGTAGCCCATGTACAGCATGGGCGGATGCAAGGCCATCGCGGGATCCTGCAGGAGTGGATTCAGGTCATTGCCATCGAACGGCACCGGGCTGAGGCGCAGGAACGGATTCGACGTGAAGAGGATGAACGCGAGAAACCCGATACTCACGGCGCCCATGACCCCTGTGATGCGGGCTGCCACTTCCCGCGGGAGGGTTCTGCTGAGGGCCGTCACCGCAATCGTCCACCCGGAAAGTACCAACACCCACAGGAGCAGTGAGCCCTCGTGTCCGCCCCAGACCGCGGCAAACCGATAGATCTCGGGAAGCTGGCTGTTGGAATTGCTGGCGACGTAGAGCAGCGAGAAGTCGTTCCTCAGGAATGACCAGGCGAGCATCGCAAACGCGCCGGCAACGAAGACGAACTGACCGGCGGCAGCCGCTGGTCCGGCGGCCATGAGGCCCTGCTGCCCCCGGTGGGCGCCGACGAGGGAGAAGACCATCTGGCAGATCGAGAGACACAGGGCCAGGATCAGGCAGAGTTGGCCGAGTTCGGGGATCATCGGGGCACCTGACAGGACACCTTGGGGGAACCGGGCGGGCCGCCGTTCGTTCAGTTCGGGGTCGGGCCGGCGGGGTCGACCTTCACCGGATGACCCTGGTCGGCAAGGGCCTCGGCGACCTCCGGCGGCATGTAGTTCTCATCGTGCTTTGCCAGCACTTCCTCGGCACGAAACACCCCGTCCGGCTCCAGGTGGCCCATGGCTATTACGCCCTGACCGTCCCGGAACAGGTCGGGAAGTACACCGGAATAGGCAACGGTGAGGGTGTCCTTGTTGTCCGTAACATCAAAGCGCACCTCGAGCGCACCAGCCTCGCGCCGGACGCTGCCCACCTCGACCAATCCGCCGAGCCGGAACTTCTTGCCGGAGGGGGCCTCACCGGACAGCGCCTGGGATGGCGTGTAGAAGAACAGCAGGTTCTCCTGGAATGCCCGCAGGGCAAGGCCAACGGCACCGGCTACACCCGCCAGCACCAGGCCAACGACCAGCATTCTCTGTCGACGTGGAGTCATGAACTTCTCCCGAACGTAGCTTCGCTTCCTGCCTTAGGATCAACCTGACCGTCGCCATGCCCGGGAGCCTGAGGTCCCGGTGCCGGCCGCCGGCCACTCCGACGCTCCAGCTGCTCTCGCAGGCGCTGTCGCGTCCCGTTGAACTGGCGCCGGGCGGCAATCAGGTTCCCGACCACGACAAGCACGGTAACCCCGTAGGCTACCGAGAGATAGCCGGCGTAGCCCCCCATGGCAAGGAACCCGTCCATCAGCTTACGCCGACCGGGGTGGCGCCACGCAGCACGTCCTGGGCCCAGCGGGACTGCACTTCCCTCTCCAGCACCTCGGCCCTGACCCGGAGGGCAAGGGTGCCCAGGAAAAAGAACGTAAAGCCCAGGATCATGACGAGCAGGGGCCACAGCATGTCGCCGGAGATCGAGGGCGCCTCCAGCTTCGACAGCGTCGGGCCCTGGTGGAGGCTGGACCACCAGATCACGGAAAAGTGGATGATCGGCACGTTCACCACCCCGGCGATAGCCAGCATGGCGCTGGCCCTGTCGGCCTGGGCGAGACTCTCGAAGGCGCCCCGCAAACCCATGTAGCCGAAGTAGAGGAAAAGCAGGATGAGCTCGGCGGTAAGGCGCGGGTCCCATTCCCAGTAAGTGCCCCACATCGGCTTGCCCCAGACCGCACCCGTCACGAGGGCGGCAAAGGTGAACGACGCCCCGATCGGGGCGCAGCTCGCAGCGACGGCATGAGCCAGCTTGATGCGCCAGATCAGCCCGATGGCACCCGCAACCGCCATGGTGACGTAGATCAGCATGGACAGGTAGGCGCTGGGAACATGGACATAGATGATGCGAAACGCGTCCCCCTGCTGGTAGTCCGGAGGCGCCAGGACGAGGCCGCCCCAGGCCCCGATTGCCAGCATCACGAGAGCGGGGACCAGCAGCCAGTAGCTCAGCTTGCCGGCGAGGACATAAAAGTGGGGTGGCGATGCGAGCTTGAAGAACCAGTTCCACATTGTGCAATCCCTGCCTGCTTGAGGGGCGCCTAGTCGGCACTGACCCGAATCGCCCCGGCGGCCAGCACCGGGACAAGGCTGATCGCCAGCACCAGCAAGGCGGCCATCAGGTAAAGAGGCCCGGTGACATCCTCGCCAGCCACTGCCAGGTCCGTTGCCCTCGCACCCAGCATGAGCACCGGCAACATCAGCGGCGCCACGATGAAGGCCAGCAGCACTCCGGCGCCCCGCAAGCCCGCCGTCAGGGCGGCACCAATCGACCCCAGAAGGCTCAGGGTCGGCGTGCCGAGCAACAGGCTGAACGTCAGTACGCCAATCGCCGAGGCCGGCAAATGGTAGGTGATTGCCAGAACCGGCGCCATGAGGACCACCGGCAATCCTGTGATGACCCAGTGTGCCAGTGTCTTCGCGAGCAGCATCCAGCCCAGAGGGTAAGGCAAGGTGAGAAGTTGCTCGAGGGTGCCGTCTTCCAGGTCTGCCCTGAACAGCAGGTGCAGGGAAAGCAGGGTTGCGAGCAGTGCGGCAATCCAGATGACCCCCGGCGCGATCATCCGGAGGACCTCGGCCTTGGGGCTCAGCGCCAGGGGGAACAGCGTCACGACGAGGATGAAGAACAGCGCGGCGTTGCTGGCATCAGTCCAGCGTCGCATGCCGACCTGCAGGTCCCGCTGGAACACGGCACCGAACAGCGGCACCAATCCCAGCGCGGGTCCCTCCTCTGCGCCGGTCCGCCTGGCCGAAGCAATGGTTCCCTGCGACATCATGCCTCGCCGAGCCGGAGCCGGGACGTGACAGCGCTACCGAGATCCAGCGCCTGGTGGGCGACAACGACCACGGTGCCGCCGTCGCCCAGATGCCTGCGGATCGCTGCCTCCACGGACTGGCGGCCAGCTGCATCGAGATTGGTCTGGGGCTCGTCCAGCAGCCAGAGATCTGCCCTGGACAGCAGGATGCGCGCGAGGGCCGCCCGACGCTTCTGGCCCGCTGAAAGGTGCCGGACTTCGAGTTCGGCGCAGTTGCCAAGGCCCATCAGCTCGAGGAACTCGCCCACCATTTCCGACATGCCTGAGAGCCGCGCGAAAAATTCCAGATTCGCCCGGGTACTGAGTTCCGCCTTCAGGGCCAGCGCATGGCCGGAGAAGGCCATTCGCAACCGGCCGGACCGGGTCTGATCCCGCAGGGTCCCTCCCCCCCAGGTCACCGTTCCCGTTTCCGGCAGGGTTAACCCGGCGATAACCCGAAGCAGGGAGGTCTTGCCCGCGCCGTTGGGGCCTTCGATCAACAAGGCGGAGCCTGCCGGCACAATGAAAGACAGATCCTCGAAGAGGAAGGTCGTTCCACGCCACAGCGTCAAACCCGCGCCTGCCAGCACGCCCGCCTCCAGAAGCCGGTTCGAAGCCCGGTCGAAAAGGATCGACCGCCCACCCGGAACGGCGCGCCATCCTCCCCGAATTGTGTATTCAAAACAAGTTTCTACGGCGCTTTACTGCACTGTTTTCGCGAGCCGGGGCCACCGCGGCTCGAGAGGATCGGGCACCATCTTTACATAAGAGGAACCGATACTTAGACTCAACTCCAGAAGTCAGTTATCGGCAGATCACACCAGGGCACCGGCGCCCTTCCCGTGTGCCAAACCATAAGTCGGACTGACTGCCGCCCACTAACGGGGTTTCCACCATGGCCGCACTGCTCGAGGTCTCCGTCCTGAACCCGGCTGCAGCCGCGCGCGGCGCACTGGCCGGCACCGACGTGGGCCCGGCGGGTGTGACGGCCGGGCTTGCCTACATCAATCGCTGCCTCAGAGGGCATCGCTCGTTCGGCATCCTGACGGGGTCGGCAGCGTCCATCAGCGTACTCCTCGCGCGTGCCGCGTCGGGTCTCGACGCCCGCGAAGATCTTCATTTCGTACGGGTCACCACGCCAACGGACAGCGTGCAGGTCTTTCTCACCGACTGCCTGGAACAGCTGGGTTTCGAGATTGCCCAGGCACGGCTTGACGATATGCACAATCTGCTGGTCGTCTTTCTCCGGCACGAAGGTGCGCGCGGACGACGGACCGTGGTAATCGTCGAATCGACCGAGCATTGCGGACCGCGGGTCCTCGAGTTCATGCAGGTCCTGTCCAAGGTCCGCGCCGGCGCAACCCCGGCGATGACGTTCCTGCTCACGGGCTCGCGGGCACTGCACCGCGTACTGGACTCGCCGGGAATGTCCGGGCTCCGGCAATTCACCCGGGAACGATTCGACCTGGACCGATCGCTTGCCTGGGTCGTCCCGACCAGGAAGGCAGAACCGGCCCAAGGGCCGCCAGGACCTGCCGCCGGCCCGCCGCGGGACCCGAGAGGGACCAGCGACGTTGCACCGGGCAGCCTGGTCGTGATGCTCGATGGCGCCATCATCTGCCGGCGCGCCCTGGAGCCCGGGCGGCTGGTCATCGGCCGGAGCCCGGCGAGCGGCCTCCGTCTCGACAGCCGCTATGTCAGCCGACACCATGCCGCGCTGATCGTCACCGCGGATGCCGTCAACATCATCGACCTGCGCAGCACGAACGCGACATTGGTGAACGGCGCGGTGATCAGCAGCCAGCGGCTGGAGCATGGGGACCTCGTGGCCATCGGGAATTTCCGGTTGCGGTACGACGGCCGGGTTCGAGCCTGAAGCGCGGCAAGGGTGCTGTCCGTTTGCGCCGCCTGCTTGCACCCTGACCGTACCCGATGCGCCCGCGGCGAATCCGGGGATTTCGTCGAGATTCGATTTGACGTAACCGGCAATGGTCGCCCATTTGCGTGATGCGGCGCGGGAGACTGTGGGCAATACTTGCTCCCCAGATGGTCAAGCCGGTTTAGTCTCAGCCAAGAACAAGATGGATTACAGAAGCAAGCTTTCGGGAGCAGTTCCGGGCGTCGTCGTTGCGGTCGCCATGGTCGCCCTTTCACCAGCTCACGCGGTAACCGTCGTGTCCTCCGTCGAAGGCAGCATGAGCCCGACGCAGGAAACCTGCTTTCAGGGCCTCACAACCTCCGTCGGCGACGGCGAGAACTGCATGTACGACGGCGGCCCGAGCAGCGTGGCGACGGCCACCCCGTACGGCGAGGTGACCGGCCCCTACAACCACATCGCCTACTACGATTCGGTGGCCACGCCGGCGGCCTTCCAGACGACCGTCGTGGGTCTCGGACGTGTGGTTTATGCGCCCTCCGTCGGTGACGGCAAGATCCAGCAGGTCATCACCGGCACCGTCACGATCGACGACGGCGGCAACGGCTTCGGCGCCGACGACCTCATCGGCTTCAACATCACCCTGAGGTCCTCCGGCACCGGCTCGATCGTCCGCGTCTACAGCGGCTCCGCGGGCGTCGACAAGTACGACAGCATGACCCAGGTGCTGGCGCCGACGGTGGCGAACTCCGCCACGCCCAACGGCTCCGGCGGCTTCGACTACGTCATCGGCACCGAGGGCTTTCCGTCGGTGCTGACCTACGCCGAGGCGGGCGACTGCCTGGGTGCGGAATTCGGATTTGCGGAATGTGGCCACATCTTCAGCACTCCTCCGGTCGACCCCGACTTCTGGAACGGCACCAGTGCGGCCGGACTCGGCAGCCTGGAGAGCAATTTCGGCGCCAGGACGACGGGCACGGTGGTGAACCTGCAGTGCATCGACGGCAGCTCCACGACCTCCGGCGTGGAGAGCAACGACTGCCGCGACAGCCAGGTGCTGTACAGCCCCTGGGTGCTGGGCCCGTGCGCGGTCCAGGGCGGCTGTACCCTCAAGGAGGGTGACGTTGGCGCCGTCCGGGGTTCCGCCGAGGACGTGGGCTGGGACCAGCTCCTGCTCAAGGTCTCGACGGATGCCGCGGGCAATGTCGTCGGCGTCGCCGGCTTCAACGTGGATGACTACCGGACCTTCAACAACACCCGCTGCGGCGACAACACGGTCGGCACCGGCTCGTACAGCGCCACCTGCAACTCCTGGACGTCCGGATACTTCACCCTGACCACCACGGCCCTGGGCCCCAACGACGACACCGCGGACGCCGAGTCCGGCCAGCAGGTCTCGATCGCCGTGCTGGCCAACGACACGGGCCTGACGGACCCGGTCACGGTCACGGTCACCGTTGCCCCCAACCAGGGCGGCACGGCCACGCCGGCCGGCTCGCCGGGCGCGGCGGCGGGCATCACCATCAACTACACCTCGGCGCCAGGCTTTACCGGCGAAGAGACCTTCACCTACCGGGCTGTGGGCGGCAGCATCGACGACACCGCCGTCGTGACCGTGACCGTGGAAGACACGGTGCCCACGGCCATCACCTTCACCAGCCAGACCGGGGTGGCGCTCAGCACGCCCATCACTTCCGCTACTGCCACCATCGGCGGCATTTCCACGGCGGTGCCGATCTCGGTGAGCGCCGGCAGCGAGTACGCCATCGACGGCGGGGTCTTCACGGCTGCCGCGGGCTTCGTCCAGAACAACCAGGACGTCCAGGTGCGGCACACCAGCGCCGCCACGCCGGCGACGGACACCGTGACCACCCTCACCGTCGGCGGCTTCAGCACCGTGCAGGGCACCTTCACCAGCACCACGCTCCAATACGCCATCGACGACGCGGTGACTACCGGCATGAATCAACCGGTGGAGATCGACGTCCTGCAGAATGATGTCGGCCTGCTGCCCACCGTGTTCGTGGGGATCTGGATCGACCCGCTGCACGGTACCGCGTCAGTGAGCCCGGTACCCGCGTCCCCGTCCGTCATACGGATTACCTACACGCCAAACCCGGGCTACTTCGGCCCGGACTCCTTCGAATACTGGGTCGAGAGTGGCCTGGTGGTGGACTACGCGGTGGTGAATGTCACCGTGACCAACCCGGATACCGACGGTGACGGCGTGCTGAACACCGTGGACAACTGCACCCTGCTGCCCAACCCGAGCCAGTGCGACTCCGACGGTGACGGCTACGGCAACCGCTGCGATGGTGATTTCACGGGCAATGGGGCCACCAACGCCCAGGACACGGTGGTCTTCCGCCAGCAGCTCGGAAAGCCGAGCGTCGGCCCGACATACAACGGTGCGGATCTCAACTGCAACGGCGCCGTGAATGCCCAGGACACCGCACTGTTCAGGCAGTTGCTCGGTAAGCCACCGGGGCCGTCGGGACTGGTGCCGTAACTACTGCCGCATGACTCTTCGGCTCCGCCCTCGGCTTGATGGGCTTGGCCCGCAGGAAGCTCGCCAGTTCACTGAGACAATCGGGCTGCACCAGGGAGCCCGCTTCGACGAGCCTCTTGTTTCGGGGGCCAGGGCGGTACCGGGGCCAGCGGCGAGTCGGGCGACTTCGTCGGGATTTGGCTTTACATAGCCTGCCGCTATCACCCATTCGGGTGACGCGCTGGCGAGCCTTGTGGCCAATACTTAGTTTTCTCAAATGCGAGCGGGTATAGGCTGGGATAGCAACGACCTTCTAGGGCCTAAGTGACCTGAACCAGCAACATAGACGAGGATCGAGCATGCAGCGAATGATAATGAGACTGGGACTTCCGGTCGTGGCACTTTTTTCCGCCTCCGCGAGCATGGCGGCGTCCGTGTGGGTCACCGCAAGCCCGGGTCCTTCCGCCATCCCGGGCTTGTACAACGTGGGTAACACCTTCACGTTGACCATCACGGCCGACATCCCGAACACCTTCGCGGGCACGATGGACCTGTCCTTCGACCCCACCAAGGTGGCCTTCCTCCAGGCCAACACGGGTGTTCTGAGTGGGGCCGGTGGGACTTCCGTAGGTACCGGTCCCTGGCTCTTGATCAAGAACAGCGCGGCGAACGTGACCCCCACGGTACTCAACGTCGAGCAGCCGAACTCCACGGGTCCCAATCCCGGCGTCTATCAGATTGCGACGTTGGTCTTCACCGTCCTGGCCGAAGGCTCTGCCAACATCGTGCTGAGCGATGACGGTGGAATCACGTCGGGCTGGTTCGACGACACCACCTTCGAGTACATCCCGCTGAGTGGCGGCTACAACAATATCAATGCGAATTTGCCGTGTCTTGCTTTGGGGCCAGAGTGCGAACCGCCACCCCCACCGTTGCCGGATATGCCCGTCCCCGCCGCCGTCTGGCTATTCGGCTCCGCCCTGGGCGTGATGGGGTGGATGCGGCGGAAGGCGGCTACTTAACGCGACACGATCAGGCTGCACTGGGAATCCGCTGGAATGCGGGTTACTTTTCTTGGGAAAGTGCGAGTCTGACAAAACCGTAGGCTCTCGGTTTGACGTAACGACCGATCGCCACCCATTTGGGTGATGCGTCAGCAAACTGCCCCGGCGATACTGGCCCCGCTAACGGCCAGTAAAGCCTTGGCGACGAGCAATCGACCGCGGCATAGGCGGCATGTTCGGACGGACTCTATTCGCTTCTTGGGGGATTCGTGGTGAATAACAGGACTTTGACCGCTGCCGTGGCGGCTTCGCTGGGAGTTTCTGTCGGTGCAACAGGAGATGCGGACGCCGCCGTCTTCAGCGCCCAGCTGACCCAGGTCCTGGTGTACGGCAACCAGTCGACGGGGGGCTCGTCCGGCAACCTCACGTCGTCCACCGCCACCTTCACTTACGACGACGTCACCAATCTGCTCACCCAGACCGGCGGCACCTACAACATGCGCCAGACCACGGCGCCCACCAGCACCCTGTTCCGGACCATCATCACGGGCCTGGTGATCGGCAACGCCTCGCCCGCGTCGGCCATCACCTTCGCCTGCACCGAGGGCAACTTCGGCGGCGGCGTGGGCGCCAGCATCTGCGGCAACTACTCCTTCGGTGGCAACTTCGCCAACGAATCGACCACCAGCTGGGGCCCGGGCATCGCGGTCAGCCGGACTATCGGCGGCGACGACGTCGCGCTGGGCGCCCAGCAGAGCATCGCCACCCTGGACACCATGGCGGAGCTGAGCTTCGCCGGTAACACCCTGGTGCTCACGAACAAGACCTGCACCGGTCCCTGCACCACGACGGTGAGCGGCTTCAACAACGGCCAGCAGTGGACCCTGACCACCACGCCGCTGGGCCCCAACGACGACACGGCGGACGCCGAGTCCGGCCAGCAGGTCTCGATCGCCGTGCTGGCCAACGACACGGGCCTCGCGGACCCGGTCACGGTCACCATCGACGTCGCACCGGACCAGGGCGGTACGGCCACGGTGGTAGGTTCGCCGGGCGCGGCGGCGGGCGTCACCATCAACTACACCTCGACGCCCGGCTTCTCCGGCGACGAGACCTTCACCTACCGGGTGGTGGGCGGCAGTGCCAATGACACCGCCGTCGTGACCGTGACCGTGGGAGACACGGTGCCCACCGCCATCACCTTCACCAGCCAGACCGGGGTCGCGCTCAGCACGCCGATCACCTCCGCCACCGCCACCATCGGCGGCATCTCCACGGCGGTGCCGATCTCGGTGAGCGCCGGCAGCGAGTACTCCATCGACGGCGCAGCCTTCACGGCCGCCGCGGGCACGGTCCAGAACAACCAGGACGTGGCCGTGCGGCACACCAGCGCCGCCACGCCGGGCACGGACACCGTGACCACCCTCACCGTCGGCGGCTTCAGTACCGTGCAGGGCACCTTTACCAGCACCACTACACTAGTGACCGACACGACTCCCGATGCTTTCGCCTTCGTTGACCAGACGGGTGTGGCACCGACCAGCCTCATCACGTCGGCGCCGGTCCCCATCACTGGTATCAACATTGCTGCGCCGATCTCGGTCTCGGGCGGCGAGTATTCGATCAACGGCGGGGCTTTCACGAGCGCGGCAGGCACGATCAGCAACGGCAATACCGTGCGAGCCCGGCATACCAGTTCAGACGCGCCGGGCACGGCGGTGGACACGGTGCTGAACGTGGGCGGCGTGACCGACACCTTCACCAGCACCACGCTCCAATACGCCATCGACGACGCGGTGACTACCGGCATGAATCAACCGGTGGAGATCGACATCCTGCAGAATGACGTCGGCCTACTGCCCACCGTGTTCGTGGGTATCTGGATCGACCCGTTGCACGGTACCGCGTCAGTCAGCCCGGTACCCGCGTCCCCGTCCGTCATTCGGATTACCTACACGCCAAACCCGGGCTATTTCGGCCCGGACTCCTTCGAATACTGGGTCGAGAGTGGCCTGGTCGTGGACTACGCAGTGGCGAATATCACCGTGACCAACCCGGACACCGACGGGGACGGCGTGCTGAACACCGTGGACAACTGCAGCCTGCTGCCCAACCCGAGCCAGTGCGACTCCGACGGTGACGGCTACGGCAACCGCTGCGATGGCGATTTTACGGGCAATGGGGCCACCAACGCCCAGGACACGGTGGTCTTCCGCCAGCAACTCGGAAAGCCGAGCGTCGGCCCGACATACGACCGTGCGGATCTCAACTGCAACGGCGCCGTGAATGCCCAGGACACCGCACTGTTCAGGCAGCTGCTCGGTAAGCCACCAGGGCCGTCGGGGTTGGTGCCGTAATTACTGAAACCCTTGCCGTGCTTGGTGCCCAGGGCCGGACTTGAACCGGCACGCCCTGTTAGGGGCAACGGATTTTAAGTCCGCAGCGTCTACCAGTTTCGCCACCCGGGCCAGGCAGCATTGTAGGCGGATGAGCGGGAGTGGAGGCTAGGGTCGGAATCGAACCGGCGTACACGGCTTTGCAGGCCGCTGCATGACCACTCTGCCACCTAGCCGCTGTAGTGGCCTCGCTGGGCGACGTCGCACGACGTCCGTTCGGAGGCAGAATCTGGAGCGGGAAAGCGGGCTCGAACCGCCGACCTGTACCTTGGCAAGGTACCGCTCTACCAACTGAGCTATTCCCGCTTACAAGAACTGCATATGCTACCGGGCGGCGCTGCCGTGTCAAGAAACGGACGCACCTTCCCGTCGATCCGGCCACGCAGCACGGATGTAGCCGATCATGGACCAGATGGTGAGTCCGGCCGCCAGGATCAGGAAAACCACCCCGATTTCATACATGGGCAGCCCGAGAAGCGGCTGTTCGAAGAGCATGCAGCACAGCCCCGTCATCTGGGTGATCGTCTTCAGTTTCCCGTAGCCCGATACGACGACCCGGTGCCGGTTGCCGAGCTCGGCCATCCATTCCCGCAGGGCGGAAACCGCGATCTCCCGCCCGATGATGATGGCCGCAAGGGCCGCGATGACGACCCGCGGGTCGGACTGGACCAGGAGGATCAGTGCCGTCGACACGATCATCTTGTCCGCCACCGGGTCGAGAAATGCCCCGAACTGGGACGTTTGCTGCAGGCGCCGCGCCACATAGCCGTCGAGCCAGTCCGTGATCGCGGCCAGTAGAAAGACTATGGCCGCCGCGGGCCGGGCCCAGGGCGATGCCCAGTAGAACACGATGGCCACGAGCGGTATGGCCGCTATTCGGAACCAGGTGAGCGAGGTCGCGATGTTGAACTGGGGATACACGCCTGCATTCTAGCCCGTCCGGTCGCCGTGCGCGGCTTGCCGCGCGGACCGGATCTCAGGGTTGGGCACCGTGGAGGTGGTCATAGATCCGCTGCGCGAGCGCCCGGCTGATGCCATGCACCTTGGCCAGGTCCGCCACCCCTGCCTGACGGATGCCCTGCAGGCCACCGAACTGCCGAAGGAGCAAGCGCCGCCGCTGGGGCCCCAGGCCGTCGATAGATTCCAGTGTCGACGTCACCCTGGCCCTGGAGCGGCGCTGGCGATGCCCGGTAATGGCGAAACGGTGGGCCTCGTCCCGGATCTGCTGGACCAGCAACAGCGCCGGTGAGCCGGGCGGCAACGTGCGGGTCACGGCGTCGCCGGGAAACACCAGCTTCTCCTCTCCGGCACGCCGGTCCCTGCCCTTGGCGATCCCGACGAGTGGCAGATGGCCCAGCTGAAACTCCTCCAGGGCCTCCCGCGCCTTCTCCACCTGCCCGGGCCCGCCATCGATCAGGATCAGGTCCGGAATGGGGGATTCGCCCCGGCGGATCCGGGCAAAGCGGCGCTCTACGGCCTGGCGAATGGCCCCGTAGTCGTCGCCGGGCTCCACGTCCCGGATGTTGAAGCGGCGGTAGTCGGACTTGATCGGGCCATCCGGGCCGAACACCACGCAGGACGCCACGGTCTCGCCGCCGCCGGTGTGACTGATGTCAAAGCACTCGATGCGGCCGGGAACGTCGTCCAGTCCCAGGGCTTCGACCAGGCTCTCCAGCTGTCCCCGCACCGAGGCCCCGCTGGCCAGGCGGCTGGCCAGACCCTGACGGGCATTCGTTGCCGCCATTTCGAGCCAGCGCCTGCGCGTGCCCCTGACCTGGTGCCGGATCAGCACGCGGCGCCCGGTCCTGCCGGCCAGCGCGGCCTCGAGCACCGGTCCATCCAGCGGGGGAACGGGCACGAGAATCTCCGCCGGCGGCTGCTCATGGAAGTAGTGTTGACTCAGGAACGCGGCAACGACCTCATGATCCTCGGTACCGGCGGCTATCCTCGGGAACCAGGTCCTGCTGCCGAGCACACGGCCACCCCGTATCAGGATGACAGCAATGCAGGCCTGCCCCTCCTCCTGGTGAACGCCAATCACATCCACCTCGTCGATGCCGGTACCGGCGATCACCTGCTCCGCCTGGATCCGGCGTATCAGCCCCACCTGGTCGCGGAGCACGGCTGCCCTCTCGAAGTCGAGTTCGGCGGAAGCCTTCTCCATCCGGCCGACGAGGCTCGCCAGCACGGTGGAGTTTCTTCCCTCGAGGAACAGCATTGCGTCCTCAACGTCGCGACGGTAGTCGGCAGGCTGAATGAGGCCAACACAGGGTGCCGAGCAGCGCTGGATCTGGTACTGGAGGCACGGACGGGTGCGGTTGGCAAAGAACGATTCGGAGCATTGGCGGACCCGGAAGAGCTTCTGCAGCTGGACAAGGCTCTCCCGGACTGCGCCCGCGCCCGGCCACGGGCCGAGAAAGCGGCCCGGCGCCTTCCGGGAGCCGCGGTGGAACTCGAAACGTGGAAACTCCTGCTGGGTCGACACGTAGATCCAGGGGTAACTCTTGTCATCGCGCAGGACCACGTTGAAGCGGGGGCGATGCTCCTTGATCAGGTTGTGTTCGAGCAGCAGGGCATCCTGCTCGGTCCCGGTGACGGTCACTTCGACGCGGGCCGTCTGGGCCATCAACGCCTGGGTCTTGGGGTGGTGGGCCTTGCTGCCAAAGTAGGTTGCCACCCTCTTCCGGAGGTCCCGCGCCTTGCCGACATAGAGCAGGTCGCCACCGGCGGCCATCATGCGGTAGACGCCGGGACGATGGGTCAGCGAAGCGAGGAAGGCCTTGCTGTCAAATGGCTCGTCCATGACCAGCGATTCGCATGGCAACTTCCATGGCCTGCTCGTAATTCAGGCGCGGATCGACCTGGGTACGATAGTCGCGCTGCAGGTCCGAGTCGGTCAGGCCCCGGGCCCCGCCGGTGCATTCCGTGACGTGATCGCCGGTCAGCTCCAGGTGCACGCCACCCAGGTGCGAGCCGGCGGCGCCGTGCACCTCGAACGCGGCGTCCAGCTCACCAAGGATGTTTTCGACCCTCCGCGTCTTCAGTCCGGAGGTGGACGTTTCGGTATTGCCGTGCATGGGATCGCAGACCCAGACGACGCGGGCGCCTGCCTCGTTCACGGTATCGATGAGCCCCGGCAACACCTGCCGGATCCGCCCGGCTCCGAGCCGGTGAATCAGCGTGAGCCGGCCGGGCTCATTGTCGGGATTCAGCGCCGCAACCAGCCCACGCAGGAACGCGGGTGTGGTGTCCGGACCGATCTTCACACCGACCGGATTCCGGATGCCGCGAAAGAACTCCACGTGCGCCCCATCCAGCTGGCTTGTTCGCACGCCGATCCAGGGAAAGTGAGTCGTGAGGTCGTACCAGGCCTGCCGGCGCTCGAGGAAGCGTGTCTGCGCCTGCTCGTAGGGCAGGTGCAGTCCCTCGTGGGATGCGAAGAAGTCCACCCGCCTTGCCTGGTCAATCGACTTGCCCGTCAGGCTTTCGAAGAAGTCGAGGCCGTCCGCGACGGTCTGGACCGTGCGACGGTATTGGTCCGCCATGGGCGAATGGCTGACCCAATCCAGGTCCCAGTTCTCCGGGTGATGGAGATCGGCAAAGCCTCCGTCAATCAGCGAGCGGATGAAGTTCAGCGTGAGACCCGAACGCTCATAGGCCCTCAGCATGAGCTCGGGATCGGGTTCACGGTCCTGCGCCGTGAAGGCATTGCGGTTGATGATGTCCCCGCGGAAGCTCGGCAGTGTCTGGTCGATGCGGGTTTCCGTGTCGGCCGACCTGGGCTTGGCGTACTGCCCTGCCATGCGGCCTACCCGCACCACCGGTCGCTTGAGTCCGGAGATGATCACCACGCTCATCTGCAGCAGGATCTTGAGCTTGGTGACGATCACGTCTGACCGACAGTCATCAAAGGTCTCTGCGCAGTCACCTCCCTGCAGGATGAACGCCTTGCCCTCCCCTGCCCGGGCCAGCTGCTCGCGCAGGGAATCCACTTCCCAGGACGTAACGAGCGGCGGGAGGCGCGCAAGGGCCGCCATTACCGCCTCTGCGCGCCGGGTGTCGCGGTAGGCCGGGATCTGGCCGGCGACGCGGGCCAGCCAGCTGGCCGGGTGCCAGCTGGTGTGAGGGTTGGGATCAGTCATGCGGCCGGACTATGCCACAAAGGTTCCGGCAGGCAATCACGCTTGTGCCTTGGCCTCTTCCCACAGCCGGTCCAGTTCCTCGGCATCCAGGTCTTGCCACTCCAGTCCTCGGGCACGCACCGTGTCCTCCACGCGCCTGAAACGCGCTTCGAACTTGCGGCAGGCCTGCCTCAAGGCCTCCTCCGGATCGACCCTGCAATGGCGCGCGAGGCTCGCGCATGCCAGCAGGAGATCGCCAACCTCTTCCTGTATCTGTCGGGGTTCCCCCTTCGACCGGGCCGCCGCCAACTCTTCGAGCTCCTCCCGGACCTTGCCGGCAACACCCGTTGCGTCCGGCCAGTCGAAGCCCACGCGGGCGGCCCGCCTGCCCAGTTTCTCGGCCCGCGCGAGGGCCGGAAGTGCCTGGCCAACGCCGTCAATGACGGATGTTTCACGCCCACCGGCCGCGCGCTCCGCAGCCTTCAGTGCCTCCCAGGAGTCGCGCTGATGCTCCGCCGATTCCACCTGCCCGGCGCCAAAGACGTGCGGGTGCCGGCGAATCATCTTCTCGCTGATCGCCTCGACGACGTCGCCAAAGTCGAAGGCGCGCAACTCGCTCGCCATCTGGGCGTGGAAGACCACCTGGAACAGAAGGTCACCCAGCTCGTCGCGCAGTTCCGGCAGGGCGTCCCTGTCGATGGCGTCCGCGACCTCGTAGGCCTCCTCGATCGTGTAGGGTGCAATGGAACCGAAGTCCTGCTCCAGGTCCCACGGGCATCCCCGCACGGGATCGCGCAGTGCCGCCATGATCTCGAGCAACGTCCGGATATCCCGCCTACTGTTCTGCTGCATGGATGATTTCACGAAGGGAATGAAGGATCTGCGCCGTTGCGCCCCAGATCAGATTCGATCCGAACTGGCAGGTGTAGACCGGCAGGTTGACGCCCCGCACCGTTCGTTCGCCAGTGACGAAATGGACGGGATTCAGCACGTAATCCAGCGGGACTCCAAAGATCTCGGCCACCTCGGTCGGGTCCGGCCGCAACGTGAACCCCGGGCGCAGGATCGCAACCACAGGACTGACTGCGAAGCCCGTGACAACGGGGTACGGAGGGAGATAGCCGACGACCTCAACAAACTCCCGCTCGATGCCCACTTCCTCGCGAGCCTCGCGAAGCGCTGCTGCAAGTGGCCCGTCGTCGTGAGCCTCAAGCCGGCCACCGGGAAAGCTGATCTGGCCCGGGTGGTCGCGCAGCTGGTCGGTGCGCCGGGTCAGCAGGACTTCCCAGCCCGACTCCCGGGCCACGAGGCCGACGAGAACGGCAGCAGGAATCAACGGCGCTCGGAATAGCTGCGCCGCCACGGCGTCCGGGAGCCGGGCCAGCGCCTCCCGCGGCAGATCCACGGGGGGCCTGGACTCCCTGAGACTGAGAACAAGCCGGTCGATCACCAGGCAGGTCGGGGCAGGTTCACGATTTTATGCCCCCCTTCGTCAGATCCCTGGCATTCAGCAGGCGGTTTATCTCCTTGGTCGAGAGATCCGTCAGCTCGGCAGCGACATCACGGACCGGACGGCGCTCCGCATACGCCTTCTTGGCAATGGCCGCGCCCTTCTCATAGCCGATGACGGGATTCATCGCGGTCACGAGAATCGGGTTGCGATCGAGCGCTTCCGCGAGCTTGTCGTGATTGACCTGGAATCCCCCGATGGCCTTGTCACCGAGAACCCGGCTGGCGTTCGACAGCAGCTGGACGCTCTGGAGAAGGTTGTAGGCGACGACGGGCAGCATGACGTTGAGCTGGAAATTGCCCGACTGGCCGGCCACGGTGATGGTGGTGTCGTTGCCGATCACCTGCGCGGCCACCATGGCCACGGCTTCCGGAATCACCGGATTGACCTTGCCGGGCATGATGCTGCTCCCGGGCTGCAGGCCGGGAAGCGAGATCTCCCCCAGTCCGGCCAGCGGTCCGCTGTTCATCCAGCGCAGGTCGTTCGCGATCTTCATCAAGGCAACAGCCAGCGTTCGAAGGTGGCCGGACACTTCCACAGCGGTGTCCTGGCAGCTGAGAGACTCGAAGAAATTCCGGGAGACATCGAACTTCACGCCGGTGTGCTCGCCAAGCAGCACCGCGACCTTCTTGCCGAACTTCGGGTGAGCATTGATGCCCGTGCCAACCGCGGTGCCGCCCTGGGCAAGTCGTGTGAGCCGCGGCAGGCAGTCCTGGAGTCGCGCCTCGGCGTTGGCCATCTGCTGGGCCCAGCCCCCGAGCTCCTGGCCCATGCGGACCGGCATCGCGTCCATGAGATGCGTCCGCCCGGTCTTCACGACGTCGTCAGTCTCCTTTGCCTTGTTCGCGATGACCTCCCGCAGGTGAGCAAGCGCCGGCAGCAGCGTCTCGGAGACCTCCAGGGCCGCACTGACGTGGATGGCGGTCGGAATGACGTCATTGCTGCTCTGTCCCATGTTGACGTCGTCATTGGGATGAACCTCGGAGCCCAGGCGCTTCGTTGCCAGACGCGCTATCACCTCGTTTGCATTCATGTTTGAGCTGGTGCCGGACCCGGTCTGGAACACGTCGATCGGGAACTGGGCGTCGTGCCTGCCATCGGCGACTTCCAGCGCCGCGGCCTGGATTGCCATCGCCTTGCCGGTCTTGAGCAGGCCAAGCTCCGCATTCGCACCGGCAGCGGCCCACTTTATGAGGCCAAGGGCGCGAATGAAGGCTCGCGGTATCGGCAGGCCGCTGATCGGAAAATTGTCCACAGCCCGCTGGGTTTGCGCGCCCCACAAAGCCTGCTCCGGCACCCGTAGCTCGCCCATGCTGTCGCGTTCGACGCGATAACCCTTGTTAGCCATCAATTCGCTCCTGATTGGTGCCGGGGGCCGCTCGAGGTGCTGGTTTAGCCCACGACGGCCATCCTTGTTGGTGTATGATTTCGGGGCTGAATTATAGGGTTTTTCCTCGCAACGGATATGGACCGGGAACCGCTTACCGCAATTTCTCCGCTCGACGGGCGGTACGCCGCGAAGACGGATTCACTCCGGAACATCTTCAGCGAGTACGGACTGGTGCGTTTCCGGGTTCTCGCAGAGGTTCGCTGGGTCCAGTTCCTGGCCCAGGAGCCCGGCGTGGACGGGCTGGGGCCGCTGTCCCCGGTCGTCAACGATGTCCTGAGCGCCCTCGCGGAGCGCTTCGGTCCGGACGACGCGCGGCAGGTCAAGGAGATCGAGCGACGGACCAATCACGACGTCAAGGCCGTCGAGTACCTTATAGCGGAGCGCCTCGCCCACGGCGCCGACCTCAGCCGGATCAGGCCCTTCCTGCACTTCGCCTGCACATCCGAGGACATCAACAATATTGCCTACGCCCTGATGCTCCGGCACGGGCGGGACGACCTGCTGCTTCCGCAGCTCCGCCAGGTTGTGGCCGTGCTCGATGCGATGGCCCGCAGCCTGGCCGAAGTTCCCATGCTGGCACGGACTCATGGCCAGCCTGCCAGCCCCACAACCATGGGCAAGGAGCTGGCCAACAGCGCCTGGCGCCTGAAGCGGCAGCTGCAGCAGCTTCGTGCAGTCGAGCCGCTCGCCAAGATGAATGGCGCCGTTGGCAATTTCAATGCGCATTGCATCGCCTATCCCGGCGTCGACTGGCCGGGGGTGTCGCAGAGGTTCATCGAGTCACTGGGGCTGGTCTGGAATCCCTACACGACCCAGATCGAGCCTCACGACTGGATCGCCGAGTACTGCCACTGCCTCTTCCGTTGCAACGTGATCCTGCTGGACCTCGCCCGCGACCTGTGGGGCTATATCTCGATCGGCTACTTCCGGCAGCGGAAGGTCGACACGGAGGTTGGTTCCTCGACGATGCCGCACAAGGTAAATCCGATCGACTTCGAGAATGCCGAGGGCAACCTCGGCATCGCCAACGCACTCCTGGCGCACTTCGCCGAAAAGCTTCCGGTTTCCCGCTGGCAAAGGGACCTCAGCGACTCTACGGTCCTGCGCAACCTGGGCGTTGCGATCGGTCACAGCACGCTTTCCGTACAGTCATTGCTCACGGGCCTGCGCAAGCTCGAGGCCGATGCGCCGCGCATGCGCATAGAGCTGCAGCAGTCCTGGGAAGTGCTCGGCGAAGCCGTCCAGACCGTCATGCGCCGCCATGGGCATGCCGATGCCTACGAACGCCTGAAGGAACTCACGCGCGGCTCGGTAATCAGCCGGGAATCGCTTGCGGCATTCCTGCGGGACGTTGATCTGCCCGCCGCGGACCGGGATCGCCTGCTCGATCTGACCCCGGAGGCGTACATTGGCGATGCCGCCCGCCTGGCCCGCCTCGCAGCCGATTCCGAGCCCTGACAATGCTCCCGTCCGACGCCGGGGCCGCCAAACGTGATCCAGTTGGCACATCAGGGGCAGGCCGCCTTCGTACAATCAGGCGTGGCCAGCGGCAACACCCCAGGCGAAATGCAGTCAGAGCGGACCCAGGGCCGCCGCTGGGTCCTTGCGACCATGGAGGACACCCTCGCGGCGGCCATCGAAATCGCAGGCGTCGCGAGGCGCGGCCTTGCGATCCTTACTCCCGACCTGGAGCCGGGGGTTTATGACCACGAGCAGTTCCTCGAGATCGTCAAGCGCCTGGTCCTGGCAAAGCGCTTCGCCCGGGTCCGTGTGCTCATTTCGGATCCGCAGCGGACCATCCGCCTTGGTAACCGGTTGGTGGGCCTCGGCCGCCGCCTGAACACTTATGTTGAATTCCGCAATGTGCACGACGACTATCGTGAGCATCGCGAGGCGTTCCTTCTGGCCGATGACGTCGCACTCCTCTACCGCATCAACCACGCCCGGTGGGAAGGCATCGCCGACACCTACGAGCCTGCCGTCGCCCGCCGTTACCTGGCATTGTTCGAGGAGATCTGGGCGGCGTCCGAGACCTCCCGGGAGCTTCGCCAGCTGCGGGTATAGCCTGGCGTCCGCCGGGTGCTGAATCAGGACCAAACGGGGCTCCACCCCGAACTGACCGTGGCAGCCATCGTCGAGCGGAACGGCCGCTTCATGCTGGTGGAGGAACGCGTCTCAGGCCGCCTTGTCCTGAACCAGCCTGCCGGGCACGTGGAACCGGGCGAGAGTCTCGCCGAGGCCGTCGTCCGGGAAGCGCTGGAGGAAACCGCCTGGGCCTTCATCCCGGAAGCCATCGTCGGTGTGTACCTCTGGGGCCGGGAGGGCGGGCACAACCCGTTTCTGCGCGTGGCATTCTCCGGACGCTGCACCGCCCATGACAGCCGGCGCAAGCTGGATGACGGCATCGAGCGCGTCGTCTGGTTCAGCCGGCCTGACCTGGTGGCACGCAGTACCCGGCTCCGCAGCCCCATGGTCCTGCGCGCCGTCGATGACTACGAGAGTGGCATTCGCTATCCCATTGGCCTCTTCCAGGACCTGGCAGTCGAAGAACTGAAGCTCCACGCCGCCGTACTCTGAGCAAATTCGCGGGGTCGGCACCTCGCTGCTAGACTTTTGCGCCATGTCTGGCGCTTCTCGTGGACGCGTAATCGTTGGCCTCTCCGGTGGAGTCGACTCCGCCGTAGCCGCGTTGTGTCTTTTGCGGGACGGTTACCAGGTCGAAGCCCTGCACATGACCAACTGGGAGGATGCCGATGAACATTGCACGGCCGGAACCGATCTGGCCGATGCCAGGCGGGTCTGTGCGGATCTCGGCATACACCTTCATCACGTGAATTTTGCGCACGAGTACCGGAACGAGGTGTTTGCCGGGTTCCTCAGCGAGCTTAGGGCCGGTCGCACGCCTAATCCGGACGTGGCGTGCAACCGGCACATCAAGTTCGGCGCCTTCCTGCGACACGCACTTCGCCTCGGCGCCGACCGCATTGCGACGGGGCACTACGCGCTTCTCCAGCACGGTCCGGTACCCCGCCTCTTCCGGCCGGCGGACAGGGAAAAGGACCAGACCTATTTCCTTCATGCCGTGGACGCGGCCGCATTGTCCAGAGCGCTGTTCCCGCTCGGCTCATTCGGGAAGCACGAGGTCCGCCGTCTGGCGCTGGAGTACGGCCTGGCCAATCATGCCAAGCGGGACAGCACCGGCATCTGCTTCGTGGGTGAAAGGCCGTTCCGGCAGTTCCTCGCCGAGCACGTCAGCGCCCAGCCTGGGCCCATTCTGACTGCTTCAGGGGATGTAGTCGGGCAGCACCGTGGCCTGCCGTTCTACACCCTGGGCCAGCGGGAGGGCCTTGGCGTCGGTGGCCGCCGGGGCAGCCTCCAGTCCCCCTGGTTCGTGGCTGCCAAGGACGTCGCGCGGAATGCGCTGATCGTCGTGCAGGGTGGCAATCACCCCCGACTGCTACGACGGGAAATCACCGCGGACGACCTCCGCTGGATTGCCGGAGAGCCCACCGGGATCGCGGGCGGCATCGAATTGCGGGCCCGCATCCGGCACCGTCATGAGCCGGCAGGCTGTCAGGCGAGCCTGCTCCCCGGAGGACGGCTTCGGGTCTCGTTCGACCGGCCGCAGAGAGCGCCGACTCCAGGCCAGTACGTGGTCCTTTACGACGGGGACGAATGCCTGGGTGGCGGGGTGATTATCGACGAGGAAGCTCGGACTGACCCGGCGTCCCCCGCCCACCTCGCCACGGCGTAGTCCGGATCGATCCGCTATAATTTTCCGCCGTTCCTGTCCAGGTCCTGCCGGCCACCGCTGATGGCGGCCCGGAGAGACCGCACCTGTTCCGCTTCGGAGAACTGTTCCATGGCCAAAGTGCTCGACGCAAAGTCCACCCTGTCCGTGAACGGCACGGACTACGACATCTACGCGCTGTCAGCGGTGAAGGAAGGCCACGTTGGCCGCCTCCCCTACTCGCTCAAGATCCTGCTGGAGAACCTGCTGCGTCATGCTGCCAGCGGCGACGTTCGGCCCGAGGACATCAGCGCTCTCGCCAACTGGGAGCCGAAGGCCGGCAAGGAACACGAGATCGCCTTCACGCCGGCACGGGTGGTGCTGCAGGATTTTACCGGGGTTCCTGCCGTGGTCGACCTCGCGGCCATGCGCGACGCAGTGGTCAAGCTGGGCGGCAAGGCGGAGGCCATCAACCCGCTCTCGCCGGCAGAACTGGTCATCGACCATTCGGTGCAGGTCGACAACTACGGCACTGCCGGCTCGCTCGCAGCCAACACCAGGGTGGAGTTTGCCCGCAACCAGGAGCGCTACGGGTTCCTCCGCTGGGGGCAGGACGCCTTCCGGAACTTCAAGGTGGTACCACCGAACACCGGCATCGTTCATCAGGTCAACCTGGAGTACCTGTCTCGCGTGGTCTTCTGCTCGGAAGCCGGCGGGCGGCGCGTCGCCTACCCGGACACGGTCGTGGGCACGGACTCCCACACGACGATGATCAACGGCCTCGGGATTCTTGGCTGGGGCGTCGGCGGCATCGAGGCCGAGGCCGCAATGCTTGGCCAGCCCGTTACCATGCTGATTCCGGAGGTCATCGGCTTCCGGCTGACTGGTCAGCTTCGCGAAGGCACCACGGCAACCGACCTGGTTCTGACAGTCACCGAAATCCTTCGCAAGAAGGGCGTCGTGGGCAAGTTCGTCGAGTTCTTCGGTGATGGCCTCTCCAATCTGCCTCTCGCCGACCGGGCAACCATCGGCAACATGTCTCCCGAATTCGGCAGCACGGTAGCGATCTTCCCGATCGACGGCGAGACGATCCGCTACCTGGAGCTGTCTGGCCGCCCCGCCCAGGAGATCGCACTGATCACGGCCTACGCCAAGGCACAGGGCATGTGGCGCAATGACGGCCAGGCAGACCCGCTCTTCACCGACGTCGTTTCCCTCGACCTCGGCGATGTCGAGCCCAGCCTTGCGGGACCCCGTCGCCCGCAGGACAGGATTCCCCTGCGGAATCTCGCCGCTGCCTACCGCAAGATCGAGGCCGAGCAGACTTCGGACGGCAAGACGGGGACTGCTGCCGTTCAAGTCACAAGCAAAGGGCAGACGTTCGACCTGAAGAATGGCGCCGTCCTGATTGCGGCCATTACCAGCTGCACCAACACGTCGAACCCCTATGTCATGGTTGGCGCCGGGCTGCTGGCCCGGAATGCCGTCCGGCGCGGCCTCGCCTCGAAGCCCTGGGTGAAGACCAGCCTGGCGCCAGGCTCCCGGGTCGTCAGCAACTATCTCGAGAAGTCCGGCCTGCTGAAGGATCTCGACGCGCTCGGCTTCAACATCGTCGGCTTTGGTTGTACGACCTGCATTGGCAATTCAGGCCCGCTCGACGAACCCATCGAGAAGGCAGTGCGGGACGGCAAGCTGATCGGCTGCAGCGTCCTTTCAGGGAATCGCAATTTCGAGGGTCGCATTCACCCGCTGGTCCGCAACAACTTCCTGGCCTCGCCACCACTGGTTGTTGCTTACGCACTCGCCGGAAGTATTCACGTCGACCTGGAGAAGGATCCCGTTGGCACCGGGAAGGACGGCAAGCCCGTCTACCTGCGGGAGATCTGGCCGAGCCAGAAGGAAATTCAGGCCATCGTGGCGGGAACCCTGGACTCGGCCATGTTCCGGGACAGCTACGCCAACGTCTTCGCCGGCGACAAGAACTGGAATTCGATCCAGGTGCCGCGCGGAGACCGGTTCACATGGGCCGACGACTCCACTTACGTCCGGAATCCGCCGTACTTCGAGGGGATGACCCGTCAGCCGTCTGCGGTAGCGGACATTACGGGCGCGCGGGTGCTCGCCATGCTGGGCGACTCGGTCACTACCGATCACATCTCGCCGGCCGGCTCAATTGGCAAGGACAGTCCCGCAGGTAAGTATCTTATTAGCAAAGGCGTTCAACCTGCTGATTTCAATCAGTATGGTGCCCGGCGTGGAAATCACGAGGTGATGATGCGCGGGACCTTCGCGAACACCCGCCTGCGCAACCAGCTGGTACCGGGCACTGACGGGGGCTATACGGCCCATCTGCCCTCCGGTGAAAAGCTGTCCATCTACGACGCGGCGATGCGCTACGCGGCCGAGAAGGTTCCCCTGGTCGTCCTGGCCGGCAAGGAGTATGGCAGCGGCTCGTCGCGCGACTGGGCCGCCAAGGGCACCAAGCTGCTCGGCGTGCGCGCGGTCATCGCGGAAAGCTACGAGCGCATCCACCGTTCGAACCTGATCGGCATGGGAGTGCTGCCGCTGGAGTTCCCGGTAGGCCAGAACGCTGCGTCGCTCGCTCTCACCGGCGGCGAGGTGTATGACATTTCCGGCCTGGACCAGGGAAGGGCCCGGGAGGTGTCGGTGGTCGCGCGCCGCGACGACGGTACGTCCGTCAGTTTCAAGGCGCGGGTCCGCATCGATACCCCCAAGGAGCGCGACTACTTCGCTCACGGCGGTATCCTGCACTACGTCCTGCGGCAGCTGGCGAATGCCGGCACGCCCGCCTGATGCCGAGGTGTCCGAGCTGATCGACGTCGGGGCAAACCTCACCCACGAGACCTTCCACGATGATCTGCCAGGCGTCCTCGAGCGTGCCGCCCGGTGCGGCGTGCGGCGCCTCGTCGTAACGGGGACGAGCCTGGTGGCATCGAGGGCTGCTCTCGCGCTGGCGAGGGGGCGGCCCGGGGTCCTGTGGGCAACGGCAGGCGTGCACCCCCATGCCGCCCAAAGCTATGACGATGCCACCGAGACAGAGTTGCGGGAATTGCTGCGTGATCCCCTGGTCGTTGCGGCCGGTGAGTGCGGGCTGGACTATCACCGGGATTACTCGCCGCGGGATGCGCAACGTGCGGCCTTTGCGCGGCAGGTCGAGCTGGCCGTCGCCAGCAAGCGGCCACTGTTCCTGCACCAGCGCGATGCCCACCAGGATTTCGTCGCCATCCTGCGCGAACAGGGTGCCCGCCTGCCGGCCGGGGTCGCGCATTGCTTCACCAACGGTCCCGAGGAGATGCAGGACTACCTGGACCTTGGCCTCCACATCGGCATCACAGGCTGGATCTGCGATGAACGCCGGGCGTCGGAGCTCTGCTCAGCGGTAAGGTCGCTGCCGCTCGACCGGGTCCTGGTGGAGACAGACTGCCCCTACCTGCTTCCGCGAACCCTGAGGCCGCCGCCCCGGGGCCGGCGAAATGAGCCCGCGACGCTGCCGGAAGTGATACGCGTGCTCGCTGGATACATGGGTGTAAGCCAGGACATGGTCGCCGCCGCGACCACGAGGAATGCGGAGGTCCTGTTCGGGCTCAGCGCATCCCGGCACTGAGCAGGTGATCCATGCGGGCAGCCATGGCTGCCTGGCGGAGCCGCTCCCAGGCTGTGAGATACCCGTCCCGGGCCTGGCGGGCGCTGGCCGCCTCCTTCTCCAGTTCCTGAAGCAGGGGCTCCAGCAAGGTGACGCTCCGGGGCTGGCCCTTGGTGAATCTCGCCCGACCCGTGAACCCCACGAAGCCGATGACCGGGACTTCGGGAGTCAGCCGCTTGACGGCGGCAACCCGGTCCCAGAGACCCGGCTGCGGATTGGCAAAGGTGAACCGCCGGTCATCCGCAATCACGGTCCAGTCCTGCATGGCCTCACTGCCAAAGACGTGACCCTCGACGTCCTTGACGTCGATGATCAGGATGCCACGCGCGGTGAGAAGGGCATACTGGACCTGGATCTCCTCGCCATTGCCATCAGGGATCACGAAGTTGGCCAGCACACCGGGGCACGCGTCGCGCAGGCGCCGGTCTATATCGCGCCGTCGGCGCTGGACCAGGCGCCACCACCAGATCCCGGCAATGACGAGCACCAGCGTGCCGATCGCAGCCAGCAACAACCAGAGCTGATCGTTAGTGGATGTTCTCAGTTGCTCGATCACGCGATCACAGCCTCGCCGCCAGCGCGTCGAGGTCGGCCGGGATCGTCTCGAAGCGGGATGGCCGGGTCAGGAGCGCCATGAGCTCCTCGGGCGGCTGGACGTGGGCGCCGATCAGCGGTTCCACGATGGTGTCGAACTTGGCGGCATGGGCGGTAGCCACAACAGCCCAGTCGCGATGCGTCCGTTCGTGATCCGGTAGCTCGCGGTAGACGCGTAACCCTGTGGCGGTGTGCGGGCACCAGGCCAGCCCGGTGCGACGGTACTCGGCCACGATGGTGCTGCGGATCTCCTCGTCGGTGACCGGAACTGCGGACACCTCGAGACGGAGGCCCTCGACGTCCCCGCAGAGATCGCGCAGGCGCTCCATGTTGCTCGGATTTCCGACGTCCATGGCGGAGGCCAACGTGGGCACGCTGGGCCGCGGCAACCACTGTCCCGTGGCGAGGAAATCAGGAATGGTCGCGTTGGCATTCGTCGCCAGCACGATGCGGTCAATTGGCAGCCCAACCCGGCGAGCCCAGACGCAGGCGAACGCGTTGCCCAGGTTGCCGGTTGGCACGATGAAGCTGAGCCGGCGACCCGTGGCCCACCAGTGAGTCAGGCTGGCCTGGGCGTAGTATCCGGCCTGAGGAAGCAGGCGCCCCACGTTGATGCTGTTTGCGGAGCACAGCCGGTGGCGCTCCCGCAGTCCTGCATCCGCAAATGCCGCCTTCACCAGCCGCTGGCAGTCATCGAATTCCCCGCGGACGGCCAGCGATACCACGTTGTCGCCCCAGCACGTCAACTGGTGCTGTTGCCGTGGCGAGACCCTTCCTTCCGGAAACAGGACCACGACGCGGGTACCTGCTCGCCGGTGGTACGCAGCCGCCACCGCACCACCCGTGTCGCCGGAGGTCGCGACCAGCACCGTCACGGGAGCCACGGCGAACACGCCATAGCTGATGATCTGTTCCATGCAATGGGCGAGGAATCGTGCACCGACGTCCTTGAAGGCGGCAGTCGGCCCATGGAACAGTTCAAGAACGGCCAGTGACCCCTGGGTCGTTTCCAGCGCGCGCAGCGGCAGCGGAAAGTTCAGCGCGGCGCGACAAATCTGCGGCAGGCGGTCCGCCAGGGATGATCCGGCGAAGAACGGCTGGAGAAAACGGGAGGCCGTGGATGGAAACGAAGTCGTCCGGGAGAAGTCGTCAGGCTGAATTGCCGGAAGTGATTCGGGAACGTACAGGCCGCCGTCGACGGCGGTGCCGCCCATTATGGCCTTCTCGATGCCGACGGGCGGGCCGCCACGCGTGGTCACATAGCGCATACCCAGCCTCAGAGTGACGCGCCAAGGTAGGTGGCAAGGCGCAGCACATCGGCGAAGACACCGGCGGCAGTGACCGCGGGCCCCGCACCCGGACCCTGAACCACCAGCGGGTTCTCGCTGTAGCGGGCAGAGGCATAACGGACGATGTTGTCCGTCAGGTTGATGTGGGCGAAAGCATGGGACCGGGGCAATGACTCGAGACGAACGGTGGCAGTACCAGACTGACGGTCAAGCCTGCCGACGTAACGCAGCACCCGGCCCGCGGCATTGGCCTGCGACCAGCGCTCCGCCATCGCGGCATCGTGCGCCGGAAGCGCCTTGAGGAAATCCTCCGGGGTACCTGATTCCAGGCCTGCCGGGATGAGGCTCTCAACGACGAGATCCTTCATCTCGAGCCTCATGCCCATCTCGCGGCTGAGAATGATCAGCTTTCGGGCCACGTCGAGGCCGGACAGGTCATCGCGCGGATCGGGTTCGGTGTAGCCCGCATCCCGGGCCTCGCGAACAATCGTGGAGAACGGCTTGGTGCCGTCGAAAACGTTGAAGAGATAGGCAAGCGTGCCGGAGAAGATGCCCTCGATATCGCGGATCTCATCGCCGGTCTCGCGCAGGTCCCGGAGCGTGCCGATGATGGGCAGTGCCGCCCCGACGGTCGTTTCATAGAGAAAACGGGTGTTGTGCCGGCGGCGAACCTCGTGCAGCTGGTCGTAGGTGGTGAGCGGGCCGCTCGGGGCCTTCTTGTTTGGCGTGACGACGTGGACACCGCCACCCAGCCATTCCACATACCGGGCGGCAACGTCCTCGCTGGCACTGCAATCGACCACCACGGCATGAGGCAGGTGCTCGGCATGGACGTGGTTGGTGAACCGGCCCCAGTCCAGGGGCTCGCCATGCTTTTCGAAGTCGTCGCGCCACGTCGCCAGGTCGATGGCCCGGTCGCTCAGCAGCATCCGGCTCGAGCCGGCAATGGCGCGAACGCGAAGATCCAGGTTGAACTGGGACTTGAGCCGGGGAATTTCTGCGGCCATCTGCTTCAGGAGCACCTGGCCGACGTTGCCGGGGCCGATGATGCCGATGGAGATCGTCTCGGCTGAGAGATAAAAGCCGGAATGCACGGCGCGCAGTGCCCGGGTGGAGTCCTGCCTGGCGATCACTGCAGAGATGTTCCGCTCCGACGACCCCTGGGCGATCGCCATCACGTTGATGCCCGCGCTGCCCAATGTGCCAAGGAACCGGCCGGCGACGCCGGGCATGCCGGCCATTCCGTCGCCGACGACGGCGATCACGCTGCACGGGTTCTTCAGCGTCACGCTCTGGATGAGGCCCTGCTTCAGCTCGACCGCGAAGGCCCGCAGCACCACCCGCTCCGCCTCGGCTGCCATCCGGCTGGGGATGCCAATGCAGATCGAGTGCTCCGAGCTCGCCTGGGAAATGAGGATTACCGAGATGTTCGCCTCACGCAGCGCGCCGAACAGCCGGTCCGCCGTGCCAGGTACACCAATCATCCCGGCCCCCTCGATGTTGAGCAGGGCTACGTCATCGACGGCCGTGACGCCCTTGATGGGCTGCCGGGGGTCCGACGCGGGCCCGATCAGGGAGCCGGGGGCCCTCGTGTTGAACGTGTTGCGGATCCAGATCGGAATCGCCCGCTGGACGGCGGGAGACATCGTCTGGGGATGAATTACCTTCGCCCCGAAATAGGCGAGTTCCATGGCTTCGCTGTACGACAGTGCGCTGATGATCGCCGCTTCCGGGACCCGGTTGGGATCAGCGCTCATTACGCCGTCGACATCGGTCCAGATCGTGATCTTTGCCGCGTCCAGCAATGCGCCGACAATCGACGCCGAGAAATCGCTGCCGTTCCGTCCGAGCGTAGTTGGCAGGCCGTTGCGCTCGCTGGCTATGAATCCGGTGACGACGGCAATGCCGCGCGAGACGTCCGTGAATATCCGGCGGGCGTTGGCGCGGGACTCATCCCATTGCACGGCAGGACCCATTTCGCCCCGCTCGATGACGATGAGTTCGCGGGCATCTACCCAGTGAACCGGTCGACTGCCCGTCTGGGACCGGCCGCGTTCCGTCAAATATGCCGCCAGCAGCCGGGAAGACCACAACTCACCGTAGCCGGCAATGAGGTCGCGGCTGCGCTCCCCTGCCTGGCGAACGAGCGTAATGGCATGGAGCACGTCGCGGACGTCGGCGAGGTCCGCGGTAAAGGACTTGAGCACGTCGTCCGCACCTGGCTTGTGCCCGAGCAGCGCCGCGACGGTGGCCCGGTATCGTGCGGCGATCGCCTCGATCCGGCCTGCGACGTCAGGCGCCGACTGCTCGGCAGCAGCCACCAGGCCCAGGAGAGCATCCGTTGTCTTGGCCATCGCCGAGACCACGACGGCCTGGCGCCCTGCCGGTTCATCGAGAAGTATGTCTGCCACACGCCGGAAACAGTCCGCATCACCCAGGCTGGTGCCGCCGAACTTGTGGACATGCCAACCGTCCCGGTTGGTCGGATCACTGGGCTTGGAAGTCATGGATGAGTCATCGCCGGATCAGGGAAAATGAGCTGCCAATGATACCCGTTCTGCCCCCCGGCTACAGCCGCCGAACCATCCGCGGGAGATGTGGGCTAGAATCCAGAATTGATGGTCAGGATCTTCATTGCCACAGTCGAATCGCAGCGCGACCGGATGGATCTCGACCGGTCCGTCGGCGCGCCGATCGAGCGCCAGCTGATCATCCGGAACTTCAGCGACGCCACCTACCCCGAACTGATCGATATCGAGCGGCGGGGTCACGGGTTCTATGCCTGGGGATTGCGTGCGACCCCGCAGAATATCGAGAACTGGTTCTTCATGAGCGTCGGGGACTTCGTCCTGATTGCGCAGAAGGGTTCGTTCCGGCAGTACGCAAAGGTCCTGGGACGGTACGAGAATGCGAAGGCGGCCCGCGCAATCTGGGGCGCCGACACGCCGGATGAGGACGTCCGGGAGTACCTGTTCTTCCTCTCCGAGCCGATAGCGCTAGGCCTTCCCTGCAATGAGCTGGCGGATTATCTCCAGGCCGAAGCCGGGGAATTCTCCCGGGTGCCAGAAGAGGCCATGGACCGCATCGAGGCCGATTTCGGCAACGTGGAGCGGTTCGCACGCCGGCGTCTCCTGAACACGGCCGTTGGCGGACCTATTCTCGACATGAGCGGCATGATCCGCGTGTCCGAGCGGGACCTCGCCAGGATGCAGTTGCTGGAACCACAGAACAGCAAGGACGGCCGGCAGGCCGTCATTGACACCATCATCAAGCGACGAGGTCACCCCACCTTCCGGCAGGCACTGCTGGAGGCCTACGAGTACCGCTGCGCGATTACGAGCTTCAACGCCCCTGATGCGCTTGAGGCGACCTGCATCGTACCGTTCAGGGGAAAGTTCACCCACCATCCTTCGAACGGCCTCCTCCTTCGCGCCGATATTCACACCCTGTTCGACCTGGGCAAGATCGCCATCGACACCGGCACGATGTCAGTTGTCATGACCGATGACCTCATGCAGACCAACTACCGGATCCTGGCCGGCCGTCCCCTCCACTACCCGAAAGAGGAGGCACATCGGCCCAGCAGCGAGGGGCTGGACCTGCACCGCCGCCTCGCCGGCCTCTGACCGGCTGCCGGTATACTGGGATTCATGCTACTCACTGCTGAACAGTTCCTCACATGGCCGAGACGGGCCATCACCCTCCTCGGCATGTCCGGCGTGGGCAAGACCACGCTTGCCTACAAGCTGCCCCAGTCCAGCTGGTTTCACTACTCCGGAGACTACCGGATCGGCACCAAGTACCTGGAGGAGCCGATTCTCGACAACATCAAGCGGCAGGCCATGCAGGTGGACTTCCTCCGGGACCTTCTCCGCAGTGACTCGATCTACATTGCCAGCAACATCACGGTGCACAACCTCAATCCCATCTCGACGTTCCTGGGCAAGGTTGGATCGAGGACTCAGGGCGGTCTCTCCCTGGATGAGTTCAAGCGCCGGCAGCGCCTGCACGGACAGGCGGAAATCGCCGCGATGAAGGATGTAGCCGACTTCATCATCAAGGCCAAGGAGATCTACGGCTACGACCACTTCCTCAATGACGCGGGTGGCAGCCTTTGCGAACTCGACGATCCGGGCATGCTGAAGGTGCTGGCCGATCACACGCTCGTCCTTTACCTGCGCGCCGGCGATGACATGGAGCAGGAACTGATTCGCCGGGCGGCGGCGAATCCGAAGCCGCTCTATTACCGCGAGGACTTCCTCGACAGGGAACTCAGGGCCTACCTGCTGGAAGCCGGCGAGCGAACCGCCGATGACATCGATCCGGACAAGTTTGTGCGCTGGATATTCCCGAGACTGGTGCAGCACCGCCGTCCACGCTACGAGGAGATGGCGAGGCGTCTCGGCTATACGGTGGACGCCAGGGATATCGAGGGCCTGCGCGACGAGCAGGATTTCCTGCAGCTGGTCGTTGGTGCAATCCGGCAACGGCGTGAGGTATGAGCTTCTACACTGACCGGATCATGCCCCGCATGATAGCGGCGGGAATGCAGAACAAGGCGATGGGCCGGTATCGCCCGAGAATCCCGTCGCTGGCGACGGGCCGAGTACTGGAGGTCGGCATCGGTTCAGGACTGAACCTGCCCTACTACGGTCGCGAAGTAACGCGGGTTTTCGGCCTCGAGCCCTCCGGATACCTTCGCCATCAGGCAACGGAGGCCGCGCGATCAGTGGCGTTCCCCGTAGAACTGCTCGCCGCTGGCGCCGAGAGCATTCCCCTCGACTCCGGCAGCGTGGACACCGTGGTCTCCACCTGGACGCTGTGCTCCATTCCCGACCTCGATGCCGCCCTGGGCGAAATCCGCCGCGTGCTCCGGCCGGATGGCCGCCTGCTGTTCTTCGAGCACGGCCGGGCTCCTGACCCGTCGGTCAGCCGCTGGCAGGACGCGCTCGCACCCCTGTTCAGGGGCCTCGCCGGCTGCAATCCAAACCGGCAGATCGACGCCAGCATTGCCTCGGCAGGGTTCCGGCTGGTCGACATCGAGAGGTCCTACCTGGAGGGCCCCCGGTTCATATCCTGGCATTTCATCGGGCAGGCAGTGACCGCCTGACCCCGGGGTTCGGCGGCCATTACACCGGCGCCGGGGAACTGGCAGAATGGCCCGCCGCGGCCGCGCCGTGGCAGTCGCCCCGACGGCAAACCTGAACAACATAATCAGTCCAGCTCGCCAGCACGAGTACCGCACCATGAAGACGACCCCATGAAGCAGAACCAGGGGCAACGCCCCCTCGACGGCTACCGTGTGCTCGAAATGGGCCAGCTTCTGGCCGGACCCTTTGCCGCCAGCATGCTCGCCTACTTTGGCGCGGAAGTGATCAAGATCGAGCCGCCGGGCACCGGTGACCCGATCCGCACCTGGCGGGTGATGAAGGACGGGGTGTCACTCTGGTGGCACAGCCTGGGGCGCAACAAGAAGTCGGTGACGCTCGACCTGCGCAATCCCAAGGGCCGGGCGCTTGCCCGCGAGCTGGCCCTGAAATCCGACATCCTCGTGGAGAACTTCCGGCCGGGCACCCTGGAGAAGTGGGGGCTGGGTCCCGCCGACCTGTGGCAGACGAATCCAGGCCTGATCTACGGAAGGATATCCGGCTACGGCCAGGATGGGCCCTACGCGTCCAAGCCCGGGTTTGCTTCAGTGTGTGAGGGCGTCGGCGGCCTCCGGTATGTCAATGGCTTTCCTGGCGACGCGCCGGTCCGGCCAAACCTGAGCATCGGCGACACGCTCGCCGGGATTCACTGCGTCATCGGCGTCCTTCTGGCCTGCATCCAGAGGTCGAGGGACCCGCAGAAGCGCGGCCAGGTCATCGACGCTGCACTGTACGAATCCGTCTTCAACCTGATGGAAGGCGTCGTACCGGAATACTCCGGCGCGGGGGTCATTCGAGAACCATCAGGCTCCACCCTGACGGGCATCGTTCCAACCAATACCTACCGCTGCAAGGACGGCAAGTTCGTCATCATTGGCGGCAACGGTGATTCCATCTACAAGCGCCTGATGCAAGCCATCGGCCGCCCGGAGCTCGCGGATGACCCCCGCATGGCCAACAACGCGGGACGCGTGGTTCACGAGAGGGAACTCGATCAGGCCATCGGCGCCTGGACGGGATCGCTGGCGGCGAAGGACGTGCTTGAAGTGCTGGGCAAGGCTGACGTTCCGTCGGGCCCCATCTACAGCGTCGTGGACATGCTGGCAGACCCCCACTTCAATGCCCGGGGACTGTTCGAGGAAGTCCAGGTCAATGGCCAGTCGCTGAAAATACCGGCAATGATGCCATTCCTGAGCGACACGCCGGGCCGCACGGACTGGCCGGGTCCCACCGTGGGCGCGCACAACGACGAAATCCTCGGCAGCTTGCTGGGCTATGGCGCGGACGACCTCGCTGCCCTGTCCCGGGACGGAGTGATCTGAACACGGCATTGCCCTGATGGCACCAGCAACCGGTCCCTTCGATTCTCTGCGGGATTACGTGGCTGCCCTGGACTCGCATGGCCGCCTGCTCCGGATCCCCACGATGGACCAGGACCGGTTCGAGGCCACCGGGTTCGCCTACCGGATGATCGAGGAACTCGGGTATCACGCTTCACCCGCATTCCTCGTCGAGAAGGTGAAGACGGGCGGACGCTGGCTGGACGGGCCCGTTCTCGGCAATCTCTACCCGGGCTGGCTGGCAGAAGCCCTGGCGTTCGGCGTCCCGGACGTCACGGCCAGCGAGCGCGATCTGTACCGGTCTACGCGCGAGCACCTCGCGACCAGGCTCGGCGCGGACGGCCGGTGGCCGTGCATCCCGCCCCGCGATGTCCGTCGCAATGATGCTCCGGTGAAGGAAGTCGTCGCACTCGATGCGGACGTCGACCTGCTGAAATTCCCCTGGCTGCAGACGAATCCAGGCGACGCGGGCCCCTATATCACCTCCGGGACTGTCTTCATGGAGGACCCCGAACTGGGGCGGAACGTCGCCACCTACCGCTGCCAGGTCAAGGGTGCCCGCAAGATCGGGGTGAACTGCGAGATCGGCCAACACGGATGGAACTTCATCCAGAGGGCGAAAAAGCGTGGCGAGGCGAGCATGCCCGCAGCAGTCGTCATCGGCGTCGACCCGATCACCTTCTCGATCGGCACGTCGAAGCTCGCGGGCCTGGGCGAGGACGAACTCGGGATAGCCGGCGGACTCCGTGGCCGGCCCGTGGACCTTGTCCCCTGCGAAACGAGCGGCATTCGCGTCCCGGCACTCGCAGAACTCGTCATCGAGGGCGAGATCCCCACGGATCATGGCGAGGAAGAAGGTCCCTACGGCGAAGTCTACGGCTACATGGGCCTCAAGAAGCCCTGGAACTTCGTCATGCACGTGCGGGCGATTACCCACCGCCGCGCGCCCTGGCTCGTCAATGCGTTCGCGGGCGTGACGAAGCTGACGATGAGCATGCCTCAGGCCGTCGCCAACTTCGTCCACTACAGGAAGCTGATGCCAAACCTCGTGGACCTGTACCGGCCCGTCGAGACCAACGGCGTCGTGCTGATCAGCATAGACAAGCGCCTGCCGGGTGACGGGATGATCGCCGGCCAGCACCTGGCCGCAGGAGACATGTTCAGCAAGGTAATCGTCGTCGTCGACAAGGATATCGACCTGCACAACAAGGACCAGATCTTCCACGCGCTGGGGACGCGCTGGCAACCCAGTCCGGCGTCACTGCTGATTCCACGGACCAAGGGCTTCCCTCTCGACCCGAGCGCACCCGTGCGCTGGGTGACCAGCAAGATGGTGATCGATGCCACCCGCCAGTTGCCCGCCGAGGGCGGGCCGGAGACGTGGCCAGCCGTGTTGCGTGTACTCCTGAACGAGGAGAGCCCCGGGACGGCGTCACTGGTTGACGCCCGGTGGGCGGAATACTGGAAGGGCTGGAAGCAACGGAAGGACTAGTGCGCCGGACGTGGGGCGTCGCTGCCAAACAGGATGGCGGGAAGTTGCCTGAGATCGGAGAGAATCCGGTGAGCGCCGGCACCCGAAAGCAGCGACGAGTTGCCGGCCCCCGTAAGCACCCCTACTGCAAACAGGCCCGCTGCATGGCTCGCCTGCATGTCTGCCACGGTATCACCGATATACAGGGTTTCCGCCGCTCCGACGCCCATTCGCTCCATGCAGAGCAGGATTCCCTCGGGATCGGGCTTCCGCCGCGCGACATCCCGGGCCGTGACGATTTCCTCGAAGTAGCCCAGAAGGCCGGCCTGCTCCAGGGGCTGGAAGGACTCGCCACGGGAGGCCGTGCAGATCCCGAGCCGCACGCCGGCAGACTTGAGGATTTCCAGGGTGCCTCCGATCCCGGGATAGACCAGCACGCATTCATCCCGGATGGCAGGCCAGTGGGCCATCGTGTCACGGCGTAGCTGCGCGATCAGCTCTTCGTCGCCGAGCAACTCGGGAGGGACCACCAGGTCCCAGAACCGGTCGCCGAAATTCATTGCGCGGGACACGGCCTCCGGTGACACCGACCAGCCGTAGGGCTGCAACGCCCTTTCGGCGGCGAGGCGGTAGCCATCGATGGAGTTCACGAGCGTTCCATCGACATCGAAGAGCACCGCCCGGCGGTTCCGCGCCGCTACGGTGTCGAGGCTGACGACGTCCCCGTCCACGAGCCCCAGGACTTCCCGCAGCGATACTGATGCCACAACCTCCACCTGATCGGGTGCGTAGCCGGTGACCCCGGGCACGATGATGGCTGCCGTGACCGGGCTGCGCCCCGCGACAGAGGCCCGGACCGGGTAGCAGCGCGCCGCACAGTCCAATGGCCGTTCCGGGACCAGCCCGAGTCCTGGCCCTTCATTGAGCGACTGCCAGTGGGGAATTGCGGCGGATGCCAGCTGGAGGTTGAGGGTCCCCGGCCAGGGATCGATGCCGAGCGCCTGCATGAGCTGCCGGCGAACCCACGGGAGGTTCGTGAACCCCGCGGCATTACCAAGGCCAGTCCGGACGTGCCCGACGATGCAGAGACCCGACATCCCGCACTCCATTCTGCGGTGATTGTGCCGACGCGAGGCCCCGGCGCACAACCTCCTGCTGCTAAACTACGTCGTTTCCGCCCCCACAAGGACTGCATTCCATGAAGATCGCCATAGTCGGCGCCGCCTATACCGGAATGGCCGCGGCACGGTACTTCCGGAGCCAGGGGCACGAAGTCCGGGTCTCCACGACACGCGCCGACCGGGTTGCTGAACTGGCTTCTGTCGCCAATCAGGTCGTGGTGACCAGGGGCAGCGACGTCGCCGGGATGGAGAAGCTCATCTCGGGCGCCGACGCCGTCGTCCTGACCATGGCAGGCGGGCTGGGCATCAAGGATGGCAAGCCCTATATGGACCCGGTGGCTTACCGCGACTCCTACGTGGGAACGGCCGACGGCCTCATCGGTGCACTCCCGGTGGCGCCCGACCTCCGGGAAATCGTCTTTTGCAGCTCGTTGAATGCCTATGGCGATGCACACGGGGTGTCACCAGTGGTCGAGGCCACGCCACCCAATGCCGCCTCGCCCGCTGCCCAGGTCTTCATCGAGACGGAACAGAAGCTGTCGGCACTCGGCACCGCCATACTGCGCGTGTGCAACTTCAGGACCGGGACCATCTACGGCCCGGGCCGCGAGCACCGCAACGAGCTGCGCCACATTTCGGGCAAGCAGATTCCCTTCGACGGCAAGTCCGACGCCATGCTCATTCATCGTGACGATGTCGTCCGCGCCATTGCCTTCGCCATCGAGAACAAACTGTCGGGGCTCTTCAACCTGTTCAATGACATTCCCGACAACAAGGAAGATTTCTTCGCCCGGATCGCCAGGCGTGAGGGATTCGAGCCCGTGACGTGGCTGGGCGTCGTCAAGGGCCCGAAGGGCGTTTCCAATACCCGCATCAAGGGCACGGGCTTCACCTTCGCGGACCCCGTCGGCGCCCGGGAGGGTGAGGACCTGCTGGCCCGGTGAGCCTGCTGCCGGCACCGGCCGTCTTCCAGAGCCGGGATTTCAGCCTCTACCTGACTGCCCGCTTTCTTTCGGCCCTGGCCATCCAGATGCAGAACGTGGCGGTCGGGTGGCTGGTGTACGACCTCACCCGGGACCCGTTCGCCCTTGGGCTGGTCGGTCTGGCCTCCTTCCTGCCGGCCGTGGCGCTGGCCCTGGTCACGGGGCACGCCGCCGACAGGTATGACCGCCGCCGGATCCTGGTGGCCTGCTATCTGGTCACGCTCGCCACGGCGACCGGACTACTGGCCATCGCGGCGACCGGCTCCGGCGAGACCTGGCTGATCTACGCGCTGCTCCTGATCTTCGGTGTCAGCCGGGCATTCGCCAATCCCGCCGGCCAGGCCCTGGTACCGAATCTGGTGCCTCCCGGGCAGCTCGGCATCGCCATTGCCTGGAACTCCACTGCCTGGCAGACCGCGACGATCGCGGGCCCGGCGCTCGGAGGATTGCTGTACTTCCTCGGGTCGAGCGTGGCCTTTGGCGCCGCTGCGGCGTGCTTCCTGGCCTGCTGCGTGCTTTTTGCCCTGATGCGGAGCCGAACGCAGGCGAAGCCAAGCGATGTCACGTGGGAAACCCTGCTGGCCGGGATCCGGTTTATCCGGTCCCGGCCGGTGATCTTCGGAGCAATTTCCCTCGACCTGTTCGCCGTGCTGCTCGGTGGTGCGACGGCACTGCTGCCCGTGTACGCCCGCGACATTCTCAATGTGGGTCCCGGAGGGCTCGGGCTCCTCCGCAGCATGCCGGCCGTCGGCGCCCTGCTGGTGGCACTCTGGCTGGCGCAGCGGCCGCTGCAGTCCCGCAGCGGCCTCCGCATGTTTCAGGGCGTGGCCCTCTTCGGTGTTGCCACGATCGGTTTTGGCCTGTCGACGAACATCGCGCTCTCGTGCGTCTTCCTGTTCGTGCTGGGGGCTGCCGACATGATCAGCGTGTTCGTCCGGTCGACACTGGTCCAGTTCGACACGCCGGATGCGATGCGGGGGCGCGTCGCCGCGGTCAATTCGGTTTTCATCGGCGCATCGAATGAACTTGGCGAGTTCGAGTCGGGGGCCGTGGCGGCTGCCATCGGCACCGTGCCCGCGGTCGTGGTCGGGGGCGTAGGCACGCTCGTCGTTTGCGGCCTCTGGATGCGCTGGTTTCCGGCGCTACGCTACCGGGACCGGCTGACGGCCTGACGGCCGGTCAGGCTGGCGAGGACCTGGCCCGCGGATCGCGCACGGAGGACCACGCCCAGCACGGTGATGCCCGCGGCCAGTAACCGACGCGAGCGCCCCCGGCCGAGCAGGAAGGTCACGGCGACCCCCGCGGCGATGAGTGCAGGCGGCGTGGCAACCCGGCGGAGCATGTCGAGCCCCCGGTCGGCGCGGTCCAATGCCCCGTGAATCCGGTCCAGGTGGCCTGCCAGTTCCTCCCTCTGCCCACGAGCCTGCCGCAGGAGGGCTTCACGCCTCGCCTGAAGCCGCTCGACCGTGCCCTTCATGGCAAGCCTCCGCGAAGCTCGTCCTCGTCGCTTGCCAGTTCACGGAGGGTGGCCTGGAGGAACGGGGGCCGGGTCCGGAGCCGGGAGCGGACGACCAGGCCGGCTGCTGCTGCCAGCGCGAAATAGCTGGCGGTCACCAGCACTGAAGCCAGGATTCGGTGCGTGTCCCAGAATGCAAAGATGACGGCCAGCCCCGCAAACAGGACGCCGCCGCCCGCGGCAAGCACGGCAACGGCGCCCCACACGACCAGCCCGGCAACCCGGTGGAGTTCTTCCCGGATCTCGACGGACAACAGCTCAAGCCGTGTGCGTCCGATGCCTATGGCCGTTGCCAGCAGGCCGCTGACGGAGCCAATCAGTTGCCGGAGCGGCCCCGGCCGCCCGGAGGCGTCCTGGTTCACCGGCGGCTGATCAGGAGGCCCAGCAGAAGCCCGACTCCGGCCGCAACTCCCACGGCCTGCCAGGGATTCTCGTGGACGTACTCGTCGGCGCCGGCGGCGACTTCGCGTACCTGCTCCATCGCCTCGCCCTCGGCCTCGACCAGGCGGGCCTTGGCCTGCTTCAGCGACGCCTTCGCACGCTCGCGGATGCCATCCACCCGTTCGCCGGCCTGTCCCGCCGTGGCTTGCAGCAACGCCTCGGCATCCTCCACGACGGTCTGCAGGTCGCGGAGCAGTTTCTCGCTGGGACTCTTCCTGGCCATGAGCAGCTCTCCTGATGAATCGGCTGATGAAGCGCAATCTTAGCAGCCCGGCGCGGCGGCCGGCGGGCTGGGCGAAGTCCAGCCTGTCGGCCTGCAGCGCCCCGGAAACGTGACGCTGGTCCCCTGCCGGTCCCGAGGCCTTTGGCACATAATCCCGCGCTGGCGCCGCGGGGTCGGTCGCTGTGGAGGTTTCATGGGAATCAAGTCCGTGGCGGCAGCGACCGCCTGTGCGCTGCTCGCTGCAGCACTGACTGCCTCGGCCGCAGGCCCGGACTTCGCAGGAGACACCGGAACGGCTGACGCCACCACGCGCCTCATCGTCAAGTTCCGCCCCGCAACCACGACGGAGACGGGCGGCCAGGCCCAGGCGCGCGCCGGTGGTCGCGCCACGGCCCAGGGTTCCGGTCAGAGCCAGGGCGACCGGGCCCGGCGTCTCGCCGAGAAGTCCGGCCTGGGCGTGCGGGCCACGAGGGATCTCGGGCGCGGCATGGTGGCCGTCGGCCTTGGGACACCGCTGGCCGGGGAGAAGCTCGAGGAGATGCTCATCGCCCTGCGAGCTGACCCGGACGTCGAGTTTGCGGAAGTTGACCGGCGCCGCTACATCCGTGCGCTGCCCAGCGATCCGCTCTATAGCAGCCAGTGGTACCTGCAGGGGGTGGAGACGTCAGCCACTAACTTCCAGGCCGCCTGGGATACCTCTACCGGATCCTCTGACACGGTGATCGCCGTCCTCGACACCGGTATCCGCTTCGATCATCCGGATCTCGCCGGGCGCGTCGCGCCGGGCTACGACTTCGTGTCGGGTGAGTCGTCCACTTCCTTCGTCAGCGCCAACGATGGCGACGACTGGGACGATGATGCCTCCGACCCGGGCGACTGGGTTTCCCCCGATGAGTCGTCAAGCAACGGCCCACTGTATGGCTGCGACGTCAGCCGCAGCTCCTGGCACGGCCTGCGGGTGGCGGCCATGATCGGCGCGGCAACGGACAATGGCACCGGGGTTGCCGGTGGAACCTGGTCCGGCCGCATCCTGCCCGTGCGGGTGCTGGGCAAGTGCGGCGGCTACGATTCCGACATCGTGGCCGGGATGCGCTGGGCCGCCGGATTGCCCGTGAACGGCGCTCCTCCGAACCCGAATCCGGCACGGATCATCAACCTGAGCCTGGGCAGCGCGGACCGCTGCGCCTCGGTTTACTCGAATGCCATCGCGGAGCTGGCTGATGCCGGCGTCCTCGTTATCGCATCCGCTGGCAACGACAGTGGCCCCGTCGAAGCACCCGCGAATTGCCCCGGTGTCCTGGCCGTTGGCGGACTCCGCCATGTGGGGACCAAGGTGGGCTACAGCAGCCTTGGCGCCGAGGTGGCGATCTCGGCACCGGCGGGCAACTGCCCCGACATCGACACGACGTTCCTGTGCGGCTTCTCGCTCGTCACTGCGGACAACACGGGGCAGACGGTGCCGGCCTCGTCCAGCTACACGGACGACGCCAACTACAACATCGGCACCAGCTTCTCGGCACCCATCGTGTCGGCGCTGGCCGGCCTCATGTACAGCGTGAACGACCGCCTGACGACGGGGGAATTCATCGCCCGCATCAAGTCCGGCGCGCGCCCCTTTCCTGCTCCCGAACCGGGCCTGCCAACCTGCCCGGACCTCGACCCCGCGACGGCACAGTGCAACTGCACGACCAGCACCTGCGGCGCCGGCATTGCGGATGCGCCGGGGGCCCTTGGCGAGGCATTGCGTCCGATGGCGCGGATCGTGGAGCCGGATGGCACTGGCGCCGGCCAGAACGTGACGCTGGACGGCAGCGCGAGTGCGGCAGCGCGTGACCGGACGCTGAACGGCTATGCATGGACCATCGTCAGCGGGACCGCGGCCTTCGTCGGGGCGACCGACGGTCCGACGGCGACGGTGGCGGTCCCTGCCTCCGGCAGGATCGAGGTACAGCTTGCCGTCAGCGACGACGCCGGACGAACCGATGCCCAATCCGTCACGCTCGGCAGGTCACCGGGCGGCGGCGGTGGCGGTGGTGCCATCCACCCGCTCGTGCTGGGCGGCCTCGGCTTGCTGGTGACCCGCCGCAGAAAGCGTCAGCGATAACCTTCGGCCTGCAGCAGGAACAGGCGGGCATAGCCGGCGTTTCGCGCCAGTAGCTCGGCGTGGGTACCGTACTCGACGATCCGGCCGTGCTCCAGCACGGCGATGCGGTCTGCCTGCCGCACCGTCGAGAAGCGGTGCGAGATCAGGATCGAGATTCGCCCGACCGTGTGTTCCCTGAAGTACTCGAACAGCTCGGCCTCGGCGGCGGCATCCATGGATGCGGTGGGCTCATCGAGGACCAGCACGTCCGCCGACGTCCGCATGAAGGCCCGGGATAGCGCCACTTTCTGCCACTGGCCGGTGGACAACTCCTTGCCGCCCTTGAACCAGCTGCCAAGCTGGGTCCCGAACCCCCGCTCGAGGGTGCGGATGAACGGCAGCGCCATGCCCTTGCGGGCGGACTCTTCCCAGCGGGCCTCGTCGGTGTAAGCCTCGATGTCGCCGGCGCCGATGTTCTCACCCACCGTGAACTGGTAGCGGTTGAAGTCCTGGAAGATCACGGCGATCTGCCGGCGCAGGGCCTCCCTGTCCCACTCCCGGACATCCAGCCCGTGCAGCACCACGCGACCAGAAGTTGGTTGATAAAGGCCACATAACAACTTGATTAAAGTAGATTTTCCAGCCCCATTCTCGCCGACGAGAGCCAGGCTCTGGCCGGGCCGGATGTGCAGGCTGATCTCCCGCAGGGCCGGCTCCCGGGCGCCGGGGTAGGTGAACGACACGGCGTCGAAGCGCACGCCGTCCGCCGGGTCCGGTCCCCGGGGTGCCTCGCCCCAGGTCTGGACGGGCGCCTGCTCCAGGTACTCGTAGAGATTGCTGAGGTAAAGGTTGTCCTCGTACATCCCGCCGATCGAGCTCAGGCTCGCCGCCACCGCGGACTGCCCCTGCTTGAACAGCAGGAGGTACATGGTCATCTCGCCGATTGTGATGCCGCCCTGCACCGCCGTGACGGCGATCCACCCGTAGGCGCCGTACAGGACGGCGGTGCCGAAGAGGCTCAGGGACAGGCCCCACGTCTCCCGGCGCAACGTCAGGGCCCGGTCCTCCCGGTAGATCTTCTGGAAGATGCCCTTGTAGCGGTCGAGGAGCATCGGGCCCAGCTGGAACAGCTGGACCTCCTTGGCGTTGTCCTCGCGGGCCATTACCGTTTCGAGGTACAGCTGAAGGCGCGATTCCGGCGCACGCATTCGGAACAGGCGGAAGGCGTCGCCGGAGAACTTGGTCTCGGCGACGAATGCCGGCAGGCCCGCCAGGACCAGCAGTCCCATCGCCCAGGGAGAGAAGGCGGCGAGCAATGCCCCAAAGCTGACCAGGGATACCAGCTGCTGGAAGAGCGCGAAGTTGCGCATGACCAGGCTGAGCGGCCGGCTGGAGGCCTCCCGGCGGGCCCGCGTCAGCTTGTCGTAGAACTCCGCATCCTCGAACTGCGTCAGGTCCAGCGTGAGCGCCTTCTCCAGGATCATCTCGTTGACCCGCTGGCCGAGCTGGGCACGGAGCAGGGACTGGCAGGCCGTGATCCCCCGCTGGGCACCACCGAGCAGGGCGATGATGGCGGCTTCGAGCAGCACCAGCTCGAGGACCTGGGCATAGGCCGGCGCCCCCCCTGCGGAGGCGATAGACATCTGGCCGACCACCGCATCGATGACGAGCTTTCCGACCCACGCTGCCGCGGCGGGCAGCAGGCCGGCGGCGAGCGTGAAGACCGTAAGAAGAAGCGTGAGCTGCCGGCTGGTGGACCACACCAGGGCGACAGCGCGGCGGCTGTAGCGGAGAACACCGAAGTTCAGGCCAAGCCTGCCGAGGATGCCCGGCATCACCGTGGAGGTGGCGGACGGGGCAGCGTGTGGATGGGGAGCGTTCAAGGCCGGTCAGTATAATCGCCCCGCATGACGGAACCCGAGGTGACCCGCTTCGCGCCGAGCCCGACGGGCGACCTCCATCTCGGTCACGCCTATGCCGCGGTCTTTGCCCACGACGCTGCCCGGGCGACCGGCGGCCGCTTCCTGGTCCGGATGGAGAATCTCGATCAGACGCGCTGCGAAGGCCGGCTGGAGGCCGGCATCCTGACCGATCTCGCCTGGCTCGGTCTGGCGTGGGACGGACCCGTCCGCCGTCAGTCCGAATGCCTGGGCGCCTACCGGGCCGCACTCGATGCACTGATCGCGAGGGGCATCGTCTACCCGTGCTTCTGCACCCGGGGGGCCATCGCCCGGGAAATCGCGGCCATGGCCAGCGCACCGCAGGGGCCCGACGGCCCGCTTTACCCCGGCACCTGCCGCCACCTGTCGGCCGCGGAGCGCGAGCAGCGGTTGGCGGGCGGGATGTCCCACGCCCTTCGGCTGGACGTCGCCGCGGCGATCATTGGCCTCGAAGACCCGGCCCTGGGCTTCCAGGAGACCGGCCGCGGGCCAGCCGGGGAAACCGGGCCGGTCACCGTCAAGCCCGCACTGCTCGGCGACATCGTCCTCGGCCGCAAGGACACGGGCGTGAGCTATCACCTCGCCGTGGTCGTGGATGACGCGGACCAGGGCATAACTCTGGTCACGCGGGGCGACGACCTGTTCGCGGCAACCCACGTGCAGCGACTGCTCCAGGTATTGCTGGACCTCCCCGTACCGCGCTACCGCCACCACCCGCTGGTCCGGGACTCCCTGGGGCGCCGCCTCGCAAAGCGGGACCGCGACCAGACTCTCGCGGCGCTCCGTGCCGCGGGCGTGGCACCCGGAGACATTCGCCGGCGGCTCGGCCTGGGATAGCATGCCGTGCATGGAAACGAGCGACCTCACGCCCCGCCAGTACTGGGCCCGGGTAAAGGCCAGTCCCGCCCGGGCGAAATTCGGCTTCGGCAGCAAGGCGGCCCTGATCAACATCGACCTGCAGCGCGCCTACACCGACGTCGGATGCTTCCGTAGCGCTTACGAGACGGATCCCCGGCAGCTGGACTACGTGAACCAGCTGGCGACTCTCACCCGCGCCCGGGGCTGGCCCGTGATCTGGACCTACGTGGCGTACCTGCCCGATGCGTCTGACGCCGGCGTCTGGGGCACGCGAACGAACACGGAAGACTCCCTGCAGAACATCAAGGAAGGCTCGGACCGCGCCCAGCTGGATCCGCGCCTGGCGATCGATCGCGAGCGGGACGCGGTGTTCAACAAGCGCATGGCCAGCGTCTTCCACGAGACGCCCGTCGGGTCCGTGCTCAACTGGCACCGGGTGGACACGGTGATACTCACGGGCGGCAGCACGTCGGGTTGCGTGCGCGCCAGCGCCGTGGATGCGCTGTCACGGAGCTATCGCGTCATCGTCCCCGAGGAGTGCGTCGCCGACCGGCACGAGATCCCGCACTTCGCCAGTCTCTGCGACCTGATGCTGAAGTACGCGGATGTCGAGCCCTGGACGACTGTCAGGGACTGGCTGGCGAATCCCGCCGGAGGGCGCTGAACCCCGTCCGCCACGCATCCCGCTTCGCCTGGTCGTCGCTGATCACCTCGAACGTCTTGCCCAATGCATCCGGATTGTCGAGCGCGGCGATCATCACGGCGGCCACGTCGGCCCGCGGAATCGTCCCGGAACCCTCGTCTCCCTGCTGCAGGGCGATGCCCGCCTGCCCGCCCGGCTCGTCCGTGAGACCACCCGGCCTCACGATGGTGTACGGGACACCGCTCGCCCGCAGGTGGACTTCGCCCTTGGCCTTCCACGTCAGGGCGTCGCCCGACAGCAGGTTGAGCAGCATGCCGAGCAGGCCGCCGCCACTGCCCACCCCCATCGACGATTCCAGCACCAGCTGGCGGACGCCGGCCAACCGGGCCGCATCGGTCAGGTTCCTGACGCCACCGTAGTCCACGAACTCCGGGCTGTTCGGCCCGGAGCGCTCCGTGGCGCCGATCGTGACGAGGACCAGGCTGACACCCTGCAGGGCTGGACCGAGCGTCCCGGGCTTCGTGACGTCACCCGCCACCCAGGCGTACTCCTCACCGAAGTTGCTCCGGGCCGCCGCCACGTCCCGGGCCATGGGGCGGATGGCGTAGCGCGGATCCCGGCGCAACTGGTCCAGCACCAGGCGGCCCGTCCTGCCTGTGGCACCGACCACCAGCACCACGGCGGGACCGCTGCCCTTGGGCTTCGGGAGCTCGCCGGTGAGCGTGTGCTGGGCCAGTGCCGCCGGACCGCGGCCGGCCAGCAGCAGGGCTGCCATGAGGATGGTCTTGCGTCGCAGATTCATCGTCGCCTGGCTCCGGGGTTACGGGCATTCACGAGCGTCCTATGATGACGCCCGGACCCCCCAACGCCAATACGGCAAGGAGCCTGCGATGATTGAGCTGCACGGTGGTTGCCAGTGCGGGCGCCACCGGTATTCCGTCCGGATGGAGAAGCCCGAAGGATATTTCTGCCATTGCAGGATGTGCCAGAAGGCCTTTGGCAACATCTTCGCCACCTTCATCAATGTCAGGGTCGCCGACGTTTCCTGGGTCACGGCCGAGCCCGCCTGGTATGCCTCGTCACGGATTGCGCGCCGGGGATTCTGCGCACACTGCGGCACGCCACTGGCATTCCGCTACCTCGGCGGTGACGTCATGGACCTGTCCGTCGGCAGTCTCGACGAGCCCGGCAGCATCACGCCGACCGAGCACACCGGCGTGGAGGGCCGCATTGCAACCTGGCGCGAACCCGTAGTGCTGCCGGAAACCCGGATCGATGACAACCCGCGCATTCGCGGGCTCTGGCAGGCCGCCTACGGGCCGGACGTGAAACCGGGACGTCTGCCTCCTGATGAAAACGTCTAGCCGGGCTTCATGTTGTAGTCCCGCCAGACCGCAATCTTTCCGCCGCGGACGATGAACATGCCGGCGATGTGCGGCTGGTTGTCGTACTTGCTGTCCTGGGCATAGAAGTGATCGATCCGCTCGTTCATCACCATGGGGCCCAGGGCGTGGGAGCGGACCACTACCCAGTCCACGGCCTTCAGTCCGGCAAGAAATGGCCCCATCTGCCGGATGAAAGCCTCCCGGGTGGTGATGACCGGGCCACCCTCCCAGACCATGTACTCAAACGGCTCGGCGAAGTAGGTCGCCAGCAGCTCTGCGTCCCGCTTCGACCAGTCCCGGCAGAACCGGTTGATCAGGTCCTCGTTCGCCTGCTCAGCTTCAGTGCGCATAAGCGTCCCTCGCCTCCCCCTAGATCCAGCCGCAGCACCCCGGCGCGCCGCACAGGCAGGCCAGCTGCCCGTCATGGTGACTCAAGCCGTAGTCCACCGTCAGCTCCTCGCCCGCCCGGATCCGGCGCAGGGCATAGAACTCGGCCCGGTTCACCGTCAGGCGGGTGTAGGTGTTTGGCGCGCAGGAATGGTTGATGTAGCGGAAGCCCCGGCCGGTATGGGTCGCGTCGATGGCCTTCCGATCCAGCTCGATGATTGCCACGACCCGCTGCCCGCGGGCACGCCGCCGCGCCTCCCGGATCGAAATGACCTCACCCTCGAACTCGCCGATCTTGGCGCGGGCCGGAATGGCACAGCCCGCGAAAAGCCCGCGGCCGGTGATCATGCTCGGGGCGACACGGAGCTTGTCGTAGACCGGTGATGAATAGATGATGCGCGCCACTGGTGCTGATCCTAGTCGAGGGCATGACGTGCAGTCGATAATTTCCGTTCAGGGGCTCAACAAGAACTACAGCTCCGGCTTCCAGGCGCTGCGGAACGTCAGCCTGGAGATCAAGCGCGGCGAGATCTTTGCCCTTCTGGGCCCCAACGGCGCCGGCAAGTCGACCCTGATCAACATCATCTGCGGCATCGTCAATCCGACCACGGGAACGATCAGCGCGGCCGGGCATGACGTCGTCAGGGACTTCCGCGCCGCCCGCAAGCTGATCGGCCTGGTGCCGCAGGAGCTCCATACCGACATGTTCGAGACGGTCTGGGCCACCGTCAACTTCAGCCGGGGATTGTTCGGCAAGCCGCCCGATGCGGCCCGGGTCGAGCAGGTTCTGCGCGACGTCTCGCTGTGGGACAAGCGCCATTCCAGGATCATGCAGCTGTCCGGCGGGATGAAGCGGCGCGTGATGATCGCCAAGGCCTTGTCCCACGACCCGACGATCCTCTTCCTGGACGAGCCGACGGCCGGCGTGGACGTGGAGCTGCGCCGGGATATGTGGGACATGGTCCGCGGCCTGCGTGACAACGGCGTAACCATCATCCTGACGACCCACTACATCGAGGAGGCCGAGGAGATGGCCGACCGGGTCGGCGTGATCAACAAGGGTGAGATCATCCTGATCGAGGACAAGGCGGCCCTGATGCGCAAGCTCGGCAAGAAGCAGTTGCGGATTCACCTGCAGGCCCCCCTGCGGACGATTCCCGACGGGCTCCGCGGCTATCCGCTGGAGCTGGCGGACCACGGCTGCGAGCTGGTCTACACGTTCGATGCCCGGACCGATGGCGGCGGGATCGCCGGGCTGCTGCGCAGCCTCAACGAGCAGGGCATCGACTTCAAGGACCTGCACTCCACGGAGAGTTCGCTGGAGGAGATCTTCGTCAACCTGGTAAGGGCGCGGGTATGAACGTGTACGCCGTAAGGGCCATCTACGGCTTCGAGCTGTCCCGCTGGTTCCGGACGCTCGGCCAGAGCATCGCGTCACCCGTCATCTCGACGTCGCTTTACTTCGTGGTCTTCGGCGCCGCCATCGGGTCCCGGATGGGGACCATCGAGGGCGTCAGCTACGGGGCCTTCATCATTCCCGGGCTGGTGATGCTGAACCTGCTGAACGAGAGCATCTCGAACGCCTCCTTCGGCATCTACATGCCGAAGTTCTCCGGGACGATCTACGAAGTGCTGTCGGCGCCGGTATCCGCCGTGGAAGTCGTGCTCGGCTACGTGGGGGCGGCTACCACCAAGTCCGTCCTCCTCGGGCTCCTGATCCTGGCGACCGCCCGCCTGTTCGTGGATTACGAGATCGCACACCCCCTGCTCATGGTGGGCTTCCTGGTGCTGACGGCGGTGACCTTCAGCCTGTTCGGTTTCATCATCGGGGTCTGGGCCGATGGCTTCGAGAGGCTGCAGGTTATCCCCCTGATGGTGATCACCCCCCTCACCTTCCTTGGCGGAAGCTTCTATTCGATCAGCATGCTGCCACCGGTCTGGCAGACCATTGCCCTCCTGAATCCGGTGGTCTACCTGATCAGCGGCTTCCGCTGGAGCTTCTACGGCATCTCGGACATTGGCGTGGGCATAAGCCTCGGGATGATCGTCGTCTTCCTGGCGGCCTGCCTGGCGGTCGTCGCGTGGATGTTCAGGACGGGTTATCGGCTGAGGAATTGAGCTGCTCGCGCACCAGGGCGAAGATCTGCCGGTAGGCCCGCCCCTGGCGGGCGGATTCGCCGGGGACCGCATCCCGGGCATCCTTCCGTGCCTGCCGGATCAGGGCGCGCAGCTGCTGGGCATCCGTGCCGGGAAACTGCCCAAGCCACGGGCCAAGCTGACCGTCATCGGCGATCAGTGCATCGCGCCACTGCTCGGCCTGGTGGAGGCGCCGCGCGTCCAGGGCCGACTGGCTGCGCTGAATCCTGAGGGCCGCGGCCACCGCCTCCAGCGCCTCGGCATCGAGACGGTGCATCAGCTTGCCGATGAACTGCTTCTGGCGGCGCCGGCCCTCGAAGTTGGTGATGCGCTTGGCCTCCAGGATGGCGTCCCGCAGCTTCTCGGGAAGCGGCAGGCCGGCAAACAGGTCGGCCCGCAGCGTGAGGAGTTCCTCCCCGAGTTCCTGCAGCTTCTCGCTGGCCTCCTTGAGCTCCGTGCGGCTCGGCGCACTCCCGCCCTTCATCTCGTTGCGGAACTGCTGGTCGGCGTCGCTGCCCTCGGCGACGAACTCGCCCTCAACGTAGTAGCCCTTGCGGGATTTACGCGCCATGAATTGGCCACTGCCTGGCTGTGACAGCCACCAGTATACGATTCGGGCACCGCCGCTCCTCGCCCCCGGACAGTCCCAAAGAAAAAGGTTCATCGCGCATAACCGGGGAAGGCGGCCCGGATCTTGAGGAAGAAGTAGGCCTGGTCGCGGAAGCCGTAGGCCATGCGCTTGATGACTTTGATGCGGTTATTGATGCCCTCGATCAGATTGGTACCGAAGGGGTAGCGACTGTGGGCGAGGATGCCGGCCTGATGGCGCCGCAGCTGCTGGGCGAAGCGTCGGAGCGGTTCGATCCTGCTGCGCAGGGCCTTGCGATACCAGCTCCGCCAGGCCCTGGCAGCATCGGCGGTGTGCCGCTGGCGCCAGAGATCGCGTAAGGCCTCACGGAGCACATGCACGACGAACAGCGGTCGGTTGGCGGCCAGCAGTTCTTCCAGGGCCACGTCCTGGCCGGGGGCAAGGGATTCACGGTTCCGCAGCAGCAGCCAGCGGGCGCCCTTGACCAGGCGGCGCGCCGGTTGATCGCCGCGCAGTTCGTTGGCCCGATCGACCCGGACGCGGTCGATGACCTCGCGGCCGTACTTGGCCAGCACATGGAACAAGTCAAAGATGACCGCGGCCTTCGGGCAATGCCGTTGCACTTCGAGTTCGTAGCTGGCGTTCATGTCCATGACCGCGGCTTCGATGTGGGCACAGCGCGCCCCGAGCCGCTCGAAGAACGGGCGCACATCGGCCCGGCCGCGGCCGGTACCGACCCACAGGACCCGCTTGGTCTCCAGATCGACGACCACCGTCGCATACCGGTGGCCCTTGTGCAGGGCAAACTCATCTAGGCCGATCAGGCGTACGGTCGAGAAGTCGGCAGGCTCGAGCTGGGCAATGAGAGCCGTCTTATCCAGGCGTTTGACCGTATGCCAGTGCACCCCGTAGTGCCGGGCCACGTGCTCAATGGGGAGGAAGCGGGTGAGGTCGACGATGGCCTTGGCCAGGCGCCGCGTCAGCCGCTGATGGTCATCCAGCCAGTCGATGGCCATGCGCTTTGGGCCCCCACAGTGCTCGCACCAGACGCGCAGCACCGTGACTTCCAGGATCGTCTGGGCATCGAGCAACGGCAGGTCGCGAACCTCGCGCACGATGCGCTCATGGACGTGCGTACTCAGCGCTCCACACTCGCCACACCGGAGTGGACCCGCGTCCACCGGCTCGAGCCGGATCCGGATCTGGGCCGGCGACCCGGCCTGGCGTTCCACGCGGGTTACCTTGAAGCCCGACCAGCCACCCAGGCGTTCCAAAACCTCCAGTTCCATCGCGACCCTCCCTGACTCAGGTGGGGCCACAATAGGCGCTTACCCCGCTAAACCGCGATGAACCAAGAAAAAGGCCGGGTTCCTGCCAAGGAACCCGGCCTTTGACCGCCTGGCTATTGCGTAGCGACGGCGCTCGTCAAGCCGCCTTGGCGGCACGGCGGCGCAGCCCACCGAGAACGGCCAGGGCCCCGCCGAGCATCCACACCGCGCCCGGCACCGGGACCGGCGTCAGGTTCAGGGTGTAGAGGGCAGTCATGCCGGTGGCGTTGGCGGTACCACTGCCAGCGACGGCGTCAGCCACGACGCGGGCCGTGATTGTGCCACCGACACCGTCAACAAAGCCGCTCAGATCCCAGACGACGGGAGCGTGGCCACCGGCGCCCGAAATCTGCAGGCCACCGGTCGTGCCCGTGCCCGTGGCGGCGTGCCAGGGCAGGGTCTGGCCATCCCGAACGATGTAGTTCGCACCCATGCCGGTCCAGTTCCAGATGGAGTTGTTGATATTGATGCCACCCAGTTCGCCGCTGGCATCGATCTGGCCGGCAAGCTGCCGGCACTGACCGCTGATGCCGGTGCCGACGCCCGGGGCCGTAACCGGCACGCAGGTGGCGATGCTGGCGCTGGTGGCTGCGGTGCCGCCACCGGCCTGATGGTTGAGCTGGCCGGTGCCGGCGTTGTAGGTCCAGACCATGGCATTGCTGAGCACGCTATTGATCACGGTGCCGCTCAGGGGGTCGTTGTTGAGCAGGGTCGTGTCACCGGAAATCAGGTTGTTCTGGACGGTCGCGCTCTGGAACGTGGTATAGCCCAGCGGATCCAGCTGGTTGATGATGGCAGCCGTCACCGTGCCGGCGACGACCGAGATGGTGCCGTTGACGTTGATGTTGTTGAGCTCGATACCCACCGCACGGGTCGGATTGGCCGGATCCAGGTAGGGATAGGTCGTGATGTCCGCGTCCAGCAGCGGCCAGGACGCCGGATCGAGCGGATCCAGTGAACCGCTGCAGGTGGACGGGGCGATACAGGTGGAGTACTGGGCAATCTCCGGAATGTTCGCCGCGCCGATCTTGCGCACGTCATTCATCGTGGACGTGCTCGTGATGAAGTAATCGGCCGCGTTCGCCCCCATGGCTGTGGACAGCGCCGCCATACCGATCAACAGTTGTAGCTTCTTCATTGGTCTTTCCCCTCGCTGGATCAGTTAATCGTTTGAGGTATGGACTACGTCAAGCTTGTTCTTGGTCTTCAGCCCAGCAATAGCACACGCAGGATGCCCGCCAAAGAACCATTCCTCCTATGGGAAGCTGGTTTGTCAACGCACGGTGAACAAGGTGCCGCACACTGGCACCTATACTGTGCCGGTGACTGACTCCCCTCGCACCAGCCGCACCGACAAGGCCACCCTGCTCTTCGCCCTGTATCTGGCCCAGGGTCTACCCTACGGGTTCTTCACCCTTGCGCTGCCGGTCCTGCTCCGCGACGCCGGCCTGTCCCTGACGGCCATCAGCGCGCTGGGCCTGCTCGCCCTGCCCTGGGCCTTCAAGTTCCTGTGGGCGCCATTGCTGGACGAGCGCGGCACCAGACGGGGCTGGCTGCTGGCGCTTCAGGGCGCCTCGATCGCGGGTGCGCTCCTGCTTGCACCGCTCGATCTTGACAGCAACTATGCCCTGCTGTTCGCGGCCGCCCTGGCCTTCAACCTCGTCGCCGCCTCCCAGGACGTGGTGACGGACGGCGTCGCCGTCCGGCTGCTCGACGCCCGGGAGCGCGGCCTCGGCAACGGACTGCAGGTGGGTGCCTACAGGCTGGGCATGATCCTCGGCGGCGGCCTGCTGCTGTGGATCTTCGCCCGCACGAACTGGACGGTGATGTTCCTGTGCATGGCGATCCTGCTGGCCCTGACCGTCCTTCCCGTCCTGGGGTTCAGCGAACCGGCCGGGACCCGGACCGACCCGCGGGTGCGGGGTTCCGACCTGGCGGTGGCCTGGGCCCGGCGCGCCATGCAGCCGGCGATGCTGACGCTCGGCGCGTTGATATTCTGCTACCGCTTCGGTGACCAGATGGTGGCGTCGCTGCTGGGTCCTTTCCTGACCGACGCCGGGCTGGGCCTGGAGACGATTGCCCTGATGAAGGGCGCCGTGGGTTCTGCGACGAGCCTCATCGGGGCGGGCCTGGGCGGAGCCTTCGTCTTCAGCGTCGGCCGCCGTGTCGCACTGCTGGCGAGCGGCCTCGCACAGGCCGGCTGCTTCGGCCTCTACATCGCCGCTGCCTGCGGCCTGGGTGGCGTGGAACTGCTCTGGACGGCGACGGTGCTCGAGGGCGTGATCGGCACCATGGCCACGGTGGCGCTCTTCACGCTGATGATGGATGCGGCAGACCCGGAGCACGCGGGAACCGACTACACGCTGCTCGCCAGCGCGGTGGTGGTCGTCGGAACCCTTGCTGGCTTGACCGCCGCCCTGATTGCGGACGCCTTCGGCTACGCCGCTACGTTCATCCTGGGGACCGGACTTGCAGCTGCCGGCTGCCTGGTCCTCGTCTGGTGGCTGGATCACCGCCCCCCGCCAGGGCGGGTTGCCGAGGCGTGGCGGGGCGCGCCGGCGGCCTGACTCGATTGCACATAATCCGCAGGGAGGCCGGGCCTGTCCCTGTCTGATACAGGGGCAGGCTAACATGCCATACTGAAATCAGCCTTCCCAGAAAAAGTCCAGGGTCACCGTGAATTCTTCACCGTTTCGGCAACAACGCGCGCTCGCACTTGCCTCGCTGCGAGGCACGATTGTCGCCGCTTGCGCCGGCCTGGTCTTTCCGCCGGCGGCGGTTGCGGCGGACTATCGCGACGATATCGGCCATGTCTCCCTGGTCGCGGAGCTGGGCACGGCCGCGCCGACGGGCCTCGGCGTCCCGGTCTCGCAGGTCGAGTCGGCCGTGCAGATCGGTTACGACTCCGCCTGGATGCCGGACGTCACCAGCGCCGAGTTCCTGGGCAAGACGATCGTCGACCAGTCCGGGGGCGCGCCGGGGCTCTACTCCCCCCATGCCACCAGCGTGGCCAAGATTTACTACGGACTTGCCAGTTCAACTGCCACGGGCATCACGGCCATTTCCGGCTACGACGCAAGTGCCTGGCTGGGCAGCAACTATCTCCGGACGCCAATCTCGGGGAACGGAGCCCAGCCGCTGTCCTCGGCATCACGTGTTGCCAATCACAGCTGGATTGGCACCACCACCGACGGCGGCAACGGCACGACTTATGATTCGGCAATCCTGAGGCGCCTCGACTGGGCCATCGCCCGGGACGAGTTCATTACCATGGTCGGCGTCAACAATGGCAGCAACAACGTGCCCCTGCTCTCCAGCTCGTTCAATGCCATCGCCGTGGGCCGCTCCGATGGAGTCCATACGGCTGGCACCGTGAACGTTGGCCTGGCACCCTATGACACGACCTACACCGCCGGGCGGGTCAAGCCCGACATCGTCGCCCCCGCGAACACCACGAGCGTCGCAACGGCCATGACCTCGGCCGCGGCGGCCCTGCTGGTCCAGGCAGGCAATGCCAATCCTGCCCTGTCGACCGACCCGGTATCCCAGTCAACGACCAACCGGGTGGGCAGTACGATTCGGAACGCGGAACGGGTTGAAGTAATCAAGGCGGCGCTCATGGCCGGGGCACTCCGCTCCACGAGCCATAACGTGGCTGCCCCGGACATTTCGGATTACCGTGTGGCTGTCGAGGACCAGACCAGCAACGGGCTTGACCGGCGGTTCGGTGCCGGCCAGCTCAACATCGCGAACAGCTACCACATCATTGCGGCGGGCGAGAAGAACAGCCTCCAGGACAGTAGCGCCGGCGGTGGCCAGGCCGGGCTCCGCGGCTTCGACTATGACCCCCGTTTCGGCGGTGCCGCCGGCACTAATAACTACGAAGCGACCTACTACTTCCCCGTTCAGGCCACGGATGCGCAGTTCACCTTCGCCCTGGTCTGGAACCTGAAGATTCACGGCGGGACAGCCGGCAATTTCAACAGCACGGCCTACTTCTACAATCTCGACGTCCTGCTGTATGACGTCACCAACGCCGCCAGCCCGGTACTCGTGGCCAGTTCCACCAGCACGACCGAGAACACCGAGAACCTGAATGTGCTACTCACGGCGGGCCGCTCCTATTCCGTCCAGGTGAAGCGGGCGACCACCCAGGGAACTTTCGACTGGGACTATGGCGCCGCATGGCAGATTATCCCGCAGCTGCCCATGGACGCCGACAGTGATGGCATTCTTGACAGCGTCGACAACTGCATCACCCACGCCAATGCGGACCAGTTCGACGCCGATGGAGATGGCTACGGCAATCGCTGCGACGGCGACTTCAACAACAATGGCGCGACCAACAGCCAGGACACCACGATTCTCCGCGCCGGTCTAAACTCGACCAACCCGCTCATGGACCTGAACCACAACGGCATCGTGAACTCCCAGGACTCCTCCATACACCGGACCCTTCTGGGACGGGCACCCGGCCCTTCAGGGCTCGTTCCCTGACGTGCGAAGACTGCGGGGCCACCTCCGACGGCTCCTGCCAACGAAAGGGCAACCCGGTGCCCGAGTACCGGGGCTGGCCCCGGATACTCAGTTCCTGCTCTTGTCCACGATCTTGTTCGCCGCGATCCACGGCATCATCTTCCGCAACTCGGCCCCGACGGTCTCGATCGGATGCGCCGCGTTGGCAGCCCGCGCCTTCGTCATCTCGGGGTAGCCGGCAGCGCCCTCTGCAACGAAGCGCCTGGCATAGGAGCCGTTCTGGATGTTGGTGAGCGCTTCGCGCATCGCCTTGCGCGACTCGGCATTGATGACCCTCGGGCCGGTGACGTACTCGCCGAACTCGGCGTTGTTGGAAATCGAGTAGTTCATGTCCGCGATGCCACCCTGGTACATCAGGTCCACGATGAGCTTCAGCTCGTGCAGGCACTCGAAGTACGCCATCTCGGCAGGGTAACCCGCCTCCACCAGCGTCTCGAACCCGGCCTTCACCAGTTCGACGCAGCCGCCACAGAGCACCGACTGCTCGCCGAAGAGGTCCGTCTCGCACTCGTCCTTGAACGTGGTGCCGATGATGCCGGTGCGACCGCCACCGATCGCCGAGGCGTAGGAGAGCGCCGTGGCGATGGCCTTGCCGGAGGCGTCCTGCGCGACGGCGACCAGATCGGGGATGCCCCGGCCGGCCTGGAACTCGGAGCGCACGGTGTGTCCCGGGGCCTTCGGCGCGATCATTATCACGTCGAGATCAGCGCGCGGCCTGATCGTCTGGAAGTGGATCGAGAACCCGTGCGCGAAGGCCAGCGTGGCGCCCTTGCGGATGTTGGGCTCGATCTCGTCCTCGTAGAGCTTTGCCTGGAACTCGTCGGGCGTCAGGATCATCACCACATCGGCGCCCTTCACGGCGGCCGGCACGTCGGCCACCTTGATGCCATGGGCCTCTACCTTGCGCCGCGACGCGGAACCCGGTTTCAGGCCAACCGTTACGTCCACGCCGGAATCCTGCAGGTTGCCGGCGTGGGCGTGGCCCTGGGAGCCATAGCCGATGATGGCGACCTTCCGGCCGCGGATGATCGAGATGTCGCAATCCTTGTCGTAGTAGACCTTCATGGGGGGAGCCTCCGGTGTTGAGGCGGCCACTCTAGCGCCGGGACAGCATTGCGTAAAACGATATATATGCAACGTCGTGTGCCATTATGTGCAACACTGTAACCATGGACGTCCAGCAACTGCGGCAGTTCCTGCACCTGGCCGAGGCCCTGCACTTCGGCCGGGCGAGCGCGGCAAGCAATATCAGTCCGTCGGCCCTCAGCCGCAGCATCCGGCAGCTGGAGACAGAGGTCGGCGCGGTGCTGTTTGACCGGGACAACCGTTCCGTCACCCTCACCCGCCAGGGGGAGACATTCCTCGCCTGGGCGCGGGACGTGCTGACCGGCTGGGACGTGGTGCGGCACACGGTGCAGGAGCAGTCCGGTGACCTGCAGGGCGAGGTCAGCCTCTACTGCTCGGTGACGGCGAGTTACAGTTTCCTTTTCGAGCTGCTCGGCAAGCTGCGCCGCGACCACCCGCGGATCGAGCTCAAGCTGCACACCGGAGACCCGGAGCACGCGATCGCCCGCGTGATGGGCGGCAGCGAGGACATCGCCATCGGCGCACGGCCCGATTCCCTGCCCGCTGGCCTGGCATTCCGGCCGATCGCCCGGTCACGCCTCGTGTTCATCGCGCCGGCCGGCGAGCCGCGGCTGAGGGACCTGGGACGGCGGCGGCCCGATCCGAAGCAGTGGGCCACGACGCCGATGATCCTGCCGGAGGGCGGCCTGGCCCGGCAGCGGGCCGACCTGTGGTTCCGCGACCTGGGCGTCAAGCCGCGGATCTACGCCCAGGTCGCCGGCAACGAGGCCATCGTGAGCATGGTGAGCCTCGGGTTCGGCGTCGGCGTCGTGCCCGAGATCGTGCTGGAGGCGAGCCCGCTGGCGAAGCAGGTCAGCATGCTGCCCATCCGGCCTGCCCTCGCCCCCTACGAAGTCGGCCTGTTTGCCCTGGAGAAGAAGCTGCGCAGCCCCCTCATCGGGGCATTCTGGGCCGCCAGGCTGCTGGGCCCTTAAGCATCCCGGATTGGCGGCACCGGGCCCCAGCCGTCCGGTACCCGGCCTGCGGACACTCCCCGGCGGGGGTGCCGGTACCCCGTGCCCGCCCCTTACAATGCATGACGATTCCGTATTGGCAGGAGACGACCCCGTGCACGATTTCAGAGGCCTGGTGAAAATTCTCGAGGAGCGCGGGGAGCTCTATCGCATCAGCCGGCCGGTGGACCCGAAATTCGAGATGCCTGCCGTCATGGAGCAGATCGAGCGGGAGCGGAAGGCCTTCATCTTCGAGAACGTGAAGGGCGCGAAATTCCCGGTGATCGGCGGGGTGCTCAACCGCATGGAGTGCTACGGCTGGGCACTCGGCGCAAAGCCCGGCGAGCCCTTCACCGCCCAGGACCTGGACGCCCGGTTCGAGAAGGCCAAGGCTGCCGGCATCGGACCGCGGGAGGTCCCGTCGGGGCCGGTGAAGGCTGTCGTGCGCGCCGGCGCCGACATCGACATGGCCGAACTGCCGGTGCCCACCGTCTTCGAACTGGACAGCGGCGCCTTCATCACGGCCGCCGTCGGCATCTCCCGCAATCCGCGCACGGGCAAGCTCAACGTGGGGGTCTACCGCACCCTGATACTCGGCCGGAACATCGTGGCGGTGAATGCCAGTTCGCTCTCCGACCTGCGCAAGTTCTACGAGCATGCCGAGAAATCCGGGGAGCAGATGCCCATCGCCCTGGCCCTGGGCGTGGAACCGGCGCTGCAGATGGCGGCCTCCTGCAAGCTCCCGCCCGACCAGTCCGAGCTCGAGCTGGCCGGTGCCCTGCAGGGCAAGGCCATCGACATGGTGAAGTGCGAAACCAGCGATCTCTTGGTGCCCGCCAACGCCGAGATGATCATCGAGGGTCGCGTGGACTTCTCCCGGAAAATCGAGAACACGCTGGGCGAGTTCGCCGGGCAGTACGGCCCGGAGACGGCGCCGGTCACGGAGATCACGGCGATCACCCACCGCCGGGATGCGATGTTCTATTCCATTCTTGCCGGCAAGAATCCGGAGCACAACACACTGGGCTCCATCGCCACCTTTGCCATCCAGCGAGCCCTCGCCGGTGCTCTCCGCAAGCAGTTGCCGGCGATCCGGGACATCAACGTGTACCTGGACCCCAAGTTCGGCTCGATGGCGCACATAGTCATCTCGATCAGAAAGCAGAGTGACGCGGAACCGATGGCACTCATGGAGGCGGCTTTCAAGGCTGCCGGCGGCTTCTTCCCGGTGAGTCACATTACCAAGCGCATCGTCGTGGTGGACGACGATGTCAACGTCCACGACCTGAACGACGTGGAGTGGGCGATCTGGTCCCGCATCGCGGACGCCAGGAAGTTCCGGGTGATTCCCGACGTGGAGAGCTGGGAGCTGGAGCGCTGCGCGAAGGACGGCAAGGGCTCCCTGCGCCTGGCCGTGGACGCCACCATGGACATGGAAGACCGCCAGAAGCTCCAGAGGCCCATCATTCCAGGGGCGGACAAGGTGAAACTGGCCGATTACCTCGGCAGGAAGACGGCCGCGTGATGATCGAACCCTACATCGCCGTCGCACTGCAAACCACCGTCCGCCACTGCGCAAAGCGGAGTGAAGTGGAGAAGAATCTGACCCACATCGGGAACATGGTGGACCTCGTTTGCCATATCTGCTCCCTCGAACTGCCCGTGCGGCTGATCGCCCTGGGCGAGGGCTGCATCCAGGGCTTCGCCGACGAGATCCTGCACCTCTCCTCCGCCGAGTACACGGCCAGCATGGCGGCCGAACTACCCGGCTGGGAGACCGAGTTCCTCGGCAACAAGGCGAAGCAGCACGGCGTCTTCATCCTGGCCCAGCTCAAGGAGAAGCTGCCGGAATATCCCGACCGCTTCTTCAACACGGTGTTCCTGCTCGACCCCCACGGGAAGATCATCTACAAGCACCGGAAGAACGTCGTGCTGTTCGTCGAGCACTCGACGACGCCGCACGACGTGTACGACCAGTGGGTCAAGACCCACGGTGACACCCTGGACACGTTCTTCCCCGTCGCCCGGACCGAAATCGGCAACATCGGTGGCAGCGTGGGCGTCGAGGGCTCCTTCCCGGAGAGCTACCGGGGCTTCGCGCTGAACGGTGCCGAGATCCTCTATCGGGCCTCCCTTCCGGAACCCTGGGTGTCCCGCGGGATCTGGGACGTTCAGAACCGGGCCCGTGCCGCGGACAATACCGCCTACGTGATTGCCCCCAACTGCGGCGCGCTCATCATGCCGGGCAACCCACCGACCGTGATCGGCGGCGCGCTGGGCGGCAAGTCGATGATCGTCGGCTACAAGGGCGAGGTCCTCGCCCAGAGCTCGGTGGTGGACGACTGCTACGTCGCGAGCGAGATCAACGTCGAGGCGCTACGGAACTACCGGGAAAACGCCCGCTTCCAGAACTGGCTGCCCTACCTGCGCACCGAGATCTACCGGAAGATCTACGACCAGGCAATCTGGCCGAAGAATCTTCCGGTAATGGACGATGCCGGCACCGAGCAGGTTTTCGACGAGTCGGTTCGGGCATTGATCGCCCGCGGGGCGTTCACCCCGAAGTCGGGCTAGGGACGCAGGGCCGTCGCCCGCCGCCTGCCAGCGGCCGCCAGCAACCCCAGGGCCAGCGCGGTTGCCGGATCGATGGCGGAGCTCCCGCCGCCCCCGGATGTGACCGGGGCGGCGGTGCCGGTGCCAGTGACGGCTACCGTTACGGTCGCCTCATCCGGATCGTCCGACGGGATACCGAAGCTGTCGTTGTAGGGCTGCTCGGCGCCGGGCGCGAAGGCCACGACGATCGTGCAGGCAGCGGCCGGGGCCAGCGTCTGGCCCGAACACGTGGTACTGACGACGGTGAAGGGGGCAGCCAGGGAATTCCCGCTTCCCACAGTGCCGATCACCAGGTTGCCGGTGCCTGCGTTGCTGACGGTGATGGTCTGGTTGACGGACGACCCGAGCCCTACGTTCCCATAGACGACCTGCAGGTCACCCGACGGGCTCACGGAGTCCGTGACCGAGATATCCCCCACCGGCACGGCCACGCCGGTGCCGGTGACGCTGACGGTGACTGTCGGCTGGTCGGGATCGTCGGACGGCACGTCCAGCGTGTCATTGAAGGGACCGGTTGCGGTGGGTTCGAACAGGACCTGGAAGCTGCAGGTACCCGCCGGCGCGACGATCTGGTTGGAGCAGGTATCGGTCCCGATGCTGAACGGGGCGGCCAGGGAATTGGCCATGGCGATCTGCCCCAGGGTCAGGCTGGCGTTGCCATCGTTGGTGACGGTGACGGTCTGGATCGCAGACAGGTTCTGGGTGACGCTGCCAAACGGAATCTGGCTGTCAGTGAACGGGACGACTGAATCAGTGATGACCGCATTGCCGACCGGCATCGGCGTGCCCGTGCCCGAGACCAATACAGTCACCGTCGGGACGTTTGACGGGATGTCCAGGGTGCCCGAGAAGTCCCCGCTGGAAGCCGGCGTGAAATCCACCGTCAACGTACAGGATTCGTCAGGCTCGAGGGTCGCACCGGAGCAGTTCTCCGGTGCCGCGAGTGCGAATGGGGGCGCAAGGGCCGTCACCAGGCCGATGTCGAGGTCCGCGGTGCCGGTATTCTTGACCGTAATCGTCTGGGGAGCGGACGTGACCCCTTCCGTGACCTGGCCGAACGGCAGCTCGAGGTCATCGGCCGGCGCCGCGCTATCCGTCACCGCGATCATGGGCGCTGGGCCGGCGGTGACTTCCACGTCGGCCTGAATGAAGGCCACCGGGATGTACTCGAAGTTGGTGTCGTCGAACCAGCCCGAGGTGACACCACCGTCATCGCTCAGCACGATGTTGGCAGAGCCTTCGGCCAGGGCGGTGAAGACCAACGTCGCAATCTGATAGTCGCCGGGATCGGCACCCGTGGAGCTCGGCTGCTCCACGTTGAGCACCGTGGGGGTCACGTTCGCCGCGCTGTTCTTGATCAAGAGCCAGGGAGCGGTACCCACGGAAGTCCCACCGGCCCCCGTCAGAACACCCGTGTTGGCCTGGAGGAAGGCCACCTTGGTGGGATCAAAGGACAGGTCCATCGTGCCCGCGAAGGTGTTCGGCACGTCGGCAGTGATCGTAATCGTGAAGGTGTCATTCACGGACGGCGTCAGGGTGCTGGCCGTGATGGTCACCGTGGCAGCCATGCCCATCGGGGTACCGAGGATGGCCAACAGGGTGAGCAAATACTTCGCGCATCGGATTGTCATGTCGGGGACCCGCCTGGCTTCCTGGGTGGTGAAGACTGGAGTCTGGAGGAAGCACTGACCATAATCCGCGACCGGGATCACAGTCGGGCGGGTGCCCGGGCGCCGGGCCAGGAAACGTGACCATGCATGCATCGCCGCCCCGTTCCGAGTTCACCCTCGGCTGGAGAGTCCTCGTTGCCGCCATGGTCGGTGTGGCCTTCGGCGCCTCCCCCATTCCCTACAACACCATCGGCTTCATCCTCGGTCCGATCCACGACGAGTTCGGATGGTCGTTCCGGGATATCAGCCTCGGGCTGACCATCTGCGGGATCGCGGGTTCGCTGCTGACGCCAGTCTACGGCTCGCTCAGTGACCGGCTTGGCGTCCGCCCCGTAGCCCTCTTTTCGCTGTTGGCGTTCGGGATGTCGTTCGCCTCGATGGCGCTGGTTCCCGGATCGCTCATTGGCTACTGGCTCATGTGGCTGATCGTCGGCGTCGTCGGCTTCGGGTCCACTCCGGTCACGTGGACGCGCGGCGTGAACCTCTGGTTCTTCCGGAATCGGGGCCTGGCGCTCGGCATCACGCTCGTCGGCACCAGCCTGACCGCGATCCTCCTGCCGCCGCTGGCGGCTTACAGCGTCCAGACTTTTGGCTGGCGCCTCACGTTCCCCATCCTCGCCCTGCTGCCTCTGCTCGTAGCCCTCCCGCTTGGTCTGCTCCTCTTCCGGGAGCCCCGTGTGGAGCAGCGGCCACCCGAGCTCACGGTGGACGGTGGCCTGCCAGGCCTCACCCTGGGTGAGGCGCTCCGGGGTTACCGCTTCTGGCTGATCTGGGCCTCCGTCCTTTGCGTGGCGTTCGCCTATGGTGGGGTGTTCGTGCACCTCGCGCAGATGCTCGTGGGCCACGGCTTTTCGCTGACGGCAGCTGCGGCCATCGTCAGTACTCAGGGTCTCGCGATCCTGGTCGGGCGCGTGGGGACCGGCTTCCTGCTGGATCGCTTCTGGGCGCCGCTGGTCACCCTGCCGCTCCTGAGCGCCCCGGCCATCGCGTGCTGGCTCCTGGCGGGGGACGGCCTGACGGCAGGCCTCGCCGTGATGTCAGCGGTCATCCTCGGCCTCGCGACGGGCGCCGAGACGGACCTGATCGCCTTCCTCGCCGGCCGGTACTTTGGCATGGCCCATTACGGCAGGATCTACGGGATGCTGTACGTGCCCTTCGGGCTCGCATCCGCCGTCTCTCCTGCCGTCTATGGCTGGGTGCGGGATACCACGGGGGACTACGACGCCATGTTGTACGTGGCGATCGGCCTCTTCATCGGCGGAGCGGTGATGCTGCTGGGTCTGGGCAGGTACCCGGATTTTCACGGGCAGGGAGCCCGCCCGAAGAAATAAGAAAGGCCGGCCCCGGTGCAATCCGGGGCCGGCCTTGGTAATTGCCGACGTCGCGCCGGCTGGCGCTCCTGCAGCGGGCTACTTGGTCTCGCGCTCCATCAGCTTGTCGACCAGGCCCGCGGACACCTCGGCATAGTGGCCGAACTCCATCGTGAAGGTGCCGCGGCCGCTGGTGGCGGAGCGCAGGAAGTTGATGTAGCCGAACATTTCCGCCAGCGGGATGAAGCCCTGCACGAAGGCCAGCAGGCCCTTCTGGCCCTGCTCGGTCACCGAGCCACGGCGGCGGTTGAAGTCGCCGATGATCTCGCCCAGGTAATCGGCGTCCAGCACCACCTCCACCCGCATGATCGGCTCGAGCAACTTCGGCTTGCTGGCCTTGTGCGCCTCGCGAAACATGGCGCGGCCGGCGATCTCGAAGGCGAGGGCCGAGCTGTCCACGTCGTGGTATTTGCCGTCGATCAGGCGGGCGTTGAAGTCCACCACCTCGTAGCCGGCAATCTGGCCCCGCTTGCACTCACTGCGGATCGCGTACTCCACGGAAGGAATGAACTCCCGCGGAATACGCCCGCCGACGATCTCATCGGAGAACTGCACCCCGCTACCCGGCTCGCCGGGCTCGAAGATCATCTTGATCTCCGCGTACTGGCCCGAGCCGCCCGACTGCTTCTTGTGGGTGTAGGTGCGTTCAATTATCTGACCGAAGGCCTCGCGGAAGCTGACCCGCGGCTTGCCCATGTTGGCTTCCACGCCGAGCTCGGTGCGCATCCGGTCGATGGTGACTTCCAGGTGCAGCTCGCCCATGCCCTTGAGGATGGTCTGGCCCGTATCGTGGTCCACCTCCAGGCGCAGTGACGGGTCGGCCTTGACCATCTTGTAGATGGCCGTCGACATCTTGTCGACGTCAGCCCGCGTCTTGGGCTCGACGGACACGCTGATGACCGGATCCGGAAAGCGCATGCGCTCGAGGAGCGCCGGATGTTCGGGGTCGCTGAGGGAATCACCGGTTTCGGTGTCCTTCATCGACACGAAGGCACAGATGTCGCCCGCCCGGGCTTCCTCGATGTCCTTGGTGGCATTCGCCTGGACTTCGACGATGCGGCCTACCCGCTCCTTCTTGCCGCGGGTGACGTTGGCAAGGGTGTCGCCCTTCTTGATCACCCCGGAGTAGATACGCGCAAAGGTCAGGGTGCCGAACTGGTCGTTGATCACCTTGAAGGCCAGCGCACGGGCTGGCGCGTCATCACGCACTTCCTGCTCGCCGATTGGCTTGCCGTCCGGATCCACGAGGGCGATACCGCCGTTTTCACCCGGGTACGGCAGGTAGTCCACCACGGCGTCGAGGAGCTGCTGGACGCCCTTGTTCTTGAAGGACGACCCGCAGAACACCGGTACGAGCTTGCCAGAGACGGTGCCCTTGCGGATGCACGCCTTGAGGACGGCGGGATCGAACTTGCCGTTCTCGACGAATTCCATGAAGGCGTCGTCGTCGAAGGCGAGCGCAGTCTCCAGGGCGTCCTGCCGCAGCTTGGGCAGCTGCTCTATCCACTCGTTGTCGCGGGTGGTGGCGAACTTGAAACGCTTCGCCAGTTCCTCGAAGGAGACCGTCTCCCACTCGCTGTCCTTGTCGTCCGAGTGCCAGACGTAACCCACGCCGGCGATGAGGTCGGCCATGCCGGTAAACTCGTCGTGGCTGCCGATCGGCACCTGGCAAAGCACCACGTTGGCTCCGAGGCGCTCGCGGATGCCCTTGACGCAGTGCCCGAAGTTGGCGCCCATGCGGTCCATCTTGTTGACGTAGCACATGCGCGGCACGTTGTACTGATTGGCCAGGCGCCAGTTGGTCTCGGTCTGGGGCTCGACGCCCGCAACGCCGTCGAAAACGACCACGGCACCGTCCAGCACGCGCAGGCTGCGGTTCACCTCGATGGTGAAGTCCACGTGACCCGGAGTGTCGATGACGTTGATCTGGTAGCCCTTCCACTCCGTCGACACGGCGGCGCTCTGGATGGTGATGCCGCGCTTCCGCTCCTGCTCGAGGTAGTCGGTGGTGGTGCTGGCCTTACCTTCCTTGGTGTCATGCACCTCAACGATCTGGTGCTTGCGGCCGGTGTAGTACAGCACGCGCTCGGTGGTCGTGGTCTTGCCCGCATCGATGTGCGCCACGATCCCGATGTTGCGATAAAGCTTGAGGTCTTTCTTCCTGGCCATGATCTCGACTTTTGTGGTGTGAGCTTTTGTGGTGTGATTGGGGTTAATCAACCATTCTAGCCTGTGAGGGCACATCGATGGAAACCCAAAGACGCCGTCTGTACCGTTCCCGGACCGACAAAAGGATCGCCGGCGTCTGCGGGGGCATCGCGGTGTGGCTGCGCTGGGACCCGACGGTAGTGCGCCTCGGCTACGTCCTGCTCTCCATCGTGAGCGCCGCCTTCCCGGGAATTCTGGTCTATCTGGTCCTGTGGCTGATCACGCCCCTGGCGGAGGCCTGACCGGCCATGACCCATCGGCCCGTGTCCGGCGCCCTACCCGGTTCCTGATCATTACCGGTCTGTGACCGCCGCCCCGGACGCCTGCCCCCGGCTCTGGGACGATCGCCCCCTGAATCAGCGCCCAGGTGGGAGGGCGACGATGAGTGCCATATTCTGGGCCAGCGTGGGTACTGCCATCGGGCTCGGCGCCCCGCTGCTGTTTCGCTTGTGGCAGCGCAGCGCGGCCGACCGGGCTGACACGCCGCCCACCGCGACCGTGCCCTACCCTGGCGCCCGGAACCCGGCGGAGGCCCAGACCCGGCCCGCCGCCGGGGCCAAGTCACCCGCAGGCCTCAATCGCAGGCTGACCCGGAAGTTCCACGGCGTTTCGGTGAAGCCCGGGCTGCAGTCCTGCCAGGCGGTCCAGGCGCTCCTGGGCCGGCGCTTTCTGCCTGACGAGGCGCCGGCCATGCCGCTGGCGGCCTGTGACCAGTCCCGGTGCCAGTGCGCCTACAGTCACCACGGGGACCGCCGGGACCGGGAGGATCGCCGCTCCGGCTGGGGCACCTTCGGGGGATTCACGCCCTCCATCCCGGGCGGCAACCGTCGGGCCAAGAGCCCGGACCGACGCTCGGACCGGAAATAGGTGCCGCGGCGGTCAGGCCGGGACCTGCCTCAGCCCGCCTCCACTTCCCCGTAGAGGGCCAGCCACTCGGCCTCCAGAGCCTCGTGGGCCTCCCGCACCGCTGCGTGACGGCCGGTCAGCCGGGCGAGCTGGCCGGCCTCCGCGGCATACACCGCGGGCTCTGCCAGCTGCCCTTCCAGCACCGCGAGTTCCGCCCCCACGGCCTCCATCTGCACCTCGAGCTTGGCCAGCTTCTGCTGGCGCCGGGCGGTCCTGCTATCGGGCTTTGCCTTTGCCTTGGCCTTGCCGGCGACCGGGGCGCTGGCGGGGGCTGGCGGGGGTGCCACGGGTTCGGCTGACGCCTCGGCAGTTTTGTTGGCCCGGGCGCTCAGCCAGGCGGCGTACTCGTCCAGGTCGCCATCGAAGGATTCCACACGGCCATCGGCCACCCGCCAGAAGGTCTCGCTGACGAGGCCGATCAGGTGCCGGTCGTGGGAGACCAGGACGATGGCGCCGTCAAAGTCCGCCAGTGCCTCGGCCAGCGCTTCCCGCATGTCGAGATCCAGGTGGTTGGTGGGCTCGTCCAGGAGCAGCACGTTGGGCTTGCGCCAGGCGATCAGCGCCAGCGCCAGCCGGGCCCGCTCGCCACCGGAGAAGACGTCCACGTTCTGGAAGGCCCGCTGGCCGGGGAAGTACCAGCGGCCGAGAAAGCTGCGCATGTCCTGGGTCGAGGCCTCGGGCGCGATGTCCCGGAGGTGGTCCATGGGGGTGGCGCCAGACCGCAGGCTCTCCACCGTGTGCTGGGCGAAGTAGCCGATCCGCAGGTCGTTGTGGACGTTCCGCTCGCCGCCCAGCACCGGCAGTTCGCCAACGAGGGTCTTCACCAGCGTGGACTTGCCGGCACCGTTCGGGCCCAGCAGGGCCACACGGTCCCCCGCTTCGAGCCCGAACGACACGTTCGCCAGGATCCTGGCATCGCCCCGCTCGGACGAGGGCTCGCCGGGCAGGTGCTCGTCGCCCTCCCGCGGGGCCGCCGCCCGGTAGCCCGCGTCCACGTGATTCAGGCGGATGAGGGAGAACGGGAGCTTCGGTGGCGCGTCGAAGCTGATGTGCAGCGCGTGCTCCGCCCGGACGGCCTCGGTGCCAGCGAGCTTGGCCAGGCGCTTCATGCGGGACTGGGCCTGCCTGGCCTTGCTCGCCTTCGCCTTGAAACGGGCGATGAACTTCTGCAGGTGCTCCCGTTCCGCCTGCTCCTTCTCGAAGGCAATCTGCTGCAGGCGCAGGTGTTCGGCGCGCTGCCGCTCGAAGGATGTGTAGTCACCCGTGTAGAGCCTGGCGGTGCCGTCGTTGAGGTGCAGGGTGTGGCTGGTGACGCCGTCGAGGAACTCCCGGTCGTGGGAGATCATCAGCAGCGTGCCGGGGTACTTGAGCAGCCAGTCCTCGAGCCACAGCACGGCGTCCAGGTCCAGGTGGTTGGTGGGCTCGTCGAGCAGCAGGAGTTCCGACGGCGTCATCAGTGCCCGGGCCAGGTTCAGGCGCACGCGCCACCCGCCGGAGAACTCGCCCACGGGCTTGTCGTGGGTGGCCGCGGGGAACCCGAGGCCGTGCAGCAGGCGGCCCGCACGGGCCTCCGCGTCGTAGGCCTGGAGCTCGGCCAGCCGCTGGTGGGCAACGGCGACTGCCTCGTAGTCTTCGGCAGCCATCGCGTCGCGCTCGGCCTTGATCGCCGCCCAGACCAGCGCATCGCCCGACATCACGAAGTCGATGGCCGGATCCGGCAGGTGCGGCGTTTCCTGGGCGACGCTGGCGATCCGGACGCGGCCCGACAGCTCCACGTCGCCGCGGTCCGGGTCGAGATCGCCCTGGACCACGGCGAAGAGGCTCGACTTGCCGCAGCCGTTCCGGCCCACGACGCCCACGCGGACGCCGGCGTGGAGCGACAGGTCCACGTCGGACAGCAGCAGCTGCTCGCCGCGCCGCAGGGCAAGGTTCCGGAAGGTCAGCATGGGGCGCGCAGTATACGGCGAACGAGGCCCCCGCCCGCCAGCGATTCCCGGCGCCAGGCGGGCGGAATTGCTCCGCCCGCCTGGCGCCGGCTATCGAGGCCCTACAAGTCGCTGCAGCTCGCGGGCAGGCACGGCCGGCATACCTGCCATCAGGTCAAGGGTGAGCTGGGCACGGGAAGGTGTTGTTGCAGATCCCGGACGGTCCCGGCGGCGAACCGAGCAGCTGCCGGAAGATTCCGGTGTCCTGGGCGTTCACGGAGCCGTTCGTGTTCAGGTCGGCGGCATTGTAGGTCGGGGCCACGCTGGGCTGCCCGAGCTGCTGCCGGTAGAGCCCGGTGTCCTGGGCGTTGACGGAGTTGTTGTTGCTGAGGTCCGCGTCACAACGATTGCCAAAGCCGTCGTTGTTCGAATCGACCTGGTTGGCGTTCGCGATCGTCCGGCAGTTGTCCAGCGCGTCCACGACGCCGTCACCGTCCGTGTCCACCTGCGGGGCGAAGATGTAGTAGCTGATGTCCGCGAGCGCGGGGTCCGGAGCGCAGGGGGTCGTGGACAATTGCGAGGCCCGGCCAAACATGTAGCAGCCATCGCTGCCGTAGACGGTGGGCTGATTGGAGAGGATCACGAAGCGAGGATTGGGCACGAGGTACCAGACGTCGTAGGTGCCCGAGACCGCGTCGCAACCGCCACCGGCCGCCGCCGTGGCGACGCCGCGTACCTCGCCGAGGGGGACGTCGTCGGCCGGATTGGGCGGGTCCTGGGGATTGCCGTTCAACGCGCGGTCGATGCAGTTGGCACTGCCGCCGATGTTGTAGGCCAAGACGGGGCTTTCGAACAGTCCATTGACGCCCATATCGACGTTGGAGCAGCCGTTCACGTTGACGGTGCCGAGGAACGTGCCTTCGTAGCAGTTGAACGTCGTGGCGGTCGAGGTCGTGGTCGAGGGCGTTATCGCCAGGTTCGATGCCCTGAAGGAAAGCACCGCAGTGCCTATGGCATTTGAGCCGTTGAACGCGGTTGTCCACAGCAGTCCTGTTCCGGTCATCGTCGTGCCATTCCAGTCCCAGGTGGCGGGGCTGGCCTGGACGTCGGAAATCAGCGTGGGCACGGTGGCGAGCCAGGCATTGGCCGGGTTGTAGCAGGGCTGCTTGAACGGGGCCGCCGCCGGGCACCCCTGGGCAGTACCGGACTTGAAGAACTGCGCGGCGTGATTGCCATTCGGTGCACTGCGGGAATGCACGGCGACGAGCACGTACGGTGCGGCGTTCGCGGTGCCCCACGCGGCGAGCAGTGATGTAGCGGTGATTGCGGCCGCAATTAGTGTTGTAAACCGGGTCGTCATCTCAGTTACCCCCACATGAAAAGCTGTTGCCGATGATTCAGGAATATTGCTATTCCCTCATTGCTTCTTTGATTCGAGTCTACGCCCGCGCGAGAACCGCGCAATCGTTCCGCTGACCTGCCGGGCTGGCGCCGCGCCCGTTGCCCATGTGGCGGTCAGCCCCTGCTCGGGCTGCTTATGTCAACCACCCAGGCCGTGCCGGCCGAAAGGTATTGCGCCGGAGATCCGGTCGCGCCGGTCGGCGCGCCTACAGTTTCGACGCCTTGTTGACCCGGGCAGTGACCTCGGGGCTTACGGCGTAGCGCTCCCAGTCCGCGGGCGGGGTGAAGATGCCCCAGTCCACCATCTTGTTGATCTGGTGCTTCACCAGTTCCAGCTGGTCGCCCTCGGTCAGGGGCGGATCCTCCATGCAGAGGTTCTTCGGGTAAATGCCGCCCCGGGCCATGGCGGCGTCGTAGATGGTCTTGTACTCCTCGACGCGCAGGTCCTTCACCAGGTTCTGCCACTGGGCGCGGACCCGGAAGTCCCGCAGGCCGTCGATGTCCAGCACGGAGCTCACCAGGGTCTCGCCGCCACCCAGGTACTGGGAAATGACGTTGCCCCGGTAGTCGATGATCTGGCTCTTGCCGCAGCTCATCTGGTGCACGCCCCCGGGGAAGTAGATGGCACCGATGTTCGGTGACAGCACGTAGCAGTTGTTAAAGACCGCGTGGGCCCGGTTCTGGATCTCGGCGATGCCGTTCCCCATCCAGGGCTCCGGGTACTGGGTGCGCCAGATGATCTCCGCGCCATTCAGGGCAAGCCCGCGAGCGGCCTCCGGGTAGCTGCCCTCGGCGCAGATCAGCGTGCCGATGTTGCCGATCTCCGTCCTGGCGACCGGGAAGACCGCCTTGAAGAGTTGCACCGGGTCGTTACCGTGCTTCTTCAGGTACACGTTCCAGATGTCGCTGGGCGCCACGTTGGGCTCCCGCTGGTAGAACGCCGTCTTGTAGTGCTTGTGGATCACCTCGCCCTGCGGATCGATGATGAAGGCGATGTTGAAGATCTTGTCCTCCATCAGCTCGGGGTCCTTGGCGACCATCTGGGCAATGATGTAGACGCCCAGTTCCTTGGCCAGGTCACCGAGATAGCGGGTCTCCTTGCCCGGAATCTCCGGCACCACGTCCCGGTAGATTCGCAGGTGCTCCTCGCCACCGCCCAGGCACCAGCCACCGATCCCGCCCTCTGACACCGCGATGAGCCTGACTGGCAGATCGAGGCTGCAGTTCCACACGGCGTAACGCATGGACAGGGCAAGGTTCTCGATGTCCTTCATGTAGTCGTCACGGGTGACGGCCATCCGGGAGACGTTCTGGATGCCGACGGCGGTGTACTGGAGGCGCATGGGTATTTCCTTCCTGGACCGGGAAAAGTATGGGCCCTGGGCCCCGTTCAGAAAAGCAAAACCACCGGTCAAGGCCCGCCCTGTTCCCTGGGTGGGTGCAACCGGTTACGCTCGGATTCCGACATCCCGACCCCGCAACCGAGGCAGCTCATCATGTGGATTCGCAAGAGCGACAAGGACCGGCAGACTGGCCGTGGCACACCCGTCCCAACCCAGATCGTTGGCAACGAGGAGTTCGACCCAATGCCCCAGACGGCCGACCAGCGGCGCGTCGAGCAGCGGATCTTCGAGCTCGCCGACCACTACAGCAGCAGGCTTGGAATGTCCCGGCGTGCCTTCCTCCGGACCAGCGGCGGCATGGCAGTGTCCTTCATGGCCATGAACGAGGTATTCGGGCCCGCGTTCCTGGTGAACGAGGCGGAAGCGGCCGAACCGGCGGCCACGCGGGAGATGTGGCCGAAGAAGGAATTCATCCTGGACCTCCAGACCCACCACGTGAAGGACTCGATGCCCGGCCCCCTGGGCTTCCGGACGCTGACCGGCAAGTACAACCTGAATCCCGCGCTCGCCGGCGTGAAGCCCGCGCCGGACAGCCTGCACCGGGCCAACTACGTGAAGGAGATTTTTTTCGACAGCGACACGGTCATGGCCTGCATCAGCGGAGCGGCGATCGGCCCGCCCAAGGCCTGGGTTCTGCCCTCGGAGGAGATGGCGAATACCCGCAACTTCGTGAACGAGATGGCCGGGTCCCGGCGGATGCTCTGCCACGGCATCGGCACCCCGAGCAATCCGGACTGGCTCGACGATGCGGAACGCCAGGTGAGGGAACTGAAGGTCGATGCCTGGAAGTTCTATACCGGCGATCCCGCCGGCCCCTGGCGGCACGATGATGAGAAGGTCGCGTACCCCTTCTACGAGCGCTCGCTGAAGCTCGGCGTCAACAACATCTGCACCCACAAGGGCCTGCCAATTCCCGGCCCGGGCAAGGATTTCTTCCGCCCTGACGACATCGTCAAGGCCGCGAAGGACTGGCCGGGCATCAACTGGATCATCTTCCACTCCGGCATGAAGCACATGATGACCCAGGTGCCCGCCGGCGAGACTGGCATCGATGCTGACGGAAACATTCCCTGGACCACCGAGTTCTGCAGGCAGATCCAGGCGTCGGGCGTGAAGAACGTCTACCTGGAGCTGGGCGCCGTGTTTGGTCACTCGGTGGTCACTCACCCTGAGGTCTGTGGCCACCTGCTGGGCCAGGTCATCGCCGCGGTGGGTGCCGACCGCGTGATCTGGGGAACCGACTCCATCTGGTGGGGTTCTCCCCAGTGGCAGATCGAGGCGTTCAGGCGTTTCCAGATCCCCGAGAACCTGCAGTCGAAGTTCGGCTACAAGCCCATATCCAGTCGTGACCGGGAACAGATCTTTGGCCTGAACAGTGCACGGCTCTTCAATATCGACGTGAAGGACGCCCGCAAGGCCATCCCCGCCGATGCACTGAGCCGGATGAAGACCGCCTACCAGGCCGAGGGGGCCGAGCCCAGCCTGACCCAGTACGGCTGGGTCGCTGCCGTATGAAGCGCAGGGAGTGGCAAACAGTCGCATTGCTGGCCAGCTTCCTGGCGTCAGCGACTACCGGTGCCGAGTCGGCGCTGAAGGCAGTCAACTGCACGCCCCTGGGCGAAATCCGTGGCGACGCGGATCGTGGCGCCGCCCTTCACGTGAAGCATTGCGCCGAATGTCACGGCGCGGATGGCAAGGCCGAGGTCATCGTGATGCACATGGATGTTCCGCCGAAGGACCAGAGCGATCCCGTCTACATGAAGACACTCCCCGACGCCTACCTGTACCTGGCGATCTGCAGGGGCGGCGAAGGCGTGGGCAAGAACTTCATCATGCCCGCCTGGGGTGACCTGCTCTCCGATCAGGACATCAAGGACCTGGTAGCACAGATCCGGACCTTCTCCGGGACCTGACCATTCCCGCTGATATAGTCCCGCCATGGCCAGCGGTACGCCTGAAGCTTCATCCCACCGGAATGTTGATTCCGCTAAGGGGATCTGGGCAGAGCTGCGGATGGTCCCGGGCCACACCTACCGGGTCTTCCTCATCTGCCTGATCGGCGTCACGTTCGCCAACCTCGACCATTCCCTGTTCACCTTCGTCCTCACGGAGATCTCCGCCGAGTTCGGCTGGTCGGATCTGGAGCGCGGCCTCTATATCGCGATCACCTTCGTGGCTGCCGGCGTCCTCATCACGCAGATCGGGGCACTCGCCGACCGGATCGGCCGACGGGCCGTGCTGCTCGGCGCGACACTGCTGACACCCGTTTTCGTCACGGCGCTTGCCTGGGCGCCCACGACGGTGACGCTGCTGGTGGCGAGGACGCTGGGCTTCACCACCGCCGGCGTCCAGTCCCCCGTGACCGGCACGCTGGTCCTCGAGGAATCGCCCCCGAGGCTGCGGGGTCTGTTTACCGGCGTCCTGCAGATCGGCTTCCCCCTCGGGTTCTTCCTGGCGTCACTGCTGGTCCCATTTATATATGAAACATGGGGTTGGCGCTATATCTTCCTGTTGAGTCTACTCTTCCTCCCCTACGCCTGGGTCATCTGGCACTACCTCCGGGACTCGGAAGCCTGGCGGCGGTCACGGGCGAAGCGGCAGGCCGACAGTGCCCCGCCACCGCGGGTCCGGGAACTCTTCCAGCCGGCGTACCGGCGAAAGACGATCCTGCTGTTCCTGGGCACCTTCCTCTACGTGTTCGCCTACGGCGCCACGATCATGCTGACACCCTACTTCCGGGAGGCCCGCGGGTGGGACGCCCGTGAAGCCATCGAGCTGGTTGGCCTGTCGTTCCTCATCGGCGCCTTCGGCTACATCCTCGCGGCCTGGTTCGGCGAATTCCTCATCAGCCGGCGCAACACGATCGTCGCCTGGTGCTGGCTGGGCGGCCTCGCCTTCGGCGTCATGATCTGGTTCACCACGGACTGGTGGTCCACGTTCCTGGCGTTCAGCACCATGACGTTCTTCTTTTACGGCGCCTATGCCGTGATGTTCACGTTCATCGCCGAGAGCTTTCCTGCCGACATGCGGGCCACGGCGGCCAGCTTCGCGAGCTCCTTTGCCGTCGAACTGGGACTGGGCCTCGGGCCCTTCGCACTCTCCTGGGCAATCGGCCGGGTCGGATGGGAAGCGGCCTTCACGTGGTGCGCCGTACTCCCGGTGATTCTCGCGGGCACGACCTTCCTCGCCCTCAAACCCGTGCCGCGGGAAGCGGTCATCTGAGGAATGCTGACATGACCACGGGGGCGCCTCTCGCCGACATCGGGCAAATCATCCAGCTGGCGGTGGCCCCGGTATTCCTGCTCTCCGGCATCGGCATCGTGCTCACGGTACTGACGAACCGGCTGGCGCGGGTGGTGGACCGCGCGCGGAAGCTCGAAGAGGCGGCCCGGTCCAGCACCGGCGAAGCCCTTGAGGAACGCCGCCGGGAACTGGGCGTAATGGCCTACCGGGCCAGGCTCATGAATCGCGCGATTACGCTCAGCACCTGTTCCGCGCTGCTCGTGGCGGTTGTCGTCGTCCTGCTGTTCCTCGCCGCGTTCCTCGATTTCGACGCCACCCTGGCGGTTGCAGGGCTGTTCATCCTCGCCATGCTGTCGCTCATCGGCGCCCTCCTGCTGTTCCTGCGGGAGGTATTCCTCGCGATCAAGGCCCTCAGGATCGGGGTGTAGGAGCGCCTTCAGGCGCGATGCCTGTCAGAATCGCGCCTGAAGGCGCTCCTACGAGGCCTTTGCCTCCACGTACCGCTCGAAGTCGCAAGTAAAGTCCTGGAATGTGGAGTTCGGCTCGAACGCCAGTGGCCGGTAGGTAATGTGCCCATAGCCGCTGACGAGGGCCGTGGGCTTGATGAGCGCCGAACTGGCAACGACGGCACTGAAGTTGTTCCTGCCGCCCCGGAAGAGCAGTGGATCCCAGCCGTGATACATGTAGATCATCCCGGGCTGCATGCTCGGGGTGACGTGAGCCATCGCCACGAACGAGCCCATCGAGTTGAAGATGCGGATCAATTCGCCGTCGCTGACTCCGCGAGCTTTCGCATCACCAGGGCTAACGTAGATGTCGGGCTCACCGCGGCGCAGGCTCAGCAGGAGGGAATCGTCCGTCCACATGGTGTGTATGCCGTGACGCAGGTGGCCCATCAGCATCTGCAGTGGATAGCCGTCGAGCGTCATCGGCGCCTTGTGCCCTGGAAGCTGTTCGTCCTCGTCCATGAACCACTGGTGGTCCACGTAGAACTGCTGACGGCCGGTCAGCGTGGGATACGGCTCCTTCAGCTCCACTCCCCGGATCATGACTGAGCCGTACGGCGAGTCCGTGCCGTACACCACCCTGTCCGTGTCGTCATTACGCATGATGCCCCTGCTCCGCATCTCGTCGAAGGACACCTTCGGCACGCCCGGGTCCCTGTCGATGAGGAACTGGATCACGTCCTTCGTGTCCTTCAACTGCCCGCCCATCGTGAACAGGTCGTGGTAGCGGGTGAAATCCCGCGGCACGGGCTGGCCAAAGAAGGAGTCCTGTATCGGGGCAATGCCACGCACCCTCCCCCGCTCCGCGATCGCGGCCGCCAGCCGGTTCAGCGCGTGCCAGTCATCGACGGCTTCACCAAGGGGAGGCACCGCGGCGTCAAGCACCTGGACGTAGGGCGTGCGTGCTTCCAGCATGTAGTCCTGGCGCTCGTAGTGATGGGCGATGGGCAGGACGTAATCGGAATACAGGGCGGTGATCCCCATGTCAGGCGCCATCGTGACGATGGTGCTGAGCTTCTCGAACGTCGTCTCCCGCCAGCGGCCGCCACCGGACCGCCAGTTGGCCGTATTGCTCCCGGCGAAGATCCCCATCTTCCACGGGGTGGCGGCGTAGTCGGGCCAGGCACCCGACCGGGTGGACTCCTGGAAGTACCGGTCGACCTTGTCGGCAACCTCACGGCCGTAGATCTTCTCGTTCAGCGCCTTCCCGTCGGCATGCGCATAGTCCCAGCGCGCCAGCGTCGCGATGCGCAGGGTCGGCGGAACGCCCGCCAGCATGAAGGCGATCTGGCTGGCCGTGCTGCCCAGATTCTCCAGCTGGAAACCGCCGCCGGCCTTGCCCAGGTTGCCTGTCAGCGAGAGCAGGAGCATGAAGGCCCGCTGCAGCAGGTCTCCCTGCAGCCACTTGCACATGCGGTAGCCGGTGAAGATCATCGCGGGCCTGGCCTTGCCGAAGGTCTGCGCAATCTGGCGGATGTTGTCGGGATGGACGCCGCAGATGGCCGCGGCCTTCTCGGGTGTGTAGTCCCGGGCCCGGAGCTTGACCAGTTCGAGGACCGTGGTGACCTTGACCCTTCCCTCCCGGGTCTTGACCGTCCAGTCGCCTTCCAGCGCCGGTCGCAGCTCACCGAGCGCAAGCGTGCCGGCCGGAATGACGGGGACCGGCGATCCCGGAGGCGCCGGCGGACCGCCAGTGCCCGGCGCCGGCACGGCCTGCCGTGACTTTTCGTCCCAGACGTAGAAGAGATTGCTGCGGGCGGCGTCACCGGCTACGAAATCGCTCTCGCGCAGGAACTTGCCGTTGTCAGCGCGCACCAGGAAGGGCAGGTCCGTCTGCTCGCGGATGTAGTCCCTGTCGATGAGCCCTTCGGCCAGGAGCACCTGGACCATGCCCATGGCCAGGGCGATGTCGGTACCCGGCTTCGGGTTGACCCACTTGCTGGCGTGCATGGCGCTCGGCGTGAACTCGGGAGAGATGGCGATCAACTCCGTGCCGTTGTACTTCGCCTCCCAGAAGAAATGCGCATCCGGGATACGGGTGACTGCGGGGTTGCAGAACCACATGAGGCAGCATCGGGACTTGTAGACCGCGGCCATGGTGTCACCGAGCAGCGGCTCGCCCACGGTCATGTGAACGCCGGTCGGCAGGTCGCCAACACCCGCAAACGCCTCGGGAAGCTCGATGCCGCTGATGGTCGCAAAGCGTCCGAGCGCCGCGAATGATGCGCGCTTGAGCACCATCTGGGTGCCCAGGTCGAAACTGATTGATCGCGGCCCGAACTCCACCGAGTAATCGATGAAGCGATCTGCGATCTCCGCCAGGGCCTGGTCCCAGGTCATGCGCTCCCACCGGCCCTCGCCACGCTCGCCGACCCTTTTCATCGGGTAGAGGATCCGCTGCTTGCCGTACATGTATTTCGCGTGCCGCAGACCCTTCTGGCAGCCGCGCGGGCCGTAGTCCGGGGCGTCCTCCGACCGGCCATACTCGCCCTGCTGCTCTTCGCGCCAGACGATGCCGTTCTTCACATAGACGTTGAAGGCGCAGGTGCCCGTGCAGTTGGTGCCGTGCGTCCCGTGGGCCACCCGGTCCCACGTCCACTTGCGGCGCATCAGGTCTTCCCACGCACCGTAGGGCGCCTGGGATCCCGCGGTCTCCGCGGCGGTGCCCGGGGCGTACCGCAGGCTGAGTGAAACGGCTACCGCACCCGAGCCCGCCAGGAAAGCCCTGCGGGACGTCGGAGCAGTGACTGCAGCAGAATCAGGCATGGCTCAGGCTCCGTGTGCTCCGGGAAGGACAAGCCGCATGCCACCGCGGCGGGCCAGAGCGGCCTCCACCAGCGGGAGGCGATCATTGCCAAAATAGAGGTCGCCACCCTGCTCGTCGGCGGGAACCCGGAAGGTCGGCGTGCCGAAACCGCCCGCCGCGACGAGTTCCGCCCCGTTTGCCGCGAGCTGACGACGTGTTGCCTCGTCCCGGATCCGGGCGGCGAAGCGCGGGTCGTCGAGCCCCACCGATGCCGCCAGCGCCTCCACCGTGGCCAGGTCGCCGATGTCCCGATTATCCGCAAACAGCGCCGCAAACACAGCCGCAATATAGGCCGCAGGACCTCCCGCGACATCGCGGGTGAGTTCATCGGCCGCAATGGCGCCCCGCTGGGCCCATTCGGGCCGGAGGGGCCAGGGCTTTGGCCGCCGTAGCGTCAGGCCGCAGTAACGCGCCCAGTCGGTGAGGTCCTTTGCCTGGTACCGGGCCCGGGCGGGAACCGGGTCGCTCCGGTCGGACGGAAACCCGGGGTTGGCGACGCGCAGGACTTCATCCACGAGGACGGGACGATAGACGACCCGGGAGCCGGTGCGGATCGCCGCCTCCCGCACGCGCCCGAACGCCAGGTAACTCCAGGGACAGGAGGTGTCGAAGTAGAACACGACGGCCGGCTTCTCCGCGGTACTGTTCGTCATGCCGGTCAGCCGCGGGACCGCAGCACTGTCTTGAGCACCTTCCCGTTGGCATTGCGGGGAATCTGCTCGATGAATTCGACCTGTTTCGGCATCTTCATTCGCGCAACGCGGGGCTCGAGGAACTCGAGGAGCGCGTCGGTACCGAGATTCTGGCCCGGACGACGAACGACGAACGCCTTGAGCGCTTCGCCCCACTTCTCGTCCGGGATGCCGATCACAGCTGCCTCCAGCACTCCCGGATGCTGGAAGATGACCTCCTCGATCTCGCGCGGATAGATGTTCACGCCACCTGAAATGACCATGTCCTTGAGTCGGTCCACGATGTAGAGGTAGCCCTCCGGATCCCGTCGCGCCAGGTCGCCCACGGTGACCCAGCCGTCCCGGAAGGACTCGGCGGTCTCCTGCGGACGTTCCCAGTAGCCGTTGAACAGGTAGGGGCTGCGCGAGAACAGTTCGCCCACCTCGTCGGGGGCACAAATCGTGCCGTCCTGGCGTCGCAGCTCGACCTCGGTACAGGGAAAGGGCTGGCCAACGCACTGCAACTTGCGAAGCTGGTCGGGCGGCCGGAGATTGGAGACGATCCCCGCCTCCGTCGAGCCGTAGGTCTCGTGCAGCAGTCCCGGGCCGAAGTGGGCCACCAGGCGTTCCTTCATGGCCTGCGGCAGGGCCGCCGCATTGGATATGACTGCCTTCAATGGCGCGTTCCGGCTGTCTGCCAGTGCGGCGGCGCCTGCGTTGAGCAGGGCATGGAAGTGCGTGGGCACCGCGAAGAAGCCGGTGATGTTCTGGCTGCCCAGCCTGGCCAGAACCTCCTCGGGCTCGAACCTGTCGACAATCTCCGCGTAGCCACCGAAAAAGACCGGTGCCAGCGAGAAGATCATGCCGGCGCCGTGGCACATGGGGGCGATCGCCAGGAACCGGTCATCGGGCGCGTAGCAGCCGTACTCCACGGCCATGCCGAAGAGAGTCAGGATTCTCGAACGGTGCGGAACGAGCACGCCCTTCGGCTTGCCGGTGGTACCTGACGTGTAGGGAATGGTGAAGTCGTCCCACTCCCGCACCGGCGGCGGGAAACTTGCCGGTTTCGCCCTGGCGAGCCAGGCATCGAACTCGGGACCGATGGCGATGATCACCGGCTTCGCCGCCAGGGCGACATCGCGCAAGGTCGCAGCCAATTCGGCGTCGGCAAAGACGACGTGCGCCCCTGCGTCGTCGCAGATGGCCACGATTTCCGGCAGGGACAACCGCGGGTTGACCGTGGCCAGGGCGATGCCCGCCTGGGATGCCCCGAGGACGATCTCCATGTACTCGATCGAGTTCCTGGCGATGATCGCGCCGTGCTGCCCGGACTGCAGACCGAGCCCGGCCGTCAGCCCGGTGGTGGCCCGGTCGACACGGTCCAGCAGTTCGCGGTAGGTTCGGACCCTGTCGCGGTGCCGGTAGGCCACCTTGTCCGGAGCCCGATGCATGGCCGCCCGGATTCCACCCGCGAGCGACAGATGCTGAAACGTCGGTGGCAAAACCAGCGGGGATGCCGTCGCGGCGGGAGGCATGCGGAAGCCGTTCAGGCGGGCAACCTGAAGATGCGACGCGCGTTGTCCCGCATCATCAGCCGTTTCGATTCGGGACGCAGGTTGAGCTCGTCGATCTCGCGGACTGCGCGCTCCGGATCGATCACCGGCCAGTCCGTGCCAAAGAGGACCTTCTCCCTGCCGAAGGTATTCGCGTAGTGCACGAAGGCCTCGGGCCAGTGCTTCGGCGCGTAGGCATCCCCCGCCGTGAAGACATTCTCGTGCTTCCAGCACATGGATATCATCTCGTCCGTCCAGGGAATCCCGATGTGGATGCCGATCACGCGCAACTCGGGGAAGTCGATCGCCACCTGGTCAAGGCAGATCGGGCGCCCCACGGACGGCAGTCGCCGTTCCCGCGAATACACGAGGTTGTGCCCGACCTGCATCATGATCGGGACGTCCAGCTCGCAGCATTTTGCATAGTACGGGTAGTACTTGGCGTGATCAGGCGGAAGCCCGCACCAGTGGGGATAGAGGTGGGCGCCGACGAAGCCGTAGTCCTTGACCGCCTTCTCCAGGTCGCGCAGTCCCTGCATGCCCCGGAAGGGATCGATGCCCGCGAGCCCGGAGAAGCGCGCCGGGTACTGCCGGCAGACGTCGCGAACGATCTCGTAGGGCAGCTCGAAACCCCCTTTGACGTTGATGTCGCCGGCGCGCACGGCCACCAGCAGGGATCGCTCGATGCCTGCCCGGTCCATGCGCCCCAGGTAATCCTCTACGGTCACACCGCCGCGGATCTCCGGAGGCATCCGCACCTGGGCCTTGAACGCGTCGTCGAGCCCCGTCTGGCCATTGGCAACCGTGTCGGGCGTGAACAGATTGCAGACGATGTCGATGGCGCCGCCCCCGTCACCGGACCTGGGGGCCTTGCGCTCGGGGCCGTTGCTCACCAGCCGTCCTTGTCCCACTCACCAGCCGTCCGGGAGCGGACCGGGATTCCGGCAATGAGCGGGCCCTGGGTCTTCGGGTCGTAATTCAGGGGCGTGCCCTCCACCGTCACCTTCTCGTTGATGGTGATCCAGTTGATGATGGAGCCGTCCATACGGAAGATGCCGGTGAAGCCCTTTTCCGCGCCCGAGATGAAGTGGCCGTGCTTGACGCGCGCGGGCCGGAAGAAATAGGTGCCTGCATCCAGCCGGCCGAAGTTGTAGTCCAGGTGGCCGTCGATGGTGTAGGCCTCTTCGAAGACGGGGTGGTGAACCATCCGGTTGTCCGACCATCCCGGGGGTGCCCAGCACATCATGGTGACGAAGCCCTTCTGCGGATCGTCCTTGGGTGCCGGGTCGTTGTACAGGAGCTTCAGCTTCAGGAAGCGCTGCTGGTCGCCTTCATAGATATTGGGCATCCATTCCATGCGGGTCGTGTCGAGCAGGGTCAGCTCGCCCCGTTCACTGGACGCCGTGTTCAGGCCGCGGGGAATGAAGCCCGCCCGGTCCTTGCTCGAGACGCTGAAGCCCCAGTCCTGGAGCTCCCGGAACAGCAGGACCTCGGTCCCCGCCTTCGCGGACATGGCAGGAACCCGCAGGCCGGCGGGCGCGCGGAAGTAGGCCCCCTTGCCCAGCCGCTGGGCACCGAACCGGAGCTCGCCGGAGAGGACATACCACTCCGTGTCGGCGTGGTGGTACCCCGCAGGACGGTGCCAGGCGGAGTCGAACACGAGCTTGGTCGAACCGGCACCGTTCTCCTCGTCGTAGGACAAGTTGCGCTGCCGGGCCCTGCCTTCGCCCCGCGGCAGTTCCGCGGCGTGCCAGCAAAGGTCAGCTTCCTGGATGAGTTCTACATGGGGGCGCACATCGTTCTCCTTGTCGTCCGGGCCCTCGGCTGGTGCCTGGGCCGCAGGCTGTTGATGCCAGTGAGAATACCAAGTATCGAACGCCCCACCTACAGCATGGCTCGCCGCCTTGCGGTCAACACCGCGATTCGAGGTAAAGTCGCCGCAGGCATGTTTAACGGGAGCAGGACACGATGACCGGGTACGAAGTCTGGAAGTACGCCCACCTCCTGATGTTCGTCTTCTGGGTGGGCACGGACATGGGTGTCTTCCTGGCGGCGCGCCGCTCCACGGACGCCAGCCTCAGCTTCGTGACCCGGGTCACCCTCCTGCACATGGCGCTGCGGATCGAGCTGCTGCCGCGCACGATGTGGAAGGCGGCGCTGCCCCTCGGCGTGATGCTGTCCCGGGACATGGGCTTCCTGCCAATCTCCGACCTGGCCGTCGCGCTGATCTGGATCTTCAGCGTCATCTGGTGGGCCATCAGCATGGCCGGTGCTTACTGGTACGACAAGCCGGCGGGTCACCGGCTGGCCCGCGTCACGAACTGGCTCACCGGCCTCGTCGGCGTCACGCTGATCGTCCTGTGCCTGTCCTCGTGGCTGGGATCGGGCCCCTTCGTGCAGGACGCTCCCTGGCTGCACCTCAAGGTAGCCCTCTATGGCGCCATCAACCTGATGGTGATCTGGATGATCCTGGCCTTCGATCCCATCGGGGCCGCCTTCGGACGCCTGGCGGTCGAGGGCTCCAGGCCGGAGATCGAGGCCATCATCAGCGGGACGATGGCGCGCTCGACCGTGATCATCTGGTCAACCTATGCGCTGATCGTCATCGTCGGCTTCATCGGCACCACGAAAGTGCTCGGCTGATTCCGTCGGCTGTTTTGACGGGGGCAGCAAAGGAAACGCCCCGGGGAACGGATGTTCCCCGGGGCGTTTTTACTGTCGTCACGAACGCGGGGGTTCGGGCCTAGAGGCCCTCCCCGAAGCGATAGGTACCTCGGATGCCGAAGACCCGGGGATCCGGCAATGTTGCGAAGTAGTGGGTGGTGCCGAACCCGGCCGTGAATCCCAGTTGGGTGGCCTGCGTGCCGAAATCCGGGCCGCTGCCGCCCGTCAGGAAGCGATCGTCATCCAGCACGTTGTCCACGTAGGCGATGACTTCCCACTTGTCGGAGATCAGGCCCAGCCGCATGTCCATGCGGGCGTAATCCGTCAGCTTCACGACGTTCTCGGGATCGGCCCAGCGCTCGTCCTGCCAGCTGCCGGTGACCTCGAACAGGTACTCGAAGGGCGTGTCGAGGAAGGGACGCTGGATCGCCATGGACGCCGCATAGGCCTGTTCGGGCGAGCGCTCGAGCTCATTGCCCGAGTAATCGAGGCGGCAGAAAGCCGTGGGCACGTTGCCACCGAACGCGGGATCGGTTGCGCTGGTCGACTCGACGTCGCCCCGCTTGTACACCACGGGGCAGTCACCGAACACGGCGGCCTTCACCAGGTTCCGGGTGTCGTCGACCCAGTCGGTATACTCCGCGTCGAGGAGCGTACCGGAGAGGCCGAGGGTCAGACCCTCCATGAAGGCGGGCTGCCACAAAGTCTCGAACTCGAAGCCCCAGACCTGCGTGCCGTCCACGTTCACGACCCGGGGCTGGGAGACGCCGTTCTCGGCGACGATCTGGATGCCCACCTGCTTGTCGGTGTAGTCCTGGAAGAAGAGCGAGCTGTTCAGGTTCCAGAAGCCGGCAGCCTCGAAGTTCGTCTTGATGCCCAGCTCCCAGGCCTTGAGCTTCTCGGAATCGAAGCGCTCGGCCTCGAGGGGCGGTGGCTCGGCGCCACCGCCGCCGGCCAGCTGGTTGATGCCGCCGGGCTTCTGGGCGAAACCGAAGGAGAAGAAGTAGTTCGTGTTGTCCGTGGCGCTCCAGGCCAGGGTGACCTTCGGCGTGTTGTAGTTCGAGTAGGTGGAACCCTCGAGGTAGCGGAGGGCCAGGTTGCCACTCGCCGCGTCTATCAGGTTGGTGTTGGCACCGATGTTGAACACCAGGCGCTCGATGTCGCAGTAGGTGCGATCCTCGACCGGCCAGGTGCTCGTGGGATTGTTACCCGTGGCAAAGCCAATCTCCGTGCAGCTCGTGGTGGCGGGCTTGACGAGGTTGAACTCCTCGTCCACGAACCGGTCCTCGAGGCTGAGGGTCAGGTCGTCCGTCATCTCCCAGTCGATGCGCCCATAGAAGGACAGGTGCCGGGTGCGGGCATCCCACGCCGTCGCGTACTGGGGATTGGAAATCTGCCGGCGATACTCCTGCCAGCTCGTGGCAGTGTCATTACCCCCGTCGCAGATATTGGCCACGTAGACCAGCTCGCCGGTCGTAGGATCCAGCACGTCGAGCAGGTTGCTGTTGGGGTCGCTGGGGTTCGAGAGGCGCTGCACGACATTGCCATTCTCGTCCCGCAGGACGTCTGCGTTGATGCGTCCGTAGGGCGCGCAGAAGGTGATGTTGTTGCGATCCGCCAGCTCCCGGTGATCCTGCCAGAACAGCACGCCGCCGGTGAACTGCACGGGGCCGTCCAGCTGGGTCTCGTAGCGGAACTCCTGGGAGAACTGCTTGGTGCTGGCGTCCTGGTTGGACTCCTGGTGGCCCAGCAGCGTGTCGATGCGGCCGCCGCGCGGATCGCTCGTCGTGTAGGGCCGGCCGGAATTGCCGTTGATGTCCGGCGCCGTGCTGGCCTGGTAATCCTGGTCGTACACGTCGACGCCGTCGAAGTCGGTCCAGCCCGTGTAGGACGAGATCAGCCCGTAGCCCAGGTCGAAGCTGGCAATGAGGCTCGCCCGGAACGTCTGGGTGTCGGTGCCGGGGTAGTCGGCGCCCGTCGTCGGGTCCTCGCTCTGGGTGACCCGGAGACCGCTGCCGTCCTTGATGACGCCCGGCAGGCAGAACGCCGCGCCCGACCCGTCGCCCGGCGTGGCCGAGGGGTCGTAGCCGAACTTCGGGCAGTAGGCGCCGAAGTTGAAGAGATTCGTGGCCGACGACGCGGCCGGCTGCGTCGCCGGGTCGCCGGTGATGACGGGCCGGGAAATGGTCTTGGCGGAATCAGGCAAGGCGTAGGCGGTGTCGCCCGGGGTCCTCACCACGGCACGGGGATCGTAATGATCGTCGCTGTATTCGACGCGGCCCTTCACCTTGATGGCATCGGCCGGCTTCCAGACTGCCGTCAGCGCGCCGCCGTAGCCATCGGTACCGCCGACGTTCTTGCCGGTGATGCTGTTGGTGTAATAGCCGTCCTCGTTGTATTGGACCCCGTTGAGCCGGATGCCAAATGTGTCCGAGATCGGCCCGCCGAAGGCGCCGTCGATCGTGCGCCTGCCGTAGTCGCCCACGTCGATGCTGACCCGCCCTTCGAATTCGTCGGTCGGCTCCTTCGTGATGTAGTTGAACGCACCGGCGAATGCCGCCCTGCCGAAGAGTGCGCTCTGGGGTCCCTTGACGATCTCGATGCGCTCGACGTCCGTGAGGAGGCGGCGGTTGGCCAGGAGGCCGGAACCGGCGGAGATGAGGTTCTCCGTGGTCGTGTCGATGCCGTCCACGAGGAATGCCACGTTGGACCGGCCACGGGTGTTGGACAGGCCGCGGATGGTGATCCGGTTGTCGGCCGGGCCGTAGGACTGGTCGAACTGGACGCTGGGCTGGTTTGCGACGACGTCCTTCAGGTCAGTGATGCCCTGCCGCTGGATCTGCTCGCTGCTGATCGCCGACACGGCGATCGGCACGTCCTGCAGGCTCTCCTCGCGGCGGCGGGTGCTGACCACCACCTCTTCGATCTGCGCGCTCGCCACTATCGGCAGCGCCTGGATCACCGCAAAGGTCATCCACGCGGACGCGGAAATACCTCTGACATTCTTGAACGTGGTCATTCGAATCCCCCTGGGAAGTGGCCGGGCGATCATACCAAACGGTCGCCCCAACGCCACAGGAACGGTCCGCGCCTGCCAGCTCTGCCCACCGTGTAGACGAGCCCTGTGACGACGGGTCAGCGACATGCCGTGCTATAGCCAGTCAGTACCCGATTCGCTATAGTCCCCGGCGTTTTCGCTGATTCGCGCCATCAACAGGGGGACGTCCCATGACTGCCAGCACTGCCCGGTCGCCGCTTGCCCGGTTGCCTCTCAACGAGCGCCCTCCGATGACGTCCCTGGCCAGCTCACTGCGTGTTGCTGCCCTGCCACTGCCTTGCATTTTGCGGACGGCGCCGGCGATTGCCGTCGCCTGCCTCGCCGGCGCCATGCTGACCCCCGCGCCGGCCGCTGCCGCCGACGACTGGTCGGGTGGTCCCCGCTACTCCTACTTCGATGCGGGATACCAGTGGGTCGACTCCAACTACGGCGTCAAGATCGAAGGCGGGCAGCACGAGGGCATCAAGCTGAATGGCTCGGTGGGCCTCGCGGAATTCGACCGCTTCGGCATCCACCTGTTCGGTGAGTTCTTCGACGGCGACTTCAGCGGAGTCCGGACGACCTGCGACGATGGCGAGGGTGGCAGCTCCGCCTTCACCGGCGACCGGGACTCCCAGTCCATTGCCGGCGGACTGGGCGGAAGCTACGCCATCGCCGAAGCAACGGACGTCGTGGTCCGGCTCGCCTATGTGGACATCACGGAATTCGAAACTCCCAATAATTTCTGCCAGCTGGTGTCCGGCGACGACACCGGATACTTCGGCGAGGTGATGGTTCGGAGCGAGATGTCGGAGAACGTGCAGCTCGAGGCGGGCTTTCGTTATTCCGACCTCGACGATTCCAACGTGTCGGACAACGAGGTGCTGCTCGGCCTGGGCTACCACGTCACGGACTACCTCACTGTCCGGGCACTGGGCATCGTGTTCGACGACGACACCGGATTCGAGCTTGGCGTGCGGCTTTACTTTGGCAATTTCCTGGGACGTGACTCGCTCTTCTGATTCGGTCCACCAGGGTAGTGGCGCTTGGCAATTGATATAGAACTGTTTCGGGAGCGGGGGAATGAGCAATAGACTTGCAGTACTGGTGACGATGATGATGGTGGCGCCCTCCGTGGCAGTCGCCGGGCCCTACATAGGCGTCGGCATCGGTGGCACACGTACGGAATCCACCCTCGCCGAACTCGGGCTGACCCCCGGCCCAGTCCTTCCAGTGCCACCACCGTCGGTCGGTCCCGACCCGAACTTCACCGGCAGCGATGACTTCACCAGCACGGATGTCAGTTTCGACGTGACGGTGGGCTGGATGTTTGGCTGGTTCGGCGTGGAAGTCGGCTACACCGACTTCGGTTCCGCGGAGCAGCGCTACGCCCTGCCGGAATCCTGCAATGAACTGGGCTGCCAGAGCCGTGAGTGGACTGCCCAGATGGAGATGACCGGCTACCGGGCCTTCCTCGTGGGCAGCCTGCCCGTCAATGACAAGCTGGACGCCTACCTCAAGCTCGGCGCCATGAACTGGGACGCCGACTATGCGGGCTTCGAGCGGAACCGGGCGTTCGTGCCCGGCCCGCCGGTCGCGCCCCGCTACGACGCGGTGAGCTTCGACGATGACGACACGGGCCTGGCTGGCGCCGTGGGCGTGAACCTGAAGACCGACTCCCCGTTCAGCGTGCGCGTCGAATTCAACTACTACGACGTGGACACGACCGACCTGGTCTGGAATGCCCAGCTCATGGGCGTGTACACATTCTGACGGGCGCTTCCCGGCAACACGGGAAGCTGGCGATGAGAGCGTCAGCGAGACTCCAGAGACCCTGCCCCGGCAGGGTCTTTTTTTCCAGTCGCCTGCGCCTGCCCCCCGGCTGACATCGTGCGGATCCTGATGATCTCGGCAGAGTACGCGCCGTTCGCCAAGACCGGCGGGCTGGCCGACATGGTCACCGGGCTCAGCCGGGCCCTCGTCTCCGCCGGCCACGATGTCCGGGTGATCCTGCCCCGGTATGCCGGCATCGCACCCGGGGCCCTGGAGCTGGACGGCGTCCAGGTATCCCCCGTCGCCGTTGCCGGCGTGCACCCGGGATACAGCTTCCAGCAGCTGGCCGCGACGCCGGGCACCGACCCGCTCATCTACCTGGTCGACTGTCCGCCCCTCTTTGGCTCCGGGGGCATCTACGGCGGCGGCGAACGGGAGGGGCGGCGCTTTGCCCTCCTCGCCCATGCGGCCCTTCGCCTCTGCGAACTTCTGGACTGGGCGCCACAGGTCATCCATTGCCACGACTGGCATGCCGCCCTGGTCCCCGTGCTGCTCGGGACCCAATTCCGCTCATCGCGGCCACTGCGCGAGGCGAGTTCGGTCCTGACCATCCACAACATCGGTTATCAGGGCGTATTTGCGGCCCGGCTGGCGACCGAGCTGGGCGTTGCCGTGCCGGCCGTCAGCGAAACGCCCGCCGCCGACCTGAACTTCCTGCGGGATGGCATCGTCGCCGCGGATGCCCTGACCACCGTGAGCCCCACGCATGCAGCGGAAATACTGACAGCCGAGTACGGCAAGGGACTCGATGGCCTGCTGCGCCAGCGCCGGAACCGCCTGGTCGGCATACTGAATGGCGTCGACTACGCCGCCTGGAACCCGGCGACCGACCCGGCCCTCCCCGCACACTTCGATGCGCGGGATCTTGCTGGCAGGAGGACCTGCCGTGAAGCGCTGATCGCACGCTCGGGTCTCGCGAAGTCGTCGCCCGTTCCCCTGCTGGGCATGGTGACGCGACTGGCCGAGCAGAAGGGCATCGAACTCGTGGTCGCGGCCCTGGGCCCGCTGCTCCGGCAGGGCGCGGTCCAGGCCGTCGTGGTCGGCCAGGGGGAGGAGCGTTATGCCGCCCGGCTCCGTGAGATGACCGCCAGTTACCCGGGTCTGTTCCACTACTTCGACGCCCAGGACGAAGGGCTCGCCCGCCTCGTCTTCGCCGGGTCAGATGCCTTCCTGGTGCCATCGCTATACGAGCCCTGCGGCCTGACTCAGATGTACGCACTCCGTTACGGGGCTGTGCCTATCGTCCGCGAGACCGGCGGCCTCAAGGACACCGTGCACCACTTCGACAGCCACACCCGGACGGGCACCGGCAGCGTCTTCAAGCATGCCGACGGCGAGGGGCTGGCCTGGGCGATCGGTGAGGTGCTGGCCTGGTACGGGCGGCCGGAACTGTGGGCAGCCCTCCAGCAGAACGGCATGGCTGAAGACTTCTCCTGGCGGCACCAGGCTCCGCTTTACGAGGGCCTCTACGCGCGGCTCACGGGGACGGGCTGAAAGGCCACCGCCCGATCCCGGGCGACAGTTTCCTCCCGCAGATCGCGGCCGGCTTCCCGGCTCCGGTGCCGGCAATCGGCCGCCAGTCCGTCCGCCACCTGGGCCCAGCTGAATCGCCACGTCCAGTTCCCGGTAGTGGTTGAGGGCGTGTTCATCCGGGCTTCGGAACCAAGGCCCAGGAGATCCTGCAGCGGAAAGATCGCGACCTCGGCCGGGGACTCCCAGACCGAGCGCAGCAGTGCGCCGGGCATCTCGTCGGGACCGCAGCCCAGGACCCGGTGCACGTAGTCCCGGGCGCCGGGGTCGAGCCCGCGGTACCAGCCAAGGATGGTGTCGTTGTCGTGGGTTCCCGAATAGATCACGGCGTCCTCCACCTGATTCGCCGGGAGATAGGGATTGTCGGCGGAACCGTCGAACGCGAACTGGGCGATCAGCATCCCCGGAAGCCCGAAGCGCCGGCGAAGCTCGTGCACGGCCGGCGTGATTGTGCCGAGGTCCTCGGCCAGGAATGGCTGGCCGCCGCAGGCAGCGCCCAGGACATCGAGCAACTCCGCGCCGGGCGCCAGGCGCCAGCTTCCTTCCCTGGCGCTGGCCACACCTGCGGGAACCTGCCAGTACGCCTCCAGCCCGCGGAAGTGATCGATGCGCAGGTAGTCGAACCAGCGCAACTGGGCCCGCACGCGATCCACCCACCAGCGGAAACCGTCCGCGCGCATGGCCTCCCAGTCATAGAGCGGATTGCCCCACAGCTGGCCCTCTTCACTGAAATAGTCCGGCGGGACGCCTGCGACGGCCTCGGGCCGGCCGTCCTCATCCACACGAAAGAGCCGTCGATGCCACCAGACATCGGCGCTGTCCAGATCCACGTATATCGGCAGGTCGCCGAGCAGCCTGACCCCCTGCTGGCGGGCCCCTGCGCGCAACGCCAGCCATTGCCTGTCGAACATCCATTGCTCGAAGGCGATCTCACGAATCTCGGCAGCGGCATCCTTCAGAAGGCCTGCCATCGCTTCCGGTTGCCGGCGGCGCACTGCCTCCGGCCAGGTCCACCAGCCCGCATCGCCATGGCGGCGCCGCGCAACCCGGAACAGCGCGAAGGGCAAGAGCCAGGCCCGCTGGGCTTGCCAGTACGCGTGGTATTCAGCCCTCTCCCCCGGGCCCGCGCCCGCAGAGAAGCCGAGCCACGCCTCGTGGACCAGTGCCCGGCGCGCCGCCCAGGAGCCACCTCCGGGGAGATGGCTGGCAGGCAGCCAGCGGGCAACAGGCAGGAATTCCGGATCGATCAGCCGGGGGTTGCCGGCGAATGCCGAGGTCATCTGGTAGGGCGACAGGGATTCGCCGACGGGGCCCACGGGCAGCATCTGCCAGATACGGAAGCCGCCATCCTTCAGCCAGTCGATGAAGCGGTGCGCATCGGCGCCCAGGACACCGGCTTCCCAGTTCCCCGGCAAGGACGTGGGATGCAACAGGACCCCGGCCCGGCGCTGACCGTTGAGCAGTGTGGCTTTCACCCGGCAGCCAACAGGACTCAGCGCGCCGCGTCGGTGACGGCGACAGCCGCCTGACCTGCCGGTCTGGAAGCCTCGGCACGCAGCATGTCCTCCGTGACGAGCACCACGCCCTGCTCCGTGACGTGGAACCGTTCCCGGTCCCTGGCAGCGTCGGCGCCGATCACCATGCCGTCCGGGACGCTGCACCCCTCGTCGATGATGGCCCGCGAAATGCGGCAGCCCCGTCCCACCGTCACGTGGGGCAGCAGTACGGAGCGGAAGATCTCCGACCTTTCGTCGACCGTGACATCGTAGAACAGCAGCGACTCCCGGATGCTGGCGCCCGAAATGATGCAGCCACCAGCCACCATGGAATTGATCGCCGTACCCCGGCGCCCCTCCTCGTCCAGAACGAACTTGGCGCAGGGCATCTGCTCCTGGTACGTCCAGATCGGCCACTCCGAATCGTAGAGATTGAGCTCCGGGCTAACGAAGATCAGCTCCATGTTGGCCGAGTAGAACGCGTCCACGGTACCGACGTCCCGCCAGTAGGCCTGCGCCTGGGTCTCCACGCTCTGGAACGGATAGGCAAAGACCCTGCTTCCCTGGATGGCGCCCGGGATGATGTTCTTGCCGAAATCGTGTGCGGAACCGGCATCGGCCGCGTCAGCCGTCAGCACCTGGTGCAGGTAGTCCCGCCCGAAGACGTAGATGCCCATCGAGGCCAGGGCCACGTCGTGACGGCCGGGCATGGGCTGCGCGTTGGCGGGCTTCTCGTGGAAATCCACGATGCGCTGCTCGGCGTCCACGGTGGCAATACCGAATTCGTGGGCCGTGGCGAGCGGTACCTGGACCATGCCAATGGTGATGTCGGCCGAGCGTTCCACGTGAAAGGCGATCATCGGGCCGTAGTCCATCTTGTACACGTGGTCTCCGGCAAGCACGAGGACCAGCTCCGGGCCGTGGGCGTCGATGATGTCCAGATTCTGGTACACCGAGTCCGCCGTGCCCCGGTACCAGAGTTCACCGAGCTTCTGCTGCGCCGGGACCAGCTGCACGAACTCGCCGAGCTCTCCGCGCAGGTAGCCCCAGCCGCGCTGCACGTGCTGGATCAGCGAGTGGGATTTGTACTGGGTGAGAACGAGGATCTGGCGGATGCCGGAGTTGACGCAGTTGGAAAGGCTGAAGTCGATGATCCGGTACTTGCCGCCGAAGGGCGTGGCCGGCTTGGCCCGGTGGGCCGTGAGCTGGCGCAGGCGCTCGCCCCGGCCCCCTGCCATGATCAGGGCCATGGTGCTCTTGGTGAGCTGGCTCACGAACCGGCCGGAGCGGGCGGGTCGGGCGCTGCTGCCCGGATAGTAGATGCTCACCGCAGTGTCCGCGCCTGATCTGTCACACTGTCGCGGAATGTAACACCATAGGTCCCATGGGAGCCATGCCGCCTTCGCTGACGCCGGACCTGCATTCGCTGCTCGAAGCCAGACAACACGATCCGTTCGGCTGGTTGGGGAGACACCCCCAGCCGGACGGCACGGTCATCGTCCGGGCGCTGCGCCCGGACACGGCCGGCATGGCAATTGTCGACGCCGATGTGCCGATGCAGCGGGTGGGCGAGACCGATCTCTTCGAGTGGCGAGGGCCTGCCCGGTCCGTGCCCCTGCACTATCGGCTGCGGGCCGTGTCGGGCGGGGGCCAGGTCAGCGAGGCCTACGACCCCTACTGCTTCGGGCCCCAGCTGGACGAGGCGCAGATCGCCGCCTTCAACGGCGGGCATCACAATGCCGCGCACCACATCCTGGGCCCTCACCCCTGGCGGGTCGACGGGATTGCCGGGGTGCGCTTCGGCGTCTGGGCCCCCAATGCGGAACGGGTCAGCGTGGTCGGCGACTTCAACCGCTGGGACGGCCGGTGCCACCCGATGCGGGTACGTGGTGCATCCGGCGTCTGGGAGCTGTTCATCCCGGGGCTCAGGGAGGCGCTCTACAAGTTCGAGATCCGCAACCGGCACTCGGGCGCGCTGCGGCTGAAGACCGATCCCTTCGCCCGCGAGCACGAGATCCGCCCGGCGACGGCCTCGAGGTTCCGTGACACTGCTCCATATTGCTGGCAGGACGACGCCTGGCGTGAGCGGAGGCAAGCGCGGGACTGGCTGCACGAGCCGCTGTCCATCTACGAAGTGCACTTCGGCTCCTGGCGGCGCAATCCGGATGGCAGCCCGCTCAGCTACCGGCAGGCCGCAGACCAGCTTGTGCCCTACGTCCTGGAGCAGGGGTTCACGCACGTGGAGTTCCTGCCACTCACCGAGTACCCCCTGGACGAATCCTGGGGCTACCAGGCCGTCGGTTACTTTGCGCCGACCAGCCGCTACGGCAGCCCGGACGACCTCCGATACCTCGTCGATGCCTGCCACCGCGCCGGCCTGGGCGTCATCCTCGACTGGGTGCCCGGCCATTTTCCCCGGGACAGCCACGGCCTGGCGGACTTCGACGGGTCTCCCCTGTTCGAGTACGGCGACCCGCGGAAGGGCAGCCAGCCGGACTGGGGGACGCTGGTGTTCAATTTCGACCGGCGGGAGGTGCGCAGCTTCCTCCTCTCGAGCGCCCGCTTCTGGCTCGAGGAGTTCCACGTGGATGGCCTCCGGGTCGACGCGGTCGCCTCCATGCTCTACCTGGACTACTCGCGGAAGCCCGGCGAATGGTCACCCAATGTCCACGGCGGGAACGAGAATCTCGAGGCGGTGCACTTCCTGCGCGAGCTGAACACGATGACGCACCGGGATTTCCCGGGGACATTCACGATCGCCGAGGAGTCCACGGCCTGGCCGGGCGTGAGCCGGCCGGTCGAGAATGGCGGGCTGGGCTTCAGCATGAAATGGAACATGGGGTGGATGCACGACACCCTGAAGTACCTGGCGCTGGACCCTGTGCACCGGAAGCACCATCACGACCTCCTGACCTTCGGTCCGCTCTACGCCTTCAGCGAGAACTTCGTACTGCCGCTCTCCCACGACGAGGTCGTGCACCTGAAGGGATCGCTGCTGGCGAAGATGCCGGGGGACGACTGGCAGCGCTTCGCCAACCTGCGGCTGGCCTACCTGTTCCAGTGGACGTACCCGGGGCGCAAACTGCTGTTCATGGGCGGCGAACTGGCGCAGCCCTGGGAGTGGAACCATCGGGAAGCCCTGGCCTGGCACCTGCTCCAGGAACCCCGGCACGGTGGCATCCAGCGACTGGTGCAGGACCTGAACAGGCTCCATGCCGGGAGACCCGCGCTGCACCGGCTGGACTTCGATGGCCGGGGCTTCCAGTGGCTGCGCTGGGACGATGCGGACAACTCGACCCTGAGCTTCCTGCGACGGGCGGACGACGACCTGGCGGTGGTGGCACTCAACTTCACCCCGGTGCCGCGGACGTCCTACCGGCTGGGCGTGCCCCAGCCGGGCGAGTGGCGGGAAACACTGAACTCGGATTCCCGGTTCTACGGCGGGAGCGACCTGGGCAACGCCGGCCTCCTTCAGGCGGAGCCGGTACCCTGCATGCACCAGCCCTGGTCCGTCGTCGTGACCTTGCCGCCGCTGGCCGGCCTGGTACTGACGCCGGAACCGCAGTGCCTCAGACCCAGCGCATGAGGCCCAGTTCGTAGGGGTGGGACAGGTGCGGGTGCGACGGCACGGCCCGGACCTGGTAATGCAAGGCGCCGCACCAGGGAGGCCGCAGCTCGACCCGGTACCGGTGCACGCCGTCCGCGCCACCCGGCCCGGCCGAGGCAAAATCCTGGACGAAGACGTGGCTGTCGCCCACCGGCCGCAGCCCGGACTCGCTGCCACCGCGCTCGGCGTACTGCCGCACGGGCACGGTGAGGTCCGAGCACAGCTCGCGGGACACGACGCATTCCAGGCGGACATCGCCGGGTGACAGCCCGTTCAGTACCACGTCCGCGTCCAGCGTGATGCTGTCGTTGATATCGATGCGGTTACCGACCGTGCTCGCCAGGCGCAGGGTGACCCCCGGCCAGGCCGCCCGAACCTGCTGCTTCCAGAGGGCAAGTTGGCGGGCTACCGCGTACCCGTCGCTGGCAAGCTGCCGTCCCCGGCGTGCAGCCGGGCCGTAGTAGAGGGCTGCGTAGTCATGCACCACGCGGTACATGTTGAAGCGGGGCAGGATTGTCGCCATCGACCGCTTGCACTTGCGGACCCAGCCGGGCGAGTAGCCCAGGCGCTCATCCCGGGCGTAGTAGAGCGGGATGACCTCGTCCTGCAGGATCTCGTAGAGCGTGCGGGCGTCGTGGCGGTCGCGTTCAGCCGGGTCGCTGGTGTGGGTCGACGGCGGAATCGCCCAGCCGTTTTCACCGTCGTAGGCCTCTGCCCACCAGCCGTCGAGGACGCTGACGTTGACTTTGCCGTTGATCGCCGCCTTCATGCCGGACGTGCCGCTCGCCTCCATCGGATGCACCGGCGTGTTCAGCCACACATCGACGCCGGAGGTCAGCAGCCGGCCAAGCCCCATGTCGTAGCCTTCGACCAGAAGCAGCTTGCCGGCGAATTCCGGCAGGTTGCTCACCCGGTGCAGCTCCTGCATGAGCTGCTGGGCGGGACGGTCGGCCGGATGAGCCTTGCCGGCGAAGATGAACACCACCGGCCGCTGGTCCCGGTCGACGATCTCCTTCAGCCAGCCAAGGTCATGCAGCAGCAGGGTCGCACGCTTGTAGGTGGCAAAGCGCCTCCCGAAGCCGATGGTCAGGACGTCCGGCCGCTCCGGATCCAGATATTTCAGCAGCCGGTGGATGTGCGCCTCGGAAAGCTGGTTCCTGGAGTGCTGGCGCCGCAGCCGGTCCCGGAGACCCGCCAGCATGGCGACCTTTACCTGCTGTCCGACGTACCAGAACCGCCCGTCGGGGATGTCGTCGATCTTCTTCGCCAGGTTCCGTTCCATCAGCTGGTAGCGCCATGACGGGCCCAGGTTCTGCTCCAGCAGGTCTACCCACTCGGTCTGCATGAAGGTCGGGACGTGCACGCCATTGGTGACGAAACCGATCGGATTCTCGGCCGCGGGCACCTCGGGCCAGTTGGCTGCGCAGATCTGCGCCGTGACGTGGCGGTGGATCCGGCTCACGCCGTTGACGTGCCGGGAGCCTGTCAACGCGAGGCGCGTCATGTTGAACCCGGATTCCGGGGCGCCATCCGAACCCAGCTGCAGGAAGCCCAGGTCCCCGACACCGAGTTCGGCGACAAGCTTCCGGAAGTAGTCCAGCAGGACGCCCTTGTCGAACACGTCATGACCGGCCGACACCGGCGTGTGGGTGGTGAACACGGTGCAGGCGGCCACCGCCTCCACCGCCGCGTTGAACTCGACGCCCTCCGCGACGAGCTCGCGGACCCGCTCCACGATCTGGAACGCGGCATGGCCCTCGTTGATGTGCCACACCCGCGGGCTGATGCCGGCCGCACGCAGGGCGCGCACGCCGGCCAGGCCAAGGATGATCTCCTGCTGAAGACGCGTCTGGCTGTCGCCGCCATAGAGCTGCCGGGTGATCTGCCGATCGGCTGCTTCATTCTGCTGCAGGTCCGTGTCGAGCAGCAGGACGGGAATCCTGCCGACATCGGCGCGCCAGACCTTGACCGCAACCTGGCGGCCAGCCAGATCGCAATTGACGACGATGTCATTCCCCGCCGTATCCCGGGCGGGATGGACCGGAGCGTCCTCCGCCTGGATGTAGCCGTACTCGGCGATCTGCTGGCCGTGCTCGTCGATACGCTGGTTGAAGTACCCCTGCCGGTAGAGCAGGCCCACGGCCACGAACGGCAACCCCAGGTCGCTGGCGGTCTTGCAATGGTCGCCGGCCAAAATCCCGAGGCCCCCGGAATAGATCGGAAAGCTCTCGTGGTAGCCAAACTCGGCGCAGAAATAGGCAATCAGGTCGTCCGCGCCCAGGCCGGCGGGCTTGTAGCCGGCGGTGCGCTGCTCCAGGTAGGCATCGTACTCGGCGAGGGCACGCCGGTAGGCGCCAAGGAAGCTGTCGTTGTTGGCAGCCAGCTCCAGCAGGGTCTGGTCGACGCAGCGGAGAAAGACCCGCGGGTTCCGCCCCGTCTTCCACCAGAGCTCCCGGTCGAGGATCTCGAAGAGATTGCGCGTGGGCCGGTGCCAGCTGAACCAGAGATTGGAGGCGAGGTCGTTCAGCCGGGAAATGCGCTCCGGCAGGCGAGGCTGGACGTGGAGGGCGAAACGCTGACCTGTCATATGGTGGGCCGTGATGGATTTGAACCATCGACCAACGGATTAAAAGTCCGCTGCTCTACCAACTGAGCTAACGGCCCGGGAAAAATCCCCATGCAAGTGGCGAAAGCGTGAATGAGGATTCCTTGGTTGATCGAGGATGGGTTGATCGCGAATGCGGATTGCCGCCGTTCTGAGGGCATTTTAGCGATAGCGGGTAGGATCCGCCACGCCGGCGGCGACAAAGCCCGCCCTGCGCAGGCGGCAGGCGTCACAGTTCCCGCAGGCCTCCCCCGCCGCGTTCGCCTGGTAACAGGACACGGTCGCGGCAAAGGCGACACCCAGCCCGAGCCCCGTCCGGACGATGTCCGCCTTGCTCATGCTGAGCAGGGGTGCGTGCAGGACTATCGGCCTGCCCTCCACGCCGCGCTTCGTGGCCAGGTTCGCGAGCTGCTGGAACGCGTTGATGTAGGCGGGACGGCAGTCGGGGTAGCCGGAGTAGTCGACGGCATTCATGCCGGCGTAGATGCGGTCCGCATCGAGCACCTCGGCGAGTCCGAGGGCAAACGCGAGAAAGACGGTATTCCGTGCCGGCACGTAGGTGATCGGGATCGCACCGGCGTCGCCCGTCCCGGTCGGAACCGCCAGCCGCTCGTCGGTCAGCGCGGATCCACCGAAGTCCCCGAGTCCGATCGTGAGTGTCCGGTGAGTGCATGCCCCGAGCTGCCAGGCTATTGCCGCGGCCGCCTCCAGCTCGGCCCGGTGACGCTGGCCATAGTCGAAGCTCAGCGCGTGGCACTCGCAGCCGTCACGCCGGGCGATCGCCAGGCACGTGGCGGAGTCCATGCCACCGGACAGCAGTACCACGGCCCGCATTGCAGCGTCACCCATCACGCATCCAGGGCGCTCAGTGCCCGGCCTCGTCGCCCCAGAGGTACTTGTGCAGCTGGACCTGGAAGCGCACCGGCAGGCGGTCCGCCAGGATCCACTCCGCCAGCTCCCGGGCCGGCTGCTGCTCCCAGGCCGGCGAGAACAGGACCTCGCACCGCGACGCCAGGGCGTGCTCGCGCAGGGCTTCCCGCGCCCACTCGTAGTCTGCCCGGTCGCAGATGACGAACTTGACCTGGTCCTCCGGCTTCAGATGGGCGAGATTGGACCAGAGATTTCGCCCGGCTTCGCCGGAAGCCGGTGTCTTCAGGTCGAGGACCACGGAGACCCGCCGGTCCACCGCCGCGATGTCGAGGGCGCCGCTGGTTTCCAGTGAGACCTGGTAGCCGGCGTCGCAGAGCACGGCGAGCAGGTCATGGCACGCCGGCTGGGCCAGGGGCTCGCCGCCCGTGACGCAGACGTGCCGCACCTCGAAGCCCGCGACCCGGGACAGGATCTCGTCGATGCCCGCCCGCTGCCCGCCGTGGAAGGCATAGGCGGTGTCGCAGTACACGCAGCGCAGGGGGCAGCCCGTCAGGCGCACGAACGCCGTGGGCCAGCCCACGGGACGTGACTCGCCCTGGAGCGAGTGGAAGATCTCGGTGATTCGGAGGGCGGGCACCGCGATTCGCGCTAGAGGCCTTCGCTGGTCATCCGCTCGAGCCGCTGGCCCGCAAGGCGTGCCGCGGTGGTCTCCGGGTAGTTCGCCACCACGGCCTGCAGCGACTTGCGGGCGGCGTCGAAGCGCTTCAGCTCGTAGTTGCAGTAGCCGATCTTCAGCAGCGCATCGGGAATCTTGCGGGACTTGGGATACTTGTCCACCACCACCGTGAAGGCCGGCAGCGCCTTGTCGTAGGCCTGGCTGACATAGTGGGTTTCAGCGAGCCAGTACTGGGCGTTGTCCGACAGCGAGCTGTCAGGAAAGGCAATCATGAACTGGGTCAGGGCGGCGCTGGCTTCCTTGTAGCGGCCCTGCTTGAGCAGCTCGAACGCGGCCTGGTAGTTCGCCCGGTCGGTGCCGCCAGGCACGGGCAACTGGCCGGGCTGCAGCTCGCCGCCATCGAGGACGCTGCGCGCGTCCGTGCTGGCGGCATTCCGGCTACCCAGGCCCTTCTCCAGATTCTGCAGCCGCTGGTCCACGTCCAGGTACTGCTGCTTCTGGGCGGTGCCGGCCTGGTCCACCTTGAACTGCACCTGGTCCACCTGCTCGCGCAGCGCCTGGTTTTCCTTCTCCAGCTGCTCGATCTGCTTCAGGAGGTTCACCAGGCCCTCGCTGTCGATCACGCGCTCGACCCGGGCCACCCGCGAATCGAGCTCCGTCTGCTTGATGTAGAGCGGGTCCTCCTCCGGAGGCACCATCATGGCGCAACCGGACAGGAGCAGCAGCGGCACCAGGCCGCCCGCACGAATTGAATGAAAGACCCGGCTCATGGCAGCTATTGCCCGTAGACGATCTCGACGCGCCGGTTCAGGGACCAGGCTTCTTCATCGCTGCCGATGACCGCCGGGCGCTCCTCACCGAAGCTGACAGTGGCTATCTGGTCGGAAACTGCGCCCTGGAGCAGAAGCACGTTGCGGACCGACTGGGCCCGCTTCTCGCCAAGACCAATGTTGTACTCGCGGCTGCCGCGCTCGTCCGCGTGCCCTTCCAGGCGAACCCGGGCCGAAGGATTGGATGACAGGTACCGGGCATGGGCCTGGAGGATGGCGTTGTACTCGGGCTTGATGTCGAAGCGGTCGAACTCGAAATAGACGATGCGATTCTCCTGGGAGGCGCCGGGCCCGCCCAGTGCACTGCCCGCGGCGTCGCCGCCCATGGCCCCGCCCTGACCCATGCCGCCGTCACTCACCCCGGCGGAGGCGGCACCACCCTGCCCGGCGCCGGCGGCACCGTCGTCGACCGTGGACTTGGAAGGTCCGGCGCAGGCCGTGACGAGGGTGATCACCAGCAGGGCGGCAAGCGTCTTGAGATTCTTCATGGGGCATTGACTCCTGAAACCAGTACCTGAGAGAGACTTCTAATTGGGCGGAAACGGCGACCAGGCGGGCTCCCGCACATCGCCCTCCAGGGCCGTAAGGCGCTGCTTGATCCGGCCGTTGGCACTGACTGTCGCCAGCACGCCCCGGGAGCCCTCCCGGGTGGCGTAGATCAGCATTTCACCATTGGGCGCAAAGCTCGGTGATTCGTCGAGCCGCCCATCCGAAAGCACCTGCGTGGTGGACCGCGCCAGATCGACGACCGCAATTCTATAGTTGCCGCGGTCGTTATGCACTACGGCAAGCTGCTTGCCGTCCGGCGCCACGCGGGGCCGGGCATTGTAGGAACCCTCGAAGGTCACCCGCTGCGCGTTGCCGCCGCCTGCCGCGACCCGGTACACCTGGGGCCCTCCCGTGCCATCGGAGGTGAAATAGATCTGGCTGCCATCCAGCGCCCAGGCAGGTTCAGTGTCGATGGCTGAACCACTCGTTAACCTCGTGAGCACCTGGGTGCCGATGTCGAGCGTGTAGATGTCCAGGTTGCCATCCGGGCGGGACAGGGACACTGCCAGCTTCCGCCCGTCCGGCGACCAGGCCGGCGCCCCGTTGACGCCCGGGCGCGCCGAGACGCGCTTGCGCGAGCCGGAACGGAGGTCCTGTACGTAGATCTCCGACCGGCGTGCCTCGAAGGAAACGTAGGCGATCTGCCGGCCATCGGGCGACCAGGCCGGCGACATGATCGGTTCGGGGGAGTCCACCATGACCCGCGGGTTCTCCCCATCCGCGTCGGCGATGACGAGCCTGTAGCTGCTCGTGAAATTGCTCCTGCCCGGCGAGCGCACGACGGTGACATAGGCAATGCGGGTGGAGAAGACCCCGCGCACGCCGGTGAGCTTCTCGTAGATCAGGTCCGCCACCCGGTGGGCGCTGCGCCGGAAATCCGCCGTCGTTGCCGGCTGGCGGTAGCCCAGCAACTGTTCGCCGCGAAGCACGTCGAACACCTGGAACTGGATCTCGTACTGGTCGGGACCGGGCTGCAGCACCCGCCCGATGACCAGGACCTCGCTGCCCTGCCGGCGCCAGTCGTCGAATTGCACCTCCGCGCCGGTCGTGGGCTTCTGCAGCATGTCCTTGCGGTCCAGCGGCGCGAAGCGGCCCGAGCGGGCCAGGTCCGCCGCGACGATGGCCGCCGCATCCAGGGGCGGAGCCGCTCCGGTCCCCTGCCAGCCGAAGGGCACCACGGCTATCGGGAGGGCCGTGTCCACGCCCTGCGTGATCTCGATCTGCAGCTCGGCCCGCGCGGGATTCGCCACGGCCAAGGCCAAGGTCAGTGCCAGCACGGCCGCCCAAGTCGCAATGAGGTGACGCATCGTCGTTGATATCCCTGGCTCCCGGGTTCCGGGGCGGCCGCTATTGTTCCGGTTTGAAGGTAAAGCGCAAGTTGCGCTCGAACAGCGTGGGGTCGTCCGGCGGTGGCAGCGGCGACGCCCGCAGCACGGCGGCTTCGATGGAGCGACGCACGACGTCGTCTGCGTTGCAGCGCCCCATCTGGACCGCGGTGACCTGCCCGCCGGGAATCTGGGTGACGAGGACCTCGCACTCGAGGCCCGGCTTGGCGCCGGGCGGCCTTACCCAGTTGCGCTCGACCTTTTGCCGGATCACGGCGACGTAATCCGCCAGAGCCCCGGAATCGGCAGCCGCCAGCAGCCGCTCCTCCTCCTCCAGCTGCCGGTCGAACTCCCGGGCGGCGGCCTCCTTCGCCGCCTTTTGCCGTTCCGCTTCCGCCTTTTCCCGGGCCTGCTTCTGCTTTTCGGCCTCGGCCTTCTCCCGCTCGGCGGCGGCCTTCTCCTGACGCTGCTTCTCCGCCACCTGCTCGGCCTTCTGCTGTTCCCGCCGGGCCTCGTCCCGTTTCGCCTGGGCCGCCTTGTCCTTCTCCTGCTTCAGCTGCTCGGCCTTGCGCTGCTCCAGGGCGGGGTCGGGCTTCGGCCTGGGCGGCGGCGTCTCGGCCGTCGGTTCAGGTTTCGGCTCGACCTTTGGTTCAGGTTTGGGTTCAGGCCGGGATTCAGGTTTGGGTGCGGGCGTCGGCGCCGCCCGGGGCCGACGGTTGGCCGGCGACTCGACCACCGTCGCCCTGATGGCAAGCTGGGTCCGGGGCGGCGTGTGGGGCAGGGAAAAGCCGCCGATCAGGACGATGAGCAGGAGCAGCCCGTGGCCGGCGAGGGACCACTGCAGGGACCTGTCGGCGGCCGCCGGCCCGCGCCCGTTCAGCGCCGCCGCGGCCACGTCAGTGCCCGTTTGCCGGCTGTTCGATTCAGTGCAGTCATCCTTGACCGTTCCGCGCCTGCCGGACCCTCAGCTTCGTCGTCGGGGGGCTGCCGGCGCCTCCGTGAGAAAGCCCACGTTGGCCGCTCCCGCCTGCTGCAACAGGACCATGGCCCGGACCACGGCGCCATAGGACACGCGCTGGTCCGCATTCACGAGAACAGGCGTCTGCGGGTTACGGCGCAAGACTGCCGAGGCCAGCTCGACCACCTTTTCCTCGGGGATCGGCGCGTCCTCGTCGTCGCCCACATTCAGGAACAGGTCGCCCGCCTCATCTATCGACAGGACCAGCGGCTCCTGGTTCTGCTGGGTGACGATCGGATCCGCCGCGGCCTGGGGCAGCTGGACGTCGATGCCCTGCGTCAGCAACGGCGCCGTGACCATGAATATCACGAGCAGCACCAGCATGACGTCGATGTAGGGCACCACATTGATCTCGCCCATCAGCCGTCGTTTGCGGGACTTGCGCATGGCGTTACCGGGCGTTCGGCGGCTGGGCGGCCGGGCGGGCCTGGGCGGGGCCCGGGCTGTGGGCCCGTGCGTGCGCGTGCCGCTGCAACACGCTGAAGAATTCCTCGATGAAGCTGTCGTAGCGGACTTCGAGGCGGCTGACCTTGTCGGCATAGCGGTTGTAGGCGATCACAGCCGGGATCGCCGCAAAGAGGCCGATGGCGGTGGCCACCAGGGCCTCCGCGATGCCGGGTGCGACCGCCGCGAGCGTCGCGGACTGCACGTTGCCCAGGCCACGGAAGGAATTCATGATGCCCCAGACGGTGCCGAACAGGCCCACGTAGGGGCTGGTTGACCCGATGGTGGCCAGGGTCGACAGGCTCTCCTCCAGGCGATCCATCTCCCGCATCTGGGCCACGTGCATCGCGCGCCGCACGCCCTCCAGGACCTGGTCGGGCGGCATGGCGGCCTGCTCCGACAGGCGGCGGAACTCGCGAAAGCCGGCCTCAAAAAGGCCGGCCATATCGGACGGCGGCTCGCCCGCCCGCGTCACATCGCGATAGATGGCCGTGAGGTCCCCGCCCGACCAGAAGCTGGTCTCGAAGGCGTCGGAGCCGGCGACCGCCTGCCGGAGTACCCGGCGCTTGCGCACGATGATCGCCCAGGAAGCCACCGAGGCGGCGAGCAGCAGCAGCATGACCAGCTGGACCACCAGGCTGGCCGACAGGATCAGGTCAACGATCGACGTGTGAGCCGGCATCGTCAGGTTTCCTCGGAATCGAACAGGCCGCGGCCGGGATCGGGCAGGCCGCCGGAATCCACCATGCCGCGGGGCGGCTGGAGGCCAAAGTGCTGGTAGGCGCGGCGCGTGGCAACCCGCCCCCGCGCCGTCCGGCTCATGAAGCCCTGCTGGATCAGGAAGGGCTCCAGCACGTCCTCGATGGTGCCCCGTTCCTCGCCGAGCGCCGCGGCCAGGGACTCAACGCCCACCGGTCCGCCGTCGAAGCGCTCGATGATCAGCAGGAGCAACCGGCGGTCCTGGAGGTCGAAGCCATTGGGATCCACGTCCAGCAGGTCCATGGCCGAGCGCGCCGTGGCCCCGTCGATTCGCCCGTTGCCCTCCACCTGGGCGAAGTCCCGCACCCGGCGCAGCAGACGGTTGGCAATGCGCGGCGTGCCCCGCGAGCGGTCGGCCAGCTGCCAGGCGCCGTCCTCATCGAGGGGGACGCCCAGGATGCGGGCCGAACGGAGGAGGATCTCGTGCAGTTCCTCCCGTCCGTAGAATTCGAGTCGCTGGACGATGCCGAAGCGGTCCCTCAGGGGGGACGTCAGCAGGCCCGCCCGCGTGGTGGCACCCACCAGCGTGAAGGGCGGCAGGTCCAGCTTGATGGAACGGGCGGCGGGCCCTTCGCCGATCACGATATCGAGCTGGAAGTCTTCCATGGCCGGGTACAGCACCTCCTCGACCACGGGGCTCAGCCGGTGGATCTCGTCCACGAAGAGCACGTCGCGGGGCTCGAGGCTGGTCAGCATGGCGGCGAGGTCGCCCGGACGTTCCAGCACCGGGCCGGACGTGTGGCGCAGGTTGACGCCCAGCTCGTTGGCCAGGATGTTCGCGAGCGTCGTCTTGCCCAGGCCCGGTGGGCCGAAGATGAGCGTGTGGTCGAGCGCTTCACCCCGCTGCCGGGCCGCGGTGATGAAGACATGCAGCTGGCGCTTGACGGCCGACTGGCCCACGTAGTCCGCCAGGCGCTGCGGACGAATCGAGCGATCGAGCTCGTCGTCACCCAGCGATCCGGTCGTCACCAGCCTTTCGCCCGCCGCCATGCTCAGGTCTTTGCCGCGGACCGCAGCACGGCCCGGAGCAGTTCCTCGGTTGACGTGACCGTCTCCGGCACCCGGTCCAGCATGCGCCGGGCTTCCGGCGCCTTGTAGCCCAGGGCGACCAGCGCATCGAGTGCCTCCACGCGGGGGTCCGACGGCGCCGCAGCACGACCCTCGCCGGTCCTTCCGGCCACCAGGCCGGGGTGCTGGACGCGATCGCGCATCTCGATGATCAGGCGCTCCGCCGTCTTGCGGCCGATTCCGGGCAGGCGGACGAGGGACGCAACGTCCTCGGTCTCGACTGCGCGCACGAAGGCCTCCACGTTCATCCCGGACAGCACGCCCAGCGCGGTCTTCGCACCCACGCCACTGACCCGGAGCAGGTCGCGGAACAGCCGGCGTTCGGTTTCGGTCGCAAATCCGAACAGGGTGTGCTGGTCCTCCCTGACCAGCAGGTGCGTGCGGAGATGCACGGCCTCCCCCACCGCGGGGAGGCGGAAACAGGTGGACATGGGCGCCTCGATCTCATAGCCGACCCCGCCGACGTCGACCACCAGGAACGGCGGCTCCTTGTGGGCCAGGACGCCCCGCAGCGAGCCGATCACCGCCGCAATCCCCGGCCGGCGGCCCGGGCCCGGTGCCGGCCCGGCAGCCGGGCCCGTGGCATGGCCTGCAGCTGCGGCAGCGCCGCCAGCCGTGCGGCCAGGGGGCGCGTGTGGGCATGGCAGAGCGCCACGGCAAGGGCATCCGATGCGTCCACCTGCAGGGCCTCCCGGTGGTTCAGCAACACGGCCACCATGTGGCTGACCTGCTCCTTGTCGGCGTGACCGATGCCGACGATCGCCTGCTTGATGGCCCGGGCTGCGTACTCGAAGATCTCGGCCCCGGGTCCCGCTCCGGCCGCGAAGGTGGCGCAGATGGCGGCGGAACGTGCCTGGCCGAGCTTGAGTGCCGAATCGGCATTGCGTGCCATGAACACCTGCTCGACCGCCACGGCTGCGGGGCGATATTCGGCCATCAGCTGCTGCACCCCCCGGAAGATGACCTGCAGCCGGGCCGGCAGGTGGCTGTCGCCCGTGCGGATGCAGCCGCTGGCGACGTGGACGGACCGCCGGCCGTCCGAGTCGATGATGCCGTAGCCCGTGATCCGTGATCCGGGATCGATGCCGAGTATCCGGATGGGGCCGCTGGCCAGATTCAATACCCCGGTTCCATCAAAACCGCAGTTCGACGCCGATGTGAAAGCCGGTGTCGAAAAGAATCCTGGGGCGGTCGTCGTACTCGGCCCGGGTGTACCGGGCACCCAGGTAGACCTCACCCTGCTTCGTGACGCTGTACCCGAGCCGGATGGTGCCGTCCATGTACTCCTCGGCATCGCCGCCGCTCAGGATCTCCGGCGCCCAGTAGTACTCCCCGGAGACAGTGAAGCGGTCGTAGCGGGGAACCGGCCAGCGGGCCAGCCCGCCGATGCCGACGGCGTAGCCCTCCCGGTTGTTGCCTTCGCCGTCCAGGTAAGCGAGCCGGCCGCCGATGCCCCCCGTCAGCTTCTGGTTGCCGGGGGCCATGTTCCCGACGACGAGAGCGCTGACATGCACCACATCGCCCTCGTCACTGTCGCCGAGCCAGCCGCCGTCCAGGCGCAGGCCATTGTTGAAGACCGTGCCGTAGGTCGCGCGGACCGCACTGTCGTTGAGACTCAGGTTGAATTCGTGGGCGCCAGCCGGCGCAGCCGCAAGCGCAAGAGGCAGGCCCAGAAGGGCGAGCCCTTTAATGATTCGCATAACGCACTCCCCGCAACAACGGGTGAATGATAACCGAATTGGAATCAGTGATTGATGGCGTGCAGTGCCCGGCGGTCCACGGAGAGGGCCGCCTCATGCAGCGCCTCGGTCAGGGTCGGGTGGGCGTGCATGGTGCGTTGCAGGTCCTCGGCGCTGGCCTCGAACTCCATGGCAACCACGGCCTCGCCGATGAGCTCACCCGCCATGGGGCCCACGATGTGGACCCCGAGTATGCGGTCCGTCCCGGCATCCGCCAGGACCTTGACGAGCCCGGCGGCCTGCTCCATCGCCCTGGCCCGGCCACTGGCGGCGAAGTTGAAGGTCCCCGACTTGTACTCCACGCGGGCCTCCTTCAGCTGTTCCTCAGTCTGGCCAACCCACGCGATCTCGGGCGTGGTGTAGATGACGCTGGGAATGACGTCGTAGTTGACGTGCCCGGGCCGGCCGGCGATCAGGTCGGCGACCATGACGCCCTCCTCGGATCCCTTGTGGGCGAGCATGGGCCCCCGCACCACGTCGCCCACCGCCCAGACATTCGGGGCGGACGTCCGGCAGTCCGAGTCCACCTCGATGAGTCCGCGGTCGGAGAGTTTCACCCCCGCCAGCGGATCGAGCAGTCCCTGGGTATTGGGCCGGCGGCCGACGGCCACGATCAGCCGGTCCACCTCGAGCGTGTGGCGACCGCGCCCGTCCTCGTAGGTCACCGCGACGCCGGCGGGACCGCGCACGGTGGCGGTGACCGTCGCACCCAGGCGGATGTCGAGGCCCTGCTTCTTGAACTGCCGCTGGGCATCCCTGGCAACCTGGCCATCCGCCATCGCGAGAAAGCGGTCCAGGGCCTCGAGGACGGTCACCTGTGCGCCGAGACGGTGCCAGACGCTGCCGAGTTCCAGACCGATCACCCCCGCGCCAATGACGCCGAGGCGGCCCGGAACCGCCGTCAGGTCGAGCGCCCCCCAGGAATCGATGATGGTCTCGCCATCGAAACGGGCGAACGGCAACTCGATGGGCGTGGAGCCCGTTGCCAGGACGACGTGGTCGGCCTCGAGCAGTTCAGGCTCGCCCCCGTGGGGCGTGAAGCGGACCTTGTTCCCGGGCAGCAGATGGCCCCTCCCGAAGAGGCCCGTGACGCCGTTGGACTTGAACAGCCCCTGGATGCCCCCGGTGAACTGGCGGACGATCGCCGCCTTGCGCGCCTGCATGGTGGCAAGGTCGAGCTCGGGGCTGCCGACACGAATGCCGTGGCTCGCAAACTCGTGGCCGGTGCGGTGGAACAGCTCGGAGGATTCCAGCAGGGCCTTCGACGGGATGCAGCCCGCATTGAGGCACGTGCCGCCAAACGCCGGCACACCATCCCGGCCCTGCCAGGCATCGATGCAGGCGACGCGCAGGCCATTCTGCGCCGCGCGGATTGCCCCCACGTAGCCGGCGGGCCCGCCACCGATGACGATGACGTCGTACTTGCTGTCTCCCGAGGCACCCGCCGTGACCACGGGTCAGACTCCCAGCAGAAGGCGGGCGGGATCCTCGAGCGCATCCTTCATCGCGACGAGAAACTGCACGGCTTCCCGGCCATCGATGATCCGGTGATCGTAGGTGAGGGCCAGGTACATCATCGGGCGGACGACGATCTGGCCGTCAGCCACCACGGGCCGCTCCTGGATCTTGTGCATGCCGAGAATGCCGCTCTGGGGCGGGTTGAGGATCGGCGTCGACAGCAGGGAGCCGAACACTCCGCCGTTGGTGATGGTAAAGGTGCCGCCGGTCAGGTCCTCCATGCCGAGGGCGCCCTCGCGCGCCTTGCGGCCGAAGTCGTTGATGGCACCCTCGATGCCGGCAAACGTGAAGCGGTCCGCGTCCCGGAGCACGGGCACGACGAGCCCGCGATCGGTGGATACGGCGATGCCGACGTCGTAGTAGTCGTGGTAGACGATCTCGCCGCCCTCGACCGACGCATTGACCACCGGGAAGCGGTGCAGGGCCTCGATGGCGGCCTTCACGAAGAAGCCCATGAAGCCCAGCCGCACGCCGTGCTGCTTCTCGAAAGCATCCTTGTAGCGGGCACGGAGGGCCATCACGGCCGACATGTCCACTTCGTTGAACGTCGTCAGCATGGCCGCCGTCTGCTGGGCCTCGACCATCCGCTCCGCAATGCGGGTTCGCAGGCGGCTCATGGCCACCCGGCGTTCGCTGCGCCCGCCCGCGGGAACCGTGCCGGCCGGCGGGCCTGCGGGCGCACGGACGGGAGCAGCTGGCGGCAGACCGGCCGGCGCCGCGACGGCGGCGTGCAACACGTCCGTCTTCAGGATGCGGCCGTCCCGGCCCGTGCCGCGGACCGTTGCCGGATCGATGCCCTTCTCTTCCATTGCACGGCGCGCGGCGGGGCCCGTCTTGCCGGCGCTCCGGCCGGCCACTGCCGTCACCGGGGCTACGGCGGCCGGGGCCGCAACTGCCACTGCGGCCGCGGCGGCCGGCACGACCTTCGCCACCTCGCCTTCGGCCACCGGCTCGAGCATGGCCAGCAGCTGGCCGCTGGTCACGGTGGCGCCGCCCTTCACGCGCAGTTCGCGCAGCACGCCCCGGGCCGGGGCCGGCACCTCGAGGACCACCTTGTCGGTCTCGAGATCGGCCAGGTTCTCGTCACGCTCGACGACATCGCCGACGGCCTTGTGCCAGGCGACGAGCGTGGCGTCGGCGACGGATTCCGGGAGGCGCGGGACTTTGACTTCAATGCTCATGATCTGTTGCTTCAGGATCGGCTCGGATGGATTCACTGGACCTGGGCGGAAAGGGCGGTCTCCACGAGGGCCTGCTGCTGCTGGACGTGCAGCTGGAAGATGCCCGGCGCCGGGGCCGCGGCTCCACGACGCCCAGCATAGAACACCTGCTGACCCTCATGCAGGGGCCGCTGCAGCTGATGACGGATCTGGTACCAGGCGCCCTGGTTCTGGGGCTCCTCCTGGCACCAGACGATCTCGCGGGCCGACGGGTACTTCGCCAGGCTGGCGGCGTACTCGGCGGCGGGGAACGGGTACAGCTGCTCGATGCGCACCAGGGCGACGTCCGCGGAGCCCTTGGCCCGGCGAGCCTCGAGGAGATCGAAATAGACCTTGCCGCTGCAGAAGACGATGCGACGCACCCCTGCCGGATCGAGCGGATCGACCTCGGGAAGGAGGAGCTGGAACCGCCCCGCCATCAGCTCGGACAGGGGCGAGCTGGACAGCCGGTGCCGCAGCAGGCTCTTCGGCGTCATCACGACCAGCGGCTTGCGCAGCGGGCGGAGCATCTGGCGGCGGAGCATGTGGAACATCTGGCCCGGCGTGGAGGGAATGCACACCTGCATGTTCATTTCCGCGCAGAGCTGCAGGAAGCGCTCGAGCCTGGCGGAAGAATGCTCGGGGCCCTGCCCCTCCTGCCCGTGGGGCAGGAACAGTGTCAGGCCGCATAGCCGGCCCCACTTTGCCTCCCCTGAACTGATGAACTGGTCGATGACCACCTGGGCCCCGTTGCAGAAGTCGCCGAACTGGGCCTCCCAGATCACCAGGGAATCGGGATCCGTGGTCGAGAACCCGTACTCGAAGCCCAGCACGGCCTCCTCGGACAGCAGCGAGTCCGTGACGGTGAACGCGCCGCGCTTCATGCCGCCCAGGTTGTCCAGCGGCGTGAACGTCTGGTCAGTCAGCTGGTCGTGGAGCACGCAGTGCCGATGGAAGAACGTGCCCCGCCCGCTGTCCTGCCCGGTGAGCCGGACCCTGTTGCCGTCGCGGATCAGGCTCCCGTAGGCCATCAGCTCGGCAAACCCCCAGTCCATGGGAATCTCGCCCGCCGCCATCCGATCCCGGTCGGCAACGATCTTGGCCACCCGGGGATGCAGGCTGAAGTTCGGTGGCACGCGATTGATGTCCCGGGCCAGCTCGGCTACTTCACCGGCCGGCAATGCGGTGCTGTGGAGTTCGTCCCAGTCACCCTTCTCGTACCGGGTCCAGTCCACCGTGTATTCATTGCCGATCATCCCCAGCACGGTCTGGGGCAGGGGCTGCCCCGCCTCCACCCGCCGGCGGTAATCCTCGTTCAGGCGCTCCGCCTCGGGCGCATCCACGACGCCCCGCTCCATCAGGTGGCGGGCATAGAGCTGCCGCGTGGTGGGATGCTTGCGGATGACCTGGTACATCCCGGGCTGGGTGGCCGCCGGCTCGTCGGCCTCGTTGTGGCCGTGGCGGCGGTAGCAGACCAGGTCGATGACCACGTCCTTGTGGAAGGTCTGCCGGTACTCCAGCGCAAGGCGGGTGACGAAGACGACCGCCTCCGGATCGTCGGCGTTCACGTGGAAGACCGGCGCCTCGATCATCCGGGCGATGTCGCTGCAGTAGGGCGTCGAGCGCGCGTCCCGTGGATCGCTGATCGTGAAGCCCACCTGGTTGTTGATGACCACGTGCACCGTGCCGCCGGTCCTGAACCCGCGCGCCTGGGACATCTGGAAGGTCTCGGCCACGACGCCCTGGCCGGCGAAGGCAGCGTCGCCGTGGATCAGGACCGGCAGGATCTCGGAACCGTCCTCGTCACCCCGCCGCTCCTGGCGTGCCCGGACGGACCCCTCGACGACGGGATCCACGATCTCCAGGTGGGAGGGATTGAAGGCCAGGACCACGTGGACATTGCCACCCGGAGTCCGGAGGTCGGCGGAGAAGCCCATGTGGTACTTCACGTCGCCGGAGCCCTTCACCCGGGCGGGATCGTAGACGCCCTCGAACTCGGAGAACAGCTCCTGGGGCGCCTTGCCGAGCACGTTGACGAGGACGTTGATGCGACCCCGGTGCGCCATGCCAACCACCATCTCCTGGATGCCGGCCGCCCCGCCCTGCTGGATCAGGTCGTCGAGGAGCGGGATCAGGCTGTCGCCACCCTCCAGGGAGAAGCGCTTCTGGCCGACATATCGCGTGTGGAGATAGCGCTCGATGCCCTCGGCGGCCGTCAGCTGGCCCAGGATGTGCCGGCGCTCGTCGTCGGTCAGCGGATTCGCGAGCATCCCGCGCTCGAGGCGCTCGCGGATCCACACCCGCTCGCGGCCGCGGGACAGGTGCGCGAAATCGGCGCCGACCTTGCCGCCATAGACCCTGGTGAGCGTGGCCAGCAGGTCGCGGAGGCGCATGCGGACATCGGGCTGCCCGGCGAAATTGCCCACGTAGAACTCGGTGTCCAGGTCTGCGTCACCCAGGCCCGCGTAGTCCAGGCGCATCACGTTCGGCATGGGACGTTGCTGCATGCCCAGCGGATCGAGGTCCGCGATCAGGTGCCCGCGAAGACTGTAGACCTGGATCAGCCGGGAGACGGCTGCCTGCTTTTCCGTGGCCGGCCCGCCATCGTCGGACGTCTCGGCCATGAGCCCGGCGGAGTCGTCGGCAGCAGCGCGTCCCGACACGCCCGTGCCCGATGGGCTCCGGCCCGCACTGGCGGTAGCGGCACGTCCCGCCACCAGAGCGTCAGCCGGCGCCTGCTCCGCGAAAAACTGCCGCCACCGGGCGGGCACCGAAGCCGGGTCCCGGAGCCAGCTTGTGTACATGTCTTCAACGTAGGCGGCATTGCCACCGAACAGGGGCGACGAGGCGTAGATCTGACGCAGGGTCTGGCTCATGGGGGTCCCGTACAGTCCGGAGGCGCCACTATAAGTATGTGGCGTCCCGGATCAAGGACAAATTCGTGGAAATGCCCCGCAGCACGGGGCAACCCGGCGGCTAGTCGAACCAGGGGCGCCAGTGAAAGGGCAGGTCTGTTATGTAGACCGCGACGAGCCACAGTTCCCAGACGATGAGTGCCGCGTAACCCGCGCAGAAGAACTGCAGGACACGGATCACGGGGATCACGCCGAGAAACTGCCGGCGCGCCGCGACGCCGAGGAAGATCACGCTAGCCCCGGTGACGCCGATCTTCAGGGCCAGGAAGCGCTCGACATCGTGAGTGATGAGCGCGTCCATGAGCACGTTCATTTCCTGGGCGCCGATCGCCAGGAGATTCAGCGTGAACAGTGCATCGGCGCAGGACATCAGGACGATGGCAAGAGAGAGATACAGCACGCGGGGCTCGTGCCAGTCGAGGAAAATCCGGTCGTGGTCGCCATCCCGTCGCCCGACACGGCGGCGTGGCCGGAAGCTCCCGTAGGCGAATGACCACGCGGAGTGGCTGCGCCGCTCGCTGGCCCGTCGATCGGGGAAGCTGGCTGGTGCGAGCCGGCCGATGCGCAGCCGGTCAATCCAGTCACGCCAGGGACTGCGGGCCTGCCGGCCGGTGTTGTGTTCCCCCACGGCTTGTTTCTCTGTGGCTTCAGGGGGGCATGATAGGGGTCCCGGCAAAATGCGCGCCGGACCCAGTTCGCACTTAGGCCGGCCGGAGCACCCGCTGCCCGCCCAGCACCAGCAGCGCCAGGACGAACACCCCCGCCAGGAGCGTCAGGGGGATGCCGGCGATCTCCGGCAACCGGTCGAAGCCTCGCCCGGCATAGAGCGCGGCCACCCCGGCCGCGTAGCCCGACGCCACCAGCCACCGCGCGCGACGGCTGAGCCCGAGGCCGTGCATCTGGGTGATGACGAACATGGCCAGGCCGCCCATGAGGAACATCTGCCAGCCCTGGCCGGCGAGGTAGGCCACCATGGCGCCGTGGAACGCGAAGGTGACCTCGAGCGCCACGGTCCACCGCCGGTTCACGTGGGCCCGCGTGAAGAACAGGCTGCCCTGGAGCATCAGCAGGAACATGTAGAAGAATCCGAAGAGGTGCCCCCAGGTGTCCTCCATCGGGTGGTACCAGAAGGTGTAGATGGTCGCCCAGGCGAAGTAGTAGCCGTGATAGCGCCGGACGAAGGGCCCGGCCTTCTCGACCCAGGTGGAGCCCACGCCGAACACGAGCCCCCGCCGCTTGTTCTCCATGAGGAGCACGGCAATCAGCAGGATGATCACGGACCACTGGGCCGTCGTCTCGTGCACGTCCTGGGCGAGGCCGTCGTACCAGATCTGGGTCTGGACGAAATGCAGGCCGATGAACACGGCGTTCACGCCCAGGGCCAGCACATTGAAGCGGTGCAGGCCGCTCGTGTAGGCCGGGCGCTCCTTCTGCGCGGCCCAGATGAGCCACCAGATCGCCACCTGGTGCAGCAAGTACCCGGCCCAGGCCGTCGCCCGCGACCCGAACGAGGGCTCCACCAGCTGCCACTCGTACCAGAAACCCGGCCGGTCCGGCGTCAGGACCCCCGGTTGCAGCCAGTGGGCGCCCGCGTACCAGATCAATGCGGTGAAGGCGAAGCTGAAGGCGATGCCGCCCCAGAGCGCCGTGGTGCTGTCCTTGGCCTGTGTCATTGGCGGCATCATTCGCAGTGTTCGCCCCGCGTGGCAACCCGGATTTGCCGCAAGGGCCGCAACGCGGCCGATGAACGGCACTACCAGGGAATGGCTTCCCCGTTGTACCGGGTGAAGGTGCCGGTGCGGGACAGGTCGAGGCCTGCGATCACCCGCCGGAGGCCGGTGATGCTTTCCTCCACGCCCAGCGGCGCCGCGTCGCCGCCGAGCTTCGTCCTGACGTAGCCCGGGCACACCGCGGCACACGTAATCCCCCGGGGCTTCAGCGCCATGGCCAGCATGGTCACGACCTTGTTCAGGGCCGCCTTGCTTGAGCAGTACGCGAACGTGGGATAGATGCCCTCCACGTTCGAGCCGGTGGTGCTGGAGACGAAGGCCATGAGCTTCCGGTCGCTGGCCGCGACGTTCTCCACGAAGGCCTCTGCCACCTTCGCCGGCGACAGGGTGTTGATCTCCAGCACCCGACGCCACTCAACGTAGTTGATGGTCCCGAAGTGCTGCTCGTGTATCCGGGTGCGGCCCGGGTCCCGCGGGCCGATGTCGCCCGCGTTGTTGACGAGGATATCGACCGGCTGGCCCCGGTACTTCACGGCCAGTGCGTCCACCCCCCGGTGATCAGTGACATCGAGCGCCTCGACCCGGACCGCCCCGGGATACCGCGCGGCCAGCGCCGTGAGTTCCGCCGAGCCGGCTGGATCCCGGCAGGTGGCAATCACCGTGGCGCCATCCGCCGCGTACTGCCGCGCGAGCTCGAGGCCAAGGCCCCGGCTCGCACCGGTGATGAGGACGACGGTCATGGGAACTGTCCTCCGATGATCAGGCCGATGCCGATGAGGTAGAGCAGGTAGAACAGCCCGTTGATGGAGAGATGACGGACCTGCAGGCCGCCGTGGGTGAGATGCCAGCGCAACCAGAGCGTGGCGGCCAGGGTGAGGGTGATCGCCACCACCACCGGCGGCTCGGGCTGCCAGGGGGTGGTGAGCAGGCCGAGGGCCGGCAGCAACGTGCCCTGGAACACCATCGCGCCCGTCAGGTTGCCCACGGCGAGCGTGTCCTTGCGCCGGCGTATCCAGAGGATGCTGTTGACTTTCTCGGGCAGCTCCGTGGCGACGGGAATGATGAGCAGCGAGAGGATCAGGGCGGACACCGCGAGCAGCAGCGACAGCTGTTCCACGGAATAGATGAAGGCCTTTGCGCCGCCCACGAGGAGCCCGAAGCCGAGCAGGATCTGCAGGATCACCACCGGCATGACGTCGGGCAGTCCGATGCGGCAGAGGAACATGGGGTCATCGGCAGTCGTGCCGTGCCCCTCCTCCACCAGGCCGGCCGAGCTGCGCAGGGTGAGCACGACGTAATAGAGGTAGAGCAGGACCAGCAGGACCGCCAGACTGCCCCGCACGATCCCGCCGTACTGCCACGCTGCCGGCGTCAGCAGGCCCAGCCCCGCGAGCAGGAAAGCAACGAGGAACACGTCCAGGTCGCGACGGGTGCCGCTGGGCTCGGGCGTGACCCCGCCCCGGAAACCGCGGACGCCCAGCGCTGCCGCCCCCATGAGGAAGAACGCCAGCGTGGACAGCATCAGCGGAGCCCCGACGATCGCGCCAACGCCGATGGCGTGATTCACCGCCATGTCCTCGGTGCCGGCCACCACCGCCAGCACCGGGACCATCGTCTCGGGCATCGCCGTGCCGACGGCGGCGAACAGGGAGCCCGTGACACCTTCCGAGATCTTCAGGCGCTGGCCGAGGTGCTCGAGGGCGTTGGTGAACACCTCGGCGGCGATGAGGATCGCGACGAGGGAGCCTAAGAGGAAAAGCCAGATCATCAGTGGAGATTCACGCAGTGGTGCCCCGACCAGGATTCGAACCTGGGACCTCTCGCTTAGGAGGGTCGCACCGATTAGTGCCGGTTAGTTCCAATTGGTAACAGGTTGTATCTATAAGCCTTCGCTTTTGCTCACAATTCTCGGTACCGTTAGTACCGCGGAGTTCCGTAGGGAACCGTGACATTCGGCTCCCCCACTAAGCGCCGATTCACTGAGCAGATGCTCGACCGCATCCGCCCACCCCAAGCTGGCCGTCTCGAATTTGGTGACACCATCATACCGGTCTTCAGCTTCGGATTACTGAGCGAGGCACGAAGACATGAGAGAGCCCCACGTTGACAGGGCTCGCTTCTTCGTGACCCTAACTCCGGACCTGTAGCGGCATCGCCGGGCGGCAGCCGTCGAAAACATCGAGGCCCGGGTCGTGGATCACCGTCCGTACGTTCAGCAACCCAAGCATGGAGTGGAACAGATTGTCGTGGGATGCGGGCTCCGCGGCGCGCGCTTTCAGGCAGCCGTAGTCCACGCCCGCGCCCTCGGCCAGTGCCGGGGAGAGCCACACGAGCATTGGCACCTCCACCTGCTCGGCGGGCGCAATGCGGTAGGGGAGTCCGTGAAGGTAGATTCCGTTCTCACCCAGCGACTCCCCATGGTCCGAGACGTAGATGAGCCCCGTCTCGCGGTCCGTCATGGCCGCCAGCGAGCGCACCATCATGCCGAGCACATGGTCGGTGTAGAGGACGGCGTTGTCGTAGGCATTGATGATCTCCTGTGGCGTGCACTCTCCGAGGTCGAGGCTCTCGCAGGTCGGCGTGAAGCGGCGGAACGCCGGCGGGTAACGGCGAGAGTAACCGGGTCCGTGGTTGCCCAGCATATGGAGCACGACGACGAGGTCGCCTTGCTGACGGGCGGCAGCCTCCTGCAGTCGGTCATGGAGGAGTTCGTCGAGGCAGCGCTCGCCGTCGCAGAGCGTGGGGTCTGAGCGGCCATGGAGCCGCTCCGTAGGCAGGCCATCGCACACGCCCTTGCAGCCGGATTGGTTGTCGATCCAGGCGACATCGAGCCCAGCCCTGGCGAGCACGTGGAGCAGCGACTCCTGGCGCTCGATTCGTCCGGCGTCGTAGTCACGTCGGCCCACCGGGGCGAACATGCACGGAACCGACACCTCCGTGCTCGTGCCGCAGGAGCGAACCCGGGGAAACACGGCGAGATCCAGTTGCGCCAGCTCCGGGGTGTTCTGACGGGCGTAGCCACTAAGGCCGAAGTTGGCCGAGCGCACGGTTTCGCCGATGACTAGCACCAGCAGTTGCGGGCGGCGGGTGCCGCCCGCCGGCACGACACGGTGGGCGTCGGCGCCGATCACCGTGCGCGGTCCCTTTGGGGCCGCATAGGCCGCGCGCACCACCCGCGTCAGCGACGCCAGGTAATTGGCGGGCGTTATGAGGTGACGCACGTCACGATGGCCGCGCACCAGCGTCGAGATGTCGCGGAACTGGCCGAACACTGTGCCAGCCGCCACTGCCAGGGCCACCACTACCGTAACGGCGCGCACGGCGATCGCACGCCAGGCGGCGTTCCGCGGCAGTACCCGAACGCGCGAGAGTAGCGCTACCGGCAGCACCGCGTACAGCAGCAGGTGCACCCCGAGCTCGGGGGTGAGCAGCTCGCGCGCCTCGGGCGGATCGGTGTGCAGGACGTTACGCAACATGTCCGCATCGAGGAACACACCGAAGTGATCCATGAAGAAGCTGGCGAACGCGGTCCCGACGAACAGCGCCATGAGTACTGGGCGGACCGTGCGGCGCGTGACGAGCAACGCAAGTACCGCGAACTGTATGGCCGTCACCGCGACGAAGAGCGCCGCGAAGACTGCGGCATTGCCGTCGGCAAGTGGTCCGGCATCACCGAACAGCCGGGCCCAGGCGGCGCGATTGTAGAACGCGGAGAACGCGACAGTTGTCAACAGCACGAGCACCTCGGTGCTCAGTGCGGGACCCCTGATCAGCAGCCGCGTGACCAGCACGTTTCGCATGTCAACCCGCTGCTGCGAACCGTACCGAGACAAGCGTGCCCCGGCCCGTCGCGGAGTCGATCTCCAGCGCCCAGCCGAGGTGATCGCAGATGCGCTTCACGAGGGCGAGACCCAGGCCGAAGCCACGGCTGTCACTGCCCTTGTAACCCCGCTCGAACATGTGGGACGCATCGCCGGCCGCGATGCCCGGGCCCTCGTCACGAACTGTGAGCACGTGGCGCCCGAGCTCGACTTCCACCACACCTCGGCCCGCGTGGTCTACGGCGTTGCCGATCAGGTTGCCAATCACCGAAGTGACCATGCCGGGCGGCGCCACCACCATCCCAGTGCACTGGATCTTCAGGCGCAGCTCAAGCCCGCGGCGCAACGCGGCGTCGCGATAGCTATCCACGACGTCCTGCAGAACCTGCTCCAGTGCACACACCTGTGTGCCGCCGGGTCGGCGCTCCCGCGCTAGGAAGAGCATTGCCTCGGCCAGCTCGTGCATCCGCTGCGCGGCGCGCTCGATCCGCAGTACACGGGTCCGCACGACGGCCGTCAGGTCCGGATCGGCGAGGAGCAGCTGCGCGGCGCTCAGTACCGTTGCGAGAGGCGTGCGCAGCTCGTGACTGACGTCGCCGGTGAAGGCCTGCTCGCGAATAACAAAGGCGTCGAGCTGATCCAGATAGCGGTCGAACGCAGTGGCAATCAGGCTCACCTCGAGGTCGCCGGACACCTCGCCCACTCGCGAGCCGCGAGTACCCGGATCGAGCAGCAGAACACGGCTCGCCAATCTCGACACCGGAGCCAGGATCGCCAGTGAAAGCCACCACGCGGCCGCGGCGGCGAGCGCCACCGCGAGTCCAACGGCGAGCAGCGCACCGGCGACGAACTTCGCCTCCAGGCGCTCCAGCGGCTCAATGTCCAGGGCGAGATAGAGGGCCGCCCCGTTGACATCCTGTCGCGCGACATACCAGGTCTTGCCGTCACCGTGTATGTCCTCGTGGATTCCGGCGTCGAGCGACGCCAACCATGCCGGGAGACTCGGGCGTTCCTCGCCGTCCACAAAGGCCCTCAGGCGCGGCGACTGCGGCCCAGACGTACGGGGATCGGCCGCATAATCTGCCGCGAACCCGGCCATTCGGTCATTGAGTTGCTCATCAATCAGGGCAACCTCCAATGCCTCTATAAACCTGTCGACGACGAAGGCCAGACCGACTGTCGCGGCCAGCAGCACCGCGAGGATGCCGCCGAACAGGCGCGTGCGCAGGCTGAGCCTAGGTGGCATCGTCCGGCGCCAGGCGATAGCCGATGCCGTGGACGGTGTGCAGCAGCGGCTGTGCCTCACCGCGGTCGATTTCGCCACGCAACGCGTGGATGTGGCCGCGCAGGGCCGCCTCGCTGTCCGGCGGATGATCGCCCCAGAGCAGGTGCTCGATCTCAGCGCGAGGCACCAGCGCAGGCGCGGCGCGCATGAGCTTCTCGAGCAGGCGCACGCCCGATGGAGTGAGCTGCAGCCGGCGCTTCGCTCGGCGCGCGACCAGCGTGCGCAGGTCGAATTCTAGGTCGGCGACCCGCAGTACTACGCCGCGCTGTCCTTGGCTGCGACGGACGATTGCCTTGAGCCGGGCGTGCAGTTCGGCTAGGGAAAACGGCTTGGTCACGTAGTCGTCGGCGCCCTCGTCGAAGCCCCGCAACCGGTCGCGCTCGGTGTCTCGGGCCGTGAGGATCAGCACCGGCGTAGTGGCGCCGGAGTCCTGCCGGAGTCGCGTCAGCAAACCGAGGCCATCGAGCCCGGGCAGGTTTAGATCCAGCACGATGGCGTCGTAATGCCGGGTGGCGGCGAGGTGCAGTCCGTTCAGTCCGTTCGCCGCGTAGTCCACTACCGCGCCGAGCGCCTGGAGGTAATCCACCACGTTTGCTGCGAGATCGTGGCTGTCCTCGATCAAAAGGATGTGCATGCTGTGGCTGGCGCCGGGTCGCGCAACACCCGGCCCACGCCTCTCTATTCCTGAGGTCACGTCGCGAATAGTGCCTATCAGACCGTTAGACGGGCGTTAGCGTGGCGATCAATCGGCGTGGCCAACGAAAGGCCAACGGTCGGCTCACACGACCCAACGGTGACGCCGGCAGCATGGGGTCCCGGAACCGCCGTCAGGAGTGGCCCGTGATGCCCGTTACTGCACCCCACACGCTTCCTTCCGACCACGATTTGGCCGGCCGCGACGCCCACGACCAGGTCTACGCTGATGAGCAGGGAAGGATCGCCGACTTTGCATTCGGCCGTGAGGTCGCCGCCGTATTCGACGACATGCTCAACCGCTCGGTGCCGTTCTACGCGGAGATCCAGCGCATGACCCTGGAGATGTGCGCCGACTTCGCCATCCCAGGCACTCGGCTGGTGGACCTCGGCTGCTCCACCGGCACGACCCTAGCAGCGCTCGATCACGCCGTATCACCTGGTGTGAGGTTCGTCGGGATCGACAACAGCGCGGACATGCTCGCCAGGGCCAGCGGCGTCCTTGCCACGCTACGGCCCGAGCGCGAGCTGGAGCTCGTTGAGGCAGATCTCAACGACGGCGTCACATTCAACAACGCGAGTGTTGCTCTGATGGTGCTGACGCTGCAGTTCATCCGCCCGTTGCACCGGGAGCGGCTCATGGTCGACATCCACCGAGGGCTTAATGAGCAGGGGGCGCTGATCCTCGTCGAGAAGGTGCTCGGCGAGGACTCGATGTTTAACCGTCTCTTCATCAAGTACTACTACGACATGAAGCGCCGCCACGGCTACAGCGAACTGGAGATCGCGCAGAAGCGCGAGGCACTCGAGAACGTGCTGATTCCCTACAAACTGCTGGAAAACCGCGACCTGCTCCTGCAGACGGGCTTCCGGTACGTCGATGTCTTTTTCAAGTGGTACAACTTTTGTGGGATCGTGGCGGTGAAGTGATGGTCAGGCTCGGCCAGTTCCTGTTCCGATTCCGCAACTACCTGTTCCCACTGGCGCTTGTGTTTGTCTTCGTACCCGGGCCGCGGCTCTCGAGCACGCCGCTCGACGCGGCACTGCTGGGTCTCGCAGTGGCGTTGCTCGGGCAGGCGGTGCGTGTCGGCACTATTGGCCTTGAGTACATCATCCGCGGCGGACGGGAGCGGCGGGTCTACGCCGAGAAGCTCGTCACCGACGGCGTCTACGCCCACTCGCGCAATCCAATGTACGTCGGCAACGTGCTGATCGTTACCGGCGTGTGCATTACTTCGAATTCGTGGGGCTGTGTCGGGACTGCGGTGCCGCTGTTCATGCTTGCCTACCTCGCCATCACGCGGGCTGAGGAGGACTATCTCGCGCGCGGCTTCGGAGCAGCCTACGAGCGCTACTGCGCCGATGTTCCGCGCTTCCTGCCGCGGCTGTCCGGGTTGTACGCCACGTTCCGCGATTCGCGGTTCCACTGGCGGCGAGTTCTCGCGAAGGAGTACGGGACACTGGTGGGCTGGCCTCTGCGCTGGGGCCTCGTATTCCTGTGGAGCCTGTGGCGCGACGGCGAGCCTGAGGTCATGACCGCCATGCTGCCCGTCCTCGCCGGGATGCTGGTGGCGCTGGGGGCGTTCTACATTGCGGTTCGCTCGCTCAAGAAGAGGCGGCAGCTCGTCGCCGACTGAGCTCCGTGATTCGGGGCGTCTCAGGTGCAACGGAACCATCCTTGGTTCCGGAACGGAGTGAAGCGTTGGCCCGCCATGATCGCGTTGTGCCTGCCGCCCGAAGCGACTGGGTCCGCCGGCACTTGGTTTTCAGCACGTCCAATCACCCGCCGTACGAGTTCTCGTCCAGCACGCCGCGCAACGCCGCGCGGTACGCGGACTTCGCCGTGGCGCCCTACCTCGAGCGGGCTGAGTGGTCCGGGGGCCATCATTCAGTTTCACGACACGGCTGCCTATGGTATCGGAAACGATGTGGTAATCCTTGCGCTGGCGGGGACTTCATTTCCCGCTACCCCGCCCGCTCCCCGGAGGATCCGGGTACTAGGTGTACCGCACGCAACTGTTTGACTTCATGGTGCCCCGACCAGGATTCGAACCTGGGACCTCTCGCTTAGGAGGCGAGCGCTCTATCCCCTGAGCTACCGGGGCTCGGCGGCGGCATTCTAGCCTATGGCTTCGCGAGAAGCGGCAGAACCGCCGCCTCGAAGTCGGCGCGGGATTTCCCGCCCTGCAGCCGGGCTGCCACGCGACCCTCGCGGTCGACCAGGTAGCTGGTCGGCAGGACCTCGTTCCAGGCAGGATCGATCACGCTCACGGTGGCGTCCATGTCCGTTGAACTGCGGATCAGCGTGCGCAGGGACGGGAACCACTTCGTGACGAAGGGCCCGACGATGGCCTCGCCATCCGCGGGGTCGTCCAGGGAAACGGCCAGCAGCTCGAAGCCCCGGGATCCGTAGTCACGCTCGAGGGCCAGCAGGTCGGGCAGCTCCTTCAGGCAGGGTCGGCACCAGGTCGCCCAGAAATTGACGAGCACGACCCGGCCCTTGCGGGCGTCCAGCTCGGCACGCAATTCGGCCGGCGTCGCCGCCACGACGGCGGGCCCGGTTGCGTTCACGCCCCAGGCCAGCAGAAGCAGCACAACGAGGGCGCCAGGGAATGCGAGCGGCGTGAGTTTCACGGGAAGGGTTCTGCACCAGGGCGGAAGCGCCTGATAATACCGCCATGACCCCGGAACGCTTCCGCACCTTCAAGGCCGTCCTCGCGCGCCGGCAGCCGGACCTCACCGTGCTCGCCGACGACGTCCACAAGCCCCACAACATCGCGGCGCTCCTGCGCACCTGCGACGCGGTCGGCGTGTTCGAGATCCACGCGGTGGGGCCCCGCAGCAGCTTCAAGCGCCCGCGAGGCATCTCGGGCGGCACGGCGCCCCGGGTCGGCGTGCAGGCCTGGCGCCAGCTGGCGCCGGCGATGGACGCCTTGAAAAGCAAGGGCTTTCAGATAATTGCAGCGCATTTGTCACCCACGGCTGATGACTACCGGACGGTGGACTACACCCGGCCCACCGCCCTGCTGCTGGGCTCGGAACTGCGGGGTGTGTCGGACGAGGCGGCCGCCCTGGCCGATCGCCACGCGATCCTGCCCATGCGGGGCCTCGCGGCGTCGCTGAACGTGTCGGTGGCCGCGGCGCTCTTTCTCTACGAGGCGGCCCGGCAGCGGGAGGCCGCCGGCCTGTACGCGGACTGCCGCCTCAGCGCCGAACAGTTCGAGAGAACGCTCTTCGAGTGGTGCCACCCGGCCATCGCCAGCCGCTGCCGGACCCGCGGCCTGCCCTACCCGCCGCTCACCGCCGACGGCGACCTGGCGGCAAATCCCTTCCAGGTGTCTGGCCAGGTGGCTGGCTAGGAGGCTGGAGTCTCGGGACCGGGCACGTACCGCGCGCCGTAGCGAAGACGCAGCGTCTTCACCTTGCCGTACCAGGGAATGCTGACGATGTAGAGGTTGTCGTGCTCGCGATCGGCGAGTTCCGGCACCTTCTTGCTGCCCTGGAATCGCGGGATGAGGATGGGAATCTCGGCGGGCCCGGCCACCACCAGCACGATCTCGCCCTTGTAGTCCTTCATGATGTCCTTCGCGACCCGAGTCAGGCTCGTCATGTCCACCTCCTGCACGGGGAGGTTCAGGCGCCGCGCGAGGGGCTCCACGGTTTCCCGGGACGCCCGGCTGCCGCCCACGAGGATGGCATTGAGCCCCTGGACCACGTCCACATCGCCCAGCACCCGCGACAGTTCCTCCGCGCGCAGTGCGCCGAGCGCGCTCAGGCCCACGTCGTCGCCGAGGCCCGGTGCCACATCAGCCTCCCGGACGACGATGACGGTGGTGGTGGCCTGGGACTCGAAGAAGAAGGCGATGCCGAGCGCGAGGACCATGAAGGCCGCCACCGCCCCTGCCCGCCGCTGGCGCCTGCGCCGGCGCCTGGGATCCATCGCCACGATGCTTACCTTTCCCGTGGCCTAACGCGGCGAACCTGCACGGAACTCGGCATCGCTGATTTCGCGGACCTGCGCGGAGCGGAGGCTGACCCAGGCACCGGTCGCCGGGTCACGGAACTCGACAACCCCCCGCTCTTCCCGCGTCAGGTTGTCGGTGTACCAGACGCGGCCCGTGGCATCGTCCGTCACGGCGTAGTAGCTGCCGAGACCCATGACGTGGGGCATCGAGCAACCGGACAGGCCGCCCGCCGCCAGCAGCGGCGAAATGCAGAGCAGGCTGGCCAGCAGCCGGGCGGGCACGCGGCGGGGGGACGACTTCACCAAGCAGACTCCTCTGGGGGCACTGGCGGCAACGCTGGCGGAGAGGGAGGGATTCGAACCCCCGGAACCTTGCGGTTCAACGGTTTTCAAGACCGCCGCATTCGACCGCTCTGCCACCTCTCCGATGGAAGGGGCGGATTGTCACCACCCGGACCGGCACATTCAAGCGCCGCAGGGCGTCAAGCCCGGTACCCGGTCCCTGACCGCCGCGCGGTCCGGGACGAAGCGCACACTCTGCCGCCCGAACTTTGGCCCCGACTCCAAGTCTGATACGGTGACCGTCACTCGCCACACCCAAGGAGACTTCGCATGGCAGCAGACCGTGATTACCGCGTCGTACCGGCAACACCCATCGGCTCGCCCGGAACCCTCGCCGGCGCCGCCGAACTCACGGCCAGCAAGGTGTTGCGCAACACCTATCTCCTGCTCTCCGCCACCCTCCTCTTCAGTGCGGCCATGGCCGGCCTCGCCATGGCCCTCGGCATGCCCTACCTGGGGCCGGTCGTCACGCTGGTGGGCTACTTCGGCCTGCTGTTCCTGACCTACCGGCTCAAGAACTCGGCGGCCGGCATCCTCGCCGTCTTCGCGCTCACGGGCTTCATGGGCCTGACCCTCGGGCCGATGCTCAGCGCCTACCTCCAGAACGTGCCGAACGGCGGCGAACTGGTCATGACCAGCCTGGGCATCACCGGCCTGCTCTTTGCCGGCCTCAGCGCCTACGTGGTGCGCTCGCGGCGCGACATGAGCTTCATGGGCACGTTCCTCATGGTGGGCCTCTTCGGGCTGCTCGGCGTCATCGTCGTGGGGCTCTTCGTGGACCTGTCCGCCTTCCAGATGGCGATCTCCACCGCGGTGGTCCTGCTGATGGCCGGCTGCATCCTCTACGAGACCAGCGCCATCATCCACGGCGGGCAGACCAATTACATCCTGGCGACGGTCAGCCTGTACGTCAGCATCTACAACATCTTCGTGCACCTGCTGGCCCTGTTCGGCATGGGCGGCGACGACTGACGCCGGGAGACTCTGACCAACTGAAAAGGCGCCCTTCGGGGCGCCTTTTTCGTTCTAGCGGCCCTTGCCCCGGCGGAACAGGCCGGTCGCCTCGGCGACGAAGGCCCACTGGTCCGCGTACTCGTCCACGGTCTTCGAGAGCGACGCGCCGGCGCCGTGCCCGCTGCGGGTCTCCACCCGGATGAGGGCCGGGTGCGCGCAATCCGGCGCCGCCTGCTGGGCCGCCTGCAGGGCCGCCGCGTACTTGTAGCTGTGCCAGGCCGACACCCGGTCGTCGTTGGCATCCGCCTGGACCAGCACGGCGGGATAGCAGGCGCCGGACCGGACGTTGTGGTACGGCGAGTAGGCGCGCAGTGCCTTGAACTCCTCCGGGTCCCCGCTCAGCCCGTAATCGCTGGACCACTTGCGCGCGTTCAGGCTGGCCGTCTGGTACCGCAGCATGTCCATGACGCCGACGGCGGGGACGGCGGCCGCGAACAGCTCCGGCCGCTGGTTGAGCACTGCGCCCACCAGCAGGCCCCCATTGCTGCCGCCCCAGATCGCCAGGTGCTCCGGTGACGTGTACCCGTTGGCGACCAGCCACTCGGCGGCGCCAATGAAATCGTCGAAGACGTTCTGCTTCTGGAGCTTCGTGCCGGCCAGGTGCCAGGCCTCGCCGTACTCGCCCCCGCCCCGCAGGTTGGCCTGCGCGTAGATGCCGCCGGCCTCGATCCAGGCCATCCGCGACGCGGAATAGGCCGGCAGCAGTGCCACGTTGAAGCCGCCGTAGCCGTAGAGCACGGTCGGTGTCCGGCCGTCCGGTTGCACGTCGCGACGGCGGACGATCGTCATGGGCACCCGCGTGCCATCCCGACTGGCGTAGAACACCTGCTCGGTGACGAACCGGCCGGGATCCGGTGCGTTGGGCGCGGGACCCACGGGCGTCAGCGCCGCCGACTGCACATCGAGGCGGTAGACGCGCCGGGGAACCGTGAAGTCGGTGTAGGTGAGGAAGGCCTCGGGATCCGCCGGCACGCCCTTCAGGCCCGCCACCGATCCCTGGCCCGGCAACCGGACGTCGGCAACGGATGCGCCATCCAGCGCGAAGATCCGCAGCCGGGCGCGCACATCCCGGATGTACTGCACCACGATCCGGCCGCCGATCAGTGCCGCCGCCTCGATGGCGTCGGCGTCCTGCGGCACCACCTCGCGCCAATGGCTGGCGGCCGGCGCGTCCAGGTCCACCGCAATCACACGGCCCCGGGGGGCGTCGCTCGTCGTGAGGAAATAGAAGGTGTCGCCGTCGGCACCCAGGAACTCGTAGCGGGCATCCCAGGCATCGAGGAGCTTCACGACGGGCGAGCGCGCACCGTCGTCGCCGAGCCGCTGGTAGTAGACCCCGTTGGTGAGATACCCGTCCTCGATGTTCAGGATCAGGAATCGCCCGTCGGGCGTCACGGTGGCGTAGGGATCGCGGCTCGGGTGGTCCGTCACGGCGTAGGTCAGCGGGTCATCCGCCTGGGGCGTGCCGGGAACGTGGAAATGCACCGTCACCTGGCGCCCGTCGTCATGCCCGCCCTCGCCATCGGCCGGGTAGCGGCTGTAGTAGAAGCCGCGCCCGTCCCGGGACCAGCTCACGGATGTGAACTTGGTGCCCGACAGGACCTCCGGCAGGTCCGTTCCCGTGGCGACGTCCCGGATGCGCCAGGTGTTCCAGTCACTGCCCCCGTCGGACAGCGCGTACGCCAGGCGGGTGCCGTCCGGGCTCAGCCTGAAGTCCGCGACGGACACCGTGCCATCGGCACGGACGGCGACGGGATCGATGAGCACCCTGCCCGGCTGCCCGGGGTCCCGGGTCACGCGGAGTGCATCCTGTTCGGCCCCGCCCGGGTTCCACCGGTACACGTAGACCCCGTTCTCCCGTTCGGGAACGCCCCGGCGCTCGTCGTCCAGCAGCGACCGCAGCCGGCTGGCGAACTGTTCCCGGCCGGGCAGGCCGGCGATGTAGCTCTCCGTGATTTCGTTCTGCGCCAGTATCCAGCCGCGCGTCTCGGGGGACGTCATGTCCTCGAGCCAGCGCCAGGGATCCGGTACCGGGGTGCCGTGATAGTCGTCCAATGTCGTCCCGCGCGGCGCCGCCGGGTAGGGCCCTGGACCTGCTGCGGGGTAGGCGCCGTCAGTGATGACACCAGCAGTCAGGGCGAGAATCACGAACCATGCCCCCAGCCCGGCGAGACCGGCGGCGGGCAGCGCCGGGCCGGCGGCGTCTATCCGGCCCGCGCCGGCAGGCACTCGAGGCCGCCCATGTAGGGCGCCAGCACGGCTGGCACCGTGATCGTGCCATCCGCGTTCTGGTAGTTCTCCATCACCGCGATCAGCGCGCGGCCCGCCGCCACGCCCGAGCCATTGAGGGTGTGCACGAGCTCGGGCTTGCCCGTCGCCGGATTGCGCCAGCGGGCGACCATGCGGCGCGCCTGGAAGTCGGTGCAGTTGCTGCAGGAGGAGATCTCGCGATAGCGCTCCTGTCCGGGCAGCCACACTTCCAGGTCGTAGGTGCGCGCCGACGCAAAGCCCGTGTCGCCGGCGCACAGGGCCATCACCCGGTACGGCAGGCCCAGCTTCTGCAGCACCGTCTCCGCATGGCCCGTCAGCGTCTCCAGCGCTGCCGCGGAGTCCTCGGGCCGGACGATGTGCACCAGTTCCACCTTCTCGAACTGGTGCTGGCGGAGCATGCCCCGGGTGTCCTTGCCGTAGGAGCCCGCCTCCGACCTGAAGCAGGGCGTGTGGGCGACGTAGCGGGCGGGCAATGCGGCCGCTTCCAGGATCCGGTCCCGCACGAGATTGGTCACCGGCACTTCCGCCGTCGGGATGAGCAGGAGGTCCGACTCGCCGCCCACGGCAAAGAGGTCAGCGGCGAACTTGGGCAGCTGGCCGGTGCCCCGCAGGCTGTCCCGGTTCACCAGGTAGGGAACATAGACCTCCGTGTAGCCGTGCTCGCCCGTGTGCAGGTCGAGCATGAACTGGATCAGGGCCCGGTGCAGCCGCGCCAGCGGGCCGCGCAGAACGGAAAATCGCGCGCCCGCGATCATGCCCGCCGCGTCCAGGTCCAGCAGCCCGTTGTCGGCGCCGAGATCCACGTGATCCCGGGGAGCAAAACCGAACTCGCGCGGGGTGCCCCACCGGCGAACCTCCACGTTGGCTGCTTCCTCGCGGCCATCGGGAACCGCATCGAGCAGCAGGTTGGGCAGGCCCAGCTGCAGGTCCTGCAATACGCCCTGCAGGGTTTCGAGCTGTGCCTCGAGATCGGCCTGCTCGTCGCCCAGCGCCTTCGCCGACGCCATCAGTTCTGCGGCGTCCTGGCCGGATGCCTTGAGCTTGCCGATCTCCCGGGAGCGGGCGTTCCGCAGGCTGCGCAGCTCCTCGACACGGACCTGAACGTCCTTGCGGCGGTCCTCCAGGGACTGGAAGGCAGCCCCGTCCAGGACAAAGCCACGGCGCGCGAGGTTGGCCCGCACGGCATCGAGTTCGGTGCGCAGGAGTCTGGGATCGAGCATCGGTCGGTTCCGGAAAGTGCCGCAGGTTGCTTGCGCGGCAGTTTACACCGGCGGCTTCACCTGACGGGCAATGCGGTTGCGGTCCCGGAAGTCCGCCAGCTTCTCGGCTATCCGTTGCTCGAGGCCCCGGGGAACGGGCTGGTAGTAGACGGGCTGCCCAAGCTCGCCGGGAAAGTAACTGGCGCCCGCCGCGAAGGCGTCGGGCTCATCGTGGGCGTACCGGTAGCCGCTGCCGTGCCCGAGGCTGCGGGCCAGCGCTGTAGATGCAGGCCGCAGGGGGGCAGGCACGGCCAGGCTGCCGTGCGCCTGCGCGTCCGCACTGGCGGCTTGCCAGGCCGTGTACACGGCATTGCTCTTGGCCGCGCAGGCGAGAAACACCACCGCCTGGGCCAGGGCCAGCTCGCCCTCGGGCGTGCCCAGGCGCTCCCAGGCCTGCCAGGCCTCCAGGGCCAGGGTGAGTGCCCGGGGATCCGCGTTGCCGATGTCCTCGGATGCCATCCGGACGATCCGCCGGGCCACGTAAGCCGGATCGCACCCGCCATCCAGCATGCGGGCCAGCCAGTAGAGCGCCGCGTCAGGATCGGAGCCACGCACCGACTTGTGGAGCGCGGAGATCTGCTCGTAGAACACGTCGCCCTGGCGATCGAAACGGCGATAGCTGCCGGTGAGAACCGTGGCGACGATCCCGGGCGTCAGGACCCGGTCGTCACCGACGAAGCCTGCCGCGACCTCCAGCAGGTTCAGTGCGCGCCGCGCGTCGCCGTCGGCGCCCCGGGCGAGGTCCAGCAACTCGGGATTGCCGGCAATGACCTGCCGCGCGCCCAGGCCCCGTTCCGGATCCCGGAGGGCGGCGGCCAGTATCGTCACCAGGTCCTCGTCGGCCAGCGGTTTCAGGACATAGACACGCGCGCGTGACAGGAGGGCGTTGTTCAGCGCAAATGCAGGATTCTCGGTGGTTGCGCCGATGAAGGTCAGGGTCCCGTCCTCGACGAAGGGCAGGAACGCATCCTGCTGGGCCTTGTTGAACCGGTGGACCTCGTCGAGAAACAGCACCGTCGGCTTGCCGGGGTTTGCCTGGGCAAACGCGACGGCATCGCGGACTTCCTTCACTCCCGCGAGGACGGCGGACAACGCCACGAAATGTGCCCCGGCCGTGTCCGCGAGGAGCCGGGCGAGGGTCGTCTTGCCGGAACCCGGGGGCCCCCAGAGGATGGCCGAATGGAGCTCGCCGCCGAGAAGCCTCGTGAGTGGCTTGCCCGGCGCCAGCAGGTGCGCCTGTCCCACCACCTCGCCGGAGGTCGCCGGGCGCATCCGGTCAGCCAGCGGCCGCCAGGCCGGCGGCGGGCCACTCAGGGATTTGGACGTGCGAGCCATGACTCCAGCTTCGTGCACCAGCGGGAGAGCCCCGCCGCGCTCAGGAGCCAGCCTAGCAGAATGCCCGCGACATCAGCGACCAGGTCGGGCAGCTCGGCCTGCCGCGTCGCCGTCAGGCTCTGCAGCAACTCGATGAGGAGGCCGTACACCGCGAGGGCCAGCGCGATCCCCGGCAGGAAGCGGCGTTCGAAAATCCCGCCGAACCACACCGTGAAGGCCAGGAACCCGACGGCATGGAGCAATTTGTCGTTGATCGACGGCAGGCCGGACGGCAGTGGCGAAAGTGACGACACGAGGCCGAAGCCCAGGAGCAGGAGCCCGGCCGCCAGCCAGAAATGCGCATAGCGCAGGGGGAGCATGCGCGGGATCAGAGTTCGCTGTCGTCGATGACGTCGGCGCCCGGTGGCGGAACGAACCGGAAGAGTTCCGGTGGCAGCCGCGGGTTGATCCGGACCCCGGTGAGATCGATGCGCGTCTGCTGGCCCAGCCGGTCGTCCAGCAGGAGCCGGCGCAGCACGCGACCGTCGAATCCGAGGGTCACGGCGGCAAAGTCGGAGTCGGCAGACCGGGGCAACAGGCGCACCAGGGCGAGTCCCCCCTCGCTCCAGGACTTGTCGACCCGGAAGCGTTCGAGCACCGACTCCTTGCCGGTGAGAAGTGCGGCCGGCGTGTCGCCGATCCCGGCGGACAGCCGGCGGATCGTCACCTGGGCCAGGTCCGCCTCGTAGAGCCAGACCTTCTCGCCATCGGAAGCGATGACGCGCTCGAAGGGCGCGTCATAGTTCCACCGGAACCGGCCGGGCCGCTGCATGGCCACCGAACCGGAAGTGTCCTCGAGGACCTGCTGGCGGGAATCGATCACTTGCTGGCGGAACCTGCCGTCCATGGCCTGTACATCCGCGAGAAAGCGGCGGAGACGGTCCTCGCCGGTATCGCCCGCCGTCACTGCCGATGCGCCGGTGGCAACGAGCGCGAGCAGCAGCGCTGGGAAACGCAGGCGGCGGGAGATCGGCGCGGAAATGGTCCTAGTCGCTTTCAGGCGGCGGCGGGGCCAGGACTTCGCGGAACCCGTTGGACTGCAGCGGACCCACCAGCCCGGCGGCCTCCATGGTCTCCACGAGACGGGCAGCCCGGTTGTAGCCGATCTTGAGGCGCCGTTGAATGCCCGACACCGAAGCGCGACGGGTCTCGCACACGATCTTCACCGCCTGGTCGTAGAGGGCGTCGGCCTCCCCATCGCCCTCCTCCGACTGCGGCGCCTCGCCCGGCATTCCGGTCAGGCCCATCGGCGGACCTTCCGTGATCTCATCCAGGTACACGGGCGGTCCGCCGCCCTTCAGCTGGTCCACGACGCGCTTCACCTCCTCGTCGGAGACGAACGCGCCATGGACGCGCAGTGGCAAGCTCGTTCCCGGCGGCAGGAACAGCATGTCGCCGTGCCCGAGCAGGCACTCCGCACCGCTCTGGTCGAGAATGGTCCGGGAATCGACCTTGGCCGACACCTGGAAGGCAATGCGCGTGGGAATATTCGCCTTGATCAGCCCGGTGATGACGTCCACCGACGGCCGCTGGGTGGCGATGATCAGGTGAATGCCGGAGGCGCGGGCCTTCTGGGCAAGCCGGGTGATCAATTCCTCGACCTTCTTGCCGACGATCATCATCATGTCGGCCAGCTCGTCGATGATCACGACGATGTGCGGCAGCGCCGTCAGCGTCGGCACTGCCCCGTCAACGGTGACCTTGGGCGCGTACTCGGTCCCCACGAGCGGATCGGGGATCGGATCACCGGCATCCAGGGCGAGCTTCACCTTGCGGTTGAACCCGCTGAGATTGCGCACCCCCAGCGCCGCCATCAGGCGGTAGCGCCGCTCCATCTCGGCAACGCACCAGCGCAGGGCGTTAGCTGATTCCTTCATGTCGGTGACGACAGGCGCGAGCAGGTGCGGGATGCCCTCGTAGACCGACAGCTCGAGCATCTTGGGATCGATCATGATCATGCGCACGTCATCGGGCCTGGCCTTGAAGAGCAGGCTCAGGACCATGGCGTTGATGCCTACCGACTTGCCGGAGCCGGTGGTGCCCGCAATCATCAGGTGGGGCATGCGCTGCAGGTCGGCCACCACCGACTTGCCGCCAATGTCCTTGCCGAGGGCCAGCGTCAGGGGCGACGACATCTCCTCGTAGGCACGGGAGCGCAGGATCTCGCCCAGCGTCACCATCTCCCGGGTCTCGTTCGGAATTTCCAGGCCGACCGTCGGCTTGCCCGGAATCACTTCGACCACCCGGACGCTGATCGCCGAGAGTGACCGCGCCAGGTCCTTGGACAGGTTGCTGATCTGGCTGACCTTGACGCCCGGGGCGGGCGCCAGCTCGAAGCGCGTGACGATCGGGCCTGGCTGGACAGCCACCACCTCGACTTCCACGCCAAAGTCACGAAGTTTCAGCTCGACCAGCCGCGAGATCGCCTCGAGGGACTCCTTCGAATACCCCGCTGAGTGTTCCGGCGGGTCGTCCAGCAGCGAGAGCGGCGGCAGTTCGCCCGGCAGCACCGTTCCCTGGAACAGCGGCACCTGTCGCTCCTTCTGGGCGCGCTGGCTGGGCTGCGGGGCGGCGAGCTGGGGCTCGATCCGCGGCGGCAGCTTCTTTTCGACCTTCTTCCGTTCCTTGCGGACGACCTCCTGCCGCTCCTCCTGGACCCGTCGCCCTTCCGTGCGCGCCCGGAACGCGGCGAACAGTTCGCGGCCCCGATCCACGCCCTCGAGAATGTGGTGGCCCACCTTATCCATGACGGCGAGCCAGGACAGGCCGGTGAACAGCGAGACACCGGCAAGCCACGATGCGAGCAGCAACAGCGTTGCACCGAGCGAGCCCAGTCCGGCGGCCAGGCCGTTGCCGAGCAGCTCGCCAAAGGCGCCGCCCGCGGTCTGGGGCAGCCCGTGGGCGCCAAAGTGCAGGGTTGCCAGAGCGCAGCTGGTCGCCAGCGTCAGGGCAAAGCCGGACAACCGGGTAAACAGGATCTGGCGGTCGACGGGGCCCGGCGTGCTGCGATGGGTGAACAGGATCCAGCCCGCCAGGAGCATCATGGCCGGGAAGAGCAACGCGGGCCCGCCGAACAGGCTGAAGGCTATGTCGGAGAACCAGGCCCCGACGGCGCCGATCTGGTTCCTGACGGGCGCGCCGTCACCGGTATGACTGAAGCCGGGATCCTGCGGGCTGTAGCTCAGCAGGGCCACCAGCATGATCAGCGCGATGGCGCCCAGGACCCACAGGGCGGCTTCGCGCACCGCGTAGGTCAGCGGCGCAGCGAGGCCGCGACTTTCGAGTCCGATAGCTCTGGCCATGTCCGTCCCTGACGAGCCAAACGGCGAGAAGGTGCCGCAACAACGAAGGTTAACTGCCTGCCTGACAAGCAGTTAACGACCCGGATGATAGCAGCACGTCGCTTGGACGCAAGCGCGTGCCATCGCCTAAACTGCCGCGATGACAGCACCCATTCACGCCCGTCTCATTATCCTTGGCTCCGGTCCCGCCGGTTACAGCGCCGCCGTCTACGCCGCCAGGGCCAACCTCAAACCCCTCCTCATCACCGGGCTGGAGCAAGGCGGCCAGCTGATGACCACGACGGACGTGGACAACTGGCCCGGCGGACATCACGGGCTCCAGGGCCCCGAGCTGATGACCCGGTTGCGCGAACACGGCGAGCGCCTCGGCGTCACGGGTGTCCTCGACCAGATCGAGGCCGTTGACCTGGGCACCCGCCCCTTCTCGCTTCGCGGCGGCTCCCAGGCCTACACGTGCGACGCACTGATCATCGCCACCGGAGCATCGGCGCGCTACCTCGGCCTGCCCTCGGAGCAGAGCTTCCGCGGCAGGGGCGTATCCGCCTGCGCGACGTGCGATGGCTTCTTCTACAGGGGCCAGCGCGTCGCCGTGATCGGCGGCGGCAATACCGCGGCCGAGGAAGCCCTGTACCTGTCGAATCTGGCGTCCCACGTGACGCTGGTGCACCGACGGGACAAGCTGCGCGCGGAGAAGATGCTCCAGGACAAGCTGCTCGCCCGGACCAGCGGGGGCGGCAACATCTCGCTGGTGTGGAACCACGAGGTTGAAGCCGTGCTGGGCAACGACACCGGTGTCACGGGCGTGCAGATCCGGCCGACGGATGGCGGCACGGGGGGCCGGGTTCTTGACGTCACCGGCGTGTTCGTCGCCATCGGCCACGATCCCAATACGGCGCTGTTCAAGGGCCAGCTCGAGCTGGACAAGGGATACGTGGTCGTGCGGACCGGCCGCGCCGGCGGCGCAACCGCGACCAGTGTGCCGGGCGTCTTCGCCGCGGGCGACGTCGCCGACAGTGTCTACCGGCAGGCGATCACGTCCGCCGGATCGGGATGCATGGCCGCGCTGGACGCCGAGAAGTTCCTGGACCACGCAGGCGGGTGAACGCGACTGTCGAGCCCGTGCGCATCGAGGTTGCCCGGAGCATTGCGGACGTGGCGGCAGCCGACTGGAACGGCCTCCGCGGCACGGAATATCCGTTCCTGCGGCACGAGTTCCTCCTGGCCCTGGAGGAGACGGGCTGTGTGGCTCCCGCAGCCGGCTGGACGCCTTGCCACCTCCTGCTTCGCGACGCTGCCGGGCGGCTGCGTGGCGCGATGCCCCTCTACAGCAAGACGAGTTCCTACGGCGAATTCGTCTTCGACTGGGCCTGGGCCGATGCCTACCGGCGCGCGGGCCTGCGCTACTTCCCCAAGCTGGTCTCGGCCGTGCCCTTCACGCCTGCGACCAGCCCCCGACTGCTCCACGCGACCGGTCAGGCGCCCGACGACATCGGCATGGCCCTGCTGTCCGGCGCCACGGAGCTCGCCCGGCAGCTCGAGGCATCATCGGTTCACGTGCTCTTTCCCACTGCCCGTGAGGCAAACCTGCTGGCGCGCGCGGGCTTCCTGCCGCGGAAGGATTGCCAGTTCCACTGGACGAATCGTGGCTACACCGACTTCGATGCGTTCCTTGGCGAGTTCACCGCGGAGAAGCGCAAGAAGGCGAAGCGTGAACGCCGGCGGGTGGCCGAGGCCGGGATCACCTTCGCGCGCTACCGCGGCGGCGAGATCGATGCCGCGCTCTGGAAGCGACTGATGCCGCTGTACGCCAGTTCGTTCTGGCGCCGGGGCCGCGAGCCCTACCTGAACGAAGCCTTCTTCGCACGCGTCAGCGCGGCCCTGCCGGACAACGTCCTCGCCATCGTGGCCATGCTCCGGGGAGAGCCCGTAGCAACGGCCCTTTGCTTCCGGAGCGAGGACACCCTCTACGGGCGCTACTGGGGCGCCGAGGGCGACTTCCACAGCCTGCATTTCGAGACCTGCTACTACCAGGGCATCGAGTACTGCATCGAGCATGGCCTGAAGGGCTTCGAGCCGGGAACCCAGGGCGAGCACAAGATCAGTCGCGGCTTCGTGCCGACCGAGACCCGCTCGGCCCACTGGCTGTCCCATCCGCAGTTCGCGCGCGCCATCGACCAGTACCTGGATCGCGAGCGCGCCCACATCGATGAATACATGGAGTCCGCTTCCGACCACGTCCCCTACCGCAGGGGCGCCGGCTAGCGGCCGACCGGCATCCGGCATGAACGCAATCGCCTTTCTGCATCCGGACGACCCGCCGGACCACTTCCCGGACCCCGCGGGCGCAGCCAGGTCGCCGGACGGCCTCCTGGCCATCGGCGGGGACCTGGCCCCGGAGCGGCTGCTCGCGGCCTACCGCCGCGGAATCTTTCCCTGGTACGAGGAGGGGCAGCCGATCCTGTGGTGGTCGCCGGACCCCCGCGCCGTCCTGCTGCCCGGAGAACTGCACGTATCCCGCAGCCTCCGCCGGACCTTGCGGAGCGACCGCTTCCGCGTCTCGGTGGACCTGGCCTTCGCGCACGTCATAGATGCCTGCGCCAGCGTCCGGGCGGGCTCCGGGACCTGGATAACGCCGGAGATGCGCTCGGCCTACCTCCGGCTGCACCAGCTTGGCCACGCACACGCCATTGAGACGTGGCTAGGATCCGCACTCGTGGGCGGGCTCTACGGCATTGCACTCGGCGGCGTGTTCTTCGGCGAGTCGATGTTCAGCCTGGAGTCGGACGCCTCGAAGGTGGCCCTGGTGCACCTGGCAGGCCTGGCAGTGAAGCGCGGGATCCAGCTGATCGATTGCCAGGTGGCGACCGGGCACCTGGCGTCCCTCGGCAGCGAGCTGATGCCCCGGGATGAATTCCTGCAGGCCGTGAGGATGCTCACTTCGGCCCCGGTACCGCCGGGCTCCTGGAAGGAATCCCCCGGCCCGACGTCTGTGCTCGCGCCGGACCGGACCGGAGCCGGTCGCTTGCGCGGCTGAACGAGTTCGACGACAATCGCGGCCCGTTCCGCCGGAGTCTCCATGTCGAAAGAAGAAGCCATCACGATGGACGGGGTCGTTGCCGAGACCCTGCCCAACACGACGTTTCGGGTGAAACTCGATAACGGCCACGTCGTTACCGCGCACATCTCAGGAAAGATGCGCAAGAACTACATCCGCATCCTTACGGGCGACCGTGTCACGGTTGAACTGACCCCGTACGACCTCAGCAAGGGGCGCATTACCTTCCGCGCCCGCTAGTCCCCAGCTTCGCCAGGCTTCAGATTCCGCTTCGCCAGCCCGTCGTTTCAGGCGGGATCGGGAATGTGCTCGAGCGCCCGGGTCGCCGGGGTGGCGACCAGTTCCAGCGCTCCCGCGTCATCGAGCGTGATGCGGACATGCCCGCCCTTGGCCAGGTCGCCGAACAGCAGCTGCTCAGCCAGCGGCCGCTTGATCTGTTCCTGAATCACCCGCGCCATGGGCCGTGCGCCCATCTTGGGGTCATAGCCCTTGTCGGCGATCCACTGGCGGGCGGCAGGCTCGAGTTCGATCGTGACCGAGCTCTTGTCCAGCTGCGCCTCGAGCTCCATCACGAGCTTGTCGACGACCCGCAGGATCGCGTCCGGGCCGAGCGGTGCGAACTGGATGATGGAGTCCAGGCGGTTGCGGAACTCAGGGGTGAACATCCGGTTGATGATTGCCATTCCGTCCGTGGTGTTGTCCTGTTCCGTGAACCCCATGGAAGCCCGGCCCATCTCCTGGGCACCGGCATTCGTGGTCATCACGAGGATCACGTTGCGGAAATCCGCCTTCCGGCCGTTGTTGTCGGTGAGGGTGCCGTGATCCATGACCTGCAGCAGCAGGTTGAAGACCTCGGGGTGCGCCTTCTCGATCTCATCGAGGAGCAGGACGGCGTGGGGATGCTTGCTGATCGCCTCCGTGAGCAATCCGCCCTGGTCAAAGCCCACGTAGCCCGGCGGGGCGCCTATCAGCCGGGAGACGGTGTGCCGTTCCATGTACTCGGACATGTCGAACCGGATCAGCTCGATTCCCAGGCAATGGGCGAGCTGCCGGGTCACCTCCGTCTTGCCGACACCCGTGGGACCGGCAAACAGGAAGGCGCCAACGGGCTTCTCGGCCTCGCGCAGGCCTGACCGGGCCATCTTGATCGCCGACGCCAGCGCCGTGACCGCCTTGTCCTGGCCAAAGATCACCAGCTTGAGATCGCGCTCCAGGTTCCGGAGCTGGTCCCGGTCGGATGCGGACACGCTCTTGGGCGGGATGCGGGCAATCTTCGCGATGACGATCTCGATCTGGGCGACGCCAACCTCCTTGGACCGGGTTGCCGCCGGCTCGAGACGGACGCTGGCCCCGGCCTCGTCGATCACGTCGATGGCCTTGTCGGGCAGCTGGCGCTCATTGATGTACTTGGCCGACAGCTCGACCGCCGCGACGATTGCCTCGTCCGTGTAGGTGACGCTGTGGTGCTCCTCGAACCGGGTCTTCAGCCCGCGCAGGATCTCGATCGTCTGCGGGATGCTGGGCTCGGTGATGTCGATCTTCTGGAAGCGGCGGGCGAGCGCGTGGTCCTTCTCGAAGACGCCGCGATACTCACGGTAGGTCGTGGAGCCGATGCAGCGCAGTTCGCCGCTCGACAGGACGGGCTTGATCAGGTTCGACGCATCCAGGACTCCGCCCGACGCCGCGCCGGCGCCAATGACGGTGTGAATCTCGTCGATGAACAGGATGGCACCCGGATCCTTGGAGAGTTCCTTGATGACCGCCTTGAAGCGCTTCTCGAAGTCGCCCCGATACTTCGTACCGGCCAGCAGCGACCCCATGTCGAGCGAATAGATCGTGCAGTTGGCCAGGATCTCGGGCACCTTGCCCTCGACGATCATCTTCGCGAGGCCCTCGGCGATTGCTGTCTTGCCGACGCCCGCCTCACCGACGTACAGCGGGTTGTTCTTCCGGCGGCGGCACAGCACCTGGATCGTCCGCTCCACCTCGTGCTCGCGGCCGATCAGGGGGTCGATCTTGCCCTCCCGCGCCCGCTTGTTGAGATTGGTGGCGTAGTTGTCGAGCGCACTGCCGCCGGCATCGCCCTCGCCTTCCTCGCTTTCGCCGGACTGTCCCTTGGCGCCGGCCGGGTCATCCCGCAACTTCGACAGGCCGTGAGAGATGAAATTGACGACATCCAGCCGGGTCACGTCCTGAAGGCCGAGGAGGTAGACCGCGTGGGACTGCTTCTCGCCGAAAATGGCCACAAGCACGTTCTCGCCGCGGACTTCCTTCTTGCCGCTCGACTGCACGTGGAAGACCGCACGCTGGAGGACCCGCTGGAAGCCGAGGGTGGGCTGCACGTCCTGTTCGCTGCCCTCGGCCAGGCGGGGGGTGGATTCCTCGACGAACTGCTCCAGGTCGCGGCGCAGGCGGGCGAGGTCGGCCCCGCAACCCTTGAGGATCTCGCTGACGGTCGGTACGTCGATGATGGCGAGTAGCAGGTGCTCCACCGTCATGTATTCATGCCGCTTGGCACGGGCCTGCTGGAAGGCCTCGTTCAGGCAGAACTCGAGTTCACTGCTCAACATGGCTGTCAGGTTTCCTCAAGCGTGCAAAGGAGCGGATGCTGGTGCTGCTGGGCATAGGCGCCCACCTGGGCGACCTTGGTTTCCGCAATCTCATAGGTAAAGACGCCGCAGACCCCCTTGCCCCGGGTGTGAACTTCCAGCATGACGCGTGTGGCCTTTTGCCGGTCCATGGCGAAAATCAGCTCCAGCACCTCAACAACGAATTCCATCGGCGTGTAGTCGTCATTGAGCAGGACTACACGATACAACGGTGGACGTTTGACTTGGGGGCGGGACTCCTCCAGCGCAAGCCCCCGGCCATCGTCCAGTCGCCGCGTAAGGTCCTTGTCGCTGTCGCTGCCCATCGCACGCCGCTCGTCCACTACCAAGTTCGTCAATTCCGTCGAAAACCTTGAATGCGCCTCGATAGTAACTGATTCGATTCCAGGCAGTGGACCGGATTCCGCGCTGCGGAATACGCCAGTCACACGGCGTTCACGCGCAGGAACCACACTGTGCTGCGGTGTGTGGAGCGGGTCACGGTTCGCTGTCCGCATGAGGGCTCTAATTCCCCCTGCAGACGGCGTCAGGGACGGCAAACTGAGGTTGCTCGCCTGCCGGTACCTGATTATGCTAAATCCCCTTATGTTTCTTGGGTTTCTGTGAACATTCAGGATCTTGTCTCCCGTTTCGGCGGACCGACGCCGACACTGGTGGTTGCGCGGGCGAACGAGCACCTGCCGATGGCCGTGTCCATTGGGGCGGTGATCCTGATCGGCTATTACCTGGCCCGTCTCTTCTGGCTCGTCTATCCGGCAGGACCGCGCGCACCGTGGCAACCGCCCCAGCAGCTGGCGCCGTCAGGCCCGGCAAAGACGGGTCCTGCCGACTACGCGACGATCACTGCCGCTCACCTCTTCGGCGAAATCTCGACGGAGGCACCGGCGGTCACCGGCGACGCGGCGCTCAATGCACCCGAGACCACCCTCTCGCTGCAGCTCCGGGGCGCCATTGCCGCCGACGATCCGCGCTTTGCCCATGCCATCATCGCGGACGGCAGCGGCAAGGAGCAGGTCTACTTCGTGAGCTCCACCCTGCCCGGCGGCGCCACCGTGCAGCAGATCCAGGCCGACAGGGTCGTACTCGCGCGGGCGGGACAGCTCGAGGTGCTGCGGCTGCCGCGGGAGGGACAGGGTGCCGGGAGTCCGGGAGCGTTCAGCCCTGCCCCGTCAAGGCCCGAAGCGCCGCCCGCCGAGCAGAACGTGCAGGAACTGGTGGCCCAGAACGCCCAGGGCTTCCTTGAGGTGGTCCGGCCGCAACCGTTCATGCCAAACGGCCAGCTGAAGGGCTATCGTATCTACCCGGGGCCCAACCGCCAGCAGTTCGCCGCCCTGGGGCTTCGCGCTGGCGACCTCGTCACGGAAATCAACGGCATCGCATTGAATAATCCGGCGCAGGGGATGGAAGTCTTTCGCAGCCTGGGTGACGCACCCCAGGTCACGGTCACCGTAGAGCGTGATGGTCAGCCCCAGGTGCTGTCGCTCAACATGACTCAGGTCAACGCCGCCGGAGCGACGCAGTGAGACAAACTGGCAACCCAATCCCCCCCAGCAGCAGTCCCCGGCGTGCCGGCATCGGGCTGATTCTCCTCGCCGCGCTCCTCGTGACAGTGCCCCTGCCGGGATTGCGCGCCCAGCAGGCGACCATCACCCCGAACTACAAGGACGCCGACATCCGGCAGGTGATCGAAGCAGTTGGCGAGGTCACCGGGAAGAATTTCATCCTCGATCCCCGGGTCAAGGCCCAGGTCACCATGCTCTCCGCGGCGCCGATGAGCCCCGAAGCGTTCTACGAGGCATTCCTCTCGATCCTCTCCGTCTACGGATTCGTGGCCGTGCCGTCGGGGGATGTCGTGAAGATCCTGCCCGACGCCAACGCACGCCAGGTTCCCGGCGCGGAAGGCGAGCCTGGCGGTGGCCGGCCTGACGACATCGTCACCCGGGTCCTCAGCGTGCAGAACGTGGCGGCGGCCCAGCTCGTCCCGATCCTCCGCCCCCTGATTCCCCAGTACGGACACCTGGCTGCCCACCCGCCGTCCAACCTGCTGATCATCAGCGACCGGGCGTCGAACGTGGACCGGATGATGAAGATCGTCGCCCGCATCGACCAGGCCGCGGACCAGGATTACGAGGTGATCCGGCTCGAGCACGCGTCGGCCACCGAGATCGTCAAGATCGTGGGTGCGCTGAACCAGGGGGCCCAGGCGGCCGAGGGTGGCGGCGGCCCGCGCGTCACCGTGGTCGCCGACGAGCGGACCAACAGTGTGCTGGTCACCGGGGACAAGACCGACAGGCTCCGCTACCGGGCCCTGATCACGCATCTGGACACTCCCCTCGAGGAAGGCGGCGACACCCAGGTGCGTTACCTGCGCTACACCGATGCCGTCGACCTGGCCACCAAGCTGCAGAGCCAGTACTCGGGTACCGGCGCCCAGGCCACCGCCGCGAAGGACGCAGCCCCGCCCGCCCAGCGCGGCGACGTGAGCATCTGGGCTGATGAATCCACCAACGCACTGATCATCACGGCGCCGCCAAAGACCATGAAGTCGATGATGGCCGTCATCGACAAGCTGGACATCCGCCGCGCCCAGGTCCTGGTGGAGGCAATCCTCGTCGAGGTGTCCTCCGACAAGGCGTCCGAACTCGGCGTCACCTGGGCAGTCGGCGATGCGGATCTCGACAACGCCGCCGGACTGACCAAGTTCGACAACACCACCGGTGTCACCGGCATTGCCGGCGCCATCCTGGGCGCCGGGGACGGAGACTCGGGTTCGGGCACGGGCACTACCGCAACTGCCGCGTCGCTCATCGGCAACGGCCTCACCATGGGCATCGGCAGGCTGGCCGATTCCGGCATCAGCTTCGTCGCACTGATCGAGGCACTCGAGTCCGACGGCAGCTCCAACATCATCGGCACGCCGGTGCTGGTCACGCTCGACAACGAGGAAGCGGAAATCCAGGTTGGCCAGGAAGTGCCCTTCGTCACGGGGCAGTACACCGACACGGGGGCGTCCGGCGGCAACACGTCCGTCAATCCCTTCCAGACGATCCAGCGCGAGCAGGTGGGCCTGACCCTCAAGATCACCCCGCAGATCAATGAGGGTGATGCGGTGCGGCTCAAGGTGGAACAGGAGATCTCCCAGCTGCTGCCCAGCGCCCAGGCGGTGGACCTGATCACCTCGAACCGCTCGATCAACACCTCGGTCATCGTCGAGGACGGCGGCACGCTGGTGCTCGGCGGTCTCATCCAGGATCAGATCACCGAGCGGCAGCAGCGCGTCCCGATCCTGGGGCGCATTCCCCTCGTCGGCTGGCTGTTCCGGTCCGACACGACGACCAAGAACAAGACCAACCTGATGGTCTTCATCAAGCCGACGATCCTGCGCGACAACGTGCAGGCCGCGTTCGAGACGAACGCCAAGTACAACTACATCCGCGACGAGCAGCTGGGCATCAAGCCGAAGCGCCCGCGCCTGATGCCCCTGACCGAGCGTTCCACGCTCCCGCCGATGGACCAGTCCGCCCCTGCTGCGGCTCCAGCGGGCCAGGCACCGGCCTCGCCCCAGTCCCTGTCGCCGGAACCCCCCGTCATCGACCTGCGGGAAAAGCCCGAGGGCGCCCGGTGAGCCAGGCGGTCCCCGAGCCCATCGTCGAACTGGCGGAGGCCCGCCGTCCGGAACGCGTGCCTGAAGCCGCGGCACAGCTCCCCCCGGAAGTGCGCCGCTACGTGCTCCCCTTTGCCTTCGCCAAGCGCCACGGCGTCCTCATCAACGGCCTGCTCGACGGTCGGCCCCTGACCATCGTCCGCTCTGACGCGAAGCTGGCTGCCATCTCTGAGGTGCGCCGCTTCGTGGACGGCTCCATGCGGATGCAGGTCGTCCCACCGGCGGAGTTCGACCGACAGCTGCAGCAGACCTACGAGCGGGAATCCAACACCACCATGCAGATGGTGGACGGCCTCGGTGAGGACACGGACCTCTTCCGGGTGGCCCAGGAACTGCCCGAGCCCTCCGACCTGCTGGAGAGCGATGACGACGCGCCCATAATCCGCCTCATCAACGCCCTGCTGACCTCCGCCGTCAAGGACAACGCCTCGGACATCCATATCGAACCCTTCGAGAATCGCCTCGTCGTGCGCTTCCGGGTGGATGGTGTGCTCCGGGAGGTGCTGCAGTCCCGCCGTGCCGTGGCGCCCCTGGTCGTGTCCCGCATCAAGGTGATGTCCAAGCTCGACATTGCCGAGAAGCGGCTGCCCCAGGACGGCAGGTTCTCCCTGCGCATCGCCGGCCGCGCGGTCGACGTGCGCGTGTCGACGATGCCATCCGGCCATGGTGAACGGGTGGTCCTCCGGCTGCTGGACAAGCACGCCGGACGCCTGGAACTGGAAGGGCTCGGCATGGACCCCGACACGCGAGGCGTCATCGACGAGCTCATTCACAAGCCCCACGGGATCATTCTGGTCACCGGCCCCACGGGATCGGGCAAGACGACGACGCTCTATGCGGCGCTCGAGCGCATCAACGACAACACGCGCAACATCATGACGGTGGAGGATCCGATCGAGTACTACATCGACGGGATCGGCCAGTCCCAGGTGAACACGAAGGCCGACATGACCTTCGCCCGGGGCCTGCGCGCCATACTCCGGCAGGATCCGGACGTCGTGATGGTGGGCGAGATCCGGGACCTGGAGACGGCGGAGATTGCCGTCCAGGCGAGCCTCACGGGCCACCTCGTCCTGTCCACGCTCCATACGAATACCGCGGTCGGCGCGGTCACGCGCCTGCGGGACATGGGCGTGGAGCCCTTCCTGCTCTCGTCCAGCCTCATCGGGGTGCTGGCTCAGCGCCTGGTGCGGGTCATCGATCCGGCCACGAAGGTCGCGTACACGGCCCGGGAATACGAGTGCAAGACTCTGGGGCTGGATCCCGCCAACCCGCCTCCCCTCTATCACCCCGACGAAGCAGCGATGCAGGCCGGCGGCGCCGGCTACCGTGGCCGCACCGGCATCTATGAGCTGGTGACCATCGACGACGAGTTCCGCACGATGATCCACGACGGCGCGGCGGAGCATGAACTGGAGCGCTACGCGCGGACCCGCAGCCCCAGCATTCGCGATGACGGGCTGAAGAAGGCGCTGGCCGGGGTCACGACCCTCGAAGAGGTCCTGCGCGTCACCCGCTCTGACTGATGGGGGCGTTCGAATACACCGCTGTCGACTCCGGCGGGAAGGAACGCAAGGGCATACTCGAGGGCGACACGGCCCGCCAGGTCCGTCAGCTCCTCCGGGAGCGCCAGCTGCTCCCTCTCACGGTCACCGAGGTCGCCGAGCGCGAAGCCTCGCGCCAGCAGTCGTTCACGCTCCGGCCGACCATGTCGGCCAACGACCTGGCGCTCGTCACGCGCCAGCTGGCGACTCTGGTCCAGTCCTCCCTGCCGCTCGAGGAAGCCCTGCTCGCCGTTTCGGAGCAGACCGAGTCGCCCCGCGTGAAGAGCGTCCTCATCGGCGTGCGGTCCAAGGTCATGGAGGGCCACACCCTGGCCGACGGGTTCGCGGATTTTCCCAAGGCCTTTCCCGAGATCTACCGCGCAACCGTGTCGGCCGGCGAGCAATCCGGCCACCTCGACGCCGTCCTTGAGCGACTGGCGGATTACACCGAGGGACGCCAGGTCCTGCGGCAGAAGATCCAGCACGCCATGATCTACCCGGTGGTCCTGACGGCTCTCGCGCTGCTCATCGTGAGCGGCATGCTGGTCTACGTCGTGCCCAAGGTGGTCGGCGTGTTCTCGAACACGGGACGGGAATTGCCCGGCCTCACCCTCTTCCTGATCGCACTGAGCGACTTCATGCGCGATTACGGCCTGTTCCTCGTGGTCGGCCTGATCGCCGCAGCCTTCGCCGCGCGCCGGGCCCTGCGCCGGCCGGGACCACGCCGCTGGCGCGATGCGCTGCTTCTCCGGATTCCGCTCGTGGCCAAGCTGGTCCGCGGCTCCAACACGGCGCGTTTCACGCGCACACTGAGCATCCTCACCGGCAGCGGCGTCCCGGTGCTCGAGGCTCTGCGCATCTCGGCGGAGGTCGTGACCAACGTGCCCATGCGGGAGGCGGTCGAAGCGGCAGCCACCCGGGTGCGGGAAGGCGCGCCCATCGGCAAGTCCCTCGCTGTGGGCGGCTATTTCCCTCCGCTCTGCGTGCACCTCATCTCCAGCGGCGAGGCCAGCGGGGAGCTCGAGACCATGCTGACCCGCGCCGCGACCAACCAGGAGCGGGAGATGGACGGGCTGATCGCGGCCCTGCTGGGCATCCTGGAGCCGGCATTGATCGTGAGCATGGGCATCATCGTGCTGGTCATCGTGCTGGCGATCCTGCTGCCGATCTTCGAGCTGAATCAACTTGTCGGCTGACTCCGGCGGCCCTGTGGACTGGCACCGGAATCAGTTCACGAAACCGGGAAATGAGGATTGTCATCCCCGTCTGAGGTGATTATAAAAACCGCGTCGGCGTTGCTCTTTGAACATAAGGATTGATCAATGGGACGCAAGTCTGCGGTGCTTGCCAGGGACGAGAGGATTCCGCCACCGGCGCCTCTCCGGGATTATCCGGAACCGGCCGACGAGCTCGACGCTCCCGAGCCCGAGCCCGAAGTCGAGGATGCCGCCGGTGAGACGCTCGAGGCTGAGGTGGTGGTCACCGACAACGTCGGTGAGCAATCCATCGAAATCAACGTTGAGAGCCTCATTGCGGATCTTGAGGCCGAATCCCGGCAGGGCAAGGCACCCGAGGTGCATTGCGCACGCCGCAAGCTGGAGGACTTCCTCGAGCGGAAACGGATTGCCCGGGAACTCGAGGACTTCGAGGACTTCGTGGTCGAGGATTAGGCAAAGTCCCGGCTGCGCGATGGCAGCTGGCCAAGCAGGGCGCTCTGATCCTCGAGTTGCAGTGCCACCACATGCAGCACATCGCCCTGCCGCTGCACCCGTCCCCACACGCCCATCAGGCGTGACTCCAGCAGCACCCGGCGCTGGCGCTCCGCCAGCCGCCGCCAGACAATCAGGTTGATGTAGCCGGTTTCATCCTCCAGGGTCACGAACGTGACGCCGCCCGCACTGCCAGGCCGCTGCCGGGTGATGACGATTCCGGCCGCATGCACCCGGGCCTCATCCCCCGCTTCCTGCAACTCGATGGCAGTGCTGATGCCCTGCCGGCGCAGGCGCGCACGCAGCAACGCCAGGGGATGCCGGCCGAGCGTCAGGCCCAGACTCTGGTAGTCGGCGGCGATGTCCTGGCCCTCGGTTGGCGCTCTGAGCAACGGTATGCCTTCTGCGATCTGCAGCACCGGGAACACGGGCAGCGGCGGCTCGGCACCCGCCATGGCCCAGTGCGCCCGGTGGCGGTGGCCGGCGATGCCGGCCAGGGCTCCCGACGCGGCGAGAGCAGCCAGTTCGTGGGGAGCCAGTCCGGTCCGCTCCGCCACATCCTGAACGCTGCGATAGGGCCGCCCGGCGCGCCGCCGGACGACCTGCAGCCCCGCCTCCCTGCCCAGTCCGCCGGCCAGCCGCAGGCCGAGCCGGAGTGCATGGCGGCCATCGGCGATGGCTTCGAGGCTGCAATCCGATGCGCTGTGGTTGATGTCCACCGGACGTACCTCGACGCCGGCCCGGCGGGCGCTCTGTACCAGCTGGGAAGGCGCGTAGAACCCCATCGGCTGGCTGTTCAGCAACGCGCAGCAGAACACCGCGGGCTCGTGATGCTTCAGCCAGGCGGAGACGTAGACCAGCAGGGCGAAGCTGGCGGCGTGGGACTCCGGAAAGCCGTACTCTCCAAAGCCGCAGATCTGGTTGAAGATCTGGCGGGCGAACTCCTCGGAATAATTTCGGGCGCGCATGCCGGCAATCAGCCGCTCCTCGAAATGACCGAGGCCACCCCGCCTGCGCCACGCAGCCATGGCCCGGCGCAGCTGGTCGGCTTCGCCGGGCGAGAAGCCCGCCGCCACGACCGCGAGCTGCATCACCTGCTCCTGGAAGATGGGTACCCCGAGCGTTCGCTCCAGCACCTGGCGAACCTCCGGGCTGGGATAGGTCACCGGCTCCTCGCCGTTCCGGCGGCGCAGGTAGGGATGCACCATGTCCCCCTGGATGGGCCCGGGCCGGATGATGGCCACCTCGATGACCAGGTCGTAGTACGAGGCGGGCTTCAGCCTTGGAAGCATCGCCATCTGGGCCCGGGACTCGATCTGGAAGACGCCCATGGTGTCGGCCCGGGCGATCATGGCGTACACCGCGGGATCCTCGGCCGGCACCGTGTGCAGGGAGAGATCACGCCCCTTGTACTCCCGGAGCAGGTCAAAGCTGCGCCGAATGGCCGAGAGCATGCCGAGCGCCAGCACATCCACCTTGAGCAACCCCAGTTCGTCGAGGTCATCCTTGTCCCACTGGATGACAGTCCGGTCCGCCATGGACGCGTTCTCGATCGGCACCAGGCGCCAGAGCGGCTCCTCGGCGATCACGAATCCACCCACGTGCTGGGAGAGGTGCCGGGGGAAGCCGATCAGCTGGCCGGCCAGGATCACCAGCCGGCGCATCAGCGGGCTGCCCGGATCGAAGCCGGCTTCCCGGATGCGGTCCGGCGCAATGGCCTGACCGTCCCACCACTGCAGGTTGCGCGCCACCCTGCCCAGCTGCGCCCCGGACAGGCCCAGCGCGCGGCCCACGTCGCGTATGGCGCTGCGCGGGCAGTAGGTGATGATCGTGGCCGTCAGTGCCGCCCGCTCGCGGCCATAACGCCGGTAGATGTACTGGATCACCTCCTCGCGGCGCTCGTGCTCGAAATCCACGTCGATGTCGGGCGGCTCGTTGCGCTCGCGGGAGATGAAGCGGCCGAAAAGCAGCGTCATGCGGGCCGGATCCACCTCTGTGATCCCCAGGCAGAAGCACACGGCGGAATTCGCTGCCGAGCCACGACCCTGGCAGAGGATGCCCTGGCTCCGGGCAAACCGGACGATGTCATCCACCGTCAGGAAGTAGGCTTCGTAACGCAGCTCGCCGATCAGCCCAAGCTCGTGCTCCACCAGCTTCAGGATGCCGGCAGGCGCGCCACCCGGCCAGCGCTCCCGGAGACCCTGCAGGGCACGGTGCCGCAGCCAGCTGTTCGGTGTATGGCCAGTCGGCACCAGCTCATGGGGGTACTGGTAGCGCAACTCGTCCAGGGAAAAATTCAGGCGGGCGGCGATCTGCAGCGTGGCGTCGAGCAGCCGGACCGGGTAGATGCGCCGCAGTTCGGCGAGGCTCCGCAGATGGCGCTCGCCATTGGCGTGCAGGCCAGCCGCGCCAGAACCCAGCGGCGACCGGCGACGGATCGCCGTCAGGGTGTCCTGCACGGCACGGCGGCCGCGCGCGTGCATGTGCACGTCGCCCGCTGCGACCGGCGGAATGCGGTTGGCGTCGGCGAACGCCAGCAGCCTTGCGCAACGTCCCGGCTCGTCGCCATCCGCATGCAACTCCACGGCAAGCCAGACCCGCCCGGAAAAGTGGGCCTCGAGCCATCTGGCATCACCCGGCTCCGGCTCTCCATTCCCGGGCTGGGGGGGCAGCCACAGCACCAGGCAGCCGGCTGGCAGCTGCTCGAAGTCCGCACGCACCAGGTGATAGGAACCCTTGTCCGCTGCCCGTCGTCCGCGGGTGATCAGGCCGCAGAGTGCCGCATAGGCCTCCCGGTCGGCCGCGAGCACGACGAGCCGCAGGCCGTCCGCCACGCTGAACTCGCTGCCAATGAGCAGCTTCAGGGCATGGCGGCGCGCGGCCACATGGGCACGGACAATGCCCGCCACCGAACACTCATCGGTCAGCGCGAGGCCGGTGTAGCCCAGAGCTGCCGCTCGCTCCACCAGCTCGGCGGGGTGGGACGCGCCCCGCAGGAACGTGAAATTGCTGATGCAATGGAGCTCGGCATAGCCACTCATCCGAATAAACCGTGCAGATACCACCCCCGGCTGCGCAGGTCCTGGTACACCCAGAGCACCGCGCCCCGGGGGTTGCTGGCCCGGTAGTAATCCCTGCGCACGTCTCCGCCATCCCACCAGCCGCTTTCGATGCGCTCGGGGCCGTGCTCGAGGAGCAGTGGCCCTTGCCAGCCCGGCTGGCCGGCAACCAGCGGGAGGCGCTCTGGCGCCGGCAGTAACCAGACGGGCCGGGAACGGGAGGCCATCGCCGGCTCCCGGCTTCCGGATCCTGCAAGAGGGTCTGCCACCGCCCGCCAGGCGTGCTCCGGCCGGTGCTCCGCGCACAGCGCGAGGCCCTGCACCGCCTGTCCGCCCAGTCGCGCGCGGAGGCGTTCCAGCAGCACCTGCAGGCCGTCATCCGGACGCAGTTCATGGCCGAGGAGGTCCGCGCCCGCGGGTGCCTGCCCGCGCTCCAGATCCGCCTGCAATGCCAGGCTGATAACCGGGCCGGTCAGGACCAGGCTCTCGAGACGCAGGCGCAGGAGTCCGGCCAGATGGCCCGCCCTATGCCATGCCCCGGGGCCTGCCGGCTGGCGCAGTGCCAGGCACAGGCGGGTCTCGGAGCCATCCGGATGCTGAAGACGGCACCACACCCGGCGGACGCTGGCCTGGCGGGACTCGAGTGCCCGCGCCAGGTCCTGCAGGAGTCGCTGAAAACCATCGAGCAGGAGCGCGGCATCGATCGTTTCCGCCGGGAGTTCGAGCCGGGCCCTGAAGCAGGCCGGCGGCACGAAGGGCCGCTGCGGCTCCGGTCTCCGGCCAAGGGCCTGGTCCAGTTCACGAAGGCGTGCGGGACCCAGCCGCCGGGCAAAGCCTTCGCGGGGCAGCCGCAGACAGTCCCCCACCGTCACGAGGCCCATCTGCAGAAGCGTCCGGAGTGTGCGCACTGGCCAGCCCAGGTGACTCACGGGGAGGACGGCAAGCACCTGGCGCAACTCCTCGCGGGTCAGAACGGCCTGCCTGACACCGCTCCTCGCCAGCCACAAGGCTGCCCGGGCTGTCGGGGCACAAGCCATCCCCACCTCATGACCAAGAGCCTGCAGCTCCCCGGCTACAGCGGCCTGCAGCGCTGCAAGGCCGTTGAACAGTCGCAGGCTGCCCTGAACTTCCAGCAAGAGGGCGCCATCCGGACTGATGGTCACGGCCGGCGTGAACCGGCCAGCCCAGCGGGCCAGCCGGGACAATGCCGCTGCCTCAAGCACCGGACTGCGGGTCTCGAGGACCAGCTCCGGCACCAGCGCCAGCGCTGCATTGACGGGCATGCCGGGATGCACGCCCTGGGCACTGGCCAGCCCATTCACGGTGACGATGCGGGTACTGCGTCCCTCCTCCGCGCAGACCGCGAGCAGTTCCCTGCTCTCTGCCCGGCCGACCAGGGCCTCGAGAGGCAACCGGAGCAGATACAGACAGAGCCAGAGCTGGGCGGGTGCATGTCCCGGAGGCACCGGCGTGGGCAGCACCGCCTGAGGCGGCAGAGCACCTGGCCCGCCCCCGGAACTGATACGGGCATGCGCTTTCGGCGAACGTGTCATGAACCAAATGCGCCACTTTCTTTGCGGTGGCTCCGGTTGAGTGGGTGACTAGAAGCGCCGTTCGACGGTGACCGCCCCCGTGCCTCGCCACCCGTTCTTGAAGATCTCGACCTGCAACAGGTCCGGTGAGGACGACAGGAGTTCCAGCCGCAGGCGGGCGGGTGATCGTTGCCGGCGGGATCGCGCTGTCCGTATCAGGACAGCCCAGGTCTGCTGCTTGCCCGCCAGAAGATGGAGCCGCTGCAACAGGGAGTATCCCGCCCGCGGGACGGCTGCCATCCCGGCCCACGCGATGACACCGGCACAGGCTCCGGAGCGCAGGGCCTCATCCATGGCCCACAGGGCTTCCGGCGGCTGCCGGACCCGGACCGTCAGCACCCGGTCGAGGGCAAGGCCCTGCCGGCACAATCCGGGGGCATAGGGAATCCAGGGCGGGGCGATGAGCATCACCCATCGCGCATGGTTATCACCGGCCACTGTGGCGGCAGTGGTCAGCCCTGCCAGTGCCGGACTCAGCAGCCCGAGTTCGCCACTGCCATGCCCGGAGACCAGCAATTCCGTGAGCATCCCGATGGGCCAGCCGCCGCCGAGGAGTGCGTCGAGCGCCGGAAAGCCCGTCGGTATCCTGGGGAAAATCGGCGTGGCCAGTCCGGGCAGATCCGGTACGCGAAGATCTGGCACGGAGCTTCACGCCGCGGTGGACATGCCATTACGGATGACGCCCACGACAACGCCCTCGATGACCAGATGCTCGGCCTTCAGATCGACCTTGATGGGCTGGTAGTCCGGGTTCTGCGGCAGCAGCGTGACAGTGGTGCCGGTCTGGCGGTAACGCTTGACGGTCACCTCTTCTTCCAGGCGAGCCACCACGATCTGGCCATTGCGGACATCGGGCTGACGACGGACCGCCACCAGGTCGCCATCCAGGATGCCGGCGTCCCGCATGCTCATTCCCTGGACCCGCAGCAGGTAATGGGGGCGCGGATTGAACAGCGCGAGATCGAGACGGTAACGGGCCTCGATGTGCTCGGCGGCCAGAATGGGCTGACCGGCGGCGACCCGGCCGACGAGCGGCAGGCCCTCTTCATCGGTGACCGAACCCTCCTGCAAGGGGGCCGGCCCATCCAGCAGCCTGATGCCCCGGGACGTTCCGGGAAGGAGTTCGATGACCCCCTTGCGCTTCAGCGCCCGCAGGTGCTCCTCAGCCGCATTGGCCGACCGGAAACCCAGTTCCCGGGCCATGTCGGCCCGGGTGGGCGGCATCCCGGTTTCATATATAAATCTTTGAATAAATTGAAGTATTTCAGTCTGTCGCGGAGTGAGATCAGCGCCGGGTGCCATGTTCTTTCCAGTCCTGTATGTATGTACAGGACTGGGAGTATATACAGAGCCTGGAGGTGCGCAAGGCCGGCCAGGACAACCCGCCGCCCGCCCGTCACCAGCCTGCCAGCTCCGGCTCACTTCCCCTGAAGCAGGGCCCCGGGCCACCGCTCCCCGCCTGTCGCGGGACTGCAACCAGCGAGCTGAAACCCAAGCGCCACGCCACTTCCAGATTGCGATTTAACCTTTATTCGTTCATCATTTTCGCAAGAACTCCGCCCAGCGGCGGTTTCTTGATTCTCGGCGACCAAATTCTCCGGGTGTGTTGTTTACCTTAAATCTGCTGTTGAGGAATTATTGCAATGAAAATCAGAACCGCTCTCCAGGGCAGCGCCGTCGCTCTCGCGATGGTGATCGCTTCCGGTTGCGCCTCCACGTCCCAGCTGGACGAACTCTCCGCCCGTGTGGATCGCGTGGCTGCCGACGCTGCCGCCGCCAAGTCGGCTGCTGATGCGGCCAGCGCTGCGGCTTCCGAAGCCCGGCAGACCGCTTCCGGTGCCCAGAGCACGGCCAACCAGGCACTGAACGCCGCCAACCAGTCCCAGTCCTGCTGCGACGCCACCAACGAGAAGATCGACCGCATGTTCCAGCGGAGCCAGGCCAAGTAAGACGGTCCTGACGCTGCCAAGGGCCTCTGCAGAGGGGTCCGAAGGAAAAGCCGCAGCACACGCTGCGGCTTTTTTTTGCTCCTCAATATAATCACTGATGAACACTGTCCGACAGCCAATACCGGTGTGGGTGCTCGGGTGGGTAACTGCCCTGGCCTTCGCGCCGGATCCGGCGGCCGCAACTGTGGACCTTGGCATCACCGCCGCAGCGGACCGGCTGACAGTCGAGCCCGGCGTGAGCGGGAGCGATCTCGTCAACTTCACGATTACCCTGACGAATGACGGACCGGACCCGGCGGATGCGATCGTCACCAGCGTTCTGCCCGCGGGGCTCAGCATTCCCGCCGGCCTGAGCCCGGAGCCTGGCCAGGGTACCTATGACCCGGCCAGTGGCCGCTGGGATGTCGGCTATCTCGGCGCTGGCGCCGTGGCGGTGCTGCGCATCCCGGCCCAGGCGATCACCGGCGCGGCAGGCTGCCTGTTCAGCACGTCGACCGCATCCCTGGCCAGCGGTACCGGAATGACGGACATCGATCCTGCCAACGACTCGGCGCGTGCAACCGTCGGCGCGCCCGCCTGTGCGGACCTGGCCGTGACTGCGACGCGCACTGATGGAACGAGCGTGAACTGCTTTGACGCTCGCCACAGATTCCGGATTACCAATGGCGGCCCAAACCTGGCGACCAACGTCCGGCTCCTTGTCACTCGCTACGAAGTCACAGCGCCGGCCAGCTTCAGCGAACCCAGCTGCACCACGGGGAACGTGGTGGTGCCCGGGCCAGCCGTCGTCGCCCTGGGCACACTGACCGCGGGTGAAACCCGGGAATTCGACACGGGGCTGCTGAACCTGCAGCGAACAGGACCCAACATCACGGTTGCATTCGCGGTGAACGCCGTGGCCGTGGAACCCGACCCCGATGCCGCCAACAGTGCCACGTCCGGCTCCTACGTGATCAACCGCACTGGCGTCCTCGGTGGTGATGGAGACAGCACTACCTGCATCATCAGCGGCGTGCTGGGTTCAACGCCCTTTGCGGATCTTCTTCCGCGCCTACGGACGTTCCGGGACCGGTACCTGATGGCTCAGCCCGCGGGACGCGGATTCGTGGCGTGGTACGGCCGCGTGTCGCCGGTGCTGGTGCGGATGCTCCAGGACCATGAGCGGTTCCGCGACGCGGTTGGGTGGGGACTGGGACTGGCGATGGCACTGGCTATTGGCGCCGCAGAGCATCCGGCCGCCACATCGTGCGCGGCCCTGCTCGCGCTGATGGCCGCGTGGCGTCGCCGTCAGAACACCGCGACCGACTTGGGGACTTCCAGACCGAAACCCACCCGTACCGGAATGCCATCGCGACGCCGATAAGCCTCTTCCACCGCCTGCCAGTCGATCCGCGCCGGGCGCTCCCGCGTGATGAGCACGTACTGCTCGGTGAGGGCCGTCATTTCCCGCTCCCTCGTCGAGCGATCGTCTTCCAGCGGCGGATGAACCTCCAGGTAGAGATCGTTGCCTGACCAGCCGAACTTGTAGGGCTGGTTCATGATCTGGACCGGCGTATTCACCGGCACCTGTGGAAAGAGCCACTCGATGTCCTCCGGGTACATGCGGATGCAGCCGTGGGTGACCTGCATCCCCACGCCCACCGGCTTGTTGGTCCCGTGGATCAGGTATCCGGACGCGCTGAGACGCATCGCGTAGCGGCCCAGCGGATTGTCAGGACCGGCCGGCACCATCTTGGCGAGAAACCCGCGACCGTCCTCGAGGTGCTCCTGGCGGATCGACTCCGGCGGATACCAGACAGGATCCTTCTGCTTGGCCGTCACCGTCCAGCGCCCGATCGGCGTGGCCCAGTCCATGCGGCCGATGCTGATCGGAAAGGTGGAGACCATCAACTGGCCAGCGCTTTTGTAATAGTGATACAGGCGGTACTCGGCGATATTCACGACGACCCCTTCCCGCGTCTCGCCCGGAAGGATGAAGCTCTTCGGCAGGACCACCGGGGTGCCCGCGCCCGGCAACCAGACGTCCACCTTGCGATTTGCCCACACGATCTCCTGGTAGCCAAGGCCGTGAACACGGGCGATGTCGGTCAGCGTGTCCTCATGGCTGGCGGCCACCGTACTGGTCTGGCCCAACACCTGGGTATCCGGCGTGAGGGCGAAAGTGTCAGCCGTGGCATGCGCGACGCCGGGCGCGGCGGCCCCGATGGCCAGGCACATTCCCAGGATGAAGGGGGTAAGGCTGCCCGCTGGTCTCCGCTGCATTACTTCGCTCCAATGAACGGGATAATGATCCCGCAAGTCACTGCCGTAATAAACAGGATGCCCAGCACATTCAGCAGGAATCCCGCCCTGGCCATCTGACCCGCCGTCAACCGGCCGGTTCCGTACACAATGGCATTTGGCGGGGTGGCCACCGGCAGCATGAAACCGCAGCTCGCCGCAAAGCAGGCGGCCAGGACCAGGGGCACCGGTGCCAGCCCGGCGCCGACCGCCAGGGCGGCCAGCACGGGCACGACGGTAGTGGCGGTCGCCACGTTACTCGCGATTTCCGACAGGAACACGACCACGGAGGCAATGCAGAGCACGAGCACCCAGACTGGCAGGGTCTCAAGACCCTGCCCCTGGGCGGCAACGTAGTCCGCGAGGCCGGTCTGCTCGAAGCTGGCCGCCAGGCTCAGTCCGCCGCCGAACAGCAACAGCAGTCCCCAGGGCACGCGCTTCGCCGTATTCCAATCCATCAGATATTCGCCGGCGCGGCCCTGCCCCGCCGGCAGCACGAAGAGCAGGATGGCGGCGCTTATGGCGACGCCCGCATCCGTCAGTCCCGAGAACGGCCTGATGCCGGCGACGGTGACGTCGTCGAGCAGGCCCCGGAAGATCCACGCGGCCGCCGCCAGCAGAAAGACGACTGCGGTGCGCCGCTCGGCGGGGGTCACTGGTCCGAGCGCCTCGGCCAGGCCCTCGAGAACAGCATGCGTGCCGGGCAGCGGCTCATGCCCCACGCGAAACACACCGCGGGTCAGCAGCAGCCAGGCGGCAACCAGGAGCAGGATCACCAGTGGCATCGCCAGGATCATCCATTCGAGAAAGCTGATTTCGAGGTGCAGCTGCGCATTGATGAAGGAGGCAACGAAGACGTTGGGCGCGGTACCGATCATGGTGCCCATGCCGCCGATGGACGCCGCGTAGGCGACGCCCAGCATCAGCGCCGTCCCGACATGGGAAGTGCGCGGCTCGGCAGCGCCGCCTGCCGGATGCGCCTCCGCCAGGGTGTCCGCGACGCTCAGGGCCACGGGCAGCATCATGAGCGTGGTCGCCGTGTTGGTAACCCACAGGCTGATGAACGCGGTGATGCCCATGAATGCGCCGACGATGTAGTCGGGACGCGACCCCACGGACCGCAGCACGGTTAGCGCCACGCGCCGGTGCAGGCCCCAGCGCTCCAGGGCAAGCGCCAGTATGAAGCCACCGAAGAACAGGAAGATCAGCGGATCGCCGTAGGCGCCGGCGGCATCCTCGATGGTCGCGGTGCCCAGCAGCGGGAAGGCGGCCAGCGGCAGCAGGGACGTGACATACACAGGAATGACGTCGGTGATCCACCAGAGCGCCATCCAGGCCGTCATGGCCGCTGCGCCCCGGGCGCCGGCCTCCAGCACACGCAGGCTGCCGTCGGTCGCCACGTACTCGACGGGCAAGACGAAGTAGACGCCGATGGCCAGAAGCGGTCCCGCCAGGAGCACCAGCCACTGGCGGCCCGCGTCAATCATGGCGTACCTGCCGGGAGACCGTCAGAAACGAACCAGCGCGGAGCCCCAGGTCAGCCCGCCGCCGAACGCCTCGAGCAGGAGCAGGTCGCCGCGCTTCACCCGCCCGTCGCGAACGGCCACGTCGAGCGCCATGGGCACCGATGCAGCCGAGGTATTGCCGTGGTCCTGCAGGGTGAGGACGACCTTCTCCATGGGCATGTCGAGCCGCTTCGCCGTGGCCTGGATGATGCGGATATTGGCCTGGTGGGGGATGAGCCAGTCGATGGCCGAACGCTCGAGGTGATTGGCGGCGAGCGTCTCGTCCACGATGCCTTCGAGCGTCTTCACGGCGACCTTGAAGACTTCGTTGCCCTTCATCTGCATGTAGGGCCGCTCCAGGTCTCCGGGCCGCTGGGGGCGGGACGTTCCGTAGGGGTGGTACAGGAGGTCGCCGTAGTGGCCATCGGCCCCCAGGTGACACGACAGGATTCCCGGCTCATCGGACGGCTTGAGCACCACGGCGCCAGCGCCGTCCCCGAAAAGCACGCAGGTGGCGCGATCGTTCCAGTCCACGATGCGGGACAGGGTTTCGGCGCCAATCACCAGCGCGCACCTGGCCGAGCCGCTGGCCACGAACCGGTCGGCCATGCTCAGTGCGTAGATGAACCCGCTGCAGGCGGCCTCGAGACTGAATGCCGGGCAACCGTGGATGCCGAGCCGGCGCTGCACGAGGCAACCGACGTTGGGGAACACCAGGTCGGGCGTGGTGGTTCCCACCACGAGGAAATCGATGTCGTCGGCGGTGACGCCGGCGGCATCCATCGCCTGCCGCGCGGCCCGCTCGGCCAGGTCGCTGGTGGCCTGCGTATCCGCGGCCACGTGCCGGCGTTCTATGCCGGTGCGGCTCCGGATCCACTCCTCCGAGGTGTCCACCATCGTCTCGAGCTCGCGGTTGGTGAGCACGCGCTCGGGCAGGTAGCGTCCGGTGCCGGCAATGCGGGAAAACGTCATTCGACCTGCTCGCTCAGGAGTTCACGAATCTGGTCCGGCACGCCCTTCTCGGCCTCCACACGGGCGACGCGAATGGCCTGCTGGAAGGCCAGCGTATCGGCGCCGCCGTGGCTCTTGATGACGATGCCATCGAGGCCGACGAGGCTTGCGCCATTGTAGCGGCGCGGATCGAGGCGGCGGCCAAGCGAGCGAAGCACGGGCCATGCCACCAGGCCGGCAAGCCGGCCGTAAAGGCTGCCACGGAATTCGATTTCCAGGAAATGCTTGATCAGTTTGGCAGTGCCCTCCATGGACTTCAGGGCCACGTTGCCACTGAAGCCGTCGCACACCACGACATCCGCGCGGTCGTCCTGAATGGCATCTGCCTCGACGAATCCGACGTAATTCAGGCGGCCGCCGCCGAGACGAACCGCGGCCTGCTTCACGATGTCATTGCCCTTGATGTCCTCCTCCCCGATGTTGAGGAGGCCGATCCGGGGCCGGTCAATGCCCTCCGTGACGCTCGCCACCACGGAACCCATGACGGCGAACTGGTAAAGCTGTTCGACCGTGCAATCCGCGTTGGCCCCGAGGTCGAGCATCGAAATGGAGCCGTGCCGCGTGGGTAACCGGGCCATGATGGCCGGACGCTCGATGCCCGGCAGGGTCTTCAGGACGAACCGGCCGGTGGCCATGAGGGCCCCGGTGTTCCCCGCGCTGACACAGGCATTGGCGGTGCCCTCCTTCACCAGGTCCACCGCCACGCGCATCGACGAGTCCTTCTTCTTGCGCAGCGCATCGGCGGGAGGCTCGTCCATGGCGACGATCTGGCGCGCATCGCGGATCGAGACTCCGGCCGGGAGGCCGCCCGCGGCCGCGGCCAGGGGCTCCAGCGTCTCGCTCTGGCCAACCAGGATGATGCGCACGCCCGGGTGACGGCGCACGAACTCGATGGACGCAGGAACGCAGACGTCTGCCCCGGCATCCCCGCCCATGGCATCGACGGCAATCGTAATGGGCTCGGCCATAGGGGCCCCTGTCACAGGCCAGCCCGATGCCGGGGCCGGCAAAACGACTACTCGGTATCGCCGTCGTCGCGGGTCTCGATGACCTTCTTGCCGCGGTAGTAACCATCGGCACTGATGTGATGCCGCCGGTGGGTCTCACCGCTGGTGGGCTCGACGGATATGGGCGGGCTCTTCAGCCGGTCGTGGGACTGACGCATCCCCTTGCGTGACGGGGTCACGCGGCTCTTCTGTACTGCCATCGCAGATCTCCTGGTAAGTCACTTGTCATCCTGCCGGGCATTCCGGCCCAGCAGGTCGGCGAGTCCGGCCATTGGCCGGTGCATCTCGCCCGATTTCATCTTGTCTTCACGGCCGGCACTGCTTCCGCAGGGAGTCCCTTCCGCATGCTTCGGCGCCAGCGGCAGGGCCGCGAGCACTTCGTCCTCCACCACCCGTTCCGGCTCGAGCTCGCCATCGGCGAGCAGCACCGTGTCGAACGGATCCGCGAGGACCCCGGCCTCCTGGTCACTTCGAACCATCGTCAGTAGCACGTCGATGCTCACCGGCAGTGCCAGCAAGCCGAGGCAGCGCTGGCACACCAGGGGAACCGTCCCTGTCACGACGAGGTGGAGCTGCGGGCAACCTTCCGCTCCCGCCCGAAAAGTGAAGCCTGCGTTCAACCTGGCCGTCCCGTCCGCCGTGGCCGGAGGAGCAAGGGCAGCCAGGCGTGTCAGGGAGGAAACCGGAAAGTCGAAGTCGAGGGTCGCCCCGCGGGCAACCAGATCCGCAAGTTCAGCCGATCCGATGCGCCCAGCCATCATCGCGGTACGCATGATAGGTACCGTGCCGGAGTGTGTCAAAATTCAGTCGCTGCCGCCCACGGAGCCCCCGCGCCTTGATTCCGCCGTCCCGCGTCGTGCTGGCCTCCCAGTCCCCCTACCGGCGCGAGCTGCTGGGCCGGCTGCTGTCCGGATTCGAGGTGCTGGTCCCCCAGGTCGACGAGGCCCAGATGCCCGGGGAATCACCCCGGGACCTCGCGCTGCGGCTCGCCCGGCTCAAGGCCGCGGCGGGCGCCAGACTGGCCCGCGGGGCCCTGGTGATCGGGAGCGATCAGGTGGCGGCCCTGGGCGACGAGACCCTCGGCAAGCCCGGGACGCCCGGCCGGGCGGTGGACCAGCTGCTTCGCTGCTCCGGGCAGCTCGTGGAATTTCACACCGCCGTGTGCGTGGCAGGCCCCGGGGACGAGCCCGAGCTCATCCACACCGACACCACGCGGGTACGGTTCCGCGGGCTGACCCGGCCTGAAGCGGAGCGTTATGTCGCGGCCGACCAGCCGCTGGACTGCGCGGGCAGCTTCAAGGCGGAACGACGCGGGATCCTGCTCCTCGACAGCATCGAGAGCCGGGATCCGACCGCGATCCAGGGATTGCCCCTGATCTGGCTCGGCCGGGCCCTGCAAAGCCGGGGTGTACCCCTCCTCTAGCCACTCCGTGCAGGGAGCGCGGCAGCCCGCAGGTGCTCCAGCGGGCCGGTCAGGTCCTCGGCGAGCGGAGCCTCGATGCTCCGCGCCTCACCGGTTCGCGGACTCCGGAATCCGAGGGACCGGGAATGCAGGAAGAGCCGCTTCAGGCCGTGCTCGCGAACGACAGGATCATCGGCTCGTCCATAGCGCTCGTCGCCGGCGACAGGGTGCCCGATGGAGGCCGCGTGGACGCGGATCTGATGGGTCCGGCCCGTCGTCAGGTGCACTTCCGCCAGCACCGCATCCGCGAAGCGTTCGAGCGGAACGAAATGCGTGACCGCCTCCTTGCCTGCCGCGTCGACACGCACGTGCCGTTCGCCGCCGCGCCGCTCGTCCGTCACCAGTGGCGCATCCACCGTTCGCGCCCGGCCGGGCCAACGGCCGATGAGCAAGGCGAGATACCTCTTGTCCACCGTGCCATCACGGAACTGGGCGTGGAGTGCACGCAGGGCACCCGCGCGCTTCGCAATCAGGAGACAACCGCTGGTATCCCTGTCCAGACGATGCACCAGCTCGAGATTCGCGCGGGGACCGCGGGTGGCGCGCAACAACTCGATCGCCCCGAGGCTGACGCCACTGCCGCCATGCACGGCGAGGCCGGAGGGCTTGTTCAGCACGAGGAGGTCGTCGTCCTCGTACAGCACGCGCGCCTCGATCCACTCGCCACGCACCCGGCCCGGCGGGGGCGCATTGCCGGCTTCGGGCTGGCGCACCGGCGGCACCCGCACTTCGTCGCCGGAAGTCAGCCGGTAGCTGGCCTGGACGCGACGGCTGTTGACCCGGACTTCACCGCTCCGGATGAGGCGGTAAACGTGGGCCCGCGGCACGCCCTTGAGGCGGGACATCAGGAAGTTGTCGAGCCGGCGTCCCTCCTCGTCCTCGCCCGCGGTGACGCGGACTGCCCGCGGTACGGCGGCGTTCACCGGAATTCCTGTGACTGCAAGGGGTTAAGCCTTTGTGTGCGTTGCTGGCATTAGATACCGCTGTTATAGTACCGGACTGCTAGGCCAAGCGGCGTCGGCTGTCAAGCCCCGACCCCCGGAGGGCCAACGCAGTTTCCATCGACCCACCGCGTGGAGGGTCGTACGGCAAGGCCCGCCACTGGCGGGCAAAGAGCGGGCCTCCTGCTGGTGCGGCCAACCCGGTGAGACCGGGACGGCCGGAGCAGAGTCGGTCAGGCACAAATTCCGAGGATCTGACGCGTGGCAAGCCGCAAGGCACCAAAGACTCACCTCAGACTCGAATCCGGGCAGGTCACCGTCGGACAGTCGTCCGCGTCGATCCCTGCCCGACGCCCTGACCGGCCGCACCCGGGAAGCCCAGGATATAGCTACCCATTCATAACCATGGGTATCGCTATGGGCACACGTTTTTCGCACGCAGGGTCTTATGAAGAGAATGCTCGTCAATGCAACTCAGGAAGAAGAGTTGCGCGTTGCAATGGTCGATGGCCAGCGGCTGTTTGATCTAGATATCGAGAGCCAGTCCCGGGAACAGAAGAAAGCCAACATCTACAAGGGCCGGATCACGCGGATCGAGCCCAGCCTCGACGCGGCCTTCATCGAGTACGGCGCCGACCGCCACGGCTTCCTGCCACTGAAGGAAGTCTCCCCCGAGTACTTCGTCAACCAGCCGGGTGCCGACGGACGTATCAACATCCGCGAGGTCCTGCGCGAGGGCCAGGATATCGTCATCCAGGTCGAGAAAGAGGAGCGCGGCACCAAGGGCGCCGCCCTGACGACCTTCATCAGCCTCGCCGGCCGGTTCATCGTACTGATGCCGAACAACCCCGGCGCAGGCGGCGTGTCCCGGCGCATCAGCGACAGCGAGCGCGACGAGATGCGCGAGGCCCTCAACAGCATCGAGGTCCCCGAGGGCATGGGCGTCATCGTCCGGACAGCCGGCGTTGGCCGGTCCCCCGAGGAACTCAAGTGGGACATGGACTACCTGCTGGGGATCTGGGAGGCCATCAAGAAGGCCGTGGTCAGCCGCCCCGCTCCCTTCCTGATCTTCCAGGACAGCAACGCCATCATCCGCGCCCTCCGCGATCACCTCGCAAACGACGTGGGCGAGATCCTGATCGATGACGACAAGGCCTACGAGGAGGCCCGCCAGTTCGTCGAACGGGCGATGCCACAGAACCTGCGCAAGCTCCGCCAGTACAGCGACCCGGTACCCCTGTTCACCCGCTACCAGATCGAGAGCCAGATCGAGTCAGCCTTTTCCCACACGGTCGAACTGCCATCCGGCGGCAGCATCGTGATCGACCACACCGAGGCCCTGGTGTCCATCGACATCAACTCGGCGCGGGCGACCAAGGGCGGCGACATCGAGGCCACGGCCTACGCGACCAACCTGGAGGCGGCCGAGGAAATCGCCCGGCAGCTGCGTCTCCGGGACCTGGGCGGCCTCATCGTGATCGACTTCATCGACATGGGTCCCCAGCGCAACCAGCGCGAGGTCGAGAACCGGCTCCGCGACGCGGTGCGCATGGACCGGGCCCGCGTTCAGATCGGCAAGATTTCGCGCTTCGGCCTGCTCGAGATGTCGCGGCAGCGGCTGCGACCCTCGCTGGGTGAATCTGCCCACCAGACCTGCCCGCGCTGCAGTGGCATGGGCCACATCCGCAGCGTCGAGTCACTGGCCCTGGCGGTACTGCGGCTGATCGGCGAGGAGACGCGCAAGGACCGGACCTCCAAGGTGATCGCGCAGCTGCCGGTGGACGTGGCGAACTACCTGCTGAACGAGAAGCGGGAATGGATCCGCACCATCGAGGCCCGCGACAACCTGCAGATCGTGCTCGTCGCCAACCCGGACCTGCAGACGCCGAATTACACCCTGCGCCGGGTGCGGGACGACCAGACCGCGCTGCCCGAGAATTCCGGAGCGAGCTATCAGCTCGTGGAGCCCACTGAAGAAAAGGCCCAGGACCTGGAGGAGGTCGGGCCGCAGCGGCCGAAGCCCCAGGCGCCGGCCGTGGCGAGTGTCCTCCCCTCCACCCCAGCCCCGACACCACCGCCCGAGCCGGCTGCCGCCGCGCCCGTGGCAGCAGCCGTTGCTACCCCTGGCTTGTTCACGCGCCTGAAGGTGTTCCTGTTCGGCTCCGGCCAGCCGGAGGCACCCGCCCGGGAAACGGAGCCCCCGCGCCGGGCCGACCAGGGGCACCGCGGCCGGTCGGAAGGGCGTGGCGAAGGCCGTGGCGACGGACGGCAGCAGGGCCGCCACCGCGGCCCCGGCGGCGATCGTTCCGGACCCCGGCGCGGCAACCGGCCGCCCCGGCGGGAATTCGACGCGAGCCAGCCCCGTCCGCCACGGCCTGACGGCCGGCCGGAGGGCGGGCCTTCAGATTCCCGCAGCGGCGAGCAGCGGGGCAATGCCGACGGGCGCCCGGCAGCGGACGCTCGCGGTGATCAGCGCCGCGACGGCAACCGGGGTGGCGAGAACCGCGGCGCCCCGGGATCAGGCGCTCCCGACGGCCAGGGCCAGGGGGCGCGCACGGGCAGCGGTGACCGTTCACGCCGCAACCGGCGGCGGCGCGGCGGCGCTGATCGGGACGGCCCGCGCGAGGGCCAGCCCGGCGACGGGCAGCCCCGGGATGGCCAGCGTGACCGCCAGCCCCGGGCCGACGGCCCGCGGGGGGACAGCCCGGCACAGGACACGAGCCGGGAGACCGCCGCACCGGAGACGGCGGCGCACGACCCGCATCAGGACACGCAGCCCATGCTGACGCCGATCCGTCCTGCCATCGTCCAGGCGCCGGTTCCGCCACCGCCCCCAAGGATCGAGCCACGACCCGAGGCGCCCGTGCGGAGCACGCCCGCATCCGAGCCCTACATCGAGCGGGGTACCGAGCGGAAGCTGCCCTGGGAGTCGGGCGGCGTATCGCCGGCCGCATCGCCCGTTCCGTCGATCAGTGCGCCACCGAGCGCCCCGGCCGCCGCAGCGCCGCCTCCTCCGCCTCCGCGCCCGGCCACGACGCACACGGTCTGGACCGGCACGGCCGGCGGCGGCGACAGCAGCAGCAGGGAGTCCGGGCAGGACTAGCCGGGCGGCAGCAACGATCTAGCGGGCGCCCTCGCCGGGAGTTCCGGCGGGGGCGCCCGCCGCTTCGCCCCGGCGACGGGCGGCCATCCTTTCGAGTTCGTCGAGCAGGCCGGCCATGGCTTCCTCGACCATGTCGAGCACCCGTTCGAAACCCAGCATGCCCCCGTAGTAGGGATCGGGCACGCTGCGGCGGCCACCGGCGTCACCGGCAAACTCCAGCAGCAGGCGCACCTTGCCGTGGTGCTCCTCTGCCGCAAGCTCGAGCAGCGCGGCGTGATTCTCATCGTCCATCGCCAGGACGAGGTCGAAGCGCTCGAAATCCTCCGGCGTCACGCGCCGGGCACGGAGGCTGGAAATGTCCACGCCCCGGCGCAGGGCCGCGGCCTGGGCCCGGGCATCCGGCGGCGCGCCATGGTGATAGCCGTGGGTGCCCGCCGAGTCGATCTCCACCGGAAGCGGCATGGCCCGCTCCGCGACTCGCTGGCGCAGCACGCCCTCGGCCATGGGCGAGCGGCAGATGTTGCCCATGCAGACGAGCAGAACCCGCACCGACGGTTTCGCCGCCGTGGCAGAGGACTTTCGTCGGAACAGCTTCACGCGGCACCTCCCGTGCGCCGCAGGAACTCTGCAGCGCGGTCCAGATCTTCCGGCGTGTCCACGTCCGGCCCGAGCAAGTCTCGGGCCACGGCCACGCGGATTTCAAGGCCAAGCCACAGCGCGCGAAGCTGCTCCAGGCTCTCGGAGACTTCGAGCGGGCAGGCGGGCGCTGCGGCAAGGCGGCGCAAGGCACCTGCCCGGTAGGCGTACAGGCCAACGTGCCGGAAGCTCTCCGGCGCATCCGCAGTTCCCGAGTGGCTGGTCGCGGGAATCGGCGACCGGCTGAAGTACAGGGCGCGGCCCCCGGCATCACTGACGACCTTCACGACATGGGAGCTGCGGTAGTCCTCGATCGTCGCAATGGGCGTGCACAACGTCGCCATCGCGGCACCCGGCCAGGCCACGAGCAGTTCCGCCACCTGGTCGATGGCGGCCGGCGGAATCAGCGGCGCATCCCCCTGCACGTTCACGACCACCGCATCGTCCGGCCAGGCACGGGCCTCGGCGACTTCCGCCGCGCGCTCCGTTCCGGAACGGTGGCTGGCGCAGGTCATCAGGACCTCCGCGCCAAAACCGCGAGCCACCGTCGCAATCCGCTCGTCATCCGTGGCGACGACCACGTCGGCGGCAGCGCTTCGGGACGCCTGGCGCCAGACGTGCTCCAGCAGCGGGCGGCCGGCCAGCAGGGCCAGCGCCTTGCCGGGAAAGCGCGACGACGCGAAACGCGCCGGAATCACCACATGAAACTTGCCGCTCATCACATCGATCCCAACTTCTGAAGCCCGCGCAGTCGCCCGAGGATCTGCGTGCCAGCCGCCTCCGGAACATCCAGCTGGAGTGCCGCGACCCACACCGGGCAGCCGCCGTGGACCGGGCGGTACTTTACGGCGTCCTTTTCCGTCATGACGATCGGCAGGCTGCTGGACCGGGCCAGGGCGTCCAGGTCGACACGCCCGTGGTCGGGTACCGGCACCGCCTCGACCTGGAGGCCTGCGGCGGCCAACTGGGCGTGGAAGCGGCCGGGATTGCCAATGCCGGCAACCGCGCGTACCGCCTGCCCGCGCAGCACATCCAGAGCGCAGTGAACGCTTCCGTCCAGCGCCCGCAACCTGCCGATCCGCGACTGCAGGCTGAACTCGCCCTCCCCCGCGTGTGCGCCGTTCACCAGCACCAGGTCGACCGTCCGCAGGCGCGCGGCGCCCTCGCGCAAGGGACCGGCCGGCAGCAGAAGGCCGTTGCCCAGCCGGCGCTCGCCATCGAGCACGGCAATTTCCAGGTCCCGGTGTAGCCGGTAATGCTGGAGACCATCGTCAGCAATTACGACGTTCACGCGCTCCTCGAGCAGTCGCCGTCCCGCCGCCACCCGGTCGGCATGCACGCAGACCGGCACTCCGGTCTGGCGATGGAGCAGCAGTGGCTCGTCACCAACGTCGGCCGCGTCGTCTTCGGCGCTCACCAGGCGCGGCACCGGCGAGGGCCGTCCGCCGTAGCCGCGGCTGACGATGCCGGGACGCAGGCCCGCTTCGAGGAGAAGACCCGCCAGCCAGGCGGTGACCGGGGTCTTGCCGGTGCCGCCCACCGTGATGTTGCCCACGACGACAACAGGCACCGGCAGCCGGTGAACGGCGAACCACCCTGCCCGGTAGGCCAGGCGGCGAAATCCCGTGACGAGCCCGAACACGGCCGCGAACGGCAGCAGCAGCCAGGCCAGCGGTGAACGCCCGTACCACAGCGCCTGGAGGCGCCTGTCCAGGCCGGGGGCCGGTTCAGGCGACGTCATCCCGGAACTGCAGCTTGTAGAGGTGCGCGTAATGCCCGCCGGCGGCCAGCAGGTCGGCGTGGCTGCCGGACTCCAGGATCCGGCCCTCGGCCATCACGAGGATGCGGTCCGCCTGCTCCACCGTGGAGAGCCGGTGCGCAATCACGAACGTGGTGCGGTCCTGCATGAGCCGGCCCAGGGCGTCCTGGATGCGGCGCTCGGATTCCGTGTCCAGCGCCGAAGTGGCTTCGTCGAGGATCAGGATCGGCGCGTTCTTCAGCAGGGCACGGGCAATCGCGATCCGCTGGCGCTGCCCGCCGGACAGGAGCACGCCCCGGTCCCCCACCCAGGTATCGAGGCCCTCCGGGAGCTGAGTGGTGAACTCATCCACGTAGGCCGCCCGCGCGGCGGCCTCCACATCGGCCCGGGAGACGGAACTGAGCGTCCCGTAGGCGATGTTGCCGGCGATCGTGTCATTGAACAGCACTACCTCCTGGCTGACGAGGCTGATCTGGTTGCGCAGGGCCGTCAGCGTGTAGTCCTGTACCGGGCGGTCATCGATGAGCACCGAGCCGTGCTCGGCGTCGTAGAAGCGCGGCAGGAGACCGACCAGAGTCGTCTTGCCGCTGCCGGACTTGCCGACGATGGCCACTGTCTGCCCCGCCGGGACCCGCAGGTTGATGTTCCGTAGGACGAGCCCCTTTTCGGCCGCGTACTCGAAGCTGACGTCACGGAACTCCACCTGGCCACGCAGGCGGACGGGCGCCAGGATGCCCGTGTCCCGCTCGACGTCCTCGTCCAGCAGCTCGAAGACGCTGGCCCCGGCCGCAATTCCCTGCTGCAGCGACACGTTGACGCCCGTCAGCGCGCGCAACGGCCGCATGAGCAGCAGCAGCGCGGTAATGAAGGCGCCAAAATCCCCAACGTCCAGCGCGGAGCGCACCGAATCCTGGTTGGCGACAAACACGATTCCGGCCATGCCCACCGCCGCCAGGAGCGCCGTGACGCCATCGCCCGCGGCGCGGGTGGCAAACAGGCGCATGTTCATGCGCCTGTTCCGCTCGTTTGCCGCTTCGAACCGGCGTCGCTCGTAATCCTGCCCGTTGAATATCTTGATTATTCGATGGCTCTGCAGTGTCTCGCCGGTTATGCGGGTGAGCTCGCCCATGGACTCCTGGATCCGGCTGCTGTAGCGCCGGAACATCCGGCTCAGCACACGGATCAGCAACGCCAGCAAGGGAGCCGCGACGAACACGAAAGCCGACAGCGGCGGGCTCAGGTAGACCATGTAGGCCACGAGGCCGATCGCCGTCAGGCTATCCCTGATCAGGACCGTGACGACGTTCGACGCTGCGGCAGCGATCTGTTCGATGTTGAAGGTCAGCTTGGACAGCAGCGTGCCGCTGGACGCCGCGTCGTAGAACCGGGTTGGCAGGTTCAGGAACCTGTCGAAGACGAGGGCCCGCACACTCTTGATCACCTGCCGGCCGATCCAGCCGAGACTGTAGGTCGTGGCGAATTCCGCAGCTCCCCGCACGAGGAAAAGGACCATGATCCCCAGGGGCAGCCAGCGGCGAATGAGCTCGCCCCGCGGGTCGAGGGTGTCGACCGGGGCGTCGATGGTTGCCAGGAGCTGCTTGACCAGCCAGGCAAAGCCGGTGTCGGTAGCCGCGTAGAACGCCATGCCGACCGCGGCAATGATGAAGACGGCCCAGTGAGGCCTGGCGAACGAGAGGAGGCGCCGGTAGATCGCCGATGGCGCCACACTCCGCGAACTGCCGCTGCTCAAGCTGCCCTCACTCGGCTGGCCGCGATCGTACCGTCGTGATCCGGACCTCGACGAATCCCAGGCGACCGGCCACGTCCATCGCCGTCACCACGTCCTGATGGCTGGCCCGTCCGTCGGCACTGACGGTCACGTGGCGCGCGCGGACCCGGGGAATGACCTTGCGGACGGCGGCCTCGAGGGTCTCGGGGCGGGAGTCCACGAGCGCCCTGCCATTCACGCGAAACTCACCCTGGCCCGTGACGGTGATCTCGAGTTCCTCGCGGCCTGCGGGCACATCCGAGCTCACACCGGCTTCCGGCAGGCGAATGGCGATCTGGGACGGACGGACGAAGGTCGTGGTGAGCATGAAGAAGATCAGGAGCAACAGCACCACATCCACGAGTGAGACCACGTTCAGCTCCGGCTCCTCGCGCAGCCTGCGGTTGGCGAGGTTCATGTCGCGGACCGGGACCGGCCGAGGGTGTCGACGAACTGCTTGCGCTGGAGCGCCTCGACCATGGCGATGGCCTCCTTCTCCATCTGCACCACGAGGCCATCGACGCGGCCGCGCAGATAGCGGTAGGCGATCAGCGCGGGTATGGCGACCATCAGCCCCGCGGCCGTCGTGATCAGCGCCTCGGAGATGCCGCCGGCAAGCGACGCAGGATCACCCGCACCGCCGGTCGTCAGGGCGGAAAAGGTCCTGATCATTCCGGTGACCGTGCCGAGAAGGCCGAGCAGCGGTGACACCGCGGCGATAGAGCCCAGCGTATTGAGGTAGCGTTCCAGCTCGTGGACCACGTGCCGGCCCGTATCCTCCACCGCCTCCTTCATGATGGAGCGATCCTGCTGGCGGCTGGCCAGTCCGGCTGCCAGGACCTGGCCCAGGGGGGAGTTGGCACGCAGGTCCTGGATGTGCTGGTGGTTCAGCTGATTGCTGCTGACCCAGTCCCACACCTGCCGCGACAGGTCCCGGGGCACCACGCGGCCGGGCTGGAGCGTCCAGAGCCGCTCGAGGATGATGGCAACAGCTACGACGGAACAGAGAATGATGGGCACCATCACCCAGCCGCCGGCAATCACTATTTCGAGCATGCGCACCCGTTCCGCAGCAGTCGGGCGTCACTATACATTGACCTCCGCAGGTCGTCACAGGCACGGCCTCGACCGCAATATCAGCTGCAGGATGAAGCGGCATCCGGGCGCGCGAGCCAGATCCCCGGCGCCGCCACGCGCTCCGCCCGCCGGAGGCGAAAGCCCTCGTGCGGGCCTGCGTCGAATGAAATGGCGCCCGCCTCTGCCGTATTGAGGACGCAGGCGCCCTCCCCGCGCCAGCGGTCGACCACGTCGCTGGCGGGAAATCGCCAGCGATTGCGATAGCCCGACGAGACGATCACGTGGCGGGGCCGCGTGGCGCCGACGAATGGCGCGGATGAGGATGTGCGGCTTCCATGATGGGGCGCCAGCACAAGATCCACCCGGCCTGACTGCGGCCCCGAAGCCAGTTCCAGTTCCTCGGGCGCCTCGATGTCGCCGGGCAGCAGCAGACGCGCGCGCGGTGCCGAGACGCGCAGGACGCAGGAGGCCGCGTTGTCGTCCCGGTGCGTATCGCCGGGGGCGGGATGGAGAACTTCGAACAGCACGCCGTCCCAACGCCAGGCGATGCCTGCCTCGCAGGGCCCGGCTCGGGTGCCGGCCGGACCGAGAACCCGTGCGCCAGGATGGCGCTCGAGCACGCTCACAGCCCCACCGCGATGATCGGCATCGCCATGGGAGATCAACAGGGCATCCAGATCCGTCACACCGAGTGCCTGCAACACGGGAACCACGACCCGCTCCCCGGCATCGCTGTCCCGGAAGGCCGGGCCTGCGTCGTAGAGCAGCGCGTGGCCGGCAGTCTGGACGAGGACCGACAGGCCCTGGCCGACATCCAGCACGGTCACGCGCATGCCGCCGGTTGGGACTGGCGGCGCGCCCGCGACAAGCAGGCCGGTGAGCATGCACGGGCCCAGCCAGCGGCCGGGCCAGGGCGATGGCCACAGGGCCGAAGCAGCCCCGGCGCCCGCAAGCAGGAGCGCCCCGCGGGAAGGCTCCGGGAGGTGCCAGACGGCGGCCGGCAGATCCGCACACCACCCGAGGAACCAGCGCCACGCATCGAAGCAGTCGGCCGCCAGGCCGAGCAGCACCGCCCCGGGACCGGGTGCCAGCCAGGCCAACGCCGTGCCCAGGAGCGTCAGAGGCAGCAGCACCAGGCTGAAGGCCGGCACGGCGACCAGATTGGCCAGCAGGCCGCTCGCGGGAAACTGGCCGAAGAAGGCGGCGAGCAGCGGCGCAAGCCCGGCCGTCATCGCGAACTGGGTAACGACCAGGAGGCGGATCGCACCCGGCCGGGTCTCGCCGGCGGCAACCGCCGCGAGGACCATCACCCCGGCAAAGGACAGCCAGAATCCCGGCACGAGCGGCGCCAGTGGCTCGATCAGCAGGACGCCCAGCACCACGCATGACAGGAGGTCCGGCACCGTGGCCGCGCGCCGGCACGTCACGAGGACAGCGACGATGGCGACGGCGATGACCGAGCGCGCCGTGGGCACGCTGAAGCCTGCCAGGGCGCCGTACGCGCAGGCTGCGGCGACCGCCGTCCACGCCGCGAGGACCGGTGGCCGGCATCGCCAGCCCGCTGCCAGCATTGCCCGGGCGAAGGCCAGGCCCAGCAGGGCCGCCGGGGCCGCCACCAGGGCTATGTGGAAGCCGGAAATGGAAATCAGGTGGATGGTGCCGGTGCGGCGGAGTTTGTCCCACTCGGCCTCGGGCAGCGCCTGATAGGCGCCGATGGCCAGTCCCAGGACGTAGGGCGCTGCCTCACGGCCATGGAGCGCCGCCCCGACGCGGTATGCGGTAGCAGTGCGCCAGGCTGCGGGCGGACACGCCGAAGGGCTCCCCGGAATGCGGCCATTGGCCCTGGAATCACGGACCCAGCCCGTGGCACCGATACGCTGGGAAAACAGCCAGCGCTCGTAGTCGAACGTGCCCGGGTTGCTGAGGCCACGGGGCGGCCTGAGCCGGAGGCTGAGATGCCACCGTTCACCAGGCGCTGGCGGCATTGCCGGCCGCGCGGGATTCTCGTACCAGCTGATCAGCAGGCGCTCCGGCGCGCCCCGTGCCCGGGACTCCGGGTCGGTGGTGAGTACGAAACGCCATGACCCGGGCTGGACCCGCGGGAATTCACAGACGGCGCCGGAGACGGGGATGTCCGGACTGTCCACGGTGGACGGCCAGCGGTCCTCGAGCAGCCGCGTGGCCGTCGCGAGCGTGCCGACGGCCGGCAATCCGGCCAGGGCGACCAGCAGAAATGCCCGGCGGCCGCCACGCCAGGCCGCGACCACCGCCCCCGCGGACACCAGCACCAGTGCTTCCGCGCCGGAAACGGGAAGCCCGGGGGCCCAGAGCAGCAGAGTGGCGAGCAGCAGGGCAGCGCTGGCGGCTGCGACCATGACGACTTCCGGTCAGGACACTGGATAATGAGCGGCCGCGACGCGCCGCTGGAACCAAGGTACCGGATGCCACGAAAATTCTTCAGGCGACTATCTGCCCCGTATCGCGGGAATCAGGACAACGCTGCCTGGTATCTCAAGCCGTTCCGCGTGATTCTGTCTCACCCCGTGTACTTTTCCATCAACCGGCGCAGCATCACCGGCGGGCTGGCGCTGGGCGTGTTCGTCGGCGTCATGCCATTTCTCGGTCACACGCCCGTGGTCGTGCTGGCGGCCATACTGATGCGCGTCAACCTGCCGGTGGCCGTCGTGGCAACGTGGATCGCCAACCCGCTCACCTACGGGCCGATCCTTTACGGGGAATACCTGCTGGGAGCCCGCCTGCTGGGTCTCCCACCCTCCGACCTGAGCCTGGACCTGCCCTGGCAGGAACTCGTCAGCGGCCTCGCCGGCGCCTGGAAGCCCCTGTGGCTGGGCGCCCTCGTCACCGGACTTCTGGCGGCCGGAGCGGCCTACCTGCTGAGCAACACCGGATGGCGGTTCATGACGCGATTGCGGATGCGGCGGCGCGGAGAGCGTCGCTTGCGTACTCGGCCGTAGCGTCCTCCAGGCGACCGTCGCCGAGGCGGAGCACCCGGTTCATCTTCAGGGCGATCCGCGGGTCGTGCGTGACAATGACCAGGCTGGCGCCCACCTCGCGATTCAGCGCCAGCATCAGTTCGAGCACGGTGTCGCCCGTCTTCCGGTCCAGGTTGCCGGTGGGCTCATCGGCGAGCACCACCGCCGGCTCCGTCACGAGGGCCCGCGCCACGGCGACACGCTGCCGCTCACCACCGGACAGCTCGCCGGGCTTGTGCTCGAGGCGACCGGCGAGGCCCACCCGTTCGAGCACCTGCCGCGCCCGGGCACGAACCGCATCGAGGGGGTCACGGCGCACCAGCAACGGCATTGCCACGTTCTCCAGCGCGGTGAATTCCGGCAGCAGGTGGTGGAACTGGTAGACGAAGCCCAGGTGCTGGTTGCGGATGCGTCCGCGCTCTGCGTTGTCGGTGGTGGCGATGTCGCGGCCGCGGATGCGGACTTCGCCGGCGGTGGGCGTGTCGAGGCCGCCGAGGAGCTGGAGAAGCGTCGTCTTTCCCGCGCCGGAGGGGCCGACGATGGCAATGCGCTCCCCCTCGCCGACGACCATGTTGATGTCCCTCAGCACCTCGATGACAGCCGGGCCCTCGGTGAACTGCTTGCGCAACCCCCTGCACTCGATGACTGGAACGTCACTCATACCGCAATACCTCGGCCGGCGCCGTCACGGCCCCGCGCCACGCAGGATAGATGGTTGATACGAGCCCGAGCAGCAGGGCGATTCCCGCGACCTGCCAGACGTCCGCCCACACGAGCCTGCTCGGCAGCTCGCTGATGAAGTAGACGTCCGGGGCAAGAAACTGGAATCCGGTGAGACGCTCGATGAACACCGCTATCGCGCTGACGTTCCAGGCGCCCAGCACGCCCGCAGTCACGCCCACCGCGGTACCCATGACGCCCACCAGGGCGCCCTGCAGCACGAAGATCGCAAGTATGGCGGCAGGCGTCGAGCCGAGCGTGCGCAGTATGGCGATCTCCCCCCGCTTGTCGCGCACCACCATCACGAGCGTGGAGACGATGTTGAAGGCGGCCACGCCGACGACGAGCAACAGGATGACGAAGATAATCGAACGCGTCAGCTGGATCGACCGGAAGAAATTGCCGTGCTCGCGCGTCCAGTCCGTGACGTAGACGCCGCCACCCCAGGCATTGGCCACCGACCGGACGACCCCGGGCGCCTCGAGAGGGTCGTTGATCGCCAGCCGGACCCCGGTGACGTCCTCGCCGAAGCGGAACAGGCGCTGGGCATCGGCAACGTTGACGAAAACAAGGGCGCGGTCGAATTCGTACATGCCCGCGTAGAAGATGCCGGTGACCCGGAACCGGCGCATGCGAGGCACGACCCCGGCTGGTGTCGTGATGCCCTGGGAGACCAGCACGACGACCGAGTCGCCCACGGCGACGCCGAGCTGCTCGGCCAGGGTGCGGCCGATCACCATGCCGAAGGTGCCGGGCTCCAGGGCCTCGAGCTTCCCGTCCACCATCAGCGAACCGAGCGCGGAGGTCCGGAGCTCACTGGCAGGATCGATGCCGCGGAGCTGCACGCCGCGGATCTCGGCGGGCCCCACGAGCATGGCCTGCCCATCCACGAATCGCGCGACGGCGCGCACATCGGGATCCCGGCCGGCAATGGCGGACAGCGCCTGCCAGTCGCTGATACGCCCGTCCAGGCCGGTGATGGACGCATGGGCAACGATCTGGAGGATGCGGTTGCGCACCTCGGATTCGAAACCGTTCATGACAGACAGGACCATGATCAGCACGGCCACCGCCAGCGCAATGCCGGCCATCGAGATCACGGAAATGAACGAGATGAAGCGGTTCTTGTTGTGCGACCGGACGTAGCGGAGCGCGATGGCAAGTTCGTAGGGACGAAGCATGACTGCTGGCCCGCCTATTCGTAGCGGAGGACTTCGGCCGGCGCCACGGCGGCGGCCCGGAGCGCGGGATAGATCGTCGCGCACGCCGTGAGCGCCAGCGCGATGACGCTGACCCACAGCAGGTCGACGGTCTCCAGGTCGGCGGGCAGCGCTGTCAGGTAGTAGACATCGGCGGGCATGAACTCAAAACCGAACAGGCGCTCCAGGGCGGGCGCCACCGAGCCGATGTTGGTCGCCAGCAGCGCACCGCCGGCGACTCCCATGAGTACCCCTGCCCAGCCGATCATGACCCCCTGCAGGGCAAACATGGCCACGACGGCACCCCGCGAGAAACCCAGGGTACGCAGGATGGCGATGCCCGGCCGCTTGTCCGTGACCACCATGACGAGCGTGGCGACGATGTTGAAGGCCGCCACCGCCACGATGAGCGAGAGGAGCAGCGTCATCATGGTCTTCTCTATGCGCACGGCGCGGAAATAGGTGGCATTGTCCCGGGTCCAGTCGGTGGTGACGGGCGCCTTGCGGCCACCAGACGTCCAGCGGGCCAGCCAGTCGTCCAGGATGCGCGGGGCCGCGAAGATGTCGGTGGTCTGCAGCCGTATGCCGGTGACCCTGTCCCCGAGCCCGGCCAGTGCCGCTGCATCCGTCAGGTTCACGAGAACCCGGACCGCATCGTGATCCCGGACGCCGACCTCGAACACGCCGGCGACGGTCAGCTCGCGAAGCCTGGACGTGACCCGACCCGCCCCGTCCCGGACGGGCACGAGGACGCGTACCCGGTCACCGATGCCGACGCCAAGGCGAACGGCGAGGGAGCGGCCCAGCAGCGCCTTCCAGGAGCCGGCGGTGAGGTCGGCGAGAGTCCCGCCGCGCAGCGCGCGCTCGAGGCCCGCGATGGGCGACTTCCGTGACGGATCAACCCCTTCGATAACGGCACCGGCCAGCTCGCCACCGACGGCCACCATCGCTTCGAGCTCCACATACGGGGCGGCGGAATCCACGCCCGGAAAGCCCTGGAGGTCCGCCAGGACGTCGCGCCAGGCGGCTTCCCCATTGCCGGTGACCACGGCGCCATGGCCGGTAATGGCGACCAGCCGCGAGCGCAGCTCGTTCTCGAAGCCATTCATCACCGACAGGACGACGATGAGCGCGGCCACGCCCAGCGCCACGCCGATGACGGACGCGAGCGCGACGAGCGAGGCAAACTGGTTCGTGCGTTGCGCGCCCAGGTAACGCAGGGCAATCCAGACCGTGGCGGGTCGCATCATGCGGCGAGCGCCACCGGAATGAGCCGGTCCACAAAGATGCCGGCCGGCGTCACCCGGGCCCCGATCGCCATCACGTCGACCCCGTCGGCCGCCGCGGCCCGCAGCGCGATGCCGTAGGCGGGATCGATGCGGTCGGCGGGCTCGACCACGTCCACATCGGCGCGCTGGGCGCAGAAGAGGACGCCGGCCCGGGCGCCGCCCCGGCGCAGCCGGGCGAGTTCCCGTGCGTGGCGGGCGGCCCGCTCGCTGACCGCGTCCGGAAAGAGCGCGCGGCGGTCCGTCACCGCGGCCGTCACGTTCTTGACCTCCAGGTAGTAATCCGGCAGCCCGGCACCGCGCAACCGGAAGTCGAAGCGCACGCCCGCCTCGGGCACGCGGAATTCGGCGGTGACCTCGGCGTACTCCCGGAGGCCGGGCAGCAGGCGGGCCGAAAGCGCCGCGGCAGCGAGCCCGTTCGTGCGGCCCGTGTGGATGCCGACCAGCGTGCCACCGGCCACCTCGACCAGCTCCCAGGTCCAGGCGCAGCGCCGCCCGGGCCGGCTGGCCGGGCTCAGCCAGACCCGGGACCCGGGGGCCTGGCAGCCGAGCATGGCTCCGGTGTTGGGACAATGGGCGGTCACCACCGAGCCGTCCGGCAGCTGCACATCAGCCAGGAAGCGTTGGTAGCGGCGCACCAGGACCCCCTCAGTGAGCGGCGCCGGGTACCGGATCCCCACCGGCACGGGCCCTGGGCCGGTCACCCGGCAGGCACTCCGGGGCAACCGGCTGGGTAGCTCATTTGTCTTGTCAAGTCCAATGGATACGTCGTTTTTCTGAGGGGAGGTCGAGTGCTATATTTGCCGGTGAACGACCACGGAGAGGTTAGCATGGCCGCCATCCCCCGAGCCTTCCTCCTGACGCTCGCGCTCGCCACCCCGCTGCTCCTGCCCGCCGGCAACGCCATCGCGGACAAGCTGGTGATCGAGAACGTGGCGACCGGTGTCGCCGCCTCAGAGCGCCCCGCGCGGGGCAGCAGCATGGCCCGGGTGGAGTCCCGCTTCGGCGCCCCCGCCTCCCGGTCTGGCCCCGTCGGCCAGCCCCCCATCTCGCGCTGGGACTACCCGGACTTCGTCGTGTTCTTCGAGCACGACCACGTGGTGCATGCGGTCCGGCGGTAACTTAGCGCAGGAGGGGATTCAGCGTGTAGCGCACCCGCCCCCCTGGGGCGAGAGGTCGAGGTGCGGGCCTGCACCCTGTACATCAGAAGCGGCGGGGTGAAAGAAGCCGGACCCGAAAGCAGAGGACCCCGCCGAAGCGGGGTCCTTGTTCATGGTTCGATGCGCGCCCTAAGCAGCGGGCTTCGTCCTGCGTTTCATCACGCCCAACGCTCCGAGTGCACCGCTGAAAAGCCACACCGCGGCAGGCACTGGAACCAGGGCATCGCCCGGGGCCGACGCCAACGCCCAGGCAAAAGTGGCGGTGTTCTTGGCGAACTGGCCCTGTTGGCCACCAGTGACATTGCTGAGATTGAAGACGTGCGCGGAGCCGGTGGTCGCGAAAGCATCGTCCGACCAGTAGTAGCCCCCGCCGACGTTCGATAGCGGCGCTGGCGCCGCGCTGTTGATGCCTTCACTGTAGAACAGGTGATACATGTCGGCGCTGCTGCAGAAATAGCCAGTGCACGCCGCGTTCGCCTCCGGGAGCTGCCAGGTGTTGATACCGAGATAATTCGCGGTGTTCAGCGAGGCAATCCACGCCGTTGCCGAAGCCCATGTCATGCGCCCGTCGGTCGTGCTCGCACCGTCATCATAGATGCTGCCCGCGGCCAGATTGGCGTTCGCAAGCCAGGTGATATTGAGGTCGTTGTCGTAGTAGGCCTGACCACCGGCTCGACTGAGCAGGGCTGCATTCGCACTCGCAGACATCAGAGAAAGTGCCGCCAGCGCGGCCGCGATCCTCGGCGTCGTTCCCATCGGAATTTCCCCCAGCCAAATCTGGACTGTCGTTGGTCTTTTTCACCGGGATCTCCTCCAGACCCCAGTCGCTTGAAAACACCTTACCCCCCCCGCCCCCTTTGTCATCCCCCCGAATGGTTGAGTTGCGCGGACATAATGGAGAATGGACGGCGGTTGGCTTCACGCCTTGCCACTTGCGTATCCGCACAAATCCGCTTCCGAAGCCGCGCGCGCCTTCCTGCACGGCAGCGTACTGCCCTACGACCGGCCTTTCTATCCCGCCTTCGAGCCGCAAGAGTGGGACATGAACTTTCGATCCTGCTCGATACGCATGCCCTCGCCTGGTGGTTGAATGATCCGGCCAGACTGCCCGCCAGGGTGCGACGGGCGGTATCGAAGCGGCCCGCGCCGGGATCCCTCGGCGTATCGACAATCAGCCTTTTCGAGCTCGCGACACTCGTCCGGCGGGGACGGATCCAGCTTCATTCGACCCTGGGGGACTGGCTCGAGAACCTGAAGCTGCTGGCGAAACTGAACGTGCTGCCGGTCACGGCCGATATCGCCGTGCGCGCCGGCACCCTGGCGGAAGCACTGCCGGGCGACCCGGCCGACCGGATCATCATTGCCACGGCGCTCGACGAGCAGGTTCGTCTCGTGACCGGCGACGCCCGCATCCGCAAGTCGGGCCTGGTTGAGACGATCTGGTAACTCAGGCCCGGTCCCGGCGGCCGCTCTCGAGGCGACAATCCGGGCAGTTTCACGGGATAATCCCCACCCCGCCCCATTGGCGGCTCCCCATGACCCCGAACGCGCCACCCGCACAGCCCCTGCTCCCCCTGCCCCTCCCCCTGCCTGCCGGTCCCGGCGGCCGGCGGTACTGGGCGGGCCTGCCCGCGTGCGGGCACGCGCTCGGGCTCGCAACGCTTAGGGCCGCGCAACCGGGCTTCTGGCTCGTGATCGTGCCGTCGGTGGCCCGGGCGGAGAGCCTGGAGGCGGAGCTCCGGTACTTCGCGGGCGACGGCCGCCGCATCGCGCTCTTCCCGGACACCGAGGTGCTGCCTTACGACACCTTCAGTCCCCATCAGGACCTGATCTCCCGGCGCCTGACGGTGCTGAGGGACGTGGCGGCCGGGCGGGTCGATACCCTGCTCGTCGCCGCCTCCACCCTGCTGCCCCGCCTGCCGCCCGTTCGTTACATCGGGGGCTACAGCGTGTCCTTGACCAGGGGACAGAAGCTGCGGCCGGAGCAACTGCGGCTGCAGCTGGAAACGGCCGGCTACCAGCGCGTGTCCCAGGTGGTCGAGCACGGCGATCTCGCCGTGCGGGGCTCCCTCCTCGACTTCTACCCCATGGGCTCGCCGCTGCCGGTCCGCGTGGACTTTCTGGACGACGAGATCGACAGCCTGCGGCAGTTCGATCCGGATACCCAGCTCTCGGGAACGCCGCTCGAGGCACTGGAAACACTGCCGGCCCGTGAGATGCCGGTGGATGCGGAGGCCATCAGGCAGTTCCGCCAGACCTACCGGCGGCGCTTCGAAGGGAATCCCGCCCGGTCGATCATCTACCGCGAGGTTTCCGAGGGCCGTATGCCGGGGGGCGTCGAGAACTACCTGCCGCTGTTCTTCGACAGCACGGCACTCCTCTGGGACTACCTGCCGCCGGAGCACCTGACGGTTGCGCTAGGTAATCCCGCCGATCTGCTCGAGCCCGCATGGCAGCAGATCAACGAGCGCTTCCAGGACGCGAAGGACGATTCGGAGCGACCCGCGCTCGAGCCGCATGAACTGAACGGCCCGCCTGCGGAACACCTGGCCCGGGTTGCCGGCGGTCCACTGCTGATCCTGGACCCGGGTACGCCAGATCTGGTGGCGAGCGAGGACAGGCCGGCCACGGCCGGGCTGGCCCCGCTTCCCCAGTTGCTGCTGGATCCCCGCGCCGACGAGCCGACGCACCGGCTGCGGGAATTCATCCGCGGTTTCCAGGGCCGCCTGCTGTTCGCAGCTGAATCGGCAGGGCGTCGCGAAATGCTCGCCGACCTCCTGCGCCAGGAGGGCGTGACGTTGGCCGAAGCCATGGGCTGGGGTGAATTCCTCGCGTCGGCCCAGAGGGCGATGGTCAGCATCGCGCCGCTCGGCCAGGGCCTACTCCTCCGGGACGCCGGCATCGCCATCATCACGGAGCGCGAGCTCTACGGCGAACGCCCGCGGGGCCGGCGCCGGCAGCGTCGCGTCCGGGATCCCGAGCAGATCCTGAGTGACCTGACCGACCTCCACCCCGGGTCGCCCATCGTCCACGTCGACCACGGCGTGGGCCGCTACCGCGGCCTCACGACGCTGACGATCGACGGCATGCCCATGGAGTTCCTGACCCTGGAGTATGCCGGGGGCGACAAGCTCCACGTGCCCGTGGCGTCGTTGCACATGGTGTCCCGCTACACGGGCACGTCGCCCGAGGAGGCGCCGCTGCACAAGCTTGGCAGTGACCAGTGGGAGAAGGCCCGGCGCAAGGCGGCGGCCCGCATCCGGGATGTGGCGGCAGAACTCCTCGAGCTCTACGCGAAACGCGCGGCCCGGCAGACGACCCGGGCAGCGGCAACCCAGCACGACTACGCGGCGTTCGCCGCCGGCTTTCCCTTCGAGCCCACGGAGGACCAGGCCCGCGCCATCGATGCCGTGGTCAACGACCTGTCCAGCGGCAGGCCCATGGACCGCCTGGTGTGTGGGGACGTGGGCTTCGGCAAGACCGAGGTGGCGCTCCGCGCGGCCTTCATGGCGGTTTCCGCGGGACGGCAGGTTGCGGTGCTGGTCCCGACGACGCTGCTGGCCCAGCAGCACTACCAGACCTTCGCCGACCGGTTCGCCGACTGGCCCGTCACGGTCGAGGTGCTTTCCCGCTTCCGCTCGACCCAGGAGACCCGGAAGGTTCAGGAAGGCATCGAGGCGGGCAGCGTGGACATCGTCATCGGCACGCACCGGCTGCTCCAGGGCGACATGCGCTTCAGGAACCTGGGGCTGATCATCGTCGACGAAGAACACCGGTTCGGTGTCCGCCACAAGGAGCGGCTGAAGGCCCTGCGCACCGAGGCGGATGTGCTCACCCTCACGGCCACTCCGATCCCGCGCACCCTGAACATGGCGCTTGGTCGCCTGAGGGACCTCTCGCTGATCGCCACGCCACCCGAGACCCGCCTCAGCATCAAGACCTTTGTCACGCGCTTCGAGGACCGGATCGTGCGGGAGGCCTGCCTGCGGGAACTGAAGCGCGGCGGCCAGGTGTATTTCGTCCACAACCAGATCGAGGACATCGACAAGGTCGCGAAGGCGCTGGGCGAGCTGGTCCCCGAGGCGCGGATCGAGGTGGCTCATGGCCAGATGCGGGAGAAGGACCTCGAGCAGATCATGCTCGACTTCCACCACCGGCGCTTCCACATCCTCGTCTGCACGGCCATCATCGAGAGCGGCCTCGACATCCCTTCAGCGAACACCATCCTGATCAACCGGGCCGACCGGTTCGGCCTGGCCCAGCTGCATCAGCTGCGCGGCCGCGTCGGCCGCTCGCACCACCAGGCCTTCGCCTACATGCTGGCGCCGCCCCGGGAGGCCCTGACGCCCGACGCCGGGAAGCGGCTTGACGCCATCGCCGCCCTCGAGGACCTGGGGTCGGGCTTCATGCTGGCCACGCACGACATGGAGATCCGCGGTGCCGGCGAACTGCTGGGCGAGGAGCAGAGCGGCCAGATCCAGGAAATCGGCTTCGAGCTCTACAACGACATGCTCACCCGCACCGTAAAGGCCCTCCAGGACGGCCTCGAGCCGGACATGGACAACACCCTGCCGCCAGTGGCCGAGATCAACCTGCACCTTCCGGCCCTGCTGCCCGACGATTACCTTCCCGACGTGCACCTGCGGCTGGTGCATTACAAGCGCATCGCCAGCGCGAGGAGCGACGCGGCCCTGCGCGAGCTCCAGGTGGAACTGGTGGACCGGTTCGGCCCCCTCCCCGAGCCCACCCGGCACCTGTTCCGCATGACGGCACTGCGCCTGAAGGCAGAGCCGCTGTCGGTCCGACGGCTCGATGCCAGCCCGGTCGGCGGCTTCGTGGAGTTTGGACCCCGCACGACAGTGAGCCCGGCCTGGATCGTGACCCAGCTGCGGAACCTGCCCAAGACCTATCGCCTCGACAAGCAGCAGAAGTTTAGGTTCTCGGCACCCCTGGAAGACGCTGAATCAAGGTTCGCCTTCGTGGAGAAAATGGTCGGCGAGATGGTGGCCCACCAGGAGAGGCCGTCGGTACCGCCATCGAAGGTCGCCAGGGCTGGCCAGTAACCGGAGAAATGCGCGCAGGATCAGCGCAGTACCGCCGGCGAGTAGGCGTTGTCCAGGAGAAGTTCAGGCCCGCGGCTGCCGTCAACCCGCGCCACCCACACGGCCGTGCTGGCACCCGGGCTTCCATCCTGCCTGGGCATCGAGTAAAGCACCCGCGCGTCATCCAGCCATTCGAGCTGATCGTCCACGCTGCGATTCTCGGCGAGCACGCGCTGCTGTCCGCTGTCCAGGTCAAGTACAGCGATCTGCCAGTGGACACTGCTCCCGCCGGTGACGCGCTTCTTGAACGCAATCTGCCGGCCATCCGGCGACAGCGACGGACATTCCACTCCCTTGCGGATGACCCGGGCCGAGCGCTCCTGCGCATCGCCCCGGATGAGGTAATGCTCGCCGCCCGTTGACATCGTGGCGTAAAAATAGCGCGAGTCGTCGCCGAACGTCACGCCCCAGAAGTTCCGGTCAGCAGCCTGAACTGGCTCCCCGTCCCTGGAGACCGAGAACGTCTCCAGGTCGGCCTCCACCGAGCCAGTTGCCAGGTCGATCAGCAATGTCTGGGTCGAAAAGGTCACATCCGCGTAGCCATGCCCGCTGACGAACACGGTCATTGCCGCCCGGCGGCCATCGCGAGCCACCCGACAGCGACTCGGGACGCCAGCCAGCGGCACCTCGGCAACCACCGCCAGACTCCCGGTGTCGAAGATGATCCCCTTGTAGGTCGTGATCACCCCACGATCAGCGGTGAGGCACAGGCCACGATTGCCGGCCACGTGCACGACTTCGCAGCTGAGCACGTCGAAGACCTCTGGTTCAGCGTTGCTCCCGAGGCGCACCCGGGCCAGCTTGCCGTAGTCCTGATCGAGGCCCGTGTGGCGAAAAAACAGTTCTGTCGGTGGCGGTGGCGCCGGCGGCAGAGGGACCGTCACTGCACCCTCGGCCGTCGGCACTGATGGCGACACCCCGACGACCGGTCCGGCCTCCGGCGCCGAGTCGCGGCTGGGCTCCAACGCGTCGATAGGCGCGGAAGGCGATCGCGCTGGCCTCGACCCCGGGCCGTACGCGACATACACGTAAGCCGCCACCCCCGTCGCGACCAGCAGGAACACCGCCAGGAATGCACCAGTACGCCCAAGCTTCATGCGGTCCTCCGTAGACCCAGCGCCGCGACGCCGAGTACGACCGGCAGGAGCGCGACGAATACCCCGATTGCCCAGGCACTGCCATGGGCCTGCATCAGCCAGCCGAAGGCGATCGACGAGGCTGCCTTGCCGAGGCCTGCGACGGTCGCCAGCACGGCAAGGCCGGTCGTACGCCGGCCTTCCGGCAGCAACGTGCTGCCCATGGCCATCATCACGCCCTCGGTGCCCGCGTAGTACAAGCCTATCAGCATGATCACCGCAGACTGGACGACGATGCCGTCGAGCGGAGCAGTCAGCAGGAGCACGTAGGCCGCCAGCAGCAGGATGTAACCTGCGAACAGCACGCCAGCGCGTCCGACCCGGTCGGCCACCAGCCCCGCGGGCACCGATGCCACCATGTACACGCAGGACACCGCCGCAAAATAGAGCGGAAATGCGCCCGCACCGACGCCGCTGGCCGCCTGCAGGCGGATGAAGACGAAGCCGTCGCTGATGGTGGAGACCGCGAGCAACAAGACTACTGCGGCCAGGATCCGGAATCGCCGCGCGTCCGGCATCGATCGCAGAGATTGGGCCTCCAGCCCGCGCGATGCTGCCGGTACTGGAAGCCGGGGCTGGGGCACGAAGAGAGCCAGTGTCGCCAGGCCAAGAACAGCGAAGGCAAGGCTCACGACCCAGATGACGTCATAGCCCCCGGGCAGCGCGGCCAGGATCAGAAATGCCACGAAGGGACCGAGCAGGGCACCCCCGGCATCGAGAGACCGATGCAGCGCGAAGGCGCTGGCGAACCGGCCGGGCGGTGCGTTCATCGACAGGATGGCGTCGCGCGGCGCTGAACGCAGGCCCTTGCCGAGGCGATCCGTGCCGACGACCAGCAGGATGAGGGACCAGGAGCCTCCGGCAAGGAAGAGCGCCGGCTTGCAGAGGGCCGAGAGGCCATAACCGAGCATGGCCATGAGCTTGTGGCGCCGGTACCTGTCTGCCAGGTAGCCCGCCGCCAGGCTGAACAGGGCCACTGCGAATCCGTTGTAAAGGCCGTCGATGATCCCGTACTGCAAAGGTCCGAGCTTCAGGTGCAGGAACAGGTAGGCCGGCAGGACGCTGCTCACCATCTCCGAGGAGACGTCCGTGAGAAGGCTGGTGAAGCCGAGGCCCCAGATGACGGGACTGAGGGGCAGCGGGCCTGGGAAAACGCGATCGGCACGACTCAGCTTGATTCGCTCGAACCAGTCGAACCGGTACATCGACAGGGGTCTCCGCCCGCGGGAGCCCTAGAGTATCCCACCGCACCAGGAGTTCCTAAGCCCGATAGGTGACCGACTGCGCGGTTCTGAAGGCGCCGGGAAGCTGGCTGCCGAACCGTTGGCAGCAGGCTGGTCGGCTAGAATTCGCACCTTATGTGCCCACTGGAGTCTGCGCATGTACGGTTCATTACGACGCTACGCCCCCCTGCTGCTGGCTCTGCTATCCGCCAAGGCTCTTGCCACCGGTACGTGGGACATCGACACGTTCTGCTCCGAAGTCCAGCGCGTGACGGCCGGGACGAGCGTCAAGGCGAATCTGACCATCCACGAGACCTCCTGGGACTACCGGCACTCCAAGCCGGGCATCGAGCCCGTCGAGATCCACCAGTACGTGACGCCGGATCGGCAGGGCCGGCCGAAAATGATCTCCTGCAAGGTCAAGTCCGTCGATCACCTGAAGTCGGCCTACGGCCAGCAGGCCGCCGGCAAGCAGGGGACCTGCGAACAGGTGACCCGCAGCGTCGTGGAGCAGGCCCGTGCCGGCGCCGGCCCCAAGGCGCCCGACGTGCGGGTGGACCCGGAAGAACAGGTCTGGACGGGCAGCAGCTACCTTGCGCCCTTCGAGCTGCTCAGCAGGGATTCATCCGGGACCCTGCACGTGCACACCCGCTACATGCGTATCGACTGGGATGACTGGCGCTGGTATGTCATGCCCGACAAGGTACGGGGCCACCTTTATTGCCACGTGATCGCGCCGGAATACATCGCGCGGTTGTTGCAGGGCGAGTCTCCGGAACTGCAGCCGATCGAAGTGCCACCGGAACCCGAAGGCGACTAGCAGGCGGGTCCGGCCTTCAGTTGGCGCCGGCGCTGAGGTCGCCCTGCCCGGGCGCGGACTCGCGGAGCATCGAACCGGAGACCCTGGCTTCAGCATCCTCGAGCAGACCCGGCTCCTCGGCATTCGCCGGAGGCACTTCCGAAGCGACACTCCAGGATACCGTCACGTAGCGGGCAAGCTGGGACCGCGGATGATGAATCGCAAGATCCCGGACCCGTTGCGCGATGCGCTCGGCGAAAGCCACCACGCGATCCTCTTCCGCGCCACCAATCAGCACGGCAAACCGGTCGTGGCCCACCCGCGCGCAGTAGTCCGCCGCCCGTTGCAGTGAGTTGGCGATCGAGTGTGCCACCTTCCGGAGGCAGGCCTCGGTAGCGTGCCGGCCAAACAGGTGGTGATAGCTCTCGAGGGCATCGATGCGGAAGACGATCACGCTCACGCGCTGCTGCTCGCGGCGGGCAATGGACCAGTCCCGAAGGAGCACTTCCAGCAACGCGTTCCGGCCGGGAATGCCGGTGGCGGCATCGGTCCGGTCGTCACGCAGGCTGCGCGCCCAGACGTCGGTGGCCATGAAGACGCCGGTGCCGGCCATCGACGGCGCGGCGCCGGGGCCGACCGGGCGCATGGCCGGCGCGGCGGCTGTCGCCGCGGCGGTCAGCAGCCAGTAGCTCGCCTTGCCAGGCTGGTCGTAGAGTGGGGCCGGGCGCAGTTCCACCGCCCCGCGGGACGACCGCGGACGCCACGGGTCCGGTGAAGCCGGATCGAAGGCGGTGTCCGCCAGGCTGTCTGCCGGGCGGCCGATGATCTCGTTGGGGTGGAGGCCAATGGCCTGTCCCAGGGCCGCATTCGCGTACACGACCTGCCGGTCCCGGTGCTGGGCGTCAATGATCAACGCGGGCGCCGCAACGGCATCGAGCGCCTGACGCAGCAGATGACGATTCAGCTTTTTCAATGAGTTAGAAGGCATATCTCAACTTTATGAGATACGTCGCCGCGGACCCCTCCGCGGCTGCGCACCACCCGGAAGCGCATCCTAGCCTTAGGTTAAGCGGGGTTCTGTGAAGGTGGTCACTGCCCGGCGCTGAAGTTTGGGCACGTTGTTCAATCGGCGGGACTCAACCGGCTCCGGCCTCCCCGGCCAGCAGGGCGGCGAGGAGGCGACGTACCTTCGCCATGCCCTCGTCCAGGGTTTCTGCCATCTGCGTGTGGATCGTCGTGCCGGCAGGCACCCGGCCCGCGGCATGGTTCACAACGACACAACACATGCCGTAGGACAGGTCCAGTTCCCGGGCCAGCCCTGCTTCGGGCATGCCCGTCATGCCGACCACATGACAGCCGTCACGCCCGAGGCGCTCGATTTCCGCCGCGCTTTCCAGTCGTGGCCCCTGCGTCGCTCCGTAAGTAGCCGTCCGCATCACATCCAGGCCGATGCCGTCGGCCGCGGAGAGCAGCCGCTCCCGGAGCAGCGGCGCGAAGGGCCCGGTGAAATCCACGTGCCGGAGCGGGAACCGGCTGTCACCGGTGAACGTGTGCTCCCTCCCCCAGGTGTAGTCGATGATCTGGTCGGGGATCACCAGCCGGCCCGGTACCGCCGCGCTCGCGATTCCCCCCACGGCATTGATGGCGACCACGTGGTCCACGCCGAGCTGCTTCAGTGCCCAGATATTGGCCCGGTAGTTCACCCGGTGCGGCGGAATTGCCGGCGCATCCGGTGAGCCGTGGCGGGCGAGAAAGATGATCTCATGCCCGCCCAGCCCGGAACGGGTCGGCACGGACGAAACCGGTCCCCAGGGTTGCGCGCCCGGCGCCATCGGAAGGTGCACAGGCGCGCCACCGGGAAAGAGTCCCGCCGAACCGGTGCCGCCAATCACTGCCAGCCGCACGCTCAGCCGTCCACCGCCCAGATCTCGGGCAGGTGCCGCCAGTGACCCCGGTAGTCCATGCCGCAGCCGAAGACGAACTCGTCCCCGACTTCGAGGCCCACCAGATCGGGCTGGACGCCGGCCAGGGCGCGGGAATGAACCTTCCTCACGAGCACCGCCGTCGTCACGTGACGGGCGCCGGCCTGCCGGCAATGGTGGGCGATGAACTCGAGCGTCAGGCCCTCATCGTAGATGTCGTCGACGAGCAGCACGTGCCGGTCGCGAAGCTCCGCGCGCGGGTGGGCCAGCCATTGGGGTATCCCGCCCCTGGTGGCATCGCCGTAACGGCCCACACGGCAGGTATCCAGGACGAAATCCCCGTGCAGCTTGCCGGCGAGCCGGGCCAACGGCATGAGGCCACCGAGCAGGACGCCCAGCATGACGCAGGGCTCGCGCTCGACGTACGGCTGGAGGGCCGCCGCAAGCCGGTCGAACGCCGTGTCGACGGCGGCCCGGTCCACCAGCAGCCGGGCGCCCGGTACCGCCGGCACCATCAGCTGAGGGTCAGGCCAGGCCGGGCCTGTGCCTCGTCCAGGGCGTTCACGGCCTGCTCCCAGGCGAGCGAACCGCGGAACTCACCGCCCGTCGCGGCCAGTTCGATGCCCACGGGCGGGCGCCGGCGCAGAGTGATCAGGCGGGCCTGGCTGACTGGCTGGCCAACCGGGTCTCTATAGCTCTTCAGCGCCTCGAGGGTCGTGTCCGCGGCCGCGGGATCGTTGCAGATCAGGGCCATGTCCGCGCCGGCAGCCAGCGCCCGTCGCGCGCGTTCCGCCATGTCGCCTTCGCTCACCAGGGCCTTCATGCTGAGGTCGTCTGAAAAGATGACGCCGCCGAAGCCCAGTTCGCCTCGCAGGACGGTTCGCAGCCAGTAGGACGACAGGCTAGCGACCTCGCCCTCCACCTGCGGGTAGCGCACGTGGGCGGCCATGATGCCGTTAACGCCCTGCCGGATCAGCCGGCCGAAGGGCTGAAGGTCATCGTAGAGCTCGGACAGGGTGCGGGTGTCCACCGGCAGGTCCAGGTGGGAATCGGCGACCACGTAGCCGTGGCCCGGAAAGTGCTTGGCAACGGCGATCATGCCGGCCTTGTGCATTCCCAGGACGTAGGCGGACGCCAGCTCCGCGACGATTTCCGGATCCCGGTGGAACGACCGGTCGCCGATGACTTCGCTGGTGCCGTAGTCGAGGTCCACCACCGGCGCGAAACTGAAATCCACCCCGGTATCCAGTACCTCCGCCGCCATCAGCCAGCCGCAGGTCTGCGAGAGGTGGCGTCCCCGGTCGTTGTCGAGGTCGTACTGGTGGCCCAGCCAGCGCAGGGGTGGCAGGCGGTAAAAGCCCTCCCGGAAGCGCTGGACACGGCCGCCCTCCTGGTCAACCGCGACGAGCAGGTGGGGCGACCTGACACTGCGGATCTCCGCGACCAGCTCCCGGACCTGGTCCCTGTCGCGGAAATTCCGGCTGAAGAGGATGACCCCGCCCACCAGCGGATCCCGCAACCGCACGCGGTCTGTGGCCGTGAGGGCCAGACCTTCGACATCCAGCATCAGTGGTCCGAGCGTCATTCTCAGGGGGTCCCGGGACGGCCTGGTTGGTCAGGGAATCAGGTTCACGCGCGTGCCCGGCATGACCACGTCGAACAGCCAGCACACGTCGGCGTTGCGCATTCTGATACAACCGTGGGAGAACGGCACTCCCATGGGCTCGTGGTCGGGAGTGCCATGAATGTAGATGTACCGGCGCATGGAATCCACGTTGCCAAGCCGGTTCCGCCCCCGCTCCAGGCCGGAGAGCCAGAGGATCCTGGAGAGGATCCAGTCCCGGCCGGGCTCGGCCCGGTGCAGCTCCGGAGAGAACACCTGCCCGGTCGGTCGCCGGCCCCGGAGGACGGCACCGACCGGCAGGCCCTGGCCGATCTTCGCCCGGACGACGTGCAGTCCCCGGGGTGTACAGAGACTGCCACTCTGCTCGCCGGGACCGTAGCGTGACGTGGACACCCGGAACTCGCGCTCGACGCGCCCATCGTGCCGGACCTCCAGCGTCTGCCGCGTGAGACTGATGACGAGCTCCACGGGTGGCGAGCCCATGGCCGTCAGGTGCGCTCGAAAAGCGCCATGGACTCCACGTGGCTGGTGTGGGGGAACATGTCCATGATTCCCGCGCTGACTAGGCGGTAGCCGTGCTCGCGGACCAAAATCCCTGCATCCCGGGCGAGCGTTCCGGGGTGGCAGGATACGTAAACGATGCGCCGGGCCGCGATCCTGCCCAGCGCCGGGAGCAGCTCCGCGGCACCCGTTCTTGGCGGGTCGAGCAGCACCAGGTCGAACCGTTCCCGGGTCCATGCGCCCTCCACGCCGGCGCCAGCCAGATCCGCCTCTGTGAATCGGGCATTGGCCAGCGGGGCCAGCGTCGCGTTATGCCGTCCGCGACGCACAGCCGCCGCCGAACCCTCGAGCCCGGTTACCTCGGCGGCACGCCGCGCCAGAGGCAAGGTGAAGTTGCCGATGCCGCAGTACAGGTCCAGCACCCGGTCCGTCGGCGTGGGTGCCAGCAGGCGGAGGGCCTGGTCCACCATCAGTCGATTCACCTCACCGTGGACCTGGATGAAGTCGGTCGGGCCGAAGGTCAGCGTGAGATCGAAGGCCGGCAGGTGGTAGCACAGGTCCTCCCACGCGGCCTCCGCATCCAGCGGCACCACGGATTCCGGGTTACCGGGCTGCAGGTAGATGCGCACGTCGTGCCTGGCGGCAAACTCCGCCAGTTCGGCCCGGTCCGGGGGCGTGGGCGGGTCGAGCACCCGCAGGACGAGCGCCGTGGCGTTGTCCGCGACCGTTGCCTCCACCTGGGGCAGGCGGGCGCGGATCGAGAGCCTGCCAATGAGCCCGGACAGCGGTTCGATGAGCCGGCTGATGGCGGGCTCGGCCGTCGCGCAGGTCAGCATGTCCACCACCCAGGGCTTCTCCGCCTCCCGGAAGCCGACGAGGACCCGGCCCTTCCGCTCGACATGACGGACCGCGAGCCGGGCCTTGCGGCGGTAAGCCCAGACTGCGCCCCGGACAGGCGCGAGCAACTCGCCGGGCGCCACGGACGCGATGCGGGCCAGACTGTCGACCAGCGTCGCCTGCTTCATGGCGAGCTGGGCATCGGGCGCCAGGTGCTGGAAGGCGCAGCCGCCGCAGCGGCCGAAATATTCGCAGACCGGCGACACCCTGTCCGGTGACCGGCGGCGAACCTCCAGGAGAAGGCCTTCGTCGTAGTTGCGCCGGCGACGCCTGCGCTGGAACGCCACCTCCTCGCCGGTCAGCGCACCGGGAACCAGGACTCGCTTGCCTGCGGGCGCCAGCACCCCGCTCCCCTCCAGCGTGAGGGCCGTCACCTCGGCGATCTCCATGGCTGGAACCGCGGTCACGGCGACACTCAAGTGGTACCGGCGGCTGGTGGCTGCGCGCCTGCGCGGACGCCCCAGGCGGCAGCAAATGCCCGCCAGTGGCTGGCGTCGCTGCCATCCAGGAACCGGTGCACACGGGCCATCTCGTCAGCCAGGCCCTGCTCGTCGAGCTGGCCCCGCATGAACTGGAAACGGAGCCAGATCAGGTAGGTGTTCAGGACGTCGGTCTCGCAATAGTCGCGGATGGCGCCGATGTCGCCCTTCAGCCAGGTGTCCCAGACCTGGTCGCCGCCGAAGCCGAGCTTGCCCGGAAATCCCAGCAGCGTTGCAATGTCATTGAGGCCGGCGCGCGACCTGCCCTGCCAGGCCGAGAGCACGTCCATAAGATCCAGGTGCCGCCAGTGGAAGCGGCTCAGATAGTTGTTGTACCGGAAGCTGCTTTCATTCTCGCCCAGCTCCCAGTAGCGGGGCGCCTGGACGCCGTGGAGCAGCGCACGGTAGTGAAGCACCGGCAGGTCAAAGCCGCCACCGTTCCAGGAGATCAGGTCCGGGGAGTACTTGTCGATCGCCTCGTAGAACTTCGTCACCAGCTCCTTCTCGGGACTGCCGGGGTCACCCAGGCTCATCACCTTGAGGCCGTCCCGGTAACGCCAGACGACCGAGATGGCCACGATCCGGTGCTGATGGAGCGGCAGGAAGTCAGAACCCGATTCCTGGAGCCGGTGGAAGGTCATGGCCTTCGCCACCTCCTCGTCCGGCAACCCGTCCAGGCTGAACAGCCGCTTCCCGAGTTCAACGTCGGGAATTGTCTCGATGTCGAACACCAGTGCGCGCATGGATCAGGCTACTCCCGGTTTTTTCCGCAAGGGGTGGTTCATGCCATTGCCGTCACGAAGTGGTCTTCATGAGGATTGCCACCGCGACGACGAGGCCGGCCTCATCGGACAGGGTCAGATGCCCGTCGCCAACACCGAGAGTCCTGCATACCCGCTGCCCCCGCGGCGAAAATATGATCCCCGGCTTGCCGAGAGGGTCGGACACGACCCCGGAATCCCGGAGCCACATACCGTTGGCGAAGCCGGTGCCAAGCGCCTTCACGACCGCCTCCTTGGCTGCGAAGCGCATGCTCAGGAATCGCACCCGGTTCTTCGTCCGGGCAAAGTCCAGCAGTTCCTCCGGCATGAGCAGGTGCCGGACAAATCGCTCGCCAAACCGCTCGTAGGCCGACGCCACACGGTCGACTTTAAGTATGTCGGTGCCGACGCCGAAGATCATGCGCGGCGTGAATCCTGCATGAGCCGCTTCATATCGGCCACGGCGACCGCCAGGCCCGTGAACAGCGCCCGGGCAACAATGGCGTGGCCGATGTTCAGCTCGACGATCTCCGGTATCGCGGCGATGGGACCGACGTTGTGGTAATTGAGACCATGGCCGGCGTGAACCTCCAGGCCGGCCGCGGCCGCGTAGCGGGCGGCGCTGGCAATCCGGTACAGCTCGGCCCCGCGCTGCTCGCCGGTGACAGCATCGGCATAGCCGCCCGTATGAAGTTCAATGACGGGAGCACCTGCACGCGCAGCCGCCTCGATCTGCTGCTCGTCGGCGTCGATGAAGAGGCCTGCCCGGATGCCGTGGTCCCGGAAGCGATTGCATGCCTCGGCAACGGCGTCGAAGTGCGTATGTACATCGAGGCCGCCCTCCGTGGTCAGCTCGGCCCGACGTTCCGGGACGAGACAGCAGTCCGCGGGCCCGATCCGGCATGCAATGGAAATGATCTCGGGTGAAACCGCCAGCTCCAGGTTCATCCGGGTCTGCAACAGCGACTGGAGGACTGGCAGGTCGGCATCCTGGATGTGCCGCCGGTCCTCGCGCAGGTGGACCGTGATGCTGTCGGCGCCGGACTGCTCAGCCAGCAGGGCCGCCTGGACCGGATCCGGATAGCGGGTGCCCCGGGCCTGGCGCAATGTGGCGACATGGTCCACGTTGACCCCGAGAAGCAGGTTGTTCGCAGGTGAGTTCATGGCGGGCGCCATTCTAGCGGCGACGGACCGGCAACGCCCACCTAGCGGCGCATGGACGCCAGGACCACCCGGGTCTTCAGCGTCCTGCCATCCAGGTAGTGGGCGAGAACGGAGCGGAGCAGCCGCCTGGCAGCGCGCAGGCTGGACGGCGACGAGAGGTCACCGCGGCCGATCGCGAGGAGATCAGCGCCGGACAGGGTCAGCGCGGCACCTCCGGGCGCCACGGGGACAGGACCCTGTTCCAGCCGGTACTCGTACAGGGCCTCGGGGTCCAGGGGCACGTCATTAAGGACGTCGTGATCCAGGTTGAGTCCGTAGCCCACCTCCGCCAGCATCTGCAGCTCGAAGCGCCGCAGGGCCGGCTCAGGATCGCCGCCGGCACGCAACTCGGCCAGGGCCTGGGAGTAGGCTATGAACAGGCCCGGGTGCGGATCGCCACGCCGCACGAAGTTCAGTACGAGCTCATTGAGGTAGAACGCCCCCATGAGGGACAGCCCATCCAGCGCCGTGGCGAAACTGGCGGCCTCGGCCCCCCGCAGGGTGTAGAGGGAACCACGCCCCGCCCAGGAGAGGCGTAATGGAAGGAATGGCTGCAGGACGCTGCGCCACCGGGACGACGGCCGGCGGGCACCCCGCGCGACGAGCCCGACGCGACCGTGATGAGCACCGAGCACCTCCAGGATCTGGCTCGTCTCCTGATAGGGCCGGGCGTGCAGGATGAAGGCGTCCTCGAGCTCCGGGCCGGACGTCGTGCCACTCACGAACCCGACTCGAACCCGAACTGCTGCAGGGTGCGGGCGTTGTCGGCCCAGTTGGTCTTCACCTTCACATGGGTCTCCAGGTAGAAGCGGAGACCAAAGATCTTCTCGAGCTCGAGCCGGGCAGCGGTACCCACCTCCTTGATGGTGGCCCCACCCTTGCCCACGACGATGCCCTTGTGTGAGTCCCGGTCGGCCCAGATCACGGCATCCGCCAGGACCACCCCGGGCTTCTGCTCGAGCTCCAGGATCTCCACGGCGAGGCCGTAGGGCACTTCCTGGCGCAGGGCGATGAGGAGCTTCTCCCGGATCATTTCCGCGATCCGGAACTCCATGCTCCGGTCCGTGGTGGCATCGAGCGGGTACAGCGGCGGACCCATCGGGAGCAGGTCCTCCAGCAGGCCGGTCAGTCGGTCCAGGTTGTCCACGTTGGCAGCCGAGATCGGCACGATGGCCTGAAACGCCGCACGCTTCTCGCAAGCAGCCAGGTACGGCAGCAACGCGGACTTCGGTCGTACGAGGTCCACCTTGTTGACCGCAAGGATTACGGGAATGCGGGCGGCAAGCACGTGCTCAAGCACGTACGAGTCGGCGGCCTTCCAGGCACCGGCCTCCACGACGAACAGGGCAACGTCGGCACCCACCAGTGCACCCTCGACGGCCCGGTTCATGGCGCGATTGAGCTGGTTCCGCATCCGCGCGTGGAGGCCGGGCGTGTCGACGAATAGGATCTGGGCCCGCGGCCGGGTCAGGACTCCGACTATCGCGTGCCGGGTCGTCTGGGGTCGTGGCGTGACGATGCTGATCTTGCGGCCCACCAGCGCATTGACCAGCGTGGACTTGCCCACGTTGGGCCGCCCGACGATGGCGACGAACCCCGTCCGGTGGTCCTCAGCCATGGTTGCCCGCGGTGGCGCCGAGGGCCCGCAGCGCCTCTTCAGCCGCCTGCTGCTCGGCCGCCCGGCGGCTCGCGCCCTCGCCGTGCACCTCGATCCCCGGCGTCTCTAACCGGCAGACCACCGCAAAATGCTGGGCATGGCCGGAACCGCTGATGCGCTCGACGGCGTAGGTGGGCAGTGCATGGCCGCGGCCTTGCAGGAACTCCTGCAGCCGGGTCTTGGGGTCACGCAGGTCGTCCCCGGTGTCGAGGGCCGCCAGGCGCGGGCTCAAGAGCTTGAGGACGACCTTCCGGGTCGCGGGCCAACCGCCATCGAGGAAGACGGCACCGATAACCGCCTCGAGCGAGTTTGCCAGGATCGATCCACGCCGGTGGCCGCCCGAGCGCAGCTCGCCGCTGCCGAGCCGCACCAGCTCGCCGAGCGCGAGCTCGCGGGCAACTTCCTCAAGCGTCTCGCGGCGGACCAGCCTGGCGCGAAGCCGGCTGAGGGAGCCCTCGTCCGCGCCCGGATGCGCGGCATACAATGCCTCGGCAATCACCAGGCCCAGGACGGCGTCACCCAGGAACTCGAGCCGTTCGTTGTTCCCGCCGCTGGCACTGCGGTGCGTGAGGGCCAGTTCGAGCAGGCCGTCATCCTGAAAGCGGTAGCCGAGTGCGCCCGAAGCCCATTCGGCAGCCACGCTCACTTCCGGATCTCGACCGAGTTGTCGAAGGCTGCCGTGATCGAAAGATTGGCGATATAGGGCACGCTGTCTTCGTACTCGACTGAAACGAGGAATCCCTCATCCGTCTTCGAGACTACGAAATCCTGGCGTTTGGGAAACTCGACGGCATCGATGTCCAGGCGCTTGCCGATCGCGGCCTGTAGCCGTGAGACGTTGGCGTCGTTGCCGTCATACTCGACTTTCAGGTCCGACATCAGCTGGCGAATCTTCATCTGGTTCATGTAGACCGGAACCAGCCGTAACACGCCGTAGCCAACCAGCCCGACCAGCGCGGCGATTATCGCGAAGCCGATGGCCGTCATTCCCTGTTGCCCTTGCCGCATGGTGCATCCCTCCATTGATCACACCGAATCCCGTCTCATCAATTGATTCCCCGGCCAATCCGTCCCCAGCGGGGCATGGCCGGGAAATCCCAGTTCATCCAGATGCGTACCGCCTTGCCCACCACGTTGCCGTCCGGAATCATGCCGACCCCGTCGTAGCGGCTGTCCCGGCTGTTGTCCCGGTTGTCGCCCATCATGAAGTAGTGACCGTCAGGAACGATGAACGTGCCTTCGAGGCTGCCGCGCCCGGGCATGTAGAGGACGTCGTGTTCGTGCTCGCCCAACCGCTCCCGGCCCAGGATCGAGCCCGGCTGGTCGGCGCCCTGGTAAGGGCCGGTGATCGCCACGGACACCGGCTGCTGATTCACGAAAACCTGGTTGTTCAGGTAGGTGATCGAGTCTCCTGGCAGGCCCACCAGGCGCTTGATGTAGTTGGTGGACGGATCGGAGGGAAGGCGAAAGACCACCACGTCGCCACGCTCGGGGGAGCCGAGATCGAGGATCTCGGTGTTGAGCACCGGAAGCCGGAGCCCATAGGTGTACTTGTTGACGAAGATGAAATCACCCACCAGCAGCGTCGGCATCATGGAGGCTGACGGAATCCGGAACGGCTCGAACAGGAAGGACCGGATCAGCAGCACGACCAGGAGGATCGGGAAGAAGGACCGGGCGTATTCGACAACGATGGGCTCCGGCACCCCCGGAAGCGCCTGCGCCGCATTGCCGCCAGCTGCAGAAGCCATTCGCCTCGGCCGAAGCCAGGCCGCGTCCACGGCCCATATGAAGCCGGTAAGGGCGGTCGCAACGACCAGAATGAGAGCGAAATCCACGAGTAATGCCAGCCCGTCAGAAACCCCGGGTAGCGTATCACGGGGCCGGCGGGCAGAGCCCGGACGGGACGCTCAGGGCGTGCGGGCGGTCAGGGGGATGCGTCCAGAATCGCGAGAAGGGCGTCACGGTCCAGGCGGGAAACACTAATCTCGCGGCCCCCGCTGCAGAGGACCGGGATACGGTTCCCGTAGGCCTGACGCCAGTCATCCCGGCTGTCCACATCGAGGACGCGCAGTGTCGCCCTGCCACGGCACAGGGGCACCAACTCTTCAAGCATCAGTTCGCAGAGGTGACAGCCACGGCGGCTGTAGACCACGAGGTCCAGCATGACGCTACCGGCCGGCAACGGCCACAGGTCGCACCGAGCGCGCGATGGCTTCCACGGTTCGGACCGGTACTTCACCGACGGCGGTTATGAGGTAACCGCTGTTCACGGTCGTCCACGCATTGGCCGCACCGATGCGGGATGGCCCCTCGCCCTGCTCCATCGGCGTCACGCCCGCCTCGATGAATACGGACACCGAGGCGACACCGTCCGTATAGACGAGGTGTTCCAGCGCGGCCGTGCCGGAGCGCGGGGAGCGAACTGCCCGCAATCTGAATCCCGGCGGTAGCGACTCGGCACGCCAGGCCGATGCTTCGGCGCCCGCGGGCGCCGGAGGCGCGGACCGCTGTGAACGTTGCCGGGTGAAGCTGTCGATCGTCACGGACGGCTGCACCGCTGATTCTGGAATGCGTTCCGGGAGACTGATGTCAGAAAACAGCAGCTGCTCGACCACGACGCCGTCATCGCTGGAAACCTGGACTTTGAGCGGCATTGCGGTGGCGTAGTCCAGCCAAAGGCTGTAACCGTAGCGGTAATTATCAGTCGGCCGGACAGTGACCATACGCGTTTCGCGACCAACCAGCCTGCCCCCGCTGGCGATTGCCAGGCGGTAGAAGCGATCATCGAAATTGACGTCGCGGGCGAACTGCTGGCGTAGCGGGCTGGAGTCCTGGCCTCCTTTGGCGCCTTCCCCGATCAGGACCTCCTTCTGGTCGGGAAGAATGCAGGTGACATCGTCACCCTGCCGGATGATCTCCCTGCCGACCTCATCCATGGCCGTTATCCGCTCGGTGGGCACGCCGTTCTCGACCCGGTGCACGACGCGCATCACCGCCGCATCAGCACCATGCAGCTGGACGAGAGTACCTTCGTAGTTCAGGTACTCGAGCGCGTAGCCCATCCGGTCCAGCCAGCCCCGGGGATCGTCATCGGCCCCCGCAGGCCAAGCCAGGAAGGCGATAGCCCCGGCCAACAACGTGCGGACTGTCAGGCTGCACGCCCGGATCATCGGACGGCCGGCTGGTCTGCAGCTTGGGCCGCAACGGCATAGGCACGGTTGTTCACGATATGGGAGTCCGTTAGCTTGGCCGACAGCATCCCCGAGTACTCACCGTGATACACGAGATAGCTCGTCAGGCGCCTGGGGGACAGGGACGGCTGACCCGGGGTTCCCACGCGATCCGCCACCAGCGCCTGTGCACGCGCGGGTGTCAGCGTTGCCTGCTGGATTGCGGTTTGAGCCACAACGCGGTCCGTGAGCATTGCCCGGGACCCCGGGGCAGGCCGGAGCAGCGGCACCAGAGCCACGGCGACCAGTGCGACCCCGGCCGCAACGGCATACGGCAGAATCCCGGATCCACGCCGTGGGGCCGCGACCGGAGCGGATGTCGCCGTTTCATCAAGGGCTGCGCTCACCCGGGCACTGATCTGCAAGGCCGCCAGCCCGGCCGATCGAGCGCCGGCGGGCCCGCCCCGCAGGGTGCTGCCAATGAGGCCGTAGCGTGCGACGCGTGCCCTGTGCTCTGGTGATCTCGCCAGCCGCGAGACCAGCAGTTCCAGCTCTGTCGCCGGCAACTCGTCGTCGAGCCAGGCCGACAACTGCTCGTCAATGAGGGGAGTCTGATCCGGGCCGGTGCTCATGGCAGTTGCTCTCTGTTCGGCATGGTTAGGCTTGTCGGTGTCTCAGGCGCCGGCCAGCGGCTTGATGGCCTCGTCGATGGCTTCGCGGGCCCGAAAGATGCGCGATCGAACCGTGCCGACCGGACAATCCATGGCGGCCGCAATCTCCTCGTAGCTGAGGCCCTCGATCTCCCGCAGCACGATGGCGGTACGCAGCTCCTCCGGCAATGCTGCAATGGCCAACTCGACCGTCTCCCGGAGCTGCTCCTGCATGGCGATGCCCTCCGGGGTCTCCTCGTCGCGGAGCTGGGCGTTGCGCTCGGAGTATTCCGGATCCTGGGCGTCCAGATCGTACTCGACGGGCTTCCTCTGGAGCGCCACGAGGTAGTTCTTTGCCGTGTTGATGGCGATACGGTAAAGCCATGTGTAAAAGGCGCTTTCACCCCGAAAACCCGGCAAGGCCCGATAGGCCTTCACGAAGGCCTCCTGGGAGACATCGAGAGCTTCTGTCGGATCCCGCACATAGCGCATGACGAGCTTCACGATCTTCTGCTGGTACTTCAGCACCAGCAGGTCGAAGGCGCGCCGATCACCCTGTTGGGCTCGCTCCACGAGAAGCTGATCGCCGCTTGTCCCTGCCATGCCCGGGGTCCTGTGTCGGATCGCGGGCGCCGGCAACTCACAGGCGGGTAGACAGGCCACCGTCCCGAAAGTTCGCCCTGCGGCCCCGCACACCCCGGAATCATTCCCGGACTGCGACTCAGGTCCGGCAATACGCGGGTAGTGCAGCGCAGCGCCCGCGGCGATTCTACGTGAAACCTGACGGCTTAACCTGCCTGGCGTAAACGTCGCTGGTCAGCTGCCGGCGCCAGAGGCGTGCCGCAGGCGCACGGCGAGGTGCCGCCACGTGTCCGGCGGCAGGCGGTCGCGAAAGAGGATCACCTGGGCGTGCTGCGTGGGGCCGCCGGCGAACGCGAGCCCGACCGCGATAGCAGGCAATCTCCAGAAGCTCACGACGGTGACCGGCACCAGGTTGCCTGGTTCCCGTGCGAAGCCAAGCTGGAAGCAGCCATCGCCCGTAACCACTATCCGGCTGACGTACCGGGGAGCGCGGGGTCCTGCCCTGCGCAGCTCGAGATACCCGTAGAACCCGACGAGCATCGTAGCGAAGGCCCTGGGCAGCGGCGGCAAACCACCGTAACCGAGCGCCACCAGCGCAAGCATTATCGAGCAGGCAATCAGCCACTGGACGCGGCGGCATCGTGGACGGTCAATGACGAGACTGCGCGAGAAGCCGCTGGATGAGTGCATTGAGGCTGGCATCATCGGTGACAGCGCGACCGGCCAGCAAGTCGACAATCTCGGGATCCTGTGCAGAAAGCAGGGTCTCGAAGGCCATCTGGGCCGCCGGGGCCGCCGCCGGAAACTCCCGCTCCAGGTATCGGAGCAGCAGCACATCCAGCTCCCGCATCCCGCGCCGGCAGCGCCACCGCAGTCGGGAAAGGCGCGTGTCCAAGCTGCTGCCGGACCGCTAGAGGCGGCGCTCCGCGAGCATGCGCTTCGTAGCAGCGATTGCGCGCGCCGGATTGAGATCCTTGGGGCAGGCGTTCGTGCAGTTCATGATGGTGTGGCAGCGGTACAGGCGGAAAGGATCTTCCAGGTCATCCAGTCGGGACCCCGTGGCCTCGTCCCGCGTGTCCACCAGCCAGCGGTAGGCGGCGAGCAGCGCTGCCGGACCGAGGTAACGATCGCTGTTCCACCAGTAGCTCGGACAACTGGTCGAGCAGCAGGCGCACAGGATGCAGGCGGACGGGCTGTTGATCAGCTCCTGGTCCTCCTTGGACTGCAGTCGCTCCCGGTCGGGCGGCGGCGGCGTCCGGGTCTGCAGCCACGGCTTGATCGAGGCGTACTGGGCGTAGAAGTTGGTGAGGTCAGGCACCAGGTCCTTTACGACCGGCATGTGGGGCAAGGGGTAGATCTTCACGTCGCCGCGGATATCGGCGATCGCCTGGGTGCAGGCCAGGGTGTTGACCCCGTCGATGTTCATCGCGCAGGAGCCACAGATGCCTTCGCGGCAGGAACGGCGGAACGTGAGCGAAGAATCCGTTTCGTTCTTGATCTTGATCAGGGCATCGAGAACCATCGGGCCACATCGCCCGGTGTCGACGGAGTACGTATCGATTCGCGGATTGGCACTCGAATCAGGGTCGTACCGGTAGATCTGGAACTTGCGGATCTTCCCGGGCGCGGAGGCGCTGGCAGGAGCGGGATGGGTCTTGCCCTTCGTCACGCGGGAATTGGCAGGCAGCTGGAAATCGGCCATGGGTGATTCGTCCGCTCCTTAATAGCTCCGGTACGTGCGCGCCTTCGGCACTAGTACGTGCGCGCCTTCGGCGCGATCGTCTCGACTTCGCTGGTGAGGGTCTGCAGCTTCACTGGCCGGTCATCCAGCCGGATGTTGCCCCGCGCGTCGATCCAGGCAAGGGTGTGCTTCAGCCAGTGCTGGTCATCCCGGTTCGGATAGTCCTCCCGGGCATGGGCGCCGCGGCTTTCGTGGCGGCGGGCCGCGCCGGTGATGGTCACCATGGCCTGACCCAGCAGGTTGTCCAGTTCGAGGGTCTCCATGAGGTCGGTATTCCAGATCAGGCTGCGGTCGCTGATGCGCACGTCGGCGAAGGACGCGTAGCACTTGCGGAGCGCTTCGATCCCCTGCTGGAGGGATTCGCCGGTACGGAACACGGCCGCGTGGGACTGCATGATCCGCTGCATCTCCAGCCGGATCTCCGCCGTGCCACGCGCGCCGTTGGCATTCCTCAGGCGGTCGAGGCGGCTCACGGCGGGCTCGGAGGCATCGGCGCGCAGGGCCTTCTGTCGGGTGCCGGCCGCCACGGTCTCCGCGCAACGCTGGGCCGCCGACCGGCCGAAGACGACGAGATCCAGCAGCGAGTTCGAACCGAGACGGTTTGCGCCGTGAACGGACACGCAGGCCGCCTCCCCGATCGCCATCAGGCCGGGCACCGGCGTGTCCGGGTTGCCATCCTTCAGCGTCAGCACCTCGCCACGCACGTTGGTGGGCACGCCGCCCATGTTGTAGTGGACCGTGGGCAGGACGGGAATGGGCTCCCGCGTGACGTCGACGCCGGCGAAGATCCGCGCCGTCTCGGCGATTCCCGGCAGCCGCTCCTGGATCACCTCGGGGCCGAGATGCTCCAGGTGCAGGTGAATGTGGTCCTTCTCGGGACCGACGCCGCGGCCGTCACGGATCTCGATGGTCATCGCACGGCTGACGACGTCCCGGGAGGCCAGGTCCTTGGCGTTGGGCGCGTAGCGCTCCATGAACCGGTCACCCGATGAATTGGTCAGGTAGCCGCCCTCGCCGCGGGCACCCTCGGTAATCAGGCAACCGGACCCGTAGATGCCGGTCGGATGGAACTGGACGAACTCCATGTCCTGCAGCGGGAGACCGGCGCGAAGCGCCATGGCGCTGCCGTCGCCCGTGCAGGTGTGGGCGGACGTGCAGGAGAAGTAGGCCCGGCCATAGCCGCCTGTCGCCAGGATCGTCTGCTGGGCCCGGAAGCGGTGCAGCTTGCCCGTGGCCATCTCCAGGGCAACCACGCCCCGGCATTCGCCATCCTCCATCATCAGGTCGATGGCGAAGAATTCGATGAAGAAGCTGGCCTGGTGCTTCAGCGACTGCTGGTACAGCGTGTGCAGCATGGCATGGCCGGTGCGATCCGCTGCCGCGCAGGTGCGCTGGGCGGTGCCCTTGCCGAAGTTGGTCGTCATGCCGCCGAAGGGCCGCTGGTAGATCCGGCCGTCCTCGGTCCGGGAAAACGGCACGCCGTAGTGCTCGAGCTCGACGACCGCGGCCGGAGCCTCCTTGCACATGTACTCGATGGCATCCTGGTCGCCCAGCCAGTCCGAGCCCTTCACCGTGTCGTACATGTGCCAGCGCCAGTCGTCCTCGCCCATGTTGCCGAGCGCGGCGCTGATGCCGCCCTGGGCTGCCACGGTGTGACTGCGGGTGGGGAACACCTTGGTGATGCAGGCCGTGGACAGCCCTGCCTCGGACAAGCCGACGGTTGCCCTCAAGCCGGCCCCGCCCGCGCCAATGACGACCACGTCGTAAGTGTGGTCAATGAAGGAATAGGACGCGGTCATAGGGGCGCTCTCGTGGCGATCAGGAACACGGCGAAGATTCCGGCCACCGCCAGGCCCACGTGGAGCAGGCGCAGGGCCGTAAGGACGGCGACGCGCAGCCCGGGGGCGTGGAGGTAGTCCTCGGCAACCACCTGTGTGCCGAGGCTGGAGTGGTAGACGAGGGCCACGACGAGCAGGATCAGGAGGACCGCATGGAGGGGCGCAGCGACCCAGGCGGTGACGGAATAGAAATCGAGGGAAGGGAGCGTTAGCAGCGAAACGGCGAACCAGAGCGTCAGCGGGACCATGGCGATAGCCGAGAGGCGCTGACCCAGCCAGTGTTCGGTCCCCGTGCCCGCGGAACCGAGGCCCAGGACCCGCCCAAGGGGAGACTTGAGGCTCATGCCGCCACCCCCGTCAGCGCAACGGCCCAGAAGATCACCGACAGCAGGACTGCGGCGGTGACGACGGCAATTCCGGACTTGCGTGCCACAGCCTTGTCGAACCCGTGACCCGCGTCCCAGGCAAGATGCCGCAGGCCATTACAGAGGTGGTAGAAAAAGCAGAAGGTCCAGCCGACCAGCGCAAGCTGGCCGGCCAGGCTGCCCAGCAGGGCGTTGGCCCCCGCGAACGCGGCCTGCCCGGACGCCAGGGCCAGCAGCCAGGCGACCAGGGCGAGCCCGCCGAGGGCCAGGACCACACCCGTCAGGCGATGCAGGATGGAGAGCGTATTGCTGATCTGCCAGCGGTACACCTGCAGATGCGGCGACAGGGGCCGCGACAATTGGGACATGGACTACTCCACTCAGAAATCGATGCAACGGCCGCCGCGCTCCCAGTCCCCGAATCGGGTGGGCTCGGGGCCGGGCGGTCCGCCGATCTCGGGCGGAGCCGTCGAAGGAGCGACGGGAAGGAACTCCGGAACCGCCGACGCGGCTCGCGCGGGGTCAATCACCGGGGGCATTGTCACCGGGGGCTTTCGGGGTACGGATTCGGGCACGAATTTATTGTGCCAGAATGACCCGCTTATCTCCAGACCGCGCACATGTCATTCCCCCTAGAAACCAAGGCTTTACGTGCTCCAATCCGTTCCCCTTGACGACCTGCGGATTCTCGCTGTCACCGGCAGCGACCGCGCCGCGTTCCTGCAGGGCCAGTTGACCCAGGACGTGGCCACGGCAAGCCCGGACACCACCGTGATGACCGGCTGGGCGGACCCGAAGGGACGACTGCTCTTTGCCGGCCACCTCTTTGTGGTCAGGTTGCCCGCGGACGAGGCACTGGCCCTGCTCGTCCCGGCGGAACTCGCGGATGCCCTCGTCAGACGCCTGCGCCTGTACATCCTCCGGGCGAAGGCCCAGGCAGCGCTGCTGGACCTGCCGCTCACCGGGCTGACTGGCTCGCCCGCGGCGGCCGGAGAGTCCCGGACTATCAGGCTCCATGGAGACGACGACCGGCACCTGGCCATCGGGGCCGGTGCGGTTGCTGGCGCACTCCCGGGCCCGCGCAGCGACTGGCAGCTGGCAGACATCCGGGCAGGACTCCCCGCGGTCCTGGCGGCCACCACGGGCGAGTTCGTCCCGCAGATGGTCAACCTGGACCTCCTCGGGGGCATCAGCTTCACGAAGGGCTGCTACACCGGCCAGGAGATCGTGGCCCGCATGAAGTACCTGGGGCGCGTCAAGCGCCGCATGCTCCGCTTCGGCACCGCGGCCAGCCCACCGCCGCCCGGCGCGGCGCTCTACGCCAGCCGCGGACCGGTGGGGCAGGTGGTCAACTCGGCACCCGCGGCTACCGGCAGTGAATTCCTGGCTGTGGTCGTGCTGGACGACCTGCCGGGACCCTTCTTCCTCGACGAGGCGAGAACGCTCCCCGCCTCCCGCCTGGAACTGCCCTACGACATCCCGACGTAGGAGCGCCGACCGGCGCGACCCGTCTAGTGCGGCCGCGATTTCTTCAGGGCCGGATTCAGCCGGTCGATGTCCGCCTTGACCTGCTCGGGCGTGCGTTCATAGACGAGCTCCCGGCCCTTGATCGACCCGGAGTACGCCTTCCCGTTGCGTGTCGGCAGCAGTTCGCAGCGCACGTTATGGATGCCGGTACCCAGCACCACCTCGATGCGCTCCGGCCGCTTGCTGAGGACGACCACCTCGATGACCTGATCGGACTCGGTGATGCGCACCTTGATCTTCTCGTCCTGCATGCCATTTCTCCCGTTGCCACGTCGCGCCTCTAGGCGCTCCTACGATCCGGAGTCCCGGAGATGCGGGAATAGCAGCACGTCGCGGATCGACGCCTGATTGGCAATGAACATCACCAGGCGGTCTACCCCGATGCCGAGTCCGGCAGTCGGCGGCATGCCGTACTCGAGAGCCGTGATGTAATCCGCATCGTAGAACATCGCCTCCACGTCCCCGGATTCCTTCTGCTCGACCTGCGCCCGGAAACGCTCTGCCTGGTCCTCCGAGTCGTTGAGCTCCGAGAATCCATTGGCAAGCTCGCGGCCGTTGATGAAGAACTCGAAGCGGTCGGTGAGGAACGGGTCGGCGTCCGAGCGGCGTGCCAGCGGCGACACCTCGGCGGGATAACCCGTAATGAACGTCGGATCCACCAGCTGGTGCTCGGCCGTCTTCTCGAAGATCTCGATGAGCAGCTTGCCTGCCCCGAAACCGCCCTTGACCGGTATGCCGAGGGTTCCGCAGACCCCCCGCAGGTAGTCCACGTCCCTGAGCCGGCCCCGGTCCAGCGACAGGTTATTCAGGTGGACGGCGTCCTCCACCGACAACTGGCGGAACGGCTCCGCGAGATCGAACATCCGGCCCTGGTACTCGACCTGGGTCCTTCCATGCACATGGACTGCCAGGCTGCGCAGCAGGTTCTCCAGCAGGTCGATCAGCGTCCGGTAGTCCGCGTAAGCCATGTACAACTCGAGCATGGTGAACTCGGGGTTGTGCTGGGTGGAAATGCCTTCGTTGCGGAAGTTGCGGTTGAGCTCGTACACACGCTCGAAGCCCCCGACGACGAGACGCTTCAGGTACAGCTCGGGCGCAACACGCAGGTACAACTCGCGGTTGAGCACGTTGTGGTGCGTGATGAACGGCCGGGCGACAGCGCCGCCCGGAATCATCTGCATCATGGGCGTCTCGACTTCCATGAAGTCGAGCGCGTTCAGGTACGAGCGGAGAAACTGCACCACGCGGGTTCGCGTTTCGAAGACCCGTCGGGAGTCCTCGTTCACTATCAGGTCCACATAGCGCTGCCGATACCGGACTTCCTGGTCGGTCAGGCCGTGGAACTTCTCGGGCAGCGGCTGCAGTGACTTCGTGAGGAGGGTCAGCTCGGCAGCCCTCACGCTGAGCTCGCCGGTCTTCGTGCGAAAGACATTGCCCCGGACGCCGACGATATCGCCGAGATCGAGGCTCTTGAACAGGCCATAGGACTCGTCACCCAGAACCTCCTTCTGGAGGAAGACCTGGATCTGCCCCGAGCGGTCCTGGAGCGTGGCGAAGCTCGCCTTGCCCATCACCCTCCTGGTCAGCATGCGGCCGCCCACCATGACCTCGACCGGATCGGCCTCGAGTGATTCGTTGGTGTAGCCCTCGTAGACCGAGTGCAGCTGGCCGGCGAGCGCGCTGCGCCGGAACCCGTTGGGAAAGGCGAAGCCGGCCGCGCGCAGTTCGGCGAGTTTCCGTCGACGCTCGGCAACGAGCTTGTTGTCTTCCTGGTGCATCGTCAGAGGCCCTGCTTCAGACTTGCTTCGATGAACTTCCGCAGATCGCCATCGAGGATCTTGTCCGGACTTCCCGATTCGACACCGGTACGGAGGTCCTTCACCCGGGACTGGTCGAGCACGTAGGACCGGATCTGCTGGCCCCAGCCCACGTCGGTCTTGGTGTCCTCGAGGGCCTGGGCCTCTGCCCTCCGCTTCTGCTCCTCCAGCTCATAGAGCTTCGCACGGAGCTGCTTCATGGCAGTGGCGCGATTCTTGTGCTGGGAACGCTCGCTCTGGCACTGGACGACGGTGTTCGTGGGCACATGCGTGATCCGCACCGCCGATTCGGTCTTGTTGACGTGCTGGCCGCCGGCGCCGCTGGCACGGTAGACATCGATCCGGAGATCGGAAGGGTCGATCTCTATCTCGATGTCGTCATCGATCTCCGGGGAGACGAACACGGCGGCGAAGGACGTGTGGCGCCGGTTACCGGAATCGAATGGCGACTTGCGGACGAGGCGGTGGACGCCCGTCTCGGTGCGCAGCCAGCCGTAGGCATAGGGACCGATAACGTGGATGGTGGCACTCTTGATGCCGGCCACCTCGCCGGCCGATGCCTCGATCATCTCGGCAGAGAACCCGTTTGACTCGGCGTACTTCAGGTACATGCGCAGCAGCATGGCGGCCCAGTCCTGGGCTTCGGTCCCGCCGGCTCCAGCCTGGATGTCGAGGAAGGCATTGGCCGCGTCATGCTTGCCGGCGAACATGCGGGCAAACTCGAGCTGCTCAACGTCGGACGTTATGGACTTCAGGTCGCGCACGACCTCGTCGACCGTGCCCGCGTCGTTCTCTTCCTCGGCCAGCTCCAGCAGTCCTACCGAGTCCTCGAGCGAGCGGTTGATCTTCTCGATGCGGGCGACGACGGCCTCGAGATCCGACTGCTCCTTGCCGAGCGCCTGGGCGCGGGTCGGGTCATTCCAGACGGCGGGGTCCTGCAGCGCTTCCCGGACCTCGCTCAGGCGGCGGGTCTTGGCGTCGAAGTCAAAGATACCCCCTGAGAGCGCCACTGCGCTCGCGGAGGTCACGGATGGAGAGCTTGATCTGCGCGGTTTCCATGGGCGGGAATCGTTCGGAAAAAGGGAATGCTAGACGCATTCCAGATGCTCAACAACCAGCTGGGCAGTGCGCGCGTCCCTGTAGTGGTTGACGTCGAGACGGTACACGAGCCGCGCCGGGACATTCCGGGCGCTGGCCAGGGGGGCGCGCCGGAACGCAATCGCATCGAGTAGCGGCCCGCCGTCCCGGTGCTGAACTCGTAGCTTCAGGTGCTTCCCTCCCACCACCCGCTGGTCCTGGACGGTGAACAGGTTGTCGAACACGGGTTCCGGAAAAGCCTGCCCCCAGGGTCCGGCTGCAGCCAGCGCCTCGGCAACTCCAAGCCCGATCTCCTCCGGCCCCAGCCCACCGTCGGTCCAGACGATGCCCGCGCCGGACTGCGGATCGCGCACGCGCCCCAGCTCTGCGCCGAACGCGTGCTGGAATGCCGGCAGGTGCACCTCGGGAATCGTCAGCCCTGCAGCCATCGCGTGCCCGCCGTAACGGATATCGGCGTCAGGCAGCGAGGCCACCGCATTGGCGATCAGGTCCCGGACGTGGATGCCCCCCACCGAGCGGGCGGAACCGCGCAGCATGCCGGGCTCCGTCGCCCGGGCGAAGGCGATGGCCGGCTCGCCGGTGACTTCACGAATGCGGTTTGCGACCAGGCCGACGATACCCGGGTGCCAGCGCTCGTCGAACAGACAGGCAGCGCCGCCCGACGCGATCGCGGCCTGGGACAGGTCCGCGAGCAACTCCTGGGCCTCCACCTGCATCCGGTCCTGCAGCTCACGGCGTTCTACATTCAACGCATCGAGCTCTGCGGCCTGCCCACGGGCGGTGACGTCGTCCCGGGCCAGAAGGCACTCGATGCCGCGGGTCATGTCGGTCAGGCGCCCCGCCGCATTCAGGCGCGGGGCGATGGCAAAGCCAAGATCGGCACTGCGGGCAAGCGCGGGTTCACGGCCCGCGACCCGGAAAAGCGCCACAATGCCGGGTCTGGTCCGCCCCGACCGGATTCGTCGCAGGCCTTCCGCGACCAGTATCCGGTTGTTGAAGTCGAGGGGCACGAGATCGGCCACGGTGCCCAGTGCCACGAGATCGAGACACGCCGTCACAGCCTCGCGCGCCACGTCGGCCGGGATGAGACCGAGCTCGGCCAGCCTCCGGCCCGTTGCAGCCATCAGGTAGAAGGCCACGCCGACGCCGGACAGGGCCCGGCTGCCGAAGGTGGAGTCGGGCAGGTTGGGATTCACGATGCAGCATGCATCGGGCAGGTCCGGACCCGCGAGGTGGTGGTCGGTGACGATGACCTCCATGCCCAGCTCGCGGGCGCGACGGATACCCTCGAAGCTGGTGATGCCATTGTCCACCGTCAGCAACAGGCCCGGACGACGGCCCGCGGCCAGCTCGGCAATGCCTGGCGACAAGCCGTAGCCCAGTGTGAAGCGGTCGGGAACCAGGAAGCCGGTCTGCGGGAACCCGAAGTCCCGGAGGCAGGTCATGGCAAGCGCCGTCGCTGTCGCGCCATCCGCATCGAAGTCGCCGATGACCAGCACGCCCTCGCCCCTTGACCGCGCCTCGGCAAGGCGCTCCGCTGCGACCGTCACACCGGGCAGTTCCCCGACGGGAAGTAGCTGGGCAAGGCCCGGCCGCAGCTGGCCCGGCGTCACTTCCCGCGCGGCCAGCACGCGGCGCAACACCGGATGGAGCTCGGGCGGCAGTGCATCGGCAAACGCCGCGGATGCCGGCCGGCAACGGATGTCCGGCGGCCCCGCGAGCTGGGTGGCGCGGAGCCTCGTGTTATCGTCGGTCACCAGCGGGGAACGTTCATGAAGCTGCACGCCGAGAAGGGCTCCGGGAATTATATCCAGTCGGTGACTGCGGATGCCGTTCTGATCAACGGGACGAGCTACACGGGCCATGTCATAGTCAGTGCAGACCGGGTCATTGCCGGTTGGAGTCCCCGCCCCATCACCGAACTCCGGGTCGACGATTTTGCGGCAGCCCTGGACCTGGAGCCCGAGGTGATCCTGTTTGGAACGGGATCGGCCCATCGCTTCGCCGGCAATCATCTGGTGACGGCCATCATGTCCCGCGGCGTGGGCTTCGAGGTCATGGCCACCCGGGCCGCCTGCCGCACCTACAACGTCCTGACCGCCGAGGACCGCCGGGTGGTCGCCGCGCTGCTGCTGCAGCCGTAGGAGCGCCTTGAGGCGCGACGGCGTATTTCCCGGCAGGAGCGTCTCAGCGACAGAGGGAAATGGGCCGTCGCGCCTCAAGGCGCTCCTACGGCCTGCCCGGCAGTTCCGTCAATGGATCCAGCGGCATGCCGTTGCGGCGAATCTCGAAGTGCAGGGCCGGCCGGCGGCTCGATCCGGATGCGCCAGGCCCCTCGCCCATCCGGGCGACCGTCTGCCCCGCCTCCACCCGCTCCCCCTCCCGGACCAGAAGTGTCTGGTTGTAGCCGTAGGCGCTGAGCCAGCTGGGGCTGTGCTTGATGATGAGCAGTTCGCCGTAGCCGACGAGACCGCTGCCGGCGTAGACCACCTGGCCCGCCGCCGCCGCCCGGATCGCATCGCCCGGTCGCCCACCGAGCTGTATTCCGGACGCGGTGAGCGGTGACTCGCCGTAGCGCGCGAGGACGGGTCCGCTGACGGGCCACTGCCACCGGGGCGGCGCTTCGCTGGCGACGGGCGTCACCGGGCGCGACCCTCCGGACGGCGCCCCGCCCGAAGGGACGAGCCGCAGGCGCTGGCCGACGCGGATCATGGTGCCATCACCGAGATCGTTCCACGCGGCCAGCTGGCCAACGTCCAGGCCGTAGCGGGTTGCGATCGAGTAAAGGGTCTCGCCAGCCTGAACCGTGTGCCACCCGGGGCGTACCGTGGCGGCCGGCTTTGCGGAACCCGGTGCCGGCGGCGCAACCTCCCGGGAGTCTGGCTGCTCCCAGCGCACCGCTCCGCTGCAGGCCGCGAGCTGCAGCAGGACGAGGGCCAGGGGCAGCCGCGACATCAGGCTGCGCATCGTGGGCTGCTCAGCCCGTCCCCTCGACGAGCGGCACGAAAGATACCCGGGACAACAGCTCGCGGACGTACTGGTCGCCCTGGCGCGTGTAACGCACGAGGTCCTGCTGTCCCGACGGCCCCACCGGGATGATGAGGCGGCCCCCCTCCCGGAGCTGCTCCAGAAGTGCGCCGGGCACTTCGGCAGGCGCAGCGGCGACGATGATGCCGTCGAAGGGCGCCTGGCCGGGCCACCCCTTGAAGCCGTCGCCGTGGCGGTAGCGGACGTTGTCGAAGCCGAGCTCGTTGAGGCGCGTCCGCGCCGCCTGCTGCAGGCCGCTGATGCGCTCGATGGTGAACAGCTGCCGAACGAAGGGTGAGAGGACAGCCGTCTGGTAGCCGCAGCCGGTGCCCACCTCCAGGACCTTCTTCAGGGGCAACTCGACGCCCGTTATCAGGGCCTGCGTCATGAGGGCGACAACCCATGGCTGGGAAATGGTCTGGCCCTGGCCAATGGGCAGTGCGCTGTCCTCGTAGGCCCGGCTGGCGAGGGCCTCGTCGACGAACAGGTGCCGCGGGACGCTGCGGATGCGCTCCAGCACGGCGTGGCTGCTGATGCCGGTCTCGCCAAGTCGTTGCACGAGCCGCTCGCGCGTGCGTGCGGACGTCATGCCGATGCCACGGATCGCGCGCTTCTCCCCGGTCATTTCCGGCCGCTCATTGCCCGGCCGCTCACTTCGGGAGCCACTCCGCGATCAGTTCCAGCCGGACCTGATCCGTCAGGTCGAGCTTCAGCGGGGTCACGGACACAAAGCCGTGCTCGACGGCGTGAAAGTCAGTTCCGGGCCCGGCGTCCTGGCCCTTGCCTGCGGCACCCACCCAGTAGATCCGCCGGCCCTTGGGATCCCGCGCCTCCACCACGCGTTCCGACCGGTGCCGGTAGCCGAGGCGGGTGGCCTTAAAGCCCCGTAGCTGTCCGAAGGGAATATCCGGAACATTCACGTTCAGTATCGTGTCTGGCGGCAGAGCCGTCTGCACCAGAGTCTGAAAAAGGGTCCGGATGGCCTGACCGGCCGTGTCGAAGTACCGGTGCTCACCAGTAAGGGACACCGCAATCGCGGGCAAGCCCAGGAATCGCCCCTCGACTGCCGCCGCGACGGTCCCGGAGTAGAGGACGTCGTCACCCAGGTTTGCACCGTGATTGATCCCGGCGATCACCATGTCCGGCTCGTGCTCCAGCAGACCGGTTATGGCGAGGTGCACGCAGTCGGTGGGTGTGCCATTGACGTAGTGGATCCCCTCACGGGTCTTGCCAACCCGCAGCGGTGACTCGAGGGTCAGGGAATGGCTGGCGCCGCTCTGATTCCGGTCGGGCGCAACGACCGTGATCTCCGCCAGATCGGCCAGGCTGAGCGCAAGCGTAGCCAGGCCATCGGCCTGATAGCCGTCGTCATTGGACAGGAGGAGGCGCATTCTTGTTCAGCAGCCGGGACAGTGAAGCCCTAGAATGCTAAAGCATAGCGAGCGGACGTGCGAGAGAGATGACGCGCAAGGGCGGAAAGCCTCCGACACCCGACGACGGAACAGCCTTCGGCGCGCTGGTCGGCCCCGTGCAACCGGTCAAGGCCAGGCGCCGCGTACCCCTCCGCAAGCCCCCGCCCCCGCCGCGGGCGCGATTCGCCCGGGCCGACGAACGGGCGGTGCTGGAGGAATCCCTTGGGATCGGGCCGGCCGAAGTCGGGCTCGAGAATGGCGAGGAACTGAGCTTTCGTCGCCCCCACGTCCCCATCAAGGTCCTGAAGGACCTCAGGCGTGGAAGGTACTCGATACAGGACGAACTGGACCTCCACGGCCTCACCGCCAACGAGGCGCGTCAGATGCTCCGGGAGTTCATGAACGACGTCCTTCTGCACGGTCACCGGTGCGTGCGCATCGTGCACGGCAAGGGCCTGCGTTCCGGTCCCCGTGGGCCCGTGCTCAAGGTAAAGCTCAACAAGTGGCTGCCCCAGTGGGACCAGGTGCTCGCGTTCACGACGGCACCGGCCCGGGACGGTGGCACCGGGGCGATGTACGTCCTGCTGGCGCGCTAGGGAGAACCCCGGATGCAATACACGAAGCTTGGCCGGAGCGGGCTGACCGTGTCCCGGCTGGTGCTCGGCACCATGAACTTCGGCCAGTACACCACCGAGGCCGATGCCCACGCTCTCCTCGATGGCGCCCTCGGGCACGGCATCAATGTCGTCGACACGGCCAACATGTACGGCGGGACCGCGGGCCCGGGCATGACCGAGGAAATCATCGGCCGCTGGTTCGCGAAGGGTGGTGACCGGCGGGAGCGAACCGTGCTGGCGACCAAGCTCTACAACTCCATGAAGGGCTTCGGCCGCACGGACAACTGGCCCAACACGACCCGCCTGTCGGCCCTCAACATCCGGGCATCCTGCGACGCCTCCCTGCGGCGGCTGCAGACCGACCACATCGACATCTACCAGATGCACCACATCGACCGGGGCACGCCGTTCGACGAGATCTGGGAAGCATTCTCGGTGCTTCGCCAGCAGGGCAAGGTCACCTATTTCGGATCTTCCAACTTCGCGGGCTGGCATCTGGCCCAGGCACAGGAAGCGGCGCGTAGCCGGGGCATGCCGGGCCTGGTGTCCGAGCAGTCCCTCTACAACCTCCGGCGCCGTACTGTCGAACTCGAAGTACTGCCCGCCGCCCGCGCCTATGGCATCGGCCTGATTCCCTGGTCGCCGCTCTCCGGCGGCCTGCTCGGCGGCGTGCTGCGCAAGGCGCGGGAAGGCCGGAGCGCAGGTGCGATGGTCACCGGCTGGCTCGAGCGGGAGCGCGCGACGATCCAGCACTGGGAAGACCTGTGTGCCGAGCTGGGCGAACACCCGGCCGATGTCGCTCTGGCCTGGCTGCTTCATCAGCCCGGCGTGACCGCCCCGATCATCGGGCCACGGACCGTGGAACAGCTGGATGCTTCCCTGAGGTCGATGGAAATCAGGCTTTCCGGTGATTTCCTGGCAAGGGTGGACGAGATCTTTCCGGGACCCGGTGGCCCCGCGCCAGAGGCCTATGCCTGGTAGGCGGGCAACTTCCGGCCACTGCCCGCAAGGCCGCGCAGGTCCGGGTGCCTAGGCTTTCTGCAACCGTGCCACGAGCTTGCGCATCTCCGCCTGGGTTTCCGCAGAAAACCACCAGCCCGTCGCGGCGGCCACGTCGACGGGACTGACGAGAGCGTCGATCAGCCGGGCCTTGCTCGCGAGCCGCGTGGTGTTCATGGCAACCGGCGGCAGCGCGAGGAATTCATTCGCCCGGGAAAGCGCTGCAGCCAGCAGCTGCTCCGGCGCCACGAGTTCATCCAGCAGCCCCACGGCAGCCGCATCGTCCATCGAGAGCATCTCACCCCGCGTGGCCATCCGCCGGGCCACCCGCGGGCCGACGACTTCCTCGAGGGCCACCAGGATCGTGCCGGGCACCGGCAGGCCCACCTGGACTTCGTTCAGTCCGATCCGGAACCTGCCCGTGACGCCAATGCGCCAGTCGCAGTGCAGGGCTAGGACGGCGCCGCCGGCGGGCGCATGCCCGGAGACCGCGGCGATGACGGGCACGGGGCTGGTGGCCAGCTGCCGGGTCAGGTTGAAAAACAGCCCCCAGAAGGCTTCGATCTGGCGGCGGTCCAGCGGCAGTAGCTCAGGCACATCGAGTCCGCCACTGAAGATGCCGGGGCGCCCGGTCAGGATGATGGCGTGGGCGCCATCCATACGTGCCGTCTCCAGGGCCGAGAGGAGCTGCTCGACCAGCTCGCGATTCAGGGCATTGGCCGGCGGGCGATCCATCCGGATCTCCGCCACGGCACCCTGGAACTGGATATGGAGCAAGAGCTGGTTGCCCGGGTGCTCAGCCCGTGGGCCGGGCGCCGCCAAACAGGTAGAAGGTCTCGTCGGGTCCGATAAGCCCCAGGTCGGCACGAGCCCGCTCCTCGACCGCGCTGTCGCCCTTGCGGAGTTCGACCACCTCCGCTTCCAGGCGCTGGTTGCGCTGGGTCAGGCGGGCATTCTCCGCAGTCTGGTCGGCAATGAGGGTGCCCAGGCGAGCTACCTCCCGGTAACCGTCGTCGGACACCCAGAGCCGGACCTGCAGAAGCAGAAGCAGCGCCGACAGCAGGCCTATACCCAACCGCATTGGAAGTATCTCGCCCCGCATAGTCCCCCGCCCCCCGCAGTGGCTCCAGACGGCCGCCGATCAAGGCAGCGGCACCGGAAACGCTTCCGCTCCCGCATACTTTGCCTCGGCCCCCAGGCACTCTTCAATCCTCAGCAATTGATTGTACTTCGCAATCCGGTCGGAACGGCAGAGGGACCCCGTCTTGATCTGGGTGGCACGCGTGCCTACGGCGATGTCGGCAATCGTCGAGTCCTCGGTCTCGCCGGAACGGTGCGAGATCACGGCTGCGTACCCGGCATCCACCGCCATGTCGATTGCCGCCAGCGTCTCGGTCAGCGTGCCGATCTGGTTCGGCTTGATGAGGATGGCATTGGCGATTCCCTCGGCAATGCCGCGGCCCAGGATGGACGTATTCGTCACGAACAGGTCGTCGCCGACCAGCTGGACCCTGGAGCCGAGGGCCTTCGTCAGCAGCGCCCAGCCGGACCAGTCGTCCTCGGACATTCCATCCTCGATCGAGATGATCGGGTACTGGCCTGCCAGGCCGGCGAGGTAGTCGGCAAACTGGTCAGGCGTGAACCGGCGGCCCTCCGACTCCAGGTGGTAGACGCCGTCGCGGAACAACTCGGTGCTGGCGACATCGAGGCCGAGAAAGACGTCGCGGCCCAGTGCAAAGCCTGCCTTGCCGACGGCTTCGGCGATGGTGTCAAGTGCCGCGGCATTGGACGGGAGGTTGGGCGCAAAGCCGCCCTCGTCACCCACCGCCGTGGACAGCCCCTGGGCCTTCAGCACGGACTTGAGCGCATGAAAGATCTCCGTGCCGTAGCGGAGCGCCTCACTGAACGAGCTCGCACCGACCGGCAGGACCATGAACTCCTGGATGTCGACGCTGTTGTCCGCATGGGCGCCCCCGTTGATGATGTTCATCATGGGGACGGGCAGCACGGTTCCCGGTCCGAGCGTCCTGAACAGGGGCTCGCCCCGGTCCACCGCGGCCGCGTGGGCTGCCGCCAGCGACACCGCGAGGATTGCGTTGGCGCCCAGGTGTTCCTTGTTCGGCATCCCGTCGAGGTTGATCATCTTCCGGTCGAGCGTCTTCTGGTCCCGGCCGTCGAGGCCGAGAAGTTCACTCCGGATCTCGCCATTGATCATCATCACGGCGCGCCGCACGCCCTTGCCCAGGTAACGGGACGGATCGCGATCACGGAGCTCCATGGCCTCGCGACTGCCGGTGGACGCGCCTGACGGCACAGCGGCGCGGCCGAGGGCACCGCTCTCCAGCCGGACCTCGGCTTCGACGGTTGGGTTGCCGCGGGAATCCAGGATTTCCCGGCCGTGCACATCGATAATCACGCTCATCAGTTTCCTCTTCTCTGCCTTTTTTCCTACTTCGACTTGTCAAGGGCTTTCAGTTCGACCGGCGGCCGGCGTTTCACGACCTGATCGATTTCCGCCAGGGTCTCGAGCAGTTCCTCCATCAGGTGCAGCGGCCAGGCGTTTGGGCCGTCGGAAAGCGCCTTGTCGGGGTCCGGGTGAGTCTCCATGAAGATGCCCGCCACGCCCGCCGCGACGGCGGCCCGGGCGAGCACCGGCACGAATTCGCGCTGGCCGCCCGACACACTGCCCTTGCCGCCAGGCAGCTGCACGGAATGGGTGGCGTCGAAGATGACCGGCCGCCCGGTCGCCCGCAGCACCGACAGCGAGCGCATATCGGTGACCAGATTGTTGTAGCCAAACGTGAAGCCGCGCTCGCAGACCATGATGCCCGGGTTGCCGGTGCTCTCGGCCTTGGCCACCACATTGGCCATCTCCCAGGGTGACAGAAACTGCCCCTTCTTGATGTTGACGGGCTTGCCCAGACTCGCGACATTGATGATGAAGTTGGTCTGCCGGCAAAGGAACGCGGGCGTCTGGAGCACGTCCACGACGGCGGCCACATCGGCGAGGGGCGAGTCCTCATGGACGTCGGTCAGTACCGGAACGCCCAGCTGGCGCCGGACGCTCTCGAGGACCCGCAGACCCTCCTCGATGCCCGGCCCCCGGTAGCTCGTCAGGGACGACCGGTTAGCCTTGTCGTAGGAGGACTTGAAGACGAACGGGATGTGCAGGCGCCGGGTGATCTCCTGGAGCCGGCCAGCGGTATCCACCGCCAGCGACTCGGTCTCGACGACGCAGGGGCCGGCGATCAGGAACAACGGCCGGTCGGCGCCGACCTCAACACCGGCCAGCCTCATGCGCGGGCGACGGCGGGCAGCACCTCGGCCCGGAAATTGCGGGCGGCACGCACGAACCCGGTGAAGAGCGGATGGCCATCGCGGGGATTGGAACGGAACTCCGGGTGGAACTGGCAGGCCAGGAACCAGGGGTGATCCGGCAACTCGACGACTTCCACCAGCCCGTCGATCGAGAAACCGGAGAACACGAGGCCCGCATTGCTCAGCTGGTCCAGGTAATTGTTGTTGAACTCAAAGCGGTGACGGTGCCGCTCGCGGATGATCTCGGTGCCGTAGAGGTCATGGGCCAGGGTACCCGCCTGGAGACGGCACTCCTGGGCGCCGAGGCGCATCGTCCCCCCCATGCTCGAGCCGCTGTCGCGCCTCTGCAGGCTGCCATCCCGGTCCTGCCACTCGGAAATCAGGGCGATCACCGGGTGCGGGGTCTGGGGATCGAATTCGGTGCTGTGGGCTCCCTTGAGCCCCAGCACGTCCCGTGCAAACTCGATGACGGCGACCTGCAGTCCCAGGCAGATGCCCAGGTAGGGCACGCCATTCTCCCGGGCGTAGCGCACGGCGGCGATCTTGCCCTCGATACCCCTCTCGCCGAAGCCGCCGGGCACCAGGATGGCATCCACGCCGACCAGGCTGCCGGTACCGTCCTTCTCGAGGTCCTGGGATTCGATGTAACGGATGCGCACCCGCGTCCGGGTCTTGATTCCTGCGTGGAGCAACGCCTCGTTCAACGAGATGTAGGAGTCCCGCAGGTCCACGTACTTGCCAACCATGGCGATGGTGACCTCGCCTTCGGGATTTTTGCGGGCGGAAACCACGGCCTCCCATTCGGCAAGGTCCGCCTGCGGCACGGCAAGCCCGAGGCGCTCCACGACGATGGCGTCGAAGCCCTGGCTGCGGAATGCCATGGGCAGCTTGTACAGGTCGTCCACGTCGACTGCCGATATGACGGCCCGCTCCTGCACGTTGGTGAACAGGGCGATCTTGCGCCGCTGCTCATCCGGCAGTGGCTGCTCCGAGCGGCAGACCAGGATGTCCGGCTGGATACCGATGGAGCGAAGCTCCTTGACCGAATGCTGGGTCGGCTTCGTCTTGATCTCGGAAGACGAGGCGATATACGGCACGAGCGTCAGATGGACATACACGCAATTCTGGGGACCCAGGTCCACGCCCAGCTGCCGGATGGCCTCGAGGAAGGGGAGCGACTCGATGTCGCCCACGGTCCCGCCGATCTCGACGATGCAGATGTCGGCGTCGCCAGCGCCCAGGCGGATGCAGCGCTTGATCTCGTCCGTCACGTGGGGAATGACCTGTACGGTGGCCCCCAGGTAGTCACCTCGGCGCTCCTTCGCGATCACACTCCCGTAGATGCGGCCCGTCGTGAAATTGCTGTTCCGGCCCGTGGTCGTCCGCACGAAGCGCTCGTAGTGGCCCAGGTCCAGGTCGGTTTCGGTGCCATCGGTCGTGACGTAGACCTCGCCGTGCTGAAAGGGGCTCATCGTCCCGGGATCCACGTTGAGGTAGGGGTCCAGCTTGATCATGGACACCTTGAGGCCGCGCGCTTCGAGAATGGCGCCCAGGGATGCGGCCGTGATGCCCTTGCCGAGCGAGGACACGACGCCACCAGTCACGAAAATATAGCGAGGCATGGCACCCATCTCCGCCGACTCCGTCGGCCATTAAACCGTGCCAAACACAGCGGGACACCTTACCGGCGGCGAGGCTCGGGTAAGGCGGCGCAATGCTCGGGCTGGACTCTCCATCAGGAGGCAGATGGGGAGGAAAAGTTACCAGATCGGGGCGTGGCCCGTCCAGACGATCCGGAGAGCGGTGTCGCCCGGGGCCGCGGCGGCCCAGTCGGCGATCCAGAGATCGGCCACGGCGGCCAGTTGCCCGCGGGCGACGATGATCGGAATGTGGCCCCGCATCCAGGGCACGACACCCCGGGACTGGAAGAGGTACTTCAGCGTCCGGTGGTGCTGGTTGGCGCCCGGGCGTACACGTTCGCCACCACGGCGGAAGACGACCTCCAGGCCACCGGCGACCACGGCGGGGGCCAGCCCGGCGCCGCAGCTGCCGCGCTGGAGATCAAGTTTGCCCCGGATGCCGCCCAGGTCGAGCCGCTCCCCTTCACGCCAGGCCGTCCGCGCGCTCGGCGTGTCGACGACGGGAACCGCGACATCGAGCAGGTGCAGGTGCTCCCGGAACCGCCGGATCTCGTGTCCGCCCCAGGCCAGCACCGGCTGGCGGCCCGGCGCCGCGGCAAGCAGCTGGTCAAGGCCCTCCCGCAACCGGCGCTCCGGCGGCGTTGCCCAGCCGCGGTCACGGGCCAGTACGCGGATCAGGTTTCGCTGGCGCGCCGCACCGAGGCTTCCGATTGCCGCCAACGACACCCGGTTGGCCTCGACCGCGTCGCGCGCGTCCGCCCGCGCCAGTTCGTCAAGGAGACCGGCCGCCTCGGCAGCAAGCACGGCGGTGCGCCCGACCGCGCCGGCCGCCGCCGGGAACCGGCGCCGCAGCACCGGCGCTACCTCGTGCCGGACGAACGCCCGGTCGAAACCCGCGTCCGCGTTCATGGGGTCAGTCAGCCAGTCAAGACCTTCAGGCACCAGGTGGCCGGCCGCATACGCGGCCAGGGATTCGGCGGGAACGTCAAGGAGCGGGCGGCCGAGCCGGCCCGGCCCAAACACCGCGTCCCGGGGAATTCCTGCGAGGCCGCTGACCCCCGATCCGCGGAACAGGTGCAGCAGGACGGTTTCGAGCTGGTCATCCGCGTGGTGCGCGGTCAGCAGCCACTCACCCGCCCGGAGGACCCGCCGGAGGGCGGCATAGCGCGCCTCCCGCGCGGCGGCTTCGAGCCCCTTGCCGCGCTGATCACCCACGGTGACCGAAAGCACGTCGCAGGGCACATCCAGCCGCCCCGCTGTCGCGACACAGTGCGCCGCCCAGTCGCCGGCAACGTGCTGGATGCCGTGGTTGATGTGTACGGCCCGCAGGACGAACCGGCGTTCGTCGCGCAACCGTGCCAGTGCATGGAGAAGCACCGTGGAGTCGCGGCCGCCGCTGAAGGCAACGCAAGTAACGGCTCCCGCTGGGAGGCTTTGCAGGAGCGCTTGCCGGACCCGGTCCGAACTGGGACGCATGCTTACGCGCCCCTGCGCTCAGCTCTCCCGGAAACTGCCGTAGGCCCGCAGGCGTGACGCCCGCCGGCGCAACAGTTCGTTGATGTCGAGTGCTTCCAGGTCACGAAGGTGGCTGATCAGAGCGGCGCGCACCGCTTCCGCCATGCCGGCAGCGTCCCGATGGGCGCCGCCGAGGGGCTCGCGAATGACTTCATCAATCAGGCCGAGCTCCCTCAACCGCGGTGCCGTGATGCCCATGGCCTCGGCGGCAGTCTCGGCCTTGTCCGCGCTCTTCCAAAGGATACTGGCGCAGCCTTCCGGGGAAATGACGCTGTAGACGCTGTATTCAAGCATGATCACCCGGTCACCCACGCCGATGGCCAGGGCACCGCCAGAACCGCCCTCTCCGATCACGATGCTGACGATGGGGGTCTTGAGCCGGGCCATCTCGAACAGGTTGCGGGCGATTGCCTCGCTCTGGCCCCGTTCCTCCGCTCCGATGCCCGGATAGGCACCCGGCGTGTCGATGAAGGTGACGACAGGCAGACGGAACTTCTCCGCGAGCTTCAACAGGCGCAGCGCCTTGCGGTAGCCCTCGGGCTTCGGCATGCCGTAGTTGCGGCGGACGCGCTCCTTCGTATCCCGGCCCTTCTGCTGGCCGATGAACACGACCGGCCTGCCATCGAGACGCCCAAGGCCGCCCACCATCGCGGGGTCATCGGCAAACATGCGGTCGCCGTGCAATTCCTGGAAATCGGGACTCAGGACGGCAAGGTAGTCCAGCGTGTAGGGCCGGAGCGGATGCCGCGCGAGCTGCGCGACCTGCCAGGCGGTGAGGCTCGAGAAGATACTGCGGGTCAACGCCTCGCTCTTCGACTTGAGACGCGCAATCTCGTCGCTGATGTTGATCTCCGAGTCATCGCCAACGAAGCGCAGCTCGTCGATCTTGGCCTCGAGCTCGGCAATTGGCTGTTCGAAATCCAGGAATTTCAGGTCCATCATCAAACCTTACTACTGGCGGGGACCTTCGTAAACGAACCGGAAGCCATCCAGGCCCACCAGCTCTGACAATCTTTCCCGCAATTCCCGCGTCGGGCGCACGCACCAGTCGCTGCCCAGCGCGACGCGGGCCTGGGTTCCGCCGGTGCTGTAGTAGAGTGAGACACTGCACTTTCCGGGGCGATGCCGCTCCATCACGCTCTTCAGCAACTGGGGGCTGAGCGACCGGTCCACGTCGGCGCGCCAGCGAAGCAGAAGGCCCGTGGCGCGCGACTCCACGATCCTGTCGAGATCGAGCACGTCCTTGGCGTTCAGGCGCCAGCCGTCCAGGTACTCCTCGAAGCGCAGCGTGCCGCTGATGGCGACGAGGGAATGCACGCCCAGGAGATGCCGAAAACGGTCGTATGCCTCCTGGAAGAAGCCGACTTCCAGCGTACCGGTGCCGTCATCCAGTTCGATGGAAGTCCGGGTGCCGCGCTTGCGGACCGACGCGACCAGGCCCGCAATCACCACCTCACGGCCGGGGCCACGATATTCACCGGGGACTGGCGGCCGCTCGGCAATCAGTGCCTCGATGCTGGACGTGGTGATGAACGGCTGGTCGGTTCGGTACTGGTCGAACGGGTGGCCGCTCAGGTAGAGCCCCAGGCTTTCACGCTCCGCCTGGAGCTTGCGGCCCCAGCCCCAGTCCGGAAGCTCCGGAACCGAATCCTGACCGGCCGCCCGTGCCGCCGGCGCGCCAAACAGGTCTTCCTGGCCGACACTGGCAGCCGCCGCCGCCTGGTCCGCGGCATCCATGGCGCCGGGCAGGACGGCCAGCAGGCTCGGGCGGTTCGGACCGAAGGCGTCGAAGGCCCCGGCCTTGATGAGGGCTTCCACGGGGCGGCGCCCGAGCTTCTGTCCGCCAGCCCGCAGACAGAACTCCTGCAGGCTGCGGTAGGGCCCGCCCTCCTCGCGGACCGCCACGATGTGCTCGGCGGCGCCGCGACCAACGCCCTTGATCGCGCCCAGGCCATAGCGAATGCCCTTTTCGCCTTCGACCTGGAATGGGTAGACGGATGTATTGATGTCGGGGGGGAGCACGTTCAGGTCGAGAGCCAGGCACTCGCGGCGCTGGACGACGAGCGAGTCCGTGTCGCCCATTTCGGTCGTCATCACCGCCGCCATGAAGGCGGCCGGATGGTTGGCCTTCAGCCACGCCGTCTGGTACGTAAGCACCGCGTAGGCGGCGGAGTGGGACTTGTTGAAGCCATAGCCCGCAAACTTCTCCATCAGGTCGAAGATGTACGTGGCCCGCGACCGCTCCGTGCCCCGGTCCGCCGCCCGGTCGGTGAAAATGGAGCGCTGCTTGGCCATCTCCTCGGGCTTCTTCTTGCCCATGGCCCTGCGCAGCAGGTCGGCCTCTCCCAGTGAATAGCCCGCCAGGCGCTGCGCGATCTGCATGACCTGCTCCTGATAGAGGATCACGCCGTAGGTACCGCGGAGGACAGGCTCGAGATCGGGATGGAGGTAGTCGATTGGCTGGTCACGCCCCCCGTGCTTGCGGTTGATGAAGTCGTCGACCATCCCCGACTGGAGGGGACCGGGCCGATAGAGAGCCACCAGCGCCACGAGGTCGTCGAAGCTGTCAGGTTGAAGCCGGCGCACGAGGTCCCGCATGCCGCGGGATTCGAGCTGGAAGACCGCCGTCGTCTTGCATGCGCGGAGCAGCCGGAAAGTCACCTGGTCGTCCATCCGGAGCGACGGCACCTCGATCGGCGGCTCGCCGGCGGCTGACCTTGCCGCGTTGATGGCACGCGTCGCCCTGTCGATGATCGTGAGTGTGCGGAGACCGAGGAAATCGAACTTCACCAGCCCCGCGGCCTCGACGTCGTCCTTGTCGAACTGGGTGACGGTGAACTTCTCACCCTCCACCTGGTACAGGGGCGTGAACTCGGTGATGTCGCGGGGGGCAATCACGATGCCGCCGGCGTGCCTTCCCGCGTTGCGCACGAGGCCTTCCAGCCGCCTGCCCAGGTCAATGACGCTCCGCACGTCTTCGTCCTGGTTGTACAGCTCGCGCAGCTCCGCTTCCTGGGCCAGCGCGCTGTCGAGGGTGACCTCGGCGCCGGGGTCGTTTGGCACGAGCTTGGCAATCCGGTCCACCAGACCGTAGGGCTGCCCAAGGACCCGCCCGACGTCGCGGACCACGGCCCGCGCCGCCATGGTGCCGTAGGTGATGATCTGGGAGACCCGGTCGCGCCCGTAGCGCTCGCTGACGTAGTCTATGACGCGGTCGCGCCCCTCCATGCAGAAGTCGATGTCGAAATCGGGCATCGACACCCGCTCGGGATTCAGGAAGCGCTCGAACAGGAGGTCGTGGTGGATCGGGTCGAGATCCGTGATGCCGAGGGCCCAGGCCACGAGGGAGCCGGCACCGGACCCGCGCCCGGGGCCTACGGGGATCTCATGCTCCCGCGCCCAGCGGATGAAGTCCGCAACGATGAGGAAGTAGCTGGCGAAGCCCATGCGGCAGATCACGTCGAGTTCCGTGACCAGCCGTTCCGCATAGCCGGGGGCCGGGGCCGCCGCCGGGAAGCGGGCCGCAAGTCCCTCGTCCGACTGGCTTCTCAGGCAGGCGTCGGAGGTGGTGCCGCCTGGCACGCCGAAATCAGGAAGGTGGGTTTCCCCGAGGCTGAGCGCCAGATGACAACGACGGGCGATCTCGACCGTGTTCTCCAGGGCTTCCGGCAGATCGGCGAAGAGTTCGGCCATTTCCGCGGGTGAGCGCAGGTATTGCTGGTCGCTGTAAAGCCGGGGGCGGCCCGGATCGGCCAGCACGTAACCGGTCTGGATGCACACCCGGGCTTCGTGGGCCTCGAACTCCTCCGGAGTGAGGAAGCGGACGTCATTGGTAGCGACGACCGGCAACCCGGTTTCGGCCGCGAAGCGCACCGCGGCGTGCAGGTAGTCGTCATCCTGCGGGCGCCCGGTGCGCTGCACCTCCACGTAGAAGTCGCCACTGAACCAGGCGCGAAACTCGGCGGCCGTGCGCTCGGCGAGCGGTCGGGAACCGGCCAGGAGCGTGCGCCCGAGCACACCGTCGCGGCCACCGGAAAGGGCGATGAGGCCCTCGCCGGCCCCCTCGGCAAGCCAGGCTGCACGCAGCATCGGCAGGCCGCCCTGCTGACCTTCCAGCCAGGCGCGTGTCAGCAGGCGACAGAGATTCCGGTAACCCACCTGATTACGGCACAGGAGCACGAGCCTGGCCGGGTCCTGGCGGTCGGCCTGACCCTTGTCGACGGGACCCGCCACCCATACTTCAGCGCCGACGATCGGCTGGACACCGGCAGCCAGGGCCGCGCGGTAGAACTTCACCAGGCCGAACAGGTTGCCCTGATCGGTGATCGCCACCGCCGGCATGCTGCCGGCAGCGGCCGCGGCGACGAGTTCCGGGACGCGCACGACGCTGTCCACCAGCGAATACTCGGTGTGCACATGCAGGTGCACGAATCCCGGTGTCATCGGACGCCGCTCCAGGAGCCTGGCGTGCCTGCCATGGCAGCCCGCACGGGCGCAAAACTGCGCCGGTGCTCCGGGCAGGGGCCGAGCAGTGCCAGTGCTGCCCTGTGCCCGGGCGTCGGGTAGCCCTTGTGCTGCCCGAACCCGTAACCCGGGTAGATGGCGTGGAGCCGGTCCATGAGCCCATCCCGATGCACCTTCGCGAGGATGGACGCGGCGGCAATGGCCTGGCGGAGTCGATCACCGTCCACCACCGTCTCGATGGCGCCCCGGTAACCGAGAAGGCGGGGCGAGCGGTTGCCGTCCACCTCCACCCGGGCCGGTACGCCGGACAGGCCCGCGAACGCCCGCTGCATGGCCAGCAGGGTTGCCTGGAGGATATTCAGTTCGTCGATTTCTTCCCGTGAGGCCTCGCCAAGCGCCCACTCGCGCGCTTCGGTACGAATGCGCAGGGCCGCCTCGGCGCGCTGGGCCGGAGTGAGCTGCTTCGAGTCCCGGACGCCGACAATGGCCTGGGCGCTCCCGAGGACCACCACCGCAGCCACCACAGGGCCGGCCAGCGGGCCCCTGCCCGCTTCATCGATGCCCGCTACGGTTTCGCCAGCAAGGTTCACTAGGGGGAGCCATGAGGTGGGTGGAGACAGCTCAGCGATTATACGAACCCGGGAGCATGCCAAGCACAACTTCTGCCGCCCGTTCGCTGGCCTGGCGCCGGAGCACGGCACCCAGCGCGGCGAATCGCTCCCGGAGTCGCGCGCAGTCGCCCGGCGACTCCAGCCACCGCAGCACCTCGGCTCCCAGGGCCGCGGGATTGGCTGCCGCCTGCAAAAGCTCGGGGACCAGCCGTTCCCCGGCGAGCAGGTTGGGCAGCGCAACGTGCTCCACACGGACGAGGCGCAGGGCCTTCGCGAGGGCGTACGTCAGCGGCGCGAGGCGATAGGCCACCACCATCGGCCGGTTGATGAGCATCGCCTCCAGGGTTGCCGTGCCCGACGCGAGCAGGACCACGTCGGCAGCCGCCATGGCGCCCTGGGACTGGCCATCCAGGAGGCGCACGTCGGCAACGCCAGTCGCCTCCGGCCTCCAGAGCCCCTCGAACCGCTGACGGAGGGCGGGAGTTGCCATGGGCACCACCACCGTCAGGCCTGGAACACGGTCGGCCAGCCAGGCCGCGGTTGCGGCAAAGACGGGCCCAAGGCGCGCCAGCTCGCCAGCGCGGCTGCCGGGCAGGATCGCAATGACCGGTCTGCCCGCCGGGAGACCAAGGTCCAGCCGGGCGGCACGCCGGTCAGGGTCGGCTGGCAGCTCGTCCGCCAGAGGGTGGCCTACGAAGCTGGCCGGAACGCCGTGGCCCTGCAGGAAGTCCGCCTCGAAGGGCAGCAGGCACAGTACGTGATCGCAGGCTGCCCGCAACACTTTGACGCGGCCCGGGCGCCAGGCCCAGACGGACGGCGACACGTAGTGTACGGTCCGGAGCCCGGCCCGCCTGGCGCGCCGCTCGACGCGCAGGTTGAAGTCGGGCGCATCGATGCCGATGTAAAGATCCGGCGGATTCGCAGCAAGCCGCCGCTCGAGCCCGCGCATCACCTCGCGGATACGGGGCAGGTGCCTGACCACCTCGGCAAGCCCCATGACCGCGAGCTCCTCGCTGGCCGCCCACGCTTCGCAACCGGCAGCCTGCATGGAGGGGCCGGCGATTCCGGCAAACTGCACGTCGGGACGGCGGGCGCGCACGGCGGCAATGAGCCCGGCCCCAAGCCGGTCACCCGAGATCTCGCCGGCCACGATGGCGATCCGCGGCATTGACGCCGTCAGCGAATCAGGCTGCGTTCTGACTTGTCGATGAACTCGACGAGGATCCGCAGCTCGGGCTGCGTCCCGGCGAGCGCCGCGAGGCGGTCACGGGCCTCGGCCAGCTGGAGTTGTTCGCGGTAGAGGATCCGGTAGGCCTCCTTGAGGTTCCGCAGCTGGTCGGCGGTGAACCCCCGTCGCTTCAGCCCCTCGCTGTTGATGCCGTGCGGCGCCGTCGGCTGTCCGGCGACCATGACATACGGCGGCACATCACGGGTTACGGCCGCAAAGCCACCAAGGAAGCTGTGCGCGCCCAGCCGGCAGAACTGGTGGACCGCCGAAAAGCCGCTGCAGATCACGTGGTCGCCCACATGAACGTGCCCCGCCAGGGTCGCGTTGTTGGAGAAAATCACGTCGTTGCCGACGATGCAGTCGTGGGCAACATGCACGTAAGCCATGATCCAGTTGTCATCACCAATGCGGGTGACGCCCTGGTCCTGCGCTGTACCGCGATTAATGGTGCAAAACTCCCGGAAGGTGTTCCGGTCGCCAATGACGAGCTGCGTGGGCTCACCCCGGTACTTCTTGTCCTGGGGATCCTCCCCGATGGACGAAAACTGGAATATGCGGTTGTCGCGACCGATGGTGGCCGGCCCCTTGACGACGGCGTGCCCCCCCACGCTGGTGCCTCCACCAATGCGCACCCCGGGACCGATGATCGCATAGGGGCCAACGGTGACGCTCTGGTCAAGTTCGGCGCCACTTGCCACGATTGCCGTCGGGTGGATGTCTGTCACGACTTCTGTGATCCGGGTGGGGATGATCCGGGCGTGATCAACTCTGCAAGACGCTTTTCCAGGCTACGGACGCGCTTCGCGATCTCGTCCAGCTGGCCAAAGCGCGCCATGTTCCGGCGCCAGCGGGACAGCTGGTCCGCTGGCGTTCCGCCGCCCGCGTAGACACCTGCCGCACGGATCGAGCCGGTGACGGCGCTACCGCCACCAATGACAACGTCATCGACGACAACGATGTGCCCCGCAAAGCCAGCCTGGCCGCCGATGGTGCACCGGGCCCCTATCGTGGTGCTGCCGGCTATGGCTGTCTGGCCTGCTATCACGGTGTGCTCGCCGATGCGGACATTGTGCCCGACCTGAATCTGGTTATCGAGTTTCACGCCGTTGCCGATGACCGTGTCATCGATGGCGCCGCGGTCGACGGTGGTATTGGCCCCGATCTCCACGTCATCGCTCACCTGGACGCTGCCCAGCTGCGGAACCTTGACGTAGGTGCCGTCACGCTCCCGGGCAAATCCGAAACCATCCGAGCCCAGGACCACTCCCGTGTGGAGGATGCAACGTGCGCCGATACGGACATCGGCGTAGACCGTGACGCCCGGCATGAGCCGCGTGTCCGCTCCCACGGTAACGCGGTCGCCGAGGATCGTGCGGGGACCCAGGACCACTCGTTCGCCCAGCACGACCCCGTGCCCCAGCACGACGCCCGGACCAATCTCGCAGGAAGGGGGTATTACGACACCCGAGGGAATGACCGCGGTGGGATGCACGCCGGGCCGAGGCTCCGGTGCCGGATACAGCTCGGCGGCCACACGAGCATAAACCACGTAAGGATCGCGGGTGACCAGCGCGTCCACTGGACAGCCGGCTGCATCGGCGGGTGCGAGGATGACCGCGGCAGCGCGCGTGTGTGACAGTTGGCCACGATAGGCGGAGTTGGCGAGGAAGGTCAGGCAGCGGTCATCGGCCGTGCGCAGGGTGGCGACGCGTTCAACGACCTTGTCCGGATCGCCTCTCAGCTCGCAGCCATAGCGAACCGCCAACAGTCCAAGACTGACGCGCATATCAGGCGCCCGACATTCAGGGCTTCGCCGGCGCCTTCGGTGCAGCCGACCCGCTCTGCAGGCCCTGGAGAACCTGGCTGGTCACGTCCAGCGCCGGATTAACATAGAGACCGTCACTGACGATCAGGTCGTAGCCACCCTGCTTGGCGAAGCCCTCGATCTGCCGGAGCACGTTGATCCGAAGCTTGCCCAGTTCCTCGTTCTTCCGGTTGTTGAGGTCCTCGCGGAGTTCCTCGATCTGCCGTTGCAGTTCCCGCTCGTCCCTGCGAAGGTCATTCTCGGCATTGCGCCGCTCATCAGCGCCCATCACGGCACCATCCTTCTGGAACTTGTCGGCGCGATCCTTGAAGGCTTTCTGCTTCGCCTGCAGGTCCCGCTGACGGGGAGCAAATTCGTTCTCCAGGGCGCGGTTCGCGGCGTTCGCCTGGGGCGACTCGATCAGCAGTCTCTGGACGTTGACGAAGCCGATCTTCAGCTGCTTCGCCGCCTGGGCATGCACCATCGGCGGAATGAAGAGCGAGGTGGCTGCAAGCATGACGAGGAGAGGGGTGATTTTCTTCACGGAGGACATCTCTTTACCTTGCCTTGATACCTGAACAGTCGCGCCTAGAAGGCGCCACCAATGGAGAACTGGAAACGCTCAGTCTCGTCGCCGTAGAGGGTATCGGTTCCATCTTCGGCGTTGAGGGGGAACGCATAGCTGAAGCGGAACAGGCCAAGCGGGGCCAGCCATTGCGCGGCGATTCCGACCGATTGCTTCAGCTCGCCAGCATCGAAATCATACTCGATCGGATTGAGCCGTGTTTTGTCGTAGAACTGGACGTCGCCCAGCGAAAATACGTTACCAATGTCGAAGAACAGCGAAAACCGGGCCTTACTCTGCCATTTTTCAGGCATCGGCAGCAGGAATTCCGCCTGGCCGGCGATCAGAGTATCCCCGCCATAGGGGTTCCCGAAGTCGTCCTTGGGCCCGAGCTCATTCTCCGCGAAACCGCGGATGGTATCGGGACCGCCGCCGAAGTAGTTCTTGTAGGGGGGCAGCGAAGTCGTGTCACCCAGTGCAGCGCCATACCCGAGATCCACGTTGAACAGCATGGTGGCCCACCGCGCCAGGGGCCAGTACTGCTGGAAGTTGTAATTGACGGTGAAGTACTCGACGTCGCTTCCGGGAATTGTGGCATTGGCCACCAGCCGGTGCCGGGCACCGCGGTCGGCGAACAGCGCGCGATTGCGGCTGTCAAACACCCACCCGGCCAGGAGTTCGAAGGTGTCGAACTTCGTCGTGTAGATGGCACCACCCGTCACGAAGCTGGTTTCGGTGTCGCCGTTGTTCCGCACCCACTCCTGGGCCTGCCGGCTGCTGAAGCTGTCCGACAGCAGTTCGGCACTCTGCCAGGTGCCGCCGAAGATCAGGCGCTGGAACTCGGTGACCGGATAGCTGTACTCGACGGAGGCAGAAAGTGTCTTCGTGGAGAAATCCGACGCCTCTGAAGTGAATTGGGTGATGTCCCGGTAAGTCAGGCTGATCGTGCGACTCACCTCGTTGATGGTCGTGTAGGGGTCCGTAAAGGCCATGCTGTAGACGGTGCGGAACTCGCCGGTGTTGATGTCCGCCTGGACGCGATTGCCACTGCCCATGAAATTGGTGTGGATGAAACTGCCGTTCAGGATCAGCTTCTGGGATTCGGAGTAGCCGACACCGCCACCGAACTGGCCAGGCAAGCCCTCGGTGATGTCGAAATCCAGGTCGACGAGGTCCGGAGTGCCGGGCACCGGGTTGGTGGTCTCCTCGACCTTTTCCACATAGGGCAACCGCTGCAGCCGGATTTTCGAGCGCTCCAGCCGGCTGTTGGACAGGTAGCCACCCTCGAATTGGCGCATTTCCCTCCGGAACACCTCGTCATTGACGGAGGACGTGCCGTTGAAGTTGATCCGGCGCACGTAGACCCTGTTCTTGGGCTCGACGTACAGCGTGACGGCAGCTGTCTTCGCCTCCCGGTCGAGCTCGGGAACCGGCTCTACCGTCGCGAAGGCGTACCCCTCCTCCGACAGCCTGAGACGAATCAGGTCGGCACTCTGGGTGATCAGCTGCTGGGAATACGTCTGGCCGGGTTTGACCCGCACGAAGGGATTGAGCTGGGCTTCCGGGAGCACCAGCTCGCCGCCCAGCCGGACATCGCTGACCTTGTACCGGTCACCCTCCTGCAGATTGATGGTGACGAAGATGTCGCGCTTGTCCGGCGAAATCGCCACCTGGGTGGATTCGACGCCGAAGTCAGCGAATCCCCGGTCCATGTAGAAGGACCGGAGTTTTTCCAGGTCGCCTGAGAGCGCCTCACGGGAATACCGGTCGTCCTGGCGGATGAAGGACAGCCAGTTGGGGGTCTTCAGCTCGAACCGCTCGAGGAGATCCTCGTCGGAAAAACTCCTGTTTCCGACGAGGTTGATCTGCCTGATCCGGGCCCGGTCCCCTTCCTTGATCGTGATGGCTATGTCTACCTTGTTGTCGGGCAACTCCTTGACCTCGGCCTCGACTGAGGCCGAGTACTTGCCACGACTGAAGTACTGGTCGATCAGCGATTGCTCGACTTCGTCCAGGACCGACTGGTTGAACGTCCTTCCCTTCTTGAGGCCGATGCGGGCCAGGGGCTCCTGGAGGTCCTCGGTCTTGATGTCCTTGTTGCCGGTTATCGTGAAGTCCGAAATCGAGGGCCGCTCGGCGACGGCGACCACCAGCGTGCCGTTATCCCAGCGGATTTCCACGTCACGGAAGAATCCGGTGCCGTAAACCGCGCGGATGGCCTCCCGGATCCGGGCCTGGTCCACCCGGTCGCCGATATTCACGGGCAGGTAATTGAAGACCGTGCCCTCCGCGATGCGCTGGAGGCCCTCGACGCGAATGCCGCGGACGATGAGCGCTTCCTCCTGCGCCAGGACTGGCCCTGAAATGGCCGAGCAGATCGTGAGCAGAAAGGCAGCCAGCAGGCTGCAAACAGGGGCTCCAGGCGCCACTCTCAATTGCATTGGGGATCAGCCGAGCAGTCGGGAGAGGTCGTTGTAGAATGCGAAGCTCATCAGGACCAGCAGGAAGCCGATACCTATCTGCTGGCCAATCACCTGGGCACGCTCCGAGAGCGGACCGCCCTTCAGGGATTCCGCCAGGGTGTAGACGATCTGCCCCCCGTCCAGCATGGGCACCGGCAGAAGGTTGAGCACACCGAGACTGATACTGACAATCGCCAGAAAGCTGAGAAATGCCGACGCACCAATGCTGGCGCTCATGCCCGCGTACTGGGCGATGTTGATCGGCCCGCTGATGTTCTTGGGTGACACATCACCAACGACCATGCGCCAGATCATGCGCAGTGTAAGCGCGCTCATTTCCCAGGTCTTGGCTGTGGCGCGAACCAGGGCATCGACAGGGCCATAGCGCTCTTCGGCCTGCATCGCCGCGAGCAGGTCCTCCGGAAGTCGCACCGCGGCGCCAATGCGCCCGATGCGGCCATCCGCTGCCTGCTCGGAAGCCACCTCCACGGCAAGCTTCACTTCCGTCTCGCCCCGTCGCACCGTGACATCAAGGCGCTCGCCGGGGCGAGCGCGCACGATCTTGACCCACTCCATCCAGGTCGCAATTGGCTTGCCATCAGCCATCAGGATCCGGTCGCCGGGCTGGAAGCCACCAGCTTCAGCCGCACCCCCTGGCGTGAGCTCGCCAATCACCGGCTCCGGTTCCGGAGACCACGGTTCAAGGCCCAGACGGGCAAAGAGCTGGCCGGGCTCGGTGAGCTCGGATTCCCGGCCCGCCGTACGCAACGAGACCGGGCGCTCGTTGCCAGTGCCGTCGTCGAGAATGAGGCCGATCGCGCCATCGGCCAGCATGCCATCGAGCATGGCAACCGTGGCACCCTCCCAGGTGAAGACACGTCGGTCCCCGACGGCCACGATCGTGTCGCCTTCACGCAGCCCGGCAGCAGCTGCCATGGAACCGGCTTCTACGTTGCCCACGACCGGCTTCATGCCCGGCACGCCGGAGATGAACATCACCGTGTACGCCAGGATCGCAAACAGCAGGTTGAACGCGGGACCGGCAGACAGGATTGCAATGCGCGAAGCAGCGGACTGCCGGTTGAAGGCCCGTCCCCGCTCCGTGAACGTCACCGCGCAGTCCCGCTCGTCGAGCAGCTTCACGTAGCCGCCCAGGGGAATCGCCGACAGGCAGTACTCCGTCTGGTCCGGGCCCGAGCGCCGCGACCAGAGGACACGACCGAAACCGATGGAATAGCGGAGGACCTTGACCCCGAGCAGGCGGGCAACGATGTAGTGCCCATACTCGTGGATTGCGACGAGCAGGCCGATGGCCACCACGAACGCCAGGAGGGACGTCAGGATCTGTGACATGGCGCGAATCTTAAGGCATTACGCCGAAGCTTGCCGCGAAGACCGCGCAGGATGGGGCCCGTCCGGGCAACATCTGGCGCAGCACCGCAGCGAGCAGTCACGCCGCGGTCAGGCCAAGCCACGACAGCGCCAGCGCAAACAAGGGCAGCGCTGCCATGATGCTGTCGAGGCGATCGAGTACGCCACCATGCCCGGGAATTAGGCGGCCGCTGTCCTTCGCCCCCACACTGCGCTTGAACATGCTCTCCGCAAGGTCCCCGACCACAGACAGGGTGGCGATCCCGAGCCCCACTGGAACCATGCTTGCCGGCGACACACCAACCAGGAGGCCGCCGGCAGCCGCCGTGAGCGTTGCCAGCAGGACCCCACCGAAGAGCCCTTCCCACGTCTTGCCGGGACTGACCCGCGGGGCCAGCCTCACGCGTCCAAAGCGGCGCCCGGCGAAGTAGGCACCGATGTCGGCGGCAAAAACGGTCCCCAGTGCCAGCAGTGCGAGCGCCGGCCCCCGGCCAGGGACGCTCAGGATGGCCACCAGGGCAAGCCAGGCCGGGACGAGCGCCACGACACCGGCGACACCCGCCAACACGGGCGGCACGGGCGTCGGGTAGCGGAGAATCCAGACCAGCGCCAGAGCCCACCAGAGCAGCGCCACGTACAGCACGGCTTCGAGGGAAATAACGGCTGGCACCAGCCAGCCGGCAGCGGCAAGCAGGAGGGCGATGGCACCGGCATAGGCGGCACGTAATCGTGGCAGCTGCCAGCCCAGGAATGCAGACCACTCCCAGGCCCCGAGGACCATAACGACGGCTGCGACCAACGCAACGACCCGTACGGGAGCAAGGAAGAGAACCACCAGCAGGCCAGCCAGCAGCGGAACGGCGGTGAGCACTCGTTGCGTCAGCTGGCTCATGGCCCTGGGCACCGCCGGGTGGAGTGGAAAGTCAGTCCGCGATCGCCTCGAGCTGGTCGCCCGTCCGCCCGAACCGCCGCTGGCGCTGACTGAAAGCCTCGAGCGCCTGGGCGATCTGGTCGGCGCCGAAATCAGGCCAGAGCGTGTCAGTGAAGCACAATTCAGTGTAAGCGAGGTCCCAGAGCAGGAAATTGCTGACGCGCTGCTCTCCGCCAGTGCGTATCAGGAGGTCCGGCGATGGCAGGCCGGCCAGGGCGCGGTGCCGGTCGATCAGGGCCTCGTCGATATCGGCGGGATCCAGATCGCCCGAACGCACCTTCTGGCTGATCCGACGCACGGCCTGCACCATGTCCCACTGCCCCCCGTAGGCCACGGCCAGAACGAGGGTCATCCGGGTATTCGCCGCGGTCCGTGCCTCGGCATCCGCCATGCGCTTCCGCAGAATCGTCGGCAGGCTTTCCCGGGCGCCAATGAAGCGCAACTGGATGCCGTTCTCGTGGAGGGTGTCCACCTCGCGCTGGAGGACTTCGACGAACAGACGCATCAGGGCGTCCACCTCGCTGGGCGGACGTTTCCAGTTCTCGCTGCTGAAGGCGAAAAGAGTCAGAACCTTTACATCGGATTCGGCGCAGGCTTCGACCACCTCCCTGGCCGATTTGACGCCGGCCCGGTGACCGGCGTGCCGGGGCTTGCCGTTACGGGTCGCCCAGCGGCCATTGCCGTCCATGATGATCGCGACGTGGGTCGGTCGTATCGGTCGGTAGTTGTTGCTGCTGGTCATCACTCTTCCGTCCTTGGACCTGCGCCAGGTAATCACTAGAACTCCATGATTTCTTTTTGTTTTTCTTCCGAGATCCTGTCGATTTCCGCCACGTACTTGTCGGTCAGATCCTGGATCTGCTGGGCACCCTGCCGCTCCAGATCCTCGTTGATCAGCTTCTCCTTCAGGGCTTCCTTGATGTCCGTCATGGCGTCCCGCCTGACATTGCGGACGGCCACCCGGCCCAACTCTGCTTCCTGCTTCACAAGCTTTGCCAGGTCCCTGCGCCGCTCCTCGGTCAGAACCGGCAGCGGCACCCGGATCACGGTTCCCGCCGTCACCGGGGTAAACCCCAGGTTGGCACTCATGATGGCCTTCTCAATGACGCCGACCATGCCCTTCTCCCAGGGTGTCACTGACAGGGTGCGGGCGTCTTCGACCGCAATGTTGGCGGTCTGTGACAGGGGCACGGTGGTGCCGTAATACTCGACCATCAGATGCTCCAGCAGGCTGGGACTGGCCCTCCCCGTGCGAAGTTTACGTAACGCCTGGCCCATTGCTGTGACGCATTTGGCCATGCGCTGGTCTGCGTCCTGCCGAATTTCGTTAATCACGCTTCCTCCCCTTTGCCGCCCGGTCGGCCGACAGTCGGGACCTACTCGGCCACGAGGGTCCCGACGTTTTCGCCCCGGGCCAGCCTCAGCAGCTCGCCAGCCACGTTCAGATTGAACACGCGGATCGGAACGCTGTTCTCACGGCACATCACCACGGCCGTGGTATCCATGACATTGAGCTTGTCGTTGATGACCCGATCGAAAGTCAGCCGGTCGTAGCGTTTCGCACCGGGATCCTTCTTGGGGTCGGCCGTGTAGACGCCATCAACCTGGGTCCCCTTGACGAGGATGTCGGCGCCAACCTCGATCGCCCGGAGCGCCGCCGCCGTATCCGTGGTGAAGAACGGGTTGCCCGTGCCGGCCGCGAAGATCGTTACGCGCCCCTTCTCCAGGTGGCGGATCGCCCGGCGGCGAATGTAATCCTCACTGACCTCATGGATCTGCAGGGCTGACATTACCCGCGCATGGCAGCCGACCCGCTCCAGGGCGTCCTGAAGGGCCAGCGCATTGATGACCGTCGCCAGCATGCCCATGTGGTCGCCGGTAACCCGGTCCATGCCGGCACGAGCCAGCCCCGCACCACGAAAGATGTTGCCACCGCCGATGACGATCCCGAGCTCCACGCCGAGAGCCCGGACTTCCTTTACTTCGTTGGCGATGCGGGTCAGGACGTCGGGATCGATGCCGTAGTCACCGTTGCCCATCAGTGCCTCGCCACTGAGCTTCAGCAGGATGCGCCGGAAGTGGGGTGGTGAATCATTCATGAGCCAGAGACCGTGCGCGACTGGAGGGATTCAGGATCTCGAAAGTGCCGCGATTCTACCGGAATTGGCCGCTTCGGGTTCAGCCCGGTACCCGAAGCCGGAGGTCGACGTCACCCCTGGGAATGCATGGCCGCCACAGCCTCGGCAATATTCTCCGACTTCTTCTCGATGCCCTCGCCAACCTCGAGCCGCACGAACCGGTGCACACGGGCTCCCCGGTCCTTGAGCAGCTTGGCAATGGACGTGTCCGGGTCCTTGACGAAGGGCTGTCCCACGAGGGCAATCTCGTTCAGGTACTTGCGCAGGCGGCCTTCGACCATCTTGGCCACGATCTCGGGCGGCTTGCCCTCGCCGGCGGCCTGTTCGGACAGGATGCGGCGCTCATTGGCCCGCAGGGACTCGGGGACTTCATCCGGTGACAGGTATCGGGGGTTGCTGGCAGCAATGTGCATCGCCAGGTCCTTGCCCAGGTCCGGGTCGCCGCCCTCCACGTCCACCAGCACGCCGATGCGGGTGCCGTGGAAATAGCCAGCCAGCTTGCCGGCCGGACGCACGTACTCGAACCGCCGGATGCCGATGTTCTCGCCGATCTTCGCGACGAGGTCCCGCCGGGCCTCCTCCAGAGACTGCCCCTCAGGAAGCCTCAGAGCCATCAACTGCTCGACCGAGGCGGGCTGTTCGCGGGCAGCCAGGTCCGCTGCTGCCCGGGCAAAGCGCTGGAAGTTCTCATCCTTGGCCACGAAGTCGGTCTCGCAGTTGACCTCCATGATGGCCGTTACATCACCCTTGGGACTTGCAGCAGTCAGGATCTGACCCTCGGCGGCGATACGACCAGCCTTCTTCTCCGCTTTGGCCTGACCGCGGGTGCGGAGCAATTCAACAGCCGTATCGATGTTGCCGTTCGAATCGACGAGCGCCTTCTTGCACTCCATCATTCCGGCACCGGTGCGATCCCGGAGATCCTTGACCAGGTTTGCTGCTATGGACATGGTGACTCTCCCGCCCTGCTCAGGCCTGGGCCTCGTTGTCGCCGGTTTCTGCATCGCCGGAGTGAGGCGCCGTATCGGCGCTCCCCGAGTCGCCAGCGGAACCAGCCGCGTCGGCGGTGCCCGCAGCCTTGGCACTCTTGGTGCGGGCGCGGGGGGCGCCGGCGGGCGCGGACCCGGGCTTGCGGGCCGGGCGCTTCGCTGGGGCGGGTCGCCGCCCTTCAGGCGAGGACTTGGGCCGGCCCTCGGCGTCGAGTTCGACGAAGTCGTCTTCGCCCACCGGTAATGCCGGGATCGAAGCCTTGCCCTCGAGCACGGCGTCGGCGACTGCAATGGCATAGAGCTCGGCAGCGCGCATGGCGTCGTCGTTGCCGGGAATCATGTACTGGACACCATCGGGGGAGGAATTCGTATCCACAATCCCAACCACGGGAATGCCCAGCTTGTTGGCCTCGTGCACGGCGATCTTCTCGTGGCCCACGTCGATCACGAAGATCGCGTCCGGCAGGGTGGCCATGGTCTTCACGCCACCGAGGCTGCGCTCGAGTTTCTCGCGCTCCCGGCGACGTTCCAGGACTTCCTTCTTCGTCAGCTTGCTGAAGCGGCCATCCTGCTCCATGGCGTCGAGATCCTCGAGGCGCTTGATGGACTGCTTGACGGTCTTGAAATTTGTCAGGGTGCCACCGAGCCAGCGGTGGCTGACGTGGGGCATGCCGCACCGGTCGGCCTGGACTTTGACGGAGTCCCGCGCGGACCGCTTGGTGCCGACGAACAGGATCCTCCCGCCGTCAGCAGCGAGGGACCGGATGAATGCGGTCGCCTTGCGGAACAGCGGAACGGTATGCTCCAGGTTGATGATGTGGATGTTGTTGCGGGCGCCGAAGATGTACGGGCCCATCTTGGGGTTCCAGTAGCGAGTCTGGTGGCCAAAATGCACACCAGCCTCGAGCATCTGGCGCATGCTCACGTCAGTCATGGGATCTCCTTCGGGACCGGACCCCGGGACCAGTCAGTGACCAGCCTCGGATCAGGGCCTCTTAACGTTACTTCGGGTTAGGGCCGCCGCGGTCCCCATCCGGCAACCGGCTCCCGAAACGGGAAGCGGCACCCAGCCAGACGTGACGGAACGCGTGTGGATTTCGTTGCCTCTAGGGCGGGCGCTTTATACCATAGCGGATTAACGGTCACAACGCGGTTCCGGTCCCTGGTCCGACCCCCCTGGTCCAGTCCCTGGGGCTCCCACCCCCCCGGCCACGCCAGGTTTCATCAAGGATGAGCATCACCATCAAGACCCCGGCCGAGCAGGACGCCATGCGGGCGGCCGGCCGCCTCACCGCCGCCGTGCTCGACATGATCGGCCCCTATATCCAGCCGGGGGTCACGACGGACGAACTGGACCGGATCTGCCACGACTACATCGTCGATGTGCAGCATGCCATCCCGGCCCCCCTCAACTACCGCGGCTTTCCCAAGTCCATCTGCACATCCGTAAACCACGTGGTGTGCCACGGGATCCCGGGTGACAAGAAGCTCCGGCCCGGCGACATCGTCAACGTGGACATCACGGTCATCAAGGATGGCTTCCACGGTGACAGCAGCCGGATGTTTTTTATCGGCAAGGGAACCATCCAGGGAGAACGGGTAGTCCGGGTCTGCCGCGAGGCCCTCTGGCTGGGGATCGAGCAGGCCCGGCCCGGCAGGCGACTTGGCGATATCGGCCACGCCATCCAGCGATACGTGGAAGCCGAGGGCTTCAGTGTGGTCCGCGAATACTGCGGCCACGGCATCGGCAGGATTTTCCACGAGGATCCCCAGGTCCTTCACTACGGGGAACCGGGCACGGGACTGGAACTGAGGGAGGGCCTGACCTTCACGATCGAACCGATGGTGAATGTCGGCAAACGTCACGTCCGGCTCCTGCCGGACGGCTGGACCGTCGTCACCCGGGATCACTCGCTGTCAGCCCAGTGGGAACACACGATTCTGATCACCAAGGATGGGTGCGAGGTCCTGACCCTCGGCGCGGACGAACGGCGATGAATGCGGCAGCCATTCCCGCGCTAAACCTGACCGACGATGCCCGGCACCTGGCGTCCACCGTACTTCAGGCGGACGGTGCAGCCTTCGACTGGCCTGCCGTGCGCCACCTCCTCCACGCTGCCGGCGATGCCAGGGTCATCCTGCGGCACGTGCTGAACGCGGGCAATTCGGCGCTGAAGCAGCGCTTTCTGGCCGGCGAAACGGCCGCGCGGCTGGTGGCAGACCGGGCCGCCCTGGTGGACCTCGTGGTCTGCGAAGCATGGCGGCGGGCGGGAGACCCGGGCCACGCCGACTGCGCCCTGGTGGCCGTCGGCGGCTACGGCCGGGGTGAACTGCATCCCTACTCGGACGTGGACCTGCTCGTCCTGACTCCGCCCCGGGACAGGCCACCCCCGCCGGACAGCCTCTCGGATTTCCTGACCCTGCTCTGGGACGCCGGCATCGAGATCCGCCACAGCGTCCGGAGTGCCGCCGAGTGCGGCCAGGATGCGGGGCACGACCTCACTGTCATTACCACGCTGATGGAAGCCCGGCTGCTGGTGGGATCCGAAGACCTGCTGTGGGAAATGCAGGCGGCGATTGCCCCCGGCAAGGTCTGGCCGTCGCGACAGTTCTTCGAAGGGAAGATCCGCGAACAGCAGAGCCGCCATCACCGCTACGACGACACCGCCTACAACCTTGAGCCCGACGTGAAGGGCAGCCCGGGCGGGCTGCGCGACATCCAGACCATCAGCTGGGTTGCGCTCCGCGAGTACGGGCGTGGTGACCTGGAGTACCTGGTCAGCCGCAGCTTCCTGAGCCCGCCCGAACTGCGGCTGCTCATCCAGGGCCGGGAGTTCCTCTGGCGGATACGCTTTGCGCTCCACCTTCTTACCGGCCGCCACGAGGACCGGCTGCTGTTCGATCACCAGAGCCGGATTGCCCAGCTGTTCGGATACCAGGACGCGACGTACATGCTCGCCGTCGAGCAGTTCATGCAGCGCTATTACCGCACCGTAATGGACCTTAGCCGCCTCAATGAGATGCTGCTCCAGCAGTTCCAGGAGGCCATCCTCAACGACCCCGATGCGGAAGCCGTGCCACTGAACGAGCGCTTCAGCGTGCACAACGGGTTTCTCCAGGTCGCTGATGATGGCGCCTTTGACCGGACGCCATCTGCACTGCTGGAACTGTTCCTGATCCTGCAGCAACGCCCGGAGCTGAAGGGCGTCAGTGCGGGAACGATTTCCCTCATTCGACGAAGTCTCAACCTGATTGACGACGAGTTTCGCCAGGACCCCCGCAATCACCGTCTCTTCCTGCAGATCCTCCGCGCGAAGGAGGGCGTCACGCACGAACTGCGGAGAATGAACCGCTACGGGGTGCTGGGCCGGTACGTGCCAGCCTTTGGCCGGATAGTCGGCCGCATGCAGTACGACCTGTTCCACGCTTACACCGTGGATGAGCACACGCTGTTCGTTGTTAGCAACCTGCGGCGGTTTGCGCTTGACCGCTACAACCACGAATACCCGCGCTGCTCGGAAATAATGCAGGCTCTGCCGGCGCCCGAACTCGCCTATCTGGCCGGACTGTTCCATGACATAGCCAAGGGTCGCGGCGGCGATCACTCCGAGCTGGGGGCTCTCGATGCGGAGTCCTTCGTGCTCGAGCATGGCATGAGCAGGTACGACGCCAGGCTCGTGGCCTGGCTCGTGCGCAACCACCTGCTGCTGTCGCTCACCGCCCAGAAGCGCGACATCAGCGACCCTGCCGTGATCCGGGACTTCGCCGGACTGATCGGGGACGAGGTACATCTGGATTACCTGTACCTGCTGACAGTGGCAGACGTGCGCGGCACCAATCCCAAACTGTGGAATTCCTGGAAAGCACAGCTCTTCGAGGAGCTCTACGGCCAGGCCAAGCGCGCTCTCCGCCGCGGCCTGGAGAAACCGATCGACCGGGACGAACTGATTGCGGAGCGCAAGGCCGCGGCGCGATCCCTACCCGGCACGGCGGGCATTCCTGCGCCCCGGATCGACGAGATCTGGGGGGAACTGGGAGACGATTATTTCCTGCGCTGCCGGCCCGAGGAGATCGCCTGGCACACCCACCTGCTCGCGGCCCGGGAAGATGAGGGACGACGGGTGCTGGTCGGCGTGCAGGACGAGGCGTCAGGAGCCGGCACCTCTGTGGTTGTCTACGCGCCCCAGGACCGTTCGACATTCGCCACCGCCACGGCAGTACTCGACGAACTGGGACTGAACATCGCCGATGCCCGCATCATCCGGCTCGCCAACGGGTTCAGCCTGTCGACCTACGTAGTCCTGGAGAATGGCGGCGAGCAGATTCGCGATGACGAGCGCCGCGACCAGATCCTGCGCCGACTGGAACAGGCGATCACTGCCGGCGAGGAAAGGACCCTCCGCGTGACACGCCGTCCACCGCGCCAGGTCCGGATGTTCTCGACGCCGACGCTGGTCAGCTTTGCCGCGGACGAGTCCAACGACCGCACGGTGATGGAGATCGTCGCGAGCGACCGCCCGGGGCTCCTGTGCCAGGTCGGACAAGTGTTGCGCAATCACCGCGTCAGCATCCAGGCCGCCAAGATCCTGACCGTCGGTGAACGCGCCGAGGACGTCTTCTACGTGACGGACGCCGCGGGCGCTCCCCTCGATCCGGAGCTCTCCGAACGCCTGAAGCAGGCGGTGACCCGCGCGCTCGACAACGCCGCGTAACCCCCAATCCCGATATTCAGACCCGGACGGAATCAGTGAATCAGCCCAGCATTCAGCTCACCATCGAAACCGCCTTTGACAAGCGGTCCACGCTCGACCTCCCCAATGCCACGCCGGAGCTTCGTTCTGCCGTATCTGACGCCATTGCCCGGCTCGACCGCGGTGAAGTCCGCGTTGCCGAGAAGACCGCGCTGGGCTGGGTCGTCAACCAGTGGCTGAAGAAGGCGGTACTGCTGCACTTCGGCATCGAGCGAAGTGTGCGCATGCCCGCGGGTGTCACCGATTACTTCGACAAGGTGCCACTCAAGTACCGGGACTGGAGCCAGGAGCAGTTCCTGGCAGCCGGAACCCGCGTCGTGCCAGGCGCAATCGTCAGGCACGGTGCACACGTCGCGGCCAATGTGGTGTTGATGCCGTCCTTCGTCAACATCGGTGCCTTTGTCGATAGCGGGACGATGGTGGACACCTGGGCCACCGTCGGCAGTTGCGCCCAGATCGGCCGCAATGTGCATTTGTCGGGCGGCGTGGGCATCGGAGGGGTCCTGGAACCCGTGCAGGCGGGGCCGACAATCATCGAGGACAACTGCTTCATCGGGGCCCGGTCCGAGATCGTCGAAGGCGTGATCGTCGAAGAAGGAGCCGTCATCTCGATGGGCGTATTCATCGGGCAGAGCACCCGCATCTACGACCGGGCCAGGGACGAGGTGCTCTATGGCCGGGTTCCGGCCGGTGCCGTCGTGGTCCCGGGAAGCCTGCCCTCGAACGAGGGTCGCTGCAGCCTCTACTGCGCCGTGATCGTGAAGCGCGTCGACGCCAGGACGCGCGCCAAGGTCTCGCTCAACGATTTGCTGCGCAGCGATTGAGCCGGGGCGAACCATGACGAAGGAAACCCTCGACTTTGCCTGCGAGCTGATCCGCCGGTCCTCGGTGACTCCCGATGACGCCGGCTGCCAGGAACTGCTCGCCGCCCGCCTTCGCCAGGCGGGCTTCGCCGTAGAAATTCTTGAGTTCGGTGAGGTCACCAATCTCTGGGCCCGGCGCGGGGCGACCGGGCCCGTGCTGTGCTTTGCCGGCCACACCGACGTGGTCCCGCCGGGGCCACTCACCGAATGGGACTCGGAGCCGTTCGAACCCGCTGTGCGCGACGGCGTGCTCTACGGCCGGGGCGCGGCCGACATGAAGGCCGGTCTCGCAGCAATGGTGGACGCAACGACCGATTTCGTGGAAAGCACGCCCGGCCATCGCGGCTCGATCGCCTTCCTGATCACCAGCGACGAGGAAGGCAAGGCGCAGGACGGAACCCGGCGGGTAATGCAGGTCCTCAAGGACCGCGGAGAACGGCTGGACTGGTGCGTCATCGGCGAACCCTCCTGCGAAAGGAAGCTCGGCGACACCATCCGGATCGGGCGACGCGGCTCCCTGAGCGGCATTCTGACGGTCCACGGGCTCGCGGGCCACGTCGCCTATCCCCAGCTGGCGCGCAATCCGATCCAGGCGTTCGCCCCGGTGCTGTCAGCGCTCTACGCCCGGCCGCTCGATAATGGTAATGCGTTCTTCCCACCGTCCAGTTTCCAGGTGGTGAAGCTGGAAAGCATCGGTGACGCGGTCAACGTGACGCCGGGATCCCTGTCAGCACGTTTCAATATCCGGTACTCGACGGTGTGGACGCACGAGCAGCTGCGCCATCACGTCGAAGAGCTTTTTCGCGAGCACAAGCTCGACTACACGCTGGACTGGCACCTTTCCGGCGAGCCCTTCCTCACCCCCCCGGGCGTCCTGATCGACACCGTTGCCGCGGCCGTGACCGAATTGACCGGCGTCGTGCCGGAACTGTCCACCGGCGGCGGGACTTCCGATGGCCGGTTCATTGCTCCGAGCGGCACCCATGTCGTGGAGTTCGGCGCCGTGAATGCCACGATTCACAAGCCGAACGAGCACATCCCCGTTGCGCACATCGGCATCATGCGCGGGGTGTACCGCGAGATCCTGGAGCGCCTCCTCGGCTGAACCTCACCGCCCGCCGGTCGCACTGGCCTAGCGCGCGGCGCGCCAGTTGCATACCACCCCGTAGGCGCCCAGGCACACCAGTGCGAGGAGCACCCAGGCCGGCATGCTCAGCCCGAGGAAGCGCCAGTCCACTGACGCGCACTCCCCGGAACCGGAAAGGACCATGGCCAGGGCCTCGCGCAACGGGAATGACTGCAGCATGAAGTCGAGCCCGGGCCCGCAGGCTGGGACCCGTTCCGGCGGCAGCGTGGTGAGCCAGACATGTCGGCCGGCGACTCCGATGCCGCCGAGCGCCACGAGTCCAAGCAGGGCCGAATAGGCACGCCTGGCGGCATTGCCCGCCGGGTGGAGGGCCGCCAGAAGGAAAAGGCCGCCCAGCGTGATTACGGCAACGCGCTGAAATACGCAAAGCGGGCAAGGCTCCAGCCCGAGTACGTGCTGCGCATACAGCGCGTAGGCCATGAGACCCGCGCAAGCCAGCGCACCCAGGCCATTAGCCTTGCGAATGTTCATCAGTCCTTCCTTCCGGCCAGTGCGGCCTTTGAGACGGAGGCAACCCGGTGGCGCAGGTAGTTGGGCCGCGCTTCGGCGGGTTGCACGATCCTGCCTGCCAGGAAGCGCGACTTTGCCAGGCGCGCCACGTCGGCGGCCGAAGGTAGCAGGTCGGGCCGGATGCCGGTGAACCGGCCCTGCATCCGGCCGGCGAGCTGTGGATAGGCCGCCCAGCCGGGCCCGGCGGCAAGCCAGGTCCCGTCCCCGGGCAACGACACGGAGTCGGGCTCCTCGAGGACATCGGGAACCAGCGCGCGGACACCCTCCCCGACATCACGACAATAGACCCCGACATAGACCTCGCCCATGTGCGCGTCCAGACAGCAGGCCACGGTGTCGGCTGTCGTCTGCCGGAACGCGCCCGCGGCGAGCGCCGCCAGAGTCGACACGGGACACAACGGCAGGCCCGCGGCGTAGCCCAGCCCCTGGGCGACGGCCACGGCAACCCGAACGCCCGTGAAGCTGCCGGGGCCGACACCGAATGCCAGGCAATCCAGATCGCTAAGGGATACCGACGACTCGTCAAGGAGCTCTCGCGCCCATTCGAAAACACTGCGGGATGGCGCGCGCAGACCGCGGGACTCCCGCACGATAACGGAATCCCCACACAGCAGCGCAAGGCTGGGCAGGTCCGTCGCAGTTTCTATCGCCAGGCAGGTAAATGGAGCGGATGGAATCGTCAAATCCTCGGTAACGAAGCGGTGAACCGGCCAGAATCCGAGCCCGTAACCCAGCATATGTTGACATCAAATATGCGGATACGGCGCAGGAAGACCCGGCCCTCTGACCATTGCGAACCGATCTGTATAATAGTGGGGCCTCGCGCGACCGGCGACCCACAGCGCGCGATCAAACCCAATAATGTGCGTCGGTCGCCGCACCCACGACAGAACTCAGGCAAGGACATCTGATGACGACGAGTAATGCAGCGCTTCGCCGCTGGGTAGACGATGTAGCCGCACTCACGAAACCGGCAAGGATTCACTGGTGCGACGGCTCGAATGCCGAGTACCAGTCGTTGCTCGACCAGATGGTCGCGAACGGCGACCTCCTGCCACTGAATCCGAAGACCTTTCCCAATTGCTACCTCCACCGGTCAAACCCTTCTGACGTCGCCCGGGTGGAACATCTCACCTTCGTCTGCACCCCGGCGCGCGACGCTGCGGGGCCAAACAACAACTGGATGGCCCCGGATGAAGCGCACGGGAAGATGGATGGGCTCTTTGCCGGTGCCATGCAGGGACGAACCATGTACGTCGTGCCCTATTGCATGGGGCCGATCGCGTCGCCCTATGCACGTTGCGGTGTGGAGATCACAGACAGCGCCTACGTGGCCGCAAACATGCGGTTGATGACCCGCATGGGCAAGACCGCGCTCCAACGCATCGAGCGGGAAAACAAGTTCGTCCGCGGCCTGCACTCCACCGGTGACCTGGATCCGAATCGCCGGTTCATCATGCACTTCCCGGACGAACTCCTCATCCAGAGCATCGGCTCCGGTTATGGCGGCAATGCGCTCCTCGGGAAGAAGTGCCATGCCCTGCGGATCGCCAGCTGGCAGGCGCAGCAGGAAGGCTGGCTGGCCGAGCACATGTTGCTGGTGGAGATCGAGAGCCCGACCGGGGAGAAGCACAACCTGGCCGCCGCCTTTCCGTCGGCTTGCGGCAAGACCAACCTGGCAATGCTCATACCCCCCGCCTCGTTGCCGGGCTGGAAGGTCCGTACCCTGGGCGACGACATCGCGTGGCTGCACCTGGACGAGCACGGGCAGATGCGGGCCATCAACCCGGAGTCAGGGTATTTCGGCGTCGTGCCGGGCACTAGCCCGAAGACCAACCGCAATGCCTTCGACATGATTCACAGCGACACGATCTACACCAACGTGGCGCTTACGGCAGAGAACGAACCCTGGTGGGAAGGAAAGGGCAGCGGTACGCCGGCCATCGACTGGCAAGGCAGACCCTACGATCCCAAGAACGGGCCTGCAGCCCACCCGAACGCACGATTCACGGTCGCCGCCCCCAGGAATCCCAGCTACTCGCCACTTGCAGATGACCCGGATGGCGTGCCCATCAGCGCCATCATCTTCGGCGGGCGCCGCCGCGAGCTCGCGCCGCTGGTGTACCAGGCCAAGAGCTGGCAGCACGGCGTGCTCGTCGGGGCAGGTGTCGCCTCCGAGACTACCGCGGCCGCGACAGGCACCGTGGGCGTAACGCGCCGCGACCCGATGGCCATGAAGCCCTTCTGCGGCTACAACTTTGGCGACTACTGGAAGCACTGGCTGAGCTTCGGCCAGCGCTCAACGAAACTGCCGGCCATTTTTCACGTCAACTGGTTCCGCCAGGACGAGCAGGGCCGATTCCTCTGGCCCGGTTTTGGCGACAACCTGCGGGTACTCCACTGGATCATCGACCGCTGCGCCGGCCGCGTCGGGGCGCGGGAAACACCGATTGGCTTCCTGCCCAATCCGGGCGACATCAATATCGACGGCGTCGACCTGATTCCGGGTGCCATGAACGCCCTACTGGCCGTCGAATCGAAGAACTGGCGGGATGAGATGGCGTCCGTGGAGACCTACCTGCAGGAGTACGGGTCGCATCTGCCACCAGCCCTGCTGGACGAGCACCGGCGGGTCGTCAGCGCGCTCGGCTGACGGACGGCAGGATGGTGGGCGCGAAGGGTCCGCCCGCCAGCTTGCCTACTCCTCGACGCGGTACTCGATGGCGAGAGGCGTGCCGCGCGCGGCGACCCGGCCCATGCTGATCACGCCGCTGCCCGTAAGCACCGTGCTGTCGCGGCGGACGTAGAGTTCCTCGCCGGCATCCTGCTGGATGAACGTCCCGTTCGTGCTTTCGTCAATGAGTACGAAGCGGTTGCGGGCGACGTCTATCCGCGCATGAACGCGCGAGATGAGATTCCCCTTGATGACGACGTCGTTCTCGTCGGCGCGCCCCATCGTGATCGTCGCCTTGCCGTTCTGCCCTACCATCAACTCCTCGCCCCTGAAACGCAGGTGGAGCCGCGCGGCGGGCGCCGGGGGACGGGCGGCAGGATCGATCGATGGCAGCATGTTGGTCGCTTCCTCAGGCTGCCAGAGCACCTCGAAGACGGCGACCTCATCGGACTGCCCCTTTGGCGTCGCAACGTCGATCTGGCGGACCAGCGCCTTCCACTGGGGCGTCAGCTGCTCCACGAGCGCGCTGGTGGTGATGATCTGGCCCGCCTTCGCCTGGGAGGTCATGCGATTGGCCGTGTGCACGGCGGCGCCGAAAATGTCCCGATCCTCGGCCACCACGGGCCCGAAGTGGCAACCGATCCGGATGGACACGTGTGAATCGTCCGTCTCGATGCGAATCGTGTTCGTGATGCGCTGTTGCATCTGGTTGGCAGCGTTCAGTGCGTCGTCAGCAGACGGAAATGTGGACATGACCTCGTCCCCCATCGTCTTGATGACCGTGCCACCGTAGTGCTCCGTGGCCTGCTTCATGACCCGCAGGCACTGTTGCACGGTTTCCCGGGCCCGGTCATCACCGAGGGCCTCGTAGAGCTGGGTGCTGCCGACGACGTCGGCAAACAGGATGGCGAGCTTCTTTTCGGCGGCAGCGGTCACAAGTCACCGGTTGGACAATATGTTAAACGCCCAACACTAGTATGCCACGGCATGCGGCCAGCGACGCCGGAAGTGCTCAGCGTTCCGCGATCAGGTACGCGACCCAGCCGGCATCCGCCTCACCCCGGGTTTCGGGCGTGAATAGGCCGTTGCCCCGTCCGTCCTTGCCCGTACCCTCCCACCAGACGGTGACCCGGCTGAATCCCGCCTCCGCCAGCAGCTCACGCAGCTCCGGAAGTGACCACAGGCGCCAGTCGTAGGTAAAGGCCTTCTCGATCCTGGACCCGTCCGGAAACCGGAAGTCGATGTGGCAGAGGATGTCGCCGGTAACCGGGTAGTACTTCTCCTGGTGCCAGACGTAGGTGAATCCCTTGCATCGGGTCGTTTCCCGGAGCTCCTTGTAGGCGTCGTAGCCTCCGTAGGCATCCAGGAAGAAGATGCCGTCCGGCTCCAGTGCAACCCGCACGCGGCGAAAGTACCGGAGCATGTCCGGCCGGGTCTTGAAGACCCAGTAGCTGAAATTGAAGGCACCGACGACGTCCACACGTTCCGTCCGGACCCGGGCGACGTCTCCGAGCACGAGCTGCACCCGCTCCTGCTGGGAAGGCTTCAGCCGGGCCAGATGGCGGGCACGCCCCCAGTTGAGGACGTCGGGATCCAGGTCCACGCCGATCGCGCGGCGCTTCGGACCGCGCTTCACCCATTCGCAGCAGATGGCCGCCGTACCGCAGAAATCCTCCCGCAGACTCTGAGGCGCGCGCCCGCGGATCTGCCGGAACGTATCCACGATGTATTCGCACTCAACGTCGGGTGTCTGCACCGCCGACTCATAGGTCTCGTGCAAATCAGCCTGTTGCGCCAGCGTCAGCTTGCGCGGCATGCCACCGTCAGCCATTCACCCTAACTCCCATCCAGAGATGAAATCATGTACCCGTCGCCAGGAGGTCCCGGCCGGCCAGGCCGGCAGCAGTCCCTCCCCGTCCTTCGACCTGATCGAGCGCCCGCAGGAGGACTTCGGGGCCGGCGCCCGGCTGCGCTGCACCGAGCGTCAAGGCGCGACGCCAGGTTCGCGCACCGGGTTGACCATGATACAGGCCGAGCAAGTGCCGGCTGACATGATGCAGGCGGGTTCCGGCGGCGTTCTCACGTCGTGCGTAGATCGCCATGCTGGCCACGACGCCAGCCCTGGTGGGCGGCGTCATCGCGTCACGGCAGGCCAGGAATTCGCTGTCCACTGACGTCAGCCACCAGGGATCGGCGTAGGCCTTGCGGCCGATCATCACTCCGTCGAGACCGGCCGCAAGATGTTGCCGGATTCCGGCATCAGTCTCGATCCCGCCATTAATGATCAGCTCCAGGCCTGGAAAGTCGCGGCGCAACTGATAGACGACGTCATAACGCAGCGGAGGTACCGTCCGGTTCTCCTTTGGCGACAGTCCGGCAAGAATGGCCTTGCGGGCATGGATGACGAAGGTCCGGCAACCGGCTGCAGCCACCACGCCAACGAAGTCCCGGACGAAGGCATAGTCGTCCCGGTCGTCCACCCCGATCCTGGTCTTGACGGTCACAGGCAGGTGCGTCACGTCGCGCATGGCCGAGACGCATTCCGCAACCAGCCCCGGGGACTTCATAAGGCAGGCGCCGAAGGCGCCCTCCGACACCCGCTCGCTCGGGCACCCGGCATTGACGTTTATCTCGTCATAGCCCTCGGTGGTCGCCAGGCGGGCCGCGGCGGCCAGCTGCCGGGGATCGCTGCCGCCCAGCTGGATTGCGACGGGGTGTTCGGTCGGGTCGAAGCGCAACCACCGATGCGCGTCGCCGCGCACGATCGCCGCCGCGGTGATCATTTCCGTGTACAGGCGGATCCGTGGCGTCAGCAGGCGGAGGAAATACCGGCAGTGCCGGTCCGTGCAGTCCATCATGGGGGCGACAGAAATGCTGCCGGTCCGGCCTCTGCGGGGACTTGAAGAAGAATCGTTCATGAGCCGTCGTCGGGTGCCTGGGAGGCCGGCAGCGCTGGCGCGCCGAAGCTGGCCGACAGTATGGGCCGCAAGGCCGGGGCGAGCAACGCCGTCCGGTGCGAACGGCAGTCCGGCCGCGGCCCCTGGACTCTCGGGGCCGAACAGTGAGGCCTGCATCGGGGTCGTCACAGTGAGACTGATTCCGCGGCCGCGGAAGCACTAATTCCTCTAGACTTGCATCAGGCATCCTTGAGGACACGACGCGAATGATCGAACACCCCTCTCAACGGGGAGCCGTGCTTGTAACCGGTGGTGCCGGCTACATTGGCAGCCATGTCGTTCGCCAGCTGGGCGAGGCCGGAGAGGACATCGTGGTCCTCGACAACCTGAGTACGGGCTTTCGTGCGGCGGTTACGGCCGGCACGCTGGTGGTCGGCGACACGGGTGATCGCGACGTGGTGAGCCGGATCATTGCCGAGTACCGGATCAAGACCATCCTGCACTTCGCCGCCCACACGATCGTTCCGGAATCCGTATCCAATCCACTCAAGTACTATGGCAACAATACCTGCGCAACCCGGAACCTGATCGAGTGCGCGGCAGAGGCCGGTATCCGGAATTTCATCTTCTCGTCGACGGCAGCCGTCTACGGCATCCCCCCGGGCGGATTCGCGGCCGAGGACAGCCCCACCGTGCCCATCAACCCGTATGGCAGCTCGAAGCTCATGAGCGAGTGGATGCTGCGGGATGCCAGCGCTGCCCATGGCTTTGGCTACGTCGTGCTCCGATACTTCAATGTGGCCGGCGCCGACCCGGGCGGCCGGCTCGGCCAGTCCACCAGCAAGGCAACTCTGTTGACCAAGGTGGCCTGCGAGGCCGCCGTGGGCAAGCGACCGTACGTGTCAATCTTCGGTACTGATTACGACACCCCGGATGGCACCGGCGTCCGCGACTACATCCACGTGGAAGACCTGGCAACAGCCCACCTGGACGCCCTCCGCTATCTCCGCCAGGGTGGCGAATCGACCCTGCTGAACTGCGGCTACGGCCACGGCTACAGCGTGCGGCAGGTCATCGATGCCGTGGACCGGGCCAACGGCACGCCACTGGTTCGGCGGGACGAGCCCCGGCGCGCGGGAGATCCGCCAGTACTGGTCGCGCGCGCGGACCGGATCAGGCAGGTCCTGGGATGGCAACCCCGGCATGACGATCTTGATCTGATCGTCGACACGGCCTTGCGCTGGGAGCGCCGGCTGCAGCGGCAGCCCATGGACTAGGCCCCGCGCTCCTTGTCGTACTGTATGCCGTACTTCTCGAGCAGGTCGTAGAGCGTAGGACGGGTCACCCCGAGGAGCTGCGCCGTCTTCGAAATATTGCCATCCGCGTAGGCAAGCGCATTGCGGATAGCCCGGGTCTCGGCTTCCCTGCGCACCTCCCGGAGGTTCACGTTGGGCTGCTGTTCGCCGTCCGTGGCAAGGCCGAGGTCGGCGGCCGTCACGTACCGGCCCTCCGCCATGATGACGGCGCCCTTGAGCTTGTTCTCCATCTCACGGACGTTGCCCGGCCAGGCGTAGTTCTCGATCGCGTTCTGCGCATCGGGGCTGAAGCCCCGGAACTGCCTCCGGTGCTGGGCCGCGAAGCGCTCGAGCAGCGTGCGGGCGAGGAGGATCCGGCACCCCCCCTCGCGCTCGCGAAGCGGCGGGATGCGGATCGTGATCTCACTGATGCGGTAGTAGAGGTCTTCCCGGAAACGCCCTTCCTTGATCGCCGCATCCAGGTTCTGATTGGTGGCACAGACGACGCGCACGTCAACCGGAATCTCCTCGCGGCCGCCAACCCGCTCCACCACCCGCTCCTGGAGGAAACGTAGCAGTTTGGCCTGGAGCGCCAGGGGCATGTCGCCGATCTCGTCGAGAAACAGGGTGCCGCCGTCGGCATGCTCGATCTTGCCGGGCGTCTGCTTGACGGCGCCCGTGAATGCCCCCCGTTCGTACCCGAAGAGCTCGCTCTCGAGAAGGTTCTCAGGGATGGCGGCGCAATTGATCGCAACAAAACCCTTGCTGATTCGGGGACTGAGCGAGTGCAGGGCGCGAGCCAGGACTTCCTTGCCCGTGCCACTCTCACCCAGCAGCAGCGTCGTGGCGGTGGTAGGCGCCACCTTCTCTATCATCCTGCAGACCTGCAGCATCTGCTCGCTTGCCGCCACCACGCCGTCGAGCGGTGAAGAACTCTGCTGCTGCAACAGGCGCTGGTTCTGCCGCTCAAGCTCGTAGATGTGGTAGGCCCGATCGACGAGCAGGTGCAGCGTGTCCGTGTCCACCGGCTTCTGGTAGAAGTCGTAGGCTCCGAGACCCACGGCGCGAACCGCATTTTCCTGGTCACCGTGTCCGGTGACTACAATTACCTTGGTGTCCGGCAGCAGCGCCAACGCCTGCTCCAGTGCCGCAAAGCCCTCGCTGACGCCCTCCGCGTCCGGGGGCAGGCCCAGATCCTGGAGCACGACGGGGGGTTCGTGCCGGCGCAGCTGCGCAAGCGCGCTTTCCCGGTCTTCAGCGACCAGGACCTCGTAATCGGTGAAGCACCACCGCAGCTGGCTCTGCAGCCCGGGATCATCCTCGACGACGAGTAGCTTCCTGCGCTGGTCGGTCAACGACTTCTCCTGAACATTCCGGTTGAAGATAATAGCTTACCGATACCGAGGCTCAGGCGACTGGTATCGCACTTCCCGGTTCATGGACCGGGAGCCAGATGAAGAACCGGGTGCCACTCCCGGGCTCCGACTCCACTCGCAGCGAACCGCCCGAGTCCACGACGAACATTCGCGCCTGGTAAGCACCGATGCCCATCCCCTTGCTGCCCTTGGTGGTATCAAAGGGCCGGAACAGGCGGTCACGGACAAATTCGGGGTCCATTCCGCAGCCGTCATCGGCGATTTCGACCAAAGCGCTGCCATCGGCTTCTGCCACGCGCACCGTAACGTGACCGTCACGCCGGGTTGCCTCCTGAGCATTCCGGATCAGATGGGCCAGGACCGTCGTGAACCGCTCCCGATCGATCCAGACATGCACCTCATCCGTCTCTTCCACGAGTTCCGGCACGGGTTCCCGTGACCGACACCGCTCGATCGCATCAGCGACCACGGCGGCGACCCGTACGCGTTGCCGCGGGCCAACGGTCTCGCCGCTCTGGAGCTGCTGCAGGAGCTTGTTCATCCGGGCCACCGAGTTGTCGATGGTCGCCATGGCATCCTCGAAAAACGCGGGATTGCCCTTGTGGCGCGCCGCGTTCTGCACCATCAACGACTGCTGCGCAATGAGGTTCTTGAGATCGTGCATGACGAACGCCGTCAGCCGGTTGAATGCCTCGAACTGCCGGCCCTCGGCAAGCCGCTGGTCAGCTTCATATTGGGCAAGGAATGCGGCAACCTGCCGGCCCGAGGTCCGCAGGAGATCGATCTCCTCGAAAGTCAGGCGGAACGCAGAGCTCGACTGGAACAGCACGATCAGCCCGATCAGCGTCTCATTGCTGATCAGTGGGACGATCAGCAGGCCCTCGGGGAATGACGACAGCCACTCCGGGCGGAGCAGCCCGCCATAGAGCTCGGGACGCCGAGCAAGTTCGGCCGTGTCAATCGTCCACTGGCGCTCGAGCATGAACACCAGCGCGGGATCGTCCGGGAGTATGCGCTCCTCCGGCAGAGTCCGGGTGTTCCACCCCGCCGTGGCCGTGAACGCCCCGCCGTCGCCCGCGCGCATCCACAACACCCCGGCAGGACTACCGACGATCTGGGCGACCCCGCGAATCACGCGTTCCGGAAGCGGCGATCGGGAGTCTGGCGAGACGAGGGTGTCTATGAGTCGCAACCACTCTTCCCGGTAGTCGTAGCGAAAGGGCAGGAAGTGCTTGCTGACGTAGACGCGCAGCCGCGCGTTGAGCCGTTCCGAGAACAGCATGAAGCCCATCGGAACCCCAGTCACAAGGGCCAGCAGCAGCGCGGACTGCTGCGCGGCTGCTGGCGCCATGGACCGGAAGACGGGCAAGAGCAAAAGCACGAGCAGGAGGATGGACAGGGTCGCCAGGAAGCGGGGCGCATAGCTTCGTGCTTCCGGCGACACGAAGATGGCCAGCGACCACTGGGGACGCAAGCGAAGACCGAACAGCAGCAGCAGGCCGGAGACTGCCAGCGCTGCCGCAGTTCCGCCGAGCAGCGGACGCGGGACCCCCGCCCCCGCCGCCGCAACGATGGCAAGGGCGGCCTGCGCACCGGCGGCAAGGCCAGAGGCGGCAACCAGGGAGCGGAGAGCGGTCCGGCTCTCGATCGGTGCGTCACGCCCCAGTTGCGCCGCGAGGGCAAGGCTGACCAGTGCGATGCTTGCGGCGGAGACGCTGAACAGCATTCCCTCCCACGGTGTACCCTCCCGCGATGCGACCCAGGCCATCAGGCCCGACGCGCCGAGCATCACCGCCCAGAAGAGCCGCAGCAGGCGCTTGACCACCTCGGGCATGGACTGCTCGTAGGGACCGCTGAGCAGGCGGTGAATCAGTGCATACCAGCTGAACAGGTGGACGACCTGCAGGCCGTAGAAGCCGGCGGAGAAGCCGCCGGCGAAGGCGAAGTACCCCGGCTGTGCGACGAGGACGCCCCAGGCAATGGAGGTGACGAGAACGCCCAGCAACTGGGTGCGGACCAGCACGCTGCCGGGGGCCAGCAGGACATAGGCACCCACCAGCGCATACACGAGGGCCATGACGCCAGCCCACAGCGTCGGATTGAAGAACGTGGCAATCACAGCCACATCATAATGCCAATCCAGTCATATGGTTAGCGCGCACTTCACGAACCTGTCGCAGAACCGGCGGCAGCGGATGCCGACACGACGGACAGGCACATGGCGTCCCCACGGGGATTCGAACCCCGGTTACCGCCGTGAAAGGGCGATGTCCTAGGCCTCTAGACGATGGGGACCGGTCGCAAATGCTTAGGCGCGGCGCGCGTGAGAAAGTCTGGTGGAGCTAGTCGGGATCGAACCGACGACCTCTTGCATGCCATGCAAGCGCTCTCCCAGCTGAGCTATAGCCCCACACGGCTGGCGCGGCAATCTACGCGACCGTGCTGGAATCTGTCAAGGAAAGCGCCCTGCCGAGGCGCTGCAGAGCCTTTTCCCGGCCCAGGAGTTCGAGCGTGACGTCGATCGGGGGTGACACGGTCCCGCCCGTCACTGCAACGCGCACAGGCTGGCCAAGCTTGCCAAAGCCAATACCGGAATCCGTGGCTACCGCCGTCATCACGCCGTGAATCTCGCCGCGCGTCCAGCTGGTCAGCGCACCCAGCCGCGTCGCCAGCAGAGCCAGCGGCGTCCCTATGGCAGGCGTCAGATGCTTCCGGACGGCAGCGGCGTCGACCTGCAGGGGCTCCCGGTAGAGGTAAGCGGCGCCTTCCGCCAGCTCGCGCAGCGTCGAGGCCCGTTCCCGGTACGCCTCGATCACGGCCAGGGACGAAGGACCCTGTGCAGGATCCAGCCCTGCACGCTGCAGCTGCCGCTCGAATTCCGCTTCCAGACTGGCCGGCGGACTGCTCTTCAGGTACTGCTGATTGAGCCACCTGAGCTTTTCGCCGTCGAAACGTGATGCGGACGCGTTGACAGCACCGATATCGAACAGCCGGATCATTTCGTCGCGGGAAAACAGCTCCTGGTCACCGTGGGCCCAGCCGAGGCGCACGAGGTAGTTGAGCAAGGCATCCGGAAGGAACCCCTCATCCCGGTACTCGAGCACATTGACTGCGCCGTGGCGCTTGGAGAGTTTGGCGCCGTCGCTGCCCAGGATCATCGGCAGATGGCCGTAGGCAGGCACCGGATAGCCCAGCGCCCGGATCATGTGCATCTGCCGTGGCGTATTGTTGAGGTGGTCATCACCGCGAATGACGTGGGTGATCCCCATATCGCCGTCGTCCACGACAACCCCGAAATGGAACGTGGGCGTGCCGTCCGAGCGCATGAGGATGAGGTCGTCCAGCTCGGAATTCTGGAACTCGACGCGGCCCCTAACCAGGTCTTCGACGACGGTGACGCCATCGGCCGGGGTCCGGAATCGAAGCACCGGCTCGACGCCAGGCACGGGCCCGGCACGGTCCCGGCATCGGCCGTCATAACGCGGATTCTCGCCCCGGGCCATCTGGGCAGCCCGCCGGGCCTCCAGTTCCTCGCGGGTGCAGTAGCAGCGATAGGCCTTGCCCTCCCGCAGAAGTCGATCGGCGACTTCTGCGTAGCGCTCAAAGCGCCGGGTCTGGTAATAGGGCCCCTCGTCGTGATCCAGGCGCAGCCAGGCCAGGCCATCAAGTATCGCGTCCACGGCCGCCTGGGTGGAACGCTCCCGGTCCGTGTCCTCGATGCGGAGAACGAACTGGCCACCGTGGTGGCGGGCATAGAGCCAGGAGAACAGCGCGGTCCGCACTCCCCCGATGTGCAGGAAGCCCGTCGGGCTCGGGGCAAAGCGTGTCTTGACCGTCATGTCGACCTTCGCATGGGAGTGTTGCATCGGATTTTATCCGGATTGTTGGCACACTGCCGGAATGCAGGAGCCCAGAATGCTGGAGATCCGCGCGGCCATCGCCCGAATGCTGCCGGAAGGGGTAGTTGCGAGCGCCGGCACCATTGCCGACCCTGTCGCACCACTGGCAGCGGCGGAGCTGGCTTCGACGGGCCGAATGAGCCCCCGACGGCTGCAGGAGTTCACTGCCGGCCGGGGCCACGCGAGGAGTGTGCTTGAGCAATTGGGGCAGCGCTTGCCGGAAGTGGCAGTAGGGCCCGACAGGAGCCCGCTGTGGCCCGCCGGCTTCGTGGGCAGCATCTCCCACGCCGGCGACCTGGTGCTCGCCGTCGCAGCACGATCGTCGGCACTGCGCGCCATCGGTGTCGATCTCGAGCCGGCTGTGCCGCTGGATGCGGAACTTCTGCAACGGGTTTGCCGGCCCGAGGAATTGGCCCGACTGGCCACGTCGGCAGCACCGTCCCATCGGGCCAAACTGATCTTCAGCGCGAAGGAGAGCGTCTACAAGTGCATTGCGCCCCTCACTGGTGCGTTCCTTGAATTCGAGGACGTGGAAATACTCTTCGCGGCGGGAGAACGGCAGTTCCTCGCCCGCGGCCACGGAGGGGCTGCGGCACTGCTCGCGCCCTCAACGCTGGCAGGGGCATTTGTCGAGGCCGGGGGCTACTGGGTGACAGCGGCCTGGCAGACGCAGCCAACGGGCCAGGGTCAGGATTGAGGTCGGCCGGTTGGCGCTACCGAACCCCGCCCGGCAACCGGCGCCATGGCGTCGATTGGGCGGCGCAACACCGGTTCAGCGTCGGCGCCCGGCTCTGTTGCAGGCTGTTCCGAGCGCCGATCGACGCCCGAGCGCCGTTCCGGCCCCGTATAGCCGGTGTTCATGCCCTGCCGGCGATCACCGGCGCCCTGGCGGCGGCAGATGGGGGTACGTAGGAAGCGCATTACCTTCCACGCGTGACTGATCATCCAGAAGTACCCAATCCCGGTCAGCAGGAAAGCCAGGGCGACGACCAGCTCGGGGATCCGGAAATAGATACTGGCAAGCCCGATGAAGACGCCACAGCTGGCAACACCCGTCATCACCAGCACGGTTTCGTTCACGGAGTAGCCGGCCAGGAGGAAGATGTGATGCAGGTGTTCCCTGTCCGCCGCAAAGGGCGATCGCCCCTTCAGTATCCGGCGGAGCATCATTGAGACGGCATCGAAGATAGGAATCATCAGGAACCAGAGCGCAGACGCCGGTGGCAGAGCTCGCGACTGGCCCTGTGACAACGCGATCGCATACCAGGTGAGGGCGAAGCCGAGAAACATGCTGCCGGCGTCGCCCATGAATATCGAAGCCCGTTCCCTACCAAGCAGGCGGAGATTGAAGAGCAGGAACGCGAGGATGCCCGTGCCCAGGATCGGCAGCAGGGCCGTGTCTGCGGGGATGCCCCAGGTGTATGCGGCAAGGATCAGCCCCGAGAGCGACGTGAGGGTGAGGCTGCCGCTGAGCCCGTCGAGTCCGTCACACATATTCAGGGCGTTGATGACACCCAGGGTGGCGAAGACGGTAAAGGGCACCGCGAATATCCCAAGATCGACCAGTTCGCCCCCGGGCATCATCAACCCCAGGTCCTTCAGGACGACTCCGGCGCCGAAGATCATCAGCAGGGCAGCCAACACCTGGGCCACGAATCGGACGGCGGGCGAGAGTTCGAGGAAATCGTCGACCACCCCCACCGCCACCAGCAGGAACCCGGCGCCAAAGAAACTGTAAACCTCGCGCTGACTCAGGGGAATCGGCCCGTCCTTGCACAGGAAGAAGCCCAACCCGAGGCCGCCGAAGATCGCCAGCCCGCCGACCAGGGGCGTCGGAGACCGGTGACTTTTCCGCTCGTTGGGAATGTCCACGAGACCCACGCGAACTGCCACGGGACGAAGCACAACGATCAGGAGGATCGTTGCGACGAGTGCAACCAGGGGTGCGAACTCCGGGGCCATGCTTTACGTAAACACTACGGCAAGCTGGACACTAGGCCCGATACGCGAGGTTGTCTGCGACTCGTCTCACAGGGTCCCTCCCCCAGGCCCGCTGCGACAGGGAAATTGCGACGACCTAGCATCGCAGCAAGCCAAAAAGGCCAGTACAATCACAGTTCAAGTGTATATCGCTGGCGTGGCGCAGGTGACCAAGCTATCCATTCGGTAATGTCCGGACCCGAGCCGGCCGGCAGTACCGATGGGGAAGCCTTTACCTAAATGCGCCCAGTAGTGTCCCACGGCCACGGTGAGGCTTCGCCCCGCACGGGGTCCTTAAGTCAGGAGTGACGAAATGAGCAACGGATTACGCGCTGCCGCCCTCGGGGTGATGGTTGCCGGCCTGGCACTGACGGGCCCGGTCCTGGGGGCCGACAACGCTCCGGCGGGTGCAGCACCGGCAGCAACCGACGCTGGCGGTTATGCAGTGAACCCGGGCGACATCCTGGAAATCTCGGTCTGGAAGGAAGAGGACCTCCTGAAACAGGTGGTAGTCCGTCCGGATGGCTACTTTTCCTTTCCCCTGACTGGCGACATACGCGCCGAGGGGCGGACGGTCGAGGACGTGCGCCGGGACGTGGCGAGCCGGGTGTCGCGTTTCGTCCCGGACCCCGTCGTCAGCGTCGCCGTCCTGGAACCGCGGGGCAGCAAGGTCTACGTGATTGGCCAGGTGAATCGTCCCGGGGAGTACCCGGTCACTCGCTTCGTTGACGTCGTCCAGGCGGTCAGTATGGCGAGCGGGTTCACACCTTTTGCCCAGCTCGACAGCATCAAGATCCTCCGCCGGGAAGGCGAGACCCAGATTGCGATCCCCTTCTCCTACGGGGACATCGCCGCAGGTAAGCGCCTGCAGCAGAACATAGTGCTCGTGCCCGGCGACACCGTGCTGGTGCCGTGACAAGGCTCAGCGATCCTGCGCGACGCGGCCTGGCGGCGCTCCTGCTGGCCGCGACGCCGGCCGCGCCGGCATTCGCCTATTGGGAACTGATCCCACAGGTCGAAGCCGGCCTCACGTTCGAGAACAACCCCCGCTACATCAGCGACGAAGAACGGCAGGCGGTGCTCGCGCTGAATCCCGACGCGGCGGACAACGTAATGGGCATCTTTGTCGATGCCCGTCTCGAAGGCAGCTACAAGACTCCGAGCACGGAGGTCTCGCTCACGCCGCGTATCCGCGAGACGAACTACCTGAAGAGCAACAAGGATCTCAACGACGACGACTGGTATGTAGATTTCGTGGCGACCCGCAGCGGCATCCTCGGCAATGTCGGGCTGACCGCCAGCTACCAGGAAACCGGAGTGCGCACCAGCGAGTTTGAGAGCGCCATTCCGAACGACCCGGACGCCCCACTGCCCGTTACCGACGGATCCGGAAGGTTCAGTGACGACACCCGACAAACCTGGGATGTCCAGCCGTCCGTCAGCTACCAGCTCTCGCCCCGCAATCTGCTGGGCGTTACGGGCCTGATTTCGGAAACCACCTATGACGAGCAGCGCGAAGAACTGCTGGCCTCGCGAAGCTACCTGGACTACAACTACTCCTCGGTGGAAGTCTCGCTGCGGCACGTTCTGGATGCCAACAACTACTTTGCCCTCGCCCTCAATGGCGGCAACTTCCTTGCCGAGGAACCGGGACGCCTGTTCGAGAACTCTACCGATTCCTTCGGCATAACCGCAGCCTACAATCGGGCGTTCTCCGACACCCTCACGGGAACCCTCACCGTGGGCGTCACCAGGAGTTCCGTCGACGTCTCGGGACTGCTCGGCGGCTTCGACCCACTGACCGGTGCGCCGTGCCTGCCGTCAGCCCCCTGCTCCACGAGCAACGAGGAACGGAACTTCGTTGGCAGCCTGGACCTCCGCAAGCGGTCCGAACTCACCACCCTGAACTTCTCGGTCAGCAGCCAGATAGCCCCGCGGTCAGACGGGACTGAGGTGGTCCAGGAACAGGCACGCTTCTTCATGGTCCGCACCCTGACCAGCCGACTCAGCGGCACGTTCGGCGCCATCTACAGCCAGGAGTCGGCGGTAGGCCAGATCTTCCAGCCGGAAACAGCCACCATCGGGTTCGCCCGCCAGGACCGTACCTACATCACACTCGAGCCTGGCGTTGCCTGGCAACTGACCAAGACACTGTCGGTGTTTGGAAACTACGCGTACATCTCGAATGATACCGACGTGCCGTCAGGTAACGTCCAGGAGACCAACAACCGGCTGTTCCTGGGCGTCCGGTACCGGGGAGTTGGGCTACGGCGCTGAGCCCCAAGAGGGGAAACTGATGGTGGGCGATGAGTGGATTGAACACTCGACCTCTGCTGTGTGAAAGCAGCGCTCTACCACTGAGCTAATCGCCCCAACCAGGAATAATATATGCACTCCGTCGTCCCGGCAAAGCCAGCAGCCAGACTCGGGCCTTCAGACCTTTTGTCCGCCTGAGCAACGACTTGCGGTCCGCGTATACTTTACTCCAACCAGATCGGTTGACCTAGCCAGGGGCTACATTCGCCAGCGCATTCGATGTACGAGGAATTCTTCCACCTTCAATGCCGCCCGTTTGACCTGGCACCTGACCCCAAGTTTGTCTATATGACGGGTCAGCACTCCCGCGCGATCGCGAATGTCCGGTTTGCGCTGATGAATCACGACAGCTTCGTCATCATCACGGGCGAGATTGGGATTGGCAAGACAACGATCCTGAACACGGTGATGGAGGAGCTTGGCCCGGGTTACGTCACCGCCAGGCTGGTACACACGACACTGACTGATATCGAGCTGCTCCAGGCATTGCTTTCCGAGTTCGGAATGCCGAACTACTCGAAGAAGAAGGTGATGTTGCTCGACGAGCTGCGGAACTTCTTTCTTGCTCAGCATCGGGCGGGAAATCATGTCGTGATCATCGTCGATGAGGCGCAGAACCTGCAGTCATCCGCCCTGGATGAACTGCGCCTCCTGTCGTGTATCGATACCAACCATCAGCGCATCGTGTCGATTGTCCTGACCGGCCAACCCTCGCTGGATGATCTGCTCGATGCGCCCGGGCTGATCCAGCTCCGGCAACGAGCCAGGCTGCGCCAGCGACTTGATGCCATGCTCGAAACCGAGACCACCGAGTACATCAAGCATCGTCTCCAGGTAAGCGGGGGCAACGCGGACGAGATCTTTGAAGCCGAGGTGCTGCCGGAGATTCATCGGCTCACATTCGGCATTCCCCGACTAATCAATACCTTGTGCGACACTGCGCTCACCGCGTGCATGGTGGATGGACGTCGCCGCGTCGATCTGGAAACGATCGACAATGTCGTCCATGAACTGCGCTGGCAATGGTTCGAAGACAAGAAACCCCGTACGCAACATGATGGCGAGGGACCACCCAAGGATCACTCTCCCGGCGACAGGGTGAGCCTGATGGTCTACAGATCCGGGCAATTGGTAACCCAGCTGGACGCGGTGGAATTCCCATTGGTGATCGGGCGAAGCAATGCAAACGACCTAGTCATTATCGACAAGGAAGTCAGCCGCCGGCACGCACTGATCGACTGCATTGGCGGAATCTACGTGGTTGAAGACCTGAACAGCCGGAACGGGCTCTCCGTCAACCGCAAGCCGCGGGCCCGTGCATTGCTCAGGTCCGGAGACATCATGTCATTCGGGCAGGTCGACGTGGTCTTCTACGTCGACAAGAATCGGGCCACCAAGCCCATTTTCCAGTTGGCGGGCGAAACGCCATCGAAATCGGGGGGATCGGGGGAGGACGGAGATACCGCCAAGAACTCATCTCTCCCCGAGTCGCGCGGGACGCTGGATCTGACCTAAGCCGGCGCCTGAAGCCCCTCAGGGCGAATTGGCACTGTCGCTCGCCGGCCCGGGATTCGGCGCATCATGACTCGCCCGGGCGGCCAATCGTCGGCTCCTCACCAACACCATCACTGGCGTCACTGACCGGCGCGCCGATGCGCAGACCGGACATGCTCGTTCCGTGGCCCCAGACGACGATCTCCAGCGTCTGCATCAGGATGAGGAAATCCACAATGATGTTGGCGTTCTTGATGTAGTAGAGATCGTAGGCCAGCTTTTCCCGGCCGTCCTCGATTGATGCCCCGTAGGGATAGTTGAGTTGCGCCCAGCCCGTCAGGCCCGGCCTTACTCCATGCCGGTAGAAGTACAGCGGAATGCTCTCCATCAGTTGTTCAACGAACTCCGGGCGTTCAGGACGAGGCCCGACGATGCTCATTTCACCGCGCATCACATTAACCAGCTGCGGAAGCTCATCAATCCGAAAGCGGCGCAGGACCCGCCCGGTTCGGGTCACCCGGCTGTCGTTGGCGGAGGCAAACCTCGGCCCCGACTTGCTCTCGGCATCGAGATTCATGCTGCGAAACTTCAGGAGATCGAAGTTCCTGCCGTGCATCCCCACCCTCTTCTGCCTGTAGAACACGGGGGCTCCAAACCCATCCTCAATCCAGATGCAGATGATCGCCACACCAAACAGGGGCGCGCATAACATCAGGAAGACAGCACTGGCGGACAAGTCCAGAAGGCGCTTCAACCAGCGGTAGCTGATGCCAGTCTGGCTGCTGGCCTCGTACAGGAGCAGGCTTGGCGGCAGAATCTCGATATCCAGGCGTTCAGTCTCGCGCTCCAGGAAATCGACAATCTCGGAAACGACTGTGCCTTTTCGCTTGTGATACAGGAGGAATTCGAGGGGCACCTGGGCTCGACGATCATCGAGGGCAACGACAATCTCATCCACGTCCTTGATCGACTTTGCCTCCTCCAGCGAGATAACCCCCCCTCGCCCCTCCGCGGCCGATGCCGGCTGCTCCTGTCCTGACGTGCTGACGAAGCCCACGATATCGAATCGGCGCCGATCGGCGCGACGTCGCAGTCTGAGCCGGTTGGCCATGTCGCCCGCCCCGATGACTAGGACACGCCGCTTGATCTGGTTGGCGTCGATCAGCCGTAGCATCACCAGACGAGCGATCACCAGAAACAGGCTCGCCAGGGCAAGAGCAACGAACAGCACACCGCGGCCCAGGGACAAATCGGGAAACAGATAGAAAAATACAATGTTGGCAAGCCCGCCGAGCCCCACTCCGAACAGCACCCGGACCACGATTTCCCGGCTCGTTGGGCGTTGCCTGGCCCGATACTTTCCCATGGTTAGCAGACCGGCCAGCACGGCCAGCATGAAAACCACGGCCCGGGGCATCAGCGGACTGAGCTCAGGAAGTGTCGCGCCAAGGTTCGGACCAAAACGGAGCCACACCGCTCCGCTGAAGGCAGCAAAGAGAGCCACCAGATCCATCAGGACCAGGGCGGCGGTCGGCCTGAACAGACGCCGCAGTGCGGCGGGGAGGACGTCCAAAACGTTATGTTCTCTGTAATGCGCCAGTTGGCAGGCGAACCTGAACCTCAGGTTACCGAACAGCCAAATAATAGGCCTTTGATATGACGGCACAACCGACTTTCGCACGGTCTGCCAGTTTGCCGGACGATCGCTGGTTACGTACCGAGCGTCAGCCCGGGTTCCAATCCTGCCGTTGACATGCGAGGGGCCACCTCAGATCCAGAAGCCCGAAAACGTGAAATGAGTCGGGTTCTGGTGCGTCCATTCGCTACAAGTCACTTGCGAAGGGCCCCGCCACTGCTGTCTAATTCGCGAATTGTAAAGGGCAAACCCGTCGAACGGCGGGGACGCAAAGCCACCGGTCTTCGGGTTGACACCCATGATAGCGGGGTTGCCAATGGAGCAATGGAGAACTGTCGGTGTGTTGGCAGTTCCATGTCTCGACTGTGCATCCGAAGTATCCTGGCTGGCCTTGCGGCGGATTTCGTGCCGAACGCAGATTGCGCCGACAATCCCGACAGATTGTCGGCACTCGGTGGAACCGCGAAGGGCCGAGTTGGCCTGGGGTAAACGGATGGACAATACGGGGCATTGCCCGTCGAGCAGCATGCTCGGCTGGATCGCCATAGGCCTGGTTTCGCTGGCAATGGCAGGATGCGGTGGCGGGGGATCCTCTTCCGGGCCCTCGGCTCCGACAGGCACGGACCAGAATCACCAGCCACAGATCTCTGGCACGCCAACGCCTTCAGTCCTGGCAGGATCGCCATACTCTTTCCTGCCGAGCTACTCTGACGCCGATGGCGACCCGGTGACGTTCCAGATCTCGAGCAAGCCGTCCTGGGCACAGTTCAATCCGGCGAACGGAGCCCTCACGGGCACGCCAACGACTGCCAACGTCGGGACCACACCTCCAATTTCGATAAGCGTCAGCGATGGCCTGGCCAGCGCGTCGCTGGGTCCCTTCTCGATCGACGTTCAACCCCTTAATTCAAGCCCCCCACCGCCCGGGAACTCACCCCCCGTGATCTCCGGTACGTCACCGGCCAACACGACCGTTGGCGAGGCCTATGGCTTCCGGCCTACGGCGACCGACGCCAATGGAGACAATCTGACCTTTTCGATCCAGAACAAGCCCGCCTGGGCCACTTTCAGTTCCCTGACAGGCAACCTGACCGGCACGCCAACCCTCTCGGACGTTGGCACCTATCCCAACATAATAATCAGCGTGAGCGACGGGCAGTCCAGCGCATCCCTGTCGCCCTTCTCCCTGTCCGTCAACCAGATCGCAACCGGCAGTGCAACCATTTCCTGGGTGCCTCCAACCGAGTACACCGATGGCTCTGCTCTGTCAGACCTCGCTGGATTCCGCATCTATTACGGCAAGAGCAGCACAGCCCTGGACCAGATTACGACTGTTGCCAACCCTGGACTGACAAGCTATGTAGTACAGAGCCTGTCCGCCGCTACCTGGCACTTCGTCGTCCGGGCCTACACGGCCGATGGCACGGAAAGCGGCCCGTCGAACATGGCCAGCAAGACGATCCAGTAGGTACACACCTCGAGGCCCCGCCAGATGACTTCCGCACCCGGAAGTAACTGACGAACCCGCTGTGCCCGTCTGGCCATCGACATCGAGCACCAGTCCGCTGTACGAGACCCAGGAAAGAAAGAAGCCATGAGTACACGGACGTTGTCGGGGCTGATCGTGGCGATTTCAGTCTGCGGCACTCTGAATGCTGCCGAGCCTGAGGCGAAGCTCGACTGGTCCGTCGACTCCACCGTCCGATATACCGACAACGCGACGCTGGTCAGTGACGATACCGTAGACGATGTTATTGGCAGCATCGGCGGGACGGTGGATCTCGTCCGCCGCGGTTCCCGGCTCGACGCGACGTTGACCGGAGCCGGCAATTACTTCCGCTATCTCGATGACACCTACGACGATGATTTTCTCGGCTATGCGGCTGCCACGGGCCGATTCCAGCTGGTTCCGGAAGCCTTTTCCTGGGTTCTGGAGAATACCTTCGGCCAGACCACCTCAAGTCAGTTGCAGCCAGACACGCCGGAGAACAGGAGCAATGTCAATGTGCTTTCAACCGGTCCGGACGTCAGCCTGAAATTCGGCCGCGCCACCGAGGTGGACTTCACCGGACGCTACGGACGTTCGAGCTACGAGGGGTCATCAGCCGATGACAGCGAAAGCTGGACAGGCGAAGCCGCTCTGGGCCGCCGCCTCTCTGAGGCGGTGCGATGGTCCCTCCACGCCCGCACAAGTCATGTGGACTACGACGCGTCCACGGCCACCGACTACGACCAGAACGAACTTTTCCTGCGCTGGGCGTCCAAGAACATCAAGCAGACACTGACCGCTGACGTGGGCATTGTATTCCTGGACGACAATGACTCGACCTCAGACAAACCCTTAATCCGCGTAGACTGGTCGCGCGGGCTGACTCCATCCTGGAGCCTCGGCTTGGGCGTCGGTTTCGGATACCGGAATGCAGGACAGCAGTTCGCCTCTGGAATAGTCGACGATGTCTTGGGTAGCGGAACGCAGGACGTCATCCTTACCAACGAGGTTCAACGTTACGAGAGCGCCACCTTTCAGTTGGGCTTCGAACGCCCAAGGACCACTCTTCGCCTGTTTACAGTCGCCGACCGGGAGCGGTATTCGGACTCTCCGGCGCTTGACCGCGACGTCTGGCGCGTCGGCATGGAATCCTCGCGCCGCATCACGGAGCGAATCCGGGCCATCTTCAACGGCAGCTACGAGGAGCGTACATTCAAGGGAACTTCCGATGATGACCGGACTACGGTTCTCTCGCTTGGCGCCGACTGGCGACTCGGACAATCCCTGTTTCTGGGACTCGAAGGCGGCACCGAAAGACGCTCCGGAAATACGAGCTTTGACTACGACGAGATGTTTTGCCAGGCCTCTTTGAGCTTTCGGCCTTCAATGCGGAAATGAACGAGCCGGCAGGCGGCCACACGTGACCAAGGCTGCCCTGGAATCAATACGAACGTAACGGCAGCTTGCACGCAGGGAGAGACTCATTAGGGTCCTTGTTCTCACATCCGACACGCCGGCAAATATCTATCTTGTCAATGCCATACTCGACGAGCACGACGTCGTTGGCATGGCGATCGAATCACCGCCGCCGGCGTTGACAGGCCAGGAGAAGCTTGCGCGGCGCCGAAGGCTTATTGACCGCTACGGCGTGTTCCGGACCGTCAACAAGCTCGCGTGGAACTGGTACCGTTCCCGATTCCTGGCCGCTGCGGAGGCGGCGACCGTCCGTGAGGAACTCTTCCCGGATCGATCACCCCCGGCTTATCGCCGGCCCGTTAGCACCCGGATCGTGCCATCCGTCAACGATCCTGCCTGCGTTGACTTCGTGCGAAGCCTGTCACCCGACCTCATTGCCGTTTGCGGCACGGGCGTCATCAAGCCAGAAGTCTTCACCCTGGCCCCTCTGGGGGCGGTCAATATTCATACGGGAATCACGCCGGAGTACCGAAGCGCCGATCCGATCTTCTGGGCACTCTACTGTGGTGAGCACGAGAAGGTTGGCGTCACCATTCACTACATCGACAAGGGAATCGATACGGGCCCCATCCTGCGTCAGGAACATGTGCCGATCGAACCACGCGACTCTCTGACGTCAATCTATGTACGCTGCATTCGCCGTGGAGCTGACCTTTACCTTCAGACGCTAAAGAACATTGAATTAGGCATCGCCCAGGTGATTTCGCGCCCTGGAGCCCGCAACCGGGCCTTTTACTCCATTGATCTTGGCATTATCCAGTACGGGATCTTTTGCTGGCGATTTCGACGGATGCGAAGAAAGCTGCGTCACACCCAACACCCCAAATACCACTCTCCGCCGGAACACAATGATTAAGTCGATCCACCGCCAGTTGCGGCGTGCCTGGCACATTCAGCGTAGACGTCAGGGGAAGGGACTCACCCTACCCAAGCGACTGGCCGTGACAAAGACTAAGTGGCTATGGGACGCAGCCAGTCCTGTTGTCCTGATGATTGATGACCTAACAAATGCCTGGCACTCCGACTCGGGCGGGACAACCTGGGCGGACGGCGGCGACTGGGGTGGAGGGCTCGACAGTCCGCGTGGAGCGTTGGCATTCCTTGAACGAAACCTGTTGAATCAGTTTCCGGAGGCACGGACAACGTTTTTTGTTGTTGCTGGTCAGATTTCCCAATACACGCACCATCAACCATTCAGCCAGGCTCTGCCCTTGGACGCAGATAGGGCCAGTTGCGAATTCTTCAGGGGCCTCGCCCAGGACCCTCGCTTTGAACTGGCCTACCACGGCTATAACCACGGCCTCCCCGGATCGACCACCGAGGACTTTCGCCAGGAATGGCGTGCCTTCCCGTCAGTTGAAGCGGCCGTCGCACAGACGAGGCTGGGCGTCGACATCTTCCGGCGGGCAACAGGGACCACTCCCCGCGGCGGAAAGTACGGAGGCTGGGACTACAACGACCATGCTGAAGAGGCTGTTGCTGCGCTCGGATTCAAGTGGTGGTGCAGGGACTGGACGCCTCGCGACGTTTCGGGGTCCATCTCAGATGAGCAGTACGACACTTCTTACTTCGGCAATAACCTCGTTGTTGCAGTTCCAACGACCGTACATGGCCACTTCTGGGACAGCCGACAGATTGAGATACTGATAGCACAAAGGCAGATCATAAGCATTGAGGAGCACATCGCCCCGATTCGCCCGGACGGGCTTGTACAAGCACCAAACATAATCGATGACATCGCTGAGCTGCGCCGGCTATACGGGTTTCTTCGCACGCGACATGTTTGGCACGCCACGTGCTCTGAAATCGCTTCATATGTTGCCACGCGAGACTTAGCGTTTGTGCACGATGTCACGTCTGATGGCTTCGCGATTCGCTATCTTGGAGACGAGGGCTGCTCAGAATTGACGCTGCGCATTGACTGCTCTGCCATATGCGACAGCAGTAAATCATCAGTGCTGGTTACCCTCCCCGATGGAAGTGACCTGGACCCGAGCGCCTACAAGATCAACCCCAAGAGCAGGCGCCACCTTGTGACTGTACCCATCATGAACGGACGCTATCGTGTTACCCCACGAGCCGCGTAGCTTCCCCCACGTCCAGGCGTGCGCCACCCGGAGCTTCGACTAACGTGTGCGGAATTTGCGGCAAGGTCCATCGCGACACCACAAAGCGCGCCTCGCACCGCGAAATCGATCGTATGCGTGACACAATGGTTGTCAGGGGGCCGGATGCCGCCGGAACTCACCTGGACCGGCATGTCGGCCTCGGCCACCGTCGGTTGTCGATAATCGACCTTGAGTCCTCCAAGCAACCCATGCTGAACAGCGATCATCGTATCTGCATCACGTATAATGGAGAGATATACAATTTTCCCGAGTTACGCCGCTCACTAATCTCGCGCGGTCATACTTTTCAGACCGACGGCGACACGGAAGTTATTCTGAAGCTGTATGAGCAGTTCGGTGACGATTGTGTCAATCATCTGCGCGGGATGTTCGCCTTTGCCATCTGGGACGCCCGCAGCGACAGGCTGTTCCTCGCCAGGGACCGGATTGGAGTTAAGCCCCTCTACTACACTCTAACGGAGGACTCCTTCCTCTTCGGATCGGAACTGAAAGCGTTGCTGGCGGATGATACTTTTTCATCGTCGCGGCGAATCAATCTCTCAGCTGTTCACAGCTACCTGTCACTGCTAAGCGTACCTGATCCCGCATGTATCTACGAACGGGTATACAAGCTTCCCGCAGCACACACGCTGGTCTTCCAGAACGACAAAATCACGGTTAGCCGGTATTGGGATGTCACCTTCGAGGAACGCGATCGCTTTACTGAGACTGAGTGGTGCGAGCAGCTTCTGGAACATTTGCGGGAGGCGGTAAGAATCAGGCTGATTTCCGATGTTCCTCTGGGGGCATTCCTAAGCGGGGGAATTGACTCAAGTGCTGTGGTAGCAATGATGGCGGCCACGATGAGTCAACCGGTCAAGACGTTTTCCATCGGATTCGCCGACAGCCGCTACAATGAGGCATCCGACGCTAGCCTCGTCGCTCGCCATCTTGGCACCGACCACACGGAACTGATCCTCGCAGCAGCTGAAACTCAGTCAGTAATTCAAAAGATCTTCGCCCACTTCGACGAACCATTTGCTGACTCATCTGCCATTCCCACCTACTTTGTTTCCGAACTCGCCCGTAGAGACGTGACCGTGGCACTCTCCGGGGACGGCGGAGATGAGCTGTTTGGGGGCTACCCCTGGCGCCAGATTAGGCCGGCATATCAGCGCGCGCTTGCTCGACTACCGACGCCTGTTCGCCGTGCGATCTCCACCGCTAGCCGGAAACTTCCGGATGGCATCCCCGGATCAAATTTCCTGAAACATTTAGATTGGCCGTACGCGCGATACATCCTCGATGCGATGGCTGTCTTTCCCGAGCGAGACCGCAACGCACTCTACAGTCGCGAGACCCGCTCGGCGCTGAATGAGGACGACGCTTATGCGGACAGCCTGCCCCACCTCAGCGCTTCTCCGTCGCGTCCATGGGCTTCGCGAATGATGGAGTACGACCTGAAAACCTATCTTCCCAATGACATTCTCACCAAGGTCGATCGCATGAGTATGCTTAACTCGCTTGAGGCTCGGGAACCCCTCCTCGACCATCGACTAGTTGAATTCGCGGCACGAATCCCGGTCAATCTGAAAATTAGCGGGAACGTTTCGAAATATATACTGAAGCAGGCTATCGCCCCATACCTACCCGCCGCCGTCATGACCAAGCCAAAGCAGGGATTCAGCATTCCGTTGGATACCTGGCTTCGAGGCGATCTCAAAGAAGACGTGCTAGATACACTCTCGAGCGGCAATCGGGAGAGCATCTTCGACTCGATTGGAATCAAAGGAGTTATCGACGACTTCTATCGAGGAAACTCACAAAGAAATCACCAGGTCTGGTCACTCTACTCGCTGGAGAAGTGGCATCAACTGGTGCATTCCCGCCCGTACCCCACCATCCGGGAAAGCCCGTGACGGTTGTCAGCGTTGTCATACCCACCTACAACGCGCGAGCATACCTCGCCGAAACTCTTGCATCCGTGCGAGACCAGACACTGCGGGATATTGATGTTTTGCTGGTCGACGATGGTTCAACCGACGATACAGTGCAGCTCGCAATAGATTTCGCTGCCTCACTTGACCTTAAAATAATTGCACAGGCAAATGCGGGACCCGCAGCCGCTCGAAATGCCGGCATCAAAGCGTCACGTGGGCGATACTGCGCGTTCATAGATTCCGATGACACAATGCATAAGACCCGCCTCGCTGATCAAGTCGCATTGCTTGAGACGGATCCCACGCTTGGCCTAGTCTACTCAGACCTCGAGACCTTCGATGAAAGCGGAACTATCCATTCCACGCGACGCGCCTTCTCGAGTCCACAACAGGGAATGGTCCTGAATCATCTCCTCCTGGACAACTTCATTACCACCTCTACCGTCATGGCCCCAAAGGAGACACTGATCGAGGCCGGCCTCTTCGATTCGCGACGGAGGGTGTCGGAGGACTTTGATCTTTGGTTGCGCATTGCATGCCGCTGGAAGATTGGTTTTATCGATCGCCCGCTTGTCCGATATAGACGGCGTCCGGGAAGCCTGTCTGAGGACAAACTGCGGACAGGCCAGTCGGCGCTCGACGTCGTCGAATCATTCTGGAAGGCCAATCCAGACTATGCGCGCCTCCACCCGGACCTGGTCCGTCGTTCGGTGGCGCGACACCTGCTAGCCGCTGGCGCAGCCGCGGTCACGCAACGACGAAAGTGGCTGGCCCTATCCTATTTGGCGAGAGCACTTCCGCTTGAGGCTGGGAACGTGAATACCTGGAAGTGGCTCATCAAGGCCGCGCTCCCAAACACATGAGCCGAAAGCTGCGGCTGCTGCATATTGGCAATGGCAGGGCATTCAAGATCCAGGCGATTGTTGATGGCCTCGCGGCCAGGGGACACGAGATTCACATGGTCCCCATTCCCGCCGGCCAGGGTGGCTTCGACGGAGTTACCAACCATAATATCGGTAACTCACCGATGCCGGGCCGAGCCAAGGTTCTTCATCGGTTCTGGTCTCTCAGAGCATTGGTCACGCGATTGCGGCCGGACATTGTTCATGCTCACAATGCCTGGGGCCCAGGTTGGTATGGGGCGGCGACCGGAAAGCATCCGCTGGTCATCCATGCCTATGGCGGCGACCTCCTTCCCGAACAATGCGCCGGCCGACCGGCCATGCAACGCTACCTAACGTCCTGGGCGTGCCGAGCCGCTGATCGGATAATTGTCACAGGACAGCATATGATCAATGCATGTACCGCATTGGGAATCGATCCACGCCGAGTTGTACTCCTGCCACGCGGCGTGGATCTCAGCAGGTATCGCCCCGGCCTGGACGTCACCAGCCTCCGCAACAAACTCGGAATCCGCGACTCTGGCCCAGTCATTCTTAGTCCTCGCTACCAAGTCGACGAGGACCTCTACAACCTGGACATTGTCATCGACGCCGTAGCGGAGGTGCTAAAGTCCCTGCCAAGAGCCATCTGCCTTCAGATGTACGATGCGGACAGGAGTCGTGGCGCTGCTCGCCTCCGAGATCTTGCCACTTCTCGCGGGCTGAGTGATAGCTACAAGCTCATTCCGAGCGTCACCAACTCGTCCATGCCTCTCTACTACAATTTGGCGGACGTCGCCATATCGGTGCCTTCGTCCGATGGATTCCCGGTCACCGTTCTGGAGGCATCAGCCTGCGGATGCCCACTGATCGTAAGCGACCTCCCATACTGCAAGGAATGGTTCTCACAGCGTGACAACGGGATAGTCGTTGGCGTAAGGGACAAAGACGCCCTTGCGAAAGCCATTATTGAGGTGTGCACCAACACGACACTCAGCCAACACCTTGCAACGACTAGCCGCCTGAAGGTCCGGAACACCGCGGACTACGAGCGATGCATGGACCAACTTGAGGCCCTCTACATAAGCCTCCTGGATCACCCGGACGCCTTCGAATAAAGTTCATGGGATGATCTTCGCCCCGGACCTTGGCTGTAGCCAGCAGTGGCCTCTCCTTCTGGAGAGTAGACGCTCTCCTGCCAAAGTGAATCCCCGCCCACCTCTGGGCGAGCCGCCTGAACGAACAGCTCGCACGACATTTATCACACTGGTGGAGACGGATTAGACGTGTGCGGAATCAATGGGCAATTCAACTTTGATGGCCGTCCAGTACAACTGACCAACATCGAGAGCATGCGCGATGTCATGTTTCATCGCGGTCCAGACGATGCGGGCGCATTCGTAGATGGAGGAGTAGGCCTGGGTCACCGGCGCCTATCCATCATCGACCTATCCGGCGGTCATCAGCCCATAAGTAATGAAGATGGATCTATCACCGTAGTCTTCAACGGCGAGATCTACAACTTTAACGAACTCCGCGACGGCCTATTAGCTCGAGGACACACGCTCACGACGCGAACAGATACAGAAGTAATTGTTCACCTATACGAGGAGCTCGGCGCAGAGTGTGTGCAACACTTTCGCGGAATGTTCGCCTTTGCGCTTTGGGATGCACGATCCCGTCAGCTGCTGCTGGCTCGCGACCGACTTGGCGTAAAGCCCCTCTACTATGCCCAGTCAGGCGCTTCGCTACTATTTGCCTCCGAGATAAAGGCCATCCTCAAATGCGACGGATGGAATCCGCAGGTGGATTCTGTCGGTTTGCGCCGCTATCTCTCGTATCGACACACCTACGGCGACAACACGCTGTTCAAAGGCATTCTCCAGCTACCCCCAGGGCACTATCTGAAGGCCGACTTCCGCGGCACCACCTTGCATCGCTACTGGGACGTGCCAACTCGAGACGACGGACCCCCCACCGGCCGCTCGCCGGATGAGTTTATGGCCCTTCTGGAGCAGGCCGTTAAGCTCCGCATGATAGCCGATGTACCAATCGGGGCCTTTCTCTCAGGGGGACTCGATTCCAGCGTTGTGACAGCGCTGATGGCGCGACATACAAACCGCGTACGCACATTCTCCATTGGGTTCGAACCCAGCGCCGAAAGTGAACTCCATTGGGCGAAGCGCGTCGCTGACCACGCCGGAACACAACATCACGAGTTCGTGCAGGGATCAGCAGATTTCTTCTCGCTACTCCGGCGATTGATCTGGCATCACGACGAACCGCTAATGTTTCCCGCCAGCATCCCCTTATACTTGTTGTCCCGAGAGTCAAAGCGCGTCGCTACAGTAATGTTGGCTGGCGAGGGCGCGGACGAACTCCTGGCTGGATATGATTCCAACGTTCGGACCTATTGGCTGGCCCGCGCCCGCTCCTTGCTGCCGGGAGTCGTCACCAGGTTTATCGCCCAATTGCCGCTATCCGGCCGTCTTTCAGCGATGGCCGCGCGCTTGTCGCTGAACGACATCCAGCTGATTTCAGGGACATTTCGACTTGCCAACAGCGACGCCCTGGTTCGCGCATGCAGGATGTCATTGCCCGACAGCGAGCAGGATGACATGTCCCTATTCCGGGAAGTGGGAATATCCTCTTACAGGGGAAGCTTCCTTGATCGCCTGCTCTACTTCCAGCTCAAGACATATCTTGTCGGACTGCTTATGAAGCAGGACAAAATGAGCATGGCGGCGTCGATCGAGACGCGAGTGCCCTATCTCGACCACAAACTGGTTGAATTGGCGTTCTCACTTCCTGATGCCTCCAAGGTGCATCTAGGTATCGGAAAGCACCTGTTAAAGAAATCCAGTCGCGGCTTGATTCCCAACGACATCATCGATCGTCCAAAACAGGGCTTTCCCGTCCCAATTGCCGATTGGTTCAGAGAGCGAGGCAATCCATTTCTCGACGTACTGCTTGATCCAAGCTCACTACGAGATGGGCTACTGGACGCGTCCTATGTACGCGCGCGTGTGGAGCACTTTCTGCGAGGCGGCAATACATCGATCGAGATCTGGGCATTGCTGAATCTTGAGCTCTGGCGGCGTGAGTTTCTGACCAACGGTTCCGACGTGCCCGTAGCACGATTTTCGCAGTCATAGCAATGCACTTCTCTAAGAGCGTTACCCAGTTGTCCGCCCGGATCCAGAGGCGGCTGCGCGCCATGACTACGCTCTTTTTGTTTCGAGTTGGATTGCCGACTCTCTCGCCTGGCCCAGCCCAGGTGTCAGGGCGGTTTCGCCATCCAATTGACATTTCTCGCAAGGCACACCTGATTGCGCGCTACCGCGCGCTTCCGGCAGACCACCAACGGGAGATTCAAGAGGCCGATCAACTTCGCGCACATCGCTTTCGATTACTTGGCCACGCCATGAATCATGGACCCTCAATAGCGTGGTCTCAGGATCCAGTAACAAGAGCAGACTGGAGCCGTGACTTCTCACCTCGGATTCCATATCGGGGCCCTAAACGACTGGGCGACATTAAATTGCCGTGGGAACTCAGTAAACATCAGTACTTTTTCACTCTCGGAAAGGCTGCATGGTTGACCGGGGATTTTGGATATGCTCGTGAGATTGTGAATCAGATTGATCACTGGATATCGGACAACCCATGTCATCGCGGTATTCATTGGATCAGCGCCCTCGAAAGCGGGATGCGCGTCATGTCCTGGATACTTACGTATCCGTTCTACGTCGAAAACTGCGAGGACACCTTTCGGAAACGCCTGTGTCATTCCATCGCACAGCACCTCTTGTTTGTCGAGAGAAATCTCTCGACCGGCACTTTTGCGAATACGCACCTAGTCGGCGAGGCGGCGGCGCTCGCGCTTGGTGGTCTTTTCCTGGACTGCCGGCATAGCCCCAGGTGGGTGGCCAAGGGACTTCGCCATCTCAATGAACAGATTGAGCTCCAGGTCAGAACCGATGGGTTTCACGTCGAGCAAAGCATCGCGTATCACCGATTCTTCCTTGATCTCTACTACCTGGTGGATGCAGTACTCGGAGCAAACGGACTGTCCCTGCCCACACGGACACGGGAGACAATGGAACTGATGACGGCCGCTCTTATGGATCTTCTATTCCCAGATGGCACGTCACCAAACGTTGGAGATTGCGATGACGCGCGTGGCATCTGGTGCAGAGCTGATTGCCCCCAGGACTACCGTTCATTGCTGGCATTAGGCGCCATGCGCTTCGCGCGCGGCGACTTCAAATCCCTAGCAGGCGGGACGCCGGAAGAGTTGCTTTGGCTGTATGGAGAGAGGGGTCTGGACAGCTACGAGGCGTTGCCATGCGCACCGCCGAACCATACATCTGCAGGATATACCGATTGCGGCTACTTCGTGATGAGGTCCGGTTGGGCTACTACCGACTCGATGATGATTTTTGATTGCGGCCCCCTCGGTCATGGACCAGCAGGACACGGCCACGCGGATGCATTGAGCGTCGCTCTATACGTTCATGGCCATACCTTCCTCGTTGATTCAGGAACTTACTCCTACAATCTTGACTACCGCTGGCGCGATGCGTTTCGCTCTACCCGCGCACACAATACAGTGACAGTGGATGGCCTGGATCAATCTGCCATGCAGGATCGCATGTCCTGGTCAACGTTCGCGAGAGCGAAGGCGCTTCGGTTTGTCACCAGCGCCTTGCTCGATTTTGTAGACGGACAGCATGACGGCTATCAGCGACTAGCTGATCCCGTTAACCACAGGCGGGTTGTCTTTTTTCTTAAACCTGATGCGTGGCTGATCTGGGACGAGCTCGATTCCCAGTTCAATCATGACATTGAGTGGCGGTGGCATTTTCCGCCTGGCTTCAATATCGAGAGCAACCCGACTGGCAACGGTTTCATCTGCAACTCTCCGCAAGGAGATCGATTGCAGGCGTGGATCCTTGCCCAAGGGCAATGCGTGACACCCAGATCTAATGGTGGTGCTAGCGCTGCTAGTGAGTCGTGGCATTCACCACAATACGGTATCCGACTCGCTGCACCGGCCGTATCGATTCAACAGAACTCAAAGTCCCGTTGTTCACTGTTCACGTCTTTCTCGAGTTCGGACACGATCGCTCCCCTTACCTCAGAAGGTCGGGGAGATTTCAGTATCACGCTTAGCGAGAAATCCGGCCAAATCCGAACCGTGTATTACCGATATGAGTCAGGCTGCCCCGCACCGAAGTGCATCGATGAGGCAATATTTGATGGCGTATTGCTATATCGGCGCAGATGCCCGTCAAACGTTGGCTCAGTGCTGGCGACAGACTTTCGCGTGCTATCGATTCCGGGACTCATCGAGGTCGAGTCGGCCACGGCTGTAGAGTCACTGATACTTGATCAGTCCTCCTGTCAGCTAACGCTAGTCAGTGGAGATGCCGGGCAGGTGACAATGAAAGCCCGAGATGGCATCGGGCTTTACATAAATGGCCAGCAGTATTATTGAACGGTGACGTTTGATGGCGCCTCCGGAACCGCTTGGTTGCTTGCCTCCAGAATTGCCCCAATCCCTATACTTCCGCCTGACTCCTGGCGGGCGCTGCCTTGGTAGTCAACAAGAAGTCCAACAGCAACACCCCCACTAAGGGCTGGCGAACCCACTGCTGGCTTCAGAAATTGGGTGCTGTTTGGATCTGTAGAGAGAAGCGCGCTGCTTGATATAACACGGCTCGACGATCCGCAACTTGTGCCCGACGCACAGAGATTGTTGGACGCTGAAAACGGCGACTTGTCGAACGGAATCTTTGCATATCCGTTGGCCGTCGTCCCTGACGCGAAAATAATGTTGTTCTTAAATGTTCCCCCGCCGTCATTCTGATATCCGAAGAACGCCCACTGACCGTAGCCGCCGTTTGCCGGCGAGCCCTTGCCCCAGTCGAATACCGTATTGTTCGCAATTAAAGGGCTTCCAAGCCACGTGCGGACAATACCCTCCCCCGTGTCCCAGATAAGATTATTGGTGATTCTCGCGTTTGTTAGCGACGGACTTCCCCCGCCCCAGCAAATTGTGATCGCAGACCGACATTTCCAACCGACGGAGCAGGTGCCCTTTCCGATGTTGTGCATCGCGTTTCCGTCGATAACCAACCCGTCCAGGTTCTGAAACAGACGTATCTCGATCGCCTCTCCGGGCGTATCGCGAAAGATGTTTCCAAGGATATTCAGATTGGAAGACGGGCCATAGTTGGAGGCCCCGCTCATATAGATGTGATGCTGCTCATTAGCATTCGCAGCGCCCGTAGCATAAAATTCGTTATTAATTAAACTGAGATTGTCATATACACCCCATTGAGCAATCCACTCGCCACCGTTCGACACCTGCCATTGAGTTCGATAGAACGTAATGTGCGAGTGAAGCCCGGCGGTGGCGTTGAAGTAGACTGAAGGATCAAACTGGTTAGAGCCTGAGTTGTGAAATTTGATGCGTAAATTCGGGCCACCATCCCAGATGACATACTGATGGCGCGTAGTCCAATTATTTCGCCCTGTAATCGTCGCCTGAGTGGAATCATCCCAAGGCTTAACTACAACTTCCTTAGACGGCGCGCCATATAACGTTGGACTACCGATGGGGCCCGTACCTTTAAGATAGATGAAAGCGGGTCCACCGGTAGTACCCGGCTTTCCAGCTACATCGCTGAACGAGCGGCAGGGGCTGCTGCGGGTACAGCTGCTTCCGGTTCCTGCGGACAGATCAATCCAATACTTGTTCGCCACCGTTGCTTCGTCGGGCTGGGGAACCTGGATAACATTAGGTTTTGCATACGAAAGAGGGTCCAGCCAATTGACCGTTTGAGCAGCTGCTTGCGGGACTACACCCCCAAGGAAGAACAACCCACATGCGATGCGCATGAAAGGCAAAACGTACGCGCTAACTGCCCAGCATCCACTCCAGGTGCTTGCCCTAACTACCATTTGATCACTCCCACCCAACGGCTTTCCTTACGTTCGAACTGTCGCACAAATGCTGACAGAGTGTAATCTCTAGCTTATGAGTATGCTGACTCGATGTCTCTGAACTGGGACTGAACTGCGACCTACCTCATGCTCTAAGCCTATGATTTGAGATATACATCACACTTTAACTGGCGTCTGGGACGTTGAGCATAGAGACCGACGCATATGAACACTTGAGTACAGGGAATGAACGCTTGAGCACAGGAAACCATGCGCCCAGCGGTGCCGATGAGCGGAAAATACTTCACGTCTTCGATCACTCCTTCCCGATAGGCGACGGATACTCCAATAGATCAGGTGAAATTATTCGCTTCACCCGCGGACTTGGATGGAGGACGGTCCACAGCACATCTGCCAAGCAGGGCCCTACCACGCTCGAAAAGGAGACCGTTAACGGAATTGAGTTCCTTCGAACCCGCTCTCTACGCGCCTTTTGGGCAAGTTGGCCCGCCCTGAATCAATGGTCAGTAGTTGTCGGCCTCCGGCGCCGGCTTGAGGAAATCCTGATAGCGGAGCGACCCGTTCTGCTTCACATTCATTCCCCATGCTTGAATGCATTGGCAGCCCTGCCCTTAGCGCGCAAGTATGCGGTACCTATAATCTATGAGATGCGATCACTGTGGGAGGACGGTGCTGTAGACAGTGGCTCCTGTAATGAGGGGGATCTACGCTATCGGACCTCGAGGTGGCTGGAAACCTATGTTTGCCACCGGGTTGATCAGGTCGTAACAATCTGCGAAGGACTGAAGGGCGACCTGCTTGGGCGAGGGCTACCTGAAGCCAGAATAACTGTTGTCCCAAATAGTGTAGACATCAGTCGTTTCGGATCGACGGAGGAGCGTGACCAACGCTTGGCGATCGAACTCGGCTTGACGGCCGGTAAGACTTTTGGGTTCATCGGTACATTTTTTCCTTTTGAGGGATTGGAAGTGCTGATGCGCGCGATCCCGAAGATTTCCGCGGCAGAGCCTCAGGCGCGGTTTCTCATTGTTGGCGATGGTCCAGATGCTCATCGCATTAGAGAGATGGCACAGCGACTGTCACTCTCCCAGTCAGTAATATTCACCGGACGCATCGCCCACGACCAGGTCAAGCGGTACTACAGCCTGATAGACGTATTGATATACCCACGCGTATCAAAGCGCATCACAGAATTAGTTACACCCCTAAAGCCCCTAGAAGCAATGGCTCAGGGCAAAATGGTTGTCGCATCAGACGTTGGCGGCCATCGGGAAATGATATTCCCCGGCGAGAATGGACTCTTGTTTGAGGCAGGCAACCCAGACTCTCTGTTTGCCGTCTGTAGGGATTTGTTGAGCCGTCAGGATACCTGGCCAGGGCTACAGGCAAATGGGCGCAATTACGTACGTACTCACAGAAGTTGGGAGAACAATGCGATGATTTACGATCACTTATATAGGCATGCTCTCGAGGGCCCGAGAGTAAAGTCAATAAAGCCTTAGATTGATCATCATCCGCGGTCGCGCCCTTGGATTCGACGAACGCGCGCAGCACCTCGCGCAATTGAGAACTTCGCAACTGCAACTATCGGCGGGACTGATAACGGGCAGAACCCTTCCTAGTTGCACCGTGGGACTTCTCTAACGCCGCAATTGGATACGTACCCTTTTTTAAGGTTCATCGCGGTTTAGCGGGGTAAGCGCCTATTGTGGCCCCACCTGAGTCAGGGAGGGTCGCGATGGAACTGGAGGTTTTGGAACGCCTGGGTGGCTGGTCGGGCTTCAAGGTAACCCGCGTGGAACGCCAGGCCGGGTCGCCGGCCCAGATCCGGATCCGGCTCGAGCCGGTGGACGCGGGTCCACTCCGGTGTGGCGAGTGTGGAGCGCTGAGTACGCACGTCCATGAGCGCATCGTGCGCGAGGTTCGCGACCTGCCGTTGCTCGATGCCCAGACGATCCTGGAAGTCACGGTGCTGCGCGTTGACCTGAGACCCAATCTTAAGGCCAATCGAACCGTGAGTTCCCATGGTAATTTCGACCGAGGAGAACTCACTGATGAAGAAGCGGTTTACCGAAGAGCAGATCGTCCGCATCCTGCGTGAAGCCGAGATCCCGGGGGTCCAGATCCGGGAGGTGTGCCGCAAGCACAACGTCACGGAACAGACCTTCTTCCGCTGGCGGAACAAGTACGGCGGCCTGGAAGTGGCGGACACCCGACGGCTCAAGACCATCGAGTCGGAGAACGCCCGGCTGAAGAAGCTGGTGGCCGAGCAGGCCCTGGTGATCGACACCCTCAAGGAGTTCGCGCGGGGAAAATGAGGTCCCCGATCGGTCGGCGGCGCGTACTGCGCCGGGCGATGGATCGGGGCGTCTCGGCACGTAGCGCCTGCCGGTTGCTCGGCTTCAGCCGGAGTGTGGCCTGCTACGGCCTGCGGCAGCCGGTGAAGGACGAACCGTTGGTGGCGCAGCTGGTGCAGACCAGCCAGCAGTACCCGCGCTTCGGCTATCGCCGCATGGCCTTCTGGCTGAGCTGGAGTCAGAAGCGGGTACGCCGGTTGTGGTCCCAGCAGGGCCTGCAGCTGCCGCGGCGGCGGGGTCGGAAGCGCCGCCTGGGCACCGACGTGCGGGTGCCCGGTGCGCCGGTCCCAAACAGCGTCTGGACCTACGACTTCGTGCACGACCGCCTGGCCGACAAGACCGCCTTGAAGCTGCTCTGCGTGCTCGACGAGCACACACGGGAGTGCCTGGCCATCGAGGTAGCCCGCTCGATGAGCTCGATCACCGTGATCAACACGCTGGCCCGGCTGATGCGACTGCACGGCAAGCCGGCCCACATCCGCTCTGACCAGGGCGCGGAGTTCACCGCCGGCGTCGTGATGCGCTGGCTGCGGGATCAGAACGTGGGTCCGGTTTTCATCGCGCCGGGCAAGCCCTGGCAGAACGGCTTCGTCGAGAGCTTCAACGGCAAGCTGCGCGACGAGTGTCTGACCCGGGAGTGGTTCCGGGATCTGCGCGAGGCGCGGATCCTGATCGAACGTTGGCGCCACTTCTACAACCACCAACGACCCCACAGCGCGCTGGCTTACCGGACCCCGGCGGCGGTTCGCCAGGAGTGGCTGAACGGGACTATGCTTGCTACAAACCTCACGGCTTGAATGGCTACAAAAAGGGGTCTCAGGTCACGCCACTTCTGCTAACTCGGTGGGTTACAACGCTACTCCTTATGTGACTCTGTTCACGAGTTGCACTAGGGGCCAGCGTAGCCCCACAGATATTTTGTGCTAGATTTGGAGTCGTCGTCGGCCACGTCTATTCCCCATGAAGGTTCTCCACATCCTGGAAACGTCTACACCACACGTTGTCGGATACACCATACGCGCCAATGCAATCATCGAGAACCAACGTAAGTTGGGTGTGGATGTCGTAGCTGTCACATCCCCGCTATTCCAGGCAGGTGCTTCACCGTCTGCGTGCGACCTCTACGATGGGGTCAAGTATTACAGGACAAACCATATCAGACCGCCAGACACTGCTCGAACCAAGGCAGGATCGTTTCTGCGTCGAGCATTGATGTTACTGCGTTACAAACGCGCGATTCTCGACATTGCAACCCGCGAACAGGTAGATGTCCTTCATGCTCACTCGTCGTACCTTAATGCCCACGCTGCCGGGCCTGCGGCCCGCCAACTCGGCATTCCTCTCGTATATGAAGTGAGGACGCTTTGGGGTGAGTCTGCCGTGGTAGAGGATGGCTGGAGGTCAGGCAGTTGGAAGCATCGCCTAATTTGGCGCCTCGAACTAGGAGCAATGACCAAGGCAGATCTCGTAATCCCAATTGCGAAAGGCATTCGCGCCGCTCTGATTGAGCGAGGAATTGACCCCGCGAAGCTATCTATTGTTCCTAACGGCGTTGACACCTCAAGGTTTGCGCCCATACAACGCGATAATCGCTTAGCGAACTCGCTGGGCTTTCAGGCTTCTTTCATTGCGGGCTTCGTTGGCTCCATGCGGAAGCTAGAAGGACTGGCAACTTTGGTCGAGGCGCAGCGAATATGTCGAGATCGGGGCATATGCCTTGGCGTTGTGATAGTGGGCGACGGTGCGGATAAGACTTTTGTGGAAGCCAGGGCGCGCGAACTAGGGTTGTCCGACATCGTTTTCACAGGGAATGTACCCCACGCCGATGTCGCCGCCTGGTATTCCATCATGGATGTCGTCGTCTATCCGCGCATACGCGCGGTAATCACGGAGCGAGTTACGCCTCTCAAGCCGCTTGAGGTAATGGCGATGGAGAAAGTCTGTGTGGGAAGCGATGTTGGGGGCCTTACCGAGCTTATCGATGATGGGCGCACAGGCTTGATCTTTCGAAGTGGCGATGCCTCCCACCTCGCAGATGTACTTATCAAGCTGAAGAGTAATCCCCTGCTTATGCAGCGACTGGGTTCCGCCGCACTAGAGCATGTGCGTACGGAGCGCGAATGGTTGGTCATCGCAAGCAAGTATCTTGATATATACAAGGACCTCACCGACGAGAACCGCGGGTCAAAACACCGGATACCTGCATAAGGCACCCACAACTCTCATTCCTTGCCCGAAGCACTCCGAGATCGCACGACAGTAGGACCTTGCTATGCTTGGGAAGCAGGGAGCACCCGGGCATACAACTTTCACCTGACCTTCTTTCCACAAAGACGCGACTCAGCATCGAAGACACGATGATCAACTGACATGTGCGGCCTCTATGGAAGTACGAATGGTCGATCTCTCGGTCGACAAGCGCTGAGTCACCGGGGACCCGATGGATACGGCCTGTTCCGCGACGGGGAGGTGGTACTCGAGCACTGGCGCCTGAGCATCATCGATCTCAGTGCCAACGGCGCCCAGCCGATGGCCATGAGGCATTCGCATTCTCCGCTCCAGACCGGCGCTCGCTCGGACCTGGTAATTGCTTATAACGGCGAGGTTTACAACTTCCAGGACCTGAGACAGGAAACTCATGGTCATGACTACGTGTCCTCGACGGATACCGAGGTTGTGTTGCGCCTTTACGCCGAGCAGGGCCTGGCATGCCTGCCCAAGCTGAATGGGATGTTCTCATTTGCCATTTATGACCAGGCCCGCCAGCAGCTCGTCCTGGCGAGGGACCGGTTCGGGATCAAGCCGCTCTACTACTGCGTTGACGACCAGTCAAATCTCTCGTTTGCCTCGGAACTCCGGGCATTACTACGGGGATCCACTGTCGACCTCACGCTCGACAGGCGTGCCATTCAGTCGCTCTTTCACCTGCTGTACATCGAAGGCGAACGAACTCCGTTTGAGAGGATTCACAAGCTCGCCCCCGGCAGCTACCTGGTCTTCGACCTGAAGACGAAGGCGGTAACGATTGGCCGGTATCACGACTTTCACTTTGCCACGCACGGGTCAACCGAGGAGGAATCAATCGACCGGATCGAGAGCCTGCTGGACCGGTCCGTACAAATGCACCTGATCAGTGACGTACCGGTCGGCGCCCTTCTGAGCGGCGGCGTGGACAGCAGCCTGCTGGTTGCGCTTATGGCGAAGCACACCGACGAGATCCATACCTTTTCGGTCGGGTACGAAGACAACGCCCTCTTTGACGAGTCACGATACTTCAACCTTGTTGCCGCCAGGTACCATACCGATCATCACCATACCGTCATCAGGCAGGACGGCCTGGACAAGCTTGTCCAGGAGGTGTGCGGGATCCTCGATGAGCCCATTGGTGACACATCGGTCTTCCTGAATTTCTTCATATTTGGTTTCGCCTCGCAGTCCGTGAAGGTGTGCCTGTCGGGCTTGGGCGGCGACGAGCTTTTCGGCGGCTACAACAGGCATCTCGCATTCAAGTTCCTGCCCGCGTACATGGCGGTTCCACCCAGCCTCCGGCGAGGACTCCGCAGCATCGTTTCCCAGCTTCCATCGTCACGACAAGGCCGCATTGGAAACAAGATCCGCCTGGTCAAGACGTTCCTGGCCCAGACTGATCCGGACCTAGGCCGAACGTACGGCAACTTCCTGGACTACTTTGCCCATTGCGGTGCCTCGCCGGTGCCCGGTGCGGGCACGTTTACGAACAGTCGCTTCGACGCGTACTGGGATGAAGCGCTCACAGAGGAGTTCAACAGGATCTACAAGTATGACCTTGCCAGCTACATGGTGAACGATCTGCTGTTCCTTACGGACCGCATGAGCATGCGTCACTCGCTCGAGGCCCGGGTGCCCTACCTGGAGAACGATCTCGTCGACTACTCGCTTGGCATACCGCCCCGCGCGAAGATCAGGGGCAGGACCCTGAAGTATCTCCTGAAGAAGGTCGCCGAGCGCCACCTCCCCCGGGAAGTCATCTACCGGCGAAAGCAAGGGTTCAGTTCGCCCATATCGGGCCTGCTCTCACCTCACGGGCTGGACTCCCTGCTTGCGACCCTCAACAGCAGCAAGGAGGAGTACGTGGACATCCTCGACAGATCGCTGTTCAGGCGCCTGATCGAGGCCCATCGCAACGGCACGGAGGATCACTCCCTGAACCTGTTCACCCTCCTGGTCTATCTCGCCTGGATGCCCTCCGTGCTCGGCACCGGCCCACTTCCATCAGGCACGCCCTCCCGCTAACCGGAGCCCACATTGCCAAAGACCTTGGCAATCAGATGCATCACGGACATCGAGATTGTAGACTCGCGAGTCGTCAGTTCAGAGGGATGGAACCACTCATGACTGCCTTCGATATGGACCTAGGTAGCGCATGAGCAGCGGCGTTGATGTCGTAGTGCCCTGCTACAACTATGCAAGGTATCTGACCGAATGCGTACGCAGCGCCCTTGATCAGGACGGCGTAAATGTTCGCGTCCTTATTATCGACGATACCTCATCCGACGACACACCAGCCGTTGGCCGGTCACTGGCAGAGCGGGACTCACGAGTCACGTTTCGGAGGCACGAGGTAAACCAGGGCCACATACAGACCTACAACGAAGGGTTGCTCGGGTGGGCCCGGGCCGAGTATTCGATGTTGCTGTCGGCAGACGATGCCCTGACGCCCGGCGCTCTGCTGCGGGCAACCCGCCTCATGAGCAAGCACAGCGACGTGGGGATGACTTACGGTATCGGCGTCATTATTGGTGATGACCTTCACGAGAATGCACCACCCCTTGATACTTCGGATGACTTCAGGATCGTTTCCAGTCCTGACTTTCTCTCACGGTGTTGTCAGTTCGGCAATCCGGTGGCCACTCCCACGGCCGTCGTCCGGACCAGCGTCCAGCAGCGCTTGGGTGGCTATCGGCCCGACCTTCCCCACTCCGGGGACATGGAGATGTGGATGCGGTTTGCGACCCAGGGTCCGGTGGGGGCCCTGCGGGCACATCAGGCTTACTATCGGTGGCACGCAGCCAATATGAGCACGAGGTACTACGCAAACTTGCTGAGCGACCAGCGTGAACGACTTCGCGCGTGTACGGAGGTCTTCCGTACGTGGGGAGGGAACTTCCCCCAATCTGGTGCCTGGCTGGCGGCCACCTCCGAGCGCTTGGGGGAAGAGGCATTCTGGCTGGCAGGAAGGGCATTCGAGCGGGGCGATCTACCCGAAAGCCAGGAATGCCTGAGATTTGCCGAAGAGCATTACCCCGGAATTCGCTTCACGAGGCCCTGGTGGAATTTCCTCATCAAGCGGACGCTCGGCCCTCGCCTATGGAAGCGGATACAGCCGGTGGTGCGATCTCGTCGAACGACGGCCAACACATCGTCCGGGCCCGCCGAAGAAGCTCCGCGATTTCACGTGGGCAGGACGTCCGGCTGGTGGCCCGGAGAACACCTGCCCGACGCTTCGGCAACTGAGAGACAGTAGATGGGTACTCGGATCAGCGTTATCGTCTGCACGTATAACCGCTGCGAAAGCCTGGGTGACACCCTGAGGGCACTGCTTGCCATGGATGTCCCGCGTGACGTCATGTGGGACGTTATCGTGGTCGACAACAATTCATCGGACAACACCCGGGCGGTTGTCGAGAGCTTCATTGCGAGCAGTCCCGTCCCCGTACGATATTTTCATGAGCCGAGACAAGGCCTGTCTCACGCCAGGAACACGGGCATCGAGTCTACGGACGCAACCTACATAGCGTTCACCGATGATGATGTGCTGGTGGATCGTCAGTGGCTTGCGCGAATCGTCAGTACGTTCGAATCGTCCGGAGCCGACTGCGTGGGCGGCAAGATCCTTCCCTATTGGCTGGGCGAAAGACCGTCGTGGCTCAACGACAGCCTGCTGAACGTTCTGGCCATGCTTGACCATGGCAATTCGAAGTTTGAGTTTGACGTGCCGAATGACAAGCGAATGCTTTTTGGAGCAAATTTCGCATTCAAACGGGAATCACTGCTACGCGTCGGAATGTTCAACGTCGACCTTGGCCGGCGGGGCAATGCCGGGATCGGCGAAGACCAGGAGATGTTCGAGAAGCTGGCGGTCACGGGAGGACGCGCAATCTATGATCCCGGCATCGTGGTGCTGCACAAGGTCTTCCCCGATCGAATGGAGAAGAAGTACTTTCGCCAGTGGCATTACTCGGCCGGAAGGGACCGCGCGAAGATAACCCGGGAATCGAGGTTCTCTCTTGCCGGCATTGAAAGCCATCTCTTCGTGGACTTCGCGCGCGCCATCGGAAAAGTGCTTGGCGCATTCATCCGCGGCGACAAGGATGGCATGTTTGCGGGCGAGTTGAAGTGCATCCTGTATGCGTCAGTTTTCCGGCACAAATTGCTGGGCGTACAGGATCCTAAGGTCCCCGGAAACTGAGGGCTACCGCGGACCGGGCCTGAGCAACCGGCGGAGCGGCGCGGTGACGAAACGAGCCCTCTCATCACGGGTCACACCGATCGTCACCACGACAAGGGCTGAGACCAGGACCGCCGCGCCCATCTGGATCATCAGATCAAGCCAGCCCCCCACCTCGCCCATGGCCCGGATACCCACAGCGCCAGCCACCTGAAGAACCGCAGAGACCAGCGGCCGGCCGCAGGCGCTCGTCACGAGACGCACCACGGAGAGGCCAAGATGGCGTTCGACAAGTACGGGCATGGCCACCAGATCCACGATAAACGAGGCTACGACAACGGCCATCGCCATCCCGAGCAGGCCAAACCTGTCGAACAGGGCAAGGCTCAACCCCAGGTTCAGTACCGAACCGACGATTTGGGTCATCGCGACGATCCGCACCCGCCCCGCACCCATCAGGATCTGGCCGCCGATGTTCGAGAAGTTGGTAACCGTGCTGAGTAGCAGTACCTGAAAGATCAACGCCACTGACGGGTAGTCGGTCCCGGCGATGTACTGCTGGCCAACCCAGAGACGGTAGAAGTCCTCGGCCCAGAAGAATGTCACCACGACGGCAATGCTGGTTACGAGCATCATCAGGCGTGATCCGTCGTGGTAGAGCCGCTCGAGCCCACGACGGTCTCCCCGAACGTCCATTGCCGCGGCCGCCGGGTAGATGACCTGGCCAATCGGTCCTACGACCGAGTTGATCTGGCGGCTCAGGCCGACGGAAAGTGCATATCTGCCAACGGCGGCGACCGGCATGAACAGGCCTATCAGGATGTTGGGAACATGCTGATAGACGAAGGCGTTCAGGGACATGAAGAAGTTCCACGCCCCGAATGAGCTGACCTCCCTGAGACGATCCATGCTGATCCGCTTCCGGGAAATCTCGAGTCCGGGGGCAATCCGCCTGGCGACCCACCAGCGAATGGCGTAATCGGCAATGCTTGTTCCGCAGGTCACCAGGCTGATGCCCACGAGACCGTGCCCCCTGGCGAGTGCTGCCACGATGGCGCCGGCTCCCATCAACCGGGTGGTGATCCCAATCGCATTAGCCAGGTCGAAGCGCTGGGTGGCGGCGAGCACCGAGGTGAATGGCGACAGGGCCAGCTGTATGGCGCTGGAGATGCCGACGATCAGTACACACCACGCTGCCTGGGTCAGCAGCTCTTCGGGCACCGTGAACAGCAAGGGAAGCGCAAGTGCGACGCCGACGCTCAGGACGGCGAGAAATACCCCAAGAGTCGCCAGGGCGGCAACCGACGTGGACATGCAGTCGCTGGCCCGGTCCCCGTCCCCCTGGGCCAGGTACCGCGCAAGATATTGGGTAACCCCGGCCCGAAAGCCCAGGTCGAGGAATCCGTAGTAGCCCACCACACTGGAGGTCAGAATCCAGATCCCGTAGGCAGACGGGCCGAGCGTACGCAGGACGAACGGGGTCAGCGCGAGGGTAACGACGGCATTTACAGCAAATCCAGCCCAGTTGCTGGCTACGTTGCGCAGGATCGTCCCGGCCTGGCCCAGCTTCACGTTGTCAGCTACCGGGATTCGCCGAGCTTGCGGCTGTAGTGCGGCGCCCGGTTGCGACTTCCATGGCATCCCGGATTGCGTCACAGCTGGCGGAAAGTGTCCCTGTCGACATCACGAAGCCGGGTGCATGCTTCGCCATGCGCACCGTCGCATCGAGCCCGAGGTTGGGATGCGCCCGTGCGTTGAGCGTGTGGATGAACAGGCGCGCGCTGGCTTCCCCGGGACTCACCCGGGCCAACTCCGGTGTCGCCAGCCCCTGGACGTACCTGACGAAGAAAATTCCAGCGAGAGGCCGGGGAACCGGCGTGGTAGCGCGAGGCATGGCGCGAACGGGAACGTGAATCGTTCTGCCCAGGTCCAACGCCCCGTCAGGAAGCGGGTACTGCGGCGGCGGGGGCGCCTTCAGGCAGAGAGCGTGAGGGTAAGGCAGGACCTGCATCGTCTGGAGGTCGATGGGGCTCAACTCATCGCTGAGGTAACCAAAGCCATGGTGAAGAAGGCCCCAGGTGGTCGTGGACTTGCCGCCGCCCGATTCGGCAACCAGCAAAGCCACCCCGTCATTCAGCTCAACCGCGGCAGCATGCAGGAAGAGCAGGTCCGCCCGGACCCGTTGCAGGTCCAGAATCAGCGACTTCTCCAGCAAATAGACCAGGTCGCCCGGATTGCGGGCCGCGAGCGGGTCGCGCCCTTCGCGTCGCAACAGAAAGGGCGGCACTCTGGCTCGTCGCGCGACCTCGTAGCGCAGGTCTGCAGGATGCCCGGATTCCGGGACTGACATTGCCCCGAAATTAGCGACGAGTAGCTGCCTGAGAGGGTCATCGACGCAGTCGATCTGCACCCGTAACCCGAGGATCAGGCAGTGGATGGCCTGATCCTCCAAGGAAGGCTGGGCGATGCCCATTCAAGCTCCACTCAATTAAGGCGGCTTATAGGCCTTCTTGGAATCGCGGCCGCAAGAGAGACGCCATCGACCTGGCGCCGATGGCGATATTTCCCGCTTCTGAGCTAGTCACGCCTGGAGCGTGAAGTTGGCTTGGGCCTCAGCTTGGGCCTAGCACCCGGCTTGGGGCGAACGGGCTTATGGGACCCGGTCTTCGCAAACGCCGGAGCAGCCTTGAAGGTGAGGACCAGGGGAGCAACGTACGTCGCCTTCCCGATCACCTGACGGCGAGTTATCTTCTTTCCATCGTCCATGACGCTTGCTCCCACGCCTTATTTCTCGACAATCAAACCCAACTCGACGAAGCGGCTGAGTATCTGCTTCACGTCGTCAGCCAGGATAACCGGGTCCGCGGAATAGGTTTCAGCCAGCAGTGCTGAAATCTCCTCGGCCGAACCAGCCTCCTCGACCTGACGCCACACAAAGCTCGCGGTTTCATTAAGCTGGTGTACATGGTTACTGTCAGTATCCAAGAGCACAAGTTCCCGGTCAACTTCACGGGCCAGGATTCCGTCCCTGCGGCGAAGGAATGTGCTCATATTTGTCCTAACCCGAGCATGGGCTTCTGTTCCAGCAGAGGACCGCGGAAAAGTGACGGCGGACCTTACCATAACGGCCGGTTTGACCAGTAACGTGCGCATCACACTTCCGGCCAGATCACGGTTGTCCCACCCGCAGCGCGGGACCGGGGAGCCGGACTCACCGGTGGCACTCGCGCTATTGCAGCAGGCCAGTGGCAGGACGGCCTGGGCCGACGGCATCCCGATAAACTGGGAACGGCCGGACGTCCAGCGGCAATGGCAGCACATCAACGTTGCTGGGCTGGCCCCCCTGCTCCATCACGCCATCGTGGCACGATTCAGGGACGTTCCCGAGGATTGGCAGAACGCCCTGCAGGGCGCGGACCTCTCTGCCCGGGTGCGCCATGGGAACTTCGTGGACACCGCCAACGAGATCATCGACGTGTGCGACCGGTTGCGGGTCGAGCCTACGCTGCTGAAGGGGATCTCCATCAGTGAGCGGTGCTACCCGGCCGAACACCTGCGGCCGATGGGCGATGTCGACGTCCTGGTCCCGTGGCAAGCCTGTGCTGCTGTTGAAGAGGCGCTCCTCAGCCTGGGATACCTGCGCGGACCCGATCACCATCCCCACGGCGGGCGAAACCACGGCGCACCCTTGCATCACGCCGCCCGGAACGTCTGGGTTGAAATCCACACCGCACTGTTTCCACCCGGGGAAGCCGCGGACACGAGCACGTTGTTCGGCACGGCGAACGTGGAGGCCGAATCCGTCACGTCCCGGTTCCATGGCCGCCCGGTCCACCGGCTGTCCACCGAGCTGCAGCTGGCCTACATCGCCCGGGGCTGGCTCAGCGATATGTTGCATTGCAAACCCAACGCCAGCTTCCTGCCGTCGCTATTCGACGTCATCTTCCTTGTCACGGCGTCACGCCCGGCGCCGGACTGGGACAAGCTCATTGGCTGGATGGACCAGAACTCCTCGGAAGCCTCCCTGTACATCCTGCTGAGCTACCTGGCCCACCTGGACATCCTGGCCTGCCCACCGACTGCCCTGAAGGACCTTGCCACGAGACAGCGACTTGTTGGCTCCCCGGAACTGCGGATCATCCACTCGATCCTCGACTACCACCTGCTCGGAGGAACGTCCCTGTCACGGTTCCTGAATGACTGGCATGCCATGATCTGCCTCAACACACTTGTCGGGCACGGCTCCCCAGCTGCAAAGCTGCTGCTGCTGCCCTGGAATGCGCTGTTTCCGCCCCAACTGCCCGACCGCTACGGCGTCAGGCTCCAGCTCGGGAGGATCCGGCGCCTGCTCCGGAGCTACCGTCAACCCAACACCACCGGCCACTCCAGACGATGAACGCTTTTCAGAACGCAACGCTGACTCTGATTGCGCTGCTTGCACTGTCCAGCGCTGATCCGGCCAACGCACGGCCCAGCGTAATCATCACCATCGACGTTGAATCCCGCACCGGGCTGCCGCTCCCCATCCAGGTTGACAGCAATTGCACCGACGGATCTCCCTGCGGCCTGTCGCAGATCGCCCGCCTCCTCGAAGAGCGAAGTCTCGCAGGGACCTTCTTCCTCAACGTCTACGAACACGAAGCATGGGGTGAAGAAGCAGTCAGGGAGATCGCCACCGGCCTGGAAAGCCGGGGACATGATGTTGCGCTACATACCCATCCACAGTGGGCCTACGACCCTGACCGGTCGAACATGTACGACTACAGCCTCGAGGAGCAGTCCGAGATCATCCGCGACGGGCGTGATCTGCTCGTGAAATGGACCCGGCTGCCAGTCGTGGCTCACAGGGCGGGGGCCTACTCAGCCAATCCTGACACCCTCGTCGCGCTCGAGCGGAATGGGATTCTGCTCGACAGCTCGTGGTTTCTGGATCACCCGAATTCCCGGCTTGCCGATGCAACACTGCTGAACAATCTCCCATCCCGATCAGGGCAGGTAACCGAAGTCCCTGTCACGGTTTACGCCCGGCAGGAGCGTCCCTGGCTTCTTGGCCGCCTCGCCCCCGCGCTATCCTCTGTCCGGAAGCTCGATCCCAACTGGTTTGTCGACGAAACGGAGGCCCAGGCGGCGATTGACGCCACCATGTCCACCGACGCGCCGTACCTGATCTTCTTCCTGCACAGTTACTCGCTCATGACAGAGGACAGCACCGAGGATCGAATGACGCACAACTCCCGGGCCGAGGCCATTTTTGCTTCCATGCTCGACCATGTCATGGCCGAGGGCCTGGAAGTCAGGACGTTCCGCCAGCTCGCCGAAGCTCCGATTCTCATTTCACCGGGTGCACGCGATGAGGTCCCGGCGGTCGTCACGACGACGGCTGACTGGAACTACCTGGCGCATGCCCTTGGCAGGGAGAGGCTGCTTCTGCTGGGTGGGAGCGTAGCGCTCGCCCTGCTCGGTCTGGGCTATCTCCTGTATCGCCAGCCGCAACGTCGCGATTCATGATCGCGTGACTCACCGGTGCGAATCTTTCTAACACCCCTCCTCCAGCTCCAGCGGTTCTTCATCCCCGTACTGCTGATCCTCCTTGCCTGGGCGATCTGGAGAACCGTGGTGGCCAAGGACAGGGCCGTCGGACTTGCCCTGTACGCCTGCCTCGTCGTGGTTGTGGATGGCTTCTACAACACAGGCATTTTCATTCCCGGCATCGAGAAAGGCAGCATCCGCTTCTCCGAGGCCTGCGCGCTGTTCCTGCTGGCTCAACCAAAGCCCCGGTCACAGGTCGTATGGCCAAGTCCCGGCGTCCTTTTCCTCATTGGCTCCTACTTCGCGCTCATGCTGGTTTCAGCGCTGAGGGCTGACCCGCTGATGCAGGGGATAATGGACTTCCGTCGCATCATGATCCCTCAGTTGCTGGCCCTCGCCCTGGCCCTTCGGGGATTCGAGAACATCGACGAATACCGGCGCTTCCTGACCTGCCTGACCGTACTGGTGCTGATCGTCGGCGTGTTCTGCTTCTGGGACGTGTTCTTCGACATCAACGTCCTGCACAGCGACATGCTCTACAAGCCCGAATACTTTCACAACCGGCGCCTTGGCCGCTTTGGCAGCATCCTCCTCAATCCCAACCTGCTCGGCGCGTTCGTGGTGCTGCTGTTCTCGCCCCTCCTTGCCCTGTTTCTCAAGGGACGCACACGGGTTCACAAGGCCTACCTCCTGGGCGTTCTCCTGGCCCTGCTCTTCTGCCTGATCCAGACCCAGTCCCGGGCACCGCTCGCCGCTTTCGCAGGAGCCGTTGCGCTGTTCATACTCGGCCCGGTTGGCGGCATCTCCCGGTCACGGCGGTTTGCCGCGGCCGCCATGACTGCAGTCTTTCTGGCAATTGCGATTCCCGGATTCCTGGAGCATGCCACTGAGCGCTTCGACTCGCTGGACCGGGAAGAGACCGTTGAAGCGGTCTCGCGCGCCTCCACCTGGAAGTACACGCGAATGCTGATTGCGGAGGCACCCCTTCTGGGCGTGGGATTCGGCGAGAGCCAGTTTCTCGCTGCCATGGCAACGACGGATTTCGAAGAGCGCTTTGGAATGCAGTCTCTCGACAATCCGCACAACTCGTACCTGCAGGCGGCCGTCTACGCCGGCATTCCCGCCGTTGCCGCATTCCTGCTTGCGAACCTGGTCCTGCTGATCCGGGCCTTCCGGGCATCCCGGGCGGCCGTTGCCGATGGACACCACTCGGCCGAAATCTTCGGACTGGCCGTAGGCCTCACCGGATTCCTCGTCTGCGCGTATCCGGACATGCACCTGTTCACAGCGAACCTGGGACCGCTGTACTGGCTCTTTTGCGGCCTCCTGCTATCGCTCGTCACCCGTCGCTTTGCGGCAGATGCTCAGCCCGAGGCCCCCGTGACCACTCCACTGGGACCCCGCCAGCGATTCATCACCGCGGGCCGTCCGAAGCGCGGGACTGAAGGCGTCCCGCCCGCGAGGGGTGGATCACCAGAAACGGGATCGAAGCGGCCACGCACTTCCGTACAACCCCGACAGAGGCCGCGCCCACCCTGACGATCCTAGGTCTTGGTCCTCTCCGGCGACCACAGAATCATATGGCGCCCGCGCAGAACGTTGAGCCAGGCCAGCAGCAGCGCATAGTTCGTGAGCAGGTAGTAGTAGACAAGGTTACAGACGCGGCTGATCGCGCCCGGAAGGATCGTCGACCCGGCTCGGGCGACGCCGATCGCCACTGCGGTTGTCACAAGACCGGACAGCAGCAGAATGCGATAGCTCCCCAGAAGCGCCAGCCCCACCAGTGATAACGCCCCGATGACAAGGAAGAACGGCGTGAGGAACCTCAGGAGCTTGTGCATGAGCAGTTGAATGGAGAAGACGCCGTATCGCACGGGATTCAACAGGGATCTCATCCGCAGCAGGCCACGGATGCTGCGGGTCAATATCCGCACCTTCCGACGGAACTCCACGTCATAGCTTTCCGACGCGGCCTCGACAGAAATCGCCTCGGGCTCATACACGACACGCCTGTGATTTCGCACGAGCGCCAGCGGCTCGACAAAATCGCTGATCATGTCATTGTCAATCTGCACGTAGTCCTGCCGCCGGATGGCATATATGGAGCCGTTCACGCCGACGACTGAGGACAACTCGCTTTCCCGGCGCTTCATGAACTTCTCATAACTCCAGTACAGCGTCTCGGCAGTACCAGCCCCCTCCCCGCTTGCACTGTAGACAAGTTGGCCGCAGACACCGGCCACCCCCGGGTCCGCGAAGTTACGCACCAGCTTCCTGACTGCATCGGGCCTGTAGAGGGCGTTCGCATCCGAGAACACGAGGATCTCGCCCGTCGCCCGCAGAGCCATCTGGTTCTGCATCCCGGTCTTGCCCGTCCTGCCAAACCGCTGGAGCACCACGCCGCGATCACTGAACGCCGCGACAATCTCATCGGTCCGATCGGTCGAACCGTCCGATGCGACAAAGATCTCGAGTTTCTCGCGCGGGTAATCCAGCGCCAGGGTGTTCTCCAGTTTGGAGCCGATCACGGCCTCTTCGTTGTAGGCCGATATGATCAGACTGACTTCCGGCTCAGCATCGTCAAGCAGCCTGTGACGCCGCACGAATGGACCCGCAGCGGCCAGAAACAGGGGGTAACCGATGGTCACAACGACCACCATCGCCATGGAGGCCCAGAGAATCGCCTCGAGCAGCGTGGACAAGGGCATCTACCTCAGACTGTGTCCGTCCCCACGGAGCAGCGCCTGGCAGACCCGGGGGAGACGGAAGTTGTTCACAAGTACCGCAACTCGAACATTCTAGCCGCCCGGGGCAACCAGTCTTGTGACGGGGTCAGCGGTCGGACCTCTGTGCGGCAGTCCGCAGATTCCGGAGCCGTAAACCAGCATAATGGTAGGAATAGCGCCAACCTATAAGCGCGCACCAAGAGGTCTATATATGCCCATCGCCGATTCTGTCCAACTCGGGGAGAACGTCAAGGTGTTCCACCCGTCGCTGGTCAATCTCTATGGATGCACCGTGGGGGACGAGACTCGCATCGGAACATTCGTCGAGATCCAGAAGAACGCATCCATTGGCGCCAGGTGCAAGATATCCTCCCATTCCTTCATCTGCGAGGGAGTCGTCATCGAGGATCAGGTCTTCATCGGCCATGGCGTGATGTTCACCAACGACCGTTTCCCGCGCGCCACCAATCCGGATGGTACCCCTCAGGGCGAGGCGGACTGGACAGTCGAGCCGACGATCGTGCGACTGGGCGCTTCCATCGGCTCCAATGCAACGATCATCGCCGGCGTCACGATTGGCGAGGGCGCGCTGATCGGCGCAGGCGCGGTGGTGACCAGGGATGTCCCCGCGTTTGGAATCGCGGTTGGCGTGCCGGCACGAATCATTGGCAGCACCAAGGAGCGGACCGGAACTTCCGCGAGAAACCCGAAATGATCAACATAGGAATCTGCGGCTACGGCTACTGGGGACCGAATCTGGTCAGGAACTTCGCCGAGACACCCGGGGCGAACATCGCCGCCGTGGCCGACCTGGACCCCAAGAAGCTGGAGGTCGTCAAGCGACGGTTCCCGGCCGTCAAGACGACCACCCGTTTCCAGGACCTGCTCGTCGACCCGGCGATCGATGCAATTGCCATTGCAACTCCCGTCAGCACCCATTTCGAGCTGGGAATGGCGGCCCTCAAGGCAGGCAAACACCTGTGGCTGGAGAAGCCCATGACAGAGACCTCGCTCCAGGCGAGGAAGCTGGTCGAGGAGGCTGCAAAGCGCAATCTCGTACTGCTCGTAGACCATACGTTCATTTACACGGGCGCCATTCGCAAGATGGGGGAAATAATCAAGGCCGGGGACCTCGGCAAGGTCTATTACTACGACTCGGTTCGCATCAATCTCGGGCTCTTCCAGCGTGACGTCAGCGTCATTTCCGACCTCGCCGTCCACGATTTCGCCATCCTCGACTACCTGCTGGGAGAGCACCCGACAGCGGTATCGGCGAGCGGCACGAATCACTTCCCCGGGACACCGGAAAATCTCGCCTATATCACCCTCTTCTACGGCTCCGGGACGATCGCGCACACGAACGTCAGCTGGCTGGCTCCCGTGAAGGTCAGGCAGATCCTGATCGGCGGCAGCCAGAAGATGATCACCTATGATGATCTCGAGCCCAGCGAGAAGATCAAGATCTACGACAAGGGGATCAATTTCACGGACGACCCCCAGCAGATCCAGGAAATGCGCGTCGGCTACCGGACCGGGGACATGTGGGCCCCCAAGCTTTCGACGACCGAGGCATTGAGGCTGGAAGGCGAGCACTTCGTGGATTGCATCGAGCATGGCAAGGTACCGGAGACCGACGGGCGGCTGGGACTACGCGTGGTCGAGATCATCGAGGCAGCCACGAGCTCGATGCGCGGCAAGGGTGAGACCGTTTACATTCAACATCAGGACAAGTGATCGTGATTCCTTTCGTAGACCTGAAGGCCCAGTACGCCGGGATAAAGAATGAGGTCAACGCCGCCATCCAGGGCGTCCTTGACTCGTGCCAGTTCACGCTTGGCAGCGAGGTTGTGAAATTCGAGGAAGAGTTCGCAGCCTACTCCGGGGCCCAGTTCGGCATGGGAGTAAACACTGGCACAAGTGCCCTCCACCTCGCACTGCTCGCGGCCGATATCGGACCCGGTGACGAAGTGATCACGGTGCCATTCACCTTCGTGGCAACCGTGGCGGCGATCTACTACACCGGTGCCACGCCGGTCTTCGTGGACATCGACCCCCGGACGTTCACCATGGACCCGGCGGGCCTCGAAGCCGCCATTACGCCCCGGACGAAGGCCATCATTCCCGTGCACCTTTACGGGCAGATGGCGGACATGGATCCCATCGTGGCAATTGCACGGAAGCGCGGCCTGGTCATCGTCGAGGACGCCTGCCAGGCACATGGCGCAGAGTACCGGGGACGACGTGCCGGAAGCATGGGCGACATGGGTTGCTTCAGCTTCTATCCAGGCAAGAATCTCGGTGCCTACGGCGAGGGAGGCATGGTTGTAACCAGCAACTCTGAGTACGCACGCAAGATCCGCATGCTGCGGGACTGGGGCGCGGAGCAGAAGTACCAGCATGTGCTCAAGGGCTACAACTACAGGCTGGAAGGCATACAGGGTGCTGTTCTGCGGGTGAAGCTGCGCTACCTGGAGGCTTGGACCGAGGCGCGTCGGGCGGCCGGCAGGCGCTACGACGAACTGCTTGCGGGGAGCGGCGTACCGTTACCCGAGGCGATGCCCCATAACCGCCACGTGTACCACGTCTACGCCATCCGCACGCCCCGGCGGCAGGCACTTCAGGCCTCGCTACTGACTGATGGTGTCCAGACCGGAATCCACTACCCGATCCCCGTGCATCTTTTGCCGGCCTATGCAGACCTCGGCTACAAGGCAGGCCAGTTCCCGCACTCGGAGCGGGCAGCCAACGAGGTCCTGTCACTGCCCATGTACCCGGAGCTGACAGCGCCCATGCAGGAACAGGTGGCTGCCGCAGTCCGCAAGGCCATCGGCTGACGACGTGGAGCCCGTGGCCCGACTGCCTGGCCTCAACCATCAGCGCCTGATCAACCTCATGCGCGCCGCGATCGACCGCTGCCAGCTGGACCTGTCCGGATACGTCGTGTTCACCGAGGCGGCGTCGGGCGCCTACATCGTCACTCCGGTACTCGCAGCCATGGCAGGATCCACACGCGTCTATGCCCTGACCCGGGCAACCCGGCATGGCAGCGTCGAGCAGATCGCCGCCACAACCACCCGGCTTGCGGAGCTCGCGGGCGTTGCGTCGCGGATCGAGGTTATCAGCGAGAAGTCGCAACTCGCATTGTCGGAGGCCGACATAGTGACCAATAGCGGACATGTGCGTCCGCTGGACTCAGGAACGATTTCCCACCTCAAGAGCGGTGCAGTGATCCCGCTCATGTACGAGCGGTGGGAGTTTCGCGATGGCGACGTGGACCTGGCCGCATGCCGGGCGCGGGGCATCCGGGTCACGGGCACCAACGAGCGCCACTCCGGCGTCGACGTGTTCTCTTTTCTCGGGCCCATGGCCGTCAAGCTGCTGATGGATGCGGGTTGTTCCGTCTACACCTCGCGAATCCTCTTGCTCTGCGACAACGACTTCGCCTCCTACATCGCCACGGGACTCACCGCCGTCGGCGCCGATGTGGTCAGGGCCACAGCCGCCACCGATGCGACCATCCACGGTGAATTCGACGCGGTGCTCGTGAGCCGGACGCCAAACTCAACCGGCGCGCTCCCGTCAGCGGAAATTCAGGCCATTGCCCAACGGTGGCCGGGCGCGATCGTGGCCGTCTACTGGGGGGACGTCGACCGCAGTGCGCTACAGGTCGCAAGGCTGAGTTTCTGGCCGCGCGAAGCCCCGGTGAAAGGGCACATGGGCATACTCCCGTCCGACATCGGACCGGAGGCCATCGTCCGGCTCCAGTCCGGGAGCCTCAAGGCTGCCGAAGCTCTCCTGCGCTACCCGGATGACCCGGGTCACCCTTCGCACGACTTCGGGCAGCCCCTCTAGGCATCCGGCATGACCCGACGCTGGCGTGTACTGCTGATCGGCCTGGGCGAGACCGCCCTGAGTGCGCTGGACTCCCTGGCGGACCGGCTTCAGGTCGTTGGAGTCGTTCGGCCCGCTGCCCCCGGAGCAACCAGCCCCGATGCCGTCCTGGCCCGCGCCACAAGCCTCGGAATCCCGGTCTTCAGCGACACCTCCCCCGCTGCCATTTCGCAGGTAGTCCTGGACGCCCGCCCGGACTGCGTCGTCGTGTCTTCTTACGACCGGATCTTCAATCGGGACCTTCTCCAGAAAGTCCCCTTCGTGAATGTTCACTACTCCCCTCTCCCGGAGTACCGGGGACGGGCGAACGTGAACTGGGCCATCATCAACAACGAGCCTCACACCGCCATCAGCATCCACGTCATGGCCCCCGACCTCGATGCCGGCAACATCCTCTTTCAGGAAAGGGTGGCGATACTCCCCGAGGATACCGCCGGGTCACTCTACGCGAAGCTGAACACCCTGCAGCACCAGCACCTGGCGGCTGCAATCGAGCGCTTTCTTGAAGGAGACCCGGGCACGCCGCAGGCGGAGGGCCGGGCCAGCTACGGGTGCACAAGGCTGCCCTCGGACGGGTGCATCGACTGGTCCGCACCCACCGGCACGATCGCGCGCCTGATCAGGGCGCTGGATCCGCCATTTCCGGGCGCCTACACCTACCTTGGTGAGCGCAAACTTGTCATCTGGAGCGCGGAGCCGGTCGAATGCCCCAGGAACTATGCTGGCCGGATTCCCGGCCGGGTGGTCTCGAGGTCGGCTTCCGACGGCCATGTTGACGTCCTGACGGGTGATGGCGTATTGCGCCTCATGTCGGTCCAGCTCGAGGGAGAAGAGGCGGGAACCGCGAGCGCCGCGATCAGATCTGTCCGCCTGTCGCTGGGACTCAGCCTGGAATCTCTGCTTGCGAGGGTGCGACAGCTTGAAACCAGACTGCAGGCCGCCGGGTTTACCGAACAACACAGGGACGAAGGATCCGGATCATGAAGATTGATGGAGCACGCATACTTGTAACGGGCGGCTGCGGACTCGTGGGATCGACCACCATCGATCTCCTCCTCCGCGACCACGATCCCCGGCAGATCGTCATCTTCGACAATCTCAACCGGGGCACTCTTGCCAATGTCGAAGAGTCGCTGAAGGACGCCAGGGTGACCCTCCTTCGCCAGGACATCCGGGATCCGCAGGCCGTGCGCGACGCCATGAGCGGCATGGACGCCGTAATTCACATGGCAACCCTGAGAATCACGGCCTGCGCCGCCGAACCGCGCGAAGCGCTGGGCGTGATGTGCGACGGCAGTTTCAATGTCATCGAAGCCGCCCAGGCTGCCGGGATCAGGAAATTCGTCACGGCCTCCAGCGCTTCGATCTACGGACTGGCGGACCATTTCCCCACCCGTGAGGACCATCATCCCTACAACAATCGCACCTGGTACGGCGCCAGCAAGATCATGCTCGAGGGACTCCTCCGCTCCTACAACGACATGCATGGCCTGCCTTACGTCGCCCTGCGCTACTTCAACGTGTACGGCCCCCGGATGGACATTCACGGCAAGTACACGGAGGTCCTCATCCGCTGGATGGAACGCATCGCTGCCGGCCAGCCGCCCCTGATCCTGGGCGACGGGAAGACCACGATGGACTTCATCTACATCGAGGACGTTGCACGGTCCAACGTGCTGGCACTGGAGTCCGACGTGAGTGACGAGGTGTTCAACGTGGCAAGCGGCGTCGAGACCAGCCTCAATGACCTTGCCGCGGCGCTGCTCGAGGTGATGGGTTCCAGTCTCAAGCCGGAGTACGGGCCGGAGCGCTCAGTAAACGCGGTCTCGAGGCGGCTGGCAGACACCTCCAAGGCCAGGCGCGTCCTCGGCTTTGAAGCCCGGGTCGATCTGAAACAGGGACTGGCAAGGCTGGTCGACTGGTGGCAGGCGAACCGGAAGGCGGTATCTGCATGATTCCCATTGCCAGGCCGGTGATGGACGAGAAGGAGGCCGACGCTGCTCGGCGGGTCATCCTCAGCGGCTGGACCACACAGGGCCCCGAGGTTGCTGCGTTTGAGCGGGAGTTTGCCGAGTCGGTCGGCGCCGCCCATGCCTGCGCCGTCTCCAACTGCACGACGGCCCTCCACCTGGCGCTGGTGGCAGTCGGGGTGGGCAATGGCGACGAGGTCATAACGGTAAGCCACTCGTTCATCGCCACGGCCAATGCCATCCGCTATTGCGGCGCGACCCCGGTGTTCGTCGATATCGACCCACTGACTTACAACATCGATGCGAACCTGATTGCCGCAGCCATCACCCGGAAGACCAGGGCCATTCTGTGCGTCCATCAGATGGGAATGCCCTGTGACCTGGCTGCGATCCTGGCCATTGCGCGGCCCCGGAACCTGCCTGTGATCGAGGATGCGGCCTGCGCCATCGGCAGCAGCATCTCATGGGGTGATGCCTGGGAACCCATTGGCAAGCCCCACGGTGACATCGCCTGCTTCTCCTTCCACCCCAGGAAGGTGATCAGCACCGGCGACGGAGGCATGCTGACCACTTCCAACCCTGACTGGGACCAGCGCTTCCGGCTGCTCAGGCAACATGCCATGAGCGTTCCGGATACGGTGCGTCACGGCGCGAGCCAGGTCGTGTTCGAGGCCTATCCGGAAGTCGGCTACAACTACCGCATGACGGACATCCAGGCGGCCGTTGGACGGGAACAGCTGAAGAGGCTGCCGGAAATCATCGCTAGACGCCGCGGAATCGCCCAGCGATACCGCGAGCTGCTCGCGGACATGCCCGGCCTGGGCCTGCCGACCGAGCCGGCCTATGCAAGAAGCAACTGGCAGAGTTTCTGCGTGAGGCTACCGGACCACTGCGATCAGAAGGGAGTCATGCAGGAGATGCTCAACCGGGGCGTGGCAACGCGACGGGGGATCATGTGCAGCCACCGCGAGGCGGCCTACCTCGGGCACACCCTCCGGCATCCGTTGCCACGCTCGGAGGACGCACAGGACCGTTCCGTCATGCTGCCCCTCTACCCCCAGATGACCGACGAAGATGTCACTTTCGTCTCGGGCTGCCTCCGCGATGCCTGCTCCGTCAGAATCGCGACTGTGGGACGACGATGATGTCACCGGGCTTCAGCTCCCGGTTCTGTGACAGGTCCCCGTCATCCAGAAGGTCTCCAAGGCGGATCCGGGTCCGGGTTTCCTTGCCGTTCTCGGTCCGGATGAGCAGCGACCGGTTCGGCGCCGCAAACTCGGTAATGCCGTCGACCTGGAGAAGAACGTCGAGGACCCTGAGCCCCGCCCGATAGGGAACAGCACTTGGGGTGGTCACCTGGCCGATCACCTGAACCTGGCTGAGCGTACCAACGGCGCTGCTCACGATGACGCTGACCTTCGGCCCCCGGATGAATTCCGCAAGGGCGACCTCGATGTCGCCAGCCAGCTGTGCCGGAGTCTTGCCCACGGCCAGCATGTCCTCCACCAGGGGCGTTGAGATCTTTCCATCCGGTCGAACCGGCACCTCGGTAGACAGTTCGGGGCTCCGCCAGACAAAGATCTGCAGGGTGTCTCCAGGGCCAATCTGGTAGTCACTGCGCGCAGGCGCCCCGGGTAGAGCCGCCCCGGCCGGAGATGGCTTGTCTGGTGACTGGCCGACCACGGAAGGCGAGAGCAACACCGTGACCAGGATGACCACGCCGGAAAGGAACGACCTCAATGCATGCATGACAGGCTCCTAAGGACTCTGAGAATCTCGGTCAGGCGCGACCGTGACGCGCCGGAGCGCCGCAACCCCGGGGTTGCTGCACCCGCGGGATGTTATCAAACCGGGACAGCAGGCGAAGGCCGCACAGGGAGACGGGGTTCGAGCCGGGGGACGGCGTCAGCAACTGGCGGTTGGGCGCGCAGGGTGGCGCGTGTTCGGCCGGGTTGTGACCTGCGTCACAAATTTGGTGGTGGATGCCTATCCGGCGCTCGCGGCGTTATGCTGCGATGCTTTACAACGGGGAGGCAACGCCTCGCGGCAACCTGGGAGGCGCGGCCGGGACGGGCCGGGGCGTTTCCGGGCAAGATAGCGGGTGAGGTCGCTGGCCGACTCAGGACCTGAAGAACTCTGACGAGAAGAAGGCATGGATTTTTCGAAACAACTCGCCCAGGCCATCGAGCACGGCCTGCGCATGTGGAAGTTCCGTTGGCCGGGGCTGCTTGCAACGTGGCTCGTGGCGGTCGTGGGCTGGGCCGTCGTGCTCACGCTCCCGGATGAATACGATTCCTCGGCGCGGGTGTACGTGAACGCCGAAACAGTCCTGAAGCCCCTGCTCCAGGGCCTCACCGTGCCCACCGACCCCATGGAGCAGGTCAACCTGATGACCCGTGCCCTGCTCAGCAGGCCGCACCTCGAGACCGTGATTGCGAAGACCGGCATCGAGCGCCGTGCCAAGACCATCGTGGAGAGGGAGAAACTGCTGGACGACCTTCGCGAGACGATCCAGGTCGACCGGGACCCCGGCCAGCAGGTGTACACGATCTGGTACACGGACCCGGACCCGGAAATGGCCCAGTCCGTCGTGCAGGCACTCCTGGATGACTTCGTGGCGGACACCATGCGCGGCGACGGGGTTGCGTCCGCCCAGGCCCAGGCATTCCTCGAGAGGCAGATCAAGATTGACGAGCAGCGCCTGACCGAGGCCGAGGACCGGCTGGCCGAGTTCAAGAAGAAGAACATGGGCCTCGTGCAGAGCGGCACCGGACCCGGCGCCGACTACTACGCACGATTCCAGGCGGCACAGTCGGCGGTGCAGAGCCTTCAGTCGGAAGTCAGGAGCCTGACCAATCGCCGCAACGAACTCGCGCGCCAGCTCTCCGGCGCCGAAGCGGGCGTCGTTTCAGGCCCGCTGGCCTCGACGTCGGTCGACTCCGCGATCAGCAACCTGGAAGCGGAGAATGCCCAGCTCCGGCTACGCTTTACCGAGAAGCACCCGGATGTGGTCAGCAACCTGCAGACCCTTGAAGACCTCTACCGGATCCGCGACGAGGAGCTCCGCGCGCGGGCGGCCGGCGGCGCGCCGCCCGCCCGGACGATCGATCCGGTGTCCCAGCAGCTGAAGATTGCCCTGAGTGCCGCCGATGCGGACCTGGCCGCGCTGCAGTCCCAGCTCGCAGAGAAGAACGCCGAGGTCAACTATCTGCGCGGCATGGCCAATACGATCCCGGAGGTCGAGGCCCAGCTGGCCCGGCTGAATCGCGACTACGACGTCATCAAGACCGAGTATGAAACGCTTCTGCAGAGGCTGGAATCCATAAAGATGAACCAGGAGGTCCAGGCAGACAAGGGTGACGTCCAGTTCAGCATCATTGACCCACCGCACACGCCTCTGGTGCCAACGGGCCCGGATCGCCTGCGCTTCAACAGCCTCGTGCTGGTTGCCGCCATCGGCATCGGCCTGGTGGTCGCGTTTCTGCTTGGCCATCGTGATCCGGCGTTCTTTTCAGCCACTTCATTGCGCGAGGCGACCGGACTTCCTGTCTACGGCGCCGTGGGCGTGTACGCCGCCTCGACGGACAACCTGACGATCTGGCGTTTTCCGGTGGCCTGCGTCACCCTCCTGGCCTCATACGCCATCATTCTGGTCGTCGGTGGGACGAGCATTTCATGAGCTTCATTGAGCGGGCGATCCAGGGTGCCAAGAGCGCGGCAGCTGCCGGCACTGCCGTCGCCGACGGCGGCTCCCCCGCACGACGCGCTCCGCCACGGAAGGTCCCGCCGGCGCAGGGCGAACCAATCAGCTTCGCGAAACTGGCGGCACGCAACGCACTCGTGCTCGAGTCCCGGGACCGGGGCATCTACGAGCAGTTCAGGCGCCTGAAGCGCCCCCTGCTGCAGTGTGCATTCGGGCCCCTGGCCGATAGCGGCACCCAGATCGTCATGATCACCAGCCCCCTGCAGGGAGCCGGCAAGACATTCGTGGCCAGCAACCTGGCCTACGTGCTGGCGCTGGAGAAGGACCGGTCCGTGCTGCTCGTCGATTCCGACAGTGCCAACCCCAGTCTGTCCCGCAATCTGGGGCTGCTGGATCGCCCTGGCCTCTTCGATGTCATCAACGAATCCGGACCCACGCTCGAGCAGGTGATCTGCCGGACGGAGCTGCCCGGGCTCTATGTGCTTCCCGCCGGGCAAACGGCCGAGGACTCGCTGGAGCGCCTGAACAGCGACCGGTGCCAGGATGCCCTCAGGGAAATGCTCGCCAGGAATCCGGGAGGAATCATCATCCTGGACGCCCCACCGTTGCTGATGACCAATGAGGCACTGTCCGTCGCGGCCCTGGCGGGCCAGTACCTCCTGGTGGTGGAGGCCGGAGCGACGCCCAACAGCAGCATCCAGAAGTCACTGGAACTGCTGGACCACCAGAAGCCCATTGGCCTGGTCCTGAACCGGACCCGGGGACAGGCAGAAGTCGGGTACTACTACCAGTATCCGGCCCCGGCGGGCTCCGGGTCGGGCGCCTAGGCGAGGTCGTCGATCAGCTTCAGGATTTCACGGGTCTTGCCCGTCAGGAGATCCCGGTTGGCACGACTCTCGACGTTCAGGCGAATCAGCGCTTCGGTATTCGACAGGCGCAGGTTGAAGCGCCATCCGGCGAACTCGAAACTGACGCCGTCGGTCTCGTCCATCGACAGGGCCTGGGGTGCATAGACCTCCCGGACCCGCCGGAGCACAGCCTGGGGGTCATCGACCTCACGATTGATCTCACCGCTGCAGGGGTAGGCCGCGATGCGCTCGGACACCAGCGACGACAGCGGTTTGCCCGTGGCAGACAGGATGCCGGCCACGAGCAGCCACGGGATCATCCCGCTGTCGCAATAGGCGAAGTCACGGAAATAGTGGTGGGCGCTCATCTCCCCGCCGTAGACGGCGTCCTCCGCGCGCATCCGTTCCTTGATGAAGGCATGCCCGGTCTTGCTCTGCACCGGAATGCCGCCATGTCGGCGCACCACGTCGATCGTGTTCCAGGTGAGGCGCGGGTCGTGGATGACGCGGGACCCGGGCTTCAGTCCGAGCATCGCCTGCGCAAGCAGGCCCACGATGTAGTAGCCCTCGATGAACTCGCCCCGCTCGTCGAAGAGGAAGCACCGGTCAAAGTCGCCGTCCCACGCCACACCGAAGTCGGCACCGTGCGCGCGCACGGCGTCGCTGGTGACCTGGCGATTCCCCTCCAGCAGCGGGTTGGGCACGCCGTGCGGGAAGGTGCCATCCGGCTCGTGCCCGAGCTTCACGAAGGTGAAGGGCAGGCGGGATTCCAGGCCGTCAATGACGTGCCCTGCCCCGCCGTTTCCCGCGTTGACGACGATCTTCAGGGGCCGGAGCGCGCCGACCCGGACATAGCCGAGCAGGTGATCGAGATAGGCACTGAACGGGGCGACCGTCGAGCTTCGGCCGGGCGTCATCACGGCGGGAAAGGCGCCGGCCTCGGTCAGCGCGCGGATCTCGTCGAGGCCGGTGTCGCCGCTGATCGGCCGGGAGCCCTCCCGGACCAGCTTCATGCCGTTCCAGTCGGCAGGGTTGTGACTGGCGGTGACCATGATGCCGCCGCCTGCCTTCAGGTGTGACGTGGCGAAATAGACTTCCTCGGTGCCGCACAGCCCGATGCGGAGCACGTCGGCGCCGCCGGCGTTGAGCCCCCGGGCCAGGGCGTCCGCCAGCGGGGCGCTGGAGAGCCGCATGTCCTGGCCGACGACCACCGGGCCCGGCCGGCCAGCGCCGTTGGGTGCTGACCGGGCCAGGAATGCGGCGCACGCCCGGCCGATCCGGGCGGCCACGTCCTCATTGAGCTCGTCGGGCACCCGGCCCCGGATGTCGTAGGCCTTGAAGCAGCTGAGCGCCGGCACGCCGCTAGTCCGTCCGGCCCTGGCGGCCATAGCGGTCCTCGAAGCGCACGATGTCATCCTCCCCGAGGTAGTCCCCCACCTGGACCTCGATGATCAGCAGCGGGTCGGTGCCAGGATTCTCAATTCGGTGCCTGGCCCCCCGGGGAATGAAGGTATGCCCGCCGGCAGCCAGGTCGAAGACCTCGTCGTCGCGGGTGATCCGGGCGGTGCCGCTCACCACGACCCAGTGCTCGGCGCGGCGGTGGTGCATCTGCAGGGAAAGCGCGGCGCCCGGCAACACCGTGAGGCGCTTGACCTGGAAGCCGGGTGCGCCGTCGACACTGTCGTAGCTGCCCCAGGGTCGGAACACCTCCCGACCCTGGCGCATTTCGGTCCGGCCCCGGCGCTCGAGTTCCTCGACCAGCTTCTTCACGTCCTGGGCGCGGTCCCGGGGCACGACCAGCACGGCGTCCGGGGTCTCCACCACGATGCAGCCGTCGAGGCCCGCCACCGCGACCAGCCGGCTCCCGGCCCGGACGTAGGTACCGGTGCAGTCCACGGCGACCACGTCGCCCGTCAGGGCATTACCCTGGGCGTCCCGGTCAGTGACGTCGAGGAGCGAAGCCCAGGACCCCACGTCGCTCCAGCCGGCCTCCAGGGGCACGACGGCTGCGTGGCCGGTCTTTTCCATGACCGCGCAGTCGATGGACTCCTTCCGGCACTTGCCGAAGCTGTCCTTGTGGAGCGCCAGGTGGCCGCTGGTGGCCGCTGGCGCCCGTCGGGACCCACCCTGCCCCCCACCCTTGGCCGTGCCGTCTGCCGCATCCTGTGCCGTATCCAGGGCCGCATCCAGGGCGGCATCCAGGGCCCTGTCGGCAGCCTCGGCGATGTCGGGCGCGTGGGCCCGGAGTTCCCGCAGGTAGGCGTCCGCCGAGAACAGGAACATGCCGCTGTTCCAGAGATAGGCGCCCGAGTTCACGTAGCGCCGGGCGGTCTCGTAGTCGGGCTTCTCCACGAACTCCCGGACGGCCTGCACGCCGGCGGGCGCCTGGGGGTCCGGCCGCGGATCGGTGCGGATGTAGCCGTAGCCGGTCTCGGGGTGCGTGGGAACCACGCCGAAGGTCACCAGCTGCCCCGACTCGGCGGCCGGCCGCGCCAGCGCCACGGCGTCGGCAAACGCCCCCGGGTCGCGGATGACGTGATCGGCCGGCAGCACGAGAAGCAGCACGTCACTGCCGGCCTGCCGCCGGGCGACCAGGGCGGCCACGGCAGCAGCCGGGGCCGTATTGCGGCCCTCGGGCTCCAGGATCAGGGCGGGGTCGGCACCCGCTTCCCGGAGCTGGCCAGCCACCAGAAAGCGGTGGGCCTCGTTGCAGACCACGAGCGGCGACCGGGCGGCATCGGGCAGCAGCGCAAGGCGCGCCACCGTGTCCTGAAGGAGCGACCGGGACCCCACGAGGGCGAGGAGCTGCTTGGGGTACAGGGCCCGGGAGAGCGGCCACAGGCGGGTGCCGGAGCCGCCACAGAGGATGACTGGGACCAGGTTCATGGGGTGGGGTGAGTCGGGATGGGTCGCGCCTTAAGGCGCTCCTACTACACCATCAAGGCCTTGCCGCGGCCGATCGCGTAGTGGGTGAAACCCTGCCGGGCGAGCAGCTTCGGATCGTAGAGATTGCGGCCGTCGAAGATCACCGGCGTGGTCAGCCGCGCCCGGATCTCCTCGAAGTCCGGGCTGCGGAATTCCTGCCATTCCGTGACGATCACGAGGGCGTCGGCACCCTCCAGCGCCTGCGACGCGGACTCGCACAGCTTCAGGTCCGGCCGGCTCCCGTAGATGCGGGCCGTCTCGGCCATGGACTGGGGGTCATAGGCGCGAACCTTCGCCCCGGCCTCCCAGAGCGCCTCCATGAGCACGCGGCTTGGCGCCTCCCGCATGTCGTCGGTGTTGGGCTTGAAGGCGAGGCCCCACACGGCGAGCGTGCGGCCCTTCAGCCTGTCCCCGAAGTGGGTCGAGATCTTGTGGAAGAGCAGGTGCTTCTGCCGGTTGTTCACGCTGTCAACGGCACGCACCAGCTCGGCGTCGTAACCGATCTCCTCCGCGGAGCGGATCAGCGCGTGGACGTCCTTGGGAAAGCAGGAGCCCCCGTAGCCGCACCCGGGGTAGATGAATGAATAGCCGATGCGGGGATCCGAGCCGATCCCCACCCGCACCTGCTCGATGTCGGCGCCGTAGCGCTCGGCGATGTTGGCGAGCTCGTTCATCAGGCTGATCTTGGTTGCCAGCATGACGTTCGCGGCGTACTTGGTGAGCTCGGCCGAGCGCACGTCCATCACGATCAGCTTGTCGTGGCTGCGGCTGAAGGGCTCGTACAGCTGGCGGAGCAGCTCGGCGGCCCTCACGCTCTCGGTGCCCACGATGATCCGGTCGGGCTTCATGAAGTCGGCAACCGCAGCCCCCTCCTTCAGGAACTCGGGGTTCGAGACCACGTCGAACTCGACCTTCGCCTTGCGCCTGGCCAGGACGGCAGCGATGGCCTCGTGCACCCGGTCAGCCGTGCCCACGGGCACCGTCGACTTGTCCACGACGATCTTGTAGTCGGTCATGAACTGGCCGATGGACTCCGCCACCGTCAGGACGTGGCGCAGGTCGGCCGAGCCGTCCTCGTTCTTGGGCGTGCCCACCGCGATGAACTGGAGCTCGCCGTGGCGCACGCCCTCCGCCACGTCCGTGGTGAAGTTCAGGCGTCCGGCCGCGTGATTGCGCCGCACGATTTCCGCGAGCCCCGGTTCGTAGATCGGGATCTCGCCGGCGTTCAAGGCGGCGACCTTGGCCTGGTCGATATCAAGGCAGACGACGTGGTTGCCGGCCTGGGCGATACACGCGCCCGTTACCAGGCCCACGTATCCGGTACCGTGTACCGTTATTCTCATTGGTTATGTCCGCAGTGGGCGTCCGAAGTGAACGCGTAGAGTAGCGGCTGGGGCGGGTAAGGCAACCGAACCAGGTCACACCAGGTCCAAAGGGTACGGCCGGACCGAATTAAATGGCGCGTAGCGGGCAGGCCTAGTGGACAGTAGGTCCGGCCCGCCGTGACGCGAGATCGATTACCTTGGCGTGTCCTACGGCCGGGACGGGTTGGGAAGCCCCCGTGCCGGCCAGCCCGTGCGCCCGCCAGACCAGGTCATCCACGCCATTGCCCGGCTTGTAGCCCACTACCGACTCAACCAACAGCTCCCGCACCTGCTCGCAGTCGGCCGCGGCGCAGGCCTGGATGAACTGCTCGATGAAGGTGCGCACCGAATTCCACGGCAGGGATTCCTCCATGGCCCGCATGATCATCGGGTGGTCAGTGCCAGTGACGTCGCTCCCGATGAGCAGTTCCTCGTAGAGCTTCTCCGCGGGGCGCAGCCCGGTGTACTGGATGGCGATATCGCCGTCGGGGTTCTCATCGTCCCGGACGGTCAGCCCCATGAGGTGAATCATGCGGCGGGCCAGGTCGTCAATGCGCACCGGCTTCCCCATGTCGAGCACAAACACGTCGCCACCCTGGCACATGGAACCCGCCTGCAAGACCAGCTGGGCGGCTTCAGGGATTGTCATGAAGTACCGGATGATGTCCCGGTGCGTTACGGTCACCGGGCCACCCCGGCGGATCTGATCCCGGAACACGGGTACCACCGAGCCAGAAGAGTCCAGTACGTTACCGAATCGAACCATGCAAAAGCGGGTTGTCGACTGACGCTCACTCATGGCCTGCAGCACCAACTCGGCGAACCGCTTGCTGGCACCCATCACGTTCACCGGTGATACAGCCTTGTCCGTGGAAACCAGGACAAAGGTATCGACGCCTGCTTCACACGCGGCCTCGGCCGTGTGCCAGGTGCCGATGATGTTGTTGTACACGCCCTCGTTGATGTTGTACTCGACGAGCGGTACGTGCTTGTAGGCCGCAGCGTGGTAGACCGTCTGGACTTGGAATGCCCTCAGCACCTCGGCGACACGGGTACGGTGGTGCACGGAAGCCAGGATCGGCACTATTTCGATTTCCGCCTCCTCGTCCCGGATCGTTCGACGCAGTTCGCGATCAATTTCGAACAGGGCCGACTCCGACAACTCGAGCAGCACGAGACGGGTAGGCTGCAGCCGAATTATCTGGCGGCAAAGCTCAGAACCGATGGAGCCACCTGCACCGGTAACCATGACAGATTTGCCCAAAATGCAGGCACCGAGCAACCCCTCATCCGGCGGGACCGTTTCGCGTCCCAGCAGTTCGAGGACATCCACGTCCCTCACGTCGTCGACCCGCGCCTTGCCAGAAAGGAGGTCCCCGATGTCAGGGACAGTCTGCACGCGGACCGGCAACGTACCCAGGCTCGCTATGATTTCCTGCCGCTTTCGGCGCGATACGGAGGGCAGCGCGAGGAGGATCCGCTTGATACTCAGGGCGGCGACCAGATCAGGCAGACCATCCGCCGAACATACGGGTAGACCCGCGACCGTGCGCCCCCGCAGGGTCGGACTGTCATCGACAAACAGCACGGGGTTCCATGCCCGACCAGTCGCCACGGCCGCGGCGAGGCGCATGCCGGCTTCGCCAGCGCCGTAGATCGCTACCCGCTCACCGCGCCGCTGCCGGCCGGATACCAGGGTGCGCATGAATAAGCGACTCGCTGTGAGACTCAGCGTGGCAAAGGCTGAAAACACGAGGCCGGCCGAGATGCTCTTCCCGATTGGCCCGATAGCCAGGTAGTCGAAAAGCCCGACCGCAACGGCGAGTAGCAAGACCCCCCGGATTACACCGGAGAGCATCTCCTCGCCGATGAAGCGAATAATCGCCCGATAGGCCCCTTGGGAGGCAAGAACAAGAACGCCAACGAGAATGACCACCGGAAACCAGGGTGCCGCCTCCAGGACCGATGGCCACTGCCCCTGATGCACGAGGCCAAGCGATGCCGTGAGCACTGCCAGCAACATGACGGAATCGCATAAAGCAATGATGAGTCGCTTGGGCAGCGGCGGCAGTTGAATGAGCCGCGTCTGAAAACTGTTGAGCGCCAAGGATTTCCCCGTTTCTTATTTCGGGCGCCACGCCTTGGCCAGACCAGCGCGGCGCGTACCCTTAGTAATCCCCTACCCCAGCCCCACCTGGTGTAACAGTCCGGTCATAATATGGACCGTTCGCCAATCGTAACATGCTACTAGCTCACTTCGTTAAGGTGAAACGGCGGTTAATTTCCCCTGACTCTCGTAGTCATCGACCTACGCGACCCGCTTGTCGGATTCCGGGACTCCGGCGCCAAGCAGCCAGGCGGTGATCACCAATGGGCTCAGAGCACAACCCGCCAGAACAGTGGCGAATTCCGGCTTCGCCACCGACCAGTACGCCATGGGCGCCAGCCAGAGGACGTTGACGGCGAAATAAGCGCCGGTAACCCCCATATGACTTGACCACCGGCGGGATAACCTCTGGTAGGCGTGCAGCCGGTGCGCCTGGTACCAGCGCTCCCCTCGTGACATTCGCCTGAGCAGGGTAACGGTCGCATCGACGAGAAAAGCACCCCAGAGGATGACCCACGTCGCCACCGGAACGGGCGTTTCTGCTGATCCGATGAGTAGCGGCCCGGCCAGGACAAATCCCAGGAATCCGCTGCCCACGTCTCCAAGGAAAACCCGAGCCGGGCTGATATTCCAGACGAGAAATCCTGCCGAAGCCGCCGCAACGACGGCCAGCAACAGGCCGATTCCCTGAGATGGGTTGGCCTCAAGTAGAAACCACGAACCCAACCCGGCCACGAACAAGCCCTGACTGCCACCAAGGCCATCGACGCCATCCATGAAATTGAAGAGATTTATCGCCCACACGATTGCCACGAGCATCAGCGCGATCCAGATCCCAAGAATAAGGCCAGATGATGCTAGATCGAACTGCGTCAGCAAATCGGAGCACCACGCATAGAACCAGAGTGCGGAGCAGAAATGCACCAGGAAGCGGACGACGGGTCGAATACCGAATCGGTCGTCCAGCAGCCCAATCAACGCAATACTCGCGCCAGCCCCGCCAATACCAATCGCTACCGGCAGGCGAATGGAACCCATCGTCCAAAGAATCCACAGAGCGGAAAGGGTAACCAGCACGATGGCAATACCCCCACCGCGAGGCGTCGGCATCGAATGAGAACTCCGGTCGTTCGGCATGTCCAGCAGCTTCAGACGCAGGGCGAGTATGCGAACCCCTCCGGTGATGAGAAGGGCGGTGCTGAAAGCCATGCTGGCGAACCACCAGGTCACACCGAAAGTCTCCTGGCCCGGTAGTCCTTGACCGTACGTTGCAACCCATCTTGGGTGCTTACCGGTGGACTCCAGTCGAGGCGGCTGAACGTCGACCCGGGGTCCACCTGGAGACTTCGGACCAAACGACGAACTTGCGGACCAAGACCGAACAGCGTTGCGCCCATCTCGAGGAGAGCTGGTGGGACATCGACAAGCCGCAGGTTGCGATCCATGTAACGCGCAATTGCGCGCAATAGCTCTGGAATCGTGAGGTCCACCCCGTCAGATGCCAGGAACGTCTGCCCGGCTGCGCGCGGATGATGTACGCACGTCAGCAGCAGATTGGAGAGATTCCAGACATTGATCATGCTGCGCCGACTGTGCACCGCTCCCAATGGCAATGGCCAGCCTCGTTCGACCCAGCGGAGCATTGTGAGAAAGTTTGCCTTGACGCCCGGGCCATAGACCAGTGGCGGTCGAACGATGACGGACTCGAGTGGACTCGAAGCCGCTATTGCCAGGAGCAGTCGCTCACCCTCCAGTTTCGACCGCCCGTAGGCATCCTCCGGTGCCGGAGGATCCGTTGCGAAATATGGACGTTCCGTCGTGGCCTCGCCCATGGCCTTGATGCTGCTTACGAAGACAAAACGCCTGACCCCGGCGCGCGCCGCCTCCGACGCCAGCCGTCCCGTGCCATAGGCATTCACTTCCTCATAAATCGCCAACGCAGCCGGAGTAACGCGACTGGTGTCGTGTACCTGCGCGGCAAGATGAACTACCGCATCGACTCCGTCCAGAGCGGCCGACCAGTCCGTAGTCCGACCAATCGTGGGAATAACGACCGTCTCAATGCCGGCGGTCTTTGTCGTGCCATCGGGGCGACGGACGACCGCCCGGACACTCGCACCGGCATCGACCAGATCTCCCACCAGCTGGCGACCGACGAATCCCGTTGCGCCCGTTACCAGGATTCGCATGGAGGCTCCAATTGTCCTGCGAATGCCGAGCCTTCGTCTCAACCCCGGATCGTCGATCACATTAAGCAGGGCTGGTTGCTCAATTAGGCAGCGCGGAACGGTGCGAACTATCCGCTGCGTGCCGCGGGAGGTCAATGCCTAATCCGCATCATCCGCTGTGGCGACGGCCCGATAGAGCTGTACGTGCGCCGTCTCAACCGCCCTGGTATCGAACCGTGCCTCGGCAAGGCGGCGCCCCGCCGCACCCATCGCCGCCCGCCGGGCCGGATCGCCGAGCAGGCGCTCGACCGCCGAGGCCAGCGCGGCGACATCCTTCGGTGGCACTAGCACACCCGTGACACCGGGCTCGATCGCATCACGGCACCCCGGGACATCGGTGGTGACTACGGCGCGGCCGCAGGCTGCGGCCTCCAACAACACCTTCGGCAGGCCTTCGCGGTAGGATGGCAACACGACCAGGTGGGACTGGGCCATCAGCGCCGAGACATCGGAACGGAACCCGGCCAGCTCGACGATGCGCTCATCGCGCCAGCGCGCGAGCTCATCGTCGCCGATCGATGCCGGGTTCTCGGGATCGGGGTCGCCCGCCAGCACGAAGCGCGCGGTGCCGCCGCGCGCGCGGAGCAGGCGCGCCGCGGCAACGAACTCGCGCACGCCCTTGTCCACCAGCAGTCTCGACAGCATCAGCACGACCGGCGGACTGTCAGGCTCCGGCTCGACACGGTAGGCGTCGAGGTCGACCCCCGAGCCCGGGATTAGCACGACCTGTTCCGCGCGGATCGTGCCTGCGCTCAACAGCGCTTCGAAGTCGCTGGGGTTCTGCAGCACCACCTTCGTTCGTGGACCGCCGAGCGCCAGGCGGTACAGCGCGACTACCATACGGCGCATGAGGTCAGCGCGCCAACCGCGCGCGATGAACACGAATCCCATCCCCGAGATGGCGGATATGACTCCCTTGATCCCCACCAGGCGCGCCGCGATGCCGCCGTAGAGTACCGGCTTGATGGTAACCAGATGGATCACGCTCGGCCGCAGACGGCGAAGCAGCGACCAGAGCTGGAACGCGCAGCGCAGCTCGCGCGGCGGGCTCAGCCCGCTCCGGCTGAGGTCAACCACGTGGTGGGTGACGCCGAGCGCGACGATCTCCGCCACCGCCGGTCCGTCGCTCGTCGCGACGTGGACCTCGAACCCTGCGGCGCGTGCCGCGGTGGCCAGCCGCGCCCGGTGGGACACAAAGAACCATGGGACGTTGACGACGATCAGCAGCTTTTTCTTCATCAGGCCGCGGCGCGTAGCCCCTCGCGCTCGGCCTCGAGCCAGGCCTGGAACATCAGTACGTCCCACAGGTGGTACTGCCAGTTGCGCGTGCCCGACAGGTGCTCGTCGAGGCGCACGCCGATCGGCCTCGGGTCGAAATAGCCCTCGCGCCGCAGGCGCGCCGGCGCCAACAAGTCGCAGGCCCACTGGCGCAGCGGGCCGCGCAGCCAGGCGTCGATCGGCACGCCGAACCCCATCTTCGGACGTTCCATCAGCGCTCGCGGCACGTGGCGATGGAGTACTTCACGCAATACCCACTTGGTGACGCCGTCGCGGACCTTGTGCTCGAGCGGGAGGCTCCAGGCGAACTCGACCACCCGGTGATCGAGCATCGGTACGCGAGTCTCGAGCGAGACGCCCATCGCCGCGCGATCGACCTTCACCAGAATGTCGTCCGGCAAGTAGGAGATCAGGTCGAGGAACATCATTCGGTGGGTCAAGCCGTCGACGGTCGCCCAGTTGGCCCGATCGTGCAATACCGTGACGGGCTCGGTGGCGCCAACGACCATCCGGCCCGGTTCCTTCCAGTGCGAGACCAGCTGATGGTAGATCTGTTCGGGCGACTCGACCGCCAGAACTTCGGCGAGCTTGTGCAGCGTGTCGCCCGGGCGCTCGAACCTCAGCCCGCGCGGCAGGACACGGCGCAGAGGCCGCACCACGCCATCCCATCGATTGGGGGCCACCGCCGCGATGCTGCGGGCAAGCGCACGACGCAGGGGGTGGGGCATCAGGCGCACCCGGCTCCAGATTCGCTGCGCCCAGCGGTAGCGCTCGTAGCCGCCGAACAGCTCGTCGCCGGCGTCGCCCGATAGGCTGACCGTAACATGCTGTCGCGCCATCCGAGCCACGAGGAAGGTCGGAATCTGAGATGAATCGGAGAACGGCTCGTCGTACAGCTGAGGCAGCCGCGGCACGACGGCGAGAGCGTCCTGCGGCGTGACATAGAGCTCGGTGTGCTCGGTCCCGAGGTGGTCGGCGACCGCCTTGGCGTGCTCGGCCTCGTTGTAGCCCGCCTCGTGGAAGCCAATGGAGAACGTCTTCACCGGCCGCGACGACTGGGCCTGCATCAGCGCGACAACGGTCGAGGAGTCGATGCCGCCCGACAGGAAAGCGCCGAGCGGCACGTCGGCGACCATCTGCCGGCGGATCGCGTCGCGGAGCAGCGCCTCGAGTGCGTCGACCGCTTCGGTCGGCCCGCCGGTGAACGGCGCGGCGCGTGCCGCGGTCACCGCCGCGGCGGCGGACCAGTAGCGTTCGAACTTGGGCTCGCGCTCAGGGCCACCGAATGTGGCAAGGGTCCCGGGCAGCAGTTTGGCAACGCCGCGGTAGATGCAGTGCGGCGCCGGGATGTAGTTGTGCCTCAGCAGGAGCGTGATTGCGTCGCGGTCGATTGGCGCGCGGAATGACGGGTGGGCTCGCAGCGCCTTGAGCTCCGATCCGAACAGCAGCGTCCCGCCCTGCCGGCCGTAGTAGAGCGGCTTCTCGCCGAGGCGGTCGCGGGCCAGGGTCAGGGTGTGTTCCTGCCGGTCCCAGAGCGCGAGCGCGAACATGCCGATTGCGCGCTCGAGCGTCGCCTTGACGCCCCAGCGGTCGAAGCCGGCAAGCAGCGTCTCGGTGTCAGAGTGCCCGCGCCAGGCGTGCGTAGTGCCGGCATCGAGCTCCCTGCGCAAGTCGAGGTGATTGTAGACCTCGCCGTTGAAGACGATGACGAACCGGCCGCTGGCCGCACGCATCGGCTGATGGCCGGCCGCCGAGAGATCGAGAATCGAGAGCCGACGGTGGCCGAGCCAGACGCCGACCTCGGCGTCTGCCCAGACGCCCGAGTCATCGGGACCACGATGGCTGATCGCGTCGGTCATGCCGCGAAGCGCGCCGTCCGCGTCGCCGATCCCCGGGGATCCGAAGTAGCCTGCTATGCCACACATGCGCTCAGATTCTTCGAGCCACGGCGGTCCAGTGCGGCGTGCATTCGGAGAACCGCACGTCCACCATGCCGGCCGACACCAACATCCGTTCAATCTGCGCCCGCTTGAAGCGCTGCTCCAGGCGCGTGCCGAAGCGGTCGAGGGCGTCGGTCCGCATTACGTAGAACGGCTTGTCGCGGTAGTACGAGAGTGGCCAGTCGTCGGCGTCGCGACCGAGGCGCTCGAACAAAGCGGCGGTCCGCGCCAGCGGCAGGTAAATGACCGCGGCGATCACCTGCGACACCGCCCAACGCATCCGATAGGGCAGGCGCGAGATACCGCGCCGCAGAAGGTCCGACAGCCGCCACAGCGCGCGAAACCAGGCCGGCCGGTTGTCGAACGCGTAGTAGAGATAGACCAGGAAAGGGGCGCCCGGCTTGAGCTTGGCGGCCACCGACGCGATCGCTGCAGCGGTGTCAGGCACATGGTGCAGCACCCCAAGTGAGTAGGCGAAGTCGAGGCTGCCATCGGCAAACGGCAGCTCGCTGACTGAGACATGGTGGAACTGGCAGTTCGGCGCGTCGGCGAGGTTCCGACGGGCAACCGCCAGCGCCTCGGCGCTGGCGTCGACCAGGTGGAGCTGGCCAACACGCGGTGCGACCTCGATCGCCCAGCGGCCGCTGCCACACCCGACGTCAACGCCCTGCGCTCCCGGCGGCAGCGTCTCCCACGGAAAGACCCCGAAGTAGTCCTGGAAGATCTTGCCGCGCTCCGCGGCGCTGAGCCCCTGGTGATCGAAGGATGACCACTCGCGACCGAACCCGGCGACAGTCCGCTCGTCGAGGTTCGCCAGCGGGCGATCCGGTTGCTTCGCCATCATCAGTGGTTCACCTGTCCGGGTCCGCATTCGTGATCTGCCATCGCCAGATTGACTAGTACGCCCGATCTTACCAACGCAACGAAGACTTCGATGCCGATGTACCCGGCGCCACTGGTGAGTAGTACTTGCTTCATCCGACGCTCCGTGCAGCGTCGGCCAGTATCTCTTCGTATCGGCGCGTGGTCCTCCTGATGTCGAGGCGTTCGACGACGCTGCTGCGCGCCTGCTCTCCGAGCCTCGACCTGGCCTCCCGTGGCAGGGCGAGGACCCCGATGATCCCCTCCGCCATCGCGACGACGTCATCGACCGGCACGACGACTCCGGCCGCGCCGACGATCGACGCCGAATCACCGACGTCTGTCGTGACGCAGGGAACGCCGCATGACATCGCCTCGCCCAGCACCAATGGGAACGCCTCCGCCTTCGACGCCAGCGCGACTACGTCCATCCCGGGGATCAGCTGATCGACGTCGTGTCGCAGACCGAGCATCGTGACCTTGCCCAAGAGCCCACGTTCGTCGACCCACCCGGAGAGCTCGACGTTGTCCGGCGACGCGCCGGAACCGATCAGGACGAACCGCGCATCGGGCCGGGCACGGGCCACTAGCACCGCTGCGTCAAGGAAGCCCCGATGGTTCTTGAGGGGGTCGATCCGAGCGATAAGCCCGACCACCTCGCTGTCGAAGGGCAGACCGAGCGATCTACGCAGCCTTATGTTTGCCGACGCGTCTGGCCGGAACTGTTCGGTGTCAAAGCCGTTCGGCACGAACAGGATCTTCGTGGGCGGGAACCCAGCTCGCTCGTACTCGACCTTCGCGCGCTCGGAGCAGCTGATGATCCAGATCGGTATCGACCTCGCCAGCATCGCGTTCAGCCGAAGTACCACGCGCGTGCCGAAGCTGAGACCGCGGGGTGACAGATCGCTGCTGTGGATCCCCCACACCACCGGCAGGCCCGTCAACCGTGCGGCGAGACCGCCCAAAAGGTCGGCATGGTGCATCCACGTCGAGACCACGTCCGGCCGCAGTTCCCGCAGCATGCGGGCCAGACGATATAGCTTGCGAGGATCGGGGAGCCCCGAGCGCATACCGAGGGTCCTCACCTCGACCCCGAGCGCGACGAAACGCTCCAGCAACTGACCGCCGGGTCTGAGCGAGATGACTGCGCCGCCGCGAAGCTCCGGGCTGTTCTCCAGCAGTTTCAGGAGCATGATCTCTGCACCACCCATGTTGAGGCCGGTGATCACGAAGGCGACCTTCATGCGCGCGGACCGGCGATCCCGACGAGCAACTCCTCGTAACGTCGGGCGATGGCGGGTGCGAGAAATCGCGCGACCGCACCGCGTTCGATCCGCTGTCTCCCGCCCGCACGCCACCGCCCGATCGCATCGGCCAGCGCTGGGGCGGTAATCGCGTGCGCGACTTCGCAGTACGGGATGCCGGCGAGGATCTCGCGCGTACCTCCGGGCGCCGGAGTGGCGATGATCGGGGTCCCGCAGGCGAGCGCCTCGAGCAGGACGTTCGGGAAGCCCTCGTGTCGCGAACTGAGCACCAGAGCATCAGCTTGCGCGAACCATTCGAACGGGTCGCGCTGGAACCCCAGGAACCGGACCCGTTCCGATACGCCTCGCTGGTCGGCCAGTTTGCGGAGCGAGCCCTCGAGCGGCCCCTCGCCCAAGATCGCGACCGTGACTGCATGGTCAGGCAGCAACGCGATCGCGTCAATCAGGATATCAAAACCCTTCTCCTGCGAGAGCCGACCGGCCGCGATCAACCTGAGCGTGCCAGCGGCGCGGTCGTGCCAGCCCGGCCGCGCCGACCCTCCGCCGATAACCGTATCGATCCATTCGACATCCACAGGGTTATTGACCACGACGGTCCGACCCACCGGAATCCCCGACACCAGGATCAGGTCATCGAGCATCGTCTGGCTCTGGCAGATGACAAGGTCGAACCGCTTGTACAGCCAACGGTAGAGAAAGCGCCAAAGCGCCGGGAAGCGATAGCTCGCCAGACCCTGGCTGACGATGAAGGCCTCCCGCGCGACGAAGCGCGTCGTGCGGGGGAGGATCGGGCGCAGCAATGCGAGCGCCAGGTTCAGGTGGCTGAGCGTGGAGAGAACCACGCTTGGGCGGTGATCGTTGATGCACTGTACGAGACGTGGGATCGCGTATCGAACGCGCGAGCATCGCAGGTCGACGACCGGCAGATCGGCCGGCAATTGCTCGCCGAAGACCGCACCTGAACCATCGACAATTACCAGCACCGGATCGATCAGCTCGCGATCGAACTGGCGCAATAGCGTGACCATCACGCGTTCCGCCCCCCCACCTCTCAGGGTCGGTACCACGAACATGACGCGGGTTCGCGGCGCGCTCATCGCGGCGCGGGCCTCTCGAACACCAACTCGTTGCAGCCGATGCCGCCGGCACAGGTTCGCAGCTGCCGAAGCTCGAAGCCGCGCGCACGATAGAGGTCGAATATCCGTTCCGGGGTCGCGACTTCGAACGGGAGTCCACCGACCCAATCGATCGTGTCCCGCCACGGGTCCATGCCGCGCGTACCGACCCGGCCGTAATCGCGCCAGGTGGCGAAGGGCCTGAGGCGCAGCAGGTCGCGGACCATCGATGGTCCCCACAACCAGGCGAAGGCCGGCAGCAGGACCATCCAGCGCAGTGCGGCGGGCAACGTGTTGTAGACCCGCTTGACCATCAACCAGGCGCGGCTCGGCCGTCCCTGGTCGTTGTAGATGGCGATGAAGAGTCGGCCGCCGTCCGCCACCAGCGGCGCGACGTTGTTGAGCGCCTGCCACATCTGTCCGGTGTGGTGGAGCACGCCCCAGCTGTAAACGACGTCGAAGCGACCGAGGCTCTCGAGCAACACGCGGTCGAGCACAGAGCCTTGGCAGACCGTCCAGTCCGCATCACCGTCGAAGTATCGACGGCGCAGCTCTGTCGTGCAGCGCACAGACATCGGGTCGTAGTCCACCGAGACCACCTTCGCGCCGAGACGTCGCGCTGCCAGGCTGAACAGTCCGCTCCCCGAGCCGATGTCGATAAACGTCTCGCCATGCAGCGTCTCGGCACCGAGCATCTCGCGTAGCGACCGCTCGGCCCGCTCGATGCGGTTATCGTCGAGAAGCTGGAGGAAACGCCACCAGTTGGCCCCGAACTCGAATCGCTCGCCCTGCTCCACTTCGCGGGAATGATCCATCGGTGGCTCCTGTCGCCTCATGCGGTGCGGCTCGCACAGGCCGAACGCAAGGCGTCGTCCCACGCCGTGAAACCGGCCTCGAAACGGAATCGATCACGGGTACGCGCGGCGAGCGCGATGCGCTCGGGCTCGGTCGCGGGTGACGCCAGGGTCGCCTCAAGTGCTCGCGCCATTCCGGCGACGTCACCAGGCGCTACCAATGTTCCAGCACCGACCCGATCGAAGATCTCTCGCGGTCCGGTCCGGCAGTCGAACGCGACGCAGTCGCACCCGCTGGCGAGCGCTTCAACCAGGGCGTTGGGGAAGCCTTCGAAACGCGAGGAAAGCACGAAGGCGGCGGACGACGCGTACTCGGTCGCCATGTCCGGGCTCGCCCCGGGGAGTTCGACCGAGCCGGCGATGCCGAGCTGCCGTGCCTGATCGAGCAGCGCGGTCCGCTCCGGGCCTTCGCCGACTACCCGCAGCGTCCAGCCGTCGCGGGGCGCACCGACCGCAGCCCAGGCCCGCAACAGCAGGTCAAACCCCTTCTGGCGACTCAGGCGACCGGCCGCAAGAACCCGCTTCGCCCGCGCTGTAGTGGCGGGTACCGAACGGAACGCGGGGGCCAGCGAATTTGGAATCACGGAGATGCGAACGGCGCGGGTGTGCCGCGCGAGCCATTCGGCGGTGTCGCCTGTCTGGGCGACCACCAACTGTGCCCAGCCATAGGCCAACCAGCGCAGTGTCCCGCGTACGCGCCCCAGCGCGTGGGCGCCAGGGTAGGTGCGTTCCGCCACAACCACTGGCACCGATAAGCCCCAGGTTGCCATCAGCGTCAGGACGTTGGTCGTGTCGAGGAACGAGAGCACCACGTCGGGCGCGACTTCTCGCACCGCACGACGAATTGCCCGCAAGCGCCGCCCCGTGCTCACCACAGTATCCAGCAGCCCGTGGGACTCGGCGAAGAGCCCGAGCTCGATCCGTCGGATCCGAAGGTCGATCGCGAAGTAGTCGTCCTGCGCGCGGGACAACGTTACGATGGTCACCTGATCGCCGCGCGCCACCCACGCTGCGCACAACGACACCAGTACCCGCTGCGCACCCCCAAGGCCGAGCGTCGAAATCACGCAGCAGATGCGCATGACTCCCTCTCCAGGTGAAGCGCAAAGAACAGCGAGAACGTGAACCCCAGCCCGGTGCCGAGGAACAAGAACGGGAACTTTGCTTGCGCGACGAACATCCCGATGAACACCGCATCGATGAAACGCTGGAGGACCAACGATGTGGCGGCGACGCGCAACTCCCGCCACAGCAAAAGGTACCAGCAATAGATGAGCGCCGAACCTATGACCCCGACGTAGTAGACGGTACGCACGTAGCCGATGTCCGTGCCCATGAAGTTGAACTGAGCATTGATCGGGTCGACGTAGTAACCGCTGCCAATCAGCAGGGTCCTCGCATCACCGGGAAGGAACAGCATCGCCCAGAGGTCTTCGGTCGAAGACGTGCGGAAACCCTCTCCCGAGAAGTAGCTGTAGGCGAACTCGAACGCATAGGGTACCACTCGGTCGACCAGCATCGCGATTCGATCAGGCGGCAGCACCAACGCAACGACCGCGGCGGCCACGCCAGCGCCGAGGGCGATGGTGACGAGAAGCCGGACGACGCCAAGCGAGAGCGATCGCCCGGTGGCCATCACTACCGCGAATACCGCGAACATCACGAACCCCGTCCGCCCGGCAAATATCATCGACACGAGGCATAGCGTGACCGCTGCCGCCCACCCCAGGCGGCCTGAACGCTGCTCGGAGGTTAGCGCGAGATAGCTCGCCGACATCGCGCCGAATGCCTGGACAAACGCCAAGCCGTCTCCCGCCGACGACGACAGGCCGGCAGCTCTTACCAGGATCTTTGACAAGTCTGGTTGCACGACGATCGAACCAAACCACCCGTGGACCGCGGGCGATATCCAGTCGAGCATGATGCAAACCGCCTGGAATGCGCCGGCCAGCGCCACCAGGGACAGCAGTGCGTGGACGCGGCCGAACTTCCCATTGCATAGGCGCGCAACCACGTAGGCCGCCGGTATATAGCCCGTCATGCACGCCAGGATCAGGGCAGCCAGGGTCGTGTCGCCGGCGCCAAGCATCGCAATCGCTTGTGCGCCGCCGAAAGCAACCGCGAAAGTCGCGATGAGGTAAAGGCTGCAATCGACCAGGCTGCGCGACCAGATGAGCCAGTTCGCGGCAATCACGCCGGCAACCAGGCCGTACAGCACCACCAGCCGCAGCGGGCTGGCATTGAGCGCGGCGATGGTCGGGTTGTAGAGCAGGATGAACACCAGCAGCCCAGCCACAACCTTGCTGATCGGTCCCATCGCTGCCGGCCTGGCCGTATGATCGCCGATGATCATCCGCTCACACCGCGGCGGACGCGCGCCGCCAGGTCAAACAGCCAAACCAAACCAAGGGCAAGTGACCCCACCCGTGCAATCCGCGCCATTAGTCGGTGCCTTGCCGATGCTCTAGGTCGTTCGTCGTCGTCTAGCGCGACTAGCTCACGAAAGAGATCATATCGATTGTTTCGTAAACAGTGCATGGCATTGACATACTTGTACTGCGCGGCTAACCGATAGACGACCGCCCCGGGAACGCCATGCCGTAGCACGGACCTGAAGGCCTGGAGATGACCATTAATGACCGTGTGAAAGTACGGTGACCCCACATCGGAGATGGACCCCGCGCCCCTCCGATACAAGCCGAGCACCCTATCGATGTAGCCAACCTTTCCCTGAAGCGCATGGGCGACATGCAGGTAGAAATCCACGACGGGCTCGTTCCTGTTCCAGGATGCGTTCGCGGTGCGCCGGTACATCTTCGAGCTGTGGGCGAAGAAACATCCATTGGCCAGGAGGAACTCAAGATCGGTCACCTCAGGGATGGGTCGTCCGATGAATGACTCTGAGATTACCGACCCGTCCGTTCGCGACACGACGCGGACATCATGGCCTACCATCACACATTCCGGATGCGAGTCAAGAAACTCGGTCTGCGCCTGCAGTCGACCGGGAAGCATCGCGTCATCCCCGTCGATGTGAGCGATGTACTCACCGGACGCCGCGTCATGCAATGAGACGAAGGTCGCGACCGGTCCGGGCTTGGTATCGGGGAAGATAAGGCGGACCTGCCCAGCGAATTCGGCGGCGAACTCCCGCGCGATCGCCCGAGTGCCATCTGTCGACAGATCATCGGCGATGATGACCTCGAACGGGAAGTCGACCTCCTGGCTGAAGATACTATCGAGGCACTCACGGAGAAACCGCTCGTGATTGAAAGTGATGATGCAGACCGACACCTTGGGAACGGACTTCGATGGGACAGGCGCGCGCAATGGTCAGGCCACCCGAGGTCGATACGACTCGATCTGCCGGAGTACGGCGCCTCGCAGGTCGCGACTTGCCATCACCGCCGTCACGATGAGGCATGCCCCAAAGACCATGAGCGTGGCCGCCGCACCCCAACGTCCGACCCCAGGGCGCACACCCACCTGATCGAGTACTGCACCGACGCTGCCTACAGCGAGCCATATTGGCAGAACGTCCCCCGCAATCCAGCGCCAGTGCATGCCTGGCGCGAAGCGTCTGTGGACCAGCCAGGTCCATGCCGCCGCAAAGATTGAACACTGGACCACCCACACCCAGCCCGCGCCAACACCACCGTAGCGTGTCGCAGCCCAGATCACGACCGGCACCAGAATCACCACGAATACGACGTTGCCGACTAAATGGAGGCGGAGGTCACCCTTGGCGTACTGCAGGTAGTACTGGAACGCGGCGATCGCGAGCAAACCATTACCCACCGCATAAAGCTGGACGATCGGCGCCACGTTCTGCGCCGTACCGCGATCCCCCGTCCAGATCCACAGCGCCGGCTCCGCGAACAGTGCGAGACCCAGCGTTATCGGCGCAGCCGCACAACAAACCCATTGAGTAGCACGCCGATACAGGTGGATGAGACCCTCGTCGTCCTGCCCGGCCGCCAGCTTGCTCAGGCGCGGCAAGAGCGCCTGACTCACCGGGGCTCCGACGAGGTTGACGATGCTGGCCACCAGAACACCGAGCGCGAAGAATCCGAACTGATCGAGTGGGAGGACCTTCGACAAGACCAGTTTATCGATCTGCGTCACCATCACCCATACGGACGACGTGAACGCGATGGTCAATGAGAAGACCATGACTCCCCGCAACGGCGCTAACGACCACTCGATGCGACCCGCGACCGGCGGCATCGAACGGTAGGACTTCACGACGAGGCAGCCCAACTCGAAAATGGAGACCACCAACTGGTAACTGAAGAACACCAAGGGTCCGGTGCCGATGAAAATGAATACGGGGATTATCGTAACGAACCGTAGCGTCGCCACCGCTGAGCCAAATGCATTCAACCAGACCTGACGTTCGAAGCCCCAGATGGCGCTGCGATAGATCCCGCAGACCCAGCGCAAGGCGACGGTGATGCCCATCAACATGAGCGCGCCTGTCACGTCTTCGATGGGGAGCTGCTGGACGTTTAGCCACAGACGCGCGATCATTTCCGCCAACAGGACCGTGGCAAGTGCGCCAACAATGGCAACGCCGTAGAACACGGCCTCCATCGCCCGTAGCATCCGCCACAGTCCGGCGGCACTCAGCGCCCCGGCGTTATGCCGCGCCACTTCTCGCCCGAGGGTCGGACTCAGGCCCAGGTCGAGGAGTTGGAACCATGCTTGCATCATGGCGAAGAAGGCGACCAGACCGTAAGCCTCTGCCCCCATGTAGTGGAGATACAGAGGGACCATGACGATGCTGATCAGCGTCATGTAAAGCTGGCCGAGGTAGTTGGCCAGGATGTTTTTCTGCAGGGACATTAGGCTTAGCTCGCCTAGCTAGGCTCGCCCCGCTCGCACATCAGAAAGATGCTCGAACACAGGTCAGGATACTGCTGGCCGAGCTTGTAGCATCCCTCCAGGTACTCCTTGGAGATGATGTCCGTCTGCAGCAGTCGATCCCACTGGAAGTTGGCGAGCGCCTTGAAGAAGATCCCCGAGCGATAGACCACCCTCAGACCCGAAGCGACAGCCACTTGCTCCAGAGTGTCGAGCGAGTAGGTGTAACGATGGCCGTGCTCAGCCTCTGCCGGCGTGACGGCGGCGTTGTGGGAGATCAGTCCCATCTTCACCGCGATCTGGCGTGACGGCGCGTTGGCGTTGGGGCAGACGAGGAAGCACCGGCCACCATCCGCCAACCACTCGTCATTCACTCGCTTCAGGACCAGTTCCGGATTGTCCAGGTGCTCAAGTACGTGGGTAAGCACGATGTTGTCGTAGCGCCTCGGCAGATTAGCGGTCTCAAACGGCGAGTTGACGAAGGTGACCATCTTCCCCAGCGTCCGCTTAGCCTCCGTGATGGCGACATCCGAGGCTTCGACGCACGTGATGTCGTCGAAGTGCGGCAACAAGCGGCGGGTGAAGTCGCCCTTGAAGCTGCCGAGCTCGAGCACGCTGCCTTGAACAAGAAATGGCGCGAAAGACCTGATCATGAACGGATGCATGACATCAAAATCGAACGCGTAGGCGTACTGGCGGTCGTTGGTGTCCTTGATCTCGGCGTTGTAATCGCGCTTCTTGGTCATGCTCATGTCCTGACCCGCAAGGTTTAGGTCCATTTTGACGAACGGCGCGCCGGAACCACTCCCGACGAAGCCGCAACGCTCATAGAATCTGATGGCGCCGGCATTGGCGCTGGCCACCTCGAGGACGACCCGCACAGCACCCAGGGAACGCGCGTACGCGATGCACCTTTTCAGCAGCCCGGACGCGATTCCGCGCCCGCTCCACTCACGCAGTACGCTGACATTGGTTATAAAGGCAGGACTAAGGCTACCCTTGTCGCAGTACATCGATACAAGTCCGACCAACTCCCCGCCCGCCCAGGCCTCGAACCGAGCAGCTTTGGTCGCCATCTTCTCCGCGTAGTCGTCGATTCGCACCCGACCGCTCAACGGCGGCACGAAATCGGCGTCGCAGCGCGTCAGGTGCGCTGCAATCTGCGCTGCGGTGGCCACATTCGAACGATGCTCAATCGGAGCGTTCACCTCTCCAGGACCGCCAGCCCGAAGCCGTAGCGTCCGAACTCGTTGCCATTGTAGAGCAGATAGATTTCGCCGTCGTGCTCGAAGACGTGCGGGTAGCACTGCATGTCGGAGTCCCAGTCCCCCGGCGTGCCTTCGAGCGCGATTGCATGATCGTCACGGTTCCAGGAGACCACGTCGTCCGACCAAGCGTGACCGATGCGGTAGCCGCGGTCCTTGTTCGTCCTGAAGTCGAACGACTGCCGGTAGCAAAAGAACATGTGGTAGCGCCCGCCGATCGGCACCACCGTCGGTAACGCCTGGCTCTCGGCGCGACCAAGACGGTCGACGATGATCTGACGCCCCTCCTCCTCCTTGAACCATTCAATGCCATCGTGCGACATCGCGTGGCCAATCTTGTAGGTCCGGTCCGGCGCGGCGTCGTCCGCTGGACGCTTCCAACCCGTACCGAAGATGTACCACATGTGAAACACGTCGCCGATGACCTTGACGAAGCCGTCACCCACCAGGCAGGGCTCATGCAAAGACGCCGCGAGCACCGGACCGGCGCCTACGCGATGAAATGTTTCGCCCTCGTCGCGACTGATAGCTAGCCCAATCGCGGTATCCACCGATACCGAAACGCGACGGTTCCACCCACAGGTATAGCCGTAGACGCTGTCGCCGTGGCGGACGATGTTCATAGGGAAAATCCCGTGCTCATCAAAGCACCCCAGCCCTCCAAGACCGATGACGGTGTGGTCCGACACGCCGATGATCCGGCGAATGTCCCTTTCCATATCGACATAGGCGACATGGCTGAGGTACTTGCCGTTGACCTCGTCTACCGAGCGCGTGGAGAAATAGATACGCACGCGATCGTCCCGGATCAGCGCCTGCGGCGACTGGGCAAACTGGACGCATCCGTTTGGCAGCCGGTGCTGCGTCGGATCGAAGACCTTGCCGACTTTCCGCCACCGCATCACGAGCATTCCCTACCCGAGCGCCCCGTTGAGCACCGCCAGCCCGAAACCGTAACGCCCTACCTGATTACCCAGGTAGGCCAGATAGATCCTCCCGTCCAGCACGAAGGCGTGCGGGTAGCTGACCATCTCGGAATCCCAGCCATCCGCCGACACGTCAATTCCAGCCTTTGAGTCGTCTCGAACCCAACTCAGCAGGTCAACGCTCGACGCGTAGCCGATTCGATAGCCGCGCTCCTTGCCCCGGAAGTGGCTGCTGTACCGGTAGCAGAAGAACATGTGGTACTTGCCGTTGGCATAGATGACGTCAGGGCTTGCCTGTGCCTCATCCTCCTCAATTCGGCTCTCGATGAGGTCGCGGTTCACCTTGCGCCATCGAACGCCATCGTCCGATATCGCCAACCGGATCTTATAGACGGGTTCTGCGCGGCCATCGACCACCTTCCACTTGCGACCAGCGATGTACCACAGGTACCAGGCATCGCCAAACCGTCTGACCTTCGGTCCGCTCATCACGAACGGCTCATCCGGCGAGTACGAAATGACCGGCCCGTTGCCGGCTTTCGTGAAAGTCCGACCCCCATCCCTGCTGGTGGCATACCCGATCGCGACATTGAACGGTACCGACTCGCAGCGTGTCCATCCCGCGTAGTACGCGCGCACCTCATCGCCATCCCGGATGACGGAGACCGGATAGGTGCCGAACTCATCGAACTCGCCGAGCCCGCCCAACGTGAGGATTGGCTTTTCGCTGACGGCACGCACTTTGAGGAGGTCCGGCCGCGCCAGGTCGACGAAGGCCGAGTAGCTCACGTACTGACCCTGCGCGTCGGGGCGCGGCCGGCACGAGAAATAGACGCGCACGAACTCGTCGAATACCAGTGTCGCCGGGGCCTGCGCAAACTCTGCCAGCCACTCGCGCCCCGGCACGTGCTGCGGGTCGAACACCTTCCCTAGCTTCTTCCACTCGAACATGGTTCAGATCAACTCATAGTTCGCAGAGATGCACGACTTGACCATGTCAAGCGGGTTGAACATCAGCACGTCGACTATTGATAACCAGGGCACGAACTCCGCGCCGAACTGCTTGTACTCGAAGGGCTTGGAACGGATAAACCACAGATGGATATGTCTTTCGCGGAACGCCTCCTTCGAATAGAGGTCGACGCCCCCGATGGCATTGATGTACGTATCGGCACCCGCCGCCTGGCACAAGGCGAGCACCTTGTCCTGGCCCTTGAGTTCCCGGTTGATCGGAATACTCGAAGAGATCACCATTTCCGTAGAAATACCCAGGTGGCTGCCGACTTCGATGATCGAGTTGTGCAGGAAACGGAACAGGTTGACGTCCTCGAACCGAACGATCCGCTCCAGCAGCGGAACTGTCTCGTCGAAGTGCGGCGCGCGTCGGTAGGCGCCGTGGAACCGGTTCAGCAGCTTATTCCGGTCGAAGCTTGGCGCTAGCTCGCGATCACGGACATTGAGGTAATCCGAGCCTGCCTTCAGCGCCAGCGAGAACTTTACGTCCCTCTCGTTCAACAGCATTCGATTGCTGTTGATCCAGCCTTTCTTGGTGTACTTGACGTCGTCGTAGATAACGAAACGGTCGACAGCCGCCATCAACTGAAAGTAGCCAATATAGGGCAGGAAGTACGGCTGCATGATCCCCAGCCTCACGAACGCTCCCCAGGCCGACCGAGAACGGCGGCTATGACCCGCTCGACGTCAGCTTCACTGAGGTCCTGATGGATAGGCAGGCACAATACCTGGCGCGCGACCCGAGTTGCGTTCGGCAGATTGGCGGACGCCGCCGACGGGCAGCTTGAATACATGGGCAGGTCGCTCAGGAGCGGGTAGAAGTAACGCCGGGCAAAGATGCCCTGTTCCTTCAGTTGCAGATACATAGCGTCGCGACCACAACGCGCTCCGTCACCGACGAGGATGGGAAAGTAGGCCCAGTTCGTTACCGACTCAGTCGGCAACGGGACGCAGGTGATTCCCTCCGCTCCGGCTAGCGCCCGCCGATAGGCATCGTCGACTTCGCGGCGTCGGTTGAGGGCCGGATCGAGATGGCGTAACTGTAGAAGACCAAACGCCGCCTGGCACTCGTTCATCTTTCCGTTGAGGCCAGCGTCTTCGATCATGGTCTCATCGACTATCCCGAAGTTCTTGAGCCGATCGATCCGTTGCTTGGTCGTGGCATCGTGGCAGACGATCGCACCACCCTCGAAGGTATTGAACACCTTCGTCGCATGGAAGCTGAGTACAGCCAGATCGCCGTGAAGCAGCAGACTTTCGCCCTTGTAGCTCACCCCGAACGCGTGGGCCGCGTCGTAGAGGACCGGGAGCCCGTGCCGTGCGGCAACTTCCCGGATCCGCTCGACCCGGGATGGATGCCCATAGCAATGCACCGGCATGATTGCGGCGGTGCGCGGTGTTATTGCCGCTTCAATCCGTTCCGGATCTATGTTGAAGGTACCCGGCTCGATGTCCGCGAATACCGGCGTCAGGTTGTTCCACAGCAACGAATTAGCCGTGGCCACGAACGAGTACGGCGTGGTTATTACGTCGCCGGTGATCCTCAGCGCCTGAAGCGCAGTGAGCAACGCACTGGTACCATTGTTGAATAATGCGACGTGCGGGACCCCGAGATACTCGGCCAGCTCAGCCTCGAGGCGCTGATGCATCGGCCCGCCGTTGGTCAGTTGCTTGCTTTGCCAGATCTTCTCGAGGTATGGAAAAAACTCCTCGAGCGGCGGCAACGACGGCTGCGACACCAGAATCGACTTTTGGCGTTTCATCTAGACGACGATCCGGCGCCGACCAGCGCAAGCAGATACTTGCCGTACTCACTCTTGTGCATTGACATGGCCAAGTCACGGACGGCGCCGGCGTCAAGCCATCCATTGTTGAGCGCGATCTCCTCCAGGCAGGCGATCTTGAACCCCTGTCGCCGTTCAATCGTATGCACAAACATTCCCGCCTCCATCAGGCTTTCGTGGGTGCCGGTGTCGAGCCACGCGAATCCTCGCCCCAGGACCTCGACGTACAGGTCTCCCCGCTCGAGGTAGGCCTGGTTAACGCTGGTGATCTCCAGCTCCCCACGCGTGGACGGCTTGACGCGCTTTGCGATGTCTACGACGTCGTTGTCGTAGAAGTAGAGCCCGGTGACGGCATACTTCGAGCGCGGCACCGCCGGTTTTTCCTCAATGGAGATGGCGCGAAGCTGCGCGTCAACTTCCACGACGCCGAAGCGCTCGGGATCCGAGACCTGGTAACCAAATACCGTCGCCCCGATAGCCCGCCCGGCCGCCTCGCGCAGCTTGGGTGAGAAGCCAGGACCGTAGAAGATATTGTCGCCAAGCACCAAGCAAACCGGGTCGCGCCCGATGAACTCTTCGCCAATCAGGAATGCTTGCGCCAACCCGTCCGGGCAGGCCTGCACCGCATACGAGATGCGCGCGCCGAACCGGCTGCCGTCGCCGATCAGGCGCTCGAAGCTTGCGCGGTCGTCAGGCGTCGTAATGAGCAGAATGTCACGGATACCGGCCAGCATCAGCACCGACAGCGGGTAGTACACCATCGGTTTGTCGTATATCGGCAGCAGCTGCTTTGACACGCCACGCGTGATCGGATGCAATCGCGTACCGGACCCGCCGGCGAGGACAATGCCCTTCATGCACTGAGCCTCTGCGTGCGATAACTGCCGTCCAACACCCGCCCGCACCAGCCCGGGTTTGCCAGATACCAGGCCACGGTCTTGCGCAAGCCCGTTTCAAAGGTTTCAGTCGGCTTCCAGCCAAGGTCACGCTCGATTCGGCCAGCGTCAATTGCGTAGCGACGGTCATGTCCCGGACGGTCTGTAACGCTAGTTATAAGATCTGCGTAGCGGGCCACGCCGGCCGGCTTTGTCGGCGCGAACTCCTCAAGAAGCATGCAGACCGCATGGACGACATCCAGGTTGCGGCGCTCATTATGACCGCCGATGTTGTAGCTGGCACCCGGCTCCGCCGTGCTCGCAACGAGGTAGAGTGCCCGCGCATGATCGGCAACGAACAGCCAGTCGCGGACTTGCCCGCCGTCCCCATACACTGGTAGCGGCCTGCCTCTCAACGCGTTCAATATCATCAGCGGGATGAGCTTCTCCGGAAACTGATGCGGCCCATAGTTGTTCGAGCAGTTGGTGATAAGCGTCGGCAGTCCATAGGTGCGACTCCACGCCCGGACCAGGTGATCGGAGCTTGCTTTGCTCGCCGAGTACGGCGAGCTTGGCGCGTAAGGCGAATCCTCAGTAAAAAGGTTATCTGTGGCATCGAGATCGCCATACACCTCGTCGGTAGAAACATGGTGGAAGCGAAACCGTTCGCGACGCCCGCCGTCAAGTCCGAGCCAGTGGGTACGCGCCGCCTCGAGCAGAGTGTACGTGCCGACGATGTTGGTCTGAATGAAGGCTGCTGGGCCATCGATCGACCGGTCGACATGCGACTCTGCCGCAAGATGAATAACTATGTCCGGCTGATGCTTGCCGAATACCCGCGCGACGGCCTTCGCGTCGCAGATGTCGACTTGCTCGAAGCGATAGCGAGGGTCGCTCGCGACGTCGGCGACCGATTCTGGGTTGCCGGCGTACGTGAGCTTGTCGAGGTTCACGACGCGGTCTCCGGTTTCTCGGATGATGTGCCGTACCAGCATGGAGCCGATGAAGCCAGCGCCCCCGGTCACGAGGATGGTCCGTGCCATACCGTCAGGCCCGTTCACGCTTGAGCTCCTTCACCGCGGCGCGGAGTTTCTCGATTTCTGCGACGAGAACTTCGTGCTCGGCAACCTTGGACTCGAGGAAGCGCACGGTCATCACCGCCCGCGCCTCGATTCCCTTGGGCGTCAGCAGGTAAAAATAGGCCGATTTGTTCTTGCTATTCTTGAAGTTGGAGGCCTTGACCAAGCCTTTGGCAACCAGGGCACGCAGGCAGTAGTTGACCTTGCCGAGGCTCACACCGAGTTCCATCGCCAGGTCGCGCTGATTCAGCTCTGGGTTCGCCTCCAACAAGTTGAGCAGGCGAAAACTATCGCGTTCGTTTATCACCAATCGCGTTCGCTTATCACTATCGGGGGCCATCGACACTGCGCGCGAGACGCGGCCAGTAACGCGCGGGTCCTGCCGAGCGGCAGGCCTGTTCAATCCTTGAACACACTAATGCCAGAGCCTGCGGGCGTCAAGCTCGCCCGGCGTCACGCCCGGCTTCGCCCAGCCGTTCACGTCGCAGCAGGTCGTGTACAAACGCATACATCAGGCCGAGGAACCCGCCGAACAGGGTACCGAACACCACGACCAGTGTCCGTTTCGGCGTGTGCCGGAATTCCGGGGCAGCGGCCGGGTCGACCACCACAAACGCGTACTCCTCGCGCACGTTGGCCAACATCAGGGTCTTGGTCTCGGACTCGATCAGCTTGTAGATCACGCTCCGCAGCTCGACCACGTCGGTCTTCTGGACAAGTTTGCGCAGGTAGTCGATGCTGCTCTCCGCGTTGCGCAACGCTCGCGTGCGTAACATCTCATTCGCCAGCGCGACGAACCCGTTTGCCCAATCAGCCGCAACCTGCGGATCCTTCCAGGTGATGGCGACCGTGATGAGGGAGGTGCGCGGGTCTTGCTGGATCTGGAGGATCCCCTCGCGCAGCAACAATGCGCCCCGCCAAACGCTGGGCGGCGCGTCCGGATCCGGCTTGTCGAATAGAACCGGCAGCAGTTCGTTACGACGGATGAACTCCTCGGCGAGTGCCCGAGAGCGAAGCACGGCGAGCGACTCCCGCGAGCTGGCGCCCATACCGCCGAGGTTCATTCCCACCAGGCTGGCAAACCCACCGAGCTGCCCCGCCAGCCCACCACCGCCCATCGTCCGATCCTCGACTTCGCTGAGGACGGCCTCTGCGCGGTACTTCGGCGGGGCGACCAACGCGAACACCACCGACAGCGCACACATCACGCCCGTGATGCTTGCGATAGCGATCCGGTACGACCACATCGTGCGCCAAAGATCCAGGACGTGGACCTGGCCCGGCTGTTGCCCTTTGCTCATCGTGCCCCTCGGGCCCTGAGCCCGTAACGCTTAGAGGATAGGATAAACAGACCACCTCCCGGTAGCCCTCCCCCATGTAGTGATGTGGCGCCCATGGCAGCCTCGTTGGATATGCAGTGACCGATATCGGTGACGCCGCAGCACTCATCCCGCAGGTTACGCAACGCCCCAGCGAAACCTAGAACGAATTTACTGCCGCCACTGCGACTGCAAGGTTAAAGATAATGCTGGTTACGGACGTCCACTTCATCAACGGCGGCAACGTTTCCGTGTCCACAGGCACCACGATAGTGTCACCCGCGCGAATCTGGTTATCAGCATTCCTGAACCAGTTGCTGCCCGACGATGCCACCACCTGCCCGTTGGCCCGCACCACGTAGATTCGGTCGCGATCCGCCCGCTGGGTGGTCCCACCACTCAGATTGATGTAGTCATCACGATTCAGGCCGCGGGCATACAGGTGAGAAGTGAGAGTCTGCACCTCTCCCAGCACGGTCACCTCCTGACTTTGCCGGGGCACCAACAAACGATCCTCATCTCTGAGCAGAATGTCTGCCGCTGACCCGGGTTCGGCCGCCAGGACTTTCGGCAAATCTATCGCCAGGCGACCGACGGGCTCGGCGTTGCGCAGTTCCGCCAGCAGCGACTGGCCGATCGCGAACGAATCAGCCGCGTTTTGTCCGGCCATGGAATCCGACTTGCTGGTCTGCAGAGCCAGAGTGGCCAGGTCCCTCTCCAGTCTGTCGGTGAGCGCAGCGACCTGCTCTGCCTCGCGCTCCTTCAGGCTCTTCCGGGTGAACACCACACCTTCGGCGAAGGCCAGGTCCGTAAGCCCGCCGGCCCGCGCCAGTACGGACGCCAGACCTTCACCACGCTGGATGGCGTAGCGCCCCGGAAAGCGGACTTCTCCTTCCAGGGTAATGGACCCTTGCCTGGCCCAGTCGGGCACACGTTTGACGGTCAGAAGGTCAAAAGGCGCAAGCAAGGCATCGGCGCCCAGATCTCCCGCCACAGCTGCTTCAAGATCGACGGACACCAACGCGGTCCGTCGCGCTTCGCCGCTTACCACAACATAGCGCGCCAACTCGGCCTGGGAACCAAAGGCGGACTCGTTAAAGCCGCCACCAGCCCGGATCAGATCCGTCACCCGCATGCCGGGCTCGAGGGGATACGAACCAGGTATCCGGACACTCCCGTCTATCCGGACTATAGGCGTCGGCTGCTCACTGTTGGCTTGCAGGCGCAGTTCATTGAGGAGCGGCTCCAGCAGTGCGGCGCGATCCGACTCCCGGTCGAATACGATTACCTGATCTCGCGGATTCAGCACAGGGTTGGCGTCCGATGCCGGATTCCGCCAAGCCGCGGCGAGATCGGCCGACAGGGCCACGACCTGCCGATTCGGGGGCAGTTCGCGACGGATGAGGACGTAGTTGAGGTCCGCGTTGGGCCTGAGTGCAGCGATGCTCGGGAGGACATCCGTCAACCGGGACCCCGCACGGAACTGGGACGAGCTCGGCCGGTAGACGTGGCCGCGCACCTCGACCGAGTCGGCAATGGTCGGCAGTACCGCATCGATTCGCAATACATCACCGGTCCGCAGCCGCGTTCCGCGCCCCTCCTCGGTGGTGAGGTCCACACTCACCAGAATGCGCCCCTGCTCCGCATCGATGCGCTCAAGTGTCGCCAGCTTCGGCGCCGCGTCCGGCATCAGACCGCCGCCCAAGGTCACGAGGTCGCCCACCGTGGCCTCCGCCTTCAACTCGTACGTCGCCGGGCGCCGGATCGCGCCAGCCACGCCGGCCGTGCGGCCAACCGGCGGAATGAACAACACGTCGCCCGAGAGGATTCGCGCGTCGTTGCGGGAATCGCCTCGCAGGAGGAGATCGTACAAATCGAGCGTGGCAACTGTGCGGCCTCCCCGCTTGAGCTGCACATTACGAAGGGAGCCAATCTCCTTTGGGCCACCACTGGCCAGCAATGCGTTGGTCATCGTGGACAGACCGCCGATGGTGTAAGTGCCGGGGTACTCGGCCTCGCCAGTGACCAGAACGCTTAGCGAGCGCAGCGCACCCAGGCCGACTACGGCCCGGGTGCCTATCATCTGCTGGGCAACGGTGTCCTCGATTAGCTTGCGCAATTCGTCGAACGGCATACCCGCTACGGTTACCGGACCGAGCTCTGGAAAATTGATCTCACCGTCGCGCCCGACCACGAGGGAGTACTTGGCCTTGACGTTGCCGAGGAGCTGTACCTTAACTGTATCGCCCGGACCGATCGTGTACTCGGGGGGCACCGGGATGTCCGTGGCCGGCGCGAAGGTGGTGGGCACACCGGAGAACAGGTCATAACCGAACGGCTGCAGCGCATCGACTCCGACTGGCCGGAGTTCAAGCAGCGTGAATCCGATGTTGAAATCTTGAAGCCCCGGCTCGCGGGCCAGGCGCTCAGTCGCCTGTTCCTCGGTAAGCCCGGCGAGCTGAATGGGTTCAGGAAGCCCGGGAATATGCAGTTGACCGTCTGGGTCGAGCTTGTAAGGGTTGGCTGCCAGTATCCGTTCCCGCAGCCGCTCGATCGCCATTTCGACTTCAGGCGAGACGTCTTCCTTGGGCTTTCTGGGTTTGCGCGCGACCCTCGGTGGAGCGGTCGAACCCGAAGCAGCAGCCGGTGTTGCGGGGGTAGCTGCTGCACCTGGAACACCGGGTGCGCCCGGTGTTCCAGGTGCACCAGGTGTTCCAGGGAGTTCTTCCATTGCCCACGGCGGATCAAGGTCGAGCAATACGGTATCCCCACCGCGGATCCGGAGGGGACCGAGATAGAGGCGGTCGTCGTTGCCGTCAGATCTCCCATTGGCCGCTTTAGGTCGGGCTAAAGTCGGCTCAGCGAGGGGCTGGTCAGCCTGGTCGCCTTCACCCTGGCGGAGTTGCTCAAGCAGGGCCTGCCGCTGCTCGGGCGATAGGTTCTGGAGCATCCGCATCTGGTCGGGCGTCGGGGCCTGGACCTGGGCCTGGACCTGGCCCGCAACCCCTGAAAACAAGGCCAGGACGAACGTGCATAGGATGGCAGTCGCGCCTGAAGGCGCTCCTACTCGAGCGTTCCGTGCCCCGTGTAGCGTCAAAACCTGCAACCCCGCCAAAAGCCCCGGCAAAGCTTACAGAATTCGCCCTCAGCTGTCCCTCACCCATTGGCGGAGCACCCGACCCGCGGGGGGCAGCCCCTCCCCCGTCGCGGATTCCAGCGCGGCGTGCATCCCCGTGGCCAGCACCTTGCCGAGCTCCACGCCCCACTGGTCGAAGGGGTTGATGCCCCAGATGCAGGACTGCACGTACACCTTCTGCTCGTAGAGGGCGATCAGGAAGCCGAGGGCGCGGGGGTCGAGGCGCCGCAGCAGCAGCAGGTTGCAGGGATGGTTGCCAGGGTGGACCTTGTGGGGTGCCAGCCTCGCCACCTCTTCCGGGGTCCTTCCCCTGCCCGCCAGCTCGGCCCGGGCAGCTTCCAGCGTGTAGCCCCGGGCGAAGGCTTCGGCCTGGGCCAGCAGGTTGGCGAGCCCGACCAGGTGCTGGTCCACGTAGGGGCTCGAGCCCTCCGCCGGCGCGATGAAATCTGCGGCGAAGTTCGCGGTGCCCTGGTGGAGGAGCTGGAAGAACGAGTGCTGGGCGTTGTTCCCCGGCTCGCCCCAGATCACCGTGCCGGTGCCCCACTTCACCGGCTCGCCGTCCCGGGTGACGCCCTTGCCGTTGCTCTCCATCTCCAGCTGCTGCAGGTAGGCCGGGAAACGGTGCAGCCGGGCGTCGTAAGGCAGTATCGCCTGGCTCGTGGTGCCCTGCAGGTTCTGGTTCCAGACGGCGATCAGGCCCAGCAGCACCGGCAGGTTGTCCGCCAGGGGCGCCGTCCGGAAGTGCTCGTCGAGCTCGTGGCCGCCGGCCAGCAGCTCGCGGAAGTGCTCGCTGCCCGTCGCGATGGCAATGGCGAGACCGATGGACGACCAGAGCGAATAGCGGCCACCGACCCAGTCCCACATCCGGAACCGATGCGCCTCGGCGATCCCGAAGGTGTCCATGGCCGGCACGTTCACCGACACGGCGACGAAGTGCCGTGCGACGGCTCCCTCGCCCAGCTGGCCCAGGAGCCAGCGGCGGGCCGCATTGGCATTCAGCGCGGTCTCCCAGGTGACAAAGGTCTTCGAGCAGACGATGAACAGCGTCCCGGCCGCCGGCACCGAGGCGAGGACGTCGGCCAGCTGGGTGCCGTCCACGTTGGACACGAAATGAACCCGCACCTCCGGCGTGCCGTACTCCCGGAGGGCCTCGATGGCCATCACCAGGCCCAGGTCCGACCCACCGATGCCGATGTTGACGACGTGCCGGATGCGTTCGCCCGTCGAACCGCGGAACTCCCCGGACCGGATCGCATCGGCGAGAGCCAGCATGCGCTCGCGCTCGGCGGCGACTTCGACGCGGATGTCCACACCGTTCACCAGGAGCGGCGGGGCGTCCGGCCCGCGCAGGGCCATGTGCTGCGCCGGACGGTTCTCGGTCCCGTTCACGACCTCGCCGGCGAAGAGCGACTGGATACGCCGGGGCACGTCCCGCTCGTGGGCGAGGTCGATCAGCAGCCCCAGGGTGTCGGTCGTGAGCCGGTTGCGGGAGAAGTCCAGCAGGCAGTTGCCGTGCTGGCGGGAGAGCGCTTCGAAACGGCCGGGCTTGTCGAGGAGGTCCCGGAGGTGGGTGCCGGAGAGTTCAGCGGCATGCCGCTGCAGGGCCTTCCAGGCCGGTGCCTGGAGCAGGTCGTCCGCCATGGGATCACTCCTCTAGAGGGTGATCTTATGGTAGTCGAGATACCAGTCCACGAAACGGCCGACGCCGACCTCCACGGGCGTGGCGGGCCGGTAGCCCACGTCGGTGACGAGGTCTTCCACGTCGGCCCACGTGTCGGGCACGTCGCCCTGCTGGAGGGGCAGCAGGTTCTTCTCGGCCTTCCGGCCGAGCCGCTGCTCCAGCAGCTCGATGTAGCGCATCAGGTCCACGGGCCGGGAATTGCCGATGTTGTAGAGCCGGTACGGAGCCTTGCTGGTGCCGGGATCGGGACGATCCGAATCCCAGGCCGCATTCCCCGTGGCAACGTGATCCAGGGCGGCAACGACCCCACCGACGATGTCGTCGACATAGGTGAAGTCCCGCCGGTGGTTCCCGTAGTTGAAGACATCGATGGGCTTGCCCTCGAGGATGTTCCGGGTGAACAGGAACAGGGCCATGTCCGGCCGGCCCCAGGGACCGTAAACAGTGAAGAATCGCAGCCCGGTCACCGGCAGCCCATAGAGGGTGGCGTAGGTGTGGGCCATGAGTTCGTTGGCCTTCTTCGTCGCCGCATAGAGCGACAGGGGATGGTCCACGTTCTGGTGGACGGAAAACGGCATCTTCGTGTTTGCGCCGTACACGGAGCTGGTGGACGCGTAGACGAGGTGCTGAACGCCGTGGTGCCGGCAGCCCTCCAGGACATGCAGCGTGCCGACCACGTTGCTGTCCACGTAGACGTGCGGATTCTCGATGGAATAGCGGACGCCAGCCTGGGCGCCAAGATGGACGACACGGTCGAAGCGCTCGGCCTTGAAAAGCGCGTCCATGCCCTCCCGGTTGGCGAGATCCAGAAGTACGAAACGGAACCGCGCCTCCCTGGCGAGCAGGGCGAGGCGTGCCTTCTTCAGGTTGACGTCGTAGTAGTCGTTGAGGTTGTCGAGGCCGACGACCTCGTCGCCCCGGGCGAGCAGGTGCCGCGCCGTGGCGGAGCCGATGAACCCCGCGGCTCCCGTGACGAGAATCCTCATCCGGCTGCCTTCGACTCAGAGACGTGCATCGACCTGGTCGGCCGGGAGCAGGCTCTTGATGTCGTAAAGGACATGGTCCTGGCGGCCCCAGGCGTGAATGGCCTCGGGGGGCATGTCGCGGAACTGGTTGTGCGCCACCGCCACGACGATGCCGTCGTACTGGCCGGCGGTGGGAGCCTTCGTCAGGATATCGAGGCCGTACTCGTGCTTCACGACCTCGGCATCCGCCCAGGGATCATAGACATCGACTGCTGCCCCGTAGGACTTCAGCTCGTGCACCACGTCCACCACGCGCGTGTTCCGCACGTCCGGGCAGTTCTCCTTGAAGGTAACGCCCAGCACCAAAATCTTGGAACGGGGCAGGCTCATCCCCCGCTTCACCATGAGGCGGATGACCTCGGTGGCCACGTAGAGGCCCATGTTGTCGTTGATCCGCCGGCCAGCCAGGATCATCTCGGGGTGGTAGCCCATCTCCTGGGACTTGTGCGTCAGGTAGTACGGATCGACGCCGATGCAATGGCCGCCGACGAGGCCGGGACGGAACGGCAGGAAGTTCCACTTGGTGCCGGCGGCCTGGAGTACCTCGAGGGTGTCGAGGCCCATGCGGTTGAAAATGAGGGCCAGCTCGTTGATGAGGGCGATGTTGACGTCGCGCTGCGTGTTCTCGATGACCTTGGCGGCCTCGGCAACACGGATGCTCGACGCGGCATAGGTTCCCGCGGTGATGATCCGGCCGTAGAGCGAATCGACGAACTTCGCGGCATCCGGCGTGGAGCCGGACGTGATCTTGCGAATCGTGGTGAGCCGGTGTTCCTTGTCGCCGGGATTGATGCGCTCCGGGCTGTAGCCGACGAAGAAATCCTGATTCAGCTTGAGGCCGGAAACCTGCTCGAGGATGGGCACACAGTCCTCCTCGGTGCAGCCGGGATAAACCGTGGACTCGTAGACCACGATGGCCCCCTTGCCCAGCACCTGGCCGACCGTGCGGCTCGCCGCGCGTAGCGCGCTGATGTCCGGCCGCTTGGCGGCGTCGATGGGCGTGGGCACGGTCACGATATAGACGTCCCGTCCCCGCAACGCCTCGAGTTCGGTCGTGAATTTCAGGCGTTTGGCCGCCTTCAGCTCCTCGGCATCCGTCTCCAGGGTGAAGTCGTGGCCGGCCTTGAGGTCTGCTATGCGCTTCGGGTCGATGTCGAAGCCCACGGTGTCCAGATGCCGGCCGAACTCGACGGCCAGTGGCAGGCCCACGTAGCCCAGGCCGACGATGGCGACCTTCGATTCATCTATCTTCTTGAAATTGCTCATTTTATTCTTGCATCTGGTGCTGATTCGAGACCCGGGAATTGTCGCCGGGGACGGGTGTTCCGGGCCAACACACCCGTCACACTACAGCAGAAACGTGACGGCCAGCAGGGCCGTGGCGGTCATGGTAACGGTGTACGGGAGGGCCATCCAGACCATGCCCCCGTAGGACAGGCGGATCAGCGGGGCAAGGGCCGAGGTCAGGAGAAACAGGAAAGCCGCCTGGCCGTTGGGCGTGGCGACGCTCGTGATGTTGGTTCCCGTGTTGATGGCCACGGCCAGGAGATCGAACTGCTCCCGGCCGATCAACCCGGCTGACAGTGCTTCCTTTGCCTGGGTGATGTACACGGTACCCACGAACACGTTGTCGCTGACTGCCGACAGGACCCCCGCGGCGACGAAATACATCAGCACCTGGAGACGCCCCTCCAGGGTGAGGACCCAGTCCGTGAAGGGCGAGAACAACCCCTGGTCCTGGATGACCGCAACGATGGTGAAGAAGACCACGAGCAATGCCGTGAATGGCAGGGCGGCCTCGAAGGCATGGCCGAGGCGCTGTTCGTCCACCACCCCATTGAAGGCCGTCGCCAGGACGATGATGAGCAGGCCGATCAGCCCGACCTCGGCCAGGTGGAACGCGAGGGCGACGATGAGGATGCACGCGGCCAGGCCCTGGACCACCAGCGCGCAGCGGGCTCGCAAGGTCCGCGTCTGGTCCGCATGCCTCTGGTACTCATCGAGAACCCGACGCACGGCAGGACTCAGCTCCGTTCCGTACCCGAACCAGCGGGTGGTCTCCAGCAACAGGCAGGTCATGAGGCCCACCACCAGTACGGGCATGGACACGGGGGCAACCCTGGTAAAGAACTCAATGAACTCCCAGCCGGCCTCCTTGCCAATCAGCAGGTTCTGGGGCTCGCCCACCAGAGTGGACACGCCGCCCAGGGCCGTGCCGACGGCGGCGTGCATGACGAGGCTGCGGAGGAACCCGCGAAACTGGTCCAGGTCCCGGCGGTGCAGTTCCGGCACCGTGCCGTCGTCGATCCAGCCGTCGCTGACGGCGTCGCGCTGGCCCGAAGCCACGCGCTGGTAGATCCGGTAGAAGCCGTCGGCCACCGCGATGACCATCGCGGTGACGGTAAGCGCATCGAGGAAGGCGGAAAGAAACGCGGCCATTCCGCAGAACAGGAGCGACAGGAGGCGCTTGGACCGGACCCCCAGCAGGATCCGGCCGAAGACGTAGAGGAGCATGTCCCGCAGGAACCAGATGCCCGCGACCACGAAGATGAGCAGCAGGATCACCGGGAAATTGTGCTCGGTCTCGCGGTACACGGCCTCGGGAGACGTCAGCCCGATGACCACCGCCTGGATGGCAAGCAGGCCGCCCGGCTGCAGCGGGTAGCACTTGAGGGCCATGGCCAGCGCAAAGATGAACTGCGCCACGAGCAGCCAGCCGGCCACGAAGGGCCCTGCCGTCAGAGCCACGATGGGATTCAGCACCAGGAAGCCGACGATGGTCAGCTTGTACCAGTCCGGGGCATGGCCGAGGAAGTTGCCCGCCAGCGCCTGCCCGACTGATTCCCTCATCCGGCCGGACTGCCGAAGCGTCGCCAGAGGGTCTTGCCGCCACTCTGCTTGTCCAGCAGCGCCAGGTAACGTTCGTGCTCCGCGAGATCGTCAGCCGATGCGCGGAGGACTGCGAATTGCAGCCCGTCGCGCTCCACCGGGCGCACGACACTCTGGTGCACCGAGGTCTGGCCGGCGTTCTGATCGAGCAGCAGCGTCGCCTGGCCGCCCGTCATGGCCAGGTACACGTCGGCCAGCAACTGCGCATCCAGGAGTGCGCCGTGAAACTCGCGGCCCGTATTGTCCACCGCGTAGCGCTTGCAAAGGGCATCCAGGCTGTTGCGCTGCCCGGGGTGCAGCCGGCGCGCCAGGGCCAGCGTGTCCATGACGGTACAGACTCCCGGGATTAGTGGCGCATCCGCGCCGAGCACCCGGAGCTCGGCGTTCAGGAACCCGACGTCGAAGTCGGCATTGTGGATGATGATCTCGGCGCCAGCGACGAAATCGACGAACTCCCGCGCCACGTCCGCGAAGCGCGGCTTGCCGGCCAGCATCTCGGCGGATATCCCGTGCACTTCCTGGGCGCCGGAGTCGATCTCCCGGTCCGGCTGCAGGTAGTGATGGAGCGTGCGGTGCGTGCGCCGGCGATTGACCAGTTCCACGCAACCCAGCTCGATGATCCGGTGCCCCTTCTCCACCTCGAGGCCGGTCGTCTCGGTGTCCAGCACGATCTGCCGCATTGCTGAGCCCCGGACCCTGCTACTTCAACACGTCTTCTGGCGCAGGCGCCGCGGCCAGGATGTCATCGAGGCCGCGATTGGCGAGCGCGTCGGCGCGCTCGTTCTCCGCATGCCCGGAATGGCCCTTGACCCAGTGCCACTCCACCTGATGGCGGGCGGCGGCCTCTTCCAGCCGGCGCCAGAGGTCCTCGTTCTTGACGGGCTTGCGGGCAGCCGTTCGCCATCCCGTTGCCTTCCATTTGGGCAGCCATTCCCCGATGCCCTTCCTCAGGTACTCCGAGTCGGTATAGACCGCGACCGAGCACGGCCGCGTCAATGCCTGGAGGCCTTCAATGGCCGCCATGAGCTCCATCCGGTTGTTCGTGGTGGACAGCGCGCCGCCGCAGATTTCCCGCTCCTTCCCCCGGGCCCGGAGGAGCACGCCCCACCCGCCCGGTCCCGGATTGCCGCGGCAGGCGCCGTCGGTGAAGAGCTCCACGTCCGTCACGCCACGTTCCGCGTCGTGGGGTTGACGAGGCTGCCGACGAGTTGCGGGCGACGGCGGAAGGCGGGACGGATCGCCGTGATGGTGAAGACTTCCTTGCGGGCCACGATCAGGTAGCAGCTGGCCAGGGGGTTCCAGCGCCGGAAGCGCGCCGGGGCGTCCCGCCACTCCCGGCCATCGGGACCGGTCCGGCCAGCGCCATCGTCGGCTGGCGGCTCCCCGGGGCCGAACATGCGGTAGACCGGGGGTGTAACGTGATGGAAACGTGCCGGCTCGACGAAATAGTCGAGCAGGTGGAGCCAGTCACGGAGTCGGTACTCCGAAACGAGGCGGCGGGCGCCCGCCGGGAATCTCCGCCCGGACAGGTAGTGGCGGACCCCCCACCATCCCCAGGCGTTGAAGCCGGCGATCACCACGTGCCCGTCGGGCCTGAGGACGCGGTCGACCTCGCGGAGGACAGCGTGGGGATCCTCGGTCGACTCGAGGATGTGGGGCAGGAACACGGCATCGATCGAGTCCGTCGCCACGGCGAGGTCTTCCGGGGCGCTCACGAAGTCCACACCGGGACCGCGCGTCGCAGCCACGACGGCATAACGCCGGGTGCGGGCGTAACGCCGGAACAGCGCCGGGTCGCCCCAGCCGCCGATCTGCAGGAACTGGTCCCCGAAGATGCTCTCGAAGGCGCCGGCAACCTGCCGGGACTCCTCCCGCAGCAGCGCTGTGCCGGTGCCTGTCTCGAGCCAGTTCGAACGCATGGCCCTATATTAGCCCAGGCACGGCGCCGGCCTTACAATGCGAGCCATCGGACATCGCGGAAGTGAGACACGCATGGGATTTCTGGCCGGAAAACGCGCGTTGATTACCGGGGTCGCCAGTGAGCGGTCGATTGCATGGGGCATTGCGCAGGCGATGGCCCGGGAGGGCGCCAGCCTGGCCTTCACCTACCAGACGGAGCGACTCGGCGAACGGGTGCGCGAGATGGCCGCGGAGACGGGGTCTGCCATCTGCCTGCCGCTGGACGTCTCGAGCGACGACGAGATCAGGCGCATGTACGACGCCCTTGCAGCGAGCTGGACCAGCGTGGACGTCATCGTGCACTCCGTCGCGTTCGCTCCCCGGGACCAGCTGGCCGGGAGCTACCTGGAGTCCGTCACGCGCGAGGGCTTCCAGATCGCCCACGACATCAGCAGCTACAGCTTCGCCGCTCTGGCCAAGTATGGCCGTCACTTGCTCTCCCCGACCTCCGCTCTGCTGACGCTGACCTACCTCGGTGCCGTGCGGGCCATACCCCACTACAACGTCATGGGGCCGGCCAAGGCAAGCCTGGAGGCCAATGTGCGCTTCATGGCGGCCGAACTGGGCGCCGCGGGGGTGCGGGTCAACGGCATCTCCGCCGGCCCGATCAAGACCCTGGCGGCGGCAGGCATCGGCGGCTTCCGGTCCAAGCTCGAGTACATGGCAAATGCCACGCCGATTCGCCGCAATGTAACGATCGAGGATGTGGGCAACGCCGCGGCCTTCCTCTGCTCGGACCTGGCGGCTGGCATCACGGGGGAAATACTCTACGTGGATGGTGGCTACAGCCAGGTCGGCATGAGCCTCTAGGGATCGACCGGGACGGGCAGAATGGCGCTAGGGCGCCTCGTCGTCCCCGGCCTTGAACAGGTCGGGTGCCACGACGACGTCGGCGGTATCCCGCAGGTGGACGGCCAGTGCCTCCGTCTCGCTCGCCGCGGCCCGCTGGGCCAGTCCCGCCTTGCGTTCGTCGCGCTGCTGCTGCGGGATGAGTTCGGGCTCGCCCGGCACCACGGACCGGACCTGGAATACGCCGAAGGCGCCGCCGGGAAGGCTCGCGCCCTGCACGACCGGCTTGCCCTCTGGCTTGGGCGCCCTGAAGACGGCCGACAGGAGATCCGGCGGAAGGGCTGGTGACCGGCGGGTAACGGGCCCCGCTTCGGTAAGCTTGAGTCCTTCGGCCGCCACCAGGGCCGCCAGGTCCTCACCAGCCTGCGCGCGCTGGACGATCTTCCCGCCACGGGCCGCCGCCTCGACCGTGGCACGCTGGATGCGCAACCGGTCGACGATCTGGGCCCTCACCTGATCGAGGGGCAGTGCCGCTGGCTGTTTATGCTCGGCGACACGCGCGACGAGGGCGCGGGAGTCATCCAGCTCGATCAGCGGCGTGTTCTCGCTGCCTTCAAGCACGCCCGGGGAGAAGACCGCGGCAATCAGGCTGGGATTGTTACCCAGGGGCCCACCGCCCGCGCGGGTAAAGCCCTCGAAGCGCCGGACAGTCAACCCCGTGTCCCTGGCAACGGGCTCCAGGGAAGTCGGATTCTCCAGAGCGAGATCATCAAGGCGCTCGGCAATGGCATAGAACTCGTCCTGGGCCTTCTGCTTCCTGAGCTCCTCGACAAGCTCGCCGCGCACCTCGTCGAAGCCCTTCCCGGCACCCGGCCGCAGTTCCTCGAGCCGGATGATGTGATACCCGAACTCGGTCTTCACCGGCGGCGACGTTTCGCCCACCGCGAGGGCGAAAAGGGCCTTGTCGAAGGCCTCCACGTAATTGCCGGGAGCAGCGAATCCCAGGTCACCGCCACGACTCGCCGAGCCGGGATCGCCCGAATACTGGGCAGCCAGCGCGGCGAAGTCGCCGCCGTCGGCCAGCTTGCCGGCAATTTCGTCAGCCAGGGCCCTGGCGGCAGCATCGGTACGGCCCGCATCCACCGCAATCAGGATATGCCGGGCCCTGCGCTGCTCCTGGGTGCGGAAGCGGGTGGGATCCGACTCGTACGCCTTCAGCAGCGCGTCCTCGTCGGGGGTGTAGTCCCGCGCCATGTCATCCAGTGCGACCTCCACGTACTCGATGGTGGCGCTCTCAGGCGACTGGAACTGGCTGGCATTGACCGCGTAGTAAGACTGCACGTCCGCGTCGCTGACGAGGATTCCGGCGCCCAGGTTGCGCGGATCGAGCAGCACGTAGGCGACGTCCCGCCGCTCCTGATCGAGTGCAATCAGGCGACGGAACTCCGCCGGGGTGAAGAAGGAGCTCTCGACGATACCTTCCTGCAGCTGGCGAACGGCGAGCAGGGCCTGCTGCTCCTTCTCGAAGGCCGTCGGCGTAATGCCCTGGGACGCCAGGGTGGCGTCATAGGCGGGCTTGGAAAACTGGCCGCCAACCTGGAACACCGGGAGGCTGCGAACGTAGTCGACCACCCGGGAGGCGCCGACCCGGAATCCCGCGTCGCGAACGTACTGGGTCACGGCGCGATTGAGTACCAGCCCGTCGAGCGCCTGTCGCTTGAGCTGCTCCTCGGCTTCAGGCGGCAACTGCCCCCCTGCGGCCTGCTGTTCGGTGACGAGCTGGTTCTGGTAGACACGCTGAAAATCAACGGACGGGATATCTTCGCCGTTGACCCGGGCAGCGAAACCCGAGGACGTTACTGTGAAATCGCTGCTGACGAAGGTCAGCGCCAGCGGCACCGCAATGATGAGGAGAACGGCGAAGGCCACCCAGCCCTGGAGCTTCTCCCGAATGTTTTGCAGCATCGACTTGCGCGTTACGGTTGGTGGCGGAGTGGACGGGACTCGAACCCGCGACCCCCGGCGTGACAGGCCGGTATTCTAACCAACTGAACTACCACTCCACTCTTGTTGAACGTGCCCTTCCGAGTCACCGGAAGTACAGGCAAAAATCACGCAACTCGATCCTCCGGGCTGGTGGGTGCTGAGGGGCTCGAACCCCCGACCTTCGCCTTGTAAGGGCGACGCTCTTCCAGCTGAGCTAAGCACCCCTTCCCGGCAACCCTTCCCGGCGACCCTTCCCGGCTAGGCGTACTGCAGTCCATCTAAACGTCAGCGCCCCGTGCCGGCATCGGTGTGCCAGTACGGGGCGCCTGGTCGTCAGCGCTCCGGCGATGGCCGCCTAGTTTACGGCATCCTTCAGAGCCTTCCCAGCCTTAAATCCGGGAACTTTGCTTGCCGAAATCTGGATCGTCTCGCCCGTGCGAGGGTTCCGGCCCTGCCGGGCAGCCCGCGTCTTAACAGCGAAAGTCCCGAAACCGACCAGCGAGACCTGCTTGCCAGCCTTGAGGGCCTTCGTGATGGCGCCAATGACCGCGTCCACTGCTCGGGTCGCATCAGCCTTCGACAGCCCCGCGTCGTCCGCAACCACTTCGATCAAGTCACCCTTGTTCATCAACATACCTTCAGCATCAGACGAGTTACTCCCTCGCCACTGAGCCCACAGTCGACCAATCCGCCCCGGAAAAGCCCTCTCTTGGAGCTCATCAGGGAAATTTCAGCCTGGTGATTTCAGTGACGTCCCCTAAACCTGGTGACGGTCGCTGCTAGAAAAGCCGCAGCCAGACGCAATTCAAAAACCTTATACCAAGGCCGAAAAACGGCTGTCAACCGCGGTTCCCCGCCTCCAGTAGCGGAATTAGCCGGGAATTCAGGCCATTTGTCAGTGCGCCCGCACCCCGGTGTCCGCCGCTTCCGGCTGGGCCTTCTTGGCGTCATCGACCGGAACCGGCCTGTCGACGGCCTTGGGAGCGGGCATGTTCTGCAAGGTCAGCTGCAGGACTTCGTCGATCCAACGCACCGGAACAATGTTTAGCTTGTCCTTGATGTTTTTCGGGATATCGACCAGGTCCTTCTCGTTGTCCCGGGGAATCACGACCGTCGCGATCCCGCCACGGTGGGCCGCCAGCAGCTTTTCCTTCAGGCCGCCAATGGGAAGCACTTCGCCGCGCAACGTGATCTCACCGGTCATGGCCACGTCACACCTCACCGGAATAGCCGTCAGGGCAGATACGAGTGCCGTGCACATGCCAATGCCTGCGCTCGGACCGTCCTTGGGAGTCGCGCCCTCCGGCACATGAATGTGCAGGTCGAGCTTCTGGTGGAAGTCCTCGTCGATCCCGAGCAGGCCGGCCCGTCCGCGAATGATGGTGGTGGCGGCCTGGATGGATTCCCGCATGACCTCGCCAAGCTGACCCGTATTGATCAGCTTGCCTTTGCCCGGCACGACGGCAGCCTCGATCGTGAGCAGTTCACCGCCGACTTCCGTCCAGGCCAGGCCGGTGACCTGACCAACCTGATTGACCTCCTCCGCACGACCGTAGCGATAGCGGCGCACGCCGAGATACTTGTCGAGGCCCTTCGGGACGACGTGCGTAGCCTTCGTCTCGGGTTTGAGCAAATGCTGTTTGACGACCTTTCTGCAGATCTTGGCGAGCTCGCGCTCCAGGTTACGGACACCGGACTCGCGCGTGTAGTAACGGATGATGTCGCGGATTGCCGAGTCGGAAATGGAGATCTCGCCACTCTTCAGCCCATTGGCCTTCACCTGCTTGGGCGCCAGATAGTTCCGGGCTATGTTGAGCTTCTCATCCTCGGTGTAACCGGGAATCCGGATGACTTCCATCCGGTCGAGCAGCGGAGCCGGGATGTTCAGTGTGTTGGCCGTGCAGACGAACATGACCTCGGACAGGTCGAAATCCACCTCGAGGTAATGATCGTTGAAACTGGCATTCTGCTCGGGATCCAGCACCTCGAGGAGCGCTGACGACGGATCACCGCGGAAGTCGGTGGACATCTTGTCCACCTCATCGAGCAGGAACAGCGGATTGCGCACACCGGTCTTCGCCAGGTTCTGCACGATCTTGCCCGGCATGGAACCTATGTAGGTGCGCCGGTGCCCGCGGATCTCGGCCTCATCACGCACCCCGCCCAGGGACATGCGGACGAACTTGCGATTGGTGGCGCGGGCGATGCTTTGCCCGAGCGAGGTCTTGCCCACGCCCGGTGGCCCGACGAGGCAGAGAATCGGCCCCTTGAGCTTCTTCACCCTCTGCTGGACAGCCAGATACTCGAGGATGCGTTCCTTGACCTTGTCCAGGCCGAAATGATCCTTCTCGAGCACCTGTTCGGCTTCACCCAGCTCCTGATTCACCCGCGTGCGCTTTCGCCACGGCGCCTTGAGCAGCCAGTCCACGTAGTTCCGCACGACGGTGGCCTCGGCGGACATCGGGGACATCATCTTGAGTTTGTTCAGCTCGGACGTGGCCTTGTCCCGGGCCTCCTGGGGCATGCCGGCGCGCGCAATGCGCTGCTCGAGCTCGGCAATCTCGTTCGGGGCATCCTCCATGTCCCCGAGCTCCTTCTGGATCGCCTTCATCTGCTCGTTCAGGTAGTACTCGCGCTGGCTCTTCTCCATCTGCTGCTTGACGCGCCCGCGGATCCGCTTCTCGATCTGCAGCATGTCGATCTCGGTCTCGATGAGCGTCATGACGTGCTCGAGCCGCTCGCGGACGGTCTCGATCTCGAGCACTTTCTGCTTCTGTTCCAGCTTGAGGGCCATGTGGGCGGCCACCGTGTCAGCGAGGCGCCCGGGCTGGTCGATGCCCGCCAGCGAAGTCAGGATCTCCGGCGGAACCTTACGATTCAGCTTGACGTAATTCTCGAACTGGGAAATCAGTGAACGCTTGAGCACATCGGCTTCGCGGGTGGTGACATCGAGCTTGTCCTCGACCAGCGTGATGTCGGCCGAAAAGAACTCGGTGCCACGGGTCTTGGTCAGGTTCGCCCGCGTGCCACCCTCGACGAGCACCTTCACCGTGCCATCGGGGAGCTTCAGCAGCTGCAGGATCGTGGCGAGCGTGCCCACCCGGTAAATGTCTTCGAGGGACGGCTCATCGACGTCGGCCTGCTTCTGGGCGACGAGCAGGATCTGCTTGCCGGCCTGCATTGCCTCGTCGAGGGCCTGTATCGACCGCGCCCGCCCGACGAACAGCGGAATGACCATGTGCGGGTAAACGACCACGTCCCGCAGCGGCAGGATCGGTACGTTCAGGCGGTGCTGCGTATCGGCTTCAGACATCATTCTCTCCTTGCATCAGAGTCCCGCCGGATCCTCTCCGCGGAGGTCGGGCGGTGCAGCAGACTCACGCAGGCGGGGCCTGCGCCCCTCTACAGGTCCGGTAACGGGCAAGCCCTAGTTGCTACCCGAACCCGCCGCCCTCCGTTCTTCCTGAACGGCACGCAGGGGCGCAGTTTCTTCGGACTCGAAGATGATGTACGGCCTCGTTTCGCCGGTCACGACAGCTTCGTCGATCACGACCTTGCGGGCGTTCCGCAGCGACGGAAGGTCATACATGGTGTCCAGCAGAATTCCCTCGAGTATCGTCCGCAGGCCGCGGGCACCGGTCTTCCTCTGCATCGCCCGCTGCGCGACGGCCTGCAGGGCATCTTCCCGGAATTCCAGTTCCGCGCCCTCCATCTCGAAGAGTCGCCGATACTGCTTCGTCAGCGCGTTCTTGGGCTCGACCAGGATGCTGATGAGCGCGGCCTCGTCGAGTTCGTCCAGAGTCGCCACCACCGGCAGGCGGCCCACGAACTCGGGAATCAGACCAAAGCGGATGAGGTCCTCGGGCTCCACGTCACTGAGCAGCTGGCCGATGGCAAACTCCTCGTTGCTGCGCACATCGGCGACAAAACCGATACCGCTCTTCTGGGAGCGCTTCTGGATGATCTTCTCCAGGCCGGCAAACGCGCCGCCGACGATGAACAGGATGTGGCGGGTGTCCACCTGCAGGAACTCCTGCTGGGGGTGCTTGCGGCCGCCCTGCGGGGGGACAGAGGCGACGGTACCCTCTATCAGCTTCAGCAGCGCCTGCTGGACGCCCTCTCCGGACACGTCGCGGGTGATGGACGGGTTATCGGACTTGCGGGAGATCTTGTCGATCTCGTCGATATAGACGATTCCCGTCTGGGCCTTCTCCACGTCGTAATCGCACTTCTGCAGCAGCTTCTGAATGATGTTCTCGACATCCTCGCCCACGTACCCGGCTTCGGTCAGAGTCGTGGCATCGGCGATCGTGAACGGCACATTGAGCAACCGGGCCAGAGTCTCGGCAAGCAGGGTCTTCCCGCAGCCCGTGGGGCCGATCAGCAGTATGTTGCTCTTGGAGAGTTCGATGTCGTTCTTGCCACCGTCGGCCGACCGGTTCTCCAGCCGCTTGTAGTGGTTGTAGACCGCCACCGAGAGGATCTTCTTCGCGCGCTCCTGCCCGATGACGTATTCGTCCAGGACGGCCTTGATCTCATGGGGCTTCGGCAGCTTCGCACTCGTGTGATCCTGCCGGTCCTCGAGCTCCTCGCGAATGATGTCGTTGCAGAGCTCGACGCACTCGTCACAGATGAACACGGACGGACCCGCGATCAGCTTGCGCACCTCATGCTGGCTCTTGCCACAGAAGGAGCAGTAGAGCAGCTTGCCGTCGTCGCCTCGTCCGCGGGTTTCGTCAACCATGACCGCCGGTTTCTCCTGCCGTGAAGTCCGTCACAGGGACCTCATCTAACATATAGCACGCGTTCAGCGGGGCGTGCAAAATCCCTGAGCCCATACCGCGAGTGGGTCACATCACGTGGTAATTCAGGCCGTTTTCTTGGTCTCTCCGCGGCGTTCCAGCACACTGTCAATCAAGCCATACGCCACGGCGTCCGCCCCGCTCATGAAGCGATCCCGGTCGGTATCCTGCTCCACCCTCTCGAGGGACTGGCCGGTGTGCTTCGCCAGGATCCGGTTGAGCCGTTCCCGGACCTGCAGGATCTCCTTCGCATGGATGTCGATATCCGATGCCTGCCCCTGAAATCCACCAAGCGGCTGGTGAATCATCATGCGGGAGTGCGGCAGGCAAAACCGCTTGCCATTGGCGCCACCCGCGAGCAGCACCGCGCCCATGCTGGCGGCCTGGCCGACGCAGATGGTGCTGACATCGGGCTTGATGAACTGCATCGTGTCGTAGATGGACAGGCCCGAGGTCACAACGCCACCCGGGGAATTGATGTACAGGTGGATGTCCTTGTCAGGATTCTCGGACTCGAGGAACAGCAGCTGGGCCACCACCAGGTTGGCCATGTGGTCTTCCACCGGGCCCACGACGAAGATGACACGCTCCTTCAGCAGCCGCGAATAGATGTCGTAAGCCCGCTCACCGCGTGCCGTCTGCTCAATGACCATCGGTACAAGACCGAGGGCCCTGGTTTCCATGTCCATGCTTACCGTCCCTGTTGCGGTTGATTTGAAGCGATCACGTGCTAGCCGGAGACCAGCGCGCGAAATGTCGTGGGCTTCGGCGTAACTGCGGCCCGACCAGCCAGCCAGTCGACCACCTGCTCCTCGAGCACGGAATTCTCCACCTGGCTGAGGAGTTGCGCCGTCTGGTAATACAGCTTGCGAATTTCGTCGGGATTCTCATAACCACGGGACAGTTGCTCGATTCGCTCCCGGACCTTCTCGCGGTCGACCACCAGATCGTGCTCGCGAATCAGGGCGCCGATGAGCAGGCCGAGACGGACGCGACGTTCCGCCGCCTGGCGGAAGGACTCGAGCGCGGGGGCCTGGCCCGGGTCCGAGACACCGAGGTTGCGCATCGCGTCGGATTGCAGGGACGTGGCTTCCTGCTCGACCAGGATCACGGGTATCTCGATCGGGTTTGAAGCCAGGAGCTGCTCCAGCAGCTGGCGCTTGACGTCCGCCCGGGCCCGGGCGGCGAATTCCTCGCCCATGATCTCGCGCAGGTCCCGGATGAAATCGTCTTTGCTGCCACTCTCAACGCCGAAGGCCCGGATGAATTCCTCATCGACCTCCGGAAGATGCTGCTCGGAAACCTCGCCAACCTGCACACTGAAATCGGCTGCCTGGCCCGCCAGCTCACGATTCGGGTAGTCGGCGGGAAACTGCACCCTGATTTCCCTGGACTCTCCGGCCTTTACGCCAACCAGCTGCCTCTCGAAGTCCTCGACCATGCGCCCGGCGCCGAGTTCGACGGTGACCTTCTCCCCGGTGCCGCCGGGCATCGGGGCCCCGTTAAGTCGCCCCTGGAAATCCACGACCACCCGGTCGCCCAGGCGGGCCTCGCGATCCGCAACGTGCCAGTGGCTCCGCTGCCGCCTCAGGTTGGTGGAGATGAACTCCAGGTCGGCCTCATCGAACGCCGGTTCGGGGCGGTTGACGGCAACGACATCCAGGCCCCGGACCGTGAACTCGGGAAACACCTCGAAACTGGCGGTGTAGGCGAAGTCAGCGCCACTCGCGCCGGCGTCCGGCGCCGCTTCGATCTGGGGCTCCCCCGCGGGCCGCAGCTGCTGGCGGCTCAGCGCCTCCCCGTAGGTGGACTGGACGATATCCTGCAGGACTTCGCGGCGGATCTGCTCGCCGAAGCGCTGGCGGATGACCTTTTCGGGAACCTTGCCGGGGCGATAGCCCTTGAGGTTGGCCGTCCGGCCGACAGAGCGCAGGCGAACCTCCACCTCTCGCTCGATCCGCTTCGCGGGCACGCGAACCTGCAAGCGCCGCTCGAGCCCTGCACCGGCTTGCAGTGAAACCTCCAACTCCTCCATGGCACTCCCGACTTCCTGAACAGTCTGCATTCCAAATTACCTGTGCTTGATGGCACCCGACCCGGTCCGTGGTGCGAAAGGAGAGACTCGAACTCTCACGGGTTGCCCCACAGGAACCTAAATCCTGCGCGTCTACCAGTTCCGCCACTTTCGCGCGTGGGGTCTTGAAGCGGCTTTGCGCACAGCATTATACCGGACGACCTCCGCCCCACCGGGGGCACGGCACACGCTCGCGACCTCCCCTGGCCTCAGCGCCCGGCTCACCCTCCCCGCCATAGGCGCGGGACATAACTCATATATTACAAGTCTTTAGGGGATATTCAGAAACCCGCTTGTCGGGTTGCCCGCCCGTCAGTCGCCGGCAGGCAAGAAGAGCGGAACGGAATTTTCCGCCGGTCCGGGGTGGTGGGCCGTGTAGGACTTGAACCTACAACCAATGGATTAAGAGTCCACTGCTCTACCAATTGAGCTAACGACCCGCCGGGGAATCGCGCCTGAAGGCGCTCCTACAAGGCACTCCGGCACGGCACGGCACGGCACGGCACGGCACGAAGTTGGGGTGGACGATGGGGCTCGAACCCACGACCACCGGAATCACAATCCGGTGCTCTACCAACTGAGCTACGCCCACCATTGACCGGTCTCGTTATGGCGCGCCTGGCAGGACTCGAACCTGCAGCCCCCGGCTTAGAAGGCCGGTGCTCTGTCCGGTTGAGCTACAGGCGCTCCGCCTCGCCGGGAGCCGGCCCCACGATCTCGCCAGGGGGCCGGGTGGTCGGGGCAGACGGATTCGAACCGCCGACCCTCTGCTCCCAAAGCAGATGCGCTACCAGACTGCGCCATGCCCCGAACTGTTCCCGGCGCCGGCATTATAGCGGTCTGGCCGGCGCGACGGGCCACTGATCGGGGTCGCGATGATAAGGACCGCAGGGGACAGCGTCAATTTGGCGCCCCGTGATAAGGTGTCGGCCGCCATGACCGCCCGCCTGATTGACGGCAAATCCATTGCCAGCGAGCTCCGCAGCGCACTTCGCGAGCGGATCGCTGACCGGCAGCGAGCCGGCCACCGCGCCCCCGGCCTGGCGGTGGTCCTGGTCGGCGACGACCCGGCCTCCAGGATCTATGTGCGCAACAAGCGGATGGCCTGCAATGAAGTGGGCATCATGTCACGGGACTACGACCTGCCCGTAACCACCGGGGAGGCCGAGATACTGGCCCTGATCGACCGTCTGAATGCCGATCCGCAGATCGACGGCATCCTGGTGCAGTTGCCCCTCCCCGCCCACGTCAGTGAAATTGCCGTCATCGAGCGCATCGATCCCATCAAGGACGTCGACGGCTTTCACCCCTATACCGTCGGGCGCCTGTGCCAGCGGATCCCGGTCCTGCGCCCCGCCACGCCCTACGGGGTGATGACCCTCCTCCGGCACATCGGCGTCCCGGTAAAGGGGCAGCACGCGGTGGTGGTCGGGGCGTCGAATCACGTGGGCCGGCCGCTGGCGCTGGAACTGCTTCTGGCCGGTGCGACGATCACGGTCTGTCACCGCTTCACGAAAGATCTCAGACGGCACGTCGGCGAGGCCGATATCCTGTCGGTCGCGGCGGGCAAGGCGGGGCTGATCCCCGGCGACTGGATCAAGCCCGGTGCTGTCGTGCTGGACGTTGGTATCAGCCGCCTGGCTGACGGGAAGCTCGCCGGCGATGTGCAGTTCGACGAGGCCCGGAAGCGGGCCAGCTGGATCACGCCCGTCCCCGGGGGCGTGGGGCCGATGACCATCGCAATGTTGCTGGAGAACACGCTGACCGCGGCGATCTCCGGACCCGCCCTGCTCCAGGCGCGGGAACTGGAAACCGGCGGCTAGGGCCAATCCGGCCGGAGACGAACCATGAACTGCACCAGACGCCTTCTCCTCTCCCTCTGCCTTGCGGCCTCCGCCGGGCTGGCGCCAGTCGTCGGAGCCGAGCCCACGCAGGTGAAGATCGAAACGTCGGCCGGCGATTTTGTCGTCCAGCTGGATGAGGACCGTGCCCCCCTCACCGTCGCCAACTTCCTCCAGTACGTCAGCGATGGCTTCTACGACGGCACGATCTTCCACCGGGTCGTCAACGGTTTCGTGATCCAGGGCGGCGGCTACACGCCGGACATGACCCTGAAGCCGCCGCGCCCGGGACTGGTCAATGAATCCGGCAATGGCCTGACGAACAAGCGGGGCTCCGTGGCCATGGCCCGGACCGCCGAACCGCACTCCGCCGATTCGCAGTTCTACGTCAATCTCGCCGACAATCTCGCACTCGACCCGAAGCCGACGCGCTGGGGCTACGCCGTGTTCGGGGAGGTCGTCCAGGGCCTGGAAGTTGTCGACGAAATCGGCCACCGGGTTACCGGCAACAAGGCCGGCATGCAGGACGTTCCGTCGGAACCCGTCATCATCCGCAAGGTCACGGTCCTGAAGACCCCCGTGGCGAGATGACAGCCCTTTTCGTTTCCGACCTGCACCTCGACGCCTCCAGGCCTGCCGCCACCCACTGCTTCCTGCGCTTTCTCGCAGGTCCGGCCCGCGATGCGGGCAACCTGTACATCCTGGGCGACCTCTTCGAGGCCTGGACCGGTGACGATGCTGCTGGCCCGCACGAGCAGGAAATCCTCGCCGCCCTGCGCCGCTACACGGGCACCGGCCGGCACTGCCTTTTTCTGCGCGGAAACCGGGACTTTCTCGTCGGAACCCGCTTCGCCGCGGAGACCGGTGCCACCCTGCTGCCGGACGAGGCCCCAGCAGATCTCGAGGGAACCCGCGCACTGCTCATGCACGGCGACACGCTCTGCACCGACGATCACGCGTATCAGCAGTACCGGCGCCTGGTCCATCGCCCGGCCGTGCAGGCGTTCTACCTGGGTTTGCCAGTCCGGCTTCGATCCGGCATTGCAGCCTGGGCAAGGAGCCGCAGCATGGCGGCGAATGCCGGCAAGCCCCCCGCCATCATGGACGTCAATCCGACGGCCGTGGAGGACGCCATGCGCCGGCATCGGGTACGGCTACTGATTCACGGTCACACGCACCGGCCGGCCGTGCACGCGCTGGAGTTCGACGGGCAGCTGGCTCGCCGCATCGTCCTCGGCGACTGGTACACCCAGGGCAGTGTGCTGCAGTGGACGGCCGCTGGCCCCGAACTCCGTACGCTTGCGTTCGACTGAGACGCCGGCTCAGGCGGCCGGTTGCCAGGCCAGCAGTTCCTCGACAGTCTGGAACCGGTCGGCAGGCTCCTTGGCCAGCATGCGCTGGATCAGGGGCTGGAACTCCCGGAGGGACGTGGGCAGTCCGGGAACCGGGGCCTGCCGATGCCTGACGATCACGGCCATGGCGGTATCGCCGTCGAAAGGCTTGGACCCCGTGAGCATCTCGTAGAAGATCACCCCAAGGCTGTAGATGTCACCGCGGACATCGACCGGCTCGCCATGCCCCTGCTCCGGGCTCATGTAGTACGGCGTGCCAAATATCGCGCCGGCGCCGGTGACCTCGCCCTGCAGTGCCACCTGCTTGGCAAGGCCGAAATCGATCAGCGCGAGGGAGCCATCGTCGCGAAACAGCACGTTGGTGGGCTTCAGGTCGCGATGCAGGATCCCGGCGGCGTGGAGGACGCCCAGGGCGCCAGCGATGTCCCGCATCAGGCGGTAGGCCTCGTAACGGTCCATGCCGGCGCCGATTCGCCTCTTCAGGCTGCCTCCCCCGCAGTACTCCATTGCGATGTAGGCGTGATCGTCCGCAACGCCGAAATCGTGTATCCGCACCACGTTCGGGTGATCCAGGCGCGCAACGAGCTCGTACTCGCGCAGGAACCGGTCCAGGATCTTGCCCGTGGAAGAATCCGCGAGCTGGTGCAGGACCTTCAGTACCAGCTGCCGTTCGGAACTGCGCTGGCGGGCGAGATAGACCGTGGCAATCTCACCGTTCGCCAGCTTGCGGACGATCTCGTAATTGCGCGGTATCGGCTCGCGGACACCGCTGACCGAGGGATCAGCCGGGGCGCCTCCCGCCGTGGAGGGCCGCCCCGGCGCCTTGAGAGCCTCCTCGATGGCTTCGACGAGCCGCGCGTTGCTCAGGCCGGGCTTGCCCACGTATTCATCCGCCCCCGCTTTCACGGCCGCCACCACCTGGCGCTCGTCGCCGTTGCCGACGACCACGATCGGGGGAAAGCGCGGCAGCGCGCGGAACTGCCTCACCCAGTCGACCACGTCGCCGCGGCCGCACGGGTGACCCAGCAGGATCACGTCGTTGCCGGCCCCGGAGAAGGCCTCCGGAAGCCGGCCGGACAGCAGCGGGTCGTACTCGCGGATGACCGCGTCGGGCCAGCGGGTGGCCACATGGTGCGAGAGCAGCCGACGATAGTCGGCGTGGTCGTCGATGATGAGGAACTTGAGCAGAGGGTCTAACCGGCGCGCACACGCGACCCGGGTGTCAGGGGCGTGACGCCGCCTCCTTCCGGGTCGCGGAACTCAACCGGCCCGCGGCGTTTCCTGCCCTCACGCTGGCTCTTGGCCCGGTCGGAACGTTCCTGCTCGAGGCGCGCCAGGTACTCGGGACTCACGTCACCCGTGACGTAGTGGCCCGAAAAGCAGGAGGTGTCGAAGTGCGTGATGTCACCGTTGTCGTAACGCACGGCGCGTATCAGGTCTTCCAGGTCCTGGTAAACCAGCCAGTCGGCACCGATCAACTCCTGAACCTGCTGCTCGGTGCGGCCGTGGGCAACGAGCTCGCTGGCTGCCGGCATGTCGATGCCATAGACGTTTGGATACCGGACCGGCGGCGACGCCGAGGCAAAATAGACACGCCGCGCCCCCGCTTCCCGTGCCATCTCGATGATCTGCCGCGACGTCGTCCCGCGCACCACGGAGTCATCCACCAGCAGGACGTTCTTGTCGCGAAACTCCAGGTCGATGGCGTTGAGCTTGCGCCGGACCGACTGCCGTCGCTGGTCCTGTCCCGGCATGATGAACGTTCGGCCGATATACCGGTTCTTGATGAACCCCTCCCGGTACTTCACGCCAAGCCGGTGCGCGACCTCGAGGGCACTGGTGCGACTCGAGTCGGGTATCGGGATCACGACGTCGATGTCGTGACTGGGGCGCTCGCGGAGGATCTTGTCGGCAAGCCGCTCGCCCATCCGCAGGCGGGACTTGTAGACGGAGATCCTGTCGATGATGGAATCCGGCCGGGCGAAGTAGACGTACTCGAAGATGCACGGGGTATAGCTGCGCCGTGCACCACACTGCTGGCTGTGGAGAGTGCCGTCGCTCTCGATGATGACAGCCTCGCCGGGCAGGATGTCCCGAACCACTTCGAAGTCGAGCGCATCCATCGCCACGCTTTCGGAGGCAACCATGTGCTCGATGCCACCCTCGGTCTCCCGCCGCCCCATCACCAGGGGGCGGATGCCGTGGGGGTCGCGGAATGCCACGATGCCATAGCCGATAACGAGCGCCACGACGGCGTATCCGCCCCGGCAGCGACGGTGGACCGCGGCCACCGCGGCGAAGATGGCCTTGGGGGTGAGCCGCTCGGTGTCCTGACACTGCAGTTCGTGCGCAAATACGTTCAGCAATGCCTCGGTGTCGGAGCCCGTGTTCAGGTGACGCCGGTCCTGCTGGACCAGCAGCTCCTTCAGCTCATCGGAATTGGTGAGATTACCGTTGTGCGCGAGGCCGATGCCGTAGGGGGAATTCACGTAGAACGGCTGGGCCTCGGACGAATTCAGCGTGCCTGCTGTGGGGTAGCGACAGTGGCCAATGCCGATGTTGCCCCGGAGTTCCTCCATGTGCCGCTGCTGGAAGACGTCGCTCACCAGGCCATTCTTCTTGCGGGTGCAGAGCGTGCCGTTCGAGTCGGTCATGATGCCGGCCGCGTCCTGCCCGCGGTGCTGGAGGACAGTCAGAGCATCATAAATCGCCTGATTGACAGGCCGATGGCCGACGATGCCAACAATGCCACACACGCTAGAGCCGGACTCCCTGTTGTTTGGCCAGCTGCTCTTCCGCCACGTCCCGCAGTTCAGCCCCTACTGCGGCGGCATACGGTAGCAGCTTGGACTCGCGCCACCAAGGCTCGGCGCCAAACCCGCCGAGGTCCAGCGCCAGGACGAGGATTCCCGCCAGCAGGACGCCCCGGGCCAGACCGAACAGCATGCCCAGGACCCGGTCAGTGCCCGTAATGACGCTACGCCGGACGAAGTAGGTGATGATCCAGGCCACGATGCTGCCGGCGAACAACACGCCCACGAACAACGCCAGCCGTCCTGCCCACAGCTGCCAGAGGGCATCGTCGAGCAGGCTGTCGAACAGCCGCGCCGCCTCAGACCCGAAACGGGCTGCGCACCAGAGCGCTGCCACCCAGATGACCAGGGAGAGCGCTTCCCTGATCAGGCCGCGGAGCACGCCCACCAGTCCCGACACCAGAACCATGCCGAGCAGGATGTAGTCGAAAGTGGTCATTTCAAGCCCGCAACCGGGCTGCATCCCTCGCGGCGGCGGGCAACGCACTGCCCGACCTATTTTCGGCCAACCCTGCCACCCTTGAAGCCGGCTGCCGACAGGCGGACCGCGAGTGCCTCCGCGCCGGCCTTGTCTGGCTCCGGGCCGGCCCGGACGCGAAACAGGGTGCCGCTGGATCCACCGCCGCCCTGGACGGAGACACTGAAGCCCTTGCCCTTCACGTCGGCGGCCAGGCGGTCTGCATTCGCCCGGCTGGAGAAGCTGCCGAGCTGGACGATCCAGTCGCCACCGCCGTCCCCCGGCTCCTTCGCCGCAGGCCCGGCCTCGGCGATCACCGTCTCCGGCACCGGCGGACGGGTGACTGGCGGTGTCGGGGTGGCGGGCGGCTGCTTCACCGGCACAGCGGCTCCGGGTTCCGGCGCTGGTGCGGGCGGCTCCTCGGCCGTGGGCGCGGGGTCCGGCCCGGCCTCTGCGGGCGGTTCCGGGGCGACCTCTGCCTGGCGCGGCGTCGGCACAGGCGGCTCGCGCTCGGGACCGTCCAGGCGAATCGTGTGGGTCCGCAGGTCGAGCTCTTCCTCGACCGCGGGATGCCTGATGGTGGCACCGGAGTCAGGATTGCCATCGAGTATGGCCGGAACGACGAGCACCAGCACCGCGAGCAGGCACGCGGCCCCGACCATTCGTTCTGCGAGCTGGCGGTCCATGACGACTAACTTCCGGGACGGATTTCAGTATAAACCAAGCCACTGCAGGGCGGGCGCGACGATGCGGAAAGAACCGCAGACCACGATCCGGCCCCCGGCGGGGGTCAGTTGCCGGGCCCGTTCGAATGCGCCGACCGGCGTGCCTGCCCAGGAGAACCCCGTAATGCCGGCCGACTCCAGGGCGTTCCGCATCAGCGCCTCCGGGCTGGCGCGCGGGTCATCCACGCCAGCAACGATCCAGCGCGTGCTGACATTGCGCAGTTCACTGACGAAGGCGGCTATGGCCTTGTCGGCCAGCAGTGCGAGGACGACCGTCACGTCACCCGCACCGCCAGCCGGCACCGGCAGCGTCGCCAGTTGTTCGCGCAACACGGCCGCAGCCTGGGGATTGTGCGCAACATCCAGGATCCACTCGTGCTCGCGCCGCACCACCTGGAACCGGCCGGGCGGGCTGGAGCGCAGCAACACCGGGTTCAGGAACGCCGCGGTCAGTTCCGGCACGGGGCTCACCCGCGCGAGAACCGCCAGGGCCACCGACGCGTTCCTGAACTGCGCCGGCGTCCAGTGCGGGGGGGAAACGAGGCGATCAATGCGCGACACCCCTCCGCTGCCGGGCCAGAACCAGGTCCAGCCACCGGCGGCGCCCCGGTCAAAGCCGAAGTCGTCGCCCAGCACGCACAGCTCGGCGCCAACCTCGGCAGCCCGCGCGGATATGGCAGCCGGCACCGGCGAGTCGCCGTAGAGCGCCAGCGAGCCCGCACGGAGGATGCCGGCCTTCTCAGTCGCGATCGACTCGATGGAATCGCCCAGCCACTCCTGGTGGTCCAGCCCGATGGTGGTGATCACCGCCACGTCCGCATCCAGTGCATTCACGGCGTCGAGGCGGCCGCCGAGCCCCACTTCCAGCAGCCAGGTGTCGCACCCCTCCTCCGCAAAGCACGCCAGCGCGGCGAGCGTACCGAACTCGAAGTAGGTCAGGGGAACACCGTCCCGGGCCGCCTCCACCCGCTCGAATGACCGGATCAATGGGCCATCCGCTACCGGCCGACCGCCGACGCGGATCCGCTCGTTGTAGTGCACGAGGTGCGGCGACGTGTAGAGACCGGGATTGCCACCGGCGGCCCGGAGCACGTCGTGCACCAGCGTGATCGTCGAGCCCTTGCCATTGGTTCCACCAATCGTGATCACCCGGCCGGCCGGCGGCTGCAGTGCCAGCCGCCCCAGCACCGCGCGGACCCGGTCCAGACCGAGGTCAATGGGCCGGGCGCTGAGTGACTCTTGCCACCGGAGCCAGTCGGTGACAGTTCGAGGCCGGGTCATGGGAGAAGGGTTGCGGACAATTGCCGCGGGACGCGGGCCGGATGGATCCGGTCCGCGGTCGTCAGGCCGCGCTTTCCGGCGGCGGCGCCTGTTTGAGGAACTTGGCCAGGAGGGACGCGATCTCCTCCCGCAACTGACGCCGGTCCACGATCATGTCCACGGCCCCGTGCTCCAGGAGGAACTCGCTGCGCTGGAAGCCCTCCGGGAGCGTTTCCCGGACGGTCTGCTGGATTACTCGCGGTCCCGCGAAACCGATCAGAGCATTCGGCTCGGCGATGTTCACGTCGCCCAGCATCGCAAGGCTGGCGGAAACGCCGCCTGTCGTGGGATCCGTCAGCACTGAAATGAACGGCACCCGTGCCTCGGCGAGTTCGGCCAGTGCCGCGCTGGTCTTGGCCATCTGCAGCAGCGAATACAACGCCTCCTGCATGCGCGCGCCCCCGCTGGCGGAAAAGCTGATCAGGGGGTGACGGTTCTCGCGGCTCCAGGCCGCGGCCCGGGCGAACTTTTCGCCGACCACGGAGCCCATGGATCCGCCCATGAACCGGAATTCGAAGGCACAGGCAACCACCGGCTGCCCGATCAACAGGCCGGTCATCGCGACCAGCGCGTCTCTCTCGCCGGTTTCCTTCTGGGCCTGGGCAATGCGGGTGCGGTAGGGCTTGCTGTCCTTGAACCGCAGGGGGTCGTGGGGGCTCAGCTTCTCCGCGATTTCGCGGCCCGTGCCCGGATCCAGGAACACCATCAGCCGGTCGCGGGCGACCAGGCGCATGTGAAAGCTGCACTTGGGACAGACTTGCAGGTTCCGCTCGAGCTCGGCCCGGTACAGCTGGGCGCTGCACTGGGGACACTTGATCCAGAGACCCTCGGGAACGGAACGGGTGCGGCGCTCCGTCTTGATGCGCGAGGGCAGGACCTTCTCGTACCACGTCATGCGCGAATCATAATCAAGTCCGCCTCAGTGATCACGCCAGACCGCCCGGGGGGCCGGCGATGGCAGTTCCAGCGCCGCCGGGTAATGAACCTCCGCGAGATAGAGCCCCTGGGGCGGGGCCGTAGGCGCCCCGAGGCGACGATCCTTCGCTGCCAGCAATTCCCCGAGCCAGCCCGGTTCCGCCTCGCCGGACCCGACGCGGACCAGCGCGCCAACGATGTTGCGCACCATGTGATACAGGAAGCCGTTGGCGCGAACCTCGATGTGGAGGTAGTCGGCTGTCCGGCTCACCACCAGCCGCTCGAGCCGGCGTACCGGGCTCCGGGCCTGGCAGCCGGCACCGCGGAACGCGGAGAAATCGTGTTCGCCGAGCAGGTACCCCGCGGCCGCGGCCATGCGGCCCTCCTGGAGCTCACCCCGAAGGCACCAGGCCCGGTCACGGTCCAGCGCGGACCGGACGTCGCGGTTCAGGAGGACGTAGCGATACGTGCGAGCCAGGGCGGAATAGCGGGCATGGAAATCGCCCGGCACCTGGCGTACCCACTGCAGGGCTGCATCGGGCGGCAGGTTGCTGTTTACTCCCAACAGCCACGAGCGCAGCGAACGGCGCGCAGAGCTGTCGAAATGGACGACCTGGCCACAGGCGTGCACGCCCGCGTCGGTCCGGCCGGCGGCCGCGGTCGAGACGGGTTCATCGGCCACCACGGCAATGGCGGCATTGAGCACATGCTGGACGCTCCGCGCGTGGCTCTGGGTCTGCCAGCCGGAGAAGGTGCTGCCGTCGTACTCCAGCCCGGCGGCGTAGCGCTGGGCGGTCACCCCTTGATCTGCGGCGGGGATCTCCAGCGCGGGTCTCCGGCGGGGACCGGTCAGTCCGTCAGGTCGTCGAGCAGGCGGCGGGCTTCCTGGCGCTGGGCCGAGTCGCCCTCCTCGAGAACCTCATTGAGGATGCTGCGCGCGCCGTCCGGATCGCCCATGTCCACGTAAGCCCTCGCCAGGTCGAGCTTGGTCCCGACCTCGGTCATGGTCGGCCCCTCGGGACCCCGGCGGCGGCCGGTCATGACGGAGGTCGGCTCCAGATCCTCGGCCCTGTCGTCGCCGATGTCGAAATCAACGGCGCTGAGCTCGGCCGAGGCCTCGCCAAGGCCGGTCGGGCCGACCCGCGGTTGCTCGGCAGTATCCTCGATGGCCCGGTGCTCGGATGTCTCGCTGGTGGAATCGCCGGCCAGGCCGCGGCCTGCCGCGCTCTTTTCCATCGCGTTGCTGAAGGCTGGCAGGTCGAGCGTGCCCTCGTCGTGCGCCATGCCGCGCATCTCCGCCGTGGAGTCGGGGTCCAGGCCCTTGAGCAGGTCAGAACCGTCGTCGTCCTCAGCCGAGCCGAGATCGAACACGAAATCCTCACCGGCCGGGCTGTCGACGCCTTCCAGGGCATCGTGGATGCCGGTCCCCAGCTCGCCTGCGACCTGATCCAGGCCCGTCAGGTCCAGACCCAGGTCTTCGAGATTGATCTCCTCGGTCTGCTCACCGCCGCCCTGGCGGCGGGGATCGGTGGCGCCGGGTCGCATCCCCGGAACAGCGCTTTCGAGCGTCGGCGTCTCGAGGGTGCCCGCCCCCGCCGTCTCGACGGTTGGCGTTTCGATCGTGGGCGTCTCCATCGTGGTCGCGCCGAGGCCCCGGGACTCGATGGTCGGAGTCTCCATGGTCGGCGAATAGTCGCCGGCGTAGGGGGCTTCGATCGTGGGGCCCTCGACCGTCGGACCACCGGACTGCCGGCTTCCGCCACGGGCGGCGATCTCCGTCTGCATCATGCTGGTGTCATCCAGCGATGCGTCGTCAGCCGAGCCCAGGTCAAAGTCGAGCAAATCGGCGGACGGGCCCTGACGGGCTCCCGTGAGATCGAGGTCGACACCTTCGCCCTCGCCCTCGTCGAAGGAGATGTCCACACCGCCCTGGTCATCGGCCCCGCCAAGATCCAGCCCGACCTCACCGGTGGCGCCGACGGCGCCCGCGAACAGGGCTTCTCCGGGGCAGATCTGCTTGCCCATGATCACGACCTTGTTCCAGTCGGGATCGGCGGCACCCTTCAGCTGACGCTGGAAGGTCTGGGCTTCCTTGAGGAAAGCCGCCTTGTTCTCCCAGATGAAGTAGACCTCGAGGAGCTTGAGACGGAGGTCGCGCCGGTCCGGGCTGTCCCGCAGGGCGCGTGAGAGAAGTTCGGCGGCCTGGTCGTAGAGGCCGTAAGCCATGTGGAAGTCGGCCTCGGCAACCACATCGGCCTGATCGAGCTCGACCGCACCTTCGGTGCTGATGGTCCGCTCCAGGGGGGTTTCGGTATCCGCATCCCGCGCCGCCGCGCGACCCGCTGCCGCCGACACCTGGGTCCGGTCGGCCGTGGCTCCCTCCTCGACGCTATAACCGTCCCGGCGCACCAGAGGCTGCGTTCTGGCGGCGGCGCCCGACGACATGTCGCCGCGCAGGTCATTGCCGAAGCGGCCCGTGGCCTGGTCGGCCGCCGCCATGCGCCGGCGGGCAAAGACGAAGAAAAGGCCCGCCAGCAATACCGCAGCCGCCGATATGAGGAACCAGACATTGAAGACGATTCCCGCCAGCGCGCTGAGGAAGCCGCCGCTGGCGCGCTCACCCGCGGGGCGCCTGGCCGGCTTGCGCTCCTGCGCCGCCGGCACATCCGCGTCGACGGCCGGGGAAGGGGCCGGGGCGGCGACAGGCTCTTCGGCCGGCGCCTCGACATCGACCGGGGCCGGGGCCGGGACTTCGGCCGGCGGCTGTTCGGGGATCGGGGCCGGTGCGCGGCCCTCGAGCTGACTGACCCGGTCCTGCAGTGCCTTGAGCTGGCTGTCCTTGAGACTGAGCAGCCGCTGCTTCTCCGCCAGTTCGCGCTCCAGCGCCACCTTGTCGGCCGCCGTCGCAGGGGCCTGGCCCGAGCCGGCACCTGCCGTCTCTTCGGCGGGCGGGACGAGCTGCAGCCGGGATGGCGCGCCCGCGTCGGCGCCCGTGGCCGCATTCCGCCAGGCCTCATCCTGACGCCGGACCTCGTCGGCAGCCTCGCGGCTGGAAATACCGGCGATATCACTGCCACCGGGCACGCGCAGGATGGCGCCGCGCCGCAACAGGTTGATGTTGCCCGCAAACGCCTCCGGATTCGCCCGGTAGATCGCCAGCATCATCTGGTTCAGCGACACGTTGCTGTTGCCCCGCAGGCGCTCGGATATCCCCCACAGGGTCTCGTTGGGGCGGACCGGGCCGTACACGTCGCCGCCGGGTCCGGCGGTCACGCGCCCGGTATCAGCGGGCGCAGCCCGGGAAACGTCCGCCGCGGACTCACGCCGGATGGCGGGTGCCGCCGGGGACGGCCCGGCTGCCGCGGGTGGGGCGGCCGGCGCGGACGTCGTGGCCTCCGGGCCGGCGGCGAAGGCCGGCGGATCCAGCAGGACGGTGTACTCGCGGAGCAGCCGGCCCTGGGGCCAGCCCACGTCCAGCAGGAGGGAAATGAAGGGTTCGCTGACGGGCTCGGTGGAGGTCACCCGGACCACGGCCCGGGATCCTTCCCGCTGGACCTGGAAGCTGAGGCCATCGAGGAAGGCGGGCCTGTCGAGTCCAAAGCGCTGGAAGGTGGCGGCCGGAGCCAGCTGGACGGAGAGCTGGTTCAGCTCATCCGCGGATTCCGCTGTCAAAGGAATCTCGGCCACGAAGGGCTGGTTCAGCGCCGACCGGAGCGTGATTTCGCCAAGGCCCAGGGCGCCGGCGGTCAACGGTAGAAGCCCCGCCAGCAGCGGGACTGCAGCGAGTCGAACTCGTGGCATCACCAATCCCCGATTGAGCCGTCAGCACCACCCCTCATCGGGGAGCCCAAGTAGCCGATGGCCTAGAAGTGGAACCAACTATAGCCCATATGGTCCCGCCGCGTAAGGCAGAGACGCCCGATTCTGGAAGTGGTCGCGAATCCGCAGCTCGGCGACCCGCACACTCTTCAGCGCGGCGCCCTTCCGGCCTCGACCGCCGGAGTCAGCGGCTGCACATCCGCGTTCTGGGCCCGGTGCCTCAGGTAATGGTCCATCAGGACGATGGCCAGCATCGCCTCGGCGATTGGCGCGGCACGGAGTCCCACGCACGGATCATGGCGACCGGTGGTCGCCACCTCCGCCGGTTCCCCTTCTTCGTCCACCGTGTCGCCGGGCAGTCGGATGCTGGACGTCGGCTTCAGCGCCATGCTCACGAGGATGTCCTGGCCGGTGGAAATCCCGCCCAGGATGCCGCCTGAAGCATTGCGCCGGAAACCCGAGGGCGTGATCTCGTCCCGGTGCTCCGTGCCCTTCTGCGCAACCACCGCGAAGCCGGCCCCCAGCTCGACGGCGCGAACGGCGTTGATACCCATCAGTGCATGGGCGATGTCGGCCTCGAGCTTGTCGAAAACAGGTTCGCCAAGCCCGGCCGGCACCCCGCTGGCGATGACATTGATCCGCGCCCCGATGGAGTTCCCCTCCTTGCGCAGCGCGTCCATGTAGGCCTCCAGCTCGGGGACGCGCGCGGGATCGGCGCAGAAGAACGGGTTGTCGTCGACTGTCGCGAGGTCCACCACATCGAGCACCAGCGGACCGAGCTGGCGCAGGTAGCCGCGGATCTCCACGCCCAGTCGCAGCTGAAGGTACTTGCGGGCGATCGCGCCGGCCGCCACCCGCATGGCCGTCTCCCGGGCCGAGGAGCGGCCACCGCCCCGGTAGTCGCGGATGCCGTACTTCTGCTGGTACGAATAGTCGGCATGACCGGGCCTGAAGCGGTCCTTGATCTTGCGGTAGTCCCCCGACTTCTGGTCCACGTTCTCGATGAGGAGCCCGATGGGAGTTCCTGTGGTGAGGCCCTCGAACACGCCGGAGAGGATCCTGACCGTGTCGGGTTCGCGCCGCTGGGTCGTGTGCCGGGACTTGCCGGGACGCCGGCGCTCCAGGTCCTTCTGGATGTCGGCCTCGGCGAGCGGCATGCCGGGCGGGCAGCCGTCGACGATGCAGCCGAGGGCGGGCCCGTGGCTCTCGCCGAAGGTCGTGACGGTGAAGGACTTGCCAATGGAGTTGCCGGACATCTCTGCTCTGCTCGCTACTTCTCTTCCCCGGTGCCGGCTCCGGGCACGCAGGCCCGGAGATTGGCCGCGCTGACCAGGGCAATCCCCTCTCCGCCATGCAGGAGGTCCGGCCAGATGAAGGGCACCGCCGGAAACCGGGCCTCCAGAGCGCCTGTCCCGGCGCCGACCTCCAGGGCCAGCCAGCCCTGTGGCGTCAGAAAGCGAGCGGCATGGTGCAGTATTCCCGCCGGCGTTTCCATCCCGTCCGACCCGGAAACAAGAGCAAGGCGGGGTTCGTGGCCATACTCCGGCGGGAAGGTTTCCACGTCATCCTCCGGCACATAGGGTGGGTTGGTGACGATCAGGTCGAACTGGCCCTGGAGCCCGGCGTAGAGGTCTGCCTGGACGAGTTCCACCCGGTCAGCCACGGCATGCCGGTCCACGTTCACGGCCGCGACGGCCAGCGCATCCGCGGAAATGTCCGTGGCGACGACGCGGCTCCGTGGGAATGCACGCGCCAGGGCCACGGCGATGCAGCCGCTGCCGGTTCCGATCTCGAGGATCCGCCGGATCCCGGTCGGGTCCATCCAGGGCTCGAAGCGGCTCGCAATGAGTTCCGCGAAGGGCGACCGCGGAATCAATACGCGCTGGTCCACGAAGAAGGGGAGCCCCGCGAACCAGGCCTCGCCCGTAAGGTAGGGCAAGGGGCGACGCGTGGTGATGCGTCGTTCGAGCAACGCCTCGATTTTCCGGCGATCCGGCTCCGGCACGGCTTTCTGGTAGGCCCGGCCGGCATCGGCGTGGTCCAGGGCCAGCACGTGGAACACGAGGGCAGCAGCCTCGTCGCGCGCGTTTCCGGTACCGTGGCCAAAGAAGACCTGCGCCTCCTCCAGGCGGGCCTCGCACTCGCGGATCAGTCCGCCCACGCTATCCGGAGCGTGCTGCTTGCGCGTGCGCCGGCGCACCCCGCCCGGACCTGCTGTCATGTTCCGCCCACCGACTGCTGGCTGACCCGCGTATAGAATACGTCGCCGCCGCGCCCGGGAACCTTCCGCCGATGCTCCCTTCAGTCCTGGACCAGTTGTTCGTCCTCTTCCAGCGCCTGCTGCCCGAGCGGTTGATGGGCCAGCTGGTCCATTCGGTCACCCGGAGCCGGACGCCCTGGGTGCGCACCCTGCTGATCCGCACCTTCGTGCGCCTGTACCGGGTAAACCTCGCGGACGTCGAGCATCCCGAGCCTGAAGCCTGGGAGCACATGAACGCGTTCTTCACCCGGCCGCTCCGCCCCGGCGCCCGGCCCGTGGCGCCCGGCCCGCGCACGGTCGTCAGCCCGAGCGACGGGACGCTGGAGCATGCCGGCTACGCCGAGGCAGCGCAGCTGGTGCAGGCCAAACGCTTCCGCTACCGGATCGCCGACTTCCTGGCCCTGGAGCCCGGGGAGGCGGAGCCCTTCAGCGGGGGTGCCACGGCCACCATCTACCTGGCACCTCACGATTATCACCGGGTGCACCTGCCGCTCGCCGGGCGGGTGACCGGCACGGTGTACGTGCCGGGGCGCCGCTGGGCCGTCAATCGTCGTACCGTCCGGACGGTGCCGGGGCTGTTTGCGGCCAATGAGCGGGTCATCGTCTGGTGCGAGAACGGCGCCGGCCGTTTCGCGGTTGTCCTCGTCGGCGCCCTGAACGTTGCCAGCATCTCGCTGGCTTGGAGTGGCGAGGTGCCATCGGCAGGCCACCTGGTCCGGACCCTGCTCCCTCCGGCAGAACCCGACCTGAACCTGCCCGCCGGCGGCTTGCTGGGGCAGTTCAACCTGGGCTCGACGGTGGTCATCGTTGCGGAACGAGGCCTCATCCGGTGGGACGGCAACCTGGAAACCGGTGCGCCGATCCGGATGGGCACCCGCCTGGGCGAGAGCCCCACCTGATGCACTGGCGGCCGAGCGCTTCCCTGGCCACCCTGCGGCAGCGTGCCCGCCTGCTCCGCGAGACGCGGGAGTTCTTCGACCGGAGGGGAGTGCTGGAGGTGGAGACCCCGGCGATGGTGGAGCATGCGGTAACCGACCCGCATCTCCAGAACATCACGGTGCAACTCGGCAATGGCCGGAGCCTGTTCCTCCACACCTCGCCCGAGTTCCACATGAAGCGCCTGCTGGCGGCCGGCACGCCCGACATCTGGCAGCTCTGCAAGGTGTTCAGGGACGGGGAGGCCGGCCGGCGTCACGAGCCCGAGTTCACGCTGCTGGAGTGGTACCGGCATGACTTCACGCTGGATCAGCTGGCGCACGAAACCTGCGAGCTCCTCCTGGCGCTCGAGCAGGCGGCGGAATGCGCCGGTGCCGCACCCGCAATCAGTGCAACGCCCCCGGCATTCTGGACGTACGCAACGCTCTTCCAGGAGGCACTCGGGGTCGATCCCCTGACCGCCGGGGCCCGTGAATTGCAGGCCTGCGCATTGCGCCTGCTGGGCCCGGAAGTCAGCGCGGAACTACGCGCCGGACTTGGCGACGAGCCGTCGTTGTGGCTCGACCTGCTGATGAGCCATGCGGTGAGCCAGTACCTGGCAGGGACCGGCATCGCCGTAATTACCGGCTACCCGGCCGCGCAGGCCGCGCTGGCCAGGCTGGACCCGGCGGACCCGCGGGTGGCGGAACGTTTCGAGATCTTCTGCGGGGGCATCGAGGTGGCAAACGGATATCGGGAACTTGGCGACGCCCGGGAACAGGAACGACGGTTCTCCGCCGACCGTGGATTACGCGCCCGCCTTGGCCGGCCGGACGTGGCGCCCGATCAGCGGCTGGTGCAAGCGCTGGAGCACGGCCTGCCCGACTGCGCAGGCGTCGCCGTCGGCTTCGATCGCGTGGTGATGATCCTGCTCGGGCTCGCCTCGCTGCAGGACGCGATCAGCTTCCCGGTGCTGGAAACCTGACTACCGGCGCCGCGCCCACCGCGCCCGAAGGCAGACTACTTGACCCGCGAGACGTAGGCGTTCGAGCGGGTGTCGCACTTGATGACTTCGCCCTCGTTGATGAACAGCGGCACCTTGACCACGGCGCCGGTCTCGAGGCGCGCGGGCTTCAGGCCCCCGGTCGCGGTGTCGCCGCGGACACCGGGATCGGTCTCGACGATCTTGAGTTCCACGAAGATCGGCGGCACGACCGTCAGCGGCACGCCGTTCCAGAGCGTTACCGTGCAGGTGTCCTGCTCCCGGAGCCACTGCTTCGCCTCTTCGACAGCGGTGGCCGAGGCCGGCAACTGCTCGAATGTCTCCGGATCCATGAAGTACCAGAGATCGCCATCGTTGTAGAGGTACTGCATGGGCCGGTCCATGACATCAGCGCCCTCGATGGAATCGCTGTTGCGGTAGGTCTTCTCCACGGTCCGTCCGGTGCGCAGGTTGCGGATGCGCACGCGGTTGAAGGCCTGGCCCTTCCCGGGCTTGACGAACTCATTGTCGACGACGGTGCAGGGATCCCCGTCGATCAGGACCTTGCTGCCGCTCCGGAGATCGCTCGCGCTGTAACTGGCCATAGAAACCCATTCGTTTGAGTAGCCGGGTATTCTAGCCTGATCCATGCATCCCGCCAGACCTCAGACGACCTCAGGGCCCGTCAGTGCACCGCACTGGCAGGTCGAACTCACCCGCGGCTTCCGGGATCCCGGGCAGCTGCTCGCCGCCCTCGGACTGACCGGGGCCGAGTGCGGCCTTGCGCCCCCGGTGGCAGCCACCTTCCCGCTCCGGGTACCGCGCGGCTTCGTGGCCCGGATGCGCCCCGGGGACCCGCGCGACCCGCTCCTGCTGCAGGTCCTGCCGGCGCCGGCGGAGGTCGTGGCGGCACCCGGTTTCTTCAGCGACCCGGTCGGTGACCTGGCAAGCGCCCGAACCCCTGGTCTGCTGCAGAAGTACTCGCACCGCGCACTGCTGATCACCACCGGGGCCTGCGCGGTTCACTGCCGATATTGCTTCCGGCGCGAGTACCCTTACGGCGAGCACAGCGCCGCCGCCGGCCACCTGGAGGCGGCGATCCGGGAGATTGCCGGCGACCCGTCCCTCGAGGAGATCATCCTGAGCGGCGGGGACCCGCTCGTGCTGGCCGAGCACCGCCTCGAGTCGCTCCTCCGCGCCCTGGACGACCTGCCGCAGGTCCGGCGGATCCGGCTGCACACCCGCGTCCCTGTGGTACTTCCCGAACGGGTCGACCCGCGGCTGCTCGGATTTCTTGGCGGCCTGCGCACCCGCATCGTAGTGGTCGTCCACGCAAATCACAGCCGGGAACTCGATCCTCAGGTCGCTGCGGCGCTGCGCGCGCTCGGCGCGGCGACGGGGCCCGTCCTTAACCAGTCCGTCCTGCTCCGGGGCGTCAACGACTCTCCGGGAGCAATCATCGAGCTGTCGCACGCGCTGTTCGAGGCCGGGGTGATGCCCTACTACCTGCACCAGATGGATCCCGTGGCCGGGGCCGCACACTTCGCCGTTGCCGATGCGGAAGCATTGCAGCTGATCTCTGCGGTCACGAATGCGCTGCCGGGATATCTCGTGCCGAAGCTGGTGCGTGAGACAGCCGGCGCACCCTCGAAAACCATGCTGGGAACTTTCGGCGCGACATAATTCCGGCCGCGCCACATAATCGGAGGACGGTCACATAATCTGTCCGCTCCGGGCTGCAGAATCCCGCTCCATTACAGGGACTCGGCAGGTGTGGAGTTGGGCAGCTCGGTTGGTATTCCGCTGATCGTCATCAGCCGCAGTGACGATCACGCCACGACGATCAATTCCATCCTCCGGGACAGCGGTCATCCGGTGCACTGCGTGCGGGTCAACGACCTCGCGTCCCTCAGCGAACAGCTGAAGTCGGCACCTCCCGACCTGGTCCTCTTCTTCGACGGTGAAGCCGACCCGGATCTTACTGCAGCCGCCGCCGCAGTCGGCCTGTGCACTCCGCCACCGCCCCTCCTGCTCGTGCAGGGCCGGGTGGACGAGCCCGGAATCGCGGCGGCAATGGAGAAGGGCGCGCGGGACGTCGTATCGCTTGCCCACCGCGACAGGCTGCGCGCCGTCGTTGGCCGTGAACTGCACGCCCATCGACTGCGCCTCGCCCTCGAAGGCGTTCTCAGCTCCGCCCGGCAATACAAGCAGGAGCTGCGCAGCCTGATGACCGGCGCCTCGGAGGCCATCGCTGACGTCCACGAGGGAATCATCGTTGCCGTGAACCCCGCGTGGGCGGTCCTGCTCGGCGTCGCTGCCGAGGAGGAACTGGTAGGGCAGCCGTTCATGGACCTGTTTCGCGAGGCGGACCAGGCGACCCTGAAGGGCGCCCTGGTCGCGTGCCTGAAGGAGAAGTGGCAGGAGGACGGCGTTCTGCCGGTAGTTGCCTACGGCAAGGATGAATCCGAGGTCCCGCTCGAGCTTCGACTGAAGCGCGTGACCGTCGACGGAGACCCAGCCGTGCGCGTCATCGTCCCCGGCGACCGGCAGCCAGAGCAGGCACCGGAGGACCTGCTCGAGCAGGCCGTCGCGAAGGATCCGTCAACGGGCTTCTATCAGCGGCACTACTTCCTGGAGCGCCTGACCAACCGCATGGCCAGCCAGCAGGAAGGCGGCATCCGGGCGCTTGCCTATATCCGGCCGGATCACTTCGCCCGCGTACAGTCGGATGTCGGCCTGCTTGGCACCGAAGCGCTGCTGATGCGGCTGGCCGAACTGCTCCGCGAGCTGATGCAGCCCGGCGACCTCTACGGCCGCTTTGGCGGCACGATGTTCACCGTCCTCGTTGAGCGGGGAACGATGACGGACGTGCAGGCCTGGGCAAACCAGCTACGAAAGGCGGTGGCGAACCAGGTCTTCGAGGTGGAGACGCAGTCCACCTCGATGTCGTGCACGATCGGGCTGTGCGAGGTCCGGCCCTCCGACCAGAATCCGGCAGAAATGCTGGCCGAGGCCGAGCTGGCCTGCCGCAAGGGCCGCGACCAGGGCGGCAACCGCGTGGTGCTCAGCGACAGCACGAGCGTCACCGAGCGCCTTCGCCAGACCGACACGCTCTGGGTAGCGCGGATCCGCGCCGCCCTCATGCAGAACCGCCTGCGCCTCGTGCACCAGCCCATCGTGGGCCTCCACGAGGAGGTGCAGGGCGTGCTCGACACACGGGTGCGCCTGATCGACGAACAGGGTGAGCCCGTGCTGCCGTCCGACTTCATTCCGGCGGCCGAGCGCGCCCACATGATGAAGAACATCGACCGGTGGGTGATCGGCGCGTCGTTCTCGTTCTGCGTGGCCCGCCAGCCAAACCTGGTATTCGTCCGGCTGTCCCGCGACTCCGTGCTGGACGACTCCCTGCTCGAGTGGCTGAAGGCCCGGGCCCAGAGCACGCGGCTCAAACCGAGCCAGGTGTGCTTCCAGATCAGCGAGGAGCTCGCCCTGCAGCAGCTGAAGCAGGGCAAGTCCGTGGCCGAAAGGCTCCGCGAGAACGGCTTCCTTTTTGCCGTCGATCACCTGGGAACGGGACGGGACTCGACCCAGCTGCTAGGGCACCTGCCCATGCAGTTCGTCAAGGTCGATGGCAGCCTGATGCAGGGCCTGCACCGGGACAAGGATCTGCAGAGGAAGGTCGGAGAGATTGCGGCACGCGCCCGCGAACTCAAGATCAAGACCATTGCCGAGCGGGTCGAGAACGCCAACACGATGGCCGTCCTCTGGCAGCTGGGCATTGCCTTCGTGCAGGGGAATTTCACCCAGACCCACGGGGTGGTCCTGGGCGACGCCACAGCGCCCGGCCAGCAGGCCGCCGGCTGAGGCCGGACGTGAGTTCAATCACACTCCGGCGCCACGCTCCGGCACCGGTTTGCCACGACATAACAGAACGAGACCTGGGTCGTATACCCGCGGACCCGCAGATGGTCTCTTAGCGATTGTCATAAAGGGACTCCAGGGCCGACCCATGCGCCGATTGCGCCAGCCAGTTCGAACCGCAAATTCCCTGCTTCGCCTGGCAATCCGGCAGGCGTCTGCGGCCCCCGTCCTGACGGGCTCGATACTTCTTGGCATGGCCCCGGCCGGCCACGCCCTTACCCTCGGCGACATCAGCGTGCGGTCCACCCTGGGCCAGCGGCTCGACGCCACCGTCCCGGTGCGCCTCGGCGCCGGCGAAACCCTGGAAAGCACCTGCGTCGTTCCAGGCCAGCAGGCCTCCGACCTCCGCCACGTGCCCGGCGCCGAAGTGACGGCGCCCCAGGCCGCGCGGGAAGGCATATACGAGTTGCGCGTGACGAGCGGCGCCGCGCTCTACGAACCCATGTACGAACTGGAACTGAAGGTGCAGTGCCCCGGCGCACCCATCCTGGTTCGCCAGTACGTCCTGATGCTCGACCTGCCGGGCGCCGTTGCTGCCAGCACGGGCGAGGCCGCCGCGCCCGCTGCTGCGCCGGTCGCCGCGACCCGGCGCACGGTGACGCTGCCGGCCGACAGCCGGCCCGCCGCAGCCCCCTTGCGGCGCGCATCAGACAGGCCGGCCGGGAAGATCGAGGTGGGCTCCCGCTATCGCGTCGCCGAGGGCGATACCCTCTCGGGGATCGCCTCGCGCATCCAGGGTCGAGGGGTCTCGCTGCAGGCCATGGCGAATGCCATCCAGGCGGCAAACCCGGATGCCTTCATCCGCAATGATGCCAACCTGATCAAGCTCGGCAGCGAAATCACGATCCCCGTGACGGCGGCGGCCTCCCCGGCCGCAGTGGCCGCGACGGATACCCCCGGCGCCGGGCCCGCGACGATGACGCCGTCGCCGGACGTTCCGGCGCCCACGCTGCCCCGGGCCCTGGACTCGGTGCCGCCGATCCCGGCGCCGGTCGAAACCAGCCCGCCGGTAGAACTTACGGCGGTGCCTGCAGCGCCAGCGGTGCCCGTTGCGCCAGTTCGCGCCATTCCTGCCACTCCCGTCGCTACTGCCAGCAATATCAGCGGCGCAGTCGCCAGCGACGAGCCCAACCCGGTCATAGCGGCGGGCGCGGGCATCGTCTTCGGACTGCTGGTCAGCGCGCTGCTGTGGTTCCGCGGCCGGTTGCCGGCCCGCAAGCGGCCCTCCCCTGCCATCGCACCGGACCTGGACGACTCGACCTCGCCGGAACTGGCGGCACTCCCCCCAGTGTCCGCGCCGCTCGTTACCCGCCAGACAGAGCCCGGCTTCTCGGTATCCTTCACGCCAGCCCATGAAGATCCGCTCGCCGCGGAATTCGCCTCCGATCCCGAACCGGAGTACGCGCCTGCACCGGCCAAAGCGCCGCGCACGGCAGCGACGCCGGCCCCCGCACCCAGCGAGGACATCACCTCCGAGCTCGAGGGGATGTTCGACGGCACCGATACGACGATCCAGAAGCGCCTGAACGCCGAGAAGACGATGGCGGCACGCGCCTTCGGTTCCAACGAGGACGATTACAACGCCGCCATGCCCGACGGTGACGTGGACTTCCTCGTGGGAGATCCCACCGGCGAGGAAGCGACTCTGCGCGCCTCGACCGTCGAACAGCCGCGGCCGAACCTGGAAGCCACCGCCCAGTCAGCCACGGTGGACCTCCGCACGCTGGCGACATCGGCCACCGCTGACCAGCAGCAGGCCCAGACGCTGCTCGAGGCGCTCACGCTCCTGGAAAGGGACTACGAGGAAGAACTGACCGCGAGCCAGGTTCTGGACATGTCCGCCATGCGCGACGCCCTGGGCAGCGAACTGGATGAACCGACGCAGATCAACGACGCCCGGATCCGCGAAGCGTCGGCCCGGAAGAAGTCCCGCTAGGCCCCGCCAGACACCGCGATCCGGTCGACTTTCCGCCAACCGCGCGGCAACAGGCCGCCCCGCTGGCTGCGTGCACCCCGATACTCGGCCAGGTCCTTCGGACCCAGCGTCATGGTGCGCTGGTTGCTGAACAACAATAGCGACTGCCCGGGCTCGAGCACCGCAACCGCAGACAGCTTCTCCTCGCCCGCCCTGAACTTGGCGGACGAGATCCCAAAGATCTTGTTGCCCTTGCCGCGGGGCAGTTCCGGCAGTTCCGCGGCCGCAAACACGAGGAGTCGCCCCTCGGAACTCAGGGCAGCCACGAGCGCATCGCCAGGAAAAGCCGGTCCGGACGCTGGCGCGGGTATCAGCACGTCGCCGCCATCGGGGACCCGCAGGCAGGCCTTTCCCGCCCGGTTGCGCGAGTGCAGTTCGCCCAGCCGGACGAAGAACCCATAACCGGCGTCGCTGGCGACCAGCCAGCGCATGTCGGCATCGCCCAGCAGCACGCCGCGGAAACTGGCCCCGGGCGCCGGATTGAGCCTGCCGGTTAGCGGTTCGCCCTGTCCCCGGGCGGATGGCAACGAGTGCGCCGGCAGGCAGTAGGCGCGACCGGCACTGTCGACGAAGACGGCAAGCTGGTTGCTCTTGCCGGTTGCGGAACTGAGGAAAGTGTCACCGGACTTGTAGCTCAGGCCGACCGGGTCGATGTCGTGCCCCTTGGCAGAGCGGACCCAGCCGCTCGACGACAGCACGACCGTGACGGGCTCGCTCGTCACCAGCTCGGTCTCGGCGATGGCCTGGGCGGCCTCGCGCTCCACGATGGCCGTGCGCCGCGCGTCCCCGTGCTTCTCCGCCAGGGCCAGCAGCTCGTCGCGAATCAGGTTCTTCAGCTTCGTTGCGCTCTTCAGGACCTGCTGGAGACTGTCCCGCTCCTTCGCCAAGTCCTTCTGCTCCGTCCGGATCTCGATTTCCTCGAGCTTGGCCAGCTGCCGCAGGCGGAGGTTGAGGATCGATTCCGCCTGCGCATCGCTGATGCCGAAACGCTTCATCAGCACGTCCTTCGGCTTGTCCTCCTTGCGGATGATGCGGATCACCTCGTCGATGTTGAGGTAGGCGATCAGCAGGCCTTCGAGGATGTGCAGCCGGTCCTCGACCTTGGCAAGGCGGTACTGCAGCCGCCGCCTGACCGTTGCCGTGCGGAACTGGAGCCACTCTCCGAGCAGCGCCCTCAGGTCCCGGACCGACGGCCGGCCGTCCAGGCCGATCACGTTGAGGTTCACGCGCAGCGTGCGCTCGAGATCGGTCGTGGCGTAGAGGTGGCTCATCAGCGCCTCGACATCCACCTTGCCGGATTTGGGCGTGATCACGAGACGCGTCGGATTCTCGTGGTCCGACTCGTCGCGCAGGTCCTCCACCAGCGGCAGCTTCTTCGCCTGGCGCTGGGCGTCGATCTGCTCCAGCACCTTGCTGCCCGAGACCTGGAACGGCAGGTTGGTGATGATGATGTCGTCCTCGTCCCGCTCCCACGTGGCACGGAGCCGGAGGGTGCCGTTGCCCGTGGCGTAGATCTCGTGGAGTTCCTTCCGGGGCGTCACCAGCTCGCCGCCCGTCGGGAAATCGGGACCCTTGATGTGCTGGCAGAGCTGCCTGACGGTGGTGTCGGGCTCCTCCAGCAGGCGCACGAGGGCGGTCACGACCTCTCGCAGGTTGTGCGGGGGGATGTCGGTGGACATGCCGACAGCGATGCCGCTGGTGCCGTTGAGGAGCAGGTTGGGCAGCTGAGCCGGCAGCAGCACCGGTTCCTGCATGGTGCCGTCGAAGTTGGGCACCCACTCGACCGTGCCCTGATCGAGCTCGTCGAGCAGGATTGCCGCATAGGGCGTGAGGCGCGCCTCGGTGTAGCGCATCGCCGCGAAGGACTTCGGGTCATCGGCGGAGCCCCAGTTGCCCTGCCCGTCCACGATCGGGTACCGATAGGCGAAGTCCTGGGCCATGTGCACCATGGCTTCGTAGCACGCCGAATCACCGTGGGGATGGAACTTGCCGATGACGTCGCCGACCGTGCGCGCAGACTTCTTGTGCTTGGTCGCGGCGAGCAGCCCCAGCTCGCTCATGGCGTAGATGATGCGGCGCTGGACGGGCTTCAGGCCGTCACCGATGTGCGGCAGGGCCCGGTCGAGGATGACGTACATCGAGTAGTCGAGGTAGGCCTTCTCGGTGAACGTGCGGAGCGGGAGCTTCTCGACCGTGTCGAACTGCAGGCGGTTCTGCAGCGCCGCCGGGGGGCTGCCTTTGCCTGACTTTGAAGAAGACGACTTGCGGGTTCCCATGGGTGTCAGATCTCTGCCAGGTTGCCCTTGGTCTCGAGCCACGTGCGCCGGTCGCCCGAGCGCTTCTTGGCGAGGAGCATGTCGAGCAGCTGTTCGGTGTCATCGCTGGCATCGATGGTCAGCTGCACGAGGCGCCTCGACTCCGGAAGCATGGTGGTTTCCCGGAGCTGGAGCGGATTCATCTCGCCCAGACCCTTGAACCGGGTCACCGTGGGCCTGGCACGGACGCCCTCCGCGGCCAGCCGGTCGAGGACGCCCTGGCGTTCGGCTTCATCCAGCGCGTAGTACACGTCCTTGCCCACGTCGATGCGGAACAGCGGTGGCATGGCCGCGTACACGTGCCCGGCCCGGACCAGCTGTGGAAAGTGCCGGACGAACAGCGCGCAGATCAGCGTGGAGATGTGCAGGCCGTCCGAGTCGGCGTCTGCGAGTATGCAGACCTTGTGGTAACGGAGGCCCGTGAGGTCCGCGCTGCCAGGCTCGGCGCCGATCGCAAGGCTGATGTTGCTGATCTCCTGGGACGCCAGCAGTTCGCCCTGGTCCACTTCCCACGTATTCAGGATCTTGCCGCGCAGGGGCAGAACGGCCTGGAATTCCCGGTCCCGGGCCTGCTTGGCCGAGCCGCCTGCGGAATCGCCCTCGACCAGGAAGATCTCGCAGCGCTCCGGATCGGTGCTGGCGCAGTCGGCGAGCTTGCCGGGAAGGACGGGTCCGCTGGTGATCTTCTTGCGGATGACGACCTTCGCCGCCTTGGACCGGCGCTGGGCCGCGAGGATGGCGCGCTCGGCGATCTGGTCGCCAGCGTCTGTGTGCTGGTTGAGCCAGAGGGAGAAGGAGTCCTTGACCACGCCGCCCACGAACGCGGCGCACTCGCGGGAGCTCAGGCGCTCCTTGGTCTGGCCCGAGAACTGGGGCTCCTGCATCTTGACCGAGAGGACGTACTGCAGCCCGTCCCACACGTCGTCGGGGGACAGCTTCACGCCCCTCGGCAGCAGGTTCCGGAACTCGCAGTAGTCGCGGAGCGCATCGGTAAGCCCGGTGCGGAGCCCGCCCACGTGGGTGCCGCCCTGGGCCGTGGGAATCAGGTTCACGTAGGACTCATTGATGGCGGGAGTGTCCGTGTCGGCCCAGGCAATGGCCCACTCCACCTCTTCCCGCTCGCTCTTCATGCTGGCCGCGTAAGGCGGGCCCGGCACCAGCTCGGCATCAGGCAGGCTCTCGGAGAGGTATTGCCCGAGCCCGCCCTCGTAGAGCCACTCGTACTGTTGCTCCGGCTTCTCCACCTCGAAGCGGATGCGGAGCCCGGGACAGAGCACGGCCTTGGCCCGGAGGACATGCTTCAGGTCGTTGACCGCAAACTTGTCGGTATCGAAGAACTTGGGGTCGGGCCAGAAACGGAGCGTGGTGCCCGTGTTGGCCTTGCCGACGGTGCCCACCTGTTCGAGCTTGCCGGCGCGCTCGCCGTTGCGGAAGCTCATGTTGTACTCGTGGCCATCCCGCCGGATCCAGACCTCCAGGTTCTTCGACAGGGCGTTGACCACCGAGACGCCGACGCCGTGCAGGCCGCCGGAGTACTGGTAGTTGCTGTTGGAGAACTTGCCGCCGGCATGGAGGCGCGTGAGGATGAGCTCCACGCCGGGAATCTTCTCGGTGGGATGCTTGTCCACGGGCATGCCGCGCCCGTCGTCGGCAACCTCGAGGGAACCGTCCGCGTGGAGCTTGACGTCGATGCGCCTGCAGTGGCCGGCCAGGGCCTCGTCGACGCTGTTGTCGATGACCTCGTGGGCCAGGTGGTTCGGACGGCTGGTGTCGGTGTACATCCCGGGCCGGCGGCGCACGGGATCGAGGCCGCTCAGGACCTCGATGTCAGCAGCTTCGTAGCTCTTGGCCATCGGAATTCAGGAACAATCCAGCAAGGAGTCGGGAATGCGCGCAACAACGGGCGGAATCTTAGAGCACCCGCCGGATTAAGCAAGAAAGTACCCGGACGGTCGTTGCCGCGCGCTGCTCGTGGAGCGTCAGGCCAGGTCGGCGATCAGGGATTCGCGCAGCAGCTCGGGAATGGAATCAACGCGCACGGTCAACTCGGGGTGATCGACGCCGGCGGATACCCCGGCGCCGGCCCGGAGGGCCTGGATCGCCGCAGGCGGCAACTCGAAGCGCAGGAAGTGCACGGCAGAGGTCTTGGTGTCGTTGGCGCGGTCCATGTCTTCATCCGCGATGGCATACACCGGGTCGAGGGTCCCGATCCGCACCCAGACCCGGTCTTCCACCCCGCGAAGCCGGCCCAGGGCGATCCGCCGGTCGTCCTCGCCGGGGTATTCAATCAGGAGCGTCGCCTTCCAGTTCGTCCCGTCGGGTATGAGCGGGTTGTAGGCGTCGAGCTCGGCCCGGATGTCCGCCGGCTCGAAGAGCCGCTCCGCGCGCAACATTTCCTGGATCTGGTAGTGCATCGTCAGCCGGTCCTCGAAGGACAGGGTGATGTGCTCGCCCAGGCCCAGGCGCCGGTGCGCCTTGTGCTCGATGACCCGCTCGCGAAACTCAGGGCGCAGCCGCGCATAGGTTTCCAGCGGGTAGAGGTCCTCGGGGGTCAGCTTGTCCATCGGGGAGGTATCAGATGCCGTAGGCCCGGCGCAGGAGCTCGATGGGGTGCGGATGGTCGCCGCGATTGGCGAGCCCGGCCACCTGGGCGCCGGCCATCGGGCAATCACTGCAGAAATGGTCGGCACCGCTCCCCCCGACCTGCTCGGCGACGGGCGTGGCGATCTTGACGGAAGCCGCGCGGAACTCGGTCTTGACGCCGTAGGTGCCGTCGTGGCCCGAACAGCGCTCGATGGCCTCGACGGTCGTGCCCGGCACGAGCTGGAGGACGTCCCGGGTCTTTAGCCCGATGTTCTGCACCCGCAGGTGGCAGGGCACGTGGTAGGAGACCTTGCCCAGGGTTGCCTTGAAGTCGGTCCGCAGCTTGCCGCCCCTGTGACGCAGGTGGAGGTAGTTGAAGGGATCGAAGAAGGCGCGGGCCACTGCCTGCACCTGCGGGTCAGCGGGGAACATCAGGGGGAGTTCCTGCTTGAACATCAGCACGCAGGAGGGCACCGGCGCGACGATGTCCCAGCCCTCCGCGACCCATTTCGCCAGCTCGGGAACGTTGGCCTCCTTGGCCCTGGCCACCGAGTCCAGGTCACCCAGTTCCAGCTTCGGCATGCCGCAGCACTGCTCGGCGCCGGCGAGCTGCACGGTGATGCCGTTGTGGCGGAACACGGCCGCCAGGTCTTCCACCATCGCGGGCAGGTTCCGGTTGCCGTAGCAGGTGGTGTAGAGAATGACCTTGCCGGTGGTGCCGTTGACGGGCTCCGCGGGCGCCGCCGGCGCGTTCTGGCGAGCCAGGCGCTTGCGCGCCGTGTCGCTTTCGTAGCGGGGAATCGGCGCGTCCCGGGCCACGCCCAGGGCCTTCTCGAGCAGCAACCGCCCGACCTGGTTGCCATTGACCGCGTTCACCACCTCGGCAATCACGGGGATGCCGGCAATGCTGCCGACCTGGTCCGTGGCCGACAGTATCCGGCTGCGGAGAGTTGCGCCCTCCTCCCGGAAGCGGACGGCCTTGGCCCGCAGCATCAGGTGGGGGAAGTCCACGTTGAACGGATGGGGAGGCACGTAGGGGCACTTCGACATGTAGCACATGTCGCACAGGTAGCAGTGATCGACCACGTCGGCAAACACTGCCTTGGGGACGCCGTCCACCTCGCCCGTGTCAGAGGCATCCACGGCGTCGAACAGTGTCGGGAATGAATTGCAGAGGTTGAAGCAGCGCCGGCAGCCGTGGCAGATATCGAAGACCCGCTCGAGCTCCTTCTCGAGGGACTCCCTGCTCCAGAAGTCCGGGGCCTGCCAGTCGAGAGGGTGCCGGGTGGGCGCGTCAAGGCTGCCTTCGCGCGTGGCCATGTCGGTAATCCCTGGAGCAGACGAAACCGGAGGACCCGGCCGGCGGTCGGAGTGCGACCGCCGGCCGGTGATGAACGACGACTTACTTCCCGAGGGTGTCCAGGGCCTTCTGGAAGCGGTTCGCGTGGGAACGCTCCGCCTTGGCGAGCGTCTCGAACCAGTCCGCCACCTCGCGGAAGCCCTCGTCGCGCGCCGTCTTGGCCATGCCCGGGTACATGTCGGTGTACTCGTGGGTTTCGCCGGCGATGGCGGCCTTCAGGTTGTCCGACGTGGGTCCGATCGGCAGGCCCGTGGCGGGATCACCCACGTCCTTCAGGTAGTCCAGATGGCCGTGGGCATGGCCGGTCTCGCCCTCGGCGGTCGAGCGGAATACCGCTGCGACGTCATTGAACCCTTCCACGTCCGCCTTCGCCGCGAAATACAGGTAGCGGCGATTCGCCTGGGACTCGCCCGCGAACGCGGCCTTGAGGTTGCCTTCGGTCTTGCTGCCCTTGAGAGCCACTTTGAATTCTCCTTAGCGGTGTTTGGAAGCGGGTATTTAGACTTGGTCTAAATATAGGAAGCGTGCGCCAATCCTGTCAACCGGTTTGACCGCCCTGCTGCCCTGTGCAAACCTCGCGAGCTTCCTCGCTGGCACCCGGACATCTGCATGAACAAACCGCGTCAGAAATCACGGCCGGAGCCAACGGCCCAGCCTGTCGACCTGGAAAAGAGCCTTGCCGAGCTTGAATCAATCGTCGAGCAGCTGGAGTCAGGGGAACTCCCACTGGACAAGTCGCTGAAGGAATTCGAGCGCGGCGTGCGCCTGAGCCGGGAGTGCCAGGGCGCGCTCAAGGATGCGCAGCAGCGGGTGAAGGTACTCATGGGCGGCGAGCTCACGGACTTTGCGTCCGATGAGCCTCCGATGGATGATGAGGATGAGGTCCAGGACGACGCCGACTGACGGACGGACGGCAGGACCATCATGGATCTCCAGACCCGGCCGTTCATGGGCACCGTCCGCATTGGCCACTGCGCCACCCACGCCTCCTCCCGGGCCGAATGTGCCTGCACCAGCACCCGATTCTCCGTGACGCCGAGGAAAATCTCGCGGAAGGCCACGTAGGTCAGGGCACCCAGGTAGCAGTAGAGCAGCGGCACGGCGGGCGGCAGCAGCAGTACCGCCATGACGGGCAGCAGGATGAACAGCAGGCCAACACCGAGCATCGGGCCCAGGTTCTTCATCTGGGCGGCGGCCCCCGCGCGATAGGACGCACGGAACGGCAGCCCCAGGAGAGTCGTGCAGGGAAACTGCAGGAAGGAGGTCAGGCCGGGAATATTGAGCCCGAAGAACAGCAAGCCCAGGGCATAGGCCGAGTAGACGAAAACCTGCCGGAGGGCCACAAGCCAGTTGTCCGACAACGCCGTAACGATGTTCCTCTCCGTGTACAGGACGTTCCACCAGGGCGCCTCGGGGCGCGCGAGGAAGAATACCCAGACCAGCGCGCCCGCCAGTGCGATCACCGCCGAGAAGGCCACCAGGTCCGGGCCGTGCCGGCGCAAGGTGGCCAGCACATCGGAGAAGGATGCCGCGGTGGCCTGGTCAAGCCGCGCCGCCACCAGGGTGCTGCCGAAGAACGTCAATAGCGCGAGCATGCCGCTGACGAGTGGCAGCCGCTGCCCGGCGAAGATCGCCAGGCAAAGCAGCAACACGAGCCCAAGCCACACACTGACACCCCGGCCGATGAGGCCGAGGGCCTGCACACTCCAGCGCCGGAGGGCGCCCGGGTTGGCCTGGCGGGGCTCGATGACCATGGGCACACGCTATCACCGGCCTGGGCCCGGCTGAAACAGGACCGCCTTGAGTAATGCAACAGCCGCAGGTGACGGCGACCGCTAGGATATACGGATGCAGAAGCAATGCGCGTTGCGAAGTGAGCCCGTTCGGGGAACCCTGCTGCGTTTGCATGCGGAGGCACGCGGCGACTGGGCGAAATTTCTCGGCATCACGCCGCGCTACCTCGCCGGTGTGCTCCGTGGCCGGAGGATGCACGAGGTCATCACCCCGGGCGTAGCTCGCGATATCTACATGCCGGTATCCCCCGAGAAGGGGGAGTTCCTCTACATCACGGCGCGGGCCCTCGGTGCCCGGAGGATCGTCGAATTTGGCACTTCCTTTGGCATTTCCACCATCTACCTCGCTGCTGCCGTGCGTGACAACGGCGGCGGTCTCGTGATCGGCAGCGAGATCGAGCCGGCCAAGCAGGCCCGGGCCGCTGCACATCTCGCGGAGGCGGGACTGGGGGACGTCAGCGAGGTCCGGCTTGGCGATGCCATGCAAACCCTGCGGGATGTGCCCGGGCCGGTCGACATGGTGTTCATGGACGGCTGGAAAGTTCTCTACCTGCCCCTTCTCCGGCAATTGCGGCCGCGCCTGGCACCGGGTGCGGTGCTACTGGCGGACAACATCCGCAGCTTCAGTTCCAGCCTGACGGAGTTCCTCGACTACCTGCATTCCGGGGCAAATGGCTTTCATTCCGTCACGCTGGGCTTTGGTGACGGCCTGGAATACGCCGTGTACCTGGGCAATGGCGACGATGCCGGTACCGCTGCGCCACGGCAGACACCCTAATAGATGTATTTCTGATATTGCTTTATACGATCCGACGGGTATCATAAGGTCGATTTTCAATCGTTCTTCGACCGGAAAGGCCTCGTCATGCGTCCCACCCGTCGCCTCTGGCAACTTCTTGCGATAGTTTTCGTGCTCTCGTTCGCCGTTCTCGGCTGGATCGGCCGGGAGATCTACCTTGCCGCGCCACCGATCCCGGCGACCGTCACCACCCCCACCGGCGAAGTCCTGTTCACCGGTGAGGACATCCGGCGCGGCCAGGAGGTCTGGCTGTCGGCCGGTGGCCAGCAGCTGGGCTCGGTCTGGGGCCATGGCAGCTACCTCGCCCCGGACTGGTCGGCCGACTGGCTGCATCGCGAGGCGCTCGAGCTGCGGGAGCTGCAGTCCAGGCGGCTCTTCGGGGAGTCCTACTCGCAGCTGACCCTCGAGCAGCGCGGCGGCATAGATGCGCGACTGCGGACCGAGATGCGCCGCAATGGCTTCGACCCTGGCACCGGCACGCTCGTCATGTCGGCCGAGCGCGCCACGGCAATCCGCTCGACCGCGGCCCACTATGCCGGTCTGTTCGGCACCGAGCCGGCCCTCGACGTGCTGCGCGAGCAGTACGCGATGACGGCGGACACCCTGCCGGATACCGCCGACAGGTCCGCACTCGCCGCATTCTTCTTCTGGGCATCCTGGTCTGCCTCCACCGACCGTCCCGGCGAAGCGGGACTGTCCTATACCAGCAACTGGCCCCACGAGCCGCTCGTGGGTAATGAACTGACCACCGGAAGCGCCGTCTGGTCGGTCGTCAGCATCGTGCTGCTGATTGCCGGTATCGCCGCCATGCTCTGGTATCACGGGGCCCGGCACGAACCTGTGGCTCCGGTGGCACCGGCCAGCGACCCACTGTTCGGCGCCCAGCCAACTCCCTCGATGCTGGCCACGCGCAAGTACTTCTTCGTGGTCGCAGGGCTGCTCCTCGTCCAGGTCGCCATGGGCGCGATCACGGCTCACTACGCCGTGGAGGGCCAGGAGTTCTTCGGCCTGCCGCTCGCCGAGGTGCTCCCCTATGTGGTGAGCCGGACGAGCCACACGCAACTCGGGATCTTCTGGATCGCCACGGCCTGGCTGGCCACCGGACTGTACATCGCGCCGCTGCTCTCCGGCGCTGAGCCCCGAGCGCAGAAGCTGGGCGTGGACCTGCTGTTCTGGGCGCTCATCGCCATCGTGGTCGGCTCCACCGCCACTGGCTGGCTCGGTACACTGCAGGCACTCGGTACCGATTACTCATTCTGGATCGGTAATCAGGGCCTCGAGTTCACCAGTATGGGCCGTGTCTGGCAGATCCTGCTCTTCGTCGGACTCCTGTTCTGGCTGTTCCTGCTGGGGCGGGCGCTATGGCCGGCGCTGCGCCAGCCGGGTGAGACGCGCGGCGTGATCGCGATGGTGTTCCTCTCTGCCACCTGTATTGGCGGCTTCTACGCGACCTCGCTCGTGTGGGGCCAGGAGACACACTACTCGATGATCGAGTACTGGCGCTGGTGGCTGGTGCACCTGTGGGTCGAGGGCTTCTTCGAAGTCTTTGCGACCGCGGTGGTGGCGCTCATCTTCACGCGTCTCGGACTCATCCGTGCCAGCACGGCCAACGCAGCGATCGTCCTCGAGACGACCGTCTTCCTGTTCGGTGGGATCCTCGGCACGCTGCATCACCTGTACTTCACCGGCACGCCGACGGCGGTGATTGCGCTCGGTGCCGTGTTCTCGGCGCTCGAAGTAGTGCCCCTGGCCCTGGTCGGGCTCGAGGGCTACCGCACCTACCTGCGGAGCCGGGCCGCGCCCTGGGTGGCCACGTACCGCTGGCCGATCCTGTGCTTCGTGGCAGTCGGCTTCTGGAATGTCGTCGGGGCGGGCCTGCTCGGCTTCACGATCAACCCGCCAGCCTCGCTGTACTTCGTGCAGGGGCTTAACCTCACGGCAGCCCACGGCCATGCGGCGCTGTTCGGCGTCTACGGCATGCTTGGCATCGGACTGCTGCTGTTCTGCCTGCGGGGCCTGTACCCGGCCAGCCGGCATTCGGAGCGGCTGCTGGCGCCGGCATTCTGGGGCCTGAACGCGGGACTGGCGATGATGGTGTTCCTGTCGCTGCTGCCGGCCGGTATCTACCAGGCCGTGGCCAGCATCACGAAAGGACTGTGGTACGCCCGCTCCCCGGAGGTGGTGCACTCGACGGTGATGGAGTTCCTGGTCTGGATGCGCGTGCCGGGCGATGTGGTGTTTGCACTCGGCGTCCTGTTCCTCGTGGCCTACGTCATCAGGCTCCTCGGCTACCGCCGCAATCCGGCTCCGCAGGCAGGACTCCTGCCGGCGACCAAGACCGCCTGATCCGCGGAGCATATAATCAGCAGCGCGCCCGGCCGGTGGCCGGGCGCCTCCTGCATTAAGAGGGACGGGCATGCGGCTCACGGTATTCACTGATTACAGCCTGCGCGTGCTGATTTACCTGGCCATCCGGCCGGACCGGCGCAGCACCATAGCCGAGATCGCCACTGCATTCAGTGTGTCGGAAAGCCATCTGATGAAGGTGGTCCACTTCCTCGGCAAGCACGGCTTTCTAGCCAACGTACGCGGCAAGGGCGGGGGCCTGAAGCTGGCGCGACCGCCAGAAGCGATCAATGTCGGCGCCGTCGTGCGCCTCACCGAGGCCGATTCGCTGGCCGCCGAGTGCTTTGACAGGGAAAACAACACCTGCGTAATCACCCCGGCCTGCCAGCTGCGAAAGGTGCTCAGTGAGGCGATCGACGCCTTTTATGCGGCCCTGGCCAGGTACACGCTCTCCGACCTGGTCTGCCAGCGCCGAAGCCTGTCGAGGTTGCTGTCGATTCCTGTACGGTGAGGCGCCACATCTACCGGGAGCCGGCTCCGATCAACCTGCGAATCATGTCCCGAAAACCCAAGACGAGGAATGACGATGTCAAACCTGATCCTGCTTTCAGTAGTGTTGATAACGCTGGCACTGCTCCTCTACAGCACGGCTGTTTGGCTCAACTGGCGGTCCAGGCGGCTAACCTTCGCGTACATCGCGATCTTCTGGGTCGCCGTCGCTTGTGATGCCCTGGCCACGCGCTTCATGGGCGCCCGTGTCGAGACCATCCGCTGGGACCTGCACACCATCAGCGGCTACCTTGCCCTGGCGCTGATGGCAGGTCTCACGCTGTGGGGCACCGCTGCCCTGCTGCAGAAGCGCGACGACCGACTGGCCGGCTTCCATCGGCTCGCGATACCGATCTGGATCGTGTGGGCGGGGTCCTACATCACCGGCGTTTACCTGGGCATACAGCGCGTCAGCGGCGGCTGATTACCGAGCATTCATTGCAGGTTTGACTACACTCCCCAGTGACAATCCCATGACAGATCACGATGTCACATCGCTGGACCCCAAAGCGCTCCGCGCTCTCCTGACCCAGGTGATCGACCCCGAAGTCGGGATGAACATCGTCGACCTCGGCCTGGTGTACGACGTCCGAGTCCTTCCCGGGCGCATCGAGGTCGACATCACCATGACCACGCCTTCCTGCCCCATGGGCGGCATGATCGTCGATGAGGCCCGCAGTGTTGTCGCGGCTGCACTACCTCCCGATATCGAGGTCGATGTCAATCTGGTCTGGGAGCCGCCCTGGGATACCTCGATGATGAGTGAGCACGCACGGGAGCATTTCGGCTGGCACTGAGCAGCGACCTGCCGCGCCCCTGGCGAGTGCCGCTCCTCGTCCTTGGCATGGTTGCACTCGTCGCCGGTACGTTTGCCGGCCTTGTCCGCATTGGCTGGAATGCTCCACGGCCGGGTGCCGCGTCAGTGCTCGACCACGGGCCCCTCATGATCGGCGCATTCTTCGGCACGGTGATCAGCCTTGAAAGGGCCGTGGCGCTGGGTACCCGCTGGGCCTATCTGGCGCCGCTCTGCACGGGCCTGAGCGGCCTGGCGCTGATCGGCGGATTCGACGGACAGTTCGCGGCGACACTTGCGGTCATGGGCAGCCTGTTGCTTCTGACGAGCTCGATTCAGGTCTACAGGCGCCAGCGTGCACTGCACACCCTGACACTGGCGCTGGCCGCCGTGGCCCTGTGCGGTGGCAACGAGCTGTGGCTCGCCGGTGGCGGGGTCGGCACGGCCGTGCCGGCATGGATGAGCTTTCTCGTGCTGACCATCGCCGGTGAACGCCTGGAGCTGTCGCGCTTCCTGCCTCCGTCGCCGGTGGCACGCCAGGTATTCGCGCCAATTGTCGCTGTCATTCTCATCGGCGCCCTGCCCATCCCGGGCGGCATCGGCGCAGGACGCCTCCTGTTTCCCATCGCGCTGCTTGCGCTGGCGCTCTGGCTTCTTCGCCAGGACATCGCGCGGCGCACGGTGCGCGAGCGCGGCCTGACACGCTTCATCGCCGTGTGCCTGTTGACCGGTTATGCATGGCTTGCCGTCGGGGCACTGTGCCTGCTTGGTGCCGGTGGTGTCTTGCCGGGAACCCCTGGATACGACACCGGATTGCACGCGGTACTACTGGGCTTCGTGTTCGCCATGGTTTTCGGACATGCGCCGATCATATTTCCTGCCATTCTTGGCGTGCGCCTGCCCTACCACCGGCTCTTCTACCTCCCGCTGCTGGTACTGCATCTTTCGGTGGCACTGCGGATCATCGCAACGCTTGCCGGCCTGCCGATGGTCCGCAGCATAGGCGGCGCCCTGAACGCCGTCGCGCTCGCCCTGTTCGTGGCCGGCACGCTGGCCTCGGCGATCCGGGGAGCCCTGAAGCCCATAGGTAATGATCCCTAGTCACTTTTGTGCAGCCCCTCGCTAGACTCGGGCGGCAATCATTGTCAGGAGCAGACCGGAATGAGCAGGCAGGCTACAGACCTCAAGGCCGTCGTCGGCGTTCTCAACCAGATCCTGGAGGCCGAACTGGCCGGTGTGGTCCGTTATACGCACTATTCCTTCATGGTCTTTGGCTATAACCGGATTCCGATCATTTCGTGGATCGAGTCCCAGGCCAATGAGTCACTGGCACATGCCCGTCAGGCAGGCGAGATGATCACGCACCTTGGCGAACACCCGTCGCTGGCAATTGGCCCCCTGCTTGAGAGCCACAAGCACGATGTCGGCGACATTCTCCGCGAATCGCTGGACCACGAACGCCGCGCACAGGGACTCTACCGCGAGCTTCTCGCCCTGGTGGAAGGCCGATCGATCATGATTGAGGAATATGCCCGTACCCAGATTGCAGCTGAGGAACTGCATGCGGGCGACATCGAGAAGATGCTGCGCCGACCCGGCTAAGCTCGTGTGCCCGTTGTGCTTCGGGCATCGGCCGGGTGGTGGATACCGAGGCGATCCGCATGCAGCGCCCTACCCATAGGGCAGCATGGGCCCTGCCAGGCACTGCAGGCGCTTCTCGTCGAGCAGCCGTACCGAGCGGCGGCTGACAGTGATCACGCGCTCCTCACGGAACTGGGTTAAAACCCGGCTGACCGTTTCCGGCGCAAGCCGCAGGTGATTGGCGATGTCCTCACGGGACATGACCAACTCGAACTCCGTCGCGGAGTGGCCCTGCGCCCGGAGGCGGCCTGAGAGACTGAGGAGACATGCCGCCACGCGCACGACAGCATTGTGGTCCCCGGTCAGGAGCCCCGTGTACAGGGCGGAGCGGCTGGCTATGCGCAGCAGCCCGAGGATCAGCTGCGGAAATGACTGCGCCAGGCGAACGACTTCCCTGAACGAGAGGTGGCAAACAATCGCGGACGACAATGAGATGGCATTCCCCGCGTGCCGCTCCTGGTAGATCGCTGCAAAGCCCAGCACCTCGCCCGGAAGGTGGAAATTCAATATGTGTTCGCTGCCGTCCGGGTCGACCACCGTCGATTTCAGGCATCCGGAACGCACGGCGAACAGTGACGAAAAGTCCTCACCGACGCGAAACAGGTACTGGCCCGGCTCGAGGTATTGCTGCCGCGAAACCATCCCTTCGATCAGCGGAACCTGGTCGGGCTCGACATTGGCAGGCAGACACACCCGCGCGACCGGGCACCGGCTGCATGGCACCATTTCACCCGCATCGACATCGCGGCGCCGCGAGCCACGTCCGCCGCGCATCGTCGGGCTACCGTGTCCGGACTCGTGCGCCGCCATGCGGTACCTCCTGACCCGATACTAAACGACCCAATGGACCCGTGCCAGCGGCAGAGGTACCGCCGCCAGCCACTTCTGTGCCGGTCCGCGAAGGCCGTCCGTAACGGCCGGCACGACCAGGACATCGTGCCGACCGCCACAGGACCACCGGGCATCAACAGCCGCCCTACTCCTTCCTGGCAGGCTTCAGGGGCACCGTCTTGTGCACCCAGTTTGTCGGGTCTTCGCGACGCGCCGGAGACGGAATCACCAGCATCTCGTTCTGGCTGCGGCGCTCGTACTCATCCATATCGATCTCGTAACCCTGGCCCGCCCACTTCCAGCAACGCTTTCGGAAGGCGGTCTCCATGCTGTCGGTCTCGACAAGGAACTCGTCGGAGAGTCGGGACGGTGTGATCGGCGGCTTCAGGTCCTCCACCACCGAAAGGTCCTCAACGACCGCTAGCTGGATTCCTGCCATGCGCTCGGCGTCGAACTGCGGCTCCTTGAGGAAGTTGCGCGCCTGCCAGCCGATCGCGCGGCTCAACTTCTGGTCCACCGGAGTACGCGCAGTGAAATTGATCTGGCTCATGCCTTCCTTGAATGTCGGCTGGATCCGGTGACAAAGGCCCACGAGGCTGAACTCCAGGGCAACGCTCGTATCCAGGCGCTCGCCGCCCAGGAGCTTGGCCATCTCGCCGGTCTTCTGGTCCGGCTTGGGCGCCGGCTTGCGGCGGCTGACGCTGGCACCCCACTCGGTTTCCTTGATGGGGAAGTTCTCGAGCTTTGGCGTGCGCTTGGCGCCGAACTGGCGATGCACGAAGTTGGTGTGCGCGGTGTCGAGGGAGTTTTCCTCGAAGCGCATCCAGTTGGTCTTGGCCTCGAAATGGTAGGCGATGCGATGCCAGTTGACCGAGTCGTCGTATTCGGGGAAGAGGTCCGGAATTTGCGGGCGGTCCTTTTCGGGAAGGTCGCCGAGGAATACCCAGACCCAGCCGTACTTCTCCTGGGTTGGATAGTTGTCGACACGGACCCGCTTCGGCACCGCGACATCCGGGCCCATGGATGGAATCAAGGTGCACCGCCCGGTGCCGTCGAATTCCCAGCCGTGGTAGGGGCACACGACATTGCAGTCGTGCATCTCGCCCTTGCCAAGCGATGCGCCCCGGTGGCAGCAGACGTCGCTCAGGCAGGCCGCCTTGCCGTTCGCGTCCCGGAACAGTACGAAGTCACAGGCCAGCATGCGCACCTTCAGCGGCTTGTCGCGCTTTACGTCGGAGGCAGCCGCGGCCACGTACCAGTTATTGATCAGCATGTTTGTCACTCCTCGGGTTTTGGACGGAAATCCGCGCACATGCCCTTCCGGCTGTCCTGCGCGCCCTCAATCTTCAGTCGCCTCGTCAGACTCCTGACGTGGGAAGACGGTACGGCCTGTACGCGACTGTGATCCCTGATGTACATCAACTCGAGTACGCACGTGCGATACGCTGGATTCGCGCCCTTGCGGACCCCCCCCCCCGCATAAGGGAAAGCCGCAATTGCCGAGCCACCCGGCTGCCGTTAAACGTGCGCACTGGTCCCTGGTGATAGTACGAATTCATGAGGCTAACCCCCGATCAGACCAGTGAGTTCCACGCGCGCGGCTTCATCGTACTCAAGGGCTTCATTGCGCCCGACGCGGTGCGGATCATCGGTGAATGGCTGGACGGACTCGGTACGGCGCCGGCCGGCGCCGGTCCGGAGGCGCGGTACTTCGAGAAAAGCCCGGTCACTGGATCCAGCATGCTGGTTCGCGTCGAGCACTTCCTCGGGCCGGATAACCCGGACATCTCGCGGCTCCTGCTGTCCCCGGCGGTGCTCGAGGCAGCCACGGAGCTCCTGGGTGAGCCCGCCATGCTCTTCAAGGAAAAGGTCAACTTCAAGCTGCCGGGATGCCGCGCGGACAAGCTTCACCAGGACCAGTCCGCCGGCTGGAACGCCTACGGTGACTTTTTCATCACCATGGCAGTAGCGGTGGACGCGAACCGGCGTGACAACGCGGCACTGAGCTTCCTGAACTCAGGCAACTACAGCAAGAGCCTGATGACGCCTGAATGGCAGCCACTCACGGAGGACGACCCCCCGTATTCGCCGGCGGCCGAGTACACGCTGGTCGAGGCTGACCCGGGCGACGTGATCTTCTTCGATTCCTACGTACCCCACGGGTCGCCGCAGAACACCAGCGCCCGCCAGCGGCGCAACGTCTATGTCACCTTCAATCGCCGCTCGGCGGGCGACCTCCGGAGTCGTTACTACCGGGACAAGTGGGCCAGTTATCCGCCGAACAGTCCTGGGGAAGCCCGTACGAGTGACGCCTATCGCGTCTGAGGCCGCAACCGGCCTGCCCTGCCCGGGTGCCTGCAGGCCGGTGCGCCGCGGACGGGGAGCGCTGGCTACCTGAGGGCAGTAGGACATGGGGAAGGTCTACGAGGCAATCGATGAGCGCATCAGCGCCTGGCTGCTCCAGCAGCGGATGTTCTTCGTCGCCACCGCACCGCTGAAGGCCACCGGGTTCGTCAACTGCTCACCCAAGGGCCTGGATACCCTGCGCATCCTGGGCCCCAGGCAGGTTGCCTGGCTGGATGTCGGCGGGAGCGGCATCGAGACCGTCGCCCACCTCAAGGAGAACGGCCGCATCGTCATCATGTTCTGCGCTTTCGAGGGCGCACCGCGCATCCTGCGCCTGCATGGCCGCGGCACCGTCATCGAGCGCAACGACCCCGATTTCAACGCGCTGCTCGCCGCATTCCCGTCCCAGCCCGTTTGCCGGGCCCTGGTCCGCGTCGAGGTACAGAGGATCGCCGACTCCTGTGGCTGGGGCGTGCCCCGGTACGGCTACGAAGGCCAGCGTGACGACATCGCACGAGCCGTGGCCGGTAAGTCGAGGGAGCAGTTGCTGGCACAGGCGGCCCGGCAGAACAGCCACAGTATCGACGGCCTGGAGGGACTCGATCTCGAAGCGCTGAAGCAGGCGGAGCAAGGGCACACTTGATCCAGGTCAGGGCGGGACCCGGCCGGGTGGCGCATGTTGCGCACGGCCCGATGCATCGGCGTGTAGGCGGGAAATAACATATGCTCGAGATCTTCGACGATTCGAGGCTGGCATCCGCCGGGCCTCGCACCCTGAGCGACCTGCTCGAGCAGGGCAATATCATCTACTTCCCGCAGTGCCCGGTCCCGCTACCTCCCGAGGCGGATCTCGAAGCACTGCGCAACGAACTTCCCCGGCAGTTGACCCGCAAGAACGTCAGCTACCATCCGGAGGCCGACTCGGTGCGCGGCATCCGTAGCGACTCGGCGATCTATCCCGTCGCCTACCGGACCCTGACGACGGTGCGCCGGAACATTGCCGACTTTGCCCGACGCGTCATGCCGGAACTGATGCGCGGAGCGCCGATCGCCACCTGCAGCCTCCGGCCGATGGAAGAGGCCGGTAGGGCCATAGACGCGCACAAGGCCAGCGAGCTCATCCATTTCGATGCCGGAGCCTACGGTGCGACGAATGGTGATCGCATCCTGCGCTTCTTCATCAACATCAACCGGGTACAGGAACGCGTCTGGGTGAGCAAGGGCGATTTTCGCCACGTCTTTTCCCGCTATTCCAGTCGCGCCGGATTCACGGGGCCCGGTGGACACATGGGGCGCCTGGAAAAGGGGCCGCTCGATCATCTGCGCAGTGCGCTGGTCCGGGGCCTGAGCGGCATCGCGCCACTGGCCAAGGTTCTCGATTCAAGCCCCTACGATCGGGAGATGAAGCGATTCCACGACTTCATGAAGGATACGCCTGACTTCCAGCAGGATCCCGTCGGTCATGCCGAGGCGCATTTCGCCCCCTATTCAGCCTGGACGGTGTTCGCCGACGGCGTCAGCCATGGCTGCCGGTCCGGTCAGCATTGTTTCATCTGGACGGCGATTCCACCGCTAGCCAACGCCCGGTTCCCGGAACTCGCGCCGATGAATATTCTCAAGGCGGCCGTGTAGGCGGCGATCAGGGGCGATTGGCACGCCAGGGGCGATGCCCTTTGTCGGCATTGCGGAAACCGGCTGCGCTCAGGACTTTACCAGCGGCACCGGGTCCAGCACCCAGTTGCCGGACGTGCGCCGGGCCGGGCAGGGAATGGCGAAGGCAATCTTGCCCTTCCTGGCTTTCAGCGTGTCGAGGTCGATGCGCCAGCCTTTCTGTTCGAACTTCTTCAGCCACTCTCGATACGTGACGATCGCCTGGTCGGAGGGCACCAGCACCTCCCTGGTCGTTGACTCCGGTGTCTGTACCGGATCGAGCTCACCGAGGATGTCGATATCCTCCTGGGCGACCACGAGGTTGACCTTGCCGATGCGTTCGTCGTGCAGCGGATCCAGCAGGAAGGTGCGCATGTTGACGAAGAAGATGCGCGTGCGGGAGTCGTCGACAGGCGCCTCGAAGAAATACTGGTGGAACATGTTCGTCTCGGAGAAGCGGATCCAGGTGATCATCTGGTTCGGGCCCACGTGCCCGGAGCCGGCAGTGACCTCGCTCACCAGGGTCTGCGGGGCGTGCAGCCCCTTGGTGCCCTGGTGCTCGTCCTTGTTCTCGAAGCGCACCAGGAACTTGCTGCCCCAGGGAATGTTCTCGACCGCAAGCGGCTTCTTCTGCAAGTCCGGGTTCATGTTCGGCGAGCCCTGCGCCGGGTGCACGAACTCGTTGTGCGACGGATCGAGCCCGTTCTCCATGGAACGCTCGTAGTAGGCCGGCACCTCGAAGACCGCGAGCCGGTTGGCGCGCCAGCCGGGCTTGTCGAATTCCTCGATGTGATGCAACGGCGGGCGCTCGCTCTCCGGCAGGTCTCCGAGGAAGGCGAAGACGATGCCGTACTTCTCCTGCACCGGATAGCTGTCGACCTTGGCGCGGGCAGGCGGCGTTTCACCGGGCAGGCTCGGGATCGACGAGCACCTGCCGTCGCCGCCGAAGCGCCAGCCGTGGTAGGGGCAGACGACCGTGTTGTCACGGATCCAGCCCTTGCCGAGGGAACCGCCCCGGTGGGTGCAGACATCGTGCAGCACGTGTGCGCCGCCCCGGTCGTCCCGGAAGGCGACGAAGCGCAGCCCGAGTACCTGGGTGCGGAAGGGCTGATCGTTCTTGACGTCCTCGCTGCGGGCGATCGGGTACCAGAAGTTGATGTACATGGCTGCACTGCCTCGTGACCAAAGGATCCGAAAGCCAGTGCACCGCATGCTGCGGCCTCTGATCTTGATCCAGATCACCCGGGGACCACCGGCATGACCGGCCTGCGGATACGAGGCCGGTCAGGTCTAGCGGGCGGCTACCTGATAACGCCGCGAGCCCAGGAACGGGACCAGCATGACGCCAAGGCAGGCCAGCACCATCCCGATCAGGGAAGGCGCCAACCGCATCAGCACCGTGACTGAAGGCTCCGGCTGGTAACGGAAGACAGGAAAAGCATCATAGTCGGCGGGCCGCAGCGGTTCCCGCTTCAGGAAGCGCTCCGCGAAGTACCCGTTCCATTCGGTCCGGAACCGGTAGGCCTGTTCCAGAAAGTCCTCGTAGCGATCGGCGCTGTTTCCCGAGGCCTCGTTCAGGGCCAGCTGCATCATGATCGCCGGGGAAACGTACTGGAAGCGCTGGACCAGCTGCTCCTGCCGGTTGATCTGCTCCTTGAAGTCATCGTAGAGCGGCAGCAGCGCCTTCTCGATATTGGCCGCATTGGCCTGGGACAGGGTCAGGAAGTCCATGGCCTTCTGGTCGCCGACCGGCACGTAATCCAGATGATCCGAGTAGAACCTGTCCAGCGACTTCTGGATCTCCTTCTCACCGGCGGTCTGCGCGTCTCTCGCCGCCACGATGAGGTCCATCCGGGAGGGCGCCGGGTAGATCGTGGTCGCCAGCAGGCTGACGAGCGTCGGAATCACGACCACCAGGAGTAACCATGCCCCCGCCAGCACCGTGCCATTGGTGGCGGAGCTCGTGCCGTAGACGTTCACGAGCACCGCCAGCGCAAACCAGAAGACGCAGTAGAGGACGGTGGCAAGTATCCACAGGCCAAAGCGCAGCCACGTCTCACCACTTTCCAGCTGGGTCCCGACGCTGAGCAGGGCCACGAGACCGAGTGCCAGCACGACCGTGAGCACCACGGCGGCGCGAGCCACGATCTTCGATGCCATGAACTCCCGCAGCGAGACGGGGTGTGCCAGGATCATGGCCAGGGTTCCACGCTCCCTCTCGCTGGACAACAGGTCGTAGGTCATGGCGAGAATGAAGATCGGCAGCAGGAATATCACGACGAATGCGATATCGAGCGGCCCCGTCTGGAGATTGACGGGATTCTCGATCTCCAGGTTCTTCACCATGTCGAGCGTCGTGCCCATGCTAACGGGCAGGTAGTTCAGCTGTATGTCGCTCTGGCCCACGGACATCGCCGCCAGACCGGTTGGTGGCAGGGCGACGTAGGCTGCCGTCTCCGCGCCGACCGCGCCGGCGTTGGTGCCCTGGGGCGGTCCCTGGCCCGGGGAGTGCCGGACAGTGGCGAACTCGTAGGTGCCGCCCCTGGCCACGACCTCTGCCTCGTACGCCTCCGTGTCCATGCGCATCCGGGCGCGGTCGCCTTCCTCGAACGTCTGGGCGTCCGTGGCGCCCTTCACCTGGCGATCGATGCTGCGGCCACCCGCCCAGGCGGCGAACAGGATCGCAATGATGAGGAGCCCCAGTATCGACCAGAGGGCGCCGCTCCTTGCCATGGACCGCGCCTCGTGGGAAATGATCAGGCGATACATCAGGTCTTCTCCAGGGTCATGCGGTTGGTGGCCGTCCAGGCGAGGCCGACGGCCACCGCCAGCCACAGCCCCAGCAGGCCGAGATTCCTCACCTGGCCACCGATGGTGGCGCCTAGGTCGGGGGGCTCGTACCGGAAGGGCGGGACAATGGCAAACACCTCCTCGTTGGCAATCATGAAGTTGCTCGCGCTGTTGCTGCCATTGAGGTTGGCCGCGGCCCTGGACAGGTAGTCATTCATCTTGAATACCATGTCGTGACGGAACTTCTCGGCATCCGCCATGAACTTGGTTTGCACGACCAGGTCGGTGCCCGCCAGGGCCATCGAGATGGAGCGCAGCGGCAGCGTCGGGGCGAGCAGGCCGAGCCGGTCCTGCAGCCGGCCCTGTGCCACGTAGGTATCGCGCACGGCTCCGTAGTGCTGGTCGAAGACCGGCTGATCGATCTCTTCCAGCTTCTGCATGCGCATGGCGGTCCAGTAGACGGGCAGGTCCTCGACCCGCGAGACCTTGTATTTTCGCAGCGTCTCCCCCTGGTACCGGCCCAGCTTTGCGAACGGCGAGACACCATCTATCCCGCGCTTCTGGTGCTCCTTCAACTCCGCCATGAACGTTCCAAACGCTGGTGACGGGTGCGCCACCTTGGAGAGTTCGGCAGCCACCTTGGGCATGATGAAGGCTGTCAGCGCCCAGAAGCCGACCATCACCATCAGTGCAGCACGCGCGGTCCTCGCCCGGGCCGAGACGGCCAGCGTGAGGAAAAGGAACGTGCCGGCGTAGAGCAGGTAGGCGAGGCCCATCAGGACGACCCGCGTGCCGATGCCCTCGCCGACCGTCTCCAGGCCCGTGGCTCCAATCACCAGCCCGCCGGCGACCAGGCAAGGGACGACGACCAGCAGCACGGCCGACCCGAGGCCGAGGGCCTTGCCCCACAGGAGCGTGGAACGGCTGACGCCCATGCTCAGGACCTGGCGCAGCGTCCCGCTCTCCCGTTCGCCGGAAAATGCGGTGAAGCCGAGGAAGATGATCAGAAGCGGCATCAGGACCTGCAGGATCATGGCTCCGTTCAGTTCGCCGAAGCGGGCAATCGAACTGGTGTCCGAGGCCGGGCGTCCGATGGCGAAGTTCTGCTTGTGGGCCTCCATGAACACCGCCGTGCCGGCGTAGCTGGTGATGCCGCTGTCGAAGAACGCCAGGGGTCCCAGCGGCTTGAAGGCATAGTTGCCGTAGTGCGCGGCGGTATGGGGGTTCTTGTCACCCTGCTTCAGCCACTGTGTGTTGGTGGAGCCCTGGGCAGTTGCCTGGATGGCCATGTAGGCGTCATAGCGCTGCCAGCCCGCGAGGATCGCGGTGATGAGCAGCAGGACCATCAGCGCAGCAGTCCACCGGAAACGGCCATCGCGGACGATCTCCGCGAATTCCTTGCGTGCGACGGTCGTGATCATCGATTGTCCCCGGGCCGCATGGCGGCCTATCAGTGCATGTGTTCGAGGTAGATGCGCTCCACGTCGGCGTGGGAGACCTCGTCCGTGGACAGCTCCCGCACCAGGGCGCCGCCCTTCATGATGCCGATCCGGGAACCGGTCTCCTTGGCACGGAAGAGGTCGTGGGTTGCCATGAGGATGGCCGCCCCGTCGTTCTTCAGTTGCACGAGCAGCTCGGAGAACTCATTGCTGGCCTTCGGATCGAGGCCGGACGTCGGTTCGTCGAGAAGCAGCGCCTTCGCCTGCTTCGCGAGCGCCACCGCCACTCCGACCTTCTGTCGCATCCCCTTCGAGTACGTGCGCACGCGGCGGCTGGCGGCGTCAGGCTGCAGACCGACACGGTCGAGGAAGCCGCGGTAGTCCGCCGCGGAGTACTCGTCGTGGCCACCGAGCCTGGCGAAGTACTCAAGGTTCTCCAGCCCGGAGAGGTTGCCGTAAAGCATGACCTGCTCCGGGATATACGCGAGGTAACGCTTGGTCTCGAGGGGATTCGTGACAACGTCGATGCCATTGACGCGGGCGGTGCCCGAGGTCGGTTCGACGAAGTTCAGGAACAGGTTGATGGTGGTGGTCTTGCCGGCGCCGTTGGCGCCGAGCAGGCAGTAGATGTCGCCCTCGTTCACCCGCAGGTTCAGGCCCTTCAGGGCCTCGTGGTCGCCGTAGACCTTCTTCAGGTCGATCGCCTCGAGCACGGTGGTGTCTCTCCCCCAGCGGATTGCGAGTGTCGTGGATTAAAATTGACCGTTCGGTCACAAATTTATAACCTGCCAGCCACGACAGGTCAACCGGCGGGAGGCAGGACCATGACGGCGACTGACACCAAGGGGAGAGGCCGGATCAAGCGCGAGGCCACTGAAGCGCAGATCATCGCAGCCTTTGGCCGCGTCGTGCAGCGCAACGGGCTGCGCAACGTGGGGGTCAACGAGGTCCTGAAGGAGGCAGGGGTCGGCAAGGCCCTCCTCTACCGTTACTTCGGTGGCCTGCCGGGGCTTGTCACGGCATGGGGGCAGAAGAACCGCCTGTGGCCCCGGCTGGCCGACCTGACGCCGCTCTCGAGCGCACCCAGCGCCGCCTCACCGGCAGAGCACCTGAAGAAGATCGTCGTGCGCAATGCCGACGTGCACCGGGCCGACCCCGTCCGCATCGAGATGCTCGCCGACGAGCTGATGACCCCGACGTCAATTTCCGGAGCGCTGTCGGAGATCCGGCAGCAGCTGGGCCGGGATCACGCCGCAGTCTTTGCCGGCAACCGCGCATTTCGCGACAACCACCTGCTGATGGTCGTCATGATGGCGGCGGCGAGCTACCTGGCGATGCGCGCCGTGAAAGCACCGCTATACATGGGGGAAAACCTGGCGGATGAGGAAACCTGGGCGCGCCTGATGCGCGAAATTGAGTCGATCATCGACAAGGCGACGGGCACACCGGGCCGGTCAGCGGGAGCGGCTCCGCCGACCTGAGGCCCGGTACCCAGGGCACTTCAGCCGCAGGTGCCGCCCGAGCAGCAGTTGCCGCTGGTCGCGGCCGGCTTGCCGATGCGGACACGCCAGACCTTCGGGCCAGACTCGAGGTAATCCCAGGTGAAGCCGCCGGCACTCACCGCCTGGAACTGGCTGTGGAGCGGCCGGGGATCGTGGTCGTTGACCAGCTGCAGCGCCTCTCCGGGCTTGAGCCCGTTGAAGCGGCCGAAAATCAGCGAATGGCGCTCGTAGGGTGCGATCTCGCGCACGTCGATGGTCGTGGCAAAGGACTCGGACATGGGGACTCCTGATCCGGGGTTGCCGGAGGCTGTAAAACCAAGGGTACTGAAAGATGGACTTTCGGCGAACCTTATAAACCATCACCACCAGCGAGGCAAGGTGTCGGTGCCTTGGGTTCGGTAACTTCTGCCGGGCCGGAGGATGGCGGGAGCGGCGGGTTGCGGCTTGTACCTATACCCGGCAGGACCGGGCCTCAACTTGCTAACTTAGGACATCAGCTTCCAAGTCCCGACGGACAGGCCGGCAGCCCTGCGAACGCATCCATGGCAAACACTCCCCTTCCAGCCGCCATCCGGGCCATTGCCCGCACCCGGGCCGGGCTGCCAATCCTGATTGTCGCCGCCGCGGCGGTGATCGTGGCCGCACTGACGGCGCTGCGCCCGGAGCTCGCACCCGTGCCGGTCAACGAGCGGGTCTGGGCTGTGAGCGCCGTGACCGTCCGGCACGAGTCCGTGCAGCCCGAGCTCGACCTGTTCGGTGAGGTAATCGCCGGCCGGCGAAGCGAGTTGCGCGCACTGGTAGCCGGACCAATCGCCAGGGTCGGACCGAATTTCCGCGACGGCGGCCTCGTGCAGGCGGAAGAATTGCTTCTGCAGATCGATCCCTTCGACTACGAGGCGCTGCTGGCTGACAGCCGTTCGAAGCTCAAGGAAGCTGAAGTACGCCTCACGGTCGTCAGCAGGGACCTCAAGCGGGCGAGGGACCTCATTGCACAGAAACTTGTGGCCCAGCAGTTCCTGGACAACGCCGAGCTGGCGGTCCGGCAGCAGGAGGCGGTGGTGGAGCAGCATCGCATCGCCGTGCAGCGTGCAGAGCGTGATGTGCGTGATACACGCCTGGTGGCGCCTTACGCCGGCGTCGTCGGCAACGTCAATGCCGATCTGGGCAAGCAGCTCTCCCTCAACGACATGGTCGCCGATATCACCGACATGGGGCGGCTCGAGGTGCGTTTCTCCCTCTCCAACGCCGAGTACGGACGCCTGCTGGAGACCGGGGAGCCGGTGGTTGGCCGGCCGGTGCGCGTGATCTGGGACGTCGGCGCCGAGAAGCTCGCCTACAACGGCCGTATCGAGCGGGTTGGCGCCGAGATCACCGCCACCACGGGCGGCGTCGATGCCTACGCGGCCATCACTGCCGACGATGCCGCCACCGTGCTGCGTCCCGGTGCCTTCGTGCGCGTACGGGTTGCGGACCGGCGTTACGACAATGTCCTGAGGGTGCCGGAGACGGCGCTCTACGGCCAGGACACGGTCTACGTGATCAATGCCGAGGACCGGCTGGAGGCCCGGCGGGTCGCGATACGCGGTTACGCCGGCAACGACATGCTGGTCGCCAGCGACGGGGAACCGTCCCTGCGGGATGGTGACCGGGTGCTGACCAGCCAGCTGCGGGAGATCGGCGCGGGCGTCAAGGTACAGGTGCGCTAGCGCCATGGGCGACAACGGCATCATCGGCTTCTTTGCCAGCCACCGGGTAGCGGCCAACCTGCTCATGATCCTCATGGTCCTCTTCGGGCTCTGGGGCATCACGCGCCTCAACCGGCAGGTGCTGCCCGACATCGATCTCAACATGATCAACATCACCGTGGCCTGGCCGGGCGCCAGCCCGGAGGACGTGGAGGCCAACGTCATCGAGGCCATCGAACCGGAGGTACGCTTCCTCGACGGCGTCAAGAAGGTCCGCTCCATCGCCCACGAAGGCCGCGGCGACCTGACCATCGAGTTCAAGGAAGAGATCGACATGTCCAGGGCGCTCGCCGACGTGCAGTCGGCGGTGGCGCGCATCACCACGTTCCCGCAGGACATCGAGCGCCCGCTGGTCAGCCAGTTCCTGCAGACTGACCTCATCGCCCGCATACAGATCTCGGGCCCGTTCCAGGAACGCGCCCTCAAGGCCATCGCCCGGCAGATGCGCGATGACCTCCTGCGCCTGGGGATTCCCCGGGTCACGCTGGTCGGAGCGCGCGATTCGGAGATCTGGGTCGAGCTGACCGACGATACGCTGCGTGGCCTGGACCTCGGGCTGGCGGACGTCGCCACGCGCATCGACCAGACCAGCCTCGACCTGCCCGCGGGCAGCATTGAGAGCGGCGGTGTATCCCGGCAGGTGCGCAGCGAGTCACTGGCCCGCTCCGTTCCGGCGCTCGGTGTAATCGAGATCGTATCGCGAGGCTCCGGGGAGAAACTCTACCTGCGGGACATCGCCCGCATCAGCGAGACCTACGAGGAAGGCTCCGTCTCCCAGCTGCACGCGGGCCACACGTCCATCGGCCTGGTTCTGGGGCGCACCCGCGGCTTCGACTCCATCAAGGCACAGCAGACTGTCACGGCCTACCTGGAGCGCATGCGCCCGACCTGGCCGGCAAGCCTGAACATCGAGATGTACGACGTCTTCGCCAATGAAGCCACCCAGCGCGTGCGCATGCTGGTCACCAACGGCATCCAGGGCATGGCGCTGGTGCTGCTGGCCCTGTTCATCTTCCTCAATGGCCGCATCGCCATCTGGGTCGCCTCCGGCATACCGATCTCCATCATGGCCACCCTCGGCGTGATGGGGGTGCTCGGCATGACGCTGGACATGATCAGCATGTTCGCCATGATCATGGCGCTCGGCATGCTGGCCGACGATGCCATCGTCGTCGGCGAGCATGCCGAGACGCTCTATCGCAACGGCACGAGCGCGCGTGATGCGCCGGTGCAGGCCGCACGCGTGATGTTCTTCCCGGTGCTGGCGGCGGCCGGGACGACCATGGCGGCGTTCTTTCCGATCCTGAGCCTGACCGGATCCATCGGCCAGATCATCGACGCCCTGCCGGTGGTCATGATCGTGGCGCTGACCGCGAGCCTGGTCGAGTGCTTCCTCGTGCTGCCGATGCACCTGCGCGGCGCACTGGCGCGGCTCGACCGCGGCGAGAGTTCCGGGCGTCCGCGCCCCGCGATACTGCAGGCCCTGGACCGGTTCCAGGACCGCTTCGACCACTTCCGCGATACCCGGGTGCGTCCCGCCGTCGCCTTCTGCTTCCGGCGCCGCTACAGCACGCTGCTGGCCTGGCTGTGCATGTTCTGGATCGCACTGACCCTGATGCGCACCGGATGGGTGGGCTTCGAGTTCTTCGCACAACCCGAGACCGACATGGTCTTCGGCAACTTTGCACTCTCACCAGGCGCACCCCGCGAGCGCACCAGTGAGATGGTGGACGAGTTGGCGCGCGCGGCGGCCGTGGCGGAGCAGAAGCTTACCGAGGGCCAGGGCGGGTTGATCAGGCACGCTGCCGGGACCATTGGCACCACGGAGAACCGGCAGGGCGAGACGCCCATGACCGGCGACCACATCGGCGCCTACACGGTGGAACTCATCTCCGGCGACGTGCGCACGGTGCGCACCTACCAGTTCATCAACGCCTGGCAGTCAGAAGTGCGGCCGGTCGCCGGCGTGGAACGCGTGACGTTCTTCGAGCGCAGCGCCGGCGGCCCGCCGGGTCGCGATCTGGACATACGCCTGTCGGGGGCCTCGCTGAAGACCATGAAGGCTGCCGCGATTGCCATCCGGGAGAAGCTGAAGGCGGTGCCCGGGGTGACCGGCCTCGAGGACAACCTGCCCTGGGGCAAGCAGGAACTGGTGATGGAGCTGACCCCGGCCGGCCAGGCCATGGGCTTCACCACCCAGGCCGTAGCCCGCCAGGTGCGCAACGCCTTCGAGGGCGCCGTGGCCAAGCGCTTCACCCGCGAGCAGGAGGAGATCATCGTGCGGGTGAAGCTCGCGGAGTCGACGCAGGTGCGCGACACCATCCGCGACCTCTACCTGCGGGCACCCGACGGCTCGGACGTCCCGCTGACCGAGGTGGTGACGCTGGCCAACCGGGTTGGCTTCTCCCAGATCCGTCGCGAGGATGGCGTGCGGGAGGTGGCCGTGGCCGCCGACGTGGATCCGGAGATCACCACCACCAACGAGGTCATCGCCGTGGTCAACCGCGACATCCTGCCGGCAATCCGGAAGGACTTCGCCGTGCAGGCGGGCTTCAAGGGCAAGGCGGAGGAGCAGGCCGAGGCGCTCGCAGACATGCGCGTTGCCGTGCTGCTGGGCCTGGCCGGAATCTACATCATCCTGGCCTGGGTGTTCGCCAGCTACGGCACGCCGTTCATCGTCATGGCGCTGATTCCCTTCGGGGTCGTTGGTGCCATCCTCGGCCACTGGGTCATGGGCTACAACATCAACATGCTCAGCCTGCAGGCAATCCTCGGGCTGTCGGGCGTGATCATCAATGACACCATCGTGCTGGTGGAGATGGTCAGGGCCCGAATGGCCGGTGGCATGGCGCTGATGGAGGCCATCGTCGCCGGTGCCGCCAGCCGACTGCGGCCGGTGTTGCTGACCACCCTCACCACCATCGGCGGCCTGATCTCGCTGCTCTTCGAGGGCAGCCTGCAGGCGCAGCTGATCCAGCCGCTGGCGGTTACGCTGATCTTCGGGCTGCTGCTCTCGCCGTTCCTGGTGCTGTTCTTCGTTCCGGCCCTGATCGGCATCGGTGCCGACATCCGCAGCCGCTTCAGCCAGCGCGTTCCCGGTACGGCAGCGCCGGTATAGGCCCGCCCGCCGTCACTCCGCTGCGGCGCTGTTCCCCTGCAGCCGGCGGATCAGCGTCCGCAGGAAGACCTTGTTGAATCGCAGCTGGCACTCGGTGGACACCTGCTCCAGCATGGTGGAGCTCACCGACAGCACCGTGACCGCCTCCTGGGCGCGGAAGCCGGCGGTGCTGCGCGCGCCGGAGACATAGCCTGTCTCACCGAAGCAGTCGCCTTCGCGCAGCGTGCCCAGCGCCTTGCCGTTGCTCTCCACGGCAACCTTGCCGGTGACGATGACGTAGAAGCGGTCGTCGGCCGTGCCTTCCCGGACGATCTCGTCCGCCGCCGAGTACTCCCGCCACTCGCTGGCGCGGAGCAGCTCGCGGATCTCGGACTGGGAAAAGTCGTGGAAGAAGGACAGCCGTCGCAGGATGTCAAAATGCTCCTGGCGGTCGATGCCGTCCCACTGGCCCTTCAGCTGGTGGTAGACCCGGGTGAGACGCGCCCCGAAGTCCGAGCCGCTGGTAAAGCGGTTCGCCGGATCCTTCTGGAGGGCTATCGCGACAATCTCCTCGAGCTCCTCCGGTGCTCCGAGCCGCAGCGTGTGGATCGGGGGCGGCGTCGCGTAGACGATCTGGTTGAGCAGCTTGGACAGCGAGCTCGCGCGGAACGGCCGGAATCCGGTCAGCAGCTCGTACATGACCGCGCCGAGGGAATACAGGTCCGATGCGGGGGTCAGGTCATTGCCCTGCACCTGCTCCGGCGACATGTAGCTGGGCGAGCCCGCGATGCCCTCGATCTTCGAGATATCCGAGTCCCGCAGGATGGCAATACCGAAATCGATGATGCGCACGTCATTGTCGTTCGTCAGCATGATGTTGCTGGGCTTGATGTCGCGATGGATAACGCCGCGCTTGTGCGCGTAGTGCAGCGCCTTGGCGCACTTGTAGATGATCTTCACCACGTCCTCGACGTGGAGCAGGTTGTCGGGCCGGCAGTAGGCCTCCAGGGTACGCGCCCGCTGGACGTGCTCCATCACGACGTAGTACTTCCCGTCCTCCTCGCCCGCATCCAGGATCGGGAGGATGTTCGGGTGCTGGAGCATCCCGACCATGTGTGCTTCGTTGAAGAACATCTTCCGGGCGATCTTCGCCCGGGACGGATCGTCATCGGTCGCAGTGTTGTAAACCTTGATCGCGACGTCGCGCCGGAAGTACGGGTCGTGGGACAGGTAGACGGTGCCGGTGGTGCCCTGGCCCACCTCATTGATGATCAGGTATTTGCCGATCTTCTTCGGCACCGCGGCCGCGGCGTCGGAAGCGGCGCTCGGGGTCGAATGCTGGACCATGCGGCAGGGACCTGACCGGACTAGAACAGCGGCAGCAGCAGCGCTCCCCTGACGACCAATGCCGCGTAAACGGCCGCCAGAACATCATCGAGCATAATGCCCAGCCCTCCCGGTATTCTGTGATCAGCCTCGCGAATCGGCCACGGTTTGGCCACGTCGAAGGCGCGGAACGCCAGGAACGCCACCAGCGTCCAGCCCGGGGTCCGCGGTGTGACGGACAGCACGAGAAGCATGGCGACGATTTCGTCGAGCACGATGCCGCCGTGATCATGCACCCCGAGCCGGCGGGCGCTCGTGCCGCAGATCACGCACCCGGCGGCGAAGGCCGCCCCGAGGACCGGGAACATGACGCCCGGCGGAACCGGCGGCAGCGCCCAGAAGATCGCGACGGCGAGCAACGACCCCCAGGTCCCCGGCGCCACCGGGAGCAGCCCGGAACCCAGCCCGAAGGCCAGCCAGTGCACCGGATCCCGGAGCACCTGGCGCGCAAGATCCCTGGGCGCGTGACTGTCGGCCATCAGAAGTGCCGGTACGTGGTGTCGGGGACGGCCAGCGGCTGGCCGTGCAGGTGCCAGCGGCATCCGGGTCCCGCAACGACCGTGCCGATCCGCGTCACCGGCACGGTCCATCCGGCCGCCAGCTCGCGGAGGTGCGGCTCGTCCGCGGGACGCACGGTAAAACACAGCTCGTAGTCGTCCCCGCCGGTAAGCGCGCACTCGATGGCAGTTTCCGCACGGACGCTGCGCAGCTCATCGCTGAGGGGCAGCTCGCCGGCGTCCATTTCGGCACCGGCGCCACTGGCGGCGAGCAGCTTGCGCAGGTCGTCGTCGAGGCCGTCGGAAACGTCCAGCATGGCGCTGGCGATGCCAGCGAGCGCAAGACCTTCGTGGACGCGCGGCTCCGGGTAGAGAAAGTGGTGGCGCAACGCCATTACCGCCTCATCCGGAACTTTTTCTTCCATGAGCAACCTGCCGGCGACGGCATCTCCGGGGTGCCCCGTGACCCAGACGCCGTCGCCCGGCTCGGCGCCGCCTCGCCGGACCGTACGTCCGGGGCGCGCCCGGCCGTGGACGGTGACGGTCGCTCCCAGCGGACCACGCACCGTGTCGCCGCCCACCAACTCCACGCCGAAGCGGTCGGCAAGCGCGAACAGCCCCCGCGTGAACTCGCCAACCCACACCTCGTCGGCTGCCGGTAGCGAGAGGGCCAGCGAGAACCACAGGGGCTCGGCGGCCATCGCCGCCATGTCACTCAGGTTCACGGCCAGGCAGCGGTGGCCGACCGCGGCGGCGGGAGTCCCCGCCGGGAAGTGCGTGCCCTCCGCGATGCTGTCGGTGGCAACCACCAGATCGAACCCGGGCTCGAGCCGCAGGACCGCGGCGTCGTCCCCGATGCCGAGCACCACGTCGGCGCGCGGCGGCCCACGGGCCGCACCCCGGCGGTCGAAGAAGGTGCTGATCAGGGATCGCTCGTCCATGACCGGGTCAGTGATTCTCAGGCCGCCGGGCGCAGCTTCGGGGCGACCTTGTCGAGCAGCGCGTTGATGTAGCGATGGCCGTCGGTGGCGCCGAATTCCTTCGCCAGCTGCACCGCTTCGCTGATGGCGACCTTCACGGGTATCTCGGGATGGTCCCGCAGCTCCATGAGACCGAGCCACAGGATGGCGTGCTCCACCGGGTCGAGCTGACCCACCGGCCGGTCGGCATCGCCGGCAATCAGCGCGTCGAGCGCCACGGTGTCGGCCAGGATCTCGCCGAGGAGCCGGCGGAAATAATCCACGTCGACCTTCTCGAAATCCTTCTGCGAGGAAAACTGCGCCACGATCTCGGCAGCGGTGTGCCCGGCGAGCTGACGCTGGTAGAGCGCCTGCACCAGCAGGCGGCGCGAACCGTGCCGACCGGTAGCAGCCATGATGCGGGGCTCAGGCCCCCAGCTGACGCAGGAGACTGACCATCTCGAGCGTCGCCAGCACGGCGTCGGCACCCTTGTTGCCGGCCTTGCCGCCCGCGCGATCCATGGCCTGGTCCATCGTGTCGGTGGTGAGGACGCCAAAGCCGATCGGCACACCGTGCTCGAGGCTCACGCGATTGAGGCCCGCGGCGCACTCGCCGCAGACGAAGTCGAAATGGGGGGTCTGGCCACGGATCACGGCGCCCAGCGCGGCGATACCGTCGTAGCGGCGCAGCTTCGCCAGCTGCTGGGCGGCCAGCGGCAACTCGAAGGCGCCGGGCACCCGGACGACATGGATGTCCGCATCCCCCGCGCCGTGACGCTTCAGCGCATCCACGGCGCCATCCACCAGGTTGCGGACGATCATTTCGTTGAAGCGGGCCGCCAGGATCACGATGCGCACATCGCGGGCGATGAGTTGTCCTTCGAGCATGCGCATGTGCCGCGATCAGCCACCGGGGCGCCATTCCGGCGCGTCGACGTACTCTACTACCTCGAGCCCGAAGGCCGATAGGCCGTGCATCTGCTTGGGAGCGCTGAGGACGCGCATGCGGTGGACACCCAGGTCCCTGAGGATCTGCGCGCCGGTGCCGTAGCTGCGGAGGACCTGGCCACCGGGCGGGGGCTGGCGCTCCCCGCCGGCAGCACGGCCAAGCGACCGGACTGCCGCCAGCAGTTCCCGGGGTGACTCGCCGTAGTGAAGCAGGACGACGACACCGTGGCCGGCGCTGGCGATCTGCTCCATGGCTGCGCGCAATGGCCAGCCCAGCTCGGGGCTGCGCACGCCCACCACGTCACCCAGGGTGTCCTGCACGTGGACCCGCACCAGCGGCGGCACGGGCTGGGTGAGGTCGCCCTTCACCAGGGCAATGTGCACATTGCGGCTGACATGATCCTCGTAGGCGATCAGCCGGAACGGGCCGAACTCCGTCTCCACCGAGTGCTCCGCGACGCGCTCGACGGACTCCTCGTGCTGGAGCCGGTAGCGGATGAGGTCCGCAATCGTGCCGATCTTCAGTCCGTGTTCCCGGGCGAACGCCTCCAGCTGGGGCCGGCGGGCCATGGTGCCGTCTTCATTTAGGATTTCCACGATCACGGCCGCCGGCTCGAAGCCGGCAAGGCGCGCGAGGTCGCAGCCGGCCTCGGTGTGCCCGGCGCGGGTCAGCACGCCGCCCGACTGGGCCATGAGCGGGAAGATATGACCAGGCTGGCGGATGTCCTCCGGCGTCGCGTCCTGGCTTACCGCTACCCGGACCGTGCGGGCGCGATCCTGGGCCGAGATCCCGGTGGTGACGCCCTCGGCAGCCTCGATCGAGACCGTGAAGTTGGTGCTCTGCTGGCGGTCGGTGTCGCCGACCATCAGCGGCAGGCGCAGCTGCTGGCACCGTGCGCGGGTGAGGGTCAGGCAGATGAGCCCCCGGCCGAAACGGGCCATGAAGTTGATGTCTTCCGGCCGGACCCGGGCGGCGGCCATGAGCAGGTCGCCCTCGTTCTCCCGGTCCTCGTCGTCGACGATGATGACCATGCGCCCCTGGCGCAGGTCCTCGACAATGGCGGGTACAGGGCTGAACCCGACGACGCCCGTAGTAGCGCCTTTAGGCGCGACCGCGCCAGCGGGTATGCCTTTATCGAACGGAGTCATGTAGTGCCCAGCAGTCTTTCCACGTAACGCGCCACCAGGTCCACTTCGACGTTGACCCGGGACCCGATGCGATAGTGTTGCATGATTGTGTTCGCCAGCGTGTGCGGGACCAGGGTGACGAGCACCAGTCCGTCCGTGACGTCGTTGACGGTCAGGCTCACCCCGTCGATGCAGACGGAGCCCTTCCTGGCGACGTAGCGCCTGAGCGATTCGGGCAGCCGGAAGCGGATTATGGCGGTGCCGCCCTCCTCCCGCCGTTCGGCCACCTCGCCGATGCCGTCGACGTGACCGGTGACCAGATGACCGCCCAGGGGATCAGCGAGCGTCAGCGCCGGCTCGAGGTTGACGGGGCTGCCGGACTCCAGGAGCCCCAGGGTGGTCACCCGGAGCGTCTCGGCGGAAACATCGGCGGCGAAGGTTTCCGGCCCGAACTCCACCACCGTCAGGCAGGCTCCGTTGACCGCAATGCTGTCGCCGAGGCACATGGGGCGGGCGGCCTCGCGCCCGCCGAGCGCCCCAAGGCCGACCACGAAGCGCTTCCCGGATGGAGTGGCCGCAACCGAACGGACGGCGCCGACGGCCTGCACGATACCTGTGAACATCAGATGGATTTTCCCGAAGCCGATACCGGCATGTAGATCAGGCGCAGGTCCTCGCCCACGCGACGCATCTCCTGCAGGCGGAACTGCGGCCGCGCCGCCAGGTCCGCCGGCGGCCCCAGGTCGAACATGCCACGGGCGCCGGCGCCAAGCACGCTGGCCGCCTGGTAGATCACGAGTTCGTCGATCAGGCCAGCTGCCAGCAGGGCACCGTTCAGCACCGGGCCGGCCTCGACCCATACTTCGTTGATCTCGAGTTCGCCGAGGCGGCGGAACACGGCTGCCAGATCGATGCGGCCGGCGCCGTCGGGCGCCTCCTCGACCAGCGCTCCCCGGGACAGCAGGGCACCGGGCTCTGCCCCGCTGCCGTCCGCCCCGGCGCCAAACACGAGGACATCACCCGGCCGCGCGAGGATCCGGGCCGTCGGGGGCGTGCGGTACCGGGAGTCCAGGATCACCCGGAGCGGCTGAACCGGCAGCGCCTGCCCGGCTTCGCGCACCGTCATGGCCGGGTCGTCTGCGAGGACCGTGCCAATACCCGTGAGGATGGCGGCACTCCGGGCGCGCCAGCGCTGCACGTCCTCCCGGGCTGCCTCCCCCGTGAGCCACTGGCTGCGACCGTCCGGGAGCGCGGTGCGGCCATCGAGCGTGGCGGCGATCTTGCTCCGGACGAGGGGCCAGCCCCGGCGCATGCGGAGCATGAACCCCGCGTTCAGCCGTTCCGACTCGGTGGCCAGCAGCCCGCCGCTGACCTCGATGCCCGCCGCCCGCAGCGCCTGCTCGCCCCCGCCGTTGACGCGGGGATTCGGGTCTGCGGCGCCGTAGACGACCCGCCGGATGCCCGCCGCGATGAGGCCGGCCGTGCACGGCGGCGTGCGGCCCGTGTGGCAGCAGGGCTCCAGGGTGACGTAGGCCGTCGCGCCGCGGGCAGCACTGCCCGCCTTCGCCAGCGCATCGGCTTCGGCGTGGGGTCCTCCGGCGCGGACGTGCCAGCCTTCCGCGATGACGGTCCCGCCGTCGGCGATCACGCAGCCGACCCGGGGGTTCGGGTGGGTGGTGTTCAGGCCTCGGGCGGCAAGGTGCAGGGCCCGGGCCATGTGCCGGCGATCCTCCACCGTGAAAACCGGCTGCCCGGTCACCGGGGCTCGTCCGGCAGCAGGGGCAGCTGGTCACGGCGCCGGTCCTGGTCGGCCAGCTCACGCAACTTCCGGATCTCCTCCTGGAACGACTCCACGTCCTGAAAGCTCCTGTACACCGAGGCGTAGCGAACGTAGGCCACCTCGTCCAGCGCCCGCAGCTCCTCCATGACGAGGTCGCCGATCCGCCGCGAAGGCACCTCCCGCTCACCCATGGTCTGAAGCCGGTGGGTCACCCGGGCCAGCGCCTCCTCCACCGCTTCGCTGCTCACCGGCCGCTTCTCCAGCGCGCGGATCATTCCGCTGCGCAGCTTGTGATCGTCGAAGGGCTCCCGGCTGTCATCCCGCTTCACCACCCGGGGCATGACGAGTTCGGCGCTCTCGAAGGTCGTGAAGCGCTCGCCACAGCCCAGGCACTCGCGGCGGCGGCGGATCTGGGTGCCTTCACCGGCCAGCCGCGAGTCGATGACCTTCGTTTCAGGGTGGTTGCAGAAGGGGCAGTGCATCGAGTCGCACCGGGGCCCGCAACTACTGGTAGACCGGGAAGCGCCCGCAGAGCTCGATCACCTGCTTGCGGATCTTCGCCGCCCGCGGCTCGTCCCTGATGTCGTCCAGGATGTCGGCGATCCAGCCCGTCAGCTGCCGGATCTCGGTGGCACGGAAGCCGCGGGTGGTCACGGCGGGCGTGCCCAGCCGGAGGCCGCTGGTGACGAAGGGCGACCGGGGATCGTTGGGCACCGCGTTCTTGTTGACGGTGATGTGGGCGGCATCGAGCACGGCGTCGGCGTCCTTGCCCGTGATGTCCTTGTCGATGAGGTCCAGCAGGAACATGTGGTTCTCGGTGCCGCCCGACACGATCTTGTAGCCCCGCTCCATCAGCACCTGGGCCATGAGCGCGGCGTTGGCCTTCACTTCCTTCTGGTAGACCTTGAATTCGGGCTGGAGGGCCTCGAGGAAGGCCACGGCCTTCGCGGCGATCACGTGCATGAGCGGCCCGCCCTGGGTACCGGGGAACACCAGGGAGTTCATCTTCTTGTGTATCTCGTCGTTCGGGCGGGCCAGGATCATGCCGCCTCGCGGGCCACGGAGCGTCTTGTGGGTGGTCGTGGTCGTGACATCGGCGATGGGGACCGGATTCGGGTACTCGCCGGCCGCCACCAGGCCCGCCACGTGGGCCATGTCGACGAACAGGTACGCGCCGACGCTGTCGGCAATCTCGCGGAACTTCTGCCAGTCCACGACCCGCGAGTAGGCGGAGAAGCCGGCGATGATCATCCGCGGCTTGTGCTCGCGGGCCAGGCTGGCCACTTCATCGTAATTGATGAGCCCGGTGGTGGCGTCAACCCCGTAGGAGACGATCCTGAACAGCCGCCCTGAAAAATTCACCGGCGAGCCGTGGGTGAGATGACCGCCGTGCGCCAGGCTCATGCCGAGCACCGTGTCGCCCGGCTGCAGCAAGCCCAGATAGACCGCGGCATTCGCCTGGGAGCCCGAGTGCGGCTGCACGTTGGCGTAGGCGGCGCCAAACAGCTGCTTCGCGCGTTCGATGGCCAGGTTCTCGGCGATGTCGACGTACTGGCAGCCGCCGTAGTAGCGCTTGCCCGGATAGCCCTCCGCGTACTTGTTGGTGAGCACCGAGCCCTGGGCTTCCAGCACCCGCCGGCTCACGTAGTTCTCGGACGCGATCAGCTCGACATGCTCTTCCTGGCGGCGTTCCTCGCTCCTGATCGAACGGGCGAGCTCCGGGTCGAATCCGGCCAGGTCGGCATGGGTGTTGAGCATGGGTGGGCTCCGCGGGGGAAAGCCCGTCATTCTAACCCGAGGTCCCGGGGTTCAGGCGGCCCTCTCAGGCGGCTTGGCCGGCGGCGACGAAGGACTCCACAACGGCTGTCCAGGCCAGCGCCAGGTTGCGCCGGTTGTACCCGCCGCCACCGGTGGCCAGCAGCCGGCCCTCGCACCAGCGGTCGGCCAGGGCGCACAACCGCGCGGCCGCGTAGCCATGGGCCGCCGGGGATAACTGCAGGTGGGTGAGCGGGTCCCCCGCCAGGCCGTCCGCGCCGCACTGAAACAGGATGAACTCCGGCCGGAAGTCTGACAGGTAACCCTCGACGCGCTCCCAGGCCGCCCGGAACTCGTTGTCCCCCGCCCCCGGAGCCAGTGGAATGTTGAGCTTGTTGCCGGCGGCGGCACCCCGGCCGGTTTCCGACGCGGCGCCCGTCCCGGGATAAAGGTACCGCCCGTCCTCGTGGACGTCGGTGAAACCGATGGCGGGATCGTCCTCGAAGGCATAGAACACGCCGTCCCCGTGGTGGGCATCGATGTCCACGTAGGCGACCCGCGCAAGCCCGTGCCGGGAACGCAGCAGCTCGAGGACGACGCCGCAGTCGTTGTAGACGCAGAAGCCGGCGGCCCGGTCGCGGGCGGCGTGATGCAGCCCTGCAATGGGCACGAAGGCCCGGCGCGCGTGGCCGGCCATGATGTGCTCCATGGCGAATACCGACGCGCCGACGACGGCGGCTGCCGCGGCGTCCAGGCCACGGCGCGCGGGCGTATCGCCGCCGTCCAGCCAGCCCGTCCCTTCGAGGCAGAGGGTCTCGACGCGGGAGATGTGCTCGCGGGTGTGAAACGCCGCGATCTCGGCGTGGGTTGCCTCCGTGGCGGAGGCCAGGGTTACCCGGTCGCCGAAGCCTCGCGCGGCCAGTTCGCGATGGAATGCGTCGTGGCGGTCGGGACCGAACGGATGGCCATCGCCAAAGCCGTAGGCGGCGAGGTTCGCGCCCTTCATCACGAGCACGTCATTCCGTCCCGAGGCCACCGCCGCTACCCGTCCGATCCGTTCCGAGAGTCCCGAGTATAGCTTTGCAAGGTGTGGACCTTGCCCGATAATGTCCGCCAGTCTCCGTTCCCTCCAGCACGCGGCCAGAACCCAGGATCACCAGTGGCGCAATACGTTTTCACGATGAACCGGGTGGGCAAGATCGTCCCGCCGAAGCGCTTCATCCTCAAGGACATCTCCCTGAGCTTCTTCCCCGGCGCCAAGATCGGCGTCCTCGGCCTCAACGGCTCCGGCAAGTCCACCCTCCTCCGGATCATGGCGGGCGTCGACAGGGAGTTCGAAGGCGAGGCCCGCCCGCAGCCCGGCATCCGCATCGGTTACCTGCCCCAGGAACCGGAACTGCCCGCGGGCAGGACCGTGCGCGAGATCGCCGAGGAAGGCCTCAGCGAGATGTTCGCCCTCGTGAAGCGGTTCAACGAGATCAGCGAGAAGTTCGCTGAACCGATGGACGACGACGCGATGAACAGGCTGCTCGAGGAACAGGGCAAGCTGCAGGACCAGATCGACGCGAAGAACGGCTGGGAGATCGAGCGCAAGCTGGAGATCGCGGCCGACGCCCTCCGCCTCCCGGACTGGGACGCGACCGTCGAGAAGCTTTCCGGCGGCGAGCGCCGCCGCGTCGCCCTCTGCCGCCTCCTGCTGTCCGAGCCGGACATGCTCCTGCTGGACGAACCCACCAACCACCTGGACGCCGCCTCGGTGGCCTGGCTCGAGAGGTTCCTGGAGAGCTACCCGGGCACCGTCATCGCGGTGACCCACGACCGGTACTTCCTGGACAACGTGGCCGGCTGGATCCTGGAACTGGACCGGGGCCAGGGCATCCCGTGGGAAGGCAATTACTCCTCCTGGCTCGACCAGAAGCAGAAGCGCCTGGCCCTCGAGGAGAAGTCGGAGCAGGCGCGCCAGAAGACCATCAAGGCCGAGCTGGAGTGGGTACGCGCGAATCCCAAGGCCCGCCAGGCCAAGAGCAAGGCCCGCCTCGCCCGCTTCCAGGAACTGGTGTCCCAGGAGTACCAGGAGCGGCAGGAGACCCAGGAGATCTACATTCCGCCCGGGCCACGCCTGGGCGACCTCGTGATCGAGGTGAACCACCTGCGCAAGGGCTATGGCGACCGGTTGCTGATCGAGGACCTGAGCTTCCAGGTGCCACCCGGCGCCATCGTCGGCATCATCGGCCCGAACGGCGCCGGCAAGACCACGCTCTTCCGCATGCTCACCGGCCTGGAGAAGCCCGACGCGGGCGAGATCCGCTTCGGCGACACGGTGCAGCTGGCCGCCGTGGACCAGTCCCGCCAGTCCCTGGACGACACGAAGACCGTCTGGGCGGAGATCTCCGGCGGCGAGGACCTGCTGAAGATCGGCAAGTACGAGACGCCGTCCCGGGCCTACTGCGGCCGCTTCAACTTCAAGGGCACCCAGCAGCAGCAGCTGATCGGCGAGCTCTCCGGCGGCGAGCGCAACCGGGTGCACCTGGCCAAGGTCCTGAAGTCCGGCGGGAACGTGCTGCTGCTCGACGAGCCCACCAACGATCTCGACGTGGAGACCCTGAGGGCCCTGGAAGAGGCGCTGCTGGAATTCCCCGGCTGCGCCATCGTGATCTCCCACGACCGCTGGTTCCTCGACCGCATCGCGACCCACATACTGGCCTTCGAGGGCAACAGCCAGGTGGTGTGGTTCCAGGGAAACTACACGGAATATGACGCCGACCTGCACCGGCGGCTGGGTGACGACGCGAATAACCCGCACCGGATCCGCTACAAGCCGCTGACGCGCTAGCCAACTGCCAGCCACCATGACAGCAAGCATCACCGCAGACGGCCGCTTCGAACGTGACGGCGGCACCGGCACGATGGAATGCCCGCACTGCGGGGCGATCGGGCCCATGACTGTCACGGCCTACCCGTCCTTCGACAAGCTCAGGGCTGCGCGCCCGGCCCAGGTGGGCATCGTCCTGCAGTGCGCCGGCTGCAAGGCGCCGGTGTTCCTCCGCTACCGGACCCGCGCCTGGCGCGACGACCGGGTGGAGCTGCACCCGCTGCCCCAGCCGGTCGAGCACCCGCCCGAGCGCTTCAGCCTCAGCTACCTGCCGCCCGCCGTGGCGGCCCGCTTCCGCGAAGCCCTTGCCTGTTTCAGCAGCGGGCTCTGGCAGGCTTTCGCCGCCATGTGCCGGCAGACCGCCAGGGCCGTGTTCGAGGATGTCGGCGACGCGGGACGCCTGCGGGTCTACGACCTGGTCGCGGAAGTGCAGGAACTGGGCGACATCGACGAACCCACCTTCAACGCCGTGCGCCGGATCATCTTCGACCCGGATGCCAGCAGGCAGGAACCCGAATTCGACCGCCGGCAGGCCGCCGTGCTGCTGGAGACCATGAAGGACCTGCTCACCCAGACCTACGTGCGGCGCGCGAAGCTCAGGCAGGCGCTGAAGGTGCGGCGGTTCTTCGCCAACCAGGCGGCGGGGATCGACGAGGACGAGCCGGAGCTGCCCGTCCGGAAGGCCTAGCCGGCAAACCGCCGCGCGTTGCGGAAGAGCCGCAGCCAGGGCCCGTCATCGCCCCAACCCGGCGGATGCCAGGAGTGCTGCACGGTCCGGTGCACCCGCTCCGGGTGCGGCATGAGGATCGTCACCCGGCCGTCCCGGGAACACAGCCCGGCGATGCCGCCCGGCGAGCCGTTGGGATTGGCCGGATAGATCTCGGCCGGCCTGCCGCGGTTGTCGACGTAGCGCACCGCCACCTGCCCCGCTGACTCGCAGGCCTGCTGGTGTCCGGTCGCGAATGTGGCCAGGCCCTCGCCGTGGGAGGTGGCAATGAGCAGCCGGCTGCCAGCCATCCCGTCCAGCAGCACCGAGCGCGACGGCAGCACCTCGACCAGGCTCAACCGTGCCTCGAACTGCTCCGAGCGGTTCTGGCGGAAGCGCGGCCAGTGGCCGGCGCCGGGAATCAGCTCGGCCAGCGCCGACAGCATCTGGCAGCCGTTGCACACGCCGAGCGTGAAGGTGTCCGGGCGAGCGAAGAACGCGGCGAACTCGTCCCGCGCCCGTGCATTGAAGAGGATCGACTTGGCCCAGCCGCCGCCGGCGCCGAGTACGTCGCCGTAGGAAAAGCCGCCGCAGGCGGCGAGCCCGGCGAACTCCTTCAGCGAGCGCCGGCCGGACAGCACGTCGGTCATGTGCACGTCCACCGCGTCGAAGCCCGCACGGCCGAAGGCGGCCGCCATCTCCAGCTGGCTGTTCACGCCCTGCTCCCGGAGGATCGCGACCCGGGGCCGGCGCTTCGCCACGGCGACGACGGGGGCCGCCGGGTCCCCGGCCGGATCGAAGGTGATGAGCGGCGACAGGCCGGGGTCGTCCGGGTCGAGCCGGGATTCCCAGGCTTCTTCGGCAGCAGCCGGGTTGTCCCGCAGCGCCTGCATGCGGTAGGACAACTCGGACCAGGTTCTCAGCAGTTGTGGACGGGAACTGCTGAACAACAGCGCGTTGCCGTCCGAGATGGAGACCCGATCGGCCGTCGTCACGGCGGCGATGCGCCGGAGCAGGCTGACGAGGCCGTGCCGCCCCAGCACCGCGGTCACCTTGCCGGCGTCGTCGTCACGCACCTGGATGACACCGCCGAGTTCCTCGGCAAACAGCGCGCCCAGATGCTGCTCCGGGGTGCCCGGCTCGAGTTCCACCGCGAGACCGGCGCGCCCTGCAAACGCCATCTCGCAGAGCGTGACGAACAACCCGCCATCGCTGCGATCGTGATAGGCCAGAATCAGGCCCGCGGCGCGCAGTTCCTGGATGGCAGCGAAATAGCTGCCGAGCGCACCCGTGTCATCCGCGTCCGGCGGTTCGCCGCCGGTGCGGACGAAGGCCTGGGCCAGGCAGGAGCCACCGAGCCGGTTGCGGCCCGCGCCGAGATCGATGAGCCACAGCGACGTGCCGGGCTCGCGCCGCAGTTCCGGCGTGAGGGTGCGGCGCACGTCGTCCACGGGCGCGAAGGCCGAGACCACCAGCGACACCGGCGCCACCACGGCGCGGGTCGCACCGCCGTCCTGCCAGCGCGTCTGCATGGACAGTGAGTCCTTGCCCACAGGAATGGCGATCGCCAGTTCCCGGCACAGGGCGCTCACGGCAGAGACCGTGTCGTAGAGGCGCTCGTCCTCGCCGGCTGCGCCGGCCGCCGCCATCCAGTTGGCCGACAGGCGCACGTCGGAGACGTGGCGGATCGAAGCCGCGGCAACGTTCGTCAGCGCCTCGCCGACCGCGAGCCGCCCGGAAGCCGGCGCGTCGAGCAACGCCACGGGCGGGCGCTCGCCCATGGCCATCGCCTCGCCGGCGAAGCCGTCGAAGCCCAGGGCCGTCACGCCCACGTCACTGACCGGCACCTGCCACGGGCCCACCAGCTGGTCCCGGGCCACCAGCCCGCCGACGGTGCGGTCGCCGATATGGATGAGGAAGGATTTGTCGGCCACGGCAGGCAGGCGCAGCACGCGGTGGCAGGCATCCTCCAGTTCGATCCCGGACAGGTCCAGGTGGAGCGCCGGCGCCGGCTGGCGGGTCACCTGCCGGACCATCTGCGGCGGCTTGCCGAGCAGCGTTTCCAGCGGCATGTCCACGGGCATCCCGCCCAGCAGGCGATCGCTGACGACGAGGCGCCGGGTGTCATCGAGAGGACCGAGCACGGCGTAGGGGCAGCGCTCCCGCCCGCACACCGCCTCGAACCAGGGCAGGTCGGCCGGGTCGATGGCGAGCACGTAGCGTTCCTGGGCCTCGTTGCACCAGATCTCCAGCGGCGACATGGCCGCGTCCGCGCTGGGAATGTCCCGCAACTCGAAGCGCCCGCCCCGGTGGGCGTGGTCCACCAGTTCGGGCACGGCATTGGAGAGGCCACCCGCCCCCACGTCGTGGATCATCAGGATGGGATTCGCCCGGCCCGCCGTTGCCGCCAGGGCGCGACAGGCCTCGATCACCTGCTGGGCGCGGCGCTCGATCTCCGGATTGCCGCGCTGGACGGAGGCGAAGTCCAGGTCGGCCGAGCTCGTGCCGCTGCCCACGGACGACGCGGCGCCACCGCCCAGGCCGATCAGCATGGCAGGGCCGCCGAGCACAATGACGAGGGAACCGGCTGGCGGATCCGCCTTCTCCACGTCCGGGGCGGCGATGTTGCCGAGCCCGCCGGCCAGCATGATCGGCTTGTGGTACCCGCGCGCCCGGTTGGGCTCGCGCGGGTCAGCCTGTTCGAAGGTGCGGAAGTAACCGGTGATGTTGGGCCGGCCGAACTCGTTGTTGAAGGCGGCGGCGCCGATCGGCCCCTCGAGCATGATCTGCAAGGCGCTGGCGATGCGGTCCGGCCGGCCGATGGCGTCGCCCGGCAGTTCCCAGGGCTGCTCCCAGCCGGGCAACGCCAGGTTGGAGACGGTGAAGCCGGTGAGTCCCGCCTTGGGCCGGCCGCCGCGGCCGGTGGCGCCCTCGTCCCGCAGCTCCCCGCCCGAGCCTGTGGCGGCGCCCGGATACGGCGAGATCGCCGTCGGGTGATTGTGCGTCTCCACCTTCATCAGGGTGTGAACCGGGGCGACGGCAGCGACATACTGGCCCGTTGCCGGATCGGCATGCAGGTGGGTCGCCACCGCGCCCTCCATCACGGCGGCGTTGTCCTTGTAGGCGGAGAGCACGCCGCGCGGACTGGCGGCGTGGGTCGAGCGGATCATCTGGAAGAGGCTGTGCGCCTGCTCCTTGCCGTCGATGATCCACCGGGCATTGAAGATCTTGTGCCGGCAATGCTCCGAATTCGCCTGGGCGAACATCATCAGCTCGGCGTCGGTGGGGTCGCGTTGCTCGGCGCCAAACTTGTCGGCCAGGTAGCGGATTTCATCCGGTGACAGCGCGAGGCCCAGTTCGGCGTTGGCGCGCCCGAGGGCCGCCATGCCGTCCCTGAGCAGCGGCACCCGCCGGAGCGGCCGCGGCGACCCGGCAGCAAAGATCGCTGCAGCCAGCCCGGGACTGGTCAGGGTTCCCGGCAGGATGCTCTGGGTCATCCGGTCATGGAGGAGCGGCGCGAGCAGCGCCTCGCCGGCCGGCCCGAGGGGCTGGCGTGTGGCGAAGGTGAAGCGCACGCCGCGCTCCACGCGACGCACGCCGGCAAGCCCGCAGCTCCGGGCGATGTCGGTGGCCTTGCTGGACCAGGGTGAAACCGTCCCGGTGCGGGGCAGGACGAGGAGCTGCGCATCGGGCAGGTCGCTCGCGGCCGCCGAGCCGTCATCGAGCAGGCTGCGGAGCGTCTGTTCCGCCTGCGGCGTCAGCGGTTCGCCGAGCTCGACGACGTGCAGGAACCGGGCGGCAACGCCGGTAACCACCGGCACCCGCGCCTGGCAGTCGCGCAGCAGTTTCTCCAGCCGGAATCCGGAAAGCGCGGCGCCGCCGGGCCAGATGAGCGCTGGAACCCCCGGCCCCGTCACTTGCCCGAGTCGCCGGAACCACCCGGCGTGTAGATGGGCACGGGAAACTGCGTGACGTTGCCGGCCTCGGCCGGCGTGATCTTGCTGACGCCCTGCTTCTCGACCTCGTCGATGCGCAGGATGGAGTGCATGGGGAGGTAGGTCCGCCGCACCCCGGCAAACTCCGTCTTGATGCGCTCCTCGGAGGGGTCGAGGACCACGGTGGTGCGCTCGCCGAAGACCAGCCGCTCGACCTCGATGAAGCCGAACAATGTGCCCTGCGTCACACTCCGGGCATAGATCTCATAGACCTTGCCCTGGCTGACGAACATGACTTTGTAGAGGTGCCTGGCGGACATGGGCGGATCGGATCGGGGGCGCGCAGTATAACCTAGCGCCATTCGTGCCGCCCCGAAGTGTGACCGGCCGCAGGTCCCGCCTCGGGCCCATCAGCCATCATGCACGCTGGGTGAGGGACTGCCATGCCGCTTCGACTTCGCGTCACCAGTGACAGCAAGGAGCTGCCGCGCGACCAGCGCGTGCGGGAATTCCCCGCCATGGGCGGCACCATCGGCCGGGGCCCGGACAACGACTGGGTGCTCCCGGACGAGAGCCGCTACGTGTCCAGCCGGCACGCCGTCATCGATTACCAGGGCGGGGCGTACTACCTCGTCGACACCAGCCGCAATGGCGTGTACGTGAACGGCTCCGACACGCCGGTGGGCCAGGGCCATCCCCAGCGCCTGTTCGATGGCGACCAGCTCCGCATCGGCGAGTTCGAGATCGCCGTGGACATCAGCGGCGGCGACGAGGAGCTGCGCGAGGACGGCATGCGCGACTCCATCGTCCGCGCCCAGCTGGTCCCCGAGGACGAGTCGGTCGAGCTGATGCTCGTTGCCGAGGACAAGCTGACGGCGGACTCCCACCTCCAGCGTCACCTGACGCCTTCCACGTCGGTAGTGGCCAAGGCGAAGGTCGCCGTGAAGGGTGCGCCGCCGCGCCCGGTCGCCGTGCCCGGGCCGGCGAAGAAGGCCGCGCCGAGGTCCCCGGCTGCACCGGCGCCTGCACCGGCTCCCGCGCCTGCCCCTGCCAAGGCAGCCACGGCGGCGCCCGCCCGGGCCGGCAGCCCGGACCCCGAGCAGCGCATCCTGATGCAGTTCCTGGAGGCCGCAGGCATCAAGCCCGAGGCGATCACGGGGCAGTCGGCCACCGAGGTGCTGCAGGGCTCCGCCAAGCTGCTGCGGGTGATGGTGAGCGGCCTCATGGAGCTGCTCCGCGAGCGCAGCCACATGAAGGACACCTTCCGGCTGCCGCAGACCGTGATGCAGGCGACCCAGAACAATCCGCTGAAGTTTTCACCGAGCGTGGACGAGGCGCTCCGGTACCTCCTCAACGACCGCGGCGAAGGCGCCTACCTGAGCGCCGAGGACGCCGTGCGCGCCGCGTTCCGCGACGTGCGCCAGCACGAGCAGGCGCTGGTGAAGGCCATGCTCCAGGCGGTGCAGGACTACGTGGAGCGCTTCGACCCGGAAGAGCTCAAGGGCCGCTTCGACAAGGGCCTGAAGCGCGGCGGACTGCTCTCCAGCGCCAACAAGCTCAAGTACTGGGAGCTCTACGAGGAGAGCTACCCGGCGCTCACCCAGCGCGAGGAAGGCGGACCGCCCCAGCTGTTCGCCGAGGAGTTCACCCGCGCCTATCAGCAGGAACTCGACGGCCAGAAGGCCGCCCGCAGCCGCTAGGGCCCGGTCCGGCGGGATGGCCGGCCCTCCGCACTTTCCCGGATACCCCGATGCGTTGCGAAACCGCATCTTGAGGCCAGCTCGGCCCTACAACTGACAATGATTCTCATTTAGAATGACACCCATGACACTGGATGAACTGAAGATTGGCCAGGCCGGCACGATCACCCGCATCCTGGGCGAGGGACCCATGGTGCAGCGACTCATGGCGCTGGGCCTGCTGGCCGGATCGCCCGTGCGCATCACCCGCCGGGCCATTGGCGGCGATCCCATCGAGGTCGCCGTAATGGACTACGCGCTGTCGCTGCGGCGCGAGGAGGCCCGCCTCGTGCAGGTCGTGCGGGGAACATGACGCTGCCCGCGCCCGGATCCGCCACCGTCGTCGCCCTGATCGGCAACCCGAACACGGGCAAGAGCACCCTCTTCAACGCACTGACCGGCCTCCGCCAGAAGACCGCCAACTACCCGGGCGTGACCGTCGAGCAGCACACGGGCGAGATCACGCTGGCGGGCCAGCCCGTCACCCTGGTGGATCTCCCGGGCGCCTACTCCCTCGCTGCCCAGTCTCCGGACGAGATGGTGGCCATCGACGTCCTGCTGGGCCATGTCACCGACCTCCCCCGGCCCCGCGCCGTGCTCGCCGTGGTCGATGCCACCAACCTGCGGCGGAACCTGTTCCTGGTGACCCAGCTGGCGGAACTCGGCCTGCCGCTCGTCGTGGCACTGAACATCTCCGACGTGGCCGAGAGCCGGGGCATCCGCATCGACACGGCCGAACTGGGCAGGCAGCTCGGCGCCACCGTGGTTCCCGTGTCGGCAGCCCGGGAGACCGGGCTTCCGGAACTGCGCGCCGCCCTGGAGCACGCGATCGCATCGCCGGCACCGCCCGCGCTCTGCGTGCTGCCGGAGGTCGGCGCCGCGGCGGCGGACCTGGGGCAGCGGCTGCGCGCCGCCGGGTTGCACCTGCAGGACTATGAGGTCGAGCGGGCGCTGATCGACGCCCAGGGCGTCGCCGAGCGCCGCTTCGAGATGACGGCGGGCGACGCGTTTCGTGGCGAGCTGGCCCGCCTCCGCAACGAGCTCGGCGCCGGAGTGTCACTGGCCGAGGCCGAAGCCACCGCCCGCTACGGCCTGATCAACGCGATCGTGGCCCGCACCGAGCAGCGGGCGCCGCGGGAAGTCACCTGGGGTGACCGGCTGGACCGGGTCACCAACCACCCGGTCATCGGGTCCATCCTGTTCGTCCTCGTGATGGCGGCGGTCTTCCAGGCCGTGTTTTCCTGGGCGACGCCGCTGATGGAGCTCATCGACGGCGCCACCTCGGCAACGGGCGAATGGGTCCGCACGGTGCTGCCGGACGGCGCGCTGGCGAGCCTGCTGGTGGACGGGGCCATCGCGGGCGTCGGGGGCGTCATCGTCTTCCTGCCGCAGATCCTGATCCTCTTTGCGTTCATCATCTTCCTCGAGGATTCCGGCTACATGCCGCGGGTGGCCTTCATGGTCGACCGCCTGATGCGGTCGGTGGGGCTGTCCGGCCAGTCCTTCATCCCGATGCTGTCGAGCTTTGCCTGCGCGGTGCCCGGCATCATGGCCACCCGCGTGATCCCGGATCGCCGTGACCGCCTGGCCACGATCCTCGCAGCGCCCTTCATGACCTGCTCCGCACGCCTCCCCGTCTACGCGCTGCTGATCGGCGCCTTCGTGCCCAACCGGCATTTCCTCGGGGGGACGGTGAACCTTCAGGGGCTGGTTCTACTGGGGCTCTACATGCTGGGCATCCTCGGCGGCGTCCTCACCGCCCTCCTGCTGAAGCGGACCATGCTCCGCGGTCCGACGCCAACCTTCATGATCGAGTTGCCGCCGTACCGGCTCCCGAGCTGGCGCTCGCTGCTGCTCAAGCTGATGGAGCGTGGCCGCATCTTTCTGGTGCGCGCGGGCACGGTGATCTTCTCGGTGGCCATCCTCATCTGGGCCCTGGCCTACTTCCCGCGGCCCGCCGAGATCGGCGGCAGCTTTGCACTGGAGCGCGAGGCCGTCGAGAACGGCACCCTGTCGCTGGCCGAACGCGACCGGCAGCTTGCCGCACTCGACACGGCCCAGGCCAGCGCCTACCTGGAGCAGAGCTGGCTCGGCAGGCTCGGTCACATCGTTGCCCCGGCCTTCGCGCCATTGGGCTGGGACTGGAAGCTCTCGGCCGCCGTCATCGCCAGTTTCCCGGCCCGGGAAATCGTCGTCGCCTCGCTCGGCACCATCTATTCTGTCGGCGACCAGGGCGACAACCTGGAAGGTGCGCTGCGCGAACGGCTGCAGACGGCGACCCGGCCGGACGGCTCGCTGGTCTACACGGTGCCGATGGCGATCGGCCTGCTGATCTTCTACGTCTTCTGCCTCCAGTGCGCCGCCACCATCGCGGTCATGCGACGTGAAACGAACTCCTGGCGCTGGCCGGTGTTCGCCTGGTTCTACATGACCGGCCTCGGGTACCTGGGGGCGCTGCTGGTCTTCCAGCTGGGCAGCTGAGCGCGGGCACGACCATGCCGGACATGCAGGAACTCGTCGCCCTCGGCATCGTTGCCCTGGTGGCCGGTCGGCTGCTCTGGAAGCGCTGGATGCGGCGGAAGACGCCGGCGAGCTCCGGCGCGAAGTCGGGCGACTGCGGCGACTGTGCCGCGTCCAGCCCGCCACCGAAGGAAGCGACGGTGCACTTCTATCGCCGCCGCAACGACGAGGCCCCTCCCGAGGCGTGAACGTCGCGCCGGTCCGGCGGTCCGACGATCCGTGGGTCATAATGCCGGCGACGCCGGGAGGGAACCATGGGAATCGTGCTGATGCTGGCCGGGGGCCTGGTTGCGCTCATCGCCGGCGCCCAGCTGCTCGTTCGTGGGGCCAGCAAGTTCGCCCTGGGCTTCGGCATTGCACCACTCGTGGTCGGCCTGACGGTCGTGGCGTTCGGCACCAGCTCCCCCGAGCTGGCGGTCTCCATCCAGGGCGTCCGGTCCGGACAGGTGGACATTGCCCTCGGCAACGTGGTGGGCAGCAACATTTTCAACGTTCTCTTCATTCTGGGGGCGTCTGCGCTTCTCGCGCCGCTGGTGGTCTCGGTCCAGGTGATCCGCCAGGAAGTACCAGTCATGATCGGCGTCATGCTCTGGCTCCTTGCGGTTTCCCTCGATGGGGCCCTGAGCAGGCTTGAGGGGCTGGCGTTCGTTGCCGGCCTCGCGGCCTACACGACCTTCCTCGTGGTCCAGAGCCGGCGGGAAACGCAGGCGACCGCCGGCGGCGATGGCAAACCGGGCTTCGGGAACCCCCGGCCAGGCAACGTCGCTTCACCGGCGTGGGATGACCGGCTCCCGGGCCAGCTGCTGCTGGTCGGCAGCGGACTGGCGCTGCTCGTGACGGGCTCGAACTGGCTCGTGGAGGCCGCCGTGTCCCTGGCCCGGCAGCTGGGCATTTCCGAGCTCGTGATCGGCCTGACGATCATCGCCGCGGGGACCTCCCTGCCGGAGGTCGCCACATCCCTGCTGGCCACGCTGCGGGGCGAGCGGGACATCGCCGTCGGCAACGTCGTCGGCAGCAATATCTTCAACATCCTGGGCGTTCTCGGCATCTCGGCGCTGGTCGCCCCGGTCAGCCTGCCCGTAGCGCCGTCCATGCCGGCCTTCGACATGCCGGTGATGATCGCGGTCGCCATCGCCTGCCTTCCCGTGTTCTTCACGGGCCAGACCATCGCCCGGTGGGAAGGCGGGGTGTTCCTCGGCTACTACGTGGCCTACACCGCCTTCCTGATCCTGGATGCGCAGGATCACGACCTGCTGACGACATACACTCTCGCCATGCGCTGGGTCGTCATCCCGCTGACCGTCCTTACCCTCGCCGTGGTGCTCACCCGTGAGCTGAAGGCGCGGCGCGGCTGATGCTGCTGCTCGTCGTCGCGCTGCCGCTGGCCGCGGCCCTGCTCCTGACCCTGCTCGCCGCGCGCACGCCCGGGGCCGGCAGCCGCGACGTCGCGGTCGGCATCGCCCTGGCGGCCACGCTGGCGGCGGCCGCGGCGCTGACGGCCCTCGCCCCCGGCGTGTTCGCGGGAGACATACCGGCCGTGGCCACGCCCTGGCTGCCCCCGGACATTGCAGGGGCCGGCGCCGACCTGGGCCTGCGTCTCGATGGCCTCGCGCTGCTGTTCGCCGGCCTCGTCACGGGCATCGGCGCGCTCGTCATCCTGTACGCCCGCTACTACCTGGGCAGCCGCGAGCCCGTGGCCCGCTTCCTGGCGGTCTTCATGGCGTTCATGGCGGCCATGCTCGGCCTGGTGCTGGCCGACAATCTCCTGCTGCTGGCCATCTGCTGGGAGCTCACCAGCCTGGCCTCGTTCCTGCTCATCGGCCACTGGCATGACCGGGCCGACGCGCGGCGTGGCGCGCGGATGGCGCTGCTCGTCACCGGCGCCGGCGGCCTGGCGCTGCTCGCCGGGGTGCTGCTGCTCGGGCAGATGGCGGGCAGCTTCAGGCTCGACGTGGTCCTGGCAGCCGGCGACCGGATCCGCGCCGATCCGGCCTACGTGCCGATGCTGCTCCTGATACTCCTCGCCGTCTTCACCAAGTCGGCCCAGTTTCCCTGGCACTTCTGGCTGCCCGAGGCCATGGCGGCGCCCACCCCGGTGTCCGCCTACCTGCACTCCGCCACGCTGGTGAAAGCCGGCATCTTCCTGCTGGCCCGGCTGCACCCGGCGCTGGCGGGCACCGACCTCTGGTTCTGGGTCGTGGGCGGCACCGGCCTCGCGACACTGCTCTGCGGTGCGTACCTGGCCGTCTTCCAGCACGACCTCAAGGGACTGCTGGCCTACTCGACGATCAGCCACCTGGGCCTCATCACGCTGCTGTTCGGCCTGGACGACCCGCTCGCCACGGTGGCGGCGATCTTCCACACGCTGAACCACGCGACCTTCAAGGCGTCGCTGTTCATGGCGGCCGGCGTCATCGATCACGAGACCGGTTCGCGGGACATGCGCCGGCTCAACGGCCTCTGGCGCCTCATGCCGGTTACCGGGGTGCTCGCCATCACCTCCTCCCTGGCGATGGCCGGCGTGCCCCTGCTGAACGGCTTCCTCTCGAAGGAAATGTTCTTCGCGGAGACGCTGCTGGTGGAACGGAACCTCGTGGTGCAGGTCGCCGTGCCCCTGCTGGCGACACTGGCCGGCGCGTTCTCCGTGGCCTACTCCACCCGCTTCGTGCATGACGTGTTCTGGAACGGGGAGCCCCGGAACCTGCCGCGCCCGCCCCACGACCCGCCGCGCTGGATGCTGGTGCCGATCGGGATCCTCGCGCTGCTCTGCGTGCTGGTCGGGCTGTTTCCCGAGCTGATCATCGGCAAGCTGCTGGCGGGGGCGGCAATGGCAGCCGTGGGCGGGCCCCTGCCGGCCTACACGCTGCAGATCTGGCACGGCTTCAGCCTGCCGCTGGCGATGAGCGCGATCGCGACCATCACCGGTGTGTTCTTCTACCTGTTCCTGCAGCGGCTGTTCCGCCTCCACGACCGCGTGCACCTGCCGAAGGGCGGCCGGGAGATCTTCGCCGGCGTGCTCGACGGCGTGACGCGGCTGGCCGACGGGCTCGGCACGCGGGTGTTCACGGGGACGCTGCGCCGGTCAGTGGTCGCTTTCCTGGTCGTCGCCCTGGCCGCGGGCGCCTGGCCGCTGGTTGATGGCGGGCTGCTGCCGGACGACCCGCGCCCCGGCACGGCAGCCTCGTTTCCCGGCGGAGTGGTCTGGCTCCTCACCGTCGCCGCCTGCGCCATGCTCGTCACGCGCCACCGGGAACGGCTGACGGCCCTCGTCCTGGTCGGCGTCATCGGCCTCATGGTGACGCTCACGTTCGCCGGGCTCTCGGCCCCGGACCTGGCCCTGACCCAGCTGCTGGTGGAGGTCGTGTCGGTCATCCTGCTGTTGCTCGCGCTGAACTTCCTGCCCGCCACGAGTCCGGCGCCGGACGCCGCCAGGCGGCGGTGGCGCGACGGGGTCCTCGCCGGAACTGCGGGCCTTGGCGTGGCGGCGCTCAGCTGGGCCGTGCTGGCCCGCCCGAGCCGCACCATCGCGGAGTGGTACCTGGAGAACGCGGTTCCCGCCGCCGCGGGCAACAACGCCGTCAACGTCATCATCGTCGACTTCCGCGCCCTCGACACGCTCGGCGAGATCGTGGTGCTGGCGGTCGCGGGCCTCCTGGTGGGCAATGCACTCGGCGGCTGGCAGCCACCGCAGGCGCGCCGGCCCGCGGGACCCGCGCCAGCCGACGGGAAGCCGTTCCTCCTCGAGGTCGTCGTTCCGTTGCTGCTGCCGCTGATGCTGTCCGTCGCCCTGTTCCTCTTCCTCCGGGGCCACAACCTGCCGGGCGGCGGCTTCTCCGCCGGCCTCGTGGCCGCCACCGGGATACTCCTTCTCTACCTGGCTCGCGGTACGGCCTGGGTCGATGCCCGCTGGGAACCCGGCCAGCAGCGCATCATCGGCGCGGGACTGCTCATCGCGGCCGGCACCGGTGCGGCGAGCCTCGCGGTCGGTCACCCATTCCTCACCAGCACCTACCTGGCCCCCGTGCTGCCCGTCATCGGCAAGCTGCCGCTGGCGTCCGCCCTCGCCTTCGACCTGGGCGTGCTGCTGACGGTCGCGGGCGCCACGCTGCTCGGCGTGGTTGCGCTGGGCAGGCTCGGCGCACCGGCCACGCCTGAACGGGAGCGACGGCCGTGATGGAAGCACTGCTGGCTTCCGCGATCGGGGTGCTGACAGGCGCCGGCCTCTGGCTGGCGCTGCGCCCGAGGACCTTCGACGTGATCGTCGGCCTGACGCTGCTGTCCTACGCCGTGAACCTCTTCATCTTCGCCGCCGGCCGGCCGGTGTCCGGGTTGCCGCCCATCATCCGCGCCGGCGTGCCCGCCGCGCTGGCCAGCTACACCGATCCGCTGCCCCAGGCGCTGGTGCTGACCGCCATCGTGATCAGCTTTGCGATGACGGCGATCCTCGTGGCCCTCGCGCTCCGCAGCTTCGGCACCAGCGGCTCCGATCACGTGGAAGGCAAGGAGCCATGAGCACGCTCGTCGTCCTGCCGCTGCTGGTGCCGCTGCTCGCGGGCTCCCTGCTGCTCCTGGCGGGCCGGAACGCCAGGACCTGGCCGCTCCTGGTGAGCGCTGCCGCCGTGGTCGTCCAGCTGCTGGCCGCCGTGGCGCTGGGCATGGCCACCGGCGACGGCGCGGTGCTGGCCTACCTCGCCGGCAACTGGGCCGCGCCGTTCGGCATCGCGCTCGCCGCCGACCGTCTCGCCGTGATCCTGCTGTCGCTCACCGCCCTGCTGGCGCTAGCCAGCCTGCTGGCCGGGCGCGACGCGCCCGGAACAGAGCCGGGGAACGACGACGGCCTTTACCACGGCCTGTTCCAGCTGCAGCTCTTCGGCCTGAACGGCGCCTTCCTGACGGCAGACCTCTTCAACCTCTTCGTGTTCTTCGAAGTGCTGCTGTGCGCGTCCTACGCCCTGCTGGTCCGCGGACCGGGTGGCGCGCGCTTCAGCGCCGCCACGCACTACGTGGTGATCAACCTGCTGGCTTCCTCACTGTTCCTGCTGGCGGCCGCCATCCTCTACGGCGTCCTGGGCACCCTGAGCCTGGCGGACCTGGCGGTGCGCGTGGCCGCTGCGCCGGAGCAGGACCTGCCGCTGATCCGGTCGGCGGGCCTCCTGCTGCTCACCGTCTTCGGGGTGAAGGCCGCGCTGCTGCCGCTCGGCCTGTGGCTGCCGGCCACCTACCGTGCGTCGCCGGTGGCGGTCAGCATCCTCTTCGTGCTCATGACCAAGGTGGGTGTCTACGCCATCCTGCGGGTATCCACCGTCGTCTTCGGCCTGGAAGCCGTACCCGACGGCGATCCGGAGATTCCGCCGCTGCTGCCCCTGGCGATGCTGACGCTGGTCGTCTCGGCATTCGGCACGATCGCGGCACGGGACCTGCGGACGCTGGTGAGCCACCTCGTGATCGGCTCCGCCGGCACGCTGCTCATCGTGGTGGCGATCGGAACCCCCGCCATCCTGGCTGCGGGACTCTTCTACCTGGTGCACAGCACGCTGGGTGCCGCGCTGCTGTTCGCCGTCGCCGGGATTCTCACCAGCCAGCGCGAAGCGTCCGCCGACCGGCTCGTCGCCGGCGGCGTTGACGCGGGACGCGCCGGAACCGGCGCGCTGTTCCTGCTGGGCGCGCTCGGCATGGCCGGCCTGCCACCGCTGGCAGGCTTCGTCGCCAAGGCGCGGCTGCTGGACGCGGTGCTGGCGGAGGTCGCGAGCCCCGGGTGGGCGGCCGGCGTGGTGGCCGTGGTCCTCGGCGCCGCGCTGCTGACGCTGCTGGCGCTGGCGCGGGCGGGCAGCACGCTGTTCTGGAAGCGGGCGAACGTCGCCGCGGCCGGCGCGGCGGTGCCACCGGCCCGGGGCCGGCAGCTGGCCGCCCTGCTGCTGCTCGGCACCTGGCTGGTGTTCAGCGCGGCACCGGGACCACTGCTCCGGTACACGGCGGAAAGCGCCGGGCAGCTGCTGGAACCTGCCGCCTACGTGGATGCCATGCTCGGGCAGGTACCCGTGCGGCGTCTGCCGGTCGCCGGGGAGGCGCCGTGAACCGCCTGCTGCCTCATCCGGGACTGTCCTCGGTGCTCGCGCTCACCTGGCTCGCGCTCAACAACACGCTGGACCCCGCCCACGTGCTGCTCGCGGCGGCCATTGCGCTCGTCCTGCCCCTGCTCATCGGGCGCTTCCTGCCGGACCTGCCCCGGCTGCGCGCGCCCGGCACGCTGCTCCGGCTTTTCCTGGTCGTCGTCGGCGACATCGTGGTTGCGAACCTGGAAGTCGCCCGGCGCATCCTGGGGCCGGAATCGGCGCTCCGGCCCGCGTTCGTGCAGGTGCCGCTCGACCTCCGGGAACCGCTCGGCATCGCCACGCTCGCGGCCATCGTCACGCTGACGCCGGGCACGGTGTCGGCCGACCTCTCCGACACGGGCGAGTGCCTGATCGTGCACGCGCTGCACGTGACTGACGAAGCCCGGCTGGTTGCCACCATCAAGCAGCGGTACGAGGCGCCCCTCAGGGCGATCTTCCCGTGATCGTCGCGGCAGCAAACCTCGCACTGCTGATGCTCGGCCTCGCCATGCTGCTGGCGGGCTGGCGCCTCTGGCGCGGACCCGACGTGCTCGACCGGGTCCTGGCCCTCGACACCCTGTACATCGACGCGCTGGCGCTGCTGGTGGTGCTCGGCGTGCGCCTGGACGACGCCGTCTACTTCGAGGCGGCGCTGGTGATCGGCCTGCTGGGCTTCGTGGGAACCATGGCCATGGCCCGCTACCTGATCCGCGGCGACATCATCGACTGAAGGATGGATCGGTGCTGAACACGTTCCTCGACGTTGCCATCGCCGCCCTGCTCGTGACGGGCGGCGCGTTTGCGCTGCTCGGGTCCTTCGGGCTTGCGAAGCTCGGGGACTTCTACCGGCGGCTGCACGGGCCGACGAAGGCCACGACGCTGGGCGTGGGCTCGGCGCTGGTCGCCTCGGCGCTCTGGTTCAGCACCCGGGGCGCCGGATTGTCGCTGCACGAACTGCTGATCGCGCTGTTCCTGGCGCTGACCGCGCCGGTCAGCGCCCACCAGCTGGCGCGGGCGGCGATGCGCCGGCGCGTTACTTCCGCCACTTCCCCCGGTCCGCCTGCATCTGCACGAGACCGCCGCGACGGTCCAGCATGAACTGGGCCTGCTCCTTGCCGAAGACGCGCTCGGCGAGGACGTTCATGGGGTCCGAGCGGTTCGTGTACTCCCGGTAGGTGAAGTCGTAGGCCTGCTGGGCATCGCGCTTCGCGGCATCGAGGCGGGGCGCGTCATCGTACAGCCTGAACCAGCGGTCGACGAACCGGTTCAGGTAGGCCTCGCACTGGTCGATGTGCTCGTCAGTGAGCGCCGTGATGTAGCTCGAGCAGATGGGCGACTGCATGGCGCGGATCACCGGGCCGTGGCTGGCGGACCAGACGAAGTCGGTGTTCTTGCGGAACTCCAGGTAGTCCTTGTTCACGTCGCCGCTGTAGTAGCGGTTGACGTAGTCCTCGTTGACCTTCAGGTCCACGCGGGGCACGTAGTCGGCGTAGAAAAGCAGGTTCGGCACCGTGCCGAAGATGATCATCAGGTTGGGCACCTGGGTTTCCTGGCCCAGGCACACGTTGATGTTCATGTCGATGATGCTGGCCTTGCGGTTGCCGAGCCAGGAGCGCACGTACCAGTCCACGTCCTTCGCCGTGTAGCCGAAGAAGGCGCCCTCCATCTGCTTGTCCGGCGACGTGTAGTACTCGGCGCCCTGGGAGATGGGGTGCAGCTTCGCGTCGAAGTGCTTGACGATGCGATCGGAGATGCGGCCGTGGATCTCCCAGCAGCGCTCCCACTGGCGGGAGACGTCCACGTTCGGGTTGTCGGCCAGGAACTCGTGGATGGTCTTGACGTCGCTCTGCTTGCTCATGGGGATCCGTCCGGTCAAAGGAGGCGGCCATGATAGAGGAACCCGGGAACCGCACTAGAATCGGCGCACCTGTCGTCCACCGTGCGGGGTCATACCGCCATGCCTGAACCAGCCATGCCTGAACCAGCCCGGCCCCGTCGCGTCGCCTTCATCGGCCTGGGGGTGATGGGCTATCCCATGGCCGGACACCTGGCCCGGGCGGGCCACGCGGTGACGGTCTTCAACCGGACGGCCGGCAAGGCGCAGGCGTGGATCGGTGAACACCCGGGCCGGGCGGCCGGGACGCCCGCCGCCGCGGCCCGCGATGCGGAGTTCGTCTTCACCTGCGTGGGCAACGACGACGACCTCCGGTCGGTCGCGCTGGGTGAGGACGGCGCCCTGGCCGGGATGGCGCCCGGCTCGACGCTGGTGGACCACACGACCGCCTCGGCCAGCCTCGCCCGGGAGCTGCACGCCATCGCGGGAACCCGCGGCCTGCAGTTCGTCGACGCGCCCGTGTCGGGCGGCCAGTCGGGTGCCGTTAATGGCACGCTCACGGTCATGTGCGGCGGCGACGAGGGCGTGATCGACGCCGCGCGCCCGGTGATCGCCACCTACGCCCGCGCCGTGACCCGGGTCGGCCCCGCCGGCGCCGGCCAGCTCGCCAAGATGGTGAACCAGATCTGCATCGCCGGCCTGCTCCAGTCCTTAAGCGAGGGCATCGCCTTCGGCGAGAAGGCCGGCCTGGACATGGCAGTGGTCCTGGACGTGATCAGCAAGGGTGCCGCCCAGAGCTGGCAGATGGACAACCGGGGCCGGACGATGCTGGCCGGCGAGTTCGACTTCGGCTTCGCGGTGCAGTGGATGATCAAGGACCTGAAGATGGCGCTGGCCGAAGCGGAGCGGAACGGCGCCGCGCTGCCGGTGACGGCGCTGGTCGAGGCGTTCTACCAGGAGATCGGGCGGATGGGCGGCGGGCGGTGGGACACGTCGAGTCTGGTCAGGCGGCTGCGGTAGCGTCACGGCCGGGAAAGAATTACCGTGGAGCTGCGTGGCAAGGCCGGGGACCGTTCCATGAGACTCGTGAAGCGCGTTCTGGTGGGAATCGCCGTCCTGGCTGTCGTGATGGCCGGCGCCGGCTACGGCACCTACCGCTACATGAACCGCACGCCGCCGCAGCTGGCGGAGCCCAACTACTACCGCTACTACCAGCAGCAGGACGGCGTGCCCGAGGGCCGGGTCGGCATCTTCGTCTCCCACCTGGTCATGCCGGAGGACTACCGGCAGGAAGACTTCTACCTGCTGGCGCTCAAGGCGAAGCAGTACGTTCCCTGGCCGTTCAACCGCGCGTTCGATGCCGACCGGGGCGTGCTGCTGCTGGACCCGCAGCGGCCCTACGAGTTCGAGGAGTTCCTGCCCACGCGCCTCGTGGACGCCGACGGCCGCGACCGGGACCGGGACGGCATTCCTTACGTGGACAAGCTGCACGCCGGCGAGGTCCGGTGGGTGCCGCCCAGCCCGACCCTGCACCTGGATCACGGCTACTTCCTGCTGACCGGCCACACGGGCGGCTTGCCCACCGTGTCCGCCAAGCTGGCCACGAAGGCGCGGACCTATTACCACGGCATCGGCATCAAGGGGCACAAGATGCCCCACGAGGCCGGCATGCGCGCGATCGTCGAGGGCGCCATGGAACAGATCCAGGCCCAGTACGGCCCCCTGCCCTGGCGCTGGGCGACGGCGGACAACTTCGGGCTGGCCCGTCAGGCGATGTTCGACCTGCTGGACGAGGGCGTGGACACGGTGATCCTGGCGGCGCCCGCGCCGATCTACTCCCACCACGAGGAATTCAACGGCAGCGTCAAGCACGCGATGCATTACATCCACGAGTGGCAGGAGGCCCACGGCCACCAGCCCGTCAAGGTGATCATCCAGCCGCAGATCGGCGACTTTCCCGTCATCCGCCAGACCTGGGTGGCGATGTTGCGGGACCGCCTCGACACCCTGCCGAAGGACGCCACCGTCAAGGTGGTCATGTCCATCCACGGCATGGCCTGGGACCGGACGCCGAACGAGGCGTGGATCGAGCTGGCACCGGCCTACCGGGACACGACCCTGGCGGATCTCAGGGCGCTGCTGGAGAGCTACCCCTTCCCGCGCAAGGCGATCGTGCTGGCCCAGGACCATTTCGCCGATCCGATCAACAATCCCCGGGGCAAGTACCTGTCCACCAACAAGGCCTTCCTGGACGGCATCCGCGACGACTTCGACTACGTCATCAACCTGCCCATCGAGTTCTTCGCGGAGAACACCGACACGCTGTTTTCCCACGCCATGTTCAACTTCGAGAACATCCCGGGCTTCGACCGCTACGCGCAGGTGGACTACCCGGACTGGACCGTGCCCTACACCCGGGAGTACGTCGTGGACGGCACCCACCTGATCTACAACGGCGTGCCCGTGGGGCGGTACAACCAGCCGATCATTGCGGCGTTCACCGAGGCGCTGGGCAGCGTGCTGGCGCGGGGGGAGTCGCGGCAGGCAAGGCTCGATTAAAGCGAGGTACAGCATGGCCACCTATACCGACAGCGACCTTCGACTCTGGAGCCAGGTGACGCAGTGGGCCATCCTCGGCGCCAACGTCCGGCGACGCCGGGCGGTCCGCTACGCCGGACTGGAGTTCGCCGCCGCCCTGGTGATCGGGCTTCTCCTGGGCCAGTGGTTGTTCATGGCCTTCGACTTCTACACGCCGGGTCATGGCATGGCGCTGGGCGCGCTGCTGGGGGCCATTACCGGGGCGGTCATCGCGGCGACCGAATTTCGCGCCAGGGACCCGTCGGCCTACGAGTACTCGCGCCTGGCTTCGGCCATGGAGCGACTGGCGGAGCTTCGGGAGGAGGCGGGATCCTTGCGACCGGAAGCCGGTCCGGAGACACCACAGACCCACCCCGGGGATGGCGGGACAAGTGGCGGAGGGGGAGGGATTCGAACCCCCGTAAGGCGTTAGCCTTCCACTGATTTCGAGTCAGGGCCGTTCAGCCACTCCGGCACCCCTCCGTCGCGGGGCATTCTATAGAGAGTCCTTCAGCAGGGCGAGAAACTCGGCCGGGCGCGTGAGCACGCTCTGCTCCGTCGCCTCCCCCGTCGCCGAACAGCCGCTCACCACCCCGCCCGTCTGGTCCGGGGCCTCGGACTGCTTCTCCAGGCGGTAGAAGCGGAACCAGGCGTCCAGGGTGAGCCCGCCCCCCGACCGGGCCATGTAATCCCGGTAGGCCCGGTACCGGCCGGAAACCATTTCCACCTCGGCAGGGTCTATTCCCAGGGTCCGGGCGCGGCTGCGCCAGGCCGTGGCGGGGGCTGGATCGGGTGCGTTCATGGGCCGCTACGATAGCCCACCGGCTGCCCGCACCGCGACATGACAATAACCGGAAGACCATTCTGCAAGCCCTTGTTTTTCATGACTTCGTACATAAGACGAAGGCCCGGAAGCTAGACCCGGCCCGTGGAGGCCCCCGAAACGGGCGTGTTACGGTGCACGCCGTCGAAGGGCCATGAGGTCGGGCAACAGCCCAAAACCACAGACCTATGAGACACGTGCTCATCATCCTGCTGTCCACCCTGCTGGCCACCTCTCTGGCCACCTGCGGGGTCCAGCCCACCCTCCTGGAGGAAGTCCGGGAGCTGGGTGAGTTGCGGGTCGTCACCCGCAACAGCCCCATTACCTATTTCATTGGCCAGGCCGGCCCCGAGGGACCGGACTACGACCTGGTCCGGGGCTTCGCCGACCATCTGGGCGTGAAGCTCGTGCTGGTCGAGGCGGACCGCTTCGGCGACCTGCTCTCGGAAGTCGAGTCGGGCCGGGCCCACCTGGCCGCCGCCGGCCTCACCGTCACGGCCGAGCGCGCGCGGCGCGTGGACTTCGGCCCTCCCTACCAGCAGGTCAGCCAGAGCCTCGTCCATCATCGCGGGCGCAAGGCGCCCCGCTCCGCCGCCGACCTGGTGGGGAAGCGCATCGAGGTGGTCGCGAACTCCAGTTACGTGGAGACGCTGACGGCCGCCCGGGGCAAGGTCCCCGATCTCGCGTGGACGGAGGACCCGACGGCCGACGCCGGCGAGCTGCTGGACCGGGTCGCCCGGGGCGAGGCCGACTACACGCTCGTCGATTCGAACCTCTTCGCCATCTACCAGCGCTATCACCCCGAGCTCCGCGTCGCGTTCAACATGACCGAGGGCGACGCGCTGGCGTGGGCCTTCCAGCGCCGCGGCGATCGCAGCCTGATCGACGAGGCCGCGGCCTACCTCGCCGGCATCCGCGCCTCGGGCCAGCTGGCCCAGGTGATGGACCGCTACTACGGGCACAAGGCCACCTTCGATTACGCCGGCACCCGCAAGTTCATGCGTGATTACGAGCAGCTGCTGCCCCGCTACCGGAAGCAGTTCGAGGCGGCCGCCGAGCGCGCGGGCATCGACTGGCGGCTGATCGCTGCCGTCGGCTACCAGGAGAGTCACTGGAACCCGGACGCCATCTCGCCGAAGGGCGCCCAGGGCATCATGATGCTCACGCCCGAGACCGCCCAGCTCATGGGCATCGAGAATCCCATGGACGCGGGCCAGAGCATCGTCGGCGGGTCGAAGTACCTGTGGCGCATGAAGCGCCGGATCGCGAAGCTCTCGCCGGACATTCCCGACCAGGACCTCACCTGGATGGCGCTGGCCGCCTACAACATGGGCTTCGGCCACCTGCTCGACGCGCGGCAGGTCACGAAGGAGAACGGCGGCAACCCGGACCGGTGGGTGGACGTGAAGGACGCGCTGCCGCTGCTGATGGAGCGGCGCTGGTACACCCAGGCGCGCTGGGGCTACGCCCGGGGCCGCGAGACCCGCGCCTACGTGCGCAACATCCGCAATTACTACGACATCCTCGTCTGGCTCGAAGACGGCCCCGAGGACTACCGGGAGCCGGGCCAGCCCGGGCAGCCGCCAGTGACGGCGGAGAACGACGCTACCAGCCCCGACGGCCGGACCGCCTGTAGGAGCGGCTTCAGCCGCGACCCGGACTCCGGCCGGTGTCGGGGTCGCGGCTGAAGCCGCTCCTACGGGTTCGCCGCCGGCGTAATCACCAGCAGTTCCACGCCCTCCTCCACCTGCCCGCCGGTCGTCACGTTGAGTCGACTCACCACGCCATCGGCGGGGGCGACAATCGAGTGCTCCATCTTCATGGCTTCCAGGACGAGCAGGACGGCGCCGCGCCGGACGGTCGCGCCAACCTCGACATGGATCGCCGTGATGCGCCCGGGCATCGGTGACGTCAGCGGCCCGGACAGTGCCGGCATCGCCCGGTGCCCGCCGCCGGCCACGGCGGCCGCAACCCGGTGCTCGGCGGGACCGTTGAGCCGCCAGCCATCCCGGCTGTCCCAGGGGTCGGCAACGAGATCGGCTCGCGCCACGGGGTGCTCCAGCAACGCCGTCCGGTGGGCCTCGATGAAGCCGGTGTTGACGGCGCCCGCCACGAAGGCCGGGTGACCCGCGAGCGCCGCGAGGAATTCCACGTTCGTGCGGACGCCGGCAACCCGGGTCGCGGCGAGCGCCTGCTGGAGCCGGTGCACCGCCGCCCGCCGGTCCGGTCCGTGCACGATGAGCTTGGCGAGCAGCGGGTCGTAGTGAACCGTGACGACATCACCCGCCTGCACGCCGGAATCCACCCGGACGCCTTTGCCCGTGTCGGGGAACGCCAGCTCCCTGAGCGTGCCTGTCGCCGGCAGGAAGTCCCGCGCCGGGTCTTCGGCGCACAACCGCACCTCGATCGCATGACCCGAGTGCGTGATCTGCTCCTGCGTGAGTGGCAGCCGCCCGCCGGCGGCGACCCGCAGCTGCCACTCGACGAGGTCCTGCCCCGTGATGAACTCCGTCACGGAATGCTCGACCTGGAGCCGCGTGTTCATCTCCATGAAGAAGCACTGGCCGTCTTCCCCGGCGATGAACTCGACCGTGCCGGCGCCGGTGTAGTGCACCGCCCGCGCGGCGTCGACGGCGAGCCGGCAGAGTGACTCGCGTTGCCCGGCCGTGAAGCCCGGCGCCGGCGCCTCCTCCAGGACCTTCTGGTGGCGGCGCTGCACCGAGCAGTCCCGCTCGAAGAGGTGCACGAGCCCGCCGTGGTTGTCGCCGAACACCTGCACCTCCAGGTGCCGCGGATTGCGGAGGTATTTCTCGACCAGCATCCGTCCGTCGCCGAACGCCGCGACGGCCTCGCGCCGGGCGGCCGCGAGGGCTGCCGCCAGGTCGCCGGGACCGGCAACGATGCGCATGCCCTTGCCGCCGCCGCCCGCCACGGCCTTCAGCAGCACGGGGTAGCCGATCAGGCCCGCCTCCGCCGCCAGTCGCCCGTCGGACAGGTCGTCGCCGTGGTAGCCGGGCACGACGGGGATTCCCGCCGCGGCCATCAGTGACTTTGCCGCGGCCTTGTCGCCCATCGCGCGGATCGCCGCGGCCGCGGGCCCGATGAACACCAGGCCGGCGGCCGCGCAGGCCGCCGCGAAGTCCGCGTTCTCGGCCAGGAAGCCGTAGCCGGGATGGATCGCCTCCGCGCCGGTGGCCTGCGCCGCCGCGATGAGCGCGTCGCCCCGCAGGTAGCTGTCCCGGGCGGGCGCCGGCCCGATGGCCACCGCCTCGTCGGCCAGCCGCACGTGGAGGGCGCCCGCGTCCACGCTGGAATGCACGGCCACCGTCCGTACCCCCAGGCGGCGCGCCGTGCGGACGATGCGGCAGGCGATCTCGCCGCGATTGGCGATGAGGATCTTGCTAAACATCTGCTCCGGGTCTTAGCTATGGGCCGTAGCTCTGGGCCGTCACATGCGGAAGACGCCGAAGGCGGTGTCCTCCGGCGGCGCGTTCAGCGCGGCGGAGATGCCGAGCCCCAGCACCCGCCGCGTGTCGCGGGGGTCGATGATCCCGTCGTCCCACAGCCGGGCCGTCGCGTAGTAGGGATTCCCCTGGGCTTCGTACTGCTTCCGGATCTGCGCCTTGAAGGCTTCCTCGTCGCGGGTGCCATCACCCCGCACCTGGGCCAGCACCGTGGCGGCCTGCTCGCCGCCCATCACCGAGATGCGCGCGTTGGGCCACATCCACAGGAAGCGCGGGCCGAAGGCGCGGCCGCACATGCCGTAGTTGCCGGCCCCGAAACTGCCGCCGATGATCACCGTGAACTTCGGCACGCGGGCATTGGCGACGGCCATCACCAGCTTGGCTCCGTCCCTGGCGATGCCGCCCGCCTCGTACTTCCGGCCCACCATGAAGCCCGTGATGTTCTGCAGGAAGACCAGGGGCACGCGGCGCTGGCAGCACAGCTCGATGAAGTGCGCCGCCTTGAGTGACGATTCGGAGAACAGGATGCCGTTGTTCGCCACGATGCCGACCGGAAAGCCCTGGAGGTGCGCGAAGCCGCAGACCAGCGTGGTGCCGTACAGCTGCTTGAACTCGCTGAACTCGCTGCCGTCCACGAGCCGCGCGATGACCTCCCGCACGTCGTAGGGCTTCCGCGCGTCGGCGGGGATGAGGCCCAGCAGGTCGTCCGCCGAGTGCAGCGGTTCGGCGGAGGGGCGGGACACCAGCCAGGGAGCCTTGGCCCGGTTCAGGTGGCCAACGCACTGGCGGGCCAGGGCCAGCGCGTGCCGGTCGTCCAGGGCGTAGTGGTCCGTCACGCCGGAGGTGCGGCAGTGCAGGTCGGCGCCGCCCAGGTCCTCGGCGCTCACCACCTCGCCGGTGGCCGCCTTCACGAGGGGCGGGCCGCCCAGGAAGATGGTGCCCTGGTTGCGCACGATGATGCTCTCGTCCGCCATGGCGGGAACGTAGGCGCCACCGGCCGTGCAGGAGCCCATCACCACCGCGATCTGCGGGATGCCGGCGGCGGACAGGTTGGCCTGGTTGTAGAAGATGCGGCCGAAGTGGTCCCGGTCGGGGAAGACCTCGTCCTGGAGCGGCAGGTAGGCGCCGCCGGAATCCACGAGATAGACGCAGGGCAGACGGTTCTCCCGGGCGATTTCCTGGGCCCGCAGGTGCTTCCTCACCGTGACCGGGTAGTAGGTCCCGCCCTTCACGGTCGCGTCGTTGGCGACGACGACGCACTCCTGGCCCGCGATGCGACCGATCCCCGTCACGATGCCCGCGCTCGCCACCTCGTCGTCGTAGAGCCCGCTCGCTGCCAGCGGGGACAGCTCGAGGAACGGCGAGCCCAGGTCGAGCAGCTCGCGGATCCGGTCCCGGACCAGCAGCTTGCCCCGTGCCACGTGCTTCGCCCGGGACTGTTCGCCGCCGCCCTGGGCCACCGCCGCCACCCGGGCCCTGAGCTCAACGATCAGCACCTCGTTGGCGGCTCGGTTCCGGGCGAACTCCGCCGACTGGACGTCCAGCACGGAGTCGAGGACGCTCACCGCGCGCGCTCCAGCAGCCGCGCGGCCTGCCGCCGGTGGGGCTGGTCCAGCATCCGGCCGTCCAGCTGGACGGCGCCGGCCTCCGGGTTCCCGGCGAAGGCCGCCAGCACCCGGCGGGCGCGCTCGACCTGCTCCGCCGTCGGGGTGAAGGCCGCGTTGATGACCGGGACCTGGGCCGGGTGGATGGCGAGCATGCCGCTGAAGCCGTCCTCGGCCGCGCGGGACGCGAACCGTGCAAGACCGGCCTCGTCGCGGAAGTCGGGCCAGAGCGTTTCGATGGCCGCCCGGCCCGAGGACGCAGCGGCGATCTGGCACAGGCTGCGGACCAGCTGGTAGGTGAAGCGGAGCTCGCCGTCCGCCCCGCGATTGGCGGCCGCGCCCAGGTCGGCAGACAGGTCCTCGGCGCCCCAGGCCAGGGCCAGCAGCCGCTCCGGCGGGCGCACGTAGCCGGAGAGCGTGGCGACGGCCAGCGCCGACTCCGTTGCGATCGCCACGATGGGCGTCGCGGTTCGCCCGGGAATGCCTGCCTCGAATACGCCGAGGGCGCGGTCGAGTTCCCTGACGTCGGCAATCGAATCGGGCTTCGGCAGCACGATGCCGGCGGGCGCCGCGGGCAGCACGGCGCTCAGGTCCTCCTGCATCAGGCCCGAGGACAGCGGGTTCACCCGCACCCACAGTTCAGGGCCGGCGCTCCCCGCGCCCGTCCGCAGGAACGCCGCCGCCATCTGCCGGGCCAGCGCCTTCCGGCCGGGCACCACGGCGTCCTCCAGGTCCAGGATGACCGCGTCCGCCCCCGAGCCGGGGGCCCGGGCCAGCTTCCGTTCGCTGTCGGCGGGGACGAACAGCCAGCTCCGCGGCAGGGCACGACCGCTCATGGGACCGGCCGCTTCAGCAGGAGCGCGTGGCGCTTGCAGCTGGCGACCTCCTCGCCACGCTGGTTGAAGGCCCGGTGGATGAACGTGACGATGCCGGCGTTCGGCCGGGACGCGCTCGGCCGCAGCGCCGCCACCTCGGTCTCGATCCGCAGGGTGTCGCCGACGAACACGGGCCTGGTGAAACGGACCTCGTCCATCCCCAGGTTCGCCACCGTCGTGCGATGCGTGGTGTCGTGGACGGATACGCCGATCATCAGGCTCAGGGTGAAGCAGCTGTTCACCAGCACCTGGCCGAATTCCGTGGACCTGCAGTACTCCGCATCCAGGTGCAGCGGGGCCGGGTTGTGGGTGAGCGCCGAGATCAACAGGTTGTCCGTCTCGGTCACGGTCCGGTGGAGGTCGTGGCGGAAGGTCCTGCCCAGGCTGAGATCGTCGAAGTAGCAGCCGGCCATCGTGGTGCTCCCCGTGTCAGGCGGTGGCGTTGAACAGCTCGCGGCCGATCAGCATGCGGCGGATCTCCGACGTGCCGGCGCCGATCTCGTAGAGCTTCGCGTCACGCAGCAGGCGGCCCGCCGGGTACTCGTTGATGTAGCCGTTGCCGCCGAGGATCTGGATGGCGTCCAGCGCCATCTGCGTGGCCCGCTCCGCCGTGTACAGGATGGCGCCGGCCGCGTCCCGGCGGGTGGTGCGGCCCGCATCCGCGGCCCGGGCCACGGCGTACACGTAGGCCTTGCAGGCGTGAAGCGTCGTGTACATGTCGGCCAGCTTGCCCTGGATCAGCTGGAACTCGCCGATGGACTGGCCGAACTGCCGGCGCTGGTGCACGTAGGGCAGCACGGTGTCCAGGCAGGCCTGCATGATGCCGAGGGGGCCGGCGCTCAGGACGATGCGCTCGTAGTCGAGGCCGCTCATCAGCACGCGCACGCCCTCGTTGCGGGTGCCGAGGACATTGGCGGCCGGCACGTGGCAGTCCCGGAACACCAGCTCGCAGGTGTTCGAGCCGCGCATCCCCAGCTTGTCCAGCTTCTGGGCGGTGGAGAAGCCGGGAAAGCCCTTCTCCACGAGGAAAGCGGTGATGCCCTTCGCGCCGGCGTCGGGCTCCGTGCGCGCGTAGACGATCAGCACGTCCGCGTCCGGGCCGTTGGTGATCCACATCTTCGAGCCGTTGAGCACGTAGCCGTCGCCCCGCGCCTCCGCGCGGAGCCGCATGCTGACGACGTCGGAGCCCGAGCCGGCCTCGCTCATCGCCAGTGCGCCCACGTGCTCGCCGCTCACCAGCTTCGGCAGGTGGCGGCGCTTCTGCTCCGCGGTGCCGTTCCGCTGCAGCTGGCTGACGCACAGGTTGGAGTGCGCGCCGTAGCTCAGGCCCACCGACGCCGAGGCGCGGCTGATCTCCTCCATGGCCAGCACGTGCTCCAGGTAGCCGAGGCCCGCGCCGCCGTAGCCGTGCTCGACGGTGATGCCGAGCAGGCCGACGGCGCCCATGCGGGGCCAGAGCTCGTTGGGAAACTGGTTCGACGCGTCGATCTCCGCGGCGCGCGGCGCGATCTCGCTGGCGGCGAAGGCCCGCACCGTGTCCCGGAGCAGGCAGGCATCCCCGGAAAATCCGAAGTCCAGGAAATCCGGCGCCAGGCTGCTCACCGGCCCGCCTTGCTGACGTTAACGTCACTCTTCATGAGCTCGGCGAAGCACTTCGCCTCCACCTCGCCCATGGTCACCAGCGTCGCCTCGATGTCCCGGAGCTTCTGCAGGAGTTCCGCCCGGTGCTCCCGGATCTTGTCGCACAGGCGCAGCAGCTGGCGCGCACCGCCGGCCTGCTTCGGGTCGTACATGTCGATGATCTCCCGGCACTCCTCCAGCGAGAAGCCGAGGCGCTGGCCCCGCAGGACCAGGCGCACGCGGGTCCGGTCCCGGTCGGAGTAGAGGCGGGTCTGGCCGCGCCGGGCCGGGGCGACCAGCCCCTTGTCCTCGTAGAAGCGCAGCGCGCGGGGCGTGACCCCGAACTCCTGGGCGAGCTGCTGGATGGTGTAGCGCTGGTCGGGCAAGGGTGGATACCGGACGACCGGGTTGACGTATACGTCAACTATAGGCCGGAGGCCCGGCGCCGGGCAAGACATCCGTCACGGATTGGCGCGTAGGAGCGCCGACCGGCGCGACCCCCTTTCCGCTCGAGACTCGCGGACTCGATTCTCGCGGAAAGGGGGTCGCGCCGGTCGGCGCTCCTACGGGCGACGCGCGCGGAAGAAGGCCTGGAGGATCTCGCGGCACTCGGCAGCCAGCACGCCGCCGGTCACGGCCACCCGGTGGTTGGCGGCCGGGCTGCCCAGCACGTCGATCACCGTGCCGGTGGCGCCGGCCCGCAGGTCCTCGCAGCCGTAGACGACCCGGGCCACCCGCGCGTGGATCATGGCGCCGGCGCACATGGGGCACGGCTCCATGGTCACGTACAGGGTGCTGCCGGTAAGGCGGTAGTTGCGGAGCTGGCGGGCACCGGCCCGCAGCGCCTCGATCTCGGCGTGGGACGTGGGATCGGCGCTCCCGATGGGGCGGTTCCAGCCCTCCCCGATCACGACCCCTTCCAGTACCAGCACGGCCCCGACGGGCACCTCGCCCGCCGCCTCCGCCGTGCGGGCCAGCTCGATGGCCCGGCGCATGTAGACGGCGTCGTCGCGGGTGGCGGGCACGCCGCAGGCGGGGATGGGGCCGCCGGTGGCGGGTGGATCGGACATAAGAGGGCAGTATAAAGCGGCAAGCGCGGGAGGCGCGGGCGGGTTCCGCGTAACAGCGAGGGCGGGCGGGTACGATCGGAGGACCGCCGGTTCCGAGGAGGACGATCCCATGCTGACGCTCGAGGAAACCCTGTGGGACCTGGAACAGAAGTTCTGGCTGGAGGGCCCCGACTTCCACGCCCGGCACCTGACGGACGACTGCGTCCTGCTGCTCCCGCGACCGGCAGGCGTGCTGTCGAAGGATGGGGCCGTGGAGTGGGTCCGCGACACGCCCCGCTGGACGGGCGTCCGCTTCGGGGGACGGCGACTCCTCCGGCTTCAGGACCGCATCATCCTGCTCGCGTACAACGCCAGCGCCCACCGCCGCAAGGAGCTGACCATGTATCGCGTCCTGGCGTCGAGCCTGTACGTCAACCGGGATGGCGACTGGCGCATGACCTTTCACCAGGAGACCCTCGACGAGGTGCTGAGCGGCGCGACGGGGCGCTTCGAGACGCTGAAGGAGCCCTGACGCCCAGGCCGGGAATGCGCGTGATAGATTCCCGGGGAATCGCTCGCGCCCGAGCTCCCCGGAGGAACGTCCATGCATCCCCTGCTTCGGTCCTGCCTGCCCGCCCTGGTCGCCGTGTCATTGCTGGCGGGGTGCAGCCCCGCCGACGGCCCCGAGGAGGCACCGGCGGCGGACGGGGCGCCGGCACCCGGCTCCCTCCCGGTGCTCGTCCGGCCGGACGGCACCTATCCCGTGCGGGCGCTGGAGAAGGACGCCGTCGTCGTCAAGGTGATCCAGAACGGCGTGGAGAACCTGCAGCAGGCGCCCAGCATCGAGGCCGGGCTGAAGACCAACCTGGAGAAGATGGCGTCCCTGGTGCAGCAGGCCTGCACCACGGGCGGCAAGCCCGACTTCCTGCTGTTCAACGAGTTCCCCCTCACCGGCTACTCCGCCGGCTCCCGGGACGAGAAGCTCAAATTCACCATCACGATCCCGGGCCCCGAGACCGAGCGCCTCGGTGCCCTCGCCCGGGACTGCGACACGTACATCATCTTCGGCAGCTACGCGCGGGACGACGACTGGCCCGGCCACATCCTCAGCATCAACACGGTGCTGGACCGCCAGGGCCGGATCGCCCAGACGTACTGGAAGACCCGCAACATCACGCGCCTGACGCCAAACGAGGAGATCCCCACCACCACCATCGAGAACGTGCGGGACAGATTCCGTGCGCGCTACGGCATCGAGGCCGAGTTCCCCGTGCTGCAGACCGAGTACGGCAACATCGCGGTCAGCACCGTGCAGCTGGACCCCTTCGTGTTTGCCGCCTTCGCCATGCGCGGCGTCGAGATCATGTTCAGGACGGCAACGCTGTTCTCACCGGATGATGTCAAGGCGACGGCCCGGTATCACAACGTCTACTCGGCCATGTCGAACATCACCTTCCCGCCGGACAGCCCGGTGGCGGCCATGGGCGGCCAGTCGCTGATCGTGAGCCCGCGGGGCGAGGTGCTGGCGGAGGACCCGACCAACAACGAGGGCATCATCGAGGCCACCATCCCGATCGCCGAGTTCCGCCGGAACCGCCGGATCCCGCGCTACCCGCTGGAGGTCGTCGCGCCGGTATTCGACCAGTACCGGCAGGAACTGCCGCTGAACCACCTGGACCTGCCGCCCGGGGAGTTGCCGCAGACCGGGGACGACATGAAGAAGCTGCTGGACCGGCTGAGCCGCTGGCTGAACCCGGCGACGCCGTAACCGCCGTGCCGGCCCACCCCTCGCTGTACCAGATCAACACGCGCGTCTGGCTCACCACGCTGTCCGGCTCACTGGGCCGGCGCGCGACCCTGGACGACGTCACCGATGCCGAACTGGACCGGCTGCAGGCACTGGGTTTCGACTGGGTCTGGCTGCTCTCTGTCTGGCAGACCGGGCCAGCGGCGCGGGCGATCTCCCGGGCCAGTCCGGAGTGGCGCCGCGAGTTCGCGGCGACGCTGCCGGATCTCGGCGACGACGATATCGCCGGCTCCGGGTTTGCCATCCGGGAGTACGCCGTGCACCGGGACCTGGGCGGTCCCGCAGCACTGGCCCGCCTGCGGGAGCGGCTGACGCAGCGCGGACTGAAGCTCATGCTCGACTTCGTGCCGAACCACACGGCGCCGGATCACCCGTGGATCGACGAGCATCCGGAGTACTTCATCCACGGCACCGAGGCCGACCTGGCCCGCGCGCCGCAGGACTACTGCCGCGTGCAGACCCGGGACGGACCGCGGGTCCTGGCCCACGGCCGGGACCCGCACTTTGCCGGCTGGCCCGACACCCTGCAGCTCGACTACGGCAACCCGGAACTGCAACAGGCCATGGCCGGTGAACTGGAAGCGATCGCCGGCCAGTGCGACGGGGTCCGCTGCGACATGGCCATGCTGCTCCTGCCCGACGTCTTCAAACGCACCTGGGGCATCCGCGCCGATCCGTTCTGGCCGAAGGCCACGGAGACCGTGCGACGCCGGTATCCCGGCTTCCTGTTCCTGGCCGAAGTCTACTGGGACCTGGAGTGGACGCTGCAGCAGCAGGGATTCGACTACACCTATGACAAGCGGCTCTACGACCGCCTGCGGGAAGGTCACGCCCGGCCGGTCCGGGAGCACCTGCTCGCCGGGCCCGAGTACCAAAGCAGGCTGGCCCGCTTCCTGGAGAACCACGATGAGCCGCGGGCGGCGGCGGCCTTCCCGCCCGGCATGCACGAGGCCGCGGCGGTCATCACCTTCCTGTCACCGGGGCTCCGCTTCTTCCACCAGGGCCAGTTCGTGGGACGGACGAAACGACTCTCGCCGCACCTGGTTCGCGCGCCGCAGGAGCCGGTCAACCCGCGGCTGCAAATGTTCTACGAGCGGCTGCTCCACGTGCTCCGCCAGCCCGTCCTGCGGGATGGCCAGTGGCAACTGCTCGACTGCCGGCAGGCCTGGGACGGGAACTGGACCTGGGACTGCTTTCTGGCCTTCGCCTGGCACGGGGCCGGTGGCGAGCGGCTGCTCGTCACGGTCAACTACGCGCCGAACCGGAGCCAGTGCTACGTGCGGCTGCCCTTTCACGACCTGGCCGGCCGCGACTGGCAACTCACGGACCTGATGGGGGATGCCCGCTACGGGCGCGACGGCAGCGACCTCGAGGCCCGCGGGCTCTACCTGGACGAGGCGCCGTGGCAGGCCCGCGTCTTCTCGCTCGGGAAAACGGGCTGACGATGCCTTGAGCCACCTCAATTCGCCCGCGCACCCGTTCCGGTAAACTGCGCCGCAACTCGGACAGGCGAACCATGGAAACCGCGACCAGCCCGGACCTCATTGCCTCGCTGACTGCTGCCGTTGGCAGGGACCGTGTCATCACCGACCCGGTCCTGCGCCAGCTGCTCAGCTCGGATCTCTACGCGGAGGGAGCCACCTGCGCCGCCGCGATCCGGCCGGCCGATACCGCCTCCCTGGCGGCCGCCGTGGCCGCGGCAACCCGGGCCGGCCATGCCGTGATCCCCCGCGGGGGCGGCCTGTCCTACACCCGGGGCTACGTGCCGGACACGGAACGGTCCGTGATCGTCGACACCCGGGACCTGGCCGGCATCGTGGAGCTGGACGCGGCCGGCATGACCCTGACCGTGCGCATCGGCACGACTTGGGAAGCGATCGACGCCGCGCTCGCGCCCCACGGCCTGCGGCTCCCCTACTTCGGCACCTTCTCGGGGAGGGCCGCGACCGTCGGCGGCGGCCTGTCCGGCGGTGCGCTCTTCTACGGCACGGCCCGCTACGGCGCCGCCGCGGACAACGTGCTGGACCTCGAGATCGTCTGCGCCGACGGGCGCGTGCTGCGCACCGGCCAGGCGGCCCTGCGCAACGGCAAGCCCTTCTACCGCACCCACGGCCCCGACTTCACCGGGCTCTTCCTGCACGACGGGGGCGCCTTCGGGATAAAGACCGAGGCCACGTTCCGCCTGATCGAGCGCCCGGCCCACACCGGCTACCTGTCCTGGGCCTTCCCCGACGCGTTCTCCGCCGCGGCCGCGGTGTCGGGCATCGGGCGCAGCGGCGCGACCGAGGAGGCCTACGTGTTCGACCCGGCGACGACGGCGCGGGGCATGGCGGCGAGCACTCTCTCCAGCGACCTCCGCCGGCTCCGGGGCATCGTCACCGGCCAGGGCGGGCTGCTCGCGGGCCTCAGGGCCGGCGCGCGGGTCGTGCTCGCGGGCAAGCGCCTGGTGCCCGCCGGCTGGCACTCCCTGCACCTGGTGTGCGCCGCCCGCACGGCGCCGGCCCTGGCGTCCGACCTGGACCAGTGCAGGACGTTGCTGGCCCGGCACGGCGGCCAGGAAATCCCGGACTCCATCCCGATGGGCGTGCGCGCCCAGCCCTTCGACAACCTGAACGGCGTGGTCGGCCCGAAGGGCGAGCGCTGGATGGCGCTGAATGCCAAGGTGCGCCACGGCGACGCGCAGCAGATCATCACCCGCTTCGGTGAGCTGATCGGTCCTTACCGCGAGCGGATGGCCGCCGCGCGCGTGACCTACTCGACCCTCTTCACGGCCATGAGCACCCACGCCTTCAGCTTCGAGGTGGTGTACCACTGGCCCGACCGCTGGCTGCCGCTGCACCGGGCGACGGCCGATCCAGCCTTCCTCGCGAAGCTGCCGGCCGACACGCCGAACCCGGCCGGCTCGGCACTCGTGGCCGAACTGCGCGAGCGCACGCTGGATCTCTACGACGAGCTGGGCGTCGCCTCCAACCAGCTCGGCCGCACCTACCGCTACTACGACAACCTGGCGCCGGAGACGCGGGGGCTGCTCGATGCGCTCAAGGCTGCGCTGGATCCGGAGGGGATGATGAATCCCGGCGTGCTGGCGCCGCGGGGGCGGCGCCAGTCCACGGCGGCTTGAGGGACCTGATCAGCGCAGGATCTCGAAGGCGCCCGGGTCCAGTCGCTTCGCGTGCTCCGCAGCCTCCTTCGCTTCGGCATCCATGCCGAGCCAGCCATAGGTATCCGCGAGATAGACGTAGACCCGCGGATCGTCTGGATCCGACTGCGCGGCGATCAGGAGCTGCTGCAGCGCCGGCTGGAAGTCCTTCTCGCCGTGGAGCCGGACGCCGCGCCCCAGCGGGGAGTTCGGCTCGATGGCGTTGCGCGCCGGTCGCGCTGGAGCGACGGGGTTCGCGGCTCCGGCCACCGGTTGCGCCCCAACGCGCACCAAAGTGCAGTCCGGCAACCGGAACTCCCGGATGGTGCCCTGGTCGACGATGTCGAATCCCAGCAGGGGGAGGCCCTGATCCGGGAGCGCAAAGACCTGCCCGTCCTGCATGCGGTACTGGATGGGGCCGAGCGAGTCATCGCCGGAGCTGTCGCTGGAGGACCACGACCCGGGCCTGAACTCGGTCGTGCCCCCGCCAAACACGACCTCGCACATCGCAGCTCCCGGATTCGCGAGCATCCCCATCAGCTGTGACAGGTCATCCCCGCCGCGTGGCGTGGCGCCGGTGGGGACTCGCCAACGCCCGAGCAAGGGATTGCGATCCGGTGGAAGTGGAGGCGAGGCGAGGAGTCTGGCGCGCAAGGCCGTTAACGCGGCCTCGTTTTCTGCATTCTGGCGTGCCCGCTCGGCCCGCTCGGGTGCGGAGCGGCGCTCGAATTCCTCGTCGCGTTGACGCTGCTGTTCGTAGGCCTCGTCCCGGCTTTCCTGCTCCCACCTTTCCTCCTCCTCTTCCGAGCAGGAGTAGTAGCCGCAGTTCTTGGCCTGGGCAAAAGCGGGGCTGGCGATTCCAGTCAGCGCAAGTACGGCAATCCAGCGACAGAGGTTCATGGTTGCTCCTATGGGGAATAGGAACTGCAGACACCCTATCGGCTGAGTGTGGCAGACCGGAACGCCCGCCGCCATGCCTGCCAGGCGTGAACCTGGCGACCGGTCACCACCCCGGCTCGGCCACCGTTGCTGCCGTCTTCGGGATGCTGCCCCGGTAGTTCTCCGGCCCCACGTTCAGCGACGAGATGTCCATGACGTGGGTGTACAGGTCGGCCATGAAGCCGTCGCCCGTGGCGCGGGCGAAGAGCATCTTCTTGCCGTCCGGCGAGATCGAGTCCAGGCCGTCGAACTTGGCGTTCCAGGTGATGCGCTCCGGCGGCGCGTTCGGGCGCTCCATGTCGTACAGGAAGATTTCCCAGTTGTTGTTCTCGATCACCCTCACGCCGATGAAGTGCCGGCCGTCCGGCGCGGGGTAGCTGCTCCAGTTCATGCCCGTGTCCGGCGGCGTGCGTGGGGTGAGTTCCGTGCCGTCGTGCCTGATGGTGAACACGGTCATCGGCGTCGGGCGGATCTTGCCGTAGTCCTCGTACTTCCACGCCCGGAACATGACCGTCTTGCTGTCCGGCAGGTACATGGGTCGGCCTTCGTCCCACTCCTTCGTGAAGGTAATCTGCTCTTCGCCGGAGCCGTCCGCACGCATGCGCCAGAGGTCCATGTTGCCGTTGGTCTGGCGGCCGAACACGATCCACTGGCCGTCCGGCGAGACAGAGATCTCCGCGTCGTAGAACTGGTTGTTCGTCAGCCGCTGGACGTTGCTGCCATCGATGCGGGCCTTGTACAGCTCGCCGCCCTGGGGATAGTCACGGGGATCCGACCAGTTGCCGATCGGCTTGTCGAGCTGGTCGCGGATGGACGTGAACACCACGTGCTTCATGTCCGGGAAGAAATACGAACAGGCGTCCTGGCCGGTGCCGTTGATGCGTTTGAGATCGGTGCCCTGGTCGGTGAACGTCCAGGTCAGCGCGCCGCCGTCCGTGGGCTTCTTGCGCACCGCGTCCGGGTCCTGCACCTGGGCGATGATGTGCCGGTTGTCCGTAGCGTAGTACGCCTCGGCCGCCTTCGGCACGTTCGGGATCTTGTAGTAACGCAGCTTGCGCGGCCCATCCTCGGCCACCTGGACACCCGCCGGCGGACTGAAGCTGGGTGAGCGCGCGGCCGTCGCCTTTGGCGCGCTGATATTCGATGAGCAGCCGGATGCCAGCGTAACGACGATGGCACCGAGAATCGCGCGCTTCATGGGTCTCTCCTGGGCCGATGGCCAATCAGGGACACTAGGGAGCGCCGCTGCCCCGTGTCAATGGACAACCTGTCGCAGGGCTGCCCGCGGACGGACGCCCGGAATCGGTGCAGCCGCACCCGGGTGGTGCAGATGGCCAGCGGGGTTTCGCGGCTGAAGCCGCTCCTACTCCCACTCGATGGTGGCCGGCGGCTTCCCCGAGATGTCGTAGACCACGCGGGAGATGCCGGCGGTCTCGTTGATGATCCGCCGGGAGACGTGATCCAGGAACTCGTAGGGCAGGTGCGCCCAGCGGGCCGTCATGAAGTCGATGGTCTCGACCGCGCGTAGTGCGATGACCCAGTCGTACTTCCGCCCGTCGCCCATCACGCCGACGGAGCGCACGGGCAGGAACACCGCGAAGGCCTGGCTCACGTTGTCGTAGAGGTCGGCGCGGCGCAGCTCCTCGATGAAGATGTGGTCGGCCTTGCGCAGCAGGTCGGCGTACTCCTTTTTCACCTCGCCCAGGATCCGGACGCCGAGGCCCGGACCCGGGAACGGGTGGCGGTAGACCATCTCCCGGGGCAGGCCGAGCTCGACGCCGACCCGGCGGACCTCGTCCTTGAACAGCTCCCGGATGGGCTCCACGAGCTTCAGCTTCATGTTCTCGGGCAGGCCGCCCACGTTGTGGTGGGACTTGATCACGTGGGCCTTGCCGGTCTTGGTGCCGGCGGACTCGATGACGTCGGGGTAGATCGTGCCCTGGGCCAGCCACTTCACGTCCTCAAGCTTGCCGGCCTCCTCGTCGAAGACCTCGACGAACTGGCGGCCGATGATCTTGCGCTTGGCCTCGGGATCGGCGACGCCGGCGAGCGCCTTCAGGAAGCGCTCCGCCGCGTTCACGCGGATGACCTTGACGCCCAGGTGCTCGGCGAACACGTCCATGACCTGGTCGCCCTCGTGCAGGCGGAGCAGGCCCGTGTCGACGAACACGCAGATCAGCTGGTGGCCCAGGGCCTCGTGCAGCAGGGCCGCCACGACGGAGGAGTCGACGCCGCCGGACAGGCCCAGCAGCACCTTGTCACGGCCCACCTGGGCCCGGACCTTCGCGATCTCCCGCGCGATGATGTTGCCGGAGCGCCAGGTGTCGGGGCAGGCGCAGATGTCGCGGACGAAGCGCTCGATGATGCGCTGGCCCTTCTCGGTGTGCGTCACCTCCGGGTGGAACTGCAGGCCATAGAAGCGCCGGGACTCGTCGGCCATGCCGGCCAGCGGCGCATTGGCCGAGCTGGCAATCGGCTTGAAGCCCGGCGGCAGGCGCTTCACCCGGTCGCCGTGGCTCATCCACACGCTCATGTCGTCCGTGGCAACCCCGTCGAGCAACGCGTTGCCTCCGGCAGCCCTCACGGTGGCGTGGCCGAACTCCCGGTGCGCCGAGGACTCCACCTCGCCACCCAGCTGGGCAGCCATGGACTGCATGCCGTAGCAGATGCCGAGCACGGGCACGCCCAGTTCAAAAACGACCGGCGGGATCACCGGCGTAACGTCGCTGAAGGCAGCGCCGGAGATCACGGACTCGGGGCCGCCCGACAGGATTACGCCCGCCGGGCCGACGGCGCGGATATCGGCCGGCTCCGCGTCCCAGGGGAGGATCTCGCTGTAGACGCCCGCCTCCCGCACGCGGCGTGCGATGAGCTGGGTGTACTGGGAGCCGAAGTCCAGGATCAGGATGCGGCCAAAGGACGTCGCGGGGTCAGTCACGTCTCCGTCCGGTAGTTGGGCGGTTCCTTGGTCATGGTCACGTCGTGCACGTGGCTCTCGCGGATGCCGGCGCCGGTGATGCGCACGAAGTCGGGCTTGGTCCGCATCTCGTCGATGCTGCCGCAGCCGGTGTAGCCCATGGCCGCCCGGAGCCCGCCGACGAGCTGGGTGATGATGGCGGAGAGGCTGCCCTTGTAGGGCACGCGGCCCTCGATGCCCTCGGGCACCAGCTTCTCCAGCTCGGAGGACGAATCCTGGAAGTAGCGGTCGCTGGAACCGTGCCGCTGGGCCATGGCACCGAGCGAGCCCATTCCCCGGTAGGACTTGTAGGAGCGGCCCTGGTACAGCTCGACCTCGCCCGGCGCCTCTTCCGTGCCGGCGAACAGGCCGCCGATCATCGTGCAGTGGGCGCCGGCGGCGATGGCCTTGGCGAAGTCGCCCGAATAGCGGATGCCGCCGTCGGCGATCAGCGGCACGCCGGTGCCCTCGAGGGCGGCGGCCACGTCGGCCACCGCAGTGATCTGGGGCACGCCGACGCCGGCAACGATGCGCGTGGTGCAGATGGAGCCGGGGCCCACGCCGACCTTCACGCCGTCCGCGCCCGCGGCCACCAGCGCCCGCGCCGCTTCCGGCGTGACGATGTTGCCGCCGATGACCTGGAGCTTGGGGTACTGCTGCTTGATGTCGCTGATCCGGTCGAGCACTCCCCTGGAGTGGCCGTGGGCGGTGTCGACGATCAGCAGGTCGACGCCCGCCTCGACCAGCGCCCTGACGCGTTCGGCCGTGTCGCCGCCCGTGCCGACCGCCGCGCCCACGCGCAGCGCGCCCCGGTCGTCCTTGCAGGCGTAGGGATAGTCCTTGGCCTTCTGGAAGTCCTTGGCCGTGATCATGCCGCGCAGCTGGAAGTTCTCCGCCACCACCAGCACCTTCTCGATGCGGTGCTTGTGGAGGAGGTCCAGCACTTCCTTCTTGTCCGCGCCCTCGCGGACGGTGACCAGCCGGCTCTCGGGTGTCATCACGGAAGAGACGGGAGCATCGAGGCGCGTCTCGAAGCGGAGGTCCCGGTTGGTCACGATGCCGACGGTGCGGCCCTTGTCCACCACCGGCACGCCGGAGATGTTGTGCGCGTGGGTGATCGCCAGCACCTCCCGGATCGTCTGGTCCGGCCGGACGGTGATGGGATCGTTGACGATGCCGCTCTCGTACTTCTTGACCTGGGCCACCTGGCGGGCCTGGTCGGCGGGGCTCATGTTCTTGTGGATGATGCCCATGCCGCCCTCCTGGGCGAGGGCGATCGCCAGGCGGGCCTCGGTGACCGTGTCCATCGCGGCGGACAGGATGGGGATGTTCAGCGTTATCCCGCGGGTCACGTGGGTGCGGAGGCTGACTTCCCGGGGCAGGATCTCCGAGTAGGCCGGCTTGAGGAGGACGTCGTCGAAGGTAAGGGCGTCGTGGGTGATCCGCATAAGGCATTCTACGCAGGGCGTCCGGGCACGTAAACTGCCGGCATGGTGGAGATCCCCGGCAAGAAGGTGCTGTCCGTCTCCCAGCTGAACCGCATGGCGCGGCAGCTGCTGGAGAGCGACCTGCCCGTCCTGTGGGTGGAGGGCGAGATCTCGAACCTGGCCCGGCCGGCCTCCGGGCACCTGTATTTCTCGCTGAAGGACGACAAGGCGCAGATCCGCTGCGCGCTGTTCCGCGGCCGCGGCCGCAACACCGACGTGAGCGTGGCCAACGGCCACCAGGTCCTGGCCCGGGGCCGGGTGAGCATCTACGAGCCCCGGGGCGACTACCAGCTGATCGTCGACCACCTGGAGCCGGCGGGCGAAGGCCTGCTGCGCCGCCGCCTCGAGGAACTGAAGCGCAGGCTGGCGGCCGAGGGCCTGTTCGACGAGTCCCGCAAGCGGGACCTGCCGCCCCTGCCCCGCCGCATCGGCGTCATCACCTCGCCCAGCGGCGCCGCGGTCCGGGACGTGCTGCACATCCTGAAGAGGCGCTTTCCCGCCATCCCCGTGGTCATCTATCCGGTGCAGGTCCAGGGCGAGCAGGCGAAGTTCGACATCGTCGCGGCGCTGGAGACGGCGGCGGCCCGCGCCGAGTGCGACGTGCTCATCCTCGCCCGGGGCGGCGGCTCGCTGGAGGACCTCTGGGCCTTCAACGAGGAAATCGTGGCCCGGGCCATCGCCGCCTGCCCCATTCCATTGGTCTCCGGCGTGGGCCACGAAGTGGACTTCACCATCGCCGACCTGGTCGCCGACGTGCGGGCGCCAACCCCCTCCGGCGCGGCGGAACTGGCGGTGCCGGACGGCAGGGACTGGCTGCGGCGCGTGCAGGTGCTGGAGCGGCGCCTGGCGCTGACGGCCCGGCGGATCGTCGACACGAGCCGGCTGGCGTTCAGCGCCCTCAACGCCCGCCTGGCGCGCTGCCATCCGGGCTACATGCTCCGGCAGAACGCCCAGCGTCTCGACGAGCTCCGGGCCCAGCTCGGCGCCGCCCTGCGCAACCGGCTCACGCTGGACCAGCTGCGCGTCGGCAACGCGCTGGCGCGCCTGCGCAGCAACTCGCCGGCCGTCCGGCTGCGCATGGCCGCCGATCGCGTGACCACCGCGCGGCTGCGGCTCGCCGCCGCGGCCCGCGGCCGGCTGACCAGCCCGGGCACGCAACTCGCGGTGCTCAGCGGCCGCCTGCACACCGTCAGCCCGCTCCGCACCCTCGAACGCGGCTACGCCATCGTGCAGGATGCCGCCGGAAGCGTGGTGCGGAGCGCAACGCAGGTTAAGCCGGGCGACGCCATCACCGCTCGCGTCGCCGACGGCGTCATCAAGGCCACCGTCCGGTAGGAGCGGCTTCAGCCGCGACCGGACTCCTGATCAGTGGTGCATCCCGCGGGCACCGGCCGAAGACCCCGCCCGCTGACGTGCGGACACGTCTTTTCGCGGGCGAGGCATCGGCCACTGCCCGCTCGGATGAACCTCGATTGCACGCTCGGACCGAGCGGCAGCACGGGCGGGTGTCCCTTCCGGCGCCCACCGTGTACTCACGGTAGCCGGAAGGGATCCCGACCGGGATGCCGCAGGCTACAGAGTGCGAAGAGAGAAGAGGGTCGCGGCTGAAGCCGCTCCTACGTGCCGAAGAAGGAGGCGAGCACGGGCCGGAACCGGTCCATGTCGACCAGGAAGGAGTCGTGGCCCTGGATCGACGGCAGCTCGACCAGGTGGACTTCCCGGCCGACGGCATCCAGCCCCGAGGCCAGCTCCCGCTGCTGGGCAATCGGAAACAGCATGTCCGTTTCCACGCCCACGACGAGCACCCGTTCCGCCCGGATCCGCGCCAGGCCGGCGGTCACCGATCCGCCGTGCTCGGCCACGTCGAAGAGATCGCTCGCGCGGGACAGGTACAGGTAGCAGTTGGCGTCGAACTGGCCGGTGAACTTCCGGGCGTGCGCCTCCAGGTAGGCCTCCACCTCGAAGTCCAGCGCGAAGGCGTCGCCGGTCTGGCGTTCCTCGGCGACCCGCTCCCGGCCGAAGCGCTGCTCCCACTCGCGGGCCGAGCGATAGGTGACCATGCCCAGCTTGCGGGCCATGCGCATGCCGGTCACCGGGCCGGCGCCGGGCGCGTAGTCCCCACCCTGCCAGTCCGGATCGCGCCGGATCATCTCCCGCTGCAGGGAGCGCATCGCGATGGAGAACGGCAGCGAACGCGCACTGGTGGACAGCAGCACGAGGTTGCGCACCATGTCGCGGAACTGGATGGCGAAGGCCAGGGCCGTCATGCCGCCCATGGACGGGCCCACGAGCGTGTGCAGGCGGGATATCCCGAGATGCTCCACGACCACCCGGCCCGCATCGGCCACGTCCTCGAGGCTGAGCACGGGGAACGACATGGCGAAGGGCCTGCCCGTGGCCGGGTCGGGTGACGCCGGCCCGGTGGACCCGAAGCAGCTGCCCAGCGAGTTGATGCAGATCACGAAGAAGCGCCGGGTGTCGATGGGGCGCGACGGGCCCACGACCTCCTCCCACCAGCCGGGGGACGGGTCGTCGGGCGAGGACGTGGCATGGGCCGACGGCGACATGCCCGTGAAGATGAGGATCGCGTTGTCCCGGCCGGCGTTCAACTGGCCCCAGGTCTCGTAGGCGATGACGGGCCGGTCGAGATGCCCGCCCCGGAGCATCTCGAACCGTCCGGGGTACTGGAAGAATTTCCGGGCCGTCGTCATAGGCCCGGAATTATGCCGTGGGAGGTGCAGCCGGGGCCGGGCCCCGGGTCGACCAATTCGTTATAAGGATATGGTTCAGTTGCGCTTCTTGCCGAGGGTCCGGACGCGCTCCCGGCGCTTTACCTGCCGGGGCGTCAGCTTGTTGCGGCGGCCCGCAAACGGGTTCTTGCCCGCACGCAGCTCGATGCGGATCGGCGTACCGCGCAGCCGGAACACCTTGCGGAAGCAGCCCACGAGGTAGCGGCGGTAGCTCTCGGGGAGGGCCGCCGTCTGGTTGCCGTGGATCACGATCAGGGGCGGCCGGCGGCCGCCCTGGTGGGCGTACGTCAGCTTGATGCGGCTCCGGTGGGCCACCGGCGTGGGATAGGCCTGGATCGCGTCCTTCAGCACGCGGTTGAGGTCCGGCGTGGGCAGGTCCCGCACCGCCGCTTCCGCGGCCCGCCGGCCGCTGTCGAGCAGGTCGTAGACCGCCGTGCCGTGCAGGGCGGAGATGTAGTGGACGTCGGCGAAATCGAGGAAGGGCAGCTTGCGGTCCAGGTCGCTCTTCACCTTCTCGCGCTGGTCCGTCGGCAGGCGATCCCACTTGTTGATGCCGATCGCGAGCGCCCTGCCCCGCTCGAGCACGAGTCCGATCAGCGAGACGTCCTGGTCCGTGAGGCTCGACCGCGCGTCGATGAGCAGCAGCACCGCATCCGCTTCCTCGAGGGCCTGCAGCGACTTAACGATGCTGAAGCGCTCGATCATCTCGTCCACGCGGGCCTTGCGGCGGATGCCTGCGGTGTCCACCAGGATGAAGTTGCGACCCTCGTGGCTGAAGGGCACCTGGATGCTGTCGCGGGTGGTGCCGGCCTGGTCGGACGTGAGCAGCCGCTCCTCGCCCAGGTAGCGGTTGATGAGCGTGGACTTGCCCACGTTGGGCCGGCCGATGACGGCGATTCGGGTGCCGACGGGCAGCGGCGCGGGAAGCGCGGTGGTGCCCTCGGTGGCAGGATCGCCGGCCGTCTCCGGCAGGGCCGGCAACCCGGCAAGGATGCGGGTGGCGAGCAGGGCCAGCCGGTCACCCTGCAGGGCCGAGATGGGCAGCGGCTCGCCGAGGCCCAGTTCGTAGAATGCGGCCGCCGCCTGCGCCGGCTCCCGGCCCTCGGACTTGTTGATGGCGAGGACGGCGCGCTTCCCCGCCTTGCGGATCCGGGCCACGATGGCGTGGTCATCCGGCAGCGGGCCCTCAGCCGCGTCGACCACCAGCACGACCACGTCCGCCTCGCCGACGGCGTAGGCGATCTGGCGCTCGATGAGGTCCCGCAGAGCCTTGTCGCCGGCGGTGGCGCCGGTCATCAGCCCGCCCGTGTCGATGACGATGGACAGGCGCCCGGCCAGGGTGGCGTAGCCATAGAGGCGGTCGCGGGTGAGGCCGGGAAAATCGGCCACGAGCGCGTCGCGGGTGCCGGTCAGGGCGTTGAAGAGCGTGGACTTGCCGACGTTCGGACGGCCTACTAGCGCGACTACCGGCAGCACGTCCGGGCGCCGCTATCTGGTGATCAGCCGGAAGGCAGCCAGGTCCCCGCCATCGGTCTGCACGTAGATCATGTCGTTCACCGCGAGCGGTGGCGACGTGACCCGGTCTCTCCCGGCGCGCACCCGGGCCTGGAGCTCGCCAGTGGCGGCATCGAAGAAATGCACGTACCCCTCGTAGTCGCCGACCACGACGGAGTTCTGCCAGGCGGTGGGGCCCGAGATGTCCCGGTTCTTCAGGATCTCGTTCCTCCACACCTCGGCACCGGACACGCGGGACAGCGCCGTCAGCTCGCCGCCGGCGCCGGACACGTAGACGTTCTCCAGGTCCACGGTGAGTCCCTCGTAGCTCCGCGCATCCTGCGACCAGAGCGTCTGGCCCGATTCCGCGGCCACGGCGCTGAGCTGTCCGCGGTAGCCGACGACGTACAGGTCGTCCCCGATGGTCCGCACGGTCGCGTTGATGTCGGAGAGTCGGTCGATCTCGTTGCGGCCCGCCGGGGGATCGAGGAGCACGTCCCAGCCGGGCGAACCGTCGGCCAGCGCGTAGGACGCGAGCTTGCCGTTGTCGAAGCCGCCGATGACGATGTCGTTGACCACCACGGGCGCCCCGGTGCCCCGCACCGTCAGCCGGGGCATCACCTGCTGCACGAACCAGCGCTGGCGGCCGTCGGCGATGTCGAGTGCCGTCAGCTTGCCATCGACGGTGCGCACGAGCGCCAGCCCGCCCGCGATCGCCGGTGCCGCGAGCACCTCGCTCGTCACGTTAACCCGCCACTTCTGGGCGCCGTCGGCCGCGTTCAGCGCCACGACCTCGCCATTGCTCGATCCGAGGACGACGATCTCCCCGTCGGTGGCGGGCCCGCCGGACAGCTGGAGCTTGGTCTTGGTGCGCCACAGGCGCTTGCCACTCTCCGCGTCGAAGGCAGACACCTTGCCATCGTGGGCGGCGGCGAAGATCCGCCCGCCGTCGGAAGCCGGCTGCAGGGCGAGGCGGAGGAACTCACTGTCGCCGCCGAGTCCGGCGCCCCAGGCCTTCTTCACCTTGATCGTCGGCTTGAAGTCCGTGAGGTCGGCCGGTGGATTGGCTTCTTCGTCGCCGCCGAAGAGGCTGCAGCCGCCGGTGGCCAGCACCAGCGCCATCAGCAACAGGGAACGGCGGACGACGGGAGGGAGCATCAGGGCGCGGGGGCGGTTGCGGGGGGCTGCCCGGCCGGAGCGAGGGCGGCACTGGCGCCGCCCAGGTCGTCAAGCTTGGCCTGCACGTAGGTCCGGTCGATGACCTGCCCGCTGACCTCGCTGTTCAGCGCCTGCTCGTACTCGCTGCGCGCCTCCGCCTGCTTGCCCATGGCGTAGTACACGTCGCCGCGTATGTCATGGAATGCGGGTGCGAACGCCCTGGAGCCGGGACCGCTGAGCGCCTTCAGCGCCCCGTCGTACTTTTCCTGGAAGACCAGCACCCGCGCCAGTCGCAGCCGGGCGATGTTGCGGAATTCCTCGGACGTCGCGGTATCCGCCACCTGCTGCAGGTACTCGGCGGCCTTGTCGGCCTTGCCCTGGTCCAGGTACAGGCGCGCCATCGCCAGCCGCCCCTGGTCCGCGTAGGGCGACCTGCCAAACTCGGCGGCCAGCGTGGCCATGCCGGCCTCGGCCTGCTCGAGCTGCCGGGCCCGGACGGACTGCAGGAAGGTCTCGTAGAAGGCCGACGCCTCCTCGGCCTTCCGCTCCTGGTAGCGGTTCCACTGGTTCCAGCCGAACAGGGCGGCAAGGCCCAGGGCCACGCCGGCCACCAGGAAGATGCCGTTCTGCCGGAGCCAGCCCTTGACCTGCTCGGCCTGTTGTTGTTCTGTCAGTAAATCATCCACGACGTCATTCCCGTCAACGTTGCTGTTCGGATATCAGACATGCGGCCGGATGGCCTGGGCCAGCTCCGCCACGGCGACTTTCTGCTGCTCGACTTCGGCCCGCAGCGGCTTCACCACCGCCGTGCCGCTGGCCACTTCGTCCTCACCGACGATCACGGCAACCGCCGCACCGCTCCGGTCGGCGCGCTTCATCTGCGCCTTGAAACCTCCGCCACCGCAGTTGGCCTCCACCCGCAGGGCGGGAGTGGCGTTCCGCAGGTCCTCGGCGATGCGAAATGCCAGCCGCGTGGCGCCGTCGCCGACGGCAACCACGTAGACATCGGGAGTCCGGTGGGGTGCCGGCACGCCGGCCAGCGAGTACAGCTCGACCAGCCGCTCCAGGCCGATGGCGAAGCCGATCGCCGGCGTCGACTCGCCCCCCAGGTGCGAGACGAGGCCATCATACCTGCCGCCGGCGCAGACCGCGCCCTGGCTGCCGAGGCGGTCGGTGACCCATTCGAAAACGGTCCGGCCGTAGTAGTCCAGGCCCCGCACCAGGCGCGGATTCACGGTGTAGGCCACGCCCGCGTTATCCAGCAGGGTGCGAAGCTCGGTGAAATGCGCCTCCGAGGCGCCGTCCAGGTACTGGGTCAGCTGGGGGGCCCCGGCGATCAGCGCCTGGAGATCGGGATTCTTGCTGTCCAGGATGCGGAGCGGATTTCTGTCGAGGCGCCGGCGGCTGTCGTCATCCAGCTTGTCGAAGCTGTCGCGGAAGTAGGCGGCGAGGTCGGCCCGGTACATCTGCCGGGACTCGGCGGTGCCGAGCGTGTTGATCTGCAGGCTCACGTGATGGATGCCGAGCAGGCGCCAGAGACGGGCCAGCAGGATGAGGAGCTCCGCGTCGATGTCGGGACCGGCGAAGCCCAGAGCCTCCACGTCGAACTGGTGGAACTGCCGGTAGCGGCCCTTCTGGGGCTTCTCGTAGCGGAACATCGGCCCCGTGGAGAAGAACTTCTGCCGCTGGTTGCGGAGCAGCCCGTGCTCCATGCAGGCCCGCACGATGCCGGCCGTCGCCTCCGGGCGCAGCGTGATCGACATCCCGTTGCGGTCCTCGAAGGTGTACATCTCCTTCTCGACGATGTCCGTCACCTCGCCGATGGAGCGCTTGAACAGCTCCGTCCGCTCGACGATGGGCACGCGGATCTCCTGGTAGCCGTAGTCGAGCAGAAGGCCACGGATGGTGGCCTCCACGTGCTGCCAGGTGGCGCTCGCCGGCGGCAGGATGTCCTCCATCCCGCGGATGGCCTGCATCTCGCTCATTCAAAGCTGCCGGTGGCGGCGGGCGGGGGTGCCGGGACTTCGGCCGCCGGCGCGGCCGCCTCGGGACCAGCGGGCGGCGGCTCGACGGGGGGGGCCGCCTCCGGCGTGGGCAGCGGCTCCTGCACCGGCACCGGCGCAGGGTCCGGCTCGATCGGCAGGGCTTGCTCCATGACCGGTGGCACTTCCGGCAAGGGCGCCTGGCTGGCCGGCGAAGGCCCGTCGCCAGCGCTCAGGAAGAAGAGGAGCAGCATGGCCAGCAGGGCGAAAGCCACGGCGGCGGCAATGGCCAGCGGGCCCGGGGTGGTCGTGAGGGGCTTCTCCAGCTCCCGGGTCACCTTCGGTGGCGCGTCCGCACCGGGGTCGGCGGCGCGGTATGCCGCCAGCACGGCCTCCTCGGACAGGCCGAGCAGCTTCGCGTAGGCCTTCAGGTGGCCGCGCACGAAAACCGCAGCGCCCAGGGCCTCGTAGCGCTCGTCCTCCAGGGCCCGCAGAACCGGCACCTCGAGGCGCAGCGTGAAGGCGGCCTGCTCCAGCGTCAGCGCACGGGCCTTGCGGGCCGACCTCAGCCGTTCGCCGAGGCCCAGGGCCGTGTCGTTCTTGCCATCCGCCATCATGGTTTCCGGGCGCGTTCCGGCTCAGCCCGCTGACCGGGACTGACTGAGCATCAGGCGCGTTTCCCTGGATTCGGGAAACTTGGTGCGCAGCTGCTCGGCGTAGCGGCTGGCGGCGGCCGCGTCGTTCAGCGACTGTTCGATGCGCACGCCGAGCCACAGGGCGGCGGGCGTGGGCTTGCCGGCGGCCAGGTACCGCTCGATGAAGCCCCGCGCCTGCAGCGCGTTACCCCGCTCCAGCGAGACGTCGGCCAGCTGGTAGAGCGCGTCGGGGAACTTCGGGTCCTGGGCCAGCGCGCCCCGCAGGTAGGCCTCCGAGCGCTCCAGGTCCACCTTCTTCGCGCAGGTGCCCGCGTTGGTGTAGAGCATCGTGCGGTTGGCGGTCTTCACCGAGAGTGGAATGGCGATGGCCCGGTCGAAGAGCTTCAGCGCCTCCTTGGGCTTGTCCTTGCGGGAGCAGGTGAAGACGGCCAGGGCATTGAGGTTGTCCGGGTCGGAGCCGTCCAGGTCCACGGCCCGCCGGTAGTGCCGCTCGGCGCCCTCCGGGTCCTCCAGGCGCTCGAACACCACGCCGAGCGCGGCATGGGCGGTGGCCAGGTTGGGATCCTGCTCGAGCGCCTTCTCGAGCTTGTCCCGGGCGGCGGGCAGGTTGTTCTGGCGCAGGTAGCTGACGCCAAGCTGCATGTTGTACTGGGCGGCGTCGACGCTCGAGGTGGGTGGCGGCTCGGGCCGGGACGACGTCGTGACGCAGCCGGCCGGCGCCAGCAGCACGCCGGCCAGGAGCAGGGCAAGCCAGGCCGGCTGGCGTGCCGTGGCGTTCATCAGGACTGCCACCGGATCTCCTGCAGCTTGTCGCCGAGGGACACCCGGACCCGGTTGCTGACCTGCCCGGCAAGCTGGCCGCAGGCCGCGTCGATGTCGTCGCCGCGGGTGCGGCGGGTGATCGTCATGATGCCGGCCTCCAGGAGCACCTGGCGGAAGCGGGCCAGGGACTCCGGCGTCGAGCGGCGATAGCCGCTGCCCGGAAACGGGTTGAACGGAATCAGGTTGACCTTGGCAGGCCGGTTGACCAGCAGCTTCGCCAGGGCGCGCGCCTGGGCCACGGAGTCGTTCACGCCGGCCAGCATGACGTATTCGAAGGTGATGCCCACCGCATTGGTGGCGGCGGCATAGTCCCAGCAGGCGTCGAGGAGCTCGGCGATCGGGTGCCGCCGGTTGATCGGCACCAGCACGTTGCGCAGCTCGTCGTCGGGCGCGTGCAGGGAAACCGCGAGGGCCGCGTTGGTCTCCTGGGCCAGCTTGCGGATCTGGGGCACGAGGCCGGAGGTGCTCACGGTGACCCGGCGCCGCGACAGCTGGAAGCCCAGGTCGTCGATCAGCACCGCACAGGCCTGGACCAGCGCCCGGAAGTTGGCCAGCGGCTCGCCCATGCCCATGAAGACCACGTTGGTGATGCGCGACCGGCCCGCCACCAGGCCGAGCTCCCGGTTGGCCAGCACCACCTGGCCGACGATCTCGGCGGCGGTCAGGTTGCGGTTGAAGCCCTGGCGGCCGGTGGCGCAGAAGGAGCAGTCGAGCGCGCAGCCCACCTGGGAGGACACGCACAGGGTGCCGCGGCCCTCCTCCGGGATGAACACGGTCTCGATGAGCTGGCCGGCGCCGGCCGCCAGGCGCCACTTGGTGGTGCCGTCGGCAGACTCCTGCACGGTGTCGATCGCCGGCAGGCTGAAATCAGCCCGCTGCAACAGGGTCTCCCGCAGGGTCACCGACAGGTCGGTCATCGCTGCGGGATCGAGCACGCCGCGGCCGTACATCCAGCGCATCAGCTGGCGCGCCCGGAACGGCTTCTCGCCCAGCCCCGCAAAGAGCTGTTCGAGTTCCTGCCGGGGCAGGCCGAGGGGCTGCAGGTCCGCCGTGTTATCCACCGGCCGCTACCGAGTCCTCGGACAGATGTCGGCCTGGGCGAAGAAGAAGCTGATCTCCTGCCGGGCGGTCTCCACCGCATCGGAGCCGTGGACCACGTTCTCCTCGATGCTCGCCGCGAAATCCCGGCGGATCGTGCCCGGGTCGGCCTTCTTGGGATCGGTCGCGCCCATGATCCGGCGGTGGGCCTCGACGGCATTCTCACCTTCCAGGACCTGGGCGATGACGGGGCCCGTGGTCATGTAGCTGACCAGGTCCTTGTAGAAAGGCCGCTCCCGGTGGACGGCGTAGAACGCCTCCGCCTGGGCCTTCGTGAGATGCAGCATGCGGGCGGCGACGATCTTCAGCCCGGCCTGCTCGAAGCGGCGGTACACCTCGCCGATGAGGTTCTTCTGCACGCCGTCGGGCTTGATGATGGAAAGGGTACGTTCGGTGGCCACAAAAACTCCTGGAGAATTGACTCGAAAACTAGACGGTAAAACTTTCGCCGCAACCGCATTCCCCCTTGGCCCTGGGATTGCGGAAGCGGAATGCCTCGTTCAGGCCCTCGCGGACAAAGTCCACGACGGTGCCGTCGATGAGCTCGAGGGCCTGGCGGTCGACGACCACCCGGACCCCGTCCTGGTCGAAGACCACGTCGTCGGCGGTGACCTGCTCCGCGTGGTTCACGACGTAGGCCAGGCCGGAGCAGCCCGTGCGCCTGACGCCAATGCGCAGGCCCGGCATGGCGCCGGAGCCAAACGCGCGCACCCGTTTCAAGGCGTTCTCGGTCAGTGTGACCGCCACCGGCATCTCCTTGGGTTGAACGGCGTCAGGGGGCTGGCTTCAACTTGCCATTGTCCCAATCTGCCAAGCAGTTGCGCAAGGCATCTTGAATGATCAGCAAGCTGCCGGCCTTTTCGGGTGGCATCCCGAGGTCCGCGCCCAGCTGCCCGGGCGTAAGCCGTCCCAGGTCGGAGACGGGCGCCCCGGTGAGCAGCCGGACCGCCCGGTCACAGGCCGCCCGGGTGTGGGGGCAGCCGAACACCCGGGCCTCCAGGCGGGCCACCCGCCCGTCCCGGACCCGGGCGGCAATGACGACCCGGGTGCCCGCGTCCTCGGAACCCGCCTCGCCGCGCACCAGCACGGTGCCGGGCGGCTCCCCGACCAGGTCGAGCGGCGGCGCGGTACCCGGCCCGGGGCCGGGCGCGGCGCGCCGGAGTTCCGCCACGGCACGGCAGAAGATGTCGGCGGCCCGGTCGATGTCCCCGGACGTCGTGGGACGGCCGAACGAAAAGCGGACGGAACTCCGGGCCAGGGCGGGCGACCGCCCCAGGACCCGCAGCACGTAGGACGGCTCGTCGGTCAGGCTGATGCAGGCCGAGCCGCCCGCCACCGCCAGTTCCTCCAGCGCCGCACGCAGGCTCTCGCCCTCGACCCCCGCCACGCTGACGTTGAGGATGTGCCCGGTGGTCGCGGTCGGGTGCCCGTTCGGCAACACACCGGGGACCGCCTGCAGGCGGGACCAGAGACGATCCCGGAGTCCGGTCACGTGGCGGCGGTCCTCCACGAGGCGCGCCGCCGCGATCCGGACGGCCTCCTCCATCCCGACGATCTGGTGGGTCGGCAGGGTGCCGGGCCGCATCCCCCGCTCCTGGCCGCCGCCGAAGAGCAGCGGCTCGACCCTCCGGACCCGCTCCCGGTCGATGAACAGGGCGCCGACGCCCTTGGGCCCGTAGAGCTTGTGGGCGGAGAGTGACAGGAGGTCCACCTGCATTGCCCGGACGTCGATGGGCAGGCGCCCGGCGCTCTGGGCCGCGTCCACGTGCAGGAGCACGCCGCGCTGCCGGCACAGGCTGCCGATGGCGGCCACGTCGGTCACGTCACCGGTCTCGTTGTTCGCGTGCATGAGCGACACGAGGACCGTGTCCGGCTCGAGCGCCGCCTCGACCGCTTCCGGCGCGACGAGGCCGTCGGGGCCCGGGCGCAGCCAGGTCACGCGCCAGCCCTCGCCGGCCAGGTGGCGGCAGCTCTCGAGCACCGCCTTGTGCTCGGTCAGCGCCGTGACCAGGTGCCGGCCCCGGGACTTCCGGAAGCGCGCGGTGCCGATGATGGCCAGGTTGTCGGCCTCGGTGGCGCCGGACGTAAAGAGCAGCTCGTCCGGGTCCGCATTGATGAAACCGGCGATGCCGGCGCGGGCCCGTTCGACGACGGCGGCTGCCTGCCGGCCGGGAACGTGGGTGCCGGCCGCCGGATTGGCAGCCAGTTCCGGCGACCGGAGCGCGCGGGTCATCGCCTCCACCACCTCGTCCGCCACCGGCGTGCTGGCAGCGTAGTCCAGGTAGATCGTCGCTGCCGGCGTCACTGGCGCCACGGCTCAGTCCCGCGGGGCGTTGTCGCCGGACCCGGGCACGAGGCTGCTCAGGATGCCGCGCAGGATGTTGAGTTCGTTCTCGTCCAGGCGGGTGCGGTTGAACAGCCGCCGCAGGCGGCGCATGAGGTGGCGCGGATTGGCCGGGTTCAGGAAGCCGCTGCCGAGCAGGACCCGCTCCAGGTGCGCGTAGAAGAGCTCCAGCTGTGCCGGACCGGCCAGCGGCGACTCGGGCGGCGGCACCTCGCGCACCAGGACCTGCTGCTGCCGCAACTCATAGGCAATGATCTGGACGGCCTGGGAGAGGTTGAGGGACGTGTACTCCGGGTTGGCCGGGATGTAGACGATGGCGTTGCAGAGGTCCAGCTGCTCGTTCGCGAGGCCGGAACGCTCGGGGCCGAAGACGATGGCCGCGGGCCGGCTGCGGGCCTGGTCCATCACCTCGGCCGCGCACTCCCGGGGCGTCATCTCGGGACAGCCGATGCGCCGGTGCCGGGCGCTGGCGGCCAGCACCAGCCCGCAGCCCTCGAGGGCCTGCTGGAGGGTCGGCAGGACTCGAACGCCGAGCAGAACATCCTGGGCCCCGGAGGCCATGGCCCGGGAGTCCGTGCACAGCCACTCGTCCGGCGGGTTCACCAGCACGAGTTCGTAGAAGCCCATGGTCTTCATGGCGCGCGCCACCGACCCGATGTTGCCCGGGTGAGTGGGCTCGAAGAGGACGAAGCGGATGGGCGGCGCGGCTGTCAGGGTCATGGGGTTCTCGCTGTCTCCATAGTATGCCCGCGCTCTGTACAATGCCGGCCCCATGCAGGCCCTACTCAACACCGCCGTCCAGGCAGCCCGCCGCGCCGGCGACATTGCCGTCCGCGCACTCTCGCGCCTCGACCAGCTCGAGATCCGCGCCAAGGCCCGCAACGAGTACGTGACCCAGGTGGACCAGGCCGCCGAGCAGGCGATCCTGGAGAGCATCCGCAAGCGCTATCCCGACCACGCCTTCCTGGCCGAGGAGTCCGGCCGCAGTGGCGAGCACGAGTTCACCTGGATCGTCGACCCGCTGGACGGCACCACCAACTTCGTCCACGGCTTCCCGACATTCTCCGTGTCCATCGCGCTCCGCCGGCACGACACCCTCGAGGTCGGCGTGGTCTACGACCCCTGCCGGCAGGAACTGTTCACGGCGATGCGCGGCCGCGGCGCCCAGCTGGACGGCAAGCGCATCCGCGTCAGCGAGCGCAAGGACCTGGACGGCGCGCTGATCGGCACGGGCTTCCCCTTCCGCAGCAACACCCGGTGGATGAAGACCTATCTGCAGATGCTGGGCAGCGTGATGGAGAACACCGCCGGCGTGCGCCGCCCCGGCTCTGCCGCCCTCGACCTGTCCTACGTCGCCGCCGGCCGGCTCGACGGCTTCTTCGAGTTCGGCCTGGAGATCTGGGACACGGCTGCCGGCACGCTCATGATCCAGGAGGCCGGCGGCCTCGTGACGAACCTCACCGGCAAGACCTCGCACCTGGAAAGCGGCGACGTGCTGGCGGGCAACCCGAAGATGCACGACGCGCTGCGCGCGCTGCTCACCCCCCACCTGAACGGGTAGGAGCGCCTTCAGGCGCGACCCCTCCGGCTCGAGACTCGCGGACTCGATTCTCGCCGGAGGGGTCGCGCCTGAAGGCGCTCCTACCGGTTCACGGCATCGAGTCGACTTCGCCCTTGTCCTTCGCCGGCGGCAGCAGGTCCACCGGACTCGCCTTCAGTTCCAGCGCCAGGGCGCTCGCGATGAAAATCGACGAGTAGGTGCCAATCGCAATACCGATGATCAGCGCCGTTGAGAAGCCCCGCAGCGTTTCCCCGCCGAACATCAGCATCGCGATCACGACCAGCGACGTCGTGGCGCTGGTCATGATGGTGCGGCTCAGGGTCTCGTTGACGGAAAGGTTGATGATCTCGAGCGGCGTGCCCCTGCGGACCTTGCGGAAGTTCTCCCGGATCCGGTCGAACACGACGATGGTGTCATTCACCGAGTAGCCGACCACGGCCAGCATCGCGGCGAGCACCGACAGGTCGAAGGTGAGCCCCGTGAGGGCAAAGAACCCCAGCGTGATGATCGGGTCATGCAGGGTCGCGACGATGGCGCCGACGGCGAATTTCCACTGGAAGCGCACCATGATGTAGGCAAGGATCATGAGCATGGCGAAGAGCATCGCCAGGGCACCCTGCTCGGTCAGTTCCTCGCCCACCTGGGGCCCCACGAACTCGGTCCGGCGCAACTCGGCCGATTCCCCGCCCTGCTTGAGGACGGCAAGCATCTGGTTCGCGATGGCCTGGCCCTCGAGCCCTTCCCGCGGCAGGATCCGGATCAGGACGTCGCTCGACGTGCCGAAATTCTGCACCTGGGCATCGGGGAAACCATTGGATGCCAGCCGCTCGCGGATGTCCGGAAGATCCGCGGGACCCTGGTAAGCCACCTCGACCAGCACCCCGCCCGTGAAATCGATGCCGAAATTCAGGCCGCGAACGCCCGGAATCAGGAGGATCAGGGAGCCGATCATGAGGACGGCCGAGAACAGGAAGGCGGCCTTCCGCTTGCCGAGGAAGTCGATCGTCGTCTTCTTCTTGAAAAATTCCACAGTGCTACCCGTTTTACCGGCGATCAGATCGCGAGGCGCTCGACCTTGCGGGTGCCATAGATGACGTTCACCAGTGCCCGCGTCACGGTCAGCGCGGTGAACATGGAAGTGAGGATGCCGAGGCACAGCACCACGGCGAAGCCCTTGACCGGCCCGCTGCCGAAGGCGAAGAGCACGATGCCCGCGATCAGGGTCGTGAGGTTGGAATCGGCGATGGTTGCGAACGCCTTGTCGTAACCCGCATGGATCGCCGCCTGGGGCGTCATGCCGTTGCGCAACTCCTCGCGGATACGCTCGTTGATCAGCACGTTGGCGTCGACCGCCATGCCGATCGTGAGCACCACGCCGGCGATGCCGGGCAGGGTGAGCGCCGCCTGGAGCATGGAGAGCAGGGCCACGATCAGCACGATGTTGGTCAGGAGGCCAAGGTTGGCGATGAGTCCGAAAGCCTTGTAGTAAATGGTCATGAACACGGCGACGGCGGCGAAGCCGATGAGGAGCGCGCCGATGCCGCGATTGATGTTGTCCTGCCCGAGGCTCGGGCCGACGGTCCGCTCCTCGACCTTGTAGATAGGGGCGGCCAGGGCACCCGCCCGGAGCAGCAGGGCCAGGTCCCGTGCTTCCAGGCTTTCCAGCCCGGTGATCTGGAAGCTGTTGCTGAACACGCCGTTGATCGTGGCGACGTTGATGACCTCGCGGGTCTCCCGGGGCACCTCGATCGTCTGGCCGTTCCGCTCGATGGTCTCGCGCTTCTGTTCCACGAAGACCACGGCCATGGGCTTCTTGAGGTTGGCCTTGGTGGTCTCCAGCATGTTCCGGGCGCCGTTGCTGTCGAGGCGCACGAACACCGCGGGCTGGCCCTGGTCGAAGCCCTGGCTGGCATCCACCAGTTGATCGCCGGTGACGATGGTGCGGCGCTTCAGCAGGACGGGCTCGCCGGTACGGGCCTTGAACAGCTCGCAGCCCAGCGGTGCCCGGCCGGTCCGCTCGGCCTCGAAGGCGTTCTCCTCGGCGCAGACCAGGCGGAATTCGAGGGTGGCGGTCGCCCCCAGCACGCGCTCGGCCTGGGCCGGGTCCTGCACGCCGGGGAGCTGGACCACGATGCGATCCAGGCCCTGGCGCTGCACGATGGGCTCGGCAACGCCCAGCTCGTTGACGCGGTTGCGCAAGGTGGTGGTGTTCTGCTGGATGGCGAAATCCTGCCGCTCCTTCATCTGCGTCGGGGTCATCCGGGCCACGAGCAGCACGCCCTCCGCCGCCGAACGGCGTTCGATCTCCATGTCGGGATCGGCATCACGAATGAGCTTCTCGGCGCGGTCGGCATCGGCTTCGTCGGGCAGCCGGATCTGCACGTCCTGGCCGACCACCGACACGCTGCGCCGGATTCGCTCGTCGCGGAGGATCTTGTTGAAGTCCGTCGAGTACGCATCGAGCCGCTGCTTGATGGCGGTGGACATGTCCACCTCGAAGAGGAAATGCACGCCGCCCCGCAGGTCGAGGCCCAGCGGCACCGGCTTGAGGCCCATGGACCGCAGCCAGGCCGGGGTGCTCGGCGTGAGCGTCATGGCGACGACATACTGCTTGCCCAGGGCAGAGCGGAGGGCGTCCGCCGCCTTCAGCTGCTCATCGACGGACGGGAAGCGCACCATCACGCGCCCCTTCTCCCCGTAGAGCGAAGTCTGGCTGATCTGGCCCGCTTCCAGCGCACCGCGGACGACCTCGATGCCACTACCCTCCAGGGGCTGGCCGTTTGCGAGGCTGACCTGCACGGCGGGCTCATCGCCGAAGAGGTTTGGCAGCGCAACGAGCGCGGCCGCCAGCAACACGACGACGACGAGGACGTTCTTCCAGAGGGGGAAACGGTTCATGCGGGCAACCAGGGCAGCGGATCGGGACGGATCAGGCGTTCATGCTCACGCGTTCTTGCTCACGCGTTCTTATAAGTGCCCTTCGGCATGACGGCACCAATGGTGGGACGCTGGACCTTGATTGTCACCCCGTCGGCGATCTCGACGTGCACGAAAGAGTCGCCCAGTTCCGTGACCTTGCCGAGCACGCCGCCGGCCGTGACCACCTCGTCCCCGACCGCGAGCTTGGCGATCAGGTCCTTGTGCTCCTTCTGGCGCTTCTGCTGGGGGCGGATCAGCAGGAAGTAGAAGACGACGAAGATGATGACCAGCGGCAGCATGCTGAGCCACGGGTCGGATGCGGGGGCAGCGCCCTGCGCATAAGCGTCCTGGATGAAAAAGCCCATTATTGCTGGCAGTCCCGGAAAAAATGGCGCGCCATTATGGCACAGAAGCCCGGGATTGCTGGCGGGCCAGGAAGTCCCCGGCAAACGCCCGGAGCTCGCCCCGCTCGATGCTCCGCCGGAGGCCCGCCATGAGCTGCATATAGAAGTACAGGTTGTGCACCGTGTTCAGGTGGGAACCGAGCATCTCCCCGCACTGGTCCAGGTGGCGCAGGTAGGCCCGGCTGTAGTGCCGGCAGGTGTAGCAGCCGCACCCCTCCTCGATCGGCCGGGGGTCGTCCCGGTAGCGGGCGTTGCGGATCCGCACCACCCCGTCGGCCACGAACAGGGAGCCGTTCCGGGCGTTCCGGGTGGGCATGACGCAGTCAAACATGTCCACCCCGCGGAGCACGGCCTGGACGATGTCCGACGGGGTCCCCACCCCCATGAGGTACCGGGGCTGCCGGTCGGGCATCCGGGGCACCGTGTGCTCCAGGATGCGGAGGCGGTCCTCCTCGGGCTCGCCCACGGACAGGCCGCCGATCGCCAGGCCGTCGAAGCCGGTGGCCACGAGCCCCTCCAGGGACGCGCTGCGCAGCGACTCGTGCATGCCGCCCTGGATGATGCCGAAGACGGCGGCGCCCCGGGCCGGCGCCGGGCCGGCGTCGAAGGCCTGGCGGCTGCGGAGCGCCCAGCGGAGCGACAGCTCCATGGAGGCCCGGGCCTCGGCTTCCGTCGCCGGGTAGTCGGTGCACTCGTCGAAGATCATCTGGATGTCGCTGCCGAGCTGGGCCTGGACTTCCATGGCGCGCTCCGGCGAGAGGAACACCAGGCTGCCGTCGGTGGGCGCCCGGAATTCCACGCCGGCCTCGGTGACCTTGTTCCGGGTCTCGAGGCTCCACACCTGGAAGCCGCCCGAGTCGGTGAGGATCGGCCGCTGCCAGTGCATGAAGCCGTGCAGCCCGCCGAGGGACTCGATGATCTCGCCGCCGGGCCGGAGCATGAGATGAAAGGTGTTGCCGAGGACGATCTCGGCGCCGAGCGCCGTGAGGTCCTCCGGCGTCATCGCCTTGACGGTGCCGTAGGTGCCGACGGGCATGAAGACCGGGGTCTCCACGGTGCCGTGGGCGAGCGTGAGCCGGCCGCGCCGTGCCGCGCCGTCGGTGGCCATGAGCTCGAATTTCATGCTGCAGCCGTAGGAGCGCCTTCAGGCGCGACCCCCTCCGTCTCGAGACTCGCGGACTCGATTCTCGCCGGAGGGGGTCGCGCCGGTCGGCGCTCCTACGGCACGTTCAAGAAACATCGCGTCACCGTAGCTGAAGAACCGGTAGCGCTGCGCCACCGCGTGCCGGTAGGCCGCCATCACGCGCGCGGTGCCGCCGAAGGCGCACACCAGCATGAGCAGCGAGGAACCGGGCAGGTGAAAGTTGGTGACCATCGCGTCCACGATCCGAAAGCCGTACCCCGGCCTGATGAACAGGCTCGTCTCGCCGCGGAACGGCCGCAGCTCCCCCGACTCCCCCGCCGTCTCCAGCGCGCGTGTTGCCGTCGTGCCGATGGCGATGACGCGCCCGCCCCGGCCGCGGCAGTCGGCGACGGCGGCGCACAGTGCGTCGGAGACCTCGAGGCGCTCGGCGTGCAGCCGGCCCGTCTTCAGCTGTTGCGGCCGAAGGGGCGCAAAGGTGCCCGCCCCCACGTGGAGTGTCAACGTCCGGAACTCCACGCCGCGCGCGGCGATGGCCGCCAGTAGCGCCTCGTCGAAATGCAGCCCGGCGGTGGGCGCGGCCACCGACCCCTGCTCCCGGGCAAACACGGTCTGGTAGCGCTGGCGGTCGCCGGGCTCGTCCTCCCGGCGGATGTAGGGCGGCAGCGGGACATGACCCAGCTCATCGAGCACGGCCAGGACCGGCCGGGAGAAGCGCAGGACGAAGAATTCCTCCCGGCGTCCCGTCACCTCGGCCGTCACGCCGGGGCCGAATTCGAGCGCGGCGCCGGGCTTCGGCGCGTGACTGGAACGCAGCTGCACGAGGGCGTCGGTCTCGCCCAGCACGCGCTCCAGCAGCAGCTCGACCTTGCCGCCCGTCGCCTTCCGGCCAAACAGGCGCGCCGGCACCACGCGGGTGTCGTTGCCGACCAGGAGATCGCCCGGGCGCAACAGCCCGGGAAAGTCCCGGAAGTGGAGGTCGGCGACGGACAGATCGTCGCGCCCCTGGCCCGGTGCGCCCTCACCAACGTGAAGCAGGCGGCTTGCCGAACGCTCCGCCAGCGCCTGCTGGGCGATCAGGTCAGGTGGCAAGTCGAATTCGAACCCGGCGGTATCCATTGGCGGCATGTCGGTGCGCAGGTCGTCCTGGCGGCAGCAGCGCAAATCCTCGCACACCAGAGGCCACAGACATCGGGCAGCACGCCCGGCCCGGTCGTGTAGAATCCCGCCCGGGCCGGGATGGCGGAACTGGTAGACGCGGCGGACTCAAAATCCGTTGGTGGTGACACCGTGTGGGTTCAAGTCCCTCTCCCGGCACCACTTTGAAATCCCCAAGAGGGCCTTGGGGCGCGGGCTCCGGCACCAGCCTGGCCCCAGAAACAAGAAACCCGCCGAAGTGGGTCCCTGGCTAGCGTGTTTGCAGAAGTTGCCTGACGATCTTCCGCTTCAGCCATCGACGACCGCCGAGACCGGCGATACCTGTGCCGAGCAACCAGATGGTGGCTGGGGCCGGCACCGCTGCGATACTCAGCTTTCCGGGAGTGAACAACTCAAACACGAACGTGGCCACACCGTTGTCGACAGCGACATAGACACCGGAACCGGTAGGAAGGCCCAGCAGCCACGTCGGGAGATCCGTTGACAAGGGAGGCGAAAGCCCGAAGTAGGTGGGGATGGCTCCGGAGAGGTAAGCGATGCCCTGGTCCGGACCGACCGTACTGGGGTTGTCATACAGCACTGTCGTGAACACCAGGGACGGGTCGCCGGTGTAGAAGGAGTCGAGAATCTCGGTCACCAGAATCGTGTCGTTGTCGGCCTGCAGATCGCCGCGCATCGCGCCCTCCAGCGTCTCGCCGTTGGAGAACGTGTACGAAAATTCGAAATCCATGATCGCAGCATGGGCCTGACCGAGGCCGCACAAACCCAGAACGACGGGAAGGAAAACGTTTTTCATAGCTTCCTCCAGCGGTGATTGGGTATCGAGAACCTGACAATACATCCAACTGGCCGTGGCGCCCACGGCCTTGGTGAGAATAGGCCATTTAATGACGGGTCACCCGCTTGGATGATGCGCTCGCGGCTGGACCGGCGGATACTCCGGGACAGAATCGATTCGCTGGCCCCAGAAACAAGAAACCCGCCGAAGCGGGTTCCAGGTCCGCCGGGAAGGCATTCACTAGGCTGAATTGGCGGAGCTGATCACCGGCGCATTTTCCTGGCCGGGGGTGCGCCGGGTCTGGTCCGTTCCGGTCACGGAACTTGTCCGAAGACCTCGGTGGTCCCGGGAGTTGGCCCCGGCACCAGCCCCGACGGTCCCGGCGGCGAGCCGAGGAGCTGGCGGAACAGCCCCGTGTCCTGCGCGTTCACCGCGCCATTGCAGTTCACGTCGGCCGGGTTGAAGGCCGGGCCGACGCTGGGCCGCCCCAGCTGCTGACGGAACTGCGTGGTGTCCTGCGCATTGGTGGCGCCATTGTTGTTCAGGTCCCCGTCGCACCGGTTGCCGAATCCGTCGCCGTCCGAGTCGCACTGCGCCGGATTGGCCAGAAGCGTGCAGTTGTCCGCGGCATCGACGATCCCGTCCCCGTCCAGGTCGCCGTCCGTGACGTCGACCATCACCGCCGCGGACGTGGTGCTCAGGCCTTCGTCATCGGTGGCGATGGCGGTGATCGTGTAGGTGCCGGCCGGCACGTTGGCCCAGGAGAACTCGTAGGGCGCGACCGCATCTGCGCCCAGCAGCGTGCTGCCGTTGAAGAACTCCACCGCGGACACGCTGCCGTCGGAGTCGCTGGCGGTGGCTGCCAGTGCAATCGTTGCCGGCGCCGTGAAGCTGGCGCCGCTGGCCGGAGCGGTGAGGCTGACGGTCGGTGCGGCGTTGCTCGCCTTGATGATGGTGAACCAGTCGTCCACCGCGCCGTTCTCGCGCAGGAATTGTGCATCCAGTCGGTTGCCGTCGATGTCCAGCACCATAGAGCCCAGGCGGTTGAGCGAGATGAACATGGCGGGGTGATTCAGGGCGCCGCCGCTGATGGCACCGCTGGAACCTGCCACGGCGTACACGGAGCCCTCCCCCCGGGCCGTGCCGGGGGACTTGGTGTAGGCGCCCGTGTCGCCTTCGCGGCCGCTGCCGGCGTCAATCTTCATCGACGGGGTCAGCGTCGACGAGTTGCCGTAGTGGCCGTAAAGAAGGAAAGACCGCTCGTAGGCATGACTGTGCCCGCCGAGCACGAGGTCCACGCCGTAGTACTCGAGTATGGGCACGAAGTTCTGGCGCATCTCGATCAGTTCGATCTCCGTGTCGGAGTTGTGGGAGCCCTTGCTGTAGGGCGGGTGGTGCCAGAAGGCGATGACCCAGGGCAGGGTGTTGCTGGCCAGGTCGTTTTCCAGCCACACGGCCATCGGCCCGGAGGCCGACCGGCTGGATCCGTAGGAATCGAGGTTGACGAAATGCACATTGCCGACGTTGAACGAGTAGTACGCCTCGGTGCCGGAGGCCACGCCGCCGGCCTGGCCCGCGCCGGGCATGGCGAAGATGTTGTAGTAGACGGTGCTGCTGGTCTCGTGGTTACCGCGCGTGGACCACATCACCGTGTTCCGCATCACCATCGGGTAGATCGCGAAGTGCTTGGCCTGGTACTCGGCGTCGGTGCCGTTGTCGTAGGCATTGTCCCCCAGCAACAGCGACAGGTCGGTGCCCCGCGCCCCCGTGAAATTCAGGTAGGCGTCGCGCACATTGCGCTGGTCGTCGTTGCCGCGGCCGGCATCACCCAGCACCCACACCCGCAGCGGCTTGGCCGTGCCCTGCGCCGGATGCGTGCGGAAGAAGTGGTTGGCGTCGTTGCCGGCCAGCGTGGCGCTGACATTGCCCACGGAATAGAAGTACCGGGTGTCCGCTGCCAGGCCGGTGACGGTGACTTCGTGATCGGTGCGCGTGCCGCCGGGCATCTGCTGCATGTCCAGCACTCCCTGCACGGTACCGAAGCGCACCACGCTTTCGGTGGCGATGTTGGTCCGCCACTTGACCACGACGCTGTTCTCCGTAGACAGCTGCAGGTAAGGCGCGCGCACCACCTGCTGGGCCTGGGCAGCCAGGCTGGCCGCGAGCAAGGCAACGCCCGGAAGGATCAGGCGCAGACGGCGATCGAGGGTCTTCATCGCTCTGCCCGATGTCACAGGGTGGCCAGCCGGTCGCTGACCCGTCGCTTGAGATCCCGGGTCGCGGGCACCTGCAGCAGGTGCGGCGGCAGGCTGTCGATCGACGCCATCGCGGCGAGGTAGGCCGCGCGCGCCTCCTGCGGGCGGCCCGCGCTGCTCAGCGTGTCGCCGCGCATGAGGTGCCAGCGTTCCTTGCGCGGCGACAGCGATGCCAGCTGCTCAAAGCGGCGCAGCGCCGCGTCGTACCGACCCAGGCCAAGCTCGATGTCCGCGGCCTTGAGCTGGAGCGTGAGCAGCGGGCCCAGGCGCGAGATGCCCCCTTCCACCACCTGCAACGCCTGCACGCGGTGCGCCTCACCCGCTGCCAGCAAGGCGTCGGCATGCTCCAGGATGATGTCGGGCCCCGGTTCGCCGAGCCGCGCCATGGCGGCGCGGTAGTCCCGGGCCGCGGCCAGCGGCTCGCCCAGCCGGACCTGCGCCCGCGCACGTTCCAGCCAGCCCTGCGGATCGTCGCCAGCGCGCTGCACGTACCGGTCAAGCGCCCGGCGCGCCTCGGCGGGGCGCCCGGCGTCCAGCAGCAGGCGGCCCCGGTTCAGATCCACCACCGCGAGCTGAGGCGCCAGCCGTGCTGCGCGGTCAAGGTCCTCGAGTGCGCCAGCCCAGTCCCTCTGCGCCTGGCGCAGCGTGGCACGCCTGACGTACAGCTGCGCGTCGTCAGGGTCGTGCTCCAGCGCGTGAGACACCAGTTCGAGCTGGTCGGCGGTGGCGCCGTGCGCCTGCGCCGTCCGCGGCAGCAGGACCACCGCCGTGAGGCTCGTGATCAACAGGGCGCCCGGGGCGAGAAGCATCAGGGACTTCATGCACGCTCCCTTGCAGGCACGGCATACATCGGCTTTTCACTCTACAGGTTCCGGATACCTGGATTTGCGCCACCGGACATAAGCATCCGACCCTACAACGATACAGCGTCTCCAGCGTCCAGCTGCGTGACGCTTCCGGAACCAACGCTGTTGGTCGACAGGCTCGCCGGCCGCGTGCGCAGCCGCACATCCCCCGACCCGACGATGTTGACGTCGACCGCCCCCGTGGGCGCGATCTCCGCATCACCGCTGCCCACGATGTTGACGTCGGCGGCGCCGGTGCGGATGTCGCCGAGTTCCGCATCGCCGGACCCGACTATGGCCAGGTCCAGGGTCCCGACGTTGCCGCTGCCCCGCACCGAGCCGCTGCCGCGGATCTCGACCTCGAGAACGTCCTGGGCGATGCCTTCCAGCACGACGTCGCCAGAACCGTTGAGCGCGAACCTCGTCAGTGACGGCCCCTCGATGCGAACCTCGGTGGAGGTCGAGCCCGTCGAGGGGCGTGACCGGTCGAAGTAGATCCGCCCGCCGTCGATCCGCAGCCGCTCCAGCGCGGACTGCCGGCCCGTCGCGGTGACCTTCCAGGTGGGTGCCGGCGCGAAATGCACGACGCCGGGAATGTACACCTCCACGCTCTCGCCGCCGTTCCAGCCGAACTCCCGGGACAGCATCTCTCCGGACTCCGTGAAGGGCGTGCCTCCGTCCCACCGGCCGAAGGGATCCCACCAGCCACGGTCGTCGATCCCGGCCCACAGGGGCCACTGCCCGACGCCGGGACTCACGAAACTCGCGAGCGAGAGGCTGAGGACCGAAATCGCGATGCCGGTTGCCGCGACGACTACCAGGGTTCTGGCCATGATCTGCTCCCTTACCTTTGTCCCGTTCAGGCTGTGCCGTTCGCGGGTGTGATGACCTGGTAATGCAGCCGCGCATACCGGCTCAGCACCTTCAGAGCGACTTCCAGTGCCAGCAGCAGCACGGCGCCGAAGCCGATGCCGCCCGCCACCAGGCCGATGCCGGCGAGGATCGTGGCCGCGGCGTGATTCCAGCTGTCGGGGGATTCCACCCACAGCGGGCTTGCCAGCAACGAGAGGCCTGCCACGACGAGCGCCAGGAGGACGATGCCCACGACGAACGCCACCAGTCCGAACACGAAGAGGAGCGGCAGCAGGATGATCACGTCGACGGCCGCCAGGCCGCACAGGGCGACGAAGGCGGCGAGGAGATTCCCGGGCGTCCGCCGCTGCTCCCAGCGCCGGACGCCAGACTCGGCCCGCAGTTCCTTGGCGATCTGCTTCGGATTGCCGAGCGCCCCGGCAACCTCGTGCTCGCTGCGGCCGGTGGCGCCGGCCTCCGCAAAGTGGGCCTGGTAATCGGCGAGGATCTCCTCGACTTCCTGGGGCGGGACGCCCCGCAGGGCGGCGCGAAGCTCGGACAGGAACTGCTCGCGGTTCATCACTGGTCTCCAACGATCTGGTTGACGGCGCGGGCGAACACGTCCCACTCGGCCCGCTGGGCCGCAAAGGCTGCCTTGCCGGTAGCCGTGAGCCGGTAGTACTTCCGGGACGGGCCGGTGGCGGACTCCACCAGGTACGTCCTGACCAGTCCGTCCGCCTGCAGGCGGCGCATCAGCGGGTAGATCGTGCCCTCCCCCATGCCGATGCCTTCCGCGAGAGCGCTGGCAATTTCATAGGCATAGCTGTCCTGGCGGGACAACAGCGCCAGGACACAGAGGTCGAGGACGCCCTTCTTCAGCTGGATCTGGTCTGACTCTGCCACACGCCCGGACCGGTGATTTCCGGAGAGCGTATAGCACGGTACCTTGCTTTGCAAGGTAGCTGTTTTCGACTACGGCGCTGAAGGCCCCGGCGGATAGCCGAGCAGCTGCCGGAACCGGGCGGTGTCCTGGGCGTTCACGGCGCCGCTGCAGTTGAGGTCCGCCGCATTCCAGGCCGGCCCGGTGGAGGCCCGGCCCAGCTGGCCGCGGAAGACCGCCGTGTCCTGGGCATTGGTGACGCCATTGCCCGTCAAATCGCCGTCGCAGTGGTTCCCGTAGCCGTCACCGTCCGAGTCGCACTGGCCGGGGTTCGGCACCAGGGTGCAGTTGTCGAGTGCGTCGGCGACACCATCCGCGTCCGTGTCCGGGTTGGACACCGTCACGCTCACCACCGCGTAGTCCACCACCAGGCCGCTCTCCACCCAGTACTCGAACGAGTCCGGGCCCAGGTAGCCCGGGTCCGGGGTGTAGGTGACCCGGATGCCAGCCGGGGATCCGGGCGCCCCGCTGACGGACGCCGTGCCGTGCAACGGGTCGGTCCAGATGCCCACGTAGACGCTGGACAACAGGCCGTTGTCGTTCTGCAGGACGTCGATCTGCACGGACTGGTTCAGGCCGGTGGTGGCGGTGTCGTCGACGGCGTACTCGAGGGTCGTGCTGGTGAACGTGTCGGTCACCCCTCCCACGGTGAGTACCGTGTCCACGGCCGTGCCGGGGACGTCGGAGCTGGTGTGACGCACCCGCACCGAACTGCCATTGCCGACGGTGCCGGCCACGCTGGTGAAGGGCCCGCCGTCGATCGAGTAGACGCCGCCGGTGACACTGATGGGCACGGCGGTATTGATGCCGGTGATGGTGACCGGTCCGGAGGTGATCAGCGCGCCCAGGGCCTGGTCAGCCTGGTCGGTGAAGGTGAAGGCGTCCGGCACCGTGTCGAGGGTTACGCCGTTGCCGGATACGGCCACGACGACGGACGGCTCGTCCGGATCGCTGGACGGGATGTCGAGGGCGTCGTTGAAGGGGCCGACGAAGCCCGGCGAGAAGGTGACGTCGAAGGTGCAGCTGGCGGCGGGCGGCACCGTCGCGCCCGAGCAGCTGTCGTTGGCGACGGCAAACGGTGCTTCCAGCGGCAGGGCGCCGGCGACCGTGCCAACAGCCAGGTTCGTGCCGCCGGAACTGGTGACGGTGACGGTCCGGGTGGCGCTGGTGAGTTCCGTGACGTCACCGAACGAAACCTGATGGTCGTTGGCGGGCGGCACGCTGTCGGTCACCGTGATCCCGGGCGTCGCCGTGTTCATGGTGATGGACAGGATGGAGTTGTTGCCCGTCTGGCCGATGAAATCCGCTGCGAAGGTGGTGAAGTCCTCGTTGTAGTCGATCACCAGCCGGTACCGGACCATGTCCAGCGTGAGGATCGGGATGATGGCGCAGAGCGGGCCGGAGCAGTTGCCGTTAGGCGCGCCGACGATCACGCTGAAGGTGCTGAAGTCCACGGCAGTCGAGGGCGCCAGATTGACCAGGAACTCCGCCCTGCCGTTGGCATCGAGCGCCGCGACCTGGGGCGTCACGCCAAAGACCAGCCCCGCGCCACCCGCGTTCACGACGGTGGCGTTCGGTGTGCCGCCCTGGATGGTCAGGGAGAGCGCCGGAAGAGCGATCGTGCCGCCACTGAGCGTCACCTGGGTCCGCGGCCCGTTCAGCGTGAGGTCCAGGTAGGAGCCCGAGGCGGGCACCGGCGTGATGCCGAGGGGCACGGCGTCTACGGCACCCGTGGGGTTCGGCGTGATGACGATGTTCCGGTTGGGGCCCGGCTTGCCATTGAAGAAGGCGCACCAGGACGGATCCGAGGGGGTACAGGGTGACAACGCGCCGTCGAAGGTCGCGCTGAACAGGTCCGTGAGGCCGTTGCCGGTGCCGTTGACCGGCACCGGCGCGGCCCGGGCGGACAGCGCGGCGGTCAACAGCGTCAGGGCTGCCAGGCCCCGCGGCAGTCGTCCGGCCGGAAACCTCAAGGAGCCAGCCCTGACGGCCCGGGCGGCTTGCCGAGCAGCTGCCGGAACAGCGCGGTGTCCTGGGCGTTCACGGATCCACTGCAGTTGAAGTCCGCCGCGTTGTAGGCCGGCGCGTTCGAGGCGCGGCCCAGCTGGCCGCGGAAGACCACCGTGTCCTGGGAGTTCGTGACGCCATTCCCGGTCAGGTCCCCGTCGCAGTGGTTCCCGTAGCCGTCACCGTCCGAGTCGCACTGGCCGGGGTTCGGCACCTGGGTGCAGTTGTCCAGATCGTCGAAGATGCCGTCGCCGTCCGTGTCGCCGTTGGTCACGGTGACAGTCACCACCGCAAAGTCCACTTCCACCCCGTTCTCCACCCAGTGCTCGAAGGAGTCGGGACCGACGTAGCCGGGGTCCGGGGTGTAGATGATCCGGATGCCGGCCGGGGACCCGGGCGCCCCACTGACGGTTGCCCTGCCGTGCAACGGGTCGGTCCAGATGCCCACGTAAACGCTGGGCAGCAGGCCGATGTCGTTCTGCAGGACGTCGATCTCCACGGACTGATCCATGGCGGTGGTCGCGGTGTCGTCGATCGCGAACTGGACCGTCGTGCTGGTGAAGGTATCCGTCACCCCGCCCACGTTCAGCACCGTGTCCACGGCCGTGCCGGGCGCCGCCGAGCTGGTGTGGCGTACCCGCACCTGACTGCCGTCGGCGACGGTGCCGGCCGTGCTGGTGAAGGCACCGCCGTCGATCGAGTAGAGCCCGCCCGTGACGCTGACGGGCGCGGCGCCGGTGATGCCGGTGATGGTGACCGGGGCCGACGTGACGGTGCTGGCCAGGGCCACGCCCGTCTGATCGGTGAAGCTGAAGGGATTGGGCACGGTGTCCAGCGACTGTGTGGTACTGGTGAAGGTGCCGGAGACGCCGCCGATGGTCAGGGTCGTCACGGTGCTGGTGGCTGGCGTGGCCGCGCTAGTGTGCCGGACGCAGACCATCTGGCTGTTGTCGATGGTGCCGGCCGAGCCGGTGTAGGCAGCGCCGCAACCCACCGAGTACTCGCCCCCGGCCACGGACACCGGAGCAGGTCCGGCAAGGCCCGAAATTGTGACGGCGCCGGACGTGACCAGCGTGCTGACGGGCACGCCCGACTGGGTGCCGAAGGTGAAGGGATCGGGTGCCGAGTCCGGGGCCACCGAGAAGGTCAGATAGTTGGCGCCGGGAAGGGTGATCGCCGTGTCGGTGCGAACGATCAGTTGGCCGCCCGTGGCAGTTTCGTCCTTCTCGACAACCCAGTGGTTGAACGCGCCATCCATCGGGTCGCAGGGGGGCGTGGTCAGCGTTGCCAGGCCGCGCGTGTTGCCCGTGCTTGCGTCGTCACCACCGATCGTCCGCTGGACGCAATAGGGGTCGCCGCCGACGTTGTAGAGGGCCGAACTGCTATTGGCGAAATCATCGCCAAGGGAGGTGTTCAGGCAGCCGTTGGCCCCGACGGAGGCGAGGAAGGTCCCCTCGATGCAGTTGTAGCTGGCGGCGGAAGTGGTGTTGTTGACGGTGTCGATCACCAGGTCGACGACCTTGTCGCTGATTACCGGCGAGCCGTTCGCGTTGCTGCTGACGAAGGAGGTGCTCTGGAAGGTGCCGGTCATGGACAGCACGCCGGTGGCGGCGTCCCAGGTCCAGACCGCTGTCGAGCCCGTGACGTTCGCCAGCGTCCAGGCGTTGGTCGTGCTGATGCAGGGGTTGGTGGCTCCTGTCGGCGAACAGGTCTTCCACTTCAGCGTGCTCAGGGCGCCGCCGCTGCTGATCTGGTTGTGGGCGTCCAGCTGCAGGAGTACGACCCCGGAACCCGTCCCGGTGACCGTCACGGTGACGGTGGCTGTGTCCGTGGCGGCGTTGGCGTCAACCACGGTGTAGGTGAAGGTGTCCGTGCCGGAGAAGCCCGCGTCCGGGGTGTAGGTCACGTCGATACCGCCCTGGTCGCCCGGAGAGCCATTGACGATGGCAGTACCGTTCGCCGGGACAGTCGCCGTGACGGTCACGGGATTCGCGAAGCCGGAGTCGTTGGCCAGCACGTCGATGCTGATCGGCGCGCCCTGGACGCCGGTCGCCGTATCGTCGACCGCGTCCGGCGCGGCGGTGAACGTCAGGAAGTTGGTGCTGGCGTTGGTGATCGGGATGCCGTTGCGGATGATCAGCTGGCCGCCCGAGGCCGTGTTGTCCAGTTCGACGACCCAGAGATCAAACGCGCCATCCTGGGGATCGCAGGGGGGTGCCGCGGCCACCGTCATCAGGCCCCGTGTATTGCCCAGGATCGTGTCGTCGCCACCGACCGTCCGCTGGACGCATCCGGCATTCCCGCCCACGTCGTACAGGGCCGAGCTGTTGTTGGTGAAATCGCCGCCCAGCGAAATGTTCATGCAGCCGTTGGAGCCAACGGTGGCGATGAAGGTGCCCTCGACGCAGCGGTAGCTGGCGGCGGTGGCCGTGTCGTTGACGGTGTCGATCACCAGGTCGACGACCCGGTCGCTCACGACCGGCGAGCCGTTGGCGTTGCTGCTGATGAAGGACGTGGTCTGGAAAATGCCCGTCATGGACAGGATTCCGGTCGCGGCATCCCAGGTCCACACGGCCGTCGACGGTGTCGCATTGGCGTTGGACCAGATGCCGCCCGTCGAGGCGGTGCTCGTGCTGAGGCACGGGTTGGTGGCCGACACCGGCGTGCAGGCCTTCCACTTCAGTGTGCTGAGGACGCCGGCCGCGCTCCGCTGGTTGTGAGCGTCAAGCCGCACCGACACGGGCGCCGCGCCCGCGGTGCCCGGGACCGTGAGCAGCAGGAGCAACGTTACTGACCAGACTGATCGCCACATGGATGCGTCCTCGCGAAAAGCATGAAAAATTGCGCCCCCGGAATCACTCACGGGTGCAGGCCCGACGGCCCCGGCGGCTTGCCGAGCAGCTGACGGAACAGCGCCGTATCCTGGGCATTCACCGCGCCGTTGCAGTTCAGGTCGGCCGCGTTGTAGACCGGTCCGGCGCTGGGCTTGCCCAGCTGGCCGCGGAACAGGCCCGTGTCCTGGGCGTTGGTGACGCCGTTGCCCGTGAAATCCCCGTCGCAGTGATTCCCGTAGCCGTCTCCGTCCGAGTCGCACTGGCCCGGGTTCGCCACCAGGGTGCAGTTGTCCAGGGCGTCGACGACGCCGTCTCCGTCCGCGTCGGGATTGGCCACGGTGATGTCCACCACCGCGTAGTCCACCGCCACCCCGTTCTCCACCCAGTACTCGAAGGAATCGGGACCGGAGTAGCCCGGGCCCGGGGTGTAGGTGATCCGGATGCCGGCCGGGGACCCGGGCGCCCCGCTGACGGTCGCCGAGCCGTGCAACGGGTCGGTCCAGATGCCCACGAAAACCGTGGGCAACAGCCCGATGTCGTTCTGCAGGACGTCGATCTGCACCGGCTGGTTCACGCTGGTGGTGGCGACGTCGTCGACCGCGAACTCCGGCGGCGTGCTACTAAACGTCATCGTGCCGCCCTGCCAGGAGTTGTCGTAGCCCGCGGGCGGGGCGCCGGCGCCAATGAAGTACTCCTCCGTCCAGTAGACGACGGACGACGTGATCTCCCCGGCGCCATTGGTCGAGATCTTCATGACCAGGTTGTCGAAGCCGGCCTGCTCGCCGGCGCCCCAGAGGATGATGCTGGCCGTGCAGTCGAGGTCGTTCGCCTGGGTGTCGCTGCAGGAATAGCCGGTGAAGCTGGCGGTGGTGGTGGCGCCCACGTTGCCGGAGGGTGGATTGGCCGGCGGCTTCGGATCGGCGGTGACGTAGGTCGGGTCGCCCAGCAGGCTGGAGCGCTCGATGCCGACGCCCCCGGCGGGGATCTCGCCCCAGAAAGCCACCGCCTTGTCGTTGGTGTCGAAGTTATCGAAGGCGGCGGACGAGTTCGAGGTGGGGTAGCAGTCCGCGCCGTTGGTGGCGCCGCACAGCGGGGCCGGGAAGCCCCGGCTGCCGATGACGTAGTCCACGCCGCCGTCGCCGTTGGCCACCGTCGCGGCGGCATTGACGGGGGTCGGGGCCATCACGTGGTCCATGGTGGCCCAGCGCTGCACGGCCCGGGTGGACGCGCCGGTGGAAACATTCCGGGCCATGGCGCCGATCGAGAACTGCGCACTCACCACGTCATCGTCGGGATTGGCCGGGGTGCCGTTGTCATCGATCGTCAGGGTGCCGGTGATGGGCGCGGCGATCTTGCCGTCAGCGTTCGCGGGGCTGAAGGTCCCGGTGACGGGGTCGAACCCGCCGGAGGTCGGGACGTAGTTGACCTGGTCCTTGATGCCGTCGGCTTCATAGTGGGCGCCGCTGAACTGGGGACCGATCCAGACGGGAACGCCGACGTCCGGCGGCTCCTTGAGCGGTCCCGGGCGGTTGCGTCCGTAGGTGCAGTCGGTGCCACCGAACAGCAGAGTGATCTGGGTGCAGGACTGCTCGTTGCTGCCAAACGAACCATTGATCGGATAGTTGGTGGTGGCGGAGTACGCCACGGCCGGAACGATCAGAACCGCCAGAAAGCACCGGGCGAACGGTCGCATCAGAATCCCCCCACTTTCAGTTTCGAGAGTATCCGCCAACTGTGGTTGCCAGCGCATCACCCGAATGGCGGATTCGCGCTCGTTAAGTCAAACCCCCGCTGCCACCTCCGACGCCTGCCGGATCGCCCGCTTCGCATCCAGCTCGGCGGCCACGTCGGCACCGCCGATCACGTGGGTCCTGACGCCCGCGGCCTGGAGCGGGGCCAACAGTTCCCGCAGGGGCTCCTGGCCCGTGCACAGCACGACGTTGTCCACCGCCAGCACCTGCCGCTCGCCGTCGATGCTGATGTGCAGGCCCGCGTCGTCGATGCCCTCGTAGGTCACGCCGGCCAGCATCTGCACGCGCTTCATCTTCAGGGTCGCGCGGTGGATCCAGCCGGTGGTCTTGCCGAGGCCCGCGCCGGGCTTGCCGGACTTCCGCTGGAGCAGGTACACCTCGCGGGCCGGCGGTGTCACCACGGGCTTCACGCCCGCGACACCGCCCCGCGCGGTGGCCGGGTCCTGCACGCCCCACTCGTTGAGCCAGGCGGGCAGGTCCAGCGTCGGCGAATGGCCGTCCTGCACCAGGAACTCCGCCACGTCGAAGCCGATCCCGCCGGCGCCCACGATGGCGACCCGCTGGCCCACCGGCCGGCCGTGCAGGACCACGTCCACGTAGGACAGCACGCTGGCGTGATCCTGGCCGGGGATGCCCGGGCTGCGCGGCGTGACGCCCGTGGCCAGCACGACTTCATCGAAGCCGTTCTGCACCAACTGCCCGGCGGTGACGCGCGTATTGAGGCTGACCGGGATGCCCAGGCTCGCCAGCCGCTGGCGGAAGTAGCGCAGCGTCTCGTGGAATTCCTCCTTGCCCGGGATGCGCTTGGCCATGTTGAACTGGCCGCCGATCTCCGCCGCCGCCTCGAAGAGCTCCACCGCGTGGCCGCGTTCCGCCAGCACGGTGGCGGCGGCGAGGCCGGCGGGACCGGCCCCGACGACGGCGATCCGCTTCCGGGTCACTGCCGGCCGGTAGTTCAGTTCCGTTTCATGGCACGCCCGCGGGTTCACGAGGCAACTCGCCACCTCTTTCACGAACGCGTGGTCCAGGCACGCCTGGTTGCAGGCGATGCAGGTGTTGATCTCCGCGGCGCGGCCGGCGGCAGCCTTGTTGACGAACTCCGGGTCCGCCAGCAGCGGCCGGGCCATGGACACCATGTCCGCGTCACCACCCGCCAGGATCCGTTCGGCGACCTCCGGCGCATTGATGCGGTTGGTGGTGCAGAGCGGAATGCCCACCTCCCCCTTCAGCTTGCGCGTCACCCAGGCGAAGGCGGCGCGGGGCACCGACGTGGCGATGGTCGGCACGCGCGCCTCGTGCCAGCCGATGCCCGTGTTGATGATGGTAGCCCCGGCCTTCTCGACGGCCTTCGCGAGCGTCACCACCTCGTCCCACGTCTGGCCGTCCGGGATCAGGTCGAGCATGGACAGCCGGTAGACGATGATGAAGTCGCGGCCCACCGCCTCCCGGGCGCGGGCGACGATCTCGACGGGCAGCTGCATCCGGTCGGCGAAACTGCCACCCCACCGGTCGGTGCGCTGGTTGGTGTGGGTCACGAGGAACTGGTTGATGAAGTAGCCCTCGGAGCCCATCACCTCCACGCCGTCGTAGCCCGCCTCCCGGGCCAGCGCGGCGCACCGGACGAAGGCGCGGATCTGGCGTTCCACGCCGGCGGTGGACAGCGCCCGCGGCCTGAACGGCGTGATGGGCGACTGGATGCCGGAGGCGCCGACGGACAGGGGGTGATAGCCGTAGCGGCCCGCGTGCAGGATCTGCAGCGCGATCTTCCCGCCGTGGGCGTGCACGGCGTCCGTGACCGGCCGGTGGGAGCGGGCCGCGGCGTGGGACGCGAGCCGGGAGGCGAAGGGCAGCAGCCAGCCCTGGACGTTGGGCGCGAAACCGCCGGTCACGATCAGGCCGACGCCGCCACGGGCGCGCTCGGCGAAGTAGGCGGCCAGGCGCGGGAAGTTGCTGGCCCGGTCCTCCAGCCCGGTGTGCATGGAGCCCATCAGCACCCGGTTGGGAAGTGTCGTGAAGCCCAGGTCCAGGGGCGCGAGCAGGTGCGGATAGTGCGCCATCGTCAGCTGCCGATTCGCCGGGGCAGGAAGGGAAGTTCGGGCTGCTCCGGACCTTGATCGGGTCCGCGGAGGGCGTTGCGACGAACGGCGATGCGCTGGTTGCGTCCGGCAATGACGCGGCGCTGCCAGCGGCGTTCCGCGGCAAGGGTTTCTGCTTCACCGCCGTGCCAGCCTTCCTGGAGCAGGAACTTGGCGGCGGCCACGGCGTCGGGGGAGCGCGCGGCGATCTCGGCGGCCAGCGCCATCGCCTGCTCCAGTGGCGCCTCGGTGACGCGGGTGACGAGCCCGAGCGCGTGCGCCTCCGTTCCCGAAACGATCCGCCCCGTCATGGCGAGCTCCTTGGCCACGTCGATGGAGACCAGCTCCCGCAGGAGCGCCGCTCCGCCCATGTCGGGAACGAGGCCCCACTTCACCTCCATCACGGAGAGTCGCGCATCCGGCGCCGCAAGGCGGATGTCGGCCCCCAGCGCGAGCTGGAGCCCCGCGCCGAAGCAGTTGCCGTGAATGGCGGCGATGACCGGGGCGGCCACGTCGCGCCAGGCCATGCTCCACTCCTGGAAGCGGTTCCGTGCCGGCGAGAACAGGGATGCCACGCCCGCGGCAGCGGCGGCCGGATTGCCGAGTACGGACTTCACGTCGAGCCCGGCACAGAAGGACGGGCCTTCGCCATGGAGGATGACCGCCCGTACCTGGCGGTCCTTGCGGAGGCGACGGGCAGCGCGGCGGACGGCGTCGAGCATCCGGAAGTCCATGCCGTTGTGCTGCTCGCCGCGGGTCAGGCAGACCCGGACCACCGCGCCGTCGAGTTCGACGCGGACCCGCCCGTTCATGGGGCCGTTCTCGGGCTCGGGGCCACGACTGCGGGGCGCGTCATGCCGCGACACTAGGCCGGGAGACCGGCCCTGTCCAGAGCGGACCGCTATCCGATGCGATCCAGGTCGGCGGCGGAGTGACGCTCCGGCACGCCGCCCCCGGACCCGTCGGGGCTCCGGTTGACTCGGCGGCCGCGCTGCACGGCCGGCCGCGCGGCGATGTGGTCGTACCAGCGGTTCACATGCCGGTACTCCTGCCCCGAGAGGAACTCGCCGGCAGCGTAGATCTCGCCTCTGGCCAGCGCGCCGTGCCAGGGCCAGACCGCCATGTCGGCGATCGTGTACTCGTCTCCCGCCAGGTAGGGGTGGTCCGCGAGGTGCCGGTCCAGCACGTCCAGCTGGCGCTTGGCCTCCATGGCAAAACGGTTTATGGCGTACTCGAACTTCTCGGGCGCGTAGGCATAGAAGTGCCCGAATCCGCCGCCGAGATACGGTGCGCTGCCGACCTGCCAGAAGAGCCAGCTGAGACACTCGGTGCGAGGGCGATGTCCGCCCGGCAGGAAGGCGCCGAACTTCTCCGCAAGGTAGAGCAGGATGGCCGCGGACTCGAACACGCGCAGGGGCGGGTCGGTGGAATGGTCCATCAGCGCGGGAATCTTCGAGTTGGGATTCACCGCCACGAAGCCCGACCCGAACTGCTCGCCCGTGCCGATATTGATCAACCAGGCGTCGTACTCCGCGCCGGCATGGCCCGCGGCGAGCAGCTCCTCCAGCAGCACCGTGACCTTGATGCCGTTCGGCGTGCCGAGCGAGTAGAGCTGCAGCGGGTGACGGCCGACGGGCAGCGCCTTGTCATGGGTCGCGCCGGCCACCGGCCGGTTGATGCTGGCGAACTTTCCGCCGCTCGGCGCGGACCAGGTCCACACCTTGGGCGGCACGAAGGGTACTTCCGCCATGACGGCGACGCTCCTTTACGTTACAGCCGCTGGCCGTGCTCGCGGGTCGCGTGGAAGCCGATGGTGGGCCAGCGCTCGAGGGTGAGCTTCAGGTTGTATTTGTTGCCGGAGAGGAAGACCGGGTTGCCGTCCACGTCCTTCGCGAGGGACATGGCCTCGTCCTTCTCGAACTTCTTGCGGGTCGCGTCGTCCGGGTAGGTGAGCCAGCGGGCGGTGTAGATGTCCACGTTGTCGTAGACCGCGTCCACGTTGTACTCGGCGGACAGCCGGTGCGCGACGATCTCGAACTGGAGGCGGCCGACCGCGCCGAGCAACGTCTGGGCGCCCTGCCGCGCGGTGATCACCTGGATGGCGCCCTCCTCGCCCAGTTCCTGCAATCCCTTCTGCAACTGCTTGCTTTTCATGGGATCCCGGGGCCGAGCGGCCCGGAACAATTCGGGCGCGAAATAGGGAATGCCCCTGAAGACCAGCGGCTCCCCGTCGGACAGGGTGTCGCCGATCTGCAGCTGGCCGTGGTTGTAGATGCCGATGATGTCGCCGGCCACCGCGCCCTCGCTCGCCACCCGCTCGTTGGCCATGAAGGTGAGTGCGTTGCCCAGCTTCATGTCGCGGCCGCTGCGGAGGTGCCTCGCCTTCATGCCGGGCACGTAGCGGCCGGAGCAGATGCGGAAGAAGGCAATGCGGTCCCGGTGCTTCGGATCCATGTTTGCCTGGATCTTGAACACGAAGCCGCTGAAGGCGGGCTCGGTCGGCTCCACCAGGCGCGCGCCGCCATCCCGCAGCTGCGGCGGCGGCGCCCAGTCCACCAGCGCCTGCAGGACTTCCTGCACGCCGAAGTTGTTGATACCGGAACCGAAGAAGACCGGAGACTGCTGCCCGGCGAGGAACTCCCCCTGGTCGAAAGGCGTGCTCGCGTCGCGGATCAGGCCCACGTCGGCCCGCAGGCTCCCGACCTCGTCGGGGAACAGTGCGTCGAGCTGCGGATTGTCGAGGCCGCGGATCTCCTCGACGCTCGTGCGCTTCTCCTCGCCTGGCGTGAAACGCAGCAGCCGGTCCTGCAGCAGGTGATAGACGCCACGGAAGGACTTGCCCATGCCGATCGGCCAGCTGATGGGCGCGCACTCGATCTTCAGCGCGCCCTCGATCTCCTCGAGGAGGGACAGGGGCGAGCGAACTTCCCGGTCCATCTTGTTGACGAAGGTGATGATGGGGGTATTGCGGAGCCGGCACACGTCCAGCAGTTTCAGCGTCTGCGCCTCCACGCCCTTGGCGGCATCGATCACCATGACCGCCGCGTCCACCGCGGTGAGCACCCGGTAGGTGTCCTCGGAGAAGTCCTCGTGGCCCGGCGTGTCGAGCAGGTTGATGGTGTGGCCCGCATACTCGAACTGCATCACCGAACTCGTGACGGAGATGCCGCGCTGCTTCTCCACCTCCATCCAGTCCGACGTGGCATGCCTCGAGCTCCGCCGCGCCTTGACGGTGCCCGCGAGCTGGATGGCGCCGCCGAACAGCAGCAGCTTTTCCGTCAGCGTCGTCTTGCCGGCGTCCGGGTGCGAGATGATCGCGAACGTGCGGCGCCGGCCGACCTCCTTCGCGAGGTCACCGGGAACCGCCGGACTGCTGCTGGGCTGGGCCATGAGGCCGCGAAGGATAGCACCCGCAGGAGCGGCTTCAGCCGCGACCCTCCTCCCGCGAGAATCGAGTCCGCGAGTCTCGAGTGGGAGGAGGGTCGCGGCTGAAGCCGCTCCTACAGGGGCTTGCGGAAGCGCAGCACGACCTGGTTGGTGCGCCCCTTGACGGACGGATCGAAGGCGCTCTTCGTCCGGTCGTCCTCGGGGTTCACCAGCACGTCGCTCTCCGCCTCCAGCACGAAGCCTGCCGCGATGATCTCGCGCTTCAGGAGCGCGGGATCGATCCTGTGCAGGGTGCCGCCGGTCTCCGGTGGGGACCCGGGGACCGCGGCATGATCGGTCACGCCCAGCACGCCGCCCGGCTTCAGGCTCCGGAAGACCTCCGCCAGCAGCTTCGGGCCATCGATGCGCGGCCAGCCCGCCTTCTCATCCACGAAGTAGATGTCGTGGTAGACATTGGTCATCAGCACGGCGTCGAACCGGCCCGCGGGCAGCGTCAGCTGGTTGTTCTCCGCCAGGAGCCGCTCGACGTTGGGGAGGCGGCCCGGGGCAAAGCGGACCGACAGGTCATCCTTTGCAAAGTCGAGGTACGGCGTGTTGTTGTGCGCGACCACGCGGCCGCTCGACCCGACGACGTAGGACAGCAGCTCCGTGTAGTACCCGCCGCCGGACCAGAGGTCGAGCACGGTCATCCCCGGGGTTATCCGGAAGAAATTGAGAACCGCCGCGCTCTGGCGCGACTCGTCGCGGGCCCGGTCGGCCGCGGGCCGCGCAGGATTGGCCACGGCAGTCAGCACGGCCTGCTCGGCCAGACTGGCCGGGGCCGGGCGCGGGCTGGGCCGCCGCACGGCATCCTCGGAGCGCAGGTCCGGACCTCTCTGGGTGGCCGGCTGGGTGGCGCTGCGTGCCATCGCGGCGGACCTGGCAGGATCCAGTTGCGGACCGTTGGCACAGCCGGCAAGCAAGGCCAGGAGCAGTGCGGCCGGAACGATCGCGCCGGGTACAGCGGTGGAAGGCTTGCCGAACGTCATCGTCCTACTCCCGTCAGAAGTGAAAGCTGAAACTTTCCCGGTCGAGATGCCGCTGCCAGATGACGTCGTGCGGCGGCGCCAGCCACAGGTGCCAGGTCTGCTGCTGATGCCGGTAGGGTTCCGGGATGGCGCGAAACACCGCCGGGGTGAGTACAGCCAGGCAGAAGCCCGCCGGGAAGCGCGCCGACTCATAGCGTAGCAGGCCGATCGCCGCGGCACGCGCGTACCTGGCAAGTTCCTGGGTTGCCCGGTAGTCGTCGCGGTCCGTCCACAGGCCGCGGTCGGCGGCCAGCGGCGGCCGCGTGAGGTCGAGCGCGCGGGAGCTCGCGCCATGAAATTCGAACAGGGTGAGTTCCAGTGACGCGGTCCGGCCAGCGAGGCCCGCGCTGTCCAGCCAGAAGCGCAGGCGCCAGTAGCCCGCCTCCGCGCAGGCGGTCTGCCGGTCTTCCGCCCCGTAGAAGACCCCCGGGTCGTCCGGGCGGCGGAACCGGGAACCGGTCGCCACCGGACGGTAGCGAAAGGGCGTGGCGAGGAGCCAGTGCAGCCCTGCCAGCGCGTCGGGCGCCGGTGGCTTCGCCTCGTCGAGGAGGTCTTCGAGGAGCGCCTGGTCGGCCAGGTTGCCGCCCACCAGCGACATGCTCGCCACCTGGTGCTGGGCCTCCACGGCACGCCAGCCGCTGCCCCGCCAGGCGACAAGCTCAGACGCGAGCGCGGTGGGCGTCCACGTAGTCGCAGGCATGCACCAGTCCCTCCACGCTCCGGATCGCCTCGAGCGGCGTCCTCCCGCCGAAGGCCTCGTTGGCGGACTTGAGCCACGCGCGGGCGAGTTCGTCGTCGCCACCCACCATCGAGGACAGGGAACGATAGAGGCGCACCAGGTGCGCGGCGAGCTCCCAGGACTTGGCGCCCTCCGCCAGCTGGAACTTGCCGTTCAGCAGGCGCGACACCGTCGGCTGGCTGACGCCGATGATCGACGTGACTTCTGTGGACCGGAGCTGGAGGCGCCGGACGGTTTCCGCCACGGCCCGGGTCAGGACCCGGGCACGCTCCGAAGCGGGGGTCGGGCCGGCGGAGCCGGCGGGCTTGAGGGGCAATTTCGCCATGAGTCAATTCTATGGAATAGAAAGCAGTTTTTGAATGCCTGAGGACTGGATTTATCAGACTTATGACAAATACCCCCCCCGGACGCTACCGGTTCCGGACGTGGATGTGGGCATGGGAGTGCGCCGCCTCGTCGCCGTGGGCGTGCCGCTCCTGGGCCAGCTGGCCCGGCACGAGGATGAGGCGTCCGTGCTTCACGCCACGCTCGGCCATCACGTGCTCCGCAAAGTGCCGGACCTGGCTCGTCTTGCCCCGGAGCGCGGCGATCTCCATGCAGTTCTCATGGTCCAGGTGCACGTGGAGCGTCGCCAGCACGAGGTCGTGGTGCTCGTGGAAGGAGTTGGTGAGGCGCCGTGGCAGCTCCCGGGCCTCGTGGTCGTAGACGTAGGCCAGGGCCCCGACCGACGAGCCGGTATCGGTCGCGGCCTCCGCGGCCTGATCGAGCCCGGCCCGCGCCAGGTCCCGGATTGCCTCGGAGCGGTTGGCGTAGCCCCGCGCCTGGATGAAGGCATCGACGGCCACCATCAGGTCGTCGTCCAGCGTGATCGTCACCCGTTGCATGTGCAGCTCCTGCCAGGGACTGGCCGTTGAAAGGACACGTCGGTAAGAGAATATTGATAAAAGATCATACTGCTTGCTAGGCTCCCCAAGTCACGGGCGTCATCCAACCCACCCCAGCCACCGAACTACACGCAGCTCGATGCAGTTTCAGAAGGAATTCCGATGACACGACGTCCGGCCGGCCTTTCAAGCGCGTGCATCCTCCTTGCCGCTCCACTCACCGCCCTGGCCGGCGGCGTCCCCACGGCCCCCGTGAAGGACGAGATCATCGTCATCGGCCGCCTCGACCAGCTCACCGGCACGCCCCAGTCTGCCAGCCAGGGCGTCGTCACGTCCGAGCAGCTGGCGCTGCGGCCGGTTCTGCGCACCGGCGAGGTGCTCGAAGTGGTGCCCGGGCTGATCGTCACCCAGCACAGCGGTGACGGTAAGGCGAACCAGTATTTCCTGCGGGGCTTCAATCTGGACCACGGCACCGACCTGGCCCTGTCGGTGGACGGCGTGCCCGTGAACATGCCCACCCACGGCCACGGCCAGGGCTATGCGGACACCAGCTTCCTGATCCCATCGCTCCTGGAGTCCATCGCCTACCGCAAGGGCCCCCACTTCGCGGAAACCGGCAACTTCTCGGCCGCCGGTGCGGTGGACATGACCTACAAGACCCGTCTCGCGGCGCCGGTGGCGGAACTGGAGATCGGGGAATACGACTACCGGCGGGCACTCGCGGCGGGCTCAGGCGGGGTGGCGGGCGGCGACCTGCTGGGCGCCCTCGAGTACACCACCAGCGAGGGACCCTGGGACCTGGATCAGGACCTGCAGCGCTGGAACGGCCTGCTCCGCTTCGGCCAAGCCACCGAAGGCGGGAGCTGGGGCGCCAGCTTCCAGGCCTATGACGGCGAGTGGAATTCCACGGACCAGATTCCGCAGCGCGCCGTGGACCAGGGCCTGATCGACGAGTTCGGCTGCATCGACTGCAGCGACGGCGGCGAGTCCCACCGCTACGCGCTGGTCGTCAACGGAGACCAGCAACTGGCTGGTGGCGTGCTCAACGGCACGGCCTACGCCGTTGACTACCGGATGCAGCTGTTCTCGAACTTCAGCTACTTCACCGACCCGGTGAACGGCGACCAGTTCGAGCAGTTCGACGACCGGAACGTCTACGGCGGCGAGCTGGCCTGGTCCCGGCCGCTGGAGCTGGCAGGCCTGGACAACACCCTCACGCTCGGCAGCGAAGTGCGCGTCGACGACATCGACACCGTGGGCCTGTACCGGACGATCGAGCGCGAGCGCTTCGAGACCACCCGGGAAGACACGGTCGAACAGGTGAGCTACAGCCTTTACGCCTCCCTGGACACGCGATGGAACAGCCTGGTGCGCACCGTGTTCGGCCTGCGGGGAGACCGGTTCGACTTCGACGTGGACAGCAATGTCCCGGAGAATTCGGGCTCCGAGGATGACGCCGTCGTAAGCCCCAAGGCATCCCTGATCCTCTCGCCCTGGGAGCACACCGAGTTCTTCCTGAACTACGGGCAGGGATTCCACAGCAACGACGCCCGCGGGACCACGATCACGGTGGATCCGACTGATGGTGTCACGCCCGCGGATCCCGTGGACCCGCTCGTGGACGCCACGGGTGTGGACATCGGCTTCCGCACCGCGATCGTGAACCGCACCCAGTTCAGCGCCTCCCTCTGGACCCTCGACCTGGATTCCGAGCTGCTGTTCATCGGCGATGCGGGCCTCACGGAGCCGAACCGGGCCAGCGAGCGGCGCGGCGTGGAGCTGTCGGCGCTCTTCAGCCCCGTGGACTGGATCATCGCGGACGTGGACTACGCCTGGTCCCGGGCGCGCTTCGAGGGCAACGACCCGGCCGGCGACCGCATCCCGGGCGCCGTCGAGAACGTGGGCTCCATCGGCCTGGTGGCGGATCACCCGAGCGGCTGGACGGCGGGCGCCCGTCTCCGCTATCTCGGCGAGGCACCCCTGGTCGAGGACAACAGCGTCCGGTCCGAGTCAACGACCGTCGTGAACCTGGAAGGCGGCTACCGCTTCAATCCGCGCCTCAAGCTCCAGGTCGCACTGCTCAACGCCTTCGACAGCGACGACTATGACATCACCTACTTCTACGAATCCCGGCTGCCAGGCGAAGCGGCCCCCGTGGAGGACATCCACTTTCACCCGGTGGAGCCGCGGCAGGTGCGGGTGTCGGTGACGGGGACGTTCTAGCTCCCCGGGCGCATAATTCCGGCCTTCTTCCCCGGAGACCCGTGCATGAATGCCAGTGCTTATCTGAACGCCGCCGAAGACGTGTACCGGGACGCTGCCCTGACGCCCCAGGTGGGACTCTGCTGCACCACCAGCCCCGTGTGGCAGCTGCCCGAACTGGTCGTCCCGCCGCGCATGCTGGCCATGAACTACGGCTGCGGCAGCACCGTCCATCCCAGGGACCTGACCGGCAGCCCCACGCTGCTCTACGTCGGCGTCGGCGGCGGCCTGGAGCTGCTGCAGTTTGCCTACTTCAGCCGGCGCCCCGGCTCGATCATCGGGCTCGACGTGGTGGCGGAGATGCTGGACGCCTGCCGGGAGAACCTGCGGGAGGCCGAGAAGCTCAATCCCTGGTTCCGCGCGGAGTTCGTCGAGCTGCGCACCGCCGACGCACGGCACCTGCCCCTCGCCGACGCGTCCGTGGACGTGGCGGCGCAGAACTGCCTGTTCAACATCTTCAAGGACGACGACCTCGTGCAGGCGCTGGCCGAGATGTACCGGGTCCTGCGGCCGCGCGGCCGGCTGCTGCTGTCGGATCCCGTGTGCGAGGCGGACATGCCGGCGGCCCTGCGCGACGACCCGCAACTGCGGGCCCTGTGCCTCAGCGGGGCCCGGCCGCTGCAGGAATACATCGGCAGCCTCACGGACCAGGGTTTCGGCACCGTCGAGGTCCGCGCCCGGCGCCCGTACCGCGTGCTGTCGCCGCGGCACTTCGCGACACCGTACCTGATCCCCATCGAAAGCGTCGAGGTCTGCGCCATCAAGGACCCGATGCCGGCCAACGGTCCCTGTGTCTTCACGGGCAGGACCGCCATCTACCACGGCGACGAGGACTTCCTCGACGACGGCAAGGGCCACATCCTCAGCCGCAACCAGCCCCTCGCCGTGTGCGACAAGACCGCCGGCGCCCTGGCGGCGCTCGGCCGCGACGACCTGTACCTCTCCGGGTCGACCTGGTTCTACGACGGCGGCGGCTGCTGCTGACGACGCCGGTTCAGGCCGGCTCGTAGAGGGCGATGCCGTCGGGCCCGAGGCGGCGGCGCGCCCGGCCCCGGGCGATGAGGCAGTTCAGGTGCGCCAGCGACTCGCCGGTCGCGAAGCCCAGCAGTTCGCCCGTCACGACCCCGGGGAAGAGCGCGCCGAACAGGTCCACGGCCCGTTGCGGACCTGCCTGAAGCCGACGCTCGACACGCGTCAGGCAGCGTTCGTGCCCATCGATCAGTTCCTGCAACCGCGCGTGGGCGCCGGTGAAGGGCTCGTTGTGGGCCGGCAGCACGAGCACGTCGGCGGGAATCTCCCGTTGCAGCCGGGCGCAGGATTCCAGCCAGTCGCTGAGCGGGTCCGCCTCGGGCTCGGTCGGAAATACGGACACGTTGGACGAGATCCGCGGCAGGATCTGGTCGCCGGAGACGAATAGGTTGAGCTCCGGGGACCAGAGGCACAGGTGCTCGGGTGAGTGGCCGTTGCCGCCGAGGACCCGCCATGGCCGGCCGCCGATCTCCAGGACATCGCCGGCCGTGATCCGCCGGAAGGAATCGGGCATGGCCTGCACCATCCGCCCGAACTGGCCAAAGCGCTTCCGGTAGTTGGCTATGGCGGCCTCGTCCCAGCCGGCAGCCCGGTAGAACTCGACACCATCCTCCGGCGCCTCGCGGCCCGTGTCGGCCACCAGCATCCGGCACACGACGTACTCGAGCCGGGACATCCAGAGCGCACAGCGGAAGCGCTCCGTGATCCAGCCGGCGAGCCCGACGTGGTCCGGGTGCATGTGGGTGCAGAGCACCCGCGTGACGGGCTTGCCCTTCAGCGCGGGGCTCGCAAAGATCGTGGCCCAGTGCGCGCGGGTTTCGTCCGTCGCCACGCCCGTGTCCACCACCGTCCAGCCGTCCCCGTCCTCCAGCAGCCAGAGGTTGATCCAGCGCAGGGCAAAGGGCAGCGGCATCCGCACCCAGAGCACGCCGGGCGCGATCTCCTTCGTTGCGCCGGCCGGGGGCGGTTCGCCGCAGGGGTATTCGAGTGGCACGGGGACGACCTAGCGCGGCGGCGCCGCCAGGAAATCCAGCTTGCCGATCTCGACGCCGAGGTGCCGGAGGATGAGGTACGTTGTCGTGGTGTGGAAGTACAGGTTGGGCAGGATGAAGCGCTGGAGGAAATTGATGCGGGTGAACGTGCGCTCCTCCTTGCCCATGGGCACCCGGACCTCCTTGTCCGGGTCGGCGTCGATGGCGGACGCAGGCAGGTCCCGGATGTGGGCACTGACCCTGGCAACGCGGGCCCGCAGCTCGTCGAAGGTCTGTTCGGAATCGGGGAAGCTCGGAATCGCCACGCCGGCGAGCCGGGACAGACCCCGGGCCGGGATCTCCGTGGCGAACTGGATCTGGCGGGTGAGCGGAAACATGTCGGGCGCGAGGCGCCAGTTCAGGTAGACCGCCTCATCGACGCCCTTCGCCGTGGCGTGGGCGGCGCCCTTCTGCAGCACACCATCCAGGCCCGAAAACATCTGGTCGGTGGCGATTCTGGCGACGGAGGACATGGTGACAGGCATGGGGTGGTTCCTTCGGTTCAGGGGGCCCGGGTTACACGCCGCAGGATACGCGGCCCGCGGGCACGCCCCAATCTAGGGCACAATACGCGCCCTGCCCGTCCGGCCCCCCCCCGAACCATGCCTGCCGAAGCCGCCCCTATTGCCTTCACCGACCTCGCCCTGCCGGATACCTTATTGAAGGCGCTGGCGGACGTGGGCTACGAGTCCCCGTCCCCGATCCAGGCGGCGACGATCCCGCCCCTGCTGGCCGGCAGGGACCTGGTGGGCCAGGCCCAGACCGGCACGGGGAAGACGGCGGCCTTCGCCCTGCCGATCCTCGCCCGGCTGGACCTGACGAAGTTCGGTCCCCAGGCACTGATCCTGGCCCCCACCCGGGAGCTGGCGATCCAGGTGGCCGAGGCCTTCCACAAGTACGCGAAGCACCTGCCCGGTTTCCACGTGCTGCCCATCTACGGTGGCCAGGCCTACGGACCCCAGCTCGGCGGCCTGCGCCGCGGCGCCCACGTGGTCGTCGGCACCCCGGGCCGCGTGATCGATCACCTGAACCGCGGCTCGCTCAACCTGGCCGGCCTCACGACCCTGGTGCTCGACGAGGGCGACGAGATGCTGCGCATGGGCTTCATCGACGACGTGGAGCTCGTCCTCGAGAAGTCCCCGGCCGGCAGGCAGGTCGTGCTGTTCTCCGCGACCATGCCCGCGGAGATCCGGCGCATCGCCAAGAAGCACCTCAAGAATCCCGCCGAGATCACCATCAGGAACACCACCTCCACCGTCGCCAACACCCGGCAGCGCTACTGGATGGTGAGCGGCATGCAGAAGCTCGACGCGCTCACCCGCATCCTGGAAGTCGAGCCTTTCGATGGCATGATCATCTTCGCGCGCACGAAGGTGGCGACCGAGGAAATCGCGCAGCGCCTGGAAGCCCGGGGCTTCGCCGCCGCGGCGCTGAACGGCGACATGGTGCAGGCCCAGCGCGAACGCACCATTGCCCGGCTGAAGAACGGCGATCTCGACATCCTGGTCGCCACCGACGTGGCCGCCCGCGGCCTGGACGTGGACCGCATCAGCCACGTGGTCAACTACGACATCCCCTACGACACGGAAGCCTACGTGCACCGCATCGGCCGCACGGGACGCGCCGGGCGGAAGGGAGAGGCCATCCTCTTCGTCGTCTACCGCGAGCAGGGCATGCTCCGCGCCATCGAGCGGGCCACGAAGCAGCCCATCGAGCCCATGAACCTGCCGACCGCCGCCGCGGTCAACGACACGCGCATCGCGAAGTTCAAGCAGAAGATCACCAGGGCCCTCGAGGACGCAGACCTGGCGACGTTCCGCGGCATCATCGAGCAGTACGAACAGGAACACGGGGTTCCGGCCGTGGACATCGCCGCCGCCCTCGCCCGCCTGGCCCAGGGGGATGCCCCCCTGCTGGTCGCCGATGCGCCACGGCCACCGCCTCGCGCCGCCCGCCCGGACAGGCCGGACAGGCAGGCCTTCGACAAGCCGCACAAGCCGCGTCCCGGCCCCGACCTGGGCTCGCCGTTCCAGCGGGCGAAGCGCCCCCCCGACCGCGGGGGAGCCCCGCCGTCCCGGCCGCCGGAGGCCGGGGTGGTCCGCTACCGGCTTGCGGTGGGCCACGCCCACGGCGTGAAGCCGGGCAACATCGTCGGCGCCATTGCGAACGAAGCCAGCCTGGACAGCAAGCGCATCGGCCGGGTGGACATCCGGGACGACTACAGCCTGGTGGACCTGCCGCAAGGCCTGCCGCCCGACATCCTCAGGCACCTGAAGTCGGTGTGGGTCGTCGGCCAGCAGCTGCGCATCGTCGAGGACGGCCAGCCGTTCGAACCGCCGCGGAAACCCGGTAAGCTTGCGCTCGGCGCCGAAAAGCCCGGGAAGCCCGGGAAGCCCAAGGCCCGTTTCAAGAAATCCAGGCCCGGCAAGGGGCCTGGTCACGCCTTTCCACCCCGCAAGTCCAGAGGAAGCCAATGAACCAACGTCTCGCACTCGCCGGCTGCACGGCACTGCTGCTCGTCCTGACCGGTTGTGACCAGCTCGGCAACAAGGCGCCGACTCCCGCCGACACCAACGCCAGCTTCGATTCCTTCGTGACGGCTGTCGCCCGCAAGAAGACCTCGGAGCTGACGCCCGACGAGCTCAAGGAAGCGGTAAACCAGTACGTCGGCATGCAGGTCGCGGCCGAGGCGGCGATCAAGTCCGGGCTCGACAAGGACCCCGAGGTTAGCGCCCAGCTGCGGCTGACCCGCGCGAACGTGCTCAGCGAGACGCTGCTGGCGCGTTACCTGAAGTCGAACCCGGTCACCGATGCAGACATTCAGGCCGAATATGACGCCCAGGTCGCCGCCACGCCGCCGGAATATCAGGCCCGGCACATCCTGGTGGACGACAAGAGCCTGGCCGAGGCGATCATCCAGAAGCTCCAGGCCAAGGGCGACTTCGCAGCCCTGGCGAAGGAGTACTCCAAGGACAGCTCTGCCCAGAACGGCGGCGACCTGGGCTGGTTCAGCCCCGCGTCGATGGTCAAGGAGTTCGCCGACGCCGTGGTCAAGCTGGAGAAGGGGCAGTTCACCACGGCCCCGGTGCAGACCCAGTTCGGCTGGCACGTGATCCAGCTGGACGACACCCGCCCCGCCCAGTTGCCGCCCCTCGACCAGGTCAAGGACCGGGTGCAGCAGCTGGTGCAGCGGAAGCGGGTTGCCGATCACCTGCAGGAGCTCCGCAAGGACTCGACAATCGACGCGGACAAGCTCAGCACCGCGCTGACCGAGTACGCCGCCACGTCAAAGGCGCCGGCTGATGCTGCAGCTTCCGAAGCGGCTCCCGCGGCGGCCCCCGCCGAAGAGCCCGCCGGGAACTGACGCAAACCTGTAGGAGCGCTGTAGGAGCGCCTTCAGGCGCGAACCGAATCGGGATCGCGCCTGAAGGCGCTCCTACAGCGCTCCTACAGGTCTCCTACGACCCGCGCCACATCCGGCGGAGCACGTCGTCCCTCGCGACAACGTGGTGCCAGAGGGCGCCAGCCACGTGCAGCCCCAGCACGACCATGCCCGCCTTCCAGCAGGCTTCGTGGATCTCGGCGTAGAACTCGTAGGGCGCGTGGGAGCCATCGACGGCCTGCGGCACGATGCGCGGCACATTCTCCCAGCCAAAGAAGAAGATCGGGAACTCGCCCTCGTAGGCTGACAGCGTGGCCCAGCCGCTCAGCGGGAAGGCGAAGAGCAGCGCGTAGAGGAAGACGTGGGTCAGCCGGGCCAGCACACGCTGATACGCGACCAGGGTGGCCGGCAGGGCCGGGGTGGGGTTCGTCGCGCGCCAGGTCAGCCGCAACGTGGCCAGGATCAGGATCAGGAAGCCGTTCGTGTGATGGACACGGGAGATCAGCAGCAGCTGCGAGAAGTCGAAGCTCTTCGTGGCGACCAGCTCGTCGTAGACCGCGTTCATCCAGAAGCCCAGCGGAACCTGGATGGCGATCATGGCGGCGATCAGCCAGTGGAGATTGCGGGAGACGAGGCCCCAGCCCGTCGGTGTGTTGCGGATCATGGAAGGTCCCTGTAGGAGCGGCTTCAGCCGCGATCGATGCCGGTCGCGGCTGAAGCCGCTCCTACGGAGGAGATGCGGTCGATCACCTCGACCAGTGCCTCCGGGGGCTGGGCTCCGGAGACCGCGTACTGGCCGTTGAAGATGAAGAAGGGCACGCCGCTCACCCCCACCTGCCGCGCCTCCTCGATGAGGGCCTGCACCCGGTCCTCGTCCTTCCCCGCCCTGAGCTGGGCCTCGACCCCGGCCGGGTCCATGCCCACCTCCCCGGCCAACCGGGCCAGGACGGCGGGATCGCCCAGGTCCTCGGAACGGGTGTGATGGGCGGCGAACAGCTTTTCAGCGAGGGCGTTCTGGTCCACATCCGGGCGGTCGCCCGCCCAGTAGAGCAGCACGTGGGCCGAGAGGGTGTTGGGTGAGCGGGCGCCCGGTCCCGCCTCGAAGTGCAGGCCTTCCGCCGCGGCCGTCTGGCGCATGCCGTCCATGATGGTCCGGGCGCGTTCCGCGCCGAAAATCGCCGCGTAATGGGCCTGGCGGTCCTTGCCCTCCCGCGGCATGTCGGGACTCAGCTGGAAGGGCAGCCAGGTCACGCGGACGGGCAGTTCCGGCCGCGCGGCCAGGGCCCGCTCCAGCCGGCGCTTGCCCACATAGCACCAGGGGCAAACGAGGTCGGAAACGATCTGGATCGGCAGCGGTTCGGCCATATTCGGGAGTGTAGGAGCGGCTTTAGGCGCGATTCAATGGCGGTCGCGCCTAAAGGCGCTCCTACGGGGCGCTCCTTCCCGCTTTCCCGAAGCGCCGCCGACACTTAAACTGTGAGGTCGTGGGCCGCCTGTCGCGGCCCCCGTTACCGACCCCGAGACAGATCTTATGGACAACCACCAGCGGCGTGGCGGGCTACCCCTGCCCTCGATAAACCAGCGGCCGGAACCGGCCCGGGCCCCGGGCAAGCAGGGCCTTTACGACCCGGCGCACGAGCACGACGCCTGCGGCGTCGGCTTCGTGGTGGACATCAAGGGCCGCAAGTCCCACCAGATCCTCGCCCAGGCGATCCAGGTGCTGCGCAACCTGGACCACCGGGGCGCCTGCGGCTGCGAGGTGAACACCGGCGACGGCGCCGGCGTGCTCCTGCAGATGCCGCACAGGTTCCTGCAGGCGGTCGCCGAGAAGAATGGCTTCGCCCTCCCCGCCCCCGGCGAGTACGGCAGCGGCCTGCTCTTCCTGCCCCGCAATGCCAGCAAGCGCCGGAAGCTCGAGGAGAAGTTCGAGCAGATCGTGCAGTCCGAGGGGCAGATCGTGCTCGGCTGGCGCACCGTGCCCACCAGCAACAAGTCCCTGGGTGAGACGGCCCGGGCCTCGGAGCCCTTCGTCCGGCAGGTCTTCATCGGCCGGGATCCCGCGGGCCCGACGGCGCTCGACGAGCTGGCCTTCGAGCGCACGCTGTACATCATCCGCAAGCGGGCCTACAGCGAGATTCGCACCTCCACGCTGGACGGCGCGGACTTCTGGTACGTCTGCAGCCTGTCCTGCAAGACCCTGGTCTACAAGGGCATGCTCCTCACCGAGCAGCTCACGGCCTACTACCCGGACCTCCTGGACCCGGCAATGGAGACTGCGCTGGCGATGGTCCATTCCCGGTTCAGCACCAACACCTTCCCGAGCTGGGACCGCTCGCACCCGTACCGCTACCTGGCGCACAACGGCGAGATCAACACCCTCCGCGGCAACATCAACTGGATGCGCGCCCGGGAGGCCCTGTTCGAGTCCGAGCTGTTCGGCGAGGACATCGCCAAGATCCCGCCGATCGTCAACCCGAATGGCAGCGACTCCGCCATGTTCGACAACGTGCTCGAGCTGCTGGTCCTCGCGGGCCGGTCGCTGCCCCACGCGATCATGATGATGATCCCGGAGCCCTGGTCGAACCACGCCAGCATGGAGGACGACAAGCGGGCGTTCTACGAGTACCACTCCAGCCTGATGGAGCCCTGGGACGGCCCCGCGTCCATCGCCTTCACCGACGGCAGGAAGATCGGCGCGGTCCTCGACCGCAACGGCCTGCGCCCGTCGCGCTACTACGTGACCAGGGACGACCTCGTGATCATGGCGTCCGAAGCGGGCGTGCTCGACATTCCGCCCGAGAATGTTCTGCGCAAGGGCCGGCTGCAGCCGGGCCGCATGTTCCTCGTCGATACCGAGGAAGGCCGCATCGTCGAGGACGACGAGATCAAGCGCCAGATCGCCAACGAACGGCCCTACCGCCAGTGGCTCGATGAGCACCTCGTGCACCTGGACAAACTGCCGCCCGCGCCCGAAGTGCCGGCGCCGGATCACGACACGCTGCTCCAGCGGCAGATCGCGTTCGGCTACACCTTCGAGGACCAGCGCATCATCCTCACGCCAATGGGCAGGGATGGCGTCGAGGCCGTGGGCTCCATGGGCAATGACACCCCCCTGGCTGCGCTGTCCAGCAAGCCGCGGCTGCTCTTCGACTACTTCAAGCAGCTCTTTGCCCAGGTCACGAATCCGCCGATCGACTGCATCCGCGAGGAACTGATAACGGCTGCGGAGGTCTGGCTGGGTTCGGAAGGCAACCTGCTGGAACCCCAGCCCGCCGACTGCCGGCGGCTCGAGCTGAAGAGCCCGATCCTGACCAACGAGGAGTTTGCCAAAGTCAGGCGCCTGGAACTGCCGGGCCTGCGCGTCGGCGTGCTGTCCGGCCTGTTCCGCGTCGCCCGCGGCGAAAAAGGCCTGGTGGGCGCACTCGAGGACCTCTGGAGCACGGCCCGCCGGATGATCGAGAACGAGAGCATCAACGTGCTCATCGTAAGCGACCGGGGCGTGAACAGGGAGTTCGCGCCGATACCGTCGCTGCTCGCCATCTCGAGCCTGCACCATTACCTGATCCGCGAAGGACTGCGCACGCGCGTAAGCCTCGTGCTGGAGACGGGCGAGGCGCGGGAAGTGCATCACTTCTCGCTGCTCATCGGCTACGGCGCCAGCGCGATCAACCCCTACCTGGCCTTCGAGACGCTCGACGGCATGATCGTGGACGGCCTGCTGCCCAACGTGGACCACAAGACGGCGTGCAAGAACTTCGCCAAGGCCGCCACCAAGGGCGTGGTGAAGGTCATGTCCAAGATGGGCGTCTCGGCGGTGCAGAGCTATCACGGCGCCCAGCTGTTCGAAGCCGTCGGGCTCCGCCAGGACATCATCGACGAGCACTTCACCTGGACGGCGTCCCGCGTCGGCGGCATCGGCATGGACGTGGTTGCCCGCGAGGTGCTGCTGCGCCACCAGGCCGCGTTCCCCGAGCGGCCCATCGCCGGCCAGGCCCTCCCCGCCGGCGGCCAGTACCAGTGGCGCGCCAACGGCGAGTACCACCTGTTCAGCCCGGAATCCATCCACCGGCTGCAGAAGGCGGTGCGCACGGGCAGCTTCGCCACCTACAAGTCCTATGCCAGCCTGATCGACGACCAGGCCGGGCACCTGTGCACGCTGCGCGGCCTGCTGGAGTTCAAGCCCGGCAAGGCCGTTCCGCTGTCCGAGGTGGAGCCGGCGGAGAACATCATGAAGCGCTTCAAGACGGGCGCCATGTCGTACGGGTCCATCAGCAAGGAAGCCCACGAGACTCTCGCGATCGCCATGAACCGCATCGGCGGGAAGAGCAACACCGGCGAGGGCGGCGAGGATCCCGAGCGCTTCAATCCGCTGGCGAATGGTGACTCGAAGAATTCCGCCATCAAGCAGGTGGCTTCGGGCCGCTTTGGCGTGACGAGCGAATACCTCGTCAACGCCAGTGAACTGCAGATCAAGATGGCCCAGGGCGCAAAGCCCGGCGAGGGCGGCCAGCTGCCGGGCACCAAGGTCTATCCGTGGATCGCGAAGACCAGGCACACCACGGCGGGCGTCGGCCTGATCTCGCCGCCGCCCCACCATGACATCTACTCCATCGAGGATTTGGCCGAGCTGATCCACGACCTCAAGAACGCGAACCGGGACGCCCGGATCAGCGTCAAGCTGGTTGCCGAGGTCGGCGTGGGCACCATCGCCGCCGGCGTGGCCAAGGCGCATGCGGACGTCGTGCTCATCAGCGGCTACGACGGCGGCACCGGCGCGTCGCCGCAGACGTCCATCACCCACGCGGGCCTGCCCTGGGAACTGGGCCTGGCGGAGACCCACCAGACCCTGGTGCTGAACAACCTGCGCAGCCGCATCGCCGTGGAGACCGATGGCCAGCTCAAGACCGGCCGCGACGTCATCGTGGCGGCCCTGCTCGGCGCCGAGGAGTTCGGCTTCGCCACGGCACCGCTGGTGTCCGTCGGCTGCATCATGATGCGCGTGTGCCACCTCAACACCTGCCCCACCGGCGTGGCAACCCAGGACCCCAGGCTCCGGGAGAAGTTCACCGGCAAGCCGGAACACGTGGTCAACTTCATGCGCTTCATCGCCGAGGACATGCGCGAGCAGATGGCGCAGCTCGGCTTCCGCACGGTCGAGGAGATGGTGGGCCGCGTGGACCGGCTCGAGCCGAAGAAGGCCATCGAGCACTGGAAGGCGAAGGGCTTCGACTTCAGCAACATCCTCTACCAGCCCGACGTGGGCGCCGAGGTCGGCCGTTTCCGCCAGATCGACCAGGATCACGGCCTGGAGAAGTCCCTGGACGTCACCACACTGCTCGACCTCTGCAAGCCCGCCATCGAGCGCGGCGAAAAGGTCGCTGCGGATCTCACCATACGCAACGTCAACCGCGTGGTCGGCACGATCACCGGCAGCGAAGTGACGAAGAAGTGGGGCGCAAAGGGCCTGGCCGAGGACACCATCCACCTCCGGTTCCGAGGCTCCGCCGGCCAGAGCTTCGGGGCGTTCATGCCGAAGGGCATGACCTTCGAACTGGAGGGCGACGCAAACGACTACTTCGGCAAGGGGCTGTCGGGCGGCAAGGTCATCGTGCGGCCGTCCCCGAAGGCGACCTTCGTCCCGGAGGAGAACATCATCATCGGCAACGTGGCGCTGTATGGCGCGACCGGCGGTGAGGCTTTCATCCGCGGCATGGCGGGCGAGCGCTTCGCGGTACGCAACAGCGGCGTCGACACGGTCGTCGAGGCGGTGGGCGACCATGGCTGCGAGTACATGACCGGCGGCCACGTCGTGGTGCTGGGCCCGGCGGGCCGCAATTTCGGCGCCGGCATGTCGGGCGGCATTGCCTACGTGCTGGACGAGGCCGGGACCTTTGCGGCCAACGTGAACACGCAGATGGTCGCCACCGAGCCCCTCACCGAGCCGGTGGAGATCGTCCGGGTGAAGGCGCTGATCGAGAAGCACCTCAAGTGGACGGACAGCAGCCGGGCACGGCAGGTCCTGGACAACTGGGACGCCAGCGTGCAGCGCTTCGTGAAAGTCATCCCGAAGGACTACAAGCGCATGCTGGCCTGCATCACCCGGGCCCACGACCAGGGCCTGACGGGGGACGAGGCCATCATGGTGGCCTTCGAAGAGAACGCGCGGGATCTCGCCCGCGTCGGCGGCAATTGATGAGCGTGATCTAGAAGATGGGCAAGCCAACCGGATTCATCGAGTACCTGCGGGAGCTGCCCGTGGACCGGACCCCGCGCGAGCGGATCCGCGACTGGAACGAGTTCCATCACCACATGGACGAGAAGCGGCTGCGCCAGCAGGGCGCCCGCTGCATGGACTGTGGCGTGCCGTTCTGCCAGACGGGCAAGATCATCAGCGGCGCCGCGGCGGGCTGCCCGATCAACAACCTGATCCCCGAGTGGAACGACCTGGTCTACCGGGGCCTCTGGCAGGAGGCGCTGGTTCGCCTGCACAAGACCAACAACTTCCCGGACTTCACCGGCCGTGTCTGCCCGGCGCCCTGCGAGGGCTCCTGCGTCCTCGGCATCAACAGCCCGCCCGTCACGATCAAGAACATCGAGTCGGCGATCATCGACCGGGGCTTCGAGGAAGGCTGGGTCGTGGCCGAACCGCCGAAGGTCAGGACCGGCAAGAAGGTCGTGGTCATCGGCTCCGGCCCGGCAGGCCTTGCCGCTGCCGCCCAGCTGAACCGGGCCGGGCACCAGGTGACGGTCCTCGAGCGTGACGACCGGCCCGGCGGCCTGCTGATGTACGGCATCCCGAACATGAAACTCGACAAGCGGGCCGTCGTCGAGCGGCGCCTCAAGCTCCTCGAGCAGGAGGGCATCAAGTTCATCTGCAATGCCCACGTGGGCGAGAACGTGGAAGCCGAGCTGCTCCTCAAGGACTTCGACGCCACGGTCATCTGCACGGGCGCCACGCAGCCCCGGGACCTGCAGGCGGATGGCCGCGGGCTGAAGGGGATCCATTTCGCCATGGACTACCTGACGGCGAGCACCAGGGCCCTGCTGGACGGCAAGCCCGACGAGGCGCCGATGCACGCGCGGGGGAAGAACGTCCTGGTCCTGGGCGGCGGCGACACGGGCACCGACTGCGTCGGCACGGCCATGCGCCAGGCCTGCAAGACGTTAACTCAACTCGAGATCATGCCGAAGCCGCCCATGGACCGCGCCGAGGACAATCCGTGGCCGGAATGGCCGAAGGTCTACAAGCTCGACTACGGCCAGGAAGAGGCGGCCGCCAAGTTCGGCGCCGACCCGCGGGCCTACCTGACCACGGTGAAGAAGTTCATCGGTGACCCGGCAGGCAATGTCACGGCCGTCGTCACGGTGGAAATCAGCTGGGAAAAGAACCCCGCCGGCCAGTTCGTCCCGGTGGAACGCCCGGGCAGCGAGAAGACCACGCCGGCCGACCTGGTCCTGCTCGCCATGGGCTTCACGGGACCGGAGGACAGCCTGCTGAAGGACCTCTCCGTCGAGCGCGATGCCCGCAGCAATGTCCGGGCGGAGCACGAGCAGTACACGACCAGCGTGAAGGGCGTCTTCGCCGCCGGCGACTGCCGGCGCGGCCAGAGCCTGATCGTCTGGGCCATCAACGAGGGCCGCGGCGTCGCCCGCGAAGTCGATCGCTACCTGATGGGGAGCACCCAGCTGCCATGACGACAGGAGTCGCGCGTGAACGCGCTCCTGCGGCGGCACGTGTAGGAGCGCGTTCACGCGCGACCCTCCTCCTCACCCTCTTCACTGTCCTTACCGGTTGCGCGTCAACCCAGAAAACCGCACCCGACGGCCTGATGCCCGAGCAGTCCATCCCGATGGAAGCCGCCGGCGACCAGTCCACCCTGGACAACGAAATCACCGCCTTCCTCGCCCGCTACGCCGACGCCTACAACCGGGAGGACTACGCCGCCCTCCTGCAGATGTGGGACCAGGACGACCCCTACGCGTTCTACATGGCCGAGGAAATCGACCCGCCCATGCACGGCTGGAAGACCATCCGCGCCTACTTCTCCCGGCCGGGCGTGCTCGATGGCATCCGCAACGAGTACAGCAACGTGCGGGCACACTACGTCGCCCCCGACGTGGCCGTCGCCACGTACCGCCTGCGCTTCGACATCAAGGTGAAGAACATGGCTGCCCTGTCGAGCTTCGACAGGATCATGGCCGTGTTCCGCCGGAAGGACGGCGAGTGGAAGATGATCGCCTACGCGGAGGCGCCCCAGGCGCCGCTGACGATGATCCGCAAGGCACTGAAGACGTCGAAGTCCCTCGACGAAGCCCAGAAGAAGGAACTCCTGCGCACGGTGCAGACCCTGCTGCAGGACGCGGTGCCCGAGGATTTCGACGAGTGGCTGGAGAAGCAGCAACCGCTCCGGGCCAAACCGTAGGAGCGGCGACCGCCGCGACCAGGACCTGATGAAAGGGGTCGCGGCTGAAGCCGCTCCTACAGCAACTTGGCCCATCGATATCCCTCCCCTGCCCGCGCCTGGTACCTGGTGGCACTGCTCACCGTCGCGTCCATATTTTCATTTGTAGACAAGTATTTACCTGCCCTTCTTGTAGAACCCCTCAAGCAGGACCTGGGGATCAGTGATACCCAGGTCGGACTCCTGCTCGGACCTGCCTTCGCCATCCTCTACGCGACCCTCGGGTTGCCGCTCGGCTGGCTCGCGGATCGCACGCGGCGCACGGCACTGGTCGCGGCCGGCGTGGCGCTCTGGTCCCTGGCCACGGCGGCGTCCGGCCTTGCCCGCACCTTCGGCCACCTGCTGCTCGCTCGGGTGGGGGTTGGCATCGGCGATGCGGCCCTGGCACCCGGTGCGCTGTCGCTGATCTCGGACAGCTTTCCGCCGGAACGGCGCGGCCGGCCCGTGGCGCTGTACATCACCGCCCAGTCCGTCGGCGCGGGCCTCGCCATGCTGGGCGGCGCCGCGGTCCTCGCCTGGGCTTCGACCCAGGCGGAGATCCGCCTGCCGGTGCTCGGCAGCGTCGCACCCTGGCAGCTGACGTTCCTGGCCGTGGGCCTGCCGGGCCTGCTCGTGGCCCTGCTCCTGCTCGTCGCGGGGGAGCCGGCGCGGGATCCGGGCACGGCCGCCGGTGTGAGCATGGGCCACACGCTGGCCTATCTCCGCAGCCACTGGCGCGTCTACGCGAGCCTGACGGCCGTGGTGTGCGTGATGACGATCACCGCCTACAGCCAGAACTTCTACGCGGCGCTCTACCAGCGGGATTTTGGCTGGGACCTCACGCGCTACGCCACCTGGAGCGGCCTGGCGCTGATCATCCAGGGCCCGCTGGTGGTGAACGTCACCGGCTCCTGGTGCGACCAGCTCGCCGCCCGGGGCCGGCGCGATGGCCCGCTGCTCATCACGATCATCGGCACGCTGGTGCTGGTGCCGACCGGCATCGCCGCGCCGCTGATGCCCACCGGCGAGCTCGCCTTCCTCGTGTGGCTCGGCAACCTGGCCGGGCTCTCCATGGTGTCCGCCGCCGCGCCGGTGGCCCTGCTCGCGATCACGCCCGGCGAGATGCGCGGACAGGTCTCCGCGCTTTTCTACATGGTGATCATGCTCACCGGACTGGTGGTCGGCCCCCTCGCGGTCGGGTTGTTCAATGACCAGCTCTTTGCCGGGCAGCGGCTCGACCTGGCCTGCGCCCTGGTGCCGGCCGTCGTTGGAATTCCCGGGCTATTCCTGCTCCGCTACACACGGCGGCAATACGTCCCGGCGGGCCCGGATGCTACGATCACCGCCGGTATTGCCCGAGTGGTCGAATGAGTACCGCCGCGCCAGCTGCCGAAGACTCCCATCCGCTGTACCGCTTCTGGCAGCCACGCTACTGGGGCATCTGGCTGTTCGTGGGCCTGCTGCGCATCAACTCGCTGCTGCCCTACCGGCTGCAGATGGCGGAAGGCCGGGCGCTGGGCCGGCTGCTGTATCACCTGCTCCGCAACCGGCGCCGCGTGGCGGCCGCCAACCTGGCGCTGTGCTTCCCGGATGTCACGCCCGCAGAGCGCCAGAAGCTGCTGCGCGGGCACTTTGCGTCGCTCGGCATGACCGTGATCGAGCACGCGCTGGCCTGGTGGGCCAGCGATGCGCTCGTGCGCCGGCTCGTGGACCTGCGTGGCGCGGAGAACCTGGAGCGGGCGATGGCCGGCGGCCGCGGCGTCATCCTGCTGACGGGCCATTTCGGCGCCCAGGAATTCAGCGGGCGCGCCTTCGCGCTGTCGTGCCCGACCGCCGCCGGCTTCTACCGGCCGAGCCGCAATCCGCTGGTCGACGAACTCTTCAAGCGCGTGCGGCAGCGATCGGCGCCGGTCCTGATTCCGAAGGATGCGCTGCGCCGGGTGGTGCGGACGCTCCGGGGCGGGATGCCGGTGTGGTACGCGCCCGACCAGAGCTACCGGCGGGCGCAGAGCGCGCTCATCCCCTTCTTCGGCGAGCCCGCGATGACCAGCACAGGACTGAGCGAACTGGTGCGCCTGGGGAAAGCCGCCGTCGTGCCGCTGTTCCCCACCCGCCTGCCGGACGGGCGCGGCTACCTGCTCGACATCCTGCCCGCCCTCGAGAACTTCCCCGGCGCAAGCCCCGAGGACGATGCCCGCCGCGTCAACGCAATCCTGGAAGAGCACATCCGCAAGGTGCCGGAGCAGTATTACTGGCTGCACCGGCGTTTCAAGGGGCGGCCGGAAGGCTATCCGGATCCGTATTCCCGCTGACGCGGGCGGCGGGAGGACACCGCGATCGCGCCTGAAGGCGCTCCTACAGGAGGTCGGCAATGTCCTGGAGAAGTCCCTTGTCGTCGGGCTTCGTCGCTGGCGGGTAGCGTTTCGCCGCCTTGCCATCACGCCCGATCAGGAACTTCTCGAAGTTCCACTCGATGTCGCCGGGGAACTGCGCGGTGAGCCACTGGTAGATGGGGTGGCGGCCGGGGCCGTTGACGTCGATCTTGCGGGTGAGCGGGAACTTGACGCCGTAGTTTGCCTGGCAGAACTGCACGATCTCCCGCTCGGTGCCCGGCTCCTGCCCGCCAAACTGGTTGCAGGGAAAGCCGACCACGACAAAGCCCTCGCCGCCCAGCTCCTCGTAGAGCTTCTCGAGGCCGTTGTACTGGGGCGTCAGCCCGCACCGGCTCGCCACGTTCACGGCCAGCACGACCTTGCCCCTGAGATCGGGCACCAGGTTGCCCGACCCGTCGATGCGGTCCGCCTGGAAGTCCTGCAGGGTATTCACCACGATGCGCCTAGCGTGCCGTGGCCAGGGCCGCGGCCTGCTGTTCGGGCGTCAGCTTTTCCCCGCAGCAGTCGGCAGCCTCGACGATGTGGGCTGGCACGGCCGTCACGGGTTTCAGGTCCCTGAGCACGAACCGCTCGACCGGCCTGCCGCCGAGTACGTGCTGCTCGATGAATTCCGGGACGTTCTCCGCCTTGAGGCCGCTGTACCAGACCCCGTCGGGGTGCACGACGAACACCGGGCCATCGATACCGGGCTGGCGGCACTGCATGATGTTGACCTTCACGTGCGCCATGAGCCGGCGCTTTGCCAGCTCCTGCCGCAGCGCTCCGGAGAGGGCAGCATTGCCGTTGGCCTCGCACCCGCAGAAGTCCTTGCCGTCGGTGCACAGGAAGATGTGGAAGCGCAGCTTGTCCAGCACCCTGGGGGGCGAGTCCTCCCAGGCCTGGGCGACGCAATGCTCGTGTTCGCTGGCCATGAACGGACTCCTCAGGAAACGCCGGCCTGGCGCGGCGGTGGCGCCGGCACACCCTTGCCGGTGGGCGGATTCACGCGGCGGTGAATCAGTTCCATCACCGGCCTGCCGCCGATGATGTGCTCCTCGAGCACCTTCTCGGCATCCGCCATCTCGCGGATGCGGTACCAGATGCCATCGGGGTAGATCATGACCACGCAGCCATAGGCATGCTGGGCAATGCAGGCGTTGGGACTCACCACCACGTCGCTGATGCCGGCGGCCTGCAGCCGCTGCTGGAACATCTCGTAGATGCCGCCGCCCATAGTCAGGCCGCAGTGCAGGCCCCGGTGACCGTCAGCGTGCTCCTCGGGCGTCGCGCCGAGGATTCTGGCCCGGTCCTCCGGGCTCATGGCCGCGACCTGGGCCGCCTTCCTGGCGATGGTCCTGGTCCAGTGATCCCCGTATTCCGTGGTGCAGACAAACACATGTCGCATGGCAGTGCCCTCGGCCTCCGGCCCGGCAGTCCTGAACCGGATGGTAGTCGATCGGCGCTAGAATGCCGCCGCCATGAACGATCGCAGCACCTTTTGCAGCGCCTGCGGGCAGCCGGCCGGTACGGTCGTCCCCGAGGGCGACAACCGGCCCCGGTCCGTCTGCACCGCCTGCGGCACCATCCACTATGTCAACCCGAAGCTCGTGGTGGGCTCGGTCCCGGAGTTTGAGGGACAGATCCTGCTCTGCCGCCGGGCCATCGAGCCCCGGAAGGGCTTCTGGACCGTCCCGGCAGGATTCATGGAGCTCGGGGAAACCCTGGGCGAGGCGGCCCTGCGGGAAACCTGGGAAGAGGCCCTCGCCCGCGTGGAGCTGGGCAGCCTCTTCTCCGTGGTGGACGTGGTCCACGCCGGCCAGGTCCACGTGTTCTTCCGGGCGCGCCTGCTGCAGCCGGAGTTCGGGGCGGGCGCGGAAACCCTTGAAACGCGGCTGTTCCGGCCGGAGGAGATTCCCTGGAACGAACTGGCCTTTCCCAGCATCCGGATTGCGCTGGAGCAGTACCTGGAAAACAGCCGGTCCGGAAACGTGGAGGTGCGACTCCAAGCCGCACCTCGGGTGCGGCTTGGCGCCACGCCGTGAGCCTAGTCAGAAGGGCCTGAAATCACTACAGTAGCGGCCCCTGCAGGAGCCTTGCGACCATGACTTTCGTCGTCACCGAAAATTGCATCAAGTGCAAATACATGGACTGCGTGGAGGTGTGTCCGGTGGACTGCTTCCACGAGGGGCCGAACATGCTCGTCATCGATCCCGACGAGTGCATTGATTGCACCCTGTGCGAACCGGAATGCCCCGTGGAAGCCATCTTCTCCGAGGACGAGGTCCCGGCGAACCAGAAGGACTTCACGAAGCTCAACGCCGACCTGGCCAAGGGCTGGCCGGTCATCACCGAGGCAGGCACGCCGCCTGCCGACGCCGACCAGTGGTCCAAGGTCAAGGAAAAGCGCCAGCTACTCGAGCGGTAGGGATGTAGGAGCGCCTTCAGGCGCGACCTCCGTCCCGGGAGAATCGAGTCCACGAGTCTCGAGCGGGACGGAGGTCGCGCCTGAAGGCGCTCCTACATCTCAGTTCTTCGCGACTTTCGTCTCGGCGATGTACTTCGAGAGCTCGACCGGGTCGAGATAGCCACCGATCAGCTCGCCCGAGTCCAGCACGATGGCCGGCGTGCCCTGGATGCCGAAGTCCCGGCCCACGCTGTAGTGCTCGGCCACCGGGTTTGGCTGGCAGGCCTTTTCGGTCAACTTCTCCCCCTGCTTCGCCCGCGTCAGAGCGGTGCGACGGTCCTTCGCACAGGCCACCTGCTCAGCCGTGATCCAGCCCTCGGTACCGGGGCCGCTGCGCGGGAAGAACATGTACCGCACCTTGATGCCCTTCGCGTTGTAGGCCGCAATCTGCTTGTGCAGCTTGCGGCAGTAGCCGCAGTCGACATCGGTGAAGACGGTAATGGTGCTGGTGGGATTCGCCGGGGAGAACACGACCATGCCGCTCTCGCTCACGCCGGCGAGCACGTCCCGCCGCACGCCTTCGCGGCGACTCTCCGTGAGGTTCAGGTCGGTGGCGAGTTCGATGATCTCACCCTGGACCAGAAACTTGCCGTCGGCGGACACGTAGGCGATCTTCGACCCGATGCGGACCTCGTAGAGTCCCTGAACCGGTGAGGGAGCGATCTGCTCCGGACGGATCTCGGGGAACTTGGCGGCAATGGCGGCCCGGGCATCCGTGGCCGGCGGGACCGGGGCCGGCTGGGCCACCAGCAGGCCCGGCGGCAGTGTCAGCAGGAGGATCGGGCCGAGGGCCAGCAGTCGGTTTCGCAGGAACATGGTCAGCACCTTGGTGGTCGGGCCAGGACGGCTCGCCCGTTGGACCGGCTTTTGAAACCGAGGTTCAGTCCCCGCCACGAGCGGCCGGGATATTAGCACGTGGCTGGTGGCTATCCGGGTCGGGACAGGGATCAGCCGCGCGGGTGATGCTGGGCGTGCAGTTCCTTCATGCGCTCCCGGGCCACGTGGGTGTAGATCTGGGTGGTCGAGAGGTCGCTGTGGCCCAGCAACATCTGGACCACGCGCAGGTCGGCACCGTTGTTCAGGAGGTGCGTGGCGAAAGCGTGGCGGAGCGTGTGGGGGGAGAGCTTGCCGTTGATGTCGGCCTTCTTCGCGTAGCGCTTGATGATGTGCCAGAAGGCCTGGCGGGTCATGCGGTCGCCCCGGCGGGTGGGAAACAGGTACTCGCTCTGCCGTTCCAGCAGGATCTCCACCCGCGGACCGGTCATGAACTCCCGCACCCAGCGCTGGGATTCCTCGCCGAGCGGAATGAGCCGCTCCCGGTCGCCCTTGCCACGGATGCGCAACACACCCTGGTTCAGGTTGACCTGGTTCTGCTTCAGGTTGATGAGCTCCGAGACGCGCAGGCCCGTGGCATAGAGGACTTCAAGCATCGCCCGGTCCCGGTGGCCCAGCGGATCTGAGATCTCGGGAGCCGCCAGCAGCGACTCAACTTCGATTTCCGTGAGAGACTTCGGCAGCGAGCGGCCGATCTTGGGCATCTCGATCTTGACCGTCGGATCTTCCTGGATGACGCCTTCGCGAAGCAGGAAGCGGTAGAAGCGCCGGAAGCTGGAAAGCTGCCGGGCCGTGGAACGGGGCTTGGCACCCTCTTTCGCGCGGTTGGCAATGAAGGCGAGCAGATCGGCGCGGGTGGCGTACATGAGGCTGGTGTCGCGCTGGGCGAGCCAGCGCTGCAGGGCCAGCAGGTCGGCCCGATACGCACCGAGCGTATTGGTCGACAGACCCCGCTCCATCCAGATGGCATCGAGAAAGTTGTCGATGATTCCCTCGGACGATGTCGGGGTTGAGCTGCTCGTGACGCGGTTGACTGACGCTGGTGACATTACTACTTCAGTCCGGTGCATTTGACGAGAGGCGAGTATGGGTGCGGCAGCTTCTTGCCGGCGTGACCACACTCACAAATTATGATGAATTACATAAACTTACGATTTAACTAAACGACCGGATGCAAGCCATATTCCGCCGTCTCTGGCACGGCCTGTTTGGGGTCTACGCCACGACCGTGTTCCTGGTCATGGCCCTGCTGACAGTGGCGCTGGTGGCCGTCACACCAGGGCTGGCGACCCGTCGCCGCATCGTCCGCCGCGGTGCCGCGAGCGTTTTCCGTCTTACCGGAACGCGGTTGCTGGTTCGTGGATTGAGTCACATACCGGATGAACCCTGCATTATCGTGGCCAACCACGCGAGCTACCTGGATGGGCCGCTCCTGACGGCAGCGCTGCCGCCACGCTTCGGCTTCGTCATCAAGCGCGAGATGACCCGCGTCCCGCTGGCCCACTTCCTTCTTAGACAAGTGGGGTCTGAATTCGTTGATCGCAAGGACACCCACAGGAGCGCTGCTGACGCGCGGCGAATCCTGCAGAAGGCCCGGGCGCAGGAATCCCTCGCCTTTTTTCCGGAAGGCACGTTCACCGCGGAACCGGGTCTGGGGCGCTTTCACAACGGGGCCTTTGCGGCGGCAGTCCGGGGCCAGGTGCCGGTGGTTCCGGTGGTGATCCGGGGCAGCCGCAGCATGCTGCCGGCCTCCCGGGCGCTGCCGCGGCCAGGCCGGCTCGAGGTCATCGTCAAACCGGCGCTCCTGCCCTCCCCGACCCTCCCCGCAGCCAGCCTGCAGGACGAGGCGCGGCGCAGCATCCTGGCTGACCTGGACGAGCCGGACCTGGCTGCCCGGCGGATGAACTAGCGCACCGGCGCCGGCCGGGCATTGATCCGTCGGCTTGGCGGCCGGCTTTTTGCACCGCATAATCCGCCGCACTTCTGGTCCCGCCCTGTCTGGAGTGCGCCCTTGTCCCGCGAAACCGTCGTCATCGTCGCTGCCCGCCGAACGGCCATCGGCTCTTTCCAGGGCACCCTGGGCGCCGTTCCGGCACCGGCCCTGTTTGCGACCACTGCCCGGGCCTGCCTGGCGGATGCGGGTATCGACCCGGCTGACATCAGCGAGACCCTGGTAGGCCATGTCCTGATGGCGGGCGTCGGCCAGGCACCCGCCCGCCAGGCGAGCCTCGGCGCCGGCCTCCCCGCCTCCGTCCCAACCACGACCGTGAACAAGCTGTGCGGCTCGGGCATGAAGACGGTCCACCTGGGCGCCGACCTCCTGCGGGCAGGCGCGGCCAGCGTGGTTCTCGCCGGCGGCATGGAGTCGATGACCAACGCCCCCTACCTGCTGACCAAGGCGCGGGCCGGGTATCGCATGGGTCACCAGGAGGTCCTGGACCACATGTTCTATGACGGCCTGCAGAACGCCGCCGACGGCCAGATGATGGGCCACTTCGGCGAGGCCACCGCCAGGCGCTATGCCTTCTCCCGGGAAGACCAGGATGCATTCGCGATCGAGTCCGTGCGCCGCGCCCTCGCGGCCGCGGCGGCCGGACGGTTCGCCGACGAGATCGTGCCGGTGACCGTGAAGAGCCGCAGTGGCGAATCCAGCGTGACCGCCGACGAAGAACCGGCCCGCTGCGACATCCAGCGCATCCCGACCATGCGGCCGGCCTTCGCCAAGGACGGCACGGTGACCGCGGCGACCTCGTCATCGATCTCGGACGGCGCGGCCGCCCTGGTGCTGATGACCGAGGGCGAAGCCGGCCGTCGCGGCATCCGGCCGCTGGCGCGGATCGTGGCGCAGTCGGTCCACGCCCACGAGCCGGAGTGGTTCACCACCGCGCCGGTTCCGGCGATTCAGAAGCTGCTCGCAGCCAGTGGCTGGCAGGTGTCCGGGGTAGACCTGTTCGAGATCAATGAGGCCTTCGCCTGCGTCACCATGGCTGCCATGCGGGATCTGGGCATCCCCCACGAGAAGGTCAACGTGAATGGTGGCGCGTGCGCTCTCGGTCACCCGATCGGCGCCACGGGCGCCCGCCTGCTGGTAACCCTGATCAACGCGCTCCGGCAGCGCGGGGGCAAGCGCGGCGTCGCGACGGCCTGCATCGGCGGCGGCGAGGCGATCGCCACGGCCATCGAGCTGCTGTAGGAGCGGCGACCGCCGCCACCGGATTTGCCGTCGCGCCTGAAGGCGCTCCTTGTATGTTGGGTTCCGTGGCCCTTATCGTCAGATGGTAAGCCACCGGGCCGGGTAGACCGTGCGCTCCTCGAGGGTTGACCTCGCCACGTAGCTGGGTCGCCCGGCCCGTCTTCCTTAGCAACCCGAACAGCTGCCGGGGCCTCGAGCCCGCATCCGCAAGGCAGGGAAAGAGGAAGCCATGACCGTCCAGACCATTGTTGGTATTGATCTCGGTAAACACCACCTCGACGTCGCCATCGAGCCCGCCCACGAGGCCTTCCGCGTGCCCCACGACGAGGCGGGGATCAGCGCGCTGATCACCCGGCTCAAGCCCCATGCTCCCGACCAGATCATCCTGGAAGCGGGCGGCCCCCTGGCCGCCCAGCTGGCCGGGCTGCTGGCCGCCGAGGGCTTCGCCGTGGTCGTGGTCAACCCGCGTCAGGTGCGGGACTTCGCCCGGGCCACCGGCCAGCTGGCCAAGACCGACCAGTTGGATGCCCGGGTGCTGTGCGCCTTCGCCGCGGCCGTCAAGCCCGCCTGCCGCGCCCTGAAGGACGAGACGGCCCAGGTGCTGAGTGCCCTGGTGGCGCGGCGCCGGCAGCTGATGCAGATGCTGGTGGCGGAGAAAAACCGCTTGAGTGCGGCACCCCCCACCCTGGTGCGCCGTAACCTCACCACCCACATCCGCTGGCTGCAACGCTGCCTGGAAGACACCGATCGCGAACTGCGCGAGCAGATCCAGGACAGTCCGGTGTGGCAGGCCCGCGAGAACCTACTGGCTGGCGTGCCCGGGATCGGCCGGGTCACCGCCCAGGCCCTGATCGGCGACCTGCCCGAGCTCGGCCAGCTCAGCGACAAGCAGATCGCGGCCCTGGCCGGCCTGGCGCCCTTCAATCGCGACAGCGGCACGCTGCGCGGCCAACGCCACATCTGGGGTGGCCGCTGGCAGGTCCGTACCGCACTCTACATGGCCACTCTGGCGGCCATCCGCTCCAACCCGCCGATCAAAGCCTTCTACGCCCGCCTGCGTCTCGCCGGCAAACCGCCCAAGGTCGCCATCACCGCCTGCATGCGCAAACTCCTGGTGATCCTCAATGCCATGGTCCGCGATAACGCGCCCTGGCAGCCGCCCATCACCGCTTGACTCACAACACAGCTGCTACATGCCTGAGTAGTTCGGGCCGCCCCCGCCCTCGGGCGTCACCCAGCGGATGTTCGCTGCCGGATCCTTGATGTCGCAGGTCTTGCAGTGCACGCAGTTCTGGGCGTTGATCTGGAACCGTGGCGTGCCATCGGCCTGCCGGACGATCTCGTAGACACCGGCCGGGCAATAGCGCTGGGCGGGCTCGTCGAAGACCGGCAGGTTGCGGGCGACCGGCACCGCCGGATCCAGCAACTGCAGGTGGCAGGGCTGGTCCTCCTCGTGATTCGTGCTCGACAGGAAGACCGACGACAGCCGGTCGAAGCTGACGCGGCCATCGGGTTTCGGGTAGCTGATGCGGGGTGCTGCCGCCGCGGGGCGCAGGGCCAGGTGGTCCGGCTCCCGGCTGTGCAGCGTGAAGGGCAGCCGTCCACGGAACACGTTCTGGTCCAGCCAGATGAAGGCACCGCCAAGCAGCAGCCCGAACTTCTTCTGGGCCGGGCCGAAATTCCGGCCCTCGTCGAGTTCGCGCCAGACCCAGGATTTCCTCACGGCCTCCTCGAAGGCCTCGAGCACGGCGGGCGCCTCGTCACCCTGTCCAAGGGCCGCGAAGACGGCTTCCGCGGCGAGCATTCCCGTCTTCAGCGCCGTGTGTGAGCCCTTGATCTTGGCGCCGTTGAGAAAGCCTGCGTCGCAGCCGGCGAGGAGGCCGCCGGGAAACGCCAGCTTCGGCAGTGACTGCAGTCCGCCCTTGTTCACGGCCCGGGCGCCGTAGCTCACGCGTTGCCCGCCATCGAGGACCTCCCGGATGGCCGGGTGTTGCTTCCAGCGCTGGAATTCCTCGAACGGATTCAGGTGAGGGTTCGCGTAGTTCAGCGCAATGATGACGCCCAGATACACCTGATGGCCGGCGGCATGGTAGAGGAAGCCACCGCCCTCGGTCCCGGCGTCGAGCGGCCAGCCGAGGGTGTGCACCACGAGGCCCTCGCGGTGCTTCGCAGGATCGATGTTCCAGACTTCCTTGAGGCCGATGCCGTAATGCTGGGGATCGCAGTCTTCCCGCAGCCGGTAGACCTCCATCAGTTCCTTGCCCAGGTGCCCGCGGCAGCCCTCGGCAAAGATGGTGTACTTGCCGCGCAGCTCGTAACCCGCCTGGAAGCCGGCCTTTTCGCTGCCGTCGGCCCCGCGACCCAGGTCGCCGGTGATCACGCCGGCAACACGGCCGTCCTCGTACAGCACGCGGGACGCGGCGAAGCCCGGGAACAGGTTCGCACCCAGGGCCTCCGCCTGCTGTCCGAGCCACTGGCAGAGCCTCCCCAGGCTGATGATGTAGTTGCCGTGATTGCGCATGGGGCTGGGGATCATCAGGCCCGGTACGGTCGTGCTGGCGGTCCCGTTGCGTAGCCAGAGTAATTTGTCCTGCGCCACGGCCGTGGTGACTGGAGCGCCGCGGTCCCGCCAGTCGGGGAAGAGCTCCGTCAGGGCCGTCGGCTCGAGGACGGCGCCAGAAATGATGTGGGCCCCGATTTCCGCGCCCTTCTCGACGACGCAGACGGACACCTCGCGGCCGCCCCCGGCGGCAAGCTGGAGCACGCGACAGGCGGCCGCGAGACCGCAGGGCCCCGCCCCCACGATCACCACGTCAAACTCCATGCTTTCCCGTTCGGACATGCGGCCGGCAGTCTACCGTGACGCCCCCGGAAACCGGTAGATTGGGCGCCCCCGGTGAGTGATCGCGCCCGTCATCCCCTCATGGACCTTGTTTCCCGGTACCAGGCGGCCGTGACCGAGCTCGGTCTCAGCGAGGATACCGCGCAACGCCGCGCCATCCTGGTCCTCGACCGGGTGCGCCGGCAGCTGGTGGAACGGCCTGCCCCGCGACGCTACCCGGGCCTGCTCCGGCGCTTCCTGCCCGTCCCCGCGGCCCGGGTGCCGGTCCGGGGCGCCTACCTGTGGGGCGGCGTCGGGCGGGGCAAGACACTCATGATGGACCTCTTCTTCGAGTCACTGCCCTTCGACGACAAGCTGCGCTATCACTTCCACCGCATCATGAGCCGGATGCACGGCCAGCTGGCCGAGCTGCACGACACACCCGACCCCCTTGCGATCATCGCGGCGGATTTTGCCCGGGACGCCCGGGTGATCTGCTTCGACGAGTTCTTCGTCGCGGACATCGCGGACGCGATGCTGCTCGGCCGGTTCGTGGAGGCGCTACTCGAACGCGGCGTGACGCTGGTGGCCACGTCGAACAGCGCCCCGCAGGATCTCTACCGCGGCGGCCTCCAGCGGCAGCGGTTCCTGCCAGCCATCGACCTGCTCCTGAAGAACACCGAGGTGGTGCACGTGGACGGTCTCGTGGATTACCGCCTGCGGGTGCTGGCGGCCGCGGAGATCTGGCACTCGCCCCTGGACGAAGCCGCGGACCGCAACCTGGAGCGGTACTTCACGAAGATCGCACCGGACCGGGGCACCAGCAACGCGCGCCTGGAGGTTCTCGGCCGGCGGATCCCGACCCGTCGGCTCGTCGAAGGCGTCGTCTGGTTCGACTTCGACGCACTCTGTGACGGGCCGCGCAGCCAGGAGGACTACATCCAGATCGCCCGGGACTTCCAGACCGTGATCCTGTCCGGTGTGCCGCGGCTGGACGAAACCCGGGAGAACGCGGCCCGCCGCTTCATTGCCCTCGTGGACGAGTTCTATGACCGCCGGGTCAACCTGATCGTGTCGGCGGCCGAGCCGATCAGTCGCGTCTACGGCGGATCCCGGCTGCAGCGGGAGTTCGAGCGCACCCGCAGCCGGCTGCTCGAGATGCAGTCGCTCGAGTATCTGGCCGCGGGTCATCTCCAGTAGGAGCGCCTTCAGGCGCGACCGGGTACTCCCCTCCCTCGCTGAGACGCTCCTTCCGGGGAGTACCCGGTCGCGCCTGAAGGCGCTCCTACGGTTTAGAATTCCCGGTTTGGCCCCCTGGAGCTTTCGGAATGACAGGCAAGCTGGTGCTCTGCCGGCACGGACAGAGCACGTGGAATCTCGACAACCGGTTCACCGGCTGGACCGACGTGGACCTCACCGACCAGGGGCGCAACGAGGCCCGGGAGGCCGGCCGGCAGCTGAAGGCGCTGGGCTTCCGGTTCGACATCGCCTACACGTCGGTGCTGAAGCGGGCGATCCGGACGCTGTGGCTGATCCTGGACGAGATGGACCTGATGTGGATCCCGGTCGAGCGCACCTGGCGGCTCAACGAGCGCCACTACGGGGCGCTGCAAGGCCTGGACAAGGCGGAGACGGCGGCGAAGCACGGCGAGGCCCAGGTGAAGATCTGGCGGCGGAGCTATGACATCCCGCCTCCGCCCCTGGAAGCCGCCGACGCGCGCCACCCGGCCAACGACCCGCGCTACGCCAGCATCCCGGGAGTGCCCGGCACGGAATCGCTCAAGGACACCCTCGCCCGGGTCCTGCCCTTCTGGCAGGACAGCGTGGCCCCACGGCTGCTGCGCGGGGAGGACGTGCTGCTGGCAGCCCACGGCAACAGCCTGCGGGCAATCGTGAAGATGCTCGACAACATGTCCGAGCAGGACATCCTGGAGTTCAATATTCCCACCGGCGTTCCGATGGTCTACACCTTCGATGCGGGGCTCCGGCCGCTGTCCCGGGACTACGTGGGAGACCCCGAAGCGGTCCGCAAGGCGGCCGAGGCCGTGGCGAAACAAGGCAGCAGGAAGGGCAGGACTGCGTGATCTATTCCCTCGACGGCCTCGCGCCGGCACTGGGCCGCGACGTGTACGTCGCCCCGAACGCGACCGTCGTTGGCGACGTGCACCTGGGAGACGGCGTCAGCATCTGGTTCGGCGCCGTCCTGCGAGGCGACGTGGAGCGGCTGACGGTCGGCCGCTGGAGCAACGTGCAGGACAACTCGGTGCTGCACTCGGACCCGGGATCCCCGCTGGTGGTTGGCGAGCGGGTGACCGTGGGCCACGGCTGCATTCTCCACGGGTGCCGGATCGGCGATGGCGCCCTGATCGGCATGGGCAGCACGATACTCAACGACGCCCGCATCGGCCGGAACTGCCTGGTGGGCGCCAACGCGCTGGTTACTGAAGGCAAGGAATTCGCGGACGGCATGCTCATCGTCGGCGCGCCCGCCCGGGCCATCCGACCCCTGACGACCGAGGAACTGGCGCGACTGACACAAAGCCCCACCCGCTACGTGGAGCGCGGGAAGACCTACCAGAATGGCCTGCATCCGCTCCCGTAGGAGCGGCTGAAGCCGCTCCTACGGGGCCGGCCTGACGCGGATCAGGCCTTCCTGCGCGAGGGTCGCCACCAGTTTCCCCTCCTCGGTGAAGACGTGGCCCCGCGCCAGCCCGCGGCCCCCCGCCGCGGCCGGACTGTCCAGCGCAAACAGCAGCCACTCGTCCACCCGGACAGGCCGGTGGAACCACATGGCATGGTCCAGGCTCGCCATCTGCAGGCCGTCGCGGGTGGCGTGGAGCCCGTGGGGCAACGTGGCGGTGCCGATCAGCTCGTAATCCGAGATGTAGGCCAGCAGGGCCTGGTTCAGGAAGGAGTCCGCCGGCATCGGCTCGGCCGTCTTCATCCAGAGCAGCTTGACGGGCGCGCGGCTTTCCCGGAACAGGAACTGCCGGGGATCCACGGGCCGCACGTGGATTGGCCGCTCCCAGGCCAGGAACCTCTGCATCCGCGCCGGCAGTTCGCCCGAGAATTCCCGTGCGAGCGTCTCCAGATCCTGCAGCCCGTGCGGGCCCGGCACCTGGGGCATGGCCACCTGGTGTTCGAGCCCCGACTCCACCGTCTGGAAGGACGCCGTCATATTGAAGATCTGCTCGCCATGCTGGATGGCAACGACCCGGCGATTGGAGAAGCTGCCGCCATCGCGGGCACGATCGACCTCGTAGATGATCGGCGCCTGCACGTCGCCCCGCTTCAGGAAGTAGGCGTGCAGCGAATGCACCGCTCGCGCGTCGACGGTACGGCTTGCCGCCGCCAGCGCCTGGCCGAGGACCTGCCCACCGAACACCTGGGGAGTGCCGATGTCGCGGCTCTGCCCGCGAAAGATATTTTTCTCGATGGGTTCGAGATCCAGCAGCGCGAGGAGTTCGGAGAGCCGGTATGCCATGCGCGAATTGTACCCGGCCTGTGCTAAGGTTTCGGGCACGGAGGGAGAGCACATGAAAGACGCACTTCAGGCGGCACCCCGCAAGGGCTCCCGGCTGTCGAGCATCGGAATCTGGACCGCGCTGATCGGCGTTGTCCTCGCGGCCCTGTCTGGCATCGGAGCACGGGCAGGATTTCTCTCGCCGTTCCAGAGCATGGGGGCCTACGCACTCGGCAGCCTGCTGCTGGTCGTCGCGCTGGTCACCGCGGGACTCGGATTGCTCCGCAGCAGCGGCACGGCGGGCACAGCGTCCGCACCGGCCACCTGGCTCGCACTGCTCGCCGGCCTGGCGGTCACGGCCAACAATGGCATGGTCATGGGCCAGGCCCGTGGCGCCCCGGGCATCCACGACATCACCACGGACACCGATAACCCGCCAGCCTTTGTCGCCGTGATTCCGCTCCGGATGATCGACGCGCAGAACCCGCCAGAGTACGCAGGACCAGGCTCCGGGCCGGAGGCCGGCGCCGCCCAGAAGGAGGCCTATCCGGACCTGCAGCCCCTCGTCGTCAGCCTGCCCGCCAACGTCGTGTTCGCGGCGGCGCGCGACGTCGTCGCCGAGAAGGGCTGGACCCTGGTGGATGCCAACGAGGCCGAGGGCCGCATAGAGGCCACTGCCGAGACCGGCTGGGTCCGGTTCAAGGACGATGTCGTGATCCGCATCCAGCCGGGGCGGGACCAGACCCGCGTCGACGTGCGCTCCAAGTCCCGCGTGGGACGAGGCGACATGGGCGCCAATGCGCGGCGCATCCGGGACTACCTGGGCTCGCTGCAGGCACGCCTCGGCCGCTAGCGACGCCCCCGCTGACCCACCGCAGCCACGTCATGGAGCCGGCCATCGTCGACATGGTCGAGTTCTATCTTCCCGTCCTGGTGACCGCCGGAGACTTCGCCCGCGAGATCCAGCCGCGGATTTCCGGCCCGGAGGGGAAGCCCGGCCAGAATCCCTGGGTGCAGGCCATCACCGACGCCGACCAGAGCGTCCAGACCTTCGTCGAGGTCGCAACCCTCGCCCGCTTCCCCACCGTCGGTTTCTTCGGGGAGGAACAGGACCAGTCGCGGAATGCCCGCTACTTCCCGGCCGATGCCGGGACGATGGTGTGGCTGGACCCGATCAACGGCACCTTCCTCTACAAGAACCAGCGGCCGGGCTGGGACATCATCCTGTCCATAACGCACCGTGGCCGCCTGCAGGCCGCCATCAGCTACATGCCGGTGCGGGAGCGCTTCTACCTGGCCGTCCGGGGCCAGGGCGCCTTCACGGGCGACCGCCACTCCCGCCAGCTCGGGGCCATGGCGCCCCTGGCCACCGTAGCCGGCAGTTCCGTCTGCGTCACCTACCAGGCACGGGACGCGCTCTCCAGGCTGCGGCCGCGCTGGGATGCCTTCGACATCGTCGAGGATGACGACCCGCGGCGCGGCTTCGACAACCTGAACGACCTGTTCACGGGGCGTCTCGCGGCCTACGCCTCGGACAGCGCGGACCTCCTGGACTGGGGAGCGATGGCCTTCATCGTGACGCAGGCCGGCGGAACCGCCTCGGGGCTGGATGGCCGCCCTTTCGAGGGCTTCGACAGGTTCCACCCGGGTAGCAGCGACATGCTGGTGGCCGCCACGCCGGAGCTGCATGCGGCCATGCTCGAGACCCTGCGCGAGTAGGAGCGCCGACCGGCTCAGTTCTCGAAGAAGTAGAGCACCAGGGTCTCGCTGGTGCAGGCAGGCTTGCTCTCGCCCTCGATCTCGATGGTGTTCTCCAGGATCACCTGCGTGCCGCCTGCCCGCTGGCGGGCCGACTTCAGCTTGCCCCGCATGCGGACGCGCTTGCCGGCCGGCACCATGTTCTTGAAGCGGACCTCGTTGAGGCCGTAGTTGATCACGCGCTTCAGCCCCTGGAACTCCACGAAGGTGTCCAGGAGCTTCGGCATGAGCGAGATCAGCAGGTAGCCGTGGGCGATGGTGGTACCGATGGGCAGCTCGCGCCTGGCGCGCTCCACGTCCACATGGATCCACTGGTGGTCCTCGGTGGCATCTGCAAAGCGGTTGATGCGGTCCTGGTCCACCAGGATCCAGTCGGACACGCCGATTTCCTGGCCTTCATAGGCCCTGACGTCGGCAGCGCAGCGGAATACGAGCTTGGTCATTGGAGGGATCAGCGTCCGGTCCGGTCAATCGCGCCGAGAAACTCCGCGCGGATGCGGTCGTCGTCCTTGAACGCGCCGAGCATCTCGCTCGTCGTCATCCAGACGTTGTCCCGGTGCACGCCCCGTGTCGTGAGGCAGTGGTGCTGGGCCTCGATCACGACGGCCACGCCACGAGGCTCCAGGACCTGATGGATACACCGGGCAATGGCGGCCGTGACCTTCTCCTGCACGATGAGCCGCTTGGTAAAGGCCTCGACGACCCGCACCAGCTTGCTGATGCCTGCGAGACGGCGGTCCGGCAGGTAGGCCACGTGGGCGCGGCCTATCACCGGGGCCACGTGGTGCTCGCAGTGGGACTCGAAATTTACGTTGGCGAGCACCACGAGCCGGTCGTAGTGCTCGACCTGCTGGAACGAGGTTCCCAGCAACTCGTAGGGATCGACCCCGTAGCCGGCAAACCAGTCCTGATAGGCGCCCAGGAACCGGGCCGGAGTGCGTTTCAGCCCGCCTCGGTCCGGATCCTCGCCGATGAAGGCCAGCAACGTGCGGACAGCGGCCTCCGCGGCTTCGCGGGAAGGCTTGCGTGCAGGCTTCTTACGGCTTGTGGCCATGCGTGTGTTCCAGGTAGCGGTGCAGATCGGCAGGCGTGTTGACGCTGTCTAACGTCCCAGGCCGGCCCGGATTCAGCAGCAGTGGATCAGAGGCAGCGAGCAATGCCCGCGGGCTCAGCGTCGGGCTGCGGGGGCCGTCGCCGGCCTCCCTCGCCCCTGCTGCGAGGCGAGCGAGCGTAGCCGGTTCCCAGATGGCGCACAACGGCTCGGGCAGCCCGCCGTCCGAGCCGCGCCAGGCGGTGCCTCCCCGGGCGGGATCGCGGGCTGCAATGAGTGCCTTCAGCCCTTCCCGCCCGATGGCGGGCATGTCGCAGGCAAGGACCAGCCACGCGCAGGCCGGATCGTGGTCCCACGCGGCCGCCAGTGCGGCGGCCGGGCCAGCCACTGCCGGCCGGTCGATCAGCACCGCGAACCGCCGCCGGAGACGGTCTGTGGCCTGGTCGGCCCGGATCCCCACGTGCACGGACGTCACCAGCGGTTGCAGGAGATCGACGCTGCGGGCGAGGAGCGTGCGCCCGCTGACCTTCAGGGATGCCTTGTCCTCGCCCATGCGCCGGCTCTGCCCCCCGGCAAGGACGAGCCCCCGAAGTAGCGGGTGCACCGGCGGGTCAGCCATGCGCGTCAGGGCGGGACGTCGGGACCGGGCCGGTCCGCCGCGTAATCGCTCTTGCCACCGGCCTTGGCGATGAGCCTGACGTCGGCAATGACGATGTCGTGGGAAAGTGCCTTGCACATGTCATAGATGGTGAGCGCCGCCACGGACGCCCCAGTGAGTGCCTCCATCTCCACGCCGGTGCGGTGCTCTACCCGGGTCGTGCAATTGACGAGGACGTTGCCCGCGGCATCGAGTGCAATCTCGATGCGGCAGGAGTCCAGGCCGATGGGGTGGCAGAACGGAATCAGCTCGTGAGTCCGTTTGGCGGCCATGGTGCCCGCGATGATCGCGGTCTGGAACACGGGGCCCTTCGGCGTCCGGATCTCGCCATCCGCGAAGGCGGCGCGCACCGCCGGCGGAAGGATCACCCGCGCCTCGGCCTGCGCGGTCCGGCGGGTAACGCCCTTGCCGCTCACATCCACCATCGTGGGCTGGTTGGACTCGTCAACGTGGGACAGCATCGGGGGATTATAGCCCTGCCGGAGCGGGCACCTCGGCACCGACCAGCGCGCGGCGATCGCGGAACGTGGCCCGGGAAGCCCACAGCAGCGACAGGGTGCCCCACATCAGGCCCACCATCACACCAGCGTCCAGGATTCCCCGCCAGGGCTGGTCCAGCCGGTTGAAGGCCAGGACGGCCAGGATGATCAGCCCGGTACCGAGCCACACGGTTCGCTGGAGGCGCCTCGTGGCGCCGAAGTAGCCCACACAGAAGAACGGTGCCAATAGCAGGCGCGTTGCCGTCGGATGCTCGTAGAGGTTGAGGGCGCGGGCCGCGACCCGGGGCGAGAAACGCTGCTGGAATCCCCGGTAACCCTCGGCCCAGGCCATGAAGGCCGTATTCGCCGTCAGCACGATCCATTCCAGGGGGCTGAGGCCGGCCGCCAGGGCCTGCAGGGCGTAGCCGCCGAGGCTCACGGCGGCGTAGACGAGTACGGCGGCGATGCCGCCGACGCCCCACACCACGCCGAAGGCCCTCATACCCGCCGTCCTTGAACTGCTATCATCGCGCCCGCATTTTCAGCCTTGCACAGCGCTGAATCCAGCAGAATTCCCACGTGACGCCACACAGCACCGGACCGGAAGACAGACAGGGCACCATGGGCCGCACGATCATTGACAAGCTCTGGGACGAGCACACCGTGGCCGAACTCGGCGACGACACCAGCCTGCTCTACATCGACCGCATCTTTCTCCACGAGCGGACGGGCAGCGTCGCCCTGAAGGGCCTGGAAACAGCCGGCCGGACGGTCCGGCATCCCGAGCAGGTGTTCTGCACGATGGACCACATCGTGGATACCACGCCCGGGCGCACCGACGACACCCGAATGCCCGGCGGCCGCGAATTCATCACCAGCACCCGCGCGTCGGCCCGGGCCGCCGGCATCCACCTCTTCGACCTGGGCGACGACCGCCAGGGCATCGTCCACGTGGTGTCGCCCGAGCAGGGCATCGCGCTCCCCGGCGTCACGCTCGTATGCCCCGACAGCCACACCTGCACGCTCGGGGGCCTCGGCGCCCTCGCCTGGGGCATCGGATCCACCGAGGGCGAGCACGCGCTGGCCACGAAGACCCTCGCGGTGCGCCGGCCAAAGCGCCTGCGGATCCGTTTCGAGGGCCGCCTGGCGCACCGTGTGTACGCCAAGGACCTCATCCTGCACCTGATCGGGCGCTTCGGCGCCTCCGGCGGCGTCGGCTATGCCATCGAGTTCGCCGGCAGCGTCATCCGCGGGCTGCCCGTCGAGGCCCGTCTCACCCTCTGCAACATGGCCGTCGAATTCGGCGCGTGGACCGGCATCGTGGCTCCCGACGAACTGACCTTCGAATACGTCCGGGGGCGACCCTTCGCACCGCGCGCCGACCAGTGGGACCGGGCGGTCGCTCACTGGCGCACCCTGCCATCGGACCCCGACGCGGTCTTCGACAAGGAAATCGAGGTGGACTGCAGCCTGCTGGCACCGCAGGTCACCTGGGGCACGAGCCCGCAGCACGGTGGCGGCATCGATGGCGTCGTGCCAGACCCGTCAACCGAGCCCGATCCCAACCGGCGGCAGTCGGCCGAAAGGGCGCTGCAGTACATGGGCCTCGAGCCGGGCACGCCCCTCGCCGGGCTGCCCATCGGCGCGGCCTTCATCGGGTCCTGCACCAACAGCCGGCTCAGTGACCTCCGCGAGGCGGCCGGTGTGCTGCGCGGCCGGCATGTGGCGCCCGGCATCAAGGCCATCTGCGTCCCCGGCTCCAGCCAGGTGAAGAAGGCCGCGGAGTCCGAGGGCCTGGACCAGGTCTTCCGGGACGCCGGCTTCGAGTGGCGCGAATCCGGCTGCTCCATGTGCTTTTACGCCGGCGGCGAGAGCTTCGGCCTCGAGGAGCGCGTGGTAACGAGCACGAACCGCAACTTCGAGAACCGTCAGGGCCCCCGCACACGGTCCCACCTGGCCAGCCCGGCCACCGTGGCCGCCTCGGCGGTCACCGGTGTCCTGACCGACGTCCGCCGCCTGCCCGCGGCCTGATCCGGAGCATCCCATGGAGAAATTCAGGACCCTGACGGCGATCGCCGCCCCGCTGCTACGGATCAACATCGACACGGACGCCATCATTCCCAGCCGCGAGATGAAGCGCGTCTCCAAGGACGGGCTCGCCGAGGGTTTGTTCGCCGGCTGGCGCTACCAGTCGCCGGGCAGTCGCCAGGAAAATCCGGAGTTCGTCCTCAACCGGGAGCCCTACCGGCGCGCCCGGATCCTGCTCTCCGGCGTCAATTTCGGCTGTGGGTCGTCCCGGGAGCATGCCGTGTGGGCCCTGCACGAGTGGGGCATCCGGGCCATCATCGCGCCGAGCTTCGGCTCCATCTTCCAGGGCAATTGCGTGCGCAATGGCATCGTGCCGGTGACGCTGGACAACGGGACTGTGGAAGCCCTTGCGCGCCAGGTGGAAGCCGATCCCGCGCGCAACCAGTTGACGGTGGACCTGGAGCAGCTGGCCGTGACGGCGCCTGACGGGAGCCTGCACCGGTTCTCGCTGCCGGACGCGGACCGGGAGATGCTGCTGGAGGGCCTCGACTCGATCGCCGTGACGCTGAAGCGCGATGCGGAGATCCTGGCGTTTCGCGACAGCGACCGGACCCGGCGTCCCTGGATTTATCTTCCCACGTTGTAGGAGCGCCTTCAGGCGCGACGGGGTCCCGCGGGAATCGAGTCCGCGAGTCTCCCGCGGGACCCCGTCGCGCCTGAAGGCGCTCCTACAGCGCTGCTATGACCTTGCGCGCGAGCAGGTCGTCGATCCGGGCGGCGGCGTAGCCCGCCTGGGCGAGGATCTCCCGCGTGTGCTCCCCGGCCCGGGGCACGTCCTGGTGTACGCCAAACCGCGCGCCATCCATCTCCAGCGGCAACGCCGGCAGGCGGGTCTTCTCGCCCGCCCGGGGACCGTCGGTCACCGTGAGATCCAGTAGGCCGTGGTTCGCGGCAAGGTGGGGATCGTCGAACAGCTCCTCCGGCTTCGTGATCGGCGCAAAGGGCAGTCCCGTCTTCTCCAGCTTGGCCATCAGCTCCTGCTTGGTGTACTTCCGGAAGGCCGCCTTGATGATCGGTACGAGGCGTTCCTTGTGGGTGACACGATCGTTGTTGGTGTCGAGGGTGCGATCGGCTGCCAGCTCGTGCAGTTCGAAGGCTGAGCAGAAGTCCTTCCACTGCTTGTCGCTCACCACGCCGACGAACACCTGCTGCCCGTCCCCGGTCTCGAAGACCTGGTAGATCGCCCAGGCCGACACCCGTACCGGCATGGGCGCCGCCGGCTTGCCGGTCACGGCGTACTGGGCCATGTGCTGGCCCACCAGGAAGACGGTGCTCTCGTAAAGCGACGCCACGATGTTCTGGCCACGTCCCGTCGCATGCCGCTGGTGGAGAGCCGCAATGACGCCCACCGCGCCAAACATGCCGCCCTGCACGTCGATGACCGAGGTGCCCGCCCGCAGCGGCTGCCCCGGCGGACCGGTCATGTAGGCGAGGCCACCCATCATCTGGGCGACTTCGTCCAGGGCCGTGCGGTTCTCGTAGGGGCCGCTCAGGAAGCCCTTCTCGCTGCAGTAGATCAGGCGGGGGTGGGCCACCTTGAGGGCCTCGTAGCCGAATCCCAGCCGGTCCATCGTGCCGGGCCGGAAATTCTCGATGAGCACGTCGGCGTCCTGGATGAGCCGGAGCACGAGCTTTCGGCCCTCGTCGGCCTTCAGGTCGACGCAGAGGCTGCGCTTGTTCCGGTTGTACATCGGGAAATAGCCGGACCCCGAACCGGGCAGCCGGCGGGTGCTGTCCCCCTCCACGGGCTCGATCTTGATCACGTCCGCGCCCAGGTCGGCAAGGATGAGGCCCGCGGCGGGGCCCATGACCATGTGGGTGAATTCGATGACCCGCACCCCGGCGAGGGGTAACCCCTGTCGACCTGCCATCACGCTACCTTTAGTTAAGACGATTACGCCGGGGCCACCAGCCGGGGGCCGGCGTCCGGGCCGTGGATTATCCCCCACCCCGCCCCCATATAGAATATGGGCCTTCAGGAATCAGGAAACTCCGATGGTTGCTACCCGCGATATCGACGTTCTCGTCAGTGAAGTGGGCCCCCGGGATGGCCTGCAGAGCATCAAGTCCATCATGCCGACTGCAGCAAAGAAGGCGTGGATCGCGGCAGAAGCCGCCGCGGGTGTCCGCGAGATCGAGGTCTGTTCCTTCGTGCCGGCGAAACTGCTCCCGCAGATGGCCGATGCCGCCGAGGTCGTGGCCTATGCCCGGACGATTCCGGGCCTGACCGTGCTGGCGCTGGTGCCCAACTTCAGGGGCGCGGAGAACGCGATCGCCGCCGGCGCGCACAAGATCGCGCTACCGCTCTCCGCCAGCGAGACCCACAGCAAGGCGAACCTGCGCAAGACCCACGCGGAGGTACTGGAAGACGTCCGCCGCATTGCCGATCTCCTCCGCTCGATGCCCGCCGACAAGCGCCCTGGATTCGAGGGCAACGTGGCGACTGCCTTCGGCTGCACGCTGGAGGGCAACGTGCCGGAGACCAAGGTGGTGGAACTGGCCGTGGCCCTGATGGAGGCAGGCTGCGACGACATCGGCCTCTCCGACACCACCGGCTACGCGAATCCCGCCCAGCTGCGGCGGCTGATCCACCTCGTCCGCAAGGAAGTGGGCAATGACAAGCTGAGTGGCGTCCACCTGCACAACACCCGCGGCCTGGGTCTCGCCAATGCGCTCGCTGCCCTCGAAGAAGGCATCACGACGCTGGACAGCTCGCTGGGCGGCCTCGGAGGCTGCCCCTACGCTCCCGGTGCCAGCGGCAACATCGTGACCGAAGACCTGGTCTTCATGCTCGACGCAATGGGCCTCCGGACCGGCATCGACGTGGAGAAGCTCCTGGCGGTCCGGTCGATACTCACGGCGGCCCTTCCGGCGGAAGAGCTCTATGGCTTCACGCCGCAGGCCGGACTGCCCAAGGGCTACCACCGCGGGGGCTGGGGCGTCGGTCAACGGGCGGCCTGATCTCGCTGCCCGGAAAATACAGAAGGGGGCGGCATCCGCGGGATGCCGCCCCCTTTTTCGTGCGCCCGATCAGTACTTGAAGTTCATGTCCAGCTGCAGGCGGTTGTAGTCCTGCTCGTCGCCGGCGTTCTCGTCAATCGAGTTGATGAAGTAGCTGAAGGCCAGGTTCCACTTGTCGCTCAGGGCGTAGGCGCCGCGCAGCACGTGGCCGCTGTTGTCGGTGCCACCGCCGCCGAAGTCCGAGTCCGTGAGCAATGCCAGCACCGCATCGGCTTCCAGGTCCTGGTAGGCGTAGCTCGCTTCCCAGGTGCCCTTGGCCTTGGCGCTACCGACCAGGAGACCCGCCGCCCAGCCGGTGTCGAACTCGTCCGCGTCGGAGTTGTTCACGTAGTCGGCGAAGACGCTCATTGGCAGGCCCGCCAGCTTGAAGCCCACGTCGGCAAACAGCTCCAGCAGCTGGTAGTCGAACAGGTATTCGTTCGTCAGCGGATCGAAGCTGTTGCCGCCGAACGCCGTGTCCCCGCCGAAGAAGGTGCCTTTGCCCGCGGTACCGAAGTCAAAGTAACCGACGCCCGCCGTCAGCTTGACGTTCTCGTTGACCGGTACCGCGACACCCCCCTGGAGGCCCAGGGTGAATTCCTCGGTGCTGTTGCTGTCGCTCTCGAGCCAGGTACCCATGACGTTGCCGAAGAAGGGCCCATAAGTGTAGGTGGCACCCAGGCCCTCGGGGTTCCAGTCGCTGTCCCAGAGAAGGGCGTGCTTGCCAGGGCGGAACAGGAAGTTCTTGAACTTGCCGCCGGTGATATTGAGCCCGTCCAGTGCCGCCCAGTTGAAGTACGCCAGGTCCACGTAGACGTCCTTGCGTGAACCGCCGTCACCCAGCGTCTGGTTGCTCGAGACCGGGTCACCGTCCTGCCCGGTCGACAGCCCGAAGCCAAGTTCCAGGTTGTCCTGGGGCTTGGCCACGATCCCGGCCCGCGCACGGATGCGCTGGCGGTTGCGGTCGCTGTCGGCGTCTTCCTGATCGATGTTCTCGTACCGGTACCGGAGATCGCCCTGGATGGCGACCTTCTCGGTCCAGGCGGACGGCGCGGGCTTGGCCGGGGTCGCCGGTGCGGCGGGAGCCGCCACTGCTGCCACGGGCGGCGCAGCCGGCTGCTGGACAGCCTTCTCGAGCTCCGCAATGCGCCGATCCTGCGCCTCGATGCGTTCCAGCAGCTTCTGGACCTGCTCGTCGGTCACGGCGCCGATGGCCGCCGGCGAATTCAGGGTCAGTCCCGCGGACATGGCGAATGCCAGCGCGTATGCCGCACGTTTCATAGGTGTTACCTCGTCCTCTGTCGATGTCCGGTCGGAAGCCGCGTGCTGGCCAGGAGCCAGCGCGGCGGACAGGGCGAAGTCTGCTACAGGTGTGTTACGACTTTATGAAACCGAAGCCATATGGAAACGCATTCGTAACGTGCCAGCGGCAGGCGTCGGCGGGGGGCCGCCAGGGGCCCCGGGCCGGCCTAGCCGAAGCGGCCGGTCACGTAGTCTTCGGTGAGCTTGTGGGAGGGATTGGTGAAGATCTTGTCGGTCGGGCCCACCTCCACGAGCCGACCCAGATGGAAATAGGCCGTGCGGTTCGACACGCGCGCAGCCTGCTGCATCGAATGCGTGACGATGGCGATGGCGTATTTCTGGGACAGCTCGTCAATGAGGTCCTCGATGCGCGCGGTTGCGATCGGGTCGAGCGCCGAGCAGGGCTCGTCCATCAGGATGACCTCGGGATTCACGGCGATCGTACGGGCAATGCACAGGCGCTGCTGCTGGCCGCCGGACAGGCCGGTGCCGGGCTCGTCGAGCCGGTCCTTGACCTCATCCACCAGCCCTGCCCTTTCCAGGCTGCCGTAGACGATGTCGTCCAGCTCGGCCCGATTGGCCGCCAGGCCATGGATCCGCGGCCCGTAGGCCACGTTCTCGTAAATGGACTTGGGAAAGGGGTTGGGCTTCTGGAATACCATGCCGACCCGCGCGCGGAGCATGACGACGTCCGTGTCCTTGGCGTAGATGTCCTGGCCATCCAGGCGGAAATCCCCGGTTACCCGCGCCGATTCGATCGTGTCGTTCATGCGATTCAGGCAACGAATGAACGTGGACTTGCCGCACCCGGAAGGACCAATCAGCGCGATGACTTCATTGCGCCCCACGTCGAGGCTGATGTTCCGGAGGGCATGGGTCTCGCCGTAGTGCACGTTCCCGCCACGCACGCGTATCACGGCGTCCTTGGCCGTGACGTCGCCAACTGTGTCCGCGGCGATGCGGTCCGTCTCGGCCGCATCGGCTATGACCATGGGCGGCACTGGTGGATCAGCGACAGACTTTGACGCCCCGGCAGGTTCCCGCAGGTTGACCACGCCCTTGTCATTTTCCTGTTCCATCAGCAGCATTATCGGCAATCTCCCATGCTAACCGCTACCAGCGCTGCTCGAAACGGTTTCGTAACCAGACGGCGGCTGCATTCATCACCAGGAGGAACGCCAGCAATACCATGATTGCCGCGGATGTCCGCTCCACGAAGGCCCGCTCGGGGCTGTCCGCCCACAGGTAGATCTGGACCGGCAGGGCCGTGGCGGGACTCATGGCGCCACTCGGGACCTCGACGATGAAGGCCACCATCCCGATCATCAGCAGTGGCGCCGACTCGCCCAGGGCACGCGCCATGCCGATGATGGCGCCGGTGAGCATGCCGGGCAGCGCCAGGGGCAGGACGTGATGGAACACCATCTGCATCTTGGACGCTCCCACCCCCAGAGCGGCCTCACGCACAGATGGCGGCACGGACTTGATGGCAGCGCGGGAGGCGATGATCACGACCGGCAGTGTCATGAGCGTCAGCACCAGGCCACCCACGAGCGGCGCCGACCGGGGCAGACCGAAGAAATTGATGAACACGGCGAGTCCGAGCAGGCCGAAGACGATCGAGGGCACTGCCGCGAGATTGTTGATGTTTACTTCGATGACATCCACGAGCCAGCTCCGGGGAGCAAACTCCTCGAGGTAGATCGCTGCGGCGACGCCCAGTGGAAAGGAGAGAAACAACGTTACCAGCAGCATGAAGAAGGAGCCCTTGGTCGCTCCCCAGATTCCCGCCAGTTCCGGTTCACGGGAGTCTCCGCCGGTGAAGAACGTGGTGTTGAAGCGTTGTTCGAGCCTGCCCGCCGATTCCAGCCTGGCGATCCACCCGATCTGCTGCTCCGAAAGCCGCTGTTCCTCACGCTCCGCGTCGCTGGCCGGGACATCGCCCTTTACAAAAAGGTCCACCTCATCGTCCGCCGGCAACCAGAGCTCCCTCGTCTGGCCCAGCAGGGCCGGATCTGCCAGGACCATCTTCTGCAGGATGTACGCACCGCCCGAACTGACGAGGGCATTCAGGTCACGCCGGGATGCGCGGTCCCCGGCTTCGGGAAACAGCTGCCGCAGGGACGCCTTTATCAGCTGGGCGTAGTCGGCCGACGCCAGCACGTCGGGGCTCCGCGACCCCTCGGGATCGATCACCGCAGCATCGAACTGGATTTCCAGGCGTACGAAGGACTGGCGAAAGGCACCGTAGCCGTTGCCGATGATCGTGGTGAAGAGGATCACCAGGAAGCTCACGCCGAGCAGCACGGAAACCAGCCCGTACAGGCGGAACAACCGCTCGGTTCGATACCGCCGCCGCAGGCTGGCATCCACCCGGCGCCGGGTCTCGGCAGGCGTAAGGGGCACGGCCATCAGTCGTACTGCTCCCTGTAACGGCGGACTACCTGGAGCGCGATGATGTTGAGGATGAGCGTCACGACGAACAGTACTAGCCCCAGCGCGAAAGCCGCCAGCGTCTTCGGGCTGTCAAATTCCTGGTCACCGACGAGCAGGGTGACTATCTGCACGGTGACCGTGGTGACGGACTCGAGAGGATTGGCCGTCAGGTTCGCGGACAGACCCGCCGCCATCACCACGATCATGGTTTCCCCGATGGCGCGGGATGCCGCCAGCAGCACGCCGCCAACGATGCCCGGCAGCGCGGCAGGCAGGATCACCCGCTTGATCGTCTCCGACTTTGTCGCCCCAAGGCCGTAGGATCCCTCGCGCATCGCCCGCGGCACGGCATTGATCACGTCGTCGGACAACGACGAGACGAAGGGAATGATCATGACGCCCATGACCAGCCCGGCCCCGAGGGCGCTTTCCGAGGCCACGTCCAGGCCCAGGCCGGCGCCGATCTGGCGAATGACGGGTGCCACCGTCAGCGCGGCGAAGTAGCCATAGACTACGGTCGGTATGCCGGCCAGGACCTCCAGCACGGGCTTTACGACCCGGCGCAGCGCTGGCCTCGCATACTCGGACAGGTAGATGGCGATCATGAGCCCGATGGGCACGGCGACAAACAGGGCGATGCCGGATATCAGCAGCGTGCCCGCGAAGAGCGGCACCGCTCCGAAGGCGCCCGAAGAGCCTACCTGATCCGCCCTGATCGCCGTCTGCGGACTCCACGTAAGGCCGAACAGGAAATCCGAGAACGGCACCTGCTGGAAGAAGCGGATGGCCTCGAAGGTCACCGACAGCAGGATGCCCAGGGTCGTCAGGATCGCGACCATGGACGCCGCGATCAGCGCCACCTGGATCGCCATCTCCACGTGATTCCGGGCTCGGAACTGGGGGCGCAGCCGGCTCCAGGCCACGGCAAACCCGATGAAGGACACCGCGATGATCAAGCCGGACAGGATCCTCTGGGATGCGGTGCGCAGCTCGGCATACAGCTCCGCCGCCACCGCGAACTCGGCCCGGCGGCTCTCGTCCACCATCTGCCCGGCCGCCAGGTTGCGGATGTCGTTGAGCGTCAGGCTCAGCTGGGCCTCCGGCTGGTTCCGGAGTGCTTCGGGCAGTGAGTCCACCACCCGGCTCGTGATGATCGTGTCGCTCAGGGCCGCCCATGCCAGGAGCAGGATGAGCCCCGGCAGCAGGCACCAGAGGGACGTGTAGTAGCCGTAGTACTTCGGCAGGGAGTGCAGCCGCCTTGCAGGCCCGGCGCCACCAACGGCCACGGCGCGGCGGCGGCCCAGGAAGTAGGCCGCGAGCGTCATGGCCGTGAGGATCAGGAACAGCGTGGTCAGCCGCATCGACTGCAAATCACCAGGGTTTTCTCGGCAGAAAAGCGGCGGCCCGCACTGGCAGGCCGCCGCCCCATTCTCTCATTCCCGTCCGGCGCAAAAACCGGTGCGGTCACTTTACCGTCGGCATGGCCTCCATGGCAGACACCCGCCTGGTGACCGCCTGGAATTCCGCAGCCGGCAGCGGGACCAGGCCCCGGTCGGCCAGGTAGCCCTCCTCGCCCATGGCCTTCTTGCTCGTGAACTCGGCGACGAACTCCTTGATGCCCGGGATGGCGCCGACGTGCGCCTTCTTCACGTAGAAGAACAGCGGGCGGGAGACGGGGTACTTGCCGCTGGCGATATTCTCGAAGGTCGGTGCCACGCCGTCTATGAGGGATCCCTTGACCGAGTCCATGTTCTGCTCGAGGAAGCTGAAGCCGAAGATACCGACGGCATTCTTGTTGGCCTTGAGCTTCTGCACGATCAGGTTGTCGTTCTCGCCGGCCTCGACGAACCGGCCGTCCTCCCGGATGGTGTAGCAGACCTGCTTGAACTTGTTCTCGTCCTTGTCCTTGATGGCCTTGATCCAGGGGAAGGTCTTGCAACCGCCCTCCATGGCCAGCTCCACGAAGGCATCCCGGGTGCCCGAGGTGGGCGGCGGGCCCAGCACTTCGATCGGCTGTGCAGCCAGCTTGGGATTGACGTCCTTCCACGTCTTGTAGGGATTCGGGACGAGCGTCTCGCTGCCATTGGGATTGGGCACCTGCTTCGCCAGGGCCAGGTAGACGTCCCGCAGCGTCATGTCCAGGCCCCCGGCAGCCTTGGACTCGGCCAGCACGATGCCGTCGTAGCCGATCTTGACCTCGACGATCTCCTTGACGCCATTCGCCGCGCACGCGGCCTGTTCCGTGGCCTTGATGGCCCGCGAGCTGTTCGCGATGTCGGGGTGCTGGACGCCGACGCCGCCACAGAACAGCTTGATGCCGCCGCCGGAGCCGGTCGACTCGACCTTGGGCGTCTTGAACCGGCTGGTCTTGCCGAACTGCTCGGCCACCACCGTGGAAAAGGGATAAACCGTGGAAGATCCGACGATGCTGATGTAGTCGCGCGCGGCCTGGGCAAACGCCGGGCCGGCGGTCGCGCCAGCCAGGATGGCCGCGCCAAGCAAACGGGTAATCGGGCCAAAGATGTTGTGGGAGACGTGCTTCACGTGGACCTCCAGGAAGATATCGGACGGTAGGACTTCAACGTGCTGCAGCTTATGACCGGAATGTTAAGGAATTATTTCAGGTCCGCCCTCTCCCCTCAGCCGGACGCCGGCCGATCGCCCTTCGCAGCCTCCAGCTCCTGCAGCACGGTCTCCCGCTCGGTGTGCCGGATGTCGCGGCCGTGGACCAGGTAGACCACGTATTCCGCGATGTTCTTGGCATGATCGCCAATCCGCTCCAGCGCCCGGGCCACCCAGCTCACGTCCATGAAGCGGCGGATGGTCCGGGAATCTTCCATCATCAGCGAAATGCACTGGCGGGTGATCTGGTCGTACTCCTCGTCGACCAGCTTGTCCTCCTCGATGACGGCGAGGGCGTCATCCACGTCCATCCGCGAGAAGGCATCCAGGGCGTCGTGCAGCATTTCCTGGACGTGCTCGCCCAGGGCCTTCAGCTCGGTGTAGGACGCATAGGGCTCGCGGTCGGTGGCGAGATGCGAGGCCAGGTAACCGATCTTGGCCGCTTCGTCCCCCACCCTTTCCAGGTCAGTAATGGTCTTGATCACCATGACGATCAGGCGCAGGTCGGCAGCTGCGGGCATCCGGGTGGCCAGCAGCTTCCGGCACTCCTCGTCGATCGTCACCTCGAGCTTGTTGATCTTGTGGTCGTCATTGGAGACCCGCAGGCCCATGTCGCTGTCGCCGGACGTTATCGCCTCGACGGCGGTGTCCAGGTGCTGCTCGACGAGGCCACCCATGCGCAGCACTTCGCTGCGGAGGTGTTCGAGCTCGGCATTGAAGCGCCGGGAGATGTGATGACTGAAGCTTTCGGATTCCATGGCGTCGCTCCTTGACCTGCGCTCGCGCGGTCGGGCTCGGAAGCAGGAAGAATATCAGGATAGGGCGAGGCGATCCCGCGGGAAATGGCAGACGAAGGTGCTTCCCTGGCCCAGCCGGCTCCGGATCTCGAGCTCGGCGTCGTGCCGGCGGAGCGCGTACTTGACGATCGCCAGCCCAAGGCCGGTCCCGCCGCGCTGGCGGGCCCGCCCGCCATCGGCCCGGTAGAAGCGCTCGGTGACCCGCGGGATGTCCTCCTCGGCGATGCCGATGCCGGTGTCCTGCACGGCGAGGTGTCCGCCGTCAGCATCCACGGTCCAGCGGATGGTGATCTCGCCCTCCGGTGGCGTGTACCGGACGGCGTTCGCGACCAGGTTGGACACGACCGACTGGAGCTCCGTCTCCTCGCCCAGCAGGTTGGCGGGGCTCTGCAGGTCGATCCCGATGGTGTCCGGATGCTCCGGCAGGGCCAGCGCTTCCTTTCTGGCCGCCGAGATCATGGCGGCCACATCGACGACCCGGTCCTTGGGCACGGACTGGCCGGACTCCAGCTTGGACAACTGCAGGAGGTCCTCGACGAGCCGTCGCATGCGTATCGCCTGGTCCTGCATGACGCTGATCGGCTGCCTCCAGCCCTCCGGGATCCGGTCGTCCTCCACCAGGACATCCAGGTAGCCCATGATCACCGTCAGTGGCGAGCGGAGTTCGTGGGAGGCGTTGGCGACGAAATCCCGGCGCACCCTCTCGATCTTGACGCGCTGGCTCACGTCCCGGATCAGCAACAGGTTCTGATCCGGTCCGTAGGGTATGAGCCGGCACGACAACCAGGTGTCGCCACCGGCCGGAGACGGGATGTCCACGGCCTGCCTCTCGCCGGGGCTGTTGAGGTAGTCCACGAAATCCGGATAACGAAGGAGGTTTTCGATGCGCTGGCCACGGTCCCGGCGGTTCTTCAGTCCGAGCAGCACCCGGGCCGCCTGGTTGTAGTTGATGATCTCGTGCCTCGAGTTGAGGATCACGCCACCGTCCGGGAAGGCCTCGGTGGACGCGCGGAGTTCCTTCACGAGCTTCCGGAACCGCTTGCCACGACGCTTCACCTTGCTCTTGATGAACTGGATCTTGGCAAACACCGGCGGCCAGACGCCATTGCCGTCGGGTATCTGCGCGATCTTGCCCGTGGCCAGCCAGCGCTCCAGCTGGTAGAGGTTGTAGAGGTGCCAGACGAGCAGCCCGAGGGAAACGATCAGCACGCCGAGCGTCGTGCGATCGTAGAGGAATCCCACGAGGCCGCCGGCCACGAGGGCGGCGCCGTACCAGGTGAGGGTCCAGGTCCAGACCTTTGGCATCGTTCAGCGCGTGGAGAAGCGGTAGCCGGCGCCCCTGACAGTCTGAATGTAGTGGTCCACCTTGAATTCCTCGAGGACCTTGCGCAGCCGCCGGACATGCACGTCGACCGTACGTTCCTCGACATAGACGTTCTGGCCCCACACGGAGTCCAGGAGTTGTGTGCGGCTGTAGACCCGGTCCGCGTTTTCCATCAGGAACTTCAGGAGCCGGTACTCCGTCGGCCCCAGCCCGATCTCCCGCTCACCGACATAGACACGGTGGCTGACGGGATCGAGGCGCAGTTCACCGGCAATGAGCGGTTCGTCGGACGGCGGTGCCGCCCGGCGCAGCACGGCGTTGATGCGGGAGAGCAACTCACGCGGGGAGAACGGCTTGGTGATGTAGTCATCGGCGCCGCCGTCCAGCCCGAGGATCTTGTCCCGCTCTTCCGCCCGGGCGGTGAGCAGGATGATGGGCATCTCCCGGTTCGCCTCCTCCCGGCGCAGCGTGCGGGTCAGTTCGAGGCCGGTGGAATCCGGCAGCATCCAGTCCACCAGCAGCAGATCCGGTCGCGAGTCTGCAATCCGCAGGCGGGCCGAGGAGCAGTCTTCCGCCTCATCCACCTCGTAGCCCGCGCGGCTGAGATTGAAGGCAATCATCTGCCGGATCGGCGCCTCGTCCTCGACCACCAGAATCCTGCGTGCGCTCATGATGTTCCGTCACAATGGTGTTGCGGACTATTGCAACAGGCTTTTATTACAAAGCCGTTACGACCTCAACCGCGGTGGGCGGGATTGTGACACCGGGAATGCCCGGCCGGGCGGAATTACCCGAAACGGTAACCGAAGCCCCGGACCGTCTGGAGCAGGTTCTCGCAGGAGTGGGGCTCCAGGGCCGCCCGGAGCCGGCGGACATGGACGTCGACGGTGCGCTCCCCGATGCCGTTCCTGCGGCGCCAGACGTGCTCAAGGAGGTGCCGCCGGGGGAGGACCCGCCCCGGGTTCTCCATGAAATAGGCCATCAGCCGGAACTCGACGGGCGCCAGGTCCAGCTCGCGAACGCCCACCGTGATCTTGTGGCCCAGCCTGTCCAGCCGGATCGGGCCGACCTCGAGGACGTTCTCCCGTGATGACGCCGCGGGACGGCGAAGCGCAGCATTGACCCGCGCCAGGAGCTCCTCCTCCCGCACCGGTTTCGTCAGGTAGTCCTCGACGCCGCTGTCCAGGGCGGCGGCAACCGCGCTCGCGTCGTTCCGACCACTGAGCATGAGCACCCGGGTCAGGCGGCCGTTGGCGTGCTTCCGCACGTAGCGGGCAAGCTCGAGTCCGGACATGTCCCGGAGCATCCACTCCGTCATGACCATGTCGAAGGAGCGGTGCTCGAGGCGATCGACCGCTGTCATGGCATCACCGGCGCAGTCAACGTCATGGCCGGCGGCCTTCAGGCAATCCCGCACCCAATCACGGTCATCGGTATTGCCGTCGACGAGAAGGATGCGGGTCACGATCGGGAATCAGGCGCCCTAGACTGGAACGTGAATGCTCCGGGATCGGCGTTGCAATCCCATTACCGGAGTATTGCTGATCCGTTACAGGCGCCGCGGTCACCGCGCCCGGCGAGATCGTCTCAGGACCGAAGAGATCACCGCCGACTTCGAGCGCCCGATGCCGCAGCTGGACGAGGGATGTCGCGATCAGTTGCCGCAACCGCTGCACATGGGTATCGATGCGGAGCGCGTCGGGCTGCTGCCGCAGGAGGTTTTCCAGCAGTTCCAGGTCCTGGGCATGACCCAGCAGGGAGGCAAGTTCGCGCAGCCGCGGGCCGATGGTCAGGGCGCGCGAAGGTGCCAGGCTGGCCAGCAACTGGGTCTGGTTGGCGGCGTATTTCACCTGGCGTCGCCAGGCGTGGAACGCCAGCGCCGGAGACCCGTCCCGGAGGCCGGCAAACCCGGCGACACAACGCTCCCACTTGAGGTCCGCTCCGCGCCGCAGGTCCCTGCGCCGGAGATCCGGCAGGCGCAGCCGGTCCAGCCGCCGATCGGCATCGCCCAGCAGCTGGCACGCCGTTTCGATCTGGTCACCGAGGATGGCCCGGTGGTCCTCGAGCTCCCGGACTGCACGGGCTGCCAGGGACTCCCGCAACATGGCCACGGACTCCGCCAGGTGCGGCTCGGTAACCCCGATCTCGAGGTAATCGAGGGCCTCGACCAGCGCCTCGGCGTCGCGCGCATAGGCCACGCGCTTCTGGATGTCCCGGTAGAAGGTGTTTTCCACCATGGCCGCGTAGGGCACGGACGGTTTCAGCAGCTGGGCAACGGCGCGGGCGCGCTTGCAGCCCTGCCGGGCCCGATGAATGGCCTCCGCCGGATCCATCGTCCACTGGGAGAGCAGCGCCAGTATCCGGGCGTTCTGCTCGCGCAGCACGCGCCGTACGGCCTTGCCTGCGGGTTCGTCGGTGTCGATGAGATACGCCACGGTCGTCGCCCGGCCGGGGAATTGGCTATGCTTTGCCGGCTTTCAGGGGCAGTCTAGCATCGGGTGCCCCGCCGCCCCCGCCCGCGGGATCAGGGCAGCTTTTCCGGAATCAAATCAGGACTATGGCGAAACAAGGTAAACGCGGTCTGCGACGGATTGTGGATGCGGCGGGCTACTCGGCGGCGGGCCTCGCGGTGGCCTGGCGCGGCGAGGAAGCCTTCCGGCAGGAAGTGCTGCTGGCCCTGGTGCTCGTGCCGCTGGCGCTGTGGCTCGGGCAGTCGCCCCTGGAGCGGCTGCTGCTGGTTGCTTCCTGGCTGCTGGTGATGATCGTCGAGATCCTCAACACGGCGGTGGAGGCCACCGTGGACCGGATCAGCGACGAACGGCACCGGCTGTCGGGTGAGGCCAAGGATCTCGGGTCCGCCGCCGTCTTTCTGAGCCTGGTGCTGGCCGCGCTCGTGTGGGGCACGGTGGCGTGGGAGCGGTTCGCCGCCTGACGAATCCCGGACCGCGGATCCTAGGCCGCGAAGAGCGCGAGGCTTCCGGCCGCCAGCACCCAGCCAAGCAGTCCGCCGGCCAGCACGTCCGTCGGGTAATGCAGACCGAGTACGACACGGGACACCGCCACACTGGACGCGAAGGGCACCACCAGCCACGCGAGGTGGGGATAGTAGTGCACCAGCATCACAGTGAAGCTCACCGCGTGCAGCGTGTGGCCCGACGGGAAACTGTAGCGGTCGAGCGGGTTCACCAGCGCCCGGACCCCGCGGTGCGAGTGAAACGGCCGCTCCCGTACCAGGCGCTGCTTCAGCTGCTTGTAGATCGCGACACCGGCAAGGCCCGTGAGGGCCATCTGCAGGCCGGGAAGTATCGCGCCGGTGCCAAAGGCCAGCGGCAGCAGGGCCAGCAGCGTGTACCAGGCAATGCCGTCGCCCAGACGGCTGACGATCGCGAAGTAGTTCCGGACCAGGGGAAAGCGTGCCGCCGAGTTCACCGGCAGGCACAAACGCAGTTCCAGGCTGTCGAGCCGCGCGAACGCGGCGGGGAGAGTGAAGTCCAGCATCCGTGCAACCCTCCGTCGGTGGTGCCGACGTCAGGATCATCGGGGACGCTGCTGACAATTTCTTGACGGTCTCTTGAAGCTTTAATGAAAGCTGGCAAGTCTTTGTTTTACTTATCGTAGGAGCGCCTTTAGGCGCGACACGAGTCGCGCCTAAAGGCGCTCCTACAGGGCCGACGCATCAGCGGCCGGCACCTGCAGGGCATCGACTTTCTGCCGGTACTCCTCCACGGCGTTCTCCACCTCGACGCGCTTGAGCCCGGTGAAAGGCTCCTCCTGGGCGAGGGCGCCGAAGCAGCCCTTTTTCTCGTAGCGGTCCAGGGCCTCGTTGGCGATGCCCGCCAGCTGCACGTTCTTCTGGGCACAGACCCTGAGCCCCTGCCCGTCCGCCGCCGCCTGGCGCGCCAGCTCGTTGCGCTCCGACTCCACCTTGCGGAGCTGCTCGGCCAGCTCCTTGTACTTGCCCACCACCTCATTCAGCCGCGCCTCGGTAGCCTCGAGGCGGGAACTGACAGACTGCTGGCCCGCCTCGGCCCGGCTCACCTTGCTCTCCGCCGTTCCGGCACGGCGCGTGAGCGACTCCTTCTCCGTGGCCAGGGACTTCGCTTCCTTCTCGAGCTTCGTCACCTGTTCCTTCAGCCGCGCGTTCTCCGACTGCAGGGCGGTTCGCTCGCTGGCCAGCTGCTGTACCTGCTGTTGCAGCCGGGCGCTGGCATCACTGGCGGGACGACGCGCCTCCTGGGCCTGCGCTGCCGAAGTCAGCAGCATGAGGATGAGCAAGGCAATCCGTGAGCTCATGACGATCCTCAGAACCGGCCGTTCAGGTCGAGCTGCAGCACGTCGATGCCCAGCGGCGGGCCATCGATCTCGTCGGCGGACAGGTAACGGAGCCGGGCCCAGGTATTGGTCGTGAGCCCCAGCTCGCCACCGATGATGTAGCCCTCCGCGTCGGTGCCACCGCGATGGAAGTCGGAGTCGGTGAAGGCGTCGAGGAGGGAGTCGCGCTCGGCATAGTGGTACGCAACGAAGGCCCGCCACGCCAGCGGCTGCGCGATCTCCGGATTACCAATGCGGAATTCCAGCCGGTAGGCATCGGCCTCCTCCGCCACGAACACCCCCGTCCTGTTCAACACCTCGCCCTCGTCATAGCCAATGTTGGTGACGTAGTTCGCCACCATTTCCAGCGCGAGGTCGGGACGCAGGGTCCAGGCGGCCACCGCACTGATGTCGAGCAGGTCGTAGTCCGCCGCTAGCGCGAACAGGTTGGTGTCCGGGTCCGTGTCGTTCCGGATGTCGAAGAGCGTATTCCCCTTCTGGAGCGAGTCCGGCGCCGTGTAGTCCAGCAGGCCGTCGGTTGCCGCGTCATTGCGCTGCCCCTCGATGTTCCGGTAGTCGTAGTACGCCGCCGCCAGGCTGAGCCGCAGTTCGGGAAGCACGTCGAATTCGTACCCCAGCTGGCTCGCGAGCAGCCACTTGTCGTCCTCGGACAGCTCGATCTCCTGGATGGGGTAGGCGCCGGCCGTGGCGAAGAAGCCGCGCGCCCGGCGCGCCTCGCCGGCAACCTTGGGATTGTTCCACGCGTACTGGAGCGTGAAGCCGTTGAAGCGTACGTCGTTGTCCCAGACCAGCTCGGTGGACTGCAGCGGATTGGGAGTACGCCCGGCCCAGAACTGGACCTGGTGACTCCTCGCGGCGGGCGAGGTGCCGAGGCGCAGGTACGCCTCCTCCAGGAGCAGCGGGAATGTCCGGTTGAAGTCGCCCAGTGCCTGGTTGCGCGTGACGGGGTTGGCCTCGTTGCCGGTGCCGAAGCGCACCGACGCCATGGCGTTCTCGGCAAGGTCGAACTGTCCGCCGAAATTCACCTTCACCTGGTAGCGGTTCTGGTCCTCGGTGGTGTTCCGGAACGCGTCGGAACCTGCCTTGCCGATGCCGCCGGCGTCGTTGACTTCCTGGAAGTCCAGGTAGGTGAACGGCTGATTGCCGTCGGCAAATGCCGTGTACTCGCCGCGCACCCGGATGTCGCCGGACCAGCGGGCATTCCGCACCCAGGACGGCATCGCGGCCGGGACGCCCCAGCCCTCCTCCGCCGCGGCCTTCTTGACGTCGGCGACGACGGCGGCCTGCACATCCTGCTTGACCTGGGCCGTGATCTCGTCCTGCACGACCCGTGGAACGTAGGTCACGCGCACGTCACCAGGCGCCGCCGCATCGGCCGACGCCCGCGCCGCAGCTTCCGAGTTCGCCTTGGCCTGGGCATCGGCGACGAGCTTCTCGGCCGAGTCCTTGGAGATCAGGCCCTGCTTCACCATCGCGTCGAGCAGGTTTACGACGGTGTTGCGCAACACGGCCATGTCCGAGCCGGCGGCCTCCTGGGCCGCCGCGTTGAAGCTCGCAACCAGGACGAGGATTGCGGTGGAGCTTGCGAGTCTGGTTCTCAGGGTCATGTCGGATCCGGTCTGGTATTGGTTGAAGGGGTCAGATGCGGCTGACGATCCGGAGTCGCACGGGCTGGGGGAGTCCCGCCGGCGGCATTTCCGAAACTCGGTCCAGGGACTCCAGCGCTGCAACCAGGTCGCGGTCCAGCTCTGCGTCCCCCGTCGACGTCACCACCTTGAATTTCTGGATGCGGCCATCCGGCGCAAGCCACAGCCGCACCACAACCGAGTAGCGGTCGCGGCGGATGTCGCGGATTTCCGCCAGCCTGTCGATCAGGTCGCTCTTCAGGACCTGGCCGTACCAGCTGTACTGGTCGCTGCTGCCGGCACCGAGCAGGTCGCGCCCGCCCTTGCGGCCCAGCAGGCCGAAGCCGTCGGCCCCGGCGACGCCCTCCGCGTCGAGGCCCAGCTGGTCGCCGGCCGGCGGCTGGTCCGCCTCCGCCACTTCGGGCTCGGGCTCCTCCGGCTCCGGCACGTCCACTTCCTCGGGCTCCGGTGGCGGTGGCGGCGGGGCTGGCGGTGGCGGCGGCGGGCGGATGATCTGCACCTGCTGGATCAGCTTCTTCGTGGGTGTGGCCGAGTCGTCCATGCCGCCGACGATCAGCCAGCCCAGACCGCCCACGAGGGTGAAGACGGCGAGCGATATGGCGACGATGGGCAGATAGCCGCGCCAGCGGCTCGCTGTCCTGCCGGTGCTCTTCGGCCTTGCCTGATCCTTCTGCCCGGGGCCGGCCATGACCGATTACTTGACGACCCGTTGGGTCACCAGGCCCAGCTGGGTGATCTCGAGGCGCCCGAGCAAGTCGAGGACGTCCACCACCCGCTGGTACGGAATCGTGGAATCGGCTTTCACTATCACCGGGAGGTCGGGATCGGCGGCCCGGTACTGGCGCAGCAGGCTCTCCAGCTCGGTGAGGCTCACCGGGTAGGTGTCGAGGTATATGGTGCCGTCCGCGGTGATGGACACGGCCTTGGTCTTGGGCTCGGCGAGGCTTGGCGCGGCACTGGCCTTCGGGAGGTCCACCTTGATGCCCTGCACGGTCGCCGTCGTGAGGATGATGAAGATCACCAGCAGCACGTAGGCAAGGTCGAGCATCGGGACGACGTTCACTTCGTCGTAGAGTTCGCCTTCTTCCTGGATCTCGGCCATCGTGCTGCTCTCAGCTGTAACGTTCGGCAAGCTTGGTGACGAACTCGTCGACGAACACGCGGTTGTCGGCCACCACTTCCTTGATCTGGGACGCAAGCCAGTTGTAGCCAAACAGCGCCGGAATCGCGACGGCCAGGCCGGCTACCGTGGCGGCGAGCGCGGCGGCGATGCCCGGAGCGATGGCGTTCACGTTCACGTCACCTGTGGCGGCGATTGCTGCGAAGGTGATCATCACGCCGACCACGGTGCCCAGTAGTCCGAGGAAGGGACCGCCGGCGATCGCGAGCGTGAGCAGGACCATCTGGCTGTTCAGCCGCTGGGTCTCGCGCACATTGGTGGCATCGATCGTGGCGCGGATGGCATCCAGTGCCTGGATGCTCAGGCTTTCCGCGCGGGCCGCGCCGGCGCTGCTGGCGAAACGCAGCTGCACCTGCTGGATGCCGGCATGATAGAGGTGATAGATCGTGGAGCTCTGGTAGTGATCGTGGGAGCCGGACAGCGCCTGGAGGACGTTGTGCTCCTCGGCCGCCGGATCCTCGTCGGCGTCCAGGCTCGCCAGGTTCGTGGCCCCGACCCGCCGGAAGTCGGCCAGAAACGCCAGGTTGTCCTTCTTCACCCGGCGCAAAGTCAGGATCTTCGTGATCATGATGATCCAGCTGGCGATGAACATCAGTACCAGGATGGCGATGACGATCCAGCCGTCCAGCGTCACGTTGTTCAGTGTGATCAGGAAATAGGACGGCTCGGCGCCGGATTCCTTCGCGGTGTCCTCGCCGTAACGGACGAGCTTGTCCTCCGGACCCTGGTTGGCGAACTGGGCCTTGATCCAGTCGGCGGAACGGGCCGTGTTGGCAATCGTCAGTTCGTCGACCTGGCCGGTGAAGAAGCTGCCGCCGGCCGCGCTGGCACCGACCGTCAGCGTGCCACCGGTCTCGGCGAACTGGGAATCGATGCCGGACACCTCGCGCCCGTCCAGGAACAGTGCGACGCGGTTCGTGCTGATCACCACGGTGACGAGGCCCCAGCTGCCCGGCAGCAGCGAGGCCGACCGCTCGGTCTCCACGGCCGCGACCCCGTCATTCACGCGGACGTAGGGCGCGAGGCCGTCGATGCCGATGCGCACGTAGGGTCCCGCCGGGTCGGCAAGCTCCACCAGCACCGCATCGGCCTGGGGCGACTCCGGAATGTTGACCCAGGCGGAAACGGTGAGCCCCCGGTCCGGCAGCAGGCGGACCGTGGACGACCCGGCCAGCTGGATGCTCTCGGCGCCATTGAAGCGCACGCCGGCGCCGATAACGGATCCCGTATTGGCCACGGCGGTGGCAGTGGTGGGCAGGTTTGCGTAGCTCGTGGCGTCCTGGACAGGCAGGCCTCCAAAGTGCCACGCGAGGACCTGGTTGACGTCGAAGGTTGCCCCGGAATCCGAGGCCGCCGGGGCTGCCGGATTGCCGTAGTACATGTAGATCGTGTCGCTGGTCCCGGGTGCGAGCAACGGCACCTTCACCCAGATGAAGGCCATGCCCCCCGTCGCATCCCAGGACTCGATGTGGAACGCGAGCGGCGTCTTGTCATCGCCCGCGATGAAGCGGATGTCGGCCCCGTCCGGCTGGGCATCGGCGAAGTAGCCGAAGTTGCCCACGTGAAGGCGGATCAGGACGGCCGTCTCCTCGAGGCTGGCGCCCGTGGCTGCGCCGGCAGCGGTGGCATCGAGGGTCAGTGGCTTGCGGAACGCCCAGTTGTCATCCCACCAGGCCAGGGCGGCTTGGGGCAGGAGCAGCGCAAGTACGAGTGCGGGGAAAATGCGGCGGATCAAGTTGCTGCTCCGGGGTGGTCGCAAATGGGGTGGTTCATTCCAGCGGCACAGTAGGAACGTTGCGTGACAGGAACGTTACGATCCTGTGACGAACCCCACGGCGGTCTGCGCCGCAAACTATTGGCCGCGCCGGCGGCGCTCGTCCTCGTCGTCGTCACCGTCGCCGAAGCCCTCGATGAAGACCTCGAGCCAGCCAAGGGCCTCGTCGGCGAGTGACGCGTTGGGGTCACCCGCGGCGTCCGCCACGGCAGCCGACTCGGCGGCGCTCGCCACGCTCGAGCTCAGGCTAGACACGCCCGTGAGCCCGGCCGCCGCACCAGAATCGGTGGGTACGCCGGCGGAGATTCCGCCCACCTGGATGTTGTCGAGGCCCACGACCTGGGGCGCGGCGATATTCAGATTGCCGGCCGCGCCGATGCCGGCGTCGCCGGCGTTGACCACGCCGGTCGGCGCGACGAGGTCCACGTCGCCCGGCTCGATGTCCTCGCTGGTGAGGATCCCGCGGATGCCGCTGCCGGCGATGGCGTCGGAGAATTCCACGGTGACCTGGCCGTTCGCGTCCACGCGGATCACCGGCGGGGGCGCCGAGATCGCCGACTTGGAGCCGCGGCCGGCGTCGATGTCGCCGTTGCTGGACCAGATCAGGATGTCGCCGCCCGCCAGGGTGAAGATCCGCGACTGGTTCACCAGCACGTCGCCATCCGAGAAGATCTGTACCCGCCCGGTCGACTGGGCCACGATGCCGAGGTCGGAGGGCTGCTTGGTCACGGGCAGGTTGGCGGGGGGCTGGGCGAGTCCGACGTTCAGCAGCCCGCCGGGGGCCAGCAGGCTGATGTCGCCGCCGTCCAGCGTGTACAGGCGGCTGAACAGCAGGCTGAGGTCGCCGGCAAAAGCCTCCTCCTCCGGGAAGAGCGTCCCGACGGCGGCCTGGCCCCGGTCGAAGCCAAAATCGCCCCGGGGCAGGTTGGCCAGCCGTCCGGAATCCCGCAGCTCCCGGAAGAAGAACTCCTGGATCAGCGGCCGCTGCTCGTCCGTACCGAGGAGCTGGTAGTCCGCCACTGCGGTCGTCGCGGTGAGGTCCGTGCGCCCCGTGACCGTGCTGGTCCAGGCCACCAGCGAGTCCACCAGGTCAAGGAAGCTCGTGAAGGTGATCTGCTGGTCGGGATCGAGTGTGTCCAGCCAGACCTGCTGGTCATCCTGGTCGAGGCCCGCGTAGGCCCCCCAGACGTTGTCGGGCGTCAGGTCCGTGCGCCCGGTGACCCCCGCGACGTATTCGATGAGGCTTATCCCGCCCTCGGGTCCCGCCAGGTAGCGATCAAACTCGTCGCTGTACTGCGCGTCCCAGTACTTCGCGTTGAAGCCGGCGTAGTCCGGCGTCCCGCCGATACCGGTCCAGAGGTCGAGCGCGGCGCCACCGTCGGGCAGCTGCGCGTTCGCCGTGTTGCCGAACGTGGTGATGCCGCGGGAGAAGCCGAGGCTCACGTTACGCCCGGCGAGCACCTGCAACCGACCGGGACCGCTGAGCTCGATACGGTTGCCCGACGAGTTCGCGGGATTGTCCCGGGCATTGAGATCGACGTCCCGGCCGGCCTGGATCAGGCTGATCTGGTCCGCCCCGGTGTTCTGTCCCGTCAGCGACAAGTCGCGGATGTCGCCACCGGCGATGGCCCGGAAGTGCTTGGCGAACTGCCAGGCACCGCCGAGGATGTCGCCGTCGGCGGCTATGAGCAGGGCCGGCTCCTCGTCCCCGACGTGAATTGCATCCCTCGAAGGCAAAATCACATTGGCGACAAGATCCCCCGTGTTTCCCGGGCGTTCCGCCGTCGGCAGCTGGGCCGGGTCCACGTCCGACATGATGAACGGCACACTTCGGTCCGCACCGATGATCGACCCGCGGGCAATGATCTCGGCCTGTCCGCGGGGTGATGGGAGCAGGCTCAGTGCCTGCGGAAGCTCGATGTCACCACTCACAGCCCATGCCCGGAGGATCGGCGCAGCAATACCGAACGCGGTTATGGAGGACACATCGGAACCGCTTTCTGCGTCACCCGCGATGTTTACGGAGAAGGCATCGAAGTCGTTAAGGAGTCGCAGTCGACCGCCCACTGACGTCAGGTTCAGTGCGTCATCAGGCAAATACGTGTAGAAATAGGGCGGAGTGGTCCCGCGTGCTGGCATCACGGTGGGATTGACGATGAGCCCGATGTCGAGGTCCTGGCGCGCGTTCACCGCCATGGTGCCGGCACCGCTCGCGATGGTGACGCCGAGTTCCTGGGAAAGATCCGCTGTAGTGCCCAGGCCGACGGTCCGACCGGCCGACAGCGTCCCATTGCCCTCCCAGACAGAGTACGTCCCGCCCAGCACGTCCCGTCCGGCCACGACATCCAGGCTGCCGCCGCCCCAGGTGTCGAAGGTACCCGGAGCTTCCGGCAGCTCACCGCTCGTGGTGGCAACGGTCGCGGACAGGTTGAGCACGTCCCGTCCGGCCGTCACGTCCACGGCTCCGCCCGCCAGCGCTGCTACTCCCTGCTGGAACTTGCCGTAGTTGATCGCCCACTGCGCACGGCCACTGGAAGTCCGGCCGCGCACGGTCCAGCCGTTCAGGACCTGGGTCGGCAGCACGGCGCTGACATCCCGTCCGGCCGCGAGGCTGATGTCGCCGCCGTCACGGGACCAGTTCGCCCGGGCCGTCCCGAGATTGATGGCCTGGCGCGCGGCAACGCCCGCGGTGTAGATCGCGGCCGTCGAACCGCCGAGGATCAGGTCCCGCGCCGCCGCGAGCCGGATATCGCCGGTGCCCGTGCGGATGAACAGCCCGTCGGCGATATCGAGCGAGCCGGTCTCCGGCGCATCGAGCAGGCGGCCGCGCACGCCGCCGTTCAGGACGCTGGCCGGGTCGGCGCCCGCCGCCAGGTCGAAGGACCAGGAGTCGCCGGCGAGCTGGCCGAGGACGATCCCGGTCTGGCTGAAGCCGTCGGACAGGTTGCCCTGGAGGCTCAGGTTGCCCGGTGCGCGCAGGGTCAGGTAGCCAGGCTGGTCTTCCCAGCGCCACGTCGCCAGGTCCCAGTCCTCGGCCACGGTCAGGTCGTTGTCGGCCACGACCTCGAGCGCGGGGCGGATCAGCGTGTCCGGACCGAGGCCGAGCCGGCTCCGGATGTTGGAGGGCGCCACCGCCATGAACGCATCGAGCAGCGAGCGCAGGGCCTCGGTGACGACACCGTCCAGGATCTCGACCGGATCAGAGCGCAGTGCCGGCGCCAGTATCGTCCGGACCGCGCCCTCGACGGAGGCGCTGAACTCCGCGATGCGGAGGTCATCGGCCGTCGCACCGGCCCTGACGAGCAGTTCGCCGCCTGCTTCACCGTCGTAGCCATCCAGCCGGATGCGGCTTCCGGACTGGAGGCTCACGTTGCCGTCGCTGCTGTTGACCGTCACCTGGCCGGCACCCGCGCCCGCGGCCGCAGCGCGTGCATCGATCTCAGCGCCGCCCGCCAGGATAAGGTCGCCGCGGGAAGCCAGCAGCACGGTGCCGCCGCCCGCCGCCTGCGCATCGATCCGGCCGGCAACCGTGAGGTTGCCGCCACTCGCCGCGAGCGTGACCTTTTCAGCCTGGACCGTCTCGCCCGCATCGACCGTCAGGTCGCCCGAGAGCGTCTCGACGGAGCGTTTGGAGTGGAAGCCGCCGGCATTCAGCTCCTGGTTTAGTACTGCGAAGCCGTCGAGCGAACCGGCGGTCAGCACGAAGCTGCCGCTGCTCGCCGCGGCCGGCCCGGTCCCGGCCAGGTCGCCGGCCAGGCTGACGACGCCGCCGCCAAGAATGCCGAGGGAGCCGGCGCCTGCCGAGCCATTGCCGGACGAAACGTCCACCCGGGAACCGGCGAGGAAGTTCACGCCGCCACTGCGGCCCACCACTTCGACTGCGCCCCCGGCCACGTCGACCACCGCTCCGGCCAGGTTCAGCCGCCGGCCGGCGACATCGATCGAGCCGTTCGCGCCCAGCTGCACGCTGTCATCCGCTGCCAGCCGCACGCGGCCCGCCGGGTAGACGAGCCGGGTGTCGGCGTCGATGCTCCCGGCGCTGATGTCCAGCGCGGCGCCGACGGGGGCGGCGACGACTGCCGGGGCGGTTGCCGCCGGCGTCGCCAGCCGCACCGCGCGGCCGGCCGCCACGATCTGAAGCTCCGAACCCGCCGCGCCACTGAGTGACGGCGTCGTCAGGGCGAGATCGGCGCCAGACCGGAGCCGGGCCTCGCCGGTCGTGGTAATGCCGCCGGCAGCGTTCACGCCGGCCGCGGCGAAGCCGTCCAGGGCCACGTCCCCGCCGCCAAAGACGAAGCTCCCGGCGTTGAAGGTGAGGGTCCCGGCCCCGGTTCCCGGATCGCCCGCGAGAACGGAACCGGAATTCTGCAGCGTCAGCGCGGCCGCGGAGAATGTGGCGCTCTCGCCCGCGGTCCGGATGACGGGCGTGTCCAGCGTGAGCTCATCCGGCTGGACGGCGCCACCACCGAGGCTGACCGTGCCGGCCACGCGCAACTCGTCCCTCGCCCGCAATTCCACCCGCGACGCGGCGCCCAGCGCCGCCAGCGCCGTGTCGTTCAGGGCCAGGCCGTCGGCAACGCCAGCCTGGTCCGCGCCGAGGACGATGAGCCGGGAGCCGAGCGCGAGCGCGGCGCCGGAACCCAGCTCGTAGCCGCCGAACGATCGCGCCGTGCCGCCGGCGTCCACGGTCACCGAGCCGTTGGCGCCCAGCACCGCGCCGGCGCCGATGGACACGTCACCGGCAGCGGTTGCGCCCGCCGCGCGCCCGAGTTCCACGGGGCCGTTGCGCGAGACCCGGACCAGGGCGCTGCCGCCCGAGCCGGTGAGGAGCAGCGGGCCGCCGTTGCCGTCCACGGCCTCGCCGGTGCTCCGCAGGCTGGCGTTGTCACCGATGATCACCCGGTCCCGGGCGACGAGCAGGAACTCGCTGCCCGCCAGCTCCAGGCCGCTGGCTATCTCCACCGTGCCGGCCGCCGGGGCGATCTCCGTGCGGTCCGCCAGCACGGTGCGCGTGCCACCGAGGAGGACACTGTCGGCGGCGATGCGGTTCAGCACGCTGGCGGCGACTTCCACGACATCCTCTGCGATGCCGCTCACGGTCCCGACGATCCGCAGGCTTGCCGCGCTGAGGTCCAGGCGCCCGCCACGGCCGTCGTCCTCCGGCTTCGCCGGGTCGCCCTGGTCGGCATCGAGCCGCAGCGTGCCGCCCAGGTCCAGCGTGTCGCCGACCAGCAGCTGGAGGGTGCCGGCATCGCGGGCGACCGGCGGCGCCGGCTGGTCCAGCGCGGCCGCCTTGTCACTGAAGAAGGTGTTGCCGTAGCTGTCCCGGTACTCGGCGAGCTGCCGGGCGTAGCTGCCGGGCCGGATGGCGAAACCGGTGGTCCGGCTGTCGGCGATGCCGGTGCCGGCGATGGTGCGCACGCCCGCCACGACCGGCGTGCCGTCCGGCAGGCCGGCCACCTGGTTCGGGCCCAGGTCCTGCACGTCCGGCACGACCTCGACGAGGACGGCGCCGGGCAACAGCGCATAGCGTGCCGGCAGCAGCGCGTACTCGCCGGCCTCCAGCAGCCCCGGGACTCCGGCCAGGCGTACGCTGTCGCCGGGCCGCAGGCCGGAGCCCTGGTATTCCTGGGTGTCCCAGGCGGCGAACGAACTGCCGCCGGGAATCACGGCGTAGAGATTCGGGTTGACGCCCGGGGCGAGTGCGTCCACGGATCCGCCGGGACCGGGCAGGAACTCGTAAGCATAGAGGTCGCCGCCGCCGGACAGGTCCACGACCGCGCCATCCGCCACGCTGATCGCCTCACCCTCGAGGCGCACGCGCTTCTCCGGTGGCGTCGGGATGTCGGGCGTGATGCCGGGCACGGACTCGTAGGTCCAGCTGGTGCCGCCGGTGACCCGCCCGAAGGGCAGCAGCTGGCCGTCCGCGGACACTGACGTGAGGCTGCCGGCCGCGAGGGTGAGGCTGTCCCGGGCGATGAACTCGACCTGCCCCAGCGGCGCGCGGACGGCGCCAGCCTGGACGATCTCGTCGGCGGCGAGGCGCAGCTTGCCGGCCGCGGACAGGACCGCACCCGGCGTCGCGCCGTTGCCGGTGATCGCGAGGACGCCCGGCGTCGCGCCCGCGCCGGTCACGTCGACGCGGAAGTCGCTGAAGGTGGTCGGGTAGACCTGGGCCGCCGCGAGCTCCAGCCGGCCGGCGGCGCTCAGGGAGCCCGGCAGGCTGGTGCCCGCGGACACCGGCAGGCCCGTCGCGCGGATATCGGTCCGCGCGGCGAGCACGGTGTCACCGAAGCCCTGCAGGGACGAGCGGCCGAAGATATCGATCAGGCCCGCATCGGCCCGCAGGCGGGCGGGCCCCGGCGCAGCGGCGGCCGGCGCGGCCGACGCCGGCAGGCGCGGGCCCAGGGCCAGGTGGTTGGCCGCGAGGCTGACGCTGCCGATGTCACCGGCGCGCAGGTTGGGCGTCTCCAGGGCCAGCCGGTTCCGCACACGTAGGACCGTGTCGGTCGCGAAGAGGATTTCGTCGTCCGCCTGGAGCGTCAGGCTGTCGAAGCCGCCGTCGGCGACCCGGCCAGGGTCGAATTCGGCGACGCCGTTCGCGCCGGCGCCGGTGGGCGCACCCGTCACCACGATCTGCCGCGGCCCCGTCGGGAAGGTCGGCAGCAGTTCTGCGCCCGCGTTGAAGCCCCGGAGCCGGCTGACGCCAAGGGCAAGTCGCCCGCCCTCCTCGTTCACCCCGCCGCTGGCCCCGCGCAGGGCGCCGTCGAGGCGCAGGCCTTCGGGCGCCACCAGGTCTATCGAGCCCCCGCGGCTGGCGACCAGCGTCGGCTGGAGCACCGCTGCGCCGCCCGCCGTCTCGCCGGTGGGCAGGTCGAGCTCGGTGATGGTGCCGGACACGTCCAGTGCCGAGCCCGCGGCGAGTTCGACCCGGCCCCTCAGGGCGGATAGCGCGATGCTGCCGCCGTCCAGCACCCGTCCCTGGCGGGTGCCGAGGGCATTCGGCGTCAGGATTGCAGTGCCCCTGGTATCGAGCAGGGCGCCGCCGCCCACGAAGATGCCCACGGCAGGATCGAAGCCCTGCTCCAGCGCCCCGGGGGGATTGCCCAGGCTGGCCGCGATCCGGCCACCCGGAGCGATCACGGAACCGTCGAGCCGGATGCGGGTCGGGGCAGAGAACTCCACCTTGCCCGTGGGCTCAACCCGCACCGTGCTGCCGGCAGCGAGCAGCAGGTCGCCGGCCGTGGCCGGCGTCACCTGGCTGTGCGGCGTCACCGCGAACGCGACGCTGGCCGCGGGCCGCACGTCGGGCGTCGGCAGGAAGACCGAGGAGAACCCGCGCAGGTCGGCGCCGCTCGGCTGCGACCGGAAACCGCGATCGAGCGAGAGCAGCGAGACCCGCGGTTCGACCGCCGCGCCGGCCGCGACGGACAGCGGCTCGAAGGACTCGCTGCCCGCGTCGGCGGACCGCCCCCCGGACGCGACGAGGCGGAAGCTCGCGAATCCGCCGTCCTGGAACAGTCCGGTCGCCACGATGAACGGATTGTCGGCAGCAACCGGGTCGGCCCGCTGGGCCGTGGTGAATGCCGGACCGCTGCCCGCGACGAGCACGCGATTCGCCCCAAGGGTCAGGCTGCCGCCGCTGCCGAGCGCAAAAGCGGAGAGTTGCAGCCCACTGCCCGTGGCGAAGGCCGCCTGGGGCCCCAGCGCCTGCAGGCTGATGGCGCCACCGCGCCCCTCCGTCAGGCTGCCGTCGGTGCCCAGCGCGGCGCCGCCGTCGGCGCGGAGCCTCACGTCATTGCCCAGTGCCAGCTCACCGCCCAGGGCAGAAGCCTGCAGGTCGATGCGGCCGGCGTCGATGAAGCGCGGGTCCAGGGGCGCATCGCCAGCGACCGCCGGCAGGTCGTTGACCCACCGGCCACTCACGTCGAGGGTCACGCCGTCGGCCACGAACACCCCGGGGCGGCGCGCACCCGAGGCGATGACGGCGGGATTGACGAGCACCGACCGGAACGCAACGCTGCCACCAGCGGCCGAAACGTCGCCGGCCAGATCGACAACGGACCCCTGCAGGCGCACGGAACTGCCAGCCGCCAGGTCCAGGTTCACGTCGGCGCCGACGCTGATGACCCCGTTGCTGTACAGCTCCGTCCGGGTGAAGCCGCCGGCGGTGAGGTAACGGGTGGGCAGCTCGAGCTGAAGCCAGGTATCGGGAAGAGGCTCGTCAGGCGTCACCGTGACCGGCACGATGTCGTTCGTGATGTTGATCGACGGCGCACGATAGTCCGGCAGGTCGAGACCCGAACCGTCCTGCAGGCCGACGATGAGCCGGCCGCCCACGGGCCGCGTCTCCGGGGTGCGCTGGAAGATGGATGGGCGCACGTTGCCCCGGAGTTCACCGTTCACGACGAGCCCTGGCGCGGCGAACTGCACGGTGCCCGCATCGCGCCCTTCCACGTAGCCGGGCTGGTAAAGGCCGATCCCGCCGAGGGCGCGGGTCTCGACCACGCCCCACTTGCTGTACACCACGTCCACCGTGGGGTTGCTCACTCCCTGGTAGACGCGGTCCGGTGCAGCCTGGCTGATGTCCACCGCCTTGCCGTCGGCCGTGACCACCCGGCTGGTCTGCAGCACGCCGCCCCGGTAGTTCACGGCGCCACCGGAGACGTCGATGGTCGCTCCTTCGGCAAGCACGACGTCGCCGCGGGACACCAGGCTGACCGTGCCGCCCGCAGCGGTCCGCTCACGCACGTCCTGGGGCACGGCGGCCGTCGCCCCGGACACGTCGGCCACCGGGGTGCCGACCCGCGAGTCCACGAAGACCGTCTCGCCCCGGAGGGCGCCGTCCCGCTGGACCGGCGAATCCCGGAGCTCATTGGTGCGCAGCTCGACCGCGACGACGTTGCGCGCCAGGTCCACCTCCGCCTCGGAACCGGCCACGTCGATCAGGCTGCCGGCGGCGAGGCGGATCCGGGATCCGGTGTCCTCCGCGAGCGGCGTGTCGCCGGACGGCAGCTCGCTGGGATTCGGCAGGGCCGTGATGGATACGGAGCCGCCGGGCACGCGGATCGTGCTGCCGGACTGCAGGTCGACCTGGCGGCCGACGATCTCGACGGACGAGAGCGGCTGGGCCTGGTCGGCCACGGCCGTCTTGTCAGCCGTCGCGGCATCGATCCCGACGTCCGTGAGGCTGCCAGCGCCGAAGCTCACCGACCCGGCGCGGGTGGTGTTGAGAACCGGTGGCTGGGTACCGGTGCCCTGGATCACGTCGACCGTGTCCCGGGCGAGCAGCCGGACCGAGCCGTTGCTCTGCACGGAGGTCGTCGCCGAAACACGGCCGTCCTGGTTCACGGCAAGCCCGACCATGGACACGTTGCCGAGCGTGCTGGCGATCCTGCCGGTCGCCTGGTTCCAGGCCGTGCCGCCGGCGTCCACTTCGACCAGCAGGCCGCGCAGGTCCGGGCTCTCGCTGGCCTGCAGGTAGACCTTCTGGCCGGCGGCCAGGATCACCTGGCCGGACGGTGATTCGACCTGCCCCGCGTTCTCGACGTCCTGGCCCAGTAGCGCGATGCTGCCGCCGCCCGCCGCGGACGAGCTGATCTTCGCGCCATCCTCGACCACGACCTTCACCGGGACCGGCTGGCCATCCGGGCCCGTGACGACCTGGCCATCGGCGTCGACGACATAGACGCGGCCGTCGCCGGAGAACGCCGGCTTGTCCTGCCGCAGCAGTAGCGGGTTCAGGATGCCGCCGGACTCCGCGTCGGGGTCGATGGCGAGGCTCGAGGCGACCAGCGCCCCCACGTTCACCTGGGAACCCTTGCCGAAGAGGATGCCGTTCTGGTTGATGAGGTAGATCTGGCCGTTGGCGTTCACCGAGCCGAAGATCCGGCTGGGATCGCCCTGGAAGATCTTGTTCAGGGCCAGTGAGCCCTTGCCGGGCTGGTTGAAGTTGACCGTGTTGCCCGCGTCCACGTTGAACTCGGCCCAGTTCAGCACGGCCCGGTCTGTGGACTGGTTGATGTCCAGCTGGGTGCCGGCGGGATTGGTCACCGCCGTGGCGGCTCCCTGGGTGACCCAGACGGCCGGACCGCCGGCGCAGCTGCCGCCAGCGCAGGGGACTGGCAGGCCGCCCGCCTGCACCTGCGCGCCCGCGAGCACGCAGTAAAGCGCGACGCCGAGGCTCAGGGACAGCCGGGAGTGCAGATCAGAATCCATACCGGAGCGAGAACAGCAGCCGTTCGTCGCCCTCCTCGGTGGCCTGGCCGTCCCGGAACGGGATCGCGAGATCGAGGCCCGCCGTGAGGGGATCGGCAGCCAGGCGCAGGCCGACGCCGGCGCTCAGGAGGGTGATTGCATCCACCTGGTCCGGCAGCGGGTCGTTGAGCAGGAGGCGGGCGCTGTCGAGGAAGGCATAGCCGTAGAGGTTCTCCAGCGGCTTCCAGAGCCCCGGGCCGAAGTTCGGGCTGCGCCACTCCGCCGAGGCCTGCACTCCGTAGTCCCCGAGGATCTCGCCTTCGTAGTAACCCCGAACGCTGTCCCGGCCACCGGTCGCGAACTGCTCGTTGGAGATCAGCGCCTGGGGCGTCCACTGGCCGCGCAGGTCGAGCGCCAGCGCCGTGCCCCACCAGGGCAGGGACTGGATGAGCTCGTAGCCGCCCTCCACATAGAAGTAGTTCGGACGGCCCTTGAAGCGCTTGTCGGCGAATTCCTGTTCCTCGTTGCCGAGGCCGCGGATGCCGGCATTGGCCGTGAGGTCATAGGTGTGGGTGCGGGTCTCGCGGGGCAGCGCGGCGTTCCAGCCCAGGGACCAGTTCAGGTAGGCGATCGGCGTGTCGATGTCGTCCTCGCCCTCCTCGTTGAAGCCGATGGTCTCGTCGAAGTCCTTGTAGTCGACCCCGAGCACCAGGCTGTGGAACAGCCCCTCGCCACCTTCCAGAGGCAGGATCGCCCGCGCGCCGTAGACCTCGCCCTTGCCGATGGAGCTGATGTCGCCGCCGACGACCGCGATGTCGCTGTCACTGGACAGCCCGTAGAAGGCGAAGGCCTTGCCGCTCGCCCTGGGCCGCAGGACGTAGCTCGCCGCGATCACCTCGGTCTCGTCACGGTCCTCCGGCGCCACCTGGTACTGCAGGCCGAAGGAGTGATCGCGCTGCCACAGGTTGTCGTAGCGGACGGCGGCTTCGATGCGCGTGTCGGTGGTGTTGGCGGAGTTGCGGTTGTTGACCTCCAGCGAGCCGTTCACCGGCAGCTGGTCGTCCACCTTCACCTCGATCTCGACGGTGCCCTGTTCGGCGCCGGGACGGAGCACGGGGGTCAGCAGTCGATCCGACGACCGGACGTTGAGGGCCCGAAGCTGGTCCTGGAAGGCGTCCATGCGCGGGATCGTGCCGGGCGTGGCCTCGGGCAGCTGCGCGCGGATCCAGCCGTTGCTGAAATACCGGGAACCCGTGATCTTGAGGCGGGACACCCTGCCCTCGGTGACGGCCAGGCGCACGAGGCCCCCGTCCACCTCCTGCTCCGGAACGTCGACGAAGACAGTGGCGAAGCCCGCATCCCGGTAGGCCTGCTCCAGGGCCGTGCGGGCGGCGTTGACGTCGTCGATGGTCCTGCCGGGGCCGAGCTGCGGGTACACGGCGCGCTCGATGGCGAGCGCGTCGAGGACGGTGTTGCCCTCGACCCGGAACTCCCACACGTCGAAGCGCGGCTTGGCCTCGCCGCCCTCCGCCTCCTGGCCACGGGCCACCGGCGAGGAGAGGCAGGCAATGGCTATTGCCAGGCGCAGGAAGGACAACATCCGGCTCGTCATTGCAGGTCTGGGCGTGCTCTACCGGGCTTGGTGTTCTGGAGGGAATCCGCCAGACCATCGTCGCGGCGGAATGTTTCAGGCGCGTTGCAGGGACGTTAAGCCGGTGCCCCGAAAAAGAACCGGCGCCCGAAGGCGCCGGTTCCGGTGGTTGCGCGTGAGAGAGCTAGGCAGCAGTGCGGGACTTCAGCCAGGCCCGGCGGGCCAGCGGCACCAGCGCCGTACCGAGCAGCCAGACGGCGGCGGGCGCCGGCACGACCTGGGTCCCGGCGATCTGAAGCTGGCTGTTCGCCAGGTCCAGCTTGGCAGCGAGCCCGTCCTTGAACGGCGTGAAGTTGCGCAGGCCGATGGTGGCCGCGGTGAACTGCACGCTGTACAGGTAGAGGGTGTCGGTGCCGGGAGCCAGGTTGGAGAACTGGAAGTCGCCGGACTGCCAGTTGTCGTGCAGGCCGTCCAGGTAGTTCGGCGAGCCCGATCCGGCGAGGAACGGGCCATAGGCCAGGTTGGTGGAGGGCGGCGTCGCATCACCGATGTTCAGGTTCTGGATCAGCCCGTTCAGCGACGAGGCCCAGAGGCTCTTGGCGCTCTCGGCCACCTGGACGTCGTCGGCAAAGGTGGCACTGGCGGACGAGGTGGTGTAATTGCGGGCCGTGGTCTCGCCGAAGATGATGCCGAAGGTGACGTTCGCGGCGCCCCCGGCGGCATTGATGAAATTCAGCACCGAGGTGCTCAGCGTGTAGGCGTCACCCAGGTTGATGCCGGCGGCCTGCTCGCCGAGGTCCTGGCTGATGGAATCGCCGTTGGCGTTGACAAAGGTCGCCAGGGCTTCGGAGCCCCCGGCGGTCGTGCCGGAGAGTATGGACGCCTGGGCGCCTGTCACGCCGAGCATCGCCAGTGCGGAGACTGCCGCCAGGTTCTTGAAATGGGTGTTCATGGAATCGGTTCCTTGTCTGTTTTCTTTGAATCTGCAGGTCGACCTGGGGGGGAGGCTACCGGCCGAAACGGACATCTTTGTGACATTCATGTGAAGGAAACGTCATATTCCCCTCCCCCGCTTCCCTGCCCGGAAAAGAGCCGGCGCCCTTGCGGGCGCCGGCCGGGGTAGTCCTCCCCGCGCCAGGGCGCGAGGCCGGCACGCTTACGGGAAGACGGGCAGCGGGGCCTTGCAGTTGCTGCCGCCGACACCGACGTTCTTGGTGGTCCAGCCAACCGGGGTCGCCGCGACGAACGGATTGGTCGGCACTGCGAAGTTCGGCAGCGCGTTGATCCCGTTCAGGCCGGAGGACACGATCTTCGCCGGGTTGCGGACATTGCCGAGGAACAGCGTCCGGAACTGGCTCCGCTGGGTGGTGGTCGCCCGGGCGGTCAGGTCGGCGTTGATGAAGTCGTTGAGAGCCGCCGCGTTGTTGATGGTGTCGCTGTTGGAGTTCAGGGTGGACTCCGCGTACCAGCGATACGCACCGAGGGCTGCGGTCTGCTGGCTCGGCGTGATGCCATCGATATTCAGATTGACAGCGCCGGGCTTCGGGGCGTTCTCGAGGGAGTTGATGCCGATCGAGCGGCCCTGGTCGCCGGCCGCAATCACGCAGTTCTCCACGTTGCTCGAGGAACTGTTCTCCACCACGTCGTAGTTCACGGGCCAGCCATTGGCGACATTGTTGTCGTCAAAGGCCTCGTCCACGAAGGTCGCGATCTTCGTGGCTGACCCGCAGTAGTCGGAGCCCAGCCAGAGGTGCGAGTGACCCGCCTGGGTGCCCGACGTGTTGGTGCGGCGGCAGATCTTCAGGCCTTCCGTGTCGTCACCAGCCAGCGGGGCGACGCCCATGGCCGCCTTGATGTCGGCAACGGACTGGTAGTTGCCGGCGAAGATGCCCGAGAGGACGGTGGCGGAGATGTTGCCACCGAGCTCGGCGCCCAGCTGCTGGCCGGCCTGGATCGTCCAGGGCAGCTGGTAGACGGGTGCGGCGGTGACCTTGGCGGTCTTCAGGGCGGCCAGCTCGGTGACCGTGCACTGGGCCGGGCCGTTCTCCTTGGCGACTTCGCAGCCGAAAATCGGCTCCTCGTCGGAAAGGCCGAAGTCCGGGACGTGGCCGTCGCCGACGCCATCCGGCACCGTGTAGTCGGCATCCGCCGTCAGTGTCGGGCAGAGCTGCTCCGTGGCCGGGTTAAGGTCATCGGCCGGGCAGGTGCTGCCGTCGATGAACTTGATGGCCTGGGGAATCGCGACGGGGCGGATGCCGAAGAGGGTGCCGCCCTGGGAGCGGGAGTAGAACGCCACCTTCTGGCCGCGGATGGAGGTCGGGACGCTGGTGTCGTTCTTCAGCGTACAGACGTTGATGCGGTAGTTGATTGACGAGGCGCTGTCGATGTAGTCAGCCCGGTCATTGATCGCCGGATCGCACAGCTCGGTGGCGATCGCGGGCGGGATGGCGCGGGCGGCGGAGGCGCCGGAGATGTAGAAGCTGGCGCTGACGGCGGGAATCGCTGCCTGGGCGGCGCCGGCGAAGAGGCCGGCGATCGCCAGGGCGAGCGGGCCGCTGACTTTCTTGATGGTCGGTTGCATGGTTCGTTCTCCGTTGTGATGCAAGGTGGTAGTTGATTTAGAGTGAGGCGCTCAGGCAGCCAGGCTGCGGCGGCGCATGACACCCATCAGGCCCAGGGCGCTGCCGAACAGCCAGACGGCGGCGGGCACCGGCACGATCTGCAGCTGGTTGTTATCCAGGTTCAGCTTGGCGGTGAGGCCCTCCTTGAAAGGCGTGAAGTTGCGCAGGCCGATGGTGGCGCTGGTGAACTGCACGCCGTAGAGGTAGAGCGTGTCGGTGCCGGGAGCCAGGTTCGAGAACTGGAAGTCGCCCGACTGCCAGTTGTCGTGCAGGCCGTCCAGGTAGTTCGGCGAGCCCGAGCCGGCGGTGAAGGGACCATAGGCCAGGTTGGTGGAGGGAGGCGTCGCGTCGCCCTGGTTCAGGTTGTTGATCAGGCCGTTCAGGGACGAGGCCCAGAGGCTCTTGGCGCTCTCGGCCACCTGGACGTCGTCGGCAAAGGTGGCGCTACCCGATGACGTGGTGTAGTTGCGGGCCGTGCTGTTGCCGAAGATGATGCCGAAGGTGACGTTCGCGGCGCCGCCGGCGGTGTTGATGAAGTTCAGCACCGAGGTGCTCAGCGTGTAGTTGTCGCCAAAATTGATGCCGGCAGCCTGCTCACCGAGGTCCTGGCTGATGGAATCGCCGTTGGCGTTGACAAAGGTCGCCAGGGCTTCGGAGCCGCCCGTGGCAGTGCCGGAGAGTATCGACGCCTGGGCGCCCGTCATGCCCAGCATCGCCAGGGCAGACACGGTCGCCAGCTTCTTGGTCAGAGCTCGCATTGGATTTCTTCCTCCTGTAGTTGGATCAAAGCGGCAGACCAGCTCGAGCCGAATCCTTCCGCCCCACTGTCGTCGCCGCCTCTTGGTCTTTGTCTCTGCATGCGGCAACGGACGGCAAGCTACGCGCGCTCCGCGTCCTCGCGATGACACGCGGATGAACAAATCGCCACACTTGCCCGCGAGGCGTTGACGCGCCCGGGGCCCGCGTTCACACGTTCGTCACACTGACGCCACGAAACTTTCACGGGGTGCTGATGTAGTCCCCGTCGTCCGGGAACGCGGGCCGCGCGCTGAGCCAGGAAAGTTGCTGAAACCGAACAACAATGAAGGCTTCCACCCGATGACCGCCACCCGCCGGATCCTCATCGTCGAGGACCACAAGCCGCTCCGGAGCATGCTGTCCTTCCTGCTCTCCAGCGCCGGTTACGAGACACTGGAAACGGCGAACGCCATGTCGGCGCTGGACGAGACCAGCCGCCAGCAGCCCGATCTGGTGCTGCTCGACTGGCAGCTGCCGGACATGGATGGCATCAAGCTGCTGCGCCTCTGGCGCGCGGACGAGTCCACCTCGCAGATCCCGGTGATCATGGTCAGCGGCAAGGCGGACGAAGGGGACCGGGTGGCCGGGCTCAAGGCCGGCGCCGACGACTACGTGACGAAGCCCTTCGGCCGGGACGAGCTTCTCGCCCGCGTGCAGGCGGTGCTGCGGCGCGTGGGTGCGCCCCGGGACGCCGATCAGGACGTGCGGCGCTTCGACGGACTAAGCCTGGACATCCGCAGCCTCCGGGTGACGGCGGGCGACCAGCCGGTGCACCTCGGCCCCATCGAGTTCAAGATGCTGAACCTCTTCATGACCCACCCGGAGCGGGTGCTGAGCCGCTCGCAGATCGTGGACCGGGTGTGGCGCATCAACGCCCACGTGGACGAGCGGACGGTGGACGTGCACGTGAGGCGCCTCCGCCTGGCGCTGGTGCCGACGGGCCACGACCGGTGCATCCAGACCGTGCGGGGCGTGGGGTACCGGATGTCACGGAGCGACGAGGCAGGAGCGGCTTTAGCCGCGAACGATCGTCGCGCCTGAAGGCGCTCCTACGGGGCGGTCGTCTCGCGCTTCAGGAACGCGATCAGGTTGGCCCGGTCCTCGGGCTTGCGGATGCCCACGAACACCATGCGGTTGCCCGGCAGGAACTCGCTGGGACGCTCCAGCCAGTGGTCGAGCGCCTCGGCGGACCACACGATGCCGGACTGGGTCACGGCGTCCGAGTAACTGAAGCCGGGCGCGAGCCCCGCCTTGCGACCCAGGAAGCCGTGCAGGTTGGGCCCGACCTTGTTGGCGCCGCCCGCCTCCAGGCTGTGGCAGGCCCGGCACTGCAGGAACAGCACCTTGCCCTTCTCCGGATCCGCGGCGGCCAGCAGCGTCTGCAGGTCGGCTGCCGGCGCGGAGGCCGTTGCCGCCGGCGCGGCGGGCGCGCCGTCCTCGCCTTCCGCGCAGGCCGTCATCAGCAGGCCAAGGGTCAGGGCAGACGCGGCGAATCGAAGTCTGTTCAGCATGATTGTCACTCGCAGGAACCGGGGTGAAGGAAAGTCAGGCGCCGGAAGCGGTCGCGAGGCCGGCCCGCAAAGCCGCGGCGGCCCGGTGGATCGCCTTGCGGATCCGGGGATAGGTGCCGCACCGGCAGATGTTGGTGATGGCCTCGTCGATCGCCGCGTCGTCAGGCTCCGGCGTGGTCTTCAGGAAGGAGGCGACGGCCATGATCATGCCCGGCTGGCAGTAACCGCACTGGGGCACCTGCTCGTCGATCCAGGCCTGCTGGACGGCGTGCAGGCTGGCTTCGGTCCCGAGCCCCTCGATGGTCATGACCTCCCGCCCCGCCACGGCGGCGATCGGCACCACGCAGCAGCGCGCGGCAGCGCCGTCGATGTGCACGGTGCAGGCGCCGCAGAGGGCCATGCCGCAGCCATACTTGGTGCCGGTCAGGCCGATCCTGTCCCGCAGGACCCACAGGAGGGGCATGTCGTCGGGGGCATCGACCTGGATGGGCTCGCCGTTGAGGGTGAAGCTGATCATTCGTCCTATTGTAGGAGCGGCTTAAGCCGCGACACAAACCCCTGATCGGGTGGTATTGAATCGCGCCTCGAGAGTCGCGCCTGAAGGCGCTCCTACAATGGCTTCGGGGTGTTCTCTGCCATGAACACGCTGAAGCTCGAATCGTTGGGGCCGCCCCAGGTCTCGTCGCCGGGCGCCCTGAAGAATTCCGGGTGCAGCTTTTCGGCCCGGGCCCGGAGGGCCGCCGGCAGGCGATCGGCCGTCCCGGTCCGGTCCATGTTCGTCCGGTACAGCAGGTGGCCCGGCGCCTGGCCCTGCAGCATCCAGGGCAGCCAGGGCCCGATCCGGGTCCAGGAGCCGGTGTAGTCGGCATTCGTGCGGGAAGGGTCCTCGATCTGGGCCAGGCTGGTGAAGCGCTGGAACATCTCGCTGATGCGGGTCACGGGGCCCGCCGACTCCCGCGGCCAGGCCGCCGGCGTCATGGGATTGGGGAATGCCGTGTGCACCTCGAACAGGGAAAATGCCTTGTCGTCGAAGAAGGTCCACGGGGGACTGAAGGGCACTTCGACGGCGGTGCCGTCGAAATCCATCTTCATGACCGGCGCGATCTCGGCATTCACCACCTTGTTGTGGATGGGACTGACCTGGACTTCTTCGCTGGTGAACGGGTTGGTCCAGGTATCGAGGAACTCGCCGGTCTTCGGGTCCTTGTAGTAGGCGAGCTCGCGATTGAAGAGGCGGTACTTCCCGTCCGGCTGGGTCACCACGCGGAGCACGCCGAAGCCCTCGACCCCGACGAGCTTCTGCAGCGGCCGGTCGGGCCCCAGCACGGCGAAGATGTCGCCGCCGAACCAGCCGACGGTCTCGACGGCGGGGTCCAGGTCACCCGTCACCTTGATGAACGCCTTCAGGTTGTCAGCCGGATTCGAGAAATCCAGCTTAAGCCTCTGTCCAGGAGTGACTTTTCCTTCGACAATGGGCGCGCCGACCGATGGCGGCTGGCGACCGCAGGCCGCGAGGCCCAGGCCCGCCCCGGCGGCGACGGCGCCCCAGGAGAAAAAGGTCTGCAGGGCCTGACGGCGGTCGGCCAGGGTTTCGGTCAGGCTGGTGTGCCACATGCGGGAGGCTCCTCTGAGCGTAGCGGACGGTTGATTCAGTGCCCGGGACTGACGACGCGGCCGGCCGCCTTGGCCGGATCCGCGGACAGCAGTGCCGGGAACTCCTTCTCGGCCCGGCGCCGGTACTCGCCGGGCAGCTCGTCGATGGAATCCAGCTTTGCGCCGCCCGCGTGCCAGACCACGTGGCCGGGACGGTCGCCCATGTCGAGCCACTTCAGCCACGGCATGTGCACGGTGGAACCGAAGACCACGGGCACGCTCGCCAGCTTGTCATCGAGGAAGTCCTTCTGGCTCGCGAACATGGTCTGCTGCTGCCAGCGAGGCGGCGGCAGGCCGGGTGGATAGCGGGTCCAGTTGTGCAACCAGACCATGTCCCGCACGAAGCTCCAGTCGAGCACGAGCGGCGCCTCGGGCAGCTGGTCCAGAAGACGGGTGAAGCGGATGCCCTTCACCGAGTAATTGAAACCGCGCCCGGGGCCGCCACCCTGGACGGCGGGCGGCACCGTGTTCACCGCCTTCGTGTAGGGATTGCGGAATTCGGACAGCATGGCTCCCGTGTTCACGTCACGAAAGAACGTGACGGTGTTGCCCGTGAGCTCGTAGGCGCCACCGGGCAGGTGCTGCATCCAGTAGAGTTCCATGCCCTCGAACTTCACGAGTGGGCGGGGATTCTCGCCGGGCACGACGCCGAAGATCGTGCCGTCATACCACCAGGGCACGTCGCGCTCCTCGAGGCTGGCCGTCATCCGGACCAGCGCACGCAAATTGCTGGCCGGGAGCGTGAGGTCCGGCGCACCCGGCGGCAGCGCACCGGCCACCCGGGGCAGCGCGTCGCTGGCAGCCCCGAGGGCCAGGATTCCGGCGCCGATGTTCAGGGCACCGAGGGTGAAGGAACGGCGGGTAACTGGGGCGGCCAAGGCCTTCTCGCTCCGATTTTTTGCGCCCGCAGGCGGAATTTTCAGGCACTCTGCCATATCCGGATAAAGGAGTCGCCATGCATCGCGTACTGGTTCTGGGCGCCGGCAAGATCGGGTCCCTGATTGCAGGCCTGCTCGAGGAATCCGGCGACTACGCCGTGACGCTGGCCGACTCCCGGCCGGGAGCAGCAGCGGAAGTTGCCGCTGCCCACCATGAGGCGGGCGGCGGCGGGGGCATCAAGGCGCTAGACCTGGATGCCACCCGCCTGGGAGACCTGGAGGCGGCGCTGCGCGACCACCACATCGACGCGGTCGTGTCGAGCCTGCCCTACTACTGCAACGAGCTGGTGGCCCGTGCCGCGCGGGACACCGGCTGCCATTACTTCGACCTGACGGAGGACGTGCGCTCGGCAACGGCGGTACTCGGCATTGCCAGCGGCGCACCAACCGCCTTCGCTCCACAGTGCGGCCTGGCGCCGGGCTTCATCAGCATCGCGGCCGCGGAACTGATCCGGCACTTCCAGAGCGTCCGCACGGTGAAGCTGCGCGTCGGCGCCCTCCCCCAGCACCCGAACAACGTGCTCAAGTACTCGCTGACCTGGTCCACCGAGGGGCTCATCAACGAGTACGGCAACCTGTGCCTCTCCGTGGTCAACGGCGAGCCCCAGCACGTGCAGCCGCTGGAGGGGCTGGAGGAGATCGAGATCGACGGCACGCTGTACGAGGCTTTCAACACCTCCGGCGGCCTCGGCTCGCTGGCGGACAGCTTCGGTTCCGGCGTGGAGTCCATGGACTACAAGACGATCCGCTACCCCGGCCACTGCGACCAGATGCGGCTGCTCATGAACGGCCTCAAGCTGAACCACGACCGGGGCACCCTGAAGCGGATCCTCGAGAACTCCGTGCCCCAGACCCTGCAGGACGTGGTGATCGTGTACGCGGCGGTGACGGGCCTGCAGGAGGGCGAACTCCGGGAGGAGAACTACGTGAACAAGGTTTACCCCCAGGTCATCGGCGGCCGCCTCTGGTCCGCCATCCAGATCACGACGGCCGGCGGCATCTGCGCCGTGCTCGATCTCGTGCTCCGCCACCCCGAGCGGTACCAGGGCTTCGTCCGTCAGGAACAGTTCCCGCTGAACGATGTACTGGCAAACCGCTTTGGCCGCTACTACAGCGACGGTGCGGGCAAGGAAGTGTCGTCCCGGATCATCGCGGCGGGCAGCCGCGGACAGCAGCGACTCCGCACGAGGTGAGCGGCCATGCGTGACATCCTCGACTCACTGGGACTGTCGGACCTGAACCCCGGCGCCCTCTCCGCTTCCGGCTGGCACCCGGCCAAGGGCCGCGAGCGCATCGACTCGCAGAACCCGGCCAAGGGCGGCATTCTGGCCAGCGTCGCCGCAGCCAGCGAACAGGACTACGAGCAGGTCATCAGCAGCGCCGTCATTGCCGGCGCCTCGTGGCGCGAGCTGCCCGCGCCACGCCGGGGCGAGGCCGTCCGTCTCATCGGCGACGCGTTGCGCCGTCACAAGCACGCCCTGGGCAGCCTCGTCACGCTGGAGGTGGGCAAGATCAAGGCCGAGGGCGACGGCGAGGTACAGGAGATGATCGACATCGCCGACTACGCGGTCGGCCTGTCCCGGATGCTGGGCGGCAGGACGCTGCCCTCGGAGCGGCCCAGTCACCGGCTCTACGAACAGTGGCACCCGCTGGGCGTCGTGGGGGTGATCAGCGCGTTCAATTTCCCCGTGGCCGTCTGGTCGTGGAACGCGTTCATCGCCGCCGTGTGCGGCAATGTCACCGTGTGGAAGCCGTCGCCGAAGGCGCCGCTGTCGAGCGTCGCCGTACAACGCCTGTGCAACGAGGCCCTCGAGGCACACGGCTTCCCCCCCGCCTTCTTCCTGTTCAACACCGGTGATGTGGCACTGGCCACGCGTTTCGTGGACGACGCCCGCGTGGACCTGATGTCCTTCACCGGCTCGTCGGCCGTGGGCGCCGGCGTCGCGGCCCGGGTCGCCCGGCGCTTCGGCCGATGCCTGCTCGAGCTCGGGGGCAACAACGCCATCATCGTCGACGAGCACGCAAACCTGGACCTGGCGATCCCCGCGATCCTGTTCGGGGCTGTCGGCACGGCGGGCCAGCGCTGCACGTCCACGCGCCGGCTGCTGGTGCACCGGAGCCGCCTCGACGAGCTCACCGCGCGCCTGGTCGCGGCCTACCGACAGGTGAAGATTGGCGACCCGCTGAGCCCGGGAACCCTGATGGGCCCGCTGATCGACGCCCAGGCGGTGGAGCGTTACCAGCAGGTGCTGAAGGAACTCGAGGGGCATGGCGCGCGAGTGCTCTGCGGTGGCAAGGTGCGCCAGGGCGCCGGGAACTTCGTGGAGCCCACGATCGTGCTGGCCGAGAACGAGTGGCCGGTGGTCCGGCACGAGACGTTTGCGCCGATTCTCTACGTCATTCCCTGCAAAAACCTGGACGAAGCCATCGCGAAACAGAACGCCGTGCCCCAGGGCCTGTCCTCCGCGATCTTCACCGACCGCCTGCAGAGCGCTGAGCGCTTCCTCAGCCACGCGGGCAGTGACTGCGGGATCGCGAACGTGAATATCGGCACCTCCGGCGCGGAGATCGGTGGCGCCTTCGGCGGCGAGAAGGAGACCGGCGGCGGCCGCGAGGCCGGTTCTGACTCCTGGAAGGCCTACATGCGGCGCCAGACCGTTACGATCAACTACGGCGCCACACTGCCCCTCGCCCAGGGCATCGACTTCTCGACAGGCTCCTAGCTCAAACCACATCCCCCGGCGCAAACCGGCAGGCGCCGGCCCCGTCGGCCACCTCGATCTGCAGGGTCGGATGACCGATGCGGAAGCGGACCTCGAGTTCGCCGGCGACGCGCCGGAGAAATTCGTCCCCGGGGTGGCCGCCGTCCATCACCAGATGCGCGGTCAACGCCGTCTCCGTGGTGCTCATTCCCCAGACGTGCAGGTCGTGCACGTCTCGCACGCCCGGCAGCTGCTGCAGGTAAGCCATCACCTCCGCCGCGTCGATGCCCACGGGCACTGCGTGCAGGGACAACCGCAGCGACTCCCGGAACAGGCCCAGCGTGCCGGCAAGGATCACCACGGCAATGACCAGGCTGACCGCCGGGTCGAGCCAGAGCCAGCCCGTCAGGATGATGCCGATGCCGGCGACCACCACCCCGACGGAGACGGCGGCGTCCGCCACCATGTGCAGGTAGGCGCCGCGCATGTTCATGTCGTCCTGGCGCCCTCTGCTCAGCATGATCGCGGTGATCACGTTGATGACCACGCCCACGAGCGCCACGCTGATCATGGTCAGTTCGCCGACAGGCACCGGATCGACGAGCCGGCGAAGAGCCTCCCAGGAAATGCCGCCCACCGCCACCACCAGGAGCATGGCGTTGGCAAAGGCGGCGACGATGGTGGACGCGCGCAGGCCGTAGGTGAAACGCAGTGACGGCAGGCGCCTGGCGAGATTGACGGCCCACCAGGCCGCGAGCAGGCCCAGCACGTCGCTGAAGTTGTGGCCGGCGTCGGCGAGCAACGAGAGTGAATCCGACCACAGGCCGAAGCCGGCCTCGACCCCCACGAAAGCCAGGTTGAGCGCTACGCCAATCGCGAAGGCACGACCGGTAGCATCCACCGGACCATGGGCATGTCCGTGCCCGTGCGAGTGAGCGTGTCCGTCATGCTGAGCGCCCATGGAGCGAGGCTAGCACGGCGGCCGCAAGCTGGGCTGCGACGAACCCCGGCGCGCTGGCCGGCGCGATGCCCGCAAAGGTATCCGTCATTGCCCGGGCGATGGTCACCGCCGGATTTGCAAATGACGTGGAGGCGGTGAACCAGTAGGCGGCCATGATGTAGAGGCCCACGCACTGCGGAAGCGCATCCGGGCGGTGACGCAGGCAGAGCAGGATGACGCCGAGCAGGCCGCCCGTCGCGACGAACTCGCTCAGCCACTGACCCGGGCCGCCGCGGACGTGGGTAGACACCTGCAGCAGTTCCTCGGCAAACATGGCATGTGCCAGCAGCACGCCGGCCACGGCGCCGAAGACCTGCGCCGCCACAAACGCGCCGGCCACGGCCCAACTCTGCTGCCCGCGCAGCGCCAGGCACAGGCTGACCGCCGGGTTGAACTGGGCCCCGGATACGGGGCCCAGAGTGACGATGAGCACGTAGAGACCGGCGCCGGTCGCCAGGCTGTTGGCCAGCAGGGCGATGGCGTCGTTCCCGCCGGCCAGGCGCTCCCCCATGATCCCGGAGCCCACCACGACTGCCAGCAGCAGCGCAGTGCCGAGGAATTCAGCGAGGACCTCAGGCTTCATCGGTCCGGAGCGTACCAATCTCCCGCAGGCGGTTCTGCAATGACAGGCGGTCGAGGGAGCTGATCTTCAGGTTGACGAAGATCCTGATCCGGTTCTCGAGCTGCCGGAACGCCTCCCGGAAGGCCAGCCACTTCTCGGTATCGGTGCCCTCCACCGCCGCCGGGTCCTCGACACCCCAGTGCGCAGTCATCGGCTGGCCGGGCCAGAACGGGCACTGCTCGCCGGCGGCGTTGTCGCAGACGGTGAAGACGAAATCCAGTTGCGGAGCACCGGGAGCCGCGAACTCATCCCAGCTCTTGCTGCGCAGGCCCCCGGTCGGAAGCTGCATGTGCCTGAGCAGCTCGAGCGCGACAGGATTGACCCTGCCCGTGGGCCGGCTGCCGGCGCTGTAGCCGACGAAGCGCCCCTTGCCCCAGTGGTTGATCAGCGCCTCAGCGAGGATGCTGCGGGCGGAATTGCCGGTGCAGAGGAAAAGAACGTTGTACTGGCGGTCGGTCATGGGTCAGGCCCTCTTCCTGCGGGCCGGCTGGGCCACCGGCAGGCAGTCGGTCGTGCAGGTCCCGTCGGCCAGGCTGCAGCAGTGATCGGTGAGGAAGTCCACCAGCTCCCGCATAGCGGCGAAGTTTGCGGAGTAGTGAATGTAGCGGCCATCCTGGCGGGCAGACACGAGGCCGGCCCGGTCGAGCTCCTTGATGTGGAAGGACAGCGTGGGCGCTGGCAGGCCCAGCTTGTCGGCGATCACGCCCGCGGCGAAGCCACCGGGACCGCGCTTGACGAGCAGGCGGAAGATCTCGAGGCGCTTCTCGTGGGCCAGGGCGGCCAGGGCGGTGGTTACTTCGGCGGTTTTCATGATTCCATGATATTGGAAACATGAAAACGAAGGCAAGCCGGGCGCGGGCGGGTCGCGCCTGAAGGCGCTCCTACAGGTCGGTCGGGTAGAAGGCGAACTCCCGCCAGCGCTTGCCGTCCTTGAACTCGTAGACGTGCAGCGAGGTCTGGCGGACCGGCTTCCCGTTCATGTTGAGCGTGTCGATCTCGACCTGCACCAGGGTGTTGCCGACCATGCCGAGACGGTGCACTTCCGAGTCGCTGGTCGTCCACACGGGCGACTCGAAGAACATCTTGAGCCGGGCCATGGTGGCCTCCCGGCCCCTCACCATCTCCTTCGGCCCGTCCTCCTTCACGGTGTACCAGCTGAAGTCCTCGGTCATCGCGGCACCGGAGGCCTCGACATCGCGCTTCATGAACGCGACCTCCGAGTCGTCGATCATCTTCTGGTAGCGGTCGGGAATGGTCCGGTACTGCTCGCCCCAGGTGTAGGTCTGCTCCGTAACGCCCGCCAGTGCCGTCGCGACCAGCGTGCCGGCAAGGAAACCCGCCAGGGCCGGACGCAGTTGCAGTGGGAACGTCCGCGGTGTGGAATTCAACATGGTCTACCGGCCTCCTCAAGGTGCAAAGCATTGGGCTGCGGACTACAGTAGCACCAGCGTTCGCCCGGCAACACGGAGTCTCCCGATGTCTACTGGTGGCAGTCGTCGAAATGTCCTGGCCGCCATCCTCCTGGCGCTCGCCGCGATCACGCTTCACTCCGCACCCGGCGCGGCGCCGGCAAACCCGCCCATCCTCGTCATCGGTGCCACGGCGAAGAGCTCCACCGAGATCATCCAGCAGGCGCTTGCCGCCGGCCACGAGGTCATCGGCATCGCCCGGCGTCCCGGGGACGTGACCATCCGCGATTCGCGCCTGAAGATCCTGAAGGGCGATGTCTACGACCAGGCATCGCTGGAGGCCGCCATGACAGGCCGGGAGGTCGTCATCTCCATGGTCGGCCCCCGCGTGGACCCCACCGACACCGCGGAGACGCCCCCCACCTTCGACCTCTTCACCACGGGCACGGCCAACATCATCGCCGCCATGAAGAAGAAGGGTAACCGCCGCCTGCTCGTGGCCAGCTCGCTGGGCGTGGAGGACGAGTTCCCGACCGTGAAGCCGGCACCCGGCGACTTCCGGCTCGGCTGGCTGTGGAAGTCCCGCTACCTGTACCAGAACATGCAGGACATGGAGGGCGTGGTCCGGGCGAGCGGTCTCGACTACGTGATCTTCCGGCCGCCGTTCCTCGTGGAGGAGCCGGCCCGGAAGGACTACAAGTTGTCCGTCGACACCAACTCGCCCAAGGGCACGATGATGACCTACGCCGATTTCGGCGCCTTCGTGCTCGAGCAGGTCTCGGGCAACCGGTACCTGGGGTCCTCGGTGGGCATGTACACCGACCGCCCGCTCAGGTTCGGCGAGAACGCCGACCTCGAGAAGCTTGCGAAGGAAGCCAAGGAGAAGTTCGACAGGGCCAACGCGAAACAGCCATGAGGACAAGAACCCACGCCCTCGCCGTGCTCTCGCTCGCCTCGCTCGCGCCGGGCTCCGGCCCCGCCCTGGCGGCCGGCGACGTGGAGCGTGGCAGGGAAATCGCTGCAGCCTGCTCCGCGTGCCACGGCGCTGATGGCAGCAGCCCCTCCCCCGCCTTTCCCGTCCTCGGCGGCCAGCACGCGAAGTACCTGGTGCAGGCGTTGCTCGCCTACAAGGCCGGCACCCGGGCTGACTCCATCATGGGCGGCGCGGTGGCGACCCTCGACCGGCAGCAGCTGGAGGACGTGGCGGCCTGGTTCGCCGCCCAGAAGGGCCTCACTGGAGGCCTGTCCGGCAACCGCCCGGCCGGCTCGGCGCCGGCAGCCGGCGGCGGCATGACGGCCAGCCTCAGCACCATCGATGCCGCCGGCTCCGTCGCCGACGTCCGCGCGCCGCCGCCTTCGCCGGTCGAACTTGCCGCCTGTCCGGCCAGGGGCTCCCCGACCCGCGACCGTGACGGCGACGGCCTCGCCGACGCCCACGATGCCGCCCCGAAGGATGCCGGCGAGTTCGTCCGGGACGCGGACGGCGATGGCTGGTTTGCCATCTGCAATCCCCAGCAGCTGCAGGCCATCCAGACCCTGGGGACCGGCGAGGGCCAGCGCACCACGCTGGACCTCGCGGTCCGCAACACCCGCCGCTACGAACTCGTGCAGGACCTGGACCTGGGCGGCATCGACAACTGGACGCCGGTGGGCAACTGCGGCCCCGAGAAGAACTGCATGATCGCGCGGGACAAGTACGGTTTTGCCGGAGCGCTGGACGGCAACGGCCATGCCCTGCGCAATCTCACCGTCGACCTGCCGGAGGCCGGTGGCGTCGGGATGTTCGGCACCCTCGCGAAGTCCGGCGTGGTGCGCAACCTGAAGCTCGAGAACGCCACCGTCACGGGCCGGGGCGGCGTGGGCGCCCTTGTCGGTGCCAACTTCGGCTACGTCGCGGACTGCCAGGCCAGCGTGCAGGTCATCGGCCGTCTGGCCACGGGCGGGCTCGTTGGCGGGCATGCCGGGCAGGTGGTCAACTGCCACGTTCGGGGCGGGGTCTCGGGACAGGCGGCGGTCGGCGGCCTGGCCGGCGACATGAACGGCGTCGTGCGCGACAGTTCGGCGGACGTGCGCGTGACCGCCGGCAAGGGCCTGGGCGGCCTCGTCGGCCTCAGCACCACCGGCAAGATACTGAACAGCCGCGCCACCGGCGTCGTCTCGGGGGCGGACAACGTGGGCGGCCTCGTCGGCGTGAACACCGACGCGCTGGTCGAGAACAGCTTCGCCACCGGCGACGTGCAGGGCACCGGCACCAACGTGGGCGGCCTCGTCGGCTTCAATTCCCAGAGCCGGGTCCGTTCCAGCTTCGCCACCGGGGCCGTGACGGGCAAGGAAGCCGTCGGCGGGCTGATCGGCCGCAACAACGGCGCGGTACGCAACGTGTACTCCACGGCGGCCGCCGGCCTCGTCGGCGACAACGCCGGCGGCAGCATCGATTCCACCCCTTGATCCCGGAGTCACCATGACCCGTAGTCGAACAGCACTCCTGTCCTGCCTGCTCCTCGTTGCGGGCGGCGCACGGGCCGATGACGCCACGCACGTCAGCACGGTCAAGCCCTTCGCCAAGGGCGACATCCTGGTGGCCGCCACCATCATGGACAATCCCGACGACGATCACGGCGGCACCGGCCGGCTCATCCAGTACGACGAGAACCTGCAGCCGAAGGGCGAGCTCTACCTGACGGGCACCCGGCACAAGGTCGGCGGCCTGACCTTCGCGCCGGACAGGACGCTGTGGGCGTTTTCCCAGCTGACCCCCGCCGTCGTCGAGATCGCGCCGACCGGCGTGCAGAAGCCGGTCCGCACCTTCTCCGACCGCATGTACTCCAGCGTGACCTTCGGCAGGGACGGCAGCCTGTACTTCGGCGAGCACATGATGGGCACCCAGACGGGCCACCCCTCGGTGACGACGAAGTTCCGCCTCCTCCCGGGCAGGGACGTGATCGGCGATGGCCACGTGTTCCGGCACGGCGCCGACGGCAGCCTGCAGGACGAGTACGCGACCCAGGCCAACGGCGGGATGTTCGGCTTCCTCGCCGTCACCAGCACCGTCCTGGCCGACGACGACACCCGCCTGATCTTCGTCTCCGAGACGGGCAAGCGCGTGATGCAGTACGACCTGAAGAACCGCAGGCAGCTGCCGGACCTGGCGGACTTCGCCACGAGCCCGGATGTGCCCATGGTCCTCGTCATGAATCCCGCGCCGGACGGCCGACTGCTGATCAGCACGGGCAAGGGCTTCCTCGTGATGGACCCGAAGACCGGGGCCGTGATCCGCAACTACCCCCTGGAGGGCATGGGCTGGGCCGCCGTCAATTCGTCGGCGGATGGCCAGTTCGCGATCGTCGGCAACTTCTTCACCGGCGACATCGTCAAGGTCCGGCTCTCGGACGCCGCCATCGTGGCGCGGAACAACGTCGGCCAGAAGGAATCCCTGTCCGGCATCGCCCAGTACCCGGGATGAGCAAGACCATGAACCGACCCCAGCAATGTCTCAACCGCCGCCAGCTCCTGGCGGGCGGCACCGTGCTGGCCGCCGGCACCGCCCTCGCCGCCTGCAGCGGAGGCGAGGACAAGCCCATCGTCCGCCCTGAGGGCGTGCCGCTGGGACCCTACGGCGGCGAGTCCACGGCCGAGCAGGTCGTGGAGGGCCTCGATCTCACCGGCAAGACGGCGCTCGTCACGGGCGCGAACTCCGGGCTGGGTTACGAGACCGCGCGCGTGCTCGCGCTGCGCGGAGCACATGTCATCTGCGCGGCGCGCACGATCGAGAAGGCCGGGCAGGCCTGTGCCGGGATCCAGGGCCGCACGACACCGGTCGCCATCGAGCTTACCGACTTCCCCTCCATCGTCGCGGGCACGGACGCGGTCAGGGCGCTTGACCTGCCCATCGACATGCTGATCCTGAACGCCGGGATCATGGCGCTGCCCGAACTCGAGCAGGTCTACGGGCTGGAGAAGCAGTTCGTCACCAATCACCTGGGCCACTTCATCGTTGGCAACCGGCTGCTGCCCCAGGTGCAGTCGGCACCCCAGGGCCGGGTCGTGGTCCTCACCAGCAGCGGCTACCAGTGGGCGCCGGAATCCGGCATCGAGTTCGATAACCTCTCCGGCAAGCGGGACTACAACCCCAACAGGATGTACGGCCAGTCCAAGCTCGCCAATCACCTCTACGTGCGGCAACTGGCGAAGAACCTCGCGGGGACCACGACCACGGCGAACTCGGTGCATCCCGGCGTGATCATGACCAACCTGGGCCGCAGCTTCCCTGAGTGGCAGAAGGTCGCTGCGAAGCTGATCGGCTGGACCTTCATGAAGAGCGTCGAGGCGGGCACGGCCACCACCTGCTACGTGGCCACGGCGCCCGCGCTGGCGACCGTGAGCGGGCACTATTTCGCCGACTGCAACCCCGAGGTGCCGGGAGGCCAGATGCAGAACGACGAGCTGGCGGCGAAGCTGTGGCAGGTGTCCGAAGAACTCACCCGCCCCCATCTCCTCTCATGAACGTTCGCAGGAGCGCCTTCAGGCGCAACATCGCTCCTGATGGCCGGATTGTCGCGCCTGAAGGCGCTCCTACCGTCAGCAGACGTGAACTCCTGCTGGGCGGCGCGGCCCTGATTACCACGACCACGCTCGCCGGCTGCGGCCGGGCGGAGGTCGCCCGGCCGGAGGGCGTGCCACTCGGGCCCTTCGGACCGGACTCCACGGCGGAGGAAGTCACGGAGGGCATGGACCTCACCGGCACCACCGCGCTAGTTACCGGCGCCAACTCCGGCCTGGGCTACGAGAGCATGCGCGTGCTGGCCCTGCGGGGTGCCCACGTGATCGGCACTGCGCGCACGCTCGACAAGGCCGCCGAGGCCTGCGCCTCGGTGCCCGGGCGCACGACGCCGGCAGTACTGGAACTCACGGACTTCGGCTCCGTGGTGGCCTGCGCGACGCAGGTGGCCGCCCTCGGTGTCCCGCTGGACATCCTGATGTGCAATGCCGGCGTGATGGAGGTGCCGACGGCCGAGCAGATCAACGGCATCGAGCGGCACTTCGTCACCAACCACCTGGGTCACTTCCTGCTGACCCGGCGCCTGATTCCGCAACTGACCGCCGCGCCCCAGGGCCGCGTCGTCGTCGTGTCCAGCGGCGCCTACAAGCAGGCGCCGGCATCAGGCATCGAGTTCGACAACCTGTCCGGCGAGCGGGACTACGAGCCGCGCAAGGCCTACGGGCAGTCCAAGCTCGCGAACTACCTGTTCGTCCGGGAGCTGGCCCGCCGCATGGAGGGCACGCGGGTCACCGCCAACGCCCTGCAGCCGGGCGTGATCATGACGAACCTGGGCCGCTACCTGCCCTGGTACCAGGTCATCACGGCACAGCTACTGGGCTGGACCTTCATGAAGAGCGTCGAGGCGGGCGCCTCGACCCAGGTGTACCTCGCCACCTGGCCAAAGCTCGCCGGCGTCAGCGGCTGTTTCTTCAAGGACTGCAACCCGTTCCTGCCGGGCGGCAACATGGAAAACGACGGGCTGGCGGCGAAGCTGTGGGCGGTGTCCGAGGACCTCACGCGACCCTACCTGGAGATAGCATCATGACTTTCAACGCCACACGCCGCTGGCTGCTGCTTGCCGCGGCACTGGTCGCGCTGCCGCTCACCGGGGCCCAGGCCGCCGCGCCGGAACGCACGGTACTCATCACGGGCGCCAACCGGGGCATCGGCCTGGAATTCGTGAAGCAATACACGGCCCTGGGTTGGCGGGTCATTGCCACCACCCGGGATCCGGCCTCGGCCGGCGAGCTGAAGGCATTCGCCGCCGCCCACGAGAACGTGCTCGTGGAGAAGCTCGACCTGCTGGATCATCCCGGCATCGACTCGCTGGCGCAGAAGTACGCTGCCCAGCCCATCGACGTGCTGATCAACAACGCGGGCCTGATGCAGGGGCCCGACAGGGGCCAGATGGTCGGCACCATCGATTATGCGGAGTTCGACCGCTTCTACAGGACCAACGCCATGGGCCCGCTCAAGGTGTCGGAGGCGTTCTACCCCCACGTGAAGGCCGGCAATCTCAAGGTCATGGCGGCGCTGACCACTGGCAAGGGGAAGCGCGGCATTCCGGTTCCGGGCTTCACGCTCTACAAGACCAGCAAGGCGGCCCTGGACGCCATCCAGCAGGAGATCGCGCTGCGCTGGAAGAACCAGGGCATCAAGGTCGTCACCCTCAATCCCGGCCGGGTGCTGACCCACGGCGAGCCCGCGAGCCCGGGCCAGTCCACGGTGAGCGCCGGGGACAGCATCCGGGGCATGATCGGCGTCATCGACAAGCTCACGATGGAACAGAGCGGCCAGACGATCCAGTGGGACGGCGAGCGCCTCGAATAGGGAGCAGCAGCATGAAGAACGCAGCGACATTCCTGGCAACCATCGCGCTAGCCCTGCCGGGCCTGGCCCTCTCCCCGCCGGCGGTTGCCACGGACGAGCCGTGGCTGCAGGTCAGCGAGCCCGGCCGCCGGGCCACCAGCCCCGAGATCGCGGTCGGGCCCGACGGCGGCATCAACGTGATCTGGCTGGACCGGGGCCTGACCGCGGAACGCCCCGCCGAGAAGCCCCGCAAGCCCGGTGAGCACAGCCACCGGTCCGCCACCGACCTGCACTTCGCCCGCTCCACGGATGGCGGGCGCACCTGGTCGCAGCCGGTCCGGGTGAACAGCGAGCCCGGTTCGGTCTGGGGCTTCGCCGTGAGCAAGCCGCGGATCGCCGCCGGCCGGTCCGGCACCATCCACGTGTTCTTCCCCGGCAACGAGCGCTCGCCGGTCACGAAACTCGACGTGGTGACTGCGCAGTACACCCGGTCCACGGATGGCGGCCGCACCTTCGAAGCGGCCCGGACGATCAACCGGCCGCCGGATTTCGATCGCACGGACGTCCTCGGCGAGGGCCTGTCGGCCACCTTCTCGTTCGGCACCATGGGCGTGGCGCCGGACGGCACCGTGGTCGCATTCTGGCAGGACATCGGTGACATGCAGAAGACGGCCGACGGCGCCAACGCGCACATGGCCACCTCCACCGACGACGGCCGGACCTTCAGCGCCGAGCGCGCCACCATCAGCAACGACGCCGTCTGTCCCTGCTGCCAGCTGACCGTCGCCTTCGGCGCCGACGCCCTGTTCCTGGGCTACCGGAAGATCTACGCCGACGGCCGCGACAGCACCGTGGCGCGCTCGAACGACGCCGGGCAAAACTTCGCGAGCGAGGGCCGGCTGCCGTTCGGCGAGTGGAAGATCGACGGCTGTCCCCTGAAGCCGACGGAGCTCGCGGTGGACGGGCCCCGGGTGTACGCCGCCTCCTACACCGGTGGCATGGAGCCCGCGGGAGTTTACTTCGCCCGGTCGACGGACGGCGGGAAGACGTTCGCCGGCAGCCAGCTCGTCCACCCCGGTGCGCCCTACTCCGACGCCCCCGAAATGACCGTCGCCCCCGATGGCTTCCTGCGCATCGTCTGGCAGGCCAAGGCCGACGTGAAGACCGGCGGTCCCCGGCGCCTGTACACGGCCCAGTCAGGCGACCAGGGCAAGACGCTGTCCGCGCCGGTGGAAATACCAACGCCGCCCGGCAACTCCGCCTGGCCCGCCAGCGCCGTCGCGCCGGACGGCACGGTCTACGTCACCTGGGAACAGGAGGGCGAACGGGTTTTCGTCACCCGGCTGGGCGACGCCACGAGGGCCGCCGCCAGCCGCTGATCGCGCCGCGGCGCGACTTATGTGCGATCGCCGCCCCCGGCTGCCGGGGGCGGCGGATACTCGGGGCAAACCAGAACAGGGACCCTGCCCTGCATGCGCCCCGCCCCGCTCCTGATTGCCCTGATCCTCGGCGCCACTGACGTGGTTGCAGCCTCCTGGCAGATCGCTGCCGGGCCCACCCGTTCGGACGGCAGCGCCCTGGAGATCGCCCGGAGCACGGCCCGCTGGGAAACGGCCCTGGGCTTCGTGTCCGAACAGGCAGTCGACGTCCGCACCCTGCAGGACACCTGCACCGCGGGCGCCACCGGACTCGAGTGCGTGACGCTGTCCGGGACGGCGGAGCGGCCGGTGGCCAGCTATGGCTACCTGAGCGTCCAGCGGAAGTGGAGCTTCCGGGAGGGCGACAGGCTGCAGCCCACCCTGGGAATCGGCGTGGTCGCCAACAGCGACACGAATCCCTACGTGTCCTCCGCGCTGACCTTCTCCCTGTCCGCCGGCCTGCGGATCAGCAGGCGCTGGACCGTCGAGTGGCGGCACTTCAGCAACGCGGGGCTGGAACAGCCCAACCTGGGCCAGGACATACTTTTGCTCCGGGGGACGTTCGGGGGTGGCGGTGGGCCCTGAATGACCGCCCCCTTATGTAAAGCCGGCCCCTTTCATGAACTTTCGGAAAGGCATAGAGTCCGGAAGTACTAATAACGACAAGACGCAGCCACATAACTATTAGAAGTATGCTGAAAACCCTGGAGGATTATTTTGTGAGAAAAGCAGTATTGGCAGCAGCCACCCTGATGTTGCTTGGCGCCTCCGGCGTCGCCAGCGCCCTTTCGGTCACGCTGACCGCCCACAACCAGCGCAGCAGCAGCGGCACACTGAGCACGCTCAAGTGGGCCACCTGCGCACCGACCGGCGCGACGAACCCCTGCTACAGCACCAGCCTGGTTTCCTCGGGCGGCATCTGGTCGAATGCGAACACCACCGGATCAACTGCCGTCTGGAACTGGGATAACGACACCGGCGTGCTCTCCATGACCGGCATCTTCCAGTCGACATCCTTTGTCTCGAGCAACGCCAACGGCTCGCCGGTCATCAGTGACAAGGTCACCGACATGGTGATCAACACGACGGCCATGACGACGACGGCCGCCAGCTACGAGTGCGTCGAGGGAACGTTCCTCGCCTCTGTCGGGGCGCACGGCTGCGCCAATGTCTCGCTGGGTGATGACTTCAGCTTTGGCAGCTCGATGGCCTACAACGTGGGCGGCAATGCCAACTGCGTCCAGCGCTCGATCGGCGGCGATGACGTCGGCACGGGCAATCCCCGCGGCCTGATGTCGGTGGCTGGCGGCGGTGGCTGCGACGCTACGGACGGCGCCTTCAACCTGTGGACGGTCGCCTCCTACACGGGTCCGGGCGGGCAGCTGATCCTTTCCAACGGCGTTCCGCTCGGCAACGCCGGCACGAACTACCTGACGTTCTCGGTGGTGCCGGTGCCGGCCGCCGTCTGGCTGTTCGGTTCTGCCCTGGGCTTCCTGGGCCTGGCCCGCCGCCGCGCGGTGGCGGCTGCCTGAAGCCTGGTGCCTGACGCCTGACGGCACCGGGCCACAAGGTCCGGCGCCCCGGAAAACCCCGCCTCGTGCGGGGTTTTCTTTTTTGGGCGGGATCTTTTGGCGGGATCGCGGCTGAAGCCGGCCCTACAACTGCAGCGCCCCGGGATTCATCAGGTTCCGGGGGTCCACGGACTTCTTCAGGTCCCGCAGCAGCCGGGCCGCCTCGGGATCGCGGCCGGTCATGTAGGGGTAGCTCTTGCCCACCTGCATGTGGATCGCACCCGCCGAGGCGAACAGCTCGGCGATCTTCTGCCGCAGCTCCCGCACCAGCGCGCGCCCCTCCGGGTTGGCCGGGTACTCCGGGAGCATTTTGAGGTAATCCTGGGGCAGGAAACGCTTGTGGAAGCTGGTCCGGTCGTCCTCCCAGTAGAACACCGGCTCGTACAGGAAGCCGTGGGTATTGACGGTCATGTACATGGTGCCCTTGTCCACTTTGGCCTTGCGCATCCTGTCCGCGTTGTCGGCGTAGAGCTTCTGCAGTTTCTGGTGGAACTCGGCCATTTTCGAGAAGGGCAGGATGCCGTGCTGCGGGACCCAGCGCTCGCCCTTCGGCCCCAGAATCGGATAGAGCGGAATGAACGGCATGGCGCGGATGACGGTCGGGATCGTGTTGGCCGTCTCGGTGCCGATGCCCTCCATGGCGCTGCGGAGGATGGCAAGCTTTGCATTGACCTCGGCCTGACAGACCCCCTCCACGGTGTAGTGGGCCGAGTAGTTATGGCCCGCCAGGAAGCGCTTGCCCGCCGCCGCCATCTTCACCAGCTTGATGCCGGCCTCCAGCGGGTTGCGGGCCGTCTTCGCCACCGCCCAGGCCGCGCCGATGGCGTCGCTGGCGTCCGTACTGGAGAGCTGGCCCTGCTGCAGCTTGGGGTCCAGGCCGAAATTGTCGGAGGCCACTCCCTCCCGCGCCGCCGCCGCCATGCCGCGCGACATGGCGTCAAAGGTGTCGAAGCCGAAGGACGCGGTGCCGAAGAACGGCGGGCTCTTGATCAGCTTGAGGGAAATCCGGGCCTTGACGCCCAGGGCGCCGGCATCGCCGGTGAAGAACCCCGTGAGGTCGGGGCCGTACCAGCGGAAGAAGCCCGAGCCGTTCGCCGCGGCCCGGGACCCGGTCTTCAGGATCTCGCCATTGGCCAGCACCACCTCGAAGGTCAGGACGGCGTCGGCGGAAATGCCGTTCGTGCCGGACCCGAGGCTGGCGCTGTTCTGGGACATGGAGCCGCCCACGGTCGCCTTGATGCCGGAGAACGGACCCCAGAAGGTGGTGCGCAGGCCTTTGGGCTTCAGGGCCTGCCACAGGTCGTGCCAGGTGATGCCCGGCTCGACGGTGACGTACATGTCGCCCTCGTTGAGCTCGACGATGCGGTTCAGCCGCCCGGTGTCGATCAGGATGGAGTTGCTGACGGCCGGCAGGTAACCGTCCGTGTAGGAGGCGCCGCCCCCCCGGGGCACGACCGCCACCCCCGCCGACGTGGCGGTGCGCACGACCTTCTGCAGCTCCTCCACGGTGCCCGGCTGCACCACGGCGACGGGCAGTTCGAGCTGGTTGTAGACGTCCATCGCGTAGAAGTCGCGATCGGTGTCGCCGGTGAGGACGTGGGCCTGCCCCACAATCGCGGCGAGGTCGGCCAGCAGGCTGCTGGAGGGCATGGGATTGGCGGACATGAATCGGCTCCTAGGACTGTCGGGCGGCCACCGGCGGCTCGTGGCCGGGATCCGCCGGGGCTGCTAGCCTAAGGCCCGCACAGGCATTTTGGGAATGATTTTATGCGGTTCGGCTCCTTCCTGGTGGCCCTGGTCCTGGCCGTTCTGGCCACGTCGCCTGCCAGGGCCGGGGATGACACCTCCCCCTACACCGTCCTGATCACCGGCGCCAACCGGGGCATTGGCTACGAGCTGGCCCGGCAGTACGCGGAGCGCGGGTGGACGGTGATAGCCACGGCCCGCAGGCCCGGTGACGCCGACGACCTGCAGGCGCTCGCCGCACAGCGCGACAACGTACGTATCGAGAAGCTCGACGTCACCAGCGACCGCAGCGTCCGGGCGCTGGCCGCGCGCTACGAGGGCACGCCGATCGATGTGCTCATCAACAACGCCGGCATCCTCGGCGACACCACGGCCCAGAAGTACGGCACCTACGATTTTGACGTCCTCGACGAGATCGCCGACGTGAACCTCGAGGGTCCGTTGCGCATGGTCGAGGCCTTCATGGACAACGTGGCGGCCAGCCGCCAGAAGAAGATCATGAACATGTCGAGCGCGGTGGGCTCCATCGAGCTGACCTTCGGTGGCCAGGTGTTCTACCGGAGCAGCAAGGCCGCGCTGAACATGGCCATGCGGACCCTCTCGAAGGAGGTGAAGCGGGATCCGGACCCGAACCGCAAGGCGCTCATCTTCGGGATGATCAATCCCGGCATAGTCGACACCGGCTTCGCGAAGAACGTGCCGGTGCCGATGATCACGGCGAGTGAATCCGCCGCGAAGTGCATCGCCGTCATCGACAGCTACACGCCGGAGAAGTCGGGCACGTTCCTCGACTACAACAAGGGCACGAAGCTGCCCTGGTAGGCCGCCTAGCTGCGCGGCCCCTCCACGATGGAGCGGACGGCCGCATCCCGCAGGTGAATCTCCTGCTGCGGGATCGCCAGCACGATGCCCTCCTGCCCGAAGGCCCGGTAGAGCGTGCAGTTGAGCTCGTGGAGAACGAGTCCGCGGTTGGCAGGATCCTCGATCCAGCACAGCATCTCGAATTCGACGCCGGAGCTGCCGAACTGGCGCAACCGCATCCGGGGCTCCGGCTCCGGGCAGACCTGCCGGTGTCCGTCTGCCGCGCCCAGCATGACGGTCATGACCTTGTCGATGTCGGAACCGTAGGCCACCGAGATCGGCACGCGGAGCCGGTATTTGCGCTGCGGACTGCCCGATTCGTTGACGATCTTCGCCTTGCCCATCACGCCATTGGGAATGCTCACCTCCACGTCGTCCCGGGTGAGCAGGCGCGTGCTGCGCAGGCCGATGTGGGTTACCGCGCCCCGCTCGCCCGAGTCGAGGACGATGTAGTCACCGATCCCGTAGGGCTTGTCGGTGAGGATGGAGATCCCGGCGATGAGGTTGCCCAGCGTGTCCTGGGCGGCGAAGGACAGGGCCAGGCCGAGGATACCGGCCGATGCCACGAGGCCCGTGACGTTCACGTCCCAGGCCAGCAGGATGCCGTAGATGCCGGCCAGCCCAAGTACCACCACCATGGTGTTGCGCATCAGGGTCGCCGTGGTGGGCTGGGCGAACGCGGGCGGCGGCTGCCGGCGACCGAGGCCCGCGAGGATGACGCCGGTGGCGCGGACGCCGAACACCACCCAGATCAGGATCAGCAGGGTGTCGACGATGGCGTCCATCCGGCGCTCGACGCCGTCGCCGAGGTCGAAGGCGGACAACGCGATGAGCAGCCCGAGCAGCAGGATCGACGAGAACACCGGCTGGCGCGCGGCACGGACCAGCTGCTCCCCCGACTGGGCGGGCCACTGGCGGAACGCGTGCCGGACCAGCACCCCCGCAACCAGGTCCACGGCCACGGCCAGCAAGAGAAAGCCCGCCACCGCCGCGAGAATCTGCAGTACCGGCGCCGGGCCCAGGAAGGACAGCCAGCCGGCGAGCCAGTCACTGAGCTCCTGCATCACGTTCTCCGCAAGCCAGAGCTGGCAGTCTAACCCGCCAGGCCCGGGCCCTCGACATAGCTGGACGGCGCGCTGGCCCGGGCCAGCGAGTTCCGTGCCGCCCATTCGCCCTGCGCATCGGGCGTGCCCAGCCAGTGGAACTCACCGTGCAGCCAGGCCGCCACCGGCACGCCGTTCCGGTAGAGCACCCGGTTCCGGAGCTGCGCCGGCACCTTCTCGCCGGGCGTCACGATACCCGTGAGATTCAGCGGATCGGCAGCCGACAGGATCACCTGGCTGTCCTGGTTGCCCGCGTGGCGAACCTCGCGCAGCCGGTCGACCGCCTCCGGCAGGGCGAACTGCTCGCCACCGAACCCTGCAACGAAGCGCCCGCCACGGATCTCGCCGCGGGCCTCGAGCCGGCGGAAGGCATGGGCCAGCTCCCGCCAGGGCGGCAGGAAGCGCGCCTCCCGCTGGAGGACCGACCGGAAGACGATGCCGTAGCGCTCGAGCAGGACGAGCGCGACGCGCTCCACCGCTGCCCGCCGCAGCTTCCTGGTGTCGCCACCGGCCTCGAGTGGCGCCATCACCAGGGACCAGCGGCCCGCGGGGGGCGGCACCGGACGGCCCCAGGGCCGGCGCCCGGCCTCGCGACGGAGCGCCACCGGGACGAGGAGCGTGCGCAATCCGGAGAAGCCATCCCCGCTGGCGAGACCCAGGGCGATCAGCTCGCGCAGTCCCGCCTCCACCGCATTGGCGGGCAGGCCGGTGGCGCGCTGGAGATCCGTGAAGAACACCGCACCCTGGCGCTCCAACGCCGTGTGGACGGCGGCGGCATTCGCCGACAGGGCTTCGGCAGGCGCGCCGGGCGGCAGCAGGCACTGCCACCCGTCGAGATCCTGCCGCTCCACGAACAGGATCGGCGTCGAGCGGATCGGTCCCTGCCGCCGCAGGCCCGCTTCCGGCGGTGGGCGCAGCCAGAGAAACTCGCCGCCCGCGAGCAGCTGGTCGAGGGCTGCCGGATGGAAGTCGCGGAGGCGCGCGGGCAGCAGGCTGGCCTCCCACGCGGCAGCCGGCGCGGGAAAGCCCGCCAGCCGGCGGAGCGCCGTCGGTAACGGCTCCGGCCCGCTGGGGCCGTCGTCGCCCAGCTGGTGCCAGCGCAGGAGGAAGCGCATGTAGGCGGCCGGACTCACCGGCTCCACCGACCGGCGCAGGGTCGTCAGGGTGTAGCGGTGAATGCGGGCGAGCAGGCGCCGGTCGCACCACTCCTCCGCGGGCGCCGGGCTGCTGAAGCGGCCCCGCATCGCCTGGCCCTGCACCTCCAGCGCCAGCAACGCGATCTCCGCGTCCGTAACCGCAACGCCCAGCGGCGCGGCCAGCGCGGCCGCCGTCACCGGTCCCAGGGTCTCCAGCCGGCTGCGCAGCAGCTCGCACAGGGACTGCTCCCGGCTTTCGGCGTCGCTGCGCCGGCCCGCGTGGGCCGCACTGATCGGCGGGTCTGCCTGCAGGTCGGGGCGAACGAGCTGCAGCTGGGCGAGCCGCTCGGCGCTGACCCAGAGCGGCTGGCCGCCGGGGGCGCCGACGACGGTCGCCCGGCGCGCGGCGAGCAGCGGTGCCAGCAACGCGGCCCAGGCCACGCGGTCGGCGGGACGGATCTCGGGCACGGCGAGGAACCCGGCTAGGGTCAGCGCGTCGTGCAGCTCGTCCGGCGTCCGGGCCTCGGGCCAGGCTTCCGCGCACACCTGGCGGATGGCATCCGGGTCGAGCCGGCCGATCGTCGCAGCCTCCTCGGGATCGAGCAGGTTCCGGGTGCGGATCGCCCGCGTGCGGCGCTCTTCGGCCGGGGCGTCGTCGAGGAAAGCGTAGGGCCGCGCGCTGATGATCTCCTGGGCCAGGGGAGACGGCGTCGCGAGCTCCCGCGTGAGGATCTCCACCTGGCCGGCGGCAAGGTCCCGGAGCAGCGCCTCGAGCCCGTTCACGTCCATGAGCTCGTTCAGGCAGTCGTCGAGCGTCTGGTGGACGAGCGGGTGATCGGGCACCTGCCGGTCGCCGGCGATGTTCTCGGCGCAGGCCACCTGGTCGGGGAACACCAGGGCGAGCAGGTCGTCGGAATCGCTGCGCTGGAACTGCGGCGGCACCTTCCGTCCATTGCGGTACCGGCGGATGGCGAGGGCGGTGGTCGCCACCCAGCGCCAGCGGGTGGGGAACATCGGCGCCTGCAGCGTGGCCTGCGTCAGCACGTCCCGCACGGTCTCGGCGCGCAGGTAGCCCCGGATCTCCTCCAGCGGGAAGCTGTGGGTGGGCCCGAGCGACAGCACGATGCTGTCCTCGAGAGCCGCCGCCTGCAGCTCGAAGTTGAACTGGCGGCAGAAGCGCTTGCGGAGGGCGAGGCCCCAGGCCCGGTTCAGCCGGGAGCCGAAGGGCGAGTGGATGACCAGGTGCGTGTCCCCCACCTCGTCGAAGAAGCGCTCGAAGATCAGCGTGCGGCGGGTGGGCAGCACCCCGAGCGCGGCCCGGGCCGAGGCGAGGTAGGCCGTGAGCTGCTCGCTGGCGGCGGGCGGCACGTGCAGCGTGGACTCTAGCCAGCCGCGCACGGCGCCCTCGCCGTCCGCCAGCAGCAGGTCCACCTGCTCCCGCAGCCGGGATACCGCTGCCGAGAGCTCGTCGGTGCGGCCTGGCGCCTCGCCGAACCAGAACGGGATGTTCGGCGGCTGGCCATGGGCGTCTTCCACGTAGACGCGCCCGGTCTCCACCTTCCGGATCCGGTAGGACGTGTTGCCGAGCTGGAAGATGTCGCCCGGGACGCTCTCGAAGGCGAAGTCCTCGTTGAGCGTGCCGATGGGCAGGTTCTCCGGCACCAGCACCACGTCGTAGTCGAACTGGTCCGGGATGGTGCCGCCGTTGGTGATGGCGGTGAGCCGCGCCCCGGGGCGGGCCCGCAGCCGCTGGTTCACCGCGTCGTAGTGGATGTGTGCGGCGCGCCGGCCGCGCGCGGTGTTGTAGCCGTCGGCCAGCGTGTGCACGACCGAATCGAAGGCGGCCCGGGTGAGGTCGCGGTACGGCCAGGCGCGGCGCACGAGGGCGTAGAGGTCGTCGGTGCGCCACTCGGCCATCCCGACCTCGGCCACGATCTGCTGGGCCAGTGCGTCGAGGGACGCGCCCTTGAGGCTCAGCGCGTCCAGCTCCTCCCGGCGCACGGCGTCGAGCAACGCCACGCATTCCACCAGGTCGTCCCGGGACACGGGGAACAGCCGGCCCTTCGGCACGCGGTCGACGCCGTGGCCCGAGCGGCCCACCCGCTGCAGCAGCGTGGCAATGCTCCGGGGCGACGCGATCTGGCAGACGAGGTCCACGTCGCCGATGTCGATGCCCAGCTCCAGCGATGCCGTGGCGACCAGCGCCCGTAATTTGCCGGCCTTGAGGCGGTCCTCCGCGTCGAGGCGGTGCTCCCGGGCGAGGCTGCCATGGTGGGACGTGACCGCGTCCTCGCCGAGCCGCTCCGCCAGGTGCCGCGCGGCCCGCTCGGCGAGCCGCCGGGTGTTGACGAAGATGAGGGTGGTGCGGTGTTCCCGCACCAGTTCGGCGAGCCGGTCGTAGATCTCGGACCAGACTTCGTTGGACATGACCGGCGCGAGGGGTGATGCGGGCATCTCGATGGCGAGGTCCCGCTTCCGGGTGAAGCCGGCGTCGACGATCTCGCAGGCGGGAGCACCGTCACGGTCCCGGTTGCCCACCAGGAACCCGGCCATGCGCTCCATCGGCTTCTGGGTCGCCGAGATGCCGATGCGCACGGGCTCCTCCGGGCACAACGACGCGAGCCTCTCGAGGGACAGGGCCAGGTGGGCGCCGCGCTTGGCGTCGGCCACCGCGTGCAGCTCGTCGAGGATAACCGTCCGGACCGTGGCCAGCATCCGGCGCCCGGAGACCGACGTGAGCAGGATGAACAGCGACTCCGGCGTCGTGACGAGGATGTGGGGCGGCGTCCGGCGCATGCGCGCCCGTTCCACCTGCGGGGTGTCGCCGGTGCGCACCGCCGTGCGGATCTCCACGTCCTCGAACACCGAGAACCGCTCGCGGATGCCGGCCAGCGGCTCGTCCAGGTTCTTCCGGATGTCGTTGGACAACGCCTTCAGCGGCGACACGTAGAGCACCCGGGTCTCGTCGGGCAGCCCGCCCAGGGCGACGCCCTCCTTCACCAGGGCGTCGATGGCCGCCAGGAACGCGGCGAGGGTCTTGCCCGAGCCCGTCGGCGCGGCCAGCAGGGTGTGCCGGCCGGCCTGGATGGCCGGCCAGGCCCGGGCCTGGACGGGGGTCGGCGCGCCGAAACGGTCGCGGAACCAGCCGGCGACGGCAGGGTGGAATTCGGTCGGGGGCATGCCCCAACTATAGTGTAGGAGCGGCTTCAGCCGCGACCAGCGCGACCGGCGACGACCCTCAGAACCGCCAGCTGAGCCCGAGGCTGACGACCGGGTAGAGGTCGTACTTGTCGAAGTCGTCCTCCAGCTCGGCCTCTTCCTCCGCGATGGCCAGCTGCAGGGCCGGATCGCCGCTCAGGGTGCCCCCCGTGGACGTCAGTTCGATGTCCGGCGAGTCCTGGAACAGCACGCCGAGGTCCAGGCTCCAGGCGAGGCCGCGGTCGGCCCTGCCCCACAGCCAGCCGGCCCCCAGGAATGGGGCCGAGCTGCCGAATTCCGCCGTGGCCCGCAGCGTGCCGACCTGCTCCTCGGTGAACGTGAAGCCACCGATGTCGAAGGTCCCGCCCGGGCCGGGGACGCCGGTGCCGTCGAGGCCGTTGTCCGTGGCGAACCAGCCGCCGCTGACGCGGAACCCGCCGGCGAAGGGATGCCAGTCCAGGTAAGCGCCCACGTTGGAGAGATCCAGCTCGCCGTCGTAGCGGATGCCGTTCTCCTCGCCGTCCCGGTCGAAGGAGAAGGCGTACCCGCCCAGGCGGACGCCGAGGCGCTCGTTGAACGCGTAGCCCGCTTCGGCGCCGAAGCCCAGCGTGCCCGCCGCGCCGCCCAGCGAGAAGTCGCCGGCTTGCGCCGGGAGCGTGCTGCCCGCCAGCAGCAACAATGCCGCCATCCTGCCCATCGACCCCCTCCCCTTTGCTGCCCGGGGGCAGGTTCCGGGATTCGCCGGGCCGGCGCCGTGACTGGCGCCACAGATACGCGGGTCAGCGGCCGTAGGTGGCCATGAGCTCCGCCACGGCGATGGTATTGGCATTCACGTTGAAGCCCACCATCGCTGCCGTGGCGCCGGACGGCAGGTCCAGCCTTTCCGTCTTCAGCGCGTGGAGGCGGAAGTAGTAGCGGTGGGGCTTGTCGCCGGGCGGCGGGCAGGGGCCACCGTAGCCGGGAGCGCCGAAGTCGGTATTGCCCTGGACGACGCCCGCGGGCATGAGGTTCGACCCGGGATCGCCGGCCCGGGACGGGAGCGACTGCAGGTTGGCCGGCAGGTTCCAGACCACCCAGTGCCACCAGCCGCTGCCGGTGGGCGCGTCCGGGTCATGGACCATCAGCGCGAAGCTCATCGTGCCGGCCGGCGGGTTGCGCCAGCTCAAGGACGGCGACACGTTGCCGCCCGTGCAGCCGAAGCCGTTGTAGACCTGGGCGGCGGCGATGGGCTGGCCGGGCACGATATCGGGGCTGATCAGTCGGAACTGATCGTCAGCCGCCTGGGCTGTGCCAACAATCAACGAAAACACCATAATCAGCCTACGCATTGTCGACTCCATTCTTGACCAGGCGGCGGCGACCGCGCAAAGACCTACTAGCGATAGAAAACACTAGTCATTGATGAATGCGATCTGCATACCGCGCTTCCATGTGAACGTTACAGGAGGGAACGTCACGCGATGGCCATCTATCATCAATGCGGGCCACTGCACTAAATGGGAGCGAGACTCACCAATGTCCACAGTGACGCGAATCTCAGCGTACTGATCCAGCGCCAGCCAGATGTCACCATCACGTAGTGCGACAGGAGCTGGGCCGCGGGACGTTCCGTATTGACCGCGCGTCACCAGAATCTCCTTGACCCCTTCTGAGGACCCATTGACGAGGATTGCATTCGGATCCTCCCCCTCCTCCAGGCCAATGGCGACGGGCTGGACATTGGCCCGCGCCTTGTCGCGCGCGTCAGCCAGGAGACTGGTATCTCCGGCCACTCGCAACGGCTGAATATTTAGGATAAATGTCGTCGCCTCTCCGGGTCGACCGCTGGCCGAGAATGCGAACTGCGCGCCCCCGCGCTCCAGGTACCAGACTGGCGCAGCCGAAGTAAGTGTTGAATGACTACTGCGACTTCCCTCCGTGGCCTCCGGCAGGAAAAATGCCCGCGTGTAGGGAAAACATCCGCCAAGGACGCTCGCCACAGCTACTAGGGTCAGCGAGGCACGGAAGAACGTGTCACCGCTCATTGAAGGTTCCGCCTCTGCTAGGGCCGCCGTCACGCTACCTTAAGAACCAATCGCCTGCCACAGGCAGCAACGTACTTGCGGACCGTTGCGATCGACGGGGAGTGCCGGCCCGTGGCGAGGGCGCGCTCGAGACGCGCGACGGCGGGCGCCTGGGTGCCCATTCGCTCGGCCAACTGGGCCTGGGTAAGCCCGGCCTCGCGACGGGCCTTCAGGAGAGCATCCAGCAAGACGCCCTCCTCCCGCTCGATCCGTTCGACTTCAGCCCGGACCCCGGGGCGTCGAAGGAGCTTCCGCACAACCTGATCATGCTTTTTCATCTTTGAACTCCTTGAGCCGGCGGCGCGCGAGTATCATCTCCCGCCGCGGCGTCCGGGCGCTCCTCTTGATGAAACTGTGCAGCATTACGATTCGCCTGTCAGCCGCGGTGCAGAAAAATACCCTGGCAATCCCCGCCGCACCCTTTAGCCGCAACTCAAACAAGCCACCGCCAAGGGCCTTCGTATGCGGCTCGCCCAGATCGGGACCAAGAGCAACCATTCGCCTCGTCAGCACCACATACCGGGCGGCGAGGGTATCGGGCAACGACAGTATCGCCTCTGCCACAGGATCGCTGAAGTAGGTGATTGTGTACTCGGTCATGGACGAATAACAAATATGTTACGTCACGGGAAAGAATCAGACGGCATGCTGCCGACGCATGCCTCGACGATAACGTCGCCAGTTCGTCCGGCAGTAGTCTCACAAAGTGGTGTTTCCTCCCGGAAATGGGCGACGTCCGGAAGGCGATGAGGGCAGTCAGGGCAGCCCGTACTCTGGATGGTTCCGAAAGCTCTCCAGGGATTCCGGATTCGCGAGGGCCTCCGCATTGCCCGGCGACTCCCCGTGGATCACGGCCCGCACGGCCAGCTCCGACAGCTTGCCGCTCCGGGTCCGGGGCAGGTCCGGGACCTGGAGCACCTTCGCCGGCACGTGGCGCGGCGACAACGCCGTGCGCACCGCGTGGCGAATCTGCTCCGCGAGCGCCCCATCGAGTTGCCGGCCACCCGCCAGCACCACGAAGAGCACGATGCGTTCATCACCCTGCCAACGCTGCCCGACGGCCAGGCTCTCCTTCACTTCCGCCACGGTCTCGACGGCACGGTAGAGCTCCGCCGTGCCGATCCGCACGCCGCCCGGGTTCAGGGTCGCGTCCGACCGGCCGTGGATGAGGAAACCGCCCGAGGGCGTGCGCTCCGCGTGGTCGCCGTGGGCCCAGGTGCCGGGAAAACGCGCGAAGTACGCGCGGCGGTACTTCTCCCCGTCCGGGTCGGCCCAGAAGCCGACCGGCTGGGACGGGAACGGCCGGGTGCAGACCAGTTCGCCCTGCCCGGCGGCCAGTGGGCCGCCGGCGTCGTCGTACACGTCCACGGCCATGCCGAGACCCGCGCACTGCAGCTCGCCCCGGCGCACGGGCAGCAGCGGGTTGCCCAGCGCGAAGCACGCCACGATGTCGGTGCCGCCTGAGATCGAGGACAACTGCACGTCCGTCTTCACGGCGCCATACACGTAATCGAAGGTTTCCGGGGCGAGGGGCGAACCGGTGGAGAGGATGGTGCGCAGGCTGGCGAACCGGCCGGTATCCCGGGGCCGGACCCCGCTCTTCGCCAGGCCCGCGAGCCAGCGAGCACTGGTGCCGAAGACAGTGATGCCCTCCTCGTCCGCCATCCGCCACAGCGCCCCGTAGTCCGGGTGCGTCGGCGAGCCGTCGTAGAGCACCAGCGTGGCGCCGCTCGCGAGCCCGCTCACCAGCCAGTTCCACATCATCCAGCCGCAGGTGGTGAAGTAGAACAGGCGGTCGTCCCGGTGCAGGTCGGTGTGCAGCAGGTGCTCCTTCAGGTGCTGGAGCAGCGTGCCGCCGGCGCCGTGCACGATGCCCTTCGGCGGGCCGGTGGTACCCGAGGAATACAGGATGTAGACGGGGTGATCGAAGGGCAGCGCCGTGAATTCCAGGGGCGCCGCAGCCGCCAGGAGGTCCGCCCAGCCCAGGGTATCCGGTACCTCGCCGACGCCGACGACGGCCGCGAGACCCGGAAGCTGCGCGGCAAGCTGCTTCACCGTGGCCGTCGTGTCGATGCGCCGGCCGGCATACCCGTAGCCGGCCATGACGATCAGTACCTTCGGCCCGATCTGCCCGAAGCGGTCCAGTACGCCCGCCGCGCCGAAATCCGGCGAGCAGGACGACCAGATCGCGCCCAGGCTCGTCGTGGCGAGCATGCCGATGACCGCCTCGGGACCGTTCGGCAGGAAGGCCGCCACCCGGTCCCCGGCTCCGACACCGAGCCGGCGGAGGCCGGCAGCCGCCCGGGCGACCTGCCCGTGGAGCTGGCGATAACTGAGTTCGCCGCGGTTCCCCGCCTCGTCCCGCCAGACCAGCGCGGGGTGATCGTCCCGGAAGCGCAGCAGGTTCTCCGCGAAGTTCAGGGTGCCGCCGGGAAACCAGCGGGCGCCGGGGTTGCGCTCACCGTGCTCCAGCGTCGCATCGGGGCACCGGCGCCAGCGCAGGTCGCAGAAGGAGGCAAGCTCGCCCCAGAAGGCCGCGGGGGACGCGACGGACCAGTGGTGCAGGCTGGCGTAGTCGTTGACTGGAATGCCGTGACGGGCGGCGATCCGGTCGATGAAGCGGGTGAGGTGCGCGCGGCGCATCCGGTCCGCGTCAGGCTGCCAGAGGATCTCGCCGGTCATGGGTGGCGATTATGTAGGAGCTCCTACCCGCCGATGTAGTACATCTCCACCTTTTCGCTGCCGGGCTGCTGAGCGCGGAGCTCGCTGTAGCGGTCCTCGCGGCGGGTCCAGACGCCGGTGATCAGCCCGCGCAGCTGGTCGTCGTCGAGACCGGCACGCAACGGGCCCTTGAGGTCGGTGCCACGGGAGGCGAACAGGCAGGTGTAGAGCTGGCCGTCGGAGGAGAGCCGGCCCCGGGTGCAGGAGCCGCAGAACGGCTCGGACACTGAAGAGATGAAACCAACCTCGCCGGCGCCGTCGTCGAAGCGGTAACGCTCCGCGACCTCGCCGTGGTAATTCGGGCGCACCGCCGTCAGCGGCCAGCGGGCGGCGAGATTCGCCAGCAGTTCCCGGGACGGCACCGTGTCGCTGGCCTGCCAGTGGTTGATGGTGCCCACGTCCATGTACTCGATGAAGCGCACGATCACGCCGGTGCCGCGGAAGTGCTCGACCAGGTCCACCACGGTGTGCTCATTCATGCCGCGCTTCACCACGGCGTTCACCTTGATGGGCGTGAGGCCGGCGGTCATCGCCTCGTGGATGCCTTCGAGAACCTGGGCCTTGCTGCCCCGTCCGCCGCTCATCTTCAGGAAAACGGCATCGTCCAGCGAGTCGAGGCTCACCGTGACCCGGGACAGTCCCGCCGCCTTCAGCGCCGCCGCGTGCTGGGCCAGGAGAATGCCGTTCGTGGTGAGCGCGATGTCGTCGATGCCCGGCACGCGGGACAGGTCGCCGACCAGCTCCGCGATGTTCGGCCGGAGCAGCGGCTCGCCGCCGGTGATGCGCAGCTTGCAGACGCCGAGCCCGGCGAAGATGTGGGCGAGGCGCAGGATCTCCTCGAAGGACAGGCGCTCGCTGCTCTTCAGGAATTCGAAGTCGGGGTGGTACTTGTCCTCCGGCATGCAGTAGGGGCAACGGAAGTTGCACCGGTCCATGACGGAGATGCGCAGGTCCCTGAGGGGGCGGTGCAGGCGGTCCACCATCCCGGGCAACCCGTCCTCGCGGTGGATCCTGATGACCTTGTCGCGCATGAAGGGATGGTAGCAGAGGGTCCCGGCACGGCATTGACATCGCTCATCCCGATATACTGCGGCGATGCCCCCGTCGATGCAGGCCGTGGAGATTCCCGAGGCGGGCCCGCCGGAGGTCCTGCGGGCATGCGCCCGCCCCGTCCCGGCCATCCGGCTCGGTGAAGTGCTGATCCGCGTTGCAGCGGCCGGGGTCAACCGGCCGGACTGCCTGCAGCGGGCCGGCGGCTACCCGCCCCCGCCGGGCGCATCCGACCTTCCCGGGCTCGAAGTGGCGGGCACCGTCGTGTCCGTTGCGCCGGACGTTGCCAGCCCGGCGGTGGGCGACCGCGTCTGCGCACTGGTGGCGGGCGGCGGTTACGCGGAATTCTGCGCGGCGCCCGCGGTGCAGTGCCTGCCCGTGCCAGCCGGCTTCAGCCTGGTGGAAGCGGCGGCGATCCCGGAAGCCTTCTTCACGGTATGGACCAACGTCTTCGAGCGTGGCCGCCTGCAGCGTGGCGAATGCCTGCTGGTGCACGGCGGGGCCAGCGGCATCGGCACCACGGCGATCCAGCTCGGCGTCGCCTTCGGCGCCCGGGTGTTCGCCACCGCCGGCAGCGACGAGAAGTGCGCGCTGTGCTTCAGGCTCGGTGCTGAACTCGCCGTCAACTACCGCACCCACAAGTTCGTCGACGTGTTCCAGGCGGCGACGAAGAAACGCGGCGTGGACGTGATCCTGGACATGGTGGGCGGACCCTACCTGCCGGACAACGTCCGCCTGCTCCGCGAGGACGGCCGGCTCGTCTGGATCGCCGCCCTCGCAGGCACGAAGGGCGAGGTGAACATCAGCCAGGTATTCCTCAAGCGGCTCACGCTGACGGGCTCCACCCTGCGCAACAGGCCGGCCGCGGAGAAGGGCCGCATCGCGCGGGCCCTGCACGAGGCCGTGTGGCCCCTGCTCGTGCAACGCTCGGTCGTTCCCGTCATCCAGCACGTGCTGCCGCTTGCGTCGGCGGTCGACGCGCACCGCATCCTCGAGGCCAACGAGGCAATGGGCAAGGTCGTGCTGCGGGTCACCGACGACGCATGAGCGTCAAGGCGCTGTTGAACCGCTTCGATGCCTGGCGTGGCGAGCGCCGCACCCTCGTCCTGGCCACCGTCGTCGATACTGCCGGCTCGACCTACACCAAGGCAGGCCATCGCATGCTCATTGCCGACACGGGCGACTACCAGGGCCTGGTCAGCGGCGGCTGCCTGGAGGGCGACCTGGGCGGGCACGCCCGCGACGTGCTGGCCTCCGGGAAGGCGCGCATCGTCACCTATGACCTGCGGGGCGCGAACGACGAATTGTTCGGCCTCGGCATCGGCTGCGACGGACTGCTCCGCATCCTGCTGCAGCGCCTGTCGCCCGACACGGACTACGAGCCCCTCGCGCACATCGCCGGCATCCTGCGGGGGGACACGCCGTGCGACTGCGTCATCGTGCTGGCGGACCGGGGCGAGCTCCGCACGGGCGACACGCTGTTCGGCGCTCCCGGGCCCGCCACGGAAGACGTGCTCCACACGGAGCTCCGGCCCCTGCCCCGCCTGCTGGTGCTCGGCGGCGGGCCCGACACAGCGCCCGTCGTGACGCTGGCAGACCAGCTGGGCTGGCGGATCACGGTGGTGGATCACCGGCCCGCGCACCTCGGGCGACCCGCCTTCGCCGTCGCGGACGCCAGGGTGTGCGCGACGGGAGACACCCTGGCGACGCAGGTCACACTGGCGCATTTCGAGGCAGCCATCGTGATGAGCCATCACCTGGCCACCGACCGCGGCTACCTCGCGGCACTGGCTCCGAGTGCCATACCTTATATAGGTCTCCTCGGGCCGCCCGGGCGGCGGGACCGGCTGCTCCGTGAACTGGGTCACGCCGCCACCGGACTGGGTGACCGGCTGCACGGCCCCGCCGGCCTCGACATCGGCGCCGACTCGCCCGAGTCCATCGCGCTGTCGATACTCGGGGAAGTCCACGCACTGAGGAGGCAACGCCGATGACCGACCCACGGCGCCGCATCGACGTCACCGAGGCCGACGCGCTGATCCGCCGCCGCCTCCAGGGCTGGGGCACGGTGCGCGTGCCCCTCGACGCGGCCCAGGGCGAGATCCTCCGCCAGCCCGTCACCGCGGAGCGGGACCAGCCGCCCTTCGACCGGGTCACCATGGACGGGATAGCCCTCCGGCACCGGGACTTCGCCGGGGGACTGCGGACCTTCCGGGTCGCGGGCACCCAGGGCGCGGGCGGCGCGCCCGTGCCGCTGCCGGACGGGCAGAGCTGCGTGGCCATCATGACCGGCGCCGCCCTGCCCGCCGGCGCCGACACGGTGGTACCGGTGGAGCGCGTCCGGCGGGAGGGCGCGTCGGCCACGATCGAGGCGGGGTACGAGCCGGCACCGGGCCAGTTCATCCACCGGCGCGCCTCCGACCACCGGCAGGGCGCCACGCTGCTGACCCCCGGCGCCATCCTGGGCCCGCCGGAGATGGCGATCCTCACGGTCGGCGGCACGCAATTCGTGGAAGTCGCGCGCCGCCCCGCCATCACGGTCGTGTCGACGGGCGACGAACTGGTGGACGTCGGGCAGCCGCTCTCGCCGACGCAGATCCGCTCCTCCAACGACCGGGCAATCGCGGCCGCTCTCGCCACCCGGGGCTTCCTCGACTGCGACCGCCTGCACCTGCCCGATGACCGGACCGTGCTCGAGACCGCCCTGGGCGAGCTGCTGGCGGAGCAGGACGTGCTGGTCCTCACGGGCGGCGTGTCCATGGGCGAATTCGACTACGTGCCCCAGGTGCTGCTCTCCCTCGGGATGGAGCTCGTCTTCCACAAGGTGCTGCAGCGGCCCGGCCAGCCGCTCTGGTTCGGCGTGTCGCCTGCCGGAAAGCCCGTGTTCGCGCTGCCCGGCAACCCGGTGTCGAGCCTGGTGTGCCTGGTGCGCTACGTGGCACCGGCGCTGGTGGCGGCGCTGGGTGCTTCGCCCCGCCCGGAAATGGTCGTGCGGCTGGACCGGCACGTGCAGTTCGAGCCGGACCTCACGTACTTCCTGCCCGTCACGCTCCGCTACGGCGCCGACGGCGAGTGCCTGGCGACGCCGAAGCCCACCAACACGTCCGGTGACTTCATCGCGCTGGGTGGCACCGACGGCTTCGTCGAGCTGCCGCGGGGAATGTCGGAGTTTGCGCCGGGGTATACGGCGCGGTTCTACGGCTGGTGACCAGGGTCTGAGTCAGCCCACCCGCGACACGTAGGCCGCGGACTCATCCCGAACGCCCCAACGCGAGCGCCAAAAATCTTCGCCGCGGTTCTGATGTACCAGGGAGACAACCCAGATGATCGAGCCCCTCTGCTGATAAAGAACCCAATAGGGGAATCGGCCCAGTGTGCGACCACGGATTGACGGATCAAATGACCGACCAGCCATCGGCCACTTGCCAATCTCGCGCACCATCGCGTCGACGGCATCGACGAACTCATTTCCCAGACCATCCCGCTGCCCTGCGTAGTGATCAACGACGCGGCTGAGGTCTAACTCAGCCTCGCGAGTGAAAAGCACCTTCATCGGCGGAGTCGGGCCCTTAACCTGGCGATCACTTCTTCTGCCGGATAGGTCTCCATATCGCCGCTCTCGATCATCTTCAAGCGGCGATGGCATTCCTCGATCCAGTGTTGTTCCAGCTCCGGAGTCGCGAACGAGCGGCCGGGATCATCGTTCTCGAATGGACCATCCAGGCTGGCCAGCAGGATTTCCAGCAACCGCTCCCGGTCAGCGACAGGGAGTTTCAGCGCCTCTGCCTCAACGCGTTGCAATTCCGATTGCCGGTCTGGCTTTGTGTTCATGAGCAGACTCTAGCAGCACGAAGCTTTCAGCCGTCAAGGGGTCAATTCGGCCACTTTGGCACGGGAATGAGGGGTCGCGGCTCAAGCCGCTCCTACGTACCGAGAACCCGCCGCGCCGGCACGTGCTCGTAGCCGAGGGCGGTGGCCACTGCCTCGTAGGTGACCTTGCCCCGGTGGATGTTCAGCCCCTCGAGCAGGCCCGGGTCGTCGAGCAGCGCCTGGCGGTAGCCCTTGTCGGCGAGGGCGAGCACGTAGGGGAGCGTCGCGTTGTTCAGCGCGAAGGTGGAGGTGCGCGCCACGGCGCCCGGCATGTTCGCCACGCAGTAGTGCACCACGCCCTCCTCCACGTAGGTGGGCTTCGAGTGGGTTGTGGCGCGGGCCGTCTCGAAGCAGCCGCCCTGGTCGATGGCCACGTCCACGACGACCGAGCGGTCGCGCATTTCCCGCACCATCTCGCGGCTGACCAGCCGGGGCGCCGCGGCGCCAGGCACCAGCACGGCGCCGATCACCAGGTCGGCCTCGGCCACGTAGTGCTCGATGGCTTCCACCGTGGAGTAGATGGTGTTCAGCCGCCCGCCGAACTGGAAGTCCAGTTCCTTCAGCCGCGGGAGGGACCGGTCGATGACCGTCACCTGGGCCTCCATGCCCATGGCCACGCGGATCGCGTTGGTGCCCACCACGCCGCCGCCGAGCACGACCACGTTCGCGGCCTTCACGCCCGGCACGCCGCCCAGCAGGATGCCCGCGCCGCCGGCCTCGCGCTCGAGACAGTGGGCGCCCGCCTGCACGGCCATCCGGCCCGCCACCTCGCTCATGGGCGACAGCAGTGGCAGGCTGCGGTTGGGGCCCGTGACGGTCTCGTAGGCAACGGCCACGACGCCCGACTTGACCAGGTTCTCCGTCTGCTTGGGATCCGGCGCCAGGTGCAGGTACGTGAACAGTACCTGCCCGTCACGGAGCAGGGGGAACTCCTCGGGCAGGAGCTCCTTGACCTTCACGATCATCTCCGCGCGGCTGAAGACCTCACCGGCCGAGCCGACGATCGTCGCGCCGGCCCGCTCGTAGTCAGGATCGCGCACGCCGATCCCGGCGCCCGCCTTGCTCTGCACCAGCACCTGGTGCCCGTGGAAGGTCAGTTCGCGGACACTGGTGGGCGTCAGCCCGACCCGGTGCTCGTCCTGCTTGATCTCGGTGGGTACGCCGATAAGCATTGTCGTCTCCTTCAGTCGACCGCGCGCAGGGCCTTGCCCAGCGCGTCGACGATCTGGCCAATCTGGGCCTCGTCGATGATGAGTGGGGGTGTCAGCGCTATGGTGTCGCCCGTCGTTCGCACGAGCACGCCATGGGCAAAACAGTGGCGGAACACGTCCAGGGCGCGCAGCGTCGGCTGGTCCCTGCGGGGCTCCAGCTCGACGGCGCCCATCAGGCCGATGTTGCGCACGTCAATCACGTGGGGCGCGCCCTTCAGGCTGTGCAGCGCGTCGGCGAAGGCCGGGGCCAGGGCCGCGGCGCGTTCGAAGAGGCCCTCCTCCCGGTACACGGCAAGGGCCGCGAGGCCGGCCGCGCAGGCCAGCGGGTGCCCCGAGTAGGTATAGCCGTGAAAGAACTCGATGGCCTGCTCAGGCTGTGCGGCGGGCCCGGTGCCGGAACTGACGCAGGCCTCGTAGATGCTCCGGTCCACCAGCACCGCGCCCATGGGCACGACGCCGCTGGTGATGCCCTTGGCCACGGTCATGAGGTCGGGCTGCACGTTGAAGGTCTGGGACGCGAAGGCGGCGCCCGTGCGCCCGAAGCCGGTGATGACCTCGTCGAAGATCAGGAGGAGCTTGTGCCGGTTGCAGATCGCCCGGATACGCTCCAGGTAACCTTTCGGCGGCAGCAGCACGCCGGCGGACCCGGAGACAGGCTCGATGATCACGCCCGCGATCGTGCTCGGGTCGTGCAGGGCGATGAGTCGCTCCAGCGCGTCGGCGAGATCGGCGCCGTGGGCGGGCTGGCCCCGGGAGAAGGCATTGCGCGCCAGGTCGTGGGTGTGGGGCAGGTGGTCCACGCCGGGCAGCATGGCGCTTGCGAAGACCTTGCGGTTCGCCACCATGCCGCCGACGGAAATGCCGCCGAAGCCAACGCCGTGGTAGCCCCGCTCCCGGCCGATGAAACGGAAGCGCTGCCCCTCGCCCCGGGCCCGGTGGTAGGCCAGCGCAATCTTCAGCGCGGTGTCGACCGCCTCGGAGCCGGAATTGACGAAGAAGGCATGGCCCAGGTCGCCGGGGGCGAGCCGGACCACCTCCGAGGCGAGTTCGAAGGCGCCCGCATGACCCAGGTTGAAGGCCGTGGCGTAGTCCAGCCTGCCCACCTGCTCCCTCACGGCCGCCACGATCCGCGGGTGGCAGTGGCCGGCGTTGACGCACCAGAGGCCCGCGATGCCATCCAGGATCTTCTGGCCGTCCCGGGTGGTGTAGTACATCCCGGCGGCGGATTCGAGGAGCAGGGGGTGCTGCTTGAAGTACCGGTTGGCCGTGAAGGGCATCCAGTAGGGCTGCAGGTCCGGGAGGGGGGTGGAAACGGCCATGGAATCCACACTACCGCACTTTCCCGGAGGGGCACAATTCCGCAACGTTGGCTATTATCCCCGCATGAAGAAGATGCCCACGATCAAGGCGGTCATGTCGCCGTTTCCCTATTCCGTGGACGCCGGGGCCCCCGTGGCCGACGCCCTCGCCTTCATGCGCGAGCACCGCATCCGGCACCTGCCCGTGACCCAGGCCGGCGAACTCATCGGCAGCGTGTCCGACCGGGACATCAAGCTGATCCTCGGGCCCGACTTCGCCAGTCCGGACGAGCACGAGACCCGGGTGGCGGACGCCATGGTGCGGGACGCCTACACGGTGGACATGGAGGCGCGCCTGGATGAAGTCCTCGCCCACATGGCGGAGCACCACCTGGGCTCCGCGATCGTCACGCGGCGCGGCAAGCTGGCCGGCATCTTCACGGTCACGGATGCCTGCCGGCATTTCGCCGAGTTCCTCCGGGAGCAGGTCCGGCGCTCCGGCGGCGACGATGCAGCCTGAGAATCCACCAACCGCGTATGATGCGGACATGAACGAGCCCCGCGAATTCCTGCCCCTCTCCATCGCCGTGCTCACGGTGTCGGACACACGCACCTACGAGAATGACAAGTCCGGCGATCTGCTCGTCGGCCGTCTCGAGGATGCGGGCCACGAACTCGGCGACCGGGCCCTGGAGCCCGACGACATCTACCGCATCCGCGCCACCGTGTCGGCCTGGATCGCCGACCCGGCCATCCAGGTGATCATCACCACCGGCGGCACCGGCGTGACCGGCAGGGACGGTACGCCCGAGGCCATCGAGCCGCTGCTGGACAAGGTGATCGAAGGCTTCGGGGAGATGTTCCGCCAGATCTCCTGGGACGACATCGGCACCTCCACCCTCCAGTCCCGCTGCCTGGCCGGCGTGGCCAACGGTACCTATGTCTTCTGCCTTCCGGGTTCGACCAACGCCTGCGCGACGGGCTGGGATGAGCTGATCGCGTCCCAGCTGGACTACCGCACACGGCCCTGCAACCTGGCCGAAATGATGCCGCGGCTCAAAGAGGTATGAGCGCGCCGTGGCCGCCCTGCAGATCCACCAGATCCCCTGCCTGCAGGACAACTACGGCTACCTGATCCACGACCCGGACGCGGGTCTGACCGCGTCCATCGACACGCCGGACGTGGACGCCATCGCGCACGCACTGGCGGAGCGCGGCTGGCGGCTCGACTACATCCTCAACACCCACCATCACTTCGACCACGCGGGCGGCAATCTGGCCCTGAAGGCGAAGACCGGCTGCAGGATCGTCGGTTCGCGCCCGGACGCGGCGCGCATCCCGGGCATCGACGTGCTGGTGGGCGACGGCGACACCTTCGCGCTCGGCAGCCACGTGGCGCGGGTCCTGGAGACGCCGGGCCACACCGTCGGCCACATCTGCTATGTCTTCGAGGCGGACAAGGCCGCCTTCGTCGGCGACACGCTGTTCTCGATCGGCTGCGGCCGGCTCTTCGAGGGCACACCGGCCCAGATGTGGGCGTCCCTGCAGAAGCTCATGGCCCTGCCCGACGACACCCGGATCTACTGCGCCCACGAGTACACCGAGAGCAACGGGCGCTTCGCGGTGACGGTGGAGCCGGAGAACGCAGCGCTGGCGGCCCGGGTGGCGCAGGTGGCCGACCTGCGGGCCGCGGGCCGGCCCACGATCCCGAGCACGATCGGCCTGGAGAAGGCCACCAACCCGTTCCTGCGGCCGGCCAGCCCGGAGCTGCGGGCCACGCTCGGCATGGCGGGGGCCGACAATGCGGAAGTGCTGGGCGAAACCCGGCGCCGGAAGGACAGGTTCTAGATGGTCGAGGAAGTCGCGGTCCAGTGCCCCCACTGCGGGGAGACGATCACGCTGGTGATCGACCTGTCCGACGGCGACCAGTCCTACGTGGAGGACTGCTCCGTGTGCTGCGCCCCGATGGTCGTCAGCTACTCCGTCGACGAGGACGGCAGCCTGACGGACATCGCGGTAGACCCCGAGTAGGAGCGGCTTCAGCCGCGACCCCCTTCCGGCGAGAATCGAGTCCGCGAGTCTCGAGCCGGAGGGGGGTCGCGGCTGAAGCCGCTCCTACTCCGCTCTACGGAGTGAAGACGGCCTGGTGATCCCGGATGAACTGCTCCAGGGACGTGGGCGCCCTGCCCGTGAGTTTCCGCACCGAATCGGTGATGTGCAGGTCCTGGCCATCGGCGATCTCCTGGAAGAGCTCGCAGACCGCGTTCAGGTGCCACTCGTTGGTGAGGAAGCGGGCGAGCGTCTGCCGGTAGGCGGGCATCGGCACGTGGACGTACTCAATCTTGCGGCCGAGGACCTTCGTGAACCGCTCGGCGGCATCGGCGAAGCCGAGCTCCTCCGGGCCGGTCAGCTCGTAGGCCTGGCCCTCGTGCCCCGGTGACGTCATCACGACGGCGACGCAGGCGCCGATGTCCCGGGTGTCGATCATCACGGTCTTCCCCTGGCCCAGCGGCAGGAAGAACTTGCCCTGCTCCTTGATGGTGCCGGCGCTGCCCAGGAGATTCTGCATGAAGAAGTTGGGCTTGATGAACGTCCAGGCCAAACCGGACTGCTTCAGGTACTGCTCGGACGCGTAGTGGATCTTCGGGATCGGCGCCTTTGCGTCCGCGACGGCCTCCATGGAGGACATCTTGACGACGTGCTTCACGCCCTTCGCCTTGGCCACGTCGACGAACTGCTTCTCGAGCTCGAGCTGCTTCTCGCCGTTGGGCATGGTCATCAGCGCCCTGTCGACGCCGGCCAGGGCCTTCTCGAGCACGGCCCGGTCGGTGACATCGCCGGTCACCAGCTCGACGCCGGCGGCCTTCAGGGCCGCGGCCTTCTCGGGATTGCGGACGATGGCGCGGAACTTCACGCCCTGCTTCAGCAGGGCCTGGGCGGTCGCGCCGCCGGTCTTGCCGGTGACGCCTGTGAGCAGCAGCATGGTTGTTCTCCGGGAGACAGGTAAATGAGAGGGACAGTCTAACCGGACGGCAGAACTCCCGTAGGAGCGCCTTGAGGCGCGACCGAAAAGTGGTCGCGGGCGTCGCGGCTGAAGCCGCTCCTACAGGGGGCTCTCGTCGCGCCGGTCGGCCTCGAAGAGGCTTTCCAGCTGTTCCGCGGAGGCCTTGCTGGTGGCCAGGAACTTCTCGTCGTCGTCCCGGATGGCGAACTGGTCGGCCAGGGTGGCCTCGTCGTGGGCCCGGAACAGGGCCACGCTGCGCCGGGCGGCGGCGGGCTCGTCGCCCAGCCACTCCAGCACCTGCTCCGCCATCTCCAGGCTGGAGAGGTAGGTCTCCCGAATGATGTAGGGCACGCCGAGCTCCATCATCCGGAAGGCGTGCTGCCGGTTCCTGACGCGGGCGAAGACCTTGACGTCCGGGAAGTGCAGCCGGGCGAACTCGGCGATCCTCACGGACGCGTCCTGGTCGTCCACGGCGATGACCAGCACCTCCGCCTTGTCGACCTGGGCGGCCCGGAGCAGCTCCGGCCGGGAGGCATCGCCGTAGAAGATCCGGTTGCCGAAGCGTCGGACAAAGTCGACCTGGACCTGGCTGATCTCCAGCGCGGTGAAGGGAATGCCCCGGGCCCTGAGGATGCGGGCGACGATCTGGCCGAAGCGGCCGAAGCCGGCGATGACCACCCGGTGCTCCTCCGGCGTGACCGGGTCCCAGGCGGGCGCCGCGGCGGCCGCGAACCACCGGCTGAACCAGCGGTCGTCGGCGATGAGCAGCAGCGGACTGAGGAGCATGGAGAGGGTCACCGCAAGCACGAGCAGGTCAGCCACGTCCCGGCTGATGAGCCCGGCGTCGATGGCGATGGGAAACAGGACGAAGGCGAATTCACCGCCGGCGAGCGCGACCAGGGCGAGCGCCTTCGCCTGGGCGCGGAGCGGCACCGCACCGGCGCGCCCCAGCCCGTAAAGCACGAGTCCCTTGGCGGCCATCAGCCCGGCGGTGATGGCGAGCACCTCGAGCGGCGCCTCGGCCGCCAGGCCGAGGTTCACCGACATGCCGACGGCGATGAAGAAGAGTCCGAGCAGCAGCCCCTTGAAGGGCTCCAGGTCTGCTTCCAGCTCGTGCCGGTACTCGCTGTCCGCGAGCAGCACGCCGGCGATGAAGGCGCCGAGGGCCATGGAGAGGCCGGCGAAGTTCACCAGCAGCGCGGTCGCGATGACCACCAGCAGCGCGGCCGCCGTGAACACGTCCGGGATACGCGTCTCGGCGACGATGCGCAGGATCGGCCGCAGCGCGTAGCGCCCGATGACGACGATCAGCACGACGGCGCCCAGCGCCAGCAGCGGGTTCAGCCCGGCCTCCTCCGCGTCGGCGGCGGCCGCGACGCCGAGCAGCGGCAACAACGCCAGGGCGGGCAGCACCGCCAGGTCCTGGAACAGGAGGATGCCGAAGGCCGCCCGGCCGTGCCGGGACGTGAGCTCCTTCCGCTCCCCGAGCAGCTGCAGGACCATGGGCGTGGACGAGAGGCTGAGGCCGAAGCCGGCCACGAGCGCCGCGGTGACAGGCAGCCCGGCGAGCAGGCCAAGCCCGGCCAGCACCAGCGTCGTGACCACCACCTGCGCGGCCCCCAGGACGAAGACCACCCGGCGCAGCGCGAGGAGCCGGCTGGGCTGGAGCTCGAGGCCGATGACGAACAGCAGGATGACGACGCCGAATTCGGCGAAGTGCAGGATGCTGTCCACGTCGGCCACCAGCCCGAGCCCGAAGGGCCCGATGAGCATCCCGCTGGCGAGGTAGGCGAGCACCGCGCTCAGGCGGAAGCGCCGGAAGAGCGGCACGGCAATGACCGTCGCCGCCAGGAAGAGCGCGACCTGGGTGAGCAGGCTGGTCACTCAGGGAGCCGTGAAGCCGATGGCCTTGTGGCTGCCGTCGCAGTAGGGCTTGGTCTTCGAGGCGCCGCAGCGGCAGAGGTAGGTTTCCTCGACCTTGTTGATGGTGCGCCCCGTGCCGCTGACGATCTCCAGGGGCCCCCGGGCCTGGAGCGGCCCGTCGGTGATCGGCACCAGGGCAACCGGGCCATTGCGCACGGCCAGTGGCCTGGACTCCCGGGTCGCGGGCTCGCCGGTGGCGGCGAAGCCGGCAGCCGTGTGGGAACCGTCGCAGAAGGGCTTGTTCTTTGATGCCCCGCAACGGCAGAGCGTGGCCCGGTAGCCGGCGGGCTGGCCGCCGATCTGCAGCGGGGCGTGAAAGGCCAGCGGCCCGTTCTCCCGGACGTACACGGTATTGACGACGGGGCCCACCTCGCCACCGCCCTCCAGGAGCTCATATTGAATGGCGCCGGAGGGGCAGTTGTGGGCCAGCTCGGCGACCTCTTCCGGAGTGGCCCGGTCCGGGAAGATCCACTCGCCCTGGACATTGGGGACGAAGACGTCCGGCCGGCCCAGTACGCAGTTGCGGGAATGGATGCATTTCCCGGCTTCAAACCGGATGATGGCCCGCTTGCCGCGGACTTCCTCGACTTTGGGTGCCATGCGGGGGGTCCTTTCCAGCCGTAGGAGCGCCTTAAGGCGCGACTTTTTCTTCTCCCCCCGAGTCTACCGCTTCCCATCCCCCCCGGATTGCCTATAATTCCCGCCCTCCTATCCCCGATACCCCTACGAAACAACGCGCTCGTAGCTCAGTTGGATAGAGCGTCTGGCTACGAACCAGAAGGTCGGGAGTTCGAATCTCTCCGAGCGCGCCAAATTCCCACCAGTGGCCCGAGGATTAAAGCCCGTGCCGAGCGTCGTGGTGATCGCAGGACCCAACGGCGCTGGCAAGTCCACCACAGCACCTCCCATCGTGCGCAAAGCGTTCGGCATCGAAGAATTCGTGAATGCCGACATCATCGCGCAGGGGCTGTCCGTGCTGGCGCCAGAAACCGCCGCATTCCGGGCAGGCCGGGTCATGCTCAACCGGATCCTCGAACTTGCCGGCGCCCGTCGGAATTTCGCCTTCGAGACCACCTTGGCGAGCCGTACCTTCGCACCCCTGCTTCGACGCTGGCAGGCCGAGGGTTATGAGTTTCACCTGGTATACCTGTGGCTGCCCAGTGCATCAGCGGCGGTAAGGCGCGTCCGTGAACGGGTGCGGACTGGCGGGCATAGCGTGCCGGAGGCCATAGTGCGGCGGCGTTATGTCCGCAGCCTCGGCAATTTCTTTAACCTGTACCGGCCATTAGCCGACTCCTGGCTCCTGCTCGACAACTCCGGACAGCCGGATCCCCGCGCCATTGCCTGGCGGAATGTCGGCGGACCAGTACACTGGGACGACCGTGGACCGTGGAAACACTTGAGGCGGAAGTATGAGAAAGACATCCTCGACGAAGGCTAATCCCGGAACTCGAACCAAGCGGCAGGCTCAGCACACGCGGGTGGTCGCTGCGGCCCGGGAGGGCGTGCACGCCGCACTTCTGGCGCACAAGAAGGCCGGCCACCACATCGTGGTGGTAGAGGACGGCAAGGTTGTACGCCTTCCGCCACGGAAGATTGCTGTTTAGTTTTCGACTGCCCTGAATGCTACAGGTGTGGGAGTGAGCGTGAGAGCTTCCCGCCTGATTGCGGCCGTGCTTCTGACCCTTGCTGGCAGTTGCACTCGAACCCTGGACGCGCCAGAGGACTACCCAACCGATTTTCGTGTCGGGACGGCTTACTCCGTCCGGCAGCCAATGGGAGTGTGGGCGGACCGTTCAGGCGTTCCGGGCGCTTTAGGAATACCGGTCACCCTGACCTTGGAGAAGAGCGACATCAGGGACCGCATGCCGACCGACTCAAAGGGGACATGCACGGCGGTGCCAGCAGGTGTCCGCATACGACTGGAAAAGACCCAGTCGTTTTCTGATGGCCTCAGCTCAACGGTCTGGCTGCTTGGGTGCTTCGAAGACGGACCTTTGCCAGGGAAAGAAGTAGTCCTGAACGGGGTTGCTCGACGTGACGGAGACAACGTGTATCGAATAAACCCTGCCCACCTTATGGGAGCGGACTAAGCCAACCTGGGCGCGAACGCGCGGCGCATTTGTCGTCGCGTTCGGTGCGCTCAGCAGTGAGCAGGCCCCATCAGTCTGTTTACCTCTACCACCCCCAGTTCGTGGACCGGGATACGCCGTCCACGGCCGCAGCGTTCCTGTTCCTCGGCCTGCTCTTCAACCTGACGGCGCTCGCGTGGAACTCGCTCGTTGCCTGGTCCTCGGCCCGCGTCGGGCAGGACCTCGCGGGCAGCACCCGGGTGCCGACGTGGGTCAGCCGCCTCGCCGGCGGCCTGCTGATCGGGATGGGCGTGCGGATCGCCCTGACTCGGAACGGCTAGGCGGCCCGTCAGGGTGGGCAGCCCGTTGTCCGCTCGCGGAATCGAAAGACGATGGCCTTGGTGGTCGCAGGGATCCTCGCGAAGGACACGGGATAGGTGATCACGCCGGCAAACGTGCAGTTTGCCCCCGCCATGATCGTGTGCAGGACATCCACGATCACCTCGTCACCCGCGTCGCTGGCCGCCATGATCGACACGGAGTGTCCCGGTTGCGCACGCTCCCCCAGCGCAGCGACGAGCAACGTGTAGGCCCTGAAGTCGACGGCGGGGGCGGGATTGGGCAGTTGCTGGCCGATCTGCCGGGATGTGCGTGGCTCGATGGTTGACCAGAACGTTTCCCATTCGCTGCTGTTCCGGATGGCAAGGGTTGCAGCATCGTCGGGACCGCCGGTCTGGCTGTCGACCAGTTCGAACGTTACCGGCGTGACGGCCGTGTTCACCCATCCCTCGACCACTTCGTCATCGCCATGCACCCTCAGCCGGAGGTCGCCGATCACCACATCGTTCCACGGCTGATCCACGGCACTGAAACGCCCGGCGGCCATGTCCGCCAGTGTGGATTCCCAGTCTCCGCGCGCGGTGACCGGTCCCAGCGTGCCGACATACCCCCAGTCGCTGCCCGTCCTGGAATAGAGCTGGCTGCCGCGCGGGAACAGCACCAGGAATTCCTCCTGGCCGTCGTCGTTCAGGTCCAGGTAGACACCGCCGCCGGTCCCGGGCTTCCAGGCCTCGACGTCCCCGCGGCGCTTCCTGCTGCTGACTTCCGTCTCGATCGCCGTGCGCAGCCCCGGCTCCAGGTCACGGCCGGCGGGCTGGATCGTCAGGGAATCCAGCGCTGCGCGCCACGCCGTGAGGACCAGGTCCGACTCGTCCGTCGCTGCCAGGGCCACCGCCGCTTCGCTCCGGATGCGCGCGGCGTCCGGATGGGACTCCAGGCTCGCGAGGTCCCGCAGGCGCGCCAGGCCATAGCCGCCGCCGCGGAAGCGCAGCCAGCGGATCGGCGTGTCACCATCGTCGGGCCATCCATCGTCCGAACGGTAGGGACCGTCCACGACGGGCGCAGCGGCCGCAAGCGCCGCCTCGAACTGGCTGTCGGCCGCGAGGCGGTTCGGCGAGAGCACCGGCGTCAGCGTCAGCGCGAGCACGCTCATCAGCGCGAGGGAGGCAAGCACGTTCACCCGCGCCATGCCCTGCATCCAGGGTCCGCGACGCAACGCGGCCCAGGCGTAGCCGGTGGAATGCAGCAGGGCTGTTCCCGCCACCACGAACGCCCAGAACCGCTCCACCGTCAGGCCGTACTGGCGGGTGCGCAGGACGAGCGCGTACACCGCCGTCAGCGACACGACCACCAGCAGCGGCACGGCCACCCGCAGTGCCCGGCCCAGCCAGGCCGGGTAAGGCGCGGGATCCGAGCCGTCCCGGTAGGCGGCGTTCAGCAGCAGGACGACCACCGCCACCAGCCATAACAGCCATTGCGCGCCGATGGCGCGCTCCCCGGTCGCCAGGAGGCCCGGGAGTTTCACCGCCAGCGCGACGCTGAAGATCACCAGGATGAAGGCACCCAGGGTGCCGAGCCACTTCAGGACATCGAGCAGCTGGTCCAGGATCGCGAGCGTCAGGCGATCGATCGAGCCGATCAGGTGCAGGGCGATGCCGAAGATCAGGGCGGTGACGGGGTAGATGAAGACCGGTTCCCTGAACAGGTCCTCGAAGTAGCCGATGCCCAGCAGGGCGAAGAGCTTCTGCCAGAGGAACAGCAGCAGCCAGAACAGGCCGGTGAAGAGCGTCGCCTCGGCAAGCATCAGCTTGTTGCGCCAGGCCTTCATGAACAGGAGCGGGTAGCCGAAGTGCCAGTGGCCGGCGGCCAGGCGTCCCTGGACGAAGGGCAGGATCTGCAGCCACAACAGCAGGAGGATGAAGAGCAGAGGGCCCAGCCGGCCGGTCGTCTCGGCGTCCGCCACGTCGGCGTGGACGAAGGCGCCCTCGTGCACCCCGAAGCCGAGGAAGGCCACGGTCAGGAGCGCCAGGATCAGCCACAGCAGCGGCAATTCCGCGTTCCGGGCCAGCATCTGGAGAGTGAGCGGCACGAAGACCGCCACGGCGTAGAACGCCAGGAGCAGCGCCACGTTCGTGGCCGGCCAGTGACTGCCCGTGACCGCGTGATGAAGGCCGTAGAGCGCCCAGCCCTGGACCACGGCGCAGGCCAGGATGACCGGCAGGCCGTGCCGCTCCAGGTTCGCGTCAGCGGTGTCTGGCAACATGGCTCGGGCCTGGCGCCAAAGGGGCTCAGCCGGCCCGCCGCCCCGGGCCGCTCTCCAGGATCTTCTTCGCGAACGTCAGGTCCTTCCGCACCAGCTTCGCGTCGGCCGCGAAGCGCTCGTCGGTCATGCCCGGCTGGCGGAACAGCGTGAGCGTCAGCTCGCAGCCGGTACCGTTCGGCACCACGCGCAGCGGCACGTAGATCTCGCCGCCGGCCTCCGGGTACACCCAGTGGTCCAGCACGCCCAGGTCGTTGGGCGGCGAGAAGCGGATCTTCATGGACCCGAGCGGCGACTCCGCCAGCCACTCGCCGTCCACTTCCCGGAGCGACGTGGCGAGGCCCGCGGCCCAGTGCGGAAAATTCTCGGGGCGGGAGAGCCAGGCGTAGGCGCTCGGCTGGGGGCAGTCGACGGTGACACTGAGGCTGCGGGATTCGGTGGTCATGTCGGCAGTGTGCTCCTGACTAGCGGACTCGCGCATACATGTACACCGCCCGGGGCTCCGGCGACAGGTTCGGATGGACACCGAAGCGCTCGAGCCGTCCCTCCCGGACGAAGCCGGACTTCTCCAGCGCGCGGGCGGATGCCTCGTTCTCCGCATCGCAGATCGCCTGGACGCGGTAGATCGCAGCTTCTGCCAGGCACGCCTCCACAAGTGCTCCCAGGGCCTCGGGCATCAGGCCGCTCCCCCAGCGGGACCGGGCGAGGACGTAGCCGAGGTCGACCGTGGTACCGGCGATGCGGGCCTCGAGCATCCCCATGGCCTGGTCGGAACCGGGATCGGCCAGGATGTAACGCAAAGTGCTCCCGGCGTTCCACAGCGCAATGCTCTCGGCTATGAACGCCCGCGTCACTGCCACCGAACCGTGGGGCGCCCAGACCATGAAGCGGCAGACCGCGGGATCCTGCGCGTAGGCGGCAAAGATTGCCTCGGCGTCGGCCGGGACCGGCGCCCGAAGGCGCAGCCGGGGGGTCTCGAACCGTTCGGGAAGCACACGCATCGGCAGACTCTATAACGCCTTGATTTCGCTGTCCCGCTCCCGGGGTAGCGCGCCGGGCCTGCGGCATCGGGCCGCAGCCGCCGGCGCCGGGAACCCACGGCGACCGGGCCGGCATAGAATCGCGCTTTCCTGCTCCGCTGGAGATTCCCATGGCCACCCGTCTTCCTGTGTTTGCCGCCGTCGTCCTCTGGAGCCTGGCAGCGCCGGTTCCCGCCACCGCCCAGGCACCGGCAGCGGCCCCCGCCCCCGCCGAGTGGCCCGCCTACCAGCTGACCTCTACCATCGACCCGGCCACCCACCGCCTCACCACGGCGGCCGGGATCACGCTGCCGGCGGCCATGGCCGGCAAGACGGTGGAGTTTGTGCTCGGCGCCAACTTCCAGGTGACCGGCTCGACGCCGACGGTGGAGAAGCTCCCCGCGGACGCCAGCGCAAAGGCCTTCGCCGGCATCAACGGCACCAGCGAGGAACTCGCCAACAAGCGCGGCGTGGCCGGCTACCGGGTGAAGCTCCCGGCGGGCAGCAGCAGCTTCCGCGTCGAATACACGGGGCTGGTGGACATTCCGCCGACCGCGAGCCCCGAGGAGTACGCCCGCAGCTTCGCCGAGACGCCGGGCATCGTGTCTCCCGAGGGCATCTACCTGGCAGGCAGCACGCTCTGGTATCCCCAGCTCGCCGGCGACCTGGCCGGCCAGCTCGTCACCTACTCCTTCACCGTGAACACGCCGGACGGATGGCACATCATCGCGCCCGGCAACGGCGTGTCCACCGGCCCGGACGGCATGGCCCGCTGGGAAACCCCCAGCGCCGTGGACGAGATCTCCGTCGCCGGCGGACCGCTCACGCCCTACACCGCCAGCGCCGGCCTCGCCGAGGCCCAGGTGTACCTGCGCAAGCCGGACCCGGCCCTCGCCAGCAAGTACCTGGACGCCACCAGCCGCTACCTGCGCATGTACAACGAGCTGATCGGCGCGTACCCCTACAAGAAGTTCGCGCTCGTCGAGAACTTCTGGGAAACCGGCTACGGCATGCCGTCGTACACGCTGCTCGGGCCGCAGATCATCCGCTTCCCCTTCATCCTCACCTCCTCCTACCCCCACGAGATCCTCCACAACTGGTGGGGCAACTCCGTCTACGTGGACTACCTCACCGGCAACTGGTGCGAAGGCCTCACGGCCTACCTCGCCGATCACCTGATGAAGGAGATCGAAGGCCAGGGCGCCGAATACCGCCGCGATGTGCTGAAGAAGTACCGGGACTTCGCGAGCACCAGCGGCGACTTCCCGCTGAAGGAATTCCGTTCCCGGCACAGCGCCGCCACTGAGGCGGTCGGCTACGGCAAGGTGCTGATGGGCTTCCACGAGCTCCGCCAGATGCTGGGCGACGACCTGTTCCGCCAGTCGCTCCGCACCTTCTATAAGGACTACCGGGGCACCCGCGCCAGCTTCGACGACGTGCGCGCCGCCTTCGAGAAAACCAGTGGCAGGGACCTCGGCCGCTTCTTCGACGACTGGGTCAACCGCACCGGCGCCGCGGACCTGGCGGTCAGCGACGTGAAGGTCACCGGCAGCGGCAGCAAGTTCAACGTCACCGGCGTGATCCGGCAGCGCCAGTCCGGCCCCTACGACATCGAGGTGCCCGTGGCGGTCAGCACCGCGTCCGGCCCGGTCATCGCCAAGGTCCGCAGCCAGTCGGCGGCCACGCCGTTCAGCATCGAGACGGCCTCGGCGCCCACCGCCGTGTCCGTGGACCCCGCCTTCGACGTTTTCCGCATCCTCGATCCACGGGAGACCGCCCCCAGCATCGGCCAGCTCTTCGGCGCCAGCGAGGTCGTCGCCGTGCTGCCGGCCGCCGAGGCGGACCAGTGGCGGAGCATGCTCGACGCCTGGAAGAGCCCGTCGAACAAGATCACGGTAGTGACGGACAAGGAGATCAGCAAGCTGCCCGCCGACCGCAGCGTCTGGCTGCTGGGCCGGCAGAACCGCTTCGCGGCGAAGCTGTACGCGAGCGAACCCTCCCTGGGTCTCACGGTCAGCGACACGGGTGTGCGGATCGGCGACAAGGAACTGCCCTTCGCCGGCCACTCCCACGTGCTCACCCACCGGCACCCGGACGACCCCCGGCTCGCCGTGGGCTGGGTGACGTCCGACCCGGCCGAGGCGATGGCCGGCCTGGCCCGCAAGCTGCCCCACTACGGCAAGTACTCCTGGCTCGCCTTCGCCGGCACCGAGCCCGCCAACGTGGCCAAGGGCGAGTGGTCCACCGCCGACTCGCCGCTGAACGTGAACCTGCAGGAGAAGGGTACGCCGCTCGCCCTCTCCCCGCTTCCCAAGCGCGCCGCCCTGGCGGAACCGCCGGCGGCCTACGCCGTGGACAAGCTGCTCGCCCACGTCAACTTCCTGGCCGCGCCGGAACGCGAGGGCCGCGGCTTCGGCAGCGCCGGCCTCGACGCCTCCCGGGACTACATCCGGGACCAGTTCGCCGCGGCGGGCCTGAAGCCGGGTGGCGACAACGGCACGTTCTTCCAGGCCTTCAAGGCCGTGGGCGGCGCCGACAAGAAGGAGCGGACCCTGCACAACGTGGTGGCCGTGCTGCCTGGCGCCGACCCAAGGTTCAAGGGCGAGGCGGCCCTCCTGACGGCGCACTACGATCACCTGGGCCTCGGCTGGCCCGGCGCGCGGGTGGACGGCCTCGGCAAGGTGCATCCGGGAGCAGACGACAACGCCAGCGGCGTCGCCGTGTTGCTCGAAATGGCCAGGGCCCTGGCGGCCGGTCCGCCGCCGCCCCGCACCATCGTCTTCGTGGCCTTCAGCGGCGAAGAGGCCGGGCTGCTCGGGTCACGCCACTTCGTGAAGAACCCGGTGCCCGTGCCCCTCTCCGGCATCTATGGCGTCATCAACATGGACACGGTCGGCCGCCTGGGGGCCAACCCGGTGTCGGTCATCGCCACCGAGAGCGCGCGGGAATGGCCCTTCGTGTTCAGCGGCATCACCGCCGTCACGGGCGTGCCCACGAAGAGCATCCCCGGCGCCAGCGAATCGTCCGACCAGCGCGCCTTCATCGAGGCCGGCATACCGGGCGTGCAGCTGTTCGCGGGCGCGGGCTTCGACTACCACCGCCCCTCCGACACCGCCGACAAGGTGGACGGCGCCGGCATGGTGCGCGTGGCCACCGTGGCCACCGAGGCGATCAGCTACCTGGCGTCCACGGACAAGCGCCTCTCCGCGACGGCCGCCACGCCGCTCACGGGAACCGGCCCGGCGCCGGGCACCCAGACGCGCCGCGTGTCCGTCGGCGCCGTGCCGGACTTTGCCTTTCAGGGTCCCGGGCTGCGGCTGGACGGGGCGGTACCCGGCTCCCCCGCCGACAAGGCGGGCATGAAGCAGGGTGACATCCTCACGCACATCGCCGGCAAGGAAGTGAGCAACCTGGGCGGCTTCAACGAGATACTGAAGACGCTGGAGCCGGGCCAGAAGGTCGAGCTCCGGTGGACCAGCGCGGGCGCGGAGAAGAAGGCGACGGTGGAACTGGTGGCCCGTTGAACGCCGGGCCGGTTCCGCAGCAGGAACGGGTCCAGGCGCTGGACGTGGCGCGGGGCATCGCGGTGCTCGGCGTGCTGGTCATGAACATCTGGGCCTTCGCCGGGCCCCAGGCGTTCTTCGACTATCCCGCCGCAATCGCCGACCGGGCCGGGTCGCCGGTTGCCACCTGGGTGGTGATCCACACCCTGTTCGAGGGCAGCCAGCGCACCCTGCTGTCGCTGCTGTTCGGCGCGGGCGCGCTGCTGTTCATGACCCGGCAGGAGAAGAACGGACCGCCCGGCACGGCGCGCGGCAACTGGTATCGCCGCACGTTCGTGCTGATCGCGCTCGGCCTCGTCAACGCCTACCTCTTCATGTGGCCCGCCGACATCCTCTTCGTCTATGGCCTGGCCGGACTCTGCCTGTTCCCGCTCCGCAACCTGCGCACGCCCGTGCTGCTGGCGATCGTGCTGGCGGCGCTGACGGTCCCCGCGGTGCTGCGGGGACTCGAGATCGGCCACCTGCGCGAGCTGGAGGCCGCCAGCACCGGGCAGCCCGGGAGCGCGGCGGCCGCGGAATGGGCGCAGGAACTGAAGAAGGCGCGTCCGAGCCCGGACGACGCGGAGATGGCCGCCGACATCCGCACCATGCAGACCGGGTCCCTCGGGGAGATCGCCCTGCGCCAGGCGAAGGTGAGCGTGATCCTGCAGACCATCGTCGCGGTGAAGTGGTGGTTCCTGGACGCCCTGGCGATGATGATCCTGGGCATGGTGCTGTGCCGGACCGGGCTCCTCACGAGGCCGGCGCCCCGCTCCCGCTACGCGGCGCTCGCCACCACCGGTTTCGTCATCGGCCTGCCCCTGGCGATCTGGCAGACCACCGCGCTCCTCGCGTCGGACTTCCACCCGGTGACGGTCGAGGTCACCAAGCTCACCTACGACGTGCGCCGGCTCGCCATGGCACTCGGCTACCTGGGCCTGATCCTCTGGTTCAGCCACTCGGCGGGCGGCCTCCGGATCCGGCGAGCGCTGGCCGCCGTCGGGCGCATGGCGCTGACCAACTACCTGGCCCAGTCCATCCTCTGCGCACTCATCTTCTACGGGTTCGGGCTGGGGCTCTACGGACGCCTCACGGGTTACCAGCTCTACGGCGTGGTGTTCGCGATCTGGGCGCTGGAACTGGCGTGGAGCAGCTGGTGGATGGCGCGCTACCAGATCGGCCCGTTCGAGTGGGTCTGGCGGTCGCTGACCTACCGGCGCCGGCTAGGCGCGAAACAGGAACTCCTGCATCCCGTTCCGGAGCAGGGTGGCACTCTCTGACCGCAGGCCGCGCATGACCTTGCCGAGGTCCTCGGGGGAATAGCGCGGCGCATTGCGCCGGGCATCGGTCGTCACGGTCTCGATGAGCCGGCCATCGCGCAAGGGCGCGAAGCGGCTGGGCTGCGCGGGCATGGTCGTGCCCGAGTACACGATGAGCAGGTGGGCGAAGGCGCCGGGCCGCATCCGGGCGGAGAGGCACGCCATCAACGCGGCGATCGCCGGGCGCTGCAGGTAATTGAGCAGGTCCCAGCAGAGCACGATGTCGATCGGTTCCTTCCGGGGCGGCGGCAGGAGGGCTTCCGCCCGCTCCCGCAACAGCGCGGGGTCCGGCTCCTGGTCGAGGGCCGGCAGTCCGTCCGCCAGGTCGGCGATGTCCAGGCGGCAGCGGTAGGGCGTCAGCAGCGCGACGGTCTCGGACCGCACGGGACCGAGGTCGAGCACGACCGAACGCCGCTCCTCGCTCAGTGACTCCACCAGCCGGCGGAACAGCGGCGCATTGACGGGCGCCGGTTCCGCCGCTGGCAGCTTCACTGCGCGGCTGGGCAGGGTCAACGGGACTGGCCACCCAGGTTGCTGATCGGCGCAGCACCGCCCACGGCCTGTGGCGGCGACGCGGGACGCGCGGCAACAGGGCCGCGATTCGCGCCGGCGGCAGAGCCCAGGGCGCTCTTCACCGACTCCGGATCCATCTCGATGGAGCCCTTGAATGCAGCCCCGTCTTCCAGCGTCACCCGCGGCGACGTGATGTTGCCGCGAACCTTGGCGCTCTTGCGGACGATGACCTGCTCGGAGCCGAACAGGTCGCCGTCCATGGAGCCCTCCACGAAGACGGTGTGCGCGTAGACGTCGGCCTTGATCTTGCCGGAGGTGCCGATGGTCAGCGTGTTGCTCTGGAGCTGGATCGTGCCGGTGACTTCACCTTCCACGAAGACGTCCTCCTGGCCCCGCAACGTGCCTTCGATCTGGATGGACGGGCCGATGACGGCGGTCGTGCGGCCGCGCGCGGCGGGAGATGCCGGACTTGCAGCGGTCCGCGACGCGGAGTCCGCGGGCTGGGAACTGGCGGGGGGCTGGTAGGCACTGATCGGAGTCTCCACGGGCTCGCCGGGCTTCTTCGTGCGTTCGAACATGACTGTCTCCCTAAGGCTTGAGTTGCCTGATTTTTTGGACGCCGGTTTCGGGGAGTGTACCGAATTGGGCGGGGGAGCAAACCTGAAATCTGCTCCCAGGGCGCCCTGGCCTCCTGGCGGGCGGGGCCATTCAGGAAGCGTTCAGGCTAAAGGCCCGGGAGGACTGCTAGGCGGCCTCAAGAACGGCCCGTCGGACGGCTTCGGGCAATGGTGCCGCCACGAAGAGGTCCTGGGGGTAGAGGTAGTCCTCGCCCGACTCGTCAATGACCCGCAGCATCTTGCGCTTCGCAGCCTCGCTGTCGGGAAGACACTCATAGATCTTGCGCCGCTCCAGGGCGGCCTCGTAGCCCGGGTTGGCGATGCAGATCACCAGGATGTTGGGGACTGTGCTCATGAGCCTGTTATCCCTGAATGAAGCGTTTGAGCTTGATCTCCCGCTTCCCAATGCCAGACGCCTCATACCAGTGTAGCTCCGCCAGGATTACCTCACCAGAACCGAGGGTGATCTCGGCGAGCCCCTTCAGTTTCCGCCAGCGCCCCGCACCATATGCCTTAGTCAGCCGGCGGCGCGCCCGGATCCCCGCTCCCCGGGCAATCGTCTCGACGTGGAACAGCTCGCCGGTAATGCGGAAATGCATCGTTCATCGTTGCCGGTCCGCCACCACCCGGCCAGATGGCGAAACTGGCGATTTCGCGGAGAATCACGGACAGGAGTCGTCTGGAACGCAGCGCAGCGTGCAACCACAGGGCAATACACCATGAAAATCGACGTCGAAAAGGCCTCCATCCTGGCCGGGACCCGCTACCCCCCGCCCTACGACACCCCCTGCCGTGACCGGGTCCGGCAGTTGCTGGGCGATGCGGCCGGCCTGACCCAGTTCGGCGTGAACCTGCTCCGCCTCACGCCGGGCACCTGGTCGAGCCAGCGCCACTGGCACACCCGGGAGGACGAGTTTGTCCACGTGCTCTCCGGCGAGGTCGTGCTGGTGACCGACGAGGGCGAGGAGCTCCTGCACGCCGGTGACTCGGCGGGCTTCAGGGCCGGCAACCCGAACGGCCACCACCTGCAGAACCGCTCGGCGGCCGACGCGCTGGTGCTCGAAATCGGCTCGCGCCGCGAGGACGACGAGGCCCACTACCCGGACATCGACCTGCATGCCCTCGCGGGCCGCAGCGGCTATGCGCACAAGGACGGGCGGCCCTACGCAAACACGAAGCCGCGGAATCGGGCGACGGGGAAATAGCGGCACGATCGTCGGGCCACGTCGAGGAGGGCGCCTAGCGCTTCTGAAAGATGACCAGGGTTACCATGCGTTCGCCATACGTCTCCGTCATTTCCGGAAAGACATCGGTAAACGGGTCGTACAGCCCCAGAGAGGGTTTCCTGCCAAAAAGCATACTGCCAAAAAGTAATGCCTTTGAGTTTGCGGAGGAGACCTCCGCAATACACAGCGACGCCCGGCACTCAACTACTCGCAGAGAGTATCCGTCGACCTCGCGTGCGCCTACGAAACTCCCAATCTCCGCTTCCATAATTGGAGCCCACGTCGGATCCCGTTGCTCGCTGGCAAATTCCGCCAATAGCGGAAGAGCCAGTTCAATGCACCACCTTCGTTGCTTGCACCCCGCTCGGACCGAGTCCGAGAGCGGGAACGGGCGCCCGACTTCTGGCGTGAGGCGTGGCCTTGCACCTCCGACCGGCATTTGTTCTACGATGGCGGAATCCGCCGCACCTCCTGGTGGTGTCCCGGACCTACCACTCGTGGTCACGGACGGTGGCAATGTCACGCTCGACATTGCGTCCTTGCGACGATCCACGCCGACTCCTTGCGTCAGATCCGGTCCAGACAGACTCTTCACCTCATCATCAGCAACTACTTGACGCGACGAACTCCAGGCTTCTGTCTGCGCGCCTACTGCCGGCCCTGTGGGCTCGTCTCCCGCCCGCTCCAATCCGCGCCAATCGACGACCAGGACCCACAAGGACGAGCAATGTCGCGGCGGAAGCAATCACCAGATTTCTGGCTACGAGCCCCATCGGCTTGCGGAACGCTACCGAAGCCGGCCCCAGGAGTGTGCGGCTACACAGCCGGGCCGCACGCACTGGCCGGCACGCGAAACGAAGAGCGTCTTCACGACAAGCACCTCCTGGCCCCGCCGGAATCGACGGGGCTCTTCAGGAATCCTCACCGGATGTACTCCCATTCCCAGACCGTGCCGTCCACCGGATCCTCGTAGTTCCCCAGGAGCAGGAACCCGAGCTTGCCGAGGACCGCATTGGACGCGTTCTTTTCCGGCAGCGTGTGGGCAATGATCTTCAGCGAGCGGTCCGCGGCGTAGGCGATGTCGATGAGCTGGCGGGCCATCGCCGTGGCGATGCCCTGCCCTTCGTGCCCGGGAAACGTGAAGTAGGCGATCTCGACGGCGCCGTCGGAAGGGGCGGCCTTGAAGGCGCAGGTGCCGACGATCTGCTCGCCGGACAGGGCCAGGTAGCCGGTCCAGGGCGGCTGGAAGCCGGTTTCCCTGTACATGCCGGCCGTGGCCTCGGCGACGGCGGCGGCGATGCCGGCCACCACGAGGCCGGGCCGGGGGATCGATCCGTCGCGGCCGATGGGGAGCAGCGTGAGGTTGAGCGTCATGACATCGGGGAATCTACACGATCACGGGCGCCGCCAGACACTGGCGAGCCAGGGTTGCTGCTCGCGGGGGAGTCCGACTGGCCGGTAGTAGTGCCCGATCTCGCTGAACCCGGCGCCCGTGAGGTACCGGCGCCAGGACTCCAGGCCGTGGTACACGCCATAGCGACCCTGGTTCCAGCCCTCCTGGTCGTCGCCCCGGGGGTTCGAGCTGAACAGCACGCCGCCGGAGCGGAGGGTGGCGTGCAGCGCGCGGAGCACGCGCGGCAGTTCAGCCGTGGGAACGTGGAAGAGCGACGCGTTGGCGTACACGCCGTCGAAGCGCGACTCCGGCAGGCGGAGCGCGAGGAAATCCTGGCGCCAGACTTCGCACCCGGCGTCCTCCTGCGCCATCCGGACGAACTCCCCGCAGCCATCCAGGCCCACCGGCCGGTGGCCGAGGCGCAGGAATTCCTTCAGGTCCCGTCCCGGGCCGCAGCCCAGGTCGAGGATATCGAAGGGCGGGGTGCCGGATAGCGCGCGCAACAGTGCCTCGATGTTCTGGCTGACGTCGTGGTCCCGGGTCCCGTCCCGGAAGCTTTCGGCATTCCGGTCGTAGTGTTCCAGGGTCCGCCGGCTGAAGCCGGACTGGCCGTCGGTCCGGACGTCAGCCACGAGGCACCTCCCCCACCCTCATGTTCGCCAGTATGCTCCAGACGTCGAAGGCCAGGGCCCCGGAGCTCCAACCGTGTGCGGACGCTACGTTTCGAAGATCGAGGCATCCCTGGAGCGGGACTGGGCGCTCACGCGCCCGCCGCCGCTGTTCGAGAGCTACAACATCGCGCCGACCACCGCCGTGCCGGTCGTGCGGGAGCGGGAGGGCGAACGCACCTGCGAACTCATCCGCTGGGGCCTGGTGCCCTTCTGGGCAAAGGGGGTGCCGACGAAACTCAGCACCATCAACGCACGGGTCGAGACCATCGCCACCGCCGCGACGTACCGGACTCCCTGGAAGCAGGGCCAGCGCTGCATCCTGCCCGCCACGGGCTTCTACGAATGGCAGGTGCAGGAGTCGGGCAAGCAGCCGTGGTACGTCCATCTTGCCGACCAGCCGGTATTCGGCATGGCGGGCCTGTGGGACGCCTCCACGGCCGCCGACGGCACGGTGCTGGAGTCCTGCACGATCATCACCATGCCGGCGAATCCATTCATGGCGGAGATCCACAACAGCAAGGCCCGCATGCCGGCGATCCTGCGCCGGGAGGATCATGGCGCCTGGCTGACGGGTGACCCGGCGGCCGCCCTCGCCTGCCTGCAGCCCTACGCGGAGGATCAGATGCTGGCCCATACCGTCAGCACCGCGGTGAACTCGCCGCGGAACAACGCGGCCCGGCTTATCGAGCCCGCGCCCTGAGCTGGCCGCACCCGCCCTCCACGTCCTGCCCCGCGGACCGGCGCAGCTTCGTCAGCACGCCGCGCTGGTGCAGGTAGCGGGCCATGGCAACCGCGCGTTCCCAGGCCGGACGCTGGTAGTCGAGCCCGTCCACCGTGTTGTAGGGAATGAAGTTCATCACCGCGTACCTGCCCTTCAGCAGGGTGACGATGCGCTCGAGTTCCTCGTCGCCGTCATTCACGCCGGCGAGGAGCGTCCATTGGTACTGGATCGGGTAGGTCGTCGCGCGCGCGTAACGCTCGCCGAGTTCCACCAGCTCCTCCGGGTCGAGGCGCGGCGCCTTCGGCAGCAGCCGGGCACGGAGGGCTGCATTGGTCGTGTGGAGGGACAGCGCCAGCGCGGGCTTCACCGGACCCTCGGGCAACCGCTCGAACACGCGACGGTCACCCACGGTGGAGAACACCAGGTTCTTGTGGCCGATGTCGCCCGCCGTGCCGAGCAGGTGGATCGCCTCCAGCACGTTGTCCAGGTTGTGGGCCGGCTCGCCCATGCCCATGAACACCACCTTGCGCACCGGCTGCCTTGCGCGCGCCAGAACCACCTGGGCGACGATCTCGGCACTGCCCAGTTGCCGGAGCAGGCCCTCGCGGCCCGTCATGCAGAAGGTGCACCCCACGGCACAGCCCACCTGGGTGGACACGCAGACGCCGGTGGGCAGGAGCAGCACGGTTTCCACCGACTGGCCATCCGCCAGGTCCAGCAGGAGCCGGGTGGAGCCGTCGGCGCCCGCGTGCTCCGAGCGCACGCGGGCCAGAGCCTGCAGCTCAGCGGCTATCCCCGGTAGGAGCGCCTTCAGGCGCGACGGAAATTCCGGCTGGACACCGGTGGTGTCCAGCGGCTCACCCCGCGTCCACGCCCGCAGCACCCGCGCCTCGTGGACGGGCCGCGCGCCGGCGGCCCGGAGGCGGCCATTCAGGTCGGCGATGCGCATGGGGACGGAAGGGTCGCGCGTGAACGCGCTCCTACCCGCGCCGGCCGCTGCCGGTCGGGACCCTGAAGGCCGACGGCTTCCACGGGTACGCGGGATTCTCCGGCGGGATGTCCTGGGCGTAGGCCTTCCAGGTGTCCACGCGGGAGTTGTCGGGGGTCCAGCCATCCGGCAGGGTGAGATATTCCGGCGCGTGCTTCTCGATGTAGGCCCGCACTTTCGGCGGCACGTCGTCGGCGCCCTTCAGCCCCTTGTGGCTGAACATGCGTCCGAAGAGCGTGGCGCCGGCGAACTCGGTGTCGCCCATCTGCATGAAGGGCCAGCACTCGGACAGGCGGGTGAAGCCGGCCGTGAAACGTACGGTGGGGACACTACGGTCCTCCAGTTCCCGCTTCGAGAAGTTGAAGGTGAAGTGCTCCGACGGCGTCGTGCGCTTCCCGGTGGACGACCGCGGCCAGCCCTCGGGCGTCACGGGATTGGTGTAGTCGTGGGTGTAGTCCCAGGACAGCATCATGTCGTCGCCGTAGGTCTCGAAAGGCAGGACGAACGGGTAGCGGCCGGACGCATCGGGGAACGCCGTGCCCTCGTTCATCAACGTGGGGCTGTCTCCCTCGGTGCCCAGGAAGAACTTCGGGATCTCCTTGCCGACCTTGCCCACGAGCAGGTGATTGTAGAAGTGGTAGACGGGCACGGTCTTCCCCGTGAAGGGGTTGGCCCAGGTCTCGAGGATGTCACCCGTGCGCAGGTCGGTGAAGTAGCCGGTCTCCCGGGACTTGATCCAGAGATCCTTGTTCTCGTCGATGCGCGCCAGCATCGTGCCGGTGCCCGTGTAGCCGAAGACCGGCACCATGCGCCTGCCGGGAATGCGGAGATACATGAGGCCGTGGAAGCCGCCGATCACCGGCTGCCCGTAACCGGCCCAGAGCTTGCCGAAGGCATAGAGGTTGTCCGCAGGGTCCGCGTAGTTCAGTCCGGCCGGCTTCGTCGCCGCCTGCACGGCGGGTGCGAGGGAACCGGCGAGGCCCGCGCCGAGGCCGAGCGCGGCCTTCAGCGCCGCGCGACGATCAAGCAGCAGGCCGGTGACGAGACTCGAGTGCATGCAGGGACTCCCGGTGGAACAACCAACGTTGCGGGGCACGATTCTCGCCCGCCGGCGTCGCAATGAACAGGTGTCGCCCGTGGGTGGCGATCCCTACAATGTGCGGGCCCATGCCATCCACAACCGAGCTGCTGCGCGTCGGGACCGACCAGGTGCCCTGTGAAATCCGGCTCTCCCGGCGCCGGCGCACCCTCTCCATCGAAGTCCATCCGGAACCCCGCGTCATCGTCCGGGCGCCGTCAGGCTGGCCCCACGCGCTCATCGAGGCGCGCCTGGCCGAGCGCAAGCCGTGGATCGGCCGCCACGTGCAGCGCTTCCGCAGCCTCGCGGCGAACCTGCCGCCCCGCCCCGGGTACGCGAGCGGCGACCTGCTCTCCTACGTGGGCGCGCCCCATCGGCTGGAAGTGGTCGTCGCGGGGCGGCCGACGGTGACCCGTCTCGCCGGCACATTGCGGGTCGGTATTCCCGGAGACGCAAACCCCGACCGGGTGCGGCGCGCGCTGGAAACCTGGTACCGGGCCCGCGCCCGCGAGCTGTTCGGCACGATCCTCGACGAGCGGTTCGGCTGGTTCCAGGACCGCGGCCATCCCTGCCCGGCGCTCGTGGTCCGGAAGATGACCGCGCGCTGGGGCACGCTGGCCAGCGCGGCACACCGCGGGGTGCCGCGCTGGCCGGTTGCGCGCCCCCGCGGCGCCAGCCGGATGACCCTGAACCTCGCCCTGATCCGCGCGCCACGCGAGTGCATCGAGTACGTCGTCGTGCACGAGCTCTGCCACCTCGAGCACCGGGGCCACGGCCGGGATTTCTACCGGCTCATGGCCCGGCAGCTGCCTGACTGGCCCGACCGCAGGCACCGCCTCGAGGGTCTGCTGCTGCTCCGGGACTGAGCCGCCCGCCCGGCTCAGGCGATGCGCGCAGCCAGGCGGAATATCAGGGGATTCAACGTGATGGAGAGCAATGCTCCGGCCACGATCAGGCTCAGTCCGGCCTCGGGGAGCAGCGAGAGGGTCACGCCCATGCCGGCCAGGATGAAGGAGAACTCGCCGATCTGCGCCAGCGCCGCTGAGACCTTCAGCGCCGTGCCCAGCTGCCGGCCGAGCGCCAGCACGATGCACATGGCCGCCGCCGTCTTCCCCACGAGGATGATCGCAAGCACCGCCAGCACGCGGAGCGGCTCCTCGACCAGGATCGCCGGGTCGAACAACATTCCCACCGCGACGAAGAACAGCACGGCAAACGCGTCCTGAAACGGGCGCAAGCGCTTCTCCACGCGGTGCTTCGCGTCGGACTCGTTGATCACCACGCCGGCGAAGAACGCGCCGAGTGCCAGCGACACGCCGAAGAGCAGGGACGAGCCGAAGGCCACCCCGATGGCGACGGCGATGACACCCAGCGTGAACAGCTCGGGCGAACGCGTCTTCTCCACCTGCCCCAGCACCCACGGGAGGATGCGGGGACCGGCCGCCAGCATCAGCAGGACGAAGGCGGCCACCTTCACCAGGGTCAGGCCAAGCGCGGGCCAGAGGGCGGCCGCCGGAGCGCCGTCGGCCATGCCATCTCCCCGCAGGCCATCGGCGAACACGGGCAGCAGCACGATGACCAGCACCATCACGAGATCCTCGACGATCAGCCAGCCCACGGCGATTCGCCCGTCGTCTGTCAGGAGCACACCCTGGTCTTCCAGCGCCCGGAGCAGCACGACGGTGCTGGCCACCGACAGCGCCAGGCCGAACACGAGCCCGGCGCCGAGCGGCCAGCCCCACAGGGAGGCAACGGTAGCCCCGAGCGCGGTTGCCACCGCGATCTGCGCCACGGCGCCCGGCAGCGCGATCTTCCGCACCGCGAGCAGGTCACGCACTGAAAAGTGCATGCCGACCCCGAACATCAGCAGGATCACGCCGATCTCCGCCAGCTGGCTGGTGAGTTCCGCATCGGCGACGAATCCCGGCGTGAACGGGCCCACGGCGAGGCCGGCGAGCAGATAGCCGACCAGCGGTGGAAGCCTGAGACGGAAGGCGATGAAACCGCCGACGAAGGCATAGGCCAGGCTGATGGCAATCGTCGCGATCAGGGTGGACTCGTGAGGCATGCCCCGAGTCTACCGTAGCGGGCCCCGCCACCCTCGATAGAACGGTGTGAACTTGTCGGTGAGCGGATCCCGTGGAATGTAGCCGGTGCAACGCGGCGGCCGCGCATTGGTGCGGTGCGCGTAGTCGAGCGCGCTGGGCGCGACCCAGGGCGCCGGGTAGCGCATGCCGAGCGCTGCCGACACGCAGGCGATGACCTGGGCGCTGACGAAGACAAAATAGCTGTCGTACATCGTCAGGTGGGTCAGGCCAATGGCCAGATTCGGGATGTGGCACCCCAGCGCCTTGATCTTCTGGGTCATCGGCGTGTCGTGCTCGGGCGCGATGTAGTGGTCCCAGTAGATGTTGTGCCAGTTCGGCTGGTACGCGCCGAGGATGAGGAAAGTCACGATCCAGGTGCCCCACTCCGGCATGCCGAGCCTGCCGACGAGCAGCCAGATTGACAGGAACAGCTGGCCGGAGCTGGAGCCCCAGAGGAAGCCGAATGCCGCCGACACGAGGCGGTTGCTCCGGCGCTCGAACACCGGCGTGAAGTACGACCAGACGCCGGCGTAGGCCACCAGGATGAACAGGTAGACGCCGGCGGTGAAGAGCAGCCAGCCGCTGTCGGCCAGCTGCTCCGCGGTGGCGACCGGGCTTGTCACCAGCAGCTCCATGGCTCCCGTCCAGTAAGACAGCAGGTAGCAGCAGCAGAAGTAGATGCCGGCGCGGAGCCACGCGAGTTTCGGGTAGTAGATGTCCCAGGGATGGTTGCGGTAGCGGGTGATCCAGGTACCAGCCAGGACGACGAGCACCAGAAAGACGCAGATGGCGAACACGTCGAGCATCGGTCACTCCCTGGATTCTGGCGGACGTCGCCGCCGCTGAAATGCCGGCAGCAGGGCCAGGAGGCCGGGCAGCCACCAGTCCACGGCGCCGCCGCCACCGCCTCCTCCGCTGCCGCCTCCGTCGCCACCCCCTCCTCCGTCACCGGCATCGGCAGGCACAGTGGTGCTGGTGAAGGAGTCGCTCACGCCGCCCACGGTGAGCGTGGTCGTCGTCGCGGTGCTGTTGGCCGCGGAGCTGGTGTGCCGCACGCAGACCGTCTGGCCGCCCGCGATGGTGCCAGCGGCAGTCGTGAATCCGCCGGCGCAGCCGACGGCGTACTCGCCACCCGTCACGGTGATGGCCGCCGGCGCGTCGATGCCCGTGACCGTGATGCCCGCCGACGTCACGACCGTGGACAGCGCCACGCCCGGCTGGTCGGCAAAGGCGAAGGCGTCGGGCGTGGTGTCCGGCGCCGGGCCGGGCACCGGCGCCGCCACCGTGGTACTGGTAAAGGTGTCACTGATGCCGCCCACCGTGAGCGTCGTGCTGGTCTGGGTGCTGTTGGCCGCCGCGCTGGTATGCCGGACGCAGATCACCTGCGCGTTGGCGACGGTGCCCGGCGCGTCCACGAACGATCCGGTGCAGCCGATGGAATAGTCGCCCCGGGTGACCGAGACCGGCGCGACGGCGGTGAGCCCCGCAATCGCCACCGGGGCCGAGACCACGGGGACGCCAGGCGCCACGTCAACCCGGTCCGCGAACGCGAACGGGTCCGGCGTCGTGTCCGGCAGCGGCGCGTCCACCGTCGTGCTGCTGAAGGTACCGGACCCCGTGCCGACGGTGAGCGTCGTGCTGACGGTGGTGGCGTTGGCGGCGGAGCTCGTGTGGCGGACACAGACCGACTCACCGTTCGTTACCGTGCCCGGCGTGGAGACGTAGCCAGCCGTGCAGCCCACCGAGTAGGCGCCCCCGGTGACGGATACCGGCGCCGGGGAATCGATCCCGGTAATGGTTACCAGCGTCGAGGTGACGGTGGCCGCCAGAGGCACGTCGGTCTGGTTCGTGAACGCAAACGCATCAGGCTGCATGTCGGGCGGAGGTGCGGCGGTCATGCTGGTGAAGGTGTCGACCACGCCACCGACGTTCAGGATGGTGTCAGTCGCCGTGAGAGGCAGTGCGGCGCTGGCATGACGCACGCAGATGACCTGGCCCGCGTTCACGGTGCCGCTATCCGAGGTGTAGGGGGCGCTGCAGCCCACTGCATACTCGCCACCCACCACTGACACGATCGCGGTCGCATTGATGCCCGCAATGGTCACGGGCCCGGAGACGACCAAGGTAGACAGGTCCACGCCCGTCACGTCGGCAAAGGCGAATGGCTCTGGAGCCGTGTCAGCGGGGATCGTCGTGCTGGTGAAGGTGGCGGTGACGCCGCCCACGTTCAGGGTCGTCACTACGTCTGTGCCCGGCGTGGCCGCGCTGGTGTGACGCACGCAGACGGTGGTGCCGTCCGGGATGTTGCCGGCGGCGGACGTGAAGGTGTCCGTGCAGCCGATGGAATACAGTCCGCCGGTCACGGTGACGCGTGCCGGCGCCGCAATGCCGGTGATGTTCGATGCATTGGAAGTAAACACGGCGCCGAGAGCGACGTCCGTCAGCGACGTGAAGGCGTACGGATCCGGCTCGGTATCCACCGGAGTCGCTGTGCCGGTGATCTGCAGCGCACCGGCGGTGAGGGTGCCGCAGGTAATCTGGCTGCCGTCCCAGCGGATCTGGCCCGGGCAGTCGACACCTGGGATGCCGCTGCTGGATGCGACGCCAGACCGGTACTCGCCGAAGTCCGTCGCGAGCGCGCCACCCGGGCCGACTGTCAGGCTCGCTAGCACGCCGCCGAGGCTTGCGACCACATTGCCGGAAAGGTCGCGGACCAGTACCTCGGTCATGGCCGTGCCGGCACCTCCACCATCGGCATCCAGTCCGAAACTGAGATGGGATCCGTCAACGCTATAAGTGCCTGGAAGCAACGATGATGCGACACAGAGGATGCCGGATGTTCCGCCCCCGATGCCGCCTTGCTGGCACTGGAAACCGGGGTCGCTGAAGCGCACGGTGCCGCCGGTGATTTCCCAGCCGGCGGCGCTGAAGTCGCCAGTGAGGTCCACGGTCAGGGTCGCGCCGGTACTGGCGCCATACCAGACGTTACCGAAAGCGGAGGTGTCCAGTGCTCGCACATTAAAGGCACTCGCGCCGTCGCCAATGGAGGACTCGTCCCCGCCGGTGGGCTCGTCGGTGGTGGCAACGACCGTCAGCGTGCCGGTAAGTGTGGTGTCGGTGAAATTGAGGGTACCGACGGCCGCGGCCGCAGGGCCAGCGTCAACTGCCGGCGTGCGATGGAACACAGGCAGATTGGCGTTTGAAGAATCCGACTGCCGGCAGCCGTACTTGCGGAGCGCAATGGTGTCGTAGCCGGAGAGCAACGTTAGGCAGTTGTCGGCGGTGCCGGAACCGTAGTTGGAACTGGCGGCAAAGTCCGGATTGAACCAGGTGGTGACGTTGCTCCCGGCGAAGGTCGTCAGGCGGGAGTCGCTGGAGAGCGCCGCCAGTGCGTTCTGCGTGGTGTAAGACCAGTTGAGGGCCGACCCGCCCACGCCCCAGGACAGCGTGACGTCGGCAACCCCGGAGTACCCGGATACCAAACCGGGAAACCCCAGTGCCGCGACCAAGACAGCCAGACGCATTGACGGACTCCCCTTCCCTGGCGGTCCCCACGGAGAGATTAGCCGCTTTCCGCCCGCTGCGGGACTCCCGGTACGACAAGATCCCGCTGCTCGAGCCGGTACCAGCGCAGCAGCAGCATCGCCAGCAGCTGGGTGCCCACCGGTATCCACACGAAGCCGATGAGCATCGCCTGTCCCGCGCCGGCCGACTGGTCCGCACCGGGCGGGAGACTCTTGTCGAACCCCATGGCGGACAGCAGCGCACCGATGAGCAGCGGGCCCACGGCAAGGGACAGCTTCTCGACGAAGCTGATCGCCGAAGCCAGGAAACCCTCGCGGCGCAGGCCGGTCACCTGATGATCCCAGGCGTAGGTATCCACCAGCATCGAGTAGCCAAACAGGAACAACCCCGCGTTGAAGGCGCCGAGCCACAGGCCGCGGGCATACAGGGCCAGGTCCGGCTCCGCCGGCGACGCCAGAAGCCAGGACAGCATGCCCAGCCCGTACGCGCCCATGCACACCAGGTAGGCGCGCTTCTTCTCGACCCGGCGGCCCACCCACAGCTGCACCGGGGTGAACAGGATCGTGGCCAGGGAAAACACCGCGAAGAAGGCGCCCACGGCGGCGGGTGACTTCTTCAGCAGGCTCGAGAAGAAGAACAGCAGCACCGCGCTGAAGGCGGCGAGCCCTATGTACAGCAGGATCTTCGTCCCCATCAGCACCAGCAGCGGCAGGTTCCCCCGCAACAGCCGGAAGTTTCCCAGGAGCGATACCGGCCGGGGATCCGGATCCCGCTGGGCGGCGCCCGCGGTGCCGGCGAAGGTGAGGAACATGGCCGCGAAGATGACCAGGCCGAGCACGATGCCCATCTGGCCGTAGGCCGGCCGGTCACCCCCGAAGGCGGCCACGATCACCGGCGGCACCGCCGACCCCATCAGGTTGCCGAAGGTCATGAACACCGTCCGCCAGGACATCAGCCGCGACCTCTCGTGGTAGTCGTCCGTCATCTCGCCCGGCATCGCCAGGTAGGGGACGGCGAAGACCGCATAGGCCACGGTGTAGACGAACAGCCAGCCGGAGAGGAACAGGTAAGTGCTGGGCTCGCCCGCGGCTCCCGGCACGTTGAACAGCATGGCGAAGGACAGGCCGCAGAAGAAGGACGCGCCGAGCAGCCAGGGCCGGCGCCGCCCGAAGCGGCTCACGGTGCGGTCGCTCAGCACGCCGATCGGCGGATCGATCAGCGCGTCGAACATCTTGGACGCAAACAGCAGGCCGCCGGCGATGACCGGCTCGATCTTCACGAAATTGACGAGGAAGAACAGGAGGACGATCGAGACGCCGTTCAGCATCGTCGTCGTGGCGAAGGCACCGAGGCCCCAGAAGGCCGCGATGCGCGTTGGTACCCGCATGCTAGGTTCCCGGGATCATCGGGAGACGGCCCGCTTCTTCCGGTGCCGGATGACCCGGAGCAGCCGCCAGGGCGTCATCGGGATCTGCGGCAGCATCTCGCCCACCGCGTTGGCGACGGCATTCGCCACCGCCGCCATGGTGACGACGATCGGCCCCTCGCCCACTTCCTTGGCGCCGAAGGGACCGTAGGGGTCGATGGTTTCCACGAGGATGTACTCGACCTCGGGCAGCTCGTAGGTCCGGGGGAGCTTGTACTCGAGGCGCGAGGGATTGAGGATCTGGCCGCCGTCCATGCGGCACTCCTCGTAGAGGATCTGGCTCATGCCGGAGAAGACCTGGCCGTCCAGCTGGCCTTCCACGGCGAGGGGATTCAGCGCGCGGCCGATGTCGTGGGCCGCCGTGACCTTCAGCACCTTCACGGCGCCGGTCCCGGGATCCACCTCCACCTCGGCGACCTGGGCGCCGAAGGAATAGGCCAGCGAGCCCGACGGCCGGGGCGAGTTGAAGAAGCCGCGGCCCATGACCGAGCGGCCCTCTACGCCGTTGAAGGCCTTGCCGATGGCCTCGCGGAAACTCAACGAGCGGCCGGGCGCGTCGGGGGCCTCGCCCCGCACCCACACGCGCCGGTGGGCGAACTCGAGATCGGCCGGCGCCACGCCAAGCAGGGGCGCGATGGTGTCGGCCAGCTGGCTGCGCGCGTCCTGGGCGGCCGCCTTCACGGCGTTGCCGGTGGTGAACGTGCCGCGCTGGGAGAACGCGCCCCAGTCGAAGGGCGTGATGTCCGAGTCGCCGCCGACGATGCGGATGTCCTCCGGCTCCACGCCGAGCACTTCGGCGGCGATCATTCCCATGACCGTGTGGGAGCCCTGACCCATGTCCGGAATGCCGGTGTAGAGCGTCACGATGCCGTCGTCGGCCACCTTCAGCATCGCCGCCGAGGTGTCGTTGGAAGCATTCTTGCCGCCGGAGGCCTGGGCGCCAATGCCGATCCCGATGCCCCGGTACGGGGGCAGCTTGCCGTACTTGTCCGTCCAGCCCGAGCGCTCGACGACCCGGTCGATGCACTCCCTGAGGCCGCAGGAGGCGAAGTCGCTGCCGTCCAGCGCGTGATATCCGGGGTCGATGGCGTTCCTCGCGTGGAACTCGGCGGGATCCATGCCGAGCTCCTCCGCCACGTGATTGAGGTGCTGCATCCAGCCTGCCGACAGCCGGCCGAAGATGCCGCCGTGGTGGGAGCCCTTGGGCACGGTATTGGTGTAGATGAAGCGGCCCTTGTAGCGGACGGCATCCACCTTGTAGAGCCAGTTGAGATACGGTGCCGGCAGCCAGAGGATCATGGCCCACTCGGCGTGGGCGCCGGCATCGAAGCTCACGTCGGCTTCCAGCGCCCGGATCCTGCCGTCCCGGGTGACGCCCGTGCGGAAACGATAGTGGGTCTCCCCCGAGCCGCGGAACATGATGAATTCCTCGTCGCCCGTCGCCTTGATCTTCACGGGCTTGCCCGCGTGGCGGGACAGCAGCGCGGCGATGAAGTGGTGGGGCTTGGCGCGGCCGCGCCCGGTGAAGGCGCCGCCCACGTTGCCGTAGACGATGCGCACCTGGCTCGTCTCGAGCCCGAAGGCCTTGGCCAGTGCCATCTGGTACATGGGCGCGCCCTGGGTCGGCGTCCACATGTGCAGCTTGGCGGGGTTGGTGAAGTCGGCGAGGGCGACGTGCAGCTCGGCCAGCGTGTTGTGCTGGACCGGCGAGCGGAACTCGTCGGTGATCACCAGGTCGCTGGCGGCGAAGGCGGCGTCGGGATCGCCGAAGTCCTTCTCGTGGGTCAGGGCGACGTTGCCGGGGGCCCACTCGTGGAGCTGGGGAGCGCCGGGCTGCATCGCCTTGCGCAGCGAGGTGACGGCAGGCAGCACCTCGTACTCCACGCGGATCAGGTCCAGGGCCGCCTCGGCAATCAGCGGATCCGTGGCGGCGACGGCGGCCACCTCCTCCCCCACGTAGTGGACGAAACCCTTGGCCAGCAGCGGCTGCCTGTCGGAGAAGAGCAGGTCCGGGGCGTCGGCGTTGGTCACCACCGCCTTCACGCCGGGCAGGGCGAGCGCCTTCGACGCGTCGATCGACAGGATCCGGGCGCGGGAGTGGGGACTGCGGAGGATGCGGCCGTGGAGCATGCCCGGTAGCACGATGTCGTCGGTGAAGACCGACCGGCCGGAGACCTTGTCGAAGCCGTCGAGGCGGGGCTGGCGGCGACCGATGACGCTGAGGTCGTCCGGGCTGCTCACGGCGTCAGGCCTTCCGCGAGGTGACGTAGTCAGCCGCGTGCCGGATCGCTTCCTTCACCTTGATGTGCCCGGTGCAGCGGCAGATCACGCCGGCCAGGCCGTCGTTGATGTCGTCCTCGCCGGGCTCAGGCGTCATGTTGAGCACGGCCTGGGCGGACATGATCACGCCCGGCGTGCAGAAGCCGCACTGGACGGCGTGGTAGTCGATGAAGGCCTGCTGGATGGGCGCCAGCCGGCCGTTCTTCTCCAGGCCCTCGATGGTGGTGATGGCCTGGCCATCCCATTCGAGGGCGGGGGTGAGGCAGGACAACACGGCCTCGCCGCGGGCGTTGTTCACGGTGCAGACCCCGCAGGAGCCGGTGGTGCAGCCCTCCTTCGTGCCCATGAGCTTCAGCTTGCCGCGGAGGACATCCAGCAGCGTGTGCTGGGAACTGACGGCAACCTCGTGGACATCGCCGTTGACGGTGAGGGTGATGAGGGCCTTCTTCATGTCGGCATCTCCTCAGGGCTGGTGGCGGAGTTCCACGACCGCCTTGCGCAGCAGGATCTTCGCCAGCTCGCGCTTGTACGCGGCCGGCGAGTAGAGGTTGGTGAGCGGGCCGAGCGCGTCGCGAAGTGTGGCCAGGGCCGCCTGCAGGCCGTCATCGCCGAGTCCGAGCGCCGCCAGGCGCTCCGCGGCCGTCGTCAGGTCCCGGGGCGACGTCGTGAGAGAGCCCAGGATGATGCGGAGCCGGGTCGCGCGGGCTCCGGCGCCGTCGGCGCGGACGGCGATGGTGCCGTAGGAGAAGTCCATGCCCTGCCGGGCGGTCTCCTTGAGGAACACGAGGCGGTCGGTGCAAGACGGGATGGTGACCTCCGTGAGGATCTCGTCGGGCTCGAGGACGGTGTGCCGGATGCCATCGTCCCGGTAGAAATCGCGCAGCGGGAGGGTGCGTTCGCCGCGGGCGCTGGCGAGAGTGACCGTGGCATCGAGGGCGATGAGCGCCGGCGGCGAGTCGGCGTTGTTGAGGGCGACGCACACGGGCGATCCCTGGATGGCGTGGCACGCGTCCACGCCGGTCTTGAGGCAGGGCCCCTTGGCATCCCGCCATTCCTTCGTCTGGTTGGTGAACCAGCACCGCGTGTCGAGGCAGAGGTTACCACCGAGGGTGGCCAGGTTGCGCACGTGACGGGACGCAACGGCGCGGAAGGCCCTGACCAGCGCCGGGTAGCGCTGGCGGAGGACGGGCTCGGCGACGAGATCGGTGAGGCGGGAGGCGGCACCGAGACGGAGGCTGCCGTCAGGCAGGCTGTCGACGCCCTGCAACTCGGGAAGGTCCTTGAGGCTCAGTACCGTGTCCGGCGTCATGAGCCGGCAGCGCATGTTGAACACCACGTCGGTGCCGCCGCCGAGGAGCCGCACGCCGGGCGGCGCATCCCGCAGCACGGCCAGGCCCTCGGCGAGGCTGCGCGGCTTGATGAAGTCGTGTTCGGGCAGGAGCATGGGCCCATTCTCCGCTGGGTCGGCCCTCAGTCTAGGCCACCCGTCGGCTCACCGCCACGCAGCGGTCGGGGCCGCTTAGTCGCGCCTGAAGGCGCTCCTACGCGGCGACCGGCTGCTGGATGCGGCCGTCCCGGATCCGGATCACGCGATCGGCCTCCAGGGCGAAGTTGTCGTCGTGGGTCACCATCACGAAGGCCGTGCCGGACTCGCGGCTAAGCCGCTTCATCAGGTCAAACACCATACGGCCGCTCTTGCTGTCCAGGTTGCCCGTGGGCTCGTCGGCGAACACGACGGCGGGATCGTTGGCGAGCGAGCGGACGACGGCAACGCGCTGCTGCTGGCCGCCGGACAGCTGGGGCGGCCGCACGTTCAGCTTCTCCTCGAGGCCCACGTAGGTCAGCAGCTCCCGCATGCGCGCCTCCCGGGACTTCTCGAACTCCCGGCCGCGCATCCGGCAGGGCATCAGCGCGTTCTCGAGCACGGTGAATTCGGGCAGCAGGTAGTGGAACTGGAAGATGAACCCAAGCCGGTCGCGCCGCATGCGGGCGCGGCCCAGCTCGTCCAGGGTGCTCACCTCCCGCCCCTCGACGCGGATCACCCCCGACGTCGGGCGGTCCAGCAGGCCCATGAGGTTCAGGAGGGTCGTCTTGCCGGAGCCGCTGCCGCCCACGATGGCCACGAACTCGCCGGGCACGATGGAGAAGGACAGGTCGAACAGCACCGGCGTCTCCACGTCGCCCGTGTAGTAGATCTTGCCAACCTTGTCGATCTCGACGACGGGCTGCGGCATCGTCATCCCCGGATCAGCTGCCACGGATCACCTGGATGGGATCCACCTGGCCCGCGCGGCGCGCGGGGAAGAAGGAAGCGATCGCCCCCGTGACGATGGCGACGACGGAGGCCCCCAGCAGCAGCATGGGATCGATCTCGATCAGGAACGGCGCGTCCACCCGGCCGTCGGGCCCCACGGACCGGATGGCGGCGAGCCCCTTCAGGAGCAACACGCCGAGCGGCACGCCGACCAGGCAGCCCAGCACGGCCAGGAACAGGCCCTCCAGCACAAAGATCCCCTGGATTTCCCGGGGAGTCGCGCCCATCGCCTTCAGGATGCCGATCTCCCGGTACTTGCTCGTCACCACCATCACCAGGATGCTGCCGATGCCGAAGCCCGACGCGATGGTCGTCATGATCAGGATCAGGTCCCGCGTCTGGCCCTGCGCGTCGAGCGTGCGGAAGAGGTTCGGGTTGTCCATCACCCAGGACCGGACCTTGAACGGCAGGCCGGGAGCGATCCGCTGCGCCACCCGTTCCGCTGCGTAGAGATCGGCCAGCTTGACGCCGAAGGAGCTGATCGCGCCCCCGAGTTCCAGCAGCGACTGGCCGTCCCGGAGCGTGACGAACACCTGCCCGTCATCCACCTGGCCGAAGCCCGTGTTGTAGATGCCGGCCACCGTGAAGTTCAGTGTCAGGCCCTCCGGGCCCACGAGGCGCACCTTGTCCCGGAGCTTCAGCCCGAAATCCAGGGCGAGCTTCCGGCCCAGCACGATCTCCCCCGCCGACATGCCGATGAACCGGCCGGACAGCAGGTTGGACTCGATCTCCACGATGCCGTTGTGGCGCTCGGGGATGACGCCCGTCACCCGCACCGACTGGCGGCGGGAGCCGCGGTTCATGAACGCCTGGCCGGACACGATCGGCGACACCGTGGTGACGGTGGGATCGGCGGCGTCCAGGGACGGCAGCCACAGCCGCCAGTCCTCGATGCTCTCCCGGGCCTTCGGCAGGTTCACGACTTCGCCCACGTACAGGGTGCCCTTCGGCGCCAGCCCGAGGTTCGTCAGCTGCCAGGCGCCCACCGGCGTGCGCTCCGGCGGCTCCACGGTGATGTGGGGAATGGCGCCGGTCGTGTTCTGGGTGATGCGCTCCTGGGTGCCGCCGATGATGGTGCGCAGGTAAATGATGAGCAGCACGCTGATCGCCACCACGCCGATGGTCAGCAGGGACTGCCCCACGCTGTAGCGCAGGTGCCGGAATGCCACCGTGCGGATGAAGTAGGTCATCAGCGGCGCGCCACCGCACCGGGCGGGGGCCCCTTCCCGTCGCCCGGCGCCGGCGACGCCACCGGCCGCACGCGCCGCCCGGGCGCGAGTCCCGCGAGCTGCCGAACGACCGTCGTGCCCTCGGCCAGGTCCAGCACCGCCACCCAGTCGGGATTCCGGCCGATCACCTGGACCTCCCGTCGCTCGAGCACGCCGCCCTCGCCCACCGCCAGCACGAAGGGCGGGCTGGCCTGGAGCGCCACCGCGCTGACGGGCAGCGCGAGCGCGTTGTCGGCCCGCCGCACCTCGATGCTCACGTCCACCGTCATGTTGGGCAGCACGAAGTCGGGCAGGCCCTCGGGGGTGATCTTCAGCCGCACGACGCCGCGCTCACTGTCCACGAACGGGCCGACCTGGGTGAGGGTGCCGCGGAAGGGCTTGTCGGGGTATGCCGGGACGAAGGCCACCACCGGCTGGCCGACCTTCAGCTTGCCCAGGTTGTTCTCGTCGGTCTCCACCTCGATCTCGGTTGCGTCCATCTCGGAGATGCGGAACCAGCCCTCGGCCGCGGACACGGGCGTGCCCGGCTCGACCAGCCGGTCGGTGATCACGCCGTTGAACGGCGCGCGCACCTCGCGACGGCCGAATTCGGGGCGGACCCGTTCGACCTCGGCCGCGGCCTCGCGACGCCTGGCACGGGCGGCCTCGGTGCGTGCCGTCTGCACGCGGGCATCTGCCGCAGCCCTTTCCAGCTCCGCGGTCGAGACTTGCCGGCGGGCTGCCAGCGGCTCGAGGCGGGCCAGTTCCTGGCGCGCCTTGTCCAGCGCAGCCTCCTCCGCGCGGAGGTTCTTGTCCGCGACGTCCAGCGCCGCAGTGGTCGCGGCCAGCCGGGCAGCAGTCTCGCCGAGCGTCAGGCGGCCCAGCAGGTCGCCGGTGCGGACGACGGCACCCTCGTTCACCGCCAGGCTCTCGACGATGCCGGAGGACTCGGCGCCGACCTGAGTCTCACGAATTGCCTGCAGCCTGCCGCTGGCCACCACCACCTCGACGATGTCGCGGCGGACGGGCTCGGTGACGACCGCCGGACCGGGGCGCCGGACCAACCAGAACAACGCGCCAGCCACGGCAACGATGGCAATCACCCACGCCATGCGGGTCCGGGAAATCTTCATGCAGTCCTCGCCTTGAGTCTTGCCAGACAGTCGAGAAATTCCGACAGGTCCGGGAGCGCCACGACGCCCGCGGGCAGATGGTCCCGCGCCAGGAGACTGGCAGCCTGGCCGGCAACCCAGATTTCGGTTCCTTCCGGGACTCCCCGGCGCAGTTCGTCGAGCTGCCCCCGCGCATCGTTCACGTCGGGCTGGGTCACCAGACTCAGGGCCAGCGCGTCCACAGGCCGGTGCGAGCAGAACTTGCAGATGTCGCCGACGGGCAGGTCCGGACCCAGGTAGATGCTGCGATAGCCGCGGCTGGCCGCCAGGAACGCGCCCATCAGGCCGCCCAGCTCATGCCGCTCGCCACTCAGCGTGGTGAACAGGACGGTGGGCCCGTCCGAGTGGCTCAGGTGGCGGTCCAGAGCCGCGGAGAGCTGCCGCCTGACCACGCCGGACAGCAGGTGCTCCTGCACAACTGACCATTCGCCCCGGTGCCAGCGGTTGCCGGCCTCCCGGAGCGCGGGCGAGGACACGTCGCGCACCAGCACAAGCGGCTCGAGCTCAGCCACGGCGACCGCAAACAGGCGGTCGCAGCCTGCAAAGTCGTAGTCTTCTGCCGCGGCCAGCAGTCCGGCGACGAGCCGGTCGGGCGCCGGAAGCAAATGGGGATCCATGACCGAGATTGTGCCCGAATCACCGGGCCACACCGTTGCCTAGACATCTGCAGTTCGGCGGGGAGTCCGATTGGGATTCGCCCGCCCCCTTCGCTCAGGGCACCTGAGGGCCGAAATCCAGCGGCGGCGGCCGTTCCGGCAGGTCCTGGACGTGGTCCCGGATGAAGTCCGACATCAGCGACACGTCGGTGTAGCCCGCCATGCCGCCGCCAGTGGCGCAGAGATTGCCGTCGGTGATGCTGGCCACGCCCACGAGGACCAGACGGCCGTCGAAGCCGGTCACGGCCAACGGACCGCCGCTGTCACCGCCGCAGGGGCCGCCCCGCGGCGTGGTGTAGACGATGTGCGTGCCGCTGATGCCGATGTCAGTGAAGCGGAAGCTGACCTGCTGGACGAGATCCGGTCGTCCACTGCCGTTCATCGTGCCGCCCCAGCCGAAGATCGTCGCCGTGGCGCCGGGCCGGAGGAGGCTCCACGATTCCGCGCGGCCGGCGACCGGCACCGGGCGCACGCGCAGGGGCCGGACGAGGCGCAGCAGTCCGATGTCCCAGGACATGGGCTGGCCCGCGTATTTCGGGTGGCGAATGGCCTCCCGGACAGCCACCCGGCGCGCGGCTTCCCGGGACCGGTTGCCGTAGAGCACCGCCAGGCCATCGCTGGCACAGTGAGCCGCGGTCAGCACGAATCTCGGCGAAATCAGGCTGCCGGTGCACGCGGGCGCGCCGTCCTTCCCCACGAGCAGGACGACCCAGGGTGACTCCGTCGCGAACTGGACTTCGCCGGGCGGCTTGCCGTTCGCGATTGCCGAGCTGGTGCCCGCGTACAGGAGTCCGGCAAGCCCCACGACCGACAGCAGTAGCGCTCGGGCTGTCGGTCGACGGCGGCGCGTGGCCATCAATGCGCCGTCACGCCGCCGGCGTCACGTCCTCGTAGAACTCGTGGGAGTGCTGGGGCAGCAGGTGGGGGAAGAGATCCTTATTGCGGCCGCGCGCGACGCCCATGGAAAACGCCACCCGGTCAGCGACGCTGTCCCACTGCTCCACCATGATGAAGTGGACGCCCTCCGGACCGCCCTCGTGGGCGTGGCCCTTGAGCTGCTCGGGCGGCGTCACCCGGCGGACCTCCGCATCCATCGTGCCGGGACGGGCCCGGAAGATCCTGCGGCCCCGGAACCCGGGCGCGTCACGCATCAGTTGCTCGAGATCCTGGTAGAACTTCGTGACTTCCAGCTCGTGGCCCGGCTTGGCGTAGAGGCTGGCAACGTAGGTGATCATCGCGGTGGCTCCGGCTTGAGGTTTCTGATGCCGCCGATTATGCACCCGATCGCCCGCGACGCAGGCTGGCGTAGGCATCGAGTGCCCGTTGCCGGGCGGCGCTGTGGTCCACGACCGGCGCGGGATAGCCGGTGCCCTTCAACAACGCCTCCGGTGCCTCCCAGGGCGCGTGCAGGAGCCTGTCCGGCAGGGCCGCCAGCTCCGGCACCCAGCGCCGGATGTAGCGGCCGTCGGGATCGAACCTTCGCGACTGGAGCACGGGATTGAAGATGCGGAAGTAGGGCGCCGCATCGGCGCCGCACCCGGCCACCCACTGCCAGCTGGCGGCGTTGTTCGCGAGGTCGGCGTCCACCAGCGTGTCCCAGAACCAGGCCTCGCCGTCCTGCCAGGGAACGAGCAGGTCCTTCACCAGGAACGACGCGACGATCATGCGCACCCGGTTGTGCATCCAGCCGGTGGTCCACAGCTCGCGCATGCCCGCGTCGATGAGGGGATAGCCCGTGCGGCCGCGGCACCAGGCGGTGTACAGCTGCGGCTCTGGCGCCCAGGGAAAATCCGCGAACTCCCGGCACAGCGGCTCATCGGGCAGGTCGGGCCAGTGGTGCAGGAGGTGCGCCGAAAACTCGCGCCAGCCCAGCTCCCGGAGAAAGCCCTCGCCCTCACCCTCCGGCGCCGCGCCGGCCGCCATGCTCGCCTGCACGGCATGCCACACCTGGCGGGGGCTGATCTCACCGAAGTGCAGGTAGGGAGAGAGCCGGGAGGTACCGGCGATTCCTGGCTGGTCCCGCGCCGCGCGGTAACGGCGCACGGGACCGTCAAGGAATGTCCCGAGCTGCGCCATGGCTGCGGCCTCGCCAGGCGTGAACGCCGTGCGCAGGCCGCCGCTCCAGTCGGGCTTCTCTGGCTGCAGCTCCCACGCCGCGAGCAGCTCGCTGGCGGGCCAATGCGCCGGCGCCGGCAGGTCCCCGGGCGCGGCAACTGGCAGCCCGGGCGGAGGCGCGGCAAGGCAGGCCCTCCAGAACGGCGTGAACACCTGGAAGGGGCGATCGGCGGCGGTGCGAATGCCCTCCGGTTCGAAGAGGAGCCGGCCGCCGAAGCGGCGCAGGGTGGCCATGTCGCCCAGCTGCTCACGCAGGTGCCCTTCCAGTGCGGCCTCGCCGGGCTCGTAGCAGCGCCCCCAGTGGACGGACTCCGCGCCAGTGTCCCGGATCAGCCGGGCGAGGACGGTCACGGGGTCGCCCGTGCGGAGTATCACGCGGGACCCGAGCCGCCGGAGGCTGGCATCCAGGCTGGCAAGGCTGCCGTGGAGCCACCACCGGGAAGCGCCGCCCGCCTGCCACTTGCCCGCGGCCGCGGGGTCCCGTATGAACACGGGCACGACAGGCCCGCCAGTCTCGAAGGCGGCGCGCAGCGCGCGATTGTCTCCGAGGCGCAGGTCCTGGCGGAACCAGACGATGACGGGTGCCGGCATGGGGAGTCCTTCGCTGGTATTCCAGGGTTGGATCAATTGAGGCTGACAAGGAGACGACACAATGACGCGGGACCAGCTGTTTCTACTCAAGCCGGACTTCAGCGAGGGCGGCGGGGGACCCTACTATTGTCCCTCCTGCGCCACGCTGGAGGGCGTGCTGTCGTTCTACCCGCGCCTTCGCGGGCTGGTCGACGTGCAGTACGTGGAGTTCCCGCGGCCCCGTGGGGCGGTCATCGCGGCGATCGGCGCGGAGAACCAGGGCCTGCCGGTACTCGTCATCGGCACGGATCGGGCAGCCGATGCGGCGCTTGCAGGCCTGGACGTGAAGGAGGCCCAGGGCCGCCGGTTCCTGCAGAGTCCCGGCGACATCGGGAAGTACCTGTCCCGCCGGCACGGCATCGGGGAACCCCACTGAGTAGGAGCGCCTTCAGGCGCGACGGGACATAGGTGGCATAGGTGCCGGTACTTCGGTTTCGGAAACTACATGAGTTTCCGAAACCGAAGTACCGGCACCATTTCTTAAATCCCCCGTCGCGCCTGAAGGCGCTCCTACGCGTCGTTGAAGCGGCGGGTGATGTCCTCGTAGGCGTCGATGCGCCGGTCGCGCAGGAAGGGCCAGCCGATCCGGAAGGCTTCGATCGCATCGGTGTTCAGTTCGAGTTCCAGGATGGCCTCGGCGTCGGCAGGGCCGCGCACCAGGATCCCGCCGTCTGGCGCCACGGCAAAGCTCTGCCCCCAGAACTCGATGCCGCCGTTGCCGCTGGGGTCCGGCTCGAAGCCCGTGCGGTTGATGGATAGCACGTAGCAGCCGTTGGCGACGGCGTGGGCACGCTGCGCCAGTTCCCAGGCGTCGTGCTGCCGCTCGCCGACCGTCGCCTTCTCCTCCGGGTGCCAGCCGATGGCCGTGGGATAGATCAGGATCTCGGCGCCCTTCAGGGCGGTCAGGCGGGCGGCCTCCGGGTACCACTGGTCCCAGCAGACCAGCACGCCGAGATTGCCGGCCCCGGTGGCGAAGGAACGGAATCCCAGGTCACCGGGCGTGAAGTAGTACTTTTCGTAGTAGCGGGGATCGTCCGGGATGTGCATCTTCCGGTACTTGCCCGCGTAGCCCCTGCGGCCATCGAGCACCGCCGCCGTGTTGTGGAACAGCCCCGGCGCGCGCCGCTCGAAGAGGCTGATGACGATCGTCGTGTCGAACTCCGACGCGACCTTCCCGAAGGCCTCGGTACTGGGCCCGGGCACGGGCTCGGCCAGCGCGAACTGGGCGCTGTCCTCGCTCTGGCAGAAATAGCGGCTGCGGAACAGTTCCGGAAGACAGATCAGCTTCGCGCCACTCCTGGCCGCCTGGTGCGTGAAGGCCAGCGCACGCTCCAGATTGTCCGCCGGGTCGGCAGAGCAGCGCATCTGGATCAGGGCCGTCGGCAGCGTGCCGCCGCTCATCCCGCGCGCTCTCCGTTGGCAGCGGGCGCCGGGCGGGCATCGCAGTAGGTGGTGTCGTTGAAGCAGGCCACGTACTGCCCCAGGATCTCCATGCCCTGGGTGGGCCTGATCACCCCGCCGTCGATCTTGCGCTTCACGATCTCGCTCATGCGCCGGTTCAGGTCATTGGGGAAGTACTGCACCTGGGCCAGCATCTCGTGGATGGCGGCGCCCGGGATCACGCGCTCGATCCAGAAGTTGTCCTGCTCCTCCGCGTCGGCGTACACGTGCACCTCCGCCACGCGGCCGAAGAGGTTGTGCGTGTCCCCCATGATGTCCTGGTACGCGCCCATCAGGAAGAAGCCCAGGTAGTACGGCTTGTCCCCCTCCAGCGAGTGCACCGGCAGGAAGGTCTTGTCCTCCATCGCGGAGATGTAGTGGCTGACCTTGCCGTCGGAATCACAGGTGAGGTCCACCAGGAGCGCCCGGCGATCGGGCCTCTCGTCCAGCCGGTCGATCGGGATGATCGGAAACGACTGGTCGATGGCCCAGTGATCGAGGATCGACTGGAATACCGAGAAGTCGCAGAGGTAGCGATCCGTGAGCTTCTCCTCCAGCTCCAGCACCTCGGCCGGCGTCGGATCGATCTCGGCCGGCCGCAGGCGGCCCAGCAGGTGCCGGGCGATAGACCAGTAGAGGTCCTCGACCGTGGCGAGCTGCTCGAGCTCCAGGTAGCCGAGGCTGAACAGCGTACGGGCCTCGATCCGGATCTCCTCGATGTCGTGGTAGGCCTCGATCAGCTCCTCGGGCTCCCGGTCGGGATTGCGCACGTTGTCGAGGATCTTGGCCAGCGACTCCACGGCAGCGTGGGGCTCGGCCGGCAGTTCCACGTGATCGGGACCGCTGCGCCGGTGGCCTTCGAGCACCGGCACCAGCAGCACGGAGTGATGCGCCGTGATCGCCCGGCCGCTCTCCGACACGATGACCGGCGTCGGCACTTCCTGGGCGTCGCACACTTCCTTGATGGCGAACACCACCGCGTTGGCGTATTCCTGCAGCCCGTAGTTGACGCCTGCCTCGCCCCGCGCGTGTCCGGCGCCGTAACTCACGCCCAGGCCGCCGCCGACGTCGATGTAACGCACCGGGACCCCGCGCCCGTGCAGGGCCGCGTAGATCTGGGTCATCTCCTTGAGCGCCCGCTTGAGCACCTGGATGTCGATGATCTGGCTGCCGATGTGGAAGTGCAGGAGAGCCAGCGAATCCGGCTTCCCCCGGCGTTCGAGTTCCGCCACCAGGCGCATCAGCTCCGGGATGGACAGGCCGAACTTGGAGCGCGCCCCGGCGGACTCGGACCAGCGGCCGGACCCGCGGGTTGCGAGCCGCACCCGGACGCCGAGGGTCGGCGTGACGCCCTGGGCGTCGGCGAGGGCCAGCAGCGACTCAAACTCGGAATACTTCTCCATCACGGGAATGACGTTGAGGCCCAGCCGCTGGGACGACAGGATCAGGGACAGCATGGAGCGGTCCTTGACACCGTTGCACACGAGCAGCATCCCCTCCTCCGTGAGGTGCGGCAGGCAGGCGATGAGCTCCCCCTTGGACCCGCACTCCAGGCCCATGCCGTACTTGCGGCCGGCCTCGAGCACCTCCTCCACGACCTCGTGGAGCTGGTTCACCTTGATGGGGTACACGCCGTTGTAGCGGTTGCCGTAGTTCGCCTCCTCGATGGCCGCACCGAAGGCCTCATTGAGCATGCGAACCCGGGACTGCAGCACGTCCTGGAAGCGGATCAGCACGGGGAACGAGATCGCACGGCGCTCGAGCTCCTCGATGAGCTTCACGAAGTCGATGGCCAGCCGCTCGTCCCCGAACGGCCTCACGGCGGCGTGACCCTGCTCATTGATCAGAAAGAAGGAGTCGCCCCAGGACTCGACCCGGTAGAGCTCCGCGGAGTCGCCGGGTGTCCAGCGAACCTCCCGGGCGGCGGCGCGGGCGGCGTCACGGGCTATGGAAACTGCACTCTCGGCCAACGGCGTTCCTTCAGGAAGAGTTGAGACGGGGCCAGTCGAAAAAAGGCGCGGGCCGGCTTACTGGTCCAGCACGCAGGCAAAAATCAGGGGAGCGACGATCGTGGCGTCGGACTCGATGATGAACTTCGGGGTGTCTGCCGAGAGCTTGCCCCAGGTGATCTTCTCGTTGGGCACGGCGCCGGAGTACGAGCCGTAGCTGGTGGTGGAATCACTGATCTGGCAGAAGTAGCCCCACCGCGGGATGTCGCGAATCTGCAGGTCCTGCTCCAGCATGGGAACGACGCAGATCGGGAAGTCGCCGGCGATACCGCCGCCGATCTGGAAAAAGCCGATGGAGTGCTTCCGGCAGTTGGCCTGGTACCAGCCGGCGAGCTCAACCATGTACTCGATGCCGGTGCGCACCGTGTGCACGTTCTTCACGTCGCCCGTGATCACGTGGGAGCTGTATATGTTGCCGAGCGTGGAGTCCTCCCAGCCCGGCACGAAGATGGGAAGGTTCTTCTCGCACGCCGCCACGAGCCAGCTGTCCTTCGGATCGATCTGGTAGTACTGCTTCAGAGCTCCCGACCGGATGATCCGGTAGAAGAACTCGTGGGGAAAGTACCGCTCGCCCTTGCCGTCGGCCCGCGTCCATTCGTCGAGTACCGCACGCTCGATGCGGCGGATGGCCTCCTCCTCGGGGATGCAGGTGTCCGTCACCCGGTTCAGGTGCCGTGCAAGGAGCTTCTCCTCGTCGTCGGCCGTGAGGTGCCGGTAGCCGGGGATGCGCACATAGTGGTCGTGGGCCACCAGGTTGAAGATGTCCTCCTCGAGGTTGGCGCCCGTGCAGCAGATACCGTGGACCTTGCCCCGGCGGATCATCTCGGCCAGCGACAGGCCGAGCTCGCCCGTGCTCATGGCGCCGGCAAGGGTTACGAACATGTAACCGCCGTCATCGAGGTGCCGCACGTAGGCATCCGCGGCATCCACGAGGGCGGCACTGTTGAAATGCCGGAAATGGTGATGGACGAACTTGCTGATTTCAGCCATGGGATTTCACACCGGGGGGCAGCGAAAGCTTAGGGAATACCAGCCCGGGGAACAACAGGAATTTCATCCCGCCGGAGTAGGAGCGCCTTGAGGCGCGACCCCCGCCGGCGAGAATCGCGTCCGCGCGTCTCGAGACGGCGGGGGTCGCGCCTCAAGGCGCTCCTACTCCGGTGCGACGGGAACCTGCTGCGTGAGGCAGTGAAACGTGCCGAGCCCGACCACCACATCCCGGCAGTCCAGGCTGACGATCTTCCGGCCCGGAAAACAGCGGGCCAGGATGGCAGCCGCCTCCTCATCCGCCGGGCAATTGAAGGTGGGAAGCAGCACGACGCGGTTGCCCACGTAGAAATTGGCGTAGCTGGCGGGCAACCGGTTCTTGCCCCGGTAGAGGGCCGCCGGCATCGGGAGTTCCAGGACCCGCAGCGGCCGGCCGTCCGGCAGCTGCAAGCCGGCCAGCCGCTCGCGATTTTCCTTCAGGGGGGCGTAGTTCTCGTCCGCCGGATCCTGCTCGACCACCGTCACCACGAGGTCATCAGCCACGAAACGCGTGAGGTCGTCGATGTGGCCGTCGGTGTCGTCGCCCACGATGCCCTCGCCCAGCCAGATGATCTGGGTCACCCCGAGCAGCTCCCGGAGGCGGGCCTCGATCTGCTCCCGGCCCAGGGAAGGATTGCGGTTGGGATTCAGCAGGCACTGCTCGGTCGTGAGCAGGGTTCCCCGGCCATTGACCTCGATGGACCCGCCCTCCAGCACCATGGGGATGCTCTGGCACGGCACGCCGAGCTCGGCTGCCATGCGCCCGGGAATCGCGTTGTCCAGGTCGAAGGGAGGGTACTTGCCGCCCCAGGCGTTGTACTGGAAGTCGAGCGCCAGGAGGGTCGACCCCTTGTCCGACCCCGGGGGCCGGGTGACGAAGATCGCGCCGTGGTCCCGGCACCAGGAGTCGTTGGTCGGGAACTGGTGGAGCACGACCCGGTCGGGCGAGACCTTGCCGGCCAGGAGTTTCTGCACGTGGTACCCGTGGCCCGAGTCGCGCACGTTGATGCGCACCAGCTCGCCCTGGGCCAGCGCGGCGACGGCCTCGGCCAGGACGCGCTCGACCGCGGGCAGGTAGTCGGTCCAGGTATCGGGATTGTGGGGCCACGAGAACCAGGTGGCCTGGTGGGGACTCCACTCCGCCGGCATCCGGTAGCCCGTCGTCGCTGCGGAACTTGCGTGCATGGGTGTGAAGTGTACCCGCACGAAGGCAACCCCGGTGGACAGTCCCGGGATTGCCCCCGACACAGCGTCTGCCGATCGCGCTGTTCCGGCTAAGGATCAGTCGTCGTGGTCGTGCCCGCGACGGGAATGACGGTGGTGCTTGCCGTGGCCGTTGCCGCGCCACTTGGCGCGCCCGTAGCCATCAGCGTAACCGCGTGCGTACCCACGACCGTAGCCGCGGGGGGGACCGTAATACGGCGGATACACGACCACGGGCGGCGGTGCCGGGTAATAGCCGTGGCCGCCCCAGAGGATGTCGATGCCCAGCCGGATCTGGGGTTCGGACCGGTAGCCGTCCGCATTGGCGGCGCCGGCAGCCAGCACTCCCAGCAGGGCCACAGCGCCAAGAATCTTCCGTTGCAACATAAACGCATCTCCTCGGATGGTGGCGACGGAAGCAGGCTACCCGGGCGCGACTGAATCGCCCCTGAAGCCGGCGGACGGTCAATCCGGCTCGGCAAAATTGACGTGGGACACAGCATCCGGCGACCCATAACGGGATGCTTGCGGACTGGATCCCCCTTCTATGTACCGGAGTCACGCTCCCGTCATGTCCGCAGATCAACCCGTCCTCGCACGCCATGCTTCGTCGTCGCCACGGCCCGCCAGGGCGGAGGGCCCCAACGCGGAGCTCTTCCGTTTCCTGCAGAAGCTGATCACCGACATGTACGAGGACCTGGAACTGCCCGGCTTCCCCGACGTGGTGATGCGCCTCCATCGCACCCTCGGCGACAGCAATTGCGCGGTCCGCGACATCGTCCGGCTGGTCAGTGCCGAGCCGACGCTCAGCGCGCGGCTCCTGCACCTGGCCAATTCCGCCGCCTTCAATCCCGGCGACCGGGCGATCAGCGACCTGAAGTCCGCGATCACGCTGCTGGGTTTCAGCCTGGTCCGCAGTACCGCCACCACCTTCGCCATGCGCCAGCTGGAACAGCAGGAATGGCTGATGCCGCTGCGGCCCCAGCTCAATCGCATCTGGAAGGACAGCACCGGTGTGGCGGCCATTGCCTACGTGGGCGCGCGCCGCACCGACGGCATGCGCCCCGATGAAGCACTGGCGTCCGGCCTGTTCCACCAGATGGGGAGCCTCTATGTACTCACGCGCGCCCATCGCGAGGGGGTGAGCCTCGGCGACGCCGCCGACTGGGCAGCGACCATTGCCGACTGGCACCCCACCATCGCCCGGGCGATCCTCGAGAACTGGGGCATGCCGGCCACGCTGGCCGAAGCCGTGGAAACCCAGGATGGACTCAGGGACGGGGACCCGGCCGGAATGCCCCTGCTCGCCCGCCTGCTCGCCGCCGCCAAGCTCTACCAGGTGATCCTGCAGGGTGCCGACGGCGCGGAGGACGCGCGGACCGTCCTCGGCAACGTGCGCTTCGGCACGCAACCCTTCCTCGACATGATCGTTCCGGCCGGGAAGGACATCGAGGCCGTGAGCCGCGTGATCGGGCAGTAAGCCCCGTGCTTCAGTAGGACGCGAGCGGCGTCTTCGGCCCGCGCACCGGGCGGGTCTCGCCATCCCGGCCGTAGGTATCCGGCGTGGCGCTGCCACCCCGGAGCACGTTGAGCGATCCCTCGACGCGCCGGCGCTGGCCGCGGATCAGCAGGCCGTTGGCGTCGTTCTGCTGGCGACACTCCGCCGCCAGTTTCTTCAGTTCGTTGAGGCGGCGGCTTTCCGGCGCGGCCGGACGGTCCGGATTCGCCTCGAGATAGTCACGGCGCTGCTGCTCAAGACGGGCGGCGCGGGCAACGGCCTCGGCCTTGGCGTTGCTGGCAGCGAGCAGCGCCTCGGGCGCACGCTCGTGCAACGCCGCCAGTTCGTCCCTGAGCGTTGCGAGCACCGCCCGCAAGGCGTCGACTTCCTGGTCCAGCAATGCCTGGAGGGTCGTCAAGCGAGATCCCGCTCGAACGCGAGCAGGCGGTCCGCAAGCCGGCCTGCGTTCACTTCGTAGGCGCCCGACTCGATGCGCTGGCGCAGTGTTTCCACCCGCTTCCGGTCCACGTCCGGCACGTCGGCAAGCCGGGTCTCGATCTGCTTGAGGTTGGCCGCGGTGTCGGTCAGGCGGACCTGGCTGGAGGTGTCCGCGCCGTCGGTGCGACTGCCAGCCTCCGCCTTGTCGCTGTCGGCCGCCCGCTCGTTCCGGACGGATCCACGGGACCGGGCGGACGTTATGTCAACGCCGTTCCTGCTGTAGCCAGAAATCTTGTCCGCCATTACCCGCTCTCCACCGTGCAGTCCGCGCCTGAACCAGAGCCACTGATTTAGCCCTGCGGTTCCTGTCGGCACGCGCGCCGGGAACTTGAGGGCCTGAATATAGGTGTGCTAACGCAGCAACACCTCGACCGACTTCGCAGAACGGACGACTGCCTGGACGATCCGCCCGGACGCCCCGTTTTCCACCTCAATAATGTCTCCCAGGGCACCGTCGCCCCGGGCCACCCCCGCCATGCGGACCTGGAGCCCGCCGGCCTGGGCCTCGACGCTGACCTCCTGGCCGCGGCGCACCAGGGTGGGGGCCTCCAGCTGGGACACCGTCAGGGCCTGGCCCTCGTCGGCGGGCCGGCGCAGAACCCGGCCGACGGCCAGCGCCGGATCATGCAGGGCACCGGCCGGCACCGAGGCCGGCGCGGAGTCCGCCAACCGGACGTCGCCGGGCGCCAAAACCGTGTCGCGGGCCAGGGCCCGGCTCGCCACCACCACCGGACGGGTCGAGGTGACCCGGACCGGAAGGTAGAGGCGCCAGGGCTGGTTGCCGTCGCAGCGAACCTCGGCGGTGAAGCGGGCTGACCGCACGCCGTTCGCCGGCACCGTCGCGGCCAGGGGCTGCGTGCATCGGGCCAGGCGCAAACGGGGATCGGGATTGTCGGCCACGACAGCCGGGGGACCCGGCAGCGCCTTGCGGGCCGCGGCTTCCGCCGCTTCACGGATGGCGTCGTGGCTCTGCCATTCCGTCCCGCTCCGCGCGCCGGCGGAGATGAGCGTTCCGGCAACCAGCAGCACGCCCGTGCACAGCCAGTTCCTTGTCGTTCGGTGATCCATGGTCCGGGAATTGCAAGAAGCGTGCCCGCAGGACCGGCGCGCGCGCCGGACATTTTCGGCAGCGAACTGCCGCCGAAGCGGCGAGCACTTGCCGCTCCCGGGTCCTGCCCTTGCCAGTGCGGGACCGCATGACCCGCTGGCACGTCGCTTGCATAGACCGGTCTGCGGCCCTCCAACAACCAGGGCGACTTGTCAGGAACGAGGCGGATACAGGCAATGGCTCTCGACATCAATGCACAGTTCGACCTGCACTCCCGGGTGCTGGGCCTCGCGAACCAGCGGCTGGAGTTGCTGGCCGACAACGTGGCCAACGCGGACACGCCCAACTACAAGGCGCGGGACATCGACTTCCGTTCGGCCATGGCGAACGCCGGCCAGCCGGGAGGCCCCGGTGGCGAGTTGCCTATGGCAGCCACGCGCAGCGGCCACATCCAGGCCGGCGGCGGGGGACCCAACACCACGAACCCTCTCTACCGCGTGCCCGACCAGCCCAGCCTGGATGGCAACACCGTGGACTCCCAGAAGGAGAACGCCGCCATCGCCGAAACGTCCGTGCGCTACCAGGCAACCCTCACATTCCTGTCATCCCGAATCCGCGGGCTGCGCGACGCGATCACCGGAGGCCGTTGATCATGGGTCTGTTCAGAATCTTCGACATCGCGGGCTCGGCCATGAGCGCCCAGTCCGCCCGGCTGAACACCACGGCCAGCAACCTGGCGAACGCCAACACCGTGGCCAGCAGCGCGGAGACGGCCTACCGGTCCCGGCAGCCGGTGTTCCAGACGGTCATGGACAACTCGGCCGGCATGGACCCCGCCAGCGCGGGCGTGCGGGTCGCGGGCGTGGTGGAAACCACGGCGCCGCCCGCCAGGGTCCACGACCCGGGCAACCCCCTCGCCGACGAGGAAGGCTACGTCTACATGTCCAACGTGAACCCGGTGGACGAGCTCGTGAACATGATTTCCGCCTCCCGCTCGTACCAGAACAGCGTCGAGGTCCTCAACACGTCCAAGGAACTGCTGCTGCGGACCTTGTCCCTCGGCCAGTAAGGAGTAACCCGTGACGTCCATCACCTCGACGAATACCGACCTGGACCTCGCCAGCCTCCAGCTGGCTTCTTCGAAGTCCAAGGCGAAGAAGGAGCTGGGCCAGGAGGATTTCCTGGCGCTGATGATTACCCAGCTCCAGAACCAGGACCCGCTGAAGCCCATGGAGAATGGCGAGTTCATCGGGCAGATGGCCCAGTTCAGCACGGTCTCGGGCATTGCAGACATGTCCAAGTCCATCGGCGGCCTGACGGAGGCCTTCAACTCCGGACAGGCGCTCCAGGCCGCCTCGATGGTCGGCAGGACGGTGCTGACGGAAGCCAGCAGCGGCGCATTCTCCGGCACCAAGCCCATGAGCGGCGCCGTCGAACTGCCCTACGGCACGTCGTCGGCCGTCGTGCGTGTCTATAGCAACGCCGGCGAGCTGGTGCGCGAGCTGCCACTCGGCACGCAGCAGGCCGGCCTCAGCAATTTTACCTGGGACGGGACCCTGGCCAACGGCCAGCCAGCCCCGGCAGGCCGCTACAAGTTCACGGCGGCCATCGAGAGCGGCACGAGCAGCACGGCACTTACCACCTATCTCGCGTCGAAGGTCGAGAGCGTCACGCTCGCGGGCGACGGCAGCGGCTCACAAATCCGGACCGACAGCGGCGCCACCGTGCGCCTCTCCCAGGTCAAGGCAGTCATGTAAGGAGATCCAGATATGTCATTCCAGATAGCACTCAGCGGCCTGAACGCGGCGTCCACGGACCTGCAGATCACGTCGAACAATATCGCCAACGCCAACACCACGGGCTTCAAGAGCTCCCGGGGCGAGTTCGCCGACGTGTTCTCGGGCGACTCGGTCGGCATCGGCAACGGCGTCCGCCTGACGGAAGTCCGCCAGGAGTTCACCCAGGGCAACGTGGACATCACGGCCCGGCAGCTCGACCTGGCCATCAGCGGCAACGGCTTCTTCATCACCAGCGACAATGGCAGCCTGCTCTACTCCCGGGTTGGCGCCTTCGGCCTCGACGCGGACGGCGTGGTACAGAACGCCGAGGGCGAGCGCCTGCAGATCTATGCCCCGGTGCCCGGCACGGGCGGCTTCAACCAGGGCCAGCTGAGCGACCTGGTGATCGCGGCGGACACCGCGCCCCCCGAGGCCAGCACGCTCGTCGACATGAACATCAACCTGCCGGCGAATGCCACCCCGACGGGCCTCCCCTTCGACCCCAACGACCCGCAGACCTACAACCACAGCACGTCGACCGTGCTGTTCGACTCCCTGGGCGTCTCCCACACCGCCACGTACTTCTTCACGAAGACCGCCGCCGGCTGGAACGTGAACCAGACGCTCGACGGGAATCCGGTGGGCGCCACCGAGCCATTCACCTTCAATTCGACCGGCACGATTGCGACCCCCGCGGGCGGCAACATCCCCGCCGTCACGGTACCGCTCACCAACGGCGCGAATGCGCTGACGGTAGCCCTGCAGCTGGGAGACACCACGCAGTACGGCGACAACTTCACGGTGAACAGCATCAACCCGGACGGGCAGGCCGAGGGCCGGCTCCGCGGCATCGAGATCGACCAGACGGGCGTCGTCTTCGCCCGCTTCTCGAACGGCCAGTCGGAGACCCTGGGGAAGGTGGCGCTCGCCAACTTCTCCAACCCGGAAGGCCTGCAGAAGGTCAGCGACACGTCCTTCCAGGAGACCTTCAGCTCCGGCGTGGCCCAGCGCGGCGAGGCCACCGAATCCAACTTCGGCCTCCTGCAGTCCGGGTCCCTCGAGTCGTCCAACGTGGACCTGACCGAGCAGCTGGTGCGGCTGATCACGTCGCAGCGGCTCTTCCAGGCCAACGCCCAGGTGATCTCGACGCTCGACACCCTGGCCCAGACGATCATCAACATCCGCTAAGCGGATAAGGACTGAGTGAGCACACCATGGACAAGCTCATATACGTGGCGATGTCGGGCGCCCGGGAAGCCATGCGCGCTCAGGCCACCACGAGCCACAACCTCGCCAATATCTCGACCACGGGCTTCCGCGCGTTGCGGAACGTCCTGGACAGCGCGCCCATTCCCGGCGCCGGACTGCCGACCCGCGTGAACACCGTGCGGCAGCCGGAACTCTGGAACTCGCGCCAGGGCCAGAGCCAGGCCACCGGGCGCGACCTGGACGTCGCGATCCAGGGCGAGGGCTGGATGGTGGTGCAGGATGCGGACGGCAACGACGCCTACACCCGCAACGGCAACCTGCGGGTGAACGCCAACGGCATCCTGGAGACGTCCGCGGGGCAACCCGTCCGCGGCAACGGCGGACCGGTGAGCCTGCCGCCCTACGAAAAGCTGTTCATCGGCGACGACGGGCAGATCTCGATCGTTCCCCAGGGCCAGACGGCGGAAACCCTCGTGCAGGTGGACCGGATCCGGCTGGTGAACCCGCCGGCCACCGAACTGGTCCGCAGCGGCGACGGGCTATTCAACCTCCGCGACGGCAGTGCCGCCGTGCCGGACCCCGCCGTGCGCGTCGCGAGCGGCCAGCTTGAATCAAGCAACGTGAATCCCGCGGAAGCGCTCGCGGAAATGATCGAGATGTCCCGCCACTACGAGATGCAGGTGCGGGCCATGAACACCGCTGACGAGCTCGATGCCGCCAGCGCGCGCCTCATCCGCATGAACGGCTGACCAGCAGCCAACTGATCCAGGAGTAAAGACCATGGAAGCATTGTGGGTAGCCAAGACCGGACTGGACGCGCAGCAGACGCGCATGTCCGTCGTCTCCAACAACCTCGCCAACGTGAACACCACCGGCTTCAAGCGCGGCCGTGCCGTGTTCGAGGACCTGCTGTACCAGAATGTCACGCAGGCGGGCGGCTCGACTTCCGCCAGCACGGAGAGCCCGACCGGGCTCACCACCGGCACCGGCGTGCGGGTGGTTGCCACGGAGAAGACCTTCACCCAGGGTTCGGCGCAGCAGACCGGCAACGCGCTGGACGTGCTCATCCAGGGACGCGGCTTCTTCCAGGTCCTGCAGCCGGACGGCAACCTCGCCTACACCCGCGACGGCTCCTTCAAGATCGATTCCGAAGGCCGCCTGGTGACGGCGAACGGCTTCGAAATCCAGCCATCCCTCACGATCCCGAGCGACGCCCAGTCGATCACGATCGGCCTCGACGGCACGGTGGAGGCCACGCTGGCGGGCCAGACGTCGCCGACCAGCCTCGGCACGCTCCAGCTGGCCGACTTCATCAACCCGGCCGGCCTCCAGCCAAAGGGCCAGAACCTGTACCTGGAGACGGCCGCCAGTGGCTCCCCCCAGGTGGCCAATCCCGGGCTCGAAGGGATCGGGACCCTGGAACAGGGCTCCCTCGAGGGCTCCAACGTGAACGTCGTGGAGGAACTGGTGAGCATGATCGAGACCCAGCGCGCCTACGAGATGAACTCCAAGGCCATCTCGACCAGCGACCAGATGCTCCAGTACCTGAACAACAACCTGTGATCGCCATGAAGACACGCACGGTCCTCGCCGCGGGCGCCCTGCTCGCCCTCAGCGGCTGCTCGACGCTGCAGATCGGAACCCAGCCTGGCGCGTACGCGCCGACGCCGGCCCCGGTCTACGCACCGCCGCCCGCGACGAGCGGCACGATCTACCAGCCGGGGCTCGAGCTGTCGCTGTTCGCCGACGTCAAGGCGCGCAGGGTCGGCGACACGGTGACGATCCGGCTGGCCGAGCGCACCCAGGCCTCCAAGAGCGCCAGCACGGACGCCACGAAGGACAGCACCATCGACACCGGCTTCCCGGTCCTGATGGGCGGCCCGGTGACCATGAACGGCGACGAGATCCTGAACAACCAGTGGGAGACCACGCAGGACTTCGAGGGCGAGGGCAACAGCAGCCAGAGCAATCGCCTGGAGGGCAACATCACGGTCACCGTGGCCGAGGTGTACCCGAACGGCAACCTGCTCGTGCGCGGCGAGAAGTGGCTGACGCTGAACCAGGGCGAGGAATTCGTCCAGATCAGCGGCATCGTGCGGCCCGTGGACATCAGTTCCGACAACTCGGTGCCCTCCTTCAAGGTCGCCGACGCCCGCATCACGTACAGCGGCAAGGGAACCCTTGCCGATGCCAACCGGCCCGGCCTGCTCGCACGCTTCTTCATGAAGCTGTGGCCCATGTAAGGACTGACGACACCATGCGCAAGCAACGCGAACAGATTCGCCGCCACACCCTCTTTCTCCTCGCCGGGGCCATGCTGGTCATGGCGCTGCAGATGGCGCCGGCCCGGGCCGATCGCATCAAGGACCTGGCGGTGGTGGCCGGCGTGCGGCAGAACCAGCTGGTCGGCTACGGCCTGGTGGTCGGTCTGGACGGCACCGGCGACCAGACCACCCAGGCGCCGTTCACGACCCAGAGCCTCATCAGCATGCTGGAGCGCCTCGGCGTGACCATCCCGGCGGGAACCAACCTGCAGCTCAAGAACATCGCCGCGGTGGCGGTGCATGCCGACCTGCCCCCCTTCTCGAAGTCGGGGCAGCGGATAGACGTGACGGTGTCGTCCATCGCGAACGCCAAGAGCCTTCGCGGCGGCACGCTGCTCATCACACCGCTGAAGGGCCTCGACGGCCAGGTCTACGCCATGGCCCAGGGCAACCTGGCCGTGGGCGGCCTCGGCCTCTCCGGCCAGGACGGCTCCCGGATCTCCATCAACGTGCCGAGCGTCGGCCGGATCCCGAATGGCGCCACCGTGGAACGCGAGGTGCTGACGGTGATCGGCGACGCCGAACTGCTGACCCTGAACCTGCACCGCCCGGACTTCACCACGTCCACGCGCCTCGCCGAGACCATCAACGGCCTGCTGGGCGCCGGGACGGCCCAGGCCCGGGATCCGATGTCCGTGCAGGTCCGGGCGCCGGCCACCCAGGCCGACCGCATTTCACTGATCTCCACGCTCGAGAACCTGGAGGTGACGCCCGGGGAGACGGCCGCACGGGTGATCATCAACTCGCGCACGGGCACCGTCGTGATCAACGCCAGCGTCCACGTGTCCCCGGCGGCGGTTTCCCACGGCTCGCTCGTGGTCTCGATCACGGAGGACTTCAACGTGAGCCAGCCGCAGCCCTTCAGCGAAAACGGCGAGACGGTGGTCACGCCGGATTCGAACCTGGAGGTCACCCAGGGCGACAACCGCATGTTCCTATTCAAGCCCGGGGTCGAGCTGAACGACATCGTGCAGGCCGTGAACCAGGTGGGCGCCGCGCCGGGCGACCTGGTGGCGATCCTCGAGGCCCTGCGGGAAGCAGGCGCCCTCCGGGCTGAGCTCATCGTGATCTGATCCCGCCGGTCATGACCGCAAAGATAAATACATTCAACGACTTCCAGGGCCTTTCTCAGCTCAGGACTGAGGCCGGTGCGCGGTCGCCGGCGGCGGCCCGGGAAGCCGCGCGGCAGTTCGAGGCGCTCTTCGTGCAGATGATGCTGAAGAGCATGCGGGATGCGAACGCCGTGCTGGGCGAGCAGCAGGACACCACCTACCAGGAAATGTTCGACAAGCAGATCGCGATGGAGATGAGCCAGGGCAAGGGCCTCGGTCTCGGCGACCTGATGGTGCGCCAGCTCGGCGCCACCGACGGCAACCCGGAGGCGCCGGCTGGAGGCGTCCCCGCGCCGCTCGCGCTGCTCCTGCAACGCCTGCCCGCGACGGGCCGGGCCTCCCTGCCGGAACTCCCGGGCGGCATCAGCCCGGGGCTCGGGGTACCGGACCCCGCCGGGCTCGATGCCCGACTGAACGTCAACCTGCCGGCGATGGCCAGCACGAACCGGAACGACTTCCGGCCCGCGAGCCGCGAGGAATTCGTCCGCGAGATCTGGCCCCTGGCCGTGCGCGCGGGCGAGAAGCTCGGCGTGAACCCCAGGGCGATCGTCGCCCAGGCAGCGCTCGAGACCGGGTGGGGCAGCCGCCAGATCCGCGACGACGCCGGCGTCAGCGGCAACAACCTCTTCGGCATCAAGGCCGATTCGCGCTGGGCCGGCGAGCGGGTGACCGTGACGACCCTCGAGTACGAAGGCGGTTTACCAAAACCCCAGCGCGCGCAATTTCGCGCCTATCCCGATCTTGCCGCCGGGTTCGAGGATTATGTCCGGTTCCTGCAGGGCAACCCGCGCTACAGCGATGCGCTGCGGGCGGGCGCCAGCAGTGAGTCCTACGCCGAAGGTCTGCAGTCGGCGGGCTATGCCACCGATCCGCGTTATGCAGAAAAGATCCGCAGCATCGTCGCCAGTTCCATCCTGGATCCCGCCGGCTAGGCGCTCAAGGACCTTTGCGATGTGCCGACCTACCCCTCATTCCGGGGTGAATGTGACACCACGGACAGGTGACAGAACATGAGTGGAACGATTTCCAACGGTCTCTCGGCGCTGATTGCCGCCCAACGGGCGCTCCAGACGACGAGCAACAACATCGCGAATGCGAATACCGCGGGATACGTGCGCCAGCGGATCGACTTCGTGGAGCGGCCGGGCACGCCGCTGGGCCGCATCACGATTGGCGCCGGTGTGGCCGTTGCCGACGTGTCCCGCGTGTACGACCAGTTCCTCACGGACAACCTGCGCTCCTCCACCTCCATGGAACAGCGCTATGCCACCTTCGGCGCCTTCGCCACGCGCCTGGACACCATCCTCGGCAACCCGGACACGGGGATCGGAGTCTCCGTCCAGCGCTTCTTCGACCAGGTGGAGGCCGTCGGCCGCGACCCGACGTCCATCGCCCAGCGCCAGCAGTTGCTGCTGGAGGGCGACAGCCTCGCGACCCGGCTGCAACAGCTGGACGCCCAGCTGAACGGCATCGGCGACGAGATCGATGGCCGCCTCGAGACCGCGGCCGGCACCATCAGCGAGCTCGCGAGCCAGATCGCCGAGATCAACGGCCAGGTCATGTCGGCCGGCGGCAACACGGCGCCGAACCTGCTCGACAAGCGTGACGAGCTGCTGAAGGCCCTGGGCGGCCAGATCGACATCACCACGGTCCGGCAGGCCGACGGCAGCGTGAACGTGATGGTGGGCAGCGGCCAGTCCCTGGTCCTCGGCAACCGCGCCGCGCGCCTGACGACGGTTCCCGACACCTACGACGGTTCCCGCCTGCAGCTCGCGGTGGACAACGGTGGAGTGCTCCAGAACATCTCGACCAAGGTGAACGGCGGGGTCGTGGGCGGCCTGCTGGCCTTCCGCAACGACGTCCTGGACGGCGCCCGGCGGGACATCGGCCAGGTCGCGGTCGGGCTCGCCGACGCCTTCAACGCGCAGCATCGCCAGGGCATGGACCTGGAGGGCAACCTCGGCGGGGACTTCTTCACGACGACGACGCCATCGAGCGCCGCGGCCGGCACCAATACCGGCAGCGCCGTGCTGTCAGCGGCGATCACGGACGCCAGCAGCCTGGCCGGCCGCGACTACGAACTCCGCTTCAACGGCTCCTCCTGGTCCGTTACCGACCGCCAGACCGGGACCGCGGTCCCGGCGACCGGCACGGGCACCGGGGCGGATCCGCTGCTGTTCGCGGGACTCTCCGTGTCGGCAACGGGCAGCGCCGCGGCGGGGGACCGCTTCCTGGTCCGCCCGCTGGCCAATGCCACCCGGGACTTCGGCGTGGCCCTCGAGGCGCCCGCAGAGATTGCAGCCGCCGCGCCGCTCGTGTCGCGCGTCAACGCCGGGAATGCCTCCCAGGCGACGGTGAGCGCGCCCGTGGTGACGGACATAAACGACCCCAAGCTGCTCGCGACGGGCAGCATCGTCTTCGATTCGCCGACCTCCTACGTGGTGTACACGGGCGGTGGCCTGGACCTGGTGGGCCCGCTCCCCTACACGAGCGGCGCTGACATCAGCTTTGCCGGCTGGACCGTGCAGGTCACCGGCCAGCCCCAGACGAACGACCGCTTCACCGTGCAGGCGGCGGCCGCCGGCAGCGGCGACAACAGCAACGTGCTGGCGCTGGCCACCGTGGACCAGCAGGGCTTCTTTGCCGGCGGCACGCAATCCATCTCGGACCTCGGCGCCGACATCGTGGCGACGGTGGGCTCGACGGCCAACCGGGCCAGCAACGAAATCAAGGTGCAGCAGGCGCTGCGCGAGCAGGCGGAGATCGACCTGCAGAACGTCTCGGGCGTCAACCTGGATGAGGAGGCGGCCAACATGCTCCGCTACCAGCAGGCCTACCTCGCGGCGAGCAAGGTGATCAGCGTCGCCGACGGCCTGTTCCAGAACCTCCTGCAGATCGTGGGGCGCTGAACATGCGCATAGCTTCCAACGTCTACCAGCTCCAGTGGCTGTCCTCGATCCAGCGCCAGCAGGCCGAGCTTGCGGCGATCCAGGACCAGGTGAGCAGCGGCAAGCGCATCAGCACGGCGGCCGACGATCCCGCGGGCGCGGCCCAGGGCCTGCTGCTGCAGCAGGGGCTGGACCGCCTCGAGAACTTCGGCACCAACGCCGACACGGCGCGGCGCCGGCTGGCGCTGGAGGAAGGCTCGCTCTCCCAGGCCACCGACGCGCTCAACCGCGTGCGGGAACTGGCCATCCAGGCGGCGAACGGCACCCAGACGCCGGAGAGCCGCAGCGCGATCGCCGCCGAAGCCCAGGAACTTCTCACGGGCCTGCTCAACACCGCCAACGCCCAGGATGGCGAGGGCCGCTACCTGTTTGCGGGCAACCTGGTGCAGACGCGGCCCTTCGTCCTGTCCGGCAGCGTGCAGTACGCGGGGGACAGCGGTGTCCGCGCCCAGCGCGTCGCGGACGCACGGACGGTCCAGGAGGGCGACCCGGGTTCGGCCGTGTTCATGCAGATCCCGAGCGGCAACGGCGCCTACACCGTCGCTTCGAATGCCGGCAACACCGGCACGGCCTCCTGGTCGTCGGCCACGGTTGCCAATGGCACGCCCTTCGTGCCGGGCAACTACACGCTGGAGTTCACCTCGCCGACGGCCTGGGAAGCCCGCAACGGCGCCGTGGTCGTGGCGTCGGGAACCTACGCGCCAGGCGAAACGATCAGCTTCCAGGGTGCCAGCATCGAGTTCCAGGGCACGCCCGCCGCCGGCGACCAGTTCACGGTTGCCTCCTCCCGGTTCCAGGACGTGTTCCGGACGGTGCAGGACTTCATCAGCACGCTCGGCACGAGCACCAGCGATGCCGCCGGGCGCTCCACGTTCCAGAACCGGATCAACGCCGACCTGCAGAACCTGGACCAGGCCCTGCAGCACGTGAGCAACTTCCGCAGCCAGGTCGGGGCGCGCCTCGCGACCATCGACCGGCAGCTGGACAACAATGCGGACGTGGCACTGGAGCTGAAGAGCTCGCTGTCCAAGATCCAGGACCTGGACTACGCCACCGCGATTTCCCGCCTCGAGCAGCAGCTCACGAGCCTGGAGGCGGCCCAGAAAGCCTACGCCCGGACGCAGTCCCTCTCCCTCTTCGACGTCCTGTAGGAGCGCCGACCGGCGCGACCGGAAATCCCGGTCGCGGCTGAAGCCGCTCCTACGAAAATGCGACGGGCGTCACACCGCCCGGTTCAAGTCCCCTCCCCTCCAGCCGATACCAACCCCGCACAGCTTCGCAAGGTTCCGCACCAAGGCTTGGGGTGGCCCTTCGATAAGCCGGCGAATTCGGTCAAACATCTCAGGAGGGCATCATGCCTAGTGTCGTAAATACCAACGTGCTGTCGCTGAACGCCCAGCGCAACCTGTCGCGCTCGGACAGCACCCTGGCCACTGCTCTGCAGCGGCTTTCCTCCGGTCTGCGGATCAACAGCGCCAAGGACGACGCTGCGGGTCTCGCCATCGCCGACCGGTTCACCACCCAGATCCGCGGCCTGAACCAGGCCGTGCGGAATGCCAACGACGGCATCTCGCTCTCTCAGACGGCCGAGTCCGCCCTGGATGAGCTGGGCAACAACCTGCAGCGCATCCGCGAGCTGGCAGTGCAGTCGGCCAACGCGACCAACTCCGCGTCCGACCGCGCCGCACTCGACCAGGAAGTGCAGCAGCGCCTGGCGGAAATCAACCGTATCGCCTCCCAGACCTCGTTCAACGGCCAGAAGGTTCTCGACGGCAGCTTCGGCTCCGCCCAGTTCCAGGTCGGTGCGAACGTCGGTGAGACGATCACCGTCAACCTGACCACGGGTGTCCGCGCTGACCAGCTCGGCCAGATCGCCACGTCGACCGGCACGGCCGTCACGGCTAACGCCCTGACGGACGGCGGCCTGACCATCGCCGTCGGCCAGGGTGCAGCCGTTGCCATCGGTGCCAGCACCGCCGGCAGCCAGCCCGGCCAGACGACGGACAGCGCCTACTCGAAGGTCAACGCAATCAACGCCGGCGGCGTCTCCGGTCTCACTGCCACCGCGACCAACGTCACGTCGGGCACGTTCTCGACGGTTGGCACCACGGGCGGTACTTCGACCTACAACCTGACGGTCAACGGGATCGCGATCTACGCGGGTGCCGACAACCTGGCCGACGGCGCTTCGCTGTCAGCTTCGGACGTCGCTGCGCAGGTCAACCTGTTCTCCGCGCAGACGGGCGTCTCGGCTGCCGTTTCCGGCACGTCGCTGACCCTGACCGGCGCTGATGGCCGCAACGTGATCGTTTCTGAAACGATCACCCAGGGCACGGGCGCGACGCTGACCGGTACCGGCATCGCGGGTGCCCAGGAAGGCACGCTCCGCGGCACGATCACGCTGTCGGCCTCCCAGAACATCACCCTGGGCGGCGCGAACGCGGACATCGGCTTCGCCGGCACTTCGATCGCCGTCGACACGACGACCCTCTCCACGGTCAGCGTGACGTCGGTGGCGAATGCCAACACGGCCATCCAGCGCGCTGACGCGGCACTGACTGCCGTGTCCTCGCTCCGGAGCCAGCTCGGCGCCATCCAGAACCGCTTCGAATCCACGATCTCGAACCTGTCCAGCGTTGCGGAGAACCTCACGGCTTCCCGCAGCCGGATCCAGGACGCCGATTTCGCGGCCGAGACGGCGGCTCTGACCCGGGCGCAGATCCTGCAGCAGGCGGGTGTGGCGGTGTTGGCCCAGGCCAACGCGGCTCCCCAGACGGTGCTGGGTCTCTTCCGGTAAGCGACGACGAAGACCAAGGTTGGGTGGCCGGCGTAATGCCGGCCACCCTTCCGCTCTGCGGATTCGCGGCTGAAGCCGCTCCTACTGCCTCGAGGCGAGGTGAGCAGTGGACAGCAGTCTGAACATACGCAATGCCGCGGCTGCCGCGGCACCCGGCGCCGGGAGGCCCGACAACCAGGGCACCGGCAAGGCTTTGCCCAAAAGCGGCGAAAAGCTGCCGGAGAAAGCCACACCAGCCCCGACTCCCCAGCAGATCGCGCAGGCCGTGCAGCAGATTCAGAGCTACCTGAATGACTCCCAGCGCCAGCTCCAGTTCCAGGTGGACGCCGACAGCGGCCGCACGATCGTCCGCGTCGTTAACCCGGAAACCCAGGAAGTGATCCGGCAGATCCCCGGGGAAGAGATGCTCAAGCTGGCGAGGGCCATCGGCGCCAACGGAGGCCGGATCATCAGCGACCTGGTGTGATGGCACGCATTTTGCTTCGGGATGGGCATGGACCCATCCCTTCAACCTGAACCGGATCGCCCCACGCCATGGCAACGCTGACGTCCACCGGCCTCGGATCGGGGCTGGACATCAACTCGATCGTCGAGCAGCTCGTCAGCGCCGAACGCGCGCCGACGGCCAACCGGCTGACCCAGCGCGAATCGAAGGCCAACGAGGAGCTCTCCGCGCTCGGCAAGTTCAAGAGCGCGCTGGCCACGTTCAAGGATTCCGTCGCCAAGCTGACCGATGCCGCCACCTTCCAGGGCCGCACGGTCAAGGTCGAGGACGACAAGGTCTTCACCGCCTCGGCGGACAGCACGTCCCTGCCGGGCAACTACTCCGTCGAGGTCATGAACCTGGCCTCGGCCCAGCGGCTGCGGTCCATAGGCTACCCCGACGCCACGTCGGCGATCGGCACAGGGACCCTCGCCATTACCGTCAATGGCGCCACGGCCAACATCCTGATCAGCTCGCCGGACAACTCGCTCAACGACATCCGCGATGCCATCAACGCGTCGCCGGACAACCCCGGGGTCCGGGCCACCATCGTCAACGCCAGCGATGGCGCGCACCTGATCATCTCGGCCACGGAAACCGGCGCTGCGAACGCGATCACCATCGCCGTCAGCGGCGGCGACGGCGGCCTGGCGTCGCTGGCCTACGCGGCCGGTGCGCCGGCCAATCCGATGCTGGAACTCCAGGCGGCAGCGGACGCCAATGTCGTCATCGAGGGCTTCCCCGTCACCAGTTCGACCAACGCGATCAGCGACGCCATCGACGGGGTGACCATCAACCTGGTCAGCGCCAAGCCCGGCACGACACTGGACGTGGCGGTGGAGTACAACCCGGAGGGCGCCAAGACCTCCGTGGCCGGCTTCGTGACCGCCTACAACAAGCTCATCGACACCGTCACCGAGCTGACCCGCTACAACGTGGACACCCGGGATGCGGCTCCCCTGCTGGGCGACGCGACCGTGCGCGGCATCCGCGACCAGCTGCGGCGGGAGATCAGCGCCACGGTGGGCTCAGGCACCTTCAATACGCTGGCCTCGATCGGCGTGACCACCGAGACCACGGGCAAGCTGGCGGTGAACGCCACCCGACTCGGCGACGCCATCGACGCCGACTTCGATGCCGTGAGCGCCCTCTTCGCCGGCCCCGGCGGGCTGGCCACGCGGCTCGAGGACATCACCGAGGCGACGGTGTCCAGCAGCAGCACCATCACGACGCGCGAGGCGGCGCTGAAGACCACGCTCAAGACGATCACCTCCCAGCGGGAGACGCTGGACGAACGGATCGAGCGGGTCCGCGCCCGCCTGCTCGACCAGTTCAACGCCATGGACCGCCTCCTGGGCCAGCTGAAGAACACCAGCTCCTTCCTGTCGCAGCAGCTGAGCTAGCGGCACATTCCCGAGGACCCTGACCAATGACCTACAACCGCAACCCGATGAACCAGTACCGCACGGTCGACGCCTACGGCGCGGCGTCCGCCGGCGACCGCCTGCAGCTGGTGGCCCGCATGATGCAGGGCGCCCTCGACCGCATCGCGACCGCCCGCGGGCACATGCAGCGCGGCGAGCAGGCCCCGAAGGGCGAGGCGCTCGGCCGCGCGGTGCGCATGATCGACGGCCTGCGCTCCTGCCTGGACCACGAGCGGGGCGGCGACGTGGCCGCCAATCTCGGGGCCCTCTACGAATACATGACGCGCCGGCTCACCGAGGCGAACCTGCGCAATGACCAGCGGATCCTCGACGAAGTCGCGGACCTGCTGGACGAGATCCGCAGCGGCTGGGAGCAGATGATGGCCTCGCCGAACCTGCGTGCCGTGCCCACCTCCACTGCAGGAGCCGACCGGGGCCCCGCATGAACCTTCTGGACCGGATCATGGCCCTGACGACCGCGATCGAGGCCCGCGTGGCAGACGCGGACTGGGCGGGCGCCACGGACCTTGATCTCGAGCGGCGCGAGCTGCTCCGGGACCTGTTCGCCACGCAGCCGGACGTGACGCGGGATGGCAGGGCACGGGCGATCCTGGAACAGCTGCGGGCCCGCACCGACAGCACCTCCGCGGCGCTCCACGACACGCGGCGCGCCCTGTCGGCGGCAGCACGCCAGCTGCAGACGGCGCCCGGCATCGTACGTGCCTACGAACGCAACACGGACGGCGCCCCGCGCCGGGTCGCCGAGACAGCCGGGGAGTAAGCAGGCATGAACCGATCACAGAACGACGCGGACTTCGACGGCCTCGCGCTGCATGACTTCCTGCCGCTGACGTGGGAACCGTCGACCCTCAGCGATCCCGCGGAGCTCGAGCACTACAACCAGGAGACGGCCCGGGCCCTGCAGGCCCTCGCCCTGTTCGAGGAGGCGCCGAAGGAGCTGTCCACGGATCCGAATCCCAAGGGCCAGGAGCTGCAGCACCTGGAAGCCAAGGTCGACGTGCTGCTGTCGCTGGTGACGCGACTGGTGAGCCAGCAGCAGGGCCTGCCCAAGCGCCACAACACCGTCCTGCGGGCCGACTCCCTGGAATGGACGGGGCCCTGCGCCGAGCAGGCGCGGACGGGCGACAGCGGCGTGGTGGTCGTCTATCCGAATCCCCTGCTGCCCATCCCGTTCCGCCTGGCGGGCCGGGTGGTGAGCTCGGTCGAGCGCAGCGGCACCAAGTGGCGGATCACCAAGTTCGAGCACCTCTCGCCCCTGGTCAGCGTCGGCCTGGAGAAGCTGGTCTTCAGGCGTCACCGGCGCCAGGTGGCGATCGCCCGGGGCACGGACGTCTTCAGCAAGACCGGGATCCACCGGGCGCCAAAATTCTGACGGGCGGGCCCTGAAGGCCCGCGCCAAATCCCCGACGGGCCCCGCCCCGGGCCGGCGGATCAGGCGATAACCTCATGTTTTAATTGACCGGATCGTGCCCGGCACGCTTCTTGCTCATTGATCCTCCGTGATCACCCAGCAAGACAGCAGCCCCATGAGCGACGCGACCCCTGCTTCCGGTTCCGGCACTCCGCCCGAGACCCAGCTGGCGACCGCCTTCGCCGCGTTCACCACAGCCTCCGGCCGCCTGGAGGCGGCCTACGGCAGCCTCGAGTCCGAGGTCGCCGCCCTCAGGGACGCCCTGGCGACGACGACCGCCGAACGCGACACCGCCTGGCAGACGGTACGGGACCGCGAACTCGACGCGGTCCTCACCCGGCACCAGCGCCTGGCGGCGCTGGGCGAAATGGCGGCGACCCTCGCCCACCAGATCCGCACGCCGCTGTCCTCCGCCCTGCTCTATGCCTCCAACGCGGCGAATGCCGGCCTCGCGCCGGCCCGCCGGGACGAACTCCTCGGCCGCGCCATCGGCTGCCTGCACAACCTCGAACAGCTGGTCAGCGACATGCTGGGCTTCGCGCGCGGCGCCGCCGCCAGCAATGCCCCCGTGGCACTGGCCGACATCGCCATGGCCGTCACCAACTCCACGCCCGCGCTGGTCCGCGAGGGCCAGCGGCTGAACGTCGCAACGCCGCCCGCCTCCGCGGTGGTCTGCGGCAGCCGGGAGGCGCTGGTGGGCGCCGTGCTCAACCTCGTGACCAATGCCCTCCAGGCCGCGGGCCCGAACGCCACGGTCGACGTGGAGAGCCGGCTCGACGGGCAGATGGCCGAGATCCGCGTCACCGACAACGGTCCGGGCGTGCCCGCGGCCATCCGCCAGCGCATCTTCGAACCCTTCTTCACGTCGCGGCCCGATGGCACGGGCCTTGGCCTTGCCGTGGTCCGGTCAGTGGCGGAAGCCCACGGCGGCGACATCCGCCTGGACAGTTCCGACGGCACCGGCGCCCGCTTCGTGCTGCGCCTGCCGCTGGCCGCCGGCGTGGGCAATCTCCGGGAGCACCAGGCCGCATGAACACCCGTCACCCCATCCTGCTCGTCGAGGACGATGCCACGCTGCGCGAGGCACTCGCGGAGACGCTTCGCCTGGCGGAGTACGCCGTGGTCACCGCAGCCGACGGCTCCGCCGCGCTCGAGGCACTGAACGCCGGCAACTACAGCGCCGTCGTCACCGATTACCAGATGCGCCCGATGGACGGCTTCGCCCTCCTCACCGCCATCCGCGAGATCCGTCCGCACCTGCCGGTGCTGCTCATCACTGCCCATGGCAGCATCGAGCACGCCGTGCGCTGCATGCTGGAGGGCGCCAGCGACTACCTGGTGAAGCCCTTCGCCGCCCAGGCACTCATCGAACGGCTGCGCCAGCTGATTCCCGCGACAACCAGCTCCGCCCACGACCTGGTCATCGCCGACCCCGCCAGCGTCGAGCTCGTGACGCTTGCCTCCCGGGTGGCCCCGTCCGACACGACGGTGCTCATCAGCGGCGAGAGCGGCACGGGCAAGGAAGTGCTGGCCCGGCTGCTCCACCGGCTGTCACCGCGGGCCGATGGCGCGTTCGTGGCGCTGAACTGCGCGGCGATCCCCGAGAACATGCTGGAGGCCCTCCTGTTCGGCCACGAGAAGGGCGCCTTCACGGGCGCCCACGAGGCCCGGCCCGGCAAGTTCGAGCAGGCCCAGGGCGGCACGCTGCTCCTCGACGAGATCTCCGAGATGGACATCGGCCTGCAGGCCAAGCTGCTGCGGGTCCTGCAGGAAAAGGAAGTCGAACGCATCGGGGGGCGGGCGCCGATCCGCCTCAACGTCCGCGTCATCGCGACGACCAACCGGGATTTGCGCGAGCAGGTCGCCGCCGGCCGCTTCCGCGAGGACCTGTACTACCGGCTCAGTGTCTTCCCGCTCACCACGCCGCCGCTCCGCGACCGCCCGGCCGACATCGTGCCGCTCGCGCGGTACTTCCTGCAGAAGGCCGCGGGCGGGAATCGCCCGGCGCCGGCGCTGGCGGACGACGCGCTGCTCGCGCTTGGCAACCACCGCTGGCCGGGCAACGTCCGCGAACTGCAGAACACACTTCAGCGCGCCGTCATCCTCTGCAGCGGCAATGTGATCCGCGCCCGCGACCTGCGTTTCGAGCCGTCCGCACCTGCGGCGGCGCCGGCCGCATTGCCGGTCATTCCGGCCGAGCCGCTGCTCCAGGAAAACCTGCACGCCGTCGAGGGCCACCTGATCGTCGACGCACTCAGCAGGGCCGGCAGCCGGCAGAAGGCCGCCGAGCTGCTGGGCGTCAGCCCGCGCACCCTTCGCTACAAGATCGCCCGGCTCCGCAGCGCGGGCATTCCCATTCCCCGCTGCCGCGAACCGGCGCGGGCATTCGGAGCCTAGACCGCCATGAGCAGTATGGAAATCAACAAGGTTCTGACCCAGATGCGGGCACTCTCGGGCTCGATGGGCCTGCCGGAGCCGAACCTGACGGGGGGCGTGCCGGCCGCGGGAGCCAATAACTTCAGCCAGGTGCTTGCCCAGTCGATCGGCAAGGTCAACGAGCAGCAGGCCGCCGCGACAAACCTGATCACGGACTTCCAGACGGGCAACACCACCGCAAGCGTCGCCGAGGTGATGGTCTCCATGCAGAAGGCCAGCCTGTCGTTCACGGCCATGACCCAGGTGCGAAACAAGCTGGTCGAGGCCTACCAGGAAATCATGAACATGCCGATCTAGTCCCCGCGCAGGGACTGGCCCGCATCTTCCCCAGGAGTGACTGATGGCTACAGCAGACAACCAATTCGTCAATCCCTTCGCCGCGCTGACGCGGATGCCCGGCATGCGCCAGCTGCTGGTGCTGATCGGCCTCGCGGGCAGCATCTCCATGGGAGTGACGGCCGCCTTCTGGATGCAGGATCCGGGATACACGGTCCTCTTCAGCAACATCTCGGACAAGGAATCGAGCGAGGTCATCAACGTGCTCGCCAGCGCGTCCATCCCCTACCAGCTCGACGACAACACGGGCGCCGTGAAGGTGCCCGCCGAGCAGGTGCACCAGGCGCGCCTCAAGCTGGCCGAGCAGGGCCTGCCCAAGAGCTCGGGCTTCGGCCTCGAGATCATGGAGGGCGGCAACGGCTTCTCCACCAGCCAGTTCATGGAAGGCGCCCGCTACCACCACGCCCTGGAGACCGAGCTCGCCCGGACCATCGGCAGCCTCCAGCCGGTGCAGAGCGCCCGCGTGCATCTCGCGGTCCCGAAGACCACCGTTTTCCTCGGCAAGAAGCAGCAGCCCAGCGCCTCCGTGCTCCTGCAGCTGTACGCCGGCCGGTCCCTGACCGGATCCCAGGTGGCCGCCATCGTGCACCTCGTTGGCTCCAGCATCCCCGACCTGGAACCGAACCAGGTGACCGTGGTCGACCAGAGCGGCAAGCTCCTCAACTCGCCGGATGACACCTCCGAACTCGGGCTCAGCGCACGGCAGCTCGACTACGTGCGCAAGGTCGAGGACAGCTACGTGGAGCGCATCGAGAACCTCCTGGTGCCCATGCTGGGGGCAGGCCGCGTGCGGACCACCGTGACGACGGAGCTCGACTTCACGCAGCGCGAGGAGACCCAGGAACTCTATGACCCGGAGACCATCATCCGGAGCGAGCAGGTGTCCGAGGACCGGAACAACGGCAGCGGCCTGAACGGCGGCATTCCTGGCGCGCTCAGCAACCAGCCGCCCCCGCCAGCCCCCGTGGCGGCGAATGCCCAGGCGGCAACCCCCGCCCCCGCGGCGGCGAACCCGGCCATTCCGGCCGACGCGGCGAATGCGCAGGCGGCGGCGACCGTGGAGGCCACGCCGGAGAACGAGTCGCTCCGCCGCACCCGGAACTACGAGATGGACCGGACGATGAGCCACACCAAGCAGTCCACCGGTTCGATCAAGCGCCTGTCGGTGGCCGTGCTCATCGACGAGAAGCGGGTGACCGCGGAGGACGGCACCGTTACGTCCGCGAAGGTGCCGCCGGAGGAACTCGAGGCCATCCAGCGGCTCGTCCGCGACGCCGTCGGCTACAACGAGGCCCGCGGCGACACGGTCAGCGTCAGCAGCATGCCGTTCTACCAGAGCCCGCCCGTCGAGGACGCGGAGGAACCCGGCCTGCTGCAGAGCCCGACGGTGCAGTCTTTCGGCAAGCAGGGCCTGGCCGCCATCCTGATCCTGGTGGTTGCGCTGGTGCTCGTCCGCCCGCTGCTGCGCGCCCTCAGCGGCGGGGCTGCCACTGGCGGCCAGCCGGGCATTCCGGCCTATGCCGGCGGCGGAGGTGGCGGCGGCATGGGCCTGCCACCGGAGCAGCGCGTCCCGCTGAGCTATGACGACAAGATCAGCGTGGCCCGCCAGCTCGCCGACAAGAATCCGGAGCGCGTGGCGCAGATCGTAAGGGCATGGGTGCAGGCCGATGGCTGAGAAGCAACAGGACCTCTCCGGCAGCGAGCGCGCGGCCATCTTCCTGATGTCCCTCAGCGAGAAGGAAGCCGCTGAGGTGATGAAGCACATGCCGGTCAGCGAGGTCCAGCGGCTCGGCAAGGCCATGGCGTCGCTGCGCAAGGTGAGCCGCGGCCAGGCGGACTCCGTCCTGACCCAGTTCACCAGCAACGTGGAAGGCGACGCGCCGCTGGTCGGCCGCTCGCCCACCTTCCTGAAGCGCCTGCTGACCACCTCGCTCGGCGAGGAGAAGGCAGCGAAGGTCCTGGACCGGATCGTCGAAGACGAGCCGAGGGGCCTCGACTCCCTGCAGCTGATGGAGGCGAAGGAGGTTACCGAGGTGATTCATCGCGAACATCCCCAGGTCATTGCCGTCGTCCTCGCCGGCCTCGATTCGAAGAAGGCGGCCGAGGTGATCTCGCAGCTGCCGGTGCGCCTGTCCACCGAGGTCGTCACGCGCATCGCGCGCATGGAAGAGATTCCCCAGCACACGATCCAGGAACTCGACGACGTGATGCAGCAGCGCTTCTCCCAGTCCAGCGGCTTCAAGGTCACGACCATGGGCGGCGTCCGCAGTGCCGCCGAGATACTGAACATGGTGGACAAGGAGATCGAGCACCAGATCCTCGAGAACCTGAACCAGGAGAACGCCGTCCTCTCCCAGGAAATCCAGGAGAACATGTTCGTCTTCGACAACCTGCTGGCAGTGGACGACCGTGGCATCCAGGCGCTGGTCCGCGAGGTGACCACGGACATCCTGGTCATCGCCCTCAAGGGCGCCGACCAGGCACTGCAGGACAAGATCTTCAAGAACATGTCGAAGCGGGCCGGCGAAATGCTCCGTTCCGACCTCGAGGCGAAGGGCCCGGTGCGGATCGCCGAGGTGGAGGCCGCCCAGAAGGAGATCGTGACGGTCGCGCGCCGCCTCGCCGACGAGGGCACGATCATCCTCGGGGGCGGCGGCGATGACTTCGTCTAGGCTCATCCGCGGGGGCGATGACAGCGCCCAGGTGGTTGCCTGGCGCGCACCCGAGGTCCCGAGCCCCGGCGGACCGGGCAGCTACCGGCGCACCGCCGACAGCGACCTGCAGGCCGTGCAGCAGCGGGCCTGGGACAAGGGCTTCGAGCAGGGGCGCGCGGCCGGCCTCGAAGCCGGAACGCGCGAGCTCACGGCGCGCATCGAGGCGGTCGAGACCATACTCGACGCCCTGGCGCGGCCTCTCGAGGACCTGGACCACCGCGTCGAGGCCGAGCTGCTGGCACTGGTGCAGGCCGTCGCCCGCCAGCTCGTCCGGCGCGAGATGCACCAGGATCCCGGCCATCTGATCGGCATCATCCGCGAGGGGCTCGCGGCGCTGCCACTGGCCTCCGGCGACGTGGTGGTGCGCCTGCATCCGGCGGACGCGGACGCCATCCGGGAACGGCTCGCGGACCCTGCGGGCGACCGCGCCACCGATCGTGGATGGCGCCTGGAAACCGATCCCCTCATGGAGCGCGGCGGCTGCCTGATCACCTCGCCCCGCTCCACCATCGATGCGCGGCTGGATGCCCGGCTGTCCCGCGTCATTGCCCGGCTGCTGGAGGATGAGCGTGACGAGCCAGATCACCAGCCTGGGTAAGCACCCGGCCGTCCGCCTGGCAGGCGAGCGCAGCGAACGCTGGTCCCGGCGGCTCGCCGCGCACCAGGCCGCCGCGCGCGATCCCGGCGTCGTGGTCCAGGGCAAGCTCGCGCGGGTGGCCGGCATGACGCTGGAGGCGGTCGGCTGCGAGGCGGCCCTCGGGGCCCGCTGCATCATCGAGGGCACGGGCGGCAGTGCCGTCGAGGCCGAGGTCGTGGGCTTCTCGGGTGACCGGCTGTTCCTCATGCCGACCAGCACGCTGGCGGGAGTGATGCCGAACGCCCGCGTGATCCCCCAACGGTCGGTCGCGCGAGTGGCGGTCGGGGACGGCCTGCTCGGCCGCGTGATCGACGGCGCCGGCAACCCGCTCGACGGGCGCGGCCCGGTGAACTGCGAGGGACGGATCCGCCTCGAGTCCGAACCGATCAACCCCCTCGCCCGCCAGCCGATCCAGCAGCCGCTCGATGTGGGCGTGCGTTCGATCAATGCGCTGTTTACCGCCGGGCGCGGCCAGCGCCTGGGCCTGTTCGCCGGCAGCGGCGTGGGCAAGAGCACGCTGCTTGGCATGATGACGCGGTACACCCGCGCCGACGTGATCGTCGTCGGGCTGATCGGCGAACGCGGCCGCGAGGTGAAGGAATTCGTCGAGGACAACCTGGGAGCGGCGGGGCTTGCGCGCTCCATCGTGGTCGCGACGCCGGCCGACTGCTCGCCCCTGCTGCGGATCCACGGCGCCTGGCGGGCGACCGCCATCGCCGAGCACTTCCGGGCCCAGGGCTGCCAGGTGCTTCTTCTTATGGACTCGCTGACCCGCTTCGCGCAGGCCCAGCGGGAGATCGGCCTCGCCATCGGCGAGCCGCCGGCCACCAAGGGTTACCCGCCCTCGGTCTTCGCCCGGCTGCCGCAGCTGGTCGAGCGCGCCGGCACCGGCGACGTGGGCGGCGGCTCCATCACCGCCTTCTATACGGTGCTCGCGGAGGGCGACGACGAGAACGACCCGATCGTGGACGCGGCCCGCGCCATCCTCGACGGCCACATCATGCTGTCCCGGGACATGGCCGAGAGCGGCATCTATCCGCCGATCAATGTGGAGTCGTCGATCAGCCGGTCGATGAGCCGCATCGCGTCGCGCCAGCACATTACCGCCGCCCAGAAGTTCCGGGAGATCGTGGCCTGCTACATGCGCAACCGGGATCTCATCACGGTGGGCGCGTATCGCCCCGGGTCCGATCCCCAGCTCGACCGCGCGGTGCGGCTCTGGCCGCGGATCGAGGCCTTCCTGCGCCAGCCGACAGAACTCCCGGTGAGCTTCGAGGAAAGCATTGCCCAGCTCGAGACGCTCGTGAACGCCGACGCGGCGGACGGGCGCGCCCGTGCCCCGGCGTGACATGAAGACGCGGAGCCGGATCGAGACGCTACAGCGGCTCGCCAGCCACACCGAGGCGGAAAATGCCCGCCGCCTCGCCGAGCGCCTGCGCGCGCTCGACACCGAGGAACGCCGGCTGCAGCAGATCCGCGGTTACCTCGCCGAGTACGCGACAAACTCCGGCCAGGCGGCCAGCATGACAATCGGCAGCCTCAAAAGCGGCCGTGGCTTCCTCGAACGACTTCGCGGAGCGGTGGACGAGCAGCGCGGCACCGTCGAAACCCAGCGCCAGCAGGTCGAGCAGCAGACGCTGCAGTGGCGGGCGGCCCGGGCCCGCACCCGCTCCCTGGAGAAGCTGGGTGAACGGCAGGCCGAGGAGGAACGGGAACTGATGGACCGGCGGGAACAGCGCCGGCTGGACGAGATGGCGAACTCCCGGAGCGGCAGCGGGCGAAAAGTGTGAAGTCGCGTGGCACGGGAGTTGCTTGATGGTCTCCCGTGAGCGAACTCAGCCTTAACGTTGCCCCGTCTCCCGAGCCGCTGAAGACGGCTGCTGGCGCGAGCCCGCCGGCAGCGCCGGGCAGGACCCCGGCCGCCGCCGCGGGCGAAGCCGCCCCGGCGCCCAACCCCTTTGCCGCCCTGCTGTCGGGGATCCTGCAGGGCGCCCAGCCCCTGCCGGAGGGCCCTCTGCCGGCGGCGGGCGCCCCGACCTACGCGCAGGTGTCGGAAACCCAGCTGCAGCCTGATGCCAGCGACGCCGGCACCGGCGTTGTGGCCCTGCCCGGCGCGGCAACGGCACTCCCGGCCATCACCGGCGAACTCCCGGGCGACACGAGCGGCCGCCCCGCCGGCAACCCGCTGCCCGCGACCGGCAAGGAATTGCCGCTGGAGCCGGCCGGGACACGGGCTGCCACGGACGGTGATACGGCAACGGCGCCACCCGCCGCGAGCCGCCCGCGAATCTCCCTGGCCGACCTGGCACTCAGTCGGCCGCTGGAGGCGGCGACAGCGCTGCCCGCCGGGAATGCCGGCGACGCGGCACGCACGGCCGCCGCCGCGACGCTGGCGGGACGCGCATTGACACCGGGGACCGGGGGAGCAGCCGCGACCGGCGGCGAGCGCTCTACACCGTCCGCAGACCCGGCCCTGGAAGTGGGGTACGCGGGGACACCCGTCGCCAGTGACGGCGTCGCCAGTGGCGCGCCGGCTGGCGGCGAGATCCCGGGCCTGCGCTCCACGTCCGCCGATCCGCTCGTACGGTTCGGAGGCCTGCCCGCTTCCGGCACCGAATTCCTCGCAGGGCAACTCGCCGCCTTTGCCGCGGGCAACGACAGCAGCACGGGCACCGGGTTGCCGGCGCAGTCTGGGACCGGCACGACTGACGCGGGCAGCGCCGCGTTGCTCGGCCGTCTTGGAACCACGGGCCTGCCGCCGCTCCAGCCCCTGGGCAACGCGGGCGCCTTCGCCGGCGGCCTCGCGGATCGCCTGCTGACGCTGGGTGGCCCGGGCGCACACTCGGCGCGCCTCAAGCTGCACCCGGAGAACCTCGGTGAGCTCGACGTGGAAATCACCATGGACGACGGGACCGCCCAGGTGTGGTTCGGCACGACGACCAGCCAGGCCAGGGAGGCCATCGAGGCCTCCCTGCCGCGCCTCCGGGAGCTCTTTGCGGACCAGGGCATCCAGCTGACCCGCACCCAGGTCGATGCGGGCGGCGGGCAGATGGGCAACCCCGGCTTCGGCCAGGAACGGCGCATGACCGGCGGCGCAGGGCCGTGGAGTGATGCGCCGGGGTGGCAGCCCGGCTCGCCCGGTCCCGGCGCGGGGCCGGCTGGCGACACCGCGGCACGGGGATCGTCACGCCTTCTTGATGTCTGGGCGTGAGGACGTCGTGCCTGAGTCCGGCGGGGCGCGCTGCAACCGCTGCCCCACCGCAACATAACGCCGCGGCGTGATGGGCCGTTGCCATGGCGGCCCTTCCGATCCCCCGCTATGCTCGGTCCAACAACACCAGAACGGGAAGGCCGGCGGCTCGATCGCCAGACCTTCACCAGGAGGACCAGGCATGCGTGTCGCAATTTCTTGGGCCGCGTTGGCGCTGGCCGGCGTATTCAGCCTGCTGGCACCCGCAGGGGCCGCAACCCTGAGCTTCACGGGCAACCTCGCCCAGGACGACAGCGTCGCCACCTTCAGCTTCGTGGTGACCGCTCCCGGCGCGGTGACGCTCCGGAGCTTTTCCTACGCGGGGGGCGTAAATGGCGCCGGTACCCCCGTCGCCGCCGGCGGCTTCGATCCCGGCATCGCGCTGTTCAGCGCCACGGGGATGTTGCTGCTCAGCCAGGACGACGCCACGCCGGAATGCGACGGCGTGCCCAACGACCCGGTCACCAACGACTGCTTCGATGTCCGCGTGGTCACGGAACTGGCGGCGGGGGACTACCTGGTCGCCGTCACCCAGTTCAACAACGAGCCGCTGGGCCCGGATTTCGCGGCGGGTTTCAGCAAGACCGGGGCAGACTTCACGAGCATCTTCGGTTGCAGCGCCGGGCAGTTCTGCGACGTCAGCGCGGAATCGCGCACGTCCTTCTGGGCGGTCGACGTCAGCGGCGACAGTGTCGCAGTCGTGCCCGTGCCAGCGACCGGCTGGCTGCTGGCCTGGGCCATGGCCGGCCTCGGACTGGCCCGACGGCGCACGCGGGGCAGCGGGGCGCCCGCCGCCATCGGGCTCCTGGCGCTCCTGTCCGCCACTGCCGTGTCGGCCCAGGAGACCTGCAACGGCAAGGTCGCCACCATCGTCGGCAGTCCGGGCGACGACATGCTGCGCGGGACCAAGCTGCCCGACGTGATCGTGGGGCTCGGGGGTAACGACACCATCACCGGAGCCAGCGGCAACGACACCATCTGCAGCGGACCGGGGAACGACGTGATCAGTGCCGGCAACGGCCACGACTTCGTCGACGGCGGCACCGGTGATGACACGCTGATCGGCGGCTTCGGCAACGACGTCCTCCGTGCCGGGCTTGGCAACGACCTCATTAACGGCGATGTGGGCACTGACGCCTGCGAGGGCGGCATCGGCCTGGATTCAGCCATGGCCTGCGAGACCGCCACCACCGTGGACCTGGCGGTGAAGAAGGTGGCACTGCCGGTCTGGAACGGCAGCTTCACGCCATTCGGCGCCGCACCCCGCACGGCGCTGGACGGCGCCCTGTTCGTGCCGGCAGGCGCCACCCGGAAGGTCGCGGTACTCGCCACCCACGGCACCTTCGGCGGCTACGACCGGGGCCTGGTCGGCTGGCTCGGCTGGTGGCTGGAGCCCTATGGCATCACCACCCTGGTGCTGAACCGCCGGGACAGCACTGACTATGGCGCGAACGAGGGCGGCGGCAACACCCTGTTCCCGGAGGCCATGTGCGACCTCAAGAGCGGTGTCGAGTACCTGGTGGACACCCTGGGTTACCAGGGCGTCGTGGTCCTGGGACACAGTAAGGGCACCAGCTTCGCGCCCGTATACCCCGGCAACTTCAGGGGCTGCGGTCCGGACGTGGCCGGCAGTCCGGCGGCGAACGACCCGCGGGTGGCCGGGGTCGTGACCGTCGGCACCATCGCGGACAACCGGGAAGGCGCCCTGGCGGCGCCCTTTGCCGGCCCGTCCTTCGAGGAGGAGGTGTTTCCCGGCCTGAACTGCGGGCCCGTCCTCTACGACTGCGCCCTCGCCCAGGCGTTCCAGGAGATCGCCGCCGGTCGCGGCGACACCCCGTACGAGTTCCTCGCCGGCGTCCGCCTTGGCAACGGCGGCCTGCTGTCCGCCACGGTCCAGCTCACGCCGCGCAACGTGATCAGCTTCTACGGCCCGGACACGCTGGCCGTGGTCGAGCGCGAGGCGCAGAAGCTCACCACGCCCTACCTGATCGTCCACGCGGATGGCGACACCGCGACGCCGCGGGAATGGTCGGACCGCCTGTACGCCACGCTGCTGGCGGCAGGCAAGGATGTCACCTACTACACGCCGCCCTATGCCACCCTGTACCCGAACGGCGGCCCGCGGGATCCCAACCGGGGCCTGCCAGCCCACTCGCTGGACGCCGAGGCCGCGCGCTGGGATGCCGCCCAGTACCTCGCCGACTGGATGGCGGCCGTCATCCCGGGGGCCGCGGAGGACGCCACCGGCATCGACACGGGCGCGATCGCGGCGCTGCCCGACTTCGACCCGCCGCTGGTGCCGCCGACGCCGAATCCGGCGCTGCCCTGAACGCCGTCGACTGACCGGCCTACGCCTTCGACCGTTCCCGCGGAGTCTGCACCGGATCGTCAATTGCCCGCCAAGGAAATGGCGCCAACGGGAAGTCGTGGTCCGAAGCCGCTCCCAACCCACTGAATCTATTGAGGTCAAAACCGCCCTCGGCGGTGGCACAACTCTTGCTTTGAGGTCTCCCGGGACGTTCACGGACAGACACTCATGGCCACTGAAGAGACCGCTGGCGCCGAGCCGGCTGCCCCCGCCGCCGCCGCCAGAAACAGCAGCCTGCTGAAGGCGGTCGGCACCGTCATCGGCTTGTTCGTCATGCTGCTGACCACGCAGCTCGCCGCCCCCATCCTGGGCTGCAAACTCCTCAATTCCATGACCCCCAACTGCCCGGCCCCGGAGGTCGTGGTGGACAAGGAGGGCAAGGAAGTCGCGGCGCCCAAGGGCCCGCCGCTCTACATGCCGATGGACCCGCCCCTGGTGGTCAGCCTGGAGGACAAGGGCTCGATCCGCTTCCTGCAGGTGACGGTCGAACTGATGTCGCGCGACGAGCACGTCATCGCCGCGCTGAAGACCCACATGCCGGTCATCCGCAACAACCTCCTCATGCTCCTCGGCGGACAGCAGGTCACCGCGCTGACCAACCGGGAGGAGAAGGAGAAGATCCGGCAGCTCGCGCTGGCGGAGGTCCGGAAGATCATGAAGGACAATCCGCCCGCCGAAGACGACGACGAGCACGCCGGCACCGTCGAGGACCTCTACTTCACCAGCTTCGTCGTGCAGTAGGCGACGGAGTCCCCGATGAGCACCCGAGAGATCCTGTCGGACGAGGAATCGCAGGCACTGCGCGAACCTGGCACGTCCGGCGATCCGCAGGGCCGCGCGCCCGAAGGCCAGGTGGTGGACCTCCACGCCGACCACTGGGAGCGCATTGCATCGGACAAGGTGCCTGCGCTGGAGTCGATCTCCGAGCGCATGACCAGCCTGCTCAAGCTCACCGCCCGGAAATTCTTCCGGCAGTCGGTGGAAATCACCCCGCGGCCCTGGCGCGAGGAACGCTGGGGACTCTACTCCCGGCGCCTGCCGGTCCCGACCAGCCTGAACGTGCTCGATGTCCGCTCCCACAACTGCAAGGGCGTGATCACGCTCGATGCGGGCTTCGTCTTCACCCTCGTGGACGTCTTCTTCGGCGGCGATGGCAAGGGCAAGCGGCTGGAAGGCGCGGCCGAGTTCACGCCCATGGAGATCCGGCTCGTCCGCAAGTTCGTCACCGCGATCACGCAGGACATGCGGGACGCGTGGAAACCCTTCGTCGCGATGGACTTCCAGCTGGGCGCGTCCGAGATCAACCCGATATTCGCGGCGGTGGCGGCCGGCTCGGACAACATGTGCATCACGGGCTTCGACCTGACGCTCTGCGGGCAGGACTTCCGCTTCGAGATCGTGCTTCCCGACGCCCTGATGGAGCCCATCCGGCACCTGCGCGACGCCGGTCAGGCCGACCAGGCAGAGGCGGATTCGCGTCGCTGGAGCACGCGGCTCAAGGCCGACGTGCAGGACGCGCGGGTGTCGTTGCGGGCCGTCGTTGCCCGCACGGAGATCAGCCTGCGCGACCTGACGCAGGCCAAGCCGGGCGACATCATTCCGACGGACCTTCTTCCGGCAGTGATCCTCTACGCCGGCGACACGCCGCTGGTCGAAGGCACTTTCGGCATGTTCCAGGGACGCAACGCGGTGCGGGTCACCAAGCCCGCCAATCGAATCACGGTAGGAGAAAAGTATGGACGAGGCGAAAACAGCTGAGGGTGCCTCCGGCCGGCCGGGGACGCCGCAGCCCTTCCAGGCTCCGGCGCTCGACGACCTGGCCGGAGCCGGCAATGCGGCCGGCGCCGAAGTTCGCGCGAACATCGAGGTGATCCTCGACGTGCCGGTGACCCTGTCGCTGGAAGTCGGCCGCGCGCAGATGAGCGTCGGCAAGCTCCTGCGCCTGACCCAGGGCTCGGTGGTGGAACTGGACCGGAACGCCGGCGAGCCGCTTGACGTGCTGGTGAACGGCGCGCTCGTGGCGCACGGCGAGATCGTGATCGTCAATGACAAATTCGGCATCCGTCTCACGGACGTGCTGCCGCCCGCCAAGCGCGCCCCGGCGCAAGGGTGAGTCCGGCGATGCGCAAGCACTCCCTGCTCACCCTATTGCTGGTAGCCGGCCCGGTACTTGCCGATGGCGCGCCGACGAGCGTGGCCACCGGCGGGCTGCCGGCGGGCGACCTCACGTCGGCGGCCATCCGCATGGTGCTGGGCCTGGCGGTGGTGCTGGCGCTGCTGGGTGCTACTGCCTGGGTGTCGCGGCGATTCCGCGTCGGCGCAGGCATGCGGGGCGGCCTGATCGAAGTGGTGAGCGGCCTGTCGCTGGGCGCCCGGGAGCGGGTCGTCCTCATCCGCGTCGGCGGCGACCAGGTCCTGGTGGGAGTCAGCCCGTCCGGCATGCGCACCCTGCACGTCCTCAACCAGGGCCCGAACGACAGCGAGAGCGGCCCGTTCGCCAACTACCTGGACAAGAACCCATGACCCCACGTACTGCAGTGATCGCGAGGGTGAGCGTCATGCTCCTGCTCGGGCTGGCTCCCTTCATCGCCCAGGCGGCGGCGCCGGTGATCCCGGCACTCTCGCTGGTGGACAATCCCGCGGGCGGCAAGACCTGGTCGGTCAGCATCCAGATCCTCATGCTGATGACGGCGCTGACGCTGCTGCCGTCACTGCTGCTGGCCGCCACTTCATTCACCCGCATCGTGATCGTGCTCGCGATCCTCCGCCAGGCCATCGGCATGCCCCAGACACCGCCCAACCAGGTGCTGGTAGGCCTCGCCCTGTTCCTGACCTTCTTCATCATGGCGCCGGTGCTCGAGCGGGTGAACCAGGACGCCCTGCAGCCCTACCTCGCCGGCACCCTCGAGCTGCCCGCGGCAGCCGACAAGGCGCAGGGGCCGATGCGCGAATTCATGCTGAGCCAGACGCGGGAACCCGACCTGGCGCTGTTCGCCGGCCTGGCCGGCAAGGAAGGATTCGAGAAGCCGGAGGACGTGCCGCTGTCCGTGCTGCTGCCGAGCTTCCTCACCAGCGAACTCAAGACCGCATTCCAGATCGGCTTCCTCACCTTCATCCCGTTCCTGGTGATCGACCTCGTCGTCTCCAGCGTCCTGATGTCCATGGGCATGATGATGCTGTCTCCGATGCTCATCTCGCTGCCCTTCAAGATCATGCTGTTCGTGCTGGTGGATGGCTGGGGCCTGATCGTAGGCACCCTCGCCTCCAGCTTCGTGCCGCACAACTGAGGCGGGCGCGCATGACACCGGAAACCGTACTGACGATCGCCAGCGAGTCGCTCACTCTTACCGCGCTGCTGTCCGCTCCGCTGCTGCTGGTGACCCTGGTCACCGGCGTGCTCGTGGGCGTCCTCCAGGCCGCGACCCAGATCAACGAGATGACCCTCTCGTTCATCCCCAAGCTGCTGGCGCTGGTCCTGACGCTGCTCATCACGGGCCCGTGGATGCTTCAGCTGATCATCGGCTACACGCGGACGCTGTTCACCAACATCCCGGGAATGCTGGGCTGACATCCCCATGACGACCACGGTGCAGCTGGCTGACGGCCTGTTCGCGATCCTCTGGACCGTGCTGCGAGTCGGCGGCGTCGTGATGCTGGCGCCCCTGCTGGGCGCCATGTACGTGCCGCGCCGTATCCGCCTCGCGATGGCGCTGGTGCTGTCCCTCGCCATGCTGCCGTGGGCGGGCCCGCCGCCGGCGCTCGAGCCCCTGAGCGGCGCGGGCCTGCTGGCCATTACCCAGGAACTCATCGTCGGGCTGGCCATCGGCTTCGTGCTGCGCCTGGCCACCGAGGCGGCATTGCTCGCCGGCCAGCTGATCTCGACGGGCATGGGCCTCTCCTTCGCCACGGTGGTGGATCCCCAGAACGGCGGCATGCCGTTGCTCGGCCGCTTCTACATCGTGGTGGCATCCCTCCTGCTGCTGGCCACCAACGCCCACCTCTCGCTCATTGCGCTGCTGGCGCAGAGCTTTGCCGCCGTCCCGGTCGGTTCCGGCGGGCTCAGCCCGGGCGATGCCCGGGTGATCGTGGACTTCGGTGCCGTCATGTTCGCCGGCGCCGTCCAGCTGGCGCTGCCCTCGGTGGTCGCCATCCTGATGGTCAACGTCGCGTTCGGCGTGATCAGCCGGGCAGCGCCCACCCTGAACCTGTTCGCGGTCGGCTTCCCCATCACGATCCTGCTCGGCCTGTTCATCCTGGTGGCCTCCATCCGGACCCAGGGACCGGTCTGGGAGGGGCAGATGACCGACGCGTTCGACCTACTGACACGGATGCTGGGGAGCTAGCCGGCCATGGCCGATACCCGCCAGGAGGACCGCACCGAACAGGCCACACCGAAGCGCCTGGACGACGCGCGCCGGAAGGGCGACATCCCCCGCTCCCGCGAGCTCAGCATGGCGTCCGTCCTGATGACGGGGGCACTCGTGCTGTACGCCAACGGAGCACAGGTCGGCGCCAGCATGCGCGAACTGATGACGCGGGCGCTGACCATCGACCGGGCGGCGCTGGATGACCCTGACTTCCTGACCCAGGCGCTCGCCCGGTCGATTCTGGCCGCGCTGGATGCCTGCACGCCCCTGTTCGTGTCGCTGGTCGCAGCGGCATTCCTCGGCACCATCGCGATCGGCGGCTGGATCTTTACGCCCGCGCCGCTGGCCTTCAAGTTCGAGCGCCTCGACCCTGTCGCCGGCATCGGCCGCATGTTCAGCATCAACAGCCTGGTTGAGGTGCTGAAGGCGCTGGCCAAGGCCGGCTTCATCGTCCTCGCCACGGTTGCCCTGCTCCTCGGCACCATGGACCAGCTGCTGGGCCTGAGCGACCAGCCCCTCATCCAGGCCATGGGCAGTTCCCTGTCCCTGACGCTACTGACGCTCGCGATCGGCAGCGGTGCCCTGCTCCTGATCGCCGCCGTCGATGCCCCCTACCAGCTCTGGGCCCACGCACGGAAGCTGAAGATGACGCGCAAGGAAATCGAGGACGAGCTCAAGGAGTCCGAGGGCAGCCCCGAGGTCCGCAGCCGGGTCCGCCAGATGCAGCAGGAAGTCGCCCGCCGGCGGATGCTCGAGAGCGTGCCGCAGGCCGACGTGGTCATCACCAACCCGACCCACTTCGCCGTCGCCCTCCGCTACGACGACAGCCGGATGCGCGCCCCCGTGGTGCTGGCCAAGGGGGCCGACCAGACCGCGGCGCGGATCAGGGAAATCGCCACCGAGAACAAGGTCGCCCTCTTCGAGTCGCCCCTGCTCGCCCGGGCCCTCTACTGGACGACCGACCTGGGGCAGGAGATCCCGTCCCAGTTGTACCTGGCAGTGGCCCAGGTGCTGACTTACGTGTACCGCCTGAAGGTCGTGCGCGAGCGCGGCGGCGCGTGGCCCGACCGGCCCACGGTCGAGGTGGACGAGAAACTGGCAAGCGGCCCCCAGCAGCGGCGCCGCCGGCGATAGGAACCTGAACGATGGCTTCTCAAGGCACCAACTTCCTCGGCGCGATGCGCAGCACGGCAATGCTGGCAGCGGGGCTGCCCATGGTCGTGCTGGCGATGCTCGCGATGATCGTGCTGCCCATGCCACCCCTGGTGCTGGACGCGCTCTTCACGTTCAACATCTGCGTTTCCCTGGTCGTGATCCTCGCCGTCGTCTACGTGATGCGCCCGCTGGACCTGGCGGCCTTCCCCACAGTCCTGCTGCTGGCCACCCTGCTCCGCCTGGCCCTTAACGTGGCGTCCACCCGGGTCGTGCTCCTCCACGGCCATACCGGCACGGACTCCGCCGGCAAGGTGATCGAGGCCTTCGGCGAGTTCGTCATCGGCGGCAACTACGCCGTGGGCATCGTGGTGTTCGCGATCCTGGTCATCGTCAACTTCGTCGTCGTCACGAAGGGCGCCGGCCGCGTCTCGGAAGTCAGCGCCCGCTTCACCCTGGATTCCATGCCCGGCAAGCAGATGGCCATCGACGCGGACCTGAACGCCGGCATCATCACCCAGCAGGAAGCCGTCACCCGCCGCGCGGAAGTGCGCATGGAAGCGGACTTCTACGGCTCCATGGACGGCGCCAGCAAGTTCGTGCGCGGCGATGCCGTCGCCGGCCTGCTCATCCTCTTCATCAACCTGATCGGCGGCATGCTGATCGGCGTCCTCCAGCACGACATGGACGTGGGCCAGGCGGCCGAGACCTACGCCCTGCTCACGATCGGCGACGGCCTCGTGGCCCAGATCCCCTCGCTGCTCCTCGCGATTGCGGTCGCCGTGATCGTCACCCGCATGTCCCGCTCCGAGGACATGGGCAAGCAGCTGTTCTCCCAGCTGCTCGGCGACAAGCGCGTGCTGCGCGTGGTGGCGGTGCTGCTGGGCCTCCTCGGCATCGTGCCCGGCATGCCCAACGTGGCTTTCCTGGTGATGGCCGGGGTCTGCGCCGGCGGAGCCTGGCTCATCGAGCGCCGTCGCGAGGCCGAGGCCAGCGTCACCGAACAGATGGTCGTGCCGGACGTGGTGGACAAGGAGGCCAACCGGGACCTGTCCTGGAGCGACGTGCTGGAGACAGACGCGATCGGGCTCGACGTGGGCTACCGGCTGATCCCGCTGGTGGACCGCCAGCAGGACGGGGAACTGATGCGGCGGATCAAGGGCGTTCGCAAGCGCCTTTCCGACGAACTGGGATTCCTCGTGTCGCCCGTGCGGATCCGCGACGACCTGGACCTGCCCGCTAGCGGTTACCGCATCTCGGTCATGGGCTCGGCCATTGCCACCGGCGAAGTGCAGCTGGACCGGGAGCTCGCCATCAACCCGGGCCACATCGAACAGCGCATCAACGGCGTGCCGACGAAGGACCCGGCCTATGGCCTGGAGGCCGTGTGGATCGAGCCCGGCCAGCGTGAAGATGCCCAGGCCCGGGGCTACACCGTCGTGGACGTGCCCACCGTCATCGCCACGCACCTGTCGAAGGTGCTCCACGAGCACGCCCACGAGATCTTCGGCCACCAGGAAGCCCAGGAACTGCTGGACCGGCTGGGCAAGCAGGCCCCGAAGCTGGTCGAGGAGCTGGTGCCCAAGACCATCCCCCTGTCCGTGGTGGTCCGGGTACTCCAGGAACTGCTCCGGGAACAGATTCCCGTCACCAACATGCGGGCCATCTGCCAGTCCCTGGCCGAGCACGGCAGGTCGACCCAGGACCCCGACGCGCTCACCAGCTCGGTGCGGGTGGCCCTGGGGCGGACCATCGTCCAGCGGGCCAGCGCGGGCAGCGATGAACTGCCCGTCATCACCCTGGACCCGCGCCTGGAACAGATCTTGCAAGAAGCCCTCAAGGGAGGCGCGGAAACGGCTGGAATCGAGCCCACGCTGGCGGAAAGGCTCCAGAACCAGCTGTCGGAGACGGCCCACCGTCAGGAAATTGCCGGCCAGCCGGCGGTCCTGCTGGTGGCGCCAACGCTCCGTCCCTGGCTGGCGAGGTTCCTGCGGTTCGCGGTGCCCACGCTGCGGGTCCTGGCCTACAACGAAGTCCCCGACAGCAAGCGAGTGCGGTTGATCGCGGCTGTCGGCACCTGAGGTTAAGGGGAGAACTTGATGAAGATCAGACGATTCACGGGCACCGACATGCGGGATGCCATGCGCCAGGTCCGGGAGGCGCTGGGCGCCGATGCCGTGATCCTCGAGACGGCCCGCAACGCCACGGGTGTCGAGATTTCCGCTGCTGTCGACGAGACCGGGGCAGAAGCCCTCGAGGCGCCGGCAACCTACACGTCGCGGGGCTATGCGCCGCGACCTGCCCAGGCTGCCGACGACGGACCGGCCGTCCGCATCGACCAGGGCAGCTCGATCAACGGCGGCTGGTACCAGCCGCCCCGGGCACCGAACGCAGCCACCGCTAGCGAGCTCGACGAGATGCGCGAGGAGATGCGCTCGATCCGGTCCCTGCTCGAGGCGCAGCTGGGGCGGCTCCTCTGGGACGAGAACTCACGGCAGTCACCGGCCATCGCCACCCTGCTCCGCCACTTCACCCAGCTCGGGCTGGACCCCGATGTGGCCAGGCAGCTGGCGACGCACGCCACCGCCGATCACCCGGTCGGCGGCTGGACGGCGGGGCTGCGCACCCTGGTGGAGCAGTTGCCCATCGCCGACTGCGATGTGGTGGCGGACGGCGGCGTATTTGCCGTGATCGGTCCGACGGGCGTGGGCAAGACCACGTCCGTCGCAAAGCTCGCGGCCCGGGCCGCCCTCCAGTTCGGTCCCGAGGCCGTCGGCCTCGTCACCACGGACACCTTTCGCGTCGCGGCGCGCGAGCAGCTCGAGACCTTCGGCCAGATTATGGGGGTGAGCGTCGCCTCGGCGTCGGACGCCCAGAGCCTCACCGAAGCCCTGGCCACCCTGGTAAACCGCCGCCTCGTCCTCGTGGACACGGCCGGCATGAGCCAGCGGGACCCGCGGCTGCCGGAGCAGCTGGCCCGCCTGGCAGCCCCGGAGACGGGTGTCTCCACCCTCCTGGCGCTGCCGGCCACCACGGCCTCGGGCGCGATGCAGGAAATTGTGGACGTGTTCCGGACGGCCCGGCCGGTGGGGTGCATCCTGACCAAGACCGACGAGGCCACGTCGCTTGGGGGCGCCCTCTCGGTCCTGATCCGGTCAGGCCTGCCGCTCGCCTACGTGGCGAACGGCCAGCGCGTGCCCGAGGACTTGCACCTGATGCGCAATCGCCAGTCCTGGCTAGCCAAGATGGCCGTCGAGCTCATGCGGCGCGACAGCCGCGTGGTCGATGCCGACACCCTCGCGCGGAACTTCTCGGAGGTTGCGAATCATGCTTGCGCCTGAAGGCCAGAATGTCACGGACCAGGCCGAAGGCCTCCGGCGCCAGAGGAATCCGAAACCCGTGAAGGTCCTCGCCGTCACCGGCGGCAAGGGCGGCGTCGGCAAGACGAACATCTGCGCAAACCTGGCCATCGCCATGTGCATGCTCGGCCGCCGGGTGATGCTGCTGGACGCGGACCTGGGCCTGGCGAACGTGGACGTGCTGCTGGGACTGCAGCCCTCCCATTCGCTGGCCGACGTCGTCAGCGGCGAACGCCGCCTGCAGGACATCATCGTCACGGGCCCTGCCGGGGTCCGCGTGATCCCGGGCGCCTCCGGGCTGGCCGAGATGGCGAATCTCACGCCTGCCCAGCACGCCGGCATCATCCACACCTTCAGCGAGCTCACCGAAGACCTGGACGCCCTGCTGATCGACACGGCCGCCGGCATTTCCGATGGCGTGCTGCGCTTCTGCTCGGCCGCCAATGAAGTGCTGGTGGTGGTGTGCGACGAACCGACATCCATCACGGACGCCTATGCGCTGATCAAGGTGCTCAGCACGGAGCACAACGTGTCCCGGTTCAGGATCATCACGAACATGACCCACCAGGGCGGCGACGGACGCAGCCTCTTCGAGAAGCTGCTGCGTGTCTCCGAGCGCTTCCTGCAGGTCACCCTGGATCATGCCGGCAGCGTTCCCTACGACGACCGGGTGTGGCGGGCCGTCCAGCTACAGACGCCGTTTGTGACGGCGTTCCCAACCAGTCTCGCGGCCGGCGCGCTCAAGAAGCTGGCCCACCGTGCCGATAACTGGGAGGGACCCCGTGCGGCTCGGGGCAATATCGAGTTCTTCGTCGAGCGGTTGCTGAAGGGCGGCGGGGCCGGACGGGAGCACGCCGCGGCATGACTCCCGCGAACCGGTATGCCACGGCTGCCGGGCAATCGCCCGATGCCCTCGTGCAGGAGTACGCGCCGCTCGTGAAGCGAATCGCGAACCACCTGCGCGGACGGCTGCCCGAGGGCGTGGATCAGGACGACCTGATCCAGGTGGGGCTGATCGCGCTGCTGGATGCGGCGCGCCAGTACTCGCCGGCGAAGGGCGCGAGTTTTGAGACGTACGCGGGGATCCGCGTGCGCGGTGCGATGCTCGACGAGGTCCGGAACACCGACTGGACGCCTCGCTCGGTCTATCGCAAGCAACGGGAACTGACAGCGGCGATTCAGGCAGTGGAAAACAGGACTGGCAAGCCGGCAGACGCCCGTGAGATTGCCGCCGAACTCGGCGTGCCCCTCGAGGACTACTTCCGGACCGTGACGTCCGCGGCGGCGCATCGCCTCTTCAGCCTGGACCAGGAGGGAGAGGACGGCGACATGCCGGCGCACCAGATCCAGGATCCCGATACGGAGCCGTCCGCCGAACTCGAATCCGACGAATTCCGCCAGGCGCTCGCCGAGGCGATCCGGGCGCTCCCGGAACGGGAGGCGCTCGTCATGTCCCTCTACTACGAGGAGGAACTGAATCTGAAGGAGATAGGCGAGGTCCTCGGCGTGACCGAGTCCCGCGTCTGCCAGATCCACGGCCAGGCCCTGGCCCGCGTGCGGGCCACCGTCCACGACGCCACCGCGAGGGGCGAGGCTTGCGCCCGCTAGCCATGACATCAACCAGTCACCAGCAGCGGGAGGGCCGATGGACGCGCTGAGCGTTGGCGGCTTCATCCTGGCGTTCTTCGCCATCATCGTCGGCAGCATCCTGAAGGGCGCCGGCGTCGGCTCGCTGCTGAACGGCGCCGCCTTCACCATCGTGGTGCTGGGTACGTTCGCCTCGATCCTGATCCAGACGCCCAAGGTCACCTTCATGCGGGCCTGGAAGATCGTGCCGTGGATCTTCAAGCCGCCGATGGAAGACACCGAGAAGCTGATCGCCAAGATGGTCGAATGGAGTGAAACAGCCCGCAAGCAGGGACTGCTCGGCCTCGAGCCCGCCCTGGAGACGGAGCCCGACCCGTTCGCGAGGAAGGCGCTGCAGATGCTGGTTGACGGGACCGAGCCGGACAAGATGCGCGAGGCCCTCGAGGTGGAACTCGAGGCCAGGGAGAAGTCGGAGACACAGAGCGCCAAGGTCTTCGAAGGCCTCGGCATCTACGCCCCGACGCTCGGCATCATCGGCGCGGTGCTGGGCCTCATAGCCGTGATGAAGAACCTGGCGGACCCGAGCAAGCTCGGCCCCGGCATCGCGGCGGCATTCACCGCCACGATCTACGGAATCGGCCTGGCAAATCTCTTCTTCCTGCCGATCGCCAACAAGCTCAAGGACATCATCAAGAAGCAGACGCACTCGAAGGAGATGATCATCGAGGGAATCATCGCCATCGCCGAGGGAGAGAATCCGCGGAATCTCGAGTCCAAGCTGAAGGGGTTCATGGGCTGACGCCCGGACGAGGAACCATGGCGCGGAAACACGAACACGAGGATCACGTCAATCACGAGGCCTGGGCCATTCCCTACGGCGACCTCGTGACCCTGCTGCTCGCGTTCTTCGTGGTGATGTACGCCGTATCCTCGGTCAACGAGGGCAAGTACCGGGTGCTGTCGGACTCGCTGACGGCCGCGTTCCGTGGCACGCCACGGACCATGGAGCCGGTCCCGGTGGGCGACAAGGCCGCCAAGGCGAAGGGTGACGACACCCTGGCGGGCATCAAGCCCAACCAGGCCATCAAGTTCCCCGAGAATGCCGAGGTGGAGAAGGCAGCGGCCGAGGACGAGGCCCTCCAGGCCCAGCTGCGCCAGATGACCGACGACCTGCAGAACGCCATGCAGATCCTCATCGACCAGGACATGATCCGCGTCGAGCGCGCGCCGTCGTGGGTCGAGGTGGAGATCAAGACCGACATCCTGTTCCCGAGCGGCAGCGCCGAGATCGAAGCCGCCGCGGTGGAGATCCTCGAGAAACTGGCCGCGATACTGGCCGAGCGTCCGTACCCGATCCGGATCGAGGGGCATACCGACGACCGGCCGATCAGTAATGCCCAGTTCCCCTCCAACTGGGAGCTGTCTGCGGCCCGGGCCTCCCGGATCGTCAGGCTGTTCGAGCAACGCGGCATCACGGCGAGCCGCATGGTGGTGGCCGGCATGGGCCAGAACCAGCCGCTGGCGGACAACACGACGCCGGAAGGACGCAACCGGAATCGCCGTGTGGCCCTTGTCATCCTGGGCCTGCCGCCGGCACCGACCGATCCGATGCCCGGCGGGATTGCCCCGACGGCCATAACCGGAACCGAGGCAGCGCCCGGCATCGCGCCGCTTCCGCAGGCGCCGGCCATTGCCGCGCCGGCGGCCGACACCACCCTCACGACGGAGGTCACCGGATGAAGCCCGTAGACCACGTGAGTCCGACGGTTCCCGCCAACTGGGTCCGGCGCGTCGAGGACAAGCGGCGCCCGCAGGAACGGAAGCAGCGGAACCCGGCGCAGGAGCAGAACCGGGACCAGAAGCACCCGCCCGGGCACGACCCGGACGATCGTACCCACATCATCGATGAACTTGCCTAGGGGAAATGACCATGCCCGCACTTGACACCTTGGGATTGCCCGCACTGGATGCGGCACTGGCCAGCGCGGCCGGCCTGCTGAACGCCATTGCCCTTCCCGCGGCGACGTCCGCCTCGGTGGCGGCTGGCCTCGCGGCCTTGCCGTGCATCCTGGCCCTTGCCTGGCTCGGGCGCCGGCTTGCGGCCCGGCCCGGCACCGACGTTCGCGCGGACGGCCGGCTGGACGAGATCTTCCAGCGCCTGCAGGCGGCGGAACTCCTGCTGGCCGACGCCACCAGCGAGGCCACCCAGCTTCGCCAGCGTGTCGACCTGCTGACGTCGCGCCAGGAGTCACTGTCGGCCGGCAACTCGCGAAGCGGCCTGCGCCAGGCGATCGCCCTGTCGAAGCACGGCGCCACAACGCGCCAGCTGGTCGATACCTGTGGCCTCAGCCAGGGCGAAGCGCACCTGGTCCAGACCCTGTACGGACGTAATCCGGGCGGAGAGCAGCCCGGGGAACTGCATTGAACCGACCCAATCACAAGAAAGACTGACCCGGAGCAACGACGATGAGCCAGATACCCGAACACATCATGCAGCGTCTCCGCACGTGCACGAACTTTCCGACCCCGCCGCCCGTGGCGATGCAGGTGCTGCAGCTCGCGCAGAACCCGGACATCGACCTGGCCAAGGTCGCCGACGCTGTCAGTGCGGATCCGGCCATCGCCGCCAAGGTGATGCGCATCGCCAACTCGGCCATGTACGCCCGGCGGCGCCAGAGCGCCAATCTCCGCCAGGCCCTCATCACCCTCGGGCTTAATGCCACGCTGACCCTCGCGCTCAGCTTCACGCTCGTGCAGGCGTTGAAGAAGACGTCGTCGGGCGGGTTCGACTTCCAGGCCTACTGGCGCCGCACCGTGCTGTCCGCCGCCTGGGGGAAGCTGCTGGCCAGCGAGCTCGGCCGGCGCGACGCGGAGGAGATCTTCCTGGCGTCGCTACTGCAGGACCTCGGCATGCTCGTTGTCTTCAAGCTCTGGCCCGAGGTCTACGAGGGCATTGCCCCGTTCAAGATCGAGCACCCGCGCATCTGCCAGCACGAGCAGAACTGCATCGGCACCGACCACCGGGCGGTCGGCGCCGCGCTCCTCGGCATCTGGAACATGCCGACCAACCTCGTGCAGGCGGTACAGCACAGCCACGATCCGAGTGCCGCCGGCGTCGAAGGCGACGACAAGCCATTCGTCCGGGCGGTCGCGATGTCCGGCGAGCTCAGCGACGTGTGGCTGGGCACCCGGAACGAGGTGACGCTGCGCCGCGTGGGCCAGCAGGCACACAAGTTCCTCGGCATCCAGCCGAACCGTCTGGGGGAGATGTTCGAGCTGGTGCGCGAACAGCTGCCGGTCGCCGAGGAATTGTTCCAGATGGAGCTCTACGATGCAGCCCAGCTGCAGGACATCACCGACGCGGCGCGCGAGACGCTGATGGTGCACAACCTGCGCCAGATCGACATGAACAAGGACCTGGAGAAGAGCAAGCAGCAGCTCGAGGAGGAGAACTCCGAACTCAAGACCGAGAACGTCCGCGACCCTCTGACCAACGCGCACAACCGGCGCTACTTCGAGGAGTCCCTTGCCCGGGAGTTCGAGACCGCATCGAAGCACGGTTGGCCGCTGTCGGTCGTGTTCGTCGACCTGGACAAGTTCAAGCAGGTGAATGACAGCTTCGGCCACCAGGCCGGCGACGCGGTACTGCAAACCGTGTCGCAGCTCCTCCGCGATACGCTCAGGGATTCGGACATCGTGGCCCGCTTCGGCGGCGACGAGTTCGTGCTGCTGCTACCCGGCGTCGACGCCGGCAAGGCAGATGCCGTGGGCGTGCGCGTCTGCGAGGAGGCCCGGAAGCGGACGGCCCAGACAGCCGACGGCAAGCACGTCGGCATCACCCTGTCCCTCGGCATTGCAACCTGCGACTCGCACAACAGGTTCGACAGCCCGAAGGCGCTGCTGGCGGCTGCAGACTCCGCGCTTTACCACTCCAAGCGCAACGGCAGGGACCGCTACACCTGCTACGAGTCCATCCAGGCTGCCTGAGGAATAGTGAGAATTGGGGACATGCCTCATTTGCGCAATGCGCAAATGAGGCATGTCCCCAATTCGCTTCAGATGCCGTAGCGCTTCATTTTCTCGGCGAGAGTCGTCCGGCGCACCTGGAGCTTCTCCGCGGCATGGGCAATGACGCCGTTGGCGTCATGGAGCGCGCGGCGGATGAGCGACATCTCGATCTGTTCCAGGTAGTCCTTCAGCGGCAGGCCCTCCGCCGGGAATTCGATGTCCTGGGGCTGCGGTCCCGAAGCGCGGGTGGCCGCCACTTCCTGACGGTCGGTTTCCCGCAGCGGCGCGGTTGCCGTGTAGCGCGTGGGCAGCTGGGGAATGTCCACGGCGCCATCCGGATAGAGGACGCAGAGCCGTTCGAGCAGGTTTGCAAGCTCGCGGATGTTGCCGGGCCAGCCGTAGTGCTTGAGGATCCGCACCGCGCCCGGCGTCATGTGGACCGGTGAGAGGCCGGTGGCCCGACACCTCTCCAGGATGTTGCCGATGAGGTCCGACAGGTCCTCGAGCCGTTCCCGGAGCGGCGGCAGCTCGATGGGGAATACGTTGAGACGGTAGAAGAGGTCCTCCCGGAAATTACCTTCCCGGATGGCGACTTCCAGGTTCCGGTGGGTGGCGGCGATGATACGCACGTCGCAGGGGCGCGGCCGGTTGCTGCCGACCCGCTCGTAGATCCGCTCCTGGAGGACGCGCAGCAGCTTGACCTGCATCGGCAGGCTCATGTCGCCAATCTCGTCGAGGAACAGGGTGCCGCCCTCCGCGGCCTCGAACCGGCCGACGCGGGTGGAGATCGCACCGGTGAATGCGCCCTTCTCGTGACCGAAGAGCTCGCTCTCGAGCAGCTCCGCCGGGATTGCGCCGCAGTTCACCGGCACGAAGGCCTTGTCGGCCCGGGGCGACAGCTCGTGGACGTAGCGCGCCGCCCATTCCTTGCCGGTGCCGGATTCCCCGGTGATCAGCACGCTGGTCTGGAAGGCCGCCACCTGCTCGATGAGGCGCCGGACACTGCTCATCCGGGTGCTATGGCCGGTCGGGAAGTAGGCCGAGGCTGCCGGATGTCCGGGCCCGTCGGCGCCGGGGGCCGCTGGCGCGGTGGCGAGCGCTTCTACCGTGGAATTCATGCGTCTGGATCGGGTGCCCCGGGAAAGTTGGCGCTATGATCGGGGCGCGCCGCGACCGAAGTCAAACAAAACGCCAAATTCCCGTCACCGGACCGATGCCGCCGCCCTTCCCACCTGTCCACAGCAAGCTCCCGGATGTCGGCACCACGATCTTCACGGTCATGTCCCAGCTGGCCGCCGAGCATGGCGCCATCAACCTTTCCCAGGGTTTCCCGGACTTTCCTGCGCCGGCCGCGCTGCTCGACCGGGTCAGTCACCACCTGCGGGCCGGCCACAACCAGTACGCGCCCATGAGCGGGCTGCCAGCCCTGCGCGCGCAGATTGCGCGGAAGACCCTGGCCCTGTACGACCGCGCCATCGACCCGGATTCGGAGGTGACGGTCACCTCGGGCGCCACCGAGGCACTGTTCTGCGCCATCGAGGCCGTCGTGCAGGCGGGGGACGAAGTGCTGTGCCTGGACCCGGCCTACGACTCCTACGACCCGGCCATCCGCCTGGCCGGCGGCCGGGCGGTACACGTGCCGCTCCGCCAGCCGGACTTCAGCGTGGACTGGGACCGGGTGCGGGCGGCCGTCACGCCGCGCACCCGCCTGCTGATCCTGAACTCGCCCCACAACCCGACCGGCGCGGTGCTGTCGGCGGCGGACATGGCCGCACTCACGGCGCTCGTCCGGGATTCCCGCCTGCTGCTGCTCGGTGACGAGGTCTACGAGCACATCATCTTCGATGGACGGCGCCACGAGAGCCTGCTGCGCTACCCGGAACTCGCCGAGCGCAGCCTGGTGGTGTCGTCCTTCGGCAAGACCTACCACGTAACCGGGTGGAAGATCGGCTACTGCGTGGCGCCGGCGGCGCTCACCCGGGAGTTCCGCCGTGTGCACCAGTTCGTGCAGTTCTGCGCTGTCACACCGATGCAGTGGGCGCTGGCGGACTTCCTGGAGAGCGACCCCGGGCACTACCTGGACCTGGCGGCCTTCTACCAGGCCAGGCGCGACCGGTTCTGCGCGCTGCTGGCTCCGTCGCGCTTCCGCTTCACGCCGTCCGCAGGCACCTATTTCCAGCTGCTCGACTACAGCGCCATCACGGTTGAGGCTGACACGGCCTACGCGCGGCGCCTGACCATCGGGGCGGGCGTGGCCTGCATCCCGGTGTCGGTCTTCTCCGCGGCACCTCCTAACACACACCTCCTGCGCTTCTGCTTCGCCAAGGACCCGGCCACGCTGGAGCGGGCTGCGGAGATCCTGTGCGGAATCTGACCATCATGCCGACGCCCGACTGAATACAATATCCCCATGCGCCGCCTGCTCGTCTTCCAGCACGTCCCCCACGAGATCCTGGGCACCCTCGACCCGCTGCTGCGGGACCACGGCTTCCGCATCCGCTACGTCAACTTCGGCCGGCATCCCGACGCCGTACCCGACCTGGACCGGTACTTCGGACTGATCGTCCTGGGCGGGCCCATGAACTGCGACGAGGTGACCCGCCACCGGCATCTCGCGACGGAAGTGGCGGCAATCCAGACGGCGGTGCGCGGCGGCAAGCCGGTCCTCGGCATCTGCCTCGGCTCCCAGCTGCTGGCGCGTGCCCTGGGGGCGGCGGTCAGGCCACATCACACGAAGGAGATCGGCTGGTACGACGTGAAACCCACGGACGAGGGGCGGCGGGACCCTCTCTTCCGCCACTTTGGCGAGGCCGAAAGGATCTTCCAGTGGCACGGTGACACCTTCGACATCCCGCACGGTGCGGTGCACCTGGCCACGTCCGGCGCCTGCGCCCACCAGGCGTTCCGCTTCGGCCACAGCGCCTACGGCCTGCAGTTCCACCTGGAAGTGGACAAGCCGATGATCCACCGCTGGCTGCAGGCGCCGTCGAACCAGCGGGAACTGGCGGGATTGCAGGGCGTGATCGATCCCGAGGTGATCGCCAGGGACACGCCGGAGTACATCGACCGCTCCCGGGCGCTGGGGGATGCGGTGTTCGGGGAATTCGTCCAGTTGTTCCAGGGGCGCCGCCGCCGCACCGTGTTGCCGTCGCGATAACCGGGGAGACCGACCCATGACCGACCGTCGGACATTTCTCGCACAGCTTGCTGCCGTCACGGTTGTCGGCGGCACCGCACTCACCGGCCGCGCCAGCAACGTGCCCGGGCCCGGAGCGCCGCCGGCACGGCTCCTCACCCGCACGATCCCGTCGAGCGGCGAGGCCCTGCCCGTGATCGGCATGGGCACGTCCCGCACCTTCGACGTGGCCGACGACCCCGCCACGCTCCGGCCGCTGGCGGACGTCGTGCGCGCCCTCACGGACGGCGGCGGCACGCTGATCGACTCGTCGCCGATGTACGGGAGGGCGGAGGCCGTCACCGGCCGGCTGCTCCGGGACCTGGGTCAGCCCCGCGCATTCATCGCCACCAAGGTCTGGGCCGACGGGAAGGACGCGGGCATCCGGCAGATGGAGGAGTCCTTCCGCCTGCTGGGCGTCCCGCGCATGGACCTGATGCAGGTCCACAACCTGCGGGACTGGCGCACCCAGCTCACCACCCTGCGCGAGTGGAAAAAATCAGGCCGAATTCGGTACCTCGGCATAACCACCTCACGCAAGGAGCAGTTCGAGGAGTTTGCCGCGGTGATGCGCGCCGAGCCGCTCGACTTCGTGCAGCTCAACTACAGCCTGGGCGAGCGCGAGGCAGACCGTGTGTTACTGCCGCTCGCCAGTGACCGGGGAATGGCTGTGCTGGTCAACCGCCCCTACATGCGCGCCGAGCTGTTCAGCCGCGTCCGCGGCAAGGCCCTGCCCGCCTGGGCCGCCGAGTTCGACTGCACGTCCTGGGGCCAGTTTTTCATGAAGTTCATCGTGGCCCACCCGGCCGTCACCTGCGTGATTCCGGCGACGACCAGCGCCAGGAACATGCGGGACAACCTGGCAGGCGGGATGGGCCGCCTGCCCGATGAAGCTGTGCGGCAGCGGATGGTCGCGGAGTTCGGCTGAACTCACGGTCCCAGGCCCTATGGCGTTATGTCGCGGCTTGAAATGCCGCGTTTGCGCCGCCAGTTACGTTGGGTGGCTCGCTCCCTCCGCAGGGGCTACCATCATCCAACGTTCCTGCCCCGCGCCCAAACCCGAGGACTGCCGAGTGAGCGTCATCCCCGCCGAGGCCGCCGCCCCCGCCCCTGCCAGGACCCGGTCCGCCGGCGCCGGGCTGGCCCGGGTGGACCTGCCCGTGCGGGGAATGACCTGCAGTGCCTGCGCCACCCGCCTCGAGAAGGCCCTTGGAATGGTTCCCGGCGTGGGCGCCGCGGCAGTGAACTTTGCCGTCGAGCGTGCCGACGTCACCTACGACCCGGCGACACTCGCCGTACCAGCCATCGCGGACGCCATCGTCAAGGCCGGTTTCGAGGTACCCACCGAGACCTTCTCCTTTCCCGTCGAGGGGATGACCTGCAGCGCCTGCTCGACGCGCGTGGAGAAGGCCCTGCGCCAGGTGCCGGGCGTGATCGAGGCCAACGTCAACCTTGCCATCGAGCGGGCGGACATTCGCGCGATCCCGGGCACCGCCCGCCTTTCCGAGCTCGCGGACGCGGTGACGAAGGCCGGCTACGGCGCACGGATCGAGTCGCCGGCGGCCTCCCAGGCCCAGGCCGAGGAAGAGCACCGCCAGCGGGACCAGGCGCAGCTTCGCCGGGAACTCCTGATCCTGCTCGTCTCCGCGGCCTTCGCCGCGCCCCTGCTGTTCCAGATGGGCGCCATGTCCCTCAACCTGCACTGGCACCTGCCGGCCTGGGTGGAACTGCTGCTGGCCACGCCGGTGCAGTTCGTGATCGGCGCCCGCTTCTACCGGTCCGCCTGGAAAGCCATCAAGGCCCGCTCCGGCAACATGGACGTGCTCGTCGTGCTGGGCACGACCGCGGCCTACGGCTACAGCCTGTACCTGCTCGCCACGCTGGGCCTCGACGGCGCCATGGGCCAGCTGTACTTCGAGGCCTCGGTGATCATCATCACGCTGGTCCTGCTGGGCAAGTTCCTCGAGTCGAAGGCCAAGCGCGGCACGACCGCGGCAATCCGCCAGTTGATGGACCTGCGACCGCAGACCGCCCGCCTCCGGCGGGCCGACGGCGCAGAACAGGAAGTGCCGATCAACGAGGTGCGGGCAGGCGATCTCGTGGTGGTCCGGCCGGGCGAGCGCGTGCCGGTCGACGGCGAGGTAGTGGCCGGCCGCAGCGAGCTGGACGAGTCGCTGATCACCGGCGAAAGCCTGCCGGTGGACAAGCAGCCGGGCAGCAAGGTCACCGGCGGCGCCATCAACGGCACCGGCCTGCTGGAGGTCCGCGCCACCGCCGTGGGCGCCGACTCCACCCTCGCCCGGATCATCCGGCTCGTGGAGAACGCCCAGGGCGGCAAGGCGCCCGTGCAGCGCCTCGTGGACCAGATCAGCGCCATCTTCGTGCCGATTGTCGTGATACTGGCCATCATCACTTTCATCGGCTGGTTCACCGTCACCGGTAATTTCGAGCAGGCCTTCGTCTCCGCCGTCGCGGTGCTGGTGATCGCGTGCCCCTGCGCGCTGGGCCTCGCGACGCCGACCGCCATCATGACCGGCACCGGCGCGGCCGCGCGGGCCGGCATCCTGATCAAGGACGTGGAGTCCCTCGAGCGGGCCCACCGGCTGGACACCATCGTCTTCGACAAGACCGGCACGCTCACGGCCGGCCGGGCCACGCTGGTCGGCACCGCCCCGCTGCGGGGGACGGATGACGAACTGGTGCAGCTCGCCGCATCGGTCCAGCACGGGAGCGAGCATCCGCTCGCCCGGGCGATACTCGAGGCTGCCGGGCAGCGGCAGCTGCCGCGTTCGCCCGTCACGGATTTCCGCAGCCACACGGGCCGCGGTGTCAGCGGCACCGTCGCCGGCCGCGAGATCTTCATTGGCAACACCCGGCTGCTCGACGAGCAGGGCATCGCCATGGGCAAGGCCGGAGAACTCGTCCGGGACTGGGAGCGCCTGGGACGGACCGCGGTCTTCCTGGCCGACAGCGACGGCGTGCTGGGCGTGCTCGCCATCGCTGATCCGCTGCGGCCGGAGGCGCTCGAGGCCGTGGCAGCCCTCCGGAAGATGGGCGTGCGCACGCTGATGCTGTCCGGCGATGCGGAACTCGTGGCAGCCGCCGTCGGCCGGGAAGCCGGCGTGGACGAGGCCCGGGGCGCCATCCGGCCGGAGGGCAAGGCCGAGGCCATCGAGCAGCTTCGCGCCGCCGGCCGCGTGGTCGGCATGCTCGGCGACGGCATCAACGACGCGCCGGCACTGGCGGCCGCCGACGTGGGCATCGCCATGGGAACCGGCACGGACATCGCGATGGAAACGGCGGGCGTGACCCTGATGCGGCCGGATCCGCGCCTGGTGGCCGGCGCCATCGACGCCAGCCGGGCCACGTTCCGCAAGATCAAGCAGAACCTGTTCTGGGCCTTCATTTACAATGTCATCGGCATTCCGCTGGCAGCCTTTGGCTACCTGAGCCCGGCCCTGGCGGGTGCTGCCATGGCGATGAGCAGCGTAAGCGTCGTCACCAATTCACTGTTGTTGCGCCGCTGGCGCCCGCGGAAGTGATGAGACAACCATGATGACCGGAGGACGAAATCTCATGAAAGCGGAGTTCAAGGTATCGGGCATGACCTGCGGCGGCTGCGAGCGGAGCGTGCAGAATGCGCTGACCAGCCACAAGGGAGTCACGGCTGCGAAGGCAGACCGGACGAGCGGAACGGTAGCCGTGGAATTCGACCCCGCCCAGATCGAGCAGGCCGCCCTGGCCAAGGCCATCACGGCCGCCGGGTTCCAGGTCGCCGCTTAGTCGTGATGTAGGAGCGGCTTCAGCCGCGACCAGGATTCCCCCTCTGTCGCTGAGACGCTCCTGCCGGGGGAATCCTGGTCGCGGCTGAAGCCGCTCCTACACGTTAGTGGGCGCCGCCCATGAACCCGCCGCCGCGGGTCATCGGCCCGGGCGCCTTCCAGCGCACCCAGATTGCATAGAGCACCACGATCACCGTGATACCGCCGACCATCTCGAACACCGCGTGGGGGCCAATGGCGTCGTAGAGCCGGCCGCCGACGGCGGTACAGAACAGGATCCCGATCGCGCCGGACATGTTGAACAGGCCCACCACGGCGCCGCGGGATTCCTTGGGCGCTTCCTGACCGATCAGCGTGGCCGCACCAACGAAGGCGCTGATCTGGCCGATGCCGAGGAGTATGAAAAAGACCAGTGACTCCTTGGCGAGCGGGTCGTCGACGAGGTCGGTGAACAGGAAGCCCAGTGCCGCGAGCGTCATGCAGATGACCGTGCCGGTCACCCGATTCACCTTGTCCAGCATGTAGCCCATGATCGGCAGCCAGAGGAGTCCCGCTCCGGTGGCCGCCGCGAACAGCAGCCGGCCCTGGGCGGATGCTGCGGCCGGGTCCATGCCCGCGGCCATGGCCGCATTGGTGCCCCAGAGGTTGACGAACGTGCCAATCACCACCAGGTCGCCCCGGGCGATGAAGGCGCAGGCGTAGGCCAGGGCGATGCGCGGATTGCGGGCCGCTGCGAAGCCGCTGGTGACCAGCTGGCGAAGCGGCAGGCGCTCCTCCCGGTTGACAGCAGTGCCCTTCTTCAGGCCCGTGGCCACCACGATGGCTGAAATGAAGCAGAGCCCCGCCACGATGAAGTGCGTGATGTAGCCCGCCGCTTCGGGTGTGAAGCCCCGCTGGACGAACGTCCGCATCAGGCCCCCGAGACCGATCGTGAGGACGATGACGCCCAGCCCATTGAGAGTGCCGACGAGCGCCGTGGCCTTGCCCCGGGACACGTTGGCCGGGTAGTCCGCCACGACCGTCTGCAGCATGGCCGTGGCCAGCCCGATGCCCAGCGCGTAAACGACCCGGTAGCCCGTCAGCTCCGTCACCGAATCCGCGAAGGGATACAGGGCATAGGCAATGGCCATGAACACGAAGCCCACGGCGAACACCTGTCGTCGCCCGATGCGGTCCGCCAGGATGCCTGCGGGCGCAAAGACGAGCAGCAGGGCCACCTCGGTCCAGGCCGCCAGGTCGCCGGAGATCTGGCCCTGCTCGCCGGCCGGGATCTTCAGGTAGACATTGAGAACATAGGGCGTGCCGACGCCGATGAACGCCAGCAGGCCGATGGCCGTGAAGGCGCCATACAGCAGTGTGCCAAAGTTGGTGCGGCTGATGCCCTCGGCAAGCTCGACGAAGAGGAACTTCCGGGCGATCGCTGTACCCGTGGCTGGAAACGCGGCGGATTCAGGTGAAGACATGTATCGCCTTGCTGTGGGTGTAGCTCAGCAACTCCTCCAGGCACTCCTCGCGCCCGAGGCCGCTGTTCTTCCAACCCCCGAACGGCGTGCCGACGAAATGCCGGGCCGTGGTATTGATCCAGACGAAGCCGGACTGAAGCTTGCGGGCGAAGGTCATGGCCGCTTTCAGGTCATGGGTCCAGACGCCCGACGCCAGGCCGTATTCAGTCGCGTTGGCCATCGCGATCGCTTCTTCCTGGGTCTTCCACTTCAGGATGGAGAGAATGGGCCCGAAGATCTCCTCGCGCGCCACCCGCATGCTCATCGTCACGTCACCATACACGGTAGGGCGGAGCCAGTAGCCGCGGCGAAATGCCTCACCCGCCGGTCGCTCGCCGCCCGTAAGCAGCTTCGCCCCGTCCTGGCGGGCGGATTCGACAAAGGACAGCACCCGCCTGTAGTGGGCGGCGGAGTTCAGCGGGCCCATCTGGGACGCGGGATCGAGGGCGTCGCCGACCTTGATGGCCGACACCTGCGCCACCACCCGCTCGACGACCTCTTCGTAGAGGGATTCGTGGACGAGCAGCCGGCTGTTGGAGCCGCAGGACTGGCCCGCCCAGGCGAAGTTCATGCCGCCGACGGCGGCCCTGGAGACCGTGGCAGGGTCGGCGTCCGGGCAGACGATCATCGGATTCTTGCCGCCCAATTCCAGCGACACGTGCTTCACGGCCACCTCGGCCGCGGAACGCTGGATTGCCAGCCCGGTCTGCACGGATCCCGTGAAGCCGATGCGCCAGATCCGGGGGTGGCGCACCAGCGCATCCCCCGTCGGCAGGCCGGGACCGTGCACGATGTTCACCACGCCCGGCGGGAGAATGTCCCGGCAGATCTCGCCCATCAGCGTGCCGGTGAGCGGACTCGTCTCCGGCGTCTTTACGATCACCGTGTTGCCTGCCATCAGGGGGGCAGCCAGGTGCGCGGCCGCAAAGAGGAACGGATGATTGAACGGCACGATGCGCGCAACCACCCCGTAGGGCTCACGGATCGAGAAGTGGATGCCGTCCTTCGAGGCCGGCACGCTGTCGCCCTTCATCTCCGTGCCGTAGCCCGCGAAGAGGTCGATGTAGTTGGCAGCCACCTCCACATCGCGCCCAAGGCTGCCTACCGTGTTGCCGGTGTCGGCCGCCTCCATCGGCACGATTTCCGGGGCCCGGGCCTTCATCGCGGCCCCGAGCCTGCGGAGCAGGTCGCGCCGCTCCCAGATGGTGGTATCCGCCCAGGCTGGCTGGGCCGTCTCGGCGGCCAGCACCGCGTCGTGGACGTCCTCGACGGTGCCGACGGGAACCCGGCCGTGCACCTCCTCCGTGCCCGGATTGACGGACTCGATCCACTGACCCGAACGGCCGGGTACGAACTGCCCGCCGATGTACATCAAGCGATCGCCAAATTTGCCGGACATGCGCAGGAAACCCCTTTTAATTCAACCGGTATTGTGGGGGACCGCGGGACCGGCAGGAGTCCGGGGATGCCGCTATGTCCACCTACCGGCGCAATCCGGACCCTGCAGGAGCGCCTTCACGGCGAACCAATGGGGACATGCCTATTTTCCCCGGCCCGCCAGCGGCAATGAAGGGGACTGCCCGGATTCCCCGGCCCGCCACTGGCGGGCCGGGGAAAATAGGCATGTCCCCATTACTTGGCCGGCTGGGGCTTCTGCTGTTCGGCGTAGTGCTCGAGGCTGGAGAGACTGCGCACCGCGGTGTACTCGGTGGGCGCGTCAAAGTACTTCTTGTGGTTCTTCTCCGCGTAGTCGAGGACCTGACGGTGCAGCACCTGCTCCAGGTCCGTGGCGGTGCCCATGAAGCAGCTGTACTGGCAATTGCCCGGCATCTGGCCATTGAGCATCCACGGGAGCCAGGGCGTGGTGCGGTTCCAGGTGCCCCGGTAATCCACCGTGGTCAGCTTCTCGTTCTGCATGTCCGCCGCCTTGACGTGGTGGGCGAAGAACTCGGACACCTGGGCGATGGGACCTGCCGACTCCCGGGGCCACTTGTCCGGCTGCAGGGCGCTCGGGTAGGCGAGGTGGATGTGGATCTCCATGTCGAGCCAGTCGCCGTGCTGGTACCAGGGCAGGATGAAGGGAATCCGGGGCGGCGGGGTTTCCTTGTTGAGCCCGCCGAAGGACGGCGGCGCCGGGAAGAAGTCCTCGATCATGTAGTTGAAGGGGTCGTTGGCCACGTGGACCACCTTCACGGTCTCGTTGAGGTAGGGATTCTTCCACTCCTCGAGGACGTCACCGGACCGCAGGTCGGTGTAGACGATGACCTCGCGGCACATGCGCTGGATGGACCCGTCGGGCAGCACATTCAGGCGGATCGTGCCAAAGCCCTCGGCGCCACAGAGATCGTCGATCTTCTTGCCGGGGCGAACGCCGGACACGTAGCCCTTGAACCAGAAGTACTTCTGCTTCGAGTTGTCCAGGTCGCCCTGGATGCGGGCATAGGCCAGCTTGTTGCCCTTGCCGGTGCGCAGGTCCAGGTAGGGGCCCTCCAGCGCGGGGCCCTTGCCGTGGAGGCTGGCCTGGGCGGGGGGCTGGCCCGTCCCCTTGTGCTCGCCGGCGGAGGCCGTACCGGCCTGCAGCATGGCCAGCGACAGGGCGCCCATAGGGCCGACGGTGGCGAAGGAATTCAGCAAGTCCCGGCGGGTCGTCTGCATCGATCGCGTCCTCAAGGTCAGGGATTCAGGCGCGGATGATATCAACCCTTGGCGGTGGCCGGGGTACCGTCGGGCGACGGCCGCGTCCGCGTCGCGAAGAAGGTGACCGTCGCCAGCGTGAACATCACGCAGTTCGCGCCGGCCATCAGCAGGAAGGGGCCGACGGGCTTCCAGTTGTCGAACAGCCAGCCGCCAATCAGGGCCACCAGCATGATGCCGAGCGCGCCCGAGAAGCTGTAGAGGCCGAGCACGGCGCCCCTGCCCCGGTCCGGGGCTTCCTTGCCGATGAGTGACGTGGCGGAAATGTTGGCGGCCATCTCGCCCATGCCGACAAAGGCGGCCGCGATGTACATGCCGTTGCCCAGCGGATTCTCCAGCATGCCCAGGGACGAATAGCCGATGCCGGCCAGAATCATGGCGCCCGCGAGACCCGCCACCCGGTCCACCCGGTCGAGTATCCAGCCGAAGATGGGCGCCCAGGGCACCGCCATGGCCTGGATGATCACGTAGAACAGCGTGGCTTTCTTGAGGGCCTCGCCGGTGCTGAGCCCCTGGGCGATGCCCTCCTGCACCAGCCAGAGGGTCAGGAAGGTGCTGACGACGGCCAGGTCGGCGCGGGACACAAGGCCCGCGGTGTAGGCCAGCGCCACGCGGGGATTGCGCCCGGCGGCGAGGCCGATTTTCAGGGTCGCCAGCAGGGGCTCCCGCTTGCCGAGCTGGGAGGGCGCGCCGGGTCGCAGGCCCCAGAACAGCACGCTCGCCAGTGTCACGCAGAGGGCAGTGACGCACCAGAAGGCGAAACGACCCGCCCAGACCTCGTCGACCCCCATCTCAATGAACCGGTTTGGCAGGCCGCCGATCAGCCGGGGCAGCGACGCGATGCCGAGGCCGTTGAAAATGAAGACGGCGGCAATCATCTTCGCGCGGGAGCGCTCGATCGGGTAGTCGTTCGCGACGGCCACCAGCATGACGTTCACGCAGGACACGCCCGAGGCGATGAACAGGCGGAAGATGGCCAGCTCCCAGCTCGCGGTGGCCAGCGGGTACAGGCAGTAGCCGAGGCCGAGCAGCAGGAATCCGGCGCCGAAGATCGGCTTGCGGCCGAAGCGGTCCGAAAGCGCGCCGGCAGGGCCGAGCAGGATCAGCGCGACGATCTCCTGCAGCACTGTCAGGTTGCCGGCCAGGGAGCCCTGCTCGTCCAGGGGAATCTTCAGGATCTCGTTGAACACGTAGGGCTGCATGACGCCCACGGTGTTCATCATGGCAATGCCGAAGAAGGACACGAAGAACAGCGTCCAGACGTTCTTCGGACCGACACCCTCCCGCATGACGAGTGGCCCTACCCGGTAGAGCCCCACTTCGGTTGCGGGGCTGGAGGACCCTGTCGGCCCGGCGCTGGCGGATACAGTCATGACGTGATGGTTCCTGTCCGGGTCAACCCCGGACGTGCAGTGTGTCAAGGACCGCCGCCCCCGCCTAGGGGCAGCACCGGCTTATCCATCTGGTGATTCGCGCTGTACTAGACTACGGATTGTCCCCCTGTGTCATGGCCGGAAACTCATGCGCTTCATCAAGCGGCTGCTCAAGATCATCGGCGTCCTGGTACTGGTGGCGGGCCTCGGCACCCTCTACGTGCTGAACCGCGGCGGAGCGTTCCGGGAGATCAAGCCCCACTTCGCCGGCAACTGCGTGTCCCTGCCCCTCGACGCCAGCGCCGAGGACATGACGGTGGACCGGGAGCGGGGGGTCGTCTACATCTCCCACCTGGACCGGCAGTCCCTGGTGAAGGGCGACGGCACCAACGTCCAGGGCACGATCATGCGTCTCGACCTGAACCGCCAGCCCCTGGCCATCGAGGACGCCCTGCTGGACCGGCCGGCCCACCTGCGCACCCACGGCCTCAGCCTCTACGTGGACCCGGCCGGCAGGCGGAGCCTCTTCGTGATCAACCACCCGGTTAACCGGGGCACGGAGCCGGAGCTGGTGGAGGTCTTCGACGAGGTCGAGCCGGGCAGGTTCAGGCACCGGGAGACCTTCTCCAGTCCCCTCTTCAACTCGCCGAACGACATGGCCGCAGTCGGGCCGCGGCAATTCTACGTGGCCAACGACAAGGCACTGAAGGGCGGGCTGGCGGCCGCCCTGCAACAGGTCGGCATCGGCGCATCACCCCTTACGTACTTCGATGGCAGCACTGCGCGCATCGTCGCGGACGACATCGCCTCGGGTGGCGGCATCAACGTGTCGGCGGACGGCGCTACCCTGTACGTCTCCGAGACCGCGGGCCAGCGCATGCGCGTGCTGGAACGGAACCCGGCCGACGGCTCGGTGACCGAGACGGCGCGCATACCCGTCCCCACCTCACCCGACAACGTTGACGTGGCCGCCGACGGCAGCCTCTGGGTCACCGGGCACGCCAATACGGTCAAGCTGATCCAGCACTTCATCAACGGCTCGCCGGCGCCTACCCAGGTGCTGCGGGTGGTGCCGGCCACCGGGGGCGCGGCGACCCTGGACGAGATCTACCTGAACGCCGGCGAACAGATTTCCGCCGGCAGCGTGGGCGTGACCTACGGCAAGAAGCTGCTGATCGGCTCGATCACGGCCCGCCAGATCCTCGTCTGCGAGATGACGTAGTCGCACCTTTAGGCGCGACAGGAATTGCAGTCTGACCCCAATTCCCTCGCCGGGGGGTCTCCCGGTCGCGGCTGAAGCCGCTCCTACTTCTTGCCGAAACGGTAGTTCACCCGCATCCCGTAGGTGCGCGGATCCGGGAGGATCAGCGTACCGCGGTTCAGGAAGCGGAAGGTGGCCGCGAAGGTGGGAACGTCACCATCCGCAAAGCCGGTCTTCACCGTGTCGTCATCGAACGCGTTATCGACATAGGCGATGATGTCCCAGGTGTCGTTCACGATGCCCGCGCGGAAATCAAACATCGAGTAGGAAGGAAACACCAGCAGGTTCTGGCTGTTGGAGTACCGGTCGGTCTGGTACTGCACGTTGCCTTCGACGAAGTAGTCGGTTGTCCCGACCAGGCTGGCCTGCCAGCGCGCATTTCCCACCCAGGAGTGCTCCGGCGCGCCCTCGAGCTGGTTGCCCGAGTAGTCGACGTTACAGCCGCGACTGGTGGGCGTCACGATCACCTGCTCGCAATTGCCCGCGTAGGCGATCGTGCCGACGCCGGTGGTGAAGGCCACGAAGTCCGTGTACTCGGTATCAAGCCACGTGTAGGCAGCGCCCAGGGTCAGGTTCTCGGTGGCAGCCCAGCTGGCGTCGATCTCGGCACCCCAGACCTCCGCCTTGCCGGCATTGACGTCCCGGGGCCGCAGCAATCCCGTGTCGGGGTCTTCGACCTGGGTGGAGACCTGCTTGTTCTTGAAGTCCTGGTAGAAGACCGCGCCGTTCAGGCGGAGGGTCTGGTCGAACCAGCTTGTCTTGGCACCCAGCTCGTAGTTATCGAGCTTTTCCTGGTCGAACCGGAAATCGGCGATGGGATCGGTGCAGTCCACCTGCGGTCCCGGCTGTCCGCAGGCCGTGTTGTAGAACGCGCCCGTGCCGCCCAGGAGGGCGCTGATACCCTTCGGCTTGAACGACTCGGCCCAGGAGAAGTAGTAGAGCTGTTCGCCGGTGGGCTCCCACGTCACCGTGACCTTCGGCGCGAAGAAACTGTCGTCCTCCTCGCCGCCGCGTGCATCGGCAACAGCTGTCAGGCCGGTCGCCGCCGAAGTGCCGGGGCCCACGAATGTGGGAGCGCCGGGAAACGCGGCCGTGGCGAAGAACAGGCCGTTGTCCAGGTCCGGGCCCTTGACTTCCAGGTCCTCCCAGGTCTGCCGGCCTTCCAGCGTGAGCCTCCACTGCTCCAGGAACTGCCACTCGACCAGGCCGAACACCGAGTAATGGTCCGTATCGCGACGCCACTTGTCCGCATTGAGCGGCGTCAGCCCGTCATCGGGCACGTTGAGGGGCGCCGACGGCGAGATGGCGGCAAGGAGCGGTCCGCAGGAGGGGCCACCAGTGGCCAGGCAGGTGAAGGACCCCTCGTCCACATTCAGCTTCTCCTTCCAGATCAGGCCGCCCGCCATCCAGGAGACGCTGCCCTCGCTCTTGGAGGCAACCCGCAGCTCCTGGCTGAAGAGGGTCGTGTCGTTATCCAGCCAGAACTCGGCTGGTGACGATACGATCGTGGTGCCGCCGAAGAGATTCGGCACCGCAATCGGCGTGCTGGCGCTGACGTCCTCGGAGCCCTCGAGCTGGAACGTGCTGGCGTCGGCGTAATGCGTGAGCGAGGTGACCATGACCGGACCCACGTCCCAGTCGAGCGTCAGGGTTCCCCGGGTGATATCCCGGTCGCTGCCCGGATAGTTGCGGCAACCGAGGTTCCCGGTATTCGGCGTGTTCGGGTCGCAGGTGCGCGGGTTCTCGCTCATGGCCAGCGTCAGGTCGTCACCATCCAGCGCATCACCGCTGATGCCACGCACACTGCCGACGGAGGGGCTCACCGTGGGCGTGAGCGGCCCCGGGCCGTCCGGATCGACCTGGGCGGACGTGGGAATGATGAAGTCCGTATTGAAGGGCATCACCGCGTAGGGAGTGACGCCAAACTCGTCGTTCAGGTTCTCGACTCGCAGGGTCGCGTTCAGTGCGTCGGTGACCTTCCAGACCAGAGTGCCCGCGATGCTGGTGCCCTCCGAGTCGCCGGCCTTCTCGCCGGTGAGGGTGTTGGTGTGGAAACCATCGTGGGTCCACACCATTCCGGACACCCCTGCACTCAGCCCCTCCGTGATGGGCCCGTCGACGCCGCCCGACATCTCGAACTGGCCATCGGACCCGATGTCGGTACCCACCCGGGCCTGGAACTCGTCACCCGGCTTGCGGGTGATGTAGTTGATGGCGCCGTTGAAAGCCGAGCGGCCGTACAGGGCCACCTGGGGACCTTTCACGATCTCGACCCGCTCCAGGTCGAAGAGCCGCGGATTGATCAGCAGCGACCCGCCGGCCGTGGCAATGGCTTCGCTCGACACGTCGATGCCGTCCTGCAAAACGGCGGCATTCTGCCGGCCGCGCGTGGGCGAAAGGCCGCGGATGACGATGCGCTGGTCCTGGGGCGCGAAGCCCTGGTCGAGGATCAGACTGGACGACTGCTGGACGATGTCATTAAGGCTGACCAGCCCCTTGCGCTCGATGTCCTGCGCCGTGATCGCCTGCACGGCGATCGGGACCGTCTGGAGGTTCTCTTCCCGCTTGCGGGTAGTGACGATGATTTCATCCACCGCCAGTGCATCGACGGTGAACGCCGCCAGTGCAACGCCCACGATGGAAACTGCAGCCCGAGTGCCGCCGACCATTACTGCTCGCATTGAACTCCCCCTGATATCCCGCAGGACACGCCTTCCGCAACCCCCGTTGCGAACCGGCGTCCGATAGTAACCACAACTCTCACGCGACGTAAAGCGGCGGGTCTCCCCGCACTCGCCAGCCGTCAGACCGGCTCTGCCGCTTCCTGTACGGAAGATTTCTGCGGCTGACGCGCCACGTAGATCATTCCGGCCGTGAAGATCGCCAGCATGATGGTGTTGGTGACGGCATAGTCGAAGGGCTTAAGCCAGATCTCGGAGTACAGGCCGAAGTGCGCGGGCATCTCTGCCACGCCCCAGGCGACGACCCCTACCGGGATGCCGTAGCGCACGGCATGGCCGACCCGCGGAATCCCGATCAACTTCCAGAGGATGTACCCGGCCCAGGCGGTCCACGCCACGTACAGCACCATGATGATCGTGTTGCTGAGCATGTAGCCGACGTACAGCCAGAACTGGTAGCACGCCCAGGTCACGAACAATGTTTCGATGGCCGTGATGCGGGCGAAGCTGCGCCCGTTGTCGGGCGTCGGCATGCCCGGATTGAAGCCCAGGTTGCGGTGGAACCAGCGGATCAGGTTGCACCTGGTCTGCCGGTTGAAAAAGCCGTACACGAGCAGCAGGGCCAGCATGATCGGCATGGTCGCCATCAGGATGGTGGCGCCGGCGAAGATCGGCAGCCCGGTCGGGCTCGTGTACTCGGGAATGCGGAACATGTCCGCATAGAACTCGAACGTGAATTCGAACCAGCCCACCCACACCAGCAGGGCGCCGAGGAAGCCCATCCAGGTTGCAGGGACCTCGCTGCGCTTCAGGCCTTTCCAGATCAGGCCGGCGCCCACGGCACCGACCGCGAGGCTCGCGACCTCCTGGTATTCACCGAAGACGCCTCGAATGAAGGCCCAGGCACCGTGGCCGAGCCATTGGCTCAGAAAGGCAATGGTGAACGCCACCAGGCCCGGAAATGGCTTCCGGTAGATCGTCCGGGTCATGCGCGATGCTCCCGCTCGTGCATCACGGATGCCCCGAGCCTAGCCCAGCAGCAGGTTGTCGAAGATCGCCCCGGTCAGCAGCAGCCCCAGCTGGACGATCGAAGCGGCAAACGTGCGCCAGGCCTGGGGAATTGTGGGTGAAAGGACGAGCCGCCAGCTGGCCAGCAGGAAGAACACGCCGCCACCGATGGCACTGGCCAGATAGATCCAGCTCATGCCGTACCAGAACGGCACGAGCGACAATGCCACGAGCGCGATCGCGTGGCCGAGGATCGTGCGGGTGGACAGCTCGTCGCTGACGACGACCGGGAGCATCGGCACGCCGGCGGCCTGGTAGTCCTTCTTGCAGGCGAAGGCCAGCGCCCAGAAGTGGGGGGGCGTCCAGAGGAACAGCACGATGGCAAGGATCATCGGCGCCGGCTCGAACTCGGCGTCCACCGCCGCGGCACCGGCCATGACGGCAAAGCTGCCCGCGAGACCGCCGATCACGATGTTGAGCCAGGTGCGGCGCTTGAGCCAGACCGTGTAGACGACGCCGTAGGTGAAGGCGCCGAGAAAGATGTACAGCGCGGCGGTGACGTTGGTCGCCAGCGCCGCGGCGACCACCGAGAGCAGCACGACCAGCAGGATGCCGGCATGCCAGGCGCCCGTGGCGGCAAAGCGCCCGGTGGCGAAGGGCCGTTCCCGGGTGCGCTTCATGCCCCGGTCCAGGTCCCGTTCCCAAAGCTGGTTGAAGGCGCCGGCAGCCGCGGATGACAGCAGCGTCGCAACGCCGAGCACCACCACCTGCCAGGCGGACAGTCCGACGCCGGGGCTCACGGCGAGCCCGGCCAGCGCGCAGGCCATGATCAGGAAGCCGAGCCGGACCTTGGCGGCGTGATAAACGAGGCGGAGAGTCTCCAACGTCAGGACCCTTGGTGATGTGGTTGGGAAGCCGGGGGCGCCAAATTGTAGCCCAGCGGTGCCTCTCAAAAGTAGCTCCGCAGGGCGGCCGCGAAGCCGCGCATCTGCTCCACGGTCCCCATGCTGACCCGGCACCAGGTGTCATAGGGGGGGAAGGGCCGGCCGACCAGGTAGCCCGCGCGCCGCATGGCCGCACTGAAGTCGGCCAGCGGGCCGCCCGTGTCGAAGAAGACGAAGTTGCCCCGCCCCTGCTCCACGTGGCGGAGCTTCAGCTCCCGGAGGGCTCCGGTGGTGATCGCCAGGCCCTCCTGCAGGCGGGCACGGGAAAAGGCCAGGAATTCCAGGTCCTGGTAGCTCGCCGTGGCGGCTGCCACACCTGCGCACCCCAGCAGGGTCATGCGGTGCTTTTCCAGCCGCTGGATGATCCCGGGCGGGGCGAGGGCATAGCCGACACGCAGGCCCGCCATGCCGTGGAGCTTGGAGAAGGTGCGGGTGACGATGACCGGGTCGCCGGCGCGAACGCGTTCCGTTGCCGTATGGGCGGGCCAATCCTCCCACAGATCCAGGTAAGCCTCGTCCACCAGCACCGTGGTCCGGCCGGCCATGGCCTGCACGAAGGGTCGCAGCTCCGGGCCGGGTATCAGGGTACCTGTGGGGTTGTTGGGGTTGCATATATAGAGAAGCCCCGTCCTGCCGGTGACGGCGGCGGCCAGGCCCCGGGTGTCGTGCCGCAGGTTCCCGTCGAGGGGCACTTCGGTGACGGTCGCTCCCAGCTGGCGGGCGTAGTCCTGGAGGAAGCCGAAGGTCGGCCTCGCGGCCACGACCTCGCGACCGCCCATGCCGTAGACGAGTCCTGCGATCCGCAGGATCTCGCCGGAGCCGTCCCCCAGCATGATGTGTCCGGGCGTCAGGCCCTCGCGCTCGGCGATCAGCTTCTTCAGGGGCTGGTCGTGGCCCATGGGGTACTGCCAGGCGGTGGCCAGTGCCTCGGCAACCGCGCGCCGGGCGCTGGCCGACGGGCCGTAGGGATTCTCATTGGCGATCAGGCGGGCCGGGGCGCCGGCAGCGGGTGTGTTCGCCGCTGCCGCAGCGGCCTGGGGTTCGGCCTGCAGGGCTGATCCGGGGCGGCTGGCGAGCAGTGCGGCGGCCACCGGGGAGCCGAGCACCAGGGAGCGGCGAGTGAGTTTGGCGGACACGGGCAACCTCCAGAAAACGGGCAGTCTTCAAATAACACCGGGCAGCCGTGAGGCTCGTCACACCGCGCCTCGGCCGTTATTCATGCCGGTTATGCGCGGATAACAACAACGTCGTTCCCCTCCCGGGGTGCGGCAGTTAGCGTGCACTCCACCCGATCGACCGATTCTTGCAGGAGTAGCCCGTGTCCGCAGCTGCCAACCTCGTACTCCCTGCCCTCGACACGGGCGCCAGCAGCAGCCCGGCGGTGCTGTTCGACGAGGTCGAGACCCGGGAGCATGCGGTGGCCCACGGGAATGGCCTCTTCGCGGGACTGTCGGCCGCCGAGCGGGTCGGCTGGGCCCTCGAGCACCTGCCCGGCAACCACGTCCTGACCTCCAGCTTCGGCATCCAGGCCGCCGTGCTGTTGCACCTGGTGACCCGGCAGCGTCCGGACATCCCGGTGATCTTCATCGACACCGGCTACCTCTTCGCCGAAACCTACCAGTTTGTGGATGCCCTGTCAGACCGTCTCAACCTGAACCTGAAGGTCTACCGGAACACCCAGAGCCCGGCCTGGCAGGAGGCCCGTTACGGCAAGCGCTGGCAGCAGGGGCTCGCCGGCATCGAGGTCTACAACCGGGAAAACAAGGTGGAGCCCATGGAGCGGGCACTGCGGGAGCTCGGCGTCGGCAGCTGGTTTGCGGGCCTGCGCCGCTCCCAGTCCTCGAGCCGGGCCAACGTCCCCTTCCTCAACGCCCAGGGATCCGTCGGCAGCGAACGCTGGAAGGTCCACCCGATTGCAGACTGGACCGACAGGGACGTGTTCCGCTATCTCAAGCAGAACGACCTGCCTTACCACCCGCTCTGGGAACAGGGCTACGTTTCGGTCGGCGACGTGCACACCACCCGGCCGATCCATGCCGTGAAGACGGAAGAGGAAACCCGCTTCTTCGGCCTGAAGCGCGAGTGCGGCCTGCACGACATCGACCTGTCGGGATTGTAGGAGCGCCTTCAGGCGCGACCGGGACGGCCTCCGTCGGGAGACTCGCGGACTCGATTCCCGACGGAGGCCGTCCCGGTCGCGCCTGAAGGCGCTCCTACGACGCCTCGGTCGACGGCGCTTCGCAGCCGACCTTCATCGGCAGCGTCGCCTCGTCGAACAGCGCGTCGACTTCGGCCTGGGTCGCCAGCTGGGCGGCCTTCCGCGTGAGGTGCGGCGTGAGGTGCGGAGCAAACAGCGCCACGAAATCCACCATGTACCGGCGCAGGACGGAATCCCGACGGAAACCCAGCCAGGTGGTGACGCGGGGAAACAGCCCCTCGGCCGAGATTGCGGTGAGGTCCTTCTGGTCCTGGCACTCGTAGGCCATGGGCGCCACGATGCCCACGCCCATGCCCATCCGCACGTAGGTCTTGATGATGTCCGCGTCCCGGGCGGTGAAGACCACGTTGGGTTCCAGACCCTGCTCCGCAAAGGCCTTCTTCAATGACGACTCGCCGGTGGTGCCGAAGACATAGGTCACCAGCGGGTAGCCGGCCAGCACCGGGAGGGTCAGGCGCTTGACGCCGCCCTCCTTCATCCCGGTGAGCGGGTGGCCGTTCGGCACCAGGATGATCCGGTCCCACCGGAAGCACGGCAGCAGCACGAGCCCCGGGAAGAGCTGGCGCGAACCGGTGGCGATCGCAAAATCCACCCGGTTGGCCGCCACCAGCTCGGCGATCTGCTCGGACGTGCCCTGGTGCAGCTCCAGGTTGATCTTCGGGTACCGCTCCCGGAACTCCTTGATCACGTCCGGCAGCACGTGGCGCGCCTGGGTGTGCGTGGTGCCGATGGACAGCGTGCCCTCCTGCTCGCCGGAAAGGTCGCTGGCCAGGTTCCGGATGTTCTCCGCCTCCCGCATGATCCGCCGGGCGCGGGCGATGACGTCACGGCCCGCGGGCGTGATCGCCGCCAGGCTCTTGCCCTTGCGGGTGAAGAGCTGGACGCCCAGTTCCTGCTCCAGCAGCTTGAGCTGCTTGCTGATCCCGGGCTGGCTGGTGTAGAGCCGCTCGGCCGCTGCGGTGATGTTCAGACCGCTGTCGGCAATGGCCACCAGATATTTGAGCTGCTGCAGGGTCATGGAGGCTTCTATATAGCCAGAAGTTACAAGAGCCTGTCAATCGTCTATTTTTTTCCTGGCCGCCAGGGGGCTATCGTGGCCCCGTCCCACCCCACGCCCGGACACCGTTTTTCCCGCCGGAATCCAGCCGCATGGACTACCTGCCGATCTTCGCGTCCCTCACCGGACAGCCCTGCCTCGTGGTGGGCGGTGGTGCCGTGGCCGAGCGCAAGGCACTCCAGCTGCTGGCCGCTGGCGCCCGGGTGACCGTCAATGCGCCGGAGCTGACCCCGCCGCTGGAGTCGGCCCTGGGCGAAGGCCGGATCGAAGTCGCGCGCCGGCCCTTCGATCCCGCACTGGTGCCACTGCAGCTGCTCGTGATCGCCGCCACCAGTGACCCGGCCGTGAACCGCGCCGTGGCAGAGGCCGCGCGTGTGGCGCTCCGCCTCTGCAACGTGGTGGACGACCCCGCAATCTCCACCTGCATCAGCCCATCCATCGTTGACCGGTCACCGCTGCTGATCGCCGTGTCGAGCGGTGGCCAGGCACCGGTGCTGGCCCGACTCGTGCGGCAGCGGCTGGAGCGCTGGCTGCCGGCCCGCCTGGCCGTGCTGGCCAGCTGGGCAGGTGGGTGGCGTCAGCGCGTGAAGGAAGCACTGCCCGACATCACGGCCCGCCGGCGCCTGTGGGAGGACGTGCTCGCAGGCGTGCTCGACGCCCGGACGGGACCCGCCCAGGCGGTCATCGACGGGCGCACCGCGGAAGCGGACGACGCCCTGACACGACTCCTCCACGACCGGGGGAATGCCGGTGAATCGCGCGGCGAGGCCTGGATCGTGGGTGCCGGTCCGGGCGATCCCGGCCTGATCACCTCCAGCGGCCTGCACTTCCTCCAGCACGCCGACGTGGTGCTGCACGACCGGCTGGTCGCGCCGGCGCTCCTTGCCTTCGCCCGCCGGGATGCGGAGCTCATCGATGTCGGCAAGACAGGCGGCGGCGCGTCCACCTCCCAGGCGCACATCAACGAGCTGCTACTGGCCCGGGTGCGGGCCGGACAGCGGGTCTGCCGGTTGAAAGGCGGCGACCCTTACGTGTTCGGACGCGGGAGCGAGGAGGCCCTGGCGCTGGCCGCCGCGGGCCTCCCCTTCCGCGTCGTCCCGGGGGTCACCGCGGCGAGCGGCTGCGGCGCCTACGCGGGCATTCCGCTCACTCACCGGCACGCGGCCTGGGCGGTGACCTTCGTGACGGCGCATCTGGGCGCCGACGAGGAACCGGACTGGCAGCGGCTGGCCGCCCTTGGCCAGACGCTGGTCGTGTACATGGCCGGACAGCGCCTCCCGGCCGTCAGCGACGCATTGCGCCGCCACGGCCGCGACCCCGGCACGCCAGTCGCCCTGGTGATGGGGGGCACGACGGACGACCAGCGCGTGGTGACGGGCACGCTCGGCGACATCGCCGGCAAGGCGGCCACGGCCGGGGTTTCGTCGCCGGCGATTCTCTACGTGGGCGACGTCGTCGCACTGCGTGAACGACTGGACTGGTTTCGACCTGCCGCGGCGCCCGCGGCCTACAATGAGGCAACGTCAGGAGCACCCCGATGATCTACAACAACATCCTGGAGACGATCGGCCGCACGCCGGTGGTCCGGCTGAATCACATCGCGCCGAAGCACGTCGAGATGTACGTGAAGATCGAGGCCTTCAATCCGGCGGGCTCTGTCAAGGACCGGCTGGCCCTCGCGATCATCACCGATGCGGAGCGTCGCGGTGTGCTGAAGCCCGGCCAGACCGTCGTCGAGGCCACCTCGGGCAACACCGGCATCGCGCTCGCCATGGTGTGCGCCGCACGGGGTTATCCGTTCGTCGCCACGATGGTCGAGACCTTTTCGATCGAGCGCCGGAAGATCATGCGTGCTTTTGGTGCGAGGGTCATCCTCACGCCCGCCGCCGGGCGCGGCACCGGCATGGTCCGCCGCGCCGAGGAGCTGGCGGCGCGGCATGGCTGGTTCCTGGCCCGGCAGTTCGAGAACCCCGCGAATCCCGCCTGGCACCGCCAGACCACGGGCCCGGAAATACTGCTGGACTTCGCGGGGCGGCGACTCGACTTCTGGGTCACCGGCTGGGGGACGGGCGGCACGCTGACCGGCGCGGGCGAAGTGATCAAGGCGGCGCGGCCGGACGTGCGCATCGTCGCCACCGAGCCGGCAGGCGCGTCGCTGCTCGGCGGCAAGGAGTGGAAGCCCCACAAGATCCAGGGCTGGACGCCGGACTTCCTTCCGGACGTGCTGAATCCGCAGGTCTATGACGAGCTCGTCACCGTGACCGACGACGAAGGCAAGGAGAACGCGCTGCGCCTGGCCCGGGAAGAAGGCATCTTCGTCGGCCTCTCCGCCGGCGCAACGCTGGCGGCGGCGCTCAAGGTGGCGGAGAAGGCGCCTGCCGGCTCTTCCATCCTCGTGATGCTGCCCGATACCGGCGAGCGCTACCTGTCGTCATTCCTGTTCCAGGAAGTGCCCGAGGGCTCCGACGATGAATGGCTCGCCGGCATCGAGGGCGGCAAGCCCGCCTGATCGCGGACGATGGCCCCTTCGTTGAACGCACTCATCGCCGGGCTCTGGTGCCTCCACTGGCCCGGAGCCCGCGCGCCCGGGCCCCGCGCCCACGACGGGGCGGACACGGAGTTCCACGCCAACGCCGTGGTCCTGGACACCTGCCTCCGGCGACTCGCCTTCGGGCTGGGACCGCGCCCCGGCCTGGCAGCCGGGACGGCCGGTGAGCTCAGCACCGGAGCGGCCGCCTACCGGCTCCTTCTGGAAGTCGCCAGCGGCCTGCGCAGCGCCGTACCCGGCGAGACGAACGTGTTCGGGCAGTTCCGTCGGGCCTGGGACGAGGCGGCGCGGCGACTGCCAGCGGAGGAACTTTCGCACCTGCAACCCGTCGTCCTGGCGCTGCAGGCAGACACGCGCGCGCTCCGCACCGGCTACCTGCAAGGGGTCGCGGGCGGCTCCTATGGCAGCCTCGCGCGCGAACTGCTGGCGCCCAGGCGCGATGCCCGGGTGCTGTTCGTGGGCACGGGCGAGCTCGCGCGTTCCATGCTGCCGCTGTTTCGCGCCTGGGACGTGGGCGTCTGGAACCACCGCTCCCTGAACCCCCTCGCCAGGGCACCGTTGACCGGCGTCTGCCGCTGGTTCTCGAGCGACGAGGCCGACACGGCCGCGGCCTGGGCCACCGACATCGTCTTCACGACACCGCGGGATGCGGCGCACGACTCCGCGTGGCGCAACCGGCTGTTGCGGCACGCGCCGCGGCGCCTGGTCCACCTGGGCTGCAGGCGGATGGACTCTCTGGCCTGGGGCCCGCAAACGGCGAGCTTCGACCTGGACCACGTGTTTGCCCTCGCGGGGGCTCGCGAGCAGCAACGCCGACAGCAGCTGGCCGCAGCGGCCCTCGCCTGCGCGGCACTGGTCGAGGAGCGCCTGGCAGAGCCGCGCCTCCGGGCATGCAGCGTCTGAGGCTCGGCACCCGCGGGTCGCCGCTGGCCCTGGCGCAGAGCCGGCTGGTCGCATCCGCACTCGAGCGCCTGCACCCGGAGCGGACCGTGGAGCTCGTCACTGTCACCACCCGCGGTGACCGCAACCTGGCCGTGCCGCTCCAGGACGTGGGCGATCCCGAGTTCTTCTCGGCCGAACTGGACGATGCCCTGCTCGCCCGCGACGTGGACTTCTGCGTCCACTCGCTGAAGGACCTGCCCTCCGACCGCCACCCGGGAATCGCACTCGCGGCGCTACCACCCCGGGAGAATCCGCGGGACGTCATCGTCTGGCGGCGGGACGCGCCAGCGCGGCTCGTCGCGGGCGATGCCCTCCGGGTGGGCTCCTCGTCGATCCGGCGGCAGGCCAACGTGGCGGACTTCCTGGCCTGGGCGTTGCCAGCCACGGGCCGTCCGCCGGTGGTCGGGTTCGTCCCGGTCCGTGGCGCGGTGGATTCGCGCCTCGCCCGCCTGCACCTGCCACGAACGGAACCGGAAGCGCTCGACGGCGTCGTGCTCGCCCTCGCAGGCCTTGCGCGGCTGTGGAACGATCCCGCGGGACGGGCCGTCGTCCTGCCCCTGCTCACCGGCGTGCGCTGGATGGTGCTGCCGGTCACCCGGTGCCCGGCGGCAGCCGGCCAGGGCGTCCTGGCCGTCGAGTGCCGGGCCGGTGACGACGCGATGCTGGACCTGCTGCGCGGCCTGCATGATCCGGAGACGGTGGAGCTCGTCGCGGCGGAGAATGCGGCGCTGGCCGCCAGCGACGAGGCGAGCCGGCCCGCGCTGGGCGTCACCGCGGTCCGGCACGGGGAACTCGGGCCGGTCTGCTTCGTGCGCGGCGCCACGGCGGCGGGTGTCGTCGAGCGCCTCGACTGGAACCGCCCGCCGTCACCCAAGGGCGCCACGGGGTTCGACGGCATCGGCTGGCAACGTGCCTGCACGCGGCAACCCGCGGGTCCGCTGCCACAACTGGCGCGCCTCCGGCCGGATGCCGCCGTGTTCGCTGCCTACTGGCACGCCCTCGAGCACCACGCAATCCCGGCCGGGGCCCGCCTCTGGGTCAGCGGCGTGGAAAGCTGGCGCCGGCTTGCTGCCCGCGGACTGTGGGTGGAAGGCTGCGGGGACAACCTGGGATTCGACGACGTGCGGACGACGCTCGAATGCCCGGTGCTCGGGCTGCCACCGCTCCGGGAATGGACGGCGCTCACCTACCGGTGGGCAGCGCCCGGCTGGCGCGAATCGGGCGTCGGGAACGTCATCGCCACCTACGACATCCTCCCACCGGCAGACCGGGACGTTCTGCGCGGCCTGCACGACGCGGCGGCGAAGGCCACGCATTTCTACTGGAGCAGCGCCGAGCAGTTCCTCGCTCTGCGGGAGTCACTGCCGGCCGGTGCGAGTCATGCCTGTGGCGCGGGCAAGACCTTGCGCGCGCTGCGCGCCGCGGGAGCGGATGCGCTGCCGTTCCCGAACGGCCGCGAGTGGCAACGGTGGCTCCACTGATGAAGGATCCCGTCCGCCTGCGGCGCAACCGGGACAACCGGCACATCCGGGAACTGACCCGGTCGGTGCGGCTGCACCCGGAGCAGTTCATCCAGCCCCTGTTCGCCGTCGAGGGGCTTGCAACGCGCGAGGCGGTGCCGGGGCTCGCGGACGTGTGGCGCGAAACGCCGTCGAGCCTGCTCGGGCAGATCGAGGCCGACCTGGAATGCGGCATCAGCAAGTTCCTGCTGTTTGGCGTGCCGGGGGAAAAGCGTGAGCGCGACTTCTGTCAGGCCTTCACGAGCGCGCGCATCGCCGACATCAAGGGACGCTTCGGCGACGCGGTGTGGGTGGCTGCCGACGTGTGCCTCTGCTCCTACACCACCCATGGCCACTGCGGCATCCTGGCGGACGACCGTTCCCATCTCGACAACGACGTCACCGTGGCCACGCTTGCCGGGGCGGCGCTGCAGTTCGCCCATGCCGGAGCGGACTGCGTCGCGCCCAGCGACATGCAGGACGGCCGTGTGGCGGCGATCCGCGCCGCGCTCGACGGCGCCGGTTTGCACCGCCGGGCGCTGATGAGCTACGCGGCGAAGTTCCATTCGGCGTTCTATGGCCCCTTCCGGCTGGCGGCCGACTCGGCACCAGACAAGGCTGGCACGCTGAAGGACCGGGCCACCTACCAGATCGATCCCGGCCGGCCGGATGACGCGTTGCTGGCGGCCCGACGGGACGCCGCAGAGGGCGCCGACATCCTCATGGTCAAGCCGGGCCTGCCTTACCTGGATGTGCTCGCGCGGCTGTCCGCGGCGGTACCGTTGCCCTGGGCGGTATACCAGACCAGCGGCGAGCAGGCGGGCATCGACCTGCTGGCCGCGCAGGCGCTCGCGGATCCGGCACGCACGCAGCTGGAAACCTGGACGGCCTTCGTCCGGGCGGGAGCGTGCATGATCATCAGCTACGCAGCCCGGCGCGCGCCGCTGTACATGGCGCGGGAAGCCGGCGCGCCGTGACCCGCTCAGCCGACCTGTTTGCCCGGGCCCTGGCCGTGACGCCGGGCGGGGTGCATTCGCCCGTCCGCGCATTCGGTCGGGTCGGTGGTACCCCGGTTTTCATCAGCGGCGCCCGCGGCAGCAGGCTCACGGACGTGGATGGCCGGCACTACGTGGACTTCTGCATGGCCTTCGGCCCGCTGATCCTGGGCCATGCCCATCCGCTCGTGCTGCAGGCCGTGACGGAGGCAGCAAGCCGCGGCTGGAGCTACGGCGCAGCGGAAGCGGGCTCGCTGGAACTCGCCGAGCTCATCACCGGGCGGCTGCCCTGGGTCGAGCGGCTGCGCTTCGTCAACTCCGGCACCGAGGCCGTGATGTCGGCACTGCGGCTGGCGCGGGCCGCCACCGGCAGGTCGGTGGTCCTGAAGTTCGACGGGTGCTACCACGGGCACGTGGACTCCATGCTGATTCGCGCCGGCTCCGGGCTGGCCGCTGCGGGCGTCGGCGGCGTGGCCGACAGCGCCGGCGTTACGGCCGGCGTCGCTGCCGACACACTGGTACTGCCGCTGGACGATATCGGGGCCCTGGAGGGCCTGTTCGCGGCGCGCGGCGCCGACATCGCGGCCGCCATCATCGAGCCGTTGCCGGCCAATCACGGGCTGCTGCCCCAGAGCCAGGAGTTCCTCGACGCGCTGGCGTGGCAGTGCCAGAAGCATGGCGCGCTGCTGGTATTCGACGAGGTGATCACGGGGTTTCGCACGGCCTTCGGCGGGATGGCCGAGATCACCGGCATCCGCCCCGACCTGGTGACCTACGGCAAGATCATCGGCGGCGGCTTTCCAGTGGGCGCCTTCGGCGGCCGGCGCGACTTGCTCGACCTCGTCGCGCCGCTCGGGCCCGTCTACCAGGCCGGGACGCTGTCAGCGAACCCGGTGGCCATGGCGGCGGGGCTCGCGACGCTACGGCAGCTCGTCGATGGCACAGCCTACCTGGCACTCGAGGACAGCGGACGGATGCTGGACGAACTGCTCCGGGACGTCCCCGGCGTGCGGCTGCAGCGCGTTGGCTCGCTGTTCTGGATCGTGCTGGACGGCGGATTGGCGTCCGGACCGGTCCGCACGCCGGCAGGCCTGTCCGACGCGGCCATCGCACGGTTTCCGCCGTTCTTCCACGAGCTGCTCGCAGAAGGCTTCTACCTGCCGCCCAGCCCCTACGAAGTGGGCTTCCTCTCCACCGCGCACACCGACGACGACCTCCACGCCCTCGCCACCGCAGTTGCGAAAGGTACCGGACACTTAGTTATTCAGTCTGCTTAGTTATTGAACCAATAACTAAGCAGACTGAATAACTAAGTGTCCGGTACCTTTGGGGTGGCATTGGAGAGAAGGAGGAGCTGGCTGGCTTCTACCAGTCCTTGGGAGCCGCCGACGGGCCCGTCGGTCACCCCGTGCGCCTGGACGTTGGCGAGCAAAAGTACTTCCCCGGGTGCGCCGCCGAACAACCGGGTCACGTCTACGATGCCGGACGACTCCCATGCGCCCAGTTCACCAGCCTTGCTGTCGGTACTCCCGGCGGGCACGGCGCGACGATCGATCACGGCAATCCGGGTCGGCGGCCGCGAACCGGTCGGGTCCAGTGCCCAGACGGATGCTTCGCGCCCGGACTCGGCACCGAATCGGGCAAGCTTCGTGGCCCGGTCTTCCTGCACGTAGATGGAACCATCGCTGGACCAGACGAGGTTGTCAGGATTGCGGAGCCCGCGATCGGCGGACTCGTCGCTGTCATAGAACAGCCGCGCATCGGCATCGGCCAACAAGCCAGCGTCCGCATCCTCCCGGAAGTTCACGTCGACCAGGTACACGTTGCCCCAGTCATCCGCCTCAAACTGATCGCCATGACCGGTGGACGCGAACGCCACCTGCGTCCCGCTGCGCGGGTTGGTGTGCAGGTCCTCCGGGCGCGAGAACATGAAGGCGCCGAGATCCTCCGCACGCCGCCGCAGTTCCGGATCGTCGAAGTAGCCGTTGGCGTCAGTCACTGGCGTGGGCTGGCCATCCGCCGTTCGGGCCGGCAAGGGCACGAAGCGCCCGCGCCGCATGGTTCCGGTGCCAGACCAATCCTGCGGGGTGCGGTCACCGCCGTCGGCGACCCACACGTGCAGCTGGCCGACGGCAAGCCCGTTTCGTTCCACGAAGTTGCCGCCAGGGACCTTCCGCCCGATCCACAGGTAGAGGGGCGCCCGACCGAACTCCAGGTCGTCGCCCAACATCAGCGCCACGTGCCCGTCAGGCCGGTCACCGTCAGGTGTGCTGACGGCCGCGCTGTTCTCCCAGGAGCCACGTCCAAGCGCGGGCAGCGCCCACAAAACCTCGGCAGCCACGTCGAGAGCGAAAATCGTCCCACCGTGGGGATGACCCTCGCTCCGGGTGACCTCCTCGTGAGCCAGGACAAGGCGGTCGACGAAGCCGTACTCGCCGGCAGACCAGCCCGCGGCGGAGCAGAAGGACTCCAGGCCGGCAGCGCCACTGCCGCCCCTTTCAGTCAGCTGGGTTGCATCGGTGACGATACGGCCCGCGCGATCACGAACTTCACGATACGCGAGATCCGCCGAAGTGATGCGCCGGGTGCGCCGGTCCATCGTGAAGCGGGTGATCCGGGAGCCGGTCAGCTCCGTGCCGTTGGCCAGGCGATAAAGCGGACCTTCGTCAGCCTCGAGTTCGTGGGTCACGAACAGATCCACCGCCTCCGCATCGTCGTCTCTCGCGAATGCCACCATGCCGTCCAGTACGCCGGGCGGGCGATAGCCGCCGACTTTATCGCCGGTAGTTAGCAGCACTTCCACGTGAAATCCCTTGCCCGGCTCCGAAACCAGCATCGGAGCCGGGGCGTCCGCGGCTTGACTCCAGCTGCCCGAGGCATTGCAGCCGGCGAGACCCGACATGAGACCAATGATGACGGCAGCGAGCTGCCAGAAATCCTCGCGCAATGAAAACTTCATCGGCCCGACCCAAAATGACAGCCAATGATGCCCTACTTCAGGTTACGGCTTCTTTTCACGCTGCTGGTCGCAGCCGCACCATCGCTTGCGGACGCTGCCGGGCAAGACTGCCTGGTGATTGCCCACCGCGGCGCCAGCGGCTACCTCCCCGAGCACACGCTGCCCGCCTATCGCCTGGCCATCCAGCTCGGCGCGGACTACATCGAGCCCGACCTGGTGATGACGCGCGACGGCGTGCTGGTCGCACGGCACGAGCGCCAGCTCGGAACCAGCACCAACGTGAGCGCTCTGCCGCAGTTCGCCGGATACCGTTCCACCCGGACGGTGGCGGGTACCGAGGTGACGGACTGGTTCGTGGAGGATTTCACGATCGCGGAGCTGCAACGACTGCGCGCACGGGAGACGCAGCCGGAACTGCGCCGGGGCAATACGGAATTCGATGACCGCTTCCCGATTCCCACCCTCGCCGAGATCATCGGCCTGATCCGGGATGAAGGTGCCCGCAGCGGCCAGTCCCCGGGGATCTACCCGGAGCTCAAGGATCCGGCGGTCTTCCGCACCCGCGGCCTGGACCCGGAACGCGCCTTGCTGGGAGCACTGGCCGCCGCCGGGCTGGCGCGCCCGGACGCGCCCGTGTTCATCCAGTCCTTTGATGCGGACAGCCTGAAGCGCCTGCGGCCGCTCACTCGGCTTCCGCTGGTGCAACTCATTGGGGCAGCCCCGCCAGGCGGCGACCCCGCTGCACTGCCGGACTTCAGCGCCATCGCGGCCTATGCCCAGGGCGTGGGTGCGCCCAAGAATCTGGTCATGGACGAACCGGCCCTGATGTCGGGCGCCCGGAAGGCCGGGCTGTTCGTGCACGGCTGGACGTTCCGCGCCGAGAACGAGTACCTGGCCGAATCGTTCCAGCGCGGTGGCGAGCCAGCGGACCGTGGCGATCTCGGCGGCGAGATTGCGGCGGCCCTCGACCGGGGCATGAGCGGCTTCTTCACGGACCAGCCAGACGTGGGCCGCCGGGTTTGCGCAATGCGTCGCTAGCCCGCGGACACCACCCGGAAGGTCACGGTCGCCGTTGCGCACAGGTGCTCCTGGCCACCCTCCAGGGTTACCAGTTCGACGCTGGCGACGCCCAGGGTTTTCCCGATCTTCACCACGCTTCCCCTGGCCACCAGGCGCTCGCCCCTGGCCGGCGCCAGGAAGTTCACGTGCAGGCTGATCGTCACCACTCCGCGTCCGGGCGGCAGCATGGTGGCGACTGCGCCGCCCGCAGCCAGGTCCGCAAGCCCGCTGATCACGCCGCCGTGAAAGTACCCCTTGAACTGCACCAGGTCGTCACGTCGGTCGATCCCCAGATGCACGCGCCCCGGCTCCGCGAGCACGACCGTGATCCCGGCCGAGGCGGTGGCGCCACCGGCGAGCGCGAGCACACGCCGGGCAAGCTCCTCGGTGGTTGTGGACCCGCTCACAGCTGGAACGCCAGGACGACCCACATGCCAACGACGCAGAGTGTCCCCAGCACGTAGACACGAAAGCCGTGCATCACGCGATTCGATGTGATCTGGATGAAGCTGTGCAGGCAGCGCAGTCCGACGAACGTCCAGGCGATCAGCTGACGGGTCATTCGAGGGACTCCACGAACCGCCGCCGGTGTTCGGGCGCCGGACAGGGCTCGGGCCAGAACTCGACTATCCGGAGGATCTTTCCACAAGCCACTGAAAAGAATGAAATTGCCCGGTCGTGACGGGTGCCGTCAGAAACCGAAACGTCCGACACGGCCTGCCCCTCGCCGCCCACGATCCGGTGCACGTGAAAGGCCCACCTGCCCGCCGCCGGATAGTCGGCATTCATGGCGGCGTAGTTGTCCCGACCGCGGATCCGCTCCTTCGACTGCGGCCACTCCAGCACGAAATCGTCGGCGAGGATTGCACCGACGGCGGTGAAGTCGTTGGTGGCCATCAGCGCCCAGTACTGCTCCACGACCGCAGCAGCGGAGTCCGGCTCGGCGCGGGAATCGGCCGGCAGAGCCGGCTCTTCAATAGCCATCCATTCCATCCTATCCCCACCGGACGACCATCCGCAAAACCGGCCCCGTCACCGCCGCCGCACCAGCCACCAGGCAACGATGCCCAGCGCCCCCACGGTGACCACCATCCCGTAGGCCAGGAACATCCCGGTGGAGAAGCCCAGGGCAATGCCCCGCGTGACGTTCAGCACGGCGTGCCACACCACTGCCACGAGGGCGCTGCGGGTGCGCTCCCAGAGGAAGGTGAGCCAGACGGACGCAGAGAGGATGCCCAGCCCGAAGCCGAGGAACTGGGGCAGACCGAATTCGGGCCGTCCGAGGAAGAAGGGGAGGTGCCAGAGCCACCAGACGGGAAACAGCAGCAGCGTGGCCGGCAGCCGGGTGAAGCGCCCGAGCATCTTCGGCAGCAGGAAGCCACGCCAGCCCGGCTCCTCCCCAAGGGCCTGCAGGACGGCGCCAACGAGCACCAGGTCCACCACCGCATGGAGCGTGCCGAGGCGGCCGGTGGCGAGCGCCCCCAGGGACGGTGGCGCGCCGGTCTGCAGGGCGACCAGCAACCCGGCCAGTGCCAGGAACGCAACCGGCGAGAGCAGCGCCAGCGCCCACGCGCCCGCACCGAGGCGCCAGTTCCTGAGACTCCGACCGAACGCGGCGAGCCCCGCCGGACCCTCGGTCCGCCGGATCACCAGCCACGCGGCGACGAAGGGCCCGAAGGCGCCCACGGCTTCCCAGGCATCAGGCAGGCCCAGCGCCACCACGCCACGCTTCTGGAGCAGCAGGGGCAGGACAGTGACCCAGGTCCACAGGTAGGCCAGGCCGATGTAGGTGAGCAGGGGGTGCTTCCGCATGGACAGAGGCTAGCCCGGACCGGGAACTGCGTCACGCCCGGACGCTGCTCCGTTCAAGATCCGGCCAGAAGGGCCGACACAGCAGAGCACTTCTCCGGGACATGACTTCATGGAAACCTTCGACCTGCTGGTCATCGGCAGCGGACCCGGCGGCCAGCGCGCCGCCATCCAGGCAGCAAAACTGGGGAAGCGGGCCGCCGTCATCGAGCGCCGGGAAATCGTTGGCGGCGTGACCGCCCACACCGGCACGATTCCCAGCAAGACGCTCCGCGAGGCCGTGCTCTACCTGTGCGGCTGGCGGGAAAAGGGCATCTACGGCCGCAGTCACCGGGTGAAGGCGGACATCACGGCCGGGGACCTGCTCGAGCGGCTGCACATCACCGTGCGCCACGAGATCGAGATCATCCAGCACCAGCTCTCGCGCAACGGCGTGCAGGTGATCAGCGGTCTCGCAAGGTTCCTTGACCCGCACACGGTGCAGGTCACCAATGTGTCGGGCCATACCGCCGACTACAGAGCCAAGGTCATCGTGATCGCCACCGGCACAGTGCCACACCGTCCGGAGAACATCCCGTTCGACGACGAGACCATCATCGACAGCGATGGCCTGTTGCAGATCAGGAAGATTCCGAGGTCCATGGTCGTGATCGGCGCCGGCGTCATCGGCGTCGAGTACGCCACGATCTTCAGCGCCCTCGACGCCCGGATCACGCTGGTGGACAGCCGGAACACCATCCTGGACTTCGTCGATGGCGACATCGTCGATGAGTTCAAGCATGACCTCCAGTCCCGCGGCATCCAGCTGCGCCTCGGTGAGGACGTGGAGCGCGTGGAGAAGGGTCCCGACGGCAGCGTGGTGACGCATCTCAGGAGCGGAAAGCGGATCCGCAGCGACCTGCTGATGGCCGCCTCCGGGCGCATGGGGGCCACCGGCGACCTGGACCTCGCGAAGGCCGGGCTGCAGGCTGACGACCGGGGACGGCTTAAGGTCGAGCTGACCTTCCAGACCGACGTGCCCCACATCTATGCCGTGGGCGACGTCATCGGCTTTCCGGCACTCGCTTCCACCTCTGCCGAGCAGGGCCGCCTCGCCGCGTGCCATGCCTTCGCGGCCAGGGAAGAGAGCACTCTTGAGTACTTCCCGCTCGGCATCTACGCCGTCCCCGAGATCAGCATCGTGGGCAAGACCGAGCAGCAGCTGCGCAAGGAAGGGATTCCCTACGAGACCGGCGTGGCGCGGCTGCGCGAGACCGCGCGCGGCCAGATACAGGGGGTGCAGGAAGGCCTGCTGAAGCTGCTGTTCGGCCTCAAGGACCACAAGCTGCTGGGCGCTCACATCGTGGGCGAGGGGGCCACGGAGCTGATCCACATCGGCCAGGCCGTGCTGGCCCACGGCGGGACCCTGGAGTACTTCGTGGGCGCCGTCTTCAACTACCCCACCTTCGCCGAGGCCTACAAGATCGCGGCCCTGGACGCCTGGAACCGCGTAAGAGTGTAGGAGCGCCTTGAGGCGCGACCCGGTCGCGCCTCAAGGCGCTCCTACAGGCCGTGGCGACCCCGTATCATGGCGACGCCATTCCGCCTGACCGGGATCCCGCCGATGCGCTTTCTGAAACGCCTGCTGCAGGGCCTGCTGGCCCTGGTCGTCCTGGCCCTCGTCATCGCCTTGGTCGCCGAGCCCACGATAACCGTGCGCCTGATCGGACTCGCCTTTGGCGGGGATCAGGGGCCCCGGCAGGTCATCGCCGGCGGCACGGTGCCGGCGCTGGTCATCGCCCCGGAAGGCCAGCGCACGATTCCCGCCGACGCGATCGACAAGGCAGTCGCCTGGGGCGGCACAGTGGAATCCCATGCCCTGCTCGTCTGGCAGGGCGGTGCGCTGCAGCTGGAACACTACTACCCGGGTCACGACGCCGACTCCATCACGCCCACCCAGTCCATGCACAAGTCTGTGCTGGCCCTGCTGGTCGGCATCGCCATCGACCAGGGCCTGATCAGGTCCGTGGACGATACGGCCGCGACCTACATCGAGGAATGGGCCGGGGACGAACGCCGCAGGATCACGATCCGCCAGATGCTTCAGCAGGCGAGCGGCATCGACTTCCCGGGATTCACGGGGCTGCTGCGGATGACCCTGGGTGGCGACGTCGCCCCCTTCACCTTCAGCCGCGGCGTCGCCGAACCGGGCGGCGAGCACTTCGAGTACAACAACATCAACCCGCAGGTGCTCGGCATCCTCATCCAGAGGGTCAGCGGCAAGCCCTACAACCAGTACCTGGCCGAGAACCTCTGGCAGCACGTGAGCGACGCCGAGGGCAAGGTGCTGATCGACTCGGAGGAGCACGGTATCCCGATCACCTTCTGCTGCCTCGACGCGCCGGCCCGCAGCTGGCTGCGCCTCGGCCTCCTCCACCTGGATGGCGGACGGGTTGGGGACCGCCAGGTCGTCCCTGCACAGTGGATGCGGGACGTGGTGACGCCCTCCCCCACGAATCCAAACTACGGCTATTTCACCTGGCTCGGCACGACCTGGGAGAAGATCCGGCCCTACAACTCCAGGTCGTCGGCCACGGCCTTCCACTCGGAGCCCTTCGCGGCCCCGGACGTGATCTACTTCGACGGCTTCGGCGGGCAGCGCGTCTACATCGTCCCGTCGAAGCAGCTGGTGATCGTGCACACCGGCGCGATGCGGCAGGACTGGGACGACGCGATCCTGCCGAACATGATCATCCGGGCGCTGCCTTGACCCGTAGGAGCGCTTTCAGGCGCGATCACCGGTGATCGCGCCTGAAGGCGCTCCTACAATCGCACCATGCAGCACACCACGCTCCGCGGCATCGGCTTCATGCTGGTGGCAGTCGCCAGCTTCGCTGGCATGGACGCGGTGCTGAAGGTGCTGTCCACGACCTATCCCGCCCTGCAGGTGGGCGCCCTGCGCGGCGCGTCATCCCTCCCCTTCGTGCTCGCGTCCGTAGCGGTGACCCGCCGCTGGCGGGAACTGACGGTGGTGCGCTGGGAGCTGCACCTGGTGCGCGGCGTCCTCGCCCTCGTCATGCTGTGGGGCTTCGTCGCGGCAGTCAGCGTGCTGTCGCTCGCCGATGCCTATGCCATCTTCTTCATCGCGCCGCTGATCGTCACCGCGGTTGCCGTCCCGTTGCTCAAGGAGCACGTGGACTGGCGGCGCTGGGTGGCGATCGGCGTCGGGCTGTCCGGAGTGCTCTGGATGCTCCAGCCCGGTGGATCGGCACTGAACATCTACGGCGCCATAGGGGCGCTGGCCTCCGCCGTTGCCTACGCATTTGCATCGGTGTCGGTGCGCGTGATGACGAAGACCGAGAGCACCGTGTCGCTGGTGTTCTGGTTCCTCGTGCTGCTCACGCTGTTCGCCGGCCTGCTCTCGATCCCGAACTGGGTGCCGATCCGCGCCGACCACTGGCCCTGGCTGGCCCTGCTGGGCGTGTTCGGGGCCCTCGGCCAGCATTTCATCACGGAAGCATTCCGCAACGCGCCCGCCTCGGTCATTGCGCCCTTCGAGTACACGGCGATGCTGTGGGCGGTCGCCATCGACTGGGTGTTCTGGGATGCCTGGCCGGCCAGCCGCATCTGGGCCGGGGCGGCTCTCGTGATCGCCTGCGGGCTGTACCTGATCTGGCGGGAACGCCAGCAGAACCACGAGGTGGCGGCGGCCGGGGTGGCGGAAACGCCGGTGCCGTGAAGGCCCCGGCGCCAGGAGAGGCGCCGGGGCACTGGTCAGCGCGCCCCGCTCAGAAGGTGTAGAGCAGACTGGCGGACAGGAAATCCACGTCAGCGTCGTCCACGTCGAAGATCTCGTATTCGGCACGGATCTGGAACGAGGCAATCTGGAAGCGGGCTCCGATGCCGTACGCAATGTCGGTGCCATCGTCGCTGGCAGACGACCCTTCAAAGGTGGCATCCACATCCCAGCTGAAGGCGCCCAGCTTGGCGAAGACGCCGATGGGTCCCAGGTTGATTCCGGCCAGGCCAAAGGCGGCGAATGCCGTCGGGTCCAGCTCCAGCCCGCCGTCATCGGGCTTGCCGAAGTCAACGTACTCGCCCTCTACGGCCAGATCGACGAGCGGAATGAGGCCGAGGTTGTAGCCGACTATCGCCTTGAAGCCGGTGTCGTCTGAATCAAAGCCGCTGAAGTCACCGTCGCCATCCACGTTGGCCTGGCCAACACCAGCGCCAAGGTAGAACCCGCTGTCCCCGCCGGCGAAGGCCGGTGCAGAAAGCATTGCAGCCGCGACGACGCCGCCGGCCGCCAGCATTCGAAGTGTGCTCATTAAATTCTCCACTCTTGACCGTGACGCCGGGAGTTTAGGAGTCGCGCCAGCCGCAAAGCAATAGGCGCGGTTCAGTGAGTACAATCGGGGCAGGCCAGCCACCCGCAGGAAACCCACGCAATGTCCGGCCACCACCATCTCGCCGGGTCGCTCCTCGCGATCGCCATCTGCACAGGCACCGCCCACGGCGCAACCACGACCACGACGCTGGCCGGCACTTTCAACAACAGCCAGGACAACGCGTGTATCCAGGTGTCGCTGTTCTTCTACCTTGCCGACTGTTCGTATGGGCGCTCCCGCCCGGTCATCGGCGGCCAGGAGTTGCCCTGGGTTGGCCCCACCGTGAATCCCGTGTATTTCGCGCCCGACAGTCCCCACGCTGTGCCGGGGTACGCGCCGAAACCCGGCGACGACCGCATCAAGCCGGGCATGACCGGAATGCTTACCATCGATGACCGGGGCACCCCGGACGGAACTGATGACCTGATCGGCGGCAAACTGGATGTTGGCCCGGCGGCCCGCAGCGTCGTCAGTAACATCAACTCCCAGGCGGGCCGCCCGCCACGCCTCGTGGAGAAGTGGCAGGCCATCCGGCACACGCTCGCCCCGACCGCCGTCGACGCGGCCACCCGCAACGACGCCGGCGGGTTCGACTACGTGATCGGCAGGCGCGGCTTCCCTGCCCTTCTGTGCCGCAAGGCCGATCCGGCCGACTGCTACACGAGCGCCCTGGCGCCGAAAACCACCGACGGCTCCGCCGGCGTCGGCGTCTGGGCTGGCCCGCCGGCCGACGGCATCGGCGTGGAGCGCGCAGCCGCGTGGGGCGGCGGCAATCCGGGCGCAAGCACAACGGCGGAGTTCGAGGGCTACTCCTGCGCCGACGAGTTCGAGGGCAAGGAGTGCCTGCACGCCAATGTCGCCTGGGGCAGTGACAAGGAAGATCCCGGCCTGGACAACCTGCTGCTCAAGGTCAGCACCGACGACAGGAAGCGCATCCTCCGTGTCCGGGGCTTCTGGACCAACGAGTACTACATCCAGGGAGGCCCCCCCGCCTTCCAGGTGCCGGCCGGCGAGGACAACTCGTGGCAGGGCGGGTATCTGCAGCTGGAGCCTGTCGCGGGGGCCATTGCGCGATGAGGTGGATCGGCGCCCTGCTTCTCCTGGTTGCGGCACCATCGCTGGCTGCCGGACCCGCGGCGCTCCGGCCGGTCATCGACACCAATCCCGACCCGCGCATCATCGAGACGACGCTCGTGGCCGAGGAACGGGAGGTGGACCTGGACGGGCGCGGCCTGCTGGCGCGGATGTACACCTTCAACGGCGGCACGCCCGGTCCGGAATTCCGTGCCCGGGTCGGCGACCGGGTGATCGTGCATTTCACCAACCGGATAGACGAGCCGCTGATGGTCCACTGGCACGGCATCGAGCTGCACAATGCCAGCGACGGCACGACGCTGACGCAGAACCCCCTGCGCCAGGGCGAGACCTTCACCTATGACTTCATCGTGCCCCGTGCCGGCGTGTTCTGGTATCACTCGCACCGGGCGCCCACCAACCCGGAATTCAAGGGCATGTACGGCGCCTTCGTCGTCACGGACGACAACGACGCGACACTGGTGCGCCAGAAGATACTGCCCCCCGATGCCCTCACCCGCACACTAGTGCTCGGTGACACCACGGTCTGCAAGGCCCCGGGCCGCAACGACGCGGCAACCTTTCCCGCCGACCCCGCCCTGCCCTGGTCCTTCACCCGTGCCGGACTGGGCCGCTTCCCGGGTAACACGGCCTGGCCCACGCCCAGGGACCTCTGCGAGGACCCGCGCGACGAGCACGGCATGCCACTCGGCAGCGGGCCGCTGCCGGCGGGCTCCGTCCCGAACGTGCAGCCGCCCATGAACTGCGGCGTTAAGCCAAGGTGCCGCGTCAACGAGGGCCAGCTGGTCCTGGTAAACGGCCGCGTTCCCGCCGCGCGGGCCGGCACGCCGGACGCGCCGGGCGCCCTGGCGGACCGGGACGCCGCCTGGCCGGTAAAGGCCGGCGACGCGGTCCGCCTGCGCCTCGTGAACGGCGCCGTCAGCCGCTTCTTCCGGCTGCGGCTTACCGATACGAAGGGCGCGATCGTGCCGATACTGCGCGTGGGCGGCCAGGGCGGCCTCCTGGACAGGGTACGCATCGAAGGCGGAACTGCCAGCCAGGTTGATCTCAAGTACGACCGCGGCGAACTGGTGCTGGCCCCCTCCGAGCGGGCGGACGTGGTGATCGTCATGCCGGCAGGCGCCAACGGCGACATCCTCACCCTCTGGACCGAGGACTTCAGTCACTACGGCACCAACGAGTACCCCTACGGCTATGGGGCCCTGCCGTCGGTGCCGGTCGTGCACTTCGCGATCGGCAGCCGGGCTGGAGACCGGCAGCGCGCAAACCTCGCCGCAGACGATCCGCTCCGGTTACACCCTGCCGTCAAGGACCCGGTCGAGAGCCTTCGTTCGCTGCCGGTCACGGCGCACCTGCTGGATCCGGCAACACTGACTCCACCCCGGCCGGGAACCGCCAGCGAGGAACTGCTTCTGACCGTACTCGGCCTCCGCGAATCCATCGATGGCGTGCACGCCACGGTGCTGCACGGCGCGGCCGGCCCGGACGGCGCAGACCTGGACTACCGCAAAATCCCCCACGTGGCGAGCAGCCGCTACGCCCGGGTGGGTGACCTGCTCGAACTCACGTTTCGCAACGGCACCCAGCAGCACCACCCGTTGCACCTGCACGGTTTCTCGTTCCAGCCGTTGCGGCTGCTCGATACACAGGGCAAGACGGTGTACGAGTACGACTACACCGAGTTCGTGGACAGCATCGACATCCCGGACCTGCGGTCCGTCGTGGTGCGCGTCCGGCTGGACGACCGCACGGGGCCGGATCGCCGGACTCCCGGCGGCGCCGTGGGACGTTGGTTCGTCCATTGCCACATCTTCAATCACGCCGAGCTGGGCATGATGACGGAGCTGGTGGTCCTGCCCCGCTGACCACGAAGCGAGCAGCCATGATCAACCGACGGGAATTCGTCCGGACGAGCCTGGCCACGGCGGCTGTCCTGGGGAGCGCCAGAACCCCGGCCGAGGCGACGGGCTTGACGGAGCTGACGCTGCAGCAGGCGTCTGCGGCCCTGCGCCGCAAGGACCTGTCGCCCGTGGACCTCACCCGCGCCTGCCTCGATCGCATCGCGACGCTCGACCCGCGCCTGAATGCCTTCATCACCGTCGGGCCGGACCAGGCGCTGGAGCAGGCCCGCGAGCGGGAACGGGAACTCGCACGGGGACAGCAGCGCGGACCGCTGCACGGGATTCCCCTGGCCCTCAAGGACAACATCGACACGGCCGGCACACGGACCACCGCCGCCGCCAGGGGCTTCGCGGACCGGATTCCCGTCACCGATGCCGAGGTGGTCCGGCGCCTGCGGGACGCGGGCGCGATCCTGCTCGGCAAGCTCAACATGGACGAGTGCGCCTACGGCGTGACCTCCACCAGCGGGTACTTCGGAGCCGTGAGGAATCCCTGGAACGAGGACCACGTGGCGGGGGGCTCGTCGGGCGGACCCGCTGCCGCCGTGTCCGCCGGCCTCTGCTACGGCGCGCTCGGCACGGACACCGGCGGCTCGATCCGCCAGCCCGCCGCCTGGTGCGGCATCACGGGGCTCAAGCCCACCTACGGACTGGTCAGCACGCGCGGCGTGATCCCGCTGTCCTGGTCGCTGGACCACGTGGGTCCGATGGCGAGGACCGCGGAAGACGCTGCCCTGCTGCTCCAGGCGATTGCGGGCTTCGATCCGCTGGACCCGGCCAGCGTGGAAGCACCGCCCGGGAACTACGTGGGAGCACTGGACCGGAGCACGCGGCGCCTGCGCATCGGCCTGCCCCGGGAGGTCTACTTCGCTGACCTGGACCCGGAGATCGCCGCCGCGGCCGACGCCGCGATCAACCTGCTCCGGGAGATCACGGCCGGCACCCGGAACGTGACGCTGCCAACCGTGCCGAACCTGTCGCTGCTGTTCGTCGAGGCCGGCGCATACCTGGCGCCAGCCCTCACGGCCTCGCCGGAAGGCTTCTCGCCGAATATCCGCGCGCTGGTGGAGACGGGATCGCGCATCAGCGCCGCCAGCTACGCGGAGGCGCGCCGGGAACTCGCGCTGTCACGGCACGCGATCCGCCTGGCCTTCGCCGAGGTGGACTTGCTGGTGACGCCCACCACGCCCGACCTGCCCTCCCGCATAGACGCGGGCACGGCACCCGCCCGCCGCGGTCCGCCGCTGTCGGCGCGGAACACCACGCCGTTCAATATCTACGGGTTGCCGACGGTGTCCGTGAACTGCGGGTTCAGCCGGTCGGGCCTGCCGATCGGGCTGCAGATCAGTGGGCCGGCGTTCGGGGACTCCAGGGTGCTGGCGCTGGCCCGTGCGTACCAGCGGCGGACGGGGTGGCACCTGCGTCGGCCGGCGTGATCAGGAGCGGTGGATGGGATCCACCCATCGCACCGCCTGCGGCGCTTCGACCGGGTCGATGTCCAGGTTCACCACCACCGCCTCGCCGTCGCTGCGCACGAGCACGCACTCCAGCACCTCGGTGAGACTCGCGTTGATCTCCTGGTGCGGCACGAAGGGCGGGACGTAGATGAAGTCGCCCGGACCCGCCTCCGCGGTGTACTCGAGCCGGTCGCCCCAGCGCATGCGGGCACGGCCCCTGATGACGTAGATCACGCTTTCCAGCGGCCCGTGGTGGTGGGGACCGGTCTTCGCGTCGGGATGGATGTGCACGGTTCCGGCCCAGAGCTTCTGTGCGCCGACCCGGGCCTGGGTAATTGCCGCCCGGCGATCCATGCCCGGCGTCTGCGCGGTGTTGGCGTCGAGGGAATTCCCGGGGACGACGCGGACGCCGTCGTGCTGCCAGCGACTACCAGGTGCCACAGGCCCTCACCTTCGTCCGTCCCGCAGGAACAGCCCGCCGATGACCACGGTCATGGTGGCAACGGCTATCGGATACCAGAGCCCGCTGTAGATGTCGCCGGTGGCGGCAACGATGGCAAACGCCGTCACCGGCAGAAAGCCCCCGAACCACCCGTTCCCGATGTGGTACGGCAGGGACATGGCGGTGTAGCGGATGCGGGTCGGGAAGAGCTCCACCAGCCAGGCTGCGAGCGGGCCGTAGACCATCGTCACCAGCAGCACCAGGTAAGCACAGAGCGCCACGAGCATCGGGAAGTTCACCTCCTCCATGTCCGCCTTCGCCGGATAGCCCGCTGCGTCCAGCTCGCGTCGCAAGGCCGACGTGAACTCCGCCCGGCGTTGCCCGAGCTCTGCGGCAGGGAGTCCCCGCCCGTCGAAGGCCGGCACGCGGAGCGCCGCGTCACCCGTCCCGATCTGCACCACGGCGCCGGGGCCGCCGGCGCCTGTCGAGTAGGGAATCCCTGCCTTCGCCAGCGCCGACTTGGCGATGTCGCAGGCGCTGGTGAACGCGGCACGTCCAACCGGATCGAACTGGAACGAGCAGTCGGCCCGATCCGCGAGGACCTTCACCGGGGCCTCAGCGACCGCGCGCTCCAGCGCGGGATTCGCGTAGTGGGTCAGGGCCTTGAACACCGGGAAGTAGGTGAGTGCCGCCAGGGCACAACCCGCCAGGACGACCGGCTTGCGGCCCCAGCGATCCGACAGTGAGCCGAAGACGATGAAGAACGGCGTCCCGATCACCAATGCCGCGGCGATCACGAGATTGGCCGCTCCGGCATCGACCTGCAGGACCTTCTCGAGGAAGAACAGCGCGTAGAACTGCCCGCCGTACCACACGACGGCCTGGCCTGCCGTCGCCCCGAACAGCGCCAGGACCACGATCTTCAGGTTCCCGGGCTTGCCGAAGGCTTCGGTCAGCGGTGCCTTCGACAGCTGGCCCGATTGCTTGATCTCGAGGAATTCCGGCGATTCCTCCAGTTGCAGTCGGATGTACACCGAGACGGCGAGCAGCAGGATCGAGAAGAGGAACGGGATGCGCCAGCCCCAGTCCTCGAACTCGTCGCCCAGCACCAGGCGGCATCCCAGGATCACGAGCAGGGACAGGAACAGGCCCAGGGTCGCCGTGGTCTGGATCCAGCTGGTGTAGAGCCCGCGCCGTCCCGGTGGCGCGTGCTCGGCGACATAGGTCGCGGCACCGCCGTACTCCCCGCCGATGGCGAGCCCCTGGAGCAGGCGCAGGGTGATCAGGATCACCGGCGCGGCGACCCCGATGCTGGCATAGCTCGGCAGTACCCCGACCAGGGCGGTGGCGCCACCCATCAGGATGATGGTGACGAGGAAGGTGTACTTGCGGCCCACCAGGTCGCCGAGCCGGCCGAAGGCCAGTGCGCCGAACGGCCGCACGAAGAAGCCGGCGGCGAACGCCAGCAGCGCGAAGATGAAGCCGGTGGTTTCGTTGACCCCCGAGAAGAACTGCCGGGAGATGATCCCGGACAGCGCCCCGTAGAGGTAGAAGTCGTACCACTCGAACACCGTGCCGAGGGACGACGCGAAAATGACGCGCCGGTGGGCCGGGTCTATGCCCTCAGCCACGTGGCCCCGGCGCGTGACCCGCCAATCAGTTCCCCAGCAACCTCAGGAACTCGTTCCTGGTCTGCGGATGGGAGCGGAAGTTGCCGAGCATGCAGGAGGTCGTCATGACGGAATTCTGCTTCTCGACTCCGCGCATCATCATGCACATGTGCTGGGCCTCGATGACGACGCCAACGCCTTTCCCGCCGATCGCCGACTGCACGCACTCTGCGATCTGCTTGGTGAGGACTTCCTGGATCTGGAGGCGCCGCGCGAAGAAGTCCACGATGCGGGCGATCTTCGACAGGCCGAGCACCTTGCCATTCGGCAGGTAGGCGACGTTGCACTTGCCGATGAACGGCAGCATGTGGTGCTCGCACATGGAGTACATCTCGATGTTGCGCACGATCACCATCTCGTCCGTGTCACTGGTGAACACGGCCTCGTTGATCAGGGAACCGATGTCCTGCCGGTAGCCGCGCGTCAGGAACCAGAATGCCCTGGCGGCGCGCTCCGGGGTCTTCACCAGTCCCTCGCGCTCCACATCCTCACCGAGCAGGGTGATGATGTCCCTGAACCGGTCGGTCATTGTGTCGATGGCCCGCTTCTCGTCCTGCTCGGACACGGGAAGCTTGACGACGGGATGGTTGGACACTACGCCGGCTCCTTTGGTTTCCTCATCCAAGGCACGCGATACGGTACGGATCTTGCTGCCCATGATGCACCTCATGTCAGGTCCGGCCTCGCCCTGTCCGCGGGTCGGATTGTAATGGGTTGGAGGGCAATCGCCCCCGTTTATGACGTCGGGGAGTTGTTTGCAAGCCTCACCCCGCTGGAGTAATCGTCCGGGGCCGGCATCCGGATTCCTCCGGGACGGAGGAAGCGGGCGAGGCCCCGGATGGTGGGGGCCTCGAACACCCGGATCAGGGGCAGCTCGACCCCCAGCCGGTCCCGGATCCGGGCTACCAGGCGGGTGGCCAGCAGGGAGTGCCCGCCCAGCAGGAAGAAGTCCTCGTCCGGGCCCACGCTATCCCGCTTGAGGAGCGCCTGCCATATGTCGCGCAGGGTGGCCTCGACCTCGTCAGCTCCGGTAGGAGCGGCTTCAGCCGCGACGGCAGATTCCCTTCGCTCGCTGAGACGCTCGCTGCGGGAACCTCCCGTCGCGGCTGAAGCCGCTCCTACGGCAGCGAGGGCACGGCGATCGACCTTGCCGTTCGGCAGCCGGGGGAACTGATCACAGGGTGTGAGCCGGGCCGGAATGAGCGCCGCCGGCAGCAATGTGGCGAGGTGCTCACGGAGCGCCGGCAGGGCAGGCCCAGTCGCACCCGGCCGCGTGGTGAAGCAGGCCGTCAGCACGGGCTCGCCGGGCACCTCCTCCACGACCAGTACGACGGCCTCGTCGATTTCCGGCAGCGCGCGCAGTCCGGCCTCGATCTCGCCGGGTTCGATGCGGACGCCGCCGATCTTCACCCGCTCGTCCCGACGGCCGACGAACACGAGATTGCCGTCGGGGAGGTAGCGGGCATGATCGCCGGTATGAAATCGCCTGACCGCCGTAGGAGCGGCTTCAGCCGCGATCCCCTTCCCGCGAGAATCGAGTCCGCGAGTCTCGAGCGGGAGGGGGATCGCGGCTGAAGCCGCTCCTACGGCAATTGGCCAGTAGCCCGGCGTGACGCAGGCGCTCTCGATCACCAGTTCGCCGGCAATGGCCGCCGGCGCCCCCGACTCGTCGAGGAGCAGGACGCGCTCGCCCTCTGCCGCCGGCACCAGCGGCCGGCCGATCGGCAGCTGCTGGCCGCGCGGGTGCGTGTCGTGATCGGCGAACCACTGGGTAACGGCGGTGGCCTCGGTAAGGCCGTAGCCGTTGACGAAGCGCGCACCCCGGCGGAAGCGGGCGCGGAACAGCTCGAAATCGGCGCGGCGCGCCACCTCGCCACCCAGCACCACCAGCCGGACCCGGGACAGGTCCTGCCGGCAGGCCACGTGGCCGCCGAACAGGTAGCGGTACGCCGTCGGCGTCCCGTGGAGGACGGTGAGGCGCCGGTCCGCAATGCGATCGAGCAGCGTCTCCCGGTCCAGGCCGCGGACATCCAGCGGGCAGACCGACGCCCCCGCCAGCAGCGCGCCGAAGATGTCCTGCACGGCGGCGTCGTAGCCGTAGGTGGACAGGAGGCTGAGGCGGTCGTCCGGATCCAGCCCGAGATTGCCGGACCAGGCCCGCACGAAGTGCAGCACGTTGCGGTGGGTCTGGGGCACGCCCTTGGGCGTGCCCGTGCTGCCGGAGGTGTAGAGGAGGTAGGCCAGCGCATCCGGGTGGGTGGAGCACCGTGCCGGACCGGGCGCCGCGGGCAACTCCTCCCGCCGGAGCACCACGAGTCCGCCGCCCGCGAGCGCCGCCGGCCAGTCCGGCGCCGAGAGGTCCGTCACCACGATCCGCAGGCCCGCATCCCGGATAACGCGCCCCAGCCGCGCCGGCGGCGCCAGGGGGTCCAGCGGCACGTAGACGGCACCGGCCTGCAGCGCGCCGAGGATGCCGGCGACCTGGCCCGCACCCTGGCCAAACCACAGCCCCACTCGGTCGCCCGGCTGCAGGCCCTGGCGGAGCAGCGCCGCGGCGATCGTGCCGGCCTCCCCGGCCAGCGCCCCGTAGCTCCAGTCCACGCCGGGACAGCGCGACGAGGCGGGTGCGCTCACGGCGAGCACTGCCGGCCGCGTCTCAACCTGCTCTGCGAAGGCCGCGGCCAGCGTCAGTGGGGTCACCGGCGCCACGCTGACCGCGGACTCGCGCTCCGGGGGCGAGAACGGCAATCCCGTCAGACGGGCGGAGGGATTGGCCACGAAGCCGGACAGCACCACCGCGTAGTCCGCGAGGAAGCGCTCGATGGTCCCGGCCAGGAAGAGGTCGCTGCTGTACTCGATCGCCACCGCCAGCCCCGCCGTCGTCTCCGCGAGCGACACGCCAAGGTCGAACTTCGCGGTCTGGCGCGGCACGGCCACCGGCCGGACCTCGATACCGTCCAGCGCCAGCGGCGCGCCGGGCTCGCTGTGCAGGTTGAACAGCACCTGGAAGAGCGGCGTGCGGTTGGTACTGCGCGGGGGCTGCAGGGACTCCACCAGCAGTTCAAAGGGAACCTCGGCATGCTCATAGGCGCCGAGGGTCATGTCGCGGACCCGGCCGAGCAGCGCCCGCACCGTCGGGTCACCGCGCAGGTCCGTGCGCAGCACGAGCGTGTTCACGAAGAAGCCGACCAGCCCCTCCAGTTCGGCCCGCGGGCGGCCGGCTATCGGGGTGCCCACCACCACGTCCTCCGTGCCGGCCTGCCGGGCCAGCAGCACGTCGAAGGCCGCCAGCAGGACCATGAAGAGCGTGCAGCCCTCCGCCCGCGCCAGCGCACCCAGGGCCTCCTGCAATTCGCGTGGCAGCGTGCGGGACAGGCGCGCGCCGCGCCCGGAGGCCACGGCGGCCCGGGGACGGTCGTTGGGCAAGGCGAGGAACGGCGGCGCGTCCCGCAGCTGCTCCTGCCACCAGGCCAGCTGGCGGGCCAGCTCGCCACCGGCGAGTGCGCGACGCTGCTCGCGGGCGTACGCGGCGTAGTCCAGTGCCAGCGGCGGGAGACCCGCCGACGCGCCACGCCGGGCGGCCGCGTACAGCACGCCGAGCTCCCGGTTGAGTATGCCAAGCGACCAGCCGTCCGCCACGATGTGATGGATGACCAGCACCAGCGTGTGGACCACAGGCCCGCTCCGGACGAGCAGCGCCCGCACCAGCGGGCCCTCGGCCAGGCTGAATGGCGCCGCGGCGAAGTCACCGATCCGGGCGGCCAGTTGCGCGGCATCGGCGGTCACCACCTGCAGCGGCAGCCCCGCAGGCGGGCCGATCACCTGCTCGGGCTCGCCATCCCGGTCCCGGAAGTGCGTCCGCAGGCTCCCGTGCCGGGCAGCGAGCCCGTCCAGCGCCGCCTGCAGCGCGCGCTGGTCCAGTTCACCCCGCAACCCGACGGCCCAGGCCAGGTGATAGGCGGAATTCCCGGGCTGGAGCCGGTCGAGGAACCAGAGGCGCTGCTGGACCAGCGACAGCGGCGCGGTCGCCTCCGGTAGGAGCGCCTTTAGGCGCGACCTGTCTGCCTCAGGCGTCGCGCCCAAAGGCGCTCCTGCCGGCAGGCCCGCCGGAAGCTGTGCCGCCAGTCCGCGCACCGTGGGCGCCTCGAACACGGCCCGCAGGGGCAGCGTGACGTGCAATTCGGCTTCGAGGCGCGCGACGAGGCGCGTCGCGAGCAGGGAGTGCCCGCCCCGCCCGAAGAAGTCATCGTCGAGGCCGACGGGCGCGCCCAGCAGCTCGCTGAAGATCCGGCACAACGCCATCTCGCTGGAAGTTGTAGGAGCGCCTTCAGGCGCGACCGCGATCTCGCCGGTCGCGGCTGAAGCCGCTCCTACGGCGTCAACGGCAGGCAGCGCGGTGCGATCGACCTTCCCGTTGGGCGTCAGGGGCAGCGCCGACAGCCAGACGATCCGGGACGGCACCATATAGGCCGGCAGTGACCGGCGCAGTTCCGCCAGCAGCGATTCGTCCGGCACAGGCTGCTCCCGCGCGACTACATAGGCCACCAGGCGCGCGTCGCCGGCAATCTCGCGCAGGACGACGACCGCCGCGCTCACCCCGGGCAGTCCCACAATGACGGACTCGATCTCGCCCGGCTCGAGGCGGAAACCCCGGAGCTTCAGCTGGAAGTCGGTGCGGCCGAGCACCTCCAGCCGGCCGTCCTCCCGCCAGCGCGCCCGGTCACCGGTCCTGTAAAGACGTCCGGGCGCGAACGGATCCGGCAGGAAGCGCCCGGCGGTCAGCGCCGGCCGGGCGTGATAGCCAAGGGCCACGCCGGCGCCGCCGATCCACAATTCGCCGCGCGCGCCGATCGGAACGGGCTGCAGCTGGTCGTCGAGCACGTAGCAACGCGTGTTCGCAATGGGGCTGCCGATGCTGACGGGACCGGCTTCGTCCGTCACGCGCCCCACGCAGGACCAGACGGTGGTCTCCGTGGGTCCGTAGAGATTCCACAGCTCGCGGCCGCGCCGGAGGAGCTGGCCTGCGAGCTCGCGATCCAGGGCCTCGCCACCGCAGAGCAGCCGGAGTTCCGCACTTCCCGCCCACCCGGACGCGACGAGGCTGCGCCAGAGCGCTGGCGTGGCCTGCATGACCGTCACGCCGGACCTGTCGAGGAGTGCCATCAGGCACCGGGGATCGCGGACCTCCTCCTCCGTGGCGATCACCGTGGTCGCACCGACGGTCAGTGGCAGGAGCAGTTCCAGCACCGCAATGTCGAACGCCAGCGTGGTGACGGCGAGCAGGCGGTCGCCGGCCGCCAGCCCGGGCGTGTCTGCCATGCTGGTGAGAAAATTCGCGACGGCGCGCCGGGGAACGACGACCCCCTTCGGCTGCCCGGTGGAGCCGGACGTGTAGATGAGGTAAGCCGGAGTCTCGCCGTCTTCCGTAGGAGCGGCTTCAGCCGCGACCCCCTTCCGGCGAGAATCGAGTCCGCGAGTCTCGAGCCGGAAGGGGGTCGCGGCTGAAGCCGCTCCTACGGCAGAAACATCGAGTACGACGCCGCGGAAGTCGCGGAACCGGTCGAGGAACGGCGGAGACGCCAGCAACAACCGCGCGCCGGAATCCTTGAGCACGAACGCGAGGCGCGCCGGCGGGTGGGCCGGATCCAGCGGCAGGTAGTGGCCGCCCGCCTGCAGCACACCGAGTACGGCGGCGAGCATGTCGGGCGAGCGCCCGACGCAGAGGGCGACAGGCACGTCAGCGGTGATTCCCGCCGCCCGCAGCCCCGCGGCGACGGCACCCGCCCGCGCCGCGAGGCCGGCGTAGGTGATGCGGACGCCGTCGCATTCGGCGGCGATGGCCTCCGGCGTACGGCGGACCTGGGCGGCAAACCGTTCCCCGATGTCGGGCGCCGGCACGGCCGTGGGCACTGGTTGCCAGTCCCGGAGCTGGCGGTCCAGGTCGGCGGCTGCCTGGACGGGCAGCGCAGCGATCAGGGCGCCGGGGTCGGCCACGACGGCCGCGAGCAGCGCCTCGATCCCGGTGGCGAGCCGCCCGATCGTGCCCTCCTCGAAGAGGTCGGTACTGTACTCAAGGCCCAGCCACAGCCGGCCCTCGAATTCGGCGACGGACACCGAGAGGTCCAGGCGCGTGGTGTCCCCGGGAGCGATCTCCGCCGGCGACACCCGCAGGTCGCCAAAGCGCTCGGCCTCCCAGGGCGCGTTCTGCAGCACGAACAGGACCTGGAAGACCGGGGAGTGCGCGAGGTTGCGCGGCGGCTGCAGCACTTCCACCAGCTTCTCGAACGGCAGGTCCTGGTGCGCGAACGCCTCCAGGGCCGTGGCCCGGACCTGGCGCAGCAGCTCGCGGAACGGGCCGGCGGCATCGATCCGGGTACGCAGTGCCAGCGTATTCGCGAAGAAGCCGACGAGCCCCTCGAGCTCCGTGCGCCGGCGACCGGCGATGGGCGTGCCCACGACGATGTCCTGCTGGCCGGTCCAGCGCGAGAGCAGCACATTGAACGCGGCGAACAGCAGCATGAAGAGTGTCACGCCCTCGGCCGCCGCCAGCTGCCTGACCCGCGCAGTGAGCTCCGGCGACAGGCCGCGGCCCAGGCGGCTGCCACGGTAGGTCTGCAATCGCGGCCGGGGGTGGTCCACCGGCAGGTCGAGCAGCACGGGCGCGCCGGCGAGGTGTCCGCGCCAGAACGCCACCTGCCGTTCGAGCTCGGGCCCCGTCAGCATGTCACTCTGCCAGGCGGCGAAATCCGCGTACTGCACCGGTAGCTCCGGGAGCCGCGGGTCGCTGCCGCGGGTGAATGCGTCGTACGCCGCTGCCAGGTCGCGGAACAGAATTCCGGACGACCAGGCGTCCGAGATGATGTGGTGGGCAAGGAGCAGCAGCGCGTGGTCGTCCGGGCCGACCTCCACCAGGAACGCGCGCAACAGCGGTCCCTCCCGCAGGTTGAAGACGTGTCCGGCCAGGCGGCCCAGCAGCTGGCGCAACCGCTCCTCGCCGCCGGCACCCGCCGGTTCGGCCGCCGCTGGCGGCGGCAGCGGAACGCGCTCGACCGGCACCTCCAGGGAGCTCACCACGAACTGGACGATCTCGCCTCCGCGCATGCCGAAGGTGGTGCGGAGCGCCTCGTGACGGGCAACGACGGCGGCCAGGGCGCGCTCGAGGAGCGCCACGTCCAGAGGACCGGACAGCCGCACCGGCAGGCGCACGTTCCAGGCGGCGCCAGCGCCCTCCAGCTGCTCGATGAACCACAGGCGCTGCTGGGCGAACGATGCGGGAAAGACGAAGCGCTCCGCTTGCAGCCCGTCCGCCGGTTCAGGCCGCGCGTTCACCCCGCGTCTCCCCGGTCCGGCCGGCGCGGCAGCCGGGGAATGGCGGCAGCCACGGTGACCATGGCCGCCCGCTTCTCGTCCACGCGCCGGGCGAGCTGGTGGATCGTCGGCGCCTCGAAGATGCTGATGAGTGGCAACTCGACACCCAGGCGGTCGGCGACGGCAGCAACGAGCCGCATGGCGAGCAGTGAGTGGCCCCCGACAGCGAAGAAGTCGTCGTCGGGGCCGAGGTCACGGCGGCCGAGCAACGCAGCCCAGAGATCCCGCAGCGCCGCTCCGGTCGCCGTCAGTTCCACGCCTCCGCCGGATGGCGGCCCGGCAGTCGCGGGCAGCGTGGACTGCGGTACCCGGCGCGGCTCGGGAATCTCCTGCAACAGCGCCGCCAGCGGCCGGTCCGGCGTGGCAACCGCGTCCCGGAGCAGGTCCGTGAAGTCGTCGAGCAGGCCGTGCATGGCCTCCGCGCCGTACAGTCCGTTGCGCCAGGCGAGCGCAAGGTGCAGTTCACCGCCCTCCTCCGCCGCGTGCAGGTTCAGGTCGAATTTCACCGTGTCGGTCGCGATGGTCTCCACGCTGGCCTGCAAACCGTCCAGTTCCAGGGGCTGCCGGGGCTGGTTGTGCAGGGCGAACAGGACCTGCACGAGCGGGCTGTGTGCAAGCGACCGGACGGGCTTCAGCTCCTCGACGAGCTTTTCGAACGGCACGTCGGCGTGCTCGAAGGCACGCAGCGTCGTGTCGCGCACGCGCCCCAGCAGTTCCCGGAACGTCTGCCCGCCCTCGAGGCGCGTGCGCAGCACCAGGGTGTTGACGAAGAAGCCGACGAGATCCTCCAGTGCCCGGTGCGAGCGACCGGCGACGGGCGTGCCGACGACGACGTCCGTCCTGCCGGCGAGGCGTCCCAGCAAGGCCTTGAAGGCCGCGAGCAGCACCATGAAGAGCGTGCAGCCCTCTGCAACGGCCAGTTCCCGGAGGGCGCTCACCGTGGTCGCGGGAATGGTGCGTTCGGCCCACTCGCCCCGCCCGCCCGCAGGCCCGTCTACCGGACCGGACACGACCCTCGGGTTCGCGCCCGGCAGCTCCAGCAGCGGCGGCGCCCCGGCCAGCGCCTCACGCCAGTGCGCAAGCTGCCGGCCCAGCCGGCCGTCCCCGAGGACGTCCTGCTGCCAGAGCGCGTAGTCCGCGTACTGCAGCGGCAACTCCGGCGGGCCGGCGGCACTGCCCCGGCGGGCGGCGTTGTAGGCAGCCGCCAGGTCCCTCGCGAGGATGGCAAACGACCAGCCGTCGGCAACCAGGTGATGAATGACGACCAGCAGCCGGTGGTCCTGCGGACCATCCTCCAGCAACGTGACCCGCACGAGCGGTCCCGCTTCCAGGTCGAAGGGCTCCGTGACGAGGTGCGCGGCCAGGGACGCGGGATCGCCGGAGGCCAGCACCTGAACCGGGATCCGCAGCACCGCGACGATCACCTGCCCGGGGACGCCGGAGCGCTCGACGAACACGGTCCGCAGCACTTCGTGGCGGGCAACGACGGCGTCGACGGCGGCCTGGAGCGCCTCCCGGTGGAGCGGACCGCGGAGGCGGAGCATCCAGTGAAGGTGGTAGGCCGCCGTCCCCGGCTGCAACCGCTCGAGGAACCACAGGCGCTGCTGCATCGGGGACAGCGGCACCGCTTCGCCGGGCACCCGCGGCCGGGGCCCCGGCAATGCCGGGGGCGACGACGATTGCCGGAGCTCCTGCCGGCGCTCGAGCGCCGCAGCCAGCCCGCGGGGCGTCGGCGCCTCGAAAAGCAGCCGCAGCGGAATCTCCGCCCGGAGTTCCTCCCGGAGCCGGGCCAGCAGCCGGGTCGCCAGCAGCGAGTGGCCACCCGCCCGGAAGAAATCCGTGTCCACGGCGATAGCGCCGCCCGCGAGCACGTCCCTGAAGAGCCGGGAGATGGTTGCCTCGAGCGCCGTCGCAGGAGCGCCTTCAGGCGCGACTCCCTTCCCGCGAGAATCGAGTCCGCGAGTCTCGAGCGGGAAGGGAGTCGCGCCTGAAGGCGCTCCTGCGGCGAGTGCCACGCGATCCACCTTGCCGTTCGGCGTCAGTGGCAGCGACGGCAGGATGAAGAAGTCCGCCGGCACCATGTGCTCGGGCAGGACGCGGCGCAGGGCCTGCCGCCAGTCGTCCAGCGATACCGCCTCGTCCTGCGTCACGACCCAGGCGACGAGTCGCGGCTCGCCAGCCGCCGGCGTCCACAGGTTTACGGCGGCGGCCGCGACACCGGGCAGCGTGGCAATGGCGGACTCGATCTCCGCGGGCTCGATGCGGAAGCCCCGCAGCTTGAACTGCGCGTCGCTGCGTCCGAGCAGTTCCAGCTGGCCGCTGCGATTCCAGCGGGCCCGGTCGCCGGTGCGGTAGAGCCGCGCGCCGGCCACCCCGGCGTGGGGATCCGGGTTGAACTTCCGTGCAGTCAGTTCCGGATCGTTCCAGTAGCCGGCCGCCACGCCGGTACCGCCGATGCAGAGCTCGCCGGGTACGCCGCGCGGCACGGGCTCGCCGTGCGCGTCGAGCACGTAGACGGACATCCCGGGAAATGGCGTGCCGATCGGGATGGGCCCCGCCACCTCCGCGGTGCCCGCCTCGAACCAGGTGCTGTCGACGGTGGCCTCGGCCACGCCGTAGGAATTGATCAGGCGGGTACCCGGCGCCGTCACGCGCCTCAAGGCCGCCAGTTCGCTGTCGTGCCAGGTGTCGGATCCGACGATCAGGAGGCGCAGCTCCGGCAGCTGCCCGCCACTGGCGCGGCAGTGGCCGATCAGCAGGCGGATGATGGCCGGCACGAATTCCGCCACGCGTATGCGGCCCGTGCGCAACAGGGCAAGCAGCGCCGGTGGGTCCAGCAGCACGTCGCGCGGACAGAGCACCAGGCGACCGCCCGTGCCCAGCGAGCGGACCCAGTCGCCCGTGAACACGTCGAAGGCAGCGCTCGCCATCTGCAGGTGGGACTCGCCGGGCTGCAGGTCATAGGCCGACCGCCACGCCGCGAGCGCGCCAGCGAGGTTGGCGTGGGTGACCACCACGCCCTTGGGCCGCCCGGTGGAGCCCGAGGTGTAAAGCACGTAGGCGGTATCCTCCGGCTCCACCGCCGTCGCGGGATCGGCGGCGGGCTGGCAGGCGATCGCGGCACCGTCCGCGTCCAGGTCCACGCACACGGCGGCGACGGCGAGCAGGTCGCGGGTGACTGCGTTGACGACGACCCCCGACAGCGACGCATCGGTTGCCATCGCGGCGAGCCGCTCCGGGGGATAGGTGGGGTCCAGCGGCACGTAGGCCGCACCGGACTTCAGCACCGCGAGCACCGCGACCAGGTAGTCCGGCGTGCGGGGGAGGCAGATGCCGATCCGCGCACGGTGTCCCAGGCCCAGGCCGAGCAGATGGCGGGACAGGCGACTGGCCCTTCCCTCCAGCCCGGCGTAGGTCAGCGTGTCGCCGCCGAGCTGCACGGCCACGGCATCCGGCGAGCACAGGGCGCGGGTGCTCACGGTCCGGTGCACGGGCTCGCCCCGGGATGCTGCCGTGGCGTTCCGTCCCAGCGCGAGGAGCCGCTGGCGCGCACGCAGGTCCAGCAGCGGCAGGCTGGACAGCCTTTGTTCCGGATCGCGGAGTGCGCCCTCCAGGAGGCACAGATAGGCGTCAGCAAGCTGACTGATCGTTTCCGGATCGAAGAGATCCGTGGCGTACTCGAAGGTCAGTGCGAGGGTCTGGCCGTCCGCTGCCGCCGTCAGAGTCAGGTCGAAACTGGAGACGCCCTGGTCGATCAGCCGGTCCACGCGCAGCTCGAGGTCCCCCGTGCGGCGGCGGCGTTCCGGCAGCCGGACCAGGTTGAACATGACCTGGAACACGGGGCTGCGTGACAGCGAGCGCTCGGGCGCCAGCGCCTCCACCAGCTGCTCGAAGGGAACCTCCTGGTGCGCCTGCGCGTCGAGCGTCGTCTCGCGGACGCGCGCGAGCAGCGTGCTGAAGGCCGGGTCGCCCGCCAGGTCCGTCCGCATCACCAGCGTGTTGATGAAGAGCCCGACCACCGGCTCCACGTCCGCGGTGAGCCGGCCTTCCACCGGCGTCCCCACCAGCACATCCACGGCACCCGAATACCGATGGAGCAGCGCCTTGAATGCCGCGAGCAGCACCATGTAGGGCGTACAGCCCTGCTCCCGCGCGCGGCGCTCCAGCGCCGCCGACAACGGCAGCGGCACCGCACGCTGGACCCAGGCACCCGCGAACCGCTGCTCCGCCGGACGGGGCCGGTCGGTGGGCAACTCGAGCGCCGCCGGGGCCCCGGCGAGGCGTTCGCGCCACCAGTCGAGGGCCGACTTCTGCCGGGGACTGCCGGCCTCCGCGCGCTGGCGGCGCGCGAACCCTGAATAGGTGAGCGGCAGAGCCGGGTGAGGCGACGCTTCCGGTTCGCCACTAAGGATCGCCGCCAGTTCCGCGAACAGCAGGTGGTTTGACGTGGCATCCGTCACGATGTGCTGCGCCACCAGCAGCAGGTAATGGTCGCGCTCGCCCGTCTTCAGCAGTGTTGCGCGGAAGAGCGGGCCGCGCCCGAGGTCGAAGGGCTCCCGGGCGAGGCTCGTGAGCTGGCGGTCCAGCTCTGCACCCGGGTCGTCCATGGCGCCGAGGTCACGGAACTCCAGCGGCGCGGGCCCCGGCGGATCGATGATGGGCACGGGGCGTCCCGCGACGGCCGGAAAGCGGGTACGGAGCGACGGGTGCCGTGCCACCAGCGCATCCAGTGCGGCGCGCAGTGCCGGAAGGCGCAGCAGGCCGCTGCAGTGGATCGTCCACGCCACGTTGTAGGCCGGGCTGCCCGGGTCCAGCTGCTCGAGGAACCAGAGCCGCTCCTGGCCAAAAGACAGCGCCGGAGCCGACCCGGAGGCATTGGGCGGCGCCGGGAGCATGTCCGGCCCGTCTGGCGGTGCGCCCTGGCGCCGGGCGTCGATCGCAGCCGCCAGCGCCACGACGGTCGGCGCGGCGAAGAGCGCGCGCAGCTCCAGCTGCACGCCGAATGCCGATCGGATGCGGGCCAGCAGCCGCGCGGCCAGCAGCGAGTGCCCGCCCAGGTGGAAGAAGTTGTCCTCGACGCCGACGGCCGGACGCCCCAGCAGCGCACACCACAGGGACGCCAGTTCGCGCTGGGTGTCAGTTCGCGGCAGCAGTGCGTCCGCAGTCCCGTGGCAGACCGGTGGCGACGCGCTGGCGGCAGCCAACCCGCCGAGCCGGTCCAGCTTGCCCGTCGGCGTCAGCGGCAGCGCCGCCAGCTCGCACCAGGCCGTCGGCACCATCCAGGCCGGGAGGCAATCCTCCAGGTGCGCACGCAGGACCGCCGCCAGCGGGGTTTCCCCTGGCGGCATCCACCCCGGCGCCCGGACCACGCCCGCCGCCAGAAGAGTGCTGCCCTCATCCCCCACGAGCCCGGCAACCGCCGCCGCCACGGCCGGGTGTCGGGCCAGGGCCTGCTCGATCTCGGCCGGTTCGATGCGCTGGCCCCGCAACTTGAACTGGGCATCGAGCCTGCCCAGGCACTCCACGGCACCGTCCGGCAGGAAACGCGCCCGGTCGCCCGTCCGGTAGACGCGCTCGGCCGGCAGCTCGGGCAACGCGAGCGTGCCGAATTTCTCCGCGGTCAGTTCCGGCCGCCGCCAGTAGCCGGGACCGACACCGGGACCCGCTACGCACAACTCGCCGGGGATGCCGGGCGGCAGCACCTCGCCCGCCCGGTCCACCACGTACACCCGCGTGTTGGCGACGGGCTTGCCGATGGGCACGCGCACCGCGCCGGCGGTCAGTTGCCGCGTATCGAAGGCCGTGGCGTCCCAGATCTCCGAGGTTCCGTAGGTATTGAGCACGGTCATGCCGGGCAGCAGGCGCCGGCAGTCGGCCACGAGCTCAGGGGTCAACGGCTCGCCACTGGTGATGCACCAGCGGAGCGCCGGCAGTGACCGGCCCGTGGCCGGGAGCTGCTCGAGAATGGCTCGCAGGAGCGATGGCACGAGCACCAGCTGGGTGACGCCGGTTGCGGCGAGGAATCCCGGCAGACGAAGCGGGTCGGTGGCGACGTCGTCAGGTACCACCTGCAGCGGCACGCCGTTGCCGAGTGCGCCGAACATCTCCCACCAGGCGTCGATGAAATTGAGGCTGGTGCGGAGCGCGAAGACCTCGCCGTCACTGAAGCCGAAGGCGTGCCACATCCAGTGGCACCGGTTGACCGCGCACCGGTGGGTCGTCCGCGCGCCCTTGGGCTGCCCCGTCGAGCCGGAGGTGTAGAGCATCATGGCAGCTGCGTCGCCCGCTACGCCCGGAAGACTGACCGCGGGTGGCGGCGATCCGGCGGCAGGCCGCGGCCAGGTTGCAAGGTCGAGCACGGGCAGTCCAGGCAACCGCGCCTCGTCGGGCGGCGCACCCGCGACCAGCAGCAGCGCCAGGTCCGCGTCCCGCGCCATGAACCCCAGTCGCGACGACGGAAAGCCGGGATCCAGCGGCACCACGGTGCCACCGGCGCGGAGCACCGCGAGCACGGCCAGGACCAGGTCGGGCGACCGGCCGATGGCGATGCCGACATGACGGCCCTGCGCGCCGCACCGGACCAGTTCCACGGCAAGCGCCGCGCTCGCGCTGGCCAGTTCGCCGTAGCTCACCGCCAGCGAACCGGCGCGTATCGCCACCGCATCAGGACTCCGTGCCGCGTGGGCGAGGAAGACCTCGTGAAGGCCGTGCTCCGCCGGCAGCGGCGCCGCGGTGGCGTTCCACTCCTGGACAATCTGTCGGCGCTCGGCCGGGGCCAGCAGCGTCAGGCGCTCCAGCGGCACGTCCGGCCGGGCCAGGACATCCGCGAGCAACGCTCGCAGGCGACCCGGCAACTGCTCCGCCACCCAGTCCTCCAGGGCCGTGGTGGACCAGGCGAGGTAACCCGACAGCGCCGCGCCCTCCCCCGCATCGCGCAGCGCGCATTCCAGGTTGAAGTAGGAGGCCCGGGCAGCCGGCACGGAAATGACCTCGAACTCCACGCCATCGGCCGCGGTGACCGCCGTCGGCGCCGGCTCCCAGGAAAACAGGATCTGGAACAGCGGGTGCACGCCGAGCTGCCGCTCCGGCGCGACGGCCTGCACGACGCGGGAGAACGGCACCGCCCGGTGACGGAAGGCGGCCAGCGCACCCGTGCGCTCCGCGTCGAGTTGTTCGCGGAACGACCGGGCGGGCTCCACGGGCACGCGCAGCACCACGGGATTGACGAGGCAACCCACCACGTCGCGGAGTTCCGGCGTGTCCCGCAGCGTCATCGGTGTGCCGATGCAGAGATCGGCCTGGCCCGTCAGCCGCGCAAGCAGCGTGCGAAACGCCGCGAGCATCGCCATGTAGGGGGTGGCATTGGCCGCCCGGGCCAGCCGCCGCAGTCCGTCCGCCTGGCCAGCGTCCAGCGTGAAGGCCACCCGGCGCGAAACACGCGCCGTGGCAGGCGGCCGGACCAGTCCCTGCAGGGCCGGTGGCGGTGGATCCGCGAGCTGGTGGCGCCACCATTCGAGGCCGGCCGCTACATCATGCCCCTGCTGCCAGGCCGGCTGTTGCGCGAGGTCCGCGTAGGCCGCCGCCGCCGGAAGCTCCTCGCCGGCATACAGGCGTGCCAGGTCCGCCTGAAGGACAGGCACCGACATGCCGTCGGCCACGATGTGATGCGCCGTGACGATGAGCACCTGGGAATCGGCAGATTCCCGGAACAGGAGCGCGCGGACCAGCGGCCCCTTCGCCAGGTCGAACGGTTCGCGGAGCGCGGCTTCCGCGATGCCGGTCAGGTCGTGGGAAATCGGGGTGAGACTGGTAATTCCTGTCACTCCCTCCCGAACAAGGTCAGGAATTACCAGTCTGACCCCGATTTCCCCTTCCGGCTCGAAGCGGGCGGAGAGGATGGGATGGCGATGAATGAGCTGGTCCCATGCGCGCTCCAGCGCCACCCGGTCCAGCCGGCCGCGCAGGCGGATGGCGAACTGCTCGCTGGCGCTGGTGTCGCCCGGGTAGAGCGACTGCAGGAACCAGAGGCTTTGCTGGCTGAAGGTGAGTGGCACGCGCCGGGCACCGGAGGCCGCCGGCAACTGCATGGCAGGTTGCGTGGCTGACTGCCCGGTTGCCGGCCGGGCCAGCGCCGCGGCAACAGCGTCGGCAAAGCGCTCCTCCAGGTGGCGCGCGAGTCCGGCGATGGTCGGCGCCTCGAACAGCGCGGCCAGGGGCACACCCGCATCCAGCCAGCGCTGTATCCGGGTGGTCAGCTGGACCGCCGAGATGGAATCCCCGCCCAGCTCGAAGAAATCGTCCTCCACGCCGGGCGCATCGATCCCGAGGACTTCGGTCCAGAGTCTCGCCAGCTCGCGCTCCGGGCCGGTCCGGGGTGCCACGGGCGGGCCAGCCAGGCGCGGCCGCGCGGAGCCGGGCGCCGGCAACGCCTCGCGATCGAGCTTGCCGCCGGGTCCGAGCGGCAACTCGGGCAGGAACACCCAGCTCTGGGGCACCAGGTGCTCGGGCACCCGCGCGTCGAGCCAGTGCCGGAGTTCAGTCACCGACACCTGCTCCGCGTCGACCGGGGCGGGCTGTTCCAGCTGCGCCAGCAGCTGCCGGTGCAGGCGCGTGCCGCCGGCGAACCCGGCGCGGTGGCGGGTCACGTGGCGGAGATCCACGCTCCCGCCGGCGCCGTCCAGCCGCGCCTCCAGGAAGTAGTCGGGAAACTGCGGATCGGACTCAAGCCGGGATTGCCATTGCAGGTACAACCGGTCGCCCTTCCGCACCGGGACCGGCTCGTCCGCCAGCGGCAGGAAGACGGGCAGCCAGGCCTTCTGCTCGCGGAAGTAATCCACGACCCCGCCAGCGCCCGCGGTCACGACGGTCCACAGCAGGCACCCGTCGAACAGGCCGTCCCGGGCGATGGTGAGTTCCGCGCTGCCCGCGTGCATCGCCGCGAGTTCGCCGTGGAAGTCGAGCACCTCGAAGTCCGCAGGATCGCTGAGCAAGTCCCCGTCACCCACGTTCCGCAGGCACAGGCGCAGGTCGAAGGGCTCCCCCACCGACGCAAACACGCGACGCGCGTAGTCGGCGGCCAGCGGCCCGAAGCACGGTCCCGGGTCCGACCCGGGGCGGACGCCGGCCGGCAGCTCGAGCGCGGCGATGCGCGTGACGCAGACCTCCGGCACGGGGACGCAGCCGGGCGCAAAGTGGCGGCGCGCCGCATTCCAGGTCGCCGCGATGCCGTCGGCGCCGCCGATGTTGCCGATGATCCCCTGGGTGCAGACGTCCACCGGCCGCGGCAGCGCCACGTCGGCAATGTCGCCCTGGAGGACGGTGATGCGCTCCTCGAGGCCAAGGCTGCGCACGAGGTCCCGCGCGCGCTGCGCCGCGCCTTCCAGCACCTCCACCGCGTAGACGTGCGCGGCGCCGGCGTCCACGCACAGGCGCGCGAGCACGGCGTCCTCGCCCGTGCCGATGTCGAGCACCACCTTGCCCGGCACCGCGGCCACGAAGGCCGCGCGGTAGGCGGCCAGGCGCACCGGCTCCGCGTTCATCAGGCCGTAGAGCCACTGGTCGTAGATGCCGTAGGCGCCGATGGAGGGCCAGAAATCAGCCTTGTAGGCCTCGGCCTTGCGGGCTTCCGCCGTCACCGGCCCGGTGTTGCCCCCGCCGCCGACGATGTAGGCCGTCAGCCGCTGGTTGCCCGTCCCGTCCGGGCGCAGTGCGACGGCGGCATCGCGCACGCCCGGGTGGGCGCGCAAGGCCGTCTCGATGTCCCCCGGCTCGATGCGGTGACCACGGAACTTGAGCTGGTCGTCCACCCGGCCCAGGTATTCCAGCGACCCGTCGGCGATCCGGCACACCCGGTCGCCGGTCCGGTAGCCCCGCAGCACGCCCGCGCCGGGAACGGCGAGCTCGCTGAACCGGGCCGCCAGCTCCGGCGCCGACAGGTAGCCGGGTGTGACGCAGTCGCCGCCCACCCAGAGCTCGCCGGCGGCGCCATCCGGCACCGGGTCGCCCGCCGCGTCCAGCACGAGCACTTCCCGCCCCGGCAGGGGCAGGCCCAGGTTCCTCGCCCCCGCCTCGGTCGCGTCGTCCGCCCCGTAGATCCGCAGCGTGAGCTGGCCGGCCGTCTCGGTGATGGCGTAGGTGTTGATCAGGCGGGCCCGGTGGCCGCGCGCCAGCCAGCCCGCGATATCGTCCCGGCGGACGGCCTCGCCGCTGAGCGCCAGGTAGCGCAGCCGGCTGCCGGCAACGCAGGAATGAAAGCGCTCGTCGTGGAGCACCCGGCGGTAGGCAGACGGGGTCTGGCTGAAGACCGTGACCTGCTCGTCGGCGATGAGCTCACCGAGCGCCGCGGGATCCTGGCGGATGTGCTCGGGAACGATCACCAGGCAGCCCCCGTGCAGCAGCGCGCCCCAGATCTCCCAGACCGAGAAGCCGAAGGAGGCTGAGTGGAACCAGGTCCACACGTCGTCCGGGCCGAACCCGAGCGCGGCGGTCAGCGGCGGGAAGAGCCCCGCGAGATTGCGGTGAGTAACGGGCACGCCTTTCGGCGTGCCGGTGGAGCCGGAGGTGAACAGGAGGTAACACCACTGGTCCGGATCGATAGCCACGTCCGGATTCGCACTGCTGCCGGCCGCGATGGCCGCCTGGTCCCGGTCCAGGTCCACGACGGTCGCACGGTCGCCGCGGTCGTCGGCAGTGACGAGAGCGAGGAACGCCGTGCGCGTCACGAATACGGCGGGACCGGCGGCAGCCCGCATGCGACGGAGTCGGTCCGCGGGCCAGTGCGGGTCCAGCGGCACGTAGGCTCCGCCCGCCTTCAGCACCGCCAGGATCGCGACGAGCAGGTCGGGGCCCCGGTCGAGACAGAGCCCGACGGCCACGTTCCGTCCGACGCCGAGGGCGATGAGCCGGTGCGCGAGCCGGTTGGCGGCGGCGTTCACGTCCCGGTAGCTGAGGCGCCACTCGCCGTAGACCACCAGTGGTGCCCGGGGCCGTTCGTCCGCCAGCTGGCCGAAGCGCAGCGGCAGGCTGACGATGGCCGATGCCGTTACCGGTGCCCGCAGCGGCCGCTGGTCGCTCACGACGCCGCCGCCTTCACCGCCGTCAGGCCCAGCACGGGCGGATTGCGCAGGTAGGACGCGTAGAAATCCGGCGATCCCGCCGCCGGGTCCAGCTGCAGCGGGAGCCACTGGATGGCGCTGAAACCGGCGGCCCCGAGCGCTGCCGCGTAGGTGGTCCGGCTGTACCAGTAGGTCTCGAGCCGGATGATCTGCCGGCCCGACACGAGGCCGTAGGCGATGCGGCTGCCCTCGCGGCGGGCTTCCACCGCCTGCTTGTCGAAGCCGTAGGACGCGTAGCCTGCGTAGTCCTCCGGCTGCTGGTCCGGGTTCTCCGTGAGTGCCACGAGCCGGCCGCCGTCGCGCAAGGCATTGCCGAGGCGCTGGCACATCCGCCCGAGCACTTCGACGGTCGGCGCGTAGTGGAGCAGGTAGGACGCCAGGACCACGTCGAACCCGGCCCCGCACATCAGGTCGGGCAGGTCCTCGACCGCGCAGCACACGTACTGGATGCCGAGCGGCGCGGCCCGCTCCTGCTCCCGCGCCAGCTCGATCATGGCCGGCGACACGTCGACTCCCGCGACCCGGGACGCGCCGGCGGCCATCAGCCGCCGCGCGTGGAAGCCATCCCCGCAACCGGCATCCAGTACGGCGAGGCGGCGGCAATCACCGAGCAGCTCCCCGAGCGTGAAGTTTTCGATGGCAGCCCGCACCGGCGACGCCTTGGTGCGCTGGTAGTCCTTCGCGATGGCGTCGTAGGCGGCGGGGGTGCCGGCCATCAGCGAGGACGCCTGCGGCTGGACGCCCACTCGCGCAGGAGGGTGCCGCACTCATCGGCCAGGACGCCGCCCGTGAGCACCATGCCATCCGGAACGGAGCCCCGCAGCTCCCGCCCGGTTACCGCCTGCATGGCGTCCAGGCCTGCACCGAACCAGACGCGCCCGATGCCGGCATAGTGAATGGCGGCAAGGCACATCGCGCAGGGCTCCACGGTGACGTAAAGCTCGCAGCCGGCGAGCGAGGGCGTCCGCCGGTGCTGGCAGGCGGCCCGCAGTGCCAGGATTTCCGCGTGGGCCGTGGCATCAGGCCCACCGATGACCGCCGTGTGCGCGCTGGCGATGACCTGGCCGTCCTCCACGACGCAGGCGCCCACCGGCGGCTCGCCGGCTAGCCGCCCGCGCTGCGCGGCAGCCAGGGCCTCGCGCATGGCCACCACCTGGCCGGCCACGTCGGTGCCAGCGGCCGCGTCAGCGGGCGGGCTGCTCGTCTTCACCCTGGTAGATCGCGCCGCTGGTGCAGGTCTCGTGCACGATGACCTTCGACAGCGCCGGGAGCGCCGGCTTGAGCTGCTGCCAGATCCAGCGGGCCACCATCTCGCTGGTGGGATTCTCGAGACCGGCCACCTCGTTCAGGTAGTGGTGGTCGAGCACGTCGTAGACGGGCTGGAATTTCTGCTTGATGTCGGCGAAGTCCATGATCCAGCCGGTGTGCGGATCGACCGGCCCCCGGACGTAGATGGCGCCACGCCAGGAATGCCCGTGCAGGCGGCTGCACTTGTGGCCAGCTGGCACGTTGGGCAGCCGGTGGGCCGCCTCGAAGATGAACTCCTTGAAGATCTCCATATATAAGGTGCGCCGGGGCCGCCTTGGCCGCGGACCGGGCTTGTTCTTTTGCTTCAGTTGTGGGAGCGGGCGAGCATTCTGCACCAGCCCCTTGAAGGTGGCCAGCAATGGCCGGGTGGGCAGTCATTTGTGCCCCCGGCCGTCGGGCCAGTACCATGCGCCGGCTTTCATCCCGCAGCGTGGAGTTCCCCCCTCATGGCCAGTGACAGCCCGACCAGCATGGTGATCAGCGTCGTGGGCGGCACCGGCGCACTGGGCGGCGGGCTGGCGCGGCGCTGGGCAAAGGCGGGCCTGACGGTGGTGATCGGCTCCCGCGACGCGGGCAAGGCGGCAGCTGCGGCAGCAGCACTGCAGGCGGCCTACCCCGCCGCCAGCGTGCAGGGCATGGGCAACCTGGAGGCGGCCCGCGCCGGCAACGTGGTGGTTCTGACCGTGCCCTTCGCGCAGCAGCGCACGACTCTGGAAGCCATCCAGCCCGCCCTCGCCGGCAAGATCCTGGTGGACACCACGGTGCCCCTGGTGCCGCCGAAGGTGGCCCGCGTCCAGCTGCCGAAGGAAGGCTCCGCCGCCGCCATCGCCCAGCAGGTGGCGGGCGACGCCGTGTCCGTCGTGGCCGCCTTCCATAACGTCTCCGCCGACTCGCTGCACACCGACGAGGACCTGGACTGCGACGTGCTGGTGACCGGCAACAAGGTCGACGCGCGGGAAATCGTCGTCGGCCTCGCCCGCGCCGCCGGCCTCCGGGCCTGGCACGCGGGTTCGCTGGAGAATGCCGCGGCCGCGGAGGCCCTCACCTCCGTGCTCATCTTCATGAACAAGCGCTACGGCGGCGTGCACACCGGCCTGCGCATCACCGGCGTTCCGGACGACGCGGCCTGAAGCTGCCGGCCGTGAATGAGCTGCGCTTCTGCCGCATCCCCGGCGTCCCGCTCGTCGGGGCGGGGGCCGACCTGCCCGGGATCATCGCCGCGGCACTGCGTGCCGCGAACCAGGTCCCCGCTGCCGGCGACGTGGTCGCCGTCGCCCAGAAGATCGTGTCGAAGGCCGAGGGGCGCGTCGTGCCGCTGGCGACGGTCGAGCCCTCCGACCGGGCGCGGGACATCGCCCGGCAGGCCGACAAGGATCCCCGCGTGGTGGAGCTGATCCTGCGCGAGTCCCGCAGCGTGATCCGCGTGTCCCGGGGCGTCATCATCACCGAGCACAACACGGGCGTGATCCTGGCCAATGCCGGCATCGACCGTTCCAACCTCGAGGGCAGCGACGAGGCCGCATTGCTGCTGCCGGAGGATCCTGATGCATCGGCCGCGCGGCTGCGACAGCGCCTGCAGTCTGACTTCGGCGTACCCCTCGGCGTGATCGTGACCGACAGCATCGGCCGGGCCTGGCGCCTCGGCACGGTCGGCACCGCCATCGGCTGCGCGGGCGTGCTGGCGCTCAATGACCTGCGCGGCCGGCGCGACCTGTTCGGCCGGCAGCTGCAGGTGAGCGAGGTGGCCGTGGCGGACAGCCTGGCGGCGGCGGCGGTGCTGGTGATGGGCGAGGCCGCGGAAGGCACGCCGCTCGTCCTGATCCGGGGCGGCGCGGATACTTCCGGGCGGGGGCAGACGGCCCGGACCGCCCTGCGCCCCGCCGACGAGGACCTGTTCCGGTGAGTGCGCCCCGCTATGTCGTACTTTCCGGCGGCGTCGGTGGCGCCAAGTTCGCGCTGGGACTGTCCCGGGTGCTGGAACCCGGCCAGCTCACGATCATCGCCAACACCGGCGACGACTTCTCGCACCTGGGCCTCGCCATTTCGCCGGACCTGGACACGCTCATGTACACGCTGGCCGGCGTCGTCAACGAAGAGACCGGCTGGGGTTTCCGCGGCGAGACCTGGTCGTGCATGGCGGGCCTCGGGGCCCTGGGCGCGGACACCTGGTTCCGCCTGGGCGACCGTGACCTGGCCACGCACCTGGAGCGCACGCGTCTGCTCGCGAGCGGACTGACGCTCACCCAGGTCACGCGCCATCTCTGCGCGCGGCTCGGCGTCGCCGTGAGCCTGCTGCCCATGTCGGACACGCCGATCCGCACCGTGATCGATTCCGCCGACGGCACCCTGGGCTTCCAGGACTACTTCGTCCGGCGCCGGGCGGAACCCGCCGTGAAGGGCATCCGCTACGAGGGTGCGACGAAGGCGCCGCCGATCGCCGCGCTGGCCAGCCTGCTCACCGATCCGGATCTCGCCGCGATCTTCATCGCGCCGTCGAATCCCTGGCTCAGCATCGACCCGATACTCGCCATTCCCTCGCTCACCGCCGCGCTCCGCTCCACGACCGCGCCGGTGATCGCCATCTCGCCCATCGTCGGCGGCCGTGCGCTGAAGGGGCCCACCGCCAAGATCATGAACGAGCTGGGCGTGCCCGCGTCGGCAGGCGCCATCGCCGCCCACTACGGCGACCTGCTCGACGGCTTTATCCTCGACGACGCGGACCGTACGGAGGCCGACGCGCTGATCGCCGGCGGGCTGGCGGTGGGCGCCACGCAAACCGTGATGAGCACCATCGAGGACCGCATCCACCTCGCCGAATTCGCGCTCGGCTTCGCGGCGCCGCGCTGAGCCATGCCGGCCGCCTGGGCCCTGGTGCCGATCAAGGCCTTCGGGGCCGCCAAGTCCCGGCTGGAAGGCCTGCTGACCCGGTCCGAGTGCGCGCGGCTGGCGGAGGAGATGGCGCGGGACGTGCTGATGGCGCTCCACGCCGCCCCGGACATCACCGGCATCGCGATCCTCGGCGACGAACCCCGCCTCGGGCCGCTGGCGGCGGCGGTCAACGCGACGCTCCACCCCGAACTCCCGGGCGAGGACTACCGGGCCGCGCTCGGCCGGGTCGCCCGGGAACTCACGAACCACGGCGCACGCCATCTGCTGGTGGTCCCCGCCGACCTGCCCACACTGTCCGCCGGCGACGTGCAGGCGCTGCTCGCGGGCCACACAACCGGCGTCACGCTCTGCCCCGCCGCCGCCGACGGCGGCACGAACGCGCTGCTGCTCTCCCCGCCCACCGCGATCCCGTTTCTCTACGGCACCGACAGCGCCGCGCGGCACCGGGCGGCTGCGGAGGCCGCCGGCCTGACGGTGCGGGTGATGGATATCCCCGGCTTCGCCCGGGACGTGGACAGCCCGGAGGACCTGCGGTGGCTGGCCGGCCAGAAGATCGCCTGTGCCACGCGGGCGTGGCTGGTGGCCAGCGGGGTCCTGGAGCGGTTGAAGGTCCCCTGACTAGCGTTACAAGCTGCCGGGATGGCGGTATCTTGGGCGCAACTGCTGGCGGGGAGATGCTGCCGTGGCCCGGTCACAAAAGTGCAATCAATCGCCTGACGCCGCCCGATCAGGATATTGGACGATATTGTCGGTTTTCTCTCAGACGGCTTTGTCGTCTACATATAGTTAGGCAAAGAAATGCAGGGAGAAACAGCAGAACTATCCTATAGCCATCCGAGCCGCCTCCTCGTGACGTTCGGATTCTTGATCGTCCCGTGGGTCGTCGTGGTGATCCTGTTCGCAGCGGTCTGGGGCATCGTGAGCGGCGGCGGCTATTGGCACAGAACCAAGGGTGTGATCGTCCTGCTGATCGGCATCTACATGTGCTACGGGCTACGAGAATGGATTCAGGGCCGCCACGCGTACAAAACAACCTATCTTGTCGGAGGCACCGGAGTGCGAATTGTGGAAGCGGAGAAGGAACCGCAGCTGATTCATTGGGAAGAGTTTTCCTCCGGCATACACAAAAGGCTGTTACCGGCAGTTGTGCTTTTCTCGCCTCATATTGCTAAGCCCGTGATTTTCTTCAATAACGGAACGCGCGGAATCAGCCGCGAATTCGAGCATGTTCGAGATCTCGCTGTCGGTAAGCTCGGCGCGCGGATGCGAACGAGGTGGCTCTAGCGTGGTGGAATGCCTAACAAGCCGCTGGTTCCGACTCGCAACGGCGAAGCGCCGTTGGTCTTGTTATCGGTTGGTTCCTTCTAATGTCTGTCCTAAGTCAAACAGAATGAATCTAACCATTAGTTCGATCGGGCGCGGCGACCTGGTCGAGGCGCTCGCGCTCCGCTCTCGGCCGCGCCGCTCGACAAAGCGTCAGATATCCTACTTCTCGCAGATCGCGGACTGACCTCAAGAAGGTGAGCCGAACCAGGGACGCCGATATGGCCCGGGACGGCGATGCGCCGGAGTGGACGCCGGAGATGTTCGGCCGGGCCGTCGCCCGCAAGGGCCTGAAGCTGGTCCCCCGCAAGGCCCTCCTCTCCCTGCGCATCGATGCCGACGTGATCGAGTGGTTCCGGGCCCAGGGCGCCGGCTACCAGTCCCGGATGAACGCCCTCCTCCGGGCCTATATGGAGGCGCACAAGTAGCCAGTCCCGTGCCCAATCCTGCAGGAAACGGCAGAAAGTGCCCTTGTCTCGCACGGTCCGTACTACCTACCATTCGCGCATGACCTCGACCGATCTCCTCCGGTTCATCCGCCGCTTCCGGCGACTCCCCCGCGACCAGCAGGCGGCAGTCGACCGCCTGGTTCGTTCGCTGGGTCGCGCCGGGCATGAACGCCTTTAGCAGCTGGCTTGTCTTGGACACCCGGCGCGTGGAGCGCTATGGTAGGAAAATGACCACGCCAATCGTCACAACGTCAGGCGACATAATGGGTGGAACACCTGTTTTCGCAGGCACCCGTGTTCCGGTGCAAACCTTGCTCGATTACCTGGAGGCTGGCGAGAGCATCGATGATTTCCTCGCCGGGTTCCCGTCCGTTTCACGCTCTCAGGTGGTTGCGTTTCTTGAGCGCGCCACGGAGCTCGCGGTTCACGACGCTGCGTGAAGATCCTCCTCGACGAATGCGTCGATTCGCGTCTCGCGAGGTACTTCTCAGGGCTGGATGTAGAGACCGTTCACGATCGAGGCTGGTCGGGCATAACGAACGGCAAGCTCCTGGCACTGGCGCAGGTTGAGTTCGACGTATTCGTTACCGTTGATCGCAACCTCGCCTTCCAGCAGAACATTCCGAAGTTCTCCCTGGCTGTCATCCTTGTTCATTCGGTCAGCAATCGGCTGTCCGACCTGATTCCCCTGGTACCGGATATTCAGAGCGCCATCTCGGGTGCAATTCGCGGAGTAGTCACGGATGTCGGTAGCTAACCAATCACTTGGTTCAGCTTGAGGCAGGTCTCCTCGCCCCTCACCCCGGCGGCGGCAGCGCCGGATGGCTCTGGGTCTCCAGGTAGAAGAACGCGTCCGCCACCGGCTTTCCCCAGGCTTTTGCGAAGATGCCGTAGGCCGGGTCGTTGGCGTGGAGGACTTCCTTGAAGGCGTAGATCTTCTTCACGGCAAAGTCCCGCTCCTCCTCCCGCTCGATGGGCTTGCCGGGCAGGTAGTAGTGCTCGATCCAGATCCGGAGGTACTCCCGGGTGGCCTTCAGGAAGTTCTCCGTGTCCAGCGCATCGTACTGGCAGTGCAGGAGATACGGTGAGCAGATCTTGTTTACCCATTCGAGCTTCGACGGCGGTACCCCGAGGATGTCGCGATATTTCTCAAAGGTCGGTATCAGCGGCGAGTAATCAATGTTGGAGAGCGTCGGGCTGATGTCGAGGAGCGCGATCTTCTGGGTTTCGTTGCCGCCAAGCTGGAACATGAAGATGGGAATGTCCCAGGTGGGGTCCGGCAGCGTCAACATCACGTTGCCCTTCAGCTTCTCCCGCACCCCGTACTCCTCCAGTATCACGTCCGCAAGATTCTGGGCCTTGTAGATCTCCGACAGGAGGTAGGTGCTGGTGCCCTTCCGCACCCCGTTGGTGAAGAACTGGATGAAGTTGTCGTGGGACAGCCGGTCCCCGAACATCTCGTGGAAGATCTTCAGGGGGCCGGTCTTGTTCTGGCGAAGCTGGTACATGGCGGCGTCCGGTCGGGTACAGGCACCCATCTTCACAAGAGCCGCGTCGCCGTGGGCTACGGGAAAGTACCTAGCCGGCCGGGCAGGCTGCCCGCTGCAAGCGGCCAGAAATCCGGCCGCCGGGTTCTTACGATTGTGGCCGGAATGAGGGAAAATACCCTCTCCATGAATAATCCGGTTGTTGCTGCCGTTGTTGCTGGTCTCGCGCTCGGAACCCTGGTCAGTTTCCGGGTCGGCAGGGCTCTGCTCGTCAGGGTAGGCGGGCGGCATGCCGGAAAGCCACTGGTGCGCGGACTGGCCGCAGCCGGCGGGTTGCTCGTCCTCGGGCAGGCGATCATGTTCTTCCTGCTGCTCAGCCAGACAGTCGGAGAGGCAGGGGACAAGGGAGTCGGGCTGGTGATCGCGGGCGACGACTGGGGCCTGCAGGTCCTTGTGGCCATCGGCACTGCGGTGATCGTGGGAACCTGCGTCATCCTGGGCTCATTCGTGGGCACGCTTTGCGCCAGCATCATCGAGGAACTGCGCAATCGATAAACCTTTCGCACGGCATGTCATCGGCCAGAGGCTACTGGCGGGTGTGGCCGTGCTGTTTGGCGCGGTGACAATGGTTGCCGCATTCCGTGTGCTGACCGGTACCAGTCCCGGGTACGTCGTTTTCCTTCCATTGCTCATCTATAACGCCACCATGGGTGTCGCTTATGTTGCAGTGGGCGCGAGCGCGTGGCGCAACATCGGGAATGGCCGTACAGGCTCACTGGTGATCTTCCTGCTCAACCTCGGCGTGCTCGCCGCCATCAGCCTGCTCCATCTGGCCGGAGATTCCGTGGCGATCGAGAGCGTCCGTGCCATGAGCTTTCGTGCCGGAGCCTGGTTGTTGCTCTTCCTGGGGTTCCGGTACCTCAGTCATTGGCAGTCTGACCCCGATTACCGCATCGGTTGACGCCTGCCACCCTTCCGGAGGACGTGCCCGGGGTGCAGAATGCCGGCACGTATCGGCTGAACCCCCGAGCACCCGTGCACTACACCATCCCCGCCAACACCCACCCGGATCTTGCCGCCGCGCAGGAGATCGGGGCACGGCCGCTTGCGGTGCTGCTCGCCGAGGCCGCGGCACTGCGTGATGCTGGCTGCGGCAAGCTGGTCACCTACTCCCGCAAGGTCTTCATCCCGCTCACGGAGCTCTGCCGGGACGTGTGCCACTACTGCACCTACGCGAAGACGCCACGGAGGCTCGCGACCGCCTACCTCTCCCCCGACCAGGTGCTCGCCATCGCGCAGGCGGGCCAGGTGGCCGGGTGCCACGAGGCGCTGTTCACCCTGGGCGACAAGCCGGAGCGGCGCTACCGCGTGGCCAGGGAAGCGCTGGCGAAGCTCGGCTACGCCACCACCGTCGACTACCTGCTGGCCATGGCAGCGCTCGTGCGGAAAGAGACTGGGCTGCTGCCGCACCTGAACCCCGGCGTGCTTACGCGGGAAGACTACGGGCGGCTGCGCGCCGTGGCGCCCTCCATGGGCATCATGCTGGAGTCCGCCTCGGAGCGGCTCAGTGCACGCGGCGGACCGCACTTCGGCTCGCCCGACAAGGCACCGGCGGTGCGCCTCGCCTCCATCCGCGCGGCGGGCGAGTCGAAAGTGCCGCTCACTTCCGGGCTCCTCATCGGCATCGGCGAGACCCGGGACGAGCGGCTGCAGTCGCTGCTCCTGCTGCGGGACCTGCACCTTGAATTCGGGCACCTGCAGGAACTGATCATCCAGAATTTCGTGCCGAAGCCCGGCACAAAGATGGCGAACGTGCCCGAGCCGGCCTTCGACGAACTGCTCTGGACCATCGCCATGGCCCGCCATCTGTTCGGCGCCGCGATGAGCATCCAGGTGCCCCCGAACCTGAACGCCGGCCGCCTGGACGAACTCATCGGCGCCGGGATCAACGACTGGGGCGGCGTGTCGCCCGTCACGCCGGACCACGTGAATCCCGAGTCGCCGTGGCCGGCGCTGGCCGCCCTCGCCCGGGAGACGGACGCCGCCGGCAAGGTGCTGACGCCGCGGCTCACCGTCTATCCCCACTACATCGAGCACCGCCGCGAGTGGCTCCATCCGGAGATCGCGCCCGCGGTGCTGAGCCACGCGGACGCGTCGGGGCTGGCGCGCCCGGACGCCTGGAGCGCCGGGGCGGGCATGTTGCCGCCGAGTGCCGTCGGAGCGGCTTCAGCCGCGACAGCCGGGAATTCCCGGAGAGAGCGTGTTCATCTAGCGAGCGAAGGGAATTCCCGGCTGTCGCGGCTGAAGCCGCTCCGACGGGCAGAGACCGAGGATGAGATTGCCGCGCTGTTCGAGCTCCGCGGCCGCGACTTCCACCTGCTGGCCGCCCGCGCCAACGAAGCACGTCGCGAGGCCTGCGGCGACACCGTCACCTACGTGGTGAACCGGAACATCAACTACACCAACCTGTGCACCTACAAGTGCACCTTCTGCGCCTTCTCCAAGGGCAGGACCGACGAGGACCTGCGGGGCGCGCCCTACGTGCTCGACATGGCGGAAGTTTCCCGGCGCACGGAGGAGGCCTGGCGCCGGGGCGCCACGGAGGTGTGCCTCCAGGGCGGCATCCATCCGGCGTTCACGGGCCAGACCTATCTCGACGTGCTCCGCGCCGTGAAGGAGGCTGCGCCCGACATCCACGTGCATGCTTTCTCGCCACTGGAGGTCACCCAGGGCGCGAAGACCCTCGGCATCACGCTGGAAGCCTTCCTGAGGCAGCTGAAGGCCGCGGGCCTCGGCACCCTGCCCGGCACGGCCGCCGAGATCCTCGATGACGAGGTGCGGAAGCTCATCTGCCCGGACAAGGTGAACACCGCTCAGTGGCTCGACGTCATGCGCACGGCCCACAAGCTGGGATTGCGCACGACCTCGACGATCATGTTCGGTCACCTGGAGACGCCGCGGCACTGGGCCCGGCACCTGCTGGCAATCCGCAATCTTCAGCTCGAGACGGGTGGCTTCACCGAGTTCGTCCCCCTGCCCTTCGTGCACATGGAGGCGCCCATGTACCGTCGGGGCCTCGCCCGGCCAGGACCGACCTGGCGGGAGACGGTGCTGATGCATTCAATAGCGCGGCTGGTGCTCAGCCCCGTGCTGAAGAACATCCAGGTGAGCTGGGTGAAGCTCGGCACCGCGGGCGCGGCCCGCATCCTCAACGCCGGCGCCAACGATCTCGGCGGCACGCTGATGAACGAGAGCATCTCCCGCGCGGCCGGAGCGAGCTTCGGCCAGGAACTGGAGCCGGAAAGGATGGACGCGCTGATCGAGGGCATCGGAAGGCGGCCGGAGCAGCGGACCACGCTGTACGGCACGCCGAGCGAGGTGCGGATCGAGCAGAGTTATCAGGCGGTGCCGCTGGAGGCGCTGCAGTTTCAAAGTGCGCGGGATTTTCGGGCGGGGCGCTAGTCGCTGACCGAGGCCACCAGCTTCAGCAACGCCCGGCGCAGCGCCCGGTGACCGTCGAACAACCGTACGAAGTCCGTCTCGCGCCGCCCGCCCTTGGCCCGCACGACCTTCACGAGCCCCGCCCGCTCCGCCGGCGACCAGGCCTCCACGCCCGGCAGGAGCAGCACCAGGGGGCTCCAGCGAATCCACCACAGGCGTTCCGCCGCCGGCCACCGCTGCCAGCCACCAACACCGCAACGCCGGGCGGCTTCGCCTGCGCAGATCTTCTCGCCACGCTCCCGGTCCGAGCCGAACCGTGCCGCCAGGTAGTCCGTGATCGCGAGACCGACACGGTGGAGCGGCAGGATGCCGATCACGTCGGCCCGGGGCCGGCCGGAGTACCAGTACATGTTCTCCGCGGCGAGCGTCTTCAGCGTCCCGGGTGTGGAGCGGTGCGACGGCCTCTTGGCCATCCGCGCCAGCTCTTTTTGCATCAGTGCAAGGACCCCCGGATCCCGCGGCCGGAAACCCAGCTTCTGGTAGAACCACCAGGCCCCCGACCTGATGCCTTCCGAGTTGCCGTCGCCGCCCAGCTGGTAGGGAAAGATGGTGAAGTCCCGGGAGCCAAACACAGCCCGCGTCATTGCCAGCACGCGGCCGTACACGTGGCCCGCCTCCCCACCCCGCCAGGTGTCAAACACGTTGTAGGCGATCTCGGAACTGCCGAACAGCGCACTGGTGAGCACGTAGCCGATCGGCACGCCGTTCTGAAGCGTCAGGAAGCCGTACACCGACTCCAGCATCAGGCGCCGCCCCGGAACCACGCCGATGGCGGCGAACTCCAGGCCGTCGCCGCCATCGATGAGCCGCACATCCCGGGGATCGCCGTGGATGAACGCGTCCAGGTCCCGGGACCGGGTCACCATCGCGTCGCGGGCAAGGTCGATGAGGGCCGCGCCATCGCGCTCGCTGAGCGCGCGGATGACCGGCGGGCTGCGCGCCAGCTCGCGGCGGATGTCAGGTCGTGCGCGCCGGAGCGGGGCTGCCTGAAAGTGAGTTCGCGGGCGGGGGAAGTGGGCCGTGGTCCGCGATGGCGTCGTCGGCCCGGGCTCCAGCGTCAGTGCGAGTTCCAGTTCGTCGTACAGCTGGTCGCGCTCCGCCGGGCTCGCACCGAGGCGCCCGAGCCGCCGCAGCAGGAACTGCGCATCGGTCTCGTGGGGTCCCTTCAGGCGCGCGACCCACTGCTTCAACGGCAGGTAGTACTCGTCCAGGCCCGGCGTCTCGGCGTAACTCGCGAGCAGGGCAAGGCGTCCCTCCAGCCGGCCCTGGGGACCGGAGTCGCGCCAGTTCACGTGCAGGTGGCGTCCCCACCGGGCAGCCAGGCGGCGGGCGGTGGCCGAGTAAAAGGAGTAGTTCAGCGCCGTGCCCGCGATGCCGGTGTCGGCGAGCTGGCGGCGGAAGCGCCGCAGGTCCGCGCGTTGGGCGAAGTTGCCCAGCAGACGCTCGACGATGGCGAGCACCTGCCGGTTGTCGGGGTGCGCCCGCAGGAACGCCGCTGTCTCGTGCAGCCGTAGGACGTCCTGCGCTGCCCTCAGGCTGGCCTTCTCGACGATGAGGAGGAGTCCGGCCTTGCGTGCCGCGGTGGTCTCGCCGAAGTCGGCCTTCAGCGCCTCGAGTTCGCGGAGGGCAAGGTCGGGTCGGAGCGTCGCTGGGCGCTGCATGGCAGAACTATAGCGCCAGACAGCAAGTAACTCTTCGAAAAGAGCGGTTTGTCGAGTGGAGCCGGAATTTCCCGACGGGTATCAACGTACCCTCAAGGCCATCGGCGTCACTCATGCCCACCGTCCTGCGGGTCGGCCCCTACCGTCTGTACTTCTACGCAGCCGACGGGAGAGAGCCACCCCACATTCATGTACAGCGCGATACGAACCTAGCCAAGTTCTGGCTGACCCCGCCGGAACTGGCCTGGAACCGTGGCTTCCGTCCGCCCGAACTTCGGCGGCTTCACGGTATCATCGCCGGACGCCGAAAAATATTGCTGGAGAAGTGGCATGGGTACTTCCGCACATAGAACACCGGAAGCCGACGCTGTCCGGGTGCGCTTCTCGGACGACAGCATGAGCGTTGACCTGAACGACGGCCGTACCATCACCGTACCCCTGGCCTGGTATCCCCGCCTCCTGCGCGGCACCAAGGCAGAGCGCCAGGACTGGCAATTGATCGGTCGCGGCCATGGCATTCACTGGCCGGCGCTCGACGAGGACATCAGTGTCGAAGGCCTGCTGGAAGGCCGGCAGTCCGGCGAGAGCCAGCGATCCTTCGAGGAGTGGCTGCGCCGGCGCCAGCAGGTGTGATGCAGCGAGCCTACTGACATAAATCACCCGCCTGGCTAATGTCACCGCGGCCGTCAGCCCGGCATGGTTTCCTGCAGTCCTCAGCCACCCTCGAGGAGCTGCACCATGCAAGCCGCCACTCCGCTCGACTTCAGGTCCTCCGTCGCGACCCTCGCCCGCCACGAAGGAGTCTGGGACGGTGTCTACCGCCACTACGATGCCAGCGGCGTCCAGGTGGACCAGCACCGCTCCCGCCTGTTCTGCCGCTTCCCGCCCGGCAAGCCCGGCACCTACCACCAGACCAACCACTACGCGTGGGACGACGGCCGAACGGAAACCCGGGACTTCCCGGCACTGATCCGGGACGGCCGGCTGATCTGGCAGGGCGAACTGATCAGCGGTTGGGCCGCGGACGTCGCGCTCGACGACTTCGCACGCACGACCATGCTTTACTGGACACGCCAGAACGAGCCCGGCGTGTACGTCTACGAGATGATCCAGCTCAGCGACTGCGGCCGGTTTCGAGCCCGCGTCTGGCAGTGGTTCCGCAACGGGCGGCTGGATCGCCGCACGCTCATCGATGAGGCGAAGGTCAGCGGCGACTGGGCGGCCTTCGAGCGCAGCGGGGTCAATCCAGACGCCGCATGAATCTGGCCAGGTGGTCCTTCCACACCACCGCCTTCGTGTGCGTCCCGTGCCCCACCGTCACCTCGCTCTCCGGGATCACCACGGCGCGCCCCTTCGGCACGCGCCGGATCTCGCGCTCCAGGACGCCCAGCTCCGGCGGGTTGATCAGGTCGTCGGCGAAGTTTATGGCCAGCAGCGGCGCCCTGATGGACTCCAGCGCGGGCCCCGGGTCGTAGTCGCGGGACGCGTCGAGGGCGTACAGCAGGTCGTTGGCATCAGTCCCGCGCAGCATGCCGCTGGTGCCCCGGTCGAGGTACTCGTCCGCCGCCTGGAGCGTCGGGGCCGACGCCTGGCGCATTCGCGAGTTGCCGCCCATGAAGATCAGCATCTGCGCACCCGTGCGCAGGCCCGCCGGCTGCGTCTCGTAGTCGCCGCCGCGCCAGCCCGGATCGTTGCGGATCGAGTCCATCACGATGCGCCGCCAGATCCGGTTCCGCCCGGCGATCTGCGTCGGCAGGCTCGCCAGGGGAACCAGGCCGTCCATGAAGTCCGGATGCAATTGACCCCACATCCAGGTGTGCATGCCACCCATGGACGTGCCGAGCACGAGCCGCAGGTGATTCACGCCGAGCTTCTCCGTGAGCAGGCGATGCTGGGCCGCCACCATGTCCCGGTAGCCGTAGTGCGGAAAGCGGCCCTTCAGGCCGTCGCTGGGCTTGCCCGACCGTCCGTGGCCGATGCCGTCCGGCAGGATGACGAAGTAGCGGGCGGCGTCGAGCAGCTGGCCGGGACCGAAGAGTTCGGCGCCAAAGCTGTCGCTGCCGTCCCGCTGCCGGAGGAAGTTGCCGCCGTTGCCGCCCGTGCCGTGCAGGATGAGCACGGCGTTGCGGACCTCGCCCCTGGCGTTGCGCTCGATAGTGCCCAGCGTGCGGTAGTGGATCCGCAGTTCCGGCAGCGATTCGCCGGATGCGAAGCGGAAGTCCGTCAGGACGTAGTCGCCTTCAACCGGTGCCGGATATTCCGCGGCTGCGGCGCCAGCCGCCCACACGGCAGCCGCAAGGGCGGCAACCAGCGCCGTGAGAATTCTCCTGTAACCCATGTTCGGCCCCTTTCGACCTGACCCGTCACTGTCGCGACACATGCGCGCTGCCCTGAATATAGAACCGGAGCAGGCGCCGCGCCCAGGCTCCCGCGTAGTCCACGCCGATGCGGGGCCGCTTCGCGATACGGAAAGTGCCGGCACCGGCGTCGGTGATGAACAGCGTGTCCCCCAGCAGGTCGGCGCCGTTCAACCGGCGGTCCACGCCCAGCGCCCTGCACAGGAGGCCGGGCCCACTGGCCTTGCCGGCCAGGTTGGTCACCGGTTCCAGGGCGCGGATCAGCACCGCCGCGCCGTGGCCCGCGGGCTCGGTTACCACGTTCAGGCAATGGTGCATGCCGTAGATGAGATAAATGTAGGCGTGGCCGGGCGGCCCGAACATGACCCGGGTGCGCGGGGTCAGCCCCTTCGACGAGTGGGCGGCGCGGTCGTAGGCGCCGAGGTAGGCCTCCACTTCGACGATCCGGCCGGCCCGCTCGAGGCCGTCGACCACGTGGACAACGTGCTTGCCGAGCAGCTCCCTCGCCACCGTCGTCGTGTCCCGGGCGTAGAAGCTGCGGGGCAGGCGTCGCACGTCACGCCGCCTGCTTCTCCGCGGGAGCCCTGGCGTCGGCCTTCTTCGCTTCACCCGTCTGGTCGCCGCCCAGGGTGGCCGTCAGCTCCTCGAGCAGCTGCCGGAGCTCGCCGGTCATCAGGGCAAAGTCGATGTCGAACTGCTCGTGGGGGTTCTCGCCTTTGGCGTTGTCGTCCTTGTACACGTCCAGGAACTGCACGCGCTTCACGTGCAGGTTCTGGTGCAGCATGAACGAGATGCGGCCATTCCACGTAAGTCCGAGCCGTGTTGGCGACTTGCCCGAGGCCAGGTGATGGCGCACTTCTGCCGTCTCCAGCGGGTGGCGTGCGTAGCGGATCGTGGCACCGTTGCCGTCGATCGCCGAGAGCTCCAGGTCTTCCCCGAGCATGAAGCGGCCGGGTGCTTCACCGTGGGTGAGCCAGGCCGCCATGCTGCCGGCGGGTGCGTACTGGGTATCGAAGGGTGTCACCGGCAGCGTGCCCAGCGCATCCCGCAGCGTCTCCACCAGTTCCTCGGCCCGGCTGTTGCTGGCGGTGTTCACCACCAGCCAGCCCCCGGGCAGGTCGAGCCACGCGAAGGTCATGCGCCGGCGCGTCAGCGCCCGGGCGCGCAGCTCGTCCCCGACCCGCGCCTTCAGCTCGCGCATCTGGCGCCGTCCGACCGGATGGCCCTGCTGCTGTTCCAGCTCGAGGGCGCGTTCCTTCGCGACCTGGTTGATGATCGAAGCGGGCAGCAGCTTCTGCTCGACGCCCAGGCAGAGCAGGTGCTGGTGGCCCTGGGTATAGAGGGTGCGCTGCTCGTAGCCGCAGGCGACGAAGCCCCGGGTCTGCATGTCGAAGCTGCCGCAGGCCTGCAGCGGACGCCTGTCCAGCGCCCCCTCCAGGTCGGAAGCGGGGAGTGCGAAGCCCTTGGGCAGACGGTAGAGGATCAGGTTCTTGAACAACACGGGTGCGGATCGGGTGTGTGGGAGGGGGCGGCAGTATAGCCGTCGCGCAAGCGCCGCTCACGAACTCCAGAGGCGCTGCGCGAGCCGGATGTCGGCAGCGAGCGGGCAGCGGAATTCCGCGAGCTCGTCGCGCTGGGGCTCCCAGTCCCAGGTCGCGAAGTCCACCGGGCTGGAACGGCCCCAGGCGAGGGCCACGGTGCCTGACGGCCCGTCCAGCAGGTAGAGGCGAACATCCCGGCGGCGAATGTCCCAGTCGCCGCGCACTGCTTCCAGCTCGGGCTGGTCGGCCAGTGCGAGCAGCCGCCATTCGCCCTGCCGGGCAGAGTCCAGGAGCCAGCATTCCCGGATGCCAGGGTGACGTTCGCGCAGCAGCGCCAGGAACCGCTGCAGGTCCGGCGTCAGAGGAAGTTCAGGCTGGAGGGGCCACAGCGGCTGGCCGGCGCTGCGCCACCAGTGGGCCGGCGGCAGGCCGGTGGCGGCGACGTAACCGAACAGCGCAAGGAGGCCCAGGAAGAGGATTGCCCGGGCGACCAGCCCGACGTAGCTCGCGCCGTCCACGACCTGGCCGGGAGCACCGCGAATGAGCAGGACGATGGCCAACGCCGCAGCGGCGGCCACCAGGCCCGCCAGGATGCGGAGCCAGGCTGGTATCACCCGCACGACTGCTCCCCGGTCCTAGTAGTGGGGCGGGATCTCGGCCCGCGGGCCGCCCGCCGCCTCCGTGGCAGCCTCCAGCGCCTCGACCTGCCGGGCGAGGTCCTGGTTCCTCTGCAGTACGCGGTCCAGTTGCTGCTGCTGGCGGTAGACCACGTCACTCAGCTCCTGGACGGCCCGTTCCAGGTGTGCACACTTGATTTCGAGGGCCTCGAGCCGGTCGTTGTCCATCATTTGCTAAGGTAGCCGTATCGCCGCCCCCTTCTCAATGACCCCGGCCTGACTGGAGAGCCCCCATGAACCGTCTGCGCAAACTCGCCAACTACGGGCAGAGCTACTGGATGGATGATCTCTCCCGGGACCTGCTCCGCAGCGGGGACCTCCCGCACAAGATCCGCGACACCGGCCTGCGCGGCATCACCTCCAACCCGGCGATCTTCGGGCAGGCCATCGGGGGCAGCGCCGCCTACGATGAGCAGATCGCCCGCGGCGCGCGGAGCGGCCGGTCGGCCCTGCAGATCTACGAGGACCTCACCTGCCAGGACATCCGCGACGCCTGTGACGCCCTGCTGCCCGTCCACCGGGAAACGGGTGGCGTGGACGGCTTCGTCAGCCTGGAGGTCTCACCGCTCCTGGCGCGGGATACGGCCGCGTCGATCGCCGAGGGTGTGCATCTCGCCGGGCTCGTGGGCCGCCCCAACCTGATGATCAAGATCCCCGGCACCGCCGAGGGTGTGCCGGCCGCCGAGGAACTGCTGTTCCGGGGGATCAACGTCAACGTCACCCTGCTCTTCAGCATCGAGTCCTACCAGGCCGTCGCCGAGGGCTGGTTCCGCGCACTCGAGCGACGTAAGGCGGCAGGCCAGCCGCTCGACAAGGTGGCCTCCGTCGCCAGCTTTTTCGTCAGCCGCATCGACACGCTGGTGGACCAGCTGCTGGGGCACCGCATCCGTCCGGACGGCAGTTCGTTGTTCGAACCCCACCCGAAAACCCTGCAGGGCCAGGTAGCCGTGGCGAATGCCAAGCTCGCCTACGCCGCATTCCGGCGCATGGCGGGGAGTGACCGGTGGAAGGCCCTGGAGGCGGCCGGCGGCCGTCACCAGCGCCTGCTCTGGGCCAGCACCGGCACCAAGAATCCGGCCTACAGCGACGTCATGTACGTGGAGCCGCTGATCGGCGCGCACACGGTCAATACCATGCCCGCCGCCACGGCCGCCGCCTTCGACGACCACGGCAAGCCCGGCAAGACGCTCACCCGGGCCGTGCCCCAGGCGCGCAAGGTGCTGAAAGACCTGAAGGCGCTGGGCATCGACCTGAAGCGGGTGACCTGGCAGCTGGAAAACGAGGGCATCCAGAAGTTCATCGAGCCCTTCGACAAGCTGGTCGCCAGCATCGAGGCCAAACGCCGTTCTCTTGCAGGGCAGTAAGCGGCCAGGGCCAGGGTCCCGGCCGCGATCCGGTCGGTTGACCTGCGCCGGGATATGGCATACCGTCGGTGCCGCAATTGGCGTATTTGGCCTGCCTTGGACTCAAGAAGATTCCCGTTCGGGATATTCCACGACTAATGCTTCCCAGACATTCCACGTTGTACGGATCTGACTCCCGCTGTTTTTGGCGGGATGCGCAGAGCCGGTAGTGTTTATTCTTTTTACTTTCTTAAGGAAGACTTACTGAAATGGCTACAGGTACTGTCAAGTGGTTCAACGCCCAGAAGGGCTATGGGTTCATCCAGCCGTCCGACGGCTCGAAGGACGTTTTCGTGCATGTGACTGCCGTCCAGGCGGCAGGGCTCGCAACCCTCAATGAGGGCCAGAGCGTGACTTTCGAAGTCACCAACGAGCGCGGCAAGCCGGCAGCTGCAAATCTGCGGGCGTCCTGAGGTCCGTTTCTCGCGAGAGTGAGGAATTGATCCATCGGATCAGAGGCCCCGGCCAGTCCGGGGCCTTTTTTTCGCCCCGCAAAAGGCGCAAAAGGTACCGGACACTTAGTTATTTTCGCTTAGTTGTTCGGACCGCCGAGGCGCTGATCGAACTGCACGGACACTTCTTCAACCGACGTTTCCGCCGGAACTCCGGGCTTCAGCACACCCAACAAGGCTGCCATCAGGAGCGCCACCCAGATCGCCGCCGTGTAGGGCCGGCTGCTGGCCAGGCTGGCCCTCATGGATTGGTCGACCCCCGGCGACGGGCCGCTGGCCGCGAGTTCCAGAAGCCCCTGCCGGAGCGGCGCGAGACGTGCCCGCAGCAGATGACCGAAGAGCAGGATTGCCGCGAACAGCAGCAGTTTGGCGCCCACATAGGGCGCGACTGCGAGGCGCCCGGTGATCGTGGAGTACGCCACCGACAACGGCACGGCGACGATCAGCGCCCAGCGCAGCCAGGACTCCAGCTGCCGGGCGGTCGCGCCGAAGGGGGTGCGGTCCCGGAATATGCCCACAAGAACGAGTCCCAGCCAGACGGGACCGAGCAGGACGATGCCCGCCATCTGCCACCAGGGATGTGTAAGCCCCACGTACTCGGACAGCAGGCCGCCCACCGTCAGCATGAGACTGATGGCGGCCCGCGGGATGAAATCCACCAGGGTCATCATCTGGCCGGCAACGATGCGCTGCTCCGCGGAAGCCCCCTCCTCCGCCGTCTTGCGGCTCCAGACATACACCGCCACGTCCGGACCCAGCCAGAATACAAACAGGAACACGTGAAGGAACTGCAGCAGTTCGTAGCTGGTTACACCGTCGTGCAAGGGACCTCCGGCTCGCGTCAACGCCCGACGAAAGAGGTTAACATGCGGCCCGTCCGACCAAGCGACCCGAGGAATCCAGGCCGTGGCAGAACATGAAGTGATGTGGATCGGCCGCCGACCTGCGGCCATGACGCCGGTGGAGCATGTAGCCGGCACCGAGGCCTTTGCCGAGGCCGTGACCCGTGCATGCGCCGGCTGCGGGTGCGAGGTCGAGGACTACATCGCAGCGGCGGGCTCCTACGGCAGCTGGCTCGTGCGCTTCGGCCGCGACGGCCGGCGCCAGCGCCTGGTCTGGAACGGCAAGGACGGCCGGCTGGTCCTGGAGGCAGCGACCACGGGCCCGGACTGGAGCGAACTGGGCAGCAGCCCGGTCAGCGAGCGGGACCAGGAACACTTCGTGGCGGCGATTCGAGCCCTTCTTGGAGGCAATCCCCATGCACCGCAAGCCTGAGCAGACCAACGCCGGACAGGAAACCGGCCACGTCCATGGCCCGGACTGCAATCACGACCACCACCCCGTGATGGAAACCTACCGGCGCGACGCCCCGAAGCTCGGACGCAACGACCCCTGCTTCTGCGGCAGCGGCAAGAAATACAAGAAGTGCCACGGAGCCAGCGTGTGAGAACGGCGACCGCCGCGACCGGGTATTCCCCGGCAGGCGCGTCTCAGCGCCAGAGGGGAATACCCGGTCGCGGCGGTCGCCGCTCCTACGCGATCCGCCGTCGCCTTCGGTAGCCGGCAAGCGGCGCCAGCAGGAGCAGCGACCAGGCATCCATCGAGCTGCTGCCCGGCAGTGGCGTAGAGCTCGCGGTCGTGGTGCTCGTGAACGTGTCACTCACGCCGCCCACCGTAAGAACGGTGTCGGTCTGGGTCGACAGGCTGGCGGCAGACACATGGCGCACGCAGATGGTGTTGCCGTTCTCGACCAGGCCGGCAGCCGCGGTGAAACTTCCCCTGCAGTTGATCTGGTACTGACCATTCCGGCTGATCGTCACCAGACTGGGACCGGTGATGCCCGTGATCGTCACCGGGGCTGCGGCAACTGTCGTCAGTGTCGGCACGCCCACCTGGTCCTCGAAGGTAAAGGCATCGGGCACGGTCTCAGCGGTGGTCACCGTGAAGGTCGCCGTCTTGCGGTTGCCGACCCCGTTCCCGCCGATCGTCACGGTGAGCACGACACTCGTGAGGTCGCTGTCGGCCGAAAGGACGGACACGCAGATCGTCTCGCCCGGATCCAGCAACTGGTCGTCGTCGGCTCCCACGTCCGTTCCCGTGCACCCCCGCGAGAACCCGTAGAGGGGGCGCCCAAAGTCCCCGGTCGGGCCGCTGAGGAGGATGGCCGCCTTCGAATCGGTACCGGTGACGGTGATGGGATTCGAGACGACCCTCGTATTACGTGCGACGTCCGCCTGACTGGTGAAGCTGAAATCATCGGGCAGCTGATCGCCAATTCTCGTGGTGCTCGTGAAGCTGCCGCTCTCCGTGCCAATGGTCAGGACCGTCTCGACGTCCTCGCTGCTGTTGAACGAGGACCGGTGGCGCACGCAGACTGAACGCCCGTCGGTGATGGTGCCCTGGGAACTGGTGAAATTGCTTGTGCAGCCGATCGAGTACTCGCCGCCAGTGACCGTCACCGGACTCGCGATGTCGATGCCGGTGATCGTCACGGGGGCCGACGTGATGTCCGTGACCAGCTCCACACCGGTCTCGCTGGGGAAGGAGAACGGAACGGGCGCGGCGTCGCCCGCCAGCGTGGTGCTCGTGAACGTGCTGCTGACGCCGCCCACGGTGAGTACCGTGGTGGTGACGGTCGAACCGGCGGAAGCCGAGGTATGGCGTACGCAGACCGCAGTGTTGGGCGCCAACGTGCCCGAGGCGGATGTGAACCCGTTGCTGGCGCAGTCCCGGGAATAGGTTCCACCCGCCACCGAGACGGACGTGGCAGTGTCGAAGCCACCGATCGTGACCACGCCCGAGGTGACGGCGGTCGCCAGGGGAACGCTGGCCTGCGGGGGGAAGCTGAAGGCGTCGGGAGTCGTGTCCGGTGCTCCCTCGGTCGTGCTGGTGAAGGTGCCGGACACCCCCGGGGCAGCCCCGACGGTCAGCACCGTGTTCGTCGCCGTGCCGCCCGCGGCAGACGAGGTGTGGCGGACGCAGACCGTGGCACCACCGGTCACGGTCCCGGCAGCCGACGTGAAGGAACCCGTGCAGCCCACGGAGTACTCCCCGCCGGACACGGTGATGCCGGCGGGGGTGGAGAAGCCTGTCAGCGTGACAGGCGCCGAGACGATGACGGTCGACCGGGGCACACCGCTCTGGTTGACGAACGTGAACGGCAGCGGGCCTTCGGTGGTACTTGTGAAGCTGCCCTGGACAGTGGCGCCCTTCCCGACCGTGAGCGTGGTGGTGGTCGTGCTCCCCACCGTCGCCGCCGAGGTGTGCCGCACGCAGATCTGCGCACCCGGCTCCACGTTGGTGGCCGACACCGTGTAATTGCGATCACAGCCCACCGAGAACTGGCTCCCCGCCGACACCCGGACTTCGGTGCGAATGGTGAAGCCAGTGAGCGTAACCGGGGCCGAAACGATCTGGGCATTGGTTGGGACGCCGGTCTGGTTCACGAAGGTGAACGGGTCAGGCTTGGCATCGCCCGTGATGACGGCGAACTGGCCCTGCACCCCGCCGACGATCAGGAAAGCCCGGTTGTCGGATTCGCCGTCGACCGGCGTGGTCGTGCGCACGCAGACGGACTGGCCGTTGCTGATGGTGCCTGGCGCCGACGTGAAGTCGGAGCATCCAATGGAATACTCGTCGCCGCTGCTGACGGTGACCTCTGCCGGCGCATCGATTCCCTGTATGGTCACCGAATCGGACGTGGCGATGATTTCGGTCTCGAGGCCGGTCTGCGTGGTGAAGGCGAACGGATCCGGGACGGTGTCCGGGCCATCCGCCAGGTCTGTTGCCGCGAAGCGCGCGACCGCGAATGCGGTGTCATCGCCGGCGATGTTGCGCAGCCCGGCGACTGCCACGTCGCCACCGGCAAGGACCACGAGGTCGTTGACCCCGACGGCGAAGGTTCCGGCGAGCTGGTTCTGCGCAATGCCATTGGGGCTGACCTGAACCGGTTTGAAGCCCGAGCCGCTGAGGACGATGTCGCCCGACGGGCGGCTGCCGAGCCCGGTTGGCACGCCGTTCGACGCCTCGACGGCCAGGGGCGCGTAGCCACCCGAACCGAAGGTCGTATCCAGCGCACCGGCCGCCGTCAACCGGCCCAGAATGCCCCGGGTCCCGCCGGCGACCGCCGACCCCGCGATCAGGATGCGGCCGTCGCCAAGGACCACCAGCCCCGTGATTTCATCGTCCGTCGGAAAAGGGCCGGTCGCAGTGTCAAAGGTGAAATAGTTGAGGGTGACAATGCCGTTCGTGCCGAAGCCGCTGTCCAGCACGCCGCTGCTGGTGAACGCGGCCAGCGTGAAGTCGCCCCCGCCACCGCCCGCCAGGATGGCATCGCCGGCCAGGATGGCGAGCGCGTTGAAGCTGAAGTTCTCGCCGTCCGGAGGAGCCAGCGGATTCGGCACGACGGTGTCGGTGAAGCCGGGAATGGGATTGCCGCTGCTGTCGAGTCCGGCGATGAAGCCGACGCCGGCGTCATTCGCTGTGCCGTCCCCCGCGATGATGATGCTCCCGTCACTGCGAAGGCCCAGCGCGTTGGCGGCCGGATCGGTGACCCCCACCGGCGTCAGCAGGGCCACGCCGTCGGTGCCGAAGGTGTCGTCGAGGGCTCCAGCCGTGTCGAAGCGCGCGACAAAGACCTGGGAAGTGCCGTCCGGGTCGGGCTGCCACGTGCCGGCGACCAGGATCTTCTGGTCGAGAGGCTGGATCGCGACCGCCCGGCCGACACCGCCGCCGCCGTCGGTCGCGCCGGTGCCCGGCAGGAAACTGATCCTGCCCCCGGTACCAAAGCTGGCGTCAAGCGCGCCCGTGGTCCCGTTGACGCGGGCCAAGGCAACGTAGTCGAGGGTGTCATCGCCCGTCACCTGCCGGCTGGTGCCGACGGCAACCAGCGCGCCGTCGGCCTGTGCGGCCAGGGCTGTTGCCGTGTCGGGCCCGGTGGAGAAGTCCACCTGGGCGATGCCGTCGGTGCCGAAACCGGCATCCAGCGACAGCTCGCCCCGGGCCAGATCCGCCTGGAACAGGATGCCCAGCGTGACGGGCACGAGGAGCGCAGCCAGGAACGGACGGTTGTTCTTCATTGGTGGCACCGGAACATGGACGAGCGTGACGCTCAGGCCCCATTCTAAGAGGGGTGGGACTCCGGCACAATTTCACAGATGTCAAATGAGCGCCCCCGCATCACGGTCCCGCCGGAAGAGGTGGAATTGACGGCCGTCCGGTCCCAGGGTGCCGGCGGGCAGAACGTGAACAAGGTGGCGAGTGCCATCCACCTGCGTTTCGATGTCCGGGCGTCGTCGCTGCCGGAGGCGATCAAGGCACGGCTGCTCGCGCTGGACGACCGGCGGCTGAGCCGGGACGGCGTCCTGGTGATCAAGGCCCAGCGCTTCAGGAACCAGGAACAGAATCGCGATGATGCCCTCGCCCGCCTGAACGAACTGGTCGCTGCCGCCAGCCACGTCCCGCGGTCCCGGGTGGCGACCCGGCCGTCGAAGGGCTCCCGACAGCGGCGGCTCGAGGCGAAGAAGCAGCGCGGAACCACCAAGGCCCTGCGCCAGCGGCCCGTGGAGTAGGAGCGCCTTCAGGCGCGACAGCCAGGAATTCCCGGAGGGAGCGTGTTCATCTAGCGAGCGAAGGGAATTCCTGGCTGTCGCGCCTGAAGGCGCTCTTACAGCGCCGGCAGTATCCGCTGCCCGATGAGCCGGATCGACGCTGCCGGGTCCGCATACAGCCGCAGGGCGACTCCGCCCAGGCCCACCGCCTTCAGGTGCCGCAGTTTCGCCAGCACGGGCTCCAGGTTGTCCGGCGTACCTGCCACGGTGACGTTCTCCACCAGCGCATCCAGGACCCGGTCAGGCACACCATCGACGTCGTGGCTGCCCGCGGCGAACGCCCGGGCGAACGCCGCCTGACTGGCCATGACCAGCGCCACGTCGTCCGGCGCCAGGAACTCCGCCAGGAGCCAGGGCCGGAAGATTCCCCGGAGAAGCAGCCAGCGACGCCCCTCCCGCAGCGCCTGTCGCCTGTCAGGGTATACGTGCCACGCGGTGAACACCGTCGTGCGGAACTCAGGGCGGCCGCGGCCGGCCACCGCCAGCGCCGAGTCGAGGATCCGGATGGCGTCCGAGGCGGGCCCGGACGGCATGTCGCTCATCATGATGCCGTCGGCGCAGCCGGCGGCCATGCGCAGCATCTGCTGCTGGCTGGCGCCGACCAGGATCGCCGGCGCCGCCGACTCCAGCCAACGGAGCTGCAGGTTGTCGACGCGGAACAGTTGCCCGGCGTAGGTCACCCGCTGCCCGCTCGCCGCGGCCCGGATGATCTCGACGCACTCGCGGACGGCGCGCACGCGCCGCTCCGGCCGGATGCCGAGGGCCTGCAGCGCCTCCCCTCCGCCCCCGATCACGATCTGCGCGCGTCCGGCAGCCATCTCGTTCAGCGTCAGTAGCGCGGACGCGATCTTCACCGGGTGGGTGTCGAACGGGTTCACGGCAATGGGCCCCAGCCGGATCCGGGAGGTGGACTGCGCCAGAGATCCGAGGTTGGCGAACGGGTCGCGGGAATCGAGCAGGCTGGAGACCCAGACGCCGTGCAGACCGAAGCGCTCGGCGAGCCGGCCCAGCTCGGCCAGCTCCTGGGGCTTAGAGCGGGTATCGAGGATGACGTCAATCTGCATTGGAGGGGTCGCGGCGGTCGCCGCTCCTGCGAGGGAGAGCAGAGCCCGCGGAAGTATGCCTGAACGGCTTACGCGAAGGGCCTGCTGGTGGCCTGCCGTCGCGGGCGGAGCTGCTCCACGAGGGCGGCAAGCTCGTCACGCTCCCGCTGGAGCTGGGAGATCTGGGAACTCGTCACGGTGGATCCGGACTCGCTGACGTCCAGCTCCATGCGCGCGTCCTTCAGCTGGAGGCTGACCTTCGCCAGCTCCTCGGACCGGTCACTCAGCTGGCCAAGGGCATTGTCCACCCGCAGCGTGGCCTCGCGCAGCGAACCCTCGAGGGCCTGTATCCGCACATCCCGGTCGGCTATCTGGTTGCGGAGCACAGCCAATTCATCCGCAGCAGCCTTGATGTCCTTGTCGCGCTGCTCCCGCTCGACACGACCCTGGTCCAGCAGCTTCTGCGTGATGCGAAGCTCCTCCATCAGCGCCTTCTGGCGCGTGTCGGCCTCCGGTGGCACTTCGGGAACGGCCGGCACGCCCCTGAAGGCCGGCTTGCGGGCGTCGTCGCCGAAAAAGCTCTCCTTCAGCGGCCCGCCGGCCCGCACGACGATGAAAGCAACGACGCTTCCACCAAGGATGACGCCAAAGAGGAGCCCGATGAATATGAGGCCCGCAAACGCCATGGTCAGTAGTCCGCGAGCAGGTCGCCGCCCTGGTCGAGGGTCGGCGAGCTGCCCAGCTTGAGCGGGGCGCGCTGCCGGCCCTCCATCTCCTTGCGGAGCGTTTCCACCATCGTGTTCAGCTCGTCGCGCTCGCGCTCGAGCCGGGTGATCTGGTCCATCACCACGTCGGAGCCGACCTGGGTGACACCCAGTTCGTTCTGCACGTCACGCAGTTGAACGTGGGTGCGGACCATCTCCTCGGCCCGGTCCGCGAGCTCCTGGCGCAGGCGGGCAGTCTTGCCACACTCGAACTGGACCTCGGCCTTGAGCTTGCGGATCAGTTCATCATTGCCGGCAAGCTTGTCGCGCAAGGCGACCAGTTCTGCCGCCGTGCCGGCCAGCTCGGCCGTCAGGGCCTCGCGCTCCGTCCGGACCTGGTCGGTGGAGCGCTGGGCAACCCGCAGGTCCGCCTCCAGGCCCCGGATCCGGTGGTGCAGATCGTCGGCCCGCTTGCCCATGGGTCGGTTGGCGAAGGTGCCGAGAATCCGCGAGAGCATCGCGCCCGCAGCAAAGCCGGCCACGGCTGCGGCGGCAATGTAGAGATTCGAGAGCAGGGTTTCGCCAAACATAACGCGGAGGTTAGCCGCGGCCCGGCCGCGGCAGCCATGCGCCAGTTCTCAGTCGGGGCCCGTCTGCCCCCGATTCGCGGCCTGCTTCACAATTTGCCGCCTACTCGGTCGCGGCGCTGGTGCTCCCGGCGACGGGAAGGGCGAACGCCAGCACGAAGTCGTCGATGCCCTTGGCGTCGTACCAGGAGTGCCCCCCGGCGGCAAAGACGACGAATTGCCGGCCATCGGCCTCGTAGGTCATGGGAGTGGACATCGCGGACGTCGGCGCCCGGTGCTCCCACAGCAGCTCGCCCGTCTCCACGTCGTAGGCATGCAGGCGGTTGTCCGGCGTGGCGCCGATGAAGACGATGCCTCCAGCCGTGATGATCGGCCCGCCGGCCGTGGGTGCGCCCAGGTCCAGCGGAATCGGCACCGGCATCAGCTTGTCGAGCTTGCCGAACGGGATCTTCCACTTGATCTCGCCGGCGGCCATGTCGACGGCCACCAGCATGTTCCACGGCGGCTTCGTGCAGGGCGTGAAGGACGGCGACATCAGGGGTCCCTGCTTCACGCCGTAGGGCGTGTCGCCCAGATATCCGGGCTTCTGCATCGGGCCGCCGGCCTCGGGCAGCTTGGCGTACTCCGGGTCCACCTGGTCGCGTGGCAGGAACTGGACGTAGTACGGAATCTGCGACACGGGCGTGATGAGCAGGTTGCGCGCGGGATCGAAGGCACCGCCACCCCAGTTCGCGCCGCCGCCGATCTGGGGGTACATGATCGTGCCCTTCGTCGTGATCGGCTCGTAGTGCCCGCCGTGGCGCATGGACTCGATCTTCTTCCGACAGGCATTCCTGTCGAGGAACGTGAAGCCCCAGGCGTCGTCCGGTGAGATGGTGTTACGCACGAGCACCGGCGGCTTGGTGGGGAACGGCTGGGTGGGCGACAGCTTCTCGCCGACGATGTCGGTGTCAGTCGGCACGGGCCGTTCCTCGATCGGGAACAGCGGCTCGCCAGTTTCACGATTGAACGCGAACACCATGCCCGTCTTCACCAGCTGGATGACCGAGGGGATAGTGCGGCCGTCCTTGCGGATGTCCACGAGGATCGGCGGCGAGCCGACGTCACGGTCCCACACGTCGTGGTGGAGGGTCTGGAAGTGCCACACCACCTCGCCCGTCGTTGCACGCAGGGCGATGATGGAGTTGGCGTAGCGGTTGTCGCCCGGGCGGTGGGCACCCCAGTAGTTGGGAGCCGGCGCCGCCGTCGGGATGAAGAGCAGGTCGCGCTGGCTGTCCGCAGCCATGGGCACCCAGTTGTTGCCACCACCCACCTCGATCGGCGTGGGCTCGAAGCCGGTGGCCGCATCCCGCACCAGAGGGTCGAAGGTCCAGCGCAGTGCGCCCGTGCGCGCATCGAAGCCGCGGATGGCGCCATTGATGGAGCTGGAGCTGCGGAATTTGTTGGCAAACGCCGAGACGGCGACCACGCCGTTGATCGCCGTGGGTGGCGACGCGAGCTGGGTGAGCTCCACGCCGTCAGCCGGGAACGTGGCCTTGATCAGCGTATCCACGTTGACCTCGCCGTTCACGCCGAAGCCGGCGCAGCGCTGGCCGTCCCGCGCGTCCATCGCGATAAGTCGCTTGTCGGCCGTGGCGAGGAACAGGCGGTGCGCGCAGGCGGAGTCGGGTGCCGCGGTGTCGTCGGCCCAGTACTCGACGCCCCGGCACTTGAACCGCCCGGCGTAGGGCGTCTTGTCGATCTTCGGATCCATGGTCCAGCGCGGCGTGCCGGTGGCCGGCTCGAGAGCTATCACCTTGCCGAAGGGGTCGCACACGACCAGATGGCCGCCGGCGGCGGCCGGCAGCAGCGTCGGGGTGTTCTGGAAGTCGAGGTACTTCCTGAGGTCGGGGTTGTCCTTCACCGCACCGGTCCGGAACTGCCAGGCCAGCTCGAGCTTCGCGACGTTGTCCCTGTTGATCTGGGTCAGCGGGGAGAAGCGGCTGCCGCCCTCGTCACCGCCGTAGTGGGGCCAGCCCTGGCCGAGGGCGACCGTGGCCGGCAGTACGAAGACCAGGACGGCCGTGGACAGGCATCGTTGCAGTGCGCGCATGGGTATTCCACTCGATGTGGTACGGGTCGCGTCCAATCTACCGCAAGTCCTGCGGGCGGGCGTCAGGGATCGGGACGGTGGTGCATCCCGCGGTTGCGGTCGCGGCGGTCGCCGCTCCTACTCCCGCAGGGACCACGGGAACCGCTCGGTGATCACCATGAGCGGCCGCGACGCCGCGCTGACCCGGTAGGTGCGGGTCAGGAAGTCGGGTGGCGTCAGTGCAGCCACGGCGGGCGGCAATGCCGCGGGCAGCTCGCGCCCGTACCACAGCCCCTCCCTCCGGGATTCGAAACCGGGCATCAGCAGCAACTGACCGAGGCTCAGGCTCCCGGACTGCAGCCCGGCCTTCAGCGGGGCGGGCAGCCGTCCGGTGCAGATCACGGATTCCGCAAAGGCGAACAGTCGCCCGCTGTTGGCGCCCAACAGCAGGACGGCGCGCTCCACCACCGGGGTTCCGGGCGGTGCGTCCAGCCAGTCGGCGGGGAGGCTGTGGCCGGGCGCCGGCGCGCCATCGCCGGGGAGGATGGCGGAACGCTGCGCCACCGGCCGGACGATGACGGGCTCCATCGACCAGGCGGACAGGAAGCTGGTGACGGTGCCATCGATGACCAGCAGCGCACGCTGCAGCGGCGAGAGTTCGCCAGGCTCGACCGCCAGGAGATCCGGCGGCCGGAGCTCCTGGGCTACGAACAGGCGGGCTGCCGGATCGAAGGGCGTGGACCTGGACTTCCGCTGGGCCGGATTGTCGTCTGGCATTCCGCTTGGCCTGTTCGGATCTTGCCGGCACTTCCGGCGGGAACGTCTGCGCGGGCATGATAGCGCCGACCTGGGGCACCGCGAGGACGGCATGTCGACAGCACCCGAAAACACCACGCTGCACCGTGGCTTCGTAACCGTGCAAGGCGCCTTCGGCACACGGCAGGTGCATTACCGGCGTGGCGGCCGCGGCCCGGTGGTGCTGCTGCTTCACCAGTCACCTCAGTCCTCGCGGGAGATGGAGCCACTGATCGAGGCGTGGGGCCACGCCTTCACGCTGATCGCGCCCGATTCACCGGGGTACGGATTCTCCCAGCCGCTGCAACGGGAAGGACAGCCAGCGACAGCGGCGACCATCGAGGAATTCGCCAGCGCGACGCTGGAATTCGTCGATGCACTGGGCATCGGCCGCTTCGGCATCTATGGCTACCATACCGGCGCCAGCATCGGCACGGCGCTCGCGGCGGCCCGGCCCGACCGGGTCTCGGCGGTGTCCGCCAATGGCCTCGTGGTCCTCACCGGCGCCGAGCGCGAGGTGATCCTCCGCGACTATCTCCCGCCGCTCGTGCCCCGCTGGGACGGCGGACACCTGGCCTGGCTCTGGGCCCGGATCCGGGAGCAGGCCATCTTCTTCCCCTGGCACGACCGGCGGGCGGCCACCCGCATGGACTTCGACATACCGGCCGCTGACCGCCTGCAGCTGGGCCTCCTCGAATTCCTCGCCGCCGGAGACCACTATCACGTCGCCTACGGCGCCGCATTCGTCGACCGGGCCGAACTGCGACTGCCCGGGATGCAGGTGCCCTTGCTGGTCACGGCCGCTGCACGCGATCCGCTGGCGGCGCACCTGCGCCGGATCGGGGAACGCTCCAATCACGTCCAGGTAGAGCCTTCGACGGACGCGGCCGCGGCTCTCGCCCGGGCCCTCGCCCACCTGAAGAACCATCCCGGCGATGCGGCGCCACCGCTGGCGACGGTCAAGAGCGGCTACCTCGGCGCGCCCCGTCGGCAGATCCGTGTGCTCCGGCAGCTGCCGGGCCCCCGGGCGCCGGAGGGCCTCACCGTAATCCTGCTCCACCCCCCCGGCAGCTCGGCAACGGCGCTAGGCAACCTCGCCGGCAACATCGCCCGGCATGCCCTGGTGCTCGCCCCGGATCTGCCAGGCCACGGTGCCAGCGACCCGCCGCCGCCGACGACTGAACCCGGCGGGACGCTGGACGGCGTCGTCGCGCAACTGGCCGGGGCGCTGGCGCCCGAGGTGGCCGCGGCTCGGACAAGCGTGGTGGTCGCCGTCGGGGCCAGTGCGCCGGTGGCGATCGAGTTCGCCCGGCGGCTTGGCCCCGACACCGGCGTCGTACTCCTGGAACCGCCGTCATGGTCGGCAGCCGACACCACCGACTGGCTGGGCCTCGGCCTTCCTCCCCTCACGCCCGTCTGGTCGGGCGGACATCTGCTCGAGGCCTGGCACATGGTCCGGGATGGCCGCCTGTATTCGCCCTGGTTCCGGCGGGCGCACGCGGGCATACGGCCCGGGGAGCCCGACCTGGACGACCGGCACATCCACCGCGATGTCGGTGACCACCTGCAGGCGAACGGAACGTGGCAGGCCCTCCTGCGGGATGCACTGCTCCACCGCCAGCGACCGTCCGGCACGGGCGAGCCCCGGACCATCGAGCTGCCGGGGGCGCCATCAGCCTGGGAGGATGTGTTGCGCCGGGCTGCAGACGGCCGCGCTGCTGCAAGTTGACGCTATTGCCCTCGGCCGTATACTGCCGAGGGCCATGGGGCCAGGGCATTCGCGATTCGGTCCAGGGGGGCGAATCGCGGCTTCTACTACAAGAAAATTGCTGTCCATTGCGGGGACAACTCGCCGACACCCGGGTTCGTTGGCCTGCCAACCGGTGCACACTCCTCCCTGGATAGTCTGCTTCCCCGAACTCTACTGTTGAGGAGCCTGCGTGATGAAACGGTGTTTGACGGCGATCGTCCTGGGACTGGCCGCCACCTCTGCCCTGGCAGCTGAAGACGAGACGTTCTGGAACGCAGGCATCGCCGCGGTCTTCGCTGATTACCAGTTCGACGACAACAACCTGGACGACACCTCCACGGGATTCAAGCTCTTCACGGGCTACCGCTTCAACAAGCTCCTCGGCGTCGAAGGCGCGTACCACAACTTCGGCGACTTCGAGGAAGACCTGGACCCGCCCAACCCGGGTGGCGATGCCAAGGCCGAAATTGACGGCTTCAGCGTCTCGGGACTGGTTTTCGCTCCCCTGGACTACGAGGACGTCGAGTTCTACGGCAAAGCGGGCTACTACTTCTTCGACCAGGAAGTGGTCGTCGACGATGCCGTGGTCGGCAGCAACTCGCCGTCCGGCCTCATCCTCGGTGCCGGGTCGCGCTTTGCAGTCAGCGAGCAGTTCGCAGTGCGGGCCGAAGGCGACTGGTACGACATCGACGACGGCGACCTCTGGTCCCTGAACCTGGGCTTCGAGTACCTGTTTGGCCGGCCGGCGAAGGCCGCCGTCCCGGTGGCCGCCGTGGCGGCGCCCGTCGTCGTCGCTGCCCCCCCGCCCCCGCCGCCGCCGGCTGATTCGGATGGCGACGGCGTCATCGACGAGAAGGACCAGTGCCCCGACACGCCGAAGGGCGAACGGGTCGGCCCGCAGGGTTGCTCCTGCGACATCACGCGCCAGGTGCAGTTCGCGACCAGCTCGGCGGAACTGACCGAGGCCGACATGGAGATCCTGAACGAGGTAGCGGAGACCATGACCCGCCTGAAGTTCGTCTCCGGCACGGTGACGGGCCACACGGACAGCACGGGTCCCGAGGCCTACAACCAGGCCCTGTCGGAGCGCCGGGCGGCCAGCGTGGTGGCCTACCTGGAGACCCGGGGCATTGCCGCGGGCCGGCTGCAGGCGTCCGGCGCGGGAGAAAGCGAGCCCATTGCCGACAACACCACGGCCGACGGCAGGGCCCTGAACCGCCGCGTGGTACTGACGCGCACCGATTGCGACAAGCCGAACTAGACGGAGCCCCGGTTCATGCAGCTCAGTTATCCCACGTGCCTCCGGCCGTTGCTGGCCTCCGCCGCAGTTGCCATGGCGGGCGGCCTGGCCCTCCCTGCCCAAGCAGGCCCCGCCGACCCGGGCTTCCGGGTCGGCGCCGCCGCGCTGTTCGGCGATTACCAGCTCGACGACGGTGCCATCGACGACAGTTCCATGGGTATCAGGGGCTGGGGCCAGTACCGCTTCGGCAGGATTCTCGCCTTCGAGGTCTCCTGGCTCAACACGGGCGACTTCGAGCAGGACACCACGCCCGGCGAGGCGGGCGGCAATGCTTCCCTGAGCGCCAACGGCCCGGCCTTCGACGTGGTGGGCTACCTGCCCTTCTCGCCCGAGAACCTGCAGATCTTCGCCAAGGCGGGCTTCTTCAATTTCGACCAGGACCTGGAGATCGACGGCGCCTCCAGCACGTCGCGGAGCGCGGAAGGGTTCACCGTGGGCGCAGGCGCTGACATGGCCATCGCCGAGCAGTTCGATGTCCGCGTCGAGGGCAACTGGTACGACATGGACGGCGCGGACTTCTGGGCGCTGGGCCTCGGCATCAGCTATCGCTTCGGCCAGTAGGAGCGCCTTTACGCGCGACATGCCTGTCGGGTCGCGCCTAAAGGCGCTCCTACTGGCCCTACTCGCCCCGGCGGTCAATGCCGCGACCGCCGACTGGACCTTCTACGGCGGCGATGCCGGTGGCTCCCACTACTCATCGCTCGACCAGATCAACCGCGGCAATGTCGGCCAGCTTGAAAAAGCCTGGGAGTACAGCACCGGCGAGCTGGCCAGGCACCCCGAGCGAAAGGCCTTTGCCAGCTTCCACGTCACGCCGCTGCTGTTGCCGCCGGCAGCGGGGCAATCCCTGGTCTTCTGCACTCCGTTCAATCGCCTGATCGCGCTCGACCCGGCAACCGGCACCGAGCGCTGGGTCTTCGACCCGCAGCTGGAGCTGGGGCCGGTCGGCACCCGCTACAACTGCCGCGGCATCGCCTACTGGCAGGACGGCGATGCACCCGCCACCGCCGCCTGCACCCACCGGCTCTTCATGGGGACAGGCGACCTGCGGCTGGTCGCGGTGGATGCCCGCACCGGGCAGGCCTGCCAGGACTTTGGCAAGGCCGGCGCCGTCGACGTGAAGTCTCTCGTTATGGCCGAGGCGCAGGGCCGCGCGCAACGCATCGGGCGCCCGGTGAACTTCCGCCACGGCGACGTGCAGTTCTCCTCCCCGCCGACGGTGGCGGGCTCCGTGGTGGTCATCGGCTCGGCGAACAACACCAAGTTCCGCCGCAACGACGGTCCCAGTGGCGCGGTCCGGGCTTTCGATCTCCGCAGCGGCGCACTCCGCTGGAGCTTCGACCCCGTGCCCCGGAATGCAGGAGACCCGCAGGCGGCGGGCTGGACACGGGACGCGCTGGCCACCACCGGCGCCGCAAACGTGTGGAGCATCATGTCCTACGACGCGGCCCGGGACCTGGTCTTCCTGCCAACGGCCAGCGCCGCGCCGGACTTCTTCGGCGGCACGCGGCCAGGCGACAACCGCTACGCCAACTCGGTCGTGGCGCTGCGGGCCTCGACCGGTGAGGTCGCCTGGCATTTCCAGCTGGTCCACCACGACGTCTGGGACATCGACCTCCCGGCACAGCCGATGCTCCTCGACCTCGCGCTCGATGGCCGTCAGGTTCCGTCTGTCGTCCAGCTCACGAAGATGGGGCTCGTGTTCGCCTTCGATCGCGGGACTGGGGCTCCCGTGCTGCCCATCGAGGAACGGCCGGTGCCGGGCGGCGGGGTACCTGGCGAGACGCTGTCCCCGACGCAGCCGTTTCCCGTGACGATTCCCCCTCTCGTACCGGGCGGTCTCCGGCCCGAGGACGCCTGGGGCTACACCTTCCTGGACCGGGCGGTGTGCCGGCGGATGATCGAGAGCGCGCGCCACGGCGAGTATTACCTGCCCCCCAGCCGCGAAGGCACGGTGAACTTTCCGGGCATGGCGGTCACCAACTGGGGCGGCGGCAGCTTCGATCCGCAACGCCAGCTGCTGATCGTGCCGGTCAACCGCGCACCGACGTTCACACAGCTGATCCCCGTCGACGAGGTGGACCCCGCCACGCTCGCCAACCCGATGGCCGGCCTGATGGGAATTCCCGGCCGGCTCGACGGCACCCCCTACGCGCAGGTGTTCAAGCCGTTGCTGTCACCGATGTTCTCGCCCTGCAACGCGCCGCCCTGGGGCGAACTGGTGGCCCTGGACCTTGCCACGGGCAAGACCCGCTGGCGCGTGCCGCTGGGCGTGCTGGACAAGCTGGTACGCCTTCCCCTGCCCCTACGCTGGGGCACCCCAACCTCCGGCGGTCCGATCATCACCGCCGGAGGCCTGGTCTTCATCGGGGCGACGATGGACGAGCGCTTCCGCGCCTTCGACGTGGAAACCGGCGAGCAGCTCTGGGAAACCCCGACTCCCACCGCCGCGATGGCCACGCCAATGACCTATGAAGTGAACGGCACGCAATTCGTTGCAGTCGCCGCCGGCGGCCACATGTGGCAGTACGCCTTCAAGATCGGTGACTCGCTGATCGCCTGGCGCCTACCGTAGGAGCGCCGACCGGCGCGACCGGAACTGCGTCACAGGGGCTGCGTCGCCGTCCTTGCAGGACTGTGATTCCCCGCACGTCCCACCGGACATAAAACCCTGATCCTACGCTGGCCTTAAGTTAAGGGGCGCAGGGGCTTAGGTCATGACAGGCAACGTCGCGCGTCGGCGCGCAATCTTGATAGTCACGTCGGGGCTGGCCACTTTCGTGGCCGGCTGCGGCACCGTCCAGCAGTTCGACCCGGCGCCGGAGCACCTCAAGACGATCGAGGGCCACCGGGCCGTGCCGCCCGCCGTCACCCAGCTTCCGGCGCCGCCGGCGCCGGTGCCCCGGCCGCCACAGGAGACCTACTCCGTCGTCGTCACGGACGTGCCTGTCAAGGACGTGCTGTTTGCACTGGCCCGGGACGCGGGCGTGAATATCGACGTGTCCGGCGACCTGCAGGGCAACGTCACCATCAACGCCATCGACCAGACACTGCCCCAGATCCTGGACCGCATCAGCCGCCAGGCGAGCATCCGCTACTCGCTGGACAACGGCACACTGGTGGTCATTCCCGACGCTCCCTTCTGGCGAAGCTACCGGGTCGACTACGTGAACCTGGCCCGGACGACCGAAGGCGAGGTCACCGTGGCGACCCAGATCGCCACCGCAGGCGGCAGCGTGGGCGAAGACGAGGAATCCGGCGGTGGCGACGATTCGGAGAGCAACGGCTCGAAGACCATCGTCAAGAACCTGTCAGACAACTCATTCTGGAGCGTCCTCGGCGCAAACCTCCGCCAGCTGGTCACCGGCAGGAGCCAGGGTGCGGACGGCGCGGCCGAAGGCATCGATCCCGTGGTGGTCAATCCCATGTCGGGCATGGTCAGCGTCCAGGCAACGGGCGCCCAGCACCAGCAGATCCAGGCTTACCTGGACCAGCTTTCCGCCGGCGCCAAGCGTCAGGTGCTGATCGAAATCACCGTGGTCGAAGTCGATCTCAACGACCAGTACCAGGCCGGCGTGGACTGGGCCTCGGTGTCGTCCAATGGCGGTCTCGGCAAGGACGGCGTGTCCATGATCAGCGACCTGATCGGGGGGAACCTGGCCGCCGCGCCAGTCTTCACCACCACCTACAACAATTTCGATGCGGACGGCAGCGGCTTCTCGGCCACGGTGAAGCTGCTGGCCCAGTTCGGCGACACCAAGGTCCTGTCGACGCCGCGGATCATGGCGCTTAACAACCAGACTGCACTGCTGAAGGTGGTCGACGAACTCGTCTATTTCACTCTGACGTCGGAGACGATCGAGAGCACCGGACCCGGAATCCCCCCGCGCACGATCATCACCAGTGAGATCAACACCGTTCCCGTGGGTTTCGTGATGAGTGTTACGCCCCAGATCAGCCAGAACGGCAACGTCAGCCTCAACGTGCGGCCCACCCTGACCCGCATCCTGGACTACGTCGTCGATCCGGCGCCGCGCCTGGCGGGTTCCGACTTCGACAACCTGGTTCCACAGCTCCACGTCAGTGAGATCGAGTCGCTGCTCGAGGTGGCGGACGGGCAGACCGTCGTCATCGGGGGCCTGATGCAGGATCGCAGCAGCAAGCAGACTGACGGCGTCCCGTACCTTTCCCGCATCCCGCTGGTCGGCGACCTGTTCAGCTTCCGGAACGACGAGGTGAAGAAGAGCGAACTGGTGCTCTTCCTCCGGCCGACGGTGATACGCAGCGCCGGCGTCGGGCAGGAGGCCCTCGCCCGCACCGCCATGCCGTTGCCCGCTGCCGCACAGACGGTAGCAAACGAGACAACCACCCCGTGAGCTCGCTCCTCGACATCCTGCACCGGAAGGACAGCCGGGCCGAGCCGGACCCGGCCGGAGAACCTGCGAGCGACGGCACTACGCAAACGGTTGAACTGCGCCTGGCCGTGGATAACGGCCCGGTCGAGCCCGCCATCGCCCTGGCGCCGGAATCGGCGGAAGCCCAGGCCCCGGGTCCGGCAGCGAGCGATCCGTTCGCCACCTTCGCGGGCCCGGCGGCCGCTGGCATGGCGGGAGCCGATGCCACGCGGGTGCTCGTGGCCCGGCACCTGCAACAGCGATCCCGTCGCAGCACCGTCCTGCTTGGCATCGGCCTTGCCGCGATCGTCGTCGGCGCCGGCCTCGCCACCTGGCTGCTGGACGAGACGGGCGGACTCACGAGCGGCGATGAATCGCTGTTCACCGCACCGCCTCCAGGCGCAGTGAATTCCCCGGATCCCGGCGCTGGTCTCGTCGAGAGGCCCGCTCCCGCGCCGGTCGCCAGCGATAGCACCGCCGGTCCTGCGGAACGCGCAGCCGGCCGGCCTGCCGTGGCCCGACGCAAGCCACAGCCAGCGGAACCCGTACAGGAGGACACCGACTGGTTCGACACGCCGGCAATCGAGGACTCCGCCGCCGTCGCCACGCAGCAGGCGGCCGAGCCGGTGCGCATCACCCGCGGCACGACCACGAACCCGCTGTTCCCGAAACTCAGCGAGGCCTGGACGGCCTTCCAGGCCGCGGACTTTGCCCGCGCCGAAGCTCTCTACCGGGAAGTCCGCGCGGCCGATCCCGGCAATGTGGATGCCCTGCTCGGCCTGGGCGCCCTGGCGGCGCGCGGCAACCGCACGGACGAGGCGCGGGAGCTCTACGAAGCCGTCCTCCTGGCCGAGCCGCGCAATGCGTCTGCCATCAGCGCGATGAGCACGCTGCCCGCGGCCGGATCCCGCAACCTGGACGAAAGCACGCTCAAAAGCCTGCTGCGAGAGCAGCCCGGCGCCGCCAACCTGCACTTTGCGCTGGGCCTCCAGTACGTGGCGCAGGGCCGCTGGCCCGACGCCCAGACAGCTTTCTTCGAGGCGGTCCGCAACGAACCCGTGAACGCGGACTACGCCTACAACCTGGCCGTCAGCCTGGACCAGCTGGGCCAGTCGGGACCGGCCGCGGCGTACTACCAGCGGGCGATCGAGCTCGCAACGGTCAGCTCCCTGTTCAACGCCGGCGCCGCCGCGGAGCGCCTCGCCATCCTGCGCACCGTCGCGCCCTGAACCCATGGCCACGCCGATCTCGCGCAAGCCGGCCGACGCCCCGCCCGCGGCAACATCGCGGGGAGAACGGCGCGCGCCACGCAAGCAGCTGGGCGAGTTCCTCGTCGAGAAAGGCCTGATCAACCGCGACCAGCTGCGCGTCGCGCTCACCGAACAGAAGCAGAAGAACGAGCGTCTCGGCAAGATTCTCGTTCGCCTGGGGCTCGTCAGCGAGTCTGTCGTCCGCGACGTACTCGCGGAAATGTTGCGGGTCGAGAGCATCGACCTGTCGAAGGTGGTGCCCGACAGTGACGCCGTGGCCCTCCTCCCCGAGGACGTGGCCCGACGCTTCCGGCTGCTGCCCATTGCCTACGACCCCGTCGCCCGGGCCCTCACAGTGGCGATGTCCGACACCTTCGACGTGGTCGCGCTCGACCAGGTGGCCGCCCTGCTCGGCGGCAACATCGAGGTACGCACCCTCCTCGCGAGCGAAGCCGAGATCCAGGGCGCCATCGAGCACTTCTATGACAAGGAGTTCTCCCTGGCGGGCATCCTCCAGGAGATCGACTCTCCCGAGACGGCGCCGCCGCTCCCTGCGAATGTTGGCGACGACGTCACGCAGCCGATGGTGCGCCTCGTGGATGCCTTGCTTGCGGACGCGGTCAAGCGCCGGAGCTCGGACATCCACCTGGAGCCCGAAGACGGCTTCATCCGCGTCCGCTATCGGATCGACGGCGTGCTACGGCAGGTCTCCACCGTGCACAAGAAGTTCTGGGCTGCCATCGCCGTGCGCCTCAAGGTCATGTCCGGCATGGACATCACGGAAACCCGCGCACCACAGGACGGCCGGATCTCGCTGACCGTCGGCGGACGGACGGTGGACTTCCGCGTCGCCACGCAGCCCACGATCCACGGCGAGAACATCGTGCTCCGCATCCTCGACCGGCGGGCCGGCATCGTACCCCTGGACAAGCTGGGCCTGCCCGACGACCTTCTCACGCTCCTCAAGATGCTGATGGCCCGTCCCGAGGGCGTCATCCTCGTAACCGGACCCACGGGCAGCGGCAAGACAACCACGCTCTACTCGATCCTCAACTACCGGAACGACGAGGCCGTCAACATCATGACGCTCGAGGACCCGGTGGAATACCCGTTCCCCATGATCCGGCAGACCTCGCTCGGCGAGGGTATCAAGCTCGACTTCGCGGGCGGCATCCGCTCGCTCATGCGCCAGGACCCCGACATCATCCTGGTGGGCGAGGTTCGCGACGAGGCGACAGCGGAAATGGCCTTCCGGGCCGCGATGACGGGGCATCAGGTGTACACGACGCTGCACACCAACTCGGCGCTGGGTGCAATCCCCCGCCTGCTCGACATCGGGCTGAAGCCAGGCATCCTGGCCGGCAACATCATCGGCATCATCGCGCAGCGGCTCGTCCGCCGGCTATGCCCGCATTGCAAGACCGCGTACGCCCCCAGCGAGATAGAGCGGCGGCTCATGGGCATCACCGGCGGCACCGAGGTGACGATCTGCCGCAGCGTCGGCTGCGAGCAGTGCAATCACATCGGCTACCGGGGCCGGCTCTCGATCATGGAAATCGTCCGCTTCGACCGGGACATGAACGAGGCCCTGGCCCGCAACAGCTCGGTCGGCGAACTGCACACCCTCGCGACAGCGAAGGGCTTTCGCCCGCTGGCAGACGACGGCATCCGGCGCGTACTAGCCGGCGATACCAGCCTGGACGAGATCGCGCGCGTGGTGGATCTCACCGAGCGCGCACTTGGGGTGGTGACGTGAGCGGCTTTGCCTATCGCGCCGTGGACGGGAGCGGCCGCCTGCTCCGCGGTGAGCTTGCCGCCGCCTCGGAGGCCGAACTCGACTCCCGGCTGCTCCAGATCGGGCTGCAGCTGATCACCTGCCGCCCCCTCAGCCGCCACCAGCAGGGCGCGGCGCGGACCAGCGTCAACCGGCGTGAACTGATCAACTTCTGCTTCCACCTGGAACAGGCCCACCGCGCCGGCCTGCCCATCCTGGAGGCGCTCAGGGACCTGCGCGACAGCACCGGCGACGACGCGTTCCGCAACGTGCTTGCCTCGATCTCGCTGGCCGTCGAGGGCGGCCGGGGCCTGTCGGACGCCATGGCGGAATTCCCGTCAACCTTCGACAGGGTGTTCGTGGCGCTGGTCCGCTCGGGGGAGAAATCCGGCGAACTGTCACAGGTGCTGGGGCGCATGACGGAAACACTGAAGTGGCAGGACGAGCTCGTGTCCCAGACGAAGAAGCTGGCCATGTACCCGGCCTTCGTGGGAACAGTGGTGGCCGGCGTCGTCTTCTTCCTGATGCTCTACGTCGTGCCGCAGATGAGCGAGTTCCTGAAGACCATGGGCCAGGAGATGCCGCTGCACACGAGGGCGCTGATCGCCACGTCGGAGTTCGTGGTGGAATTCTGGTACCTGCTCCTCGGCGTGCCCGTCGTCCTCGCATTCACCGGCCGCTGGCTGGTGAAGAACGACAGCCGCTACCGGCGCGCTTTCGACGACTTCAAGCTGAGAGCCTGGCTGGTGGGACCAATACTCCAGAAGATCATCATGAGCCGCTTCGCCACGTACTTCCAGATCATGTACGCGTCGGGGATCCCGATCGTGGACGCGCTGAAGACGTCCCGGGAGCTCGCCGGAAACGTCGTGATAGCCGAGGCGCTCGACAAGGTCTCGGGATACGTCGCGGAGGGCAACTCCCTGAGCGCGGGGATCGGCAAGGCACAGCTGTTCCCGCCTCTCGTCGTGCGCATGGTCCGGATGGGGGAGGACATCGGCAAGCTCGACGAGGCCCTGCAGAACGTCACCTACTTCTACAACCGGGAAGTCGGCGAGGCGGTCGACAAGCTGCAGACGCTCATCGAGCCCGCGATGACGGTGATCCTCGGCCTGATCCTGGGCTGGGTGATGCTGTCGGTCCTCGGGCCGATCTACGACACCATCGGCAACCTGGGAGCAACCTGACGTGAAGCCCCGGCACGTGATTTACCTTTCGGGCACCAGCGTGGTGCTTTACACCTGGGACCGGCAGCACTACGTGCCCGTGTCCGGCTACGATCTGCCGCACGGCGACCCGTCGGCCCTGGTGGCGTGCCTGCGCCAGACCCCTGCCGCGGTCGTGGCAATCGTCGCGGACGTCCTCGAGGAAGAGCACAACCGCGACACGCTGCCCCGCCTCTCCCGCCGGGACCAGCAGGCGATGCTCGCCCGGAAGCTCGCGCGACTGTTCCCGCGGACGACTTACCGGACGGCCGCAGTCCAGGGCCGTCTGCCGGACGACCCCCAGACCAACCGCATCCTGCTGAGCGGCCTGTCGAAGTCCGAGCACCTCCGTGCGCTGCAGGGTCTTCTGGCCGATGCCCGCCTGCCGGTGTCCGGGGTCTTCAGCCCGGCGCTTCTGAGCGCGCCTCTGCTGGACAGGTTGCGGCCCGCCAGCCCCGCCGATGCAACACTGGTCGTGTCACGCCAGCGGGAAGGCAGCCTGCGGCTGAGCTTCTTCCGCGGCAGGGATCTCGTCGGCAGCCGCGTGATGCGCCGCTCGCTCGCCGCGCCGCCGGGCGACTTCGCCCGGCTGGCGAAGCAGCTCGAAGAGAGCGTTCGCTACTTCGACGCCGCCTTCGCACCGAGTGCCGGCAACCCGATCGACGTGCTCCTGCTCTGCGAGCCCGGCGTGGATCCGGAGCAGGCGCGCGCCGAAGGCTCGGGCCACGAGGGTTTTCGCCTGCACGTGGTGGATTCCGCCGATGCCGCACGGCGCCTCGGGCTGCGGAACTGCCTGCAGGCGGGCAACGGAGACCTCCTATTCGTGGAACTCCTGCGCCGGTACCCGCCCACCGGCAACTACGCGCCACCGGAGGAGCGCCGCTACTTCCAGTTGCACCAGGTGCGCGTCTTCGGCAAGGCGGCCTGCGTCGCCCTGGCTACCGGGGCCCTGACAGGCTCGGCACTGAACTTCGTCGACATCCTGGGCGTAACCAGTGAAGCGGCGGCCGTCCGCGCGTCCATCGGGGACATCACCACGCAGCTGGAGACCAACATGGCGGGAGACGGCGCCAACGGCGCGGATCCCCTGGAAATGCAGCGCATCGGGACCGCCTGGCAGCGCCTTCGGGAACACGCCGTGGAGCCGGACGAGATCCTCGGCCTGGTAAGTGACGCGGTGGATGCCAACCCGCAGGTGCAGATCGAGGGCATCGCATGGTCGCCGGTGCGGGCCTTCACCCCAACGACCGATGATGGCGGGAGCGACAGCGCCGACGGAGCGACACCGGCCGACGAAGCCGCGGACGGCAGCGACGCCGTTCTGGCCGATAACGGAGTTCAGCCCGAGACTACGGCTGGGGAGCAACGGGTGCACCTGACGATCCGCGGGCGGGTGGAGCCCTTCACCGGAGACTATCCCCTCGCCTTCCGGGGCGTCCGGACATTCATGGGGTCACTGGCGGCAGACCCGCGCGTGATCTCCGTCAAGGCGGGGAAGGAACCCCTCGACATCAGCCCGCGGTCGACCCTCACCGGCGAGATGACGCCAAACCTGAGGACCGACAAGGCGGCGTTCACGATCAACGTCCTTCTGCGAGTCACCCATGGCCCTGCATGACCTCGACTGGACGCACCTCAGGCAGGGCCTGCTCGGGCCGGCTCTGCTGCTCCTGGCCTGCGCCGTCGTCTGGGGCGTGACGACCGTCTACGACACCCGTGCAACCGCCACGCTGCGGGCCGAGCAACAGAATCTCGCCAGCCTCGAGGCCGAGCGCAACGACATCACCGAGCGGCGCGAGGCCCGCCGGAAATTCGCCCGGCTGTACCTCGAGCTTTCCACCAGCGGAGTCGTGGGACCGGAGCAGCGCCTTGCCTGGGTGCAGGCCACGCGCGACGCGGGCAGCGACCTGCAACTGCCCTACCTGCGGTACACCACCTCGGCACAGCAGGCCTTCGAGCCTGCCTGGCTCGTGCCGGGCGTGACTGCTCCGGTACTCGTCAGCCAGATGGATCTCCAGCTCGGCCTCGTGCACGAGCTCGACCTGCTCCGGCTGCTCGCCCGCCTCCGCGAGGCGCCCGGGCTGCTACAGGTGCAGTCCTGCAGCCTCGAGATGCTGGGAGCGGATGCCTCTCCACAGGCCGACAAGGCCAATCTTACCGGCAGCTGTCAGCTGAGCCTCTACTCGATTCCGCGGGAGTCGACCCTCGCCGCCGTGACACCGGAGTCCTGATCATGCGGAAACCGCACAGCGCGTTACTCCTCGGACTGCTTGGCCTCGTGGCCCTTCCCGCCAGCGCGGCAGACACCCTCGGCCGGCTGTTCATGACACCGGAGCAGCGCCACGCGCTCGACACGCTCCGCGAGACCGGCACCGGCTCGCCCGTGGCTGCCGGCACGCCGGCGCCAGCCGGTGTGGCGCCCGTGGAGAGGCCGGTGGTCCTGAACGGCGTCGTCCGCCGGAGCCGGGGTCCCGACGTGGTCTGGGTGAACGGGGCACGAGCCGGGGCGCCGGACTCCCCCGTCCGGCTGCGGCTGGGTCCCGACCCGTCCAACCGCGTGACCCTCGAGGATGCGGCTGACGGCAACAGCGTCCAGCTCAAGCCGGGCCAGTTCTGGGATCCCACGACCGGGCGCGTGGCCAACTGCTACGGTTGCGATGCTCCGGCAACATCCGCGGCCGTCGAGCCCGCACCGGTGGAGGCCACGGCCGACGAGCCGTGAGCGCGGCACCGTGGTCATACCGCAGCCGACCATGCCTCGACACCGTGAGCGCGGCGCCGCACTGCTGATCATGTTGCTGCTGCTGGTCCTCGGCGGCACGGTACTCTTCTCGCGTAACCTCTTCTCCCAGCTCCCCGGTGCCAGCCGCGCGCGGGCCAACGCAGACCTCCTGGCCGAGGCGAAGGAAGCGCTGCTCGGCTACGCCACGACCCGGGATGCCGCGCACCCCGGCGAGCTGGGCTTCCTCCCCTGCCCCGACATCGACGCGACCGGACTGCTGGCCGAGGGCGAAGCCCACGAACTGCTCTGCGGACTGCAATACCGGAACTCGCTGGGCCGCTTCCCGTGGCGCACCCTCGGACTCGACCCGGGACGGACGCGTGGCGGCGAGTGCCTGTGGTACGCCGTCTCGGGCTCCTGGAAGGCGGGTGCCGTCGCGAAGCCCGCGCTGCTCAACGAGGATTCGAGCGGGCAGTTCCGGGTGCTGGCCGCGGATGGAAGCACGGTGATCGCAGGATCTTCGGCCGCCGAGCGGCCGGTGGCGGTCATCATCGCCCCGGGTGCGCCGCTGCCCGGCCAGGTGCGCGTCACGCTGCCCACCGGCGTCAGCCAGTGCGGAGGCAGCTTCATTGCCGCCAACTACCTGGATGACGACGCCACGTCCGGCATCAACAACGCCAACGTCTCGCTCGCAGCCGACGCCATCGATGACTTCATCACTGCCGACCCGGGCGCAACAGCCACCAACGACCAGGTGATCTTCATCACCCGCACCGAGATCCAGGACCGGCTTCTGCGCCGGCCTGACGTGCAGGCGAAACTGCAGGCCCTGACGCTGGCAGTGGCCCGGTGCATCGCCGACTATGGCAAGAGGAACCCGGGCGCGCCCAACGACCGCCGGCTCCCGTGGCCCGCACCCGTCGACCTGATGGAATACCGCACCGCCGCCCAGTACACCGACACGCCGGTTGGCGAGCTCAGCGGCCGGGTTGCCAACCTCGTCAACGACTCCAACGTGCAGACGGGGAATATCTCGGCCGGCGTACTGACCGCGTGCAGCGCGGCCACGGTGCCCGAGTGGACACCGGAAATGTCAGCGCTCTGGGAGAACTGGAAGGATCACCTGTTCTATGCCGTGGCGTGGGATTTCCGGCCCGATGCGCCACCAGCCACGGTCTGCACCAGTTGCCTCACGGTCAACGGTGCGGGCGCCTGGGCAGCCATCGTCATGTTCTCCGGCACCCGGCTCGCGGCAGCGGGCCAGGTTCGCGACGAGCCGCCGATGAACGCGGACACCCGCGGCAACATCGCCAACTACCTGGAGGGGCGCAACGCGGCCAACCATCCGAACGTGGCAGGCACGGGCAACTACGAGTCGGGGGCAGCGACCGCCACGTTCAACGACATCCTCTATTGCGTCGACGCCAACCTGAGTGTCTCATCATGTTAAACGCGCGATCACAGGCCGGCTTCAGCCTCCTGGAGCTGGCAATCGTCCTGCTGATAGTCGGGCTCCTGCTCGGCGGCCTCATCATGCCGCTGAGCGCGCGCATGGATCAGCAGAAGATCGACAGCACCCGCCAGCAGCTCGAGCAGATCCGCCAGGCGCTGGTGGGTTACGCGATGGCGCGCGACGCCTTGCCCTGCCCTGCGACGCCAGCCAGCGACGGCCTCGCCTCGACGACCGCCACGGGCTGCACCCGCCAGCACGGCTTCGTGCCCGCGGTGACACTGGGACTGCCGGGCGCACAGAACAGGGACAAGCTGCTCCTGGATGCCTGGGGCAGCCCGATCCGCTATTCCGTGACGAACAGCGACGCCAATGGCAACGGCAACTGGGACTTCGTCCGGCCCGGCGAGATGCGCACGGTGACCCTGGCCAGCCTGGCTCCCAGCCTGGACATCTGTACCACCACGACGGGCTCGAGCGCGACGGCCTGTGCCAGCAACGCCACGACGCTGACGAACAGTGCTCCCGTGGTCCTCGTGTCGCTCGGCAAGGACTGGGCGACGGCAACGTCCCCGGACCAGCTGGAGAACCTGGGTGCCAATGTCGGTGGCGGCCCCTCGGGCGTCACGTACCCGGTGGCCGCCGACGAGGTCTTCGTCAACCGCACCGCCGGGGCCCAGGCCGGCAACGAATTCGACGACATTGTGACGTGGGTCTCGCCGGCCGCGCTCTATGGGGAGCTCGTCAGTGCGGGACGCCTGCCCTGAGCCCGACACGCACTGCGATTCTGTGACCCGTTTTACAGAACGCGCTGCGGCGCTCCCGCATTATGCACACAGGTTTTTCGGGCATGGCCGGAGCGTGGAGTTCCGGTGTTCACACTTCCCAGGAGCACGGCATGGTTAACAAGTCACGGCAGCAGGGCTTCACGCTGGTCGAAATCGCGATCGTTCTGGTCATCATCGGCCTGCTCATCGGCGGCGTGCTGAAGGGCCAGGAGATGATCACCAACGCCAAGGTGAGCAAGGTCGAGAATGACTACAAGGGTATCACGGCGGCCATCCTGGCCTACCAGGACCGCTACGGTGTGCTGCCTGGTGATGACCCCTCCGCGTCCACCCGTTTTCCCGGAACCTGGACCGCCGCGGACAACGGCAACGGCAACGGCGTGATCGCCGGCGCCTGGAACAGCACCAACAACACCCTCGAGTCCCGCAAGATCTGGAAACACCTGCGCGGCGCGGGCTTCCTGAAGGGCCCCGTGGACGGCACGGCGGCGTCCTACCAGCAGCCGGCCCACGCCTTCGGCGGCCTGATCGGCTTCGAGCAGGGCCTGTACAACCTCTCCGGCCACGTGGTCGTGTTCGGCGCCCTGCAGGGCAACGTCACGCAGATCCTCGAGGCCCGCGGCGACGACGGCAATCCGAGCCGCGGCTCCGTGCAGGGCAACGCAACGGCCACCACCTACACGCTAAACACCAACTACGACGTGGCCTACGCGTTCTAGACCAACGCCAGCGACTGAAACTGAAACGGGGCGGTGCAATGCACCGCCCCGTTTGCATTCGGGCCCGCCGGACAGACTGACGATCAGTCGTCCGCATCCTCCAGCTCCAGTTCGTCGGCGACGATCGGAGTGCCGCCCTGGGTAAACTTCACCTGGACTTCCGAACCGGTGCTGATGGCGGCAAAGAAAGCCGCGGCATTGATCGCGTTGTCGTCGTCATCGCGATACACGGTGCCACTTTTCGTTGTCACGGGTAAACCCAGAACGTCGAGGGTACCGAGCCCCGCATTTATGGCACTCGCCGGCCCGCGCAGCAGCAACCCCTCCGTGATCGCATTTTCACGCTCCACGACGGCGGCCGTAAGCGCGGCGCCAGTGCCAGGGTCGCCCCGCGCCTCCACGTAGTTGCCAACACTGATGTCGTCCAGGCCAAAGGCCTGGCCGGCGGCGCCGGTCTGGTCCTCGAACCGGGTCTCCACGGTCACGGTCACGGAGACGCCAGCAATGGTCAGGGTGCCGGCGCCAGCATTGACTGCCGTCACATTGCCCTCGACCCGGCCATCGATGCTGTCATCGTCACCGTCGTCGTCGTCGTCGCCGGACTTGAACTCCACCTTGCGGGCCACCAGCACGCCGGAGGTTACATCGCCCTCGACCTCGACCCTGACGTTCAGCGCGAGGTCGCCGGCCACGCCGTCCTCGTAGGTGGTCTGACCGTTGGTCGTGACCGGCACTCCAGAGACGCTGAAGCTCGCGGCCGAACTGAAGGCGGTGACGTAGCCCTCGACCTCGCCCTCGCGGTCTTCGCTATCGTCGGCGCCCGGGATGCCGCCATCCTCGATCTCGACCTTCGTGGCAATCAGGGTGTCCGAACCGAGACCTTCGCCCTCTACTTCCACGAACTGGCCGTTGGCGAGGTCCGGCGGATTGAGGACATCAAGATAGTCGACGATCAGCCCATTGATGAAGAACGTGCTGTTCACCGTATCCAGGCCTGCGACGACGCCGCGCACCTCGAAGTCCTCCGTGGCCTCGCTGATGTCGATCCGCGTGGCCCGGATGACCCCGTTGCCGTCGATGAGTCCGCTGACCTCGACTTCGTCGTCCACACTAAGACCAGACAGGTCAATCTCTTCGTCGAAGGAGGTCGACAGGTCCACGATGACTACCTGCCCGAGAATCACCAGGGTCTGGTTTGCCGCGTCGATGCTGGCAATGGGCCCTTCCAGCGTGTCGTCGTAGATGACCGACCGGGCGCGCCGCGTCACGCCGTCATCGATGCTGTCCCACTCGATTGTCACCTGCTGGCCGACGCGCAGGTCGGACTGATTGCCCGAGCCGCTGTCATCGATGTCAAACGTGGTGCCGTCCGTCTCGTACTCGACGCCGCTCACGATGACGCTGCCGAAACCGTTGATCGTGCCGGTCGTGACGCCCAGGCGATCGATGCCGGCAAACGATTCCCCGCCGCCCCCACCGCCGCAGGCCATTACCAGGCTCATCACCAGCCCGGCAAGGCCGAGGGCCAGGACTCCACGTTTGAGCATCTGCATGACCAATCCTCTCAGGTTCTACTCGCCAGCAATCAGGAACACGCCAAGACCCAGCCGCATGCGCTTCCGCGCGGCGCCGGCCAGCGGCCTCGCTTCGTGCTCGGTCAGCCAATTATCCACGCGCTCGAGGAATTCCTGGCCATTCTTCTCGACGAAGGCCTCGAATTCCGGCAACGCGGCAACATCGACACTATCGCTGGTCGCGCGGCCGATGAAGCGCCGGTGCGGTGGCTCGCCAGCGGCCAGCTGGGACCCGGCACCCGCATCCAGGTTATGTGTAATTCCCGACCCCAGGTCACGGAGCATGCTGCCGGCATTCAATATCCACTGGGGATCGAAGCGGCGCGGCATAAAGTAGCGGCGCTCCGCACGGAGCGAGCCGTCGGGCAAGGTCGTGATGGCCCCGGCCCGCTCGAGTTCCTTGCGCATGCTGGTGACCGGCACGTCGCCGCCGTAGCGGCGCCAGAGGGCGGCAAAGCTGGCGCCCTCCCCCTCGGGCGGCAGCACCCGGGGCCCTCCAGCCGGGGTCAGGAAGTCGGGGTCCTGGTGCCAGCCGGACAACAGGCGCGTGGCGTCAGTGGTCTTGTTCGGCGGAGGGTCGGATTCCTGCTCCAGCATGGCCCGGACGCGGGCAATCTCCTTGCGGCTCACCCCGGTCAGGATCGACACGCGGGAGACGTTGGTGGGCCGGCCGTTCAGGCCGTAGTCCTGGCTGGCAACGGCGACGAAAACGCTCTTGGAGACTTCGGCAAATTCCCGCCAGGTCATCCCGCATTTCAGCAAGAGGCTGGCAATCGGCCGGAGCAGGACCCGGCAGGTCTGCACGACGGCGCAACGGTCCACGGCACCGGGTACGGTCGGGGCGGCATCAGGAAAGGAGTCCGACATTTGGGCACTGTTACCCCACATGTATGGATCCGTCAAGCCGGCCCGGCCACCTCCGGCCCCAGCACCACCAGGGCCTTCCCCACGTTCTCACCCCGCATCAGCCGGGCAAAGTGCGCCCCGGCCTGGCCGATGCCCTCGGCCCGGTCCTCCCGGTAACGGATCCGTCCGTCCCGGATGCCGGCCGCCACGGCGGCCTCGAAGGCTGGCCGCCGGTGTTCAAAATCCGAGACCACGAGGCCCTTCATGACCGCCCGCTTCAGGATGGGCAGCGCGAGATCGAAGGGCTTCGACTTCGCGGGATCGTTGTAGCGCTCCATCAGTCCGCAGAGGATGACGGTGCCGTTGATGCGGAGAACGGAGAACGCATCGGCCAGCATCTGGCCGCCCACGTTGTCGTGGTAGATGTCGGCCCCATCGGGCAGCGCCGCGCGCAGCGCGTCCAGGAAGCCCTCCTGCCGGTAGTTCACACAGGCGCGAAAGCCGAATTCCCGGGTGACGATCGCGCACTTCTCGTCAGAACCGGCGATGCCCACCGCCGCGGCTCCCCGCAGCAGGGCCAGCTGGCCCACCATGGAGCCGACGGGGCCCAGGGCTGCCGACACCAGCACCGTCTGGTCCGCGTGCACGCCGGCCAGCTCGATGACGCTGCCCCAGGCCGTGAGCCCCGGCATGCCCAGGACGCCCAGCCAGGCGGAGAGCGGCGCCAGTGCCGGGTTGACGCGTTCGGTGCGTGCCCCGGTCGACAACCCGTATTCCTGCCACCCGCCGAAATGCCGGACGTAGTCGCCCTCCGCGTAGTCCGGGTGGCGGGACCGGACCACCTGGCCCAGCGTCTCGGCCGCGGGCATGTCACCGGCGCCGAGCGGCTGGCGCCCGGTCATGTGCCGGCCCGCCATCGCCGAGCGCTGGTAGGGATCCAGCGACAGGTAGATGTGGCGGACGAGGAGTTCACCCTCCCCGGGTTCGGCCAGCGGCTCATCCACCACGCGGAAGTCGGCGGCCGTGGGTACACCAGCCAGTGAACGGGTAAGCACGACCTTGTGATTGCGCATGGCCCCACCGTACCTGCTGGCGGGCCCTTCCGGCTAGACTAGCCGGCCAAACCACGGCCCGGCAGCACAGCAAGGAACCACGAACGATGGCCATCATTCCCTTCGAGACCAAGATCGACTTCATGAATCCCCGGTGGAACCGGGACGCCTGGGCCCGCATCCAGGCGGACATGGACTCCAGCAAGGAGCGCATCGGCCACTGCAGCGGCGTCATCCTGGGCGTGAAGCCCGGCGAGAAGCTGCGCCCCCTGCTGGGCTTCCAGACCATGCTGGCGACACGGCTTATGCCGCTGCCCGATGGCAACATCCGGCGCCTGAACAAGGAAGTGATCTTCTACACGAACCTGAACCGCCTCGGGCAGCCGGGCGACATCATCGAGGAGTGGGAGAACCCGTGGACCAAGGAGAAGGTCAAGGTCGTGCAGGTGTTCAACGACCCCTTCAACTACACCATCAGCGACACGCTGATCCTTGCGCCGGAAGACTTCCCGGGTGACAAGAGCAAGCTGCCGAAGATCCCGCTGATCTTCCCCTGGCAGGATCTGGACGGCGAGACGCTGGTGCTGTCCACCGACATGCACCTGAACTACCCGAATCCGCTGCAGCCGGACAAGTGGCCCCGCGAGTCGGCGGGTCCGACGGCGCAGGTCTCCGAGATGATGAGGTACTTCGTATCCAGGAAGGACCTGGAGAACCCGAAGCTCAGCGCCGTGCCGTTCCATGGCACGTGGCATCGCGTCACCCCGTGGCTGCCGTGGATGCTGATGGGACAAACGCCCGGGCATTGCATGTACACGTCCACCATGACGGCTTTCGACAACGTCGAGCGGCTGCCCAAGGTGATCCTCGACTACGCCAGGAAGCACAAGCCGGACATCCTGTCGGCACCGACCGAAGACTACGGTCCGAGCCACTCAAGCCTGGAGCACTACGCCCGGCAGCAGAAGCCCGCACCGGCCGCGTGATGTAGGCGGGCCGGGCTGTAGGAGCGCCTTCAGGCGCGAACAGAATCTGTCGCGCCTGAAGGCGCTCCTACGGTCCGGTACCTTTCTGCTTCCATGCGCATCCTGATCGTATACGCACACCCGGAGCCGACGTCCTTCAGCGGCGTGATGAAGGACCTTGCGGCGGAAACACTGACCGGGGCGGGACACTCCGTCACCGTGTCCGACCTCTATGCCCAGGGCTTCAACCCCGTGGCCGGCGCCAGCGACTTCATCCACCGCGCCGACCCCGCGCGCCTCGACCTTGGCGTCGAGCAGGCCAACGCCGCCCGCACCGCCGGTTTTGCGCCGGACGTCCAGGCCGAAATTGACAAGCTCATGGCCGCGGATCTCCTGCTGCTCCAGTTCCCTTTCTGGTGGTACTCGGTACCCGCCATCCTCAAGGGCTGGATCGACAGGGTTTTCGCCTACGGTGTGGCCTACGACTTTGGCCGCACCTGGGACCGGGGCGTGTTCCGGGGCCGGCGTGCCATGCTGGCTTTCACGACGAGCGCCCCGCCGACCTCATCAATGCCGGATGGCCGCAACGGCGACCTCGAACGTACCCTGTGGCCGCTCCACGCCGGGGTCCTCGCCCTCTGCGGCTACGACGTGCTCAAGCCCTTCGTGGCGCACGCGGTCCGCTGGGTCGACGCCGCCAGTCGCACGGCCATCCTTGCGCAGTACCGCGAGAGACTCCTGCACCTCGAGACCGACCCCCCGCTCTTCTTCCAGAAGCTGGAGGACTACGGGCCCGACGGGCGGCTGAAACCCGGCATCGAGCCGCGCACGCCGGGCCAGCACCGGGGTCCTCGCCTGCACCTTGACTAGCGGCCCTGGCGGCAAGACACGCGCTCACGACCACGCTTCGGAGCGAGACCCTGCGGGGTTCGTGGTATAGATTTCGCTTTCACCGGTCCTGAGGAATGTCCCGCCCATGAACAAGCAGAACCTGGCCCGCGCCGCCGCCCTCGGCCTCACCGCCATGATGGCCGCCGGCTGCGCGACGACGCCGAAGGTGGACCCCGAGCTGGCGAAAGGTCGGCAGCAAGTGATCGACGCGATGGATGCAGCCTGGATCCGGGTGGTCGCCAGCGGCAAGGACCGGGCAATCCTCGCCCAGCAGCCACCGTCCAACCCGGGCGCCGCCCTGTCGTACATGGTCACGCTGGCGGACTGCCTCCCCCAGCCGGACATTGCACCATTCCCCGAGAAACCCGTGGGCCTGTGGAAGGAAATTCTCGACCGCGGGACCATCCGCCAGGTCATGCAATCCACGACGAACTCGCCGAACGAGACCGCCTATTTCTTCTCGTCGATCAGCGATGCCTACTTCGACGCGATGCTGGCCGAGATCAACGCCCACTACAAAACCAGCCTCAAGATCGAGAACGTCATGGTGCCGCCGGGCCCCCTGCCCTCGACTTCGCTCGTACTGGAGGGCAAGGCCGACATCGTCAGCCAGCTGAACGCAACCGGCGGAGATACCCAGGGGATGCGCCGCCGCACCTCGCGGCGCTTCACCTGCACGATCAGCGCCATCAGCCAGTACATCCACATCCCGGCGAAGTCGCAGCTGGCGAAGGAGATCAACACCGTCGATGATCTTTCGAGGCGCAAGGGCCTGCGCATCTGCACCGGCCCCCTTGCCACGCAGACCGCGCGTGCGTTCTTCCCGCAGCACGTTGTCTCCACGAAGTACGTAAACGACCTCTCGGGCTGCGATAAGGACATCCAGTCCGGCAAGGCTGACCTCATCGTCAATCCGCTGCCTGCCCTGTCGATCGGCGGCCTCAAGGGCTACAAGTCCGTGCACACCCTGATCGTCGCCGGCACGCCACTATGGGTAGCGCGCGAGGACATCCAGTGCCCATCCGACGGCAACCCGCGCACGGAAGACAAGTGCTTCGCAATCGAGTAATCGTAGGAGCGCCTTCAGGCGCGACAATTATCTGTCGCGCCTGAAGGCGCTCCTACAGGGCCTGGCAATATGGACACACAAACGCAGACCGAGCTCGAGGCGGCCGCCTTCCGGCGGTTGCTTCAGCACCTGGACTCGCGCAAGGATGTGCAGAACATCGACCTGATGAACCTGGCCGGGTTCTGCCGCAACTGCCTGGCCAAGTGGTACCGGGCCGCCGCCGGGGAAAAGGGCATCACCCTCAGCGACGAGTCGGCTCGTGAACGGATCTACGGCATGCCCTATGCGGAGTGGAAGTCGAAATACCAGAAGTAGGAGCGCCTTCAAGGCGCGAAAACCGATAAGGAGTGTGTGACATGCGCTCATTCATGCTCGCCTCTTTGGCCTTGTCTCTTGCTTTCCTGGCCCCGGTGCCTGCCAACGCCCAGTTCTGGGACCCCCGCGCCCTGGACGGCGATCCCGCTACCAGCAAGGTGCCGCTGGCGCCACGCCTTGACGGCCTCGGCAAGCTGGCTCACCCCGTCACGACCACGAAGAACCCGGAATCCCAGGCGTTCTTCGCCCAGGGGATGAACCTCGCCTACGCCTTCAATCACCCCGAGGCCGTGCGGGCCTTCCGGGAGTCTGCCCGGCTCGATCCCGGCAACGCGATGGCCTGGTGGGGCCAGGCCTTCGCCCTGGGCCCGAACCTGAACCTGCCGATGCAACCCGACGCGATCGGGCCGGCCTGGGAGCACGCCCAGCACGCCTTGCGCCTGAAGGAGACGGCGTCACCGGTGGAGCAGGACCTGATCGAGGCACTCGCCGTCCGCTACAGCAGGGACCCGAAGGCCGATCGCGCCACCCTGGACAGGGCTTACGCGGATGCCATGGCGAAAGTCGCGGCGGCACATCCCGGGCACGCGGGCGTCGCCACGCTCTACGCCGACGCGCTGATGAACACCTCGCCCTGGAACTACTGGCTGCCGGACGGGCAGCCGCGGCCGGACACGCCAGCAATCCTTCGCGCGCTCGATGCGGCCCTCGCAATCAATCCCGACCATCCGGGGGCACTGCACCTGTACATCCACGCGATCGAGGCGAAGGACCCGGCCCGGGCGGAGACTGCCGCGGATCGCCTGGGACCGCTGATGCCCGGCGCCGGGCACCTCGTGCACATGCCATCCCACATCTACATGCGGGTGGGCCGGTACGCCGACGCCTACGCCGTTAACGTCGCGGCCTCCCGGGCCGACGAGAGTTACCTGGACCAGTGCAGGACCCAGGGCATCTACCCGCTGCTCTACTACCCGCACAACGTTCATTTCCAGGTGTGGGCCGCCATGTTCGAGGGCCGGAGCGCTGTGGCGCTGGCCGACGCCCGGAAGCTTGCCGGGCACTCCCACCCCGAGCCGGACGTGTTCGGCCTGCCCGAGGTCTTCGAGCTGCAACCGCTGTTCGTGCTCGTCCGCTTCGGCAAGTGGGACGAGGTGCTGAAGGAGCCGCAACCACCCGCGCCGGCACGACTGATGAACGCCCTGTGGCACTACGCCCGCGGTCTGGCCCTGCAGCACAGCGGCAAGCCCGGGCCGGCGGGCCAGGAGCTCGCGGCGCTCAGGGCGATTGCCCTCGAGCCGGGGCTGAAGGACAAGTACACGGCCTTCGCACCCACCCTGAAGCTGATCACGATCGCCGAGCAGGTTCTCGCCGGGGAGATTGCCGCAGGTGCCAGGCGCTATGACGAGGCCATTGCGCGGCTCCAGCGGGCCGTGCTGCTCCAGGACAGCCTCATGTATAACGAGCCGCCGGACTGGTATTTCCCGGTCCGTCACTACCTGGGTGCCGTGCTCCTGGAGGCGGGCCTGCCCCAGGAGGCCGAGTCCGTCTACTGGCAGGACCTCGCCTACTACCGGGAGAACGGCTACTCGCTGCTGGGGCTGCAGAAGGCCCTCGAAGCACAGGGGCGCAGTGGTGAGGCGGCGGGCTTTGCCGAGCGACAGCGCAGGGCGTTCGCTGGGGCTGACGTGAAGCTGACGACATCGCGGTACTGATGCCGTAGGAGCGGCTTCAGCCGCGACCGGGCATTTCCCGGCAGGCACCTCTCAGCGCCAGAGGGAAATGCCCGGTCGCGGCTGAAGCCGCTCCTACAGGGGGAACGACTTGAATCAACTGAACAAGGCAGCCATTGCGGCTGCATGGCTGATCGTGGGCTGCATGCTCATTCACAACATGAATGCGCTGTGGCTGGAGCCCACCTACCTCGGCTTCGTCGACAAGACGAAGGACTACGGCGACATGAGCAAGATTCTCAACGCCCAGTTCTCGTTCTCGTTCATGAGCAGCGGCACAGCCCACGTCGTCTGCGGCTTCGCCCTGCTGGTGCTCGGCCTTGCTCTCCACAACAGGTTCCGGGACCGCCAGCCGGTGGCCTCGCAGCTGCTGATGCTCGCCGCGCTGCTGGGCGGCCTCGGCTTCCTGCTGACCGGCATCAGCGACATCCCGGGCGCCGTCTACGGCAGCATCCTGCGGGAGCAGAACCCGGACCTCACCAACGTAATTCTCGTCAGCAGCACGATGATCCGTGGCGCCGTGAACGTGCTCGCCATCGTGGGCCTGAGCTGGTTCGCGGGCCAGCTCGCCTGGATCAACGCGCGTACCCGGGAGTTTCCCCGGTGGTTCACGGGCTACGGCTGGCTGATGGTGCTGCCCGGGGTCGTGAGCTTCCCGTTCCCGCCGGCCGGGTTCATGTACCTGCTGCTCACGATCCCGTGGGCCGCTGCCCTCGGGGTGTATCTGGGCCGGCCCGCGCCCGGGTAACGCCGCCTGCCGGTCACCGATTGCGCCTTGCGGCAGTCTGGCGACCCGGCGTTGAAGAAGGGCGGCTTGCCCCTCCCGGCAGCTCGCTGATCGGCGGTTCCATCCAGGGCGGCGCGACGGACAACAACGGCAACGGCGTCACGCTGTCCACGCCCGCTGGCGCGGCGTTCTACACCGCCCGCATCGACAACGCGGACGTGCAGAGCCTGTACCTGGATCCCCAGAGCTATTCGGCCGGCAGCTTCCTCAGCGTCAGCGTCCCCAGCCTGGCCTTCGGCACGCCGATCCCGAGCCAGGCCGGCCCGGCCGCGCTGACCAACATCGGTATTCGCCTGGATTTCCTGCTGACGCCCGGCGACTCAGCCAGCTTCACCAGCAACTTCGTGGTGCAGCCGGTGCCGGTGCCGGCTGCTGCCTGGCTGTTCGGTGGCGCGCTGGGGCTGCTGGCGTGGATGCGGCGACGGGCCTGATCACGCGCTGACTTCCCGAGTCACGACGAACCGGAGTCACGACGAAAAAGGGCCGCTGGATGCGGCCCTTCTTCGTTGGGTCTTCGTTCGGCGCCGCGTTCGCGGGTTCGCGGCGGTCGCCGCTCCTACACTGCGGGCACGGGCACCAGCGGGACTGTCGGCAGGCCCGGAATGCGCGGCATCGGCCAGAAGCCGGGGATGCCCTCGACGCCCGCCAACCAGCGGCGCACGTGGCCGAATGAGGACGTGTCCACGCCACCTTCCGCCGCCAGCGCCACGTAGGGGTAGCAGGCCAGGTCGGCGATGGTGGCATGCTTCAGGGCCAGCCATTCCCTGTCGGCCAGGTGGTCGTCCATGATCCGGAGGATGCGGTAGCCGGCCCGCACGGCCTGGGTGTAATCCAGTGGCCATCCGAGCAGCTTTATCGCCCGTGGCATGGCCAGGCCATTCTGGATCTCGTTGGCGGAGACGGAAAGCCAGCGCGCCACGCGGGCGAGGCACAGCGGGTCCAGCGGCGCCCAGGCGTGGGAGGTGAACTCGGCATAGCGGCCGGCCAGGTACAGCAGGATCGCGTGGGAATCGGTCAGGACCACGTCCCCGTCCACCAGCACGGGGATCTGCCCGAAGCGGTTCCGCGCCAGGAAGGCGGTACTCAGGTGCTCATTGGCCCGAAGGTTCACGGCCCGGGTTTCGTAGGGCAGCCGCAACAGCCGCAGGAAGAGTTCCACCTTGTAGGCATTGCCCGAGCCAAGACTTGTATAGAGCGTCAGATTCATCCGTCACCTCCGGGAAGCGCAGTGGCGCATCGTCGGCTAAACTCGCTCCATGGTCCACCGCTATTACCATCGCCTGAGTCCGTGGCAGCAGCGTGTGTACCGGCAGAGCGACGAGGTCACGGCGGTGCCCGTGCCGGGCGCCAGCGGGCTGAGGGACTCCACGCTGGCCGTCGGCCGGGCCCTCGCCCGGGGCGAGCCGCGGGCCATCGCCCTGGCGTGCAACCAGCTGCTGGGCCGGATCTGCGCACGGCTCGACGTCAAGACGCCGACGGTGACGGTGCTGGCGGAACGGCCCGCGGGCCACTGGGGCGAGCTCCATGGCCTGTACAACCCTGCCCAGGGCCCGAACGGGACAATCACCGTCTGGATGCGCACGGCGGGACGGAGCCGCGTCGTCGCGTTCCGCACCTTCCTCCGTACCCTGCTCCACGAGTTCTGCCACCACCTCGACGTCGCCCTGCTCCGGCTCAGCTACTCGTTCCACACGACGGGCTTCCACAAGCGGGAGTTGAGCCTGTACCGGCAGCTTCTTCCGGCCGCAGGAGCGGCGACCGCCGCGACGGGAAAGCCCCTTCGCTCGCTGAAACGCTCGCTGCAGGGCTCGCCCGTCGCGGCGGTTGCCGCTCCTGCTGCTCGATGAACCCGTTCGTCACGTCGATCCTGCTGCTCCTCTGCAGCAACGTCTTCATGACCTTCGCCTGGTACGCGCACCTCAAGAACCTCGCCGACCGGCCGTGGCTGATCGCCGCCTTCGTCAGCTGGGGAATCGCACTGTTCGAGTACCTGCTGCAGGTGCCTGCAAACCGGGTCGGCTACCAGGTGATGAGTCTCGGGCAGCTGAAAATCCTGCAGGAGATCATCACGCTGAGCGTCTTCGTTCCCTTTGCGCTGTTGTACATGCGGGAAAAGCTGACGCTGAACTACCTGTGGGCGGCGCTCTGCCTGGCCGCGGCAGCATTCTTCATCTTCCGCGACAAGGCGTAGGAGCGGCTTCAGCCGCGACGGGGTTTTTCCTGGCAGGCGCGTCTCAGCGTCGCAGGGAGAAACCGGTCGCGGCTGAAGCCGCTCCTACGCCTCCAGTGCGGGGATGACGTGCTCCCCGATCAGCCGGATGCCCTCGGCCGGCTCGTCGTGCAGCTCCAGCACGATGTCGGTGCAGCCGGCGTCCCGCATCTTCCGCAGGTGGGCGACGAAGCGGGGAATGTCGGCAGGCGTCCCGGTGAGGGTCAGGTTCCCGACACAGGAATCGAGCAGTTCGTCGGGAACGCCGGGCACGGACCAGGCCTTCGTCGGCACCATGCCGTAGATCTCCGCCTTGTGCGCCTCGATGACGTCGTACTCCGCGTCGGTCATGAACGTGCTGAGTACCCAGCGGCGAAACAGCCCCCGGTAGCCGAGCCACATCCTGGCCTCCCGCACTGCCCGCTCCCGGTCCGCATAAACGTGCCAGGCCACGAAGTTGTAGTGGCGGAACGGGCCGGCAGGGCGTCCGAACTCGCGGAGGTGATCGCGCACCCAGCCGATGCGCTCGGCACAGAGTGCCGGCGTGAGATCGGACAGCATGATCCCGTCGCCGAGGCGCGCCGCCATCCGCAACATCTGGGGCTTGTTCGCGGCGACATAGACCGGCGGCTTCGGCGCCTGTGCCCAGAACGGGTTGTAGCCCTGCACCCGGTGGACCTGCCCCTCGAACGAGAACGGCGTGCCGGGCGTCACGCCCTTCAGGATCTGCACGCATTCGCCCACGGCGCGCACGCGCCGCTCCGGCTTGATGCCCAGGGCCTGAAGGGCCTCGCCCCCGCCACCCACGACGATGCGAGCCCGGCCACCGGCGTACTCATTGAGTGTCAGCAGGCCCGTGGCGATCCGCACCGGGTGCGTGTCGTAGGGGTTAACGGCAATGGCGCCGAGGCCGATGCGGCGCGTGGCCTGCGCCGCGGCCACCAGGTTCGACCAGGGATCCCGCGATGCCAGGTAGCTGGCCGTCCAGACGGTGCCCACGCCGGCGGCCTCCGCCTGCACTGCCAGCGGGGCCAGCTCGTCGGGAGTGGACAGCGCGTTCAAAACCACGTCGATATTCATGGGAAAAGGTACCGGACACCGGTTACTTAGTTATTCTGACGCGGCACAATAACTAAGTAACCGGTGTCCGGTACCTTTTATGCAAATTGACATCATTCTCGAGCCAGATCTGACGGCCGCGCAGGTGGCGGAGATTGCCGTCGCCGCCGAAAACTACGGCTTCCGCACGCTCTGGCACTCCAACTATCACCAGAACCCGGACGCCTTCGTGAATCTGGTGCCGGCGGCACTGGCCACGAAGAAGATCAGGCTCGGCGTCCTGGCGGTCAGTCCCTACGAGATGCACCCGCTCAAGATCGCCAACGCGCTGCTCACCCTCAACGAGATCAGCAACGGGCGCACCGTCGTCGCCATCGGCGGCGGCGGCTCCGTGATGGGCGCGACCGGGATCAAGATGGACCCCAAGGCCCAGCGCATGCTCCGCGGCGTCCGGGAGTGCGTCGAGATCGTGAAGCAGGTGACGTCCGGCAAGTTCGTGCAGGGCTACCAGGGCGAGCTGTTCAAGCTCTCCCGCCCCCTGAAGAACGGCTGGGCGAAGTCAACGAGGGCCGGCGTCTTCACCTGCTCCACCGGGCCGAAGATGCTGGAGTTGGCCGGCAGGATCGCCGACGGCACCCAGATGAGCGACGTGACTCCCGAGAAGATTGGCCACCACATGGAGCACCTGCGCGCCGGCCTGGCCGCCAGAACGACGCCCGCGGAGGACTTCCGCATCGGCAACTTCTGGGCGTGGCACATCAAGGCCGACCGGGAGAAGTCCATGTACGAGGCCCGGCGCGAGCTGGTCTTCCGCGGCGAGCTCCTGCCTCCCAAGTACGACATGGAACCCTACGTCACGGCCGAGGAGCGCCAGCTGGTCATCGACAAGTGGCAGAACTTCGCCAAGGCCTTCTGGACCCGCTCGGGCAAGATCGAGGATGTCCCCGAATCCATCGTCACCCGACTGATCGCGGCGTGCTCCTCGGCCGGCGACCTGGGCGACGTCGACCACCAGATCGAGCGCTTCCGGGTCTTCGAGAAGGCGGGCCTGACGGAGCTGTCGATCCGCCTGTTCGACGAGCCCATGGCGGGCCTGAAGATCGTCGCCGACCACGTCCTGCCGCACTTCGAACGCTACTAGGCAGCCAGGCGGCAGGCGCCCGGCCTCGGCAACTGATGCGCATCCACTTCATGTTCGAGCCCGACTCGCCGGGACGCCTCCGGGACCTCGGCCTGCTGGCCGAGCAGCTCGGCTTCGATGCGGTGTGGGTCCCCAACATCCTCTCGGCCCGGGACCCCTTCCTCGCGTTCTCGCTCCTGGCGCGGGACTCCCGCAGGATCCGCATGGGGCCCGTCGCCATCAGCCCGTTCGAGCTGCACCCGGTGAAGATTGCCAATGCGTTGCTGACGCTCCACGAGCTGTCGGACGGGCGGGCCAACCTCGTGATCGGCGGCGGCGGCGGCGCCATGATCGGCATGGGCCTCAAGCCCGACCGCCGCGCGACCCATCCCCGGATGGTGCAGGGCGTGAGGGAATGCGTGGAGTTCCTGCGCGGGCTCTCGCCCGGGACGCCACTCAACTTCAGGGGCGAGCTGTTCCAGGTGCAGGACTACCTGCCGGACTGGGCTACCGCCCCGGCGCCCCGCCTGTACGTGGCCGCCAATCGCCCCCGGATGCTGCAACTCGCTTCGGAGCTGGCCGACGGCGTGATGCTGAGCGACATCTCGCTCCACTACATCGCGCAGACAGTGGCGACCCTGCGAGAAGCGCTTCCAACCCGTAGGAGCGGCTTCAGCCGCGACCTGCACGTCAACAACCTCCTCGCCTGGCACGTGAAGCCGGACCGCGCCGCCGCCTACGCCGAAGCCCGTCGCAAGCTGTGGGTGCGCGGCCTCTGGGAACGTGCGCGCAATGCGCCCTTCGTCGACAGCAGCGCTTGCGACCTGATCGAGAAGAACCTGCCCGGGCTCGCCGTAGCCTACCAGCGCGGCGAGGACCCCGCGGGGGTCGTGCCGCAGCGGATACTCGACGCGCTCGTGGACGGCCTGACACTGACAGGCACGGGGGACGACCTCACGCGGATCACCGATGAACTTCTGGCGTTCCGCCGCGCCGGCGTAACGGAGGTCAGCCTCAGGCTCTACGGCGAGCCCGACGAGGCGATCCGGCTCGTCGCCACCCGGGTCGTTCCCGCACTCGGCTAGCTGCGCAGGCGCGGGAGGAGTTCCTTGCCGATGATGTGAATCGCCCGGACCGGGTCGTCGTGCAGCCGGAGCGCGTTCTCGGTCATGCCGGCGGCCGCGAACTTCCGCAGCCGTTCCGCGTGCCGGTCCAGGTCACTCAGGTCTCCGGCGAGGCTGAGACCCTCGACGAGTTTGGCACAGATCTCCGGCGGCACGCCCTTGATGTCGCCGCTCTTGGTGCGGAACGCCGTGAGGAAGGCGTTCTTGTTCGCGCCGACCAGCGCGGCCTCGTCCTTTGTCAGGAAGGGCTCATACCAGGCCTCGTCCAGCCAGCCCCGCAGCATCAGCTCCCGGCGCGCCTCGGCAAAGGACACCTCCCGGTCGTCCTTGATGTGGAAGGCGCAGAAGTTGTTCACGCGGAAACCGGCGGGATCCCGGCGGTGCCTCGCAAGGCCCTCACGGACGTAGCCCATGGTCCGCGGCAGCATCGGCAGGATCATGTCGCTCAGCATCGTGCCGTCCGCGAAACGCGTCGCCATGTCCATCATCTTCGGGCCGGTGGCGCCGGCGTAGATGATGGGCGGACGCGCCTTGTCCACCCACTTGGAGCGGAAGTAGCGGGCGCTGTACACCTGGCCCTTCCAGCTCGTGATCTCGCCGGTCACCGCGCGCTTGACCAGCGCCACGGCCTCGCCGCACCCGGTGACGCGCTTGCCGTACTTCACGCCGAGGACTCCGGGCCACTCGCCCCCGCCGCCGATCACCACCATGCCACGGCCGTTGGCGTATTCGTTCAGTGTCGAGACTGCGTTGGCGATCTTGAGGGGGTGCGTCTCATAGGGACTGATGACGACCGCGCCGAGCAGGATCCTCTTCGTGGCGGTGGCCGCGGGCATCAGGCACAGGAAGGGATCGCGGCCGCTGGCGTAGTTCTGGGTCCAGATACCCCGGATGCCGTAACCCTCGGCAAGCCGGGCCAGCTCGGCAACCTGGGACGGGGTGAGGTCGGCTTCGAGGATGATGTCGGTTTGCATGACCTGGCCGGACTGGTGGACTGGTGGACTGGTGGACTGGTGGACTGGTGGACTGGCCAGATTCTGGCACGCCAATTGCCGATGGGCGCCGGTGCAGCATCGTGGAATGTACCTACGGCTCCCCCCGGGGCGCGGACCCCGGAGCCCCGGGGGCTGTTACCCCGGCAATGCCTGTGCGGCAGATCGGGATCCGTCTAAAGTGGGGCCGTGCAGGACCTGGCTGGAGAGCTACCGTGGCGAGACTAATCAGGCTGTTTGTCGACGGTGAATTCATCGACAGCGAGTCGCGCGAGACCATTCCCGTTACCAATCCGGCCACCCAGGAGGTGCTCGGCGACGTACCGTTCGCCAGCCCCGGGGAGACCGGGCGCGCGGTCGCCAGCGCAAAAGCCGCGTTCCAGGCCTGGCGCGAGGTTCCAGCACCCGAACGCGCCCGGCTCATGCTCCGCTACCAGGAACTGCTGAAGAAGCACCAGGACGAGCTGGCCGGGATCCTGGCGCTGGAGACCGGCAAGGTCTTTGCCGACGCGCAGGGCGATGTGTGGCGCGGCATCGAAGTCGTGGAGCACGCCTGCAATGTCGCTTCCCTGATGATGGGTGAGACGGTGGAGAACGTCGCACGGCGTGTCGACACCAGCAGCTTCGTCCAGCCCCTTGGGGTGTGCGCCGGCATCACGCCGTTCAACTTCCCGGCGATGATCCCGCTGTGGATGTACCCGATGGCCATCGCCTGCGGCAATACGTTCGTCCTCAAGCCCTCCGAACAGGACCCCATGACGCCCATGCGCCTGGCGGAACTGTTTGTCGAGGCGGGCGCGCCCCGGGGCGTTCTGCAGGTGATCCACGGCGGCAGGGAGCAGGTCGACGCCCTCCTCGTGCACCCCGACGTCAGGGCGATTTCATTCGTGGGCTCCGTGCCGGTGGCCGAGCACGTCTACCGGACCGGCACGCAGCACCTCAAGCGGGTCCAGGCGATGGCCGGCGCCAAGAACCACATGGTCATCCTGCCGGACGCGCCGAAGGAACACGTGATCAACAGCCTGGTGGGCTCCGCCTGCGGTGCCGCGGGCCAGCGCTGCATGGCGATCAGCGTGGCCGTGTTCGTGGGCGAGGCCAGGCGCTGGATTCCGGAGCTCCGGTCGGCCATGGCGGCCATCGCGCCGGGACCCTGGGACTCGAAGGACGCCGCCTTCGGCCCGCTGATCAGCCCCGAGGCGAGGAAGCGGGTCCTGGGGTTCATCGCGGCGGGCAAGCAGGAGGGCGCGGAGTGCCTCCTGGACGGGTCCGGGTGCACCGTGCCCGGCTTCCCCCGGGGCAACTGGGTTGGACCAACGCTGTTTGGCAAGGTGATGCCCGGAATGACGATCTACCGGGAAGAGATCTTCGGGCCCGTCCTGCTGGCCATGGAGGTCGCAGATCTCGACGAGGCCATCGCCCTGGTCAATGCCAATCCCTACGGCAACGGCGTCTCGATCTTCACGTCCAGTGGCGGTGCCGCGCGGCGGTTCCAACACGAGATCGACGTGGGCCAGGTCGGCGTCAACGTGCCCATACCGGTCCCGCTTCCTTTCTTCTCCTTCACCGGGTGGCGGCGCTCCTTCTTTGGCGACCAGCATGCCTACGGCAAGCAGGCGGTGCGCTTCTACACCGAAACCAAGACCGTTACGACGCGCTGGTTCGACGACCTGGCGGCACCAGGACCGAACATGACCATCAGGCTGCAGTAACCGTGGACTTCTCGCTCAGCGAGGAGCAGAACGCCTATCGTGAGGCGGCGAGGACGTTCGCGGCCGGCGAGTTTGCCCCTCACGCAGCCCGCTGGGACGAGGAGGCGCACTTTCCGCGCGACGTGATCCGCAGGGCGGGCGAGCAGGGCTTCTGCGCGCTGTACACGCCGGCCAGCGTGGGCGGCCTCGGGCTGTCGCGGCTGGAATCGAGCCTGATCATCGAGGAACTCGCGCGGGGCTGCACGTCCACGACGGCCTACATCAGCATCCACAACATGGCCCTCTGGATGATCGCCACGTTCGGGTCCGACGCGCTCCGGGCCGAGTGGTGCGCGAGGCTGGCTGCCGGTGAACAGCTGGCTTCCTACTGTCTCACCGAGCCGGGCGCCGGGTCCGATGCCGGCGCCCTGAAGACCATCGCCCGGCGCGACGGGCGGAGCTACCGCATCACGGGCAGCAAGGCCTTCATCTCGGGTGCCGGCTTCACCGACGTGCTGGTCGTGATGGCGCGCCTTCAGGATGCCGGGGGCGTGCGCCCGGGACCCGCCGGCGTGTGCACCTTCCTCGTCCCCGCGCACTCGAAGGGCATCAGCTACGGCCGCAACGAAGCCAAGCTGGGCTGGAAGAGCCAGCCGACCGCCCAGATCGACTTCGACGACGTGGCAGTGCCGGCGGGCAACCTGCTCGGCACCGAGGGCGGGGGATTCCGGATCGCCATGCAGGGACTCGACGGCGGCCGCATCAACATCGCGGCCTGCTCCATCGGCACCGCCCAGTCGGCCCTGGAGCGCGCCGGCGCCTACCTCAACGAGCGGCAGCAGTTTGGCCGGACCATCGGCTCGTTCCAGGCACTCCAGTTCCGGCTGGCCGACATGGCGACCGAACTCGTGGCCGCCAGGCAGCTCCTGCGCCTGGCGGCCTGGAAGCTCGACCGGAATGATCCGGAGGCAACCACCTACTGCGCCATGGCCAAACGCTTCGCCACAGACGTCGGGTTCGAGGTGTGCAACCAGGCGCTGCAGCTCCATGGCGGCTATGGCTACATGAAGGAGCTCCCCCTGGAGAGGCACCTGCGCGACACCCGGGTGCACCAGATCCTCGAGGGAACCAACGAGATCATGCGGGTCATCATTGGCCGCAGGCTGCTGATGGAAGGCGTCCTGGAGGCGATCCAGTGAGAAGCCCGACTGCGAAGCTCTTCGTCGAGAAGCGCGGGCACGCGCTGCTCGTCACGATCAGCACGCCGCCGGCGAACACCTGGGACGAGGAGAGCCTGGCGGGACTCCAGGCCCTGGTGGCCGACGCGGAAGCTGACCGGGACATCCGGGCGCTCGTCATCACGGGCAGCGGCGAGAAGTTCTTCTCGGCGGGCGCCGACCTGAAGCTGTTCGCCTCGGGCAAAAAGGACGTGGCCCGCACGATGGCCGCGGCCTTTGGCGCGGCCTTCGAGGCCCTGGCGAACTTTCGCGGCGTGAGCATTGCGGCGCTGAACGGCTATGCCATGGGCGGCGGCCTCGAATGCGCCCTGGCCTGCGACCTCCGCATCGCCGAGCCCCAGGTCCAGATGGCCCTCCCCGAAGCCACCGTCGGCCTCCTGCCGTGCGGGGGCGGGACACAGAACCTGGCCTGGCTGGTCGGCGAGGGCTGGGCCAAGCGCATGATCCTGTGTGGCGAACGCGTGAACGCGGAAACCGCCCTGCGCATCGGCCTCGTCGAGGAGATCGCCGGCAAGGGCGCCGCGCTGACGCGCGCACTGGCCCTGGCCGAACAGGTGTGCAACCAGAGTCCCGGGGCGGTCGCCGCCTGCAAGCGGCTCATCCAGCGGGCCCGGGAAGGCCGTATCTCCACTGCCTATGCCAGCGAGCGCGAGGCCTTCGTCCAGCTCTTCGATTCCCCCGACCAGGCGGAAGGCGTCCAGGCATTCCTCGAAAAGCGCAAGCCGGTGTGGAAGGACGCATGATCGAGCCCGGGCGGCAGGCTGCCGCCGATGCCCCGGTTCTGCTGGCCGAACATGCCACGACGTCCGGGCACGTCCTCGCGGTTGCCGTGCTGAACTCGGAGAGGACCCTCAATTCGCTGTCCCTGCCGATGATCCAGATCCTGGCGCCGGCTCTAGACGGGTGGGCACGGCGGCCCGAGGTGACCTGCGTCCTGCTCCGGGGAAGCGGGGACCGCGCCTTCTGTGCCGGCGGCGACCTGCAGGCCCTCTACGCCAGCATGAGCCGCAACCACGCGGCGGGAACCGAAGTGGACGGATACGCGGCGGAGTTCTTCGCCGCCGAGTACCGGCTCGATTACCAGCTGCACACCTTTCCCAGGCCCGTAATCGCACTGGGTCACGGCGCGGTGATGGGCGGCGGCCTCGGGATCTTTTCTGCGGCCCGCTTCCGGCTCGTCAACGGCACATCCCGGATCGCGATGCCCGAGGTGGCGATCGGCCTGTTTCCGGACGCTGGCGGCTCCCGGGTCCTGAAGGACCTGCCGACTCCCTGTGCGCTGTTCCTCGGCGCCACCGGCAGCCCGGTCAGCGGATCAGACGCACTGCACTGTGGCCTGGCCACCCACGCGCTGGCGGAAGACTGGCGGGCCCTGACCGACGGGCTTCTGAAGCTGGACTGGCGGGCGGACGGGTCGGACGCCCGGCGCATCGACGCCTGGCTGCGGGAACGGCCCGCCGCGCTGCCGCCGGGCCCGCTGGAAGCCCACCGCACCCTGCTCGCCGAGCACCTGCCGGACCTGCCGCCGGATCCTCCGTCACTGGCGCGGGGCGTACGGTCGTTGCGGGGCCGGCACCCCTGGCTGGACCGGGGCATCACCGCCATGGACAAGGGCTGCCCGACCTCCGTGGGAATCCTGCTCGAACAGCTGCGCCGGGTGCCCGGACAGACGCTGGCCGACAGCTTCCGGATGGAGATCACCATCGCGACCCACTGCGCCCGGAATCCGGATTTCCGCGAAGGCATACGCGCGCTGATCATCGACAAGGACAACTCGCCCTCGTGGAGGTACTCCGGCGTCGAGGACCTGCCACCGGGCTACGTCGAGTCACACTTCGAGGCCCCCTGGGACCGCAACCCGCTCGCAGACCTGGAGAATTCCTGATGGCGCGCATTGGCTTCGTTGGCCTGGGCAACATGGGCGGCCCGATGGCCGTCAACCTCATCAAGGCGGGCCACGACGTGCTGGCCTTCGACCTGGTCCCGGCGGCGCTCGACCGGATCAGGTCCGCGGGCGGCAGCGTTGCGGACTCTGCGGCCGCGGCCTGCGAACGCGTGGACTTCTTCCTCAGCATGTTGCCGGCCAGTGAACACGTGGAGTCGCTCTATCTGGCCGCGGGCCCGGACCGCCGCTGCCTGCTGGACGTGATGCCGGGATCGGCCCTGGTCATCGACTGCAGCACGATCTCGCCCCAGTCCGCCCGGAAGGTGGCGGCGGCCGCCGGCGAACGGGGCCTGGCCATGGTGGATGCGCCGGTGTCGGGCGGCACCGCCGGCGCCGAGGCCGGCACGCTGACGTTCATCGTGGGTGGGACAGCAACCGACCTGGAGCGGGCCCGGCCGGTGCTGGAGACGATGGGCGCCAACGTCCTGCATGCCGGGGCGAGCGGTGCGGGCCAGGTGGCCAAGGTGTGCAATAACCTGCTGCTGGCGATTCACATGACCGGGACCGCGGAGGCGCTGGCGCTCGGCGTGGCGAACGGCCTGGACCCGCGGGTGTTGTCCGAGATCATGAAGCGCTCCTCGGGCGGCAACTGGTCACTCAATGCCTACAATCCCTACCCCGGAGTCATGGCGGGCGCCCCGGCATCCCGCGGGTACCGCGGCGGATTCCTGGTCGACCTCATGATCAAGGACCTCGGGCTGGCTGTGGAGGCCGCCGACGGCGTTGGCGCGCCGATACCGATGGCTTCGCTGGCGCGCAATCTCTACCAGGTGCTGCGGACCCGGTACGACGCGGGGCGACTCGACTTCTCCGCGATCCAGAAGCTCTACGGTCCGGGACCTTCCGACTGATGTTGCGCGGGTGCGGCGGTCGCGCCTGAAGGCACTCCTACCGGGGCCTCAGGACCTTGACGCGGTCGTAGTCTGCTGGCGGGAGCGGGAAGCGCGGCCGTGGCAGGCCCAGGTAGTTCTGCTCCTTCGTCAGGTGAAAGGTGTCCACGGCATCCGGCGGTGTGCCCTGCTCCACCCAGCGCTCCAGGTGGGTGAGCCAGTCCGCCGTGTCGGCGCCCGGGCCGCGGCGGCAATGCGCCACGCCGGGCAGCATGAACAGGCGCGCGAATTCCCGCGTGGGCTTCTCGCCGCCCATCGTCGCCTGCAACCGTTCGAAGTAACGGAGCATCAGCGCCGGCGGGATCTCCGCGTCGTCCCAGCCATGGTAGAGGATCAGCTTGCCGCCCCGGGCGCGGAACGCCGACAGGTCCGGGTTCTGCGCGGTGTACAGCGATTCCATCAGCGCCAGCCGCGGCGGGTCCCGGTCAAAATCGAAGGTGGTGACCGGCGCGTTGGGGCCGGGATCCGGCATGAACAGGAGGTACTGGTACAGCTCCCTGATGGGCCCACCCGGGGCGAATACCGCCGGGCCGTTGCGGCCGACGAAGTTCGGCACCCACTCGTACTCGGAGCCGCGGGACATGCCGCCAGCGAAGAGTTCCTCGCCGCGGGAGTTGCGGGCACCGTCGTAGATCCGGCGCACCGCAGCCTGCTGCCCGCGGGTCAGGCACGTGGCTGCCGCCGCATCTCCGGGGCAGGCCAGCGCCGCGGGATCGAACGTGCAGAGGCGCGGGTCGTCAAGGATTCCGTCACGGGTGCCATCGAGGCCATCGCAGGCCTTCAGCACCGCGGCGTGCAGCAACTCCACGTGGGCGGACTCGAGCAGCGGCCTTCCCCCGGCATCCAGGTTTGCCTGGCCGCTCCACATGAGGTGCAGCCCGGCCACGCCGGTTTCGTCCAGCACCGGTGCACCGGCGATGATGCCATCGAAGTCGCCGGGGAAGCGCTGCGCCTCCACGAGGCCCTGCCGGCCACCGGTCGAGCAGCCGCGAAAGTACGAGCGCCTGGCGGGACTGCCATAGTGCCGCGTGATGATCGCCTTGGCGGCGACGGTGACGACGTGGGTGGCCCGGTAGGCGAAGTCGATCTCCGCCGGCAGGTTGTTGAACGCCCAGGCAGACTGCCAGGGCTGGCCCTGGTGCCCCATATCGGTGACCGCGATGGCGTAGTTGCGGGCAAGCGCGTCGTCGCAGGTGGCTGGCTGCACGTCGCCGCAGAGGCCGCCACAGCCCTGGTGCAGGAACTTGCCGTTCCAGTCCGCGGGCAGGCGGACCTCGAAGCGTACCTGGGGCGCAATGAATCCCCGCACCTGGCAGTGGGCCGGGAGGTCGGCCGATGCGGGCACGTCCACCGCGCTGGCGATGGTCGTGGGCGCGTCGGGGAGCGTGGCGAAGGAGTGCTTCAGCAGTGCGGCGCAGTCCGCGCCCTGGCCCGGAGGCGCTGCAAGCAACAGGACCGCGAGGATGCTAGGTTTTGCCGGATTCACGAACTGAAGAATGCCTGAGACGTGCGATCTCTTCGTTCAGCACGGAGAACACGCGCGCCAGGGCGCCCTTGCGCAGCTCATCCCGCGCCTGGCCGGCGGCCGGGTCCGGCTCGTACCGGTCCACGTCGTCCCGCTGCCACAGGCCGCGCTGCTCGGCCAGCCGCTCCACCGTGTCGAGCCGCTCGCGAAGCACGCAGACCTCGCCCAGCAATGCCGTGATCATGGCGAGCAGCTGGTCGTTGACGGGATCCTCGAAGAACTTGGGCCGCCCGGACTGGACGTACTCGATGCGGTCGCGGGAGCGTTCATCCGTCATGCCGGACCACCGGGCTTGCGCGCGGACATGACGAACCAGTTGCCCAGGTCCATCGTTCCCTCCGTGACCGGGACGAAGCGCTTCACTGCCGCGTCCCGCCGGCCATCCGTCGCCGTCTGCTGGAAACCCTGCTCGGCTTCGACGAAGCCCGCCGCGGTGGCAATGCCCGCGACGTCGAGCTCCGTCAGCGCATTCCAGAACGGCTCCTGGTTGTACCAGCCCTCGTAGCCGCTGCGGAGCTGCTCCCAGGGAGACATCACCTCCACCCGTGCGGGCACCTCCGCATGGGCGGTGAAGCCGCCGGGGCGCAACACGCGGAAGCACTCGCGCAGGATCGCCTTGACGGCGGGCTGGGAAGTCTCGTGCAGCAGCGCGTGGGACACGACCATGTCGAAGCTGTCGTCGGGGAAGGCGAGGTGCTCGGCATTCTGCTGGTGGTAGTGCACGGTGAGGCCGCGGCGCTCGGCAAGTCCGTGGGCAAAGCGCAGCGCGGGTGCCGAGGTGTCCACCGCGTGGATCTCGGCGCCAGGGAACTGCTCGGCATAGGCCAGCGTGCTGGCGCCGACCAGGCAGCCCAGGTCGAGGATCCGGCGCGGACTGCCCTGTTCCACCGCCAGGGCCGGCCACCGGCCCAGCAGGTGGGCAATCACAGTCTGACCCCGATAATCGTGGCGGGCGCCGGTGCGATTGAGGAGGTAGGCGTTGGAGGACTGGGCGTAGATCGCGCCCTGGCGCACGTCGTCGTCGCGGACTTCCGCGTGGTAGCCGCCGGGCAGCGAGTGATTGTCCACGGCGGACTGGTAGCGCGGCAGCTCCAGGCCCGGGTCGAGCTCGAGGGTACCGCGGTCACCGGGCCGGGGACGGCACGCATCGATCAGGGCCGGCAGCTGCCGGTCCACCGACTGGCCAACACAGCGCCAGAGCAGGTCCTGCCAGATCTGCATCATCGCCAGCCAGTACTGGTGCAGCGGCTCCTTCTCCATGCGCCGGCGCAGGGCCTGACGATCCCGGTCGGACAGCCGCGCATCCGCCGGGATGCCAAGTTCGGGCATGGCAGTGGCCGCGCAGACCTGCCGGCTGCCCGCTGCGAGGGTGGACTGCACCCAGCCATTCAGCGCCAGCACGAAGCGCTCCCGCGCCCGCTCGTCATGGTCCGTGTCGATGAGGTCCGTCTCCATGACTGGATACTAGGCGGGGGATCGGGCACGATCAACAGACTGATAATGCTGTACTTATATTCATAGTGTCGGGAGGTGTCCCGGACCCCGGGCTGGCCCCAGGCCTCCCCACCCGGCTGGTGTGGGGCTGGGGCATCGGCTCGCTTGGCACCTCGGCACTCCACAACGGCATCTCATTCCTCGCTCTCTTCTACCTGAGCAATGTGCTGGGTCTCGACCCGGCGCTCGCCGGCTCCCTGATCCTCGTGGCCAAGGTCTACGACATCGCCACAGACCCGTTCATGGGCTGGCTCAGCGACCGCACGCGGAGCCGCTGGGGCCGGCGGCGGCCCTGGCTGCTTGCGGGCGCGCTGGTGAGCGCCCTCGCCTTCGTCCTGCTCTTCAATCCGCCCGCCGCCCCGGGCCCCGGCCTGGCGATCGCCGCGGTCGGCGCGCTCGTGCTCTACGCCAGCGGCTACACACTCTTCGGCATTCCCTATCTCGCAATGCCCGCAGAAATGACCGACGACTATCATGAGCGCTCGCGCCTGATGTCGGCTCGCACGGTGTGCATCACGCTCGGCATCCTCGCGGGCGGGGCCCTGGCGCTGGTGCTGGTCGGCACCTTCGGTGGCGGGCCCGGCGGGTACGCGCGGATGAGCTGGGTCATGGGCGCCCTCATCCTCACGACGATGCTCGCCTGCTTCGCCGGAACGCGGGATGCGCGGGGGACGAGTCCGGTCCTGGCGTCGGTCGGACGGGCCGGGTCCGGCTGGCGCTCAGCACTCGGTAATCGGCCATTCACGACCCTGATCGTCTCCAAGTTCTGCCACCTCCTGGGCGTAGCGGTGTCCATGAGCTCACTGGCTTTCCTGGTCACTGTCGTCCTCAACCGACCCGAGTCGGCCATGGGCGGCTTCGTGCTGGCCTCGGCCACCGGCAGCATTCTCTCGATGCCGCTATGGCTGGCCATCAGCCGCCGGGGCGGCAAGCGCGCCACCTACCTGGCCGCCGTGGGCTGCTACCTCCCCGTGCTGCTGTCCTGGCTCGCCGCGGTGCCGGGCGAAGCGACGGCGCTGTTCCTGGCGCGCGGCTTTCTCACCGGTCTGGCTACGGGCGGCCTCACGCTCGCCGCACAGGCGATGCTCCCGGACACCATCGAGCACGATTTTGCAAGGACGGGGTTGCGGCGGGAGGCGATGTTCGCCGCCGTGTACAGCGTGGCCGAAAAGCTCGCGTCGGCCACGGGGCCGTTCCTGCTCGGCCTCGTGCTCAGCGCCACCACTGGCGATCGCGACATCGTCCTCGCGGCCGTCGTGATCCCCGCGGTCGCCTCGTTCCTGAGCGCGGTCGCACTCCTCTTCTATGGCCTGGACCGGCAGCTCCGGTCCGGCGGCACCGGGGCCGGCGCCCATGGCTGAGCCGGTGTGCGGTCGCGCCTAAAGGCGCTCCTACACGGTAGAGTAGCAGCCCATCCTTTCTCGTTCGGGAACTGCACGCATGTCCGCTGACAAGCCGACCACCATCGTTGCCGCCATTCTGCTGAGCTGCGTCGGCGTGTTTGCCATCATGGCAGGCCCGATCATGACGGAAGTGCTCGTCGCCTCGCTCGGCTTCCCGGCCGACGCGGCAGGCCAGATCTTCGCCGTCGAGGCCCTGGGCACCGCGCTGGGGCCCGTGGCGGCGACGTTGTGGATGGGGCGGGTCCGCTGGCGCACGGCCGCCATCATCGCCCTGCTCGTCGTGGTGGCTGGCAACGTCGTGTCCAGCTACCAGACGACCGCCGGTGCCCTGACGGCGCTGCGCTTCGCGGTCGGCTTCCTGGGCCAGGGCACCGCCTTCGCCCTGGCCATGGGCATCATCAGCGGCACGGCCCAGAAGGACAGGAACTTCGCCTTCCTGATCGCCTCCCAGGTGGTGCTCGGGGTGCTGTGCTTCCTGCTCCTGCCGCTGCCGAAGGATGCGGGCATCGGTGGCGTGCTGCTGCCGCTGGCGGGCCTTGCCGCCCTGACCCTCCTTACCACCGGATGGATCCGGCAGCCCGCCGCCGCCGCGGGCCATCACGCCGCGGCAGCAGGCGCCGGCGGCTCGGCAGGGCCGGCCTTCGTCGCCCTCGCCGTGATGCTGATCTGGTGCACCGGTCTCGGCGCAATCTGGGCTTTCGTGAAGCTGATCGGCAGCTCTGCGGGAATCGATCCGGCCCAGGTGGGCGTGGCGCTCGGCATCTCCACCGGCGTCGCCACGGTGGGCGCCCTGACGGCCTCCTGGCTGTCAGACCGCATCGGCCGGATCATCCCGGTCACCGTGGCGCTGCTGGTGCAGGTGGCCATGATCGCCCTGCTGCAGGGGCAGATGAGCTTCCTGCAGTTCGCCGTCACCGCCGCCGTGTTCCAGACCTTCTGGAACCTGACAGGTCCCTACCTGATGGGCACGATCGCGCTCAGCGACAACACGGGCAAGGTGAGCCTGCTGATCCCGACCGCGCAGATCGGCGGCTTCTTCCTGGGGCCGGTGATCGCCGGACAGTTCCTGACGGGCCAGGGCTATGGCCCGGCGAATACCCTGGCTATCGTCTGCTGCCTGGCTGCACTGGCCCTGTTCATTCCAACCGCGCTGCGGCTGAACAGGCGCCTCGCCACCAAGCCGGCCACCTGAGGCCGGCTGCTCCGGCATCCAGGCTTCCGGTGCCGGGGTACCGGGCCTAGCGCTTCCTGGCGGCCTTGCGCCGGGTGGCAGCCTTGGCCCTCGTGGACTTCTTGGCCTTGCCCGCCTTCTCGGCGAGGTATTCGTCCCGCACCATCTCGATGTCGATCATCAGCGAGGCCGTCATGCGGGCCGCCTGGATGTACTCGTCGAGCAGGGGATCGGTGAGCGGCAGTATTCCGCCCCTTCCGCGCCGGGCAGTCACAGCCTTCCACAATTTCTGCTGGCGCTTCTCGGCAGTGACGGTGGCATTGTCGACGTAGGCAAGATGCTTCTCGATCAGCGTGGGCATGCGGGCTCCTCGAAAGTTGTGCGGCAGATATCCGTGAGGACGATAAGGTTCAGGGGCAGGCAATTCAACCGAAGGCAACCCGGCCGTCGCCGCGCCAGATCCGGCGCGGCGACGGCCGCCACCCGCGGGTCGCGCTGCATCGCTTTCCTGGCCAGGGATAGGCGGCATTCATGGCAGTTCCCCCTGGTGCCTGGCCCGATTATGCCCACCCCCGCCGGTCAGGGGGCGGCGACCGCAGGCCCTGACCACCTGCCGCTTGACTTGGGGCCCAGTTGAAATATCTTTCGCCCGGAACTGGCTGGTCACAGGATCAACCGTGATGGCGAAGCGCGAAGCAGACTCTACGGACTATCAGTGGGAAAACCCGGAAGAGGCGGCGGAGGCCGAGGAATCAGCGGCTGAGTTCCAGCAGTCGTCCGCGGCGCCAACCCCGAGGCCGGGTTTCCACCTGATCGCCGCCCGCAAGATCGAGGAAGCCCGGGAGCGCCGGGCCCTGCGGAAGGCCCTCGAGGATTTCGACGACTACGACGTGTAGGAGCGCCTTCAGGCGCGACCGGCAACGCTGCGACGGGTTGCGCCTGAAGGCGCTCCTTGTATGTTGGGTTCCGTGGCCCTTATCGTCAGATGGTAAGCCACCGGGCCGGGTAGACCGTGCGCTCCTCGAGGGTTGACCTCGCCACGTAGCTGGGTCGCCCGGCCCGTCTTCCTTAGCAACCCGAACAGCTGCCGGGGCCTCGAGCCCGCATCCGCAAGGCAGGGAAAGAGGAAGCCATGACCGTCCAGACCATTGTTGGTATTGATCTCGGTAAACACCACCTCGACGTCGCCATCGAGCCCGCCCACGAGGCCTTCCGCGTGCCCCACGACGAGGCGGGGATCAGCGCGCTGATCACCCGGCTCAAGCCCCATGCTCCCGACCAGATCATCCTGGAAGCGGGCGGCCCCCTGGCCGCCCAGCTGGCCGGGCTGCTGGCCGCCGAGGGCTTCGCCGTGGTCGTGGTCAACCCGCGTCAGGTGCGGGACTTCGCCCGGGCCACCGGCCAGCTGGCCAAGACCGACCAGTTGGATGCCCGGGTGCTGTGCGCCTTCGCCGCGGCCGTCAAGCCCGCCTGCCGCGCCCTGAAGGACGAGACGGCCCAGGTGCTGAGTGCCCTGGTGGCGCGGCGCCGGCAGCTGATGCAGATGCTGGTGGCGGAGAAAAACCGCTTGAGTGCGGCACCCCCCACCCTGGTGCGCCGTAACCTCACCACCCACATCCGCTGGCTGCAACGCTGCCTGGAAGACACCGATCGCGAACTGCGCGAGCAGATCCAGGACAGTCCGGTGTGGCAGGCCCGCGAGAACCTACTGGCTGGCGTGCCCGGGATCGGCCGGGTCACCGCCCAGGCCCTGATCGGCGACCTGCCCGAGCTCGGCCAGCTCAGCGACAAGCAGATCGCGGCCCTGGCCGGCCTGGCGCCCTTCAATCGCGACAGCGGCACGCTGCGCGGCCAACGCCACATCTGGGGTGGCCGCTGGCAGGTCCGTACCGCACTCTACATGGCCACTCTGGCGGCCATCCGCTCCAACCCGCCGATCAAAGCCTTCTACGCCCGCCTGCGTCTCGCCGGCAAACCGCCCAAGGTCGCCATCACCGCCTGCATGCGCAAACTCCTGGTGATCCTCAATGCCATGGTCCGCGATAACGCGCCCTGGCAGCCGCCCATCACCGCTTGACTCACAACACAGCTGCTACGGGTACCATTGCGGCGGTGGGCCTGCTGCAATCATGGCTGGAAGTCTATCTGTCGGGGCTCGTCACCCTCTTCGCCATGATGAACCCGCCGGCAGCCGTACCGCTTTTCCTCACCCTGACCAACGGCATGCCCGACCGGGAACAGTCGGCCATTGCCCGGCGCGCGGCGGTGAACGCCGGGGTGGTGTTGCTGGTCTGCCTGGCAGCCGGCGCCCTCGTCCTTGAGTTCTTCTCCATCTCGCTTGCCGCCCTTCGGGTGGCCGGCGGCATGATCATCGCGTTCCTGGGATTTCGCCTGCTCTTCGAGCACGAGGATGCCCATGAGCCGGGCCCGGAAGCCCACCTGCTGCGGCGCCGGGACCCGTCGCTGGTGCCACTGGCCATACCCACCCTGTCCGGGCCCGGATCCATGTCCGTCGTCATTACCGGCTTCACCGAGATCGCATCCGCCACCACCCCCGCGGACCAGGTGTTCGGCTATGGAACCGCCGTGCTGGTGATCGTGACCGTGGCCCTGTCCGCGTTCCTGATCCTGCGGGCGTCGCGCCGGGTGCTCGCCCTGCTGGGTGACGACGGCATCGCCTCGCTGAAGGGCATCATGGGGTTCCTCCTCGTCTGCATCGGCGTACAGTACGTGGCCACCGGCATCGCGGAGTTCATCGCGAAAGGTGCCGGCCCGTAGGAGCGCCTTCAGGCGCGACACGGGATTTGTCGCGCCTGAAGGCGCTCCTACGGGCGCCGTTATCCCGCCGGGCGGCGGGGCTGCAGGAGCTTGGCCACCAGGGCGGTCCACCCGGTCTGGTGGGAGGCGCCGACGCCGCGACCGGTATCGCCGTGGAAGTACTCGTAGAAGAGCACGTAGTCCCGGAAGTGGGGGTCGGACTGCAGGAGCGCGTGATCGCCGTAGACGGGCCGCCTGCCGTCCGCGTCAGGCAGGAAGATCCGGGCGAGCCGGCGGGCGAGCTCGTCAGCCACTTCGTTGATGGTGAGGTAGTGGCCGGAGCCGGTGGGACACTCCACCTTGAAGTCATCGCCGTAGTAGTAGTGAAATTTCTGCAGTGACTCGATGATCAGGTAGTTCACCGGAAACCAGACCGGCCCGCGCCAGTTCGAGTTGCCGCCGAACAGCCCCGTATCCGACTCCCCCGGCTGGTAGGTCACGGACAGTTCCGTGCCGTTGACGCGAAAGACGTACGGGTGCTCCGCGTGATGGCGCGACAGTGCGCGAACGCCGTAGTCGGACAGGAACTCAGTTTCGTCCAGCATCCGCTTCAGGAGCCGCTTCATGCGGTGGCCGCGCAGAAGCGACAGCAGCCGCCGGTGACCCTTCCCCTCCACCTCCCAGTGGGACACGAGGGACGCCAGGTCCGGCCGGTAATTCAGGAACCACTCCATGCGCCGGGTGAAATCGGGCAGCTTCTCGAGCATCTCCGGGTCCAGCGTCTCGACGGCGAACAGCGGGATTAGCCCGACCATCGACCGGACCTTGAGCCGCTCGGTATGGCCGTTCGGCATGTGCAGGACGTCGTAGTAGAACTTGTCCTCATCGTCCCACAGGCCGATCTCGTCCTCGCCCACCTTCGTCATGGCCTCGGCGATGTGCAGGAAGTGCTCGAAGAACTTGGTGGCAATGTCCTCGTAGACGTGGTTGTGCTGGGCCAGCTCGAGTGCGATCCGCATCAGGTTCAGCGAGTACATGGCCATCCAGCTCGTGCCGTCCGACTGGTCGATGTGCCCGCCCGTGGGCAGCGTGGAACTGCGGTCGAACACGCCGATGTTGTCGAGTCCGAGGAACCCGCCCTGGAAGACGTTGCGGCCCTCCGCGTCCTTGCGGTTCACCCACCAGGTGAAGTTGAGCATGAGCTTGTGGAACACCCGCTCAAGGAACGCGAGATCGCCCTTCCCATCCGTCTGGCCGGGATTCTGTGCCCGGTCGATCTGGAACACCCGCCACGCCGCCCAGGCATGCACCGGCGGGTTCACGTCGCCGAACGACCACTCGTAGGCCGGCATCTGGCCGTTCGGGTGCATGTACCACTCCCGCGTGAGCAGCACGAGCTGGCGCTTGGCGAAGCCCGCGTCGATCAGTGCGAACGGGATCATGTGGAACGCCAGGTCCCACGCCGCGTACCACGGGTATTCCCACTTGTCGGGCATGGAGATGACGTCGGCGTTGTTGAGATGCTGCCACTCCCAGTTGCGGCCGTGCCTGCGGGCGGCCGGCGGTGGCGGCTGGCCGGGATCCCCGTTCAGCCACTCGGGAACGTCGTAGTAATAGAACTGCTTGGACCAGATCAGGCCCGCAAAGGCCTGGCGCTGCACCCGTCGGGCCTCCTCGCTGGTGATCCCGTGCTGGACACGGGCGTAGAACTCGTCGGCCTCCGCCTGGCGCCGGGCGAGGACCGCGTCGAACTCCGCGAAGGGCAGTGACAGCGGTGTCCGGCACAGACGCACGCGGATCTCGCGGCTGCCGCCCGCAGCGACCTGCTGCTGGTACCAGGCAGCCATCTTCGTGCCCCGGCGCCCGGGATCCACCGCCGCCGTGTTGCCGTTGACGACCCGCTCGTGGAAGGCGTCCTTGAAGTACCCCGGAAGGGACCCGCCGTAGAGCCCGGGAACGTTCGTGTCGTTCCCCGTGAACAGCAGCTCCGGCGCGCCATCCAGATACAGCCGGTAGGTGCCGAGCGCCGCGTGTTCGGCGAGCACCTCGGAGTCGTCCACGTCCATCAGCCTTGGCTTCGCGGCCCCCGGCTTCCAGCTCCAGGTATTCCGGAACCAGAGCTGGGGCAGGAGATGCAGGGGGGCGGGCCCGGGGCCGCGGTTGACCGCGGTGATGCGCATCAGGATGTCCTCGGGACCAGCCTGTGCATACTCGACGAACACGTCGAAGTAGCGGTTGTCGTCGAAGATGCCCGTGTCGATCAGTTCCAGCTCGGGCTGGCCGACGCCCCGCTCCCCGTTCTCCCGCACCAGCCGCTCGTAGGGAAACGCCGCCTGCGGGTATTTGTAGAGCATCTTCAGGTAGGAATGGGTCGGCGTGGCGTCCAGGTAGTAATAGAGCTCCTTCACGTCCTCCCCGTGATTGCCCTCGCCGTTGCTGAGGCCGAAGAGGCGCTCCTTGAGGATTTCATCCCGGCCGTTCCACATCGCGAGCGACAGGCACAGGCTCTGGGTCCGGTCGCTGAGGCCCGCGATGCCATCCTCGCCCCAGCGGTAGGCGCGGCTCCGGGCGTGGGCGTGGGGAAAGTCCTCCCAGGCCGCACCACCGGGGCTGTAGTCCTCGCGCACCGTGCCCCACTGGCGCTCGGACAGGTAGGGACCCCACTTCTTCCAGCCCTGGCCCGCCGGAAACTCCTCGGCGAGGCGCTGGTCCTCGGCAGTAACGACAGGGATGGCATTCACAGGCAGGCATCCTACTGCAGCGAGGCTGCCCGAACGACACGGCGATGAAGGAATCGGGACGGGTCAGTCGAAGGCGGTCACGACGCCGGCAGCGACCCACCGGACCAGCATCGCACCGAGCGGGTCCTGCGACCCGGCGGGCAACACTGCAGCGGCCGCCCCGAACGTGGCGCCGGCCTGCAGTGCCTCGAGCCAGGCCAGGTCCGTGCCCGGCAGGCGTTGCAGCTCGACGCCGGCGGCGCGACGCAGGACCAGCAGGCACTCAGGCTCCCGGCGGACTGGCGGCAGCCCGCTGCCGGACTGCAGGGCCTCCCACGGGGCGAACACGCCGTACCCGGTCCGCAGCAGGCGCACCGACGGATGCAACCGGAAGCAGATTCCCGCCTGCTGCCCGACGGGCACCGCGGCCAGCGCGGCGAGGTCCAGCACGCCGTCGTCGTCGGCGGCGACCATCGACTCCTGAATCTGCCATTCGAGCCGCGCCACGTCGATCTGGTACTCATCGCCGCTACCCGGGAGGTGTTCGGCCAGGAACGCCGGCAGGCGCCGGCCCACATGAAACAGGTTGCCGGCCGGTGAAGGACAGGCCCGCTGATAGGCCCAGGCCAGCTGGCGGAATTCTTCCTGCCCGACGCAGCGGAGGAGCAGCGGGAAGGCAGCCTCGAGGGCGAGCGCGAAGTTCTCCCGGGCGTTTGTCCGGTAGATGGCGAGGCGGCGTTCAACGCCGAGGCCACCGTCCAGGATACGGGTGCGAACAGCCTCGCCATCCCGGTAGAGCACCTCGCGGACGAACTGCTGCTGCAAGTCCTTCAGCGCGATTCCGGGCCCGGATTCAGGCGACGAGGGCACGACCCGCTCCCGCCGGTTCCCGCGTCACGGAGCCGGCTTCCGCATCGGCCCGGGCGGCCTCCGCCAGCAGCCGGTCAAGCGCAGGCAGCTCCGCGTCCCACTCGATCAGCGTCGGCACGGGCCCGAGCAGGCGCCGCGCGTCCCGGTAGAGCGCCCACACCGACTCCGTCACCGGCGCGCTGTGGGTGTCGATCAGGATGCCGTCCGCCACCGTGTGCCCGGCCAGGTGGATCTCGCCGACCAGCCCGGGAGGAACCGCCCGCAGGTACTCCTGCGCGTCGAAGCCGTGGTTCACGGCGCTCACGTGGATGTTGTTCACGTCGAGCAGGATTCCACACCCCGCCCGCCGGGCGAGTTGCACCAGGAAGTCCCACTCCGTCATCTCCGCGCCCTCGAACTGGAGGTAGCTGGAGGCGTTCTCGACGAGGATCTGGCGCCCGAGGTAATCCTGCACGGCCGCGACCCGCGCGGCCGTGTGGCTTAGCGCGGCCTCGGTGCAAGGCAGCGGCAAGAGGTCGTTGAGGAAGATGCCGTCGGCAGAACCCCAGCAGGCGTGATCGGAGACCAGCGCGGGCTCGGCCCGCCTCACGAGTCGCCGGAGGCGGTGGAGGTGGTCGGGGTCCAGCGGGTCGGCGCCGCCGAGGGACAGCCCGACGCCGTGCAGGCTCAGCCCGTAGTCACGCCGGACGGCGTCGAGCACCTGCAACTGGCGCCCGCCGTCGGCAAAGAAGTTCTCGCTGTGGACCTCGACCCAGGGGATCGGGGGCCGCCGGGCCAGGAATTCATCGTGATGGGCGCTCCGCAGGCCGATTCCGGCTCGCGCCGGAATCGGCCGGGAGGCCGTCGATGGCATCGTTGCCGATGCCGGGGTCACTCAGGAAGCCTTCTCGCCGGCGGTCAGTGAACCACCCATCTTCTCGCACTCGCCCTTGCCGACGTTCTTCCACTCGGCGGGATCGTTGTCGGCCTTGGCCTGGCCCTGGCAGGAGTGGCCATTGGCGGCGCAGGCATTCTCGCCCGCCTTGGCGATGCCGTAGCACTTCTCCTTTTCGCCCTGGCCTGCAGCAGCGTGGGAGCCGGCCTGCGCCGTGGCAGCGCCGAAAGCCAGCAGGGTGCCGATGGCCGTGGACAGCAGCATGGAATTAGCCTTCATGGATCTTTCTCTCCTTGTGGTTTTGGTTTTGGTCTTATCGCTCAGGCGTGCCGGTTGGATCGGCCGGACAGTGGAAACCTTACAGGGTTAGTCTGAATACTAGGCCAACAGATACGCAAGGGTAGCCCCGTGCAACGCATCATCCGAATCGCGACCGTCCTGCTGGTCGCCAGCCTGGCCCTGCCGGCCTGCGCCGGGGAACCGGCGCCCGCGCCGCCACCGGACGGTCCCGCCGTCTATACCCTGACCGACCCCAGCCCCGACGGCATCGGCAAGGTCTACATGGGGCGGGAGATCTCCTTCGTGATGGGACATCGGGGTGCTGGCTGGCTCGAGCGGCTCACGCGTGAGGCGGAGGAACGCACCGACCTCCTGCTCGACAACCTCCCTCTCGAGGCCGATGACGTGGTCGCGGACATTGGCGCCGGCACGGGATACTTCAGCCTGCCCATCGCTGCCCGCGTGCCCCGGGGCCGGGTACTCGCCGTGGACATCCAGCAGGAGATGCTCGACATCGTTGCCCGCCGCACGAAGTCGGCTGGGATCCGGAACGTGGAGAGCATCCTCGCGACCGAGACGGATCCGGGCTTACCGGCCGGGACCGTGGACCTGGCACTGATGGTCGACGCCTACCACGAGTTCTCCCATCCGCGGGAGGTCATGACCGGCATCGTCCGGGGACTGAAGAGTGGTGGCCGCGTCGTGCTGATCGAATACCGGGGCGAGGACCCCGCGGTGCCGATCCTGGAACTGCACAAGATGACGCAGGCTCAGGCCCGCCGGGAGATGACGGCGGTCGGCCTCGAGTGGGAGGAAACTAAGACGGTGCTGCCGCAGCAGCACTTCATGGTCTTCCGGAAGCCGTAGGAACGCCGACCGGCGCGGCGCCAACAGGGGTCGCGCCGGTCGGCGCTCCTACACCACTTCCACGTAGACGACGGGGATGTTCTTGCGCTCCGCGTAGGCCTCGGCGAACTGGGTGGCGATTTCCTCGTCCATGGGCTCGTTGCTGAGCAGGGTCCGAAAGTGCCAGGTGCGCGTGCGGATCTCCCCGCCGAACACCCGTTCTATCGTGGCAAACGTGGCCGGCGACCCGTCACGCCGCTGGCAGTACACGCGCAGGAAATCCCCACCCGCGCAGGTGACGTCGTGATCCCGAACTACCTGGACTGTCATGGCCTGTTGCTCCTCCCGACAGTGGGTGAGTAGCAAGGGTCATGCCATGGCTACCCGGTCACAGCCCGGGACGGCAGCTGGGCACTTATGTGAAGCCCGGCGACGGTACGGTGACCAGAATTGTCACTTGGTGACGGCCACCGCCAGTCCGGGTTCGGCCCGGGTCGGAATGCGCACCAGTTCACCGTCGAGCTGGCGGAGCTGCTCACCCCGCGCATAGCCCGACCGGGCGGGCAGGCCCAGCTCCCGGGCCGCGATGGCGTTGAGCCGCGGCGCGCCCGGCTTCAGCACCCGGAGCGCCCCCGTGTAGTCGGCCAGGTACAGGGGCTTCCCCGTCCGGGCCACCAGGTCCGCGTCCACGATGGAGAAATACCGGCGCTCGGGGGCGGCCGCTCCATGGGTGTGCCAGAGGGCCACCAGCTCGAACCCATCCGGCACGATCAGCCGTGCCCGGATCCGGTCCGCGCCGGAATGCCCCGGAACGACGGAGTAGTGGAAATCGCTTCCCCGGCGCAGCACCGCGCCAAGGAACTCCCGGTCCTCCCGGATCGACCGGGCATTGACGGCGGCACTGGCCGCGATCACGGCGTCGAGCTCGGAAGCGAAGGCGATCACCGAAGGGGCCCCGTCCCCGGCCGGGGCGCCGCCTGCCCGGGCCACCCCGCTGACGGCCGCCAGGATCAGTATCAGAACCAGTGTCTTGCGCTGCACGTTGCCTCTCCCATCGGGTGACTGATGGGTGAGGGAGTCTCGGCACGCGGGGGGGCTGAATCCCGAGGCTTTCCCGACTTATGCCGAGGCTTGTCTCACTTATGGTCCCGGAACCTTCGGGAAATCTTCGGGCCCACGAAATTCAGGTACTTGCGAGGCCCGGCGACGCTGGTCCGGTTGGGCCCGCGGGGTTAAAGTTGCGCGTCCCTCCCGAGGCCCCCAGCGCACCCGATGACTGCCGGCAGCCCCCCTCCCGACGCCACCGCTGATGCCACGCTTCGCCGGGGCTTCCGGGTGGGCGACTGGGACGTGCGCCCCCTCCAGGGGGTCATCGAGCAGGGCGGCCACCGGGTGCACGTGGAGCCGAAGGTGATGGACGTCCTGGTGTGCCTGGCCCGGCGGCCCGGCGAGGTCGTGACCCGGGACATGCTGCTCGACGACGTGTGGAAGGGCGTCGTGGTGACCGACGACGTGGTCACCCGCTGCATCTCGGAACTCCGCACCATCCTGCGGGATACCGGACGCGACCGGCGCTTCATCCGGACCATCCCGAAGCGCGGCTACAGCCTGCTGGTCCCCGTGGAGCCCCTGGGCGACGGTCCGCCAGCGGCATTGGCCACGGTGCCTGCTCCCGCAGCCACCGGCGATATGGCGCCCGGCACCGCCCCGACACCCGTCCGGCGTGCGGTGGACGGTGCCGCGCGGGCGGCCCGCCAGACCGTCACCACCGCCCGGAACCTGGTGCGCTCCGCCCTCCTCGGCATCGGACTGATCATCGTCACGGTGGTCGCCCTGGCCCTGATCTTCGGCGGGGAGGACGGCGTCAAGGTCGTGGTGGATCCGGACGACGGTCCGGTGGACGCGCCGGCCGCGCCGCCCGCCGCCGGCCCGAAGATCCGCTCGGTGGCGGTCCTGCCGCTCGTCAATCTGAGTGGCAATCCGGAACACGAGTACTTCAGCGACGGACTCGCCGAGGACATCCGCAACGCGCTGATCGGCGTCAGCGGACTTCGCGTCGCGGCACGGACCTCGTCCGTGGCGTTCCGCGACAAGCCGATGGACGTGCGGGAAATCGCCCGGCAACTGAACGTGGAGGCGCTGCTCGAAGGCACGGTGCGCATCGCCGACGCAAAGCTCCGCGTGACGACCCAGCTGACGGACGGCCGCACCGGCTATCCGATCTGGGCATCGAGCTTCGAGCGGCCCGTCACCAACAAGCTGTCGCTGCAGACCGAGGTGGCCGATGCCATCATCCGGCAGATCTCGCCCTCGATCGCGGCGGTCGGGAGTCCGACGGCCGCCGCGACCGGCAACGAGCAGGCCCACGACGCCTACCTGCTGGGCCGCTACTACTGGAACCAGCGCACCCGGGAGAGCATCGAGCGCTCCATTGGTCATTTCGAACAGGCCCTGGCCCGGGACCCGGATTACGCCCTGGCCTACTCGGGCCTGGCGGATGCCTGGTCACTGCTGAACGACTACGGTGACCGGTCGCTGGCGGAAGTCGCGCCGAAGGCGCGCCAGTACGCGCTGAAGGCGCTCGACCTGGACCCCGATCTGGCGGAAGCCCACGCCTCACTCGGCATGGTCCTCATGCGCAGTGGCGATCCGAAGGGCGCACAGGCCGAATACCAGAAGGCCGTCAGCCTGCAGCCCGGCTATGCCACGGGCCAGATGTGGCTCGGCGTTCTCTGGCTGGGCCAGGGCAACGCGACCCGGGCCGCAGAGTCGTTTGCGATCGCCCTCCAGCTCGACCCGCTGAACATGGCCGTGCAGGTCAATTACCTGTCATCCCTCATCGCACTCGGCAACCTCGATCGCGCGCGGGACGAAGGCCAGCGCCTGCTGGCCCTGTCACCGAGCGAGAAGCTGCAGAAGATCCTCTGGCACGTGAGCCTCGAGCGGGGTAGCTACGACGAGGTGCTGGCCCTGGCGGTCGGGCGCGCGGGCAGCGTCGAGACCGCGCCTTACCTCAACGACGCGGTGATCGAGGCGCTGATCTACCTGCAGCGCTTTGACGAAGCCGGCCGCATGATCGCCGGGAATCGCGGCACCATGGAGCTGCCCCGGCGCCTCTTCCTTGAAGCGAGCCTGGCCGTCGGACGCCGGGATGCCGGCACGCTGCGGCGGGTGGCGTCCGAACTGGTCAGTCCGGCGGTCGTGGCGGAAATTTCCGCGCCCTTCCAGGGCTGCTCGCGGCAGTGGGCCGGCCTGTGGCTGGGCATCGCCGACCTGCTGGACGACAGGCCGGCGGAGGCGCGGAAGCACTTCCGGACGGCGGCGAACGAGACCCTGCCGGTGATCTGCGAGGACGACACGCCGGCCCTGCGGCTGGTGGCGCTCGCCTATGCGCTGGAAAGCCAGGCCCGCGCGGACGCCGCAGACCTGCCTGCCGCGATCGCCGACGCGCGCCGGGAGATGGATCGATTGCGCGCGCTGGGCTGGAACGACGCCTGGTTCGGCACTGCCGAGATTGCCATCGCGATGCTGAGCGGTGACGAGCAGGGTGCCACCACGCTGCTCCGGGACATCCGCCGCCGGGGCCTGCAGCCCTACGGCCGGATGCGCACGTCACCCCTCTTCGACCGCCTGTGGGACCAGCCGCCGCTCGCAGAAGCGCGTCCCGCGCTCGCGGCGGAATTCGAGGCGGCGCGCCAGCGCGCTGCCTCCCTGAACCTGGCGAAGCTGGGGCTGTAGGAGCGCCTTCAGGCGCGATCAGCATTCATCACACCTGAAGGCGCTCCTACCCGTCCGGTGGCGTCGTTCACTCCTCAGTGAGCTGCAGCTGGACGCCATTCGCCAGCGCGGGGTCCAGGTCCCGCACCTGCCACCCGTCCGCACCGGTCCGGGCCGGGCTGGAAAACGCGCCGTCACCGAGACGCTGCAACTCGTCCGCCAGTGAGGGGACGCCCAGGGACAGGAGGAAGAAGCCTTCCCCGCGTTCGGCCAGGAAGCGGCCGGGCACCGAGTCGTCCCGGGTCGGCTGGACGAGCACCAGCCAGGTGTCGCCGATGCGGAAGCGGGCGGCGATCACGCCCCGCTCCGGGAGCTCGTCCCGCCGGGCAACCGTCAGGCCCAGCAGGCGCTCCCAGGCCGGTATCGCAGCGTCCAGGTCGCGAACGATGAAGTTCAGGTGGTGAAGGCTGCGAATCATGGCGTCTGGCCCCGCGGCTTGAGGGTGAACCGGCAGCTATACTGCATCATCGCGGCGCCCACCCCCGCCGCGCGGGGCGCGAATGAGTGAATCCCGGGCATCCCGCCCAGCCGGACTGACGGCCGATGAGCTGCCCGGCTACCGGTCGGCACTACTGCGCTACGCGACACTGCAGGTCCGTGAACCCGCCGTCGCGGAGGACCTGGTCCAGAACACGCTGGTCGCTGCGCTCCAGGCCCTGGACAGCTATCGCGGCGACGCATCGCCGACCACCTGGCTCATCGGCATCCTGAAGCGCCAGATCATCGACCACTACCGGCGCATGACCCGGGAGACACCGCTGCCCGTGAGCGGCACCGGCGACGACCCGGATGGGGACGCGGACCTGCTCGACAGGCTCTTCGCCCGCGACGGTCACTGGGCAACGAAGCCGGCCGTCTGGTCGGATCCCGAGGGCAGCCTCCGGCAGGAGGACTTCCTGGCCGTGCTCGAGGCCTGCCTCAAGGGCCTGGCGGGCCAGTCCGGCCGGGTGTTTGCCCTCCGGGAGATCATGGAACTCGAACCCGATGACATCTGTAAGGATCTGGGCATCAGCCAGTCCAACTACTGGGTGCTGATGCACCGGGCCCGGCTGCGCCTGCGCCAGTGCGTGGAGCGGGGCTGGATGCCCGAAGGGAGCTGAAGCTGGATACCTGTCGGGACATTTCCGCGCTGGTCTCCCGGGCGATGGACGGACGGCTGTCGCTCGGCGAGCGGCTGCGGGTTCGGGTGCACCTGATGATTTGCGGCGCCTGCCGGCGGTTCGCGCGGCAGGTGCAGCTGTTGCGCTGGGGCGCCCGACAGCTGGGCAGGAAGGGCACCGGCCCGTAGGAGCGCCTTCAGGCACGACAGACACCGATCGCGCCTGAAGGCGCTCCTACAACCGGATGCGGCCGCCGCCGGGCACGCCACCGCCACCTAGACCACCGCCGCCACCGAAGCCGCCCGCGGCATCGGGGACGATCAGCGACGACGCCTGCTCGCGGCGCATATCCTCGAGTTTCTGCATGGTCTCGACCAGTGCGCCGTTGGCCGCCGCGGCAAAGTTCTGCACCGCCTGCTCCAGCGAGTCGCCGGGAATCTCGAAGCTCAGGGGCAAGGCACCCATGCGGGACATCAGCTGGGTCTGCCCGACGTAGAGCACGGGTCGTGCCGCGTCGGGCTTGCCGGTCCGGTCGATGGGCGTGAGGCGCTGGATCGTGCCGACCCGGCGGTCTGTAAAGATTTCTTCCTGATAGAGGTCGTTCTCCTCCATCTTCAGTTCGAGATCGAGAGGTTGCTCGGCCATCGGCTTGCGTCCGCGGAAATCGGGCGCAAAGGATAGCAGACCGGCCCGCCCGGCCGTACTTGCCAGGCCGATATTGCTACCATCTTCGGCATGGCAGCGAATGGCAGAAATCCCGCCCGCGATGGCTACACCGGCTTCGCCGAAGTGGTCGTCAGCGTCAGTCATTTCGGCAAGGTCGACGGCCTCCTCCGCGCCGGGGGCTGGGACCTGCTCCATGCGGGCCCGGGCGCCCCGGAACTGCCCAGGGCATGGGGCCTGAAGCCCGGGGCGCGGATCGAGGAGCAGCTGCTCCACGTGCCCTCCATGCCCTACGGCTACCTGCGGTTCACGTGCATCAGCGACGTCGCCCAGGTGCCCATCCGCCCGCTCGATGCGCGCCCCTGGGAAAGTGGTGGGCTGTGGCTGCTCTACACGCGCTCGTCGGACGATGCCGCGCTCTCCCGCGCGCTGGGCGACGCCGGCTGGCCCACAGTGCGCGGCGTGCACGGCTTCGACTTCGGCGACCTTGCCGTGAAGGAGGCGCACCAGCACGGGCCCGACGGCACGGTGCTCTCCATCATCGAGCAGCTGAAGCCGCCGCTGTCGATCCCGGCACCGAAGCTCACCCACGTCTTCAACGCCGCCATCGTCGTCCGCGACTTCGACAAGGCCCGCGAGTTCTTCGTCGACAAGCTCGGCTTCAGCCCCTGGATGGAACTCGAGTGGAGCGGCGACAACCCGGGGCTGACGCTGCTGGCTGACCTTGCCGCATTCCGCGGCGTGAAGGCCATCAGGACGGCGATCGTGCACCCGACGGGCGCGAACCTCGGCTCCGTGGAGCTCATCGGCTGGGACGGCGCGCCGGACGGCCGGGATTTCTCCGAGCGCACGAAGCCCCCCAACCTCGGCGCCATGGCCCTGCGCTTCGGTGTGCAGGACCTCGCCGCGCACCTGGAGCGCCTGCGGGGACAGGGGATAGTGCCGGTTCGCGCAGTGACGGAGCTCGTGCTCGAGCCCTACGGCCGCGTGCGCCTCGCGCCGGTGCGCTCACCAGACGGCGTGTGGCTCGAGTTCTTCGAAGTGCTGGCCTGACAGTGCGGGCACCGCAGTGAGCACGGCCGAAGACACCCTCGCCTACCAGGATCTGTCGCCCGACGACATCCTGTCCTCCGTGGAAAGCTTGGGCTTCCGCTGCGACGGCCGGCTGCTGACGCTGAACAGCTACGAGAACCGGGTGTACCGGGTCGGCATCGAGGACGGTGCGCCGGTGGTCCCCAAGTTCTACCGTCCCGGCCGCTGGTCCGACGCGGCCATCCAGGAGGAGCACGACTTCACCCTGGAGCTCGCCGCGGAGGAGATCCCGGTGGCCGCACCTGTCGAGCGGGATGGCCGGACGCTCCATCACCGGGGCGCGTTCCGCTTCGCCGTCTACCCGTGCTTCGGCGGCCGCGCGCCGGAACTGGATGACCTGCAGCTGCTGCGGCAGCTGGGCCGCTTCGTGGCCCGCATCCACCTGTGCGGGCAGCGGGCCGGATTCCAGCACCGGCCCCACCTATCGATTCACTCCTACGGTGAAACCTCGCGCGAGTACCTGCTGGACGCGGGCTTCATCCCCGACGACATCCGCCCGGCCTACGAGAGCGTCTGCGATGCGGCCCTGGATCGCGTGGAGGCCTGCTACGACCGGGCGGGCGAGCCCCGGGAGCTGCGCCTGCACGGGGACTTCCACCCGGGCAACGTCCTGGTACTCGACCAGATCCTGCACATCGTCGACTTCGACGACACCTGCACGGGACCCGCGGTGCAGGACCTGTGGATGTTCCTGTCCGGCGACCGCCGCGAGCAGACGCCGCAGCTGGCCGAGCTGCTGGCCGGCTACACCGAGTTCCGGGAGTTCGACGGCGCGGAGCTGAACCTGATCGAGGCCCTGCGCACGCTGCGCATCATGCATTACGCGGCGTGGCTGGCCCGCCGCTGGGAAGACCCGGCCTTCCAGGTGGCATTTCCCTGGTTCGGCGGCCGGCGCTACTGGGACGAGCACGTGCTGGCGCTTCGGGAGCAGATCGCCCTGATGGACGAGGAGCCGCTGCCCTGGGATCCGCCGAGGGTATGAAGCCTTGAACGCCACCGTCGGCGGTACCGGGTCTGCGACCGGGTATTCCGGGCTGGAGGAGCGCGCCAAGCTGCTCCGGCACATCGCGATCGTCACGCATTGCGTGCCGGATATCGACGCGGTGGTTGCCGGCTGGACCCAGTTCCTGGGCTATCGGGTGGTCGAGCAGGGCGAACTGGGCGCCGACCTCTGTGCCGCCTGGAACGCCCCTGCGGCGGCAGGCCAGCGCTACTGCGCTCTCGTCCCGGCCAGCGGCCAGGACACTTGTATACGGTTCGTGGAGACGGCCGACCCTGGCGGCTACGGCCCGCCCCTGACCTACGGCTGGAACGCCACCGAACTGCTGGTGCTGGACGTGGACGCCCTCGCCCGCCAGTTCCGCGGCTCGCCCTTCACGGTGCTCGGCGGGCCGGGCGACCTCTATCCCCGGCCACGGGCGCCTCGCGCGATGCAGGTCGTGGGTCCCTCCGGCGAGCTGATCTACTTCACCCGGATCCTGCCGGGCGGCAGCCGCTATGGCCTGCACGGCGCCCGGTCACCGGTAGACCGGGTCTTCATCGTGACCGTCGGCGGCCCCTCGTCGGACCGGATGCACACGTTCTACGGCGGCACGCTCGGGCACCGGATCATGGACCGCACGCCCTTCATCAACACCATCCTCGCCAGCGGGTGCGGCGTGCCCCATTCCACCGTATTCCCGACATCGATCGCGCGTATCCCGGGGCGATCCTTCCTGGTGGAGATGGACCAGTACCCGCCAGTCGTGCAGCCGCGTCCGAGACGCGACGGGCACCTGCCGGCCGGCATGTCGATGGTGAGCTTCCTCGTGCGGGACCTGGAGGACGTGCCGGTGCCGGTGCGCGCCCCGCCGCACGGGGTCGAAGGACTGCCCTACGGCGGCCGCCGGGTGGCCGTGATCGAGGGCAATGCCGGCGAGTGGCTCGAACTGATCGAAGGAGCGGGACCATGACCACACGATCCCTTCTTCGCGCCTGGGCCGCGCTGCTGGCGGCGGTTCCTGTTGCAGCCTTCGCTGCCGATCAGTCGAACGAAAGGAATCCCGCCGTCGCCAGCATGATCACCGAGCTGAACCTGGAGGAAGCGGAGCGACCGGTCCGCGAGACGAAGGGCTGGCGCAAGCCCGACCGCATCGTGGTCCGCGCCGAATCCCCCGCCCGTCTGGCCGGTTTCCGGCAGGCCGCGCCCGGCGTCGAGTTCGTCGCCGCGAAGGACGAAGCCGCTGCACTGGCCCTGATTGCCGACGCGGACGCGCTGGTCGGCTTCTGCGAGCCCGACATCGTGGCGGCAGGGAAGCGACTGCGCTGGATCCAGCTGTTCACCGCCGGCGCCGGGCCCTGCTCGGCAATCCCGGAAGTCCGGAAGCGGGGCATCGTCGTCACCAACATGCAACGGATCTCGGGGCCCGAGATCGCCGAGCACTCGCTGGCGATGCTGCTGGCCTTCACCCGGGGACTGAATGCCTGGCTGCCGCACCAGGGCAAGGCCAAGTGGAACCAGGACGCCTTCCCCATGGAGAAGATGTGGGAGCTCAAGGGCCGCACCATGCTCGTGGTGGGACTCGGCGGCATCGGCACGGAACTGGCCGTGCGGGCGAACGGCCTCGGCATGCGGGTGATCGCCACCCGCGCCTCCGCCGCCGAAAAGCCGTCCTTCGTCGACTATGTGGGCAGGCCCGATGAACTGCTGCGCCTCGCGGGCCAGGCTGACGTGGTGGTGAACTGCACGCCACTGCTGCCCTCGACTACCCGGATGTTCGACGCCAGGTTCTTCGCCGCCATGAAGCCGGGCGGCTACTTCATCAACGTCGGGAGGGGCAAGAGCGTGGTCCAGGATGACCTGGTCGCCGCGCTGAAGTCCGGCCAGCTCGCCGGCGCCGGCCTCGACGTGACGGACCCGGAACCGCTACCGGCAGGTCACCCGCTCTGGCAGTTGCCGAACGTGATCATCACGCCCCACGTCGCCGCCACGTCGGATAGGGTCTTCGCGCGGGTATTCCTGCTGGCCCAGGAGAACACCCGGCGGTACGTGGCGGGAGAGCGACTGCTGTCTGTCGTCGACACCGCGCGGGGATACTGACCGCAACCGCATTCAGGTCTGCCCGGGTTCCGGCCGGTTTCCAGGCGAAAGCGCCGGATTACCGGGGCGACGCCTGCGGTTGCCAGCGTTAGGCTTGACCGTCTTTTCAACCGGGGCCCGGCTTACCGCGGATTGCGTCTGCTAGCATTAGCTACCTTTTGCTAGCACCCGAGGACCAGGCCATGGCACAGGTACAGATGGCTACCCGCATCGACGAGCGAGTGAAGCGCGCTGTTGAGGAAGTCTGCGCAACGCGCGGACTGAAGATGGGGCGCTTCATCGAGGACGCGCTCATTGACAAGCTCGAGGAACTGGCGGACCTCGAGGACTTGCAGAAGATCAGGACTGAACCGGCGCGATCGCTGGAGGAAGTCATCAGAGAGCTGGGGCTTGAAGGAAAAATATAGCCTCAGGATCTCCGCACTCGCGGAGAAGCAGCTGAAGGCCGTCCCGCCGGATGATCAGGCCCGCCTGCTACGCAGCATGCGCAGGCTCGGTGACGACCCGCGCCCGCGAGGCTGCCGGAAACTGCACGGCTCTCTGCATACCTACCGGATACGCGTGGGCTATTACCGGGTCGTGTATTCGATTGAGGACGGGCGATTGCTTGTTCTGGTGATCAAGCTCGGACACCGCAAGGACATCTACCGCTAGGTCACGTAGCGTTGCAGCGGTCGCCGCTCCGGCGGGATCACAACCCCAGCCGCGGAATCTCGATGGCCGGGCAACGGTCCATGATCACGGTGAGCCCCGCCGCGCAGCCCCGCTCCGCCGCGTCCGGATTTACGACGCCCAGCTGCATCCACACGACCTTTGCCCCGATGGCGATGGCCTCGTCCACCACGGGGCCCGCATCGGCGGAATTGCGGAAGACGTCGACCATGTCGACGGGCTCGCTGATTGACCTGAGATCGGCACGGACGGTCTCACCCAGGAGATCCCGGCCCGCAAGCTTTGGATTGACCGGGATGCAGCGGTAACCGCGCCCCTGCAGGAAGCGCATGACGCCGTGGGAGGCGCGGTGGGGCTTGTCCGAGGCGCCGACGACGGCGATGGTTCTTACGCTGCGGAGGGTATCGGCGATGAGTTCATCGGTGGGATTCATGGGGGTCGCGGCTGAAGCCGCTCCTACGGTGGGCGTCAGCGGACCTTGTCGACGAGGAGCTGGTTCAGCTCGATGGTGAATCCGTCCGGGTCCCGCAGCGTACTCACGCGCACCGGGATCGGCGGCTTGCCGTCGTAGCCCGGATAGGTGGTCTCCACGGGCTCCTCGACGATGGTCACGCCGGACACGGCCCGGGCCCTGGCGAAGGCCCCGTCCAGGTCCCTGGCGTTGAACAGGAGCACGTTGGTGCCGATGCTGAACGCTTCGGGAACCACCGCCGGCGGCTTCTTCAGCGGCTTGCGGTACTCGATCAGGCCGATGATACCGATGAAATCGTCGTTGGCCTGCACGAACACCAGCCGCAGGGAACGCTGCGCGGCCTCGTCACTGGCCGCCGTGCGCGGCGTGCGGATGATGTTGTCGTAGACCACCCGGAGGCCCAGTGCGTCCCGATAGAAGCGCAGGGAGTTCTCCATGTCCCGCACGATCAGGGTGGTGCGGCGGAGATCGATGGGCACCCGGTCGGCGTCCGGCACGGGAGCCGCGTCGACGGCGGCAGCGGTAAGCGCAAGAACGAAACAGCAAAGCACCTTCCTGATCACAGCCAGCTCCTCACCAGACTTTCCGACTCCGTCCACAGGCGCGCCGCGAGCGCATCGTCCTCCATCACCTTCTCCGGCGTCGCCACGGCGCAGTCGGCGAAGTAGCGGCCGCTGGCTTCACCCGCCGCCGGGTGCGCGGCGACATAGCAGGTGGTCGCCGCGCCCTGCGGCGTGGTCTTGATCCGTGACCGGAGCAACGGCCCCACCAGCGGCGCCAGAAGCTGCTGCCAACGGGGAATGTACCGGATGATGTTCGTGATGATCAGGCCGGGATGCGCCGCGTTGGCCGTAGTCCGTGTGCCGGCCAGCCGCTTCGCCAGCTCCCGCGCCACCAGGGCATTGGCCAGCTTCGACTGGCCATAGAACGCGCGCGGGTCGTAGCCCTTGTCGCCGGTAAGGTTGTTGAAGGCGATGCCGCCAGGTGGCGCCCACTTGTGAGCGCTGCTGCTCAACATCACGATACGGCCGGCCGACGCGGCGCGGACCGCATCGAGCAGTCGGGTCACCAGCAGGAAGTGCCCGAGGTGATTCACCACGAACTGCTTCTCGAGGCCGCGCACCAGCTCCAGCCTTGGCGGCGCCATGATGCCCGCGTTGCAGATCAGCATGTCGAGGGGCACGCCCAGCTGGGTCACCCGGGAGGCGCACTCGGCCACCTCGTCGAAATCCTCCAGCTCGCAGGCCAGGGGCGTGGCCCGGCCCGGGATCGAGGCGCAGGCCGCCCTGGCCTTGTCCAGGGTACGTCCCGTCACCAGGACGTGGGCCCCGCGCAGGGCCAGGACCCGCGCGGTCTCGAGGCCGATACCGGAGGTGGCGCCGGTAACCAGCGCGGTACGGCCCGTCAGGTCCAGCCCGGCCGTGACCTCCTCCGCGGTCGATTTCCTGTCAAAGGCGGCCATGGGTTCCAGACGGTTGGGGGCGAGTCAGTATAATGCGCGCCACGTTTCCGGAAGCCACCCGCGCACACCATGTCCCTCGTCCGCCTCGATGACGTTTCGCTCGCCTACGGCGAGCAGAAGCTGCTGGTCCACGTCGGGTTCGAAATCGACCCCGGGGAGCGGGTGTGCCTGATCGGCCGCAACGGCACCGGCAAGACCTCCCTCTTCCGCCTGATCACCGGCGTCGTGCAGCCGGACAGCGGCCTGATCCAGTACCGCAACGGGCTGGTGATGAGCACCCTCGAGCAGGAACTGCCGGAGGCCCTGGACGCCACCGTGCGGCAAGTCGTCGCCGACGGCCTCGCGGATGTCCGCGCCCTGGTTAACGAGTACGAGCAGCTCGCGCACCAGCAGCTGGACAAGGCAGGCCTCAAACGCCTCGACGACCTCCAGCACCGCATCGACGAGCTGGACGGCTGGCGCATCGACCAGCGTGTCGAGCTCATGATGACGGAGATGATGCTGCCACCCGACCAGCCCATCGGCGAGCTGTCCGGCGGCTGGCGCCGGCGCGTGGGCCTCGCGAAGGCGCTGATCAGCAAGCCCGACCTGCTGCTCCTCGACGAGCCCACCAACCACCTGGACATCGTCACGATCCAGTGGCTCGAGAACCGCATTCGCTCCTGGCAGGGCGCCGTGCTGTTCATCACCCACGACCGGGCCTTCCTCGACAAACTCGCCACGCGCATCTGCGAGCTCGACCGGGGCCGCCTGCTCAGCTTCCCCGGCAGCTACGACGAGTACCTGGCGCGCAAGGAGAAGATGCTCGAGGACGAGGAGACCGCCAACAAGCTCTTCGACAAGAAGCTGGACGAGGAGGAAATCTGGATCCGCCAGGGCGTCAAGGCGCGGCGGCACCGGAACCAGAACCGGGTCCGGCGGCTGGAGGCCCTGCGCGAGGAGTACGCCTCCCGCCTGACGCGACTGAACCGGGCGCAGATCTCCATCGAGACTGCCGAGCAGTCGGGCCGCAAGGTCATCGAGGCGAAGCACGTCACCCACGGCTACCGGGGCGAGGAGCTCATCAAGGACTTCTCCTGCAGGATCATGCGCGGCGACCGGATCGGCCTCCTCGGCAACAACGGCGTGGGGAAGAGCACGCTGCTGCGCCTCCTGCTCGGCGAACTCGCCCCGCGGGAGGGCACGATCAAGCAGGGCACGGCACTGGAGATCGGCTACTTCGGCCAGCTTCGGGAAACCCTGGACCCGGAGAAGAGCGTGGCCTACATCGTGGGCAACGGCAGCGACTACGTGAAGATCAATGGCCACGACCGGCACGTGATCGGCTACCTGCGCGGCTTCCTGTTCAGCGCCAAGCGGGCCATGACGCCGGTGAAGTCGCTGTCCGGCGGCGAGCGCAACCGGGTGATCCTCGCGCGCCTCTTCACCAAGCCGTCCAACTTCCTGATCCTGGACGAGCCCACCAACGACCTGGACGTCGAGACCCTGGAGGTGCTCGAGGACCGGCTCGACGAGTACAAGGGCACCCTGATCGTCGTCAGCCACGACCGGATGTTCCTGGACTCCGTCGTCAGCAGCGTCTTTGCCTTCGAACCCAACGGGCACATCGAGCGCTACGTGGGCGGCTACACGGACTGGCTGCGCCAGGGCCGGCCGCTGGCGGAGACGGACAACCCCCACGCGCAGAAGGGCATCGAGCCGCCGGTCACGGCCTCGGAGAAGCGCAAGCAGGCGGCGCGCCAGGCCCGCCGGCTGAGCTACAAGGACCAGCGGGAACTGGACTCGCTGCCGCCACGGATCGAGGCCCTGGAAGCCGAGATCAAGGCTCTGGAGCGCCAGACCGCTGCGAAGGGCTTCTATGCCAAGGCCTGGCACGAGACGGTGCCCGTCCTCGACACGCTGCGGGCCAAGCAGCAGGAGCACGAGCAGGTCACGGCCCGGTGGCTGGAGCTGGAAGAGATGAAAGACCGCGCCTGACGCCCGTAGGAGCGGCTTCAGCCGCGACCCCGGCTCGCGGCTGAAGCCGCTCCTACAGTGAATCCATGGCCTCCGGACGGGCGAAAAGCTCCCCGTCCCCCCCGGAAAACCCGCCATGTACATCAACTTCTGGTACGCCGCCGACTGGAGCCACAACCTGACCACCGCACCGAGGAAGGTGCGCATGCTCGGTCACGACATCGTCCTGTTCCGCGACAGCAAGGGGCAGGCCCACGCGCTCAGCGACACCTGCATCCACCGGGGCGCCTCGCTCTCCGCGGGCAAGGTGAAGGGCGACTGCGTAACCTGCCCCTACCACGGCTGGCACTTCAATGGCGAAGGACACGTCCGCAAGATCCCGTCCCTCGGCCCTGGCAGCGAGAACCGCGTGCCCCAGCGGGGCCGCATCGATGCCTACCCGGTCGAGGAGCGCTATGGCCTGATCCACGTCTTCCTGGGCGACCTGCCGGCGGCGGAACGCCCGCCAATCCTGGAGGTTCCCGAATACGGCCAGCCCGGCTGGCGCCACACGATCGTGGACTACGCCTGGGAATCCAACTACGAGCGCAACATCGAGAACGGCCTCGACCCGGCCCACAACGAGTTCGTCCACCCGACCCACGGCTATTCGGGCGAGAAGGATGACTACAAGGTCGGTGACCCGGCCATCGAGAGCACGCCCTGGGGCTTCGGCTTCATGCTGAACTTCCAGGCGCCGCCCATCAAGAATCCCGTCATGCGCTGGGCGCGCAACTACGACGGCGACCTGGAAGCCGGCTCGGGCCACGTGGGCCCCAGCAACATGTGGACGAAGATCCACCTGACGCCGACCCGCTGGATCCACCAGTACATCTTCGAGACGCCCATCGACGAGTGCCACACGAAGATCTTCCTGATCTGCATGCGCAACGTGCTGCTGCCGACCTGGGTGGACAGGATCGTCAACAAGCGCAACTTCGCCATCGCCGAGCAGGATCGCGTGGTGATCGAGAGGCTGAAGCCCGTGAAGACCCCGCCCTCCCGCGCCCGGGAGCTGCTTATGCCCGCCGACAAGGTGATCTACCTGTACCGGGACAGCCTGGACGAGTGGACCCGCCGGGGCTGGCGGATCGATACCGAGTCCATGCGCCAGGCCGAGGCCCGGGGCGACATGGTGTTTGCCATTCCCTCCCCCGCCCGCCGCGAGACCCGGGGCTGGGTCCTCGAGTCGGTGCCGCTCGTGCCGCCGTCGCCGGTGGAGACCGGCAGCACTCCCCTCAGTGCGGTGAAGAGCGCCGTGAAGGCCACCGGCTGAACGACGTCCCACTGTTTCCGCTGCTGCGGCGGCAATGGACCCCGGTCCTGCCGCTGGTGGAGCTCACCCGGAATCCCCAGGCAGTGGAGGTTGCTGGCGAGAAGCTGGTGGTCTTCCAGGACAGCGGGGGCCAGTGGCACGCGTTGCTGGACCGCTGCCCCCACCGGGGGGCCGCGCTGTCCCTCGGCACGGTGCTGGAAGATGGCAGCCTGCAGTGCCGCTACCACGGCTGGCGATTCCGGGGGGATGGCGCCTGCACCCGGGTACCGCTGAATGCTCTGACCGCGAAGGCCATCGATTCCATCCGGGCCAGCGCCGTGCCCGTGCTGGAACTGGCGGGGGCGCTCTGGACCTACACGGGCACGCTGGGCGATGCGCCGGTCCCGCCGCCGCCGGCGCTTCCCGCCTCGCTCGAGGGCCCGCCCCGCCAGTTCGGCACCTACTGCCAGCACTGGACCGCCCACTGGACCCGGGCCGTCGAGAATTTCATCGACTTCGCCCACCCGTCCTACCTGCACCGGGACACCATCGGTGCCTGGACCCACGACTACGCCGAGGGCGGCGCGGTGGCGACCTCGGAAGTCCATGCCGAGTCCTGGGGCTTCAGCACCCTCAACCACTTCGGCAACCGGCGGCAGTCCTTCCGGGTGGACTGGTACCGGCCCAACCTGTCGCTGCTGCACTTCGGGGCCAGCGGCGAGGCAAAGCTGCACGTGTTCTCGATCCCGGTGTCGGCAACCCAGACCCGCGTCATGACCGTGCGCCGGTTGTCCCCCGGCGCCGACGCGGCCGCCTGGAGTGCCCGGGCCGCCTCCGTGGACAACACGATCCTCGACGAGGACCGGGTCGTGGTGGAGTCCCAGGCGGGCCCCGTTGACGACGCGGCGGAGATTTCCGTCGCCACGGACGCACCGGCCATCGCCTTCCGGCGCTGGTACCGGGAGATGCTTGCGGGACTCTGACCCTGCACGGCCGGCTGGCGCGCAAAAAAAAAGCCCCGCTCGAGCGGGGCTTTGAAGACTTCCCGTTGCCCTGCTTGACGTGCCAGGGCGTACCGGCCGGCAGGACCGTCGCTAGAGGACGTCGCCGAAGTTGAAGCGGGTGAAGAGAGTCAGGTTGTCGCCGGAAGCAGCCAGGGAGCCACCGCCGCTGCCGGTCAGGCCGGCGCGCAGGCCTACCGTCCAGGCGGGCGTGATGAAGTACTGGCCGTACAACCGGACGCTGGTGTCGTTGAAGTCGAAGTCGCTGCTGCCTTCGCCGCCATCGACGCTGCCGTCGGTGTAAACCAGGGCGCCGCCAAATTCCACGTTGTCGGTAGCCCGGTAGCGGACGCCGGCCTCAAGGTTGAAGCCATCCGTGTCACCGAGGTCGCCGCCAAAGTCGACATCCGCATCGGCGTCGAAATAGCCCACCGAGAAGAACATCTGGGACTGGGCAGTCAGCCCCGTGTGATAGCCGAGGTTCAGCGCCCAGGTATCGATGTCCACGTCGCTGCCAATGTCAGTGCTGTCGGCATTGAGCATGCTGTAGGCCGCCTGGGCATAGAAATTGCCCGCGAATCCGAGGCTGCCGCCGACGCCAAAGCCGTCAGTGCTATTGATGTCGCTGCCGTCTGCCTCAGTCCAGCCGCCCTCGACATAAGTCCAGGCGATGTCCGACGCGTCGGCGGCGTAGGTGCCGGCCGAAGCCAGCAGCGCGGCCGCGGATAAAAGTGCGATCCCTGTACGTTTCATTGAGTAAACTCCCTTTTCAAGAACTGTGCGTAATTACCCGGAAAATCACGGTTAGGTCGCAACCGGCCGGGGATGGCAGCTTACAGGCTAAGTTGGCCTTTGTGTTAACTAAACATCACCAAATGAGGCTGATTCTCGATTCCGGCATCTCATTGTGGCAGATTTGCAACGCGCCAGCGGGCGCTGGGCACCGGCCACAACCCCGCTGCGCGCGGCCTGAAACCAGGGTCCTGACGTTGGCCCTGGCCTTGGTCTCGACCCTGGCCACGAGCTCCGTCGCGAGCGGCGAGGAAGCCTGCGTACCCCTTTACCGGAAGGGCGTGATCAACCTGCCCTTCAACCCTGCCTTCCTGCAGGTGGCCCCGTTCCCGGCCGGCAAGGACGGGGCAACCCGCGATGCGCTGCTGATGTCCAGCTTCTTCAATGTGGAGAAGGACGCCGCCGGGGAGACCGTCACCCGCGTCTTCGAGCGGGACCTGGCCGCCTGGATCCCGGACCTGCCGGCGGTGGACCCGGCCAGCTTCGATGCGCGCCGGGAGGTCGAGATCCTCACCGACCGGGCCGGCGAGCCCTTCCGCCACGTGTGGCCCAACGAGTCGGGCCGCGTGCCCGGGGGCGTCGTGCCCTTCGAGGCCGTGGTGGTCCCGGGCGGCTTCCTGGCCACACCGAAACCCGGGCGCATCACGCTGGTAAACCTGGACGATCCGCGGCGCACCGAATACGTGGTGGTCGAGGCCGGTACCGGGACCCCGGACTGTTCCGCGGGCAAGGGTGCCGGCCAGATTCGCAACGACCGCTGGTTCTATCACCAGGCCCTGTTCCACGACATGGACGGCGACGGACTGAAAGACCTCGTCACCGCGCGCGCCAGCCTGATGCCGTTCCTGTACCAGTGCCCGCCGGTCGGCGAGCTGGTCTGGTTCCGGAATCCCGGCGCGGCGCTGAAGCCCGACGTGCCGTGGGAGGTCCGGGTGCTCGTGGGCCTGCCCACGGAGACTGACGGGCCCGAGGTGAACATGGCGCTTTCCGACCTGGATGGCGACGGCGTCCCGGAGATCATTGCCACGCACTTCTTCACCAGCGACCACATCACGGTGTTCGGCGCTCCGGCGGGCGGCCAGTGGAAGGACGTCGACCCGGGGCGGCGGCTGCTCCGGCGGAAGGTGATCATGACCGGCCAGGGCAGGCCCTTCGCCGTGGAGCCCGCAGACCTGAACGGCGACGGCCGCCTCGAGATCCTGACCAGCAATCACCAGGGCGACGGCTGCTTCGAGGTCACGAAGGACGTGATTCCCGGCCGTGTGATCGCACTGGAGCAGCCCGCGAGCGGCAAGCTCTTCGACGAGGACTGGACCATCCACATCCTCAAGGACAACATCCGGCCGAATCCCACGTTCCCGAAGCCTGTGCGCGGGCCGGGTCGCCTGGCCCCTAACCGTGCGATCGCCTTCTGGCCGGAGCGCAGGATGGAAGAGGAAAAGGAAAAGCCGTGGATCGTCGTGGGCGGCGACGAAGCGTCCAGGGTCTGGGTATTGAAACCGGACAGCAGCAGGCCCGACGACTGGCGTTACGAGTCCGTGACGATCTTCGACATCAACGCCCACTACGGCGCGAACACCACCCAGACGATCGCGCTCGATCCCAAGGGCGAGGTGATCTCCACCATCGGCGGCCTGGCCTGGCGCTACGACCGCCCCGGCGGGGACGGCAGGGCCGAGTTGTACATCCCGGTGTTCGAGGCCCGGCAGATCCACATCTTCAGCTTCCGGAAGGGCAAACGCGCCGACCGGGTGCGGTGCCCGGCCGACATCACGCTCGCCTGCCCCGCGCCGTAGGAGCGCCTTCAGGCGCGACCCCCTCCGGCGAGAATCGAGTCCGCGAGTCGCGAGCCGGAGGGGGTCGCGCCTGAAGGCGCTCCTACAACACCCGGCAGGGTCAGCACGTAGTCGGCGCCCATGAGCATCGACGGCGTGTAGTAGCCGCCGGGCACCTCGGCACCGAGCAGGCGCTGGACGATGCCAAGCGCGGCGGTGACGGTGAGATCGTAGCCATTGGGTGTGTCGATCTCCATGCGGCGCTCCTCACCCCGCGCGTTGCGCACCTCGCCCCAGACGCGGGAACGCGTGCGGCGCCGGGACTCGGCCGACGGCCCCTGAACCCGCGCCTCGACCCGCCGCTGCAGGTACCGGACGACGGCCGGCCACGCGAGCAACGGCCGCACCCAGTTGGCCCGGCGCGCGGCCGCGATTGCCCGCGGCGACGCGACCAGGTAGGTCTCGATATCCGGGATGCCGGTGGACACCCAGGCCGTGTAGAGGTCGCCCCAGGGAATCGTCATGGCGGTCCTTAACCGGCCGTCGTGGTCGAAGGTGCGGGTCTTCCAGGCGAGTGGGACGGCAACGAGCTCGCCGTTCCGGCGCACCCGGCCGCCGCGCGCCAGGCCCTCGACACCGGTCTTGGTGGTGCCGGGGCTCGCGCCGCCCCCGGCCTCGAAGCCGAGCACCAACGACGTTGCGTCGGGCAGCTCGCGCCTGAGCATCGCGGCAACGCAGTCGGTGGGGACGACATCGAAGCCGGCGCCCGGGAGCACCACGATGCCGCGCTCCCGTGCCCGTGAATCCTGCGCGTGGCAGTGGGCGAACACGTCGATCTCGCCGGTGATGTCGAGGTAGTGAACACCGGCGGTCAGGCAGCCCGCCAGCATGGGAGCGCAGGTGGCCGAGAACGGCCCGGCGCAGTGGAGGACGAGTGAGATTCCCTTCAGCGCCGCGACGAGACCAGCGGCGTCGGTGAGATCGAAGACCCGCACCGGCAGGCCCAGTTCCCTGCCGAGAGCCCGGAGCGCGACGGCATTGCGCCCGGCCAGGACCGGCTCCAGGCCGCGTCGTGCGGCCTCGGTGGCCATCAGCCGCCCAGTATAGCCGTTGGCGCCATAGAGAAGCCACTGGGTCATAATCCAAACTGTACAGCGTCACGGCACCGGAATCTCCGATGAGCAACGAGTCCACCCCGCCGGATGCACCGGTCGCCAGCCCCTGCGTCGGCATCTGCTGCATCGGAAGCGACGGCCTGTGCTTCGGGTGCCTCCGCACCCGGGCGGAACTTTCAGCCTGGGGCACGGCGACGCCAACCGAAAAGCGGGAGATCCTCGGCCGCTGCCAGGTCCGGCAGCAGCAGCAGGCGGCTCCCCGCTGAAGACGATCCAGGTCAAGGTGAAGCCCAACGCCCGGGAGAGCGCCCTAGAGCAGCTCGCCGACGGCACCTGGCTCGCAACCCTGAAGTCACCCCCGGTGGACGGCAAGGCCAACGCCGAACTCATCGGCCTGGTGGCCCGGGAGTTCGGCCAGCCGAAGTCGCGGGTGTCGATCCGGCGGGGGACATCCGGCCGGCTCAAGCTGGTGACGATCGCCGGCGACTGACCCGAGGTTCCCGGTGAAATCAGCAGGGACCCGGCCGGCGGCTCAGCGCCGCGGCCCGGGAAAGCCGCCCTCCGGCGGCGGGCAGATGTTGTCGATCTCGGCCAGCTCCTCCGCGGACGGCCGCCATGCTGCCGCGTCGACATTCTGCTCGAGCTGCGCGACTGTCGTCACGCCGGCGATGACGCTCGAGACTGCCGGCTTGCCCGCAAGCCAGCCCATCGCCAGCTGCAGCATGCTGTGGCCGTGGCGCTCGCAGAGCCCGGCCAGCTGCGCCACCTTGTCCAGCCTCTGGGGTGAGGCGAAGGCGGCGGCCGCCCAGGCCCCCCACTTGGCGAGGCGCGAATCCGCCGGGAAATCACGGCCCGGCAGGTACTTGCCCGACAGCAAGCCGCTCTCGAGGGGGAAGTACGGCAGGATGCCGAGGCCGAAGTGCGCGACTGCCGGCAGGACCTCCTTCTCGAGATCCCGGCTCAGGATGCTGTAACGGTTCTGCGCGGAGATGAAGGGACTCAGATGATGCTCGCGGGAGGTCCAGGCGGCGTCGGCGATCTGCCACGCGGCGAAGTTGGAGCAACCCACGTAGCGAACCTTGCCCTGGCGGACCAGGTCGTCGAGGGCCCGCAGCGTCTCTTCGATCGGCACCGTCGTGTCGGCACGATGCATCTGGTACAGGTCGATGTAGTCGCTGCCGAGCCGCCGCAGGCTGCCCTCCACCGCCTGCATGATCCAGCGACGCGAGCCGCCCTGCATCCAGGCCTGGTCGGCGGACATGGGGCCGGCGAACTTGGTGGCGACGATCACCTGGGGCCGGCGCGGGCCGAGCGCCCTGCCGAGGTACTCCTCCGACGCGCCGCGATTGCCGTACACGTCCGCGGTGTCGAAGAAGTTCACGCCCAGCTCGAGCGCCCGATTGACGATCGCGGTGGCCTGGGCCTGGTCGTTCATGGCCCCGAAGTTCATGCAGCCGAGGCCGGCCAGGGAGACCTGCAGGCCGGACCTGCCGAGGGAGCGGGTTTCCATCTGCGCCATCACTCAATGGTGCACAAGATCCCCAAAAAAACGAAGCCCCGGACCAGCCGGGGCTTCGTGGTCGTCACGCCACGCTGATCAGGTTGAACTGATCAGGAAGCGCGCAGGTTCGCTGCCGAAGGCTTGCCGCGCTCGTTGGTGACTTCGAAAGTCACGCTCTGGCCCTCATTGAGGGTCGCGAGGCCGGCAGCCTGGACGGCGGTCACGTGGACGAAAACGTCCTTCGAACCATCCGACGGCTGAATGAAACCATAGCCCTTCTGGGCGTTGAACCACTTAACAGTACCGGTAGCCATTTGGTAAGCACCTCTTAAAAATTAAAAAAATACGTCTAAAAAACAGACACTGCCGGATCCTGCGACGGGCGCGGGACCGCGGACAACCTGGGCTTATGGGTGGCTACTAGGTTTGAGTATCCCGGACGGGATGCTGTGGACGAGGCAGGGCCAAAATCGAAGATTGCCCTGTCACGCTAGTCTAAGCAGGGGCCTGCGTCAACCAGCAGAGCTCCCGGGCGGGGCGGGTTCGGCTATTTCCTCACCGCCAGCACGCCGTCGCCGCTGAATTCCGTGGCAAATCCCGCTGCCCGGAGGCGCTTCGCCACCTCCGCGGGCACGTCGCGCCCGGTGGTCAGCCTGTTGGGCGTGCCGGTGTAGTGGAACAGCCGCCCACGGCGCCGGATGACACGCGCCATCTGGTCGTAGAAGGCCTGGGAATAGAGTTCCCCGGCAATGCCGAAACGGGGCGGGTCGTGGAGGATCGCGTCGACGGATTCGCCTGGCAGCGTCGTGATCGCCTCGCTGATGTCGCCCCTCGTCAGCTCGAGTCCGGCGCAGCCTGCGCCGCTGCCTTCGGGGGACCAGGGGTTCAGGCTGCGCAGCCAGATCACGTCGGGGTTCTTCTCGAAGGACAACACCCGCGAGGCTCCGCCCGCGAGGCACCAGGCCGCGAAATACCCCAGCCCCCCGCAGGTGTCCAGGATCACCTTGCCCCGCGGCTGGATGAGATCGACCTTGCGCCGCGCATCGTCCCAGGGAGAAACCTTCGCGGTGGGGAGCATCTTGATGCCGTCGATCTCGAAGGTCGGAGGGCCCCACTCCGTCGGCACGAGCTTGATGAGCGAGTCCCGGTAGCGCGACACGGGCTGGAACGCCGCGCCATCCCAGTGGTAGATCGTCCGGTCCCTGCAGGTGGCCAGCCAGGGATAGCGCTGGCCTGCGTAATGCCAACCGTCGGCGTCCACGTGGACGGTCGTCGTCGAGCGCTCGAGGTCCAGTGAGCACTCGACGGCTGGCACGCCATCCCGCGACGCCGCTCGCAACGCCTCGCATACCGGCAGCGTCAGCAGTGGATGCACTCTAGGTTGCGCTGGCCTTGAGCCAACCCGTAAGCGAGTAGCGGAAGGTGGGCGCAAAGCTCGCCACCTGGCTGACCGAGTGGGGATGGGGCACCCGGAAGATGCTCAGCACATTGAAGCCGGGCGTGAGCCCCCGCTCAATGTGGCCTCCCGCATCGTGGAACAGCAGCAGGCCGCCAAATTCGGGGCGCCAGTTCTTCGTCAGGCCGAGGACATAGGCGTACAGCCGGTGCTTGCCCTCCACGTGATCGTCATGGGTGGTCAGGAAATGCCCGGGACGGTAGCGCGTGGCCTGGAGGTCCGCGGTGGCGATACGCTTGTCGCCGGTCAGGTCGCGGAGGAATCCGGCAAACGCCCCCCCGACGATCAGGTCGTGGACGCCGGCTATCAGTGGCGGCAGCGCACCGCCGCCGGCCGCGATGTCGCCAATCGGGTAGTTGTCATAAGCGTACTGGAAGCCGCGCGTCGCCCCCGCCGCGATTCCGCTGGCGATGGCCTCGCGGGCGGCGGCGTCGATGGCCGCCACCTGCAGGGGGTGGACGTCGTGGTGACGGCCCTGATGATTGAGTACGAAGCGCCAGTCGACGACCTGGGCCAACGTGCTGTGCAGCGCCTCGGCGGCTTCCCTGTCCAGGAAGGCCGGAAGCTGCGTCCAGCCCCGGTCCGCCAGCTCCTGACGACGCAGGCCGGCATCGGTACGGGGAGCAATCACCGCGACGCCTCCAGGAGTGATTGGCCGCGGAGCACGTCGTCCACGCGGGCACCGCGCAGGCGGCCCGTGTCGGTGGTGACGAGCGCATCAGCAGGAGTGCTGGCCAGCCGGGTGCAACCCGACAGGACACTAAGGACCAGAATCAGCGTGCTGAACCGGAAGCCCGCGCGTCGGGTTGTCCGGCGCGGGTCGTGACCAAATCGCGTCATCTGCCGGAGGATAGCCCACCCCGGCGACGCTGGCTAAGGGGCAGTCTTCCGCCGCATCCAGCCCATGATGCCCAGTGCCGATCCGAAGAACCACATGCCGCCCTGGACCGGAACAACCGAGGATATGGCCACGGAAGACACGTTGCCGTAGCCATCCACCCAGTGGGTGGCTGAGCCGGTAAACCGGTCGGAAGGGCAATTGCGCTCGGCGGGCAACGAGAACGTCGTGCTGATCGTCTTGCAGTTCGGGTAGTCGTAGAGCTTGAACTCGAGCCAGGCGCTGCCGCCGCCCGCAGAGAGGACCAGCGAAAGCGGATTGACGGGCGCCACATTGGCGACGAAGGGAACCGGGAAGGCGCCCGCCTTCTCGACGTACAGGCTGATGAACTCATTGTCGACCGTATCGCCCGCCGGAGCGTGGAGATCGCCAGCCGTCAGGCTGAATCTGTCGGTACCAGCCGTATCGTTCGCCTCGAGCTTGCTGCTCCAGGTCGTGTCCATGGCGATGGTCTGGCCATAGATCGTGATGTCGCTGCTGACGACGAAGGACTCGTAGACCTGTGAGTTGCCAAAGTTTGTGGTGTTCTCCCAGTAGTCGCCCCAGGCCGGTATGGCCTCATAGGAGTTCCGGCCGGGCGTCAGGACATTGGTCTCGTACACGATGCGGGCCGTGAAGGCCTGTCCGACGATGGACGAGGCCCCGCCCATCGTGGGCAGCACCGTGGGCCAGGTGTTCGAGTAATGGTCGGTACCGACACTGAGCGTACCGGTGATCGTGACCTGCACCTGGGCGGCGGTGGCGCTGCCACTGGCGAGAAGCAGAACCAGGACGCCAGCCACGGCAACCGGCCGGGCCAGGAAAACAGGACGGAGGGATGACATGGTACGTGCCTGAACGGGATACGGGCACCTAGGATGACACGTTACAGCGGGCCGATGAAAAGATGCGACGTAATCCGGACACGAAGCCGCCGACAGGCACGGGTTATTGTCCACCGGACAATATCTCCGTACGGCCCCGCAGATTCCCCAACGCGCGTTGACAGCCGCGTCTGCGATTAACGAGTATCGCAGCTCACTGCCCAGGGCAAACCCATCGAAAGGTGGGGGCGCAAAGCTTCCGGTCTAAGGGGAATACCTATGACAGCGGGGTTACCAGTGGGCCTTGCAGCATCGCTGCGGGTTCCAGTAAACCTTATTTTCTTGCTTGCACTCATCGGCTGGACTGGCGACGCCAGTGCGGCGCTTCGATGGTTTGGCCGCGACACCCGGCTACCCTCCATCGTCATCAGCTCGCCCACCTCGAGCAGCACCTATTCGACGGCGAAGGTGCAGCTGGGTATGGCGGGCAAGGCCCGGGACAACGTGCGGGTCACCCGCGTCACCTGGCGCAATGACCGGGGCGGCAGCGGGACTGCCACCGGCACCTCCGCCTGGGCCATCACCGGAATCCCGCTGGCATCCGGCGCCAACCGGATCGAGGTCCGGGCCTGGGATGCCGCCGGGAATTCGCGAGCGGCCGTCCTGTCGGTGACGTCCACGGCCCCCACGGTGGCACCAGAGCCACAGCCGGCCCCCGCGCCAGCTCCAGAGCCGGCTCCAGCTCCGGCTCCGGCACCGGCTCCAGAGCCAGCTCCGGCTCCAGAGCCAGCTCCGGCACCAGCTCCAGAGCCAGCTCCGGCACCAGCTCCAGAGCCAGAGCCAGCTCCGGCACCAGAACCCGTTCCGCCGGCCAACCATCAGCCGGTCATCTCCGGGCTGCCGGCGACGACGGTGATTGCGGGCTCCAGCTACTCCTTTACGCCCGCAGCGTCCGACGTGGACGGCAACTCCCTGGTCTTCAGCGTGATGGGCGCTCCGGTGTGGGCCACGTTCAACGCTGCCACCGGCCGGCTCAGCGGCACGCCGGGTACCGGCGACGTGGGCCTGACCGAGGGCATCGTCATCACCGTCAGCGACGGCGTCGACTACGCCTCGCTACCGGCCTTCTCGGTGACCGTGCAGCAGAACTCGTCGGGGCAGGCGACCGTGGCCTGGCTGCCGCCTACCCAGCGCACCGACGGCTCGGCGCTCACGAATCTCGCCGGCTACCGGATCCGGTACGGCACCAGCGCGACGGCGCTGTCCAGGGTCGTTCAGCTCAACAGCGTCGGCCTGACCAGCTACATGATCGAGGGGCTGACGCCAGGTACGTGGCACTTTGCGGTCACGGCCGTGGACACCGGCGGCCTCGAGAGCGACGCGTCGAACCTCGCGTCCAAGGTGATTCCGTAAGGGGCGAGTGTCAGCGGGGCACTGTCCGGGCCCCCAGGGTCGGGACCGGCGGCGACGCGGGCAGTTCCACCACGTTGGAGGTGGAACTGCCTGGCGCCTCCCCCGTTGCCGGCTCGCCCGCGCACACCAGCTTGCCCTCGACGGTGGCGCCGCACTCCAGCTGCATCTGCCGGTACGTGATGTTGCCCGTCACCCGGGCATTGGCCTGGAGTTCGAGGAAATGCCCGACCTCCAGGTCGCCGGCGATGGTGCCGTTGATGACGGCGTCCCAGGTCCTGACCGAGCCGTTGATGCTCCCCTTCTCGCTCAGCACCAGCAGGCCGTGGGTGCCCACCTCGCCGATCACATTGCCGTTGATGCGACCATCGACCCGCAGGCCGCTGGAGAACATCACGTCACCGGTGATCGCCATGTTGTCGGCGACCAGGCTGGAGAGCTTGGTGACCTCGATGGATTTGTTATGCTTGCGGCGGAACATGCTGTGCTCTCCTCGTTTCAGTGGGCCTCGCGTCAGCGGGACGGTTCGGCGCGGCTGTCCCGGACGGCCAGGAATTCAAGGCGGTTGTTGAGTTCGCCGATCCGGGCGTGCAGCTCGCCAGCCTGGCGATTGAGTTCGGCGCGGGTCGCCTTCTCCACGCTCAACTCCGTTTGCGTCCGCTCCAGCTGGATACGGAGCGCTTCGTTCTCCTGCTTGAGGGCCGCGGCCGTGCCCGGCGCCACCCAGGTCGCTCCACCACTGTCACGAAGGTAGAAGGCGCCGCTGCCAGCCAGCAGGAGCGTCACGACGACCGTCACGAACGTCGCCTTCTGCCGCCGGCGCTCGTCGCGGGAACTGAGTTCCAGGCTGGCACGGGTCAGGCGCCGGGTATCGTAGGGACTCACGGGCCGGCCCGTTCCAGGAAGCGCAGTGGCTCGACGGGCCTGCCCTGCCGGAGCACCTCGAAGTGCAGGTGCGGCCCCGTAGAACGACCGGTGGAGCCGACCGTGGCGATAGGTTGCTCCGGCAACACCACCTGGCCCTTCCGCACCAGCACCTTGGCGGCGTGGGCGTAGCGGGTGACCAGACCGTCGCCGTGATCGATCTCGACGGCATTGCCATACGCCCGCCGGTAGCCGGCGAAGCGCACGGTGCCGCCGGCGCTCGCGAGGATCGGCGTCCCCCGGGCGGCCGGCATGTCCACGCCCGTATGGCGCGCCAGGCGTCGCGTGAACGGATCCCGCCGGTTGCCAAAGCGTGAACTGATGCGCGCACCCGCAATGGGATACCGGCTGGGATAGGCCATGTCAGCCAGGTCGCTGGCGATGGTCCGCCGGCTCACGAGCGCCAGCGAGGCGTCGAGGCTTTCCAGGCTGCTTTCGATCCGTGCCAGGCGGTCGTGGATGTCGGTCTGCACAACGGGTACCGCAACGTCGAAGGCTTCGAGCAGGGGGCCGCCGCTCGGCTCCGGACCGCTGTCGCCCGGGGCCGGCTGTAGCCGCTGCCCGGCCTCACCCACCAGGCCAACCCGCTTGGCCAGGGTCAATGCCTCACTCTCCAGGCGGAGCAGCCGGGCGGACAGGGTACCGATCGTGTCGATAAGTGCCTGGTTCTCCGTGCGCGCCGGACCGGACGCCGGAGCCGTTGCCACGGGATTGCCCTGGCCGGCGGCGCCATCCGCCAGGCGATACCCCAGGGCCAGGCCGCCAGCGATGCCACTGGCGAGCGTCACCACGAACAGCATGCCGACGCCGAGCGCAATGCTTCGCGTCGTCACCGTCCGCACGCGCGATGCGGCGAGGTTTCCCGCCGAGAGAATGACAAACGCCATCCGCTTTCCCCAGATCGCTGACGCCAGTGCCCGCTGGCCTCCGCATCGTCTCAGGCAGGGAGGGCGTGGACTGTGACCGGCGCCTCAGTGGGGAAGCGAACTGGAATAGGTTAAGTCGACCCGTGCGCCTACCTGAAATTCGGGCCCAGGACCCAGTAGCTGATCGTGCGCCGCACACCCTTGGTGACGGGCGTAACCCTGTGCGTGACGATGCTGGGGAAGATCACCAGCATGCCTGGCTTGCGCATTTCCTCCACGACCACCGGGCCGTTGGTGAACAGTTCCAGGTCCCCGCCCTCGTAGGGCTCCGTGCTGATGTTGACTACCGCCGTGATCTTGATGTCCGAGGGTCCGGGCTTGCCGTCGGTATGCCACTGGTACGCGCCCTGCCGGTCGCTCGAATAGACGTTGTAGTTGATCAGGTCCAGGTCCCGCATGTCGAAGATGTCGAGGCCGATCTCCCGGGAATTGAAGAACCAGACCCACTGCTGCGACCAGTCCAGGTATTGCTTGACCTTGCCCCACTGGAGGATCTTCGTTTCCGCGGTCTTTGGTACGCCCACTGCCGGCACATCGTGGGCATTGGCAAAGGTGTTCTGCTCCGCGAACCGGGCGACCTCCGCCACCTGCTCAGGGGTGTACAGCTGGATCAGGTACGGTTTCAGATTCATGGATTCTGCGGCGCTCCCTCGGCATGCGGGCCGTGCCGGGGCGCCATGATGCAGGGGCCGTCACCCCCTTGGGAAGCGCACGCGTCACGGCAGCGGCGCCAGCGCCGCTGCCGTGACAGGGGCTACTCGTTGCGGGCCGTCCGGGCGAGGCTGACGTCCGTCTTGTAGCTCTTCCCCCTGCGGGAACCGACGCTGCCGATAAGAGTCATCCCGTCCTCCACCCGGGAAGCACCGGCCAGCCTGATTCTCGTGGCCTCGATCAGCTGACATTCGCCGGGCGCCACGATCGCCTCGTTGCCGTCATAGGCAACCCTGAGCGCCACCGCCCCGCGCCCCTCTTCCATGCAGACGTTGTAGGCCTTGATGGTCGGCCTGCCCACCATGGTCTTGGTCTCGCCATTGTCCAGCTGGAACTGGCCGACCCTCGCCAGCAGAGCGTCCGTTGGATCCGCCCGGGACGTGGATGCCACCAACGCGAGGCCAGCACCCGTCACGGCGACGACGCAGAGTATTCCCTTGCTCATGGCTGCTCTCCTTATGGTTTTTTCTTGGACAGTCTTGTTGCTCTTGTCCCGGGCAAGCTGCTCCGGACACGCAACCAAGCCTGCTCCGGAGGCGGGCGCCCCGGTGTCACGCCACGGACAGCAGCTCCCAAAAAGGCTGGAATTGCGAGGAGAAGGGCAGGTTTTCTCGTCACGGTGTCATCCGGATGACACGCTGTGCGGGCTACCGGGACGCGCCTGTGTCAGCCTCCGGACACGCCCGGACCGCCTGTGGCCCGAAACAGACAGGCCCGGGGCGCTGTGGCAAAGTAGCCGTGACCGGGGCGCACGTCGGTAACCAAGGATGGTTCCAATGAAAAGCGCAGCAAAGGCCGTCTTCCAGAACAACGAGCTGTTGCGGCACCTCGACAGTGCCGGAATCGATCGCATCTCCCAGCTGGCAGCTCGCCGCAGCTATGACCACGGCGCAACGATCTTCGCGGAGGGCGATCCCGCCGATGCCATCTACGGCGTCATCTCGGGACAGGTCCAGATCAGCGCCCGGACGTCCACCAACGAGGAAATCCTTCTCGACGCCTACGGCTCCGGCAGGATCTTCGGCCTGATTGCCGGAATCGACGGGCTGCTCCGGTGCGCCACGGCCCGCGCGGCGCCCTCGGTCGAGGTGTTTGCGATCTGCCGGGATCAGTTCCTGCGGCTGGTCTCAACCGAGCCGCTGCTGTCCCTCGGGCTGCTAACGGTGTTCTGCCAGCGCCAGCGGGACGTGACCCGGCTGATCGTCGGCGAGTATGCCCAGAGGGACATCCCTGCCCGGCTCGCCCACCGGGTACTCGAACTGACGGGCGAGTACCCGGGCGGCAAGAGCTGCCTCGACATTACCCAGGCCGAGCTGGCCAAGTTCGTCTTCGTCTCGCGGCAGGTCGTCAACCACTACCTGAGCGACTGGCACAGCCGCGGCTGGGTCGCCACGTCGCCCCGGCGGCTACGGGTGACCGACCGGGAGGCGCTGCTCGCCGTGGCGACCAGCGGTGACACCGGCATCTGAGGCCGGCGCGCTGACTGACCGCCGGCCCTCACAAAAAAGGAAACCCGCCGAAGCGGGTTTCCTGGTGCAGGCTGGATGCGGTGATCGGGTCAGGCGACGGCCTTCCGCCGTGCCAGGCCCATCAGGCCGAGTGCAGAGCCGAAGAGCCAGACGGCCGCCGGAACCGGGACGAACGCGAACTGGATCGAACCGGGGCTGCCGATCGCGATGCCGTTGTTCAGCAGTAGCTGGCCGCCACTGTAGACCGCGTTGTAGCGCATGTAGGCGCCGATCTGCGCCGCGCAACTGCCACTCGCGGCATGGGTCGTCAGACCGCGCTGCGCGCCACCGTCAATGTCATCCGGCAGAATCGCCTTGTTGATGCAATCAGCATTGCCCCCGAAATTCCAGGTCATGACGCTGTCCAGGGCAAAATTATCGCCCAGGTTGATATTGCCGCAGATGCTGGAACCCGTTCCGGCGCCGAAGGTGCCCTCGATGCAGTTGTAGGACGCCGCCGTGGTGGTGCCGGCAACGGTGTTGATCACCAGCCCCGTGATCATGTCGGTCTCGAGGATCTGGCCGGCCGTCGTGCTGCCGATGCGCCGCGTGGCGTAGTACGTCCCGCCGGTCTGGGTCAGCACGCCCGTCCCGGCATTCCAGTCCCAGGTGGCCGTGGACACGGGACCGCCGGCCGGATTGTTGAAGAATTTCGTGTACAGGGTGCCGCCGCCGGTCCGGAGCTGGTCGGCGACGAGAGTCACCGTGTCGGCCATTGCGGCTCCCGACACGGTCATGGTCGCGACCGCAAGGAGTGTCTTCAGTGTTGCGTTTTTCATTGAGTTCCCCACTCTGTTTTGTAGCAAATTTGTGTTTTGGAGCTTTTCCGGGTGTCTCGCCTGTAGCGCTTCACGCCATTCTTATTTCATTACTCTCGGCGACGACTAGAACCAGGCGTTCTATGTATATACCCAACTTACGCCAGCGTAAATATCGGAAGCAGAAAAATTCTGACGTTATGTCACCTTGAAGTGGCGTGTCGCTGCCACTTACGCGGCTCCCGCACTGCATTCAAGCTCCGGAAACAGCACCCGGCCGATGTCGTCCGGCCGGACCAGGTGCCGGACCCGCCCGAACTGATCGAGCGCCTGGGGGTAGTGGCGCCCCAGATGGAGCAGCCACTGCTTCAGGCGGCCGTGCCGGTGGCGCTCCGGCATCTGCAGGCCGACCGCCACCCAGAAGCGCAGGAGCATCTCACGCACCTCCGTCCAGGAATAGCCCGCATCCCGATCCCCCCGGATCATGAGGGCCAGCGCCGGATTGGCCACCGCTCCCCTGCCCAGCATGATGTCGTCGCAGCCGGAGACGGCCCGGCACCGCCGCGCGTCATCGACGTTCCAGATCTCGCCGTTTGCGATGACCGGGATCCGCACGTGTTCGCGAATCCTGGCGATCCACTCCCAGTAGGCGGGCGGCCTGTAGCCATCCGTCCGGGTGCGGGCGTGCACCACGATCTCGGCGGCGCCACCGTCGGCCAACGCCTGGGCACAGTCCAGCGCGACGTCGGGCGTGTCGAAGCCCAGGCGCATCTTCGCCGTGACGGGTACTTCCGCCGGCACGGCCCGGCGCACGGCATGGACGATGGCCCGCATCAGCTCGGGGTCCTTCAGCAGTGCCGCGCCGCCGCCGTGGCGATTCACCAGTTTGGCCGGGCAGCCGAAGTTGAGGTCCACGCCCAGGGCGCCGAGCGTCGTGACCCGGGCGGCGTTCTCCGCCATGCACGCCGGATCGGAACCCAGGAATTGCACGCGCACCGGCACTCCCGACCGGGTGCGACCCTCGTTCCCGAGCTCGGGAACCACGCGACGGAAGCGCTCGGCCGGCAGCAGCGTGCTGGTGATACGGATGAACTCGGTAACGCAGGCGTCGATTCCGCTGCCGGCGGCGGGGTCAGCCGGTTGCGTCAGTGTGTCGCGCAACAGGTGGTCGAGCAGCCCCTCCATGGGGGCGAGCAGGATGCGCATCGGGGGATATCAGCCGGCCTGGCGGTCAGTGTGCGGCCATGAACTCGCCGCGGTTCGCCGCGGCTTTCTCGTCCAGGTCCACGAAGCGCAGCCGGGCGCCGCCGACGTCCACGACGTCCCCGTCATGCAGCTCCTTGCGGCGCACGGACTCGCTGTTCACGGTTATGCCGTTGAGGCTGCCCAGGTCCTCGACGATCACCGCGCCATCCTCGACGAAGATGTGCGCGTGGCGGCGGCTGGTGCGGCTGCCCGTGACGCGGATATCGCTGCCCCGGGACCGGCCAATCACCATGTCCGGCTTGTAGAGGGGATACTTCATGACCCGGGCGCCGTCCAGCCAGACGAGGAGGCGGTCATTCCGCGGCTTGTCGGTGACTGGCGGTGCCGGGCCCGTCGCCGACAGCTGCTGGCTCATCATGCTGTCCAGCCTGCGCACGTTGGCCTGGATCAGGTCAATCCGGTCAATCTCGTTGCCGAGCACCGCGATGGCCTTGCGCTTGGCCTGGAACTCGGAGTCCACGGCCGCCGCCTGGTCGCGCAGTTCCTGCACGCTGGCGAGGAGCTGTGCGCGGTCGCCTTCCAGGTCACCGATGCGCTGCCGCAGTTCGGTGGCAACGGCATCGCGGCCGGCGACCTGATCGAGCAACTGCGCGCGCTCCACTTCCGCAGCCCGGGCAGCAGCCTCCGCGGCCGCCAGTGCGTCGCGCATGCTGGCCACCTGCACTTCAACCTGTTCCATGGCAGCCACGCGGGCCCGCTCTGCGTCGAGCTGGCCCCGCAGCCCGGCCACTGTCGCCGCGCCGGCTGCCTCCAGCGACCGGACTTCCGCCGACTTCTCCTGCAGCTCGCGCTCCGCTTTCACCGCATTCCCGCGCGCCTTCTCGAGTTCCCCTTCCAGGTCCCGGGCGCGGCGCGCGGCGGCCGGGCCCTCCTTCTCTGCCTGCCGCCTGGCGGACTCGGATTCCTCGTAGCGGCTGGCCAGGATCGCGTAGCGCTCCTCCGCATCAACGATGCGGGCTGCCAGTTCGGCCTTCTCCCGGTCGAGCCCCTGGCTGGACTTCTCGGCCTGACGGAGGTGGGCAGCCATGCCGGCCAGCGCATCGCGATGCTCAGCGAGCCGGCCTGTCAGCTGCTCGGTGCCTTCCTTGCCAAGCCGAACTTCAGCCGCCAGCTCACTGATCCTGCCCTGGGCGACGGCAAGCCCCGCGCGCAGGCTTTCGGCTTCCGCGCCGCGTGCCTCGGCCTGGCGGCGCTGCTCTTCAACCTCGGCGCCCCGGTCAATGACTTCGTCCCGCAGGCGCTCGCAGTCCGACCGCGCTGCTGCCAGCTCCAGCCGGGTTGTCCGCAGGTCCTCCTCCAGGCCTCCAGCCCACTCCCGCAACCGGAGGATCTCGCTGTCGCGGCCGTGAAGCTGATTCTCCAGCTCCACCCAGTTGTCCATGAGCCGGCGGATCTCGGCGTCCACCCGGCGCAGCGCCAGGACGTTGGGGTCAACGACACCGTCGCCGGCTACGGGGCCGGCTGACGGCGCAGCGACCAGGCCGGGGTCCAGAACCGGCGACTCACCCGTGGGATCGTCCTCGGCCAGGAGTTCCTGCACGTCCGTGGGCCTGCTCCGGTTCTTGCTGTCCATGGGACCTAACGGCTCGAGCCGTGTTCCTCGGCACCAAACTCATGCACGACGTTGACGATTGCGGTGCGCGTCGTCACCCCCAGTTTTGCCCGGATGGACTTCAGGTAGGAGCGCACCGTTCCCGTGGTCAGGCCGGTACGCAGGGCAATCTCCTTGTCCTTCTGGCCGGTCATAAGCGCCTCGAGCACATGCCCTTCCCGGTTGGATAGCCTGTACTTCTGCTTGACGCGCTCGAAGTCAACATCCTTGGCAAGTGGCTCGACAATGGGCTCCACCAGCGCCGCAAACTGCTCCTGATCCGACGCGTCTTCGGCGCCATGCAGCCGCATGACGCGCAGGCTGAAGAATTCGTTACCCAGTGCAACAAGCACCGAACGCTGCCCCTGGCCGTCAATGACGGAGCGGGTGTAGTCGTCTTCGCCGCTATCCAGTGTGTCCTGCCACTGAAACAGGCTGCGCGCCTCAGCGAGCGCCTGGCCCAGCAGGCGCTGCTCGCTGGCCCGGGCGCTCTCCGGCACGGAGGAGAACAGCAGATCACCGTCACTATCCATGACCAGCAGCAGCGGCCGGCGCCGACGGCGCAGGATGCTGGTCAGCAGGGTGTCCCGCTCGAGGGCGCTCCCTCCGGTCTCGCGCGCCGCGCGCTCGACATCCGGGACACTCCCGGACCCCTTCGCTATAGGGCGCGTCGTGAAGATCGACATATATACCCCCTGATTGCCCGGTTTTCCCGGCATGCAGGCAGCCGGCGGGTCTTGGCCAACGGAATCGCTCTTCTGGGCGATTACCCGTTCTCTCCGCACGATGTTCCGGCGTTATCTCTGAACTTGATCGCCCTTTGAACTATAGCCCCGTGTGTTCACCAAAGACAATCGCCGCGACCGGAAAGGCCTTATGTAGACACCCGCTCACCGGGCCGCGCTCAGCCCCGACCCGACGCCGATACCCCAATTCTGGATACCCGGATCAGGGACACCTTTCCGCAGTAGCAATTCAGGGGCACCACAAAACGCACTACCAATCCGGGAATTGTGCCGGCTCCCCGAACGTGAAACTTTGAGGCCGTGGAAGACCATCGGGATTTCCCGAAGCGGGCTGAAACACAGTTTGATGGCGACCGGAGCACCCGGCGCGGAACGTAACGGATCAGAAACGCAATGCACAATCGTAAGGGGATCAGCATCATGAATCGCGACACACTGACCCGGCTGCTGGCGCTTGCCGCCGCATCCGCGCTCATCGGTTCACCAATCGCCTCCGCCGAAGTCAACGGCGGGTCCTACGGCGGCACGCAAACCAACAACGACAACCAGGCCGACGCCGGATCCGCCCAGGCCAACGACGACTCCACGGCCAGCGTCTCCTCGGATACGTCGGACAATTCGGACAACTCCGTCTCCCTGGACGAGGCTGACAACAGCGACAGCTCCGACAACAGCGAGAACAACAACGCCACGTCGACCGGCAGCTCCGCCTCCGCATCCGAGGACAGCACGTCCGTTGCCGTTGTTGGTTCAGGCAACGACAACCTGAATGACACGTCCGACAACTCGGACAACAGCGACAACTCCATCAACGCGGACAATAGCGACAACTCGGACAACAGCGAAACCACTGATGCCACGTCGAACAACAGTTCCGCGTCGGCCAGCGACGACAGCACCGCTGTCGCCGTAACGGGCACCGGCAATGGCAATCACAACGACAGCTCGGATAACTCCGACAACAGCGATAACAGCTACAACGCGGACAACAGCTCTGACCGCGATGCCACCGCGGACTCGGGCTCTGCCGCCGCCACCGACGACAGCACCGCCGTTGCGGTCACCGACGTCGGCAATGACAACCTGAACGACAGCTCGAACAATTCGGACAACTCCAACAATTCCGACAACTCCGTGACCACCGAGGGTGCCGACAACAGCTCGGCGTCAGCGGGTGGCGGCGGCTGGTCTGCCCCGGAAAGCAGTTACGGCGGCGGCTATGGCGGCTCCAGCGGCAGTGCGGCAGCAAATAACGAAAGCACCGCCTCGGCCGACAACAGCGACAACTCGAACAACAGCGACAATTCGGACAACAGCGACAACTCCAACAATGCGCAGAACAACACCGTCAGCGGCGACAACGGGGGCTCTGCGGCGTCGGACGAAGCCGTCGCCATAACGGTGAACGGGACCGGCAACGACAACCTGAACGACAGCAGCAACAACAGCAACAACGCCAACGACAGTTCCTCGGCCGCCTCGGACGGAGCCGCCGCCGCCAACAACGGCAGCACGGCCACCGTCGACAGCAGTGACAACTCCAACGACAGCACTGTCTCCGGGAGCGACCAGGCCTCGGTGGCGAACAATGACAGCGACGCCACGGCGGACAATTCGGACAGTTCCGACAATAGCCAGAACAATAATGTCTCGTCGGACAACGGTTCGTCCTCGGCCTCGGACGACGCCGTCGCAATAACCTCCAACAACTCGGGCAACGATAACCTGAACGACAGCTCCGACAACTCCAACAACTCCGACAATTCAGACAATTCCGACAACAGCTCGGCGTCGGTTGGCGGCGGATATGGCGGCGGGTACGACGAACGCGGCTACGGTGGCAGCAGCGGCTCCGGTGCCGCCGCCAACAACGGCGGGTCGGCCACGGCCAACAACAGCGACAACAGCACGAGCCAGGACGCGGACGCCTCCAACGGCTCGGCGGCCGCCACCGGCGACAGCACGGCCAGCGTGGATAGCAGCGACAACTCGGATAACAGCAATAACAGCGACAACAGCAGCGCCAGCTCCTCCGACGGGTCCGCCGCCGCCAACGGGACGGACAGCTCGGCCTCGGCAGACAACAGCATCAGCCTGGCCCGGGTCGCCGTAAACGTGAACATGCTGGACTCCAGCGTCAGCAACAACAGCGCCACGATCAATGGCGGCGAGGCCGACCTCACCGGGGCCAACGATATCGGCTCCGCGTTCAACGCGGCCGCCGGCATCAACGTCGGGGCGCAGAACGTCGGGGCCAACAGCCTGGTTGACCAGAACGTCAGCGTCGAGGCGAACCTGACCAGCGCCGGAGGCGGCGAATAGGGCCGCCCGAACCAGACCCAAACTGTAACGCATTGATAACAAGCATGATAACGGGAGCAGACGACATGAAACCCACTTCACAGAGTACGGCGCTGAGCATCGCACTTGGTCTGGTGCTGGCCTTCGGGTCCGCCTGGGCCGGCGACGACAGCAACGACGCCAACAGCGCGACCGGCGGTTCCGCCCAGGCCAACGATGACAGCTCGGCCACCGTCGCCAGCGACGCCAGCAACAACAGCGACAATTCGAGCTATACCGACTCCAGCAACAACAGCGACAGCTCGAACAACAGCGAGAACAACGACGCCACGTCGGACAGCAGCGGCGCGTCAGCTGCGGACGACTCGACGGCGGTAACCGTCGCGGACTCCGTCAACAACAACGGCAATGACAGCTCCGACAACTCCAACAACAGCGACAATTCCGACAACAGCGACAACAGCAACAACTCGGACAACAGCGAAGCCACCGCCGCGACCTCCGACAACAGCGGCGCGTCGGCAGCGGAGGACTCCACTGCTGTCACCGTGGCGGACTCGCTGAACGACAACGGTAACGACAGCTCCGACAATTCGAACAACAGCGACAACAGCGACAACTCCGACAACAGCGACAGCGCCACTGCTGACGCCACCGGGGAAAGCGCCGCGGCCAGCGACAGCTCCACCTCGGTCGCCGTGTCCAACGCGCTGAACGGCAACGGCAACGACAGCTCCGACAACTCCGACAACTCCGACAACAGCGACAACTCGTCCTACTCGGACACGTCGGACAACAGCTCGGCTGATGCGTCGTCCAGCAGCGCCGCCGCCAACAACGGCAGCACGTCCACGGTGGACAACGCCGACAACTCCGACAACAGCGACAACTCCAACAACAGCGACAACTCCGACAACAGCCAGACCAACCAGGTCAGCGCCGACAACGGTGCGTCTTCCGCCTCGGATGACGCACTGGCCATCACGGTCAACGACTCGGCAAACGGTAATGGCAATGACAGCTCGGATAACTCCGACAACAGCAATGCCAGCAGCTCGGACGCCAGTGGCTACGCGTCGTCGGCCAACAATGGCAGCACCGCGGAGACCGACAACAGCGACAACAGTGACAGCAGCTCGGTCAGCGGCAGCGGCGAGTCGGCCGTGGCCAACAACGGCAGCACGGCCACCGTTGACAACAGCGACAGCTCGAACAACAGCACCAACAACGACGTTTCGTCCGACAACGGCAGCTCGTCTGCTTCGGACGACGCGGTGGCGGTGACTGTCAACGATTCGCTGAACGGCAACGGCAACGACAGCTCCGACAACTCCGACAACAGCGACAATTCGGACAACTCCGACAACAGTTCCGCGTCGGTGGCTGGCAATGGTGCGGCCGGCAATAATGGCGGCACCGCCTCGGTGGACAACAGCGACAACTCCCAGGAGTCGGACGCCTCGGCCGACGACTACTCGGCGGCAGCCAGCGACGGCGGGACGGCCACTGTTGACAGCAGCGACAACTCCGACAACAGCGACAACTCCGACAATAGCTCGGCCAGCGCCAGCTCGGATTCCGCGGCTGCCAACAATGGTGGTACGGCGACGGTGGACAACAGCATCACGCTCGGTCCCATCGCTGCCAACGTGTCCATCCTGGACGCGAGCGTCTCGTCGAACAGCGTCACGGTTAACGCGGACGGCGGAACGGTCAACACCACCAACACGATTACCGACAGCTTCAATGACGCCGCCGGTATCAACGTGGTGGGCCAGAACGCGGGCGCCAACAGCCAGATCCAGCAGAACATCAGCGTTCAGGCAAATCTGGAGGCACTGTAAGCGTCTGAATCACTGACTGGGTGGGGATGCCCGGCATCCCCGCCCGGTCAGGCCACTCAACGAATTCCAGGCGCCTTTTGTCACCATGGACAACCTGCCCCTCGCCTCAGCCATCCGGAAGGCCGCAGCCTGCGGAGTGACCGTGCTGGCCCTGACTGCCGGGGCTGGCGTGTCCCTGGCCGATGAGGCGCGGCTGCAGGAGGCCCTGGCACCGGCCGAGATGCCCGCCCCTGCGGAATCGGCCACGCTGGCGACTCTGGGCGCCGCTACAGCCGTCCCGGAGGACCTGCTGGGCAACGAGAGCGCGATGGCACGCATCGAGCTGGGTTCGATCGTGCTCAATGAGCAGGACGTGGACGGCGTCGTCCAGGGCAACGTGGCCACCGGCACCACGAACGGCAACAACTCGATTTCAGACAGTGCTTTCGCCGGTGCGGCCGGGTTCGCAACGGCCATACAGAACACCGGAAACAACGTACTGATCCAGAATTCAACAATAATCAATGTCTCGCTGGATCCCTGACGGGATGTCAGATGGACGGTGGGTGCCGGGCCGGAGTAGCCTGTAGTCGGAACCACAAGGCATCAAGCCAGCGCATGGACGTCTTCACCCACATGCACTTCCCCCGGGGCCTGGCCCCGCGGCCCACGGGCAGACAGCCCACCGCGCCGCTGTCGTACCTTCTGGCTGCCTCCCTTCTGTTCGTTGACCCGGCGACCGCCGGTTCCGTCTGGCTGCAGGGAGCCGAGGGCATCAGCAACGTCCCCGTCCGCAGCATCCAGGAGCGCAAGTTCGAACGCGTCGTCCGGCAGCAGTTCGACTTCAGTTGCGGCTCGGCCGCGCTCGCCACGCTGCTGACCTTCCACTACGACCAGGACACGGACGAGCAGGAACCGTTCCGCTGGATGTACGAGCGGGGTGACCAGGAGAAGATCTCCAAGGTCGGCTTCTCGCTGCTGGACATGAAGAAGTTCCTCGAGAGCGCCGGCTACGAGGCAGACGGCTACAAGGCGACGCTGGATACGCTGGGAGAAGCGCGGGTGCCGGCCATCGCACTGATCAACATCCGCGGGTATCGCCACTTCGTCGTCGTCAAGGGCGTCCGGGACAACGAGGTGCTGCTGGGCGACCCTGCCCTCGGGCTCCGCAAGATGACCCGGCAGGAGTTCGAGAATTCCTGGGACAACGGCATCCTGTTCATCATCCGGAACAAGTCCGAGGTTGGCGGCCGCACGTTCAACACCATGGCTGAATGGAGCCGCATACCCCGCGCGCCGCTGGGCCTGGCCCTTGCCGAGGAAAGCCTCGCCAGCGTCACGATATCCCTGCCGGGCTTTGGTGAGTTCTGAAGCCCCATGAGCGACCAGGCACAGCAAGCCGCCACGCCCAGCAGCACCGACATCGATGCGCTGGTCGCGCAGTACGCGCCCCTGGGGCGCCAGCTGCGCCGCCGGCGCCTGATCGCCCGCATCGGTTTCGCGACCCTGCTGCCCCTGCTGGGCCTGGCCGCCTGGATGGCCTGGCAGTCGCGGGACGGGATCGTGACCCGCCTGGGACCCGCCAGCGATGCCCGTCGCATCGAGGAGGCGCTGGCTGAGTTCCGGCAGCTGAAGGCGTCCCTGAGCGCCGAAACCGGGGCCCTGGCCGCGCAGCGGGAGGCGCTGGCCCGGCAACAGGCTTTTTTTGCGAAGCACAACGAGCAGCTGGCCGGGCAACTGGCCGCCATCAACGGCCAGCGTGAGGCACTGGCAGTCCAGGGTCGCGAGCTTGCCCTGCAACGGGCCCAGCTGACCGCGGCCATCGAGCAGGCCGACGGGCAGCGAAGCGCCTTGCAGGCGCGCGCCGGAAAGCAGCCGGACATCGACCGGCAGCTCGCGGAGGTGGCCCGGCAGAAGCGCCTCCTGGAAGAGCAGCAACGCCAGGTCATGGACCAGGGACAGGCTCTTGCCGCGGAGCTCGGCGACATCAACCAGCAACGGGCCGAGATCGAACGACAGCGCAAGGCCATCGCCGAACAGCAGGCCGAGGTCCGCAAACTGCTGGAGGAACTCAACAAGGTCAGCGCCAACCGGCCGCAACCGGAGATGGCGCCGGAGACGGGGCCCATGGCGTCACTGGCCGCGGTCGATCACCAGGTGCTGGGCGACATGCGCGGCGGTATCGACGTGGGCGAGGCCTACAACATCGCCATCGGCATCACCCGCACCACCAGCGTGAATGGCATCGAGCAGTTCACCAGTGCCATGTACCTGAACGACCTGGCAACCACGGTGGGCACCGGCGTGGCCCGTCAGGCACTGGACCCGGTGATCATCCAGAACGGCGGTGGCAACTTCATCGCCATGGACACCCTCGACGCCATGTCGCCGGCCGTCACCACGATTATCCAGAACACGCTGGACAATCAGGCAATTGCCAACGAAACTGTCCTGGACATCTCGCTGCAGAACATCGCCACCGTCACCCAGGGGCTGCAGCTGTCGCAAATTGTCAACGAAAGCCTGACCCGGCAACCCTGATGCATGCATGAGCTGCGGAAATCCGGGGCCATCGTGTCCCGACCAGGATGGTGCGCGATGCGTGCTGCCGCCGCACAAATCGCGGTTCCTGCGCCATTTCACCGGGTCCTGCGCCCCATCCTTCTCACCGGGCTCCTCGCCGCCTTCTGCGGAACCGCGCTTGCCGACGACGACGGCGCCCCGGCCGTGGACGACCAGCGGGCTGCCGCGCTGGCCGCTGCCGCGGAACTCCAGAAGAAGATGGCGGAGATCGACGAGCAGTACCGGACACTCATGGAAAAGGTCTCGGCGGTCGAGCAGCAACGCCGCGACCTGGAGCGTTTGCTCACCGAGGTCAACGACCTGGACAGCTATCGTGGCGGCCAGGACACCGGCGGCGCCCCGGCCGTAGTCGGCGCCGAGCAGAAGGCCGAGAAGGAGGCCGCCGAGGCCCGGCGGCCGGAAATACCGCGGGTCAGCCCCGACGTCGGCGGCGTGCTCACGCCCCGGGGCCGGCTGGTCCTGGAACCCTCGTTCCAGTACATCTACTCGTCCTACAATCGCCTCTCCATCGAGGGGTTCACCATCCTGCCGGCGCTCCTGATCGGCGTCATCGACATCGTCGAGGCCGATCGCGACACCTACATCGGCAACCTCACCACGCGCTACGGCCTCACCAACCGGCTGGAACTGGAGCTGCGCGCGCCCTGGGTGGTCCGCGAGGACAGCACCCGCACCCGGGAATTCCTCACCGACTCGATCGAGGAGGAGGTCTTCACCAGCGATGCCAACGATCTCGGTGACATCGAGTTCGGCATCCGCTACCAGTTCCCGCGCAACAACCCGGAGATGCCCTTCTTCACCGGCAACCTCCGGGTGAAGTCGGACACCGGCACGGACCCATTCGAGCTGGCCAGCAAGGCCAGCCTGTCCGGCGAGCCGGACAACCCCAGCGAGCTCGCCACCGGATCCGGGTTCTGGAGCTTCAATCCCAGCGTCACCTTCCTCTACCCCAGCGACCCGGTGGTGTTCTTCGGCAACGTCGGCTACCTGTGGACACTGGAGGACGACAAGGGCGGCCGGGGCAGTACTGGCGAGCCGGGCCAGCCGATACCCTTCGGTGACGTCGATCCCGGCGACGCCGTGCGCTTCAACGTGGGGATGGGCTTCTCGCTGAACGAGCGCTCCTCGTTCAGCCTGAGTTACTCACTGGACATCTACGACGAGACGACGATCGAGCTGGCGGCCGTCCCCAAGATCGCGGGCTCGGATGTCACCGTGGGCAAGTTCCTGATCGGCTACTCGCTGAATCTCGGCAAGGGCCAGCCGTTCAACCTGGCCATCGGCATCGGCGCCACCGATGACGCCCCCGACACCGACATCACCTTCCGCCTGCCCTTCAACTTCTTCAGGTAGACGGCGACAGCCACGGCCCGAGGCTGGCCAGGCTCGCCTCCCACAGATCCCGCGCCGCACGCCGGTCCCAGTCCAGGGGCACGGCACGCCGGCCATCCCGCCCCACGCGGACGTAGAAGGCTCCGTTGATGCCACCCGCTTCCGGGTCGGTCGCCAGGTACAGGGGCAGCATCGCGCCCTCCCCCGGCGTCCGCATGCCCGGCTTCAGCCGCTCGTAGACACTGCCCGCAAACAGCGAGTTGGTGTGGAAGAAATTCGTGTCTATCAGCCCCGGGCACAGGGCGTTGCTCACCACCCCGGTACCCGACAGACGCTCCGCGAGCTGATGACTGAAGAGCACGTTCATCAGCTTGGTGTTGGCATAGGCCTGCCAGCCGTCGAAGTCACCCTCCAGCTGCCGATTCCCGAAATCAGCCCTGCCGCCGCCCATTGCCGTCGAGGCGACATTCACGATGCGCGCCGGCACGTTGGCCCGGAGGGTGTCCAGCAGGCATAGCGTCAGCAACACCGGAGCCAGGTAGTTCACCGCAAAGGTCATCTCGAAGCCGTCCGCACTCTGCTGCCAGTGATCGGTGACGAACCCGGCATTGTTGATGAGCACGTTGATCCCGGGAAATTCCGTGCGCACCCGATGACCGAGCTCCGCCACCTGGGCGAGTGAAGCGAAATCCGCCAGCACGGGATAGAGCGACGCGTTGCCGGTGGCGGCGCGAAGCTGCCGGAGGGTGGCCTCGAGCTTGGCCGGATCCCGGCCGTGGACGATGACCCGGGCGCCCCGTTCCGCCAGCGCCAGGGCGGTGGCCCTGCCGATGCCGTCTGTGGCGCCGGTGACGAGATACGTGGACAGGTTCACCGGGAGGGATTCTATCCGTGCCCGGATGCGGAAACCTGGGGCTACACCAGGCGCGGTCGCGGGACGGACGCGTGGAGCGGACCTTTCGGCAATCGCCAGGCGAACTGCTGCCGGGGCCGGCAGCGGTCTGACAGCCATCCGGCGATCCGGGCGATCTCGTCGTCCATCAGATAAGCCGCGGAATCCTTCCAGCCGACAAGCGTCACGCAGTTCTGCTCGTTCGTCAGCAGGAACCGTGCTTCATCCGACGCAGCAACCTTGCATCCCGGGACGACCAGCGTGGGCACGATCTTGACGGGGTGGCCAACGGTGCGGCCGAGGTTCCTTGCCAGGCCGGCGCAGCCCCTGATTACCGGCTGAAGCCCGAACGCGCCGTGGTCCGGGCCGAACGCCAGGGACCCACGCGCCAGGCTCACGCTGACGGCGCCGGGTCGGGTCGGCAACACCACCTGTATGGCGAAGACGCCGATGGGACCGACGACGACGTGGTCGATGATGCTGTCCCCGACCGGCACCGCGTGAAAGACACGATGCCCCCTGAGCTGCACCTCATCGAGCCGCTGGGCGATCACCCTGTCGGCATCGAGCAGAGACCGAAGCCGGTGGCGGTATCGAACCAGCTGCAGGGCCTTGGCGGCGGCAAACGCGCCAACCACTGCGACGAGCACGGCAATGGTGGCCCAGCTCCACGTCGGTTGATCGGGCCAGCCATCCTGCCGGGCAAACAACGCAAGAACGCCAACGCAGGCGCCGAAAAGCAGCACCGCGGTGCGGTGCCGCCGCAGCCGGCGATCGATGCTGTCGATCTCCAGCACGACGTAGGCGGCCGGCTGGTGATGCAGGCGGGACTTCGCCGCATGCCGCGACCGCGTGACGAGAAACACACCCGCAGAGAGGGTGGAAGCCAGCAGATAGGCCATCGCCACGGCAAGGCCGATGGCGGCAAAGGCGCTCAGGGAGGATGGAGTAAGCATGGGGCGGGGACCGAGCTTAGGGGCGCCGATCCCGGGACCACTGTGAGAAGCATCACAGCCGTCGCGGCGGGCCGGGATTCCCGTGTCCCTGCATCGGCCGCACCGCAGTGCCGTCAGGACATAATCCATCCAGGACCGGGTTGGCCTCCAACCCGGCGCGGCGCCTTACGGATGCAACGCCGAAGGTCCCGGCGAAGTCACAACATTCGGGTTATGCCTGCTCAAGTGCCCTTCTTTGCACTCTGCTCGGCCAGCACCACGATCTCGGCCAGCGCATCGGCCCCGCGATTCCAGTCGTACCAGGACAGCTTCCGTTCCAGGCGCTCGTCGTCGCTGATCTGGCCGGTCATCCCGAGATACCACCACTGCAACGACGCCGGCCGCTCCACCCAGGCGGCCACTTCCCGATTGCCGCGAATGAGGATCACGGTCGGCGTGGACGCCCGCCCGTCGGGCGTACGGTGCGCCTCCATGACGGCCTTGCCGGTCCTGAAATCGACCACGCGCAGGTTGACCCCGGCGCGCAAGGCAAGTTTGGCGATATACGGGACGCTGTGCACCGAGTCGCCGCACCAGTCAGCGGTGATCACCACGAGACGCAGGTCATCGCCGGCCCTCCTCAGGCGCTCCACGAGGGCCGGCGGCACCTCGCGTCCCGCATTCTTCTGCCATTCCTCGCGCTGCGCGCGCGTGTTGGACAGGAAGTGGTCCCAGGTGACGCCCCGGGAATACAGGGCGACGGAATCGCCGGCCCCGGCCGCCGGCGCCGGCGCCGGCTCGTCGGCCGCTACCGCCGGAAGTGCCGGAAGCGCCAGCAACATGAAGGCGGTGAGCAAACCGCTGATCCGGACTCTGAGGCAGGACGTTGCGTTCATGGCAGCTCCACGTGGCACGGGCATTCGATAGCGCCAGACCATACCAGAGTATTGGCGGCCCCGGGCAGCGCAAACAGCCGCTTCATTCAAGCCGCGGACGTCGGGCATCCCTAGAGTGACCCCGTACCGACCGACCTCAGTTCAAAAGGAGCTATCCCATGGATACCAGCAAGGACTTCCTCTGCGACTGCAATCCGTGCGACTGCACGAACTGCGCCTGTGGCCGCCCGGCACCCGAGGAGCAGCCTGGATGTGCGTGCGGCACGCAATGCGGCTGCGGCGAAGCCTGCGCCTGCGTGCAGAGCCAATAGCGAACGGAGAACGACCGTGACAAGACATCTGGCAGTCGGTATCGGCTTCATGGCCCTGGCGACCCCGGTCGTCTGGCTGTATCTGCTGGTTGCGGCGCCGGGGCCGGCCACCGTTGTCATGGCCCTCATGCCCATGACTCCCGCGCTGATCCTCGGGGCCGTTGCCTCGTTCCTGCTCGGGTGGGTGACGATTGCCACCCTGAGCTTTCCTCATTCGCCGGATGTACCCGATCCGGACACGTCCAACAATGAAGGCGGTATCCCCATCATGCGCCGGCAGGTGCGGGTCAGATGGGCGGAGTCAGCGAACCCTGCAGCGTGAGCCGCCGTGGACAGGGAGTCCCCGCGCATGGTGTGCTCCCAGACGCTGACGAACCGCCGCCAGAGGATGTACGGTCGCAGGCCTGTTCCGGTCTGCTCGGCAAACAGGTGCCGGAAGCGGCTGGGCGACAGGTGCGCCACCGCCGCAACCTGCTCCAGCGTGATTGGTTTCGCCAGGTTGCTGTTGATGTAGGCCACCGCGCGCATGACCCGCTCGTCACTGACCATGGATGGCTTGGAATCCCCGGTCAGTGCCTGCACCAGGCGACGGGCCACGTCCACGATCGCAACCCGGCCACGCCGGTCGAGGACGGCGGACAGGAGTTCGGGCACGACCGGGGCGATCAGCGCCCGGTCAGCTGACGTGATGCCATCGCTGGTGCAGCGCTCCGTCAGCACCCGGCCCTCGCGGGTCTCGGGCTCCACGAAAATAACGGCGCCATATTGAATGCTGGCGCCGTTCATTCCGTGGGGCTGCTGTGACGGAACGATGGCGAGCCCATGGTCGATCCACGGGCCATCGTCCTTCGCACGCAGCTGGATAAACCCGTCGAAGAGAAAGCAGATCTGGATTGCCTGGTGGGCGTGCACGGGGAATTCGCCCGACCTGCCGACAAATATCGACCCGCCGTCCCAGGGAAAGTACTCGGCATTGCCAACCGTCCTGGGCATCAGTCCCTCCGGTACCGGGATGACCGGGTCCGACTATACTGGCTGTGCCGGCAGACTGGCCGGCATGGCAGTCAACAGACGAGGTCCCCGTGATGGCAAACCCCGATTCCTTCCGACCGCGCGGCCGCTGGCTCCTTGCCCTGGTCGTCGCCGGGATGTTTTCCCTTTCCACCGCGCTGGCCGGCGGCCACAAGGCGATCGGCCCGCGGGTCGAACCGGAGGTTCCGGACGACGTGCGCGCTGGCGTGACTGCCCTCATCGAGGAGACCGCCAACCGCTGGAACTCCCAGGACTTCGCCACCCTCCTCGGCCTGTGGGACCCGGCCGAGCCCTACCCCACCTACCTCGCCGAGGAGCAGGCCGAGTGGTTCGTGGGCTGGGATCGCCTCCGCGCCTATCTCGACCCGCCGCGGCCAATACCGGTCATCGAGGCGATACGGATGTTCGCCGAGAATGTCCGGGTGAAGCAGATCGCGCCGGATCTCGCCATCGGCATCTGGTACTGGCACTTCGAGATGAAGACCATCGGCAGCAACCCCGTCGGCGAGGACGTGCGGGTCAGTGGTGTCTTCCGGAAGACGGCGGATGGCTGGCGGTTCATCCACTACGCCGAATCGCCGAAGACCGCGGCCGTGTACCTCGAGGACCTGATGGAAAAGGAAGTCCGGCCGGGCTGGGACGAGTTCTACGAACAGGCGAAGCAGCGCAAGCGCGAGGTTGCTAAGCGGAAGCAGCAGCAGGCCCGCTAGGCCGCCTCAACACAGATGTCCCAAAGCTTCTCCAGGAGCCCTGCATGCCCGCGCCCGAACCACGCGACGCCCTGAATCGCCGCGAACTCTTCCTGGGTGCCAGCATGCTCGCCATGCTGGGAATGCAGGATGCGACCGCGGCCGCGCACACCGGGCCGCGCATCGAACTGAGCGAGGCGGAGCAGGCGGCCCTGGAAAAGGCCAACGACACGCTGGTCGCGAATTTCGTCAGGGACTATGCCACCCGGGATGCCGACGTCCTGTCCCGGTACGTGGCGGACGACATCATTTACCAGATCACGACCGGCATGCCGGAAGTGGTGGGCATCGAGGCCTTCCGCAGGCACAACGACAACATGTTCAAGGGCCTGGACAAGGTCGAGTGGATCAACCTGCGGCAATTCACGATCGGCCAGATCGTCATCAATGACCGTATCGATGAGTTCTACCCGTACCCCGGCAGCAAGGTTCCGCGCATGCGGTTTCGCGTCGCCGGCTACTTCCTGATCGACGACAACAAGATCAAGGTCTGGCGTGATTTTCCGTACCCGGGCAGCAAGCAGTTGATTGAGCCGGCGCCGAAGGCCTAGCAGCGAACGGAGCCCGGCGCGGTGCCTGCCCGGGTCGAGGACCTGACGCGGCTGCCGCCCGCCTCAGTCGACCGGGCGTAACTCCCCGGGCCGATGATCTGTCAACCCGGTATTGTCTACGAACTGGCGGCTTTCTCGCAGTCGGATTCCTTGCCCGCCCATCGGCCGATGGGTACGCTCCCCCAATGACGTTGCTGAACATCAAGCAGATGTCCTGGGCCGAGAAACTCCAGGCCATGGAGGAATTGTGGGATTCCTTGAGGCGGGACGAAAACCGGCTGGAGTCGCCCAACTGGCACGCCGGTGCGCTGGAGGAGACGCGGCAGGCCTATGAAGCCGGCCGCGAACAGCCGGTGGACTGGGAAGCAGCGAAGCAGGAACTGCGCAAGCGCGGTGAATGAAACTGCGGATATTACGCGCCGCATTGAAGGACCTTACTAATGGTCTTCGGTTATCACCGGATGCTCGCCACGCGCTGTCCATTCGCCATCTACTACAACACGACGGCGACGCCTGCGTGGTCTGGCGAGTTCTGGACTGCAGGCAGGATCCATCTAGCACAAGCCGCGCACTGACGTAACCTGGGGCCGGTTGCGTACCCGGAGAGATTCGAACGCCAGACCCTCGGGTTTTATGGGTGAGCCTGGGGTACTTAGAATGCCGTCTAATTCAGCCCCGACGGTCCGGGCGGCTCGCCCAGCAGCTGCCGGAACCGCGTGCTGTCCTGGGCGTTCACGGCCCCGTTGCAGTTCAGGTCGGCGACGTTGTAAGCCGGGCCGGGAGTGCCGGCGCCGAGCAGGTCCCGGAAGAGCACGGTGTCCTGGGCATTGACGATGCCATTGTTCGTCAGGTCCCCGTCGCAGTGGTTCCCGTAACCGTCCTCGTCGGAATCGCACTGGCCCGGGTTCACGACGAGGGTGCAGTTGTCCTCGCTGTCGGGCACGCCGTCGCCGTCCGAGTCCGGGTCCAGGGGGGCCGTGGTGCTGCTGAATACCGCAGACACGTCCCCGATGGTGAGCAGGGTCGAGGTCGTGGCGAGTTCCTCGCCCGAACTCGTATGCCGGACGATGATCTCGGCATTGTCGGTAACCGTGCCTTGGGCACTGGTGAAGTTCTGACCGTCGACCGAATATTCCCCGCCCTCCACGGCAATCAGGACCGGGATGTTGATGCCGGTGACGTGCACCACTTCCGATTCGATGACGGCATTGCGCGGCACGTCGGTCTGTTCAGCAAAGAAAAACTCGTCTGGGATCCTGTCCTCAGCGGTGACGGCGATGTGCACGGTCGCCGTGTCGACGTAGCCGTCGGCGCCGGTCACCCGGTACACGAAGCTGTCGGTGCCCGTCGCCGCCTCGTCCCGGACGTAGGAGACGGTCATGTGGGCGAGCGCACCGGGGGCGGAGATGCCCGTGATGCTGCCCTTGGTCGGCGGGCCGACCACCTCCACCGTCACGGGCTCGGCGAAGTACATGTCATTCAAGCCCACCGGAATGGCTTCCGGTACGCTATCCACCAGGGTGAAGCTTCCGTCGTCGACGGCTTCCGGCAGGGCCGGCACGGGTGGAGCCACGAGGTCCGCCATGAACAGTCCCTTGTTGCCCCGACCCAGAATTTGCGTGCCGTCCGACGAGACATCCAGCACTTCCTCGAGGCTCCAGCCGTCGAGGTTTAGGGCGCCGAGCTCCTGCAGGACATCCCGGAGTCGGCGCATTCCTCCCGCCTGCGTCCAGATGAAGGCGTCGAACGAGGACGTGCCCAGGATCGTGGCGCCGTCACCCGAGATCTGAAGTTCCCTGTCCGACCCGGGAGACAGGCTGCCGATTCCGACCATGCCGGTGGCCGCGGTCCAGCGGAACACCTGGCTGCCCGAAGTCCCGGCCACCACGCTCCCGTCGTCGGAGACGGCCATCGCCACGCTGGAGTCGTACTGGCCCGGAAGCACGCCGAGCGGGATGAGCCCGTTCACGGCATCCCACCGGAAGGCCCGGCCGGCCGACGGGCCGGACGCGCTGGACCCCACGATGTACTGGCCGTCGGAGGAGATGCCGAGCGCTCCCGAGCTGTAGGTGTACCCGGGCAGGTTGCCGAGCGGCTCCATGCCGTGCGCTTCGGTCCAGCGGAAGGCGACGTAACCACCCCGGTGATCGGGCCAACCCGCGAGGCCGGCAACCACTGCGCCATCGGCCGACACATCGTGCGCGACACTCTCGGGCCACTCCTCCGGAACCCAGTTGAACGTCTGGCGGCCCCCGGCCGGTGTCCAGTAGAACCCATGGGATCCGCCATAGCGGTCGTCGCCGACGACCATCTGGCCGTCCTCAGCCAGGGCCCGAACCCGGTTCCCCTGGCTGGTGGGCTGAATGTGCCCGATCAGCACCGGGTCCGCGCCCGGGCTCCAGTCGTAGACGTCGTGGCCGTCGGTCCAGTCGGGCCCCATGGCGGCGACACTGACGTGGCCGGCGACGGAGGAAAATTCGGCGTCTTCACCGCGGGCGATGCCGCGGAGGGGCTGGAAGTCGGCGGCATTGGCTAGCGAGCACAAGCCGGCCAGCAGGAAAGTGTTTAATGACGTTCGCATCAGGCACCTGCTGAGGTGATCGGGCGACCGGTAATACCGTAGCCAGTGTACGCGAGGCCGGGAAGCGACGAATCCTCCGAATGGGTGACTGCGCCTTGTCATAACTTCGAGTGCGATTCGAGCCGTCGCCGCCCGGGCAACCATTGATTCGATGCGCGCCCGGTCCTGGGGGCAAGCCATTCCTTAAGTGGGTTCGGGGAAGTGTTTGCGCCCGGGGTTTGCCAAAGCAGGCCCGAGGCGTACAGTTGCCGCCATGTGCCCAAACAGCGGTCTGGTCGCATTTTGCCGACTCCTGTCGGTCCTTCTGGCAGTAGCCACACTCGCCGAAGTTTCTGCAGCCGGTCAGTCCTCCGGGCCGCGCGCCCAGCCGGTCGACGGTGTCAATATCCAGCAGTGCATCGATGCCATTGGCAAAGCCAGGCCGGCAAGCTGTCCGGCCTATCTGGTCGAGGCCGTGAAGGGCGCCGCGCAGATGTGCCGGGAGGCGGAGGGCCAACCCGTTGGCATCTCACCAGCCAGCATCTGGTCGCTGGACGTCAATGGCGACGGCAGGCTGGAATACCTCTACGAGATTGGCGCGATCGTCGGCTGCATGAACGCGGCCAGCATCTTCTCCTGCGGCAGTCTCGGTTGCCCGCAGTTGCTGGTCCAGGAGCAGAAGGGAGCTTGGGTGGTGATCAGTGGCATCGGCGCCTCTGATCCCGGCGCAATCGAGGTGCTGCCCGCAGGCACGGCTTCCGGGTACCGCGAGATCAAGGTCAATTGCGCTGACGGCGATCCGCCATGCGCCCAGTCTGTCTTCTATCAGTGGAACGGTCAGGCCTACGACTCGAGTGCCATGGATGTGCGCGGCTTTCGCGTGGATGTGGCCGGCTCCGTTCACGGTTTGTACGGACTCACTGGCAACACCGCAGTGCTGGCCACGCCCACCGCCGACGGCAAGGTCCTGGGGAGTTACGGACCAGAGACCGAAGTGGCCATCATCGGTCAGTCGAAGGACTACTACGTATCGCCCTGCAATGCCTGTGAGAGCGGCTTTGTGCGCAAGTCCTCAGTACGAAAGAACTACTGACGCCGCCCGGTCGCCAGCGGCCCGCGCCACGCCCGCATGCCGCCCTCGAGATTGCGCACGTCGGCAAATCCGGCCGCCACCAGTCTCTCGGCCACGTCGTCGCCCATCGGGCCACCGTGGCAAATCATCACGATGGCGTGATCCCTCGGCAGCTGCGTGGCGGCGGTTTCCTTGACGCCCGGCCACGGGAGATTGATTGCCCCCGGGATGTGCCCCGCGGCGAAGAGCTCCGGTTCCCTGACGTCCACCAGCATGAGCGGGCGGGCACCCGGCGCGCGCCCAGCCGACAGTTCGGCCGCGAAGGCCTCCGCCGTCACCCGGGACCAGCCGGCATCGGGTGCCGGTGCCTTGCCGCAGCCGGCCAGCGCCAGGCAGAACAGAATGATGAGCAGGCCGAGGTGGTTCATAGCACCGACAATGTTAGCGAAGGCGCCGGCGCCCGACGCCGTTGTTTGACTGGTGGCGCGCCCGGAGAGATTCGAACTCCCGACCCTCAGGTTCGAAGCCTGATGCTCTATCCAGCTGAGCTACGGGCGCTGCAATTGATCTTCCGTGAGAAAGCGGTCGCGCCTGAAGGCGCTCCTACTTTCTGGCGGCCATCATCTTCATGAAGCCCTCGAAGGCCGTGCCGTAGGCGGTGATCACCGGGCCGCACTCCGGGTGGGCCTCCACGGCCTTCCACCAGGTCGCGAGGCGGCCGCTGTCGGTGGGGTCCACGATGCCGAAGTTACCAGCGGCCAGCATGACCTTCATCATGCGGGTGGTGGTGCTGAGGGCGCAGTCGCCCAGCGTGGGCGTCGCGCCCACGCAGAACGGGCCGCTGCCCATGGCGTGCTCGGCGTAGCCGTAGGTCTTGATGATCTCGGCGGCCGCCTTCTCGACGACGGCGGCATCCCGCGTGGCGGGATTGATCTGCCGGAATAGCGGGCTCACGGCGTTGGCGATGTAGAGGTCCACGATGCGCGCGATCAGCCGCGAGCGGGCCCGATCGATGGGGTCCTTCGGCAGTCCGGACTTCTGGGGGAAGACGTCCTCCAGGTAGTCGCAGATGATCGTGGACTCGCCGATGCCCTGCCCGTTCACGTCCAGCGTCGGCATCTTGCCGATCGGATTCAGCTTCAGGTAGTCGGGGCTCTTGATGCCGCCACCGGGCGGTTCCATCAGGGGCAGGTCCACGCCCTTGATCTTCGCGTACATGACGACGCGGGCGACGTAGGGGGAGGCAATGGCACCGTAGAGCTTCATGGGTCTGTCCTCAGGTCAGTTGAGTGCTGTGATGTCGAAATCGCGGACGACGCCGTCCGCGCGGAAAATCTTGAGCAGGATGGCAACGCGCATCCACATGCCGTTGCGCTCCTGGCGCCAGTAGACAGCCCGCGGGTCGTCGTCCACCGCCGGCGCGATCTCGGGACCGCGGGGCAGCGGGTGCATGATCACGGCCGTCTTCTTCATGCGCTGGAGGTTGTCCGGCGTGATGCTGTAGTCGGCGTAGTTGACCCGCCGGGTTTCACCGGCGGTGTCCCACTCGGACTGCATGCGGGTGACGTACACGGCGTCGAGGGTGGGCAGCACGTCGGCGAGCTTCGCCCCGTCCACGAAGGGGATGTTGTGCTCCTTCAGGTGGGCCTTGATGTCGGGCTCCAGGGCGAACTGCTCGGGGGCGATCAGCACCAGGCGCACGTCACGGTAGTTCTTCATCAGGTAGCAGAGGGACCGGACGGTCCGCCCGCGCTTCAGGTCGCCCATCAGGCCGATCACCTTGCCGTCGATGCCGCCGTGCTCCTCGAAGCTGCGGTCGAGGGTGTAGATGTCGAGTAGCGCCTGGGTGGGGTGCTGGTCCTGGCCGCTGCCCGCATTGATGATGGGTACCGGCCGGGGAATGCGGTTCATCAGCTCCGCCGCCCGGGCTGCCTCGCCCGACCGGGGCGTGCGCATCACGATGACGTCCACGTAGGAACTGAAGGTGCGGATGCTGTCCTCGAAGCTCTCGCCCTTCACCTCGGACGACGTGGCGGGATCCCGGATCTCGCTGGTCCGGATGCCGAGCACGTGGCAGGCATTGTTGAAGGACAGGAACGTGCGGGTGGACGGCTGGACGAAGTAGAGCATTGCGCGCCGGTCGGGCAGCAGGCCGAGCAGGAAGCGGGCCCCGTCGGGGTGCTTCGCCATGAGGCGCACCCGGGTGGTCAGGTCGCACAGGTCGTCCAGGTGGGTGCGGTCGAACACGCGGGGATCGATCACGTGGAACAGCGGGGCGGCCTCCGGCTGCGGAGATGGCATGGTTGTTCTTTCGCGTGTTTCAGCCGGCGCGAATGATAGCAGTCTCCCCCCTTCTGGCCGCCCTTCCACCCCGGCTCGTATAGTTGGCGGCATGGGTGCGGGTCGCGCGCGGGTAGTGGTCGTGGGCGGGGGCTTTGCAGGGCTATGGGCCGTCCGCGCCCTGCGCGACGCCCCTGCCTCGATCACCCTGGTCGACCGCACGAACCACCACCTCTTCCAGCCGCTGCTCTACCAGGTCGCGACGGCGGGACTGGCGGCGCCCTCCATCGCGGCCCCGCTCCGCTTCGTGCTCCAGGGCCAGCGCAACGTCACCGTGCTGCTGGGCGAGGTCGCGCGCCTGGCCGTGCACGACCGCCGCGTGTGGCTCGGCGATCACCCCCTGGACTACGACCACCTGGTGCTGGCCACCGGCGCCACCCACGCCTACTTCGGCCATCCGGAGTGGCAGGCCGACGCACCGGGACTGAAGACCCTGGACGACGCGCTGGCCATCCGCGCGCGGATCCTCACCGCCTTCGAGCGGGCCGAACTGGAGGAGGACCTGGAGGTACGGAAGGCATTCCTCACGTTTGCCGTCGTCGGCGGCGGTCCCACCGGGGTCGAGCTGGCGGGCACCCTGGCGGAGATCGCCCGCCACACGCTGGCGCGGGAGTTCCGCCGTATCGATCCGCGGTCCGCGCGGGTCCTGCTGATCGAGGGCGGCGACCGGGTGCTCGGCAACTTTCCCCCGGACCTGTCGGCGCGGGCGGCCGCGCAGCTCGAGCGGCTCGGCGTCACCGTCTGCCTTGGCGAGCCCGTGTCGGCCCTGGGCGACGGCTGGGTGGAGGCCGGGAGCCGGCGGGTGATGGCGCGAACGATCCTCTGGGCCGCCGGCGTGCAGGCCTCGCCCCTCGGCGCGCAGCTGCGGGACCAGGCCGGCGTCCCGCTCGACCGTGCCGGGCGCGTGCAAGTCTTGCCTGACCTCAGCGTGCCGGGGTGGCCGGGGATCTTCGTGGCCGGCGACCTCGCGGTGCTGACGGACGTCGCGGGGCGCGCGGTGCCGGGCGTCGCGCCTGCCGCCAAGCAGATGGGTGCCCACGTGGGCCGGAACATCGGGGCGCAGCTCCGGGGCCGGCCCACGGCGCCGTTCCGGTACCGGGACTACGGCAACCTGGCGACGATCGGCCGGCAGGCCGCCGTCGTGGACAGCCTGGGCCTGACGCTCTCAGGCCCGGTGGCCTGGTGGTTCTGGCTGCTGGCCCACGTGTTCTTCCTCATCGGCTTCCGCAACCGGCTCATCGTGCTCATCGACTGGGCCTGGGCCTACGTCACCTATTCGCGCAGCGCCCGTATCATCGTTGGCGGCGACGACAGAGACAAAAAGGGACAAAAAGGTACCGGACACTTAGTTATTGGTTTTGCTTAGTTATTTGAATAACTAAGCAAAACCAATAACTAAGTGTCCGGTACCTTTTCTTGTACCTTTTCTTCTTCGGGCCGGTACCTCTGCTCCCTTACTTGCGCTTCTTCTTGCCGACGGAGCCGCCCACGGGCTGGCCGTGGAGCAGGCGCACCTGGGGCACGTCCGCGTAGTCGGGCGTCTCGAAGTCCGGCGGGCCGTGGGGGTGGTTGTGGCCGTCGGAGGCCACCCAGTCGTAGAGCTGCGGGCGCTTACGGTACAGGAAGGCGGCAGCCCTCATCTTGTTCTCGTCCGGGTTGGTCCACGGGTTGAAGTGGAAGTAGTTGAACAGCACGGAGTCGGTCCGGCCGAAGGCGATGGTGCCGTACTTGCAGCGGAACGAGCCGTGGTTGATGTACGGGGGCCGCCAGAAGTAACCGCCGGTGGGCAGCTCGCCGAACTGCATCATCCAGGACGTGCCCCAGATGTGGTACGACTCCTCGGCGCTGTCGTGGTAGGAGATGTTGTCCTGGGCGAACTGCGGCGTCATGCAGTAGAGGAAGCTGCAGGCCTCCGTGACCGGGTCGAAGTGCAGGATCTTGATCATGCAGCCCGACGCCACGGAGGGCGAGACGATGCCGCCCGGGCCCCAGGGCCGGTCTTCATAGCTGTTGAAGGACTTGTGGGCGTCCAGCAGCGTCAGCTGGTGGTGGCTGCCCGACTCGGCAAAGCTGGGCTCCGAGTCGTTGAACATGAGCAGCGCCTCGGCGCCCTGGGGCACCTCGATCGCGCCCACGGCAGCCCCGGCCGGGATGAAGGCGTAGTGGCCCTCCACCCAGGTCTCCTTGCCGACCTTGATCCTGCCATTGAGAACGAAGATCTCCATGTCGGAGTAGCTAAGGCCCGGCTTGCGCCTGAAGCCGCCGTCGAAACGGACCTTCAGGGTGCAGGCACCGGTGTCGGTGTCCAGGGACAGTACCTTGTACTGGCTGCCCTTGAAGCCATTCACCCCGAACTTCTTGTAGGGGGTGTCCAGCTCCACGTAGGGTTCGATATGTGGTCTTGCCATGTGACGTTCTCCGGGTTCAGTACACGACGCGGTCGGGGCGCTTCGGCTTCTTCGGCACCTCGGCCGGCTTGATGGCCCGGCGCTGGTCGCCGGTGACATTGAAGCCCTTGGTCTGGACGATCTCGAGGAATTCCCGGTACCAGCGCTCCCGCTGGGGAGCGAGGTCCTCGTTCATCTCTTTCTGGATGGCGGCGTGGCGCTTCTTCTGTTCCTCGATGTTCTCCTTGAGCCACGCCTTGGCGTCCGCCGGCCGCGCCGGCTTCTTGTCCTGCACTCTCCTGGCCACTCGACAACCCTCCACAGATCCTAACCGGGCCCTCAGCCTAGCCTGTATCGAATAGCAGACAAGGCGTTTATTTCGCATATATACTTCGGTTTTCCCGAATATTTGCGCCATGCGCCACCCCAACTACAGCCACCTGCTCTACTTCTGGACGACGGTCCGGGAGGGGGGCGTCGGCCGGGCCGCCGACAGCCTGCACATAACGCCCCAGACCATCAGCGGCCAGATCAAGCTGCTCGAGCGGAACCTGGGCGGAGCCCTCCTCCAGAAGCAGGGGCGCCGGGCCGTGCCCACCGAGCTCGGCCGCACTGTGTTCGAGTACGCCGACCGGTTGTTCACGGTGGGCCAGGAACTGGTGCGGGCCGTCGAGGGGGCAAATCCCCAGGAGCGCCGGACGGTGACCATCGGGGTATCGGACGTGGTGCCGAACCTCATCACGTGGCGGATCGTCGCGCCCCTCATGCAGGGCGACGACGCGTTCCGGGTGATCTGCCACACCGGCAGCCTCGGCACGCTGCTCGCAGAGCTCGTGGCCCGCAAGCTGGACCTCGTGGTGTCGCCGAGCGCCCTCCCCGCCGACGCCGGCCTCAAGGCCATCAGCCACCAGCTCGGCGAGTGCGACGTCACCTTCTTCGCGGCGCCGGCCCTCGCCCGTCGCCTGCGCAAGGGCTTCCCCCGGAGCCTCGACCAGGCGCCGTTCCTGCTTCCCACGCACCGCAGCACCAACCGCCGGGTGGTGGATGCCTGGTTCCTGGAACAGGGCATCACCCCGCAGATCGCCGGCGAGTTCGACGACAGCGCGCTGGTGAAGTTCTTCGCCCAGGGCGGCGCCGGGGTCTTCCCCGCCCCGTCGGCCATCGAAGCCGAGATCATGGGCCAGTACGACCTGCAGGTCGTGGGCCGCACCAGCAGCCTGCACGCGCGCTTCTACGTGCTCTCCATGGAGCAGCGGGTCCGGCACCCGGCGCTGATGGCCATCATCGAGGGCGCGCGCGCCGGGCTCTTCGCCGAGCAGGCCCGCAAGCCTCCGGCAACCGGCTAGCCGGGCCGCGGAACTTGTCCGGCGCCCCGCCCCTCCAAGCCTTGCCCCGTACTCACAGGTAGCCTGCCAATCCCCATGACCGATCCCGCTGCAACTGCCGGCCGCAACGCCCGACTGCTGGCCCTCGTCGAATCGCCCGCCTTCCAGCGCTTCATCCTGATCGTGATCGTGGTGAACGCGGTCACCCTCGGGCTTGAGACCTGGCCTGCCGCAATGGCCGCGGCCGGCGGAGCCATCGTGACCCTCGACCGGATCGCCCTCGCGATCTTCACCATCGAGGTGACCCTGCGCCTGGTGGCCCACGGCCCGCGCTTCTTCCGGGACCCGTGGAGCGTGTTCGACTTCAGCGTGGTGGCGATCGCGTTCCTGCCGGCGGCCGAGGGCTTCGCCGTGCTGCGAACGCTGCGCGTCCTCCGCACCCTGCGCCTGATCTCCGCCGTCCCCCGCATGCGGCTCGTCGTGGAGGCGCTGCTGTCTGCCATTCCGGGCATCAGCTCGATCTTCGCCCTCCTGATGCTGGTGTTCTACGTGTCCGCGGTCATGGCCACGAAGCTCTTCGGCGGACTCGAGCCTGAGTGGTTCGGCAGCATCGCCCGCAGCTTCTTCACACTGTTCCAGATCATGACGCTCGAAGGCTGGGCCGATATCGCCCGGGAACTCATGGAGCCGGCGCCCTGGGCCTGGGCCTTCTTCGTGCCCTTCATCCTGGTGGTGACCTTCACGGTGCTGAACCTCTTCATCGCCGTGGTGGTCAGCGCCATGCAGTCCAGTCACGACGCGGAACTCGCGCGGGAGAACCAGGCAGCCCACGACGAGCGCGGCGCGATCCTTGCCGAGATTCGCCAACTGCGTCACGAAATGCAGGCACTCCGGAGGCAAGGTACCGGGCCCCAGCTTTGATTGTTGCCCGGGAGCCAGGGCTATACTTGCCGCCTGGGTTACTGGCTGTGCTTAAGGGAGCAAGTGAAAATGGATTTTCGGCAAGTCGTCGCTGCGATCACCGCAGCGTGTTTCCTGGGGCTCGGTCTGCAGTCCACTGCAGCAGCCGGGGTCATCGGGACGCAGGACTACCTGGCCGCTGAAGCGCGCGCCGGGCACCTGGCAGAGATCAACGCGGCATTGAGCCGCGCAGACGTGCAGGCCCAGCTCGTGGCGCTCGGCGTCGATCCGTCCCACGCGGCAACCCGCGCCGCAGCCCTGTCCGACGCTGAGCTGGCCCAGGTCGCAGAGCAGATGCAGACCCTGCCCGCCGGTGGCGACAGCTTCTTCGCCGTGATCGGCATCGTCTTCGTCGTGCTGCTGATCCTCGAACTCACGGGTGTCACCGACATCTTCAAGAAGATCTAGCCGGTTCGCCGTGCTGTCGGCCCGGGCCACCTTGCTGGCCCTGGCCGCTGCCACGGCACTCGCTGCCTGCACCAGCCTTGATCAGCGGGTTCCGGAGGATCCCGGCCGGGAGCTGACGGGAGTCCCGTTCTTTCCCCAGGAAATTCACCAGTGCGGCCCGGCGGCCCTCGCCACCGTGCTGGGCGCCACCGGCGTGAACGCCACGCCGGAGATGCTCGCGCCGCTCCTCTATATCCCGGGCCGTCGCGGCAGCCTCCAGGTGGAGATGCTGGCCGCCGCACGGGGCCAGGGGCGAGTTCCCTACGTGCTCGGGCCCGGGTTCAGTGAGGTCCAGGCCGAGCTGGCCGCAGGCAACCCGGTCCTGGTGCTGCAGGACCTGGGGGCTCTCGGCATCCGCCGCTGGCATTTCGCCGTGGTGATCGGCCACGACCCGGAGCAGGACGTGGTGATCCTGCGATCCGGCACCCGGCGCCGGCACGTCGAGCGCCGCACGGACTTCCTCCGCACCTGGCAGCCCGGTGGCAACTGGGCCGCCGTCGTGACGCCCCCGGACGAGTCGCCGGCGACCGCCACGGGCGGCAGCTTCATCCGCGCCCTGGCCGACGCGGAGCGCAGTCTCACCCGTCCGGCCATCGAGGCGGGCCATGCGGCGGCGCTGGAGCGCTGGCCCGACGACCCGCTGGTGCTCCTGGCCAACGGCAATGACGCCTACGCAAACCACGAGCTGGCAGACGCGATCAGGCTCTACCGGCAACTGCTGGAGAAGGATCCCCGCAACCTGGCGGGCCGGAACAACCTGGCCAGCGCGCTGCTCGACGCCGGCTGCCCGCAGGCGGCCCTGGCGGAGGCGCGGATGGCCGCGGCGGAACTCGCCCCCGGCGCGCCGCTCGCGGCGCCGGTCCGGGACACGCTGGAAAAAGCCACCGCCGCGGCCGGCGGCGACGACTCACTCTGCAGAGCCGAATAGATCTTCCAGCCTGACGATCAGCTGTCGGGCATCGACCGGCTTGCGCAGCAGGGTGACCCGGGACACCGTCTCGATCCTCGCCAGCACCGGCGACGTGTCGCCACTCAGGATCACGGCGGGGAGGTCCCGGCCCGCGATCTCGCGCATTTCCTCGAGCAACTCGAGACCGTTCTTGCCAGGACCGAGGTGGAAGTCGCTGACTACGACGTCGATCTCGGCGCCGCGGTCCGCAAAAACCTCCATGGCTGCAGGAGCGGAGTCCGCTGTCCACGTCGGGTAACCCTCGAGCGACAGGACCAGGTCGAGTGCGCTGCGGACGGCGGCATCGTCCTCCACGATCAGGACCGCCGGCTTCGGCACGTCGGGCCGGGCCGCGGCGGGGCCGGGCCGGACTACGGCGGCATCGGGTGCCGCAATGAGATGCCTGGCGGGCACGTGCAGCACGAACGTCGTGCCCCGCCCGAGCTCTGACTCGACCTTCACCGTGTAGCCCAGCAGGCGTGAGATCTGCCGGACGATCGTCAGGCCGAGGCCAAAGCCGCGGGGCCGCGGCCCCCTGGTGTCCACCCGGTAGTACTCCTCGAAGACCCGGTCGAGCTCCGGGGCAGGAATGCCGACCCCCGTATCGGCGACGCGAATGGCGATACTATCCGCATCCTGCCCGACACTTACCGACACGCCGCCCTCCCGGGTGTACTGGAGCGCGTTGTTGAGCAGGTTCTGCAGGATCTGGCGGAAAAGGATCCGATCCGTCCGGAGGCACAGCCTGGTGGGCGCGATCGTGAGCGCCAGCCGGCGCTCGGCGGCGACGGCCTCGAACTGCTGATGAAGGTCGGTGAGCACGTCCGCCACCGGCACCACCTCGAGATTCGGGCGGATGTTGCCGGACTCGAGCTTGGTGATGTCGAGCAGGGCGTTCAGCAGGTTCGCCATGGACTCCAGTGCGGCCTGCTGCCGGTGGATCAGGTCCAGCTCGCCGGGGCCGGCTAGCCGGCGCGCCAGGGCGGCATTCAGCAGCTGCAGCGTCTGCAACGGCTGGCGGAGGTCGTGGCTCGCCGTGGCCAGGAAACGGCTCTTGGCCTGATTGGCGCTGTCGGCTTCCGACCGCGCAGCACGCAACTCATCGGTCATGCGGCGGCGATCGGTGACGTCGCGGACTGCCGCGAGGACGTAGCTCACGCCACGCGAGTCGCCGTCCCTGTCCTCGATGGGCGCAAGCCGGATTTCCGCGGGAAACTCCGTGCCGTCCTTCCGGCACGCGGCGAGGGACACCAGCCGCGCCCCCATTTCGCGGGTGGCAGGGGCCGCGGCGAATCCCTCCCGGTACCTCTCGTGAATACCGCGGGACTGCCGGGGTACCAGCTGCTCGACGGTCTGCCCGATGAGCTCGGAAGCCGCGTAGCCGAAGAGCGCGACGGCGGCAGGATTCACGTACACGATCTGCCCACGCTGGTCCACCAGCAGGAGCGCGTCCGGCGAGTGGTAAACCATGTGCTCGGCGATCCCGCGGATCGTCATTCGGGTGCACCCCGCGGCAGCCAACGCCCTGGCGGCGGGACTGGAAGGGGAACCGGGCACCGTAGGGGGAAGCCCTTAGAGAGCGGCGGGCAGCACCGGCTTAGGATCAACATCAGCATGGGCACCCGTGATGATCAGCTGCACAAGGCAGGGACGCAAGCACCGGCCGGTACGCCCGCCATGCCGGCGGGCGTGGACCAGCATGTCCTGCGGGACCTGGCCGCGGGTTTTGCCCACGAACTCAACCAGCCCCTGGCCGCCATCGCGGCCTATGCCGACGGCGCGGCCACGCTCCTGCGCCGCGACGCGAGTCACGCTCCCCAGGCGCTGAATATCATCCAGGCGATCTCGGCCCAGGCACTCCGGGCGGGCAACCTGGTCCAGCAGCTCCGCGGGGCCGCCCGGGCCCTGCCCCAGAGCACGATTCCCCTGGATCCCAACGCCCTGGTCCGGACAGTCCAGCCGCTGCTCGAGTCCCTGGCCGCTCAGCAGGAGGTGCGCCTCCTGATCGAGTTGCGGACGCCGGCGCCGTCAGTGATGGGCGACGCGGACCGGCTCCAGGCCCTGCTGGTACTCCTCTTCGGCAGCGCCCTGGATACCGTCACCCAGTTGCCAGCGGACCAGCGAAAGGTCACGATCTCCACCGATGAGAGCGGCGGCCGCACCGTAGAACTGTCCGCCACCGAGCCACGGGGTATGCTCTTCCAGCTGCACCTGCCCCGCGCGGATACCTGAACGACGGTGCCGGACAGCTGACCCGGGCGGCAAGTTGGCCAATGGACGACCAGATCGACGTGAACAGCACAGGAACAGTCACTACCGTCTTTGTGGTGGACGACGACGACGGCGTCCGGACCTCGCTCGGCATCCTTCTGGATTCCGCCGGCTACCGGGCCGTGCCCTTCGCATCCGCCACCGATTTCCTGTCCCAGTACGACCCCGCCCGGCCGGGCTGCCTTCTGCTGGACATGCGTATGCCCGGAATGACCGGCATGGAGCTGATCCAGGAGCTCGCACGACGCGGCGGCTTCGTGCCCGTCATCTTCATTACGGGGCATGGCGACGTACCCATGGCCGTCGAGGCGATGAAGGCCGGCGCGTTCGATTTCCTGCAGAAGCCCTTCAGCCCCCGCGACCTGCTGGAGCGCATCGAGCGCGCGCTGGCCGCCGACACCGAAGCCCGCCAGGTCCTGTCCCGGACCGAGGAACTCCGCCAACGCTACACGACGCTGACGCCCCGCGAGAAGGAAGTGATGGCCCTCATCGTTGCCGGCCATGCGAACAAGGTGATTGCGATGGACCTGGGGCTGTCGGAGCGAACCGTCGAGATCCACCGGGCCCGGGTCATGGAGAAGATGGCTACCCGCTCCGTCGCCCACCTGGTACGGATGGCCCTGGAGCTCGAGAGCCCGGGTCATCATGCCCGGATTGCGGGTCCGGATCGTCCTCCAGCGGGCTGACGCTCGCGGCGTCGAGTTCCTCGAACTGGCCGGTGTTAACCGCCCAGAAAAATGCCCACACGGCCACCAGGCAGAGCACGAGGCCGAGCGGCACCAGCACGTAGAGGATCGTCATGCGCGCACCCGCCGCGCATTGAGTACGACCAGCACGGAACTCAGCGACATGCCCAGGGCGGCGAGCCAGGGTGGCAGCCAGCCCAGCGCGGCGACGGGGATTGCCACCAGGTTGTAGGCTGCGGCCCAGATCAGGTTCTGCCGGAGGATCCGCCGGGCCCGCCGGGCCACCGCGACCGCGCGCGGCACGGCCAGCCAGGCATCGTCCAGAAGCAGCAGGTCACCAGCGGTCTGGGCGAGCGCACTGCCCGACTTCAGCACCATGGACACATCGGCCGCCGCGAGCACCGGCGCGTCATTGATGCCGTCGCCCACCATGAGCACGGGGCTGCCCTCGGCCTGCAGTGTTGCGAGCCGCGCCACCTTGTCCGCCGGCGTCAGCCGCGCCTGCCAGCGGTCGATGCCGAGCGCCGCGGCCACCGACGCGACGGCCCCCGGCGAATCGCCACTCGCGATCTCCACGTCGAAGCCCAGCGCACGCAGCGCATCCACCGCCTCGCGGGCGTCGCTGCGGACGGCATCCTGCAGGCTGAAGGCGGCCAGCACGCCGTCGGCGTCCGCCAGCCAGATGCCGTCGTCGCCACGAGCGCCCGTGAACACGGCGCAACCCAGGCGGTAATGCCGCCCGTCCACCTCGCCCTCGACGCCCTGGCCCGGCACCTCCCGCATGTCTCGGGCCTGGACATCGGGGATCTCGTGCAGGCGGAACGCGACTGCCAGTGGATGGCTGGAGCCCCTCTCCAGCGCGGCGGCAATCCCCAGCGCCTCCGCCTCCGTCACGCCCCGGCGCACCTCCCGCACTGTGACCTCCGGCCGGCCGGTCGTCAGCGTACCCGTCTTGTCGAGGAGCACGTGGCGCACGGCGGTGAGCTGCTCCAGCGCGGTCGCGGTGATCGGCAGAAGGCCTAGGCGCGCCAGTGCCGTGTTGGCCGCCGCGACGACGGCCGGGGCTGCCAGCGACAGGGCGCAGGGACAGGCCACCACCAGGACCGCGATGGTGTTGGCAAGGGCCACTTCGGGCCGGATTATCAGCCAGAGGATGCTCACCAAGGCGGCAATGGCCAGCACGGCCACGGAGAAGCTGCGGGCCACGCGCTCCGCCAGTGTCAGCAGCCGGGGCTTCGCCTGCCGGGAACGCTCGAGCAGCCGGAGTACGGCCGCCAGTTCCGTCTGCTCCCCCGTGGCGGTCACGCGCAGGCGGACGCCACCACCGAGATTGATGCTGCCGCTGGTCACCGTGGCGCCGGCCGCGCGGCGCACCGGCGCCGACTCTCCCGTCAGGCAGGACTCGTTGAAGGCCGACTCGCCGTCGAGGATCACTCCGTCGGCGGGCACCGGATCGCCCTGGTTCACGAGGATCTCGTCACCGGGCCGCAGGCTGCCGACGGGGACGAGGCTGGTGCGGCCGCCGGCGATACGGAGCGCCCGGGCGGGCAGCAGCCAGGCGAGGGCCTCGGTGACGGTACCAACTTCGTGCCGGGACAGCAGCTCGATGAAGCGGGCCGTGGTGAGGAAGAACAGGAACATCGTGACGGCGTCGTAGTACACGGCGCCGGAGGCGGTGAAGGTGTTCCAGACGCTGGCGACCAGGGCCGCGCCGATGCCGAGGCCCACGGGTACGTCCATGGCGGGCCGCGCGGCCCGCAGCTGGGCGAAAGCTGCGCGGAAGATCGGTCCGCCCGAGTACACGACCACGGGCAGTGTGACCAGCAGGCTGCAATAGCGCAGGAAGCCGACCAGCGCCGGGTCCATGCGGAAGTCCTCGCTGGCATAGAGAGCCAAGGCCAGCATCATGGCCTGCATCATTCCGAAGCCGGCGACCGCGAGCCGCTTCAGTGCGGCGCGCCGGGTGAGCGTGCGCTCGCTGGCAGCACTGGCGCTGCCCGCCACGCTCGCGGTGTAGCCGAGCCTGCGGATCTCGCGAAGGATGGGCTCCAGGACGTGGTCCGCCCTGTCATCCAGGTCGATCCGGGCCCTGGCGGTCGCGGGATCCACACGCACGCCGGCAAGCCCGGGCAGCGGCCGCAGGGCGGCCTCGATCTGCACGGCACAGGCTGCGCAGCCCATGCCGCCAATCTGCAGGTTGATGGTCTCGGTCACGCCACCCGCACTCAGGTACCGGGTGCGTCCGCCGGCGGCGGCGCAGCCAGGCGCTCGCTGTAAACCTCGGCGTCCGGCCGCAGCATCGTCAGCGCCACCATCAGCCCGCCACCAACGAGGGCCAGCAGCGGCAGGGCCACCACGAGCCACATGATGGGCAGCCGGTACCAGCGGGTCGGATCGGGTTGCCCGGTGGTCATCTGCCTTTCTCCGGGACGAAGAACCGGGTAGTGCGTCCGGCTACCAGACCGGAATCATCGGCTGTGCGGACCGCGATCACGACGTCCCGGGGCGCCTGTTCGATGTCCACCCTGGCAACGTGGAGCCGGGCCGGCGCGGCCCGGACCTCGCCGGCCTCGACCGTGACGGGTTCCGCATCCACCTGGAAAATGCCAGCAGGCTGGGTCTCGATCACGTAACGGTGCGCACGGTCGTCCTTGTTCAGGATCCGCAGGCTGTAGACGTTCTCCACGCTGCCATCCGGCAGCACCCGGTAGAGGGCGTTCCGGTCCCGGATGATGTCCAGCCCGATCGGCTGGCGCAGGCTGAGCGAGACGACGAAGCCGATGCCGAGCGCCAGCAGCAGGCCACCGTAGACCAGCACGCGGGGGCGCGTGTACCGGGTCTTCTGGCCCTCGAGCCCACGCTCCGTCACGTAGCTGATCAGGCCGGGCTGGTAGTCCATCCTGGCCATGACGTCGTCGCAGGCGTCCACGCAGGCGGCGCAGGCAATGCACTCGTACTGCAGTCCCTTGCGGATGTCGATGCCCGTGGGGCAGACCTGGACGCAGATGGTGCAGTCCACGCAATCACCGAGCCCGGCACCCTTGGCGTCGGCACCCCGCTTGCGGGCACCGCGCGGTTCACCGCGGCCCGGATCGTAGGACACGATGAGCGTGTCCTGGTCGAACATCGCGCCCTGAAAGCGGGCGTAGGGGCACATGTAGATGCACACCTGCTCGCGGAGGAAGCCGGCATTGCCGTAGGTGGCGAAGCCGTAGAAGAGGATCCAGAAGACCTCCCAGCCGCCGAGCGTCAGGTTCATCACGCTGGCGGCCAGCTCCCTGGCGGGGGTGAAGAACGCGACGAAGCTGAAGCCGGTGAGCGCGGCGAACCCGATCCAGAGGAACTGCTTGACGGACTTGCGCAGCACCCACTCTCCGGTCCACGGCTTGCGGTCCAGCTTCAGCCGCTGCGGCCGATCACCCTCGACCAGACGTTCGAGCCCGAGGAAGGCCTCGGTCCAGACGGTCTGGGGGCAGGCGTAGCCGCACCACACGCGCCCCGCCACCGCGGTGACGAAGAAGAGGGTCAGCGCGGCGAGGACCAGCAGCCAGGTCAGGTAGAGGAAGTCCTGGGGCCAGAGCGTCAGGCCGAAGACGTGGAACTTGCGCGCCGGGAGATCGAACAGCACGGCCTGCCGGCCGTTCCACTGGACCCAGGGCAGGCCGTAGAAGATGCCGAGCAACGTGAAGGCGGCCAGGGTGCGTAGCCGTGCGAAGCGGCCGACAACCTCCCGCGGATAGACCTTCCGGTGGGCGGCGTACAGGGAACCAGCATCGGCGGCTGCCGTGCCATCGCTCAAGGCCTGCCACCCCGGCGGGGGGGGGTATCGTGCAGATAATCCGTCAGCATCCCTGCCACCGCAGCCACAACCCAGAACAGAAAGAAGCCGATGCTGTAGATGCCGGTGCGGGTGAGCCACCAGGGCGCCGCGCCGGGCTCGCCACGCTCGACGCCCTCGATGATCACCTGGGGATCCAGAGCCGCAAAGGTCAGCAGGGTGCCGAGGCAGGCGGCCAGGAACGAGGACCAGCCAATGGCGGCCACCATCCGCATCCGGGGCGGCCAGCGGCGGGCTACCGGGGCATCATCCTCCGTCGGCGGCCCCATTTCCGGCCCCCCCGCTACCAAGGCTGAGCACGTAGGCCGCCATGAGGCGGACCCGGTCCTTGCCGAGCAGTGCCTCGTGCGCCGGCATCTGGCCCTGCCGGCCCGCGCCGATGGTGGTCCGCAGGGAGTCCACGTCACCGCCATACAACCAGACGGTATCCGTCAGGTTCGGCGCGCCGAGCATCTGGTTGCCCCGGGCATCCACCCCGTGGCAGGCCACGCAGAAGACGGCATACCGGGCGGCGCCGGCCTGCACGAGCTCCGGCCGGGCCGCATTCCCGCTCAGGCTCTGCACGTAGGCCACGACCTCTTCCACGCCGCTGTCCGTCAGCGCCGCCTGCCAGCCCGGCATCGCGCCCATGCGACCGCCACTGATCGTGGCCAGCAGCGTTTCCGGAGCCCTGCCGTACAGCCAGTCACCATCCGTCAGGTTGGGGAACCCGGGTGCCCCCCGGGCATCCGAGCCGTGGCAACCCGCGCAGCCATTGGCGAACAGGCTGCGCGCCTCCCCCATGGCATCCGGGTCCTGTGCGAGCTGCTCGAGGGATAACGTGGCAAAGCGCGCATAACGGGGCGCCTGCAGCTCGTTGGCCGCCCGGACCTCGGCGGCGTGCTGCTTCTGGGACGTCCAGCCGAGCGTGCCCGGGGAATTCCCGAGCCCCGGGTAGAACACCAGGTAGCCCAGGCCCCAGAAAATGCTGAGCACGAACAGCCACAGCCACCAGCGGGGCTGCGGGTTGTTGAGTTCAGTGAGGTCGCCGTCCCAGACGTGCCCGGTGTTCAAGGACGTCGTCTTCACGGTCTTGGCACGGCCATTGACATACAGGAGCCAGACGATGCCCGCCACGTTGGCGAGGCTCACGAGCGCGATGAACCAGCTCCAGCCGCTCGTCATGGGCGTGCCTCCGGCCCCTCATCGTCTTCCAGCGGCAGGAGCGCCGCTGCGGTGAACGCCTCGCGGCGTCGCCGGCTATAGGCCCAGAACACGACGCCGACGAAGGCGAACAACGCAAGCGCCGTGGCGATGCCACGCACGAAACCCATGGTCACGACGGCTGACTCCATTTACGGCGTGTCCCAGGTGCGGGACGCGAGGCCGAGCCCTTGCAGGTAGGCAATGAGTGCATCCATTTCGGTCTTGCCGGCGACCGCCTCGCTGGCGGACGCGATCTCCGCGTCGCTGTAGGGCACGCCGACCATCCGCAGGGCCTTGAGTTTGCGGGGCGTCACGCTGGCATCCACCTGGTTTTCGTCGAGCCAGGGAAATGCCGGCATGTTCGACTCGGGCACCACATCGCGGGGATTCAGCAGGTGAACCCGGTGCCAGGAGTCGGTGTACCGCCCCCCGACGCGCGCCAGATCCGGGCCCGTGCGCTTGGACCCGAACTGGAAGGGGTGGTCATAGACGGACTCACCGGCCACCGAGTAATGGCCGTACCGCTCGGTCTCCGAGCGCAGGGGCCGTACCATCTGCGAATGGCAGTTGTAGCAACCCTCCCGCACGTAAACGTCGCGCCCCTCCACCTGGAGCGCCGTGTAGGGCAGCACGCCGGGTGCCGGTGTCACGGACTCCGTCGCGAAGTACAGCGGGACGATCTCCACGAACCCCGCCACGCTGATGACAAGGGCCGTCAGGACGGCCAGCAGGCCGGCATTGCGTTCGATGGCTTCGTGATTCATGACGATTCCGTCAGGCCGGCCGGGCCGCAGGCGGGGCAATGGCAACATCCACCACGGGAGCCCTGAGGGCGATGGTGCGATAGACGTTCCAGGCCATCACGAACATCCCGGACACGATCATGACGCCCCCGAGGAAGCGGATGCCCCAGTAGGGATAGGTGGAGTTCATCGACTCGATGAAGCTGTAGGTCAGCGTGCCGTCGGCGTTCGTGGCACGCCACATCAGCCCCTGCATGACCCCGGCGATCCACATGGAGGCGACGTAGAGCACGACGCCGATGGTCATGATCCAGAAGTGCAGGTCGATCGCCTTGACGCTGTACATCTCACGCCGGCCGTACAGCCGTGGAATCAGGATGTAGAGCGCGCCGATGGAAATCATCGCCACCCAGCCCAGGGCGCCGGAATGCACGTGGCCAATGTTCCAGTCAGTGTAGTGTGACAGCGCATTGACGGTCCGGATGGACATCATCGGCCCCTCGAACGTCGACATGCCGTAGAAGGACAGGGACACGATGAGGAACTTGAGGATGGGGTCCGTGCGCAGTTTCCCCCAGGCGCCGGACAGCGTCATGATGCCGTTGATCATGCCACCCCAGGACGGGGCGATGAGCATGATCGAGAAGGCCATGCCCAGTGACTGGGCCCAGTCGGGCAGCGAGGTGTAGTGCAGGTGATGGGGCCCCGCCCACATGTAGATGGAGATCAGGGACCAGAAATGCACGACGGACAGCCGGTAGGAATACACGGGCCGGCCGGCCTGCTTCGGCACGAAGTAGTACATCACGCCCAGGAACCCCGCCGTCAGGAAGAAGCCCACGGCGTTGTGCCCGTACCACCACTGCACCATGGCATCGACCGTGCCGGCGTACACGGGGTAGGACTTGGTCCAGGTGACCGGGACTGCCGCGCTGTTGACGATGTGCAGGATGGCGATAGTGAGGATGTAGGCAGCGAAGAACCAGTTGGCCACGTAGATGTGCCGGATCTTCCGCCGGGCCAGGGTGCCGAAGAACACGACGCCGTACACGATCCACACGACCGCAATCAGCACGTCGATCGGCCACTCCAGCTCCGCGTACTCCTTGCCGGACGTCGCGCCGAGCGGCAGGGAGACCGCGGCCAGCAGGATGACCAGCTGCCAGCCCCAGAAGGTGAAGGCCGCGAGGCGATCGCTGTACAGGCGCGCGTGGCAGGTGCGCTGCACCACGTAGTAGGACGTTGCGAACAGGACGGAGCCGCCGAAGGCAAAGATCACCGCGTTGGTGTGCAGGGGCCGGAGGCGGCTGAAGGTCAGCCAGGGGGTCTCGAAATTGAGGGAGGGCCAGAGCAGCTGGGCCGCGATCAGGACCCCCACGAACATGCCAACCACGCCCCACACGACAGCCATCAGGGCGAACTGCCGCACCACTCGGTCGTTGTACAACTCGTTTGCAGGAGTCACGGCTTGCTCCGGAATTTTGCGCAGCGCACCTTAGCCACGGCATCCGCCGGGCAGAATAGGTAGTTTCTCGGACTTTTCTTTGGGCGGGGTCAGCCCAAGATTTGTCCCTCTACACTGGACGATCGGGACCCGTGTGCATCGATTTCTGGTACCCGATGTGCAGCCAGACCCTGGGGCCGGACAAGCCGGCGCGCCAAGCCTAACGAGGCGAATTTTGCCATATTTTGCGACTACAGGGGCAAACCCACGTGCTGAGCGACAGCAAGGAAGTGCCCATGCTGCCGGCCGAGGCCGTGGTAGCCTGTCCCTAAACCGAAGGAGAACACCCTGATGGCTGCCAAAAATATCCTGGTCGTCCCTACTGACTTCTCGGAAAGGTCGCTGACCGCGCTGCCCTGGGTCCGGAAGATGGCCGAGATGATGCAGGCCGATATCCGCTGCATCTACGTGGTCGAGGAACCTCAGATCTACAGCACTCTCGACATGGGCCCGGTCGCCGTCCCCTCGGTAACCGAGCTCGTGAAGAGCGCGGAAGGGCACCTCGATTCGTTCATCAAGACCAACATCAAGGCTTTCGGCAGCGCGCCGAAGGCCTCGGTCCTGGTGGGCAGGCCTGCGGAGGAGATCGTGAGTTACGCGAAGGACAACGGCGCCGCGATGATCATCATGACGACCCACGGCTACAGCGGCGTCAAGCACCTCCTTCTGGGCAGCACGACCGAGGGTGTCCTGCGCAATGCGAGCTGCCCGGTGCTGTCCATCCGCACCGCCTGATCGCACCTCGCTGAAGCATCCGGCGCCGCCAGGAATGGCGGCGCTTCTTTTTGGCCCGGAATTCCTACCCCGGTGTGGCCACCGGCAGCCGGGCCTCCATCAGCAACCCACCGCCCTCCCGCAGGCTGGCGCGCACGCTTCCCCCGTGGGCCGCGAACACGCGCCGTGCGATGGCGAGGCCGAGGCCTGCCCCCTCCCCCGGCCCTGCAGGGCCCGGGACCCGGAAGTACGGCTCGAAGATCTTCTCCAGGAGTTCCGCCGGTACGCCGGGACCCCGATCCGCCACCGTCAGCCGGATGTCGTCGCCGGAGCGTCCGGCGCGTACCTCGACCCGGGAGCCGGCGGGCGCATAGCGGATCGCGTTGCGCAGGATGTTCTCGACGGCGCTGCGAAGCAATTCCGGATCACCGACCACCAGCAACTCCGGGCCGGTCCGGAGCTCGAGCTCGCAGTGCCGGGCCCTGGCCTCGATCTCTTCGTCGCGGCACAGTTCGGCAACCAGCACGTCGAGCCGGACCAGCCGCTGGGCAACCGTGCCGGCGGCGCCGAGCCGCGAGAAACGCAGCAGGTCGCCAATGACCCGGTCCATGCGCCGGATTTCCCTCTCCACCCGCTCCGTCTCCGCCGGACTGGCTCCCGGGCGCCGGGCAGCCAGCGCCGTGGCGGCCTGCAGGCGGGCGAGCGGCGAGCGCAACTCGTGGGACAGCTCGGCCATCAGGCGTTCCCGGCCGGCAAGCAGCTCCTGGAGCTGTGCCGCCATGGAATTGAAGTCGGCGGCGAGCGCCCCGAGCTCGTCGCGCCGCGCGGCGATGCTCTTCGGAACGCGGGCATCGACCCTGCCCCGGGCCAGCTCGCGCACCGCGACCTGCAGCCGGGCCACCGGCCGGCCGACGGTGCGGGCGATGAGCCAGGCCACCGAGGCGATGACGAGCAGGGCCACGATCCCCAGACCCAGCGCGGTCGCGGGGCTGCCCCAGAGCCTCATCTCGTTGGGCAGGACCAGGAAGGCATAGGCCTCGCCATCGGGCCCGATCAGCTGCGGGGCGAGGCGCACGGGCCTGTAGTTCCGCGCCGGGGTCTCCGCCGGGCCGACCACGGACTGACGGACGAAGTTCGCGAATTCGCGCGGCACCTCCCGCCCGAGGATGTCGCGGCTCTCGCTGTCGAGGACCAGGATGACAACGCCCTTGGGAACGGCCGCGCTGTGCAGCCAGCGCTGGAGGCCCGGCCTGCCCTCGGCCGACAGCACCGCAGCGGCTTCCCGGCCGAGCGGGCTCTGGCGGGTCGCGGCATAGTTCTCCAGCTGGCTCGATGCCACGAGCCCGACGCTGGCTATGCCGAGGAGGACGAAGGCCACGAGCGCAACGCTGATGTAGAGCGCCATGCGCCAGTAGAGTCGGCGGAAACCCAGCTCCACGGGTCACCTTCCCCCGACTGATTCCCGGGTGGAGCCCGGGTCCAGAACATAGCCATGGCCCCGGAGCGCCCGGATGCAGTCGCCCGCCACGCCGGCCGCGGACAGCTTGCGGCGCAGCTTGCTCACGAGGGTGTCGATGCTGCGGTCGTACGCCTCCATGGGCCGGTCCAGCGCCAGTTCCGTGAGCCTGGCACGGGACAGGACTTCGCCGGGACGGCGCATGAGGTGCTCCAGAACCCGCATCTCGGCGGCGGTAAGCGCCACGGGCGTATCACGGGCGAGCAGTTCCCGGCGCCGAAGGTCGAGCCGGAGTGGCTCCACCACCAGCTCGCCCGTCGCGCCCCGGTCACCGCCCCGCTCGCCCCCGCGGTAGCGCTTCAACACCGCCTGGATACGCGCGGCCAGCTCCAGGGGATTGAAGGGCTTTGGCAGGTAGTCGTCGGCGCCGCCCAGCAGCCCGATGATCCGCTCGGCTTCCTCGCCGCGGGCCGTCAGCATGATCACCGGCAGGTCGTGGCGATCGCGCAGGCGCTTCAGGACCTCGAAACCATCGATCCCGGGCAGCATGACGTCGAGCACCACGAGATCGGGCGGTACCTCGGCCACCCTGACCAGTGCCGTCTCGCCATCGTGAACCGTGGCTACGCTGAAGCCCTGCAGTTCCAGAAACTCGCAGAGCATGGCGGCAAGGGCCTGGTCGTCGTCCACCAGCAGGATGCGCGGTCCCGCCACAGGCCGGGACTCATTCACGACCGGCCCCCCTGTGGCATTTGGTCGCAAACAACGGGACTTGCCGGACGTTGACCGACTGTTGACCGATTGCTTCGCCGTTCATGACTAGACTTGCCAAGAGTTATCCGCCATCCGAAGCGCTCCACTTCATGCCCTATGTTGTGACTGAGAACCGCATCACGTGCAAGCACCCCAGAGAGGTCCACGCCCATGAGTAACGAATTGGAATCCCCCCCGGCAGACAGCACCGGCAAGGTAGTCACAAGCAGCAACCCGCTGCTGAACCTCCTCTACCGGCCGCCCTACGTCGGACTCCTGGCCTTCATCATCGTGTTCGTTGTCCAGGCGCTGGGCCACACGGTCATGATCGTGATGGAGGAAGTCTGGCCGGGCCAGGACTACATCTATCAATCGGCTTTCGCCATGGGGCTGTTCGGCGCGATCCTCCTGTTCATCGGCATGAAGAACAACCAGAAGGAAGTCACCGCCACCTGGCTGGGCTTCTGGGCCGGCACGTTCCTCTGGACGGGGTGGATCGAGTTCTCCTTCGTCTGGGCGGGCAACTACCTCAACGTGCCCGACCTGATGGATCCCCGCATTCCCGGCGCCATCGCCACCAAGGCCGAGTACCTGGTGATGATGTCCTCGATTGGCATCCTGGGCGCCACGCTGGCGTACTTCCACCTGAACAAGGAAACGAAGTGCAATTACTTCCTCTGGTTCCAGCGCAACCTGAAGCTGTCCACCGGGAAGCCCAATCCCAACCACGAGCGGAACTTTGCCGCCATCACGGCCCTTGAGACCATCTACGTCATCTGGTTCTTCTACCTGTTCCTGCTCTTCATCTACGACGAGAGCATCCTCGGCGATCACCACCCGGCGATGTACGCGATCTTTTTCCTGAACACGATCTGGGCCTTCTACCTGTTCATCCGGCTGATGAAGTTCTGGCGTGTCACCACGGCGATCCGCTATGCCATTCCGACGGCGATCATTGCCTGGAACATGGTGGAGATCGGCGGCCGCTGGCACCTGTTCACCGAATTCTGGGAGAGGCCCCAGGAATTCGCCCTGGAGATGTCGCTGTTCACCCTGGGCACGATCATCGCCGCGTTCCTGGCTGTCAGGACTCCCGCGCACAAGAAGGCGGAGCTCTCGCGGCAGAAGCTGGCGGAACAGAGCGCGCTCCGGGGCAAGGTCGCCGCGGCCGAGGGCAAGGGCTAGCCGCAAGCGTTACCGGCCGGGCCTGGACGGCAAGGGGCCGAGCCTGGAGGCAGGTTCGGCCCCCTTCTATTGGGGCGCGGCGACGTCGAACCCGGCAAGCATGCTTGCTATGGTAGCGGCATCGGCAGTGCGTGCTGCAGTGACCCGGGGCCACGCGGCCAGTGACAACAGTCTGGCATCAATACACCGGTGCTGCCGTCCTGGACCGCCTGGATGCGACAGCAGGCGGGCTGAGCAGCGAGGAAGCCGGTCGCCGCCGGCAGCAGCACGGGCCCAACGAGCTGGCGGGCGCGCCCGCACGCTCACCGCTCCGCATGCTGCTCGCGCAGTTCTCCGACTACATGATCCTGGTGCTGATTGCCGCGGCGCTCATCTCCGGCGTCATCGGGGACCTCGCTGACACCTTCGTCATCGTCGTAATCGTCATCCTGAACGCGGTGATCGGCTTCTTCCAGGAATTCCGGGCGGAGCGCGCGCTGGCGGCGCTGAAGGCGATGGCGGCGCCCACCGCCACGGTGCTCCGGCGGGGTTGCCCCGTCACGGTGCCTGCCCGCGATCTGGTCCCCGGCGACACGGTGCTGGTGGAGGCGGGACGGATCGTGCCCGCGGACCTGCGGCTCGTCGAGGCCGCGAGCCTGCGCATCAACGAGTCGGCCCTGACTGGCGAATCCGTGCCCGTGGACAAGATCACCGACCCGATCGCCGCGGCGGACCTGCCCCCCGGCGACCGGCGCAACATGGCCTTCAAGGGCACGGCGGTCAGCTACGGCCGCGGCGTGGGAATCGTGGTGGCCACCGGCATGGACACGGAGTTCGGCCGCATCGCGCTGCTGCTCAGGACGGCCGACGCGGTGGCGACGCCGCTCCAGCGGCGCCTCGGCGCCTTTGGCCGGGGCCTCGCGCTGGTGGTCCTCGGCATCTGCGCGATCATCTTCGTGACCGGCCTGCTGCGCGGGGAGCAGGCACTCCCGATGTTCCTCACGGCCCTGAGCCTTGCCGTGGCGGCAATCCCGGAGGCGCTCCCTGCGGTGGTCAGCATCGCGCTGGCACTGGGCGCCCGCCGGATGATGGCGCGGAATGCGCTGATCCGGCGCCTCCCCGCCGTCGAGACACTGGGCTCGGTGACGGTGATCTGCGCCGACAAGACCGGCACCCTGACCGCCAACGAGATGCGCGTGGAGCAGTACCACTGCGACGGCGCCCTATCGGGCGCGCCGGGCACCGGCGTCCCCTGGGACCTGCTCCTGGATGCCATGACGGTGAGCCACGACGCGACCAGCGACGAGGCCGGCCTGCCCGTGGGCGACCCGACCGAAGTGGCCCTGCTGGTGGCCGCCCGGGAGGCCGGTCGTCAGCGGGCGGCGGGCGATGCGCGCCTGCCCCGGGTCGCCGAGCTGCCCTTCGACTCCGGCCGCAAGTGCATGACGACGCTCCATCAGCTCGCCGACGGCCGGGTGCTGTCGATCACCAAGGGTGCGCCAGAGGTGATCCTGGGCCAGTGTGCCCGGGAACTGCGCGGCGACGGACCAGTGGCCCTGGACCGCGCCAGCCTGCTGGCATCCGCCGAGAGGATGGCCGCCGACGGCCTGCGGGTTCTGGCCGTGGGCATCCGCCACTGGCCCGGCGTGCCCCGGGACATGACACCCGGGGTCGTCGAGCAGAGCCTGGAATTCCTCGGCTTCATCGGCCTGCTCGATCCCCCGCGACCCGAGGCCGGGCCGGCGATCACGAGCTGCCGCGAGGCGGGAATCGTGCCGGTGATGATCACCGGGGACCACCCGCTGACCGCGCGCGCGGTGGCGGCACGTCTCGGACTGGCCGATGCGCGGGCGACGGTGGTGACGGGCGCGGAGCTGGAACGCCTCCCGGATGCGGACTTCGACAGGCTGGTGGCGGGGACCCGCGTCTACGCGCGGGTGTCGCCCGAGCACAAGCTGCGGATCGTGACGGCGCTGCAGGGGCAGGGCCAGATCGTCGCGATGACCGGCGACGGCGTGAACGACGCCCCCGCGCTCCGGCGCGCCGACATCGGCGTGGCGATGGGCATCGCCGGCACCGACGTGGCGCGGGAAGCCAGCGCGATGGTGCTCCTGGACGACAACTTCGCGACGGTCGTCCGGGCGGTGCGCGAGGGACGCCGGATCTACGACAACCTGCGACGCTTCATCCGCTACGTGCTCACGACCAACTCCGGCGAAATCCTGACCATCTTCCTCGCGCCCTTCCTCGGGCTGCCCATGCCGCTGATCCCGATCCAGATCCTGTGGATCAACCTGCTCACCGACGGACTGCCAGGCCTCGCGCTCGCCGCGGAGCCGGCCGAGAAAAACATCATGCGCCGCCCGCCGCGGCCGCCCGGCGAAAGCGTCTTTGCCCGGGGACTCGGCATGCACGCGCTGCTGGTCGGGCTGCTGATGGCCGCCCTCGCCCTCGGCGCCCAGGCCTGGTACGTGGCCCATGACCCCGCGCTCTGGCAGACCATGGTCTTCACGATCCTGTGCTTCGCCCAGCTGGGCCACGTGCTTGCGATCCGCTCGGAGGAGACGTCGCTGTTCACGCTCGGGCTGGGGTCCAACCGCCCGCTTCTGGGCGCCGTCCTCCTGACCGCCGCCCTGCAGCTGGCGGTCATCTATGTCCCGGTGCTGAACGCGCTGTTCCGCACGACGCCCCTGCCGCCCGAGGACCTGGCGCTGTGCGTCGCTACAGCGCTCGTGATCCTGGGCGTCGTCGAGCTGGAGAAGCTGGTTCGTCGCCGGCGCAACGGAGGAAGGCCCGGGTGAAGGAAGCGCTCCTCGCGCTGCTGGTCGGCAGCGGCATCGCACCGCCGCTCGGCGCCTTCCTCGTCCTGGGCGCCCTGGTGTTCCTCATCGCGTCGCGACTGGCACGGGACGCGGACCTCATTGCCGACGCCACCGGGCTCGGCCGCCTGTGGATCGGCTCGCTGCTGCTCGCCGGCAGCACGTCACTGCCGGAGCTGGTGACCGACATCAATGCGGCAGTCCTCGGCGTGCCGGACATCGGCGTCGGCGACCTGCTCGGCTCGGTCATGGCCAACATGCTGATCCTGGCAGGGCTGGACCTGGCATTCCCCAGGCGGCGCATCCTCGAGAACGTCGCCGTGGACCATGTCCTGGTCGCGACCCTGGCGCTGGTGCTGACGACGATGACCGGCATCGCCATCACCGTGGGCGGCTGGGGATCCATCGGTCACGTCGGCGTGGAGACTCTGGTCATCGGGATCACCTACGTGCTCGGCATGCGGGTCGTCTACCGCGCGTCGGCGTCCGGGATGCCCCACGACCAGCTGGCGCTCGGCGAGGACCGGCGCACGCTGCTGCGCCGCGGGCTCGCCGGCTTCGCGCTCGCGGCGCTGGGGCTGCTGGCGACCGCCCCGCTGCTGGTCATCAGCGCAGAGGCACTGGCCATCGAGGCAGGCCTTACCCAGACGGCGGTGGGCACACTGCTGGTCGGATTCACGACCTCGTTCCCGGAGATGGCCGCGACGGTGGCCGCCGTGCGCATGGGCGCCCTGGACCTGGCGGTTGGCAACATCTTCGGCAGCAACGCCTTCAACATGTTCGTGCTGCTGCCGATGGACCTGGCCTATCAGCCGGGGCCCCTGCTTGCCGCCGTGTCGCCGGCCCACGGGATCAGCGCCTGGTTCGCCGCGCTGGCGCTCGGCCTCGGCATGCTGGGCATCCTCGGGCGTGCCGGGCGGCTCCTGGCGCTGGTCCGCCTGGAAAGCCTCGCGATCCTCGCCGCTTACGCAGGGCTGGCCTGGCTGCTCGTCCGCTAGGACCGCGGGTCGGATCGTCCCCGACAGCCGCCGTGATTGCGGGAATTGCGTAGGGCCAGGCAGCCACCGGCTCCCTATAGTCGTGTATCTGGCACTCTGGAGGTTCCCATGGGCCGCTTCACAGACAAGGTCGTGCTGGTCACCGGGGCCCTGGGGGGCATCGGCTCGGCCACTGCCCGGCGCTTCGCGGCCGAGGGCGCGCTGCTGGCACTGACCGACATCGGCAAGACCGCTGACGACGTGCCCGCCGCGCTGGTGGCAGGCGCCGCCGACTGGGACTCCTGGCCGACCAACTGGGCCTTCTGGCCCGCCGACCTGTCGAAGCCCGCCGACGTGGACACCCTGTTCACGGAGGTCCTGGACCGCTTCGGCCGGCTCGACGTGCTGGTGAACGTAGCCGGCTACGACCACGACAACGGCGTGCCACTGGAGAAGCTCACCCTCGAACGGCTGCACCGGAACCTGGACACCAACCTGGCCAGCTGCCTGCTCTGCTGCCAGTCCGCGGCCACGATCATGAAGCCCCGCAAGTCCGGCGTGATCGTGAACATGAGCTCACTCACCTGGCGCGGCAGCCAGCAGCAGTACACCTACTCCGCTTCCAAGGGGGGCGTCTACGCCCTTACCCGGTCCCTCGCCATGGCGCTCGGCAAGGACGGCATCCGGGTGAACGCGGTCGCGCCCGCGCTGATCGAGGTGGAGAACATGGTGAAGCTGATCCCGCCGGCCGTCTGGGCCCAGGTCAAGACCGGCATCGGCGGCAGTTATCCGCTGGGCCGCCTCGGCCGGCCCGACGAGGTCGCCGCGGCCATAGCCTTCCTCGCCTCGGACGACGCGTCCTTCATCACCGGCCAGATCCTCGAAGTGTCCGGCGGAGCCCGCCTCTGAGGAGTACTGTGCAGGGGAAGTTACCCTGGCACAGGAGCGCCGACCATGTCGAAGGAACGCAACAGCAGCCGCGAGACCAAGAAGAAGCCCGCGAAGACCATGGCCGAGAAGAAGGCCGAGAAGCGGGCCAAGAAGGCGACGAAGTCGTTCGCGATGCGCTGACCCGTCAGGCCTGCAGCTCCCGCTTCGCGTGGGCCGGAGTCCTGAAGGCCAGCAACGCGGCTATCACCAGTGCGCCAGCCAGCAGGCCCAGCACCAGGCCGAACTTCTCCGGGTGCACCCAGATGTCGGTCCACAGGTTCCAGCGGCCGGCGATCTCGTAGCTGCTGAAGCCGATGATCGCCGTGGGGATCGCGTAGCGGATGGCGGTGGTCACCTTCCACATCTGCAGCAGGCGCGAGAGCAGGTACAGCGCCCAGATCGTGTTGAAGAAGAAGATGGCGTAGGTCACGGGGTGCCGGTCGCCCAGGATGTTCTCATCGTAGATGAAGAGCAGCGCCAGGTAGCAGAACCAGGTGACGAAGATCGTCTCCAGGCAGGTGATGTAGGCGAAGTTCCGCTCGTAGCCCCGGCTGGGCTTGCCCGTGCGCAGCTTCAGGTTGCGCTGGAACCAGACGAACATGTTGCACTTCGTCTCCCGGTTCATCATCAGCGGCATCATTACGCCCAGGCACACGCCGACGGAGGACATCATCACCAGGTACTCGGCCTTGGTGGCGATCTCACCCGCCATGTTGGCATCCATGAGGTCCGGCACGCCCAGCATGTTGGCGTTCCAGACGAAGGAGAATTCCACCCAGCCGCTCCAGATCAGGGAGCCGGCCCAGAAGCCGTACCAGGTGCCGGCCACCTCGCTGTCGTGGCGCATGCCGATGAAGAGCAGCACCACGCCGATCAGCCCGAGGACGAAGGCCGACTGCAGGACGTAGGCGTCGCCGAAGATCGCTTCCATGCCCACCATCAGCGTGTGGCCCAGGCCCTGGAACAGGAACACGATGAAGAAGGCGAAGAGCCCGATCAGCGGCGGACGGGCGAGCTGCTGCAGGGCGCTCTTCCGGGCGGCGGGCGTCGGGGCTGTGGCGGCAGTCATGGTCGTAACCTCCCGAAAATCGAACATCACTGTATCACCGGCGCCAGCCCCGGATTCGGGACCGCGCCTGCGGCAAATGGTCCTACCCCGGGATGCTCTCCGGGCCGCGGAGCGCCTCAACGCAGCCAGAGGATCCGGCTGGCCTCCAGGGGCACCCGGGCGCCCTCCAGGGCGGGAACTGCCCGGGGTGTGTAATCACCGGCCGACCGCGTGCCCGGAATGCTGGCCGTGTAGGTGAAGCCGTTGACCGCACCGGCCAGCGCCGGCCCCCGTTGCATCGCGTGCAGCTCCGCCGGCGCGCTCCCCCGGGCCATGGCGTGGAGCTGCACCGCCACATAGCCGGCATCGAGCTCGCCCAGGTAAACGGCTATCGAGAACTGCCAGGCCCCCGCATCGGCCTCGCAGCGCAGCTCGCCGAAGTGCAGTCCGTCCCAGTGCCGTTCGATGGCTTCCTGCCAGGCGCACAGCCGGCCGGCGTGCTCCGGCTCCTGCCGGGCGGCAAAGGCAGCCGCGGCCGGGAGGTACAGGCGCTCCACGTATTCCCGCAGCATGCGGTTGCTGCTGAAGCGGGGCGTGAGGGTGCTCATGCTCTGCCGGATCCGCGCCACCCATCCCCGCGGGCAGCCCTGGGCGTCCCGGTCCCGGTAGAAGAGCGGGATCACATCCTCCTCCAGCACCCGGTAGAGCTGATCGGCATCCCGCTTCTCCCAGGCGGGCTCGGCCCCGTGCTCCTGCCCGTCGCCGATGGCCCAGCCCAGGTCCGGCGCAAAGGCCGCCGCCCACCAGCCGTCGAGCTCCGACAGGTTCAGGCCGCCGTTGACGAGGACCTTCATGCCGCTGGTGCCGCAGGCCTCCCACGGGCGCCGCGGGGTGTTGATCCAGAGGTCCACGCCCTGCACCAGCTGCTCCGCCACCAGCATGTCGTAGTCGGCGAGGAACACCACCCGCCCGGTAATCTCCGGCCGGCTGTCGATGAACTCGTTCCACTGCCGGACCATCGCCTTGCCGAACTCGTCCTGAGGGTGCGCCTTGCCGGCCAGGATGAGCTGCACCGGGAACTGCGGGTGGGTGAGCATGCGGTAGAGGCGGTCCGGGTCGGCGAGCAGCATGGTGGGCCGCTTGTAGCCCGTGAAGCGGCGGGCGAAGCCGAGTACGAGGGCGTTCGGGTCCAGCGCGTTCCGCGCGCGGGCGAGGCGCTCGGGCGGCGCGTTGACGATGGCGAGCTGGCGCTCCAGGTGGCCGCGGGCGAAGCTGATCAGGCGTTGCCGCGCCTTGGTGCGCATTTCCCAGAGGACCTGGTCGGTGACCCCGCACATCTTCTCCTGCTGGCCGCCGAGATCGCCGAGCCACCGGCCCTTCCCGCAGGTCTCGGTCCATAGCCGGTCCGCCTCGGCGGAATCCCACGACGGCATGTGTACGCCGTTTGTCACGTGGGTGACGGGCACTTCGTCCTCCGGCCAGCGCGGGAAGAGCGGCTGGAAAATCCTCCGGCTCACGCTGCCGTGGAGCTGGCTCACGCCGTTGACGAACAGGCTGCCGCGAATCGCGAGATAGGCCATGTTGAACGGTTCGCCGTCGTCCTCCGGGCGCTCCCGGCCGAGCGCGATGATGTCCCCGGCGGGCACGCCCAGTGCGGTCTGCGCCCATTCCATGTAGCGGGCCAGCAGGTCCGGCGGGAAGCGGTCGATGCCGGCCGCGACGGGCGTGTGGGTCGTGAAGACGTTGCCGGCGCGGGTGGCGTTGAGCGCGCAGCGGAAGTCGCCGCCGTGGTCCTGCAGGTGGGTCGCGGCACGGGCGAGGACGGCGAAGGCCGCGTGGCCTTCATTGAGGTGGCAGACCTCCGGATGGATGCGGAGCGCACGGAGCAGGAGCCAGCCGCCCACGCCGAGGCAGATCTCCTGGCGCAGGCGCATTTCCGATCCGCCGCCATAGAGCTCCGCGGTGATGCCCCGGTCGGCGGGCGCATTGAGCGGGTCGTTGCTGTCCAGCAGGTACAGGCAGACGCGCCCGACCTGGACGCGCCAGGCGCGCAGCAGCAGCTGGCGGCCGGGAAACGGCAGCTCCACGCGCAGGGGCTCGCCCTCGGCATCGAACACGGGCTGGACCGGCAGCTGGGCCAGGTCGTTGTAGGGGAAGAACTCCTGCTGCCGGCCCGCGGCGTCAAAGCTCTGGCGGAAGTAGCCCTGCTGCCAGAGCAGCCCGATGCCGGTCATGGGCACGTGCAGGTCGCTGGCCGTCTTCAGGCAGTCCCCCGCGAGGATCCCGAGGCCGCCGGAGTAGATCGGCAGTGACTCGGACAGGCCGAACTCCATGCTGAAGTACGCGACCCGGCTGAGCGCCGTCGCCGGACACGCCGCCTGGAACCAGCCCTGCGTCGCCCGCCATTCCTTGTGGGCGGCGATGATCCCGTCCAGCAGCGCCACGAAATCCCGCTCCGCCGCGAGGGAATGCAGGCGCTCGCGCCCCGCGTTCTGCAGGACCAGGAGGGGATTGCGGGTGCGCTCCCACAGGTCCGGGGCGATGCGGTGCCAGAGCGCGTCGCTGGCATGGCTCCAGGACCAGCGCAGGTCCAGTGCCAGCTCCGCGAGGGCCAGGAGCTCCGCGGGAAGGGCCGGAAACCGGGCGGCGGGCTCCATGCGCATGGTCGTCACGCTCCAGGACCACTGGTCACTCATTGTTGCCGAATCCGGCAGGTTCGGTGGCATGCTGCGCCGCTGATGTCCGCCTGGATCGATTCCCTCGTCACCAGCCTTCTCGCCGCCCTGGCCCTGCCCCGGTACAGCCTGGCCACGGTGTTCGTCGTCGCCCTGGTCTCCTCGACGCTCCTGCCGCTGGGAAGCGAACCGGTGGTCTTCGGCCTCATCAGGCTGAACCCTGCCCTGTTCTGGCCGGTGGTGGCGGCCGCGACGGCCGGGGGCACCGCGGGCGGCGGGATCAGCTGGCTGATGGGCTTCGGGGCGGAACGGGCGTACGAGCGCCTGGCCCATCACGGGCCCCGCAACCCGCGGGCGCTGGCCTGGCTGGAGCGCTTCGGGCCGAAGGCCTGTGTGCTGTCCTGGCTGCCCGGGATCGGCGATCCACTGTGTGCCGTGGCCGGTTGGCTGCGCCTGCCCTTCTGGCCCTGCCTCGCCTGGATGGCCGTGGGCAAGCTGGGACGCTACGTGGTGTTCACCGCCGTGCTGCTGTGGGTCTTCCCGGGCGACCCGGGCTGACGCCCGACCAGCTAGCGCACCGCCCGGTCGCGCCGCAGCTTCCGGGCCAGCTCGGTGGCCACCTTGTCGATCACCGCCACGTCGGTGTTCTGGTCCAGGCTTGCCGAGTTGGTGATGCGCACCTGTGACCGGATCGTGTAGATGCGCCTGCCTTCCCCAACCTCGAAGAGGTCGGTGGTCACCGTAAGGTCGCGCTCGACCTGCAGGGACGGCGGCTCGGCACTCACGGAGTAGTCGTAGGTGTAGACATTATAGAAGTAGGGATCCTCGACGTTCGTCGCCGCACTGCTCGGCGTACCGGGAGTATCCATCTTCAGAACCTCCCGGCCCGGCTGCTGCTTCACGCCCACAGCCTCGTTCACGAGGCGCGTCACCAGCACCGCCTCGGCGCCGGTCACCTTCACGAGCGCGGCCACCGACTCCCGGTCGATGATGTCAGTGGTCAGCATCGTGCGCGTGCTGGGGATGCCTGTCGTGCCGCCGGCGGCCAGCTCGCTCGCGAGACGGTTCTCGAACGTGCGTCGGCGATTGAAGTCGTCGGATACGGCCACGACCAGGACCTTGCTGTAGGGAGTGGCCGGCCGCGCACCGGGCAGCCAGGCGGATTCCATCTTGAGGGGCGGGGTGCAGGCGGCGAGCACCAGGATCCCGGCGAGCACGCTGAGTCGGAGGCGCATGAGTGATTTCCTCGTGATGAGCGGCGATTATGATCCCTATATCGCCCCCGGAGAATCCGCCCTCCTGTGACCAGCAGCCACCCCGCCCGCCGGCACGGCGTCGCGCGCACCCTCTCCAAGCTCGGGCTCGCCTCCCGCACCTTGGCAGCCGCATGGGTGCAGGACGGCCGCGTGTCGGTGAACGGCCGCGTGGTCCGCGACCCGGAGTTTCCGGTGGTCCAGGGCAGGGACCGGCTGGCGGTGGACGGCACGGCGGTCGCCGCCACCGACCGGCTCTGCGTGGCGCTCCACAAGCCCCGGGGCCTGGTCACCACCACCACGGACGAGAAGGGCCGTGCCACCGTCTACCGCTGCTTCGACGGCGCCGGCCTGCCCTGGATCGCACCGGTCGGCCGCCTGGACAAGGCCAGCGAGGGCCTGCTCCTGTTCAGCAACGATCCCGAATGGGCGGCGCGGATCACCGACCCGGCCACCGGTCCGGACAAGACCTATCACGTGCAGGTGGACACGCAGCCGTCCCCTGCGCTCCTGGGCCGGCTCGTCGCCGGCGTGGACCTGGATGGCGGGCGCCTGGCGGCAAAATCCGCCACGCTCCTGCGGACCGGAGCCCGGAACGCCTGGCTCGAGATCAAGCTCGACGAGGGCCGCAACCGGCACATCCGGCGCCTGCTGGAGGCCGAGGGCGTGGGCGTGCTCCGGCTGGTCCGCGTCGCCATCGGCGGGCTGCAGCTGGGCGGACTGTCCCGGGGCCAGTGGCGCCGGCTGGACCCGGGCGACCTGGCCCGGCTTGTGCTATCAAACGCCCGGTGAACGCCACCGCCACACCGCGACCGTCCCGCTTCGGCGGCACCGAGGGGCTGTCGGCCGAGGCCGCCGACTACGGCATCCCGGCCAGCGGCTGGCGCCGCCGGGTCTTCGTCGTCGTCTTCGAGTCGGACACGCCGGCCGGCCGCACCTTCGACCTGGTACTGCTGGCCCTGATCCTGGCCAGCGTCGCCGTGGTCATGCTGGACAGCCTCAACCTGCTCTCCACGCCCCTGGGCACGTTCCTCTCCGGGCTCGAGTGGTTCTTCACCGCCTTCTTCACGGCCGAGTACCTGGCCCGCCTGTACTGCGTGGAACGACCGGCGCGCTATGCCCGCAGCTTCTTCGGCATCGTGGACCTGCTGGCGGTGCTGCCCGCCTACCTGGCGTTCTTCGTGCCCGGCCTCCACGTGCTGATCGACGTGCGGATCCTGCGGCTGCTTCGGGTGTTCCGCATCCTGAAGCTCACCGCCTTCATCCGGGAATACCGGACTCTCGGCAGGGCGCTCCGCGCGAGCGGCCGCAAGATCCTGATCTTCATCACGACCGTCGCCATGGTCGTGATCCTGCTCGGCACGGTGATGTACGTGGTCGAGGGGCCGCAGAACGGGTTCACCAGCATCCCGGTCTCCATTTACTGGGCCATTACCACCATCACCACGGTGGGCTTCGGCGACATCACGCCCCGGACGGACCTGGGCCGCGGCGTCGCGAGCTTCATGATGCTGCTCGGCTGGGGGATCCTCGCGGTGCCCACGGGCATCGTCACCGCGGAAATGGCTGCGGAGCGCTTCGGACAGCCGCCGCCGAGACCCGACGAGAGGCGTTGCGACGACTGCGGCACCGCGGGGCACGGCCCGACGGCAAAGCATTGCCACGAGTGCGGGGCGCGGCTGCCGCCGCCTAGCGCACCGCCGCCGCCACGTCAGAACTGAACGCCGTCACCGTGGCATTCATGGCGGCAACCCGCGCCGCCGCGCCCTGCCCGTCCGACCGGGCCTCGTAGCGCGACACGCGCCCCGGCCGCGTCACCGTGCCGGCGCCATCCAGCACGCCCCATTGCACCTCGAGCACGGCGAGGCTGTCCGCATCCACGTCGAGCCGGAGGACGCGGCCGGTCACCCGCAGTCCGCCATTCACGATCGGCTGCGCCGGAAACTCCAGCACCTGGTCGGAGCCGGTGAGCCGGCCGACGTTTGCGGCGACCACCGCCTGGAAATTCGCGTCCAGCGGCTCCGCCCAGCGCTCGAAGCCGGCCACGGTCACGCCGTTCTGCCCGTCCCGCGTCACGATCTGCGGCCGGTCCAGGTATTCCGCGAGGCGGAACGGCCCGATGACGACGGCGGTGTCCGCCGGTTCCCCGGCCGCTGCGGGCTCGGCCAGCGCCGCGAGGCGGAAGTAGCGCGGCGGCGGCGACGAGGCGCAGGCCCCGGCCAGCAGGACCAGGGTGGCCGCAGGCAGCCAGGCGGTTCGCAGTCTCTTCATGCCACCAGTACCTCAGCGTTTCGACTTGCCACGGATCAGCGCCTCGGGCTCCCGCTCGATGGAGTCCACCAGGACGCGGATGGAGCGGGCCGAGCGCTCGAGCTCGCGCAGCGCCGCGGCCAGCTGGGCCGCCGTCTCCGGATTGCTCGCCAGCTGGCCCCGGGCGAGCGCCAGCACAGCCTCGCCTTCCTCGAGCGTCGCCCCGAGCTGCTCCATGAGCGGCACCGCCTTCTCGAGCGCGGGGTCCAGGCGCCGGTCCACGTTGCCAATCAGCGCCCGCGCGTCCCGGGTGGCAGCCTGCAGCTCCGTGATCGCAACCCTGAGGGCCGCCGGCAGGTCCTGGGTGTCCCGGGAATTCACGAGCTTGTTGATGCCGGCCAGGGACGCCTTCAGGTCCGGGGAATTGACCAGCTGGTCGAAGCCCTGGATGGCGCCCACCAGGTCCTCCACCACCTGGTCGAGAGGCACTTTCTGCTCGACATTGCTGACCAGGGATTCGATTCGCTGCATCAACTGCTGGATGCCGCTCGGGATGCTCGGTATCTCCGGATAGGGCGGTGCCTTGCCGCGGAATACAGCCTTCGTGTCGGGGTGCATGTCCATGTCCACGACCAACTGGCCGGTGACGAAGCTCTCCACGTCGAGGCGCGTGCGCAGGCCGGCCCTGATCATGTCGTCGAGCCGGGAGTTGTCCGTGGACAGGCTGCGGAAGGCCTTGCCGCCCGAGATCAGCGTTACGGATTCCGGCAGGATCTCGAAGGTCACGGGAATCTGGTAGTTGAGCATGCTCTCGTCCGTGATCACGTCGATGTCGGTGACATAACCGACGCGAACACCCCGGAACAGGACGTTAGACCCGACCCGCAGCCCCTGGACGGAGCCCTCGAAGTAGGTAACGAACCTCTGCTTCTCCTGGAACAGCTCCCGGCCGCCGAAGACCAGTACGCCGATCACCAGCAGGCCGATGCCTGCCAGGACGAAAGCGCCGATCACGGTGGGACTGGCCTTGCGGCTCATCGTGGCAGCTCCATCACCGCAATTTACCCCACTTCGACGCGCTCATGCCGGCCCGTCCGCCTCACCACGGCTCAGGAAACTGCGGACGCGGGGGTCGGGGCTTGAATCGCGCAGCACCCGCGGATCACCGACGGCCAGCTGGGTCTTCGCGTCCGCGTCCAGGAACACGGCGGTGTCGCCGATGGCAAAGATGCTCGCCAGCTCGTGGCTCACCACCACCACGGTCGTGCCGAGGCTGTCCCGCAGTTGCAGGATCAGCTCGTCCAGCAGCCGTGCGCTCAGGGGATCGAGTCCCGAGGACGGCTCGTCGAAATAGAGGATCTCCGGGTCGAGCGCCATGGCCCGCGCCAGCCCGGCGCGCTTTTTCATGCCGCCCGACAGTTCGCTCGGATAGTACTGCTCGAATCCCGCCAGGCCCACGAGGGAGAGCTTGTAGGCGGTGATGTCCCGGACCTCCGCGTCGGCGAGGCTCGTGTACAGGCGCAGGGGCAGCGCGACGTTCTCGGCCAGCGTCATGGAGCTCCACAGTGCGCCGCCCTGGAACAGCACGCCGAACTGCCGCTTGGCCTGCTCCCGCTCCTCGTCGGTCGCATTCCAGAAGCTGCGGCCACCGTACAGCACGTCGCCGGACACGGGGGCCTTGAGGCCGATCATGTGCTTCAGCAGCGTGGTCTTTCCGCAGCCGCTCCCGCCCATCACGATGAAGACCTCGCCACGCCGCACGGCGAAATCGAGATCCTTCTGGATGAAGAAATCGCCGTAGGCCATGGTCAGGTGGCTGACGGTGATGTGTGCCTCCCGGGCCGTGCCGGTCACGTCAGATGTCCAGGGTGATGTAGATGATGGTGAGGATGGCGGCGCTCACGATGATGAGGACGATGCCCATCACGACCGCGCGGGTGGTCGCCTGCCCCACCGCCATCGCGCTGTCGCCGCAGGCCATGCCCTGCTGGCAGCCGGCCAGCGCCACCAGGCTGCCGTACACGAACGCCTTGAAGAGACCGCCCAGCAGGCTGGAGAGCTGCATCGAATCCGCGGTCTGCGCGGCGTACTGCACGAAGCTCACATCCAGCATCACGAGGCTCACGGCGGCGCCGCCGAGGATGCCGAGCAGGCTGCCGTAGAGGGCCAGCAGCGGCAGCATGACGATCAGCGCCACCATCCGGGGCAGCACGAGGAAATCGATGGGGTCCACGCCCATGCTGGACAGCGCGTCGATCTCCTCGTTCACCTTCATGGTGCCGAGGCCCGCCGCGTAGGCAGCGCCGGTGCGCCCCGCCATGATGATGGCCGTCATGATCGGCGCCATCTCGCGGACCATCGCCACGGCCACCAGGTCGGCCACGTAGATGCCGGCGCCGAACTGTTCCAGCTGGCGCACGCCCACGAAGGCAAAGATCATCCCGATGAGGAAGCTGATGAGGCTGACGATCGGCAGCGATTCCGCGCCCGCCTCCTGGATCGCCACCAGCAGGTCCGAGCGCTGGTAGGTGGCCCGGCCGCGCAGCATGCGCAGGCCGGACTGGGCACAGACGCCGATGAAACCCACCAGGTCCAGCACGGCCGCCCGGATCCGGAGGGTGGCCTGCCCGACCTGCTCGGCAAGGCCCGGGTGCAGCTGGGCCCGGCGCGCGTCCGCCCGCTCCTTCACGGCGAAGGCCAGCCCGAGCAGTCGCCGCGCGCCCGGCGGCAGGCGCTCGTCCGACACGGGCACGCCGGCTGCTTCGGCGGCGCGCCGGATCGCCACCAGCGCGGTGGGCAGGGCCGTGTCCCAGCGCCCCAGCCCGTCCCCCTCGAACTCGACGCGTCTCGGTGGCGTGGCACCCCGGATCTGCTCCAGCACCGGCGCCGTCGCGGGCAACGGACTGGCGAGTTGCCAGTCGCCGGACAGGCGAACCTGCAGGACGCCGTCGGCGGAGCGCTGGAAGTCGAGGCTGGCGGGTTGTGCCATTGCTCTCAGTTGAAGACCGCCATTTCCGGACGCCATTGAGTATAGGCCGGATCCCGGAACTCCGCGGCGCAGGAGGGATATAGTCGGGGAATGGCATCGGGGCCGGGACAGCTCGCGCATCGGACAAGGCGCTGGATCAGCGCCGCGGCACTGGTCGTGCTGGCAGCGCTGCCCGTCGCCGGACCCGCCACTGCCGCGGCCCGGCCCAACGTGCTGCTCATCCTCACCGACAACCAGAGCCCGTCGCTCATCGGCGCCTACGGCAATCGGGAAATCCTGACCCCGAACATCGACCGGCTGGCCAGCCAGGGCACGCTCTTCACCCGCGCCTTTGCCACCAGCGGCGTCTGCTCCCCCGCGCGGGCAACTCTGCTGACCGGCCTCATCCCCTCCCGGAACGGCGTCCACAACGGGCTGCCGGAGCGCTTCGCGGTACCCGGCTATTCCGCCATCGAGGAGTTCCGCAATCTCCCGCAGACCCTCGCGGACGCCGGCTACGTCACCGGGCTCGTCGGCAAGTACCACCTGGGCGACAGCGAGAAGCCGCAGCTCGGCTTCGGCAGCTGGGTGACGTTCAGCGGCGGCCACACGGAAAGCTTCGTGAAGCAGGCCGTGGTGGACAACGGGCGAACCTTCGACGTGGCGGCGTCCGGCGAGCACCTCACCGATTTCTGGACCCGGCGGGCGGTCGACTTCATCAACGCGCAGTCCGGGAAGCAGCCGTTCTTCCTCATGCTTTCCTACAACGGGCCCTACGTGCTGCCACCGACGGTACTCGACGCTCCGAATACCCGCCATGCCCGCTGGTACGAAGCGCACCCGCCCACGCCGGTCGGGGACCCGGTGCACCCGTACCTCGAAGCCTTCGCTCGTTCCTTTCCCGACAACATTCCCCTGCGCGGGGGTAACGTGGGCCGCGCCGCCATCGAGTCGCTGACCAGTCCTCGCGCGATGATCAACGTGGCCTCCGAGACGTCGATGGTGGATGACGGCGTCGGCCGGGTGCTGGCCGCGCTCGAAGCTTCCGGGCTCGCGAAGGACACCCTCGTCATCTTCGCCTCGGACCAGGGCTCGGCCTTCGGCCAGAAGGGCCTGTGGGGCAACAGTTCCTGGGGCTCGCCCTATCCCGCCTACAACGCGAACATGCAGATCCCGCTCATCGTCCGCCAGCCGGGGCAGATCCCTGCGGGCAGGCGCAGCAATCACACCGTCAACGAGTTCGACCTGCTCCCGACGATCCTCGATTACGTGGGCCTTGGCGATCGCAGGATCGACGGCACGCCAGGGCAAAGCCACGCCGGGCTGTTCCGTGGCGGAGCCGGCGGCGACGAGCAGCCGGTGTTCTTCGAGTACATCACGACGCGCGTGATCCAGACCCGCGAATGGAAGTACACGAAGCGCTTCCTGGACGCGCCGGACGAGCTCTACGACCTTGCGAAGGACCCGGGGGAAACGCGCAACCTGGCGGCCGATCCGGCCCGGGCCGCCACCCTTCGCGATCTCGACGCGCAGCTCACGGCCTTCTTTGCCCGCCATGCCGATCCCCGCTGGGACGTGTGGCGGGGTGGCACGGCGAAGGCCGTGCTCGTCTACGGCAACCGCAATCGCCGCTTTGCCGAGCGGTTCCCTGGCTGGACGCCGCCGGTCACGGTCAAGGCCGTCGCCTTTCGCGATCCAGCGCCGAAGTGAGGCGAACGCTGTCGCCGTGACGCCGCTCTTTCCGGTCATACACGAGGACCCGGACCTGCTGGTGATCAACAAGCCGGCGGACCTGGTGTGCCACCCGAGCAAGGATGGCGAGCTGTCGAGCCTGATCGGGCGCATCCGGCTGCACCTCGGCGAGGGCGCCCGCCCGCACCTGGTGAACCGCCTGGACAGGGAGACCAGTGGCGTGATCCTCGTGGCGAAGACGGATGATGCCGCGCGCGAGATCCGCAGGCTGTGGGAGACCCGCCAGGTCCGGAAGGACTACCTGGCCATCGTCCACGGCCACGTCGCCGACGGGCGGGGAACCATCGACGCACCGCTCGGCAGGGACGGATCGAGCAAGGTGGCGATCCGGGACTGCGTCCGGCCGGACGGGGTCGCATCCCGGACTGACTTCGAGGTGGAGCGCCGCTTCGAGCGGGACGGAGCCGCCTTCACCCTGCTCCGCGTCCAGCCTCACACCGGGCGCAAGCATCAGATCCGCATCCATCTGGCGCATCGGGGACACCCGATCGTGGGCGACAAGATCTACGGCGGTGACGAGGATGCGTATCTCGCGCTCGTGCAACGGCGGCTGACGGACGACCAGCGGGCGCGGCTGCTGCTCCCCCACCAGGCACTGCACGCGGAGTCCGTGGCCTTCGTGTGGCGGTCAACGCCCAGGGAATTCCGCTGTGGGCCGGAAAGCTGGTTCGCTGCATTTCTTGCAACGTAGCGCCGCGCTAGAATTCTCCCGACCTCCAGCGAGCACCACGACCCCATGTACATCAACTTCTGGTACCCGATCTGCACCAGCGCCGAGCTCTCGGCCACCGCGCCGGTAATGGCCCGGATCCTCACCCTGCCCTTCGTGGCATTCCGCGACACGGACGGCCGGGCCCACGTACTCTCCGACACCTGCGTCCACCGTGGCGGCGCACTCCACAAGGGCAGGGTGGTCAATGGCCGCATGGCCTGCCCCTACCACGGCTGGCAGTTCGACGGCAGCGGTCGCTGCGCGCTCATCCCGTCCCTGGGCCCGGAAGGCACCATCCCCGCCCGTGCCAAGGTCGACAGCTACCCGGTCGTGGAGCGCTACGGCATCGTGTTTGCCTTCCTGGGCGACCTTTCCGAAACCGAACGCCCGGCGCCTTATGAGGTCAGGGAATACGGCCAGCCGGGCTGGCGCGCGGGACTCGTCACCTTCGACATCGACGCCTACTTCGAGCGCTCGATCGAGAACGGCCTGGACCCGGTGCACAACGAATTCGTCCATACCCTGCAGGGGAACATCAGGTTCCGCCCCGACCGCATGCAGGTGACGTCAGACGAGTGGAGCAGCACGGTGTTCGTGCGCATGGACCCGCCGAAGAAGGGCACCACCCAGCTCGAGAGCCTCCGGGACGACCTCAATCCGGAGCACTTCAGCGCGAGTTCCGGCCACTACGGGGTGAACACGCTGATCACCCGGATCAGCCTGTCGAAGGACAACGTGTTCGTGCAGTACTTCTTCGAGCAGCCGATCGACGACAGCCACACGCGGATTTTCTTCCTGAACATGCGCAACTGCATGCTCGAGGAGACGAACGACGCCCGCATGGAGAAGATCAACCTGGACATCGCCGCCGAAGACATCGCGGTGATCACGAAACTGAACCCCGCGCGCACGCCCGAGACGTCCACGAAGGAAGTGCTGGTGGTCGGCGACGAGTGCATCGGCCAGTACCGGAAGCACCTGGGCGAGTGGGAAAGCCGCGGCTGGCGCCTCGACATGCGCGCCCTCAGGGCGAACGCCGGCGACGTGGCCTGTGCGATCCCCTCGCCCGCCCGGCGGCGCGAGAAGAACTGGGTGCTCGACCCCGCGCCGCTGCTGCCGGCCGGTGCAGGAGCGGCTTCAGCCGTGACCACCGATGGTCGCGGCTGAAGCCGCTCCTGCGGCGCTCCCGCGCTCCGGTAGGCAGGTGTATATTCCGGGTGGGTTGCCCCACGGGAGCAGTTCCATGCCACCGATCCGCATCCTCCCGGCTGCCTGCGCGGCCATCATCATGGCCATCGCGGTCCCTGCCCACGCCCAGCTCGGCGGGATCGTGGACAAGCTCAAGCGCAAGGCAGAGCAGCAGGTCGACCGACAGGTCGACAAGGCAATCGACTGCACGGTCGGGGACCCGGCGTGCGCCGGGGAGAAGCCCAAGGACGCGGCGAGCCAACCTGGCTCATCCCAGACGGGCGCCGACACCTCCGGCACCGCGAACGACGCCGTCTGGCGCGACTACGACTATGTGCCCGGCCGCACCGTCTGGTTCTCGACGGACTTCACAGGTGACAAGGTCGGGCGCTTCCCGGCCAGCCTGGAGTTCATTAAGGGCAACGCCCAGGTGGTCGAGCAGGGTGACGTCCGCCTGCTGGAATTCGCCGAGTACACGGAGTTCACCGTGAACCTGCCGGAGAACCTGCCGCCGGACTTCTCGCTGGAGGTCACCGCTCAGGCCGCCGCGCCGAACCTCTCCATTGACATCTTCTTCAGCGAGCTGAAGACCGGGGTGCGCAGCTACGGCAGCAACTACCTGCGCCTGTTCCGCATCCCCGGCATCTACAGCCAGGGCAACCCGGTGGCCAGCATCGACAGCCTGTGGAAGGTGGCAGAACAGCGTGTGCCCTTCCGTTTCCAGGCTGACGGCGACTACGCCATCCTGTACGCCGACGCGGAGCGCGCGGCAAACATGCCTAATGCCAGGTTCGAACGGACCAACAAGGTCTGGTTCAAGGTGAACGCGAACCAGAACCGCCGGGCCTACATCCAGTTCATCGAGGTGGCGGTGGGCGTGGACGAACTCTACGACTCACTGGCGAAGACCGGCGAGTTCACGACCCGGGGCATCCTGTTCGACTTCGACAGCGACCGGCTGCGGCCGGAGTCCACCCCGACCCTGGATGAACTCCACGAGGCGCTCACCAAGCACCCTGACCTGGCCGTGAGCATCGAGGGGCACACCGACGACCAGGGTGACGCGGACTACAACCAGAAGCTGTCGGCCCGCCGGGCGGCAGCCGTGGTGGCCCACCTGACCAGCCGGGGCATAGCCGCGAGCCGCCTGTCGTCCGTGGGCAAGGGCGAGAGCGAGCCGGCGGCCAGCAACGCCACGGCCGCGGGCCGGGAGCAGAACCGGCGCGTGGTGCTCCGCAAGAAGCCGTAAGAGCGGCTTCGGCCGTGAACCCGAATCTTGATCGCGCCTTGAGGCGCTCCTACGGCGGGCTAGGGCGAATGTTAGCGACGGACTACCCCGTCAGAAGCCAGGAGCAGATTCTTGGGCATTCCGGTGCTCTCCGCCGCCGAGTACCCCGACACCGGGAAGGCCCGGGCAGTGTCGGACTGGGTCGATGCATACCGCGCCGTCAAGGACGACCGTGAGTATCAGCGCGCCCTGGAAGGTGGCACCTACGCAAGCCTGCTGGCGTACCTGACGAGCCACCCCGAGGGTCGCCACAGACCGGAGATCGAGGCCGAGGTGGCACGGCGGATGGCCGCGGATCCGGCCGCACCCGAGCGCGTCACGGACCAGGGCTACCCGGCCGGCACCTGCGTGTCGCCCGCGGACGACACGGTGAGCGCCCTCAGCATGCCGGCCATGGGCAGCATCGGCATCCGGGGAGGCGTGCTCTGCGACAACACGACCGCCGGCCGGCGCGTGCTAGCCTGGCGGGAGTGGTTCTGCCGGGGCTTCGAGACCGAGGCCGACCGCGTGCGGGATTGCGTCGTCGCCTGGTGGCAGGACGGCTATCGGGCGCCGCGGTTGCCGCCGAACGGCTACGGTTACACCGTCGACACGAATTTCGAGATACGCATGTCGCCGGCAGTGACGTTCATCGTGGCGCCACCGAAGTGGCAGCCCGCCGTTCGCCCGTAGGAGCGCCCTGAGGCGCGATCGTCACATAGTTTTCGCGCCTGAAGGCGCTCCTACATACCTAGCGCGCGACCGCGGCGGTCTTCTCCGGCGCGCCGGAATTGAAGTCCGTCACGATCATCGCGTCGGGCGGCACCGGCGTCTCGGGAATGCCCTTGTAGTTCTCCGGCCCCAGGTTCAGCGACGACACGTCCATGACGAAGGTGGACAGGTTGGCGCGGCCCGTGGCGCTGCGCGCGAACAGCATCTTCTTGCCGTTCTTGGACAGGGACGGCAGGCCGTCGAAGCCCGGGTTGAAGGTCAGTCGCTTGGACGGCGCGCCGGTCAGGTCGCCCAGGTGGACCTCCCAGTTGTTCCCCTCGTCCATCCGCACGAAGACGTAGTGCCGGCCGTCGGGACCGGGGTACGGCGCCCAGTTCATGCTCCGGTCGAAGGTGCGCTGCTTCAGGTCCGTGCCATCGTGCTTGATGGTGAAGACGGTCATGGGCGTGGGCTTGACCTTGCCGTACTCGCTGCGGCGCCAGGCACGGAACATGATCGTCTCGTTGTCCGGCATGTAGAAGGGCGCGCCGGGCTGCCAGTCCTCCGTGAAGGTGATCTGCTGCTCGTCCGTGCCGTCCGGCCGGATCCGCCAGAGGTTCATGTTGCCGTCGATGGCACGGCCGAACACGACCCAGTCACCCTTTGGCGACACGGACACCTCGGCCTCGTAGTACTTGTTGTTGGTGAGCCGCTTGATGTTGCTGCCGTCCAGGTCGGAGGTGTACAGCTCCGCGCCGGTGGGGTAGTCGTTGGAGTCGGACCAGTTGCCCTTGGGCAGGTCCAGGTTGTCCTTGGTGGACGTCCAGACGATGCGCTTCTGGTCGGGGAAGAAGTAGGAGCAGGCGTCGTTGCCCTTCGCGTTGACCCGCCAGGCCTTCTTGCCGTCGTCCGTGAAGATCCAGGTCAGCGCGCCGCCCACCTTGCCGGGCTCGGGCTTCGCCGCCTCGGGATCCTGGGTCTGGGCGATGATGTGGTAGTCGTCCGGCGCGTAATAGGCTTCGGCCGCCGGATAGATGTTGGGGATCTTCGTCATGGGCAGTTCCGTGCCGGCCGGCATCGGCGGCGGCGCGGCGGAGAAGTCGGGCTTGGCGGTGCCGGAGTGGCTGCCGGCCAGCACGGGGCCAGCGATCCCGAAAGACAGGGCAATGGCAACGGCGAGGGTGACTGGGGGGTGCTGTAGCGGGCGACGCATGGCGGCTCTCCCGAAGTTTGCTGTGGGGGGTGGCGGCCGAGTATGCCCCAATTCCCGAACCGGGGAACCTGCGGCGCGGCAAGGCGCCGCAGGTTCCCCGGCAGCGCCTCGCCGCAGTCCCGTCAGCCCAGCACTACTTCGTCGTGGGCGTGACCACCTGGAGCGACGTGGCGGACTTCAGGGTCACGACAACCACGTCGCCCGGCTTGACGGCGTCCAGCTTCCGGGCTTCCGGGCCGACCTGCAACGTGCGGGTATTGCCCTCCGGGCCAACCAGCGTCACGGTCCGCGTGGCGTAGTCGATGGCGGTCACCTTGCCCGAGACCACCACGGTGTCCACGACGACGCCCATGGGCTTGGCGCCCTTCGGTGCGGTCACCAGGGACGAACCACCGGTCACGTTCGGCGCTGCCTGGCCGGCGGGCACCACTTCGATCGTCACGGTGTCCTCCGCCTGGGCAATCACCTGGTCGCCGACCTTGATCTGGTCGAAATTCTTCACGGCAGGACCCGCCTGGACATCGACGAGGGAGCCGTCCTCCAGCCTGAGGGTGATCCAGCGATCCTTCTTGTCGATCTTGGTGACCGTCGAGGTACGGGTGACGCTCGCGGAGACCGAGCCGGCGGGCTTGTCGGTGGCGCTGGCCATGACGGGTGCAGCGCCAAGCGTGACAAGGCTGACGACGGCCGCGAGCAGCGAGATGCGCGTGGTATTCATGACTATTCTCATTCCTTCTGTCTGTTGGGCTCTGGGGAAACCCGCAGTCTACGCCGGTCCCCGCTACCAGGCCTACTGCAACGCCGGACTTGCCCGCAGGCGTTCGATGGCCAGATCGAGGAACGCGCGAACCTTCCGGGACGCGTTCCGGCCCTCCCGGTGCACCACGTGCACCGGCACGGGCTCCGGCTCGTACTCGCGGAGCAGGATGACGAGCCGCCCGGCGCGCAGAGGTTCCGCCACCTGGTAGGAGAGCAGGCGGGTGATGCCGAAGCCATCCACGGCAGCGGCGAGCGCAGAGTCGTTGGTGGTGGTGACCAGGCGCGGCTGGATGCGAAAGGGACTTACCGTGCCATTGCGCATCAGCCGCCACTCACCGGCAGGCAGCGCACCGCCGGCCGAAACGAGCCGATGGTCCTTCAGGTCGTCGGGCGTGCGCGGCGTGCCGTGCTTCGCGAGGTAGGCGGGCGACGCGCAGACCACGCGCCGCACCTGACCCACGCGCACGGCCTGCAGCGACGAGTCGGGCAACTCGGCGATCCGTACGGCCACGTCGGCGCCCTCCTCCATCAGGTTCACCACCCGGTCCAGGAACAGCGCGGACACGGTGACCCCGGCGTGGAGCCGCAGGTACTCGGTGAGGACCGGCGTGACGTAGAGGGCGCCAAAGAGCACCGGGGCCGTCAGCGTGAGATGGCCGCGAGGCTCGCCGTGGGCGCCGCGGGCCGACTCGTCGGCATCGGCCAGTTCCGCCAGGATGCGCCGGCAGTCCTCCACGTAGCGTGCGCCGGCAGCGGTGACGCGGACCACGCGCGTGGTCCGCGTGAGCAGGCGCACGCCGACCAATCTCTCAAGCTCGTTGATGGCCCGGGTGACTGCCGGTGGCGAGAGGCCCAGCTTCCGGGCGGCGCCCGCGAAGCTGCTGGCGTCCACCACCGCCACGAACACGCTGATGAGGTGCAACCGGTCCACATTATTCCTATAGGCGGAACAATATGTTTCATTTGGCGGTTATTCAAGTCGCCCAAGGCAGGGTTCAGAGTGGGTTTCAGCCGACCCAATCACTTCAAACACCAAAGGAGCCCCCATGTCCGCCGCCCCGGTCGCCCCGCTCAAGCTCTACCGCTTTCCCCTCTCCGGCCACTCCCACCGCGCCGAGCTGCTGCTGTCCCTGCTCGGGCTGCCCGTTGAACTGATCGAGGTGGACCTCCGGAAGGGTGCCCACAAGCAGCCCGGCTTCCTCAGGCTGAACCCGTTCGGCCAGGTGCCGGTGCTGGACGACAACGGCACGGTCATCGCCGACTCCAACGCCATCCTGGTCTACCTGGCGCGCCGCTACGGCGGCCACTCCTGGCTGCCGGTCGACCCGGCCGGCGAGGCCATGGTCCAGCGCTGGCTGTCGGTCGCCGCCGGGCAGATCGCCTTCGGCCCCGCGGCGGCGCGCCTCATCACGGTCTTCGGCGGCAAGCACAACGCCGACGAAGTCATCGCGCGGGCGCACGCGCTGCTGAAGATCATGGACGCACAGCTCCACCAGACGCCGTTCCTTGTGGGCGGCCTGCCGACGATCGCCGACGTGGCCGGCTATACCTACATTGCGCACGCGCCCGAAGGAAATGTCGCGCTGACGGATTATCCCCACGTGCGAGCCTGGCTCGGCCGCATCGAGGCCCTGCCGGGCTTCGTGCCGATGCAGAAGACGCGTGCGGGACTGGCGGCGTGATGGATGTTCCGTCGCACGAGACGCCGTTGTGGCACGCGGGCGAGCGCCGCCTGCAGGAGCAGGCCGGCGTGGCGGAGCGCATGGAGGCCTTCGGCCGCAAGGTGATCCGGGACCACCTGCCCGAGCAGCATCGTAGGTTTTACGGGCAACTGCCCTTCCTGGTGATCGGTGCCGTAGACCGGGAGGGCGCACCCTGGGCGACGGTGCTGGAGGGCGAGCCCGGTTTCATGTCGTCGCCGGAACCGCGGTCCCTGAGGGTCAACGCGCTGCCCGCGCCCGGCGATCCGGCGGGCACGGCGCTCGCCGCGGGCAGCGGCGCGGGCCTGCTCGGGATCGAGCTGCATTCCCGCCGCCGGAACCGGCTGAATGGCGTCGTGACGGCGCGCGACGACCGGGGCTTCGCCGTCGGCGTCGTGCAGGCCTTCGGCAACTGCCCCCAGTACATCCAGGAGCGCGACTTCTCCTTCGCGCAGCCACCGGGCCAGGCACGTGCCACCAGCGTCGGGCGGGCGACGGCACTCGACACCGGCGCCCGGGTTGCCATCGAGGCGGCGGACACGTTCTTCGTTGCCAGCTACGTGAACGCCGATGGGGATCCCGCGCAGCGCTCGGTGGACGTCTCCCACCGGGGCGGCAAGCCCGGCTTCGTGCGCATCGACGGCAACGTGCTCACCATTCCCGACTTTGCCGGCAACCTGCACTTCAACACGCTGGGCAACCTGCTGGTGAACCCCCGCGCCGGCCTGCTCTTCATCGACTTCGCGACGGGCGACCTGCTGCAGGTCTCGGGCACGACTGAACTGGTGCCGGACGGCGACGAGGTCCGAAGCTTCCAGGGCGCCCAGCGGCTCTGGCGCCTGCGCGTGGAGCAGGTCGTGCGGCGCCCGGGTGCTCTGGCTTTGCGTTGGGCGTTCGGCTCGTTCTCGCCGCGGCTGGCGCTGACGGGGAGCTGGCCGGGCACCGGCACGCCCGACTGACGGGAGTTCCACGAGAAGGCCACGGGCAGGAAGTACCCGGGGTAGGTGGTTCTCCGGCGGGAGACGGGCCAGGCTCTCCGGTTAGAATGCCGCTGTCCCGGATTTCACCGCGCCGTTGCACGGAGCCCCTGATGACGACCAAGTTCCTCCTCCCGGAAACCGAGCTGCCCACCCACTGGTACAACGTGGTGGCGGACCTGCCGAACCCGCCGCCCCCGCCGCTGGGACCGGACGGCAAGCCGGTGGGCCTGGAGGCGCTGGCGGCCATCTTTCCCGCCCCGCTGATCGAGCAGGAAGTCTCGGCCGAACGCTGGATCCCGATCCCGGAGCCGGTGCGGGAGATCTACCGGCTCTGGCGGCCAACGCCGCTCCATCGCGCCCACCGCCTGGAGAAGGCGCTCGGCACCCCGGCGCACATCTATTACAAGAATGAGTCGGTGAGCCCCGCGGGCTCCCACAAGCCCAACACGTCGATTCCGCAGGCCTACTACAACAAGATCTCGGGCATCAACCGCCTCACCACCGAGACCGGCGCCGGCCAGTGGGGCTGCTCGCTGGCCCTCGCCGGCCAGCTGCTGGGCGTGGAAGTGCGTGTGTACATGGTGAAGATCAGCTACGGCCAGAAGCCCTACCGCCGGTCGCTGATGCAGACCTGGGGCGCGGAGGTCTTTGCGAGCCCCACGAACCTCACCAACGCGGGCCGGTCGATCCTCAAGAAGACGCCGGACACGGACGGCTCGCTCGGCATCGCCATCTCGGAAGCCGTGGAGGAAGCGGCGGGCCGCAAGGACACCAACTACGCGCTGGGCTCCGTGCTCAACCACGTGATGCTGCACCAGACGGTGATCGGCGAGGAAACGAAGAAGCAGATGGCGATGGCCGGGGAATACCCCGACGTGGTCTTCGGCTGCTGCGGCGGCGGGTCGAACTTCGCCGGCATCGCCTTCCCGTTCTTCGCCGACAAGGCGGCCGGAAAGAACGTCCGGCTGGTCGCCGTCGAGCCGACCTCCTGCCCCACCCTCACGAAGGGCGTGTACGCCTACGACTTCGGCGACGCCACGGGCCTGACGCCGCTGCTGAAGATGCACACGCTGGGCCACGACTTCATGCCGCCCGGCATCCACGCGGGCGGGCTGCGCTACCACGGCGCCTCACCGCTGGTGAGCCAGCTGGTGCACGAGGGCCTGGTGGAGGCGGTGGCGATCCCGCAGCTGGAGACCTTCGAGGCCGGCGTGCAGTTCGCCCGCACCGAGGGCATCGTGCCGGCGCCGGAGTCGACGCACGCCATCGCCGCGACGATCCGCGCGGCAAAGGAATGCACGAAGACCGGTGAACCGAAGGTGCTGCTCGTGAACCTGTCAGGCCACGGCCACTTCGACATGGGCTCCTACGATCGCTACTTCTCGGGCGAGCTCACGAACTTCGAGTACCCCGGCGAGGCGATCCAGGAGTCGCTGAAGCATCTGCCGAAGGTCGGGTGAATCGTCGCGGCTAAAGCCAGCTCCTACGCAGCGGCATCACGGCCGGGAAACTTCTTCGGGCGCTCACCGCTGTACTCAGCGGTAGCCGAAAAAGATTTCCCGGCCGTGATGCCGCGGGCGACGAAGTGGCTGGTCGCGGCTGAAGCCGCTCCTACCGGGCGGCTCCGAAGTTGACCCGCGCACCTACGCCCCACCAGCGCGGCGGGCCGTAGGCCTGCTGGTTGAAGCCGAACAGGCTGCTGAAGTCGAAGGTGTACACCTTGTACTCCTCCTCGAAGGCGTTGTTCACGAAGGCATAGAGCTCCCACGCGCCGTCGCCCGCGGTGTACGAGCCGCGGAAGTTCACGACGGTGTACCCGTCCTCCTTCGAGATCGGGTGGTTCTGGATGTCGTACCAGATCTCGTCCTGGAAGCTGCCCCAGCCCTGCACGGCCAGCGTGCCGCCGAAGGCCGGCCACTCGTAGCGGGCCAGTGCGCTCACGCTCAGCTCCGGTGCGCCCACCATGTCCCGGTCACGCACGGCGTCGCCCGTCACCGTCGGGATGTCCTTCGCCGTGGCGTCCATGGCGCCCACGCCCACCTGCAGGGTCAGGCCATCCAGCGGCCGGGTCTCGATCTCCAGCTCGCCGCCGTAGACCTCGGCATCCGCGTTGAAGATGACCTGGTTCAGGATGAGCCACTGGAAGGTCTGGAAGTCCTGATAGTCGTAGTAGAACAGGGACGCGTTCAGGCGGGTGGTGTCCGACAGCACCGTGGACTTCATGCCGACCTCGTAGGCGTCCAGCGTCTCCGAACCGAAGGGGATGGACTCGATCGGGTTGTTGCCGAACACCTGCGTGGTGTCCAGGAAACCGTTGTTGAAGCCCGCCGACTTCTTGCCCCGGGAGTAGGACCCGTAGAGCAGCATGTCGTCGTTGATGCTCCAGTTCAGCTGCAGGCGGCCCGTCACGTAGCTGTCGTCCTGCTCCGCCTGGCCGCCCACCGTGGAGGTGTTGAACAGGATCATGGTATCCGGCGTCGGCCGGTACGGGCTGAGCGGCGTCGGCGCGGGGTTGAAGCAGCCTGCGGCCTGTGGATCGGGCTCGGTGCTGCAGAACGCGGTGATGCCGGAGCTGTCCACGTTCCGGAAGTCCAGCTCCTTGTCCTCGCTGGTCCAGCGCAGGCCCGCGATCAGCGTGAGGCTGTCCGCCAGGTCGTACTCCACCTGCCCGAAGAGGTCCATGGAGTCCGTCTGCTGCGTGTACCGGGCATCCATCCGCACGAAGCCGATCGCGTCGGTGTTGAGCGTGTAGTTGCCGTTCACCTCGTTGTCGAAGAAGTAGGTGCCGGCGAGCCAGCGCAGCCGTTCCATCTCCCCGGCCACGCGCAGCTCCTGGGAGACCGTGTCCGTATCGGCTGAAAAGGTCGGGGCGATGAACGACAGGTCCTGGCCCGAGCCCAGGAACGGGTTCATGTCCGCGTCCTCCTGCTGGAGCCGGCTGACGCTGCCGTAGGCCGTGATGGACGTGAAGTCGAGATCACCCATGGCCCAGTTGATGTTGGCCTGGAGCGACCGGTTGGTCACCTCGACCCGGCCGGGGCGGTCGTAGTCGCCGGCCCAGGGGTCGCCGTCCGTGTCGGCATAGCCGAAGGCGTCCAGGCCGGCGCAGTCAGCGGGCGGTTCGCACCAGAAGCTCTCGCCGGGCGCCAGCGCCACGCTCGTGTTGCCGCCGTCGATGACCTTGGTCGACTGGTGCTGCCAGGCGCCCACGGCGGCCTCGTTGTTGGAATAGTTGCCACTCAGGAGGACATCCGCCGTCTCGGAGAGCTCCACGAGCAGCTGTACGCGCCCCGCGATGGCGTCGGTCTCGTTGTAGTCCTGGACGCCGGGCGTGCGGTTGTCCGTGTAGCCGTCGTGATTGTCGTAGGCGACCGACAGGCGGCCCATCACGCCGTCCTTCAGCTGCCCGCCGACGGCGCCCTCCGCCTTGACCTGGCTGTAGTCGCCGTAGGAGACGTCGGCGTAGGCGTCGAACTCCTCGCCGGGGCGCTTCGTGACGTAGTGGATCACGCCGCCGGTGGAATTGCGGCCGAAGAGCGCGCCCTGGGGCCCGCGCAGCACCTCGATGCGCTCGACGTCGAAGAGCTGCAGCGAGAGGCCGCCCATGGCCGGCTTGTAGACGTCGTCCACGTAGACGGCCACCGGGTTTTCCTGGGCGTCGGCGAAGTCGTTCAGGCCCACGCCGCGCAAGAAGAAGTTGATCTGGCTGCCCGCGGCCTGGGGCGTGGTGAAGTTGAGGTTGGGCGTCATCTGGGCCACGTCCGTGGTGTTGGTGATGCCCATGTTCCGGACCTGGTCCGCACCGAAGGCCGTCACCGAGATGCCCACGTCCTGCAGGTTCTGCTCCCGGCGCTGGGCCGTGACCAGGATCTCGTCCAGGCCGCCGGTGGACTGGGCAACAGTCAGGTCCGCTGCCGCCAGAATGCCTGCTGCCGCCGCGACAGCCGTCACTTTCGAAACCCTGATACGCATGCTCTTCCCCAAAACCAAATAACCAGGTGAATAACTAAATAACTAAGTGTCCGGTACCTTTTCGGGACTATTTGTCGAGCCACGGGCCCCAGAGCCGCTGCTTTATCTCTTCCCAGGTTGCCCCGTCGTCGCCCGACGGCTGGTAGCGGCTGCCCGGGTGCGGGTACGCGGGCTTCGTCCAGGTGCCCCGCTCCTGCAGGCGCCGGATGTTGGCCCGGTAGACCTCGTCGATCTCGACGTTGGGCCGTGGCGCGTGCGTCATCGCGAGGTTCTTCGGATGGATCGGCTCCTCGTACATGCGCTTGAACAACTCCACGCGCAGGTCCTTCAGCCAGTTGTTGTTGAGGCTCATGGCGCGGAAGTTGCGCAGCGCCTCCACGTCGATGGTGGCCGCGACGATCGTATTGTTCGTCGACGCGCTGTAGGACATCACCTGGCCGCGGTAATCCACGATGTGGGCGCTGCCACCGGCGATGTCCACCGGGTGCTTCGACGTCGCCCCCACGTACACCGGCCCCGCGTTCGGGCACAGCATGTAGACGGAATTGAACTCGGCGTGGCCCTGGTTCTGGATCAGCCAGGTGCCGCCCCCGGGGTAGCCCGCCGTGGTCATGGGCGTGGCTTCGCTGGGCCGGTAGACCACCTCGGCGCCGTTGAAGGCCAGGGCGCGGACCGCCTCCGGGTACTCGCCGTCGCTGCAGCAGATGGTGCCGATGTTACCGATGTCGTCGGTCTTCAGCACGGGGTAGAAGGCGTCGATGCCGTCGCCGAAGAGCTCGACCCACCGGTCGTAGACGTCGTGGGGCGTGCAGGAGTGCTCCCGGCACCAGACGTGGTTCTTGGCCGCCTTGTGCACCACCTTGCCGTTCGGCGCTATGACGAACACGGTGTTGAAGTAGCGGTCCTTCATCACCTCGGGCCAGCGCGCCTTGCACTGGCCGATGATGTAGGTGTCGTAGAGCTGCGCCAGCCGGCCCAGGTACCCGGTCTCGTCGCCGGGGATGTCGATGAACAGGTCCCGGGCGGCAACCTCGTGGGGCAGGTCGAAGATCTCGTCGGTGAAGCCGGTGAGCGCGCCCTCGGCGAGCGCGATGATCTTCACCGGCATGTTGATGTTGACCATCGCGATGCCGGCATGGATGGCCTCCTCGATGGTCTCGAGGTTGTGGCGGATCTGACGCCGCTCGGAGATGCCGTAGATGACGGTGGAGAGCCCCAGGGCAAGGTACGGGGCGACGGGCTTCGGCGCTGTCTCAGGGGGCATGGGCATTGGATACTACAGGCGCAGTGGCGCCAGCGTCGACACCCCGGCTGCGCCAGACGATGAACAGGAACAGCAGCGTGCTGACGAAGCAGGCCAGCGCCGCCATCTGCATCACCCCGTCGTAGTCGTTGCCCTCCCCGATCAGCGACGCCGCCAGGGCGGGCCCGATGGCCGAGCCCAGCCCCTGGGCGGCGGTCATCATCACGAGGAAGCGGCCCCGGACGTCCAGCTTCGCGATGGCGCCCATCTGATAGGACACGCCCACGATGAACAGGGCCTGGAAGGCGCCCGTGGCGACGAAATACGCGACGGGACCGAAGCCGCCCCGCAGGGCGAACAGGGCCCAGCACTGCCCCGCGAGCACGATCAGCAGCGGCCAGTAGCGGCCGTACCGGTCGCTGGCCCAGGCGGCGGCCAGCGCGCCCACGATCGCCACGACCTGGGACACGCCCAGCGCGAGGCCGATGGTGTCCGCCGGCAGCCCGGCCTCCTGGCCGATGCGCTCGACGAAGGCCCAGAAGCCGAAGACGTTGACAAAGAAGATCACGCTCGCGGCCAGGCCGAGCCCGATCAGCCCGGTGTGCCGCGGGCCCTGCCCGGCCGCCGCGGCGGCCGCAGCCCGGATGCGGCCCCGCGCCGGGAACCACCAGGCCGTCGCCAGCATCAGCAGGGCCGCACCCCCGAGCAGGTAGTACAGCGCGCCCACGCCCCAGGCCTTGAGCAGCGCGGGTGCGGCGGAGAAAGCGCCCAGCATCAGCACGCCCTGCACGGCCTGGGCAAGACCGAAGGCCCGGTCCGGCTCCCGGTTGTCGCCGAGCGCCGCCACCGACACGGCGAACAGGCTGCCGCCGGCGAGGCCGGTGAGGAAACGCACGACGAGGAGCGGCGTGTAACCGGCCAGGTTCGCACTGACCGCGTTCAGCGCCGCGTAGGCCAGGAAGGCCGCCACCAGCGCGCCGACCCAGGACACTTTCCGGATCCAGAGGGCGGCCAGCACCGAGGACACCACCAGGCCCATGCCTTCCAGCGCCGCGATGTTGGCGGCCTCCTGCTCACTGAAGCCGTAGGTGTCGATCAGCCCGCCGACGATCATCGGCATCAGCACGATGGCGGCGGGGCCGACGGGATAGAGCAGGCTGGCCAGCAGGGTGGTGCCCCAGCCGTCGTCGAACTGGCGCCGCGGGTTCACCATCTACTGCGCCGTGAGGCCGCCGTCGACCACGAACTCGGCGCCGGTGACGAACCGGGCCGCGTCGGAGGCGAGGAACAGCACCATGGCCGCCACGTCCCGGGGCTGGCCGATCTCCGGCAGCGCCTGCATCTTCATGTAGTACTGCAGTGCCTCCACCTCGCTGCCGGCCATGCCCGACTCGAGCATGTCCTTCAGTTCGCGGCGGAACATGGGCGTGTCGGTGTTGCCCGGGTGGACCGAATTCACGCGGATGCCGTAGCCGGCCTTCCCCACCTCGATGGCCACCGCCTTGGTGAAGAGCCGCACGCCGCCCTTCGTCGAGCAGTAGGCCGAGAGGCCCTCCGCACCGATGATGCCGCCCACCGAGGACAGGTTGATGATGGAGCCGCCGCACCCGCTCTTCCCGCCGGGCCGCATCACGGCCACGGCGTGCCTCGTGCCGAGGAACACGCCGTCCAGGTTCACCGCGTGCACGCGCCGCCAGTCTTCCAGGGACGTCTCCAGCAGCGTGCGGACCACCGCGATGCCGGCGTTGTTGACGAGAACGTCCAGGCCGCCGTGCCGGGCGACGATGGCGTCGATGACCCGCCGCCAGTCCGCCTCCTGCGTGACGTCCAGGTGCATGCTCTCCGCCACGCCGCCGTCTCCCACTATCTGCCGGACAACTGCGTCGGCCTCCGGCCCCGCCACGTCGGCCACGATCACCCGCGCGCCGTGGGCCGCGAGCGTCGCGGCGCAGGCGGCGCCAATGCCCATGGCCCCGCCCGTGACGAGCGCCACCTTGCCTCTCACATGCACGATGGAATCCAGGTGCATCACCTTTGGTTGAGGAGAAAGATGACGCTGGGTGCCACACCGCCGCGGCCCTGCATGGCCTTGTGGGCCGTGATCCAGTCCGGCGGCACCAGTTCCGGGAAGTTACCGAGGCCGAGGACGATGTCGGTCCGGCCATCGCCATTCACGTCGGCCGCCTCGATGGAGCACCAGACGCTGAAGAATTCCCGGGCGATGGACTGGGGCTCGAACCGCATGCCACCCTTGTTCTCGAGATACACGAAAGTCTCGGGCTCCTCCTCGCTCCATTGGGGGAAGAGCGCGATGGCCGCGATGTCCGGGTCCCCATCGCCGTCGAAGTCCCGCACGACGGAGCGGATGGCGCCGTGCATGCGGTAGTAGAACTGCTCCGTGAACTTCAGGCCGCCGTCGTTCCGGTACGCGCGGATGCCGTGCTGGGGCCGGGGCGCCGGGACGATCTTGCCGATGTGGTTGCCGGCCACGTTGTCGCCGTTCAGGACCACCAGGTCCATGTCGCCGTCGCCGTCGAAGTCGGCGGCGTTCAGGCTGTTGCCGCCCCAGGACGGCGTGTGCCGGTCGAGCACGTGGCGGGTGAAGGTCTCGTCGCCGTTGTTGATGAGCAGGATCAGCTCCTGCCGGCCCTGGGCGATCACCGCCGCAATGTCGGGCCGGCCGTCCCCGTTGAAGTCCGCGATGGCGCTGCCGATCAGGCCGGAGTCCTCCGCAATCACCTTCTCGCGGAGCCCTGGCAGGGCCCCGGGCGGGATCTCCGGGGCGGCCGTGAGCCACCGCTGCGCGAAGTCGGGCGTCTGGTACCAGATCGCGAGTATCGCCTGGGCGTCCGCGGCCACGCCGTCGCCATACGCGTTGGCCACGATGTCCGCCAGGCCGTCGCCGTTCATGTCGGCGGTGTGGTGCTGCACGACGCGCTGCTTGCCATTCACGAGCATGCGGGCCCGCGCCTTGCCGCCCTCGAACTCCCAGTCGGTGATCGCGGCGATGCCGACCTGGCTCAGGGGGAAGCGGCCGTGGGTGACGAGGCGTACCCCGGTGGGCGTCAGTGCCATGTCGATGGGGTCGCTGGTGACCTTCTGGGTGGCAAGCCGCCTGCCCGTGGCCAGGTCAAGCACGGCCACGTCGTCCCACTGATCGAAGCCCGCCCGGCGCTCGCCGCCGCCGACCCAGTCGTCGATCACCGTGCGGCCCACGTAGAGGCGCTTACGCGCCGGGTCCACCAGTGTGGAGAGCACCAGCGCGCCCGGCTCCAGGTCCAGCTTCGGCACCACGGGCGCGAACCGCTTCGAGAGCGGGGCCCTGGCCTGCTGCTGCTCCATCTCCCGCCAGGGCCGGGCGTTCGCCACGAAGTACTCCCGGATCTTCAGGAAATCCTCCCGGCTCATCTCGGGCGCGGCCGGGATGTGCTTGCGGAACGGGTAGAAATCCCGGAACCAGCCGTCGCTGCCATGGAGGAAGTAGCGCTTGGTGTAGTCCTTGACGGGCTCCATCTCGGGCGGGAAGTCCTCCATCCGGAAGTCGGCGAACTCATCGCCCTTCATGCCCACGTAGTTGCCCATGTAGTGGAGCGCGTAGGGCCAGTACTCCTTCGCCAGGTCGGCGGGTTCCGGCGCCAGGTGGCAGCGGACACAGTGGCGGTTTACCAGATCCTTGCCGGTGGTGGCCGCAGCAGGGACCGGCGGAGCCTGTTCGGGCGCGCGGCCGCAACCGGCGACGAATGCGGCGGTCACGACGAGGGCTGCCAGCGGCCCGGCAGGACCGCCTCTCGGGGTCAGGAACATGGGGGACGACTCACCTCAGGAGTGGATGTAGTGCTCCAGCTGCTCGATCATGAGCTTCTGCTCCGAGATCACTTCCTTGACCACGTCGCCGATCGAGATCACGCCAACAACCTTCTTGTGGTCGAGCACGGGAAGGTGGCGCACGCGCTTCTGGGTCATCAGGCCCATGCACTCGTCGATGGTCTGGTCGGGCCGCACGCAGAGGACCTTGTGGGTCATGATCTCCCGCACGTGGGTCTCCCTGGACGACTTGCCGAGCAGGACGACCTGCCGGGCGTAGTCGCGCTCGGAGAAGATGCCCGTCAGGCGTTCGCCGTCCAGGACCACCAGCGAGCCGATATCGTGCTCGGCCATGAGCTGGAGCGCCTCGAACACGCTGGCATCGGGCTCGATGGACACGACCCGGTGCGACTTGTGCTTCAGTATCTGGTGCACTGTTTTTGTCATTGTGTGCATGATTCCCCCGAACCCGGCTGAAACGAACCTCATCATACTGCGCCCCGCCGGCGCCCAGGAAAAGGACCGCGTATGAGCGCCCCCCCAGTGCCTCCCGCCTTCGACCGGGCACGGTTCACCTGCCCCACCTGCCACGAGCTGGCGGACCAGGTGTGGCTGAACGCCTACGGGTCGGCAATCAGCAGCCCCGCTGGCGTACCCCTGCGCATTGCGGGTGACGGCCTGGAGCAACTGAGGCAGAACCCCCGGTTCCCGCCCCCAGTGCGCGACCAGAAAGTGGCCTACTGGAACCGGGTCAACGGCGGGGAAGTGTTCCTGGACCGCTGGGCACCGGTGCAGACGGACATCTTCGTGGCGGGCATGGAGCTCAGCGTGTGCCATCACTGCGCCGGGCTGGCGGTGTGGCTGGGGGGCAGGATGGTCTATCCGTTGCCGGAGTGAATCCCGTCCCGTGCCGCAGGCGTGCCCATCCGCGCGGCAAGGGTGCTATATTTGCATTGCGGCGAGCCTGGCGATGGACGCCACGGCGGCTGCAAGAACAACAGAGTCCACTCATGGACCAGTCCGTTTTCGCGATCCGCTACCAGGGAGATGTCGCGCTGCTCGCTGCCGTGCGCGCCGATCCCCTCATCCAGAAGGAGGTCGCCAGCGTCGACGTCAGTGGTCGGCAGGACATGCTCCGCTCCGCCCTCCTGGGCCAGGGCGTCCGGATCGCGCCGCGACTGATCCCCACCGTGCATCAGGCCTTCGAAGCCCTTCGGGAGAGGACCGGCCTCGGGGATGAGGTCGAAGCGTATGTGGTGCCGAGCCCCGGCATCAACGCTTTCGTCACCCGCGACGGATCGCGGACGTTCGTCGTCCTGCATGGCGACACCGTCAATGCCCTGAGTGCCGACGAGCTCCTGTTCGTCATCGGCCACGAGCTGGGCCATGCCGCCTATGGCCACCACGAAGTGGCGGAACGCCGGGTATTCGAACAGCTCAATCCGCGGCAACGCATGCAACTGCTGGCACTCAGCCGGGCGCAGGAGATCTCCGCGGACCGGGTGGGCCTGCTCTGCTGCGGCAACCTGGATACCGCAATCCGGGCGCTCTTCAAGTGTGCATCGGGACTGACGATGGCCGGCCTGGTCATCGATCCGACGGAGTTCGATGCCCAATGGGATGACTACGTCAACGAAGTCCTCGAGGTCGGGACCGACACCTCGCACGGCCTCGTGACCCATCCCCTGCCCCACCTGCGCATCAGGGCGCTGCGGCAGTTCTGGAATGCCGGCCTGGGCAACGGCTCCGCCAGCGTCGACTGGGGCACCGTCCGCCAGCAGACTGACCCGGCCGTCGACGGCCTGCTCGCCGTGCTCGATCCGCTGGCCCGCGAGCGACCCGATGCGGCAGATCCGATCCTCGCCGACTTCTTCCTGTGGGGCGGCCTGTTCATGGCCCTTGCCCACGGGGAGATCGGCGCGCAGGAACGGGAGAGGATCGCTTCCGTGACGTCGCCGGCGAAGCTGGGCCAGGCCCTGGCGGCCGGCCAGCCCACCGCCGGGGAATGCCGCCAGCGCTTCCTCGAATGCCTGGGCCGGCGCAAGCAGAAGCTCACCGCCAGCGAGATCGCCCGGATCCTGGACGGGCTGACGCAGATTGCCCGGGCCGACCAGAACTTTGCGGATGCCGAAATCAAGGCGCTGCGCGGGATTGCGGCCGAGCTCAAAGTCAACGCCGACCTGTTCATTGCGGCCTGAGCCGCGGAGGGACTGCAACGTGAACGATTCGTCCGGACAGATGGAAGTACTCAGGAAGGTTGCCGAGGTGGCCAAGCTGGCCGGGATTCGGGGCCAGATCGACGAGCAGGTGATGATGTTCAGGTCGACCTTCGGGCTCGACGACGGACGCTCCCAGCTCGTGCTGGTTCGCAAGACCATGGATGCGCCCGGTGGCGGCGCCGTGGTAACGATCTTCTCGCCGTGCGTGCAACTGGATTCCGGATGGCTGAAGGGCATTTCCAGGGACCAGGCCCTTGGCCTGCTCCGGGCCAACGAACGGTTTCCCTTTGCCCGTTATGGAATTTCCACGATGGGCGGGGCCGAAATGGTCGTCTCGAGCATGGACGTGCTCCTCGACTCGCTGGACGCCGCGGAGTTCGGCACCTACATCTGGTCAGTGGCCAGAGCCGCAGACGCCTACGAGTCCCGGCACAAGCAGGACAAGTTCTGACCTGAACCTGGCCAGGAGCGCCCCGTGCTGGACCGCCTCGAATGGAACGTGATGGGCAACGAGGTTGCCCGCAAGGTCCTGTTGCAGGCCAACGGCGTCGAGGACGGGCCGTGGGCAACGCCTCTCGAGACCAGGGGCCGCAGTGCGCGGCTCTCGTTCTACCGGAAGCTGCGTCTGATCTGGATCAGGACTGCATTGGAGGGCAGGAGCCACGACGTGTTCTGCCTGTGGGACTACAAGGGCAAGGCGTTGGCCCTGGACGGGACGAGCACGCCGATTCACGACGCTAACGATTTCGAGCGCGTGGCGCTCACCGCGGAGACCGTCGCCGACTATGTCCGGCTCTTCTGTTTCGCGGTGCGCGGGGATGAGGGCGCGTTCACCCTGCTCGAGCCACGGGCGGAGACCTCCGGGAACAGCAGGCCCTTTCCGTTACCGGGGGCAAAGCCATCCGCCCGCCTGGCGCCGCAACTGCAACCCCTGATGGACAAGGGCCAGGATGCGGACGGCCGCTTCCTGGTTGGGGCCGTCCTCGGCTATTCCAGGGCCGTGTCGTCAGTCGTATTCGCCGTGGCCGCGAACGGCATGATCGAGATGGTCTCCGACGAGCCCGTCGTGGGCTACCTGGCGACCACGCGACTTCCCGAGATCCCTGACCACTCCGGCGCGGGAGTTGTCGCGCGCTTCTGCGGGAAGCACAAGGCCGTCCACCGGGCGCCTGCGGCACCGCAGACGGCCGGCGCTCCTGTGCAGGCACCGCCTCCCGGCACCCGCAGGGCTCCGGCCGAGGCGCCCGCCACCCCGGCCGCCCGTCCCAGGCTCCCGCCGCTGCAGGTCATGGTGACGTTGCTGCTCGAGCGTGCCCTCGCGACCCGGGCCCACAACCGGCTGATCGACCAGTTCAACAGCACGATGGCGGGCCGCTCGGCGGTCGAGCAGTTCGCCGAGCTCGTGGTCACCTCCTCTCCGGTGACGGTTATCGAGAGCGACATACCCTTCGTCGAGGAGATCGTGGCCGCGATCGTCCAGGAAGTCGTGGGCAAGGAGCGCATGCCGACGGTTTCCGACAACGGTTCCGTGCCGGCAGGCCCCGGGATCGTGGTCCTCCGGGGCCCGGACCTGGACGGCTCGGAGCGCCTGTCCCACTCGATCGCCATGAGCGAGTCGGCCGTGCTGATCGGCTGCGAACGATTCACCGACCTGCCGGAGAACCTGCGTCGGCTGGAGGACGTCACGCTCCGCCTGCCGCGCCTCGACGCGGACCTGTTCGCGATGGCCTTCGCCCGGATCTTCGGCGCCCCGCTGCCCGCGAGGTGGCGCAAGGAAGGGACGGACTGGGTCCGGCACGTGCTGCACTCGGATTTCGAGCAGCCCGTCCGCCTGAAACTGCCGCCCGCGGCGGCACTGGCCTACATGCGCGGCGAGGTCCTCGACCGCCTGCGGCTCGTCGACACGGACGACCGGCCCGGCTTGGACGAGCTGCATGGCCTCGGCGAGGCACGGGCCTTCGCGAAGGACCTGATCGCCGACATCGCCGCAGCCGTGAAGGGCCGGCTGCCCTGGTCCCAGGTCGACCGGGGAGCGCTGCTGGTCGGCGCGCCGGGCACCGGCAAGACCACCCTGGCCCGGGCGATCGCCAGGGATTGCGGCGTGAAGTTCGTTCAGGCCAGTGCCACGACCTGGAGCACCGCCAACAACCTCGGCCCCACGATCCAGGCCGTCCGGTCCAGCTTCGCCGAGGCGCGGCGCTATGCGCCCGCCATCCTCTTCATCGACGAGATCGACAGCCTCGGCAACCGGGAGCGGCTTGGCGGCGATCCCAATGACCAGTGGTGGACCCAGATCATCAACACGGTGCTGGAACAGATGCAGGGGATCGACGAAGAGGCGCCGGTGTTCGTCATCGCAGCCACCAACTTCGAGGCCCGCGTTGATCCCGCGCTGAAGCGGGCAGGCCGGCTCGACCGCGTGATCAACATCCCTTACCCGACGAGCGACGCGCTGGCGCGGATCTACGAGCAGTATCTCGGGCCGCACAAGCTGGCGCGGAACGTCGACGCCCGCGTCATCGGCCGGATGTCGTTCGGTCTGACGGGCGCCGACGTCGAGAGCATGGTCCGGGGCGCTGCGCGGCGGGCGAGAAAGGGCAACCGCCCGATCAGCCAGGCGGACCTCATCGCGGAACTGACCCGCAAGCCCCGTGATCCGGCCTCCGCCCCGCGCCTGTCGGCCGCCGAGATCGAGCGGATCGCGGTCCACGAAGCGGGGCACGCGCTGGCTCGTTGCCTGGGCCCGGGAAAGGGCCGGGACATCGCGTTCGTGTCCATCGTGCCCCGCTCGGACGGCACCCTGGGTTTCGTCGCCAGTGCCCCTCGCCAGCAGGTGCTGATGACCCGCCGGGAGTACCTGGATTTCATCGCGGTGCTGATGGCCGGCCGGGCTGCCGAGGAGCTTGCCTTCGGCCCGGACGGGATCACCGGGGGCGCGCGCAGCGACCTCGCGGTCGCCACGGGCATCGCGCTCTGCATGGTGCAGGAGTATGGCCTCGGCCCCGAGGACAGCCTGGTCGCCCTCAATCGCACGACGGACGATCACCTGAAGCAGGCGGATGCCATCCTGCGGGACGCCTACGTCAGCGTGACAGCCACGCTGAAGGCCCACCAGGGCACGCTGCGCCGGCTGGCCAGGGCGTTGCAGGCGCGCGAGGAACTGGCCGGCGCTGACGTACTGAAGGTCGTCATGGGACGGCCGAGAGGAAGCAGGAAACGGCAGTCAGCCTGAGGAGGTCCCGATGGACAGGAACAGCGGATTCGGCAAGATTCTCCCGAACGACGTGAACCGCAGGATAAACCGGCTGCTCACGGGCGATGTACTCCTCTTCGCCGGCGAGGGCGTCAGCCGCGCCATCCAGGTCCTGACGGTGTCCCGCTGGTCCCACGTCGGCGTCGTCGTCAAGAGGGGCGGTCGCGCCTTCGTCTGGGAAGCCACCCCGGACACGAGCTTCGACTGCGAGCTCTGCAGCAAGGCCCACGGGGGCGTACGGCTGGTTCCCCTAGAGCCGCGGCTGGCACGTTCCGGCAGGGTCGACTGCCGCCAGCTGGTCGGGATCGACCGCCCAACGAGGAACAGGCTCCGCCAGCTCACGCGAGACGGGTTGTTCCAGGGCAAGCACTACCCGGACTACTACGACCGGGAACTCGCGCTGGCCGTCGTGGACTGGGATCTGCCCGTGTTCCTGAACAGGGAAGATGACGAAAAGTTCTTCTGCAGCGAGCTGGTTGCCCGCGTCTACCAGTCCGTGGGCCTGTTCAGGCCTGATCCCATGTACCGCTCCAACGAATTCACGCCCAGGAGCTTCTCGGAGCAGAACGAGAAATTGCCCTGGATCGATCCGCTCCCGCGGAAGCGACTCGCACCGCGCCTGGGGCCGCAGTTCACACTGAAGGAATGAGCGACCGGTTCACTGTTGCTGGGCGGGGCGCACCAGGGGTGGCCGCCGCAGGTCCCACAGCCACGGCAGAAGTCGCAGCAGATTGCACAGGCGCCGCCAGGGTAGATACTGCCGCTGCACGTGCGGCCCAAGATGGTGTTCGGGGCCACGCTCCGGCGTGAGCCGCCCGTCGGTCAGTCGGGGCAGGCCATCCGGATCCCACCGGATCCGGTACTCCTCGACGTCGGCCCGCTGGTCCCCCGCGGCCCCCCCCAGGCCAAAGTCGGCCATGAATGCATCCCGTGCGGAACGGGTGAATTCCCGCGACCACACCACCGCTCCCACCTCGCCATTCACGAAGCCGCTGAGGAAGTCCATGTTGTAGGTGCTGACCAGGGTGACCTCGTCGTCGAAGGTGGCAACCTTGGCATGGAGCCGCGCCTGCCCGGTCGTGACGAAGATCCGGGCCGTGGGCACCCGCGCGAGGATGTACATCCAGTCTTCCAGGAAGAAGCCCTGCGTAACGGGGCTGTCCGTGGAGATCCAGCTGTTGGTGCCGATCCAGACCTGCACACCGCGCCGGGCGGCGGCCTCCAGGGTCGCGAGCATCTCCTCGGTCAGTACCACATAGGGGTTCTCGATCATGACGTTGCTTTGGGCGCCATTCACCAGGCCCACGAGCGTGGCCGCGAACCGGTTGACCCGGCCGCCACTGCGGGCAGTCTGGTCGATGATCTTGACGCAACAGTCATGGCACGGGACGACGCCGTCCCGTGCCTCACGCCAGCCGCGTGCGCTGCCCCAGAGCTCCGGGTAGCCGGCCAGTTCGAGGGCCAGGACCGCGAGGTGCCCGAGCTCCTGCCGGCTGGCGGCGCGATCGATTCCCTCGGACGGCAGCCTGTCCCGAACTCGATCAACGAGATCGCGAGCCACCTCCTCGCGATGCACGGCGTCGGCCCTGCGCCGATTCTTCTCGTCCTCGCCCAGGGGCCCGCCTTCAAGGACGATGTCCATCAGGCAGTATGCGCCGATCAGTTCGAGGTCCCGTCGAACGTGATTGCGGACATCGCGTCTCACTGTTGCGACGACGGAACTCTTCCTGAATTCGGCTTCGAACGCCGCGGTAAGCGCCCCTGCCGCACCCTCGCCCGCCAGCTCGGTGTCAGTGTCCCGCCATGCACCCGGCATGTCGCGGGGATCCACGAAGTAATCACGGCTGATGTTGCGCCCGCCGGTAATGGAATGTGCACCGTCCGCCACGAGCACCTTGTCATGGTTGGACGCCAGCACGCTCAGGGAGAACGGCTTGAAGAGCCGCTGCCAGCTGGGGTGGTAGATGCCCACGCGCGCGCCGTGCTGGACGAGCTCCTGCAAGGAGTCCTTGCCCTGGCCGAGATGCGCCTTGAATCCCTTGCGGCCGGACGGATCGGCCATGGCGTCGATCATCAGGCGCACCGCGACGCCCGACTTCTGCTTCTTCAGCAGGTAGCCCAGGAAGGCAAAGCCGAATGCATCCCGCTCGAGCAGGAAGTAAACCGCGTCCAGGGTCCGGGTGGCATCGCCGAGCAGCGCCCAGCGGGCGTTCCACGCCTCCACGTTACCGACCAGCAGCCGGGCAGTTCCGGCCTCACTGCCCAGGGTCGGAATCTGGTCGAATGCGGACCAAAGTGAGGCCATCAGTCGTCAGGATACTCCGGCCACCTCGGCACCGGCCATCACCCGAATGGATGATGTCCCGGCAACCAGGACCTGCGAATCTTGCCGTTTACTGGTCGGGGCGGCGCCGCGCCGGCGCCCGGCTGGCATCGCCCGGTTCCCCTGTCCTAGACTAGACCCTTCAGACGACAAGCCAAAGACCGGCATCGCGGGACCCCCTGCGCAAGCCTGGCCCAACGACCCGATGAGGTGACTCAATGATGACCTCGCTCCACAGCCAAAGGCATCGCGTTCCTGGCCTGGCTGCCCTGGTGGTGGCAGCAGGACTCGGCACATCGTCGCTTGCGCAGACGCCGGCTCTCGCATCCAAGTCGGTCAATGAATACGTCGATGCGGACGAGCGCATCAGTGGCAGTGCCGTCGTCGGCATTGCCTTCATCGGCGCCGGTGACAAGGTCGATGGCGGGCCCTTGTTCGCCTTTTTTGATTCCCCACCCCAGGGCGACCTCAGTCTCAGGTTCAACGGAATAGATGGACGGTACCGCTTCCAGGCGACTTATGACTCCACTTCCCTGAGATCGGGGTCACGCACCGTAATTCCCCTCGAACTCAGCAAGCTGGAGCATAGAAAGCTGCTCGGCCAGTACGAGACGACACAAGGGGCCGTGCTTCTGACCGATGCTGACGGGAAGAACTTCCCCCTGCGCTGGGGAAAAGCGGATCAGGCGACAGCCGATGCCGTGCGGGTCTACCTGAACTCCGAGCGGGCGGAGGCCTTCTTCTTCTCGCAGACGCCGACCGGCCGCAAGATGGTGTTGTGCGAGACGCCGCAGGGACCGCCGCCCTTCAAGTTCAACCGCATCTGTGACGTGCCCGCCGCCCAGTTTGCGGCCGGCCCGGTCGAGATCCAGCGGCGCATCGGCAACCGGCGGCTCGATCCCATTCGGGTCGAGCTGGCCGTGGGCGGCGCAAAGTAGCTGGCCTGCTGGCCGAATGATGACGTCCGGATCCCACAGCCGGCCCGCGGACGACGCGGCAGCCTCCGACGGCGACCGTCCCCTGGGCTTACGGTTCACCGCACTGTGGTCCGTCGGTTTCTTTTTTTTCAGCCTCCTGGTTACCGGCTCCTTTGGCACGCTCGCTGACCTGTTAAGGATCTCGTCCGAAGACCTGATCATCGCGACGTACACCATGCAGGCCGATACGGAATCCCTGTCGTTCGAACCCGTGGCGTCGGACGCCAGGGACGCCGCGTCGTCGCTGGAAGCAACCAGCTGGGTAGTGCCGCCGGGGACCTTCACCTACGTTCCGGACGGAGATACCGGCTGCGCCCTGGAATCCGCATCGGATGAAGGCTTCTGCCAGCTGGTGTCCGTGGAAGAGACCCTGCTGACGGTGCTCGGGGCAAAGGTGAGACTGGACACAACGGCGCGCGGCCTGACGATTACGGTGACGCCCTCCGGACAGGGCGAATTCTCCGCGGAATTGCGCGACAGCCAGGACATCGTCGCCTTGACCCGCGGCCTGCTGAGTTTCGAATCGCGCGACCGGAACATGACCATGCGCCTGCCCCTCATCCTGTCGCAGGCCACCGTGGGAGCACCCCTATACGAGAACGTGTCGGTGTCCGCCGACGGGGCAGACACGGCCCAACCGATGCTCCTGGCGGGCAGTTACGCGGTAGTGGCCGGCATTGGCAGCAGTGAGGGCCGGGACTCCTATGCCGTCACGCAGGGGTCGCTCGGTCCGGGTGACGTCCTGACCATGGAGCGAAGTTGCCTCGGGCTGGCCGCCGGGAAGGCCGCGGGCGATCGTCGGCCGACCGAGCAGGAAGGCGCGATCCTCGGTGTCGCCTCGGTCGAGGCGCCGGAAGGCAGTCCCAGGGCGGTCATTCGCGTCAACCTGAATGCCTGCGTGCCGGTCGGCGGCGAGTCGCCGAGGATCGGGCTGCGGCGCTTCGGCAGCACGGCACCCACCACCGTCCATGTGCCCTCGCGCTGGGTGGTCATCGGGGGCTGGCCGCAGTGGAGCTCGTTCTGGTTGACGTTGGGGGGACTGCTGGGGTTGTTCGCCGCCCTGCTGACCATCGCAGGGACTTCCCTGCCCCGGTGGCGCCGTGGCGATGTAGCGGGAACTCCGGCGGAAGCGGCACCCCTGGCGACCGCCGCCCAGGAACCGCCGCCGATGCAGAATTCACCAGCGGAGCAGAAGCAATGAAAAGGACCCTCTTCAGCCTGGTTGCTGCGCTGGCCCTGACCAGTGCGCTGGCCTCCCCGGTCCACGTGAAGGTCGACCAGGGCGGTGGGACGGAGTACGGGGCGGGATACAGCGTCAGCAACGGGACCGACTGCTTCGTCATCACGCCGCACCACGTCGTGGCGACGGCGCAGAAGGACGAGATCACCGTGACGGACAGTCAGGGGCATCAGTCCCGGGCGAATGTATTCAAGGAGTCCCCCCAGGACGACATGGCGCTGCTGAAGGTCAACACACCGGGCGCGATCGAGTGCCCGGAGGACTGGCCGGACGGGACGGCTGCCGTCCAGGCGGCCAAGGGAGCCAAGTGGCTGACGGCCCGGAAGGTTGATAGCGGTGGCCGCCTGCAGCAGAGCCGCTGGTTCGCCTCGAGCACTTCGGCCGATGAGCTCGTGCTCGAGCCCTACGGCGACAAGGACAAGCTGCAGAAGGGCGATAGTGGCAGCAGCGTCTATGCGGAGGACACCCTGGTTGGCATGGTCGTCGAGGCGGGCACGGGTGAGGGGACCGTCAACGTGGTCACCCAGGCCCGGATCTTTGCCCTCTTCAATGCGGAGGTCGCGCCCAGCGAGAGGCTTGTGGCGCTGCTCCAGCCCATCCTCTATCGGAACCAGGAGAACCCCTACGCGACCATCGCCGCGCGGGAGTTCATTGGCAGCCGAACGCCCCTCGCGTTGCAGGAGATCGCGCTGGATCCGCGCCGGGGCGCGATGACTTCCCTCCCCCAGGCGAGTGAGGTCCCCGAAGGCATCGACTACGTCGTCCTCGGCAGCCTGGTGGAGATCAACACGAGCCGCGAGGCGAACAAGAACTACAAGCCACCGAAGCCGAATGAGGACAAGGGCAGCTTTGGCTCGCAACTGCTGAAGTCCATGGGCAGTGCCCTGAAGGGCAAGAACGAGGATGCCCCCTACTACGTGACCTACAACATCGACGTGGATCTCCAGGTGCTCGACGTGCGGAAGAACAGTTCAGCCCGCAACCTGGAGCGGCGCGCCCTCCGGTTCCCGCAACGTCCCGCGGACGATGCGCGCGAGATGGAGAAGTCCGCGGTGCAACAGGCCGTGGCCCAGGCCCTGGACCTGACCTTCCGGAAGTACGGGCTGCCGCTGAAGTAAGCGGGTCGGCTTCCCTGTGTTCCCGGAGCCCGGACGGCCATGCACAATGGGCCAGCCCTGATAACCCCCCGACAAGAGGAGCAGGCACCATGCCCACCATCGCCACCAAAGACGGCACGGAGATCTACTATAAGGACTGGGGCACCGGACAACCGGTGGTGTTCAGCCACGGCTGGCCACTCAGCTCGGACGCCTGGGAGGCCCAGATGTTCCACCTGGCGTCCTACGGCTTCCGCTGCATCGGCCACGACCGCCGCGGCCACGGGCGCTCCAGCCAGCCCTGGAACGGCAACGACATGGACACCTATGCGGACGACCTGGAGGAACTCTTCACCCAGCTCGACCTCAAGAACGTGATCATGATCGGCCACTCCACCGGCGGCGGCGAGGTGGCCCGCTACATCGGCCGGCACGGCACCAAGCGCGTGGCGAAGGCCGTGCTGATGGGCGCGGTGCCGCCGATCATGCTGAAGACCGCGGCCTATCCCGGCGGGCTGCCCCTGTCGGTCTTCGACGGCTTCCGCGTGGCGTATCTCGCCGACCGCTCCCAGTTCTTCCTGGACGTGGCCAGCGGCCCCTTCTTCGGCTTCAACCGGCCGGGGGCGAAGGTGTCCCAGGGGCTGATCCAGTCCTGGTGGCGCCAGGGCATGCAGTCCGGCCACAAGAACGCCTACGACTGCATCAAGGCCTTCTCCGAAACCGACTTCACGGAGGACCTGAAGAAGATCGACGTGCCGACGCTGATCGTGCACGGCGACGACGACCAGATTGTGCCCATCGCGGCGTCCGCGATGCTGTCAGCGAAGCTGGTGAAGGGCGCGACGCTGAAGGTCTACAAGGGCGGGTCCCACAGCCTGGGCGATACCAGCAAGGAGCAGCTGAACGCGGACCTGCTGGCCTTCGCGCGGAGCTGACCGGTCAGCGGGCTAGCGCAACACCTCCGCGGCCACGCTCAGGCTCACGCAGAGCCCGACGACCGCCACGGGAGGCACCTTCAGCCGCTCCAGCAGCGCCAGTCCGGCGACGGCGATGGCAACGTCGGTGCCCGAGCGGATGGCGGTGATCCACACCGGGTCGTAGAGGGCGGCTGCGAGGATGCCGACGACGACCGCGTTGATGCCCGCCAGCACCGCGCGCATCCGGGGCAGCCCGGCCACCCGGCTCCAGAGCACCGCACCTGCCACCGCGATCAGGAGGCCAGGCAGGAAGATGCCGAGCGTTGCGATGGCGGCACCCTGCGCCGGTGACGCGACCGCCGGGCTCGCCGCGCCCAGCCAGGCCGTGAAGGCGAACAGCGGGCCCGGCACCGCCTGGGCCAGCCCGTAGCCGGTGAGGAAGTCCGCGTCGGAGATCCAGCCGGCGGGTACGAGCGCATCGCGGAGGAGCGGCAGCACCACGTGCCCGCCCCCGAACACCAGTGCACCGGCGCGGTAGAAGACGTCTGCGAGCGCAACGAGCCCGCGCGGATCCTGCAGGGCCAGCAGTGGCAGGCCCAGCAGCAGCACGATGAACAGCGCCAGTGCCGCCCACGCCAGGGCCGGGCGGACCGGCACGGCGAGTGCGCCGGACTCGACTGTCGATTGGCGGCACCAGAGCGCACCGAGTACCGCACCCAGTGCGAGCACCGTGAGCTGCATCGGCGTGCCGCCGACGTAGAGCAGCAGGATCGCGGCACCGCCGGCCAGCGCCTTCGTGACCCGGTCCGGGCAGAAGGTCCGGGCCATGGTCCACACCGCCTGGGCGACCACCGCCACCGCCACGAGCTTCAGGCCGTGCAGCGCCGCCTGGGCCAACGGCCCCTGCGCCCGTGCCGAGAGCATCGCGCCGGCGTAGAGCAGCAGGGCCGACGGCAGCGTGAAGCCGGCCCAGGCGGCCAGCGCCCCGGGCCAGCCGGCCCGGTGCAGGCCGACCAGGAAGTTGTACTGGCTGCTGGCGGGTCCGGGCAGCACCTGGCAGAGGCTGACCAGCCCCGCGTGCTGACCGGCCGTGAGCCAGCGGCGCTGGCGGACGAAGGCATGCTCGAAGTAACCGATGTGGGCGATGGGTCCGCCAAAGGAGGTCAGGCCCAGCTGCAGTGACGCGAGCAGAACTTCCCAGGCGCGGCGCGGATTGGGTGCCGGTGCTTCGGTTTCGGAAACCCTTGGCAAGGGCCGGGATTTCCGAAACCGAAGCACCGGCACCCTACGCCCCTACCGGAACAGCGCCACGTGGTCCTGGATGAACTGCGTCACCGACCGCGGCTCCCGGCCCATCAGCTGCCTGAACGTGTCCGTCGTGTGATCGAGCCCGATCTCGGCGATCTCCCGGAACAGCTCGCAGACGGCGTTCAGGTGCCAGGGCTCGAGCACGTTCTTCATCCGCTCCCGGAACTGGTCCGTGGGCATCGGCACGTACTCGACGTTCTCGCCCAGCACGGCGGTGAACCGGTCCGCCACGTCGTGAAAGGTGAGCACCTCGGGGCCGGTGATCTCGTAGCTCCTGCCGGCGTGTCCCTTGCCCATCAGCACCTCGACGCACACGGCGGCGATGTCGCGGATGTCCGCCATGCCGGTGGTGCCGTTGCCCATGGGCAGCGAGAACTTCCGGTTGGCCTTGATGCCGGCCGCGCTGGAGAGCAGGTTCTGCATGAAGAAGTTGGGCTTCACCATGGTCCAGGAAATGCCCGACGCGCGGATGTGCTCCTCCACAGCCCAGTGGGCCTTCGGGATCGGCGTCTCCGCGTGGGCGACCGCCTCCATGGAGGACATCTTCACCAGGTGCTGCACGCCGGCCGCGACGGCCAGGTCGGTGAACTGCTTTTCCTGGGCCTCCTGGTTCTTCCCGTTGGGGAGGGTGAGGAAAGCCTTTTCGGCGCCCTGCAGCGCCCGCTTCACCGTGTCGGCATCGCCCACGTCGCCGACCACCAGCTCCACGCCGGCGACCTTCAGGTCCGCCGCCTTGGCCTCGTTGCGCACGATGGCCCGCAACTTCCCGCCCTTTTGCAGCAGCTGCCTCGCCGTTTCACCGCCGGTCTTGCCGGTAACGCCCGTCAACAGAATCACCCGATTTCTCCAGAATGTCGGCAGAAATGGAGCCTACCCCGGAACGTCCCTTGCCGGTAGCGTGGACCACGCCCTTCCAGCGGACTCGACCACGAGGTGCCCCTTGGACTACCTCTACTCACTGTATGATGCGCTCGTCAGCATCCACGTGCCGAACGACAAGTCGCGGGCCGTAGTCGATGCGATGGAGCGGGACATGGCAACCACGATAGCGACGAAGGCGGACGTGCAGATATTACGATCCGAGCTGCACCAGGAGTGCGCCCTGATCCGCAAGGACATGGAACTCCTGTCCACCAACATGACCGTGCGCCTGGGCTCGATGCTGATGCTCGGACTCGGCCTGCTGTTCGCTGCCTTGAAGCTGACCTAGGCCGCGCGAGACCGCCTGGCTTTCCGTAACCGAAGCACCGGCACGACAACTTACCCCGGCTCTCAGTAGTACCGGCGCCAGTCGAAGATCAGCCGCACCCCGAACGAGTAGATCGTATCGAGCTCCACTCCCGGCGCACCCACGGGCCAGGTCACCGTGGTGCTCTGCGTTACGTCGGCGCCGGCAAATAACTGCACCAGGATCGCGGAGCTCTGCTTGGTGTCGAACGCCCGGTAGGGACGGAACTCCAGGACCGGCAGGTCGAAGTAGACCGACTTGTAATCCACCACTGTCGGCTCGCCATCCGGTGGCACGCCCGGCACGACCGTCGAGTTCTCCAGCCCATAGCCGTAGAAGGTGGCGCCGAGTTCCCGCCCGAGCACGAACTGGAAGCGCCCGATCCGCGTCTCCCACCCGTTCTGCCAGGGAATCAGTCCACCGTTGCTGGCGGTGACCGCGATGCCGGTGTAGGCATCGGGCGAGAAGAAGTACATGGGCGAGAGCAACAACAGGTCACCCGGCACCAGGTAGAACGGCATGCGCACGCGGGTGGAGATGCCGAAGCGCGACCGGACGGCCGCCACGCCCCCCGCGGCGCTTACGCCGGATGACGAATCCGGCAGGTCATTGGTCGAATCGGTGTTGCCGTGCAAGCCGATCGACGCGAACACCAGCCCATCGCCCGATTGCCCCAGCACGCCATCCAGGCCCAGGCCCGCGCGGAAGGACAGGTCGGCGCCGAAGATCGCGCCGTCGTCGGCCACCTCCGGCACGTAACCGCCGTCGACGGTGCGCGCCTCCATGGACCCGGCAAAACCCAGGAACGGGCCTACCTCGGCGCGAAACCGCGGCATGGCGCCCAGGCCCGGGCTGAGACCCGGCACCGGCGTCGTGCGGAGGACCTCGACGGCCTGCACGAAGGCCTCCGGGGTCGCCTGCTGGCCCGGGTCCCGTTGCGGCATGAGGGTGCTCTGGCACACGTCGAAGGGGTCTGGCGCCCCGGGCGCCGCGGCCGCGTACGGGATCCGGGAAGGAACGTCCCGGCCGGACGCGTGGTCAATCACCTGCTCCAGGCTGGCACGCACGGCCGCGGCGGTGATCTGCGCGTCCTCCGGCCGCATGTGCGCGTCACCCATCAGCACGACGGACTGGCCGCTGCGTTCCCAGGTGAAGGCCTCCAGCCCTGCCTCGTTGTAGTAGTCGTGGGTGCCCTTGCGCTGGGATACGTCGCCCCAGGTCCCGGCGACGTGGCCGGCGGCATAGGCATCCTCCAGGAAGTGCAGCGCGAAGGCCTCGTCGGCCAGCATCGCGCGGGCCAGTGCCTGCCGTTCGGCCGACTCGAGGTCTTCCGTGGCCAGCCGTGTGGCCTTCTGCAGGGCACTCAGGTGAATCCACGCATACACGCCGACCGCGCTGATCTCGGAACCCGGCGTGAGCGTCAGCTGGGCGTACTCCTTGCCCGTGATGTCCGGCCGTGGCCGCGCCAGGAGGAAGTGAGCGTTACTGGACCCGGCCCGGGTCGCATAGTCGACGTCGGCCCGCTGCAGGTGGGTGTCGGCCGTCCGGAGGGAGTTGATGCGCTCGGCACGCAGCGCCTGGTCCTGCATCCTCCGCCGCGCGTCGCCGACGAAATCATAATCGCCGCGGGTCCGTTCCACCGGCGGCGTGACCGGAATCTTCGCGAGATCCACCTTCAGCCGGGCCGCCACGTCCGCGACCTCCAGGATCCAGTCCGAGTCCAGGGCGTTGCCGAGCATCTCCTCGCTGGAGCAGGAATGGTCGCCGGCAATCGCGGGCAACGCCGCCCAGTCGATGCACCCGGGCGCTAGCCCCTGGGCCGTATCCGCCGCGGCCTCGCACAGCCGCCCTTCCCGGCCCGTGCGCGCCGCCTCCCAGTATTCCTCGAACAGCGCCCGCCGCTCCGGGTCGAGCTGCCCGACGGCCAGGACGGCGATGTCGCGGTGTTCGGGATAGACCCAGGCGTGGGCCGGGCCCGCCGTGCCGGCGAGGATCAGGATCGCGGCCCGGACCAGCCCGGTCACGTCCGGAAACAATCGCCTATTTTCCCCGGGCATCTAGATCTTCCTCGATGAAGCGCAGGACGGCTTCCAGGAATGCCTCGCGGGGATAGTCATTCTCGGTAACGAACAGCGAGCCGATCGTCGTGTGGCTCCGCGCGACCGGCACGGCGATCGCCCAGTGGTCCGCGTTGATGTATCCCACCAGTGTCGAACCGGGAATGACCTGGTCGTAGAAGATCACCTGGCTGTCGTTCCGCCCGTCGATCCTGCCGAGCTTCTTCGCGCTCGACCGCAGCACCGACGAAATGCGCCCGGGCTCCGGCAAGGTCACGACCGAATAGGCCGGCACTCCAGCCGGCAGCGGGTGCTCCGCGAGCCAGGCGCGGCGCACGTTTGGGCGCAGGCTCTCCACCCCGCCGCCGTCGCCGGAATCGCAGGTCGCACCGGGAAAGTGGCGCAGCATGTCCGCCTGGTACTGCTCCGAATCGTTGGCCAGCGGCGAGCCGCCCACCGCGCCAGCCACGCTCAGCACCGCAGCGACACGTTCCCGGATCTCGGGATAGCCGGCGATCGCCTCGAGCACGTCGGGCGTGCCCTTCGAGTAGCCCACCAGCACCAGGCGCGGCGCACCCGGGCCCAGGTCCATGGCCATGACGGCATCGCGGATCTGGCGTGCGTTGCGCGCGGTGCCGGACAGCGCATCCACGGTGATCAGCTGCTGGTCGTAGCCGTACTTCCGCAGGTGCGCGGCGACCGTCCCGGGCGGTTGCAGCCACTCGGCGAAGCATTCATAGCCGATCCCCGGCACCACGGCAGCCACCAGCCGCCGTGGCGATGCCCCGAGTGGCACCGGCGCTCCCTGGCCGGTGCCCGCGGGCTCACTGCCGAGCCGGGTCAGGGCCTCGTCGCAGGGCCGGTGGTCGGGGACTTCGCCGGCCCGTGCGTCGAGCACCGCGCAGTAGACCTCGCGGAACCGTGCGCGCTGGTCGGTGACGCCGGCCTGCGCCGCCGGCGCGAGCACCAGCGGTGGCGCGTCGGTCGAGAATGGCACCAGGGGGGAACCCGCGCAGCCGGCAATCGCCAGGCTGGCAGCGGCCACTCGGGCCCGGATCACGAATCCGGTGGCTACAGGCTCTTGCACTGGACTACCCTCCGGCTGACAGCCGGAGCGTAGCGCTGTGGATCACGGGTGGCTAGGCCGCGAGCGTGATGACTCCCAGGTAGGGACTGTCCGCACCCAGCTCGAAGGCCAGCGACCCGCGGCCCGCTGACCCCGAAGTCACCTCGACCTCGTACCGCCGCTGTTGGGCTCGAGCCTGTCGAAGCGGAACTCGCCGAAGGTGTCGGTCGTCGTGCGCGCCACCTCGCTGATGCGAGCGGGCTTCAGCCGGGAGTGCCCGGGCGGGTGATCCGGCGCCGGGGCATGACGACGGCCAGAATTGCCGCCAGCACGAAGGCGCCAAGCACCAGGCTCATCTCGAGAACGTACTCGGTTGGTTTCGACCAGAACTCGTCGTAGAGACCCCATTCATGGGCAATCTCCACACTGATCCAGAACAGGCCCGCGGTGGGAATCGCATACCGGATGCCGGCCATGATGCGGGTGAACCTCGCCAGTCGCAGCAGCAGGTAGAACGTCCAGACAATCAGCCCGAAGCTCAGGACATACGTGACCGGATGATGGCTGCCGAGGAAGCGCGGGTCCACGAGAAACAGAGAGACGGCGTAGCAGAACCAGATGACGTACAGAACCTCGAGAAACGTGATCCGCGCGAAATTCCGTTCGCTGGCTGACACCGGGCGCCCCACGTCGAACCGGCAGGCGCGCTGTATCCACAGGAAGGCATTGCATCGTGTGTCGCGATTGAAGACCAGGACAGGCAGCGTCGCCATCAACAGCCCGATCGTGCCCTGCACGAACAGGATGCTTGGCGAGAGCACGGGCTCGCCGTCGATGACCAGGGGCCCCATGTTCATGTAGTCGGGGTTGAAGCGGAACGCGAGCTCGATCCAGCCGCTCCAGACCATGTGCGCGGCGAGGAATCCAAGCCAGGTACCGAGCGTCTCCGAGTTCCGTACGATGCCGTACATGAGCATCGCGATGGCCACGGCACCGATCCCGAGGCTCACGGCTGCCTCAGACACCGATCCGAATACGTCCATCACGATCGAGAGGACGCTGTGCATGAGCGGCACGATGCCGAGTACGGCGACGAATGCGAAAATGCCGACGAATGGCGGCGCGTAGAGACGGGCGAGGAAAGCCGGCGGGGCGAGTGGAACCGGCGTGGTCATCGGCGTGTCCCCCTGGTGCGATGATGCCGACTGTGGCACAAGGCCGTGCTGCGATGCTAGCAGCGCGCCCGGGCCAGTCAAGCCAGCGCCGGGGACTACGTGGCCAGTTTCATGACTCCCAGGTAACGGCTCTCGCTGCCCATGTCGAACGGCAGCGAGAAGCGTCCCGCCGCACCGGTGGCTTCCACCACGTAGCCGCGGCTGCCCGGCTCCAGCCGGTCGATCTTCCACTCGCCGAAGGTATCGGTGATTGCCCGTGCGATCTCGCGGCCCTCCTGCTTCAGCACCACGGTGGCACCCGCGGCGCACTCCTCCACGCCGTTCACGTCCTTCACCACGGACCCGCCGACGAAGCACTTCGTCATGAGGTGCAGATTCCTGTAGTAGATCCGCGGCTTTGTTTTCAGCTCGGGCTGCAGGACCTCGAGCCCCTCCGTCGCGGTCATCCGCTGCATCTCCGCATCCTCGACCTTCACGGACCGGAAGACGCCCATGGCACAGCTCTGCTCCGCCCGGGTCTTCGTCCAGCCCTCGTCCAGCAGGTGCGCGTCGAAGATCCAGGCCTGGGGGATCTGCAGCTCCTCGTTCCAGGAGACCGCGCCGTAGGGGCAGGCGTCCACGATCTGCTTCTGCCCCTTCGACTTCACGGGATCGATGATCACGATGCCGTCGGGGCGCTTGGTGATGGCGCCGTTCTTCGCCGCTTTCATGCAGGGTGCATCGTCGCAGTGGTTGCACATCACGGGCATGAAGTGCGCGTCGACCACGGGATAGCTGCCTCGCTCCCTGCGCTCGATCTCCAGCCAGTTGTGCCCCTGGGGCGGCTGCGGGGCGGCGTAGCCGGGGATGTCGTTGCCGATGTGCTCGTCCTTCACCGCCAGGAAGCAGCCCCGGCAGTTGTCGCACTTCGCGACATCGACGATCAGGTTCCATTTACTGGCCATTGGCGGCCTCCGCGGGCTTCCAGGTGTCCACGCCGGTCCACTTCTCGACCTGGATCAGCGTCGTGTTGGGCTTGATGCCGTGGGATTTCTTCGTGATGGACTTGCTCGAATTCAGCATGTTCACGCAGCCGCCGAGATCCGTCGACTTGCCCGGCTCACCCACCGGCCGGTAGGAGGCCGAGGCGGTCGAGGCGCTGACGACACCCGGCCGCAGCCGGTCGGTCAGCTGGGCCGCGCACACGACGGAACCCCGGTGGTTCCACAGGCGGATGAGATCGTCGTCCCGGATCCCGCGCGCCGCCGCGTCCTGCCGGCTGATGCGGGCCACCAGGTAATAGTGGCCATCCTTCAGCACCCGGTGCTCACGGATGTCCCGCAGGCTGCTGCCCTCGTCGTCGCCCATGAGGTGGAACGGGTAGCGGGAGTGGGGCGAGAGCAGCTGCAGGGGGAATTCTGCCAATTCGGGATCCCGCGACCGGTCCTCGTAGAGCGGCATGTACTGGTTGAGCGGCGGCCGGTCCGGGTCGTCGAACTTCTTCAGCGTGCTGGCGATGAACTCGAACTTGCCCGACGCCGTCTGCAGCCCCTCGCCGTAGCTCTTGTAGTCAGACGGCAGGGGGTACGGCTCCGGCGTGTCCTTCTTGCGGCCCTCGTAGAACCACCGGTTCGCCGTCGGCGCCCGGGCGGTGGCCGGGTCCGAGGGCACCACGAAGTAGCCCTTCTTCAGGAACTTCCGCCAGGTGGTGTGCTTCGCCATGTCGGAGGAGTCGAACACGCGCTTGCACCAGTCGAGCTCGGTGGTGCCGCCCTCCGAATACATGGACCCCATCCCGAGCTTCTCGGAGATGGCGAGGAAGATGTCGTAGTCCGACTTGGACTCGCCGAGCGGCTCGATGCACTTGTGCTGCAGCGAGATTACCCGGTGGTTGTTCATGGAGAACATGTGGTGCACGTAACCGGCACCCACGTTGTACCACTCGCCGATGTCCCAGCGCTCGAACACCGTGCAGGCGGGCAGGATGACGTCCGCGTAGGTCGTCTCCCCTTCCTTCCACACGGACTGGTTCACGACGAACTGCAGCTTCGGGTCCTGGTACATCCTCACCCAGCGGTTGGAGTCCACCATCGTGCCGAAGGAGGCGCTGCCGTACTTGTAGATCATCTCCACGGGCACATGGCCGGGCGACGGGTAGTGCATCGGGAAGAACTGGCCCTGCACCGACGACACGTCGGTGAGGTAGCCCGAGGCCCTGCCGTTGGCGATCGCCTCGGGCAGCCACATGCGCGGGATGCCCTGCCGCACCGAGCTCATGGTGACGATGTGGGGCATGCGCTGGTAGTTGTTGGCCGAGTTGGCGCTGTAGGCCAGGTCGCCGGAGAAGCTGCCCTCGGCATAGCCGGGGAAGTAGAAGTTGAAGTCCAGCGGCGCGCCGTACTGCAGGTTGCCGAAGTTGTAGCCGGGCCGGCCGTAGCCCTGCATGGCGCCGATGATGGCCATCATGCGGGCCCACTGTACGCCCATGGGGCTGCGGCACGCACCGCCGACACCAACGCCCCAGCCGCCGGCGCCGAGGTAGGTCTTCTTCGTGCCCCACTCCCGGGCGAGCGCCCGCACGTCCCGGGCCGGCACGCCGGTCTCCGTCTCCTGCCACTCGGGGGTCTTCGCGACACCGTCCGACTCGCCGAGGATATAGGCCTTCCACTCGTCGAAGCCGGTGGTACGCTTCTCGACGAAGGACTTGTCGTAGATGCCCTCGGTGATCCACACGTGGCAGAGCGCCTGGGCGAACGCGGAGTCCGTGCCGGGCTTGGGCGAGATCCACTTGCCGCCCAGGTGGGCCGCGGTGTGGTTCATGTACGGGTCGATGTGCACCATCTTGATGCCGAGTTCCCTGGCCCAGGCCCGCCGCTCGGTGCCCTCGAACCCGTAGCTGGCGTCCGGGTCGCTGGACCAGAACACCATCATCTCCGCCTCCTTCAGGCAGTCCTCGACGGTGCCGTAGAACTCGGGTGCGCCGAGGCGGAGGCTGTTGCCCCAGTGGTGCATCGCGCCCCAGTACCAGCCTTCCCAGCTGTCCGGGTTGTGCATCAGCTTGGTGACGCCGATCAGGTTCCAGAAGCGGTTGAAGGCAGAGAGGTAATGGCCCAGGTTGCCCCACTGGTGGTGGGAGCCGTTGGCGACGGCGATGGCGCCGGGGCCCTTCGCCTTGGCGCGCTTGATCTCGCCGCTGACGATGTTGAGCGCCTCCTCCCAGCTGATGCGCACGAACCCGGACTTGCCCCGGTTCTGGATGTTGCGCTCGCCGTTGGGATCGAAGTCGACCCGCTTCATCGGGTAAAGCAGCCGGTTCTTCGAGTAGACCATCGACTTCTGGCAGGCGCCGTGGGCGGCCAGCGTGGTCTTGCGGGGCGGGGTGAACTTTTTGCCCCGGGCCTCGATGGTCCAGGACGGCGCATCCTCGTCGTCGAAGTCCATGGGCGTGGTGCGGAGGATCCTGCCGTCCTTCACGTAGACGAAGATGGGCCCGCCGTTGGTGCCATTGGTATACCGGGTGACGCCATTGCCCATGTCGGTGCCGGACTTCCAGGTGATGGATTCCAGGCGGGCCAGCGTGGCCATGAACCAGACGGCCAGGTCGTCGGGGCCGTCCAGGCCGATCTTGAAGTTCTTGGCGGCGTCGATGCGCTCGAGCAGGTCGAAGGGCGGCGTGAGGAAGTTCTCGGCGATGGCCTTGTTCTTGAAGTGGATCGTCAGGTCGGGATTCTTGTGGATGCCCGTGCCCGAACTGATCTTGCCGCCCTTCAGCTGGACCCAGCGGCCCTCGGGCACGTCCCGCAGACGGAACTGGGCGATGCAGTCCCGTTCCTTCAGGCGCGCGGCGTAATCCGGGTAGACGCGGGCGGCAACCCGGAGGGCCTGGGGTATGCCCCAGAGGATGAGTGACAGGTTCATGGTGGTCTCCTGGTACGGGCGCCCTGGTTTCCGGCCCCGCTGTTGGGGCGTTCGGGCGCAGCGCTGTTCATGATCCTATGATTCGAGGATCACCGGGTCGTTAACAATTGTCACCCGCGGGTGCGGTGTGGACGGCGCCCCGGATCAGCTTCCGGTCAGCTTCAGGGCAGCAAACAGGAGCCCGAGGCCGAGCATCAGCATCGAGCCCAGCCGGACGGTCATCGTGGTGGACAGGATTTCGAGGTCCTTGCGGATCAGGGCATTGTCCTGGCGCAGCTCAACGATGTCTGCACTGGTCTCCTGCCGGAGTTGTTGCAGGTCGGCCCTGGTCTCCTGCCGGAGCTGCTGCAGGTCTGCCCTGGTCTCCTGCCGGAATTGCTGCAGGTCGGCCTTGGTCTCCTGCCGGAGGAGCCGCAGGTCCGCCCGGGTGGCCTGTTGCAGCAGCTGCAGGTCCGACTTGGTCGCGATTGTCGTGGCCATGTCCCGCTCCATCGCGTCAATAACGGCCCGCGCCTTGTCGTTCGGGACGTTGATGCTGACGAGCAGATCATACAGCGAGTAGAGGTGGTCCACCGAGTGCCTCATGGGGGCGAAGCCGACGCCATCGGGGAACGCAGGCTAGCGTCGACCTGCGCCGGGGGTAAGCCGGATTTCCGACGAGTTTGCCGACAAATCGGGCAGGGTGATCGTCAACCCTGCCGACCGGACTTTCTTCCGGAGCTTGAGCAGGTCCCGGTCCCGGGTGATGAGCCAGCGCGCCCTGGCGGAGAGCGCCAGGTCCAGGAACTTCTGGTCGTCCGGGTCGCGGCAGCGGCAGGGCGCGGGTGCAATGTCAACGACCAGCTCCGCGTGGGACTCCCACTCGCGCAGCAGATCAGCCTGGCGGTCGTTCGCCACGTTGAACAGGTTGGGCCGGGCCAGCACCTCGGCCAGCTCGACGTCCGTCGCGGCCGAGCGCACAGGGATCAGGTCGCCCCGCGCCAGGGCGTCCCGCAGGGCGTCCACCCCGGGTTCTCGGAAGAACCAGAGGGCCAGCCAGACGTTGGTGTCGAGGACGACCCTACTCAAACAGTTCCTGCAGGGCGCCGCTGCCAGGGTTGCGCACGATCATTGCCTTGCGCCTGCCGCGGCCCGGGAGGTCGATGGTCATGGGCGCCGTGTACACCTCCGCCCCCACCGCGGCGCAGGCCTGCGCCGTCTCCGCCAGGTTCGCCACCTGGAAGGACTGGGCCAGGTAGCCGATGTTCGGCGCCACCGCGTCGGGCACCAGGTTCGGCACCTCGTAGTTCATGGGCGTGGCCAGCGCGACCTTGCCGTACTCGTGGGCGCCCTGCACCAGCACGCTCCGGGTCTCGCAGTGCGCCGGCAGGCACAGGGCCCGGTTCGTCTCCGGGCCCTTCAGCACGGACTCGATGAACACCGTCATCTTCAGCGGGCCGTAATAGAAGGCCAGCGCCTTCTCCATGTCGAGCACGCCGTGGGCCGTCGTGACCACCGAGGTGAAGCCCGTCGGCGTGCGCCCGTACGCGGTGATGAACTGGATGATGCGGCCGATCACCGTCTTCGGACTGTCCGACAGCAGCTGGATCAGGTTGATCACCACGCCATCGGGACCATCGAAGGCCGCCTCCAGGGTCTCCCCCACCACCGGGCCGAAGTTGTTGTGGGCCGGCTGGCTCCAGAAGCTGAAGCCCTGGGACCTGAGCTTCTCGTAGTCCTTCGCCATGTCGGCGGCATAGATATTGAGATTGAAGAGCCCGGTGGCCCGGCGGATCTCCGGTGGCCGGACCAGCTTCCGGTTGGGCGCGTCGAACTCCATGAGCTGGATGCGGCCCACCGGGTCGGCGCCCTGGCCCAGGAAGGCGACGCGGGCCTTCGAGCCCGCGGACAGGTGCCAGTAGCGCTCGAAGTCGGGGCCCTGCCAGGTGCGGGACTCGGTGAACTCGAGGCCCAGGGTGCCGGAATAGAACCGGAGCGAGTCGTCGAGGCTCTTCGCGCCAATCACGACGGCGCTGACGGGCGCACTGGCGAGGATTTTTTCATTCATCGAGGAGGGACTCCCGGGAGGCTGGCCATGAGGGCTTCTTTGCCGGGCATTCTAAACAAAAACGGCGGCGTCACGCGTGACGCCGCCGTTGCTTGCCGCAAAGTCAGGCTCAGGTCCGCGCGTCGAACCGGTCCAGGTTCATCACCTTGGTCCAGGCCCTGACGAAGTCCGACACGAACTTCTTCTCGCCGCCGTTCTCGGCATACACCTCGGCGATGGCGCGGAGCTCCGCATGGGAGCCGATGGCCAGGTCGACTGGCGTGGCCGTCCACTTCACCTTGCCGGTGGCACGGTCGACACCGTCGTAGAGGCCCTCGGCACTGGCCGACTTCGTCCAGCGGGTCGACATGTCGAGCAGGTTGACGAAGAAATCGTTGCGGAGCGTGCCGGGCCGGTCCGTGAACACGCCGTGCCGGGAGCCCCCGGTGTTGGCGTCCAGGTTCCGCAGGCCACCGACCAGCACGGTCATCTCGGGCACCGTCAGGGTCAGCATGTCGGCCCGCTCCACCAGCATCGCCGCCGGCGAACGCTCGTTGCCGCTGGCGAAGTAGTTGCGGAAGCCATCGGCCTTCGGCTCCAGCACCGCGAAGGACTCCACGTCGGTCTGCGCCTGGGTGGCATCGCCGCGGCCCGGCGTGAAGGGCACCTGCACGTCGTGGCCGGCCTGCTTCGCGGCCTGCTCGATGGCTGCGCCGCCGCCGAGCACGATCAGGTCGGCGAGCGACACCTGCTTCCCGCCCCTCGGCTGCTTCCGGTTGAAGTCAGACTGGATGCCCTCGAGGCGCTTCAGCACCCGGTTGAGCTCCGCCGGATTGTTGGCGGCCCAGTCCTTCTGGGGCGCGAGCCGGACGCGCGCGCCGTTCGCGCCGCCGCGCATGTCGGTACCGCGGAAGCTGGCGGCCGAGGCCCAGGCGGTGCGCACGAGCTCGGGCACGGTGAGGCCGGAGGCCAGGATGTCGGCCTTCAGCTTCGCAATGTCGGCGGCATCGATCGGCGCGTGGCTGGCGGCCGGCACCGGATCCTGCCAGCTCAGCTCCTCCTTCGGAACTTCGCTGCCGACGTAACGGGCCCGGGGACCCATGTCCCGGTGCGTCAGCTTGAACCAGGCCATCGCAAAGGCCCGCTCGAACTCCGCGGGGTTCTTCAGGAAGCGCTGGGAGATCGCCCGGTAGGCCGGATCCTCCTTCAGCGAGAGGTCCGTGGTGAACATGATGGGCGGGTGGCGCTTCGACGGATCGAAGGCGTCCGGCACGAGGAACTTCGCGCCGTCGCCATCGGGCACCCACTGGGTCGCGCCGGCGGGGCTCTTCGTCTTCACCCAGTTGAACGTGAACAGGTTGTCCAGGTACTGCATGGTCCAGGCCGTCGGGTTGGCGGACCAGGCGCCCTCGAGGCCGCTGGTGATGGTGTCGGGACCCACGCCGGTGCCGCACTTGTTCTCCCAGCCGAAGCCCTGCTTCTCGACGCCGGCGGCAGCCGGCTCGGGACCGACGCACTTGCCCGGGGGGGCGGCGCCGTGGGCCTTGCCGAAGGTGTGGCCGCCGGCGATCAGCGCAGCGGTCTCCTCGTCGTTCATCGCCATGCGCCCGAAGGTCTCGCGGATATCCTTCGCCGCCAGCAACGGGTCCGGCACGCCGTTCGGCCCTTCCGGGTTCACGTAGATGAGGCCCATCTGGACGGCGGCCAGCGGCTTCTTCAGCTCGCGGTCGCCGGTGAAACGCCGGTCCCCGAGCCATTCGCTCTCGGGACCCCAATCCACCAGCTCGGCCTCCCAGTCGTCCTCGCGGCCGCCGGCGAAGCCGAAGGTCTTGAAGCCCATGTTCTCGAGCGCCACGTTGCCCGTGAGCACCATCAGGTCGGCCCACGAAATGCTCCGGCCGTACTTCTGCTTGACCGGCCACAGGAGGCGCCGCGCCTTGTCCAGGCTGGCGTTGTCGGGCCAGCTGTTCAGGGGCTCGAAGCGCTGCTGCCCGCCGCCCGCGCCGCCGCGGCCGTCGGACACCCGGTAGGTGCCCGCGCTGTGCCAGGCCATGCGGATGAAGAAGGGTCCGTAGTTGCCGTAATCGGCGGGCCACCAGTCCTGGGAGTTGGTGAGGACCGCGTTGATGTCCTTCTTGACGGCCGCCAGGTCGAGCCTGCTGAAGGCCTCGGCGTAGTTGAAGTCCGCGCCCATGGGGTCGGACTCGATGGAGTGCTGGCGGAGCGGCGAGAGGTCCAGCTGGTTGGGCCACCAGTACTGGTTGGACCGTGGCCCGGTCATCTGGACTGCCTGGGGTTCGCCCGCGGCGACGGCGGCGCCGGATAGCATCGCTGCCGGGATCGCCATCGCGAGGGCGGCTAGCAGGGGACTCGTCCTGGTACGCATCGCATTTCTCCTTTCGGGAAGAACGCCTTGGTTGGGTGCTGCTATTTGACTCCAGGTGAACGATGCAGGTGATGGAATATTTCGATCATAACGTGCGGGAAAAGCGATGGAGGCCGGGCGACCCGCCATACACCGGCGGCGCCGGTGGCGCGAGAGCCGCACCACCCCCGTTGCACCGGCCCGGATGCCGGCCCATCATGCGCCATCAGCCACCCGGGGAGCGACCCGCACCATGCCCAGGATACATCCCACGACCACCATGCTGGTGGCAGCGGCCGCCGCCTTCTCCCTGGCCGGCTGCGCGTCCATGGAGGACTTCGCGACCAACCCGGAGAAGCAGAAGACCCGCCAGGGCGTGGGCATCGGCGCGGCGGGCGGCGCCGTGGCCGGCCTGATCATCGGCGGCGGCTGGAAGGGCGCGCTGATTGGCGCCGGCGTGGGTGCCATCGCCGGTGGCGCCGCCGGCAATTACATGGACAAGCAGGAGGCGAAGTTGCGCCAGCAGATGGAGGGCACCGGCGTGGAGGTCGTGCGCTGGGGCGACAACATCACCCTGGACATGCCGGGGGGCGTGACCTTCGGTTTCGACAGCGCCGCCCTCAACCCCGAGTTCCACGCGGTGCTGGACAAGGTTGCCGTCACCCTGTCCGACTACAACCAGACCGTCGTGCAGGTGGCGGGCCACACCGACAGCACCGGCAGCCGCAGCTACAACCTGCAGCTGTCCCAGAGGCGCGCCGACAGCGTGAAGGCCTACCTCGTCAGCCGCGGCGTCCCCGCCGAACGCCTGCAGACGGTGGGCGCCGGCCCGGACCACCCGGTGGCCGACAATGGCACTGCGGAAGGCCGGGCCCAGAACCGCCGGGTGGAGATCACCATCGTCCCGGTGACCGAGCAGGCACTGCAGGAAGCCGGGGGCTGAGCATTCCGGGCCAAGGAGAGAGTCGATGAACAATCTGAACAACCGCCTGGCACTGGATAACGGGCTGGCGCTGAGTAAGCGGCTGGCGCTGGCAACCGTCGCCGCTGCACTCGCCGCCCTGGTCACCTCCTGCGCCACGACGCCCGCCCCGCCGCCGGTCACGGAGGCCTGGTACAAGGTCGCGATCTCCGGCAGCGAGGACGCCTTCGTCGACACGAACTCCCTCCGCACCGTCGGCACGCTGGTGCAGGCGCAGGTCAAGCAGAACTACCGGGCGCCGCAGCCCGCGGCCAAGGCCGGCAAGACCTTCCAGTCGGCCCGCACGGATTACCGCCTGGACTGCGCCCAGCGCAAGGTGGCCCAGCGTGAAACCCGCTTCTTCGCCGAGCGCGACCTGCAGGGCGAGGAAGTGGGCAAGGCCTCCCGCAACGACAGGAACCTGATCTGGGTGGACGCGCCCCGCGCCTCGGTGTTCGGGGAGATCCTGGACTACGGGTGCAAGAACGCGCCGGCGGCGGCTCCTGCGGGCTGAGGCCCGCCGGCCTGGCGCAGCCGGGCGAAGGCACGGACGACGTAGACACTCATCTGCACGGCGCGGGGACTATCGAGGATCGTCGCAGCCATGATGGCGCCGTGCTCGGTGAAGGCCAGCGGTGCGTAGCGGCGCCCGCCCCAACTTGAGGTCGCAATTTGCGACCTCAAGATTGCAAGATCCTGTTTGCTAAGGCGAATCAAGAAATCGTCGGGGAAGCGCCCGGCGTTGCGCCGAACCTGCTCGTTGAGCCGCTTGGCCGTTACCCCGTAGACCAGCGCGAGATCGGTGTCGAGCATGACGCGCTGACCCCGTACCACTCGTATCGTCGCGGCGATCTCGGCTGGCGGCTGGCGGCTGGGCTGGCTTTGGCATGGGCGCCAGCATGTGCAGCGGCGACGGGCGATGCCAGCTGGGAAACCCGCAAGTTCGCGGGGATTCGGAGCGCTAGCCCCGGCGGGCCGCCTCGATCACGGCCACGTCGATCTTCGTCATCTCCATCATGGCGTCGAAGGCCCGCTTCGCCCCGTCGCCGCCGGCAGCGAGTGCCTCGGTGAGGACGCGCGGGGTGATCTGCCAGGACAGTCCCCACTTGTCCTTGCACCAGCCGCAGGCGCTCTCCTGCCCGCCGTTGCCGACGATGGCGTTCCAGTACCGGTCGGTCTCCGCCTGGTCGTCGGTCGCGATCTGGAAGGAGAAGGCTTCGGTCTGCCTGAAGGCCGGACCGCCGTTCAGCCCGAGGCAGGCCACGCCGCACACGGTGAATTCCACCGTGAGCACGTCGCCCTGCTTGCCGCTGGGAAAATCGCTGGGTGCGCGGTGGACGGCGCCCACCCTGCTGTCCGGGAAGGTGGCGGCGTAGAACCGGGCGGCGGCCTCGGCGTCCCTGTCGTACCACAGGCAGATGGTGTTCTTGGCCATGGGGTTTCCTTTCGTGCCCTAACGGCGGCGTCCCAGCGGGTAAATGCCGGCCTCGCCCTTCAGCGGCTGCAGCAGCATCCGGTCGAGCCACAGGTCCCGGGGTGACCGGAACGCCTCGATGCCGATGGTCATGCCCGCATGGCCCGCGGCGGGCTGGGCCCGGTAGGTGCCGAACAGGCGATCCCACCAGGGCAGATTGAAGCCGAAATTGCTGTTGGTTTCATCTGGCACCACGGAGTGATGCACGCGGTGCATGTCCGGCGTGACGACCACCAGCCGCAACAGCCGGTCGACGGGCACCGGGATCGACAGGTTGCTGTGGTTGAACATGGCCGTTGCATTGAGCACCACCTCGAAAATGACCACGGCGACCGCCGGCGGGCCCAGGGCCACGACGGCCGCCATCTTGATCACCATCGAAATGAGGATCTCGACGGGGTGAAAGCGGGCGCCGCTGGTCACGTCGAGATCGAGATCCGCGTGGTGCATGCGGTGCAGCCGCCACAGCAGCGGCACCGCGTGGAACATCACGTGCTGCAGGTAGATGATGAAGTCCAGGACCACCACGGCCAGCAGGACCGACAGCCAGCCCGGCAGGTCGAGATTGTTGAGCAGCCCCCAGCCTTCCCGTTCGCCCGCCAGGGCCAGGCCGACGGCCGCCACGGGAAACAGCAGGCGAACCAGGAGCGTGTTGAGGACCACCACCCCGAGGTTGCCGGTCCATCGCAGGGAGCGCGGGTGGGCGCGCGCCCGCCGTGGCGCCAGCGCCTCGAGAATTGCCAGCAACGCAAAGATGCCAAGGAAGGCACCCAGGCGGATTGCCGCCTCGTTGCCCAGGATCGTGTCTGTCATGGGTCGATCGAAAACAGGCTCAGCAACAGCGTCGCGATAACAAGTTTCAATGAAGTATCGGGTGCCATGGCTGGTTCCGTCCTCTTTACAGACCTGGGCCCAAGTTTGCCCTGGCTGCGACGGTAGCGCCTTCCTCTGCCGGTCACCAGCTCGGGGTCAATTCCGCGGGGAAGACGGCAACTTCCGGTCCGGGTACCCGTGACCCGGAACCACCTTCACCGGACGAGGCGACAAATCCCGTTGAAGGACCGGGCTTTCCACCGTTGACCATGGCTTCGCCAGCGGCGTAGATTTTTCAGTATGGACAAGGACATTTCCAGGATCGAGGCAGAGGCCCGCCAGCTGGCTCCCCGGGACCGGGCTCGCCTGGTGCGGCGCCTGATTGCCACCCTCGACTCCGGCGAGGACCAGGACGCTGAGCAGCTCTGGCTCGACGAAGCCGAGCGGCGCCTGGCCGCCTATCGGCGCGGTGAGACCACCGCCATCCCCGGCGACGAAGTCTTCGGCGAACTCATCAAGTCAGCCTGATGACGGGCTACCGCCTCCTCCCGGAAGCACGGCGGGACCTTGCCTCGGCTGTCTCTTGGTACGACAGTGAATTTCCCGACAGGTCGAGTCTCCAGTCAGAGGCCCGCTCGCCCTACCCCCCTGCCGGCCGCCGCGGCCGCGCTGCCTCGGCCAGGAAATGCGCGATCTCCACCATCGCCCAGGTGTCCTGCTGGCAGTAACGCCGCAACTTGGTTTCCAGGTCGGCGCGCCGCGCGGGGGTGACGGCGGGATCGAGGGCGGCGTACAGGTACGCCACCTGCGCCCCGGTGCCCTCCTGCACCTCGTCGAGTTCGCCGTAGTCGAGATCGGGTGTGCGGAGTGGAGACCGAACGGTCCTTAGGCGCGACTTCCCTGATGTGCAGGGAAAATACAGGGAATTCCCCGCGAAAAGGCCCCTTCACTAGGAACGAGACGCTGCTCGCGCCCTGGCGTGATGCGGGTTACGCGGGCAATTCCCTGTCGATCCGAGCAGGGATCTTAGACTGGAGAATTGGGAAGGCCGTCTCTGAGTGCACCGAATGGTTCGCCGGCATGTGGACGGCAATCCACGCGCAGTCCTTCATTGCCACGGCCCTCCTGGAACCCACCTTCCTGGCGATCGTTCACCATCGCGTAGCGCAGCGAGGACGGGGAGCAGGAACGCCTGGATCAACCCGCCGAACTCGGCGCCCGGACTATCGGGCAGTGCCAAACCCGCTCGACGCGCGAAAGCCTGCACCTGGGCAGGGCGTGTCGGATTGTCCCAGAAGCCAGACGTGAGTCCGATCGGTGCCTCCGCCGGTATGGGTGTCCCCCGCCGCGCAAAGGTCCTGCGGACTGCCTCGACCAGGGTTTCGCCCTCAAACTCAAAGTGCGTTGCCAGGTAATTGAGATCGAAGAAGTCCTTGATGCGGCTATTGCGTTCGCCGAGAGCCACCAGGGCCTCGAGCTTCTCGGCCACCACGGCCTCGCGCGGATACACCAGCACCGTGGGTGCCGGGAAATCTAGCAGGACCGGGTAGTCGGACGATTGGACGGATGGCCACACCGCGTCGCCGATCCCAAGGTCGATCTGCAGGTTCAGCCGTGCCGTGCCGCACCGCGCTGGAAGCGTCACCCGGATGCCGGCGTATTCGTCCGCGGCACGGATCGCCGCAAATTCGATCCCGTCGGCGTCGAACACCACCGCATCCGGTTCCACCGGCACCGCGCAGATGGCCCGGAGATCAGCGCGAATGGCCTCGGCCGTGCCGTCGCCCCGGCGCAGGAAGTCCAGATCCCGCGTGGCGCGGTACGGTTGATCGGCCCAGAGGCGCAGGAGCATCGCCCCCTTGAGGACGAACCGCTCGCGGACCTCGGACTTCCCGAGGCGGTACAGGAAGCGCTCGAAGCAAAAACGGGTGAGCACGATCTGGTAGTCGTCGCCGGTCTGCTTGGCCTGATTGAGCAAGCGCGCCGCGACGGACGCGGGAAGGTCGCTCTTCCCGCCCGTCATGCGAGCGCGTCGAGATACGGCTGCATCACCCGCGAGACCCGGCAGATGCGGGCGTACCGGGCCAGCTCCGTGGCCCCGCCACGATGGCGGCGGCTGAAATCCCGCAGAGCCTCGACCGCGACATCCACGCCGACCTTGTGGCGGTACTTGAAGCAGTCGGCGACCGTCTTGGCCGCCGAGTAGACGCGCACCTCGACGCCCTCCAGCCGATGCGTCTCGATCCCCTCCGTCAGCGCGGGGCCCGAGAAGCGCGCCACCCGCAGGCGGGGATAGTCGAGCCGCGGCTTGCGGGCCTTTTCCGGTAGCGCGATCCACACCTCTGCCGGTGCCTGCGTCGTCAGCTCGTGAAAGCGCAGCGCGGTCAGCAGGCAGAAGACACCGCCCGGGACCCGCTTGGCGACTTGGACCAGCGTGTGCTCGGCAGTGACGCGATGCTTGCTGGCGACATAGAGCCCCCGGGCTTGGCGCCGGACCAGGCCCTGGCGCAGGAGCCGGTAAAGCTGTCCTCGGGGGATTCCACGCGCCTCCAGCTCAGCGGCGCGCACGATGCCGAGTTGCCGGACGACACTGAGAATCTGGCTTTCGCGGGGGGTAGCCATAGTGGAGCAGATAATACAAAACGTCGGGGTTTATATACAAGTCCCGACGTTCTGTCGGGTCACTCACTTGCACAGGGACGGTGAATCCGGCTCGTGTAACGGCGCTTGCCCTATTTATCGTAACGCGTTACGATATTTCCATGTCCGCCACCCCCAAGACCCGAGGACGCCCCCGCACCGGCGTCGCCGTGCCCGCCGCCGAACGGATGCGCCGGTATCGCGCGCGCAAGAAGGCCGCCGGCCTCAAGGCGGTGGCTGGCTGGGCGCCGCGTGCGCAGGCCGCAACCACCTTCTCCTCCCACCGGGTGCTGGATGCGCGCAGTCTGGCGCTGCATTGCCTGATCGCGCAGAAGATCATGGCTGATCCCTCGGTCATCGACATCGCGCGCCGCAACCTCGCTGCCTGGCGCAGGAAGTCGGCCGGTGCGGAGCCGCGCTACCTCAAGGAATGGCAGCGGATTCTTGCCCGGCCCTGGCCACAGGTTGCCGGCCTGATCACTGAGCAGAGCGAGAACGCAACCCGCCTGCGCCAGTCGTCGCCCTTTGCTGGGGCCCTGAGCACCGCAGAGCGAAGGCGCATCTATGATGCGTTCCGAGCTTGAGCACCTGATTCGCGCTGCGCGCGTCCATGGAAGCCGACCTCTACCCGCGCAACCGCCCGGAGCGCGCCGACCTCATCGATGGCGCCATCGGTGAAGGCTCGCACTTCCACCAGCAGTTCGGCTACTACGCCCAGGGCGTGGGCGAGGACACCGCCACGTTGCCGCGGGGGTGGCAGAAGCGGCTGGTGACCATCAAGAACGAGAATACCGGCGGCGTGCACGGCCTGTGCCTGGAGGTCCATGACCTGGCGCTATCCAAGTACATCGCCGGGCGCGACTTTGCCCGGTAGGAATTGGCTGGGACCCTAGGCCAAGCAATGGCCAACACGTATAGAAAACTGCAGGTTTCTATACATATGAGCCCGGACCTGCATACCAAGTGACTCTTGCGTATACAGCCGGCCCGGTCGGGCGCCGCCTGGCCGATGGCCGGCGACTTCGTTCGGAGTTCCGCGAGTAGGCTCAGTCCACCTTGTTCTGAGTGAGAAACATGGCCTTGTCCAGTGACGTGAAGAAGTCCTGGTAGGTGCGGGCGTCGCTGATGTTCTCCTCGCCAATCCGGGCATTGGCCCGGACCGATATTTGCTTCGACCCCTTGTCCTGGACGGTCACGGTCATGCGCATCGTGTACTTGTCCAGGCGAGTCGCCGTGACGGTGCCCAGGTCCACATCCGCGTTGTCGATGACGAAGCCCAGGTCCTGTAGGGTCGCGATGACCGAGCGCATGGTCATCGGCTTGTCGAGGGTGTCGTACACGCGGGTCTGGGTTACCCGCGTCTCGAGCTGGCTGGCGGTGCCAGTGCCGGTTACATCGGGAGGTGCCGGTGTGACGCACCCACTCAGGAGAACGGCCAGCAAGCTCGCGCACACTTTTCTCATTGTTGATTCACCTGCAGGAAGATGGACTGGGAGAGCTTGTCGAAGATCTTCTGGTAGGTCTCCGCGTCGACCACGGGTTCCGATAGGGTGACCTTCTCCTGCTTGTTGAAGACCACCCGCTGGATGGTGATGCGCGCGATGTAGCTGCCCTGCTTCGCCAGGCTCGGCAGCACCACGAGGGTCACCGCGATCTTCTGCTTGTCGCTGGCATTCGCCATGGCATTGCACGAGGTACCCCCCGCAGCGCACAGCAGGTCCAGCAGGAACAACTGGGTCTTCTCGGACGTCGAGTCGGCGTCTGACACCTTGGAGGCGCTAAGCACACCCAGCGGGCGCTCGATGCGGTCGAGGTTGTATTCCATATCCTGCAGGACGGCAACGGAGGCAGCCAGGATCGTGGCCTCGGAGGGGACCTCGAACGATCGGCTCTGGATACTACGAATCTCGACCGTGGTCTCCGGCAGGCGGAGCGCGCTTTCGGGAATCTTGGGCGTGGTAGCACAGCCTGTCAGCCCGGCCAGGACAGTGGCCAGGATTCCGAGGCTGAGGTATGTGGCGCCGCGCCGGCTTGCCCGGCGGGCGCGGGGCGATGGCCTGGGGACCATCAGAAGCTGGACTGGCGATACGAGAAGTCCCGGACCTGACTATTGGCGTCGAACTTGATGACTACCGTCAGCGTCTTCTGGGACGACGCCGTAGCGCCGGCACTCTTGCTGCCCGCGCCCAGGCCGCCCCCTGAGCTGCCGAACAGGAGGCCCACGATCGTGCCGCTGCTGCGGGAGTAGGCCACCTCGGTGGAAATCTTGTCGTAGATCCAGGTTTCCATCCGGTTCTCGTCGGTGGTCACGATGTTGGGCGAGCCAAGTATCTCAGCCACTTGGGCCCCCGACATGCCCATCTTGATTTCCTTCTGGACGGTGCCGACTGTGAGCTTGGTGCCTTCGTCGTCCCGCACCTCGTCGAGGTGCTGGCCGGCCGTGCACGCCCCCGTGATGGCAACGACTGCGATGAGTAGTCCGGAACGTAGTATCGCGACCATCCTGTTTTCCCCTCGGGCCTCACTGCCGGTTGACTTGGTGTCGGTGACCATACACGAAACGTGCGGGTGCGGAAATCACCCAACCGGGCGGCCAAAGCCGGCTTTCCTCCCGGTTAGTTGGAGGACAGATGCTCCGCGCGAATGCAGGCCACGGAGGGGCGCAATTGGCCCTTACTAGTCGCATAGGTATAGAAAACACTAGATTTCTCTACCTATCAGCCCGGACCTGGATAGCAAACACCACCGCCTTGAAGGAGCCCCCATGACACCCGAGCCCGATCTCACCCTGTCCAGGGAAGACCTTTACGAGCTGGTCTGGTCCAAACCCATGGTCGAGTTGGCCAAGGACCTCGGCCTATCGGATGTGGCCCTGGCCAAGCGCTGCCGCAAACTCGGCGTCCCCGTTCCCGGACGCGGGTACTGGGCCCGGGTCGCCTCGGGCCAAGACCCCCACCGACCGAAATTGCCGAAACCGGACGTTCCAACCCACGACAGTGCCCTGGTCTTCGCCCCCATAGAGGAGTCACCGCCCCCAGACGTGGAGGATCCAACTCCCGAGGCAGACGCCGTCCGGGCCCAAATCAATGGCATCGCCATAACGGTTCCCCCTGGCCTGGAATCCGCCTCCCCGCCCGTTCAACGCCTGGCCCATCGCCTCAAGGTCATCCCCGCCAAGGACATTGCCTGGGCCCGCCGGTCCGACAGGCAGGGACCGATCCCTCAGATTGCCGTGAGTGATGCCCAATCCGAGCGCGCGCTTCGAATCGTCGACGCCGTGTTGCGCGGCGCTGAGGTCCTGGGCTGGCCGTTCGAGGCCGTAAAGCCGAAGGACACGGGCCACCACCGCCGGTCCGTGGAACCACCTGAGCCCTTGCCACCGGGCGCCATCACGGTCGACGGGGAACCGCTCGCCATCCGGATCGATGAACCCCAGCGGCGCCGAGCCCACGTCCCGACCGCGGACGAGGTTCGGCGTAAGCAGCGCGAGGCGTGGGTCCATATACCCGCCTGGGATTTCGACTGGTCGGGCAACCTCCACCTCCAGATTCACGAACCCGACTCTCGATACGCCCAACGCACTTTCAAGGACGGGAAGCGCCGCCGGCTCGAGGATCAGGTCCGCGATGTCTTGCACGGGCTGCATGACATGGCGCTACACGCCAAAGCGCGCCGGAAAGGACATGAGCAGCGGGAACGGGAGCGCCGGCAGGAAGAGCGCCTGGCGTGGGAGCGGTCGGAACGGCGTGACGCCGAACTGAAGTTGATCAACGAGCTGGAACGCCAGGCCGGTGCGTGGTTTCGGGCCCGACTGCTGCACCGCTATGTTCGCGCCGCCCGCCGCGCCTTGGGTCAGACCCACATTGAAGCCAAGCGGGGCGACGATCCCGTCGATTTCTTCGCCTGGGCCGAGGGCTACGTGAATCAGCTCGATCCCCTTCATCCGGCAGCCCGGAATACAGATCTACTCGGGGGGCGCGCCCACTGGGAAGCCGATCAGGCCGTTCAGAAGGGTCTGGCGCGGCTGGCGGGATTTGAAGGGCAGACGGCGTGGAAGATTGTTGGCCAGATGGACAGCGGCAGAGACGCTGATTGGGAAGACGATGAGTAGTGCGCTGAAGGCCAGCAGGTCCGCTACAATATTCTAGCTGGATGGCATGTATACATGCTCACCACGGCCGCAGATGGTACCTAGATCAGCTTTGATACCGTCGCCGAACAGCTCCTGGGCAAGAGGATAAACTGCCCGCCCCGGCGACTAGGACTGGAAGCACGCCTCCAATAAATCCCCGAACCCATTGCCCCAGTCCGATACCGGCACACTAAATACGCCCCTCCTAAGCAAGTGCGACTTCATCAAACCGTGCACGTCACAAGTCTTCGTTCGTACCCAGTAGTGACGACGTAATGCGCGATTTGCCGCCCGGCGAGCCTTCCGTGGCGCCTTGCCCCGAAGTGTGAATTCAGACAGCTTGTCCCTCTGAACCTCCGAAGCATAGTTCCCCAACCATCGCATCAAATTAATATCGTGCATCGACATACCAATAAACACACAGTGACTCTCGTGAAGAGCTGAGCCCACGACGCGATTGGCAAACGATGTCGGACTTGCGACGGAGTCCCAGTACTGAAGGTCTGTAAACACGAGCGTATCCGGCGCCTCACGAACCGCATTATCGTGGCGTGGGAGATATCCGTGCACGTGATAAATCGGAATGGGCGAACGCCCATTCGCGCACTCGTCTCGTCGAGGATGGTAGCTCGCCCGAGATACCGGCCAAACAACCGGCTTTACATGGTGGTCGTGCCCCACATTGGCAAACCGCTCAAGAAGATCGTCAGCATTAAAGGAGATGACTCTCGCAATGCGCCTGTGCTCTCTCCGTTGGTCATCTCGCAATGCGTCAACTACGTACCGCAAAGAACCCACAGGCTTCGACAAACTGGCCTCTCGATATATCTCGGTCCGAATTGTATTTAAAAGCGCTCGCCTTCCTGTACTCACTGGATCTATTTCGCTTCTTGACGTTGGCTGCAGGTACTCCTCCAAACTCTCCAGAACGATCTGAAATGCCATCGGATGTGGCAGACCCGATCCCGGGCTATTAAGCCAGGACGGCAGAGATGCGCTTCCACGAACACTCTCCCAAACTCGCATGACAAGGTCACGCCATGTTGGAATTCCGGCAGATATGGACACTCCCGCCCCCACCACCAACGTGACGTTTCCGCCACGGCATTCCCGCACAAGTTGCCCAGCCAGACCCGGCAGTGATGTCATATTGGAGTTAACCCGTTTCTGTGGACGTTTCTTTGCGTTTGCTACTCAAGCGGCCTTGGGCGCTGCGCGGCACCTCTCAGGAAAGCTCTTCCTGTGTCCGTCCGGCAAAGACCAAGTCAACCAGTTGTTACTCGAACTCGACGCGTACGGCTCTGGCATCGTCGGCTCCTTCCGCCATGGGACTCGGTAGCAGGGGTTCCCTACACAAGCGTGGATATCTCGCAAAGCTCAGAGAGAAGCCAGCCACCGCCATCTCTACTTTTACAACTCGCGATATGCAATCTTAGACCTGAGGAGCAGGGAATCCGTCTCTGACTACAGCGAATCCTTTAGGTGCATCACGCGCCAGATTCTGGGCCCTGAATCAACACCGAATGGAGGACCCGGGCCGTTCTAGGTCGCTGGACAACATTCAGCGAGGGCGACCTTTCTATCCGGGTGCCGGATCACCATCCGATCCCGATTGTGACGCCCCTGTCACTGCGCGCCTTGCCAGGAATTCTGCGAGCGCTCGACCCTCGAGCAGCTTGTTTTTTGGCCCGGTTCTCACAACGAGCTGCTCTGTGCTGTTCTTTCCGGGGTGAAACCATACGTAGTCCGGAGCCGCGGCGCGACAGTGGATATAAATCAGTCGCTCACCTCGACTAACCGGCTCCGTATAAGTCACGTATGCATGCGCATTCGGTCCAATAACCGTATCGATTCGCTCCCGCATGAACCGTTGGCGCTTGTCGGCGCTGTCGAAGCCATCACGCTCCAAACCTCGGATCGTGCCATCATCGGCCACACCGATGAGCAGATGCCCGCCGTCGGCATTTAGGAATGCGGCAATGGCCTTGAGCCATTGCAATGAGATCATGCGCTCGTCGCTCTTCTCGATCGCATTGCGTTGTACGTCGAACCGGATTGTTTCTTTGAACTCGACGGTATGGCTTTCCCCCTGAGTCACCAACCGGCCCACGGAGACGCGCTTGCTCCGCATTATCGGAGATCTACTGGGCAGGTACGATAGGAGGCGCTCTGCCGCGGTCACCTGCCTATCGGCCTTGGCCCGTGCCACCAGGAACCTCAGAGCCTTTTCAACTCGCTCCCGGCCTTTCAGACCCAGTCCGATGGGCACCAATGCGAGCAATTCACCAAAATCGCGGTTATCGGACGAATAAAGCACACCATCAACTTCCAGCAGCCCCTCCGCACCTGCCGTTACGACCCCCGGTATCTGACTCGGATTGCGCTTCAACCAGCACCTGCCTCTGAAGGTGCCGCCGGTTCGATAACCCACTGCGAAGATTAAGAAGGCGACCAAGCTACTGGCCAACTCCGATTCGCCGCGCATCACAGCGCAGTCTATAGCGTAGCGGTACCGCTCAACGAACCCCTGAGCGTCAAACTGGTCGTACGAAAGAAAATCATTACTGAGATCTTCGCGACTACTGACGAGGTTCTCAGCGTGCGACTTGGGGTGAACGGCCAGTGACTCCAGAACCTGATCCAACTGCTTCGTAGTTAGCCCATGAGCCAAAAAGCTCTCTACACCACTTCTTTGAGCAAAGCGGCGCGGCGGCGCCAGGACGTCGCCACCCCCCAGACTATCCGCCAGGATACCCAACATCCCGGGTTCGATGACTTCCATCTCTCGATTGCGTTGAATGGCCATCGACCGCATCAGTCCCGCCATGCCTTCCCAATGACCGATTTCCACCAGGCGATCAAGGATTCGCTTGGTGGTCGCCAGAGACAGCGAAGCCATGGAGTCCGCCTCCACTGAGGCGATCGCACCAAGGACCACAAAGACAAAATAATGCTCGTCGGGCCGCGCCTCGGCGTCAGCGTCTCCACCAATGCGCTTCGCCGCTCGGGCCAGCGAATCAAGATTTCGAGGAGACAAACAGTAGGAAAGAGATCCCTCTGGTTCAAGATCACAGTCCAGAAAGTCGTCGTACTCTGTGGCAACAAGGAAGTGGAACAGGGAAGACACCAAACCGTCGCTCAGCGCTCGGCGCATGATGTACAACGTCAGCATTTCCCGACCGCGGCACGTTTGCGCACCGTACATTCCATCGGGGGGTGTTGAACACTCCTCGATCTTGCCGTCTGCAATCATTCTTAGCACTTTGACTAAGCGGGGCTCGAGTTCGGCAGCGGCCCACTCGAGAAGTTCGTCTGTCAGCCAGCGATTGGCCTTTCCGATTCCGAAAGACGTTAAGTCCGCGCCGTCATATCTACCTGCATCGACAAGCGGATAGCGGTCTTGCACAGGGAAACGCGCCCGACCCGCTCTGGCTATGAACAACGCTGGATCGTCATCGCCGAATATCGCCTGCAACGGCACTAAGTAGGGGTAGGCCGCCGAAAAGTCGCCATACAACTCCCGCGCCTGTTGCCCCAAGGGGCTTACCAGTCTCGGGATACTGCTGGGCGGAAATCGCAGCTTATCTGGCAGCGGTAGCAGTTCCGTAGCACCCGGCTGCAACGGTCGAGTGGCATCATCGACCGCAATAAGGAATTCGATGAGGTCATCATAGGTCTGACTCGAGCGTATCGCGCGATTCTGAGTTTTCCAATATTCGCGCAGGGCCCCTGCTGAGGCTCCAGTCGCCGCTCGCACACAACACTCTGCAAGGAAATCACCCAGCGGCAGCATCTGAGTGAACGCAACGACGTTACCCATCACCTGGTCACCTCAGCCAATGTGCATCTCCAATGCTTTACGCCCCTTCGACGGCCAGCGCTAACAGAATGAGAATATTCATTGCACTACTCCGACACCAGGTATCCAGCCACTAAGATCGACCATATGCGCTCTCCAGGCATCAATCCGGGTTCTCCCGAATCGTCCCGTCGAACTCCCCCTTCTCGTCGTAGGTCCGCCAGGAGCCGTCCTTCTGCCGGTCGGCGTAGCCCTTGTATTGGCCATTCTTGTCGTAGAAGCGGAGGTTGCCCTCCTCGTCTTCGCGGGAGATGCCCTCGAAGCGGCCGGAATCGTCGTAGCGGCGGTAGGTCTTGGGAGGGTCCTTGGCGAGGGCGACGGAGGTGAGGCCGTCGAGGCCCAGGATCATGAGTGCAGCGATGGTCGCTGTAGCAAGTACGTGTCTGGACGGTCGCATACTGATCTCCTCTGAATCAGGTCACATCGGACAGATTGGAGCTACTCCACCACCGGATAACACGCATCCCCCCAAAGCGTCTCCGGGTGGTCCAGCATGATCTCGATGACCACCGGCACCAGCCGGCCCATGAGCGCCGTGCAGTCGCGGATCTGGTCCCGGTTGACGGAGCTGTTCCAGGTGGCGCCGCCATGCATCAGCTGGTTCCGCAAGGTGTAGATGCGCGAGAGCGCGACTCCGAGCACGGTCACGGTATCCCGGCTGGCGAGAGCGGCCTTGGCCACCCGCTTCGCGTCCTCGAAGCGGCGCTTCCACTCGTCCTCCGGCAGGGCGCCGTTATGGAAGTTCCAGAAGTCCTGGAACACGTAGGGGTTGTCGAGCAGCACCCGGATACTGCTGGGAAAAGCTTCCCACACCAGTCCATCGAGCCGCCCCCGGGTGCCGTCCAGGTCCACGAGCTTCTGGAGGAAGGCGCGGAAGGTGCGCTGCTCGTCCAGCCGGTAGCGCTCGTCGATGACCGTTGCGTAGGCGGCGTTGAACGCGATCCAGAGGAAGATGAACTCGCCGTCCCTGTCGTCCTGCCCCGCTTGCAGCTCGGCCCGGTGCAGCCAGCTGATAGCCCGATGGACGCGGAGGGCCAGGTTGGGCGGGTGCGCGTGGCGTTCGGCGCGTTGGCGGGATTTGAGGTGGTCGTAGCTCGTGGCCGCGCTCATCAGAGATTACTGCCTCAGGATTCCGTCCGTGACCGGCCGCTTTGAAATGTGCATGTATCGACCCTCGTAAGCGGTGCTCACCACCAGGGTACCTACCCTAGCGGGAAGCTCGAGTATTGGGAATCCGGCATTTGCACGTTACGTCAAAGCAAAGCACCATAGAAATCCCAGATCACCTCTTGGCAGTCAGGTACCGATGACCCAATCTCAGTGCCCCTTCTGCCACCCCCGCCACGATTCAGTCATTTTCTCCGACGACCAGGTCATTGGCCTGTGGGATAACTTCCCCGCCTCCCCTGGCCACGCACTGTTGGTTCCCAGACTCCATGTTCCCGACTGGTTTAGCGCGACTGGCGAATTGCAAGCCGCCCTCACCCGGGCAATCCAGATCGCCAAGGCCGAGATCGAGAAGACCCACCGCCCCGATGGCTACAACATTGGGCTGAACGTCGGTGCGGCAGCCGGCCAGACTGTCTTCCACTTGCACTTGCACGTCATCCCCCGCTATGCGGGGGACGTGGCCGACCCGCGGGGAGGGGTTCGCCACGCGATCCCCCACAAGGCCAACTACCTTCGCGCTGAGGACAGCCCGCCGCCGCCCTACTTATCCCAGTTGCCCCACGGCAGGGCGGTGGTAACTGGCGGCGCAGAGGATCCACTGCTCCCCCACCTGATAGCCCACCTAAATCACGCCACCGCCGTGGACATCGCGGTGGCTTTCACCATGAATAGTGGCGCGGGCATCCTCGCACCGTACCTGGAGGACGTGCTGGCCCGTGGGGGGCGAGTGCGCTTCCTCACGGGCGACTACCTGGGGGTTAGTGATCCGGATGCCCTGCTCCGACTCATGGATCTGCCGGGCGACCTGCAATTGCGAGTGTTTGAAAGCGCCGGCACGAGCTTTCACCCCAAGACCTACATAGTGCGACACGGCGCTGGCGGTACCGCCTTCGTTGGCAGCTCGAACTTGAGCCGCACCGCCCTTAAAGAAGGTGTGGAGTGGAACTACCGGGTAATTCCTGCCCGGGACCACACGGGCTTTGGCGACGTCATGGACGGCTTCGAAAAGCTGTTCGTCCACCCCAACGTTCAGCCCCTGGATGCCACCTGGGTCGAAGGCTATCGCCGGCGTCGGGCACCACTACCGACCTTCCCGGCGGGCGTCGCCCCCGAACTTCCTCCGGCGGTACCCCTCCCCCACGAAGTCCAACGCGAAGCCCTCTTCGCACTCCAGGAGATTCGCGCCCAGGGTGGCTCGGCGGGCCTGGTCGTCCTGGCCACGGGTCTCGGCAAGACCTGGCTGAGTGCCTTCGACAGCCAGGGCCCCGACTTCAATCGCATCCTGTTCGTTGCCCACCGGGAGGAGATCCTGGGCCAGGCGATGAAGACCTTCAGGACCATTCGGCCCTCGGCTGTTCTAGGGCTGTATACCGGTACCGACAAGACACCCGGTGCCGACGTGCTGTTTGCTTCGATCCAGACCCTGAGCAGAACCACGCACCTGGAGCGGTTCGATCCGCAGCAGTTTGACTACATCATCGTGGACGAGTTTCACCACGCTGCCGCCCGCACGTACCGACGCCTGATCGAGTACTTCCAGCCGAAGTTCCTGCTCGGTCTCACCGCCACGCCCGAGCGAACCGATGGCGGCGATCTGTTGGCTCTCTGCGGCGAGACTGTGATTTATCGCTGTGATATGGCCGACGGGATTCGCCGGGGCCTTCTGTCACCGTTCGCCTACTTTGGCGTGCCGGATCACGTGGACTACGAGCACATCACCTGGCGAGGTCACCGCTTTGACGAAGAAGAGCTCACCAGGGCCTGGGCGACCCAAGTGCGGGCCGAGAACATCCTGGAACAATTTCGCCAGCGGGCTGGTACCAGAACCCTCGGCTTCTGTGTATCCCAACGACACGCCGACTTCATGGCGAGCTACTTTCGCGACCATGGCCTACGGGCTGTGGCCGTGCACGCCGGCCCGCAGAGCGCTCCCCGGGCGCACTCGCTGGACCAGCTGAACAATGGCGAACTGGACATCCTCTTCGCTGTGGACATGTTCAATGAGGGCGTAGACCTTCCCCAGGTGGACACGGTGATGATGCTGCGGCCAACGGAGTCCCAGATCCTGTGGCTACAGCAGTTCGGGCGAGGCCTGCGGTGGCAGGCGGGTAAGCAGCTCATAGTCATTGATTACATCGGCAACCACCGATCCTTTCTCCTCAAGCCCCGAACGCTATTGCAGCTCGGCTCGGATCCCGCGGAGATCTCTCGGGCTCTGGCCAGCCTGGCCTCTGGCAACTACGAGCTACCGCCCGGCTGCTCCGTCACCTACGACCTGGAGGCCAAGAACATTCTCCTGGCGCTTCTGCAAAGTTCCCCGCCCGGCGAGCGGCTGCGTGCTTATTACCTCGAGTTTCGCGATACCCACGGCGTCAGGCCGACCGCTCTCGAGGCTTTCCACGACGGGTACGACCCCAGATCTGTCCGCCCGGCGCATGCGTCGTGGTTAAGCTTCGTGCGGACCATGGGTGATCTCTCAGATGCCCAGATAGCCTTGTACGAACGCCTGAGCAGTTTCTTTGCAGAATTCGACAAGACGCCGATGAGTAAGAGCTACAAGATGATCGTGCTGCTTGCCATGTTGGCTGAGAATGCGCTGCCCGGGGCGATCTCCATCGAGGTACTAATGCGCCGCTTTGTAGAGATCGCCCGGCGCTATGCACAGGTGCGGACGGAGGTGGGGGCGGATCTGGCCGACGCGGTCGCCCTACGCACCCTGCTGGAGAAGAATCCCATTGAGGCCTGGACTAAGGGGCAGGGAATGGGCGGAACGTCGTACTTCACGTACGACAAGAATAGCTTCTCGACCACCTTCAGCGTTCCACCCGAACACCGGGAGGCTGCCCATGACTTGCTTCGAGAGGTGATCGAGTGGCGGCTCGCCGACTACCTACGTCGCGCTGCCCTGACCAAGGGAGCGGACCGGATTGTTTGTCGCGTGGGATTCACTGATGGGCAACCTGCACTGCTTTTGCCGCCTCGGAATCGGACGGCCGGCATTCCTGAGGGCTGGGTGGATATTGAGGTCGACGGCAGTCCGCATCTGGCGACTTTCGAAAGAACTGCAGTGACCTCGGTTCAGCCGGTCGGACGTGACAACAATGTCCTCACTGACATCCTCCGACGCTGGTTTGGCGCCCAGGCCGACGAACGCGGTAGTGGGCTCGTCGTTGAGTTTGTCCGGGATGGCAGCCGATACGTCCTCGCGCCCACGAGGGGTGCCATCCCCAATGACCCCCGACAGTGGTCCAGCTACCTTCGGGCAGATGTTCCGAAGCTCTTTGGCTTCGAGTTCAAGGGCTTCGAGTCCCAGTCCGGGGTCGTGGAGAGAGAGAGGCTCATCTTGTTGTTTGTCACGTTGGACAAGTCTGGGAAGCCCACTGAACACAAATATGACGATGCCTTTCTGTCCGCGTCAGAATTCCGCTGGCAGAGTCAAAACCGAACGAAGCGGGACAGCGACGCCGGGAGGCGGCTCGAACAACATGATGAAAGGGGCATTGGCGTCCATCTGTTTGTGCGGCCAGTCGCCAAGATCAGGGGGGAAACGCAGCCATTCTTCTATTGCGGACCGCTGCACTTTGAACGTTGGGAGAATGACAACCCCATCACTGTTTGGTGGAGACTTGAAGAACCGGTCCCTGAGCGACACCTCCCTTTATTGCGAGTCCCAGCTTAAGAAAGTGCCGACAGCCATCACTGACTTCAGCTCCTGGCATCCGCTCGCACCCCTGCAATTAGCCGAGGAGCGTCCATCGGGGACCCCTCAACAACCCTAGGAACTCTCGGTCCGATTGACCACAACTTGGGGTCTCAGGTCATAGTTCACAGCGCGTCATCTTCATCGGTAGCCAACTCGGCGTCTGACGCACCTTTGTTATCAAATTGATACCTCACGACGATTGATCCGCTTTCGATATCGCTTGCGATGGGGATCAATGTTATTGACTCAAGTGAGTCTGGCAGACTAGAGCCACCTTCTGTCGACCATTGTGTCATCAGCACGCGCTCGCCGCTGACTAACGATTGCATCCAGTCTCGCGGCGCCTCCCAGATACTATCGTCCAGCAAGAAATCGGATCGGTCACCCTCACCATACGCGGCTGATAGCTTTGCTTCGAGTGAGTCAAACGTCGATCTCAACTCTTCACCGTACGCATTCGTCTTGGTAGTAGTGCCCATAGCACTAATCGATGACAGTCCGCTTTGAGGCGTAATCTGCAATACATAACTTTCAAATGCTGAGTGTGGTTTCGGCACTGCGGCTACCGAGTATTTCCCGGGTGCGATCTGATGGGTTTGGCCCTCTAGATCATTGAGTGTCATACCTCGCCAAAGGCCAAATGGACCCTTTCTATTCACTTCTTCACTTCCTTTATGACTCACTAGGTACGTCCTTCATGGCGCCACCGGCACCAACTTAACCTTGCGCACACAAGACCCACGCACTTACCGTAGTCCGATTGCAAGTCTAGGCATTACCCCCGATCCGCGTGTCGTCACCCCCAATCCGGATCCCGTTCGATCGTTCCCTCAAACTCACCCTTCGCGTCATAGGTCCGCCAGGTGTCGTCGTCTTGTCGATCGGCATAGCCTTTGTAGCGGCCGTTCTTGTCGTAGAACCGAAGGTGGAGTTAACCCGCTTCCATGGACACTATGGCGCACACGCTCGAACAACTTAGGCAACGCGCACCGCGCCACCAGCGACCGGCAAGACCAGCCACGATTCCCTGACAGTGCGCCCCGTCGCCAGACTAACCGCTTCCGCGTACGCTGCCAGTTGACCCCCATACTCAGTGGCCAGCTCGGCCCACCGGCTGCTGGGCAACGGGCTCGCTTTGTAGTCCACCAGCACCCACCCGTCTGGAGTCTCGATCAGCAGATCAATCCGGCCAAGCAGAACCTGCTCATTGGGCATCACCGCCTCAATGGGAACTTCCGCCAGTCGGCGACAGTCTGGCCAGCGGGCCCGCAGCCAGTCATCTACCACCGCCACTTGCTGAACCAGTGCGGACACCGGCAGAGCGCCCTCGAGCCCAAACGCAGCCAACAGACGTTCCGCGCGCATGTCATCCAGCGGGGTTGCAGGGTCGCTGAACGCAGCTGCCAGGCAAGCGTGGAGAGCGTTTCCAATGGCCACGGAGTCGGTACCCGCTCTTAGTGGGATACGCTTGCCGAGTGTCACCTGCTCGGCAACAGCGCAGGGTAGGGGCGGGGCAGCAGAAGCCAGCTGGATGGCGGGTAGACGGGTAACGCGGTCCTCGGGCGGCCTGAACCAGCACAAGACCTGGTCAGTGGCAGCGGGGGCCAAGATTTCGTCCGGCGGCGCAAACTCCCGATGCTGGCACGGCACTCGACCGCCGTCGGGCAATTCCAGCGACGTGCCCGGCACCTCCGGCGTGAGCCACGGTGCGCCAAGCGCATCCACCCAGTCTCCCGACCGGTTCTTGGTGGGGAACGCCAGTACCAAACAGTCCCGGGCGCGGGTCATGCTCACATAGAGCAGGCGCTTCGCCTCCTCCACCGCCTGTCGTCGCGCTTCCTCACCCACCGGCTGTGCGGCGATGGTGTCGGCCAGATCCACCTTCTCTTGCTTACCGAAAGGCCACGGCCAGTAGCGAATCCAGCGCCCGCGCAGCGGGGCAGCAACATCCAGTGTGGTCTCCGACCGGGCCTGAACAGACCACAACCGGTCCTTGATATCCTTTTCCAGGTCCATGAGGATGACGATGGGCCACTCGAGCCCCTTGGCGGCATGGTGAGTCATCACTTTGACCGCGGCCACCGGGGGCTCGGCCAGCAGATCGAGTTTGTCTTTGGCCTGTTCCTCGAGCCAGAGGATGAGGCCGGACACAGTGGCGGGCTCCGCCCGGGCCTGGGCGACGTCCTCGTAGGCGCGTGCCATCCCCAGCACCGCCTGCAAGTTGGCCAAGCGGACGCGCCCGACCAGTTCGTCGGTGCTCCAGCGAAGGATGCGCCCGGCGAGGTCGCCGTGGGTGATGACCAGTTCCAAGGCTGCCGATGGAGACAATAGTGGCAGCTGATTCCGGAGTGTGGCGAGCCGCTCGACCAATGGATGGCTGTGGTCCCCCGCTTCCAGCCACCGCGAGCTTTGGCCCTCCGCCGCGAGGTATCGCAGCCGGTCAGTCAGCCAGACCTCAGGCTCCGTGGAGTCCGCCAGCGACACGATCTCGGCGGTGGCGAGCGTGTCCCGCGGGTCATTGAGACGACGTAAACAGGCGATCGCCAGCACGGCCTCTGGAGTGCCCAACAAGCCGGCCTGCTGGGTGGCCCAGGGAACTCGCGCGGCCCGCAAGGCGGCGGCGATCGCCTGCACGCTGTCGTTGCTGCGGGCAAGGATGGCGATGTCGCCAAAGTTGGCCGGCCGCGGGGTCTTAGTGGTGCGGTCAATAACCTGGTAACCCGCCGCGATCCAGGTGCGGATCCCGGCGGCCAGCGCGGCGAAGCGCTGGCCCAAGTTCTTGCCACCCAGCGACCAGGTCTGGAAGGGCACGTCGGCGACCGCCTCCTCGCGCACGGGCGTGAGGGCCACCTCCTCGGGTGTCCGCTGCGCCCCAAAGGCCGGCACAAAGGCAGCATTCACCAGTGCCACCAGCGCCGGGCGTGAACGGTGAGACTGCGGCAGGATCTCCTTGGTACCGCCCAGGGACGGCAGTGCATCGATCACCGCCCTCATCAGCTCAGCATCACTGCCCCGAAAACCATAGATGGCCTGCTTGATGTCGCCGACCCAGACCGTTTCCCGAGCGATACGGGATAAGCGCACGAACAGTTCGAGTTGGATCGGGCTCGTGTCCTGAAACTCATCCACCATCAAGAGGTCCAGCTCCTCAGACAGTGCCTGGACCACCGCCGGCTGATCCAGGAGTCCCAGGAATAAACGCTCCTGGTCCACGAAATCCAGCACGCCCAGTTCGCGCTTGCGCTGGGCGTAGGCCTCTAAGGCCCGCGCGGCGAATTCAAAGAGCAGGACCAGGTAGCGAGAGATGTCGGCATGCAGGCGGGGGTGGCTCGCGTATTGCCCCGCCACATCCGCGACCGCCTGGGCGATGTCCTGCAGCCCCTTCTCGGGTTGGGTCTTGGCAAGCTTGACCCAGTCCGACCAGGCCGCTGACCCATCGCGGACCCGCCGCCCGGTGTAGCGGACGAGGTCCAGGTAGGTCGCCGTGTTCTTCTTGCCGGTGTGGCCCGCCTGCAGACCCGGCAGTGCTGCGTCGATCACCTTGATCAGGTCCTGATCAAAGTCGCGCTTCGCGGGCTTGGGAAAGTGACCCAGCAGGTCCCGAGCATTCCGAGAGCCGCCATCGGCCAGGTCTGACGCTGCCACGTTATTGGCGCGGGCCGCGTTCATCACGGCCTGGAGATCTGCCTGCCAGCTCTCGATTCCCAGCCGCTCACCGAGTCCCACCAGCTCACGGATCACGTCCCCGGCAGAAACGGCATCAATGGCCTCGGCCACCAGTGCGGCGGCCTGGTTCTCATCGAGCACGCGCTGTTCGGGTGCCAAGCCCGCTTCGAAGGTGAATCGCTCCACCAGGGCTCCACACACGGCATTCACCGTCCCGATGCGCGCCTGTCCCATGGCGGTGGCCAGGCCAAACGCCCCCTCGCGCAACAGATCACTGCGGACGCGCTCGCGCAGCTCCGTTGCCGCCTTGCGCGTGAAGGTGGTGGCGATGACCCCACCGGGCCGGGCCTGACCGGTGGTTAACGCCGCATGGAGCAGCCGAGTCAGACGGTAGGTCTTCCCGCTGCCGGCGCCGGCACTGACGAAGCGTACGGCCATGATTCAATCCGACCAGCCCGTGAGAGCCTGGAAATCGTCAAAGCCACTGGGCTCCGGCAAAAAGGCGTGGTCGGGCGGTGTGGACTCGTCCGTGGCTTCCACATCCTTGAGCACGAGCTCAATGCGTCCACGATCCAGCTGCGCCCGCCGCCATGCCCAAGCGGCCTGGCACTGCTGCCACAGGACGGGTGTGGTCTTGGCGTCCCCGCCCTTGACCACGAGGCCCTCCGGGAAGAATGCATTGTCGAGCGTCAGCAGCCGGGCCGACTCCAGGATGAAGAAGGCGACCTGCGGCCAGGCACCCGTCGACTGGTGGAGCATCTCGGCATAGACAGCCAGCTGCAGGTGCCGCCCATCCGTGAGTTGTTCCTGCCGGTAGCTGCCGCCACTCCACTTAATGTCCACGATGGCCCAGTGGCCAGATCGGTTGCGCACTACCAGGTCGGCACTGCCTTGGAGCTCACCGCCGGTGAAGCGTCCCGTGAGCGCCCGTTCCGGCGCAACCTGGTCGACGCCAGCGGCCACCAACTGGCGTTGCAACTCCCGTAAAGCAGTCAACAACACGGCCCGCAGGCGCTCGAGATCGGCACGCCGGCCCCGCATCAACAGCACGGCGCCCTCCTCGGCCAGTACCCGGTCGAAGGCTGGCGCATACCAAGCCTCCAGGTCCCTGGGCTGTCGGGCCAGCGCAGTCCTATCGGTGAAGTAGAGTTCGATCAGCCGATGGGCCAGGTTGCCGTACAACATTTTGTCGGCCGCGATGGCCAGCAGGTCGGAGGGGCTGAGGCGGGCGGCGTACTGCAGGACCCACTGGTGGGGCGCATTCAGGAACTTGTCGAGGCTGGAATACGACTCGGTTGGTCGCGGTGGTACCAGCGTCGTATCCGGTAGCTGCCACCAGCGGCGCCTGCCGGGCAAGGGCGCTAAGGGCACTTCAGTGAGATGCTCGCCGCCCCGCCCCGTAAGGCAGCTCTCCAGAGATTCCGGCTTCAGGCCTTCGACGAACCACTCGATTTCCTGCCAGAGCGGATGGACCTCCTCCGCCGGCGGGGGCAGTACCAGGACCAGTTCCCGACGGGCACTCAATACTGGCCGCCGCCAGACCCTGGCACGCCACTCGAGGACCAGGCTTAAGTCTGGCAGGACCACTCCCACCTCAGCGAGGGCGGCGATCTCCCCCTGGCTCCAGGGATACCGGGCCGGCAGGGTTGGTGCACCCATGGGCCACCAGATCACCCGGTCGAAGGACTCCACCAGCGCGCCGGGCTCAGTCACAGCCGGGACCCGACCAACCTCGCCCTGCATCCCGAAGTTGGGTGCCCCACGGCCCGTGGCTTGGGCGATCAGGACCTGCAAGTCCCGGGGCTTCAACCGCGCCTCGCCGTGGTCCGCCAGTGCCTCCAGGGCAGTAATCACAGCACCGGCCTGGGACGCGCCCGTGGCCCCGGTCTGGGCCCGGACGGGGTCCGCGTCCGCGCGGCGGGCCAACCAGTCTTCGCGTAATGCGCGGACACGTTCCAGGAGGAGTTGAACCGGCGCGCCGGCTTCCGGCGCGAAGCGCGGCTGCTCGAGCCAGAAGGCAATGGCTGACCGAATTCGATCGGCGCCCTCGGCATCTTCGGTCACAAGCGCCGTGATGGTCTCGCGCCAATGGGCGCCACCGAGACCCGGACTCGACGCCACCGCCTCTGCCAACTTCCGCCGAGCGCGACCGGGGATCGGTCCCAGGGGGTGAGACAGAAACTGCAGCAGCGCGAACACGTCCAGGGGCTCCCAAACGAGCGCCAGCGCCAGTGGCAGAACCTGCAGCGCCGGCGCCCAGGGGCTGGGCTCCAGGAAACCCTGACGCGCGATGGACGTGGCCTCGAACGTGGATTCCAGGAGATTGGCGTCGGCCTCGACCACCAAAGCAGTACGCGCGTCAGATGCCCGCAGGGCGTCGCTCAGCCAGCGCGCGGCCACGATGGGCGTCTCGGCGCGCAGCACCCGCAGGCTGCCATCCGCCACGAATGGAATCTTGCCCGCTGGCCGGGAACCCGCATGCACCTGCTCCAAGGCCCGCTGCAGCCGCCCCAGCAGACTCTCCGACGGGGCGCCGGGCGCGACGGCAGCTGCGGGCTGGATCGGCAGGCGGGCCAGCACCTGCTGCCAACTTTTGGGAAACACGGCGAGCGGATCGAGAAGATGGACTGCCGTCAGCCCGGCGGGTTGCGCAGCCAGGGCTTCGTCAACTAGCGCCAGTCGCTCACCCACCGATGGAAACACCGTCGCCTTAGCCGACGCCTCGACCGCGGCCAGATCAGCCAGCCGGCCGCCTGGGGATGCACCGGCCCAGCCGTTCAGGTACCAGCTATCCCGCCAGCTGAGCAGGGTGGCCGCCGTACCGATCGGATCCACCTGGAAGGAGGCGTGATAGAAACGCGCCGGCGTGTCCGCTTGTTTGAGGCACTCTCGGTACTGAAGTACCCGGACGCTCTGGGGACACTCGGCCCGCAACAGGCCGAGATGGGTCTCGAGCACGTACAACAGTCCCTGGGGCCCGAGATAGGGCCCGCCCAGCCGATTGGCGGGTTGCCAGCCATGCTCGCCGTCGAGGTGGAGACCCAGATGGACGTTCATTCGCGGGCCGGGGGCGACAGATCGATGCGCAGCAAGCTGGTCATTTGCTTCAGCCGCTCTGGCGTCAGCTCGTGGACCAGGTATGCCAGCAACTCGTCCTGACGGGGCTGACCAAACACCATCCGGTAGGCGCCCAGTGAGCGTTGCAGGGCGTGATAACGGCCCTCATCGCGCGACAGGGGATACACCGAAACGTGGCGCTCGATCCACGCTCCGTCCTCCAGGGGGTAAAGCCAGTACGGCATCAAGCCACGATGCCCGGGCGGCGTTTGCTCCGCCGCGCGACGAAAGGCCTCACTCCAAATATCAGGCTCGGCCGACAGTAACGCCTCAGGCCCAAAGCGCTGCGCGACATTCTTGCGAACCGCGTGTCCCTTGAACCGATGCACCCGGCCTTCTCGTTGCTCGAGATCCACGGGGTTGGAGGGCAGGTTCCAGTGCACCACGGCGTGACAGTACCAATGGAAATCCAGGCCTTCCTGCCCAACCGACGTAGTCGCCAACACAAAAGGCCAGAACGGGGAGTTGAACGCGGAACCCACGGCACTGTCGCGCTGCACTTGTTGCTGGTCGTCGGTCTTCTCGCTGCCGAAACGCATTGCAAAGAGACAGCGCATGGACCACTTCTCGGTGGCCAATGACCGGGCTTCGGGATCCGCAACGGGCTCCGTAACGTCCAGTGCCGCGGTCCGGATCTGCAGTGCAGTCATGGCAGTTGCCGCGATGGCGGCGCACGCCTTCGCTGGCTCTTGGTAAGTCACCCCGGTGGCATCCCGCAGGACATGGAGATACTCGTCCAGGACCGCGGCCACACAGCCATGGAGGCCATACTCCAGCACCGCCTCCCAGTAACCCGTCCGACGCCCCTTGCGCACGAGCGCCATGGACTCCGGGCGGTTGAACAAAGCGCGAAAAGCCCAGCCGATCTGCGCGGCGGCGGTGCGGTGGTGCTTATCGGTCTCCCGCGCCGGAATCAGGCCCAACAGGCTCCGCAAGGCGCAGGTTGCCGGTCCCGCAAGACCCACCAGCGCCAAAGTACGAACCAGGTCCGCCGGGGCTTTGGTCTTGGGCCACGGCTCATCCGTCACCCGGCGCCGAGCTTCCGTCACGTGTTCGCGCCAGCCCTCGTCACCGCCGTCAAGGTCCGCATCCTCAGCGCTCTGCCCTGCCCACTGGCGGTCCAGCTCGGGTAGCTCCCACCACGCCGTAGTACCCGCCGGGTGGTGCGCCCGGTCCAGCATCAGCGGCGCCAGCCAATACCAGGACTCGTCGGCCGCCTGGCCAGGCGCGGCAAACTCAACGGTCTGCGGTAGCAACGCCGCTACTTGTTGTTCGGCCCAGCCCAGCACGGCGTCGGGATCCGGAAGGCCGGTCCCCGCCTGCTGCGAAACTTGGCGCGGGTCACAGGCTTCTGCCAGCGTCCGACAGGGATACAGTAGTGTGAGCAACGGCAAGCCGACTAGCCGACCCTCAGACCGCGACAAACGGAGCAGCCCCGACTTGGGTCGGTTGGCTTGGGACCGGGCAGAGGCATCGGGTTCGTCGACTACAGCTGCCCGGCGCTCGGCCTCATACGATAGAAGCGCGGCCAATGACCGCGGCACTAAGTTCCATGCGGAGAAGATCAATCGTTTGGTGATTTTGGGCGACACACCGGCGAAATTCCCCACCAGCCGGTAATACGGCAGTGCCGGCGGCAGCCACAGCACCTCGAAGGCCCCCTCGCCTTCCAGGTTCGCCACCAGATCTCGCAGAGGCGCGTTGTTCAAGGGCACTGGCTGGTAGGCATGAATAGCGTCGCGGGGTATTGAGTGGGCGTGTAAACCCTGGACGGCCTTGAGCAAACCCGGGTCTGTCCGCTTGCTCCCCGATTTCTCCTCCAGCAGGTGTTTGAGCTGATACCCCTCCATGAAACTCACCGGGTAGGCCGCCGACTTCCAGTACTCAACGGCATCGTCCACCTTCAAGACGTCGGCTACTTGCTTCACCGCCCGATAAGCCCGCAGGTCCGGTGACGTTACCGTGAGGTTGGCGTTGAAGTGGGACCGCAACATACCGTTGGCCTCACCCGCCACCGCCACCCGCTCTGTCCGGGACATGACCTTGCGCAGATGAGCCTCAATTTCGCCTTTTAGAACGCGCAGTCCCTCGTCATCCCGCAGCTCATACAACGCTTGCCGGTAGCGCTCCAAAAGCGTCTCGAATTCACCCGATCGCGCCTTGGAATTATTGAGAAAGCTGACGGTCCGCAGAAAATCGACGTAGTGATCCTCCCCGGACTTCTCGTGTTGGAGCGTGAACGCTTTGTAGGGCGTAGCGGACAACAGCAAGACCCTCGCCCGGGCATGGCCGGCTTGCCACTCAAACAAATTCCGGGCCAGCTCGCCCTCCTCCGAGTCCGGCGACAGCAGGTCCCTGAAGCGCTGAAACTCATCCAGGATCACCACATCAGGCTCGAGCGCGCCAATACAGGCGCGCGCCAGGAGACCCCGCAGCTCGCCCACCACGCTGTTGCGTTCCCGACGCAGTTCAATGGGCAGGTCGTGAGGCTGCCGCGGCAACGCTTGGCACAGCGCCTCGAATCGACTCCGCAGGTCCGGCTTGCCCGCCTGCCCGGCCTCGGCACCCGCGCGATCCAGCTGCGCATGGAACGCCGCTGCCAGTTCTGGGGAGATGGGGTGATCCTGCTCGAAGGAGTCGGCGCGCAGCCGAAACCGAGCCGTGTTTTGCACACTACCCTGCAGGACGTTCTTTGGTGCCACACCCCGGAGCGTCCAGTGCCGCCGCAACAACGCGTACAGCAGCAGGCGCTCCCGGCGGACGCCGAGGTTGCCCTTCAGGTCCAACGACGTCCCCGGTGTAAAAGCAATGAAGTTCAGCCGGCTACTGGCCAGGTTCTGCAGGTGAATGGGCAGTAGCGTGATGCGCTCTGCATCTGCGAATTCATGATCGCGCATCGGGTTCAGCCGATTGATGTTCTGCCGGGCGATGCGCAGGTTGGAGCAGATGTAGATCACGTCGATGCGCGGAACCTGGTCGCGCAGATGCTCCAGGGCCCGCGCCAGCACCCCTTTGGCAATCACGGTCTTGCCGAGCCCCACTTCATCGGCAATCAAGAAGCGCCCGGTGGAATCCGGCGCCCGAAACAACCGATCAAAGGCGTACTCCGCGGCGTCGCGCTGGAAGCCCTTGAGGTGCCGCAGGACGTCCTCGGCAGAAAACTGGTCCAACGGATCAGGCACGGACATCCTCCATGGCCGTCTTCACGGCACTCCAGAGATCCAGCAGCCCCTCTGGCAAGAGGGCGCGACCCTCGGGCGAACGTCCCAGATCCTCCACCAGCCGGCCCACATCTCGCAGTCGCTCCGGGCCGTCCACAACACACCGCACCAGGTGTTCGAACACCGGATAGCCTGACGAGACTGCGCTGCGCCCTTGACCGTCAGCCTGGTTAACCATCACGCCAATGAGTTGCGTCGACCGCTGGGACTCCGACTGGAGCAGAAGCCACAACAGACGCATCAGTTGCTCGCGGTTTTGCAGATGGATAGCCAATAACTGCTCCAAGCGATCAGCCGGGGCGCCCTCCAGAGGCAAATTCAAGACGCAGGTGGAGCGAGCAGTGGTGCCGGACTCGCTCAACACCAGCTCCCAGGCCACGAAGCTCGTGATGGCCCCTGAATCAGCCAGATCAAACCCGGCCACCAGGCCGGGTCCCGCGTCAGGTCGCTGGCCGGCATCGGCACGGAGTGTCGCCGGCCAGCACCGCAGCTCCAGCCCAGCGGCCGCCGGAAGCGCAGCGTCGGCAAGGAGCTCCAGCTGGCAGGCACCCTCCGCATTGACCACTCGGAGCGTCATGGGCAGTCTCGCGAGCTCACGCCGCAACTGGGACAGCCGGTCCTCCAGGTCCTGCTGGCGCTGCACCTCGGGCGAGACGGGGGCCAGATCCTCCGGCTGCACCCGGCGCAAGAGAGCGTGAATGCCGCTCTTGCTCCCTTCACTGTCCAGGAAGGCACCGATACCCCACTGGGATTTCTTACCGGTGAGCTCCGTCAGGAATTCCACGTTGCGCGACAGGGCAGCCTCGGTGGCATTCGCAGAACCCGTGAACACACTGGCATTCCAACCGTCCTCGGCAATGAATAGTTTTGCGTGGAGTCCGGCCAAGCCCGGGTCCTCGAGCAATTCGTCCTCTGGCTGGTCCTCGGCTGCCGGGTCCAGCGCGTAGATCGCCTGAAACCCAGCCAGGGCGTTTCGCGGTAAAGCCGCCAGCTGGTCCGGCCGGGAAATCAAGGTGCAAGCACGCTCGGCGTGCGCCACCCGCCGCAGGAACCCAGCGGACAGGAACGGCGCCATCACCAGCAGCGGTCGATCCCCGGCCAGGAAGGGTGGCTCCTTGGCGCCGACAATGCCCAGCGGCCAGAAGCCCACGCTCTCCACGTCGGGCGGTAGGTCATCAAAGCGCACGCGCAGCAGCTCATCAGCCATCTGGCTAACCACTGCCTGCTGATCCGCGGCCAACGGGCGCAGGGCCAGCTCGGGCAGCGCCCGGATGAAGTCGCTGAGGGGCCGGTTGGCCGCAATGGCCCGTTGCCGATCTACGACTGGACCCTCAATAGCCAGGATGTTGTCCCAGGACCGGTCGAAGGTCAGATTGCGGGTCAGACACAGAAATCGGTACCGAACGGGCTCGCCATCGGCGGTGAACCGAAGTGCCCAGACCTTGGCATGAAAGACGCCCTCGGGGTGCCGCGTTTGGACCGGGACGACGCTCCGCTCGAGATACGCGATCAGGCGCTGGGCCGGTGGTGGCAAGCGTGTCTCGCCCGCCTGGCAGAACAACAGAATCCGCCCGGCGTACTGGCGGATCGCCTCCAAGAGAGCCAGGGGATCGGCGGTGGGCCGCCCCTCCTGATCCTCCCAGTCGAAGAACGTGAACGCCAGCGGGGCGGTCAATGCCGCCAGCAGATCGAGGGAATAGGAAGTACCCAATGCCCGGTCCAGGCGGTACCCCTTGGGCGGACGCAAGCACTCGAGCAATAGCTGCCGATCCTTAAGGTTGAGCATCGCTAGCTCCCCAGGCCAGCGACAATATCCGTGACCAGCCGCTCGGTAATGTCCCACCGATACGTCAACTGCTGGGTACCCGAGGCGCCACCCCACAAGGCCAGGTGCGCGGGGCTCTGCAGCCTGGCCCGTGGACCTTTCAGCTGCTGCTCGCGCAGCGCCAATAGGGCGCGCGCGGGCTGATTCTCAATCAGGGTACTGGCTGCGGACGCCTCCAGGACCAGGCGGATCCAGTGCTCAGCAAAGCGACGGGCCCCGGGGGGTAGGCGCGGGTTAGCGACGCTGATCCGTCCCCAGAAAGCCCCTCGATCCCATGCCGAATAACGGCCGCGATGCTGGTCCGTTTGTACCGACCATTGGGCCAGCCGGTCCCGATACGTTTCGATGAGATCCGCGGACTTGCGCGCTTGGGCCAGGAGCAGGTTGTACAACAGCTGGGCGCCGTGCATCAGCTCGGAGAAGGTCTGGCCGTCGACGAGCCACGTCCGCAACGAGGCCGGCATCTGGACTATATCGGGATGCTGCCAGGGAAACGACAGGTCACCGGGCGGCTGCCCCTGCTCCACGAGGAAACTGAACAGCGAGTCGTGCGCATGGAGGCGGAGCTGCTCACGAAAGAAGATAGCCTCCGCCACGGACAAGGCAAAGTTCGCCCCGTTCGGAAACCCGGCGGGCGCCTCGGGCAGGTGCGGGTGCCAATGGCCCGACAACACGACGTCCACCCCGAGGTCACCGCTATCGTCGCGAGTCACCGTCGGCTCGCCGCGCTCAATGACGCGGTGGTACTGGTCCTGCGAACCCAGAAAGAGTCGAAACTGTAGGCGCCCCAATCCCGCCCAGTAAACCGCGCTAGGCAGGCGCCTTAAACCAGCGCCAGCATCAATACCGATCGTGCCCTGGGAATCCGGAGCGGCCCTCAGCTCCTCGATCAGGGTGACCTCTCGTTGGCGGGCCTTGGTGCCGATTTGCCCGGCATTCTTGGCCTGACGCTCCAGGGCTTGATAGACCCACGGGACGAAGAAGAAATAACGGGCCCGCGTTTGGATCGTGCTTGTACCGGGCGCGAGGACATCAGCAATCGTGTCCCGAATGCTGCCAAGACCCAGTTCGTCGACCGTTTCCTTATTCCGGAAGAGATCAATGACATCTAACGCCCGCCGTCGATCATGCTCGCTGGAATCGAGCCACCCGAATACCGCCACCATCGATCTCTATTCCCCACGCTGCTGCCGACCCGAGCCGTCGCGCACCCGGGGGCGAATGACGCCTAACCTGGGTTTCGATTGCGGCCGGAACCAAATACTGACCGACGATTGTGGCCGAAAGGCAGCGCTGATTCGTCACCCAATTGGATGGTACGAACCGGTCTTTCGCCGCATCAGTCCCGTCAGGCCGAGGGCGCCGCCGAGGAGCCACGCGGCCGCGGGAATCGGTACCGGACTGATCTCCGCCGAGAACGCAAGATCGCGGGTGGGATCGACATTCCAGCCAGCGCCATTAGTAATTGCGGAAAACGTGTTTCCGGTTGACTGATAGACAAACTCTCCCCCGGCATAGGTACTGGCGTAAACGGCACCCACTTTGCCCCCGCCATGTATACCGTCCCACAAATTGCTCGAGCTAACGAAGAAGACATACTTCTTACCCGGATCAAGGTTCACGTCGCCCGTCTGGAATGTAAAGTGCTCAAATCCGTCTTGCCCACCATTGTTTGTCGTCGAGAGTGGATTGCTTTCATAAAGAACCGGGCCTACTGCGCGAGCCGCCTGTTCAATGCCGTCTGCGTCAGCCCACTCCATCACGTATGCAGCGAACGTCACAACGTCTGGATTCAGGCGGTCATCAATATATAGGCCGAAGCACTGCAAGACTGAGCCGCCAGCCGGGGCAGTGAAGGTCTGTCCATAGGTATCCGTAGAGCCTTCCCCAAAGGTACCCACTTCGCCTTGTCCATCCCATGCAACGGTCGTAGTAAGTACCGATGCCTGCATATCCATGCTGGCGAGACTCAGCACAATGGTCAACACGCATGAACGGAGCATCAGCCAACCCTCCTATGGGCCAGACTGTGAAACTCAATATCATTGAACATGGGAACATCAGTCACCTTCTAACTGCTGTGATAGATCTGTTCAATCGGATCCCACGGCCTCGAGGCATTCCCAGGGGGAAAGCATGCACATTTTCGTTCTTTCTGCGGACTGCAGCCTCACTCCTGGAAAATAGGCTAGACGTTTTCAAGAAGCTCTTTGGAATCGAGCCGGGCGCGGAGATAAACTTGATTGACCCCGAGCTATTCCAATCCCCCGATACAGACACTGATCGTTAACTTGGGCGCAGTATCTCGACATTTGGCAGCGGTGGGCAGCGTAATCCAAAGTTGGGATGGAGTTCCCCCGCCCTAGTCCACGCCCCCAAATCCCATCACGCATTCTCGTCTACATTTTCATTTCCGGTCAGCTGCGGTTCGACCCAGACTTCTCCGAGAAGGCACTGAAGAGGCCACTGGGCCATCAGTTTCTCAGCACTTTTCGTGTCCGCCATGCACACGTCACAACGGCGCCCTCGGCGACCACGACATATAGGTCCAAGTCGCCTTTGATTGCTGAATAGCCAACGGGCCCAAGGTACGCTTTGAGTTGCCTACGCCCGCGCTTGTCGAAGAAGTATTTCTCGGCACCGTGGTGGTCATGCTGAGCACGACCATAACGGATCGCCAAATCGATCAGCCACTGGGGTATAGCTCGTTGCCGCGCCCGCTTTTCGGCATGGCGCGTCATTCCATTTCTCAGTTCGCAGGGCGATTTGTGCCGACCTGCGTTACGGCACCTTGCGGAATCCGAGTTTTGGGACATGCTCTTACTCCTAACGTGATCGGTCATCTCAGTCATTCCTTGGCTCGACTACCAACGTTCTCTTTGAGCCAATCGACGTCCTCCTCGCTCATGTGAAGATCCTGGTAGGGGTTCGAGCCATTAATCGTGGCGTAGCCAAATCGCGGATCACTGAGGATTGCGAGCGCCTTCTCCAGGGGTGAGGGATCACCGGTATCGGGATCACCATGGACAAGAAAGGAAACGTAGGCACCAATAAACTGATCGCGAGTAATCCCTTTTTCGTCGCAAACCTGGCTGATCTCCTTCGCCAGCCGCTTGTCCAGCGTAATGCTCAGACGCTTACGGTCGGCTTGCAGGCGGCCGAGCGCCCGAAGCAGAAGCCGCGCCTTCGGGCCATTCGGAGGCAGATCTCTGAGGTACTCGACCTCTGATGCCAGCGTCGAGGCGATGAACGAGTCCTTCGAAAGACGGGCCCGCTGCATCAGATCGCTGAACTCGTCGACGAGCGAAGCGTTCATAAGCACGGTGATTCTTGTCCTGGCTGGCACAGTGCAATTCCCAAAGAAAGTTCGATGGCCCATATTATACTCACAGTTGAGTATGTCAATAGACATACATGCGTATTGTTATACTCGGATGTATCACGAACTCATGAAGTTGCCAACTATATGATTTACTTTACTTTATTCGTCATCGTGGAAACGGCTCACATGCGTCACGCTCCGCAGTATCGCCGGGTGCGCGGGCCGGTGCGCGGGCCGAGGCCAAGCGAGCCAGCGCCGTGGCCGCAAGAATTGTGACTCAGTTGCGCTTCCGTGTTTCTCGGTAGCGAACCTCGTGGTGTAGATTCTCCCCACCTAAATCGAATGACCGACCCCAGGAGGGGTCGTTCAGCGCTTCCAGGGGAAGCCTGTCCAGCAGTCATTTCGGTTTGTCAGTCAGGGCTAGGGGCCCCGATGGGTAGCAACGGCGCCGTGTTTTTCAGCGCCGTTAGTCATTCATTGGGGTCGTTGCTGACTTGACTTTGTGGCAGCGCGTACCCCGTTATCGACGAGGTCTACGCGATGTCCAAAGCGAAACATAAGAGCCGTTCCTCCACCCGTCCGGTCGAACCGAGCGCCTCGCCCCCCGTACCGACCGGCCTGCTCAACCACCTCCAGGTCGAGTACCGCCCGACCGAGACGTTGCGCCCGGCGGACCGGAACGCCCGCACCCACTCGCCAAAGCAGATTCGCCAGATCGCGGACAGCATCCGGCGCTTTGGATTCACCAACCCGATCCTGACCAACGGCAACGGCCAGGTCATGGCCGGCCACGGGCGCCTCGCGGCAGCTCTGCAACTCGGACTGCCCCAGGTGCCAACCCTCGGGCTGGACTACCTGACGCCGGCCGAGCAGCGCGCCTACGTGCTCGCGGACAACCGGCTCGCGGAACTGGCCGGCTGGGACCGGGGGCTGCTGGGACTCGAGCTCCTGGAACTCTCCCACATGGACCTGGACTTCGACCTGACCCTCACGGGATTCGATACCGGCGACATCGACGTGCTGGTGGGCGAGCTGGAAATCGCCGCCAACGAGGACGACCTGGTGCCGCCCCAACCCACCGGGCCAACGGTCAGTCGCCGAGGGGACCTCTGGCAAATAGGGGCTCACCGGCTCTTGTGCGGGGATGCCACGGCTCCCGCGGCCTACGCGACGCTCCTCGGGGGCGAGACGGCGCAACTGGTCTTCATCGACCCGCCCTACAACGTGGCGATCCAGGGGCATGTCAGTGGGCTGGGCAAAGTTCAACACCGCGAGTTCGCCATGGCGTCCGGCGAGATGTCCGCCCCCGAGTTCACCGACTTCCTGCGGACGGTGTTCACGCGGCTGGTGACCGTCAGTGCCAATGGCGCCATTCACATGGTGTGCATGGACTGGCGCCACCTGCGCGAGCTGCTAGCCGCCGGCGAGGTGTACAACGAGATCAAGAACGTCTGCGTGTGGACCAAGACGAACGCCGGGATGGGTTCCCTGTACCGGTCTCAGCACGAGCTGGTGTTCGTCTTCAAGTCAGGAGCCGGACCCCATATCAACAACGTGGAACTCGGCGTGCACGGGCGCTACCGAACCAACGTTTGGTCCTACGCCGGCATGAACACCTTCGGCCAGAGCCGGGATGAGGAGTTGGCTCTGCACCCCACGGTCAAGCCCGTGGCGCTGGTGGCCGACGCGATCCAGGACTGCTCGCACCGGGGCGGATTGGTACTGGACGTGTTCGCCGGCAGCGGCACCACGCTGCTTGCCGCGCACAAGACTGGTCGGCGGGGTTATGGCATGGAGTTGGACCCCCGGTACTGCGACGTGATCATCCGCCGGCTGAGCGAGGCGACCGGACTGGAAGCAACCCTGGCGGACGGTGGGGAAACCTTCGACGCCGTCCACGAACGCCGCAGTGCTGTGGCAGAGGAAGTTTGATGCGTAAACGGCAGGATCCAACCACCTATGACATCGGCTACTGCAAACCACCCAAGGCGACTCAATTCAGGAAGGGTCAGTCGGGAAACCCACGAGGGCGGCGCAAAACGACCAAGACGCCACGGGAGGTACTGAAGCAGGCACTGAATCGCACGATGTCGGTGCGACAAGACGGACAGGTGACGCGCATGTCGACCCTGGAGGTGATCATCAACTCCCTCACCCACCTGGCCATGAAGGGTGACACCCGCGCCGTGGCGCAGGTGCTGCGGCTGATTCAGGAGTTGGACGTGGCCGGACCGGAACCGGGCCAGTACGGCGTCCTGGTCGTCCCCGGGAGAGCCACGCCTGAGGAGTGGGACGCGATGTATGGTCCGGGGGGCACGCACCGCCTCCCAGTCCCGGAAGAGGGTCCTTTCGCTGTACGGGCGCCCGGCGAGGACTGAAGCGACTGGACTTCCCCGCGACACCAAGCGTTCATGGGTTCGGCCGGCGATGGTCGCCGGCCGAACCCAAGGAGAACGTCCATGACCCGCAAGCCCCCGAAGAGCCCCCCGCCCGCCCCGAAACCGGCCGCCCCGCCAGCCGCGAAGTCGAAGACCACGCCCAAGCCTCACAGTGCCAAGCCCCAGCCCGCCCCCGCCAGGACCAAAGCCGCCCAGGTCCTCGCAGCACTGCAACAGCCCGGCGGCACCACGATCGACGATCTGATCCGGGCAACGGGCTGGCAGGCCCACTCCGTGCGAGGCTTCCTGTCCGGCACCGTCCGGAAGAAGCTCGGTCTCACCCTCACCAGCGAGACCGGCCCCAAGGGACGAATCTACCGGGTGCCGGCCGGGACGGTCGGCAAGGCCGCATGAGGGTTGATGCCACCCACCCCGTCCACGCCGAGATCGACGCCCTCGCCACCCTCTCGGCCCCGGAGCTGCGCGCCCGCTGGGCGACCGTGTTCGGTCGCCCAGCGCCGCGACGGGTGAGTCGGGCGGTGTTGATCCGAGCGATCGCCTGGGAACTGCAGGCGCAGGTGTACGGCGGCCTGAAACCCGCCGTGCGCCGGCGCCTGCAAGCCCTGGCCGGACCGACCAGCCTCCGTCAGGTCGGGCAACGTCGGGTGCAGGCCCTCACGCCGGGCACCCGACTGCTGCGGGAGTGGCGGGGCCAAACCCACACCGTGGAAGTCCTGCCGGACGGCTACGCCTGGCAGGGGGCGCGCTACCGCTCCCTGTCGGTGATCGCGCGGATGATCACGGGCACCAGCTACTCGGGCCCCAAGTTTTTCGGCCTGCTCGCCAAGAAGGAGACGTAGCCGCCCGTGGCCACTCCGCCCCGCCTCCGCTGCGCCATCTACACGCGCAAGTCGTCGGAGGAAGGCCTGGAAATGGACTTCAACTCCCTGGACGCCCAGCGGGAGGCCTGCGAGGCCTACATCCGCAGCCAGATCGAACTGGGGTGGGTCCTGGTCAAGGACCGGTACGACGACGGGGGCTTCTCCGGCGGGAACCTGGAGCGCCCGTCCCTCACCCGCCTCATGGACGACGTCCGGGCCCGCAAGTTCGACATCATCGTCATCTACAAGATCGACCGGCTCACCCGGTCCCTCACCGACTTCGCCCGCCTGGCCGAGCAGTTTGACGCCCACGGGGTGTCGTTCGTGTCTGTCACCCAACAGTTCAACACCACGACCTCCATGGGCCGGCTGATGCTGAACGTGCTGCTGTCCTTCGCCCAGTTCGAGCGGGAGATCACTGGGGAGCGGATCCGCGACAAGCTGGCCGCGTCCAAAAAGAAAGGCATGTGGATGGGGGGCATTGTGCCCCTGGGGTACACGCAGTCAGAACGCACCCTAGTCATCAATGAGGCAGAGGCCGAGACGATTCGCACCATCTACCGTCTGTATCTGGAACTGGGCTGTGTCCGTAAGGTCGAGGCGCAGGTCAAGGCTCTCGATCTCCGGACCCGCCTGCGGCCGTCCGTGGCCGGTCGCCGCTGCGGGGGCATTCACATGGGTCAGGGTCACCTCTACCTGATACTCAAGAACCCCGTCTACGCCGGCCGGATCCGGCACAAGGAGCAGACCTATCCGGGCCTACACCCGCCCCTCATCGACCCGGACACCTGGCAGCGGGTGCAGGACCAGATTGCCACCAACCGCCAGGGCAAGCGCTACCGGGTAACGGCGCAGGAGCCGAGCCTGCTGGCGGGGCTATTGTTCGATGGCGAGGGCAAGCGCTTCGTACCGTCCCACTCAACCAAGCAGGGCCGACGCTATCGCTACTACATACACGAGACCCACGACCAGCCGGGCGCGAGTACCCGCGGCAAGCGCCTGCCCGCCCAGGAAATCGAGGCGGCCGTCCAGCGTGCCATCCGGGATCTGCTGGGTGATGCGCCGCGGTTGCTGGAGGTATTCGGCACCACCCTATCCGCTCGCTACTCGTCCCAGATAATTGCGGCCGCCGCCGCGCGGCTTCAGGAGCTGCCGGGGCTCACGCCCAGTGCATGGTGCGCCACGCTCGCAACGCTTATCGAGCGCATTCAGCTCCACGACGACTGTTTGCAGATCGGCCTGCGGCCCCACGTCCTTGGTGCAAGCCTGGGATGTCCCACTCGAAGCCTGCCTCACGAAACGGTGCTGATCACCGTACCAATACAGATACGCATGCGGGGCATTCAGCTACGGGTGATCGTGCCGGGGGAACGGCGGCCCAACGACCCGCGGATTGACACGGTCTTGATCCGTCTAATCGTGCGCGGGCTGGCCTGGCGACAGCAGCTGGAGTCCGGCGCGGCAAACTCCCTTCGGGAGCTTGCCGCGGTGGAGTCGATCAGTGAAGCCTTTGTGGGCCGGGTGTTACGTTTAGCCTATCTCTCGCCTGCAGTAATCGAGGCCATTGCCGACGGCCGGCACCCCGTCGGACTGACGGCTCAGATGCTGCTGTACCAAAACACACTGTCGCTGGAATGGGATCACCAGCTGGATGACCTCGGTATGGGTGTGTCCGCTTAGACATTCGTCGGCTCGAAGGCGCTAGCTCAGGCCCGCTTGCTGGGTAGAAGCCGTCCACTGTACCGTTGGCCCATCTGACAACGGTTTGTCGGTACCTAACGGACTGTGTAACTGTCTGTAGGAGTGTGAATCACCCACAAGGCGACTCAATAAGTGTCGGAGCATGGGAGCTGTAGGATGGGAATCGGACCCGATCACCGGGGAATCATCAACGATGTCCCGCTTTTCGCCCGGCACTTCATAGAAGGTCGGCTGGCCGGCTTCGCAAAGGACTTGAAGATCTGTCTGACGCCCGCCTACCTGCCTAACCGACGCACCCCAACCCATGCGTACTTTCCCGCGCTCGGCGCCTGCTGCGGACTACTCGAATATTTAGCCGCACTTCATCATGGCAACGTCACCAATGTGGGCTGGGATGTGGTCGCCAAGTGGGCCCAACGATATCTGCCCCAGCCCGCCTACGACCGGGAGGTCACGCGACTCCTCGTTTTGGCGTTTCGAAACTCGGTTAACCATCGAGGTATAGCCAGCGGCGTCTACGTCGATCGGCGCCCGGGACCGAGCCATGGCTTTCGATACACCTGGAAGGTTCACGCTGACTCTAGGCGACCCGCTTGCGACATTCGGGATGAGGCGGGGAGCCTGAGAACAGATCCACCGTGGAGCTGCAATTACACCCATCGGGTCCACATCCATCTAAAGCGCCTTCAAACGGATATTCGAGACGGAGCCAAGTTGTTCGTCAATGAGATAGCAAGAAAACCGCGGCTACAACGTAACTTCGAGGCGTGTATGAACCAGCTGTATCCACAATGAGACCCACAACGGCCAGTTGTCGACGCAAAAGGTGATCCATGCCTAGACCTCACACTACCCGCACCTTAGGTCCGATTCACTTCGAAGATCTGGACCCCCATCAATTCGAAGATCTCGTCCGCCAGCTCATCTACGACCTCACGCAATGGCAATCAATTGAGTTAACGGGCCGAGGTGGCGCCGACGATGGATTCGATGTACGCGCGTATGAGGTCACCTACCCATCACCCTCCGCCGGAAATGAGGACGATCAGACGGACGACGTTCACCCGATGGAAGGCAACCTATGGATGATCCAATGCAAGCGCGAGAAGAAGCTGGGACCAAAAAGGGTCAAAGACATTGCTAGCGATGCCGTCAGACCCGACAACCCTCCATACGGCTATATCCTAGTAGCCCCAACGCACTTCTCCAAGGCCGCACACGATGTGTTTAGAGATGAGCTTAGAAGCCGCAGGGTGATGGAGTTCTAACTTTGGGGGGCTGGCGAGCTTGAGGACATGCTCTGTCAACCAAAGAATGACCACATTCTGTTTGCGTTCTTCGGACTTTCTCTTACTAGCCGCCGACGTTCACGCACCACCGAGATTCGCGCGGTAGTAAACATTAAGAATAGGTTGCGACGAGTTCTAGGCGACTCCCCTAGCCATCAACCCGTCCTTATACGAGATCTTCAGGACGCCAGCCCCCGCCCGGCCGACGTGATCCGCGCCCGCAACGCACTGTGTGGCGCGAACACCCCGTACCGGATGAGCTGCACCCGCAGCTTCAGCACCAGCGCAGACCACGAAAGCCGCTCCGAAAGCAGCGGCGAGAAGTCTGAACTCCTGCTCGTAACTGATAGCTCGGCTATCATCCCGTAATGACGAATCAGTTCCAGTTCGACATCCCAAGCATTTCCGGCGATCCCCTCACCCTCAGCCTGAACGTGGGCGATGTGCTTTATCTGCTGGGCGCTAACGGCACCGGAAAATCGAGCCTCGTTTCTCGACTATTCAATCAGCATCAGAACGCAGCAAAACGAATTTCAGCCCACCGCCAAACGTGGTTCGAATCCAACACGCTGGATATGACGCCCCGCAGCCGGCAAGACCTTGAGAACAACGTTCGATCGCAAGATGCCCAGCCGCAAGCAAGGTATCGCGAATGGAATCCCGCTGGCCGCGCCAACATGTCAATTTACGACCTAATCGATGCTGACACGATGCAGGAGCGCAAGATCGCCGGCCTAGTGCGGGGCAACGATATCGAGGCCGCTCGAAAGGAAGCCCAGAATCCCTCCCCCATCCAAGTCATCAATGAGCTCATGCGCCTTTCAAACCTGCCCATCGAGATCAACGTGGAGGAAGGGCAGAAAATTGTCGCGCGGAAGAACGGCGGTGTCGGCTACAGCGTCGCCGAGTTGTCCGATGGAGAGCGAAACGCCTTCCTGATGGCCGCCGACGTCCTCACAACAAAGCCCGGCACGCTGATTTTGATCGACGAGCCGGAGCGCCATCTCCATCGATCAATAATTTCACCTTTGCTCAAGCTTCTCTTCGACCGTCGCAATGATTGCGCGTTTATCGTATCTACGCACGAATTGATGCTGCCATTGGACACGCCAAAGGCTTCAACGTTGCTCGTGCGGAGCTGCGAATATCAAGGCCAGAACGTACGGGCCTGGACTGCCGACTTGCTTCCGCCCGGAGCCGTCATTGATGACAGCTTGAAAGGCGATCTGCTCGGGTCGCGCAGGAAGATGATTTTTGTCGAGGGGACGACCCAGAGCCTCGATACGCCGCTCTATAGCCTGCTCTTTCCTCACGTTTCGGTGGTCCCCAAGCAGGGCTGTCGCGACGTGGAACACGCTGTGCGCGGCCTGCGTGGCGCAGCAGACATTCATTGGATTTCGGCCTGGGGAATCGTAGACAACGATCAGCGTTGCTCTGACGACGTAGCTCGCCTCAAAGAGGCCGGTGTTTGGGCGCTCTCGCACTACTCGGTAGAGTCACTCTATTTCCATCCAAGGATTATCGCGCGGATTGCAGCACGCCTAGCGGGGCTGACGGGCGATGATGCAATAACACTTGCACAGACAGCAATGACGAACGGCGTCGCAGCGGCGAGGATTCAGCGCAGCCATCTAATCGAAAGCGCCGTGTTGCGCGCCGCTAGAAACGCAGTGCTTGGGAGTCTGCCCAACCGAAGCGATGTCAAATCAACACCGAAATTAGCGCTCGAAGTGGATGTGGCCGCGTTGCGCGCGGCGGAGGAAAAGCAATTTGACGCCCTGATATCAGCGGTGGATTGGAACGGTCTGCTAACACGCTATCCATTGCGTGAAAGCTCCGCATTCGATCGGGTATTGGCGGGGCTGAAGGTCAAGGACCAAGCGACATATCAGGCTGCTGTCCTGAAACTGCTGCAAGATGATCCCACTGCGATAGGCGAGTTGAGGGATTTGCTCGGCGATCTGTACGCTCAGGTGTCATCGTAATCAGCCGCAACGGCTGATGGGAGCTTAATCGGCCACCTTTACCCCGTCAGTGACTACCGGCGACTGTGCAGCGCGCGAAACCGGCAGAAGGCTTGAAGGCAGGTGGTCAGCCAACTAAGCCAACCTCCCGAATGGCATCCGCAACTTCCGGTCGCATTTTCCAAACCCAGTGATCCTCCGCCTCAGTTCGATCGCCCGCCTCGGCCAAGGCGGATGTGTAGATCAGCGTGCCGTCCGCCCGTTTAGGCAGCTTCACAGGTAATTCCTCGAACAGGGCCTTGCCAACGAGGCCGCACTGAAGGTTCGCCGCCCCGTAGACCTTGTATCCAGCCGCTTCAGCGAGTTGAGTTGCCGTAATCGACCTGTTCGGAGCCATGTAGTGGGCTCGCAGCATTGCGATATGCCCGTCACTCAAGCCAACCAAAATCTTTCGAACTGCCTCGACGTATTCCGTAGACGACGGCGCTGACAGGCGCGCGGCAATGATTTCGTCTAAACGTGCGTCGACTTGGGACTTCAACCGAATCACGACGTCTTCGAGGCTAGATCCTAGGACGTCAAATCGATCCTTGCCCTTCTGACCTCGCCCGCGGAACTCTCCGGCATTGAATCGTGACACGAGCACGTAGCCGCGGTGCTCCGTAGAGCTGTTCTGAACGGGCATAGGTCTCCTCCTGTAGCGATTTCGATGACTGCCCCACCACGGGCAGAATCCGGCTTGCCGTTGCGGGGCAGTATTTCCCCACTTCAGTGGCTTGGCTCGTCGTTTTCTTTCTAATTTGTCAGAGTTTATACGGTCTCGCTAGGTGCGGTTTCCAGCTATTTGAGCTGGACAGTGCTCACATACCTTGATAATTTAGAAGACATTCGGACATGTTTCCAAGGTCAAGGACAGGCATATGGAAAGCCATACAGCACGAAAAGTCGCCCCTATTCGCAAGGAAAAGGGCGAGAAGCGGTCGAAGTTTGTCGAACTGGCGGAACGCAGAACGATCAACGCGATCAAGTCAATTCGCGTCATAGGCAAGCTCGGGAACCCCTTTGCGTATGAATACGACGACACAGATGTGAAAAAGATCGTCGCGGCGCTGAACAAGGAAATTGATGACTTGAAGGCCAAGTTCGCCCGGAAGGACAGCAAAGCAACTGTGGACTTCAAACTCTAACAACGAAAGTACTCGAACGATGGATAACGCTCAGACGAAGGACCTCTGCCTCGCCCTGCTATTCGCCGAAAAGGAAGAGGAAGTCATCGACATCCTCAAGAAGGCAGGGTACTGGGATGACCCAGCAAGTTGGCGATATTACGGCGACAACGAGTTGAATTGGTCGCAGGCCGGTGGCCAGCAGGGGCGTGCGGACTTCGCGCTGAACGAGAAGGTCATCAACTCTATCGACGCGGTGCTTACGAAGGAGTGCCTATTGAAGGGGATAGACCCGCAGAGCGCTGAGGCGCCCAAGTCAATTCGGGCGGCTGTCGCAAAGTTCATTGAGAAGGCCGACGATCTCAACGCGACGACGGGTCGGGTTGAAGATTGGACGCAGGCCTTTCGCAGGGAGGTAGCCGAGAACATCTCCGTATTCTCGACCGAACCGCCCGACTCAAAACGTGGTACGAAGCCATCGATCAACATCGCTGACCTCGGCGAAGGCCACACGCCGGAGGCCTTCCCCAACACACTCGTGTCGCTTGGCAAGAAGAATAAGGCGTCGGTCCAGTTCGTGCAGGGCAAGTTCTGCCAAGGAGGTAGCGGTGCCATCCGCCATTGTGGCGAACACAAGCTCCAACTTGCGACTTCCAAGCGGAATCCGAAGTTGCTTTCAGCCGGACACCTGGTACCGACATACCCGACGGACGAGACCGATGATTGCTGGGGCTTCACGATAGTCCGACGGGAGGCCGCCACTGCAACCAACAAGCTGCCAATGCTGACCTATCTCGCACCGCTCGGCGCCTCTGACCAGCCACGACGCGGAGGCGTCTTGCGCTTTCTCTCTGACGAGCTGGCGATCTTTCCGAAAGGGCACGATGCGTACAAACGCGCCGTGGAATGGGGCACGCTGATCAAGCTTTACGCATATCAGCTTAGGAATACAGGCAACATCATCCGCGGCGACGGCCTGCTGTACAAGCTGGACTTGCTGCTTCCCGATCCTGCCCTCCCGATACGTATGCATGAGTGCCGCCCGGCAAGGCGCGGTACCAACGCCGCCGAACAGACCACGAACATGAACGGGCTTTTCGCACGCCTAAGCGGCAACGAGAACCTCGAAGACACGCCGCCTGCCGAAATGCCCATCACGGTTCGCAGCAAGCAACTTGTCGTTCGCGTTTTCGCGTTTAAGGCCGGCAAGGGGAAGACCTACCGCACTACCGAAGGAGTCATATTCACTGTCAACGGTCAGGCCCACGCCGAAATCAAGGACACGATCTTCATGCGTAAGAAGGTCGGGTACAGCCGACTCCAGAAAGATCTGCTGGTGGTGGTCGATTGCTCCAACCTCGATGCCAACGAGCGCGATGATCTGTTCATGAGCAGCCGCGATCGCGTCGCCGATGAATCACCTCTGTTCATCGAATTGGAGGCCGCCCTCGAAGATGAGCTCGCACAGCACCCCGGGCTGCGCGAACTACGGAACAAGCGCGCGCAGGAGGAACTGGATGACAAGCTGGGCGACGACAAGCCGTTGGAGCAGATACTGAGCAAAGTCTTGAAAAGCTCCCCGGCACTTGCCAAGCTATTCGGGCGTGGGGAGCGGCTGCCCAACCCTTTCAAGCCGACAAACGTGGGCCCCGCGCACAAGCCGCCTAAGCTTGTACCGCATCCCACCTTCTTCCACTTCTCCAGCAAGCCTGCTGGAGTACCCATGAAGCGGACGGCGCATTTGCAGCAGAAGTGCCGCGTAACCTTCAGCACCGATGCTGTGGACACGTACTTCACCCGCAAGTACGACAAGGGTCGGTTCATTTTCAATCGTATGCGCGAGAACCAGCCGGAGCCGATGCAGTCGTTCAACGGGCCGAGCTTGGCGCAGGGCCGCGCCACCGTGGCGTTTGACCTGCCAGCCGACGCGAAGATTGGCGACCACATCGTGTACGAGATGATCGCCGAAGATGACGTCACGCAACGCCGGTTCGTGAATCGACTGGAGCTTCAGGTGGCTGCCACGCAGGCCAAGCGGCCGCCGGGACCGCCAGGACCACGCCCGCCACCGGGTAAGCCACCAGGGTCGCAGAAGGACGGCGAAGGTGGTATCGCGTTGCCGCGGGTGATCCCATACAAGCGAGATAACCCGAAGTGGCCCGAGCATTTCAACGACGAACGCGACTGCTTGGACGTGATTGAGGAACCGTCTGAGAACGACCCGGACACGATGATCTACACCTTCTACATGAATGAGGACAACGTCGCACTACAGACCGAACTGAAGTCCACGAAGCGACACCCCAAACTCGTTAAAAAGCAATTTGAGTTGGGCGCTTTGCTCGTAGGCCTAGCCCTGATCCACGATGAGCACCACAAGGGTCGCGCGGATCGCGATGATGACGGCGATACCGAGGATGGCGAGGCCGCGCTGCCCAAAAAGGTTCGGTCGACGACCCGAGCACTCGCGCCTGTGTTGCTGCCAATGATTCAGGCGTTGGGCGAACTCACCGAAGAGGACACTGACCTGGACGAACTGGAAGAGGCACCACCGACCGACGAAGATGCAGACGCGGCCGCCTAGCCCGATCGCCGCAGCTTATGGAATAGGACCACCTCGCGACTGCCGCTCGTGTGTCCCCTCTGGGTGGCATACCACTTGCGGTTGGGCACTCTGCGCCAGAGGCGGCGGGACACGCTGAGGCCTCCGCTGCCGGCCAGGGCGTGCTCCTCAAGGCCAACGTCGTCCGCCACCGACAAATAGCGCGGCAACTGCCAATCTGGGTCGGAGAACGCTACCACTTGAACAACAGTAGTGTTCTGGTCACAAACCGCCGCGACCGAACGCAGCGAAGCGCGCAACTCATCGAAGTATTTGCCCGCGGCATGGGTCTTGCGGTCCCCCATCGTGTAGTAGGCCGCCCCGTCGCCGTCCAAGCGATTTGCAATCCAGAACGGCGCAGGTGTTTCCTTGCCGCCTTGAATTTGCCAACGGTGATACAACACATGCAACCCTGGATAAGGAGGTGACGTGATCACTAGCCGCGGGCGACGTCCGTCCTGGAACACCGGATCCCGCTCAAGGCCAGATGTCGAGCGGCGAAGGCAGAGCGCAGAGGCGGACGAGTACGCAGCCGTTGCTGCAGCCAACTCAGCCGAACCAGCCACCATCTCGTACACAAAGGCGCAAAGCTTCCGACGAAACTCCTCGACCGGCGGAATGACCTTGCGTCCATCGAGGGCCCACTGAGCCGTGCGCAACACCGCGCACCGGGCAAACTTCTCCTTGCGATCACCATGCAGTCTTTCGGCGCTCGACAATGCCTGAGCAATTGCCTTGCGGAGACGCCACGTCTGAACGCCGTCGAGGTGACGCAGATACCCGGCTTCCTCGTAAGTATCATGGACCTCGGAATCAACCCCCATATCAATGCGGTCAACGACCCTACCCGCCCATTGCCGAAGTGCATTCAGTTCTGCATTGGTGTAGACGTTCGTCTTGACCTCACTCACAAACGCAGCGAGTTCGCTGATGTCTGTCCCGACCGCGTGGCGACCCGCAGCCAGGGCTTCCACCAAGGTCGTCCCGCCACCGACAAATGGATCGAGCACCATGTCGCCCGGACGGGTGAATGCTTCGATTGCGGCTCGCACTAGGGTTGGTGAGAACCGCGCTGGATATCGATAGAAATTGTGGGTGTAGCCGGACACTGGATTGTCGTCCTGGGCAGCCCGAACGATCCGCTCCGAAGCCACCTCGCCTATATCCAGCAACGGCATCTGCGGCAAAGGTGATGTACGCATTATCTAGTTCCTCTGCGAGAGCAGAGGCCACTTGCCGTCCACGTACATCCCCACTGCATCGCGGATAACCCAAGCAACGGAGACCCTCTTCTGCCGGGCGATCTGCTCGATCTCACGGTGCAACTCTGCAGGCAGGCTCACCGACGTTCGGCGGGTGCCAGTGCCCTGGATATCGCGTGTACGAGGCCTCGCAGCCATCCATTAGCCTCCCTGTATGGTGGATGCACCACATTACACCACAGCGGTGCGGGGGGCCAGTGACTAGGGTGCGGGCGCCAATTGAGAGGATCTCCTCATGAACCACCCCTCCCTAGAAGTGCCCCGTCGGCCGATAACCGCGAATCCCAAATCTCTTGGTGCCCTCACCCCGCACCCATGCAGCGCTTCCTCAGACCGACTGGCCGGCGAGGCTTGTTCGGAGTGGTGCCGGTAAACAGTGCGCCCTGACGGCTTCAGGCCAACCGGTGGGCCGCCCGTCGACAGACGTAGTGCCACTCGATCACTCCTCCAGCTTGACCCACAGCACTAACGTGATCGTCGCGACTAGAAGCTGTGCCTGACGGCTGTCGTTTTGGTGCCGCGCGAAGGCACATCGGGCGCATCGATTTAACCTCGTTCACCGCCGCTTTCGAAGTGTACGATGAGGGCGAATTAAGTCGAGCACCCTGCCGCCATGCCATACGTCGTACTGCAACAGGTTAGCAGCGCCTTCGCGAAATCAAATGCACGAAGGACGATAGACAAACCCGTACTTCTTAAGTACTTGAAGCAGTTCGTACCAGACGATAGGTATTCTGAACTTTCTAAGCACTACCCCGAAGGTTGGCTGTACGCATGGGGCGCGAAGCTGGAAAGGCAGCATCAAATCGAAAAAATGATTCCAAATCGCAGCCTGGTGCTCTTCCGACGCGCGAGACGGGTATTTCGTATTGGTGTGATCACGGATCTTCTGGTCAGTATTCCCCTAGCGGAGCACCTTTGGGGGCACGACGCTGATGGCGAAACTTGGGCAATTCTCTACCTAATGAATAAGATCAGAGACGTCTCTTTCGACGTCAGTGACATCAACAAGCTAATTGGTCGAAAAGAGCTAGATAACTGGCAGGGAATGACATCGGTGGGGGGCAAGGCTGCCAGCGACGTGATCGCGTATGTTAAGCAGCGTATTCCACTGCCTAGCTGAAGATTGAGAGTGCCGCCCTATTCACCACCTTGCGGCCGTGGTCGAAAATAGTCGATATGGGTGCGCCGTCCGCTCACCCGCCGGCTCCCCCGAGCCGCAACCCAAACCCCGGACCACCGCTAAGTTCCAGATTTAGTGGTGCCCCGACGAGGATTCGAACCTGGGACCTCTCGCTTAGGAGGCGCGAGCCAGGTCAATACTTGGTACGAACCATTTGCGTAGGCCGCTGACTCCTCGCTTACCCGGCGGCCAGGCGTTGAGCGTACACCTGCCGGACGAGAGCCTCGAAGGATATCGAGTCCTTCAGGTCGACGTCGGCCAGGAGGTCGTCGTCACGGGTCATCGTGAAATCGTCCAGGTTGATCTTCCGGCGGATCGAGTCGCCGACCAGGGCCGCCACGTCGGTATGGGGCGTGAGGGTCGATATCCCTTCCCCCACGTACTTCCGCGCGAGGTACTCCGCTACCTGGTGGGCGATCTTCTGTTCTCCTCCGAAGAAATAGTCCCGCACGAAGGCGCATTGGGACCACCAGCCAGAAGCGTGCTGCATGTGACTCTCCCTGCTCTCGCCCGGAGCGGTCGCTCCGCTGTAGTTGACGGCCGAACATTAAGATGCTTCGGGAGCGTGGTTCTGTGACCGGCATCACACGGGGAGGCGGGCCAAGCGACGCTGCGGACCCCACCGGTATTGACTGCACGGGTTGCCCGAGAGCGAGTCTGCTCCGCCATCTGGGTCGTGCGGGTGAGTAGGAATGAATATGCCGCGGGAACACCGGGGCCGCGTCACCCGAACGGGTGACAACGGGTGGCGGTTCAACGGGACTTGGCGACGGGAATGTTGTACCACCGCATCCGGCGGCCGAGACGGGCGGCGCATTTCGGCGCCGAATCCCCAGAAACCCACGTCTCTCTCGACGACTCTCCCGATGCACTGAGCACTAATCCGAGTTGGGTTATGAAAACTCGCGATACAGCTTTGGCCCGCTACCCCGAAGCGCTGACACCGGCGCTGACCCACTAGACCCTGTCGAGATAAACGCGCGCCTGAACGGCGCGCAAGAACGGCGCGTTGCTCGCCACGTTTTCCCCCATTACACGACTCACGCGCGCACCGAATGTCGTACCACCGAAATTGCGGGCAGGGACGAAGGGCAGAATTCGCCCTGATCATCGCCGCGTCGTCGGTCTCTCTCGACGACATTCCGGTGGTCGGCTGCGCAAAGCCACGGAAAGTCGGGCGTTTTTCGCCCGACCCCCGTGCATCGCAAGTCATTGATATATAAGGAAAAATAGGCTGGCGGAGAGGGAGGGATTCGAACCCTCGATACAGCTTTAGACCGTATAACGGTTTAGCAAACCGTCGCCTTCAGCCACTCGGCCACCTCTCCGGATCGGGCGCGCAGGATAGCAGATAGCGGGCCGCCGATGAGGGGTCGCGCCTGAAGGCGCTCCTACGTCGCGAGCTTGTAACCCTCGGTATGGCCATTCATGACCCCGTTCTCGTGGCAGATCCGCTGGTAGATCTCCTCCCGGTGGACCGTCACTTCCTTGGGCGCCTTCACGCCGATGCGCACCTGGTTTCCCTTGACTCCCAGCACCGTCACGTCGACGTTGTCGCCGATGATCACGGTCTCGCCTATCCGTCGCGTCAGGATCAGCATGGTCAGTACCCCCGTCCGGCTTGTTGTTGTTATTCCGTTAGAAGTCGATTTTTATTGTTAGCTCGGCATCTTGCCGCCCCGGCGCCGGTAGCCGGGGTTCAGGGAATATACCTGCAGGTTTCCCCCATGAACAGACGGTGAATAGCGTCGGAAAATCTTCCGATTTCAGCGGCTTGAGGCGCCACCCTTAAACCAACGCCTACAGCAGCTGCCGGCCTGGCCGCCGAATCCCGGTGTTTTCGCCGGTTTCCCGGCGCGAAACCGCCGCGCCCGTCTGGCAGGCTGGGCCCTCCAGCCACAGCCTCCTTTGATGCTATCCTCAGCCTTATTCTGGACAAGCCCGGAAGCCGCCATGCCCCCAGCCACCCGCAAGCCCGCCCGGCCCCGCCCGGCCAAAGCCACCGCCACCCAGATCCGCGAACCCGCCGAAATCGCCTACGGCAGTGCGCTGGGCTTCGAAGCCTTCGTCCAGCGCGTCAGCGGGGCGACGCCCATGGAGCTCGTGCTCACCGAGCGCGCCGGCGTCCAGGCCCGGCTCATCAAGGACCTGGCCCGGCATCTGGGAATGCCGGCGTCACGCCTGTTTGCGATCCTCGGCGTCGCCAAAGCTACGGCGGAGAAGAAGGTGGCCGCCGGCGAGACCATCGGCGGCCAGGGCGGCCACGCGGTACTCGGGCTGGTCCGGCTGCTGGGCATGGCCCGGGCCCTGGTCGCCAACAGCACGGCGGTTGCCGCGGCAGACTTTGACGCGGCCAAGTGGCTCGGCCGCTGGCTCGAAATTCCGCAGCCGTCGCTGGGCGGCCGCAGGCCCGCGGAGCTGCTGGACACGCCCACCGGCGTCGAGATCGTCGGCCGCCTGCTCGGCGCCATCGAGAGCGGCGCGTATCAGTGATCGCTTGCCTGTGATTTCTGGCCCGTGATGGCTTGTCCGTGATCTTGTGGCGCATCGCGGCCGCGACCCGGGACTCTGCGGCCGAGGACCTCAGCGGCAGCGGCGCGGCCCGCTACCCGGGGCGCTGGAACCGCGTCACCGAGCCGGTGCTGTACTGCGCCCCGACGCGGGCGCTCGCGATCCTCGAATCCGCCGCCCACGTGGATGACGGTGGCCTGCCCCTCAACCGCTTCCTGGTGGAAATCCAGGTACCGGACACCCTGTGGTCCGCCCGGGAGGAAGTCCGGGCCAGCGCCCTGCCCGCCACCTGGGATGCCATCCCCGCCGGCCAGGCCAGCGTGGGGTTCGGCTCGGAGTGGCTCCGGTCGCGGCGATCCACCGTGCTGCTGGTGCCGTCGGTGATCGTGCCGGAGGAGAGCTGTGTGCTGATCAATCCGCAGCATCCGCTGGCGGGGAGGATCAGCGCGCGGGTGAGCCGGGGGTTGGAGTATGGGAGGTTGTTCCGGCAGGCGTAGGCGAAGCCAACGGCCCAGGGCACTCCCGCACTGCAGAAACAGGGCGAAACCGTGGGTTTCTCGAGGCTGCTTCGCCCCGGGAGATTGGTAGACTCGCACCCATGGACTCCAAGTTGGTCGAAAAGCACGCCCTCGAGCTTCCGGCTCCCGACCGGGCCAAACTCGCGCACAAGCTTCTGGAGAGCCTCGATACCCTGAGTGACGGAGAGCGCGAGCAGCTCTGGCTCGCCGAAGCAGCCCGCCGCGCTGCCCAGATTGACAGCGGGGAAGTCGAGCTCGTTCCCGGCGAGGAAGTCGCACGCAAGGCACGAGCCCTGCTGAAGTGACCTTCAGCTTCCACCCGGCGGCCGAGGCAGAACACCTCGAGCAGGTCGCCTGGTTTGAAGAGCAGCAGATCGGCCTCGGCCGCCGCTACCTGACCGAAGTCGAATCAGCCATTGCCCGGGCTTGCGCCGCGCCCAGGCAGTATCGCGTCGAGCACGCGCCTGACGTGCGTCGGATCACCGTTCGGGGATTTCCATTCGAGATACTGTTCCGTGCGGTCGATGGCGCGGTCCAGATCCTGGCAGTAGCCCATTACCGCCGGCGGGCCGGCTATTGGCTGACGCGGCTGTCCTGAGAGGAGAATAGCCCAGTGATGTCCCGCCCAATCGCCATGATCCAGGAAGATATCCGCCGCCTCAGTGCCGCGGAGAAAGAAGAGGTGCTTCGCACCCTACTGGAGGAACTCGACGGCCCTCCGGATTCAGACGTTGAATCAGCATGGCTGGAGGAAGTTGAGCGCCGCGCTGTGGAGATAGAGTCCGGGCAGGTGCAGTGCGTTCCTGCTGACGAGGTGTTTCTCCAGCTGGATGCGTTGCTGAAGAAGTGACGCTCGCTTGGCCTTCGTGGGCTTCGGGGGGGCTGGACAGGAGGCTTTGGGCGGTTGCTAGACTCCCGCCATGGACGCCAGATCGATCGAACAGCAGGCCCTCGAGCTGCCCGCACCGGACCGCGAAAGGCTCGCCCGGAAGCTGCTGGACAGTCTCGACACGTCGAGTGTAATGGTCCTCACCGACCCCCGTGATCAGGCCGCTTTCGTGGACGCGCTGCTGAATCCGCCTGCCCCCAGTCGACGGTTGCGACAGGCTTTAAGGCGGTACAGGAAGCGGATGGGAACATGAGCTTCCCCCCGGACCAGCAGCCGATCCAGCGCATCGTCGGCAAGCGCAAGTCCTGCGAGGGGCAGCAGCTGACCGGCGCCGCTTTGCAGGCGGCCCGGGACGCGATGACGCGAAACGCCCGCTATTACATGCGGGCGCCAAAGGGTGTTTTCTACTACTCGTCCCACGAGGAAATGGCCGCTGATCGCCTGCGGTGGACGGTCGACCTCATGGTCGAGCGGGCCCGGGAAGGGAAAATCCTGGTGAGTACGGACTGGCCCGAAGTCACCTGAGGGCGACACCGGCCCGACACGCTGGCCTCTACGCGACCTTCCCCGCCACCCACGCCGCCACCCCCGCCAACGCCCCATCCAGCGCCCCCACGTCCGTCCCGCCCGCCTGGGCGAAGTCCGGCCGCCCGCCGCCCTTGCCGCCCACCTGGGCCGCCACGGCGTTCACCAGGTCCCCGGCCTTCAGGCGCCCGGTCAGGTCCTTCGTAACCCCCACCGCCACGCTCACCTTGCCGCCCGCAGGATCCGCCGCCGCCAAAACCACCACGCCACTGACCAGCTTGTCCTTCATCCCGTCCACGGTGTCCCGGAGGGTGCCCGCGTCGCTGCCGTCGTCCAGGCGGGCGACCAGCAGCTTGATGCCGCTGACGGTCTTCGCCTCGGACGCCAAATCCCGCCCACCAGCTCCGGAGGCCAGCTTGGCCTTCAGCTGCTGCACTTCCTTCTCCAGGGCCTTGCTGCGCTCCAGGGCCTGTCGGACCTTCGCCTCGGCCTCGCCCCGGCTGGCGCGGAACAGGGCCGCGACCCGGTCCAGGGCCTGCTCGGTCTCGGCGACGCGGGCGAGCGCGCCCTCCCCTGTCACGGCCTCGATGCGGCGGATGCCGGCGGCGATGCCGGATTCGCCGGTGATCTTGAAGAGGCCGATGTCACCGGCGCGGCGCACGTGGGTGCCGCCGCAGAGCTCGGTGGAGAACTCGCCGATCTTCAGCACGCGCACCCGGTCGCCGTACTTCTCGCCGAAGAGCGCCATGGCGCCGGCGGCGACTGCGTCGTCGTAGCTCATTACCTTCGTGGCGGCGTCTGCGTTGGCGCGCACCTGGTCGTTCACCAGCGCCTCGATCTGCTTCAGCTGGTCGGGCGTGACGGCCTCGTAGTGGGAGAAGTCGAAGCGCAACTTGTCGGGGGCGACCAGCGAGCCCTTCTGGGTGACGTGGGTGCCGAGGACCTTTCTCAGCGCTGCGTGGAGCAGGTGCGTCGCCGAGTGGTTGAGCACGGTGGCGCCCCGGGCGGCGGCGTCGACTTTCGCCGTCAGCTGTTCGTTCAGGTCGAAGGTACCGGACACCACCCGGCCCACGTGCACGTGGGCGTCGCCGGATTTCTTCGTGTCTTCCACCAGGAACTTCGCGTTGCCGGCGGGGGGTGCGAGGACGAGCTCGCCCCTGTCGCCCACCTGGCCGCCGCTCTCGGCGTAGAAGGGCGTGGCGTCCAGCACGATGGCGCCGGACTCGCCTTCCTTCAGCTGCTTCACGCGCTGGCCGTCCTTCAGGAGGGCGACGATGGTGCCCTTGCCTTCCAGGCCGTCGTAGCCCGTGAAGGTGGTCTTCTCGGTGAGCTGGACGTCGGCGCCATACGCTACGTTGAACTTCTGGGCCGAGCGGGCCCGGTCCCGCTGGGCCTCCATGGCCGCCTCGAAGCCCTCGCGATCGATGGCGAGGCCGGCGTTGCGGGCCACGTCGGCGGTGAGGTCCACGGGAAAGCCGTAGGTGTCGTAGAGCTTGAAGACCAGCTCGCCGGGGAGCTGTTTCCCCCTACCACTATTTCCTGGGCCGACGCCCTGCATGGCTTCTTTCAGGATGCTCATGCCCTGGGACAGGGTCAGGGCGAAGCGCTCTTCTTCGGTGAGCAGCACCTTCTCCACGTGGGCCTGGCCGGCCTTCAGCTCCGGGTAGGCGGTGCCCATCTCGGCGGCGAGGGTCTTCACCAGCGTGTGGAAGAACGGCGTCTCGATACCGAGCTCGTTCCCGTGCCGGAGCGCCCGGCGGATGATGCGGCGGAGCACGTAGCCCCGGCCCTCGTTGCCGGGGAGCACACCGTCCACGATCAGGAAGGACGCGGCGCGGATGTGGTCGGCGATGACCTTCAGCGAGCTGGACTTGAGGTCGGTGGTGCCCGTGGCCTTCGCCGCGGCGGCGATCAGCTTTTTAAAGAGGTCGATGTCGTAGTTGCTGTGCACGCCCTGCATGACGGCGGCGATGCGCTCCAGGCCCATGCCCGTGTCGACGGAGGGCTTGGGCAATGGCGTCAGCGTGCCGTCGGCGGAGCGGTCGAACTGCATGAAGACGAGGTTCCAGATCTCGACGTAGCGGTCGCCGTCCTCGTCCGGCGAGCCCGGGGGGCCGCCGGGAATGTGGGCGCCGTGGTCGTAGAAGATCTCGGTGCAGGGGCCGCAGGGGCCCGTGTCGCCCATGGACCAGAAGTTGGATTTTTCGTCCAGGCGCGTGAAGCGCTTCGGGTCGATGCCGATGTCCTTCAGCCAGAGGTCGGCGGCCTGGTCGTCGTCCTTGTAGACGGTGACCCAGAGCTTTTCCTTGGGGATCTTCAGGTCGACGGTGATGAATTCCCAGGCGAAGCGGATCGCGTCCTGCTTGAAGTAGTCGCCGAAGCTGAAGTTGCCCAGCATCTCGAAGAAGGTGTGGTGGCGGGCGGTGTAGCCCACGTTCTCGAGATCGTTGTGCTTGCCGCCGGCCCGGACGCAGCGCTGCACGCTGACGGCCCGGGTGTAGCTCCGGGGGTCCCTCCCTAAGAACACGTCCTTGAACTGCACCATGCCCGCGTTGGTGAACAGCAGCGTCGGGTCGTTGCCCGGCACCAGCGGGGAGCTCGGGACGATCCGGTGCTGGTGGCGGGCGAAGAAGTCCAGGAAGCGCTGGCGGAGGGCTGAGGTGTCCATCGGGTGCGGGTTTTCGGTGCGGGTAAACGACAAAGGATAAACCAGTAGGAGCGCCTTCAGGCGCGACCCGGATAGCCGGATCCGAGGTGCATCCCGCGGCCATCGGCCGAAGACCCCGCCCGCTGACGTGCGGACACGTCTTTTCGCGGGCGAGGCATCGGCCGCTGGCCGCTCGGATGGACCACGGCTTCGGCATCGGGCGAGCGGAGCGAGGCCCACGATGGTGCCGACTACTGGTGGAACTCTCCGGCAGAGCGGCAGCACGGGCGGGTGTCCCTTCCGGGCGCTCACCGTGTACTCACGGTAGCCGGAAGGGATCCCGACCGGGATGCCGCGGGCTACGGAGTGCCCCGACGGGATGCCGGTCGCGGCTGAAGCCGCTCCTACGAGTCGGCCTTCCGCAGGACGGCACGGGCCTGCTCGGCGGTGAAGCCGCGGTACTGGAGGAAGCGGGCCTGGCGGGCCTGCTCCTTGAAGTCGGCGGGCACCTTGGCACCGAAGCGCTTGCGGCGGACGGTCTCGGCGGCGTCCACCCAGTCCACGTCCAGGCTGGCCAGGGTCTCCGTGATCTGGGCGCTGGCGATGCCCCGGCGCTCCAGCTCGGCGCGGAGCCAGATCGGGCCGTGGCCCCGGCGGGTGTGGCTGCCCACGAAGTTCTCGATGAAGCGGTCCTCGGAGAGGAGGCCGTCGTCCATCAGGGCGCCGAGGGTGGTGTCGATCTCCTCCGGCTCGAAACCCCGGCTGCTGAGCTTCTCCCGCAGCTCGGCCACCGAGTGTTCACGGCGGGCAAGGATGTCGAGGGCTGTTTTTCGGATCGAGGGCCGGCGAGCGGTAGGAGCGGCTTCAGCTGCGACCCCGATCCCGCGAGAATCGAGTCCGCGAGTCTCGAGCGGGAGCGGGGTCGCGGTCGCGCCTGAAGGCGCTCCTACGCCGTCGACGGGCTCACGCTTCGTCGAGCGCTTCCGCCTCGGCCACGGGCTTCTCGGCATCGGGCACCTTCACGATCAGGACGGCGCGCAGCTTCTTCTCGATCTCCGCAGCCATGTCGGGGTGCGCGAGAAGGAAATCCCGGGCGTTGTCGCGGCCCTGGCCGATGCGGTCGCCGTCGTAGCTGTACCAGGCGCCCGACTTCTGCACGATGTTGTGCTTGATCCCCAGGTCGATGATCTCGCCTTCGCGGGAGATACCCTTCTCGTAGATGATCTCGAACTCGGCGATGCGGAACGGCGGCGCCACCTTGTTCTTGACGACCTTTACCTTGGTCTGGCTGCCGATGACTTCGTCGCCCTTCTTGATGGAGCCGATGCGGCGGATGTCGAGGCGGACCGAGGCGTAGAACTTGAGCGCGTTGCCGCCGGTGGTGGTCTCCGGGTTGCCGAACATGACGCCGATCTTCATGCGGATCTGGTTGATGAAGACGACGATGGTGTTCGAGCGCTTGATGTTGCCCGTGAGCTTGCGGAGCGCCTGGGACATGAGGCGGGCCTGCAGGCCCATGTGGCTGTCGCCCATCTCGCCCTCGATCTCTGCCTTGGGCGTGAGGGCGGCGACGGAGTCCACGACCACGATGTCCACGGCGCCGGAGCGCACCAGCAGGTCGGTGATCTCCAGGGCCTGCTCGCCCGTGTCCGGCTGGGACACGAGCAGGTCGTCGACCTTGACGCCGAGCTTGGCGGCGTAGGACGGATCCAGCGCGTGCTCCGCGTCGACGAAGGCGGCGGTGCCGCCGGCCTTCTGGCACTCGGCGATGGCCTGCAGCGTGAGGGTGGTCTTGCCGGAGGATTCAGGCCCGAAGATCTCGATGATGCGGCCCTTGGGCAGGCCGCCCACGCCGAGGGCCAGGTCCAGGTTCAGGGAGCCGGTGGAGATGACCTCGATGTCCTTGGTGGGCCCCGAGTCGCCCAGGCGCATCACGGAACCCTTGCCGAACTGCTTCTCGATCTGGCCGAGGGCGGCCGCCAGTGCCTTCTTGCGGTTGTCGTCCATGAATCCTTGAACCTCTGTCTTGCGTGTCTTGCGGAGCCCGGCAAACGCTCTGGGAATACGCCGGTGGAGTGGCCGGATTATTCCACAGATGACGGGCCGACGGCGGGCCGGGAAAGTGGCGATTTCGGGGCGTTTCGGGAGGTGCCGGTACTTCGGTTTCGGCCAATCATGGGGCGTCTTGCGGTGCGGCTGGTGCGCTTCGCTAACCGAAACCGAAGTACCGGCACCTCCCGTCCCTTTGTGCGCTAGGCTAGGGCTGCTCGGTCTTTTGACGCGTCAGAAAAAGGACATACCCATGAGCATCCACAAGCATATCTCCGCTCACCGCCTCGCCGTCCAGCTCGCCATGGCGACCCTGGCCGTGCTGGGGGTCGCCGCGCCAACCCTCCTGCCCGCGCAAACGAATGGAATGGAACGCCGCGACGACCGCCAGGACACCCGGGAGGAATGCCGGGAGACGGAGGGCGCCGGCAAGGACAAGCGCGACTGCAAGCAGGAAGAACGGTACGGTAGAGACGATGACGATAACGATAACGACGATAAAGACGACTGACACTCGCTAAGGCGGAAGCCGGGCGATCGTCCCGTCGAGTGCCGCGGCCACCGCCTGGCCGCGGATCGCCGCCCGGTCGCCCGGAAACTCGCGCCGCTCAGCGCCAAGCTGGCCGTCGGGGCCGGCCCAGGCGAGCCAGACGGTGCCGACGGGTTTGTCGGCCGTGCCACCCGCCGGCCCGGCGATGCCGGTGATGGCCACCGCCAGGTCCGCGCCGCTGACCCGCTTTGCACCGACGGCCATTTCCTCCGCCACCTGCTGGCTGACGGCGCCATGGTCCTTCAGCGTCTGCTCCCCGACGCCGAGGAGCGCGTGCTTCGCGTTGTTTCCGTAGGTTACGAAGCCGAACTCGAACCAGGCGGAGCTGCCGGGGCGATCGGTCAGGCATTTCGCGAGCCAGCCGCCGGTGCAGGACTCCGCGGTGCTGAGTTTCAGGCCCTTCGACTGCAGAAGCTCGGCCAGTTCCGCAACTCGCGCGGCCAACAGCTTGTCGTCGCTCATGCCAGCACCTCCCGGTACAGCTCGATGTAGGCCTCCGCCATCCGGTCGGGGCTGAACTCCGCCCGGATCCGCGCGGCGGCGGCAGTGCCCAGCTGGAGGCGCCAGTTGGGATCGTCCAGCAGCTTGATGATGCCCTCGGCCAGGGCCAGCGGGTTGCCGGCCTGGACGAGCAGGCCGGTGTCGCCGTCGGCCAGGGCCTCCGGCACGCCGCCCGCCGCGCAGGCCACCACCGGCACCCCGGCCGCCTGGGCCTCCAGGATGCCGATGCCGAGGCCCTCCCGGCTGGCCGGGTGGACGAGCAGATCGACCCGGCCCAGGAACTCCCGCAGGTCGGGGCGGTAGCCGGCGAAGATGACGGTGCCGCCCTCGTTGGCGGCGTGGGCTTCCAGCTCGGGCTTCAGGGGGCCGGCGCCGAAGACCAGCAGGCGGGCGTCGGGACAGCGGTAGCGGACCATCTGCCAGGCGTCGAGCAGCAGGGCGTGGCCCTTGCGCGGAATGAGCTGGGCGACGACGGCGACGACCCGGTGGCCCTCGTCGAGGCCGAATTCCGCGAGGAAGCGCTCCCGGGGCCAGGTGGGCTGGCAGGCATCCGCGTCGACGGCGCTGCGGATGGTGCGGAGCTTGCCGGCAGGCAGGCCCTCGTTTTCGAGCTGCTCGCGCACGGCATCGGAGATGGCGACGACCCGGTCGTAGGCCCGGTACTTGAGGGTGCCGACGACGGGGGTGTCCGGGTTGTCCACGCGGCGGGTGAGGATGGCGGGGACGCGGGCGAGCGCGGCGGCGAGGCCGCCGAAGTAGTCGGCGCCGCGGCGGCTGTGGGCGTGGAGCAGGTCGGGCTTCAGCCGCTGCACGGTGCGGGCGAGGAAGGTGACGGCGGAGATGTCGAGATCGCCGCCGATCGGGTGGGTGATGACGGGGTGGCCGGCGTCGTGCGCGGCGGCCGCGATGGCGCTGTCCGTGGGGCAGGCCAGCGTGGCGTCGATGCCGCGCTTCTTCAGTCCGTCGAGCAGGAGCAGCACCTGGCGGGGGCCACCGTAGAGATGCCTGCCCGTCTCGAGGTGCAGCGTTTTCACGAAAAGGTACCGGACACTTAGTTATTCAGTTTGCTTAGTTATTCGCCGGTTTTGCGGCTGGGCACCGGAGAGGCCTCGCCCTACTCTCCCCGAACCCAACAGGAGAGGCAAGGATGCCGCGGAAACCTCGCCTGCACGTGCCGGGCGGTGTCTATCACGTGATCCACCGCGGGAACCACCGGGAGCCGCTGTTCGGCGCCGACAAGGACCGGGCCTACCTGAACGCGCTGGTGGGCGACGTGGTGGCGCGCTTCGGTCTGCGGATCTACGCGTACTGCTGGATGACCAATCACCTGCATCTGGCGGTTCGGGTCAGCGAGACCCCGCTGGATAAGCCGATGCAGCGCCTCGCCATGCGCTACGCCCTGCACATCCACCGGGACGCGGGCCAGACCGGGCACCTCTTCGAGCGGCGCTACCGGTCGATCCTGGTGGACGCGGACAGCTACCTGCTGGCGCTGGTCCGGTACATCCACCTGAATCCCGTGGTCGCCGGCATGGTGGCGGATCCGATGGCGTACCGCTGGTCGAGTCACAGGGACTACCTGGGACGGGCGACGGTGCCGTGGGTCGACGCGGCCTTCGTGCTGGACATGTTCGGGCCGCCGGCGCGGGTCGCCCGGGTCCGGTACGCCCGGTTCATGCGGTCCTGGACGGACGAGGACCTGGCGCCGTTCGAGAGGCAGGAGTCGCGGGACACGCGGGCGATGGAGCCTGAGGTTACCGCACGGGCGGCAGTGCCACCGGAACCTGTACCGCGGGAAGCCCTGGAGCAGATTGCCGCGCGCCATTGCCACGGCAGCGACGTCAGCCTGGCAGAGCTGGCATCGCCGTCGCGGGAACGGCGCCTGAGTGGTGTCCGGACGGCGATTGCGCGGGAGGCTCTGGACCGGGACGCGGCGACGCTGGCAGAGGTATCGCGCTTCCTCGGCCGAAGTGCCTCGGCGCTCGCCCAGGCCCTCGCCCGCGCGCAAACAACTAAGCAAAAATAACTAAGTGTCCGGTACCTTTTTCCCCTCGTTCCCGCGGCGCCAGGTGGCGGGGGGGGCGCCGAACTCGCGCTTGAAGGCACGGTTGAAGGCGGCCTCGGACTCGTAGCCGAGGCTCTCCGCGATGCGCGCCACCGGGTCCCGCCCTGTGCGCAGGGCCTGGGCCGCGAGCGACATCCGCCAGCGGGTCAGGTACTGCATCGGCGGCTCGCCCAGCAGCCGGCCGAAGCGCTCCGCCAGCGCCGACCGGGACAGCGCCGACTCCCGCGCGAGCTCCTCCACCGTCCAGGGATGCCCGGGACGGCCGTGCATCAGCCCCAGTGCCCGCCCCACGCCCGGATCCCGCAGGCCGGCGAACCAGCCGCCCTGCCCCGCCGGCAGCGAATCCACGTAGCGCCGCACGGCATCCACGAAGAGCAGCTCCGACAGCCGCGCGACCAGCGTCTCGCCTCCCGGCCGGCCGGCGCCGCTCTCGGCGGCGCCGAGCTCGAAGCTGCTCACCAGCCAGCGCGTGGCCGGGCCGTCACCCACCGGGATGCGCACCAGCCGCGGCAGCGCGCCGAGCAGCGGCTGGCACAGCCGCGGGTCGCAGGCCAGGTAGCCGCAGAGGAAACGCGTCCGCTCGCCGCCGCCACCGTAGTTGATGCGCGCCGGCCCGCCATCGCCGCCGGGCTCCACGAGCAGCTCGGCGCGCACCGGCGCCAGCTGCACGTCGCTGCCCAGCAGGTGCTGGTCGCCCATGGGTATCAGCAGCAGGTCGCCGGGCCCGAGCTCGACGCTCAGCGAGCCGTCGGGCATCCGCGCCTTGCACCGGCCCTCCACCAGCAGGTGGTAGATGGCCACGTGCTCCGCATTCGGCAGGATGGCGCGGACGTCCTCCCGCCCGGGCGCCGAGTCGATGCACCAGGGGGCCGTGAAGTCGCCCTGCAGGAAGATCCCCGTCTCGAGGCGCAGGACCTTCAGGACTTCGGACAGTGCATCCATGGGCGCGGGTCTGGAGTTTCGGGCAAAAACCCCGGCGCTTCCGGCAAATTCGGCGGCACCGGTTTGCTCAGGATACACCCCATCCAAACGCAACTGCCATGAGGAAACCGACCATGAATGCCCCCGGAATTTCCCGCTACGCGAAGTGCATCGCCGCGTCCCGCCGCATCCGCTGGGAGATCGACGCGGACGTGATCCGCGGCCGCGACTTCGACTACACCCGCAGCTTTTTGCCGGACGGCCTGTCCTTCGCGGGCCGCCTCCCCTTCCTCGACGAGGCCTCCCGCCGCTTCTTCAGCCAGGTCCAGGGCCGGACCTACGCCAACATGTTCGGCCTGGTGGAGCGGTTCATCGGCGCGAAGATCATCGAGGTCACCCGGGACCACGCCACCGGCGACCAGGTGGCGATGGAGGCGCTGGTGCGCTTCACCGACGAGGAGCTGAAGCACCAGGAGCTCTTCCGCCGGCTCGGCGCGCTGGCGGCCGCGGGGATGCCCGCCGGCTACCGCTTCGTGCCGGAGCCGAATGCGGTGGCGTCCTTCGTGCTGGGCAAGGGCACCTGGGCCGTGCTCGCGCTCACCTGCGACATCGAGCTCTTCACCCAGGCCCATTACCGGGCGAGCATCGCGCCGGACTCGGCGATCTGCCCGCTGTGGCGGGACGTGTTCCTCTTCCACTGGAAGGAGGAGTCCCAGCACGCGATCCTGGACGAGCTGGAGTGGCGGCGGATCGACGCGTCGCTCACGGAGGCGGAGCGCGACCAGGGCGTCACGGAACTGCTCGAGCTGGTGGCGGGCGTGGACGGCCTGCTGCAGGCCCAGGCGGCGGCCGACACGGCCTACTTCGTGGCCTCTGCCGGCCCGGACTTCAGCGCGCCCCAGGTCGTGGAGATCGGCGCCACGTTCCTGGCTGCCTACCGCTGGCAGTACATCGAGTCGGGCGTGGGCGACCCGCGCTTCCAGGAAATCCTGGCGGGGATGCTGACGGCCGCGCAGCTGGCCCGCCTGGTCCAGAACCCCGCCGCCGCGGCCGCGTGACCCCCGAGAAGGTACCGGACACTTAGTTATTTTTGTTTAGTTATTTGGATGAGAGCACCGGACACCGGTCAGCGACGGAGCACCGCCATGGGCAACCGACACCACAGCATCCTGGAGACCATCGGCCGCACGCCGGTGGTCCGCCTCGCCCGCCTCGCGCCGCCCCACGTGAACCTGTACGTGAAGGTCGAGGCCCGGAACCCGATGGGCTCCGTGAAGGACCGCCTGGCCCTCGGCATCATCGAGGACGCCGAGCGCCGGGGCACGCTGAAGGCCGGCCAGACCGTGGTCGAGGCGTCCAGCGGCAACACCGGCATCGCGCTCGCGATGGTCTGCGCCCGCAAGGGCTACCCGCTCGTCGTGGTGATGGCGGAGAACTTCAGCGTCGAGCGGCGGCGGCTGATGCGCTTCCTCGGCGCGCGGGTGGTCCTGACCCCCGCCGCGGACAAGGGCTCCGGCATGATGCGCAAGGCCGCCGAGCTGGCGGAGAAGCACGGCTGGTTCCTGGCCCGCCAGTTCGAGAACCCGGCCAACGCGGAGATGCACGCGCGCACCACGGCGCCGGAGATCCTGGCCGACTTTGATGACATCCCCCTGGACTACTTCGTCGCCGGCTGCGGCACGGGCGGCACCGTGAAGGGCGTCGCGCAGGTGCTGCGCCGGGAGCGGCCGGGGACACGCATCATCATCTGCGAGCCGGACAACTCGCCGATGCTCGCGAGCGGCCTGCCCCAGCCCCGGGACGCGGACGGCCAGCCGGCCGGCAGCCACCCCGCCTTCCGGCCCCACCCGATGCAGGGCTGGAGCCCGGACGTGGTGGCGGCGATCACCGAGTCGGCGTTCACCGCCGGCCTGGTGGACCAGGTGGTGCCGGTCAATGGCGCCGATGCCCTGCGCTGCTCGCGGGAGCTCGCGCAGAAGGAAGGCATCTTCACCGGCATCACCGGGGGCGCGACGCTGGCCGGGGCGCTGCAGGTGGCGGCCACCGCGCCGGCGGGGGCGAACCTGCTCTGCCTGCTGCCGGACACGGGTGAGCGGTACCTGAGTACACCGCTGTTTGCGGATGTCCCGGCGGAGATGGATGCGGAGGAGTTGGCCATCGCCCGGTCGACGCCTGGCGCCCGGTTCGACGCGCCGTCCGGGCCGACGGCTGCGCCGGCACCGCCACCGGCCGTGGCGCCGCCCGCGGTGGAGCCAGCCGCGGTGGCGTTCGTCGAGCAGGTCGTCCAGGACCGGGAGCGCCCCGTCGTCATGTTCGCGCTGGAGTGGTGCGAGTTCTGCTGGTCGCTGCGGCGGCTGTTTGCGGCTTACGGGGTGCCCTATCGCTCGGTGGACCTGGACTCGGCGGCGTACCGGGCCGGCGAGCGCGGGGGAAAGATCCGCGCGGCGCTGTCGGCCCGGACGGGCATGCCGACGATCCCCCAGGTGTTCGTCGGCGGCGAGCTGGTGGGCGGCTGCACGGACGTGATCGACGCCGTCCGGGCCGGGACCTTCCAGGCCCGGCTGCGGGACCTGGGCGTGGCCATCAGCGTCCCCGACGACAGGGACCCGGCGGCCTTCCTGCCGGGCTGGATTCACCCGCGCATGTAGGGAAAAGGTACCGGACACTTAGTTATTGGTTTCGCTTAGTTATTGGGTGCAGCGCCCCGGCACTGGCACAATCGCTGCCCTACCCCAACGCCCTGGCTCGCTCGGCCGGGCGAACAACTAAGCGAAACCAATAACTAAGTGTCCGGTACCTTTTTGGAACAAGAACAGCACACACCGGTAATGCAGCAGTATCTCCGCATCAAGGCGGAGAACCCGGAGCTGCTGCTGTTCTACCGGATGGGGGACTTCTACGAGCTGTTCTACGACGACGCCCGGAAGGCCGCGAAGCTCCTCGACATCACGCTGACCGCCCGCGGCAAATCCGCCGGCCAGAGCATCCCGATGGCCGGAGTGCCCTACCACGCGGCCGAGCAGTACCTGGCACGGCTCGTCCGGGCCGGCGTGTCCGTGGCGCTCTGCGAGCAGATCGGCGACCCGGCCACGTCCAAGGGGCCGGTCGAGCGCAAGGTGGTCCGGGTCATCACGCCAGGCACGCTCACCGACGACGCGCTCCTCGACGCCCGCCGCGACAACCTGGTCGCCGCCGTCTGCAAGGGCAGCGACGCCTTCGGCCTCGCCTGGCTCGACCTCTCCGCCGGCCGCTTCTGCCTCACCGAGATCGCCACCGGCACCGACCTGCAGGCCGAGCTGGCCCGCCTCGGCATCGCCGAGCTCCTGGTGGAAGACGGCATGACCGCCCCCTCCGTGGAAGACACCGTCGCCCGGCACCTCATGCCGCCCTGGCACTTCGACGCCGGGACCGCCACCCGTCTTCTCAGCACCCAGTTCGGGACCCAGGACCTGCAGGGCTTCGGCGTCGCCGACCTGACCGACGGCATCCGCGCCGCCGGCGCGCTCCTGCAGTACGTGCGCGACACGCAGAAAAGCGCCCTGCCCCACGTCCGCAGCATCGTGGCGGAGCGCCACTCCGACGCGCTGCAGGTGGACGCCGCGAGCCGCCGCAATCTCGAACTCGAGTCGAGCCTGGCCGGCAACACCGGGGCGAGCCTCGCCGGAGTCCTCGACCATTGCGCCACCACCATGGGCAGCCGCCTGCTCCGCCGCTGGCTCAACCGGCCACTGCGCGACCAGGCCCTGCTCCGCCAGCGCTACCACGCGCTGGACAGCCTGCGCGGCGCGCAGGACGACACGCTGAAGGACCTGCTCGCGGACATCGGCGACCTGGAGCGCATCCTGTCCCGGATCGCGCTCGGCTCGGCCCGGCCCCGGGACCTCGCCCAGTTGCGCACGGCCACCGGCCTGGTGCCGGAGATCGACGCGCAGCTCAGGATCCACGACTCCCCGCTCCTCGCGACGCTCCGCGCGCGCCTGGGCGATCACGCCGCCACTCATGCACTGCTGAAGCGCGCGATCGTCGGGCAGCCCCCACAGCTGATCCGCGACGGCGGGGTCCTCGCCACCGGCTACGACGCAACGCTCGACGAGCTGCGCGACATCAGCGAGAACGCCGACCGCTACCTGACCGATCTCGAGGCGCGGGAACGCGCGCGCACGGGCCTCCCCTCGCTGAAGGTCGGCTACAACCGGGTGCACGGCTACTACATCGAGCTCTCCCGGGGCCAGGCGGCCCAGGCGCCGGAGGATTACCAGCGCCGCCAGACGCTGAAAGGCGCCGAGCGTTACGTCACGCCGGAGCTGAAGGACTTCGAGGGCAAGGTGCTGTCGGCCCGGGACCGGTCGCTGGCGCGGGAGAAGGAGCTGTACAACGAGCTGCTGGCCATGCTGGCGGACGGGCTCGGGCCGCTGCGGGAGCTGGCGGCGTCGCTCGCGGAGCTGGACGTGCTGGTGAACCTGGCGGAGCGGTCGCGGGCACTGAACTACTGCAGGCCCGAGCTTGAGGACGAGCCTGGCATCCGCATCCGCGGCGGGCGGCACCCGGTGGTCGAGCGGCTGATCGACGCGCCCTTCGTGGCGAACGACCTGGACTTGTCCGAGGACCGGCGGCTGCTCGTCATCACCGGCCCGAACATGGGCGGCAAGTCCACCTACATGCGGCAGGCGGCACTGATCGCCCTGCTCGCCCACATCGGCTCCTTCGTGCCGGCCGACAGCGCATCCTTCGGCCCGCTGGACCGGATCTTCACGCGCATCGGCGCGGCGGACGACCTGGCGGGCGGGCGCTCCACCTTCATGGTGGAGATGACGGAGACGGCGAACATCCTGCACAACGCGACGGACCGGAGCCTGGTGCTCATGGACGAGATCGGGCGCGGCACGAGCACCTTCGACGGCCTGTCGCTGGCGTGGGCGGCGGCCCATCACATCGGCGAGCAGGTGCGCGCGTTCACGCTGTTCGCGACCCACTACTTCGAGCTGACGGCGCTGGCGACGGAATTGCCGGCCTGCGCGAACGTGCACCTGGACGCGACGGAGCACGGCGACCGGCTGGTCTTCCTGCACGCCGTGAAGGACGGGCCGGCGAACCGAAGTTACGGGCTGCAGGTCGCGCAGCTGGCGGGCGTGCCCGCGGCCGTCATCCAGCGGGCGCGGCGCTTCCTGCACCAGCTGGAAAACGATTCGGCCGCCCATCGCGACGCCCGGGCGCCCCAGCAGGAGCTCGCCCTCGGCCCGCCACCGGAACCGGATGCCGTCCACGAGCTGCTCGACGCCCTCGACCCGGACACGCTGTCGCCGAAGCAGGCACTGGACGCCCTCTATGCCCTGAAGCGGGCAAAGGGGGAAAAGGTACCGGACACTTAGTTATTTGGTGCTTAGTTATTGCCCGGCTCGCCGTCGCGAGCCAGGCAATAACTAAGCACCAAATAACTAAGTGTCCGGTACCTTTTCCGCGCTCTTGTAGGCAGCGGACTGGCGGTTGAACATGCCGTGGCGCAGGAAGAAGGCGGTCTGGTTGGCAATCTCCGGCGACACGAGGAAGCCGGTGTGGGTCACCGGGTACGAGATGTGGTCCCTGAGCCAGGGCATCTTCGTCTCGAACTCCGCGATCGTGCCGTCGTTCGGCTCCGGCAGGATGCCGAGCATCATCCCCGCGCCCACGCTGGTGGTGCCGGCAATGGAACCCACCTCCCGGTCAGGCTTGAAGTCGTCGCTCAGCACACGGCCCACCAGCCCCTCGCGGCCGGTAGGGCCCAGGATCGCCGCGCCGAGTTCGCCGAACTGGGAGAGTCTCTCCGCCGCCATGCTGCCCCGGAGCGGCGAGCCGAGGCACACCACACGCCCCGGCTTGGACAGCGGCCGCCGCTGCAGGGCGACCAGGGCCATCACACCGCCGGTGCTGTGCCCCACGATGTGGATGCGGGGCGACCCGATCTGGTCCAGTGCATTCCGCAGCCGGTCCGCGTTGTTGGTGAAGCCGGCCTCGAAGGTGCCGTACTGGAACAGCACTGTCGGGTAGCCGTGCTCGTCCGACAGCCGGTGCCGGAGCAGGCCGGCCTCGGCGCCGTTCATCCACAGGCCGTGGACAACGACGACGGTTTCCTCGGGAACGCTCATGCCAGGAACTCTGTAGGAGCGCCTTCAGGCGCGACGGCTGATCATGGTCGCGGCTGAAGCCGCTCCTACGCCTTGCCCGGCTCGCGGATCCGGATCCCGGTCTCCCGAAGCTGCTGCAGCGACACCGGCCCCGGAGCCTCCGTGAGCAGGCAGCTGGCCGTCTGCGTCTTCGGGAAGGCGATCACGTCGCGGATGTTTTCCGTGCCCGCCAGCAGCATCACGAGCCGGTCCAGGCCGAACGCGAGCCCGCCGTGGGGCGGCGCGCCGAACTTCAGCGCCCGCAGGAGGAAGCCGAACTTGCTCTCCGCCTCCTCGGGCGTGATGCCGAGGATCCGGAATACAGCCGACTGCATCGCCGACGAGTGTATGCGGATCGAGCCGCCGCCGATCTCGTTGCCGTTCAGGACCATGTCGTAGGCCCGGGAGAGCGCCTTGCCCGGATCCTTCTCGAGCGTCTCCACGTCGTCCACGGACGGCGCGGTGAAGGGGTGATGCAGCGCCGCCCAGCGCTTTTCCTTGGGGTCCCACTCGAACATGGGGAAGTCGACGACCCACACGGGATGCCAGCCGGGCTTGACCATCTTCAGGTCCCGGCCGACCTTCACGCGCAGGGCGGCGAGCGAGTCGTTCACGACCTTCTTCTTGTCGGCGCCGAAGAACACCAGGTCGCCGTCCTTCAGTGCCAGGCGCGTGATCAGGCCCTGCACCGTCGCGTCGGGCAGGAACTTCATGATCGGCGACTGCAGGCCGTCCCGGCCCTTCGCCACTTCATTGACCTTGACGTAGGCGAGGCCCTTCGCGCCGTAGTTCGCGACGAAGGCGGTGTAGTCGTCGATCTCCTTGCGGGTCAGCGCACCGCCGCCCGGGATCTTCAGCGCGGTGACGCGGCCGTCCGGGTCCGCGGCGGGGCCGGCGAACACCTTGAACTCGACGCCGGTCATCAGGTCGGCGACCTCGACGAGCTCCAGCGGGATGCTGAGGTCGGGACGGTCGATGCCGAAGCGCGCGATGGCCTCCGCGTAGGTCATGCGCGGCAGCGGCGGCAGCTCGATGCCGGCGACTTCCCGGAACAGGGTGCGGATCATCGTCTCCATGATCTCCATGAACTGGTGCTCGTCCATGAAGGAGGTTTCGATGTCGATCTGCGTGAACTCGGGCTGGCGGTCGGCGCGCAGGTCCTCGTCGCGGAAGCAGCGCGCGATCTGGTAGTACCGGTCGAAGCCGGACATCATCAGGATCTGCTTGAAGAGCTGCGGCGACTGGGGCAGCGCGAAGAACTGGCCCGGGTGCGTGCGGCTCGGCACGATGTAGTCCCGCGCGCCTTCCGGCGTGGTGCGGGTGAGGACGGGGGTCTCCACGTCCATGAAGCCGTTGTCGTCGAGGAATTTCCGCAGCGACTGCGTGATGCGATGACGCAGGCGGAAGCGCTCCAGCATCTCGCCCCGGCGGAGGTCCAGGTAGCGGTACTTCAGGCGCAGCTCCTCCGACACGTCCTCGTCGTGGTGGAAGGGCGGCGTCTCGGAAGTGTTGAGTACGGTCAGCTCGGCGGCGAGCAGCTCGACCTCGCCGGTCTTCAGCTTCGCATTGACCGTGCCCTGGGGGCGCGGGCGGACCTTGCCGGTGACGGAAACGACGTACTCGCTGCGCAGCTTCTCGCCGGCGCTGAACACCGGGGACGACGGGTCGAACACGACCTGGAGCAGGCCTTCCCGGTCCCGGAGGTCGATGAAGATCACCCCGCCGTGGTCGCGGCGGCGGTGGACCCAGCCGGAGACTGTGACGGTGTTGCCGATGGAGGCGGCGGTGACGTCGCCGCAGTAGTGGGTGCGCATGGGTTGTGTATCCGGGGAAAAGTATCGCGCCGGTCGGCGCTCCTACAGGCGCTTCCTGTGGAAAATGCTAGTGCTTGTGGCCGCCCGGGCCATGGCTGTGCGTGTGACCGCCGTGGCTGTGGGAATGGCCGCAGGACGAGTCGTGGGTGTGGGCGGGACCACTGTCCAGGTTGTGGCCCTTCTTGTCGCCCGGCTTGTCGCCCGGCTTGTCGTCCGACTTGTCGTGCGACTTGGCGGCAGCCTTGTCGCCGTCCTTCTTGGCGGACTTGTCCTTGAAGTCGGTCTTGTACCAGCCGCTGCCCTTCAGATGGAAATTCGGCGCGGCCATCTGCTTCTTCAGCTTGAGCTTGCCGCACTTGGGGCATTTGCGGAGGGCGCCCTCGCCAACCTTCTGCAGGACGTCGAAGGTATGGCCGCAGGCTTCACACTGGTAGTCAAAAATCGGCATGGCTTGACCTCTGGGTTGGCCGGGAATTCTACCGGAAAGGTACCGGACACTTAGTTATTTTTGCCGTAGGAGCGGCTTCAGCCGCGACACCCGTCCCGGTCGCGGCTGAAGCCGCTCCTACGGCAAAAATAACTAAGTGTCCGGTACCTTTCTCACACGGATTCGAACGTCAGCTCGCTGCCCCGCAAACCGACCCGGATGGCCGCCCCCGGCCCAAAGCGGCCCTTCAGGATCTCCTGGGCCAGGGGGTTCTCGATCCGCTGCTGGATGGCCCTCTTCAGGGGCCGGGCGCCGTAGACCGGGTCGAAGCCGGCCTCGGCGAGCTGGTCCAGGGCGGCGTCGGTCACGTCCAGGGTCATCTCCCGCTCCGCGAGCCGGGCCTGCAGGTACCCCAGCTGGATCTTCACGATGTCCCGGATCTGGGCGGCGGACAGCGGGTGGAAGACCACGATGTCGTCCACGCGGTTGATGAACTCGGGCCGGAAGTGCTCCCGCACGTCCTCCAGCACGGCAGCTTTCATGGCCGCGTAATTGGCCTCGCCCGTCATGCTCTGGATCCGCTGGGAGCCCAGGTTGGACGTCATCACGATGACCGTGTTGCGGAAGTCCACGGTGCGGCCCTGGCCATCGGTCAGCCGGCCGTCGTCCAGCACCTGGAGCAGCACGTTGAACACGTCCGGGTGGGCCTTCTCCACCTCGTCCAGCAGTACCACCGAATACGGCTTGCGGCGGACGATCTCCGTCAGGTAACCGCCCTCCTCGTAGCCCACGTAGCCGGGAGGCGCGCCGATCAGCCGCGCGACGGAGTGTTTCTCCATGAACTCGGACATGTCCACGCGCACCAGCGCGTCTTCGGTGTCGAAGAGGAACTCCGCGAGCGCCTTGGTGAGCTCGGTCTTGCCGACGCCCGTGGGTCCCAGGAACAGGAACGACCCGTTCGGCCGCTTCGGGTCCGACAGCCCCGCGCGGGAGCGGCGGATCGCATCGGCGACGGCCGTCAGCGCCTCGCCCTGCCCCACGACGCGCTTGCCCAGCGCCTCCTCCATGCGCAGCAGCTTGTCCTTCTCGCCCTCCAGCATCTTGCTGACGGGAATGCCGGTCCACTTGGAGACGATCTCGGCGATCTCCTCCTCCGTCACCTTGTTTCTCAGTAGGAGCGGCTTCAGCCGCGATTCCTTCCCGTCGACGGAGTCCTTGAGCCGCTTCTCCAGCGCCGGGATCTTCCCGTACTGCAACTCCGACATCCGCGCCAGGTCCTGCCCGCGGCGCGCCGCATCCAGGTCGAGGCGCGCGCGCTCCAGCTCCTCCTTGATCGCGGCCTCGCCCTGCACGGAGGCCTTCTCGGACTTCCAGATCTCGTCCAGGTCCGCGTACTCGCGCTCCAGCGCCTTCAGCTGGGTCTCCAGGTCCGCGAGCCGCTTCTTCGACGCCTCGTCGGACTCCTTCTTCAGCGCCACCTGCTCGATCTTGAGCTGGATGATGCGCCGGTCGAGCCGGTCCATCTCCTCAGGCTTGGAGTCGATCTCCATGCGCAGGCGGGACGCCGCCTCGTCGATGAGGTCGATGGCCTTGTCGGGCAGCTGCCGGTCGGTGATGTAGCGGTGGGACAGCGTCGCCGCGGCCACGATGGCCGGGTCGGTGATGTCCACGCCGTGATGGACCTCGTAGCGCTCCTTGAGGCCCCGGAGGATGGCGATGGTGTCCTCCACGAGCGGCTCCAGGACCATGACCTTCTGGAAGCGGCGCTCGAGGGCGGCGTCCTTCTCGATGTACTTGCGGTACTCGTCCAGGGTCGTCGCGCCCACGCAGTGCAGTTCGCCGCGGGCGAGCGCGGGCTTCAGCATGTTGCCGGCGTCCATGGCGCCCTCGGCCTTGCCGGCGCCGACCATGGTGTGCAGCTCGTCGATGAAGAGGATGACCTGGCCTTCCTGCTTGGCGAGGTCGTTCAGCACACCCTTCAGGCGCTCCTCGAAGTCGCCCCGGTACTTGGCGCCCGCGATGAGCGCGCCCATGTCGAGGGCGAGGATGCGCTTGCTCTTCAGGCTCTCGGGCACCTCGCCGTTGACGATGCGCTGGGCCAGGCCCTCCACGATGGCGGTCTTGCCGACGCCGGGCTCGCCGATGAGCACGGGGTTGTTCTTGGTGCGCCGCTGGAGCACCTGGATGGTGCGGCGGATCTCGTCGTCCCGGCCGATGACCGGGTCGAGCTTGCCCTGCTCGGCGCGGGCGGTGAGGTCGACGGTGTACTTCTCGAGGGCCTGGCGGGTTTCCTCCGCGTTCGGGTCGTCCACGGCCGCGCCGCCCCGGACCTCGCCGATGGCCTTGTCGAGGGCGCCCTTCACGACGCCCGTGTCCTTGAGGATCTTGCCGAGGGTGCCCTTGTCGTCGCAGGCGGCGAGGACGAAGAGTTCGCTGGAGATGAACTGGTCGCCACGCTTCTGGGCGAGCTTCTCGGTCTGGTTGAGCAGGCGGCCGAGGTCGGCCGAGATCTGGAGGTCGCCGGCAGTGCCCTCCACCTGGGGCAGGCGGTCCAGCGCCTCGCCGAGCTTCGAGCGCAGCAGGTTGAGGTTTGCCCCCGCCTTGTCCAGCAGGGCGCCCACCCCGGGGCCCTTCTGCTCCAGCAGCGCCGCCATGAGGTGCACGGGCTCGATGAACTGGTGGTCCCGCCGGTTGGCGGTGGACTGGGCCAGCTGCAGCGCCGACTGGAAGGTGGTGGTGAACTTGTCAGGACCCATGGGGGGCACTTTCGTTGTGACGACTCCGGCCTAGATTGGGCCGGGAGAGCTGATTTCAACTGAAAAAGGTGCCGGACACTTAGTTATTTTTTGCTTAGTTATTGCGTGGCTAGCGACTGCAACCCACGCAATAACTAAGCAAAAAATAACTAAGTGTCCGGTACCTTTTCTGCTATCCCAGCCAGATGAGGGTGGCCTGGCGGCCCGTCACCCCGTCCCGGCGGTGGGAGAAGAAGCGCTCCGGCTCGGCGAGGGTACAGAAGTTGCCGCCGGAGATGGCCGTGACGCCGGCGCGACGGAGGCGCAGGCGGGCGGCACCGTAGAGATCCAGCTGCCAGTGGCCCGGGCGGTTCGGCCGGAACGAGCTGTCGGCGGCGGGGTCGGTCCTCAGGAACGCGTCCCGCACCTCAGGCCCCACCTCGTATCCGGCTGGGCCGATGGCCGGGCCCAGCCAGGCCAGGAGCGAGTCCGGCCTCACGCCGTCGGCGGCCAGCCAGGCCACGGTCGACTCGAGGACACCGGCGGTGAGCCCGCGCCAGCCGGCGTGGGCAGCCGCCACGTGGGTGCCTGCGCGATTGCAGAAGAGCACGGGCAGGCAGTCCGCCGTCAGGACCGCGCAGACGATCCCGCAGGCGGTGGTCCAGGAAGCGTCGGCGGCAACCCTTTCCCCGGCGCGGGCCGCATCCACCACCGCCGTGCCGTGCACCTGCTGCAGCCACACGGGATCGCCGGGCAGCTCGAGCGCATCCCGGAGCAGCTCCCGGTTGCGCAGGACGGCCGCCGGGTCATCGCCCACGTGATCGCCCAGGTTCAGCGACGCCCAGGGTGGCCGGCTGTCGCCGCCGGTGCGCGTGGTGACCACGGCGTGTACGCGCGCGGGCGCCGGCCAGTCAGGCCTGATCAGCGACAGGCCCGTCACGCCGGGGCCTGCTCCGGCCACGGCAGTGCCTCGAGGCGCGGGACCGCGGCGGCATCGCCGGCCAGCGCTGCCAGCAGGCCGCGGAAGTCGTCCGGCAGCGGCGCACTCAGATCGAGTGGCTCGCCGGTCAGCGGGTGCTGGAACCGGATCCGGAACGCGTGCAGGGCCTGGCGCCGGAAGCCGCGCAGGGCGAGCGCGAGCTCCGCCGAGGCGCCGGCCGGGATGATCAGCCTTCCGCCGTAAGCGGGATCGCCCACGATGGGATGGCGCACGTGGGCCAGGTGCACGCGGATCTGGTGCGTGCGCCCGGTCTCGAGGCGCACCGCGATGAAGGTGTGGTGCGGAAAGCGGGCCAGCACCCGGTAGTGGGTGACCGCGCGGCGCCCGCCGAAGTCCGTCACCGACATCTTCGTGCGCTGGGTCTTGTGCCGGCCGATGTCAGCGTCCACCGAGCCGCCGGCAGTCATCGTACCGACGCAGAGGGCCCGGTACTCCCGGGTGATCTCCCGGGCCTCGAGGGCGCGCACCAGGTGCGTGTGCGCGGCGAGCGTCTTCGCGACGATCAGCAGGCCCGAGGTGTCCTTGTCCAGCCGGTGGAGGATGCCGCTGCGGGGCAGTCCGGCGAGTGCGGGCTCATGGGCCAGCAGGCCATTTTCCAGGGTGCCGGCCGCGTTGCCGGCGCCGGGGTGCACGACGAGGCCGGCGGGCTTGTTGATCACCAGCACGTCGGCGTCTTCGTGGATGATCGCGAGGGGGATCTCCTCGGCGCCCGGGGCGTGGTGTTCGTCGCCGGTCGCCACGCTGCCGACCTGGATCGCGATGAGCTGGCCGCCGGCCACCCGGGTGCGAGGCTCCGGGATTTCACCGTCGAGGCGGACGTGGCCCTCCAGGATCCACTGCTTCAGGCGACTCCGCGAATAGTCCGGCAGAAGCTCTGCCAGGACCTGGTCGAGGCGGCGGCCCGAGGCATCGTCGGGGATCGTCAGCTGTTGCTGCGCAAGCTCCATGGGTTGCTAGGCTATACTCCCGCTCCCGCCGGCGACACCTGGAAAATGCGTCCGACACCGCGCCACAGCCGTTCCACGCTCCTCCTGGCCACCGCCGTGCTGGCCCTTCTGGGTGGCCTTCTGGGTGGTTGCGCCAGCAAGGAAGAGAAGGACCTGCAATCGGGGGTCACCGATCTCTACGAGCGGGGCAACAAGGCCATGCAGTCCGGCAACTACAGCAATGCGATCCGGTACTTCGAGGCCCTGGAAGCCCGGTTCCCGTTCAGCAACGAGACCAAGCAGGCGCAGCTCGACCTCATCTACTCCTACTACAAGGACCGGCAGATCGAGGCGACCGTCGACGCCGCCACGACCTTCGAACGCGAGAACCCGACCCATCCCCGGGTGGACTACGCACTGTACATGCGCGGGCTGGCCTACTTCTCCGGCGAGCACAGCTGGTACCACAGGCTCTTCAACGTGGACCTGGCCCGGCGTCCGCCGAAGAACGTGCAGGAGTCGTTCTCGGTCTTCTCCCAGCTCGTCCAGCGCTTTCCGGACAGCGCCTACGCACTGGACGCACGCCAGCGCATGGTCTTCCTGCGGAACCGGCTCGCCGACTACGAGATCTACGTGGCCCGCTACTACATGGAGCGCGGCGCGTGGCTGGCGGCGGCCAACCGGGCCCGGTTCGTGATCGAGCAATACGACGGCTCGCCCGCCGGCAGCGAGGCGCTACGCATCATGGTTCAGGCCTACGACAACCTGGGGATGACCGAGCTCGCCGAGGACGCGCGCAGCGTGCTCGCCGCCAGCTACCCCGAGAGCCTCCAGCGGCTCGCCAGCGAAGAAAGCCGTCCCTGGTACAAGTTCTGGTAGGGTAAAAAGGTACCGGACACTTAGTTATTTTTGCTTAGTTATTGCCCGGCTCGGCGTCGCCGAGCCGGGCAATAACTAAGCAAAAATAACTAAGTGTCCGGTACCTTTTTACTTGTGGCGGTAGCCGGAGGTGATGGGATAGCGCCAGTCGCGGCCGAAGGCCCGGCTCGAGATGCGCACCCCGGGGGGCGCCTGGCGGCGCTTGTACTCCGCCTTCCGCACCATCTCCAGGACCCGCGCCGCCACCGCCTTCTCGAAGCCGCGCGCGGCGATCTCCTCCACCGAGCGGTTCTCCAGGATCAGCGCGTCCAGGATCGGGTCGAGCACGTCGTAGGGCGGCAGCGAGTCACTGTCCTTCTGGTCGGGACGGAGCTCGGCGCTGGGCGGCCGGGTGATCACCCGCTCCGGGATCACCGGTGACAGCGAGTTCCGGTAACGGGCCAGCTGGTACACGAGCGTCTTGGTGCAGTCCTTGATGGGCGCAAAGCCGCCCGCCATGTCGCCGTAGAGCGTCGCGTAGCCCACCGCCATCTCGCTCTTGTTGCCCGTCGCCAGTACCATGCGGCCCGTCTTGTTGGAGATGGCCATGAGGAGGATGCCCCGCGACCGGGCCTGCAGGTTCTCCTCCGTGGTGTCCTCGGGAAGTCCGGCGAACAACTCTGCCAGCGTCCCCCGCGCCGCCTCGACCATGCCGCCGATCGGCAGCACCTGGTAATCCACGCCCATCTGCCGCGCCTGGGTGGCGGCATCCTCCTGGCTCATGGCCGCCGTCCAGCGGTACGGCATCATCACGGCCTGCACCGCCTTCGGCCCGATGGCGTCCACCGCGATCGCCAGCGTCAGTGCCGAATCGATGCCGCCCGACAGGCCAACCACGACGCCCGGGAAGCCGTTCTTGCGCACGTAGTCGTGCACCCCGGTGACCAGCGCGGCGTAGACGCTCGCCACGTCCTCCGGCAGCGGCCCGACGCCCACGACGTCCGGCTCGACACGGCCCGCCGTCCGCCGCACGGTGACGACGGGCAGGCAGGGCTCCAGCGCCGGCGCGCGGAAGACCGTCCGCCCGGCGCGGTCCACCACGCAGGATCCACCGTCGAAGACCAGCTCGTCCTGCCCGCCGACCATGTTCAGGTAGACGAGCGGGACGCCGGTCTCCCGGGCGCGGGCCGCCAGCACCTGCTCCCGCTGGGCCTGCTTGCCGATCTCGAAGGGCGAGCCGTTGATGGCCAGGACGAGCTCGGCGCCCGCCGCGGTGGCCCGGGCGGACGGCTCGGGCTGCCACACGTCCTCGCAGATGCCGAGGCCGAGCTTCATCCCGCGGAACTCCACGACGGTGGGGCCGGTGCCCGGCGTGAAGTAGCGCTCTTCGTCGAACACGCTGTAGTTCGGGAGGCAGCACTTCCGGTAGTTCGCAACCTGCCGGCCGCCGGTGAGGTAGGCCACCGAGTTGTAGATGTGGTTGTCGACGAACTCGGGATAACCCACGAGGGCCGCAACGTCGGCGGTTTCAGCCGCGATTTGTGCCAGGCCCTCACTGACCTGCCGGCGCAGGCCCTTGTGGAACAGGAGGTCCTCGGGCGGATAGCCGCACATGGCGAGCTCGGGGAACATCACCAGGTCGGCGGACCGTGCCCGCCGCACCTCGCCCAGCAACTCCGCAATCCGGGCGGTGTTCCCGGCCACGTCGCCCACCAGGAAATTCTGCTGGGCGAGCGCGATGCGGAGGGCCTGGATCGACGGATGGGTCAGCGCAGGAGCTCCTGCATGGCGCTGCCCAGCTCGGCGGGCGAGCGGACCGTGCGGACGCCGGCCTTCTCGAGGGCGGCGAACTTGGCGGCGGCGGTGCCCTCGCCCCCGGAGATGATCGCGCCGGCATGGCCCATGCGCTTGCCGGGCGGCGCGGTGACGCCTGCGATGTAGGCCACGACCGGCTTGGTCACGTGCTGCTGGATGTAGCGGGCCGCAGCCTCCTCGTCCGTGCCGCCGATCTCGCCCACCATGATGATGCCGTCGGTGGCCGGGTCGGCCTGGAACAGCTCCAGGCAGTCGATGAAGTTCATGCCGCGGACCGGGTCGCCGCCGATGCCGATGCAGGTGGTCTGGCCGAGGCCGTTGCGGGTGGTCTGGAAAACCGCCTCGTAGGTGAGCGTGCCCGAGCGGGACACGATGCCGACGCGGCCCGGCTGGTGGATGAAGCCCGGCATGATGCCGATCTTGCACTCGCCGGGCGTGATGATGCCGGGGCAGTTCGGCCCGATCAGCCGGCAGTCGTGGTCCCTGAGGGCGGCCTTGACCCGCACCATGTCCAGCACCGGGATGCCCTCGGTGATGCACACGATCAGCTTCACGCCGGCATCCGCGGCCGCCAGGATCGCGTCGGCCGCGCCGGGCGCGGGCACGAAGATCACGCTGACGTCGGCGCCCGTAGCCTTGACGGCCTCCGGCATGGTGTCGAAGACGGGCACGCCCAGGTGCTCCGTGCCCCCGCGGCCGGGCGTGCAGCCCGCCACGATCTTCGTGCCGTACTCGATGCACTGCTGGGCGTGGAAGGAACCCTGCCGGCCGGTGAGGCCCTGGCAGATGACCTTGGTATCCTTGTTGACGAGGACGCTCATGGGATTTCCTGACTCGTAGGAGCGCCTTCAGGCGCGATCATTGCGGTTCGCGCCGGTCGGCGCTCCTACGACGGATTCGACGGCCTTGCGGGCCGCGTCGGTGAGATCGTCGGCGGCGGTGATGGCGAGGCCACTGTCCTTCAGCATCTTCCGGCCCTGGTCCACGTTGGTGCCCTCGAGGCGCACCACCACGGGCACCGCCACCTTCACGTCGCGGACCGCACTGATGATGCCCTCGGCGATGAGGTCACAGCGCACGATGCCGCCGAAGATGTTGACGAGGATCGCCTTCACCTGCGGGTTGGAGAGGATCAGCTTGAATGCCGCCGCCACCCGCTCCGGCGTGGCGCCGCCGCCCACGTCGAGGAAGTTGGCCGGCTCGCCGCCGTGGAGCTTGATGAGGTCCATCGTGGCCATGGCGAGGCCCGCGCCGTTCACCATGCAGGCGATATTGCCGTCGAGGGACACGTAGTTGAGGTCGTGCTCCGCCGCCCGGCGTTCCATGTCGTCCTCCTGGCTCGCGTCCCGCATGGTCTGCAGGTCCCGCTGCCGGAAGAGCGCGTTCTCCTCGATGTTGATCTTCGCGTCCAGCGCCATCAGGTTGCCCGCCGTCGTGACGATGAGCGGGTTCACTTCCAGCAGGCTGGCGTCGCAGTCGACGAACAGCCGGTAGAGCTTCGACGCCATCTCCACGAACTGGGTGACCTGCTCGCTGGTGAGGCCAAGGCCGTAGCCGAGCTGGCGGGCCTGGTAGGGCATCAGGCCCGCCGCCGGGTTGATGGCGGTGGTGAGGATCTTCTCCGGCGTCTTCGCCGCCACCTCCTCGATGTCCATGCCGCCGGCCGCCGAGCCGATGAAGGAGATGCGCTCCCGGCTGCGGTCCACGAGCAGGCTCAGGTAGAGCTCCTTCGCGATGTCGCTGCCGGTCTCCACGTAGACCTGGTTCACCGGCATCCCCTGGGGGCCGGTCTGCTTGGTGACCAGCCGGGTGCCGAGCATGTCCCCCGCCAGCTGGCCGGCCTCCTCGGGGCTCCTGGCCAGCCTGACGCCGCCCGCCTTGCCGCGGCCTCCGGCGTGGACCTGGGCCTTTACGACCCATAAATTGCCACTGGCCTTGCCCCCGAGCCGGCCGGCCGCCGCGACGGCCTGGGCCGGGGTGGCGGCGACTTCGCCCGCCGGGACCTGGATGCCAAAGCGCCGGAACAGCTCCTTGGACTGGTATTCGTGAAGATTCATAAGGGTTTCGAGGGGATCTGCCCGCGCCGGAAGGCGGCTATTGTGGGGGAATTGTGCGCTGAGTCAAAGTGGGAACGCGGTCACGCATCCTGTGGCGGGGCCAGACATAATGCCCGTTGGCATTCCCGGTCTGCACGCATGGCTGCTGCCGAACAGACACTCCACGAACCGCTGCGACCTCCCGCCGAGGAGTTCACCCGGAGCATCGGCAACGATGCATCGCGCCGGGTGCTGCGCTTCGTCGGCGTGTTCCGCGCCGGGATCGCCGCGGCCATGCTGCTCATCGCCCTCGGCTTTCCCGTGTCGCCCATCCTCGGCACGCGGGATCCGGCGCTCTTCCTCACCACTGCCGCCATCTACAGCGCCTTCGCGCTCCTGGTCCTCGCGTGGCAGTGGCAACGACCCGTGATCCTGCCGCGGATCGCCCTGCTCGAGCTGGCGGCCGACGTCCTGGCGGTGACCCTGCTGATGCATGCCAGCGGCGGCGTCCAGAGCGGCATCGGCGGCCTGCTGGTGGTGTTCGTCGGCGCGGCGAGCCTCACCCTTCGTGGCCGGCAGGCGTTCTTCGCCGCCGCCGTGGCGGCTCTCGCCGTGCTGGCAGAGCAGGCCTTCAGCGTGCTCGACCGGAGCGCGCCCAGCGGCGAGTTCCTGGCGGCCGGGGTGCTCGGCGCCATCATCTTCATGATCGCGTCCGCCGCCTACCCGATGGCGCGGCGCCTGGAGGAGAGCGAGGCCCTGGCCCGCCAGCGGGGCATCGACCTGGCCAACCTGGCCCAGTTGAACGAGTACATCATCCAGAACCTGCGGGAGAGCATCGTCGTGGTGGACGAGGCCAACCGCATCCGGCTGATCAACCAGTCGGCCGCGGAGCACGCCGGCATCCGCACCCGGGAGCCGGGGCAGGACCTGGCCCGGCTCGCGCCCCACCTGTCCCGCATGCTCGCGGACTGGCGGCGGCAGGGAAACCCGCTGCTGCAGCCGCCCTCCTTCCTCTCGGCGGACGGCGCCACCCGCATCAACGCCTATCTCGCGCCCCTCGGCGGCCGGGAGGACGGGCCGGTGCTGATGTTCCTGGAGGACGCGGGACTGCTGGCCCAGAAGGTCCAGCAGACCAAGCTGGCGGCGCTCGGGCGCCTGTCGGCGAGCATCGCCCACGAGATCCGCAATCCCGTCGGCGCCCTCTCCCACGCCAGCCAGCTGCTGGACGAGTCGCCCGGGCTCAGCCCCGACGACCGCCGCCTCATCGACATCATCCAGACCAACTCCCGGCGGGTGAGCGAGATCGTCGAGAACGTGCTGCAGCTGTCGCGCCGTGAAAACAGCCGTCCCGAGCTTATCTACCTCAGCAGCTGGACCCGGGAATTCGCCGCCGAGTTCAGCTCCACCCTCGAGCTCTACGAGGGCCAGGTCACCGTCGCCCCGGCCGAGGACGTGGAGGTCCGCATGGACCCCGGCCACCTGCGCCAGATCGTCTGGAACCTGTGCGAGAACGCCGTGAAGTACGGCAGCGTCACCGGCGGCATCGCGGTCGAAATCAGCTTTGGCCGCCTGCCCGGCACCCGTCGCCCCTACCTGGAAGTCGCGGACTCGGGTCCCGGCATCCCGCCGGAGATGCGCGACCAGATCTTCGAGCCCTTCGCCACCGGGCGGAACGGCGGCACGGGCCTCGGGCTGTTCATCTCCCGGGAGCTCTGCGAGTGCAACCGGGCCGCGCTGATCCACGAACCCCGGCAGAGTCGTGGCAAGGGCGGCGGTGGCAGCATCTTCCGCATCGTCTTCGCCGACCCCGGCCGTTGGGAGAGCTGACCATGGCCAGGCCGGTCGCGCTGGTGGTGGACGACGAGCCCGACATCCGGGAGCTTCTCGCGCTGACGCTCGAGCGCATGGACATCGAGGCCAGCACCTGCGCCGACGTGGCCAGCGCCCGGGACCGGCTGACCCGCCGGGAATTCCAGCTGTGCCTCACGGACATGCGCCTGCCCGACGGCGACGGCATCGAGCTGATTGAGTGGATGCAGGGCCGGGGCCTGAAGACGCCCGTGGCCGTCATCACCGCCCACGGCAACGTGGAAACGGCCGTGCGCGCGCTGAAGGCCGGCGCCTTCGACTTCATCTCCAAGCCCCTCGACGTGAAGGTGCTGCGCAAGCTGGTCGGCAGCGCGCTCAAGGTGCCGCGCACGGACGTCACGGGAGGCCGGGCCCAGCTGCTCGGCGAGTCCGCGCCCATCGAGCGCCTGCGCCAGACCATCGGCAAGGTGGCCCGCAGCCAGGCCCCGGTGCACATCACCGGCGAGTCGGGCACCGGCAAGGAGCTGGTCGCCCGCATGATCCACGAGCAGGGTTCCCGGGCCGATGCCCCGTTCGTGCCGGTGAACTGCGGCGCGATCCCGAGCGAGCTCATGGAAAGCGAGTTCTTCGGCCACCGGAAGGGCTCGTTCACCGGCGCGGTCGGCGACAAGACCGGCCTGTTCCAGTCCGCCGAGGGCGGCACCCTGTTCATGGACGAGATCGCCGACCTGCCCCTGCCCATGCAGGTGAAGCTGCTGCGGGTGATACAGGAGAAGACCCTGCGCCCCGTGGGCCAGACGGCGGAGGTGCCGGTGGACGTGCGGATCCTCTCCGCAACCCACAAGGACCTGCGGGCCCTGGTGGCGAGCGGCCAGTTCCGGGAAGACCTCTACTACCGCATCAACGTCATCGAGCTCCGGGTGCCGCCGCTCCGCGAACGCGACGACGACACCCTGCTACTAACGGAGCACATCCTGCGGCGGCTCGCGGCGGGCATGGGGACCCCCACGCCGGCCCTGACCCCGGAGGCCCGGACGAAGCTCCTGGCCTACCGCTTTCCCGGCAACGTCCGGGAACTGGAGAACGTGCTGGAACGGGCCGTGGCCCTCTCCGGCGACGTGATCGCCGCCGACGATATCCAGATCCATCAGGCGGCGGCTGTAGGAGCGGCTTCAGCCGCGACCGCAGCACCGGTCGCGCCTGAAGGCGCTCCTACAGGGTCGTCTCACGCCCCACTCCTCGGCGACCGGCTCGACTCCGTGGAACGGGAGACGATCCTGTCGGCCCTCAAGGACCACCGCTACAACAAGACCGCCACCGCCCGGACCCTGGGCCTGACCCTCCGGGCCCTCCGCTACCGGATGCAGAAGCTCGGCATCGACTGACGCTGGTGGTCACAATGTGACGCTCCGGGTCCGGCCGGGGCCGGACCGGGTTGGAACTTATGTTGCACCGCCCGACACAGCGCAAGGCCCGGCAGTCAATTTTCGCAAGCGGATCAATGACCTGAATGCCAGCCTGCGGCGCCTGGCATGGAACCTGCAACATTCCCCGCGCAGGCTTCGGCCGCAGCTGATTCCGACCACGATCTTTAACTGCATCAGGAGAACGCACACATGACGAAGAATCTTCAAAAGGGCTTCACGCTCATCGAGTTGATGATCGTGGTCGCCATCATCGGCATCCTGGCGGCCATCGCGATCCCGGCCTACCAGGACTACACGATCCGCTCCCAGGTGACGGAAGGCCTGAGCCTGGCCTCCGCCGTCAAGACCTCCGTCGCTGAAGTCTATGCCGACACTGGCGCGTGGCCCGCGCTGCTTGAGGACGCCGGTATCGACGACTCGCCGGTCGGCAAGTACGTCACAGGTATCACCGTTGATGAAGGCACGATCGTGATCGAGTACGGCGACCAGGCCAACGCCAACATCGCCGGCGAGACGCTGTCCCTGAAGCCGCTGCTCAGCGAGAACAACGACGTCGTCTGGCTCTGCGGCCTGAAGTCGGCGCCGGCTGGCACCATGACGGATTCGTCTGGTGATGCCGACACGACGCTGCTGGACAAGTACCTGCCCAGCAACTGCCGCGACGACAGCTAATCAGGGTGCTCGAGGCCCGGATCACTGGGCCTGAGTCCTGGACTACCGAGGCCCCTGCCGCAAGGCAGGGGCCTTTCCTTTTCCGGGCGGGCCTTTTTTGGCCCCGGGACAGATAAATCCGCGAAACTGCCGACCTGGCCGGTTGCGCCGGCCGGGGTTCCTTAGTAAGACTACACTTACCGTAACGCAGGCGTTTGGGGCGCAGGACCAGGGCTGGTCAGCTGCGGGCCTGCTGGGGGCCGCCTCCTTTTGGGCCCCCCGGATGGATCCTGGGAATACGCAAGGACTTTAATGGCCGTTTCCGCCACCAATTCCGCCCTGAGCGGCCTCTCGAGGCGGCTCGTCCAGGACGGCCTGATCCCCGAGGACGCGGTCCTGCAGGCGCTCAAGGGCGCCCAGGCCCAGCGCATCACCCTCGTGGCCTACCTGGTGGGCCGCCAGATGATCGAGGCCCGGAAGATCGCGGTCGCCGCCGCCTCCGAGTTCGGCGTGCCCCTCCTGGACCTGGACGCCATGGACCTGGACATGGAGGCCGTCAAGTCGGTTGACCAGCGCCTGCTGGCCAAGCACCAGGTGCTGCCCCTCGTCCTCCGCGGCAAACGGCTCTTCCTGGCCGTCTCCGATCCCACCGACCTCCCGGCCATCGACGAGATCAAGTTCCAGTCCGGCATGCGGGTGGATCCCATCATCGTCGAGCAGGACAAGTTGGCGGCGATGGTCGGCAAGGCCCTCGAGGCCGTCGACACCTCCATGTCGAACTTCGCCGAGGACGATTTCGATCTCGAAAGCCTGGAGGTCAGCGGCGGCGACGACGAGCTGGTGGGCGACGACGTGGCCCGGGACGACGTGGAAGACGCGCCGGTGGTGCGCTTCGTCAACAAGATCATGCTGGACGCGATCAAGCGCGGCGCGTCGGACATCCACTTCGAGCCCTACGAGAAGATGTACCGGGTGCGCACCCGGCTGGACGGTGTTCTGAAGCAGGTGGCGGCGCCGCCGCTCGCCCTGTCCAACAAGGTGACGGCCCGCCTCAAGGTCATGTCCCGGCTCGACATCGCCGAGCGCCGCGTGCCCCAGGACGGCCGCATCAAGCTCCGGCTCTCCAAGAACCGCGCCATCGACTTCCGCGTCAACACCTGCCCGACCCTCTTCGGCGAGAAGGTGGTGCTGCGTATCCTCGATCCCACGGCTGCCAAGCTCGGCATCGAGGTGCTGGGCTACGAGGACTTCCAGCGCAAGCTCTACCTGGACGCGCTCGCCAAGCCCTACGGCATGATCCTGGTGACGGGCCCCACGGGCAGCGGCAAGACGGTGTCCCTGTACACCGGCATCAACATCCTGAACACCGAGGACCGGAACATCTCCACCTGCGAGGACCCGGTCGAGATCAACGTGCCGGGCATCAACCAGGTGAACGTCAACCCGAAGGTCGGACTGCACTTCGCCACGGCGCTGAAGGCCTTCCTGCGCCAGGACCCCGACGTGATCATGGTCGGCGAGATCCGGGACCTGGAGACGGCCGAGACGGCCATCAAGGCCGCCCAGACGGGCCACCTGGTGCTTTCCACCCTGCACACGAACGACGCGCCCCGCACCCTGACCCGCATGGTGGACATGGGCGTCAAGCCCTACGCCATCGCCACCTCGGTGCACCTGATCATCGCCCAGCGGCTGGCCCGCCGGCTCTGCGAGCAGTGCAAGGAGCTCCGGGACATCCCGGAGGAGGCGCTCCTCCAGGAGGGCTTCACCCACGAGCAGGTCCAGGGCGGCCTCCGGATCTTCGGCCCGGTGGGCTGCAAGCAGTGCAATGACGGCTACAAGGGCCGGGTGGGCATCTACCAGGTCATGCCGGTCACCGAGGCCATCGGGCGGATCATCCTGGAGGGCGGCAATGCGGTGCAGATCGAGGCCCAGTCCATCAAGGACGGGGTCTGGACGCTGCGCCGCTCTGCACTGCACAAAGTCATGAACGGCGTCACAAGTCTCGAGGAAATCAACAGGGTTACCATAGAGTCTTGATATCTTGTGGTCGCGCTGGGCGGCGCTCGTAGGAGCGCCTTCAGGCGCGACCGGTTTCGGGGTCGCGCCTGAAGGCGCTCCTACTAAGGATTTTTTGGGGTTTGCGGGCCATGGCCAACGGCGTTGCCATCAATCAGAGTCCCTTCAACTGGGAAGGCACGGACAACCGGGGCAACAAGATCCGGGGCAAGACCGTGGCCACCAGCGAGGCCGCCGTCCGCGCCGAGCTGCGCAAGCAGGGCGTGGTGCCGGTCAGGATCCGCAAGGAATCGACGCTCTTCAAGAGCGGCGGCAAGGTCACCCCCTACGACATCGCCATCTTCAGCCGGCAGATCGCCACCATGCTCACCGCGGGCATCCCGCTGGTGCAGGCCTTCGAGATCGTCGGCATGGGCCACGACAACCCGGCCATGCAGAAGCTGATCCTCGGCATGAAGCAGGACCTGGAGTCCGGCACCGCGCTCGCCGAGGCGCTGGCCCGGCACCCGCTGTACTTCGACGACCTGTACGTCAACCTGGTGACCGCCGGCGAGCAGGCCGGCGCACTGGACACCCTCCTCGACAAGGTGGCCACGTACAAGGAGAAGACGGAGGCCATCAAGAAGAAGATCAAGAAGGCGCTGTTCTACCCCGCGGCGGTGCTGGTGGTCGCCGTGATCGTCACGATGATCCTGCTGATCTTCGTGATTCCCCAGTTCGAGTCGCTGTTCAAGGGCTTCGGCGCCGACCTGCCGTCCTTCACCCGTTTCGTCATCGACCTGTCCTACTTCGTGCAGACCAAGGGCTGGCTGCTCGGACTGGTCGTGGGCGGCGGCATCGCCTTCTACATCTACACCCGCAAGCGGTCCCACAAGCTGCGCGAGTACGAAGACCGCCTGATGCTGAAGATGCCGATCATCGGCAACATCCTGGAGAAGGCGGCCGTGGCCCGCTTCGCCCGGACGCTGTCCACCATGTTCAGCGCCGGCGTGCCGCTGGTCGAGGCCCTGCAGTCCGTGGCCGGCGCCACCGGCAACGTGGTGTACGAGAAGGCCGTGCTGGCGATGCGCGACGAGGTGTCCACGGGCCAGCGCCTGCAGCGGGCCATGGAGAACACCGGCATCTTCCCGAACATGGTGATCCAGATGATCGCCGTCGGCGAGGAATCGGGCTCCCTCGACGAGATGTCTGCCAAGGTGGCCGACTTCTACGAGGCTGACGTGGACAACGCCGTGGACAGCATGAGCAGCCTTCTCGAGCCGCTGATCATGGCCATCCTCGGCGTGCTGGTCGGCGGCCTCGTGATCGCCATGTACCTGCCGATCTTCAAGATGGGCGCGGTCATCTGATCGACACGGCGGTGCTCCAGTCCGCACCGTTCCTGCTGGTCGGCCTCGCAACCCTGCTGGGGCTCCTCGTCGGCAGCTTTCTCAATGTGGTCATCTACCGGCTTCCGGTGATGATGGAGCGGGCCTGGCGCCGGGAGTCCGAGGCGCTCCTCCTGCCCGCCGGCGGTTCGGCAGCAGTCGCCGCCGAGCCCTTCGACCTGGTCCGGCCCCGCTCTGCCTGCCCGTCCTGCAAGACACCCATCAAGGCCCGGCACAACGTCCCCGTGCTGGGCTGGCTGTGGCTCCGGGGCCGCTGCGCCGCCTGCGGTGCCGCCATCTCCGTCCGGTACCCCGTCGTGGAGGCGCTCACCGGACTGGTCTCCGGCTTCCTGGTCTGGCAGTTCGGGTACACGGCCGACGCACTGGGCGCCCTGGTGCTGGCCTGGTCGCTCATCGCCCTGACCATGATCGACCTGGACCACCAGCTGCTCCCCGACAGCATTACGATCCCGCTCCTCTGGGGCGGACTGCTGTTCCACCTCCTGGCGGGCCCGCACCCCGCCTCGAGCCCGTTCGCCCCCGGCCTCGCGGACGCCGTGATCGGCGCCATGGCCGGCTACCTCAGCCTGTGGCTGGTCTACCAGGGCTTCCGGCTGACGACGGGCAAGGAGGGCATGGGCTACGGTGATTTCAAGCTGTTCGCGGCGCTCCTGGCCTGGCTGGGCTACCAGATGTTCCTGCCGATCCTGCTGCTTTCGGCCCTGACCGGCGCCGTCACCGGCATTGCGCTGATCGCGCTGGGGCGGCACGCGCGCCGGGAACCGATTCCGTTCGGGCCCTACCTGGCGGCAGCCGGCTTCGTTGCCCTCGCCTGGGGCGAGCCGCTACTCACCGCGGTGCCCTTCCTGCGGATCTTCCCCTAGGGACGCCGGGGGACGCTGCGCATGGCCACCAACCTCTCCACCCCGCGCGACTGGCTGGTCTACCGGGTGGGACTGACGGGCGGCATCGCGAGCGGCAAGAGCACCGTGGCGGGCATGTTCGCGGCGCTGGGCGTCCCGGTCATCGACACCGACGTGATCGCGCGGGACGTGGTGGCGCCCGGCACGCCGGGCCTCGCCGCGGTCGTCGCCGCCTTCGGGCCGGAGACGCTCGTGCCGGACGGCGGCCTCGACCGCCGGCGACTCAGGTCGCTGGTCTTCGCCAGCCCGGCCCGGCGCGGGCAGCTGGAGGCCATCCTCCACCCCCTGATCCGGTCGCGGATGGAGGCGCTCTGCGCAACCAGCGGCGGCCCCTACCAGGTGCTCGTGATTCCGCTGCTGTTCGAGTCGGGGCTGGCAGGCCGCGTGGACCGTGTGCTGGTGGTGGACTGTTCAGAGAACATTCAGCGCGAGCGACTCATGGTCCGTGACGGGGAATCCGCCGCGTCTGCCGACAGCATCCTGGCGGCCCAGATCGACCGGCAGGCCCGGATCAAGGGCGCCGACGACGTGCTGGTCAACGCCGGCACCCGCGACGATCTGCAGCGCCGGGTGCTCGCACTTCACGCCGCCTATCTGCAGGCGGCCGGCGGCCCCGGTTTCCGTGACTCGGAGCGGCGTGGTTCAAACAAGGGAGGCGTGAAGGGTACCGGGTGACCGGCCGATGTCCTGACCGCCCGTGCACAAAGCGCTGTTGCCCTCGCCGCGAGGGAGGCGCAGAATGCCCGGAAAACAAAGGCTCCGGCTAAAAACCAGCCATTCATGGTTAGCATTCCAACCGCAGACTTGTTCACCCAGGTTGCAACATCCAACGCCACAGGGCTGTACGAGCAGCCCCTCAGCGAACGGATGCGGACCTTCCTGCGCCTGGAATTCCTCTACCAGCAGTTCTGCTTCAACCTGGAGCAGACGTCCGAGTGGGGCAGCCGCGCCGCCGTCACCAGCATGCTCGACATCGTCGCCATCCTCGGCCGGGGCGACGTCCGTGGCGACGTGCTGAAGGAACTCGAGCGCCAGATCGCCGTGTACGACCGCTATCAGAACATGGCCGGCATCGACGAGGCCCGCCTGAAGCGCGTGCTGCGCAACCTCCAGGATCTCCGGCAACGGCTATTCGCCGTGGGGCCCCAGTTCCTCCAGCTGATCCGCGACAGCGAGTTCCTCGCGGCCATCAAGCATCGCAGCGCCATCCCGGGCGGCACCTGCGAGTTCGACCTGCCGGACTACAGCCACTGGCTGAGCCATGCCTACGAGCAGCGCGTGGCCGACATCGAAAGCTGGATGAAGAACCTGCGGCCGCTCTGCGACAGCATCGCCGAGCTGCTCTGGCTGCTCCGCGAGAGCGGCCACACCTCCGACCAGGTGGCGACCAACGGCAGCTTCCAGCATGGCATGGTGGGTGAAGGCGTCGCCGGACTGCTCCGCGTGTCGTTGCAGCCCGGGCTCGACCTCTACCCGGAGATCAGCGGCAGCCACCACCGCTTCACGATCCGCTTCATGCAGCGGCCGGACGCACTGCTTCGCCCCACGCAGGTCAACAAGGACGTCCGCTTCCGCCTCACTATCTGCTGAGGGCTGCAGCGATCGGCAAGTCGGCGTCCAGCAGGCCGGCCGACGGAAAATCCGCCACCGAGACCCACCGAAGGGGCTGCCCTTCGACCCCGCGCGGCTCCCCCGTATAGCGTTCCACCACGAATACGTGCAGTTCGACGCTGCGTTCCGGGTAGTCGTGCCGGTAGGCCATGAACGGTGTGGCCACTTCGACGCGAACACCGATTTCCTCGTGAAGTTCCCGGGACAGCGCTTCCGCCGGCGACTCGCCGGGCTGCAGCTTGCCGCCGGGAAATTCCCAGAAGCCCCCGACGTGGCCGCCGGGCGGGCGCTGGGCGATCAGTATTCGGCCACGGGCGTCCCGGAGGATGCCCGCGGCGACCTGGATCAGTCCAGGCGGCCGTGGCACTGCTTGTACTTCTTGCCCGAACCGCAGGGACAGGGCTCGTTCCGGCCCACCTTCTTCTCGCCGCGCACCACCGGCGTCGCGACGCGCGGGCTCTCGGGCGCCGGCCTGGCAGGCCGGGCGACCAGCGGGCGCTGGCCGCCGCTGGCAGGAACGGCTTCCTGCTCCGGTTCCGCGCCCTCGGGAGCCATCGCGGAGGGGGCGTCGTCGTGCAGGAACTGCAGGTGCTCCGACATCCGGCGTCGTTCCTCTTCGGCCGCAACCTCCTCGGGGCTGCGGACACGGGCCTTCGCGAGGAAGGTGACGACGTCCCGCTTGACCTGGTCCAGCATGGCGCCAAACATCTCGAAGGCCTCGCGCTTGTACTCCTGCTTGGGATTCTTCTGGGCGTAGCCGCGCAGGTGGATTCCCTGGCGCAGGTAATCCATGGCGGCCAGGTGTTCCTTCCAGTGCAGGTCGACCTGCTGGAGCATCAACTGCTTCTCCAGCACGCGCAGCTGGGCAGGCTCGACGGCCTCGAACTTCTTCAGGTACGTGTCCTCGACGGCGGCGAGGATCCGGGCGCGCAGCCCGGCCTCGTCCAGCCCCGGCTCGTCGTCCAGCAGGCGCTTGATGTCCAGCCTGGCGCCGAACTCCGACTCCAGGGCACTGGTCAGCCCCGCGACATCCCACTGCTCCTCCACGCTTTCGGGAGGAATGAACTCGCTGATCACGCCATTCACCACCTCCGTCCGGATCTCGGCCAGGGGTTCGGAGATGTCGTCGACCTGCATCAGGTTGTTGCGCTGCTGGTAGATGAGCCGCCGCTGGTCGTTGGCCACGTCGTCGTATTCCAGCAATGACTTGCGGGCATCGAAGTTGTGGGCCTCGACCTTGCGCTGGGCGCGCTCGATCTGGCCGGTGAGCATGTTGCTCTCGATCGCTTCCCCGTCCCGCATGCCGACGCGCCGGAGCATGTTCTTGGTGCGCTCGGGATCACCGAATATCCTCATCAGGTTGTCTTCGATGGACAGGTAGAAGCGGCTGGAGCCGGGGTCGCCCTGCCGGCCGGACCGGCCGCGCAGCTGGTTGTCGATGCGACGGGATTCGTGCCGCTCCGTGCCGATGATGCGCAGGCCGCCGGCGGCAATGACCTGGTCGTGGCGCTGCTGCCACTCCGCACGGTGGGCCTGGCGGTCCGCGTCGGTGGCCTCGGGGCCGAGCTGCGCGAGCTCGGCCTCCAGGTTTCCGCCGAGGACGATGTCGGTGCCGCGGCCGGCCATGTTGGTGGCTATGGTCACCGCGCCGGGCCGGCCCGCCTCGGCGACCACGTGGGCCTCCCGCTCGTGCTGCTTGGCGTTCAGCACCAGGTGGGGGACGCCATCCTTCTGGAGGAGGTTTGCGAGGTACTCGGAAGTCTCGATGGAGGTGGTGCCGACCAGCACCGGCTGCCCGCGCTTCTGGCAGTCCTTGATGTCCTCGATGATGGCGTCGAACTTCTCCTTCTGGGTGAGGTAGACCAGGTCGGCCTGGTCCTTGCGGATCATGGGCCGGTGGGTCGGAATCACCACGACTTCGAGGCCGTAGATCTGCTGGAACTCGAACGCCTCCGTGTCGGCCGTTCCCGTCATGCCGGCGAGCTTGGTGTAGAGCCGGAAGTAGTTCTGGAAGGTGATCGACGCAACCGTCTGGTTCTCTTCCCGGACGTGCACGCCCTCCTTCGCCTCCACGGCCTGGTGCAGGCCATCGGACCAGCGGCGGCCGGGCATGGTGCGGCCCGTGAACTCGTCGACGATGACCACCTCGCCGTTCCGGACGATGTATTCCACGTCCTTCCGGAACAGGGCATGGGCCCGCAGGGCGGCGGTAAGGTGATGCATCAGCCGGATGTTGGCGGCGTCGTAGAGGCTGTCGTTCTCGGTGAGCAGCCCCTCCTTTACCATCAGCTCCTCGACCTTCTGGTGGCCTTCCTCGGTGAGAAACACCTGGCGGGCCTTTTCATCCACGGCGTAATCGCCGGGACCGCCGTCGTCATCGTCGGTGGCGACCCGCTCCTGGCGGACCAGGTGCGGGACCAGCCGGTTGATGCGCTGGTACAGGTCGGAACTGTCGTCCGCCGGACCCGAGATGATGAGCGGCGTGCGCGCCTCGTCGATGAGGATCGAGTCGACCTCGTCGACGACGGCGTAGGCCAGCGCCCGCTGCACCTGGTCCTCGCGCCGGAACGCCAGGTTGTCCCGCAGGTAGTCGAAGCCGAACTCGTTGTTGGTGCCGTAGGTGATGTCCACCGCGTAGGCCGCGCGCTTCTCGGTGCTGGTCTGGCCATTGCGGATCACGCCCACCTCCAGGCCAAGGAAGCGGTACACGGGGCCCATCCAGTCGGAGTCGCGCTGGGCAAGGTACTCATTGACCGTGACGATGTGCACGCCGCGGCCCGGCAGTGCATTCAGGTAGGCGGGCAGCGTGGCGACCAGGGTCTTGCCCTCGCCGGTCCGCATCTCGGCGATCTTCCCCTCGTGGAGCACCAGCCCGCCGACCAGCTGCATGTCGAAGTGACGGAGGCCCAGCGTCCGCCGGGCAGCCTCCCGCACCACGGCAAAGGCCTCGGGAATCAGGGAATCGAGCGTGGCTCCGGCGGCGAGGCGCTGGCGGAACTCGGCGGTCTTCGCCTTGAGGGCAGCGTCGTCGAGGGCCTTCAGGCCGCTCTCGAGCTGGTTGGCGGCCGCCACGACCCGGGTGTAGCGGGCCAGCAAGCGCTGATTACGGCTTCCGAAGAGCCGGGTAAACCAATTGAGCAAGACGTGCATCCTCCGCAGCCGGCCGGCCGCGACGCACTATTCTAGCAGGGGAATTCCGGGGGCTGCGGGCGGCGCTTCAGGTGTCCCGCGGCACGAAGCGGGCGGGATTCTGGTGGCGGCCCCGGTACAGGACTTCAAAATGCAGGTGGGTGCCCGTGGCACGCCCGGTCGCGCCCATCAAGGCAATTGTCTGACCGGGTTTCACGTAATCGCCGGGGGCCACGAGGTTCGAGGCGTTGTGGCCGTACCGGGTGACCCAGCCCCGGCCGTGGTCGATTTCGATCAGGTTGCCATAGCCCCGCTGGCGCCCGGACCAGGTGACGACGCCAGGCGCGACCGCGAGGATCGCGCTGTTGTCGAGGCCGGCGAAATCCAGCCCGCGGTGCACCGCAGGGCGGCCGGTGAAGGGATCTGCACGCCGCCCGAAATGGCTGGAAACCCACCCGCCGGCCACGGGCCGGTCCATGGCGAGGGCGGGGCCGAACTGGCTGGTGGCGCCGGCCGCCGGCCGAGGTGCCGGCACGGGTTCCTCCGGGCCACCCATCCCCGGCGTGATCGTGGGGCCTGGCGTGATCAGCGGCCCCGGGGCGATCCCCTGATTGACGGCAACGGGTACGACGTTTGCCGCCTGGACCGCGAGAGGGGGCGAGCTGGCAATACCGGCATACAGGCAACCGAGACCAAAGCCGGCTCCGCCCAGCAGGGTTGCCGAGATGATTCCGAGCGCGGCATGGATGACGCGACTGGCGATGCGGCCTTGGTGCATGACGTCGCTGCTGGTGGACCGGACAGCTCTCCGAGTTGCGCCTAGACTATGCCCCACCGGTTTTGACGAAACAAGGAACGGTTCACAAACCACGGTACGGCAATGAGCAATCCATCGGGAAATGGCCCCCGCGGGCTCGGTGAACTCATGGCCCTGTCCAGCCCGCTCGGGGTACTGGCAAAGGCGGCCAGCAGCCGGCTCGAGCTGGCCGACTGCATCCGGAAGCAGCTGCCTGTCGAGCTGGCCGCGGCGGTGACCGCCTGCAATCTCAGGCCGGACGGCACCCTCGTGATTATGGCCGCCAGCCCTGAATGGGCGGCGCGGCTGCGCTTCGAGGCGGAAGGGATTCTGGCGGGATGCAGGCCCCAATGGCCGGAAGCGGCCCGTGTGCGGTTCCGGGTAGGGACGGACCTGTAGGAGCGGCTTCAGCCGCGACGGGATCTCTCCCGGCAGGAGCGTCTCAGCGACAGAGGGAGAGATCCCGTCGCGGCTGAAGCCGCTCCTACACGCCGACGATGGCGGGGACCTGGTACGAGATCGGCGCGCGGCGCTGATCCTCGAAGGTCACCATCTCGTAGGCCGACGGGTCGGCCCGCAAGGCATGCAGCAGCTTGTTGTTGAGGGCGTGCCCGGACTTGCAGGCCGTCAGCTCGCCGACCAGGCTGTAGCCCAGCAGGTACACGTCGCCGATGGCGTCGAGGATCTTGTGCTTCACGAACTCGTCCTCGAACCGGAGGCCGTCTTCGTTCAGGACGCGGAAGTCGTCGAGGACGACCGCGTTGTCCATGCTGCCGCCGAGCGTCAGCTGGCGGGAACGCAGCATCTCGATGTCCCGCGCAAAACCAAAGGTCCGCGCGCGGGAAATCTCCTTCAGGAATGCCGTGGTGGAGAAATCCACCGAGGCCACCTGGGCGTGCCGGCGAAATACCGGGTGATCGAAGTCGATGCGGAAATTCACCTTGAAGCCCGCGAACGGCTTCAACTCCGCGAACTTGTCGCCCTCCTCGACCCGCACGGTCTTGCGGATCCGGATGAATTTCTTGGCCGACTTCTGCTCGGCCACGCCGGCGGACTGGAGCAGGAAGACGAAGGGTGCGGCGCTGCCGTCCATGATCGGGACTTCGGCGGCGCTGAGGTCCACGTAGGCGTTGTCTATCCCCAAGCCCGCGAAGGCAGCCATCAGGTGCTCGATGGTCGCGACCTTGACGTCACCTTGAACCAGGGTGGTGCCAAGCATGGTCTCGCCCACCTTGCCGGCGTCGGCGCGCACGTCCACCGGGGGGTCCAGGTCAACGCGACGGAAGACAATGCCGGTGTTCTCGGCCGCGGGACGCAACGTCATGAAAACCTTGCGGCCGGTGTGGAGACCCACACCGGAGGCGCGAATGGCATTCTTGAGGGTGCGCTGTTTCAACATGGCTTCCGCAGCTCCAAATCCGTTTGCCGCCGGCTGTCACCGGCCCGCAACAGGGGGAGAAATGCGCAGCCCGCCCGGCCAGCCTGGCCGGAACCGGACGCGTCAGACTTGCCCAAGCCCCTGAATGCGCACAAAAAACGGAAGACAATGCCGGCCACCGCCGTGCAATAAAACTGTCATCCGTGCGTAAACCCTAGCACAGGCAGGGAAAATGCCGCAACGGCGGGGGTCGGATAACCGGGGGCCGGGACCCCCGGTTATCAGCCAGACCCTACCGTTCGGCCGGGCGGCCCTCTCAGTCGGCCTGCCGCCGCAGGAAGGCCGGCACATCGAGCAGGTCGAAGGACGCGTCGCTGCCGTCAGTCAGCTGGTCCCCCACGGCCCGCTGGCGCATGAAGGTCGGCTGGTCGTAGGCGCCGTAGCCACCGCCTTCGGCCGCCGGCTGCTGCGCCACCGGTTGCTGGTGCACGGGAGCGTGACCGCGGTGACCCATCCCGTGGGCCATGGCCGGCGCCGGAGCGACGACGCGCATCTGCGGCTGCTGCTTCACCACCGGCTGGCCAAGACCCGTCGCGACGACGGTGACGCGGATCGTGTCCCCCATCTCCGGATCGATGACCGTGCCGATGACGACAGTGGCATCTTCCGACGCGCACTGCTTGACGGTCTCGCCCACCTGGCGGAACTCGCCGATGCCGAGGTTCTCGCTGGCGGTGACGTTCACCAGGATGCCGCGGGCACCGGACAGGTTCACGTCCTCGAGCAGCGGGCTGGAGATCGCCGACTCGGCCGCTTCCCGCGCGCGATCCGGACCCTTGGCGGTGCCGGAACCCATCATCGCCATGCCCATCTCGGACATCACGGTACGCACGTCGGCGAAGTCCACGTTGATCAGGCCGGGACGGGTGATCAGCTCAGCGATGCCCTGTACCGCGCCCTGGAGCACCTCGTTCGCGGCCTTGAACGCGTCGAGCAGCGTGGTCTCGGGACCAAGCACCGAGAGGAGCTTCTCGTTGGGGATCGTGATAAGCGAATCCACGTACTTGCCGAGTTCCGCGATGCCCTGCTCCGCAATCCCGAGCCGCTTCTTGCCTTCCATCGAGAAGGGCTTCGTCACGACCGCCACCGTGAGGATGCCCAGTTCGCGGGCCACCTGTGCGACCACAGGAGCCGCGCCCGTGCCCGTGCCGCCACCGAGTCCGGCGGTGATGAACAGCATGTCGGCACCCTCGATCACCTCGATGATCCGGTCGCGATCCTCCATCGCGGCCTGGCGGCCGACGTCCGGGTTCGCCCCGGCGCCGAGGCCCTTGGTGATGTTGCAGCCGATCTGCAGCGCCGTGCGGACGTTGGACGTCCGCAGGGCCTGGGCATCGGTATTGCAGCAGACGAAATCCACGCCATCGATCCCGGTGCTCACCATGTGCCGGACGGCGTTGCCGCCGCCCCCGCCCACGCCGAGAACCTTGATCACAGCGTTCTGGCTGACCGCATCCATGAGTTCAAACATTTCCTGTCTCCATTAACTTGAAGGATAGGCGACAACAACAAAAACCAAAGTCAGAAGTTTCCCTGAAACCAGCTCTTCATCCGAGACCAGACGTCCTTGAGATCAACGCCACCGGGCAGTTGGTCGACCGCCGCGCGCACTGCCTTGCTCTTCCCGTAAACCAGCAACCCGACCCCGGTGGAGTGGATCGGGTTGCGCACCACGTCGCCGAGGCCGCGGACGTGCTGTGGCACGCCCAGCCGCACCGGCATGTGGAAAACCTCCTCAGCCAGCTCGACGGCGCCTTCCATCTTGGCGCTCCCGCCGGTCAGGACGATGCCCGCGGCGATCATGTCCTCGAAGCCGCTGCGCCGGAGCTCGTCGCGGATCAGGCCGAACAGCTCCTCGTAGCGCGGCTCGACGACCTCGGCCAGCGTCTGCCGGGCCAGCCGCCGCGGCGGCCGGTCGCCCACGCTGGGGACCTCGATGGTCTCGTCCAGGTTGGCGAGCTGGGACAGCGCGCAGGCGTACTTGATCTTGATCTCCTCGGCGTACTGGGTGGGCGTTCGCATGGAGATCGCAATGTCGTTGGTGACCTGGTCCCCGGCGATCGGGATGACCGCGGTGTGCCGGATCGCCCCGTTGTTGAAGACGGCGATGTCAGTGGTGCCGCCGCCGATGTCGACGAGGCAGATGCCCAGCTCCTTCTCGTCGTCGGTCAGTACGGCATAGCTGGAGGCCAGCTGCTCCAGAACGATGTCCTCCACCTCGAGGCCGCAGCGCTGGACGCACTTGACGATGTTCTGGGCGGCACTCGCCGCACCCGTGACCATGTGCACCCGGGCCTCGAGGCGGACACCCGACATGCCGATCGGCTCGCGGATCCCTTCCTGGCCGTCGATGATGAATTCCTGGGGCAGCACGTGGAGGATCTTCTGGTCGGCGGGAATGGCCACCGCCCGCGCCGCGTCGATTACCCGGTCCACGTCGCTCTGGGTGACCTCCCGGTCGCGGATGGCGACGATGCCGTGGGAGTTGAGGCTGCGCACGTGGCTGCCGGCGATGCCGGCGTAGACCTGGTGGATGTCGCAGCCTGCCATCAGCTCGGCTTCCTCGATGGCGCGCTGAATGGACGTCACCGTGGACTCGATGTTGACGACCACGCCCTTCTTCAGGCCCTTGGACGGGTGGCTGCCGAAGCCGATGACCTCGATCTGGTTGTCGTCCTGGAGCTCGCCGACGATCGCGACGACCTTCGACGTGCCGATGTCGAGGCCCACGATGATTCCCCTGTCATCCTTCCTAGGCACGGGGCAATGACTCCAGGGGCAGGTCGGCGGCGGGCTCGGGGTCGGCCGGCTGATCCCCGCGGGACCGGGCGGCGCGCTGCTGCTTCCAGCCCACCGAGAACCCGTTGGTGTAGCGCATGTCCACGAACTGCACGTCCACGGCGACCGGTGCCACGACCGTGTCCAGCGCCTCGAAAAAGCGCGCCAGGCGGACCTCCACGTCCTGGGACCCGAGGCGTACGCCGATGCCATTGCTGAGAAGCATGGTCCAGGCGCCCCGGCCGTCCAGCTCGAGGGCGGCGACACCAAGACCCCTCTCGACGAGCTGCTCGTGGATCGCGACGTAGCGGGCCGCCACCTCGGCCTCGGAGCCCTCGGGCCCGGAGAGCCGCGGCAGTTCGGCGGGAATGTGCGTCGTGTGCCGGATGAACAGCCGGCCCTGGGCATTCAGCAGGCCGCCCGCGCCCCAGCGGGCCGCCGGTTGTTCCTCGGTTACCGTCACATCCAGCGTGTCGGGCCACTGGCGGCTGACCCGGGCGGTCGCTACCCAGGGCAGCCCGGCCACCTGTTCCTGGATGGAGCGCAGGTCGGCGGCAAGGAAACCCTTGCCCATGGCCTTCCGGAGGACGGACTCCAGCTGGTCGGCGGAGACGCGCTCGAACTCCCCGTTGATCACCACCCGCTCGACGGGCCGGTTCAGGGCCCAGCGCCCGGCGGTGACGAGACCGCCCACGAACACCACCACGCCGAGCACGCTCGAGATCGCCACCCAGGGAATGGGAGGCAGCTTGATCCGGGGCTCTTCCCGGCGCTTCCGGTTGCCCCGCCCGAAGAGCTTCATGCCCGCGCTTCCATGCTCGTCTCGAGGACCCGCCAGACCAGGTCGTCGAAGCCGGTGCCCGCCGCTGCCGCCGCCATGGGGACGAGGCTGTGGCTGGTCATGCCGGGCACGGTGTTGATCTCGAGGATCAGGGGTCCCGCCTGGGGCGACACCATGATGTCCACGCGGCCCCAGCCCCGGGCGCCGACGGCCGCGAAGGCGGCCCGGGCGACTTCCTGGAGCTCACGCTCCTCCGCCGCCGGCAGGCCGCAGGGGCAGAGGTAGCGCGTGTCGTCGCTGAAGTACTTGGCCTGGTAGTCGTAGAAGTTGCTGTCGGTCTGGATACGGATCAGCGGCAGCGGCTGGTCGTGCAGGATGGCCACCGTGAACTCCGGACCCGCCACCCACTCCTCGGCGAAGACATCGCAGTTGAACCCGGACGCCAGCTCCCAGGCGGACTGCATCTGCTCCGGGCGCTCGACCTTGGTCATGCCGATGCTGGAGCCTTCATCCGACGGCTTCACCATGACTGGCAGCCCCAGCTGCTCGCCGGCCTCCGTGAGGTCGGCCACGTTCCGGATCACGCAGTAGCGGGGCGTCGGCAGGCCGGCACCCTGGAGCAGGCGCTTGGTGCGCAGCTTGTCCATGCAGATGGCGGACCCGAGCACGCCCGAGCCCGTGAACGGCAGTCCGAGAAAGGACAACAGGCCCTGGAGCGTGCCGTCCTCCCCGCCCCGGCCGTGGAGTGCGATCCACACCCGGTCGTAGCGGCCGGCGGTCAGGCGCGCGACCAGGTCCTTGCCCGCGTCGAGGCCCTCGGCCTGGACACCCTTGTTCTGGAGCGCCTTGAGCACGGCCGCCCCGGTTAGAAGCGAGATCTCCCGCTCGGCCGATTCGCCGCCCATCAGAACGACGACCCGGCCGAATGCGGCCGGGTCCGTGATCCGCGGGTATCGGGAGGCCGTCATGCGAGCGGCTCGCCGAGGAACTGGACCTCGGTGTCGAGCCGGATGCCGTGCCGGGCCAGGACGGTGTCCCGGACACGGCCGATCAGGGCCTCGATGTCGGCTGCCGTGGCCCCGCCTGTGTTGATGATGAAGTTGGCATGCTTGGGCGACACTTCGGCGCCGCCGATGCGGGTGCCCTTGAGGCCTGCGGCCTCGATCAGTCGCGCCGCGTGGTCACCCGGGGGGTTCTTGAAGACGGAGCCGCAGCTCGGGAGACCCAGGGGCTGGCGTGCCTTGCGCTCGGAGACAAGTGTCCTGATGCGGTCCGCAGCCGCGGTGTAGTGTTCGTCGAACTTGAATCGGGCAGCCAGGAACCACTCCTCCAGCGGACCGCGCACCTGCCGGTATCCGACCTGGTAGCCGTCCCTCCCGCGGGTGCGCACATTCCCGCGGCGGTCCACCACGTCGACGTCGATGACCTTCTCCCAGGTTTCACCGCCGAAGGCCCCCGCGTTCATCCGGAGCGCGCCACCGACGCTGCCCGGAATCCCGGCGAAGAACTCGGCTGGGCCCAGCTCCCAGCGACTGCACTGCCGCGCCACCACGGTGCACGGCACCCCGGCCTCGGCCTCGACGACCCCGCCACCCAGATGGCGAAGGCCGTTCAGCGCCTGCCCGGTGGCAACGACGGCCCCCCGGACGCCACCATCCCGCACAAGGAGGTTGCTCCCGAGGCCGACGAAGTACACCGGCGTGTTCGCATCGAGGCCGCGAACGAAGTCCAGAAGATCATCACGACAACGCGGCGAATAATACACGTCCGCGGGGCCGCCGACTCGCCATGTTGTGTGTTTCGACATGGGCTCGTTGCGAAGGATCACGCCAGCAGGTTTGCGTGCTGAAGTCATCACGCCGGGGCACCCGTTCGGCCGCCCTGCAACTGAGCGTGCGAGTCGCGCAGGCCGACCGCAGCGGCACCGATGCTGCCAGCGCCGAGCGTCAGCAGCACGTCACCCGCCTGCACGACGCCGGTGAGGAGCCCGGTGAGTTCCTCCATCTGCGGCACGAACACCGGCTCGATCTGCCCGCGACTGCGAATCGCGCGGCAGATGGCACGGCCGTCGGCGCCCGCGATGGGCGCTTCACCGGCCGCATAGACCTCCGTCACCAGCAGGCGATCGGCCGCGGACAGCACTTCCGCGAAGTCGTCGAGCAGGTCCCGGGTCCGGGAGTAGCGGTGGGGCTGGAAGGCAACCACCAGGCGCCGGTCAGGCCAGGCCTGGCGCACGGCCTCGATGGTCGCGGCGATCTCCGTGGGGTGGTGGCCGTAGTCGTCCACCAGCAGGACCCGCTTGCCACCCAGGGCAATGTCACCCAGCACCTGCAGGCGCCGGTCCACCCCCTCGAAGCTGGCCAGCGCCCGCTGGCAGGCCGCGTCGTCGAGTTCCAGGTCGCAGGCAATCGCCACGGCCGCCAGGGCGTTCAGCACGTTGTGCCGCCCGGGCAGGTTCAGGACCACGGGCAGCGGCGCGGCACCCGGGCGGACGACGGTGAAGCGGGACCGCAGGCCGTCCCGCACCCAGTTCTCCACCCGGACGTCCGCTTCGGTGGAGAAGCCGTAGGTCAGCGTCGCCCGGTGCAGCAGGGGCAGTATGGCCTGCACCCCGGGGTCGTCCAGGCAGACCACCGCCAGGCCGTAAAACGGGAGGTTGTGGAGGAATTCGACGAAGGTGTGGCGGAGCCGCTCCATGTCGCCGCCGTAGGTGGCCAGGTGGTCATTGTCGATGTTGGTGACCACGGCGACCATCGGCTGCAGGTGGATGAAGGACGCATCGCTCTCGTCCGCCTCGGCCACCAGGTAGCGGCCGGCGCCCAGGCGGCCGTTGCTGTCGGCGCTCTTCAGCCGGCCACCGATCACGAACGTCGGGTCCTGGCCGGCCTCGGCGAGCACGCTCGCGACGAGGCTCGTGGTGGTGGTCTTGCCGTGGCTGCCGGCAACGGCAATGGCATGCCGGAAGCGCATGAGCTCCGCCAGCATCTCGGCCCGCTGGACCACCGGCTTCCGGGCCGCACGGGCGACGAGCACTTCCGGGTTGTCATCGGCGACGGCCCCGGACACGACGACGACGTCCGCATCGCCGACGTTCTCGGCCCGGTGCCCCACGTGCACCAGGGCGCCGAGCCGGGTCAGCCGGCGGGTGACGGCCGATTCCTTCAGGTCCGAGCCCTGCACCGCGTAGCCCAGGTTGAGCAGCACCTCGGCGATGCCGCCCATGCCGACGCCGCCGATCCCGACCAGGTGGATCCGGTTGATCCGCCGCATCCGGTCACGCATTGCCGGGACTCCGGGTCGCCGCGAGGCAGATGCCGACGATGACGTCCGTGGCGTGGGGCAGTGCCAGCGCCCGGGCCCGCTCGGCCCGCTGCAGCCGGAGCTCCGGGCGGTCCAGGTAGGCCCGCAGCTCGGCGGCGAGCCGCGCGGCCGTCAGTTCGGACTGGGGCAGGAGCGTGGCCGCGCCCGCGTCCACGAGGAAGGCGGCGTTGCGGGTCTGGTGATCGTCCACGGCGGCGGGAAACGGCACCAGCACGGCGCCAACCCCTGCGGCCGCCAGTTCAGCCACCGTCAGGGCGCCCGACCGGGCCAGGACCACGTCGGCCCAGCCGTAGGCTTCGGCCATGTCACTTATAAAGGGGTGCACACGGGCCTCGACCCCCGCCGCCCGGTACGCGGCCTCGGCCACCGGCCGGGTGGCCTCCCCCGCCTGGTGGCGGATCTCGGGGCGCTGGCCGGCGGGCAGCAGCGCAATGGCGCCGGCCACCGTTTCGTTGAGCGCGCGGGCGCCCTGGCTGCCGCCGAGCACGAGCAGCCGCAACGGCCCGTACCGGCCGGCGAAGCGCTCGGCCGGCGGTGGCAGGCCGGCGATGTCGGCGCGCACGGGATTGCCCGTGACGCGGCTCTTCACGCTGGCAGAAAAGGCGCCCGGGAAGGCCTGAAGCACCTCCCGGGCAAAGCCAGCCAGAAGTCGATTGGTCAGTCCCGCAACCGCGTTCTGCTCGTGGATTACGAGCGGCCGGCGCAGCAGCCAGGCCGCGAGTCCGCCGGGCCCCGCGGTGTAGCCGCCCATCCCGAGCACGACCTTCGGGCGGCAGTGCCGCACGACGCGGATGGCGTCGGCCACGGCGACCAGCACCCGCAGCGGGGCCAGCAGCCAGGTGAGCACGCCCTTGCCGCGCAGGCCCTGGACGCGGATCTTCTCGAGCGGAAAGCCCTCGGCAGGCACCACGCGGGACTCCAGGCCACGGTCGGTGCCGAGCCAGACGACCTGCTCGTTCCGGAGACGCAATGCGCGCGCCACCGCCAGCGCGGGGAACACGTGGCCGCCCGTGCCACCCGCCATGATCAGCACCGGCGCGCCGCTCATCGGCCTGACCGTCCGTTGACGCGCCGGCGGCCAACCAGGCCCCGGTTCTCCAGGTCGATGCGCATCAGCAGCCCGAGGGCGGCGAGGGTCACGATCAGGGAGCTCCGGCCGTAGCTGACCAGCGGCAGCGTGAGGCCCTTCGTGGGCAGCACACCCATGTTCACGCCCAGGTTGATCACGGCCTGGATGGCGAGCCAGATGCCGAGGCCGAAGGCCACGTAGGCCGCGAACGAGGCCTCGCGGGCGGCGGCGGCCCGGGCAATGGCCATGGCGCGCCAGATGAGCAGGCCGTAGAGCGCGATCATCACCAGGCTGCCCACCAGGCCGAACTCCTCGGCAATCACCGCGAAGATGAAGTCGGTGTGCGCCTCGGGCAGATAGAAGAGCTTCTGGACGCTGCTGCCCAGGCCGAGGCCGGTCCACTCGCCCGTGCCGATGGCGATCAGCGACTGGGTCAGCTGGAAGCCGTCGCCGTAGGGATCGGCCCAGGGATTCCAGAAGCCCATGATCCGGCGCATGCGGTACGGGGAGAACTTGGCGAGCACCACGAAGGCCAGGACGACAGGCACCACGACCAGCAGCACGTCACGGACCCGCGCGCCGGCGATGAAGAGGACGGCAAAGGACATGCCCAGCAGCAGCACGGCGGACCCGAAGTCCGGCTGCAGCAGCAGGAGACCAGCTGCTGCGCCGACGATCAGCAGGGGCTTCACCATGCCGAGCAGGCCCGTGCGCAGTTCCTGGTTCCGCCGCACCGCGTAGTCGGCCACGTACATGAGCAGCATCAGGCGGGCCGGCTCGCTCACCTGCACGATGTTCATTCCCCCCACGCTGAGCCAGCGCGTGCTGCCGTTGGCCGTGTGACCGAGGCCGGGGATCAGGACGAGCACGAGCAGGGCCAGCGCGATGCCTGCCAGCCAGGAACCGAGGCTCTGCCAGATGCGGGTCGGGATCTTCACCATGCCCCAGCCGGCGGCGAGGCCGAGGGTGGCGGCGAAGAGCTGGCGCTCGAGGAAGTAGAAGGCGTCGCCGTGCTGGCGGTCGCCGAGCGCGATGGATGCCGACGTCACCATCAGCAGGCCGATGGCGAGAAGCAGGGCCGTGATGCCGATGAGCAGCGCGTCGGGCCGGTCCTGGCCGGGGATGGCGATCTGCCGGGTGCTCAAGCGTCACCTCCGTCAAGTGCCGCGACGGCAGCGCTGAATGCCGCGCCGCGGGCCGCGTAGTCGCGGAACATGTCGAGGCTGCTGCAGGCCGGGGCGAGGAGCACGGTCCAGCCCGGGCGGGCCAGCGCGGCTGCCTGGCTGACGGCCGCCGGCATGTCGGCGACCCGGTACACGGGGCACACCTTTGCCAGCTCGGCGGCCAGCAGTTCCCGGTCGCGGCCGAGCAGCACCGCGGCGCACTCCCGGCCACGGAGCGCCGCTGCGACACTCCCGAAGCTCGCGCCCTTGCCGTCCCCGCCGGCGATCAGGACCAGCGGCCCGTCCACGCTGCCGATGCTGGTCACCGCCGCGCCGACGTTCGTGGCCTTGGAGTCGTCAATCCAGGCGACGCCATCCCGCCGGGCGACCAGCGCCATCCGGTGGGGCAACGGGCGGTAGCCGCGTAGTCCGGGCAGCAGGTCGTGCAGCCGGACGCCGGCCACGGCCGTACCGAGCGCAAGCGCGGCCAGGGCATTGGACACGTTGTGCCGGCCGGTGACCTTGAGCTCGGCGACCGGCATCAGGGGCTCCCTGCCCCGGGCCAGCCAGGCACCGTCACCCCGTTCCACCAGGCCGAAGTCGTCTGCCGCCGGCGTGCCGAGACCGAAGCCCACCGTCGGCGTGCCCGCCGGCACGAGCGCCGCCAGATCCGGCAGGTCGCGATTCACGACCGCGAGGCCGCAGCGGGCGTAGATGCGTGCCTTGGCGGCCGTGTAGGCCGCCATGTCGCCGTGGATGTCCAGGTGGTCGGGCGTGATGTTCAGTACGACGGCGGAGGCGGTGGGCACCGGTGCGCTCCGCTCGAGCTGGAAGCTGGAGAGCTCCAGCACGTAGTGCCGCACGTCGGGCGCCAGCAGTTCCAGCGCGGGCGTACCGAGGTTGCCGCCGACGCCCGCGCGCACGCCGGCTCCGGCCAGCATGTCGCCAACCATCGAGGTGACCGTGCTCTTGCCATTCGAGCCGGTGATCGCCGTGACCGGGGCAGTGGCCTCGGCGACGAACAGGTCGATGTCACTCAGCACCGGTATGGCCCGCCGCCGGGCCTCGGCCAGCACGGGGAGGTGGAGGTCCACGCCCGGCGAAACGATGATGCGATCGACGCCGGCCGGGACCATTGCCGGTGGGCCTCCCGGCAGGATCTCGGCCCCGGGCATTGCCGCGCGGATGGCCGCGAGCCCGGGCGGCAGCGGGCGCGTGTCGGCGAAAATCGCCCGGGCGCCCGCACCCGCGAGGAACCGCGCGCAGGAGACGCCGGTGCTGCCCATCCCGAGGACGAGCGTGACACCGCCGGCCCGGTTCGCGGGCGGCGTGCCTGCATCGGTGCGTGCCGTAGCCATATTCATCGGATCTTCAGGCTCGACAGGCCGACGAGCACCAGGATCACCGTGATGATCCAGAAGCGGACGATCACGCGCGGTTCCGGCCAGCCCTTCAGCTCGAAGTGGTGGTGCAGCGGCGCCATGCGGAAGATGCGCTTGCCCGTCATCTTGAAGGACGCCACCTGCATCATCACCGACACGGTCTCGGCAACGAAGATGCCGCCCATGATCAGCAGGACCACTTCCTGCTTGACGATCACTGCCACGGCGCCCAGCGCGCCGCCGAGGGACAAGGCGCCGATGTCGCCCATGAATACCTGGGCCGGGTAGGCGTTGAACCACAGGAACCCGAGGCCGGCACCGGCGAGGGCCGCGCAGAACACGAGCAGCTCCCCCGCCCCCGCCACGTAGGGCACGCCGAGGTACCGGGCAAAGATGGCGTTGCCCGCCACCCAGGCGAAGATGCCAAGCGCACCACCCACCAGCACCGTCGGCATGATGGCGAGGCCATCCAGGCCGTCGGTCAGGTTCACGGCATTGCTCGAGCCGACGATCACGACGAAGACAAAGGGGATGAACAGCCAGCCCAGGGGAATCAGCACGTCCTTGAAGTACGGGATGAGGAGTGCCGTGGACTGGGGCGAGTCGGCCCGCAGGTACAGGATCACGCCTACGCCGATGGCCACGAGAGACTGCCAGAAGAGCTTCTCCCGGGCGGACAGCCCCTTCGAGTTGCGGAGGATCAGCTTGCGGTAGTCGTCGATGAAGCCGAGTAGTCCGTAGCCGACGGTTACGCCCAGGACGACCCAGACGAAGAGGCTGCGCAGGTCGGCCCAGAGCAGCGTGCTCACGACGATGGCGAGCAGGATCAGCGTGCCGCCCATGGTCGGCGTGCCGGCCTTCTGCAGGTGGCTCTGGGGGCCGTCGTCCCGCACGGTCTGGCCGATCTGCCGCTGGGTCAGCCGCCGGATCAGGGGTGGGCCGAGCAGCAGCGACATGGCCAGTGCAGTGAGCGCACCCAGGATGGCCCGCAGGGTGAGGTAGGTCAGCGCGTTGAAGCCGGAGATGACGGGCGTCAGGTACTCGGCAAGCAGCAGCAGCATCAGTGCGCGCCTCCGCTGTCGGGAAACTCGCCATTGAGGACCTTCACCAGACGTTCCAGCCCCGCACTGCGCGAGCCCTTGACGAGCAGGCGGACGTCTGCCGTCAACTCCGGCCGGATCCTCTCCGCCAGCGTGAAGACGTCGGCGGCCCAGTGGGCCCGGGGCCCGAACGCCTCGGCCGCGTGGCGCGCCAGCGGGCCGACGGCGTAGAAACGGTCGATGCCGCTCCGGGCCGCAAGCGTGCCGACTTCCCGGTGCAGCTCGACCTCGGTGGGCCCCAGCTCACCCATGTCACCTAGCACGAACCAGCGCCGCCCCTCGAGGCCGGCGAGGAAGCGGATCGCCGCGGCGACGGAACCCGGATTGGCGTTGTAGCTGTCGTCATAGATGGTGCAGCCGGCCGGGCCCGGCTCGGGCTTGAGGCGGCCCTTCACGTTGGCCATGCCCGCGAGCCCGTCGCGCACGGCGTCCAGCGTGGCGCCGGCGGCGGTGGTCGCGGCGGTCGCGGCCAGCGCGTTCTGGATGTTGTGGCTGCCGGCCATCGGCAGGTTGATGTCCACCTCGCCGACCGGGGAAACGATCCGGAACCGGAGCCCCTGCCCGTTGGCCGCCACGATATCGACGGCGCGGAAGGCCGCATCGGGCGACAGGCCGAAGGACCGGTACTCCAGGTCCTGGCGCAGCGCGCGCCAGTAGTCGTGGAAGGAGTCGTCCCGGTTCACGACGGCGACGGTGCCCGGATCCATCCCGGCAAACAGCTCGCCCTTGGCCTGCGCCACGTCCCGGACGGTGCCGCCGAAGCCGCCGAGGTGGGCCGGACCGGCATTGGTGATGACGCCCACGGTGGGCCGGGCGATGCGGGTAAGCAGGCCGATCTCGCCCCTGGCGCTGGCGCCCATCTCGATGACGGCGGCCTTGTGCTCCCGGCGGAGCCAGAGCAGCGTGATGGGCACGCCGACGTGGTTGTTCAGGTTGCCCCAGGTCGCCAGCACGCCGCCGTCGTCGCCGGGCTGGCGCACGTGAGCGCGCATGATGGCGCTCATCATTTCCTTGAGGGTCGTCTTGCCGTTGCTGCCGGTGACGCCGAGGACCGGGACGTCAAACCTCTGGCGCCAGGCCGCGGCCACTTCCTGCAGTGCCTTGCCCGCATCGGGCACCACGACCTGGGGCAGCGGCAGCGGCTGGGGACTCTCCACCACTGCCGCGACAGCGCCGCGCCCGGCCGCCGTCACGACGAACGCCGCGGCGTCGTGCCGAACGCCCCGCAGGGCCACGAAGAGCTGGCCGGGCTCGATGCTCCGCGTGTCGGTGCTTACCGAGTCGAAGCCCACGTCGCCGCCGACGAGCCTGCCGCCCGCCGTCTCCGCGATCCACGCGAGGGTGGCCATGGTCATGCGCTCCCGCCCTGCGCTGGCACCGACAGGGCGGCCCGCGCCACGTCGACATCGGAGAACGGCCGGCGCGTCTGTCCGGTTTCCTGCACGGTCTCGTGCCCCTTGCCCGCGATCAGCACGGCGTCGCCGGGCCGGGCGAGCCGGATCGCCCGCCCGATTGCCGCGGCCCGGTCCGGGACGACCTGCAGACGGTCCAGGGTCGGCGCGCCGGAAAGGATGTCGGCGATGATCTGCTGGGGGTCTTCCGTGCGCGGGTTGTCGTCGGTGACGATGACGCGGTCGGCGCCGGCAACCGCCGCCTCTCCCATCGGCGCGCGCTTGCCCCGGTCCCGGTCGCCGCCGCAGCCGAACACGCACCAGACCTCGCCGGTGCAATGCTCCCGGACGGCCGCCAGCGCCTTGCGCAGCGCATCGGGCGTGTGGGCAAAATCCACGAGCACCGCCGGCTGGCCCGGGGCGCCCGGGACCCGCTCCATGCGCCCGGGCGGTGCGCCGCAGCCGCCGAGCGCCTCGGCCACCCTGTCGAGGGGCCAGCCGGACCCGACCAGGATCCCCGCCGCCACCAGCAGGTTCTCGGCATTGAACCGGCCCCAGAGGGGACTCGTGAGCCGGACGGTCTGCCCCCCGCTTTGCAGGCCGAGCACGAGGCCGTCGGCGCCCGTCGCGGCAAGCGTGCCGGTCAGCGTCCCCGCGGGTGCGCCACCGAGCGTCACGCCCACGAGGCGCGTACCGGGCTTGAGGCGCCGGGCCAGCTCCCGGCCGAACGGGTCGTCCAGGTTGATCACGGCCGTGCCGGCGCCCAGGGCAAACAACCGCGCCTTCGCCGCACCGTAGGCGGCCAGGTCCGGGTGATAGTCCAGGTGGTCCCGCGTGAGGTTGGTGAAGGCCACCGTGGCAAAGCGCACCCCGGCGACCCGCTCCTGGTCCAGGGCGTGGGACGAGATCTCGGCCACCACGTCGGTGGCGCCCCCATCAGCCAGTTCGCGCAGTTGCCGGTGGAAGCTGATGCAGTCGGGCGTGGTCAGCCCGGCCGCACGGAGCCGGCCGTTCAGGCCGTGACCCAGCGTACCGACGTAGCCCGCGCTGCCACCCAGGCGCGCGATGGCCTGCATGACCAGCCAGGCGGTGGTGGTCTTGCCGTTGGTGCCGGTGATGCCCGCGACGCGCACGGCCTCGGACGGCCGCGCGAAGAAGCGGTCGGCCACTTCGCCGAGCTGTTCGCGCAGCCGGGGTACGACGACGCCGGCCACGCCGGGCGGCAGCGCCGGGGCCCGCAACGACCCGGCGGGCTCCCAGGCCACGGCGCCCACGCCGGCCCGCAGCGCGTCGCCGACGAAGTCGAGCCCGTGCTGGCGCGTGCCGCGGCAGGCGATGAACAGCCCGTCGCGGACGGCGGTCCGGCTGTCCAGCGTGATGTCCACCACGTCCAGCGCCGGGACGTCCGTGACGAGTCCGTTGAACAGTGTCTGCAGGTCCATGTCGCTTGCGCTCGCTGGGGTCATGGCGTGCTGGCGGCGAGCTTGGTGAGCGGCTTCTCTGCCGGCGGCTCCACCGCATCGGGCGGCACTGCAAGGATGCGCAGGGCACCGGCAGCGACAGCCGAGAACACCGGCGCCGCCACGTCGCCCCCGTAGTAAACGCCGCCCTTCGGCTCGTCCACGACCACCACGATGACCAGCCGCGGCGCGGTGGCCGGCACAAGCCCGGCAAACACCGCCGTGTGCCGGTCCTGGGCGTAGCCGCCGGCCGCCACCTTGCGAGCGGTGCCGGTCTTGCCGGCAACCCGGTAGCCGGTGACATTGGCCTTGATGCCGGTGCCCTCCGCGGTGACCACCTGCTCGAGCATCGCGACGACGTTGCGCGCGGTCTCCGGGCCGACGACGCGGCGCGCAATCGACGGCTTGTCCACGCGCACGAGGGAAATGGGCCGGGACAGGCCATCGCCGGCCAGCACCGCATAGGCCTGGGCAAGCTGGAGCGGAGTCATCGAGAGCCCGTAGCCGTAGGCCATGGTGGCCTGGCCGATCGGCCGCCAGCCCTGGAAGGGCGGCAGCATGCCCGCCGACTCGCCGGGGTAGCCGCTCGACGTGAGCCGTCCGGCGCCAAAGCGGCTCAGCGTGTTCCAGAGCATTTCCTTGTCCAGCTTCATCGAGACCTGGACGGCCCCCACGTTGCTGGACTTGGCGAGAAGGGTCGCCAGGTCCATGACGCCGTAGTTGTGCTTGTCCTCGATGGTCTTGTTGCCGACGCGGACGAAGCCGGGATTGGTATCGATCTGGCTGCGGGGACTGAACCGGCCGCTCTCCAGCGCGGCCGCGACGATCAGCGGCTTGAACGTGGAGCCCGGCTCGAGGATGTCCGTGATCGCCCGGTTGCGGAACCTCGCCGGATCGATCTGGCTGCGGTCGTTCGGGTTGAAGGCGGGCTGGTTGACGTCTGCCAGGATTTCACCGGTGGAAACGTCCAGCACGATGGCGGAGCCGGAGGCCGCGCCGTGCTTCTGGACGGCCGCCTTGAGCTCCCGGTACGCGAGGTACTGGATGCGCAGGTCAATGGCCGCAACCAGGTCGCGGCCCGGGCTGGGGGGAACGATGCTCTCGACGTCCTCGATGATCCGCCCGAGGCGGTCGCGCAGGACCTTCTTCTTTCCCGGCACGCCATGCAGCCAGTTGTCGAAGGCCAGCTCGAGCCCTTCCTGGCCCTTGTCGTCGATATTGGTGAAGCCGAGCAGGTGGCCGGTGACCTCGCCCGCCGGGTAATAGCGCCGGTATTCGCGGAGCAGGTGCACGCCGGGCACCTGCATGGCATCGATCGCCGCGGCGGCTCCGGGGTTCATGTGCCGCTTGAGGTAGTAGAACTCCTTGCGGACGTTCCGCGTGAGGCGGGCCGTGAGTTCGCCACTGTCCAGCTTGAGGGCCCTGGCCAGGCCCTTGATCCGGTCAGGCTCCTCCAGCAGCTGGGGCGGATTGACCCACACGCTGTCCACGGGCGTGCTGACGGCGAGCGGCTCGCCGTTGCGGTCCTTGATGACGCCACGGGTTGCCGACAGGGTGGCCACCCGCAGGTGCCGGGCCGCAGCCTGCTTGTTGAGGAACTCGGTATTGAAGACCTGCAGGTGGACCGCGCGGGCAACCAGCCCTCCGCCGGCCAGCACCAGCACGGCGGCCACCGTCCAAAGACGCCAGACGAAGCTCTGGAAGGCGGGCTTCGCCACCCGTTCGGCGGCGCTCACCGGGCCACCAGCTTCACGTCGTCACCGGTGGGCGTGCGCATGTCCAGCCTCTCCCGGGCCAGGCGCTCGACCCGGGCGTGGTTCGCCTGGGTGCTCTGCTCGATCTGCAGGCGGCCCCAGTCCATCTCCAGGCGGTCCCGCTCGACCACCAGCGCCTGCAGCTCCACGAACAGCTTGCGTGACTTGTGCTTGGCATAGATGCTCGCCAGCGCCGAGAACAGCACCGCGACGGCCAGGCCGGCGAAGACGGCGCGCGAGCGCTGGGCGGGCGTCATCGCCGCTTCTCCGCCGCCCGCAGGACGGCGCTGCGCGATCGGGGGTTGCGCGCCACTTCGGCGTCGCTCGCGCGGATGGCCCGCGTGGTGATCAGGTCCAGGTCCGGCAGCGCGGAATCGGGCACCACGGGCAGCGCGCGGAGCGCCGGGTCGATCCGGGAGTGATCGCGGAGGAAGCGCTTCACGATGCGGTCCTCCAGGGAGTGGAAGCTGATGACGACCAGGCGGCCGCCCGGGCCGAGCGCTGCCCGCGCGGCGGCAAGCGCGGCCTCGAGCTCTTCCAGCTCGCGGTTGATGTGGATGCGGATCGCCTGGAAGCTGCGGGTGGCCGGATGCCGTCCAGGTTCGCCCCGGACGACGCCCGCGATGATGTCCGCCAGCCGGGTGGTGGTACGGATCGGCTCGGCGACCCGCGCCGTGACGATGGCGCGGGCGATGCGGCGGGAGGAGCGCTCCTCGCCGTAGCGCCAGAGGACACGGGCAATGTCGTCCTCGCCGGCGGCGTTGAGCCAGTCGGCGGCGGAGACGCCGCTGCCGGGGTCCATGCGCATGTCGAGGGGCCCTTCGGCGCGAAAGGCGAAGCCCCGGGCCGGGTCCTCGAGCTGGGGAGACGAGACGCCGATGTCGAGCAGGATGCCGTCCACGCGACCCGTCCTGTTTTCGGCCGTGAGCACGTCGCCCAGGGCCGAATACGCGCTGTGCACGATCCGGAACCGCGGGTCTTCAGCCTGCAGGGCGACAGCGACTGCCACGGCGTCAGGATCCCGGTCGAGGGCGAGCAGCCGGCCGTCAGGACCCAGCTGCCCGAGAATGGCGCGCGAGTGTCCCCCGCGCCCGAAAGTCCCATCGACATAGAAGCCGTCGGGCCGAATGGCCAGAAATTGCAGCACCTCGTCCTTGAGGACAGGTACATGTGGAACCACCCCAACACCCCGCGCCTTTCATGGAGGACGCGTTTGTTTACGTTCTCGGCGTCGTGCCTCGCCCTACAGCGACAGCGATTCGAGTTCAGCCGGCAACCCCAAGCCGTTGCCACCCTCGCCGTTCAGCCAGCTGTCGCGGCGCTCATTCCAGCGCTGCTCCGCCCACAGCTCGAACTTGTTGCCCTGCCCGATCAACATCACGTCACGTTCGAGAGCCGCGAAGTCGCGCAGCTCCCGCGGAATCAGCACGCGCCCGCTGCCATCCAGCTCCAGCTCGCTGGCATAGCCCACCATCAACCGCTGGAGGCGCCGGGTGCTCTGGTTGAAACTCGAAAGGCGCATCAACTTGCGCTCTATCTCTTCCCAGTCGGGGAGCGGGTACAGGAGCAGGCAGTGGTCCTGGTCCACCGTGCAGATCAGCTGGCCGCTGCAGCGGCTGGCGATCCGGTCCCGGTAGCGCGCGGGAATGGCGAGCCGCCCCTTGGCGTCCAGGGTGATCTGGGTTGCCCCCCGAAACATGGTTTTTGGGGCCTTTCAGCCCACGTTCTCCCACTACACGCCACTTCGCGACACTATAGGTTTCACCCGTTCGAGCGTCAACAAACGGGCTGAAAAAAAGTCGTGGCTACAGGTGCTTGGCGTTGCGTGCGGGGCGGACCGGGCCTTGCTGAGCGGTTCGGTTGGGGACAAATCATCGGCTTAGAGCGGCTTTCTCGGCCCGGTGTGCAATGCACCCACGGTCGGGTCCGGCAGCGGCGGTGGAACGCCAAGGGCGGCGGCGCCCGCCATTCGCGCAAATCCCACCCTACGGGGCGCGTTGGGTATCGTGCCGGCCATGCCGGAAAGCCAGCGCCGCATCATCCACCTGGACATGGACGCCTTCTACGCGTCGGTCGAGCAGCGGGACGACCCGGACCTCCGGGGTCGCCCGGTGGCCGTGGGCGGCCCGCCTGAATCCCGCGGGGTGGTGGCGGCGGCCAGCTACGAGGCGCGGGCCTTCGGGGTGCGCTCCGCCATGCCCATGGCCCGCGCCCTCCGCCAGTGCCCGGATCTGGTCGTGGTGCGGCCCGACTTCCCGCGCTACCGGGAAGCATCCCGGCGGGTCATGGACATCCTGCGCTCCGCCACGCCCCTGGTGGAGCCCCTCTCCCTGGATGAGGCCTACCTGGACGTCACGGAGAACCTGTGGAACCAGCCCTACGCGACGGACGTGGCCCGGGAGCTGAAGCGCCGGATCCGGTCGGAGCTGCGCCTGACCGCGTCGGCCGGCGTCGCGCCGAACAAGTTCCTGGCCAAGATCGCCTCCGGCTGGCGGAAGCCGGACGGGCTCACGGTGGTGTCACCCGCGCGGGTCGAGGCCTTCCTGCAGAAGCTCCCCGTGGAGGCCCTGTGGGGCGTGGGCCCGGTCACCGCGAAGAAGCTGCGGGCCATCGGTATCCAGCGACTGGTCGACGTGCGGGAGGCGGACCCGGCGCTGCTGGCCGGCGCCGTCGGCAGCCTGGCGGACTGGCTGCGGCGGCTGGCCCAGGGCGACGACCCGCGGGCAGTGACGCCGGACCGGCCCTGGAAATCCGTCTCGACGGAGACCACCTACGCCCCGGACCTCCGGGATCCTGTCGCGATGAAGGCCGAGATCGGGCGGCTCGCCGGGCGGGTGGCGGCGTCCCTGCAGGGGAAGAACCTCCAGGCCCGGACGGTCACCATCAAGGTGCGTTACGAGGACTTCTCGACCGTCACCCGCAGCCACACGCACGACAGCCCGACCTGCGACGCGGGTGACATCGGCCAGCGCGCGTTACTGCTGCTCGGCCGGACGGCGGCTGGCACGCGGCCCGTCCGCCTCCTCGGCGTCGGCACCCACGGGCTCCTGGAGAGCGGGACGGCGGCGCCGGCCAGCGGCTGGCTGCCGCTCGGCTTTCCGGCGGGCGGCAGTTGACGCCTGCCGCCCGCCGGACCTGTCGGTTACTTGAGGATCAGCTTGCGCACCAGTTCGCTGCCCAGCACCTCGCGCATGGCCTCCCGGTCCATGGCCGCCTGGTTCTGGGCCGCCATCGAGCCGACCGTCTTCTCGGCCAGGGCATCGAACTCGTCGACCCGGTCCAGCGCCGCCATGTTGGGGTAGGTGATGGTCAGCAGGAGGTCCGGATCCTTCGGCGACCGGGGCGTAGCGCCGTAGACGGAATAGTCGAGGATCAGCCCGGCCTTCTTGTTGGCCTCCATCAGCGTCCGGTAGGTCGTGGCCAGGAACTTCATGTAGTCATCGTAGTGGCCGGGCCGGGTTCGGATATAGGAGACCTCGACGACCGGCCCCTCCTTGTAGACCTTGCCTTCATCGGCCAGCACGGTGGACGCCATTCCCGAGAACAACAGGCACGCCAGCAAGCTGCTTATTATTTTCATGGCTTCTTCTCCCCTGGTTGGTTGCCGACGGACGCCGACCGGCCGACGCTACGCTGGCCCCGCCGGCGAGTCAAAGCGGTAGGCTATCGGCCCATGCGCAGGATCCTGGCAGGCAGTCTCTGGCTGGTGGCATTGGCCATGGTGGGGATCGTCCTCTACACCCGGGTCGCGGACCGTTACCAGCGGGACGGGAACCTGCAGCTGGCCATCCTCTCGGCACCCGTCCGCGTGGTCCGGGACGGGCAGGGCATCCCCTACATCCACGCGGAATCCCTCGATGACGCCCTCCGCGCCCAGGGCTGGGTCACCGCCCAGGACCGGGGGTTCCAGCTCGAGGTCGAGCGCTACCTGTCCAGTGGCCGGCTGGCGGAACTGGTGGGTGAGTCGGCACTCGAGGCAGACATCGAGGTGCGGCTTGCGGGCACGGCCCGCCACGGCCGGCGCCAGGCGGAAATGCTGGCGCCCGCCGACCGGCGCTTCTACGAACTCTATCTCGAGGGCGTCAACGCGTACGTCGCGAACCAGGGCCACGAGCGCCAGTTCGGCTTCGGCCTGCTCGGCATTGCGCCCCAGCCCTGGAACCTCGCCGACGTGATGACACTGCAGTACTTCCTGAGCTGGCAGAGCGCCGTGAACCTCGAGGCCGAGCTGGTCGCCCAGGAGCTCCGCGACCGGCTTGGCCCCGTCCGGGCAGCCGCGCTCGCCCAGGTCACGATCAACCCGGACGACGGCGGCACGGCCGGGCTGGACCCGCTGCCGCTGGTCGCGGCCGTCGCGTCGCCCCCGCTCGGCCTGCGCGCGGACGCCGCCTGGTTCGCCACGGGGCAGAAGGCACTCGAGCTGGGCAGCAACCAGTGGGTCATGAGCGGCAGCCGGTCCGCGGGCGGCGCGCCGGTGCTGGTCAATGACCCGCACCTGGATGCCCGGACCCTGCCCGGCATCTGGCACCCCGTGGGCCTGGTCACACCGGAGTTCCGTGCGGTGGGCGCGGCCGGACCCGGCGTGCCGGGCATCGCGGTGGGCAGGACCAGCCACGTGGCCTTCGGCGTGACCAACGCCTATGCCGACGTGGTGGACCTTTTCATCGAGACCGAGGATCCGGGCAAGCCGGGCCACTACCTGGAGGGCGGCCAGTCCTACCCGTTCGACGTCATCGAGGAGACGGTGCGGGTCCGCAGGCGCCCGGGCGGGAGCGAGTTCCGCGAGGTGCCATTGCGCATCCGCTTCACGCACCGGGGCCCCGTCATCTCGGATCACGGGATGGGCGTCGCCGCCGGCAAGCTCCTGTCGATGCGCTGGAGCGCACCGGAGGCGATGCAGGCCGACACCGGCGCCTGGGCGCTCTTCACGGCGGAGGACGTGGACGCGGCCCGCCAGGCCATCGGCCAAAGCACGGCGCCCTACAACTACGTCATCGCCGACACAGCCGGCAACATCGGCCACGCCACGGGTGGCCGCGTGCCCGTGCGCCGGCGTGGCGACGGCTCGCGGCCGGTGCCGGTGACGGACGGCGTGGACGCCTGGGACGGCTTCGTCCCGGCCGGGGCGATGCCCGGGCAGGTCAACCCGGAACGGGGCTGGGTCGGCAACGCGAATCACCGCACGGTGACCCGGGACTTCCCGACGCCCTACTCCACCTATTTCGCCGCATCCTGGCGCTACCGGCGCCTGCTGGAGCTGCTCGGGAGCAGGCCGACGTTCACGCCGGATGACCACTGGGCCTTCATGCGGGACACGAAGAATCCCATGGCTGCGCGCATCGCGCCGCTGATGAGTACGGCCCTGACGGCCCACCCCGACACGCACCCGGCCGGCGAAGTGCTGGCCGGCTGGAATTACACCGACGAGCCCCGGGCGGCGGCACCGGCCGTATTCCAGTCGGTCTACCGGCACTTCGCGCGGCGGGTGTTCGAGGACGACCTCGGTCCGGACCTGGCAGCCCGCTACCTGGGCAGCTACTACCTGTGGCACGAGCGGCTCGCGCTCCTGCTGGAGGACCCCGACAGCGACTGGTTCGATGACCAGCGCACCCCGGTGCGGGAGACGCGGGACGACCTCTTCCACCTGGCGGCGCTCGACGCCCTGGCTGAACTGCAGCCGGTGCTGGGCCGGGACGTGGGCCGCTGGGAGTGGGGCAAGGTCCACACCGTCACGTTCTTCAGCCCGCTGGTTCCCGGTGCCGCCGCCGCCGGCATCCTTGGCGGCGGCACCCACCCCAAGGAGGGCTCGGGCGAGACCCTGAACCGGGCCACCTTCAGGTTCGACAAGCCCTACGCCGCCACCAGCATCGCCTCGCTGCGCATGGTCGCGGACCTGGGCGACCCGGACAAGATCATGGCGGTGCTGACCGGCGGCGCCAGCGGCCGGCAGTTCGATCCGCACCTCCGGGACCAGACGGCGGCCTGGCTGAGTGGCGAGCCCCGGTACTGGTGGTTCAGCGATGCGGCCATCGCGGAGCACGCGGCCAGCGAACTGACGCTTGCGCCCTGATATGGTTCAGCCCATGCGCACTCTGATCCTGCTGGCAGCCATTGCCACCCCGCTCGCGGCCGCCGAGCTTCCGGTGACCCGCGCCGAATCCAGCAACTACGCGGCAACCTCCAGCCACGCGGACGTCATGTCCTTCATCCGGGAGCTTCAGCAACGGAGTAACCGGGTGCGCGTGGAGACGCTCGGCACCAGCACCGAGGGCAGGCCGATTCCACTGCTGGTGATCGGCGAGCCTGTGCCGGCCTCGCCGTCGGACCTGCGCCACGACCGGCGGGCCGTCGTGTACTTCCAGGCCAACATCCACGCGGGCGAGGTGGAGGGCAAGGACGCGTTGCTGATGGTGGCGCGGGACCTGGCCACCGGGCCCGCCGCGAAGTACCTGGACCGGCTCGTCGTGCTCATCGCCCCCAACTTCAACCCCGACGGCAACGAGCAGGTCAGCACGGCCAACCGGCCCGCCCAGAAAGGCCCGGCCGGCGGCGTCGGCGTGCGGGTCAACGGCCAGAACCTGGACCTCAACCGGGATGGCATAAAGCTCGAGTCACCCGAGGTCCGCGGCCTCGTCGAGAACGTGCTCCAGCGCTGGGACCCGGTCTTCTTCCTCGACTCCCACACCCACAACGGGTCCTACCACCAGGAACCGGTGACCTGGGTCTGGGGGCTCAATCCCAATGGCGACGCCGGCATCTTCGACTACATGGCCGGCACGGTCTGGCCCGCCATCGAGAAGCAGATGCGGGAGCGCCACGGAACGCTGACCCTGCCGCACGGCGACTTCCTGGACGTGAAGCAGCCCGCGAAGGGCTGGGTCCCGCTGGGCCCGGAGCCGCGCTACCTGTCGAACTACGTGGGACTGCGCAACCGCCTCGCGGTGCTCGACGAGCAGTACCCCTACGTGGATTTCGAGACCCGGGTGAAGGGCGCCCGCAGCCTTGCGCTCTCCTTCCTCGACTTCCTGCATGGCCGCCGGGACGAAGTCGTCGCCCTCGTGGGCCGGGCCGACCGGGCGACGGTGGCCCGCGGCGCGAACCCGGGTGCGAACGACGTCTTCGTCATCGGGACGGAGCCCACGGCACTGGACAAGACACTCACCATCCGCGGCTTCGAGATGGAGGTCACCGACACCGGGGGCCGGTACCCGAAGGTGCGGCCCACCGCGACCACCCGCACCTACGAGGACGTGCCCTATCTCGCCCGGTACGCGCCGAGGCGCACCGTGCGCCTGCCGCGCGGCTACCTGATCACGGCCAGGGATCCCGCCATCGCGGCCAAGATCCGCGAGCACGGCATCGCGATTGAGCGACTCACTGCCGCCACCACCTTGCGGGTGGAAGCGTTCAGCGTCACGACGCTGAAGGGGTCCGGGTTCTCCGACCAGGGCCACTACACCAGCACGGTCGAGGGCGCCTACGCCACGAAGGAGATGACATTCCCCGCGGGGACCTGGTACGTGAGCATGGCCCAGCCGCTTGCCAACGTCGCGGCGCACCTGCTCGAGCCTGAAAGCCCGGACGGACTGGTGACCTGGAACTTCCTCGACCGGTACCTCGCCTTCCAGTGGATTCCGCAGCCGATGGAATCCCCCGTGTACCGGCTGCACGAGGCGACGAACCTCGTGACCGACTCGCTGCAGTAGACGTCGGCGGGAGCGGGCGAGCCTAGAGCTCGCCGATAGCCCGTTTAAGGCGCAGGTTGCCCAGCGCCACGTCGAGGACGGCGTTGTCGTGATTGCTGACCGCGCCGAGCCGCAGCGCCTCCGCGTCCAGCACGACCGTGTTCGTGGCGAGGCCAACGCCGTAGAGTTCCCGGCCGACGCGCAGGTTCTCCTCCGCCTGCTCCACCGCCTCCCGGGTCAGCGGCACCCGGGCCGCCGCCTCGTGCACGTCGAGCCACGCCTGCCGGACCTCCAGCGCCACGCGGGAATGCAGGTCGTCCCGGTCCCGGGCAGCGGCCCGGCTGGCACTCTGGAGCGCGTTCGCGCGTTCCCTGATGCGGCCGGCATCGAACAGCGTCCAGGAAAAGCCGACGCCCACCAGGGCGAAGTCCTCATCATCCAGCACCTCGTTCTCCAGGTGCTGGTAGTCGGCCATCAGGCCCACCTGGGGCCAGCGGCTGGCATTCTCGCTGCGGGCCTGCTCCGCCAGCGCCAGGGAACGTGCCTCCAGGCCGGAGAGTTCCCGGCGGCTGGCACTGGCACGCTCGACCAGTTCATCGACGGATGCAGCGGCCAGCGGGGCCTCCGCCATGTCTGCCGGAAGCTCGGCAAGGTCGGGCACGCGATCCATGGGCTCGCCGAGCAGCCGGTTGTAGCCGGCCAGCGCCATGGCGTGGCGGTTCTCCGTCCTGAGGCGCACCTGCTCGGCATCGGCGAGCGTCACGCGCGCCGCGAGCAGGTCGTTGCGGGCCACCGCTTCCCGCTCCACCATCACCGCCACGTCGCTGACGTGGGCCGTGAGGCTGGCAACGGCTGACTCTGCGGCCCGAAGGGCGCGCCGCGCCCGGAGCACGTCCACGTAGGCCGTGGCCACCTGCAGGCGCAGGTCCTGCTCGTAGCTCTCCTGGGCCAGGCCGGCGCCGCGGGCGGCCTGGGTTGCGGACTCGATGCCGGCGCTGACCCGCCCGCCGGTGAACAGCGGCACCTCGACCCGGGCCCGGCCCATCAGGAAGTCGTCGCCGCTGACCAGTTCGGGCGAGACGAAGGTATTCCCGCCCACCGGAAAGCTGAAGGCCGGTGCGTCGTCGAAGCGCTGGTAGCTGCCGTCAACCGTCAGCTTCGGCCAGCGCTCGGCGCGGGCGGCCTGCTCGCCGGCACGGCCGGCTTCCGTCCGGTCCCGGACCGCGGCGAGGCCGGCATCCCGCTCGGCGGCCATGCGCCACGCGTCCTCGAGCGTCTCGGCCCGGGCGGGCGACACGGCGAGAATGGCAACCAGCGCCAGCAGGCGCAGTGTGTTCATCAGCGGATCTCCCCCCCGGCAGCTCTGGCCAGCTGCCGGCTCCGGTAGGCGAAGTAGAACACCGGGATCACCACCAGGGTGAGCATGGTGGAGACCAGTATCCCGAAGATCAGCGACACCGCGAGCCCGTTGAAGATGGGGTCGTCGAGGATGAAGAATGCGCCGCTGATCGCGGCCAGCGCGGTCAGCGCGATGGGTCGCGCGCGGATCGCCGCCGCGCCGACCACGGCCTGCTCCGGCGGCTCGCCACGACCGATCTCGGCATCGATGAAGTCCACGAGCAGGATGGAATTGCGGACGATGATGCCCGCCAGCGCAATCATGCCAATCATGGAGGTGGCGGTGAACTGGGCGCCGAGGAGCGCGTGCCCCGGCATGACGCCGATGATGGTGAGGGGGATTGGCGCCATGATGATCAGCGGCATCACGTATGAGCGGAACTGGGCGACGATCAGCAGGTATATCAGCACCAGGCCCACCGAGTACGCGATGCCCATGTCCCGGAAGGTCTCGTAGGTGATCTGCCACTCGCCGTCCCACTTGACGGCAAAGCGGTTGGGATCACCGGGCGCGCTGATGAACAGCTGGTCCGGACGGGCACCGGAAGGCAGGCCATCGCCCACCTGCCCCACCAGGTCGAACATGCCGTACAGCGGGCTGTCCAGCCGCCCGGCCATGTCGCCGGTGACGAACACCACGGGCAACAGGTCCTTGTGATAAATGGCACCGTCCCAGGGCACCTGCTCCACACGCGTGACCTCGGACAGCGGCACGAGCCGGCCGGTCGCCGACCGCACTTCGAGCTCGAGCACCTGGTCAATGTTTGCCTTGTCAGGCACCGGGAGTTCGAGCCGGACTGGAATTGGCCGGCGTTCCAGGCCTTCGTGGACGTAACCGGCGTCCTGGCCCCGGAGGCCGACGGTCAGCGCACGCACCGCGTCGGCCTGGGAAACGCCCAGCAGCGCGGCCTTCTGCCGGTCCACCGTCACGGAATAGCGGTGCGCGGCAGCTTCTGTGGAGTCATCCACATCGATGATGTCCGGCGTCGCGTCGAAGCTCCCTCGCAACTCCTGCGCCAGGGCGCGTTGCGCGTCGTAGAAGGGCCCGTAGATCTCGGCCACGATCGGCGCCTGAACGGGGGGTCCGGGCGGCACTTCCACGACCTGCAGCGATGCGCCGTGCTTTTTCGCGATGGCGGCGAGGCGCGGCCGCACGTCCAGCGCGATCTCGTGGCTCGCCCGGTCGCGCTCGCTCTTGTCCTTGAGGTTCACCTGGATGTCGCCCTGCTCCGGGCCGCTGCGCAGGTAGTACTGGCGGACCAGGCCGTTGAAATTGATGGGCGACGCCGTGCCGGCGTAGGCCTGGTAGTCCCGGACCTCAGGCACCGTCTCGATGACCCGGGACAGCTCGCCGAGCACCAGCGCGGTACGCTCCACCGGGGTGTCCTCCGGCATGTCCAGGACGACCTGGAACTCGGACTTGTTGTCGAAGGGGAGCATCTTCAGCACGACCCACTGGACCACGGCCAGCCCCACCGCCACCAGGATGGCGACCAGGAGGCCCGCATACAGCCGGTGACGCATCGGCTTCGCCGCCGGGCCGTGGATGAAGGGTCGCATGACCTGTTCGAACCACTGGTGGAGGGTCGAGGATCCGCCGTCCTCATGGCTGGCGGCATGGTGGGCCGATGCCAGCAGCTTGCCCGAAAGCCAGGGCGTGAAGACCAGCGCCACGGCCAGGGAGATCACCATGCCCATGCTGGCATTGATGGGAATCGGGCTCATGTAGGGCCCCATCAGGCCGCTGACGAAGGCCATGGGCAGCAGCGCCGCGATGACGGTAAAGGTGGCCAGGATGGTCGGGCCGCCGACCTCGTCCACCGCCCGGGGAATCATGTCGAGGAAATCACCTTTGTCGATCTGGCGCCGCCGGTGGATGTTCTCGACGATCACGATGGCGTCGTCCACCAGGATGCCGATCGAGAAGATCAGCGCGAAGAGAGACACGCGATTGATGGTGAATCCCCAGGCCCAGGAGGCGAACAGCGTGGCGGCCAGCGTCACCACGACCGCCGCGCCCACCACGATCGCCTCGCGCCGGCCGATCGCCACCAGCACCAGCACGACGACAGCCACGGTGGCAAACATCAGCTTCTGGATCAGCTGCCGGGCCTTGTCGTTGGCGGTGACGCCGTAGTTGCGGGTCTCCGTGACCTCGATGCCCTCGGGTATGTACGTGCCACGCAGCGTGGCGATGCGGTCCAGGACCGCCGTGGTCACGTCGATCGCGTTCTCGCCGGGCTTCTTCGACACGGCAATGGTCACCGCGGGCGCATGGCCCTCCCGCGCCGGGGCCGCCCCTCCGGCAGTCCCGGTGCCATGCCAGACGAGGGACTCCGGTGTGTCGGGCCCGCGGCTCACGGCGGCCACGTCCTGCAGGTAGATGGGGCGCCCGTCCCGCACGGCCACGACGAGACTGGCCACGTCGGCGCTTCCCGCCAGGAAGCCGCCGGCCTGCACGGGCGTCACCCGGTCGTTCCCGACCAGCACGCCGGCCTGCTCTGCCTTGCCGGCCGCTGCCAGGGACGCCATGAGGTCGTCCGCCGACAGGCCGTAGGCAGAGAGCTTCTGCGGATCCAGCACCACGCGGACGACGCTGTCGGGGCTGCCGATGGTGTACACGTCGCGGGTCCCGGGCACGCGCTTGATCTCGGTCTCGATGGCGCGTGCGACCTCGCCGAGCTCGTGCGCCCCGCGCGCGGGATCCCTCGTCCACAGGGTCAGTGAAAGGATCGGTACGTCGTCGATGCCCATGGGCCTGATCAGCGGGGGGAGCACGCCGGACCCCGGCGGCTGCCAGTCCTGGTTTGAATAGACGGCGTTGTAGAGCCGTACGATCGCCTCGGTGCGCTCCTCGCCCACCTCGAACTGCACCGTGAGCACGGCGACGCCGGGCCTCGACACCGAGTAGATGTGCTTCACGCCGGCTATCTCGCCCAGGACCTTCTCCATCGGCGAGGACACCAGGTTCTCCACCTGGACGGCGCTTGCCCCGGGAAAGCCGATGATGATGTTGGCGAAGGTGACGTTGATCTGCGGCTCTTCCTCCCGCGGCGTCACCAGGACGGCGAACACGCCCATCAGCAGGGCCGTCAACGCAAGAAGCGGCGTCAGCTCGGAGTGCAGGAAGTACCGCGCAACGCGGCCGCTGAATCCCAGGTTCTCAGCCATTGTCGCCAGCGGCCGGCGGCGTCAGGGACTGCAGCGCCGCCACGGGATCGAGCGCCACGCGCTCGCCGGCCGCCAGGCCGGCAAGGACTTCCAGCCGGTCGCCGAAGGCGCCGCCGGTGCGTACCTGGCGGAGGGCAATGTGCCCGTCGCCGTTGACCACGTATACGGCTGTAACCTCACTGCGCGCGATGACCGCCTGTCTGGGGACGAGGAGCCGGGGACTCTCGCCCGTCACCAGGCCCACCTTGACGAACATGCCGGGATAGAGGTCCGCGGCGTTGGCCGGCAGGTCCACGCGCGCGCGAAAGGTATTCGTGGCCGGGTCCGCCTCCGGGAATATCGTGACCTGCGTGGCCTCGATCCGGCGGCCGTCCACATACACCGCCGCCTTGCGCAGCTTGCGCACCTGCTCCACCAGCGACTGCGGGATGTCCACGGTTACCCGGAGTTTCTCCAGGGAAAGGCCGCTCATCAGCGGCGTGCCCGGCGAAACGGCCTCTCCCACGCGGACCAGGCGCCCGGTCACGATCCCGGCGTAGGGTGCCCGCACCTCGGTGTAGGCCACGCCCTCGCGGGCACTCTCCACGGCGGCGTTGGCAGCTGCCAGGCGGGCGACGGCCGCATCGCGCTCCGCAGCCACCTGGTCCAGCTGGGCCTTTGCGACGACCTTGCGCTCGTACATGTCACGGATCCGCGCGTAGCGGGACTGTGCCTCGGCTTCGCGGGCCGTGGCTTCGACCCGTGCCGCCTCGGCCTGCTGGAGGCCCGCGCGCTGCTCCGTGCTGCGCAACCTGAGCAGGACCGCGCCTGCGGGCACGAAGTCGTTCACGTCGTGGAAGATCTCGGCGACTCGGCCCGACGTCTGCGCGGACACCGTGGCCTGGTTCACGGCTTCTATGGTGCCGTCGAGCTCCCGCTCCGCGGGCACGGTGACGGGCTGCACGACCTCGGTCGCGAGCTTCACCACGGCGGGGCCTGCCGGTGCCGGGGGCGGCGAGTCGCCGCAGCCCGCCAGCCCGAGGGCTACCAGCAGCAGGGCCGGACGCACGCTCAGAACGCCGGGCCCGGCTTCATGCCGAGCTTGCGGAGGATGAGAGCCAGCGGGCAAAACCCGGTGAACGAGGACTGCAGCAGGTTGGCACCCACGAAGGCGGTGAGCCAGAACCAGTTCTGGTGGACGAACAGCCCGAGCGCGAGGCTGACGAGCACCACCGTTCCCGCGAAGGCCAGCACGGCGCGTTCAATCGTCATGGTCCGTTCCTTCCCGGCTCAGCCGGGTCCATCCTTCAGTCGTTCCACGCCCAGCGCCTTCAGCACATAGGTCTCGTACACGGGGGTTACGGAGCCGCTCCGGACCTTGTGCAGGAAGTACTTCTCGAAGGCGATCTTGCCGATATGCACCCACTTGCCCTTCTTGGCCCAGGTGACGTTGCGCGGCGGAATCTCCGGCAATGCCACGAAGGCCACGCCGGTGTCGCCGAAGTCGGCCAGGCAGATGGCGTTCCACGTGGCCTTGGCCGCGGGAGCCTTCCCGGAGATGGCCGCGCCGATGTTTGCACAGATGGCCGTGACCATGGACTCGATCATGTAGCCGGTCTTCGGCGCACCGGTGGGGACCGGCGTGACCTCCACCGGCGGAATCGCGACGCACACGCCGGCCGAGTAGATCTCCGGGTACTTCTTCGAGCGCTGGTACTCGTCGATGAGGACGAAGCCCCGCGGGTTGCAGAGATCGGGCACCGCCGCCACGGCATCCACCCCCCTGAATGCCGGCAGGATCATCGCGTAGGCAAAGGGCAGCTCATGCTCCCGGACGGCCTGGCCACCATCGCCGATTTCCTGGGCGAACAGTCGCTCCTGCTCCACCCGCGTGATCTTCGCGTTCGTGACCCACTTGATGTGGTGCTGACGAAGCTCGCTCTCCATGAGCCCCTTGCTGTCGCCCACGCCGCCGAGTCCCATGTGGCCGATGTAGGGCTCGCTGGTCACGTAGGTCATCGGCACCCGGTCCCGCATCTTCCTCTTGCGCAGGTCGGTATCGAGGATCATCGCAAACTCGTAGGCCGGCCCGAAGCAGCTGGCCCCCGGCGCCGCCCCGATGACGATGGGACCGGGCTTCTGCAGGAACCGTTCGTAGGCCTTCCACGCCTCGTGGGCGTGGGCATGGGTGCAGATCGACCGGGTGAAGCCGGCAGGCCCGAGTCCCGGAACCTCATCGAAGGCCAGCTTCGGGCCCGTGGAGATGACGAGGTAGTCCCAGGCGAGCTCGCGTCCGTCGGCGAGGACCACCCGTTTCCCTGCCGGGTCGATCGACCGGGCCTCCTGGGGCTCGAAGGCAATACCGTGGTCCCGCAGCGGCTTTGCCAGCTCCACGCCTGTTTCAGCAGGCTGACGCCAGCCGACGGCGACCCAGGGATTGGAGGGCGTGAACTCAAAACGGGGCGACGTGCCCACCAGCACGACCTGGTGTTCCTTGCCCAGCTGCTTCCGCAGCTCGTAGGCACAGGGAACGCCGCCGATTCCGGCGCCGAGAATTACGATCGTGGCCATGACTCGTCCTCCCTTGTGCTCCGCCTTGCGGAGCCGTTCGTGTTCAGGCGCGCACGCGCCGGGGCGTCCGGACGGGAACGCCGCAGTAGTGGTCATGCAGCAACCGGATGAGGTCCATTCCAATGCCGCCCGCCAGCTTGTAGAAGATGGTCTGGGCGGAGCGGCGCGTCGAGACGAGCCGCTCCTGACGCAGTACCGCAAGATGCTGGGACAGCGCTGACTGGGACAGGCGAACCCGGCTGTTCAGTTCCCCCACCGACAGCTCGCCCTCGGACAGCACGCACAGCACGAGCAGGCGATGCTCGTTTGAGAGGGCGCGAATCAGCTTCGCCGCACTGCCTGCGTGGCGCCTCATCGCGGCGGGGTCCAGCACGGGTGTGGTCGTGGCAGCGGTCATTGGCTTGCAGCTTACTTTAGGAAAATCTAAATAAGACATTGCTAAAGTACAGTGCCGCTCCCGGAGAAGCAAGTGAATGTTTCCCGGTCAGAGATGCGCCGCGAGGCAATGGCCGTCGGCGGCAGTGAGCTCGATCAGCACGCCCATGCGGCGTGGTCAGGAGTCCCCAAAAAGAGAAAGCCGGCTCGGCGATCTCTCGCCGAGCCGGCCTGCATTTAGCCGTCGCGAAGGCCGGACCTTACGGGCCCGCACCCGGACCTGGCGGTGAGCCCAACAGTGGCCGGAAGAGCCCGGTGTCCTGGGCATTCACCGTGCCGTTGCAGTTGAGGTCGGCCCTGTTGAAGACCGGCGCGAGACTGGGCTGCGCGAGCTGCTGGCGGAACAACCCGGTGTCCTGGGCGTTGGTCGAGCTGTTCTGGTTGAAGTCGCCGTCGCAGCGGTTGCCAAACGCGTCACCATCGGAATTGCACTGGGCCGCGGCCCCGGTGTTGTTGGCCACCAGGCGACAGTTGTCGCAGGCGTTGCCACGCAGGTCGCTGTCAGTGTCGGCCTGCCCCGCATTGGGCTCATCCGGGCAGTTGTCCACGGTGTTGAGCACGCCGTCCAGGTCGCAGTCCGTGTCCGCCGTGGTGGTCGTCAGGTTCACCCGGTAGATGGAGTTGTTGACGGTCTGCGCCTTGACGACCAGCGAGCTGCCGCCGGACTTGCACCCGACGGTGCCCTCGACGCGATAGCGGACGGCGTCCAGCGTCAGGAGGCCCAGGGTAATGAGGGGGCAACTGGGGCTGCCGGGACCAGTATCCGTGCAGCTGTCCACGATGTCACCGAACACCGCGAAATCCGGAGTATCCACGAAGGGTGAATCACTGTGCTGGAAGACTGCAGCCTGGCCGATGGCCGGGGCCTGGTCCGGATCGGCAGTGCCCTGGCCGAGCAACGTCCCGAAGCCGGAACCATCCAGGTCCCGACCCAGCGTTCCGGTCCCCGACTCCACGAAGGGCGTGTCGTTGGCGGCCGGTATGCCGTTGCCCGGCGTCACCACGACGGTCGTGGTGTTGGAAGGCTGGGTAATGAGAAGGTTGAGGGCCGGCAGGTTGATCACCATGCTGTTGACCTGGGTGATCTCCCCCGTGAGGGTGTCGTAGTTCACATTCAGGGTACCGGTGCCCGTACCCGTCGGCGTTATCACGATGGCCCGGCCCACAGGCAGGGCGCCGCCGAAGAACGTGCACTCCTGGGTCGCCGGTGCCCCGCAAGGAGTCAGGGCAGCGTCAAACGTGGCGCTGTAGAGGTCGACGATGTCGGCGGTGCTGATGGTGAACGTGCGGGTGGCGATGGCCGCGGAGGCGGCGCCGGCACCCAGGCCGGCACAAAGGCCCACCGCAGCAGCCAAGGCCCGCAGGCGCTTGTTTGCGATCTGTGACATGTGAAATTCCCCACAATCCTCAGTTTGGGAGTCGGCCCCGCGGCGGACCGCGGGGCCGTGTTCCGTCGTCGTCAGCTCAGGCCGTGACTCAGGCCGCGACCTTCCGGCGGGCCAGGCCCAGGAGACCCAGGGCCGAACCCATCAGCCACACGGCGGCCGGCACGGGCACGGTGTTCAGGTTGGCGTACACCATGGCGTTGTTGCCGGTCTGGCCGATGAAGGTGGAAGTGAACTGGGTGAATGTCGGATCCCACTGGACGAAGAGCCGGTACCGGACCATGTCCAGGCTCAGCGAGCCCAGCGCGGCGCAGGCCGGGCCGGCGCAGCTCGTCACTGCTCCCCCAGCCAGGGTGCTGAAGTCGACTGCCGTGGCCGGTGACAGGTTGACCAGGAACTCGGACGTGCCGCTGCCACTGACCGCCGCAACCTGGGGCGCCGCATCGAAAACCATGCCCGCATTGGTCACGCCGATCGTGGTGGCTGCCGGAACGATGGTGATCGAGCCGTTGCCGAAGGTGACCGTGCCGCCCGCCAGCGTGGACGTGATGCCGTCGGAGGTCAGGTTCAGGAACGACCCGGCTCCGGCACCGAGGATGGCGGCTGGCGTGTTGGCCGTCACGCCCGTCGGGTTGGGCGTAATGCTGACCGCGGCCAGCTGCCCGGCGCTCGGCAGGCCGCCGAAGAACGAGCAGTAGCTGGGCGACGAGCCCGTGCAGGCGGGAAGCCCACCGGCGAACGTCGTGCTGAAAATGGCGGTCAGGCCGTTGCTGGGGCTGCTCGTATCCAGAGCGACCGCCATCGCTTGCGAACCGGAAAGGGTCAGGGCTGCGGCAAGTGCGAGCCTGATGCTAAGAGTCTTCGACGTTGCGAGAAACATTGCGAAACCCCCGATGTCTATGAATGAAGTTTTGTTGGCACTTCCGCAGGCGCGGTCCGTGCCTTATCTATGTGTCGAACTGAAAATCGTCCCACGTCATTGTTGTTGAACCAGGTCTGTGCACCTGTACGCCGACTGTGCCTGCATACCGGGCAAATTGGTAGTGAGGCGTTACATAATCCGATCCCGCGGGAAATAGATTGCACTGCAAAAGTGCGGCGGCATAGGAGCACTGTGCCATTTGACAGAGCACGGCATGCCGACTTGATCCCAAGCCAGCGATGACTAGGGCGCGAGGCCCGACGGTCCCGGGGGTGAGCCCAGCAGCCCGCGGAACAGCGCGGTGTCCTGGGCATTCACGGTGCCGTTGCAGTTGAGGTCGGCCTTGTTGTAGCCCGGCGCCGTGCTCGGCTGGCCCAGCTGCTGGCGGAACAGCGCGGTGTCCTGGGCGTTCGTGGCGCCGTTGTTGCTGAGATCCCCGTCGCAGCGGTTGCCGATGCCGTCACCGTCGCTGTCGCACTGGGACAGGTTCGCCAGTTGGCTGCAGTTGTCCAGGGCATCGACAACTCCATCGCCATCGGTGTCCGCCGGCGGGCCGTAGAGTGTCTGGCCAGCCACGACGTCGTCCGGCTCCAGCTGACGGTTGATCACGTAGGTACCCGGATCGTAGTAGGTGCACGCCGCGGGGTACCCGCACATCACGGCAGCCGGATCGCCGGAGTGGGCTATGCCAAGCGCGTGGCCGATCTCGTGGAGGATCAGCCCCTCCAGGTCATTGAGGAACGGGCCGCCGCCCTGGGGAAATGCATCCAGCGGTGTACCCTCCGCGCCTGCCGGATTCTGGAACGCGTAGGTGCTGTTCAGGATGACGTCGCCGGCGCCGGTGGCGAACTGGGAACTGTTCGGGATGAAACCGTTGGGCGGCGCCGCAAAGCCCGCGCCCGCCGGGGCCTCGTAACCCATCTCGAACACGCCGATGCGGATGTGGCCCGTCGCCGGCGGCTCGGCCCCGGGATCGTTGATCGGCACGCCGCTGTCGTTGGGCAGGTAGATGAAGGTCACGCCCGCCGCCGCACCCCAGGTGCGCAGCGCGTTCCGGATGTAGCTCAGCATCTCCGGATCGGTCAGGTTCACGGTGCGGAAGCTGTGCGTGGACCCGTCGTAGAAGTTGGGCAGGGCGAGGGCGCTCGTGCCGGTGCCGCTGGTGCAACCGGGCGCGCAGTAGTCGGAACCTGCCGTGCCGGGGGGCATCAGGCTCCAGTAGACCGTCGCCGGCGTGCCGGCCGTGGGATTGCCCCACTTGTTCCAGGTGTAGCCCAGCCAGGCAAAGCCGCTGGCGTCGTACAACGCGAATCCGACGAGTGCCGGGGCGGCGACCAGCAGCGGCAACGAGCGGACGAGCGCCCGAATGGAACGTGGTTTCACCGGGGTCCTCCCACAGACCGGCAAGCGAAAGGTGCGAGTCGGCCGATAAGCCGGGTTCTGTCTTGGGCAATCATTCCTCTGGGATCGCTGTCACCAGCGACCTCAAGCAACCTACCCGGAAGCCCGCGGGGCGACGGTGCATTCCTTGCGGAACGCTGCTTCCCTATTTGGTCTTGCTCCGGGTGGGGTTTACCGATGCCGCGACGTGTTGCCACCCGCGCGGTGCGCTCTTACCGCACCTTTTCACCCTTACCGGGACTCCGGGCGAACCCGGGGATCCTTAGGCGGTTATTTTCTGTGGCACTTTCCGTAGGCTCGCGCCTCCCAGGCATTACCTGGCACCCTGCCCGCCGGAGCCCGGACTTTCCTCCCGCGTGCAAGCACGCGAGCGATTGCCTGGCCGACTCGCCCGGGAAGTATAGAGCGAACCGGGTACCTACCAGGGGTTTCCCGCCTGTTCCCGCGCTGCGGCGAGCCGGGTGACCAGCTGGACCTGGGAGGTGACGCCAAGCTTCGCGAAGATGTTCTTCAGGTGGCTGCGGGCCGTGCTGCGGCTGATCTGCAGTTCGTCCGCGGCACTGGGCAGGGACCCGATCCTTATCAATGCCTGGCACAGGCGGGCCTCCGCGCCGGTGAGGCCGTACCCCCGCAGGCGCTGGTGGGACATGCCGTCAACGCTGCCGGGGTCGGAAATCGCCACCATGAAGGCGGCCGTAGGTGGCAGGATCGCCCGCTGGACACCGTCGGTCACCGGGATCATCAGCAGCTCGTAGCTCTGCCTGCCGGACTTCTGGGGAATCCGGATCGGCCGCATCTGAGCAAATTCCGCCGTACGGGCAATGCCGATGCCCCTGGACATCATGTGCGCGACTTCGGCGGCGATCTGCGCGTCGTCCACGCTGAGTACGCCGTTGCTGATGCAGACCCCGTCGCCGGACCTCGCGATTCTCTCGCCCTCGGGATTTGCAAAGAGCACCCTTCCCGTGGCGTCGAGGACGAATATCCCGTGGCGCGAGGCCTCGAAATTGCCCAGGGTCAGGGATCCGGCCGGCATGGTGTCGAGCTGGGGGCCCCGGATCCGCCGCTGCACCTCGAGGGCCTGGCGGACATGGGGCATGATCGCGGTCAGTGCCGCCATCGAAGCCTGGTCGAAATCGGCCTGGTCCGACCGCCGCCAGAAATAGAGCGCCGAATGGTGGCGCTCGTCATTCTCGAGGATCCCGCCGCAGACGAAGCGCAGGCCGAGGGGCGCGGACAGGATCCCGTAGAACGGCGAGCGTTGCAGGGCGCGGAAGCCGATCTTCTCGGTCCCCAGGAAGGTACTGCCCGTGCCCATGGTCAGGGTGCCCATGAAGAGCAGGTCCACTTCCACGCCGAATTCCCGGTAGGCCTGGATGGCCTTTTCCTGGTCGAAGCCGATGAGGCTCGCGATGTCGGCGGCCTGGTTGACCTTGTCGGTGCTGATGAAGCCGCCGGCCTCGCTCTCCAGGAGCAGGCTGCACTGCTCGTAGATCTTGTGCCAGATCTCCGGGGTGCCGTGCATCGCCGAGGCGTACAGCTCCTGGACGGCGGCAAGGAGCAGCTGCGTTCGTTGCTGTTCGACGCCGCGATGGCCTGGCGACTTGCTCATGGCAATTGGAGGACTCCCGCCTCGTGCGCTCTCGCGCTCACGGTGATTCGTCGGGACCCCACGCCCTCACTCTATACCATGATCCCGCCGCCCGGCAGCCCGGACGGAATAAGTGCAATCGACCGGCTCACCGGGTAGTGTGGACGCCATGCTCAACCATCCAGCCGCCTCTCCCGTCCGCAGGCCATTCGCGCTGGCGCTTGCCGTGCTGGCCGCGGGCATACTTGCCGGCTGCGCCCGGCAGATGGCCCTCGGCGTGGACGTCGACGGTACCTACAGCCCCGGCATCGCGCGCACCGACGGGTTCACCAACATCCTGGTCGTGGGGGTGAGCCCGGACATCAACCAGCGCTGCGCCTTCGAGCAGGCCATGGCGGCCAACCTCCGGAGCGGCACGGTCAAGGCCACGATGAGCTGCTCGGTAATGAGCACGAAGGAACCGATCACCCGGGAGGGCATCGAGAAGGCCGTCGTGACGCTCGGCGCCGACGCGGTCCTCGCCACGACGCTGGTGGACTCGAGCGCCAGGGTGAAGGAAGGCGGCTCGGCGGACGCCCGGGGCGGCGGCTACTACAAGGCCACCGGCATCGGCTACGACTATGGCTATTACGGCGCCTACGGCGTGCCCGTGGTGTACGGCGAGTTCGAGACGGCGCCGTCGGTGTTCTCGATCAGCGGCACCGCCCGGCTGTCGAGCCGTCTGTTCGAGACCCGGGGTGCATCCCTCGTCTACACGGTGGAAACGAAAGCGAAGAACCTGCCGTCCCGCGAGATGGCCCTCGCGGCGATCACGCCGGCCATTGCGGAACGCCTGCAGAAGGACGGCCTGGTTCGCTAGACCTCAGTCGTCGACCGGGGGTTGCCCGCTGGCCAGCCGGTAGGCTGTCTTGCGCGGTGCACCGGTGATGCGCGCCGCGAGGCTCGCGGCCTGCGAAGCCGGGAGTTCCGCAGCCAGGATTCCCACCACGCGGGCCAGTTCCGCTTCGTCCGGCGCCGGTTCCGCGCCGCATCCCTCCAGCACCCAGGTGCACTCGCCCCGGTCGCCGCCCGGATCGGCCAGAACGGCAGCGCGCACGTCGGCCAGGCTGCCCCGGTAGACGGTCTCGTGCAGCTTGGTGAGCTCGCGGCCCACCGCCACGGCACGAAGGGGCCCGAATACGGTGATCGCATCGGCCAGTGTGTCGGTGATGCGGTTGGCCGACTCGTAGAAGACCAGCGTCTCGGATCGCCTGCCCAGTTCCCGAAGCCGGGCCAGTCGCGCCGCCGACCGGGGGGGCAGGAATCCCTCGAAGTGGAACCGGTCCGTGGGGAGCCCCGCCACCGACAGGGCCGCGATCGCCGCACAGGGCCCTGGCACGGCACTGACCGGGAGCCCGGCTGCGCGCAGCGCCGCCAGCAACCGGTAGCCGGGGTCGCTGATCAGCGGCGTCCCCGCATCGGACACGAGCGCCACGCTGTCCCCGTCGCGGAGGCGTTGGAGGACTTCCCCGATGCGCCCTGCCTCGTTGTGTTCGTGCAGTGAAACCAGCTGCGCGCTGATGCCGGCGTGCGTTAGCAATTGCCCGGTGTGCCGGGTATCCTCCGCGCAGACGAGCGCGACACTGCCAAGGACGTCGCGCGCCCGCGGACTCAGGTCGCCCATGTTGCCAATCGGCGTTGCCACGACAAACAAGGTACCCGGCGTGCTGCTGGCAATGTCACTCATGGGAGTCATTGTCGGAGCAGCGTGCCAGCCGCTGCAACCCGCGGACGTCCCGGCAGGCAGCAATGTCACGGCCGGCGGTGCAGATCCGGCCCCGCTGCCGGCGCGCACATCGGGCGAGTCCACCGGCATGCCGGCGGACCTGCCCGGTCCCGCCATCACCGTCGACTCGCCACTGCGCGACGGGCCGCTCGTGGCCCTGCTCGTCCCCCTCTCCGGCCGCCAGGAAGCGCTCGGCACGGCCGTGCGCGACGGCTGTGTCGCGGCACTCATCGGGGCGCCGGCCGGCCGCCGGTTCAGTGCCAAGATCTTGGACGAGGCGCGGATCTCGGCCGCAGAGGCTCATCGCCAGGCACTGGACAACGGGGCGCGCGCCCTCGTGGGCCCGCTGCTCAAGGAATCCGTGCAGGCACTCGCCCCACTGGCAGGCCAGCTGGGCGGGACGATGCCGGGCCAGATGCCTGTCCTTGCCCTGAACAATCTCGCGGACACGGACACCGGCGCCGGCGACCTGTGGCAGTTCGGCCTGGCGCCCGAGGACGAGGCCCGCGCGATCGCCGCCAGGGCCGCCGCGCTCGGCCAGCGCCGCGCCATCGTGTTGCTTCCAGCCAGTGAGTGGGGCGAGCGCCTGCTCGAGGCCTTCTCTGCCGAGTTCAGCTTGCAGGGTGGCGTGGTGGTGGACACGCGGACGTACCTCCCCGGCACAGCCGATTACACGCTGCCGATTCGCAGCCTGCTGATGACGACCGACCCCCGTCCCGCGGCGCCGGGCAGCGTAGTGAATCCGGACGAAAAGCCCACATTGGGGCCGGGACGCCGGCAGGACGTGGACCTTATATTCGTCGCCACCAACAGCAGCAATGGCCGACAGATCATGCCCCAGCTCAAGTTCTTCGGCGCCGCCGACCTGCCCACCTACAGCACTTCGGCCATCTGGGACGATGGCGCGGCCGATGCCGACGACCTCAACGGTGTGGTCTTTCCGGACAGCCCCTGGGTCATCGCCCCTGACAGCCGGGCGCAGGCGGTCAAGGCCGGGCTGGTCAGCCATTGGGGCAAGCAGGCGCTCGGCGTTTCCCGCCTCTACGCGCTGGGTTACGACGCCTGCCAGCTGCTGCCCGAGATCCTGGGCCAGCCTACGCCGGGGCCCTTCGGCAGCGGTGAACTGGCCGGGATGACCGGCATGCTCTACGCCGACTCTGCCGGCCGCATCCATCGCCGCCTGTCGTTTGCCGAGATCCGCGGCGGACGAGCGGTCCCGCTCCCCCCCGTGACCACGATGGGCGACCTCTAGAAGCGCCCGAAGGCGCCGTGGGTCCCGTTGCCCGGCACCTGCAGCACGGTTCGGCTGCCGAGGCCCTGGCGGCCCGGTACCTGGCAAGCCAGGGACTGGCCCCGCTGGCCAGCAATTTCCGTTGCCGCTTCGGGGAACTGGACCTGGTGATGACGCACGGGAAAGTCCTGGTCATCGTCGAGGTCCGCAGCCGTCGCCGGACGAACGTGGCGACTCCCGGAGCCACCGTGAACCGGGGCAAGCAGCGCCGGCTGATAGGGGCCGCCCGCTTCTTCCTGCTGCGCTTCCGCCAGTACGCTGGCTGGCCGGTGCGCTTCGACGTGGTGGAAATCACGGGGGAACTCGCCGATCCGGTCATTCGCTGGAGCCGGGCGGCCTTCTCGCTGGATGACGTGGCGGCGCGCTGAGCACCGGCCGTATCATGCGGCTTTGCGCCCGACCGGAGATCCCGATGTCCCTGACGGACAGCATACGCGGACACTTTGCCGACAGCATTGCCACGAAACAGGCGGCCATGGCCGTGCTCGTGGCGCCCATCGCCGGGGCCACGGAGGTGCTCAGCGGCACCCTGCGTGCCGGCGGCAAGATCCTGAGCTGCGGCAACGGCGGGTCCGCGGGCGATGCCCAGCACTTTTCCGCCGAACTCCTGAACCGCTTCGAGCGCGAGCGACCCGGACTGGCCGCCGTCGCGCTGTCCACGGACACCTCCACGCTGACGTCCATCGCCAACGACTACGCCTACGAGCAGGTGTTCTCCAAGCAGGTCACGGCACTCGGCCGGCCCGGAGACGCCCTGCTCGCCATCTCCACGTCGGGAAACTCACCCAACGTGATCGCCGCCATCCACGCCGCCCACGACCGCGGGATGCCGGTCATTGCGCTCACCGGCCGCAACGGCGGGAAGATGGCCAGCGTCCTGAAGGCCGGCGACGTGGAGATCCGGGTGCCTGCCGACCGCACGGCCCGCATCCAGGAAGTGCACCTCGTGGTGATCCACTGCCTCTGCGACGGTATCGACCGGACGCTCTTCGGAGCTGAGTAGGAGTGGCTTCAGCCGCGACCACACGGATCAGTGGTCGCGGCTGAAGCCGCTCCTACTTCACGATCTTGAGCGACGGCCGTCCGGAAGGCGGCGGCGATGGCGCTTCGGGCGGTGCTGGCGGCTCTGGTTTCGGGTCGTCGCCCGGGGGCGTGTACTCGTCGGTCGGAAACACCAGGCCCTCACCCGTCTCCCGCGCGTAGATGCCGAGTACGGCGGCGACAGGCACCCGGACGGTGCGGGGGACGCCGCCGAAGCGCGCATCGAAGCTGATGGCGTCGTTCGACAGATCCAGCCGGCTGGTGGCGGAGTAGCTGATGTTCAGGATGATCCGGCCGTCCTGCACGTGCTGCTCGGGGACGGCAACGCCGGGCTGACCGGCATCCACGACCAGGTGCGGCGTCTGGCCGTTATCGGTGATCCACTGGTGCAGGGCCCGGAGCAGGTAGGGCCGCTTGGGCGTGGTTACTGTCGCATCTCCATTTCGATGTCGGTCAGGCTCTCCTTGAAGGAGCGCCGGGCAAACATGCTGTCCATGTACCGGCGGATCGGCTGGGCAGCGTTGCCGGCCAGCTCGATGCCGTAGGCGGGCAGGCGCCACAGCAGGGGCGCGACGCTGGCATCCACCAGCGAGAATTCGTCGCTGAGGAAGTAGCGCTTGGCGGCGAACACGTCCGCGCTGGACAGCAGGCTTTCCTGCAGCATCTTGCGCACCTGGCCGGCCTGCTTCTTGTCGGTCGCCTTGTCGCACTGCTCGGCCAGCGTGTACCAGTCCTTCTCGACCCGGTAGAGGGCCAGGCGGACCTGGGCCCGGCTGACGGGGTCCACCGGCATCAGGGGCGGGTGCGGGAAGCGCTCGTCGATGTACTCCATGATGACACGGGAGTCGTAGAGCACCAGGTCCCGGTCGAGCAACGTCGGCGTGGAGTGGTATGGATTGAGGTCCAGCAGGTCTTCGGGAAGCTCGTCGTTCTGGACGCTGACGATGTCGATGACGATGCCCTTCTCGGCGAGTACGATCCGGGCACGATGGCTGTGGATCGAGGCCGGATTGGAATAGAGCGTCATGGCCGCCCGCCGGCCCGGACCGCTACCGAAACTGTTCCAGTCGTCGGTCACCTATTTGACGTCCTTCCAGATCTCCTGCTTGAGGAGGTAGGCAAAAATGCCGAAGACGAGCAGGAAGGCGATGACGAGGATGCCAAGGCTCTGGCGCTTCAGCTTCATCGGCTCGCCGATGTAGTCAAGGAAGTTCACCGTGTCGCGGACGAACTCGTCGTATTCCCCGGGAGAGAGCGCGCCCGGGGATACCTGCTCGAACTTCCGGAAGACGAGCTGCCTGGCGCCGTTGTGCTCCTCCTCCTCGAAGACGGCTCGCTGCAACCCCTGGAGCTCCCAGAGCACGTGGGGCATGGCAGGGTTGGGCAGCATCAGGTTATTGACGCCCGCGGGCCGCTTGGGATCCAGATAGAAAGTGCGCAGGAAGTTGAAGATGTAGTCGGCGCCCTTCGACCGCGCCATCAACGAAAGATCGGGCGGAGCGATGCCAAACCAGCGGAGGCCGTCCGCGGGCCGCAGGGCGATGTCCATGGTCTCAGTGGGCTTGGCGGCGCCGAACATCAGGTTGTCGATGACCTGCTCCTCGGTCATGCCCAGGTCCCGCGCCAGCTGGTTGTAACGGACGTACTTCGCCGAGTGGCAGCCCTGGCAGTAGTTGACGAAGTTGCGGGCGCCCCGCTGCAGCGAAGCCACGTTGGAGACGTCGTTGTTGGCACGCTGCTGGAACGCGCCACCACCGCCCGACGCCTGGGCCGGAAGTGCAGCGACCAGGACGAGGGCGCCAGCCAGTGCGACGAAGCCCGAGAGGAAGCGTTGATTCAGACGTTTACTGACCATGACCAGCTCACTCGTGCCCGTGGTAAACGACGCGCTCGGGGACCGGCTTGGTCCTCTCCCGCGAGGTGTACAACGGCATCAGGAGGAAAAAGGCGAAGTAGATGAGCGCAAAGAAGCGCGCCGCGTAGACATAGACCTTCTCGGTGGCCGGCTGCAGGCCCAGGAAACCGAGCGCCACGAAGCTGATGGCGAAGGCCGCCAGGGCCACCTTGAACTGCCAGCCCCGGTAACGGATGGACTTGACCTTGCAGCGGTCGAGCCAGGGCAAAAGGAACAGCAGGACGATCGACAGCAGCATCAGGAACGCGCCCCAGCCCTTGCTCGGCACCGCCCGGAGGATGGCGTAGAAGGGCGTGAAGTACCACACGGGCGCGATATGGTCCGGTGTCTTCAGGAGATTGGCCGGCTCGAAGTTGGCATGCTCCAGGAAGTAACCACCCATCTCCGGCGCAAAGAACAGCACGGCGGCGAAGACGATGGCAAACACGATGATCGCCACCAGGTCCTTGGAGGTGTGGTACGGGTGGAAGGCCACGCCGTCGAGCGGAATCCCGTCCGGGCCCTTCTTCTCCTTGATCTCGATGCCATCCGGGTTGAGGGAGCCCGTGGTGTGCAGCGCGAGGATGTGGACGACCACGAGGAGCAGCAGCGCCAGTGGCACCGCCACGACATGCAATGCGAAGAAGCGGTTCAGCGTAATGTCGGAGATGAAGTAGTCGCCGCGGATCCACTCCACGAGGCCGTCGCCGATCACCGGAATGGCGCCGAACAGCGAGACGATCACCTGCGCACCCCAGTAGGACATCTGGCCCCAGGGCAGAAGGTAGCCCATGAAGGCCTCCGCCATCAGGGCGAGATAGATCAGCATGCCCACGATCCACAACAGCTCGCGCGGCGCCTTGTAGGATCCGTACATGAGGCCACGGAACATGTGCAGGTACACCACCACGAAGAACATGGAGGCGCCAGTGGAGTGCATGTACCGGATCAGCCAGCCCCACTCCACCTCCCGCATGATGTATTCGACGGAGGCGAAGGCGTCCTCCGCCGAGGGCTTGTAGTTCATCGTGAGGAAGATGCCGGTGACGATCTGGAGGATCAGGACCACCAGGGCGAGGACCCCGAACACGTACCAGACGTTGAAGCTCTTGGCTGCGTAGTACTCGGTCGCGTGCTCCTTGAGCATCGCGGTGAGGGGGAAGCGCTCGTCCACCCAGTCGATGAAGCGGGCCATGCGGCCGCCACCCGTTGCCGCGGCCGTGCCGGCCGTGTCAGTGCGAGCCGCGCTCATGCCTTGGCCCCCGTGTCTTCACCGACGATGACCAGCTCATCGCCCACGAAGCGGTGGGGCGGGATGACCAGGTTGGTCGGGGCCGGGGAGCCGTCCATGACCCGGGCCGCCAGGTCGAATTTCGATCCGTGGCAGGGGCAGAAGAAGCCGCCAACCCAGTCCGGGCCCAGGTCGGCCGGGGCGACCTCGAAACGCTCCAGGGGCGCGCAGCCGAGGTGGGTGCAGTTGCCGATCACGACCAGGAACTCCGGCCGCAGGGAGCGTGTGGCGTTCCTCGTGTAGTCGGGCTGGATGGACTCCGCGGATTCGGGATCCTTGAGGGAAGCCCTCTCACCGGCCAGGCGCTCGAGCATGTCACTGCTGCGGTGGAGGACCCACACCGGCTGGCCGCGCCAGACGACTCGCACCATGGCGCCCTCGTCCAGCCGCGAAATGTCCACGGCGACGGGTGCCCCGAGGGCCCGGGCGCGGGTGCTGGGACGGAATGACGCGATGAACGGCGCTGCCGTCAGGGCCAGGCCCACTACTCCCGTCACCGTGGTGGCCACCGTCAGGAAATGACGGCGGCTGACAGACGCCTCTTCGCTCATCGAGCTGATCCTCTGGATAGTCCGCGCAGGTTAATCCGCTGGTTAACCGGCTTGGGTTGTCGACGTGGTGGCATTTCTGCGGCAGAAAGCCGCAAAAGTATACACGGTGGCCTTCCGGCTTGCCTACCGCGAAGCCACCCGGGTTCAGGCCCGGCGGCGGATCCGGGCGCCGAGTTGCTGCAGCTTTTCCTCGATGCACTCGTAGCCGCGATCAATATGGTAGATGCGGTCCACGACGGTCTCGCCCTCGGCAGCAAGACCGGCCAGGACCAGGCTGGCAGAGGCCCGGAGGTCGGTGGCCATGACCGGCGCGGCACGGAGCTGGGGCACGCCCTGGACGATGGCGGTATGGCCCTCGATCTTGATGTTGGCGCCCATCCGCTGCAGCTCCAGCGCATGCATGAACCGGTTCTCGAAGACATTCTCGATGATCGTCCCGACGCCCTCGCCCACGCAGTTCAGGGCCATGAACTGGGCCTGCATATCAGTGGGAAACGCCGGATAGGGATCGGTACTGATGTCCACTGCCACAGGCCGGCGCCCCCGCATGTCGAGCTCGATCCAGTCCGGACCCGCGTGGATGACGGCACCGGCCGCCCGCAGCTTGGCCAGTACGGCCTCCAGGTGATCCGGGCAGGTCCGGCGCGCCCGGACGTGGCCGCCCGTAATGGCGGCCGCCACCAGGAACGTGCCGGTCTCGATCCGGTCGGGCTGCACGTCGTACTCGGCCCCGTGCAGGCGGCTGACGCCCTGGATGACGATGCGGTTGGTGCCAGCACCCTGGATCCGCGCGCCCATCGCTGTCAGGAAGCACGCCAGGTCGACGACCTCCGGCTCCAGGGCGGCGTTTTCCAGCACTGTCTCCCCGTCGGCGAGACAGGCGGCCATCATCAGGTTCTCGGTGCCCGTGACGGTCACCTTGTCCATGACCAGATGCGCGCCGCGGAGGCGGCCGGACCGGGCGCGGATGTACCCGTCGACGATCTCGACCTCCGCGCCCATGGCCCGCAGGCCGGCAACATGGAGGTCCACGGGCCGCGCACCGATGGCACAGCCGCCCGGGAGGGAGACGTCCGCATGGCCATAGCGGCCGACGAGCGGCCCCAGCACCAGTATCGAGGCCCGCATGGTCTTGACCAGGTCGTAGGGCGCCGCGAAGCCGCTGATGGTCCGCGCGTCCACTTCCAGGCGCATGCCGTCGTGGACCGTGACGGCCACGCCCATCCGTCCCAGCAGCTCGATGCTCGTGGTGATGTCATTGAGGTGCGGGATGTTGCCGAGCGTGACCTGCTCATCGGCGAGCAGCGTCGCTGCCAGGATGGGCAGCGCGGCATTCTTCGCGCCGGAAATCCGCACCTCCCCTTCCAGGGGCCGGCCGCCGGTGATCGCCAGTTTGTCCATGAACCGGGGCTGCAGGCTCAGGCCTGCCGGGCGCTCCACTCGTCCGGGGTATAGGCCTGGATGGACAACGCGTGGATATCGCCGCCGATGCTGCTGCCGAGCGCGCCATAGATCAGCCGGTGGCGCTGCAGGGTGCGCCTGCCGGCAAACGAGGGACTGACGACCACGGCTTCGAAGTGGACGTTGTCCGTGCTCTGCACGGTGGCCGTCGTATCGGGCAGATGGGCACGGATGAGCACTTCGATCTCTTGTGGTGTCATGGGGTTACTTGCGGGGCCGGACCGGTGAGGCGCGGCATTATAGATGACTTACAATCCCCGGCCATGAGCAATGCCACCCAGGACTTTCGTGCACGGGGGCGCCGCGTCCTGGAGATCGAGGCCGCGGCCGTAGCCAGCCTCGCGCCGCGGCTCGACGCCAGTTTCGACCGGGCCTGCCAGCTCTGCCTGGATTGTCGGGGCCGGGTGGTCGTAACGGGAATGGGCAAGTCGGGCCACATCGCCGGCAAGGTTGCCGCGACGCTCGCGAGCACGGGCACGCCGGCGTTCTTCGTCCATCCGGGCGAAGCCAGCCACGGTGACCTGGGCATGATCACGGGCATCGACCTGCTCATCGCCATTTCCAACTCCGGCGAAACGGACGAACTCATCACCATACTGCCGCTGCTGAAGCGACTTGGCATTCCCCTCATCGTGCTCACCGGCAACCCCCGCTCGACGCTGGCCGAGGCAGCCACGGTCTGGCTCGACATCGGCGTTCGCGAGGAGGCCTGCCCTCTCAACCTGGCGCCCACCGCGAGCACCACGGCCGCGCTGGCCATGGGGGACGCGCTCGCGGTGGCACTCCTGGAGAGCCGGGGCTTCACACGGGAAGATTTTGCCCTGGCCCACCCGGGCGGCTCGCTGGGGAGGCGCCTGCTTCTCCGCGTGGACGACCTCATGCATGCCGGCGACGGCATCCCGCGGGTCACCCCCGACACGCCGCTGGCCCAGGGACTGGTGGAAATGACGCGCAAGGGACTGGGAATGACGGCAGTGGTGGACACCGACGGCCGGCTCGCGGGCATCTTCACGGATGGTGACCTGCGCCGCGTGCTCGACCGGGGCATCGATGTCCACAGGACGCCGATGCGCGACGTGATGACGTCGAACTGCAAGACCATCCCGCCCGGGGTCCTGGCGGCGGAGGCCGTCCACCTTCTCGAGCAGCACAAGATCAACGGGCTGCTGGTGGTGGACGAGACTCGCAAGGTGGTCGGGGCACTCAACATCCACGACCTGCTGCGCGCGGGCGTGATGTAGGCCAGGCACGAACCGCATGAAAACCAGCGCATTGCGCGCGGCCGCGGCCCGCGTCCGGCTGCTCGTGCTGGACGTGGACGGCGTGCTGACCGACGGCCGGCTCCTCTATGACGCCGAGGGCCGCGAGTCGAAGAGCTTCCACGTGCGGGACGGATACGGCATCCAGCAGGTCATGGCCGCGGGGGTGACGGTCGCCGTGATCTCGGGCCGGCGCTCGCCGGCCGCGGCCGCGCGGCTTGCCGAACTGCGGGTGCCCCACGTGTTCCTCGGCAGGAACGACAAGCAGGAAGTCTTCGATCAGCTCCTGAAGGAGATCGGGGTCCCCGCAAGCCAGGCAGCCTGCGTCGGCGACGATGTCACCGACCTCGGCATCATGGCGCTGGCGGGCCTCGGAATAACCGTGGCCGACGCTCACCCCGAAGTGCTGCGGAGAGCTGACTGGGTTACAGAAGCGGGCGGCGGCCGGGGCGCCGTGCGCGAGATATGTGACCTGCTGCTGGCCAGCCGGCAGTCCGGCTGACGCGACAGCAGGATGGAACTGCAGCATTCAGGCCGGCTCCTGGTCCTGCTCGCCGGAGCGCTGGCCACCACCTGGCTGGTTTTTCGCAATCCGTCGACCGAGGTCGAAGAGTCAGCGGGCCCGCGGCTCGGGCTCGGGTACTACGTGCGCGACGCACGGCTGACGGGCTCGGGCCCCGATGGCCGGATCCTGTACCGGGTTTCCGCCGCCTCCGCGGAGCAGCTGCTGGCGGACGGCACGATCACCATGCAGGAGGTCGCCGTCGACTATGAGCCCGCGGCCCAGGTGCCCTGGAAGCTGCGGGCCGACCGCGGGCAGATACCACCGGATCGTAATATCATTGAACTCGCCGGCGATGTGACCGCAACGACCACGGTCGGACCGGCCACCGCCGGAGTCCGGGGCCGCAGCAGTGCGGCGCCGCTCCTGATCCGAACCGACTACCTGGAGCTGGATCCCGAAGCCTACATCGCCAGGACCGAGCGCATGGTGGCGGTGGAGCGCGACCGGGACACGCTCCGGGCCAGGGGGATGCGTGTCTATCTCAAGCAGGACCGTCTTCAGTTCAATTCCGAGGTGCGCGGACGCTTCCTGCCGTAGGCGGGCTATTCCGGGACTGTTGTGCGTCGCGCTTTTCCTGCCCGTCCCGGCGATCCCGGCTGACACGAGCCCCGTCCAGAAGCCGGTACTGCCCCAGCTGACCCCCGCCGACCCCACCCTGCCCATCGATCTCGACGCTGCGTTTTCGGAACTCGACCGGCGAAACAACCGCCTGATCTTCCGTCAGCTGAACATCCGTCAGGGAGCCCTGGGCATCAAGGCGGACGAGGCCACCGCCGATCCGGCCGACTTCGAGAACAGTGTTTGGGTATTCACCGGCAACGTCAGGATCGAGAACGCCGGCACGAAGGCCAGCAGTGATCGCGCGGAGCTCACCTTCCGCGGTAACAAGCTGCGCAAGGCGGTGCTGACCGGCAAGCCGGCCCAGTTCAGCCAGGCGGGGACCGGCGGCAATCCGGCGACGACGGGCCATGGCGAGCTGCTGGAGTACGACCTGGACGCTGCCACCATCCAGCTCGCCACCGATGCCTTCCTCAGCGATGGGAAGAGCGAAATCGCCGGCAGCCGGATTGCCTATGACCTGCGGCGGGAGGTGGTGACCGCGGGCGGAGCCGACGGCGGCCAGGTCCGCATGCGAATTACGCCGCAGCAGGAATCTCCCCCGCCGGCGCCACCGGCAGCCCCGCCAACAGCACCCGCGACGGAACCCTCGCCGTGAGCACGCTCCGGGCGGACGGGATCGAGAAGCGGTTCAAGCAGCGGCAGGTGGTGAAGGGGATTTCCCTCACCGTCGGCAGCGGCGAGATCGTCGGCCTGCTGGGCCCGAACGGCGCAGGCAAGACCACGGCCTTCTACATGATCGTCGGGCTGATTCCGTGTGATGCGGGACACATCAACCTCGATGAGCACGACCTGACCGGCATGCCCATGCACCGCCGGGCGCGTCTCGGGCTCGGCTACCTGCCCCAGGAAGCCTCGGTCTTTCGCAAGCTCAGCGTCGAGGACAATATCCTTGCCATCCTCGAGACCCGCCCCGGCCTTGACCGGGCCGACCAGGAGCGGCTCCTGGAGGAACTGCTGGAGGAACTCCACATCACCCACGTGCGCACGGGCATGGGCGTCAGCCTGTCCGGTGGCGAGCGGCGCCGGGTCGAAATCGCGAGGGCCCTGGCCGCGGAGCCGCGCTTCGTGCTGCTCGACGAGCCCTTTGCGGGCGTGGATCCCATCTCGGTCCTGGACATCCAGAGGATCATCCGCCACCTGGCGTCCCGCGGCATCGGTATCCTCATTACAGACCATAATGTGCGCGAGACACTGGGAATCTGCGGCCGGGCTTATATTCTCAACGACGGGGCAATGATTGCCGAAGGCACGCCCGCGGAAATACTCGCGAACCAGCAGGTTCGGCAGGTTTACCTCGGCGAGGGATTTAAGCTATAGGCTGCGCCGGACGCGCGGCGGTCTTCAGGGATGACGATGAAGCCGGCATTACAACTCAGGATCAGCCAGCAGCTGACGATGACGCCGCAGCTGCAACAGGCCATTCGCCTTCTGCAGCTGCCCGTCGCCGAGCTCAATACACAGCTCGAACAGCTGCTGGCCGAGAACGTCATGCTGGACGTGGAGGAGCCCGCCGCGGGCAGCACCGAGGCGCCCGTCGAACTCGATGCTCTCCCGCCGGATCCTGCAGAAGGCGGAACACCGGATGACGAGACCCCTGCCGATAACTGGGATGACGCTGACAGTGAGTCATCGGTCGCCGCCGCATCCTCGGGCGACGAGGACGGCGAATCGCTCCTGTGGAGCGACACCTCCGGCGGCGGCAGCAGCAACTGGGACGGCGAGGATGGCCGGCCGGAACCCAGCGACCGCGCCAACGAGACCCTCCACGCACACCTCCTGTGGCAGCTGGAAACCGAGCACTTCGAGCCCCGGGAGGTCCTCATGGGCCAGGCGCTCGTCGATGCCATGAACGACGCGGGCTACCTGACCGAGTCGCTGCCATCGATCCTCGAGACGCTGCAGAAGTCCGGCGATTTCACGCTGGACGAACTGGAGCTGACGCTGCAGAAGGTTCAGGCCCTGGACCCGGCCGGCGTGGGCGCCCGGGACCTGGGCGAATGCATCCGCATCCAGCTGAAGCAGCTGGCGCCCAACGTGCCGGGCCGCGAACTGGCGCTGGCGATCACGGTGGATGGCCTCGACCTGGTGGCCGAGCAGCAGCTCGGCATGCTGCGGCGCCGCCTCGGCGTGTCGGAGGAAGACCTCGACGTTGCCCTGGCCCTGATCCGCAACTGCCACCCCAAGCCCGGCCTCGCGGTGCAGCCGTCGTCACCGGACTACATCGTGCCTGATGTCTTCGTGCGCAAGCGGCACGGGCGCTGGACCGTGGACGTCAACCGCTCCATCACCCCTCGGCTCAAGGTCAACCAGGCCTACGCCGACATGGTGCGCGGCGACAGCGAACACGCGACACTCCGCAACCAGCTGCAGGAAGCCCGGTGGCTGGTGCGCAGCCTCGAGATCCGCAACGACACGCTGCTCAAGGTGGCCATGTGCATCGTGGACCGCCAGGCTGCCTTCCTCGACCACGGCGAGGAAGCCATGCGCCCCATGGTGCTGCGCGACGTCGCCGACATCGTCGAGATGCACGAATCCACCATCTCCCGGGTCACCGCCAACAAGTACATGCACACTCCCCGGGGCGTGTTCGAGTTCCGGCACTTCTTCTCAAGCCAGGTCACCGGCGACGACGGCAGCGAGCAGTCGTCCACGGCCATCCGGGCCCGGATCCGGAAGCTCATTAGCCAGGAGGACCCGGCCAAGCCGCTGTCCGACAGCCAACTGGCTGATTTGCTGTCCAAACAAGGTATCCAGGTGGCGCGGCGAACAGTGGCAAAATACCGTGAAGCGATGCATATAGACCCTTCCAGCGAGCGCAAGCGGCGCCCGCCCCGGTGAGGCCGGCTAACAACAGCAAGAGGAAGCCCCGATGCAACTCAACCTGACTGGCCACCACGTGGAAATCACGGAGCCCATGCGTGACTACGTCCAATCCAAGCTGGGCCGCATCGAGCGGCATTTCGACCACGTGACCGTCGTGCACTGCATTCTTACGGTGGACAAGCTGCGCCACCGGGCGGAAGCCACCGTGAACCTTGCCGGCGGCCAGGTCTTTGCGGAGTCGATCGAGGAGAACATGTACGCCGCGATCGACGGCATGGTGGACAAACTCGACCGGCAGGTCCGCAAGCACAAGGAAAAGCTGACGGACCATCACGCCCGCGAGAACGGCAAGCGCGACCTCTCGTCCTGAGTCCGGCGTAACCGGCAGGCATCCCGTGCGACTGATCATCGTCAGTGGCCTTTCCGGGTCGGGCAAGACCGTGGCCCTGCACCATTTCGAGGACCTGGGCTTCTACTGCATCGACAACATGCCGGCTGCTCTGCTCGCCACACTCATTGGCGAGATCACGGCCACGCAGGACCCCCTCTACGCCAATCTGGCCATCGGCATCGACGCGCGGAACCGCGCGGCCGACCTGGCGCGACTGCCGGATATGGTTCGGGACCTCCGGAACCGCGGCATGCGTTGCGAGGTGATATTCCTCCACGCAGACGACAACATCCTGCTGAAGCGCTTCGGCGAGACCCGCCGCAAGCATCCGCTGAGCGCAGCGGGATTCAGCCTGCGCGAGGCGATCGACCGGGAGCGACAGTTGCTCGGGCCCATCATCGCATCCGCCGAGCTGGTCCTCGACACCACCCGGACCAGCATCTACGAGCTGCGGGACATCATCCGGCGGCGTGTGGGCGCCCAGGAGCAGCCAGGCCTGTCGATCCTGATCGAGTCCTTCGGCTACAAGCACGGCATTCCGGCCGACGCGGACTTCGTCTTCGACCTCCGCTGCCTGCCGAATCCCTACTGGGACATGGCGCTGCGCAGCCTGACCGGCAAGGATGCGAGAGTCATCGAGTTCCTCGAGTCATCGGTCAGCGTCCAGCGGATGTACGGCGACATCCTGAGCTTCCTCGACCGCTGGATCCCCGAGTACATCGACTTCCACCGCAACTACCTGACCGTGGCCATCGGCTGCACGGGCGGGCAACACCGGTCTGTCTACATGACGGAGAAGCTGGCGTCGGAGCTGGCAAAGCGCTACTCGCCCGTGATGACCCGGCACAATGAACTGCCGGAGAAGGAAGGCCGCATCCAGGTTCCCCAGTTCGGTGGCGCCATGGAGTAGGAGAAGGTGAGAAGGTGCCGGTGCTTCGGTTTCGGAAACCCGGCGACCAGCGCCGGGTTTCCGAAACCGAAGCACCGGCACCTTCTCCCTACGACGCGTCGGCCATCTTCAGCACGCGGACGCGCTGCGAGTACTCCTCACTCAGGTCCCGCCACCCCGTGATGCCCGCCGGCGCCTGTATCGGTTGCCCGTCCATGAAGGCCAGCAGATCGTCCCGACGGGTTACCGCGTCCTCGTAGCCCAGCGCGATGAGCTCGCGGGTGTAGCCGGATTCGAAAAGCAGGTAGCTCAGCAACTGGCTGCCGCCGTAGTTCAGTGCACCAAGACCGCGCATGAGGACGCGGATGGACACCGGCATGTCCCGGATGTGGCGGGCCGCGATCGCCCGTACGTCACGACTCGGCAGCATGATGAACGCATCGGTGTGGTGCAGCTGGCCGAACTCGCCCTGCATAACCCTCCCCGGCACGCTCTCCAGGATCAGGTTGATACGGATGAGGTTCTCCAGGTCGGAGGACAACCCGTCCATGAACAGCGCGTCGAGAATGTAGCCGGCTATCTTGCCGAAACTGGGATAGGGCACCGTCTGGTCCAGGCCGGGCAGCGGGTCCGGCGCCTCGTTGCGCACGCCAATGACGAGCAGCCGGTGGGCACCCAGGCGCAAGGCGGGCGACAGCGGCGTGGCCTGGCGCATGGCGCCGTCGCCGAAGAATTCCTGGCCGATCCGTACGGGGGGGAAGATCATCGGCACCGCGACGCTCGCCATCAGGTGTTCCAGCGCGATGCGCGTCGGACGGCCCTTGCGTCGCACCCGCTCCCAGGGCTTGTGGTCCGTGGTCCCCTGGTAGAACGTGATCGAGCGCGCCGAGCCGTAGCCGGCCGCGGTGATGGCCAGCGCACCCAGATAGCCCTTGTCGATGGCATCCTGGATCGAGTCGAAGTTGATCCGGCCCCGCAGCAGCGCCCAGAGCGGGTCGTTGTCGAGCAGCGACTTCGGATTGCGGGGGCCCAGCCCCCCCAGGACCATGGCAGCCAGCCAGTGCAGGCTGCTCTTCAGCATCGTGGCCGGATCACAGCGGAACACCTGGCCGGAGTGGAAATTGGCCCACACCCGCTCCAGGTCCGAGACGGCGACCCGGAACGACCGCGCCCGGGAGGCGAGCACCGCGGCGCTGATGGCGCCGGCGGAGGTTCCGCTCAGGACGGCAAAGGGATTGGACGTGCGCCGCGGCAGCATTTCGGCCAGGGCCTTGAGCACGCCAACCTGGTAGGCGCCCCGGGCACCACCTCCCGGCAGGACCAGGCCGATGTGCTTGTCGAGGCTGCCGAGCCCGCTGCTCGCCCTGCGCTCCGGGCTCATGCGCCCTGCTCTCCCGGAGTTGTCTCGGCTGCCATGCAGCGGATCTTAATCACAGCGGAATGATGGCCACAAGCAACGGGACCCCGATGATATGCTCCAGCGCATAACAATCCCGGGTGACCAACATGATGCGTGAAGTAGCTCTCATTGCGGGCCTGGCGCTGGTCATCGGGCTTGGGTACAGCTGGCTGAACGCCGCCCGTGCCGCCCAGCCCACCGTGGGCCAGGACGCGCCAGCGTTCCGCCTGCAGGACCAGAACGGAAACTGGGTCGCCCTGGAGGATTTCAGGGGCAAGTGGATCGCGGTGTATTTCTACCCGAAGGCGGACACCCCGGGGTGCACAAAGGAAGCCTGCGAATTCCGCGACAACATCTTCGCCTTCGAAGAGATCGGCGCTACGGTCATCGGCATCAGCATCGATGCCATCAAGGACCAGAAGAAGTTCGCGGAGAAGTACAGCCTGCCCTTCCCGCTGCTGGCCGACATCGACGGCACGACCGCCGAGGCCTACGGCGTGCTGAACAACCTGGGCATCATGAAGATCGCCAGGCGCCAGTCGTTCCTGATCGGCCCCGACGGCAGGATCGCCCGCCACTACGAGAAGGTGGATCCGGCAACCCACTCGAAGGAAGTGCTGGCGGACCTCAAGGCCCTGGGCGCGAAGGCTCCGGGCGAAAAGACGGCGGGCTGAGCGCCGCGCTGGCAAAGAATGCAGCGCAGCGAAGCAGGCGAAACCCGCGCTGCGGGCTGGAAAGCTCCGCCGGCAAGGGGGGCGCAATACCGCCAATCCCTTAATATATTGGCGTCTGATCCGGGTGCCCGGCCGGGTCAGGACCGGCCCCGGTGCCGGTCCGCAGAATGTGTCCCGTTATGTCAACCGAAGGCTTGCGCCGGGGTCCCGCGGGCGTACACTCATCCACACGACGTATACCAATAAGGGAATAACGATATTCCTGTAGAAACGTGGGGGAAATTGTCAGCGGTCATCACCGCACGGATCCGGGGGGGTCTGGGCGAATTTACCAGGATGCCGTAGGACCGAATTCCCAGACGATCAATCGATAAATCGGCAACAGTCGTCCTGGAGGATTGCTTCGAAATGAAAACTAGATTGACAAGAGTCGTTACAGCCCTGATTGCAACGTCATCGCTGCTGGCTGCGTGGGGCAGTGCCAGCGCGGCGCCGTATGTTCTCGTTGCCTTCCATCAGCGCAGCCAGAGCGGCGCGCTGAGTTCCCTCTTCTTCAAGTCCGGCGCAGCTCAAGGTTGCCCGGGGCCCACCTACAGGCAGCCCTGCTACAACCCTACCAACGCCTTCGTCACCGCCAACACGATTGATACCCAGGTCCAGGCCGCGGGCCTGGCCACGTGGGACTGGAATGGCACGACCCTGACGGGGACGGGACTCCTGTGGGCAACGTCGTTCCTGAGCAGCCTCTCCAGCGGAACGGCGGTGATCAGCGACAAGGTCACCAACCTCACGATCACGCCCGGCACCTCGACGACCACCGCCACGACCTACGAGTGCGTGGAAGGCTCCTTCCTGGCCGGCGTCGGGGCAAACGGCTGCCTCAATATCAACCTGGGTGACGACTTCGCGCTGCAGAGTTCCGCCGTCTACAACGTCGGCGCCAGCGCAAGCTGCGTGGTCCGGACGATTGGTGGCGACGATATCAGCACGGGCAATACCCGCGGCCCCATCGATGCAGCGGCAGGCGGTGGCTGCGACGCCACCGACGGTGGTCTTGACCAGTACAGCATCGTGGCGAATCCCCGCTTCCTGATCCTGGCCAACCAGCCCAACATCGTCGGCTCGGACGGCTGCTACATGTTCGGCCGGGCGTCCCAGCTGTCGGCATCGCCCTGCGCCGTGGACGTGGCCGTTGCCGGTGCCAGCTACCTCATCTTCGCCCCGCAGGTGGACACGGACGGTGACGGCGTCGTGGACGCGCTGGACAATTGCCGGACGCTGTCGAACGCCAACCAGGTCGATTCGAACAATGACGGCTTTGGTAACCGCTGCGACGCGGACCTCAGCAACAACAACTCCGTCAACGCCCAGGACACCGGGCTCTACCGGCAGCAGCTCGGGCAGCCCAGCGTGGCCCCGACCTACAATGCCGCCGACCTGAACACGAACGGCTCCGTGAACGCCCAGGACACCGGAATCTTCCGGCAGCTGCTCGGTTCGCCGCCGGGACCGTCCGGGATCTGCAACAACACCTTCCCGTGCCCGGTTAACCCTTGATCACTCGACTCGAACACTAGAAACACAAACCTCAATTAACTAACCAGAAACGAAGTGGGGATATTCACCATGAAGACGTCTACGATTACCAAGACTCTCGGCCTGCTGGCGCTGTTGGGCTCGTCCGCGAGCATGGCAGCGTCGGTGTGGGTCACGGCGAGCCCGGGTCCTTCTGCCATCCCGGGTTTGTACAACGTGGGTAACACCTTCACGTTGACCATCACGGCCGACATTCCGAACACCTTCGCGGGCACGATGGACCTGTCCTTCGATCCCACCAAGGTGGCCTTCCTCCAGGCGAACGTGGGTGTTCTGACCGGGGTTGGTGGCACTTCCGTGGGTACCGCTCCCTGGCTCTTGATCAAGAACAGCGCGGCGGGTGTGACCCCCACAGTGCTCAACGTCGAGCAGCCGAGCACCACGGGTCCCAATCCCGGCGTCTACCAGATCGCGACGTTGGTCTTCACCGCCCTGGCCGAAGGCTCTGCCAACATCGTGCTGAGCGATGACGGTGGTGTCACCTCGGGCTGGTTCGACGACACCAACTTCGAGTACATCCCCCTGAGCGGCGGCTACAACAACGCCAGCGTGAACATCATTCCCGTCCCGGCGGCGGCGTGGCTGTTCATGAGTGCCCTGGGTGGCCTGGCGGCGCTGAAGCGCCGCGTCAAGTAAGTTAAGTTCAAGCAGGAAAACACTATGAAAACTTCAACAATTGGCAAGACCATCGGCCTGCTGGCACTGCTGGGCTCCTCCGCGAGCATGGCGGCGTCGGTGTGGGTCACCGCGAGCACGCTCACGCCGAACGTCGGCGAGAACTTCACCATGACCATCACGGCCGACATTCCGAACACCTTCGCGGGCACGATGGACCTGGCCTTCGATGCCACCAAGGTGGCCTTTGTCCAGACGGGCACGGGTGTCCTGGCTGGCGTGGGTACCACTCCCTGGCTCTTCATCAAGAACAGCCCGGCGACTGAGACCCCCACGCCGATCAACGTGGAGCAGCCGAGCACCACGGGTCCCAATCCCGGCGTCTACCAGATCGCGGTGATGACCTTCACCGCCCTGGCCGGCGGCGCTGCCAACATCACGCTGAGCGATGATCTTGGTGTCACCTCGGGTTGGTTCGACGACACACTCTTCGAGTACATCCCCCTGAGCGGCGGCTACAACAACGCCAACGTGATCGTCCAGGGCGCGGTTGTGCCGGCTCCGGCCACGCTGGGTCTGCTTGCCACGGGCCTCGCCGGGCTGGCGTTCCGCGCCCGCCGCAAGCGGGCGGCCTGAACAGGCATCGCCTGCCGGCTGTACCGACTACAAAGTGCCTGCCAAAAGCCCCACTTCGGTGGGGCTTTTTTTTGGTTCATCGCGCATAACCGGGGAAGGCGGCCCGGATCTTGAGGAAGAAGTAGGCCTGGTCGCGGAAGCCGTAGGCCATGCGCTTGATGACTTTGATGCGGTTATTGATGCCCTCGATCAGATTGGTACCGAAGGGGTAGCGACTGTGGGCGAGGATGCCGGCCTGATGGCGCCGCAGCTGCTGGGCGAAGCGTCGGAGCGGTTCGATCCTGCTGCGCAGGGCCTTGCGATACCAGCTCCGCCAGGCCCTGGCAGCATCGGCGGTGTGCCGCTGGCGCCAGAGATCGCGTAAGGCCTCACGGAGCACATGCACGACGAACAGCGGTCGGTTGGCGGCCAGCAGTTCTTCCAGGGCCACGTCCTGGCCGGGGGCAAGGGATTCACGGTTCCGCAGCAGCAGCCAGCGGGCGCCCTTGACCAGGCGGCGCGCCGGTTGATCGCCGCGCAGTTCGTTGGCCCGATCGACCCGGACGCGGTCGATGACCTCGCGGCCGTACTTGGCCAGCACATGGAACAAGTCAAAGATGACCGCGGCCTTCGGGCAATGCCGTTGCACTTCGAGTTCGTAGCTGGCGTTCATGTCCATGACCGCGGCTTCGATGTGGGCACAGCGCGCCCCGAGCCGCTCGAAGAACGGGCGCACATCGGCCCGGCCGCGGCCGGTACCGACCCACAGGACCCGCTTGGTCTCCAGATCGACGACCACCGTCGCATACCGGTGGCCCTTGTGCAGGGCAAACTCATCTAGGCCGATCAGGCGTACGGTCGAGAAGTCGGCAGGCTCGAGCTGGGCAATGAGAGCCGTCTTATCCAGGCGTTTGACCGTATGCCAGTGCACCCCGTAGTGCCGGGCCACGTGCTCAATGGGGAGGAAGCGGGTGAGGTCGACGATGGCCTTGGCCAGGCGCCGCGTCAGCCGCTGATGGTCATCCAGCCAGTCGATGGCCATGCGCTTTGGGCCCCCACAGTGCTCGCACCAGACGCGCAGCACCGTGACTTCCAGGATCGTCTGGGCATCGAGCAACGGCAGGTCGCGAACCTCGCGCACGATGCGCTCATGGACGTGCGTACTCAGCGCTCCACACTCGCCACACCGGAGTGGACCCGCGTCCACCGGCTCGAGCCGGATCCGGATCTGGGCCGGCGACCCGGCCTGGCGTTCCACGCGGGTTACCTTGAAGCCCGACCAGCCACCCAGGCGTTCCAAAACCTCCAGTTCCATCGCGACCCTCCCTGACTCAGGTGGGGCCACAATAGGCGCTTACCCCGCTAAACCGCGATGAACCTTTTTTTTGGCGGATCATCCCGGGCCGCCGCGCACTGGCGCAGGAGCCGGTCGAAGTGGGCCCGCTGCCAGGCGGGAAGTTCCAGCGTCTCGATGTCGGCGGGGCAGCCCACGCTCCGGCGGAGGATCTCGGCCAGCGCCAGGCGCTCCGCGGCCGGCAGGCCGAGCAGGATGGTGATATCCACGTTCACCCAGCGAACCTACGCCCCGGGCCTGGGACGGCACAAGGCACGCTTTCCCGCGACTTCAGCGGGGTTTGAGGGGCTACCTGCCCTGCCGCGCCGAGTGCCCTAGACGGGCTCGTCGTGGTCCTGGGCGGGCAGTCCCCGACCCGGCATGTCCCGGCCGGGAGACTCCACCACGCGACTGAACTGGCTCCCGAGCCGCCAGGCCACGCCGGCCCAGGCGGCGGCGATCACCACGCCGGCAGCGGCGGTTCCCGCCAGCCCCAGTCCGGCGCTGGCCAGCAGGGCGTAGAGCCAGGCATTGGCGGCGTCCCCGCCCCGGTAGATGACGGTGTCGATGACGTTCTTGGCCTTGAAGCGGCTCTCCTTCGGCAGGGCCGTGAAGAGCAGCTCCCGGGCCGGCCGTGTGATCGCGTAGTCCCCCGCCCGGCGCAGCACCTGCACCGCGAGCAGCATCAGCAGTCCGGGGGCTGCGGCGAGTGCCAGGAAGCCGCCGATCATGAACACCGGGACGGCCAGCAGGACGGCCGTCAGGCCAAAGCGCGCCACGAGGCGGCCCGTCACGAGGATCTGGAAGGGAATGCACAGGGCGTTCACGGTCAGGTCCACCGCCGCCAGGACCCGGGTGCGCTCGGCCGACGTGGCCAGGGTGTCACGCAGCAGCTCGGCCTGCTCCATGTACATGAAGGTGCCGACGGCGGTGAAGAGCAGGACGAACAGCGCGATGCCGAGCAGGTAGCGGGAGCCGGCCAGCAGGGAGATGCCAGCCAGAGGGTTGCCGCCGATGGGTTCGTCGGTCTGCATCGGTCCGGACAGCGACTTGTGCGGACTGGCGGGGGACACCCGCTCCCAGTGCAGCAGGTAGCGGACCAGCGCGACCGTGGCCAGGAGCAGCAGGCCGGCGCTGAACAGGAGGCCGTCGATGCCGAAGTCCTCCGCCAACAGGGCGGTGATGGCCGGACCCGCGACGGCACCCGCGCTCCCACCGGCCGCCAGGAACCCGAAGAGCCGCCGGGCCTGGGCCGGCGACAGCAGGTCGGCCATGAAGCTCCAGTAGACCGACAGCACGAACAGGTTGAAGACGCCGACCCACACGAAGAACGCCTGGGCCACCCAGGCCGGCGGCTCGTCGCCCGATTCGCGGAACACCGTGTAGAAGCTGGCAACCATGGCGACCATCACCAGCGAGACCCACGGCACGAACCGCGAACGTGAGACGTGGGTGCAGGCCCAGCCGTAGAGGGGCACGACCAGCAGGGTTGCCGAGAACGACAGGAGGAACAGGTACTTCAGGTTCTCCACGCCGCCAGCGATGCCCATGGCATCCCGTACGGGCCGGAGCATGTAGTACGCGGCCATCATGCAGAAGCCGTAGCCCGCGCCGGCGAGAGCCGCGCCGACCTCGTCCCGCTCAGCCCCGATCAGGCGGGCAGCGGCGCCCAGCGGACCCGCCAGAGGACGCGACGGCATGGCGTCGTGGGCAGGGCGCGCGGGTGGCCGGGCTAGTGGCCCGGCGGTGTCCTGGCCGCAACGCCGCCCGTTGCCTGGCGCCGGCCCAGCCACCAGCCGTTCAGCGCCCAGGCCGCTGCCAGGCCCGCACCGAGCAGCGCCACGCCGACCGTGGAGAGGCCACCTGCCTCGAGACCGGTCTTTACCTGGGCCGACAGCGCGTCGCCGCCCCGGTACACGGGCACGTCGATGAGGTTCTTGGCCTTGTACTTGGTTTCGGTGTCCACGAGGCTGAAGAGCATTTCCCGGCCCGGCCGGATGAAGGCGTACTCGCCGACCCGCCGCGCCACGAAGACTACAGCCAGCACGGCGAAGGTGTTCACGGCCGCCAGACCGAGGAATCCGCCGACCATGATCAGCGGCACGATCGTCAGCAGCGCCACCACGCCGAGCTTCGACGCCACCCGCCCCGTGATGAACAGCTGCAGGAGCACGGTCAGGCCCTGCACGATGTAGTCGAGTCGCGCGAAGACCTGGGTGCGTTGCTCGTTGTCCGTGAACGTTTCGCTCACCAGGCGAAGCTGCTCGAAGTAGAGGAAGGTGTTCACCGACGCGAGCAGGATCACGAACAGCGAAATGCCGAGCAGGTAGGGCGACTTGAGCACCAGCGAGAAGCCCGAGAACGGATTGCCGCCCATGGGCCGGTCCGGTGCGCGGGGCGCGGCGGGATCCACCGGCATGGAGGACCAGACACCAAGCAGCTTGCGCTGGCAGAGGATCGCAATCATGAACGCGCCGGCACCCATGTACAGCACGCCGGGATTGCCGATCCACTGGACGGTCAGGTCCGTCAGCAGCGGGCCGACGAGCGCACCGGTGGTCCCGCCCGCGGCGATGACCCCGAAGAGCCGGCGGGTCTGGTTCGCGTCGAAGAGTTCCAGCAGGAAGCTCCAGAACACGGACACGATGAACAGGTTCAGCACGCTGATCCAGACGTAGAAGAACTGCGCCACGGCCGAGTTGGTCTCGTCGGCAGACAGCGCCAGGCCAACGCCGGCTAGCGACAGGGAAACCAGCCCGTAGATCCAGGGCAGGAACGCACTGCGCCGGAACTTGGTGCAGGCCCAGCCATAGAGGGGCACCACCGCGAGGGACACGATCCAGGTGACGACGTAGAGGTCGCTGACGCGATCCGAGCCGAGCACGGTACCCATGGTCTCCCGGACCGGACGGACGGCGAAGTAGCCACCGAGCACGCAGAAGAACAGCAGGAAGGCCGTGACGACGGCCTGGATTTCGGACGGCTCGATCCGCGCGGTCCTGCCGAGCAGCCGCCCGAGGGCGGTGGGATGCCGCGTACCGCTCATGGCTGCACCCCGTCGGCAGCCAGGTCAGGGGCCAGCCTGCCGAACGCCGCGTCCCAGTCCACGTCGGGACTGGACCCCGGCGCGCTGTAGAGCTCGAAGGTGCGGTTGCGGGCAGCCGGGGTTTTCAGGGCAGCGACGCACACGCGAGCCACGTCCCCGCGGGGAATGAAACCGGTACCTTTGTCGCCCTGCTCGAGCCGGACGCCACTCTGTCCGCCCGGCTTGCTGGTGAGGCCGCCCGGCCTGACGATGGTGTAGGGCACGCCGCTGGCGCGCACGGCATCCTCGCCCTTGCCCTTCCAGATCAGTACGTTGTCGAACATCCGGTTCAGCGGGTGATCCAGCCGGGTGACGCCGGCCGAGGAGACGATGACCAGCTGGTCCAGCTTCGCCGCCGCCGAGGCATCGGCCAGGTTGCGGACGCCCTGGAAGTCGACGAACTCGGGACCGTTGGCCGGATCCTTGCGGGTGGCACCGATGGCCGAAATGACGAATCGGGCGCCCTGCAGGGCGGCGTCGATGGTCGTCCGCTGACGGACGTCGCCTGTGGCGTACTCCACGCTGTCTCCGAGTACGTTCCGGGCACTCGCCGGGTCCCGGACCAGGGCACGGACGCGGAAACCCGCGGCATTGAGTTCGCGGACGATCTCCCGGCCCGTACCGCCGGTGGCCCCAGCCACGAGAACGAGATCCGCCGCCACCGCCTGGCCGCTGCCAGACAGCAACGCCAGCGCCATCACCCAGGCCTGCCTGGTCCCGAACATCCCCATGATCACCTGCCCTGAACAGTAAGCCGCGGGGAGTATAGCCGTGGCCCATCCGGGCCGGCCCGGCCGGGCGCGGTCATTTCACTGCTCGGTCAGGACTCCGGGACGACTGACAGGATCTGCATGGAATTTGTCTTGCCGGCCACGCCAGTCAGCTCGCCCTTCGTGACGATGACCAGGTCCCCCGCCCGGACGTGGCCCATGCCGAGCAATCGCTGGAACACTTCCTGGTGGATGCGCTCCACGTCGGTGTGCGTGATGTCGAAGGGCACGGGGTAGACGCCCCGGTACATCACGACCCGCCGCAGCGTGGTCTCGTGGCGGGTGAAGGCGAAGATCGGGATGTCGGAGCGGATACGGGACATCCACAGGGGCGTGGAACCGGATTCGGTCAGGGCAATGATCGCGCTCACAGGGAGGTGATTCGCGGTGTACATCACGGCCATCGCGATGGCCTCGTCCACCCCGGCGAACCGGTCCTCGTCCCGATGTTTCGGCCTGCCGAGGGTCAGGTAGTAGCTCTCGGCGCCGATGCAGACCTCCGCCATCGTGGCGACGGCCCGGACGGGATACTCCCCGACGGCCGTCTCCGCCGACAGCATCACGGCATCGGTGCCGTCCATCACGGCGTTGGCGATGTCCGACACCTCGGCGCGGGTCGGCACCTGGCTGTGGATCATCGATTCCAGCATCTGGGTGGCCGTGATCGCCACCTTGTGCCGCTGGCGGGTCATCTTGAGGATCTTCTTCTGCAGGCCCGTGAGCCCGGCGTAGCCCATTTCGACGCCCAGGTCGCCCCGGGCCACCATCACGGCGTCCGTCGCGTCGATGATGCTCTCGAGGTTGGCAATGGCCTCCGCCCGCTCGATCTTCGCCACGAGGCGCGCGGTGCCGCCGGCCTCCCGCAGCAGGGCCCGGGCCTCGTGCAGGTCTTCCGCGCGGCGCACGAACGACACGGCCAGCCAGTCGACGCCGAGCGCGGCCGCCCGCTTCACGTCCTCACGGTCCTTGTCCGTCAGCGCGGGCGCCGACAGGCCGCCGCCCTGCTTGTTGATGCCCTTGTTGTCGGCCAGCCGGCCGCCCTGGGTCACGAGGCAGTGGATCCGGGTGCCGGACACCCGGTCAACCGTCAGGGTGATGAAGCCGTCGTCGAGCAGCAGCACGTCGCCGGGCGCGACATCCTTGCTGAGCGGGGCATAGGCCACGCCCACGCCCTCCAGGGATCCGCCGTCGGGATCCATCGCGGAATCCAGGATGAAGGTCTGGCCGTCCACGAGCTGCACGGGACCGTCGCGAAACCTCTGGATGCGGATCTTGGGGCCCTGCAGGTCGCCGAGCACCGCGACGTACCTGCCGTGCTTCGCCGCGACCTCGCGGACCATGCGGACACGACGCTCGCGGTCGCCGGCGCCACCGTGCGAGAAATTGACGCGCACCACGTCGGCGCCCGCAGCGATGAGTTTCCCGAGAGTGACGGGATCGTCGGTGGCGGGACCGAGGGTGGCGATGATCTTCGTCCTGCGCATGACGAGATTTACCACCGGTACAAGAAGTTAACCCGGTCCATTATCACACAGCGTCCGCCACAGCGACGGGTTCAGTCGACCAGCGCGATGCGCAGGTCGTTGACGTTGGTGCGCGTCGGGCCCGTGACCAGCAGGTCGCCGAGCGCCGCAAAGAAATCGTAACTGTGCTGCGCGGACAGGCTGGCGACGGCGTCCTGGCCCAGTGCCGCGGCACGCTGCAGGGTATCGGGCGTGATCAGCACGCCGGCGTTGTCGCCGGTGCCATCCAGGCCATCGGTATCCGCGGCCAGGGCGTGAATGCCGGCGTCCGGCCCGAGCTCCACGGCGAGCGCCAGCAGGTACTCGCCATTGCGTCCGCCCCGTCCGGCTGCGCGGGCGATGCTGACCGTGGTCTCGCCGCCGGAGACCAGTGCCGCCCGCTGCCCGCCCGCCCGCAGGCCCCGGATCACGGCCGCATGGGCCCGGGCGGCGTCCGTGGCCGGACCGTTTGCCGGCGGCAGGACCCGGACCGGCCAGCCGGCCGCCCCGGCGACGCGGGCCGCTGCCTCGACTGCCGTGACGTTGCTTGCCACGACCCGGCCCGTGACCGTGGGAAATGGGGCCACCGGTGCGCCGGGCGACACCGGGTCCTCCAGCGCACGGGCGACGGCGGGTGGCGGAGCAATGCCGTAACGGTCGAGGATCGCGCGGGCATCGGCCCGGGACGTCGGGTCCGGCGACAGGGGTCCGGAGCCGATGTCGGCAAGGACATCCCCCGGCACGTCGGAGAGGGCCAGCAACAGGATCTCTCCCGCGCGGATCTGCCGGGCCAGGCCGCCGCCCTTAATCGCGGACAGCTTGCGGCGGACGGCGTTGATCCCGGCAATGGGGGCGCCCGAGGCCAGCAGCTGACGGCTGATCGCCTGCTTGTCGGCCAGGGTCAGGCCAGGGGCCGGCTGGACCAGCAGTGACGATGCGCCACCGGAGAGCAGCACGAGGCAACGGTCGGCCGGCTCGCAGCTTCGCGCCACCTGAAGGATGCGGGCACCTGCAGCGACGCTGGCAGCATCGGGAACCGGATGGCCCGCCTCGAGTATCTCGATGCCTGGTGACTGCTCGCCGGGGCGCAGGCCATGGCCATGGCGGGTGACGACGGCGCCGCTGACAGGCCCGAGCCCGTGTGCGGCGTGATGGGCGGCGACGGCGGCGGCCATCGAGGCGGCCGCCTTCCCCGCGCCCAGGACGATCGTGCGGCCCGCAGGCCGGGCCGCGGGCAGGAAGCCGGGCAGGCAATGCGCGGGATCTGCCGCGTCGAGGCCGGCGCGGAACAGCCGGGTCAGCAGCTCACTTGCCGGCGCGGGCACGCCGGGAAGGACCCGAGCGCTTCTTCGCGCCGATCGCAGCCCTGGCCGCCAGCACCGCCACGGCCGGCAGCACGGTGCCATCCAGGAACTCGAGAAACGCGCCGCCACCCGTCGAGACGTAGGAAATCCGGTCCGTGAGGCCGTACTTCTCCAGGGCGGCCAGCGTGTCGCCGCCACCCGCCACGCTGAACGCCTTCGACCTGGCCACGGCCTGGGCCAGGCGTTTCGTACCGCGGCCGAACCGGTCGATCTCGAAGACGCCGACGGGACCGTTCCAGATGATGGTTCCCGCCCGGGCGATCAGTCGCGCGTAGAGTTCGGCAGTGCGGGGCCCGATGTCGAGGATGAGGTCCGCGGGGCCTACCTTGTTCACGGGCCGGGTGGCGGCCGCGGCCTTCGGCGACACCGCCTTCGCAACGACCACGTCGGTGGGCACCGGGATGGAGGCCCGGAAGCCCTTGCCGGAAAGACGTCGAGCCTCGGCGACGAGATCCTTCTCGTAAAGCGACTTGCCGACCTGGTGGCCAGCCGCCGCAATGAACGTGTTGGCAATGCCACCGCCAACGATCAGCTGGTCCACCTGCCGCGCCAGGGACTTCAGGACCGTGAGCTTGGTCGAGACTTTCGAGCCGCCTACGATCGCGACCACGGGCCGCACCGGCTTCCTGAGCACGCGTTCGAGGGCCTCGAGCTCGGCCATGAGCAGCGGCCCGGCACAGGCCACCGGCGCGTATTTCGCCACGCCATGGGTGCTCGCCTCGGCCCGGTGGGCGGTGCCGAAGGCATCCATCACGAAGATGTCGCAGAGCTTCGCCATCTGCTTCGCGAGCGCCGGGGAGTTCTTCTTTTCCCCGGGGTTGAAGCGCACGTTCTCGCACAGCACCACCTCGTTGCTGGCGATCTCGAAACCGTTCAGCCACTCCCGCACGAGCGGGACCGGCTGGCCCAGCAGCTCCGCAAGACGGATGGCCACCGGCCGCAGCGACAGGGCGGGATCGTAGACCCCTTCCTTCGGCCTTCCGAGGTGGGACAGAAGGATCACGGCAGCGCCCCGCTCGAGGGCGAGACGGATGGTCGGCAGTGCCGCCAGGATACGCGCCTCGCTCGTGACGCGGCCGTCCTTCACGGGAACGTTGAAGTCGACCCGGATGAGCACCCGCTTGCCGGCGAGGCTCTGGTCGGTCATGCGCAGTACTTTGGTGGTCATTTTGCTTTGATCAGTGCCAGGGTGGTGTCGAGCATGCGGTTGGAGAAGCCCCACTCGTTGTCGTACCAGCTGAGCACCTTGACGAGGTTGCCACCGCCTACCCGTGTCTGGGTGGAGTCGAAGATGGAGCTCCGCGTGTCATGGTTGAAGTCCACGGACACCAGCGGTTCGGTGTTGTAGCCGAGGATGCCCTTCAGCTCCCCTTCCGAAGCCGCCTTGAGGATGCCGTTCACCTCGTCCACGGTCGTGGCGCGTGCTGCGGTGAACGTCAGGTCCACCACCGACACGTTGATCGTCGGCACGCGCATCGCGAAGCCGTCCAGCTTGCCGTTCAGCTCCGGCAGCACCAGGCCGACAGCCGCCGCGGCACCCGTCTTGGTCGGGATCATGGACATGGTGGCCGACCGGGCCCGCCGCAGGTCCTCGTGGTAGACGTCCGTCAGGACCTGGTCGTTGGTATAGGCATGGATCGTCGTCATGAGGCCCTGCACCAAGCCAAGCTTCTCGTGGAGCGGCTTCACCAGCGGCGCGAGGCAGTTGGTGGTGCAGGAGGCGTTGGAGATGACCGTGTGAGCCGCCTTCAGCGACTGGTGGTTCACGCCGTAGACGATCGTGGCGTCCACGTCCTTGCCGCCTGGAGCGGAGATGATGACCTTCTTCGCGCCGCCCTGCAGGTGCGCGGATGCCTTCTCCTTGCTGGTGAACAGCCCCGTGCACTCGAGCACCACGTCGACGCCCAGCTCGCCCCAGGGCAGCTCGGCAGGATTGCGCTTGGCGAGGACGCGGATCCGGTCGCCATTGACGACCATGTGGTCCCCGTCGACGGCCACGGTGCCGGGGAACTTACCGTGGGCCGTGTCGTGGCGCGTGAGGTGCGCGTTGGTCTTCGCATCCCCGAGGTCGTTGATGGCGACGATCGAAATCTCGCCGTTCCGCTTCCCCTCATAGAGGGCGCGGAGAACATTCCGGCCAATGCGGCCGTAACCATTGATTGCAACTTTGACAGGCATCCGAACGACTCCTCAACTACGCGCCGAGCAATTCCAGCGCTTCCTTCGCAATGCGCTCCGGCGTGAAGCCGAAGTGCTGAAACAGTTCCTTGGCCGGGGCCGACTTGCCGAAGGTATCGAGGCCGACGATACGCCCCACGGTGCCGACCCAGCGATGCCAGGTCTCGGTCACGCCGGCTTCGACGGCGATGCGGCGCTTCACGGCGGCCGGCAGTACGGCCTCCCGCCAGGCCGCGTCCTGGGCCGCGAAAAGGGTCGGACAGGGCATGGAAACCACCCGCACCCCATGGCCCTTCGCGGCCAGCGCGTCGGCGGCGGCAATGGCGAGGGCGACTTCCGAGCCCGTCGCAATCAGGATCAGGTCCACCCGGTCTGCATCGCGCAGCACATAGCCGCCCCGGCGGATGGCCGCGATCTGGTCGGCCTGGCGGGGCTGGGCGGGCAGCGCCTGCCGGGTCAGGACCAGGCTGCTGGGGCCATTGGCCCGCTCGACGGAATCCTGCCAGGCAACGGCGGTTTCCACCGCATCGCAGGGCCGCCACACCCGCATGTTGGGAATGAGCCGGAGGCTCGCGGTGTGCTCCACCGCCTGGTGCGTCGGTCCGTCTTCCCCGAGGCCGATCGAATCGTGGGTAAAGACGAAGATCGCGCGGACCTCCATCAGGGCGGCCATGCGCAGGGCATTTCGCGAATAGTCCGAGAATGTGAGGAACGTGCCGCCGAAGGGAATGTATCCGCCGTGCAACGCGATGCCGTTCATCGCGGCCGACATGCCGAACTCCCGGACGCCCCAGGAGATGTAGTTGCCGGCCACGTGATCGGGCCCGATGGTGACTGCCGCCCTGGTCCGTGTCAGGTTCGACCCCGTTAGGTCGGCCGACCCCCCGAAGAGCTCCGGCAGCGCCGGGGCGAATGCATTGAGTGCGTCCTCGGAGGACTTGCGCGTGGCCCTGGCCGCCGGGTCCGACGCGATCTTCGCGATGGCAATTTCCGCGTGCGCGGTCCAGCCCTGCGGCAGGTCGCCGCCCATGCGCCGGGTGAACTCGGCCGCCATTTCCGGGTATTCCCGGCCATAGGCGGCAAAGAGTTCCCGCCACTGCTGCTCCAGGCTGGCGCCGGTGGCCCGGGCATCCCAGCCGGCCCGGATGTCGTCCGGGACCTGGAATGGCGGTGCCGTCCACCCCAGGAACTTCCGGGCGGCCGCGGCCTCGTCCGGCCCGAGGGCCTCGCCGTGCACCTTCTCGGTGCCCTGCTTGTTCGGGGCACCCCAGCCGATGATGGTCTTGCAGCAGATGAGCGAGGGCCGGGAAGTCTCGGCCGTCGCCGCCTCGATGGCCTTGCGGACGGCTGCAGGATCGTGGCCGTCGACCCCGGCGATCACGTGCCAGCCATAGGCCCGGAAGCGGGCGGGCGTGTCGTCCGTGAACCAGTTGGTGACGTGCCCGTCGATGGAGATGCCGTTGTCGTCGTAGAGGCAGATCAGCTTGCCGAGCCCGAGCGTCCCGGCGAGGGAGCAGGCCTCGTGGGAGATGCCCTCCATCAGGCAGCCGTCGCCGAGGAACACCCATGTGCGGTGATCGACGACCGGGAATCCGGGGCGGTTGAACTCGGCGGCCAGCAGCTTTTCAGCCAGCGCCATGCCGACCGCATTCGCGAGGCCCTGGCCCAGGGGCCCGGTGGTGGTCTCGATGCCGAGGTGCAGGTCCCGCTCCGGGTGCCCGGCGGTGTGGGAACCCAGTTGCCGGAACCGGCGGATCTCGTCGAGGGAGAGGGGATAGCCGGTCAGATTGAGGAGGGAATACAGCAGCATGGACCCGTGGCCGTTCGACAGCACGAAGCGGTCCCGGTCGGGCCAGGAGGGGTTGGCGGGGTTGTGCCGGAGGAAGTCGTTCCAGAGGACTTCGGCCATGTCGGCCATGCCCATGGGCATGCCCGGGTGGCCGGATTTGGCCTGCTCGACCGCATCGAGGGACAGGACGCGAATGGCGTTTGCCAGCTTGCGGCGCTCGGCGGCAGGGCGGGAATTGCGGGCTGTGGGTGGCATGGTTCCCCCAACGCTCCGGGACGAGTGATGAGGAAATGCTCGAAAAAGCCCGTTGCGGGCGCGCATTGTCGCGTAACAGTGGTGGAGCCGCAACGGGCCAGCGCCCCACGCCTTATGTCCGCACCGCGTCCGGCCTGCCGTCGGAGGCCCGCAGGGCGCGGGACCTGCGTCTATAATTCCCGCCCCGAATTCTCACAACCGGACAGTTCATGGCCAGCCGCAAGCTCTTTACCTCCGAATCCGTCTCCGAGGGTCACCCGGACAAGATGGCGGACCAGATCTCCGACGCGATCCTGGATGCCATCCTCACCCAGGCACCGGAGTCCCGGGTCGCCTGCGAAACACTCATCAAGACGGGCTTCGTCCTGGTCTCCGGCGAGATCACGACCAATGCCTGGGTCGACCTGGAGGCGCTGGTCCGCCAGGTCGTCTGTGACATCGGCTACGACCATTCCGACAAAGGCTTCGACGGCAACTCCTGCGGCGTGCTGAACGCCATCGGCAAGCAGTCGGCACACATCGCCCAGGGCGTGTCGCGCACGAAGAAGCGCGCCCAGGGCGCCGGCGACCAGGGAATGATGTTTGGCTACGCCGCCCGGGAGACCGACGTGCTCATGCCGCTGCCCATCACGCTGGCTCACCGGCTGGTCAAGAAGCAGTCCGACGTCCGGCGCAAGGGCAAGCTCGCCTGGCTCCGGCCCGACGCCAAGAGCCAGGTCACCGTCGTGTACGAGAACGACAAGCCCGTGGGTCTGGACGCCGTCGTGCTGTCGACCCAGCACGCGCCCCACGTGAAGCAAAAGGAGATCCGCGAGGCCGTGATCGAGGAAATCCTCCGGCCCGTCATCGGCAGGAAGTGGTTCGCGTCGCTGAAGAAGGACAAGATCCACATCAATCCCACCGGCGCCTTCGTGATCGGCGGCCCGATGGGCGATTGCGGCCTCACCGGCCGCAAGATCATCGTGGACACCTACGGCGGCATGGCCCGGCATGGTGGCGGGGCCTTTTCGGGCAAGGACCCGACGAAGGTGGACCGTTCCGCAGCCTACGCTGCCCGGTACGTGGCCAAGAACATCGTCGCTGCGGGTATTGCGGACCGCTGCGAGGTGCAGGTGTCCTACGCCATCGGCGTCGCCGAGCCGACCTCGGTGAGCGTCGAGACCTTCGGCACCAGCAGGATCGGGCCGGAACGGCTAGACAAGCTCGTGCGCAGGCACTTCGACCTGACGCCCTACGGCATCCGGGAAATGCTGGACCTCCACAGGCCGATCTACCGGCCCACTGCCGCCTACGGTCACTTCGGTCGTGAAGAACCGAATTTCACGTGGGAGCGAACGGACAAGGCAGAGGCCCTGAAGCGGGATGCCGCCCGCGGGACACGCTGATCTGCCGCCAACCCCTGAACGCCAGCCCGACCAATACCTCAAGGACGCCCTGATGAGCACCAAGCCAGTTTTCGCCAGCAAGGACGACTTCCGGGTCGCCGACATCAATCTCGCGGCCTGGGGCCGCAAGGAAATCCTGATCGCCGAGACGGAGATGCCCGGGCTCATGGCCCTCCGCGAGGAGTTCGGCAAGGCCCGGCCGCTCAAGGGCGCCCGGATCGCCGGCTGCTTGCACATGACCATCCAGACGGCGGTGCTGATCGAGACCCTGGTGCAGCTGGGCGCCGAGGTCCGCTGGTCCTCCTGCAACATCTTCTCGACCCAGGACCACGCCGCCTCGGCCATCGCCGCCGCCGGGATCCCGGTCTTCGCCTGGAAGGGCGAGACCGAGGAGGAGTACTGGTGGTGCGTGGAGCAGACCGTGCGCGGGCCCGATGGCTGGGTGCCCAACATGATCCTGGATGACGGCGGCGACCTCACGGCCATCCTCCACGACAAGTACCCGGAACTGATGAAGGACGTGCGGGGCATCTCCGAGGAGACCACCACCGGCGTCGGCCGCCTGTACGAGATGGCGGCCTCGGGCCGGCTGATGTGCCCGGCCATCAACGTCAACGACTCCGTAACCAAGTCCAAGTTCGACAACCTGTACGGCTGCCGGGAGTCCCTGGTGGACGGCATCAAGCGGGCCACCGACGTGATGATCGCCGGCAAGATCGCGGTGGTGGCCGGCTACGGCGACGTGGGCAAGGGCTGCGCCCAGTCCCTGCGCGGCCTGGGCGCCACGGTCTGGATCACCGAGATCGACCCGATCAATGCGCTGCAGGCGGCCATGGAGGGCTACCGCGTGGTCACCATGGATCACGCCTGCGACAAGGCCGACATCTTCGTGAGCGCCACGGGCAACTTCGGCGTGATCACCCACGATCACATGGCGAAGATGAAGAACCAGTCCATCGTCTGCAACATCGGCCACTTCGACAGCGAGATCGACGTCGCCAGCCTGCGCCAGCTGAAGTGGGAGAACATCAAGCCCCAGGTCGACCACATCATCTTCCCGGACGGCAAGCGCATCATCCTGCTGGCCGAGGGCCGGCTGGTGAACCTCGGCTGCGCCACGGGCCACCCGAGCTTCGTGATGTCGAACTCCTTCACGAACCAGGTGCTGGCCCAGATGGACCTCTGGCAGAACCCGACGAAGTACGAGAAAAAGGTCTACGTGCTGCCCAAGCACCTGGACGAGAAGGTCGCGCGCCTGCACCTCAAGAAGATCGGCGTGGAACTGACCACCCTCACCCAGCAGCAGGCCGACTACCTCCGCGTGCCGGTCGAAGGCCCCTACAAGCCCGACCACTACCGGTACTGAGAGAGTAGGAGCGCCTTCAGGCGCGACCCAATTCTGGGGTCGCGCCTGAAGGCGCTCCTACACACCATGACCGACAGCAGCGCCATCCTCCCGAAGTCCAGCGTCCCCGGGCTCATCCCCACCCTGAACAACACGGGGTGGATGACCGAGACGCTGGACGACTTTTCCCGCGCCTTCACGGAGTACGCGGGCACGGTGCGTGGCGAGTGCCTCGACATCGGCTGCGCCTACGGCGTGGCCACGTTGCCGGCGCTGGCCAACGGCGCGCGGATCCTGGCGAGCGACCTGGAGCCCCGCCACCTGGAGATCCTCGCGGAACGGGTGCCGCCGGCCGACCGTCCCCGGTTCCGCAGCCTGCCGGGCAGGCTGCCAGACGTGGATTTCCCGGCGGGCAGCTTCAACGCCATCCTCTGCGCCCGGGCCCTGCACTTCCTGCTGGCCCGGGATATCGATATCACCGTCCGCAAGATGTTCGACTGGCTCGCTCCGGGCGGCCGGGTCTTCCTGGTCACGGACAGCCCCTACGTCGGGCCCTGGTGGAAGAGCGCGCCGGAGTACGAGCGGCGCAAGCGCGAGGGTTGCCCGTGGCCGGGCTTCGTCAGCAATTACGCCGCCCTGTTGCCGCCCGGCACGGATCCGGCGAAGCACCCGACCTTCATTCATCCGCTGGACCCCGACATCCTGCGGCGGGTCGCTCTGGCGGCGGGCTTCGAGGTGCTGGAGGCGGCGTTTCTGCGCGGTAGCGGCAAGGCGGCAACGGGGCGCGAGCACGCCGGCGTCATCGCCCGGAAACCCGGCGCATAACGCGACAGTCGTCGCATAATCCGACCACCCGCCGCAGGGTCCCGTGGCGTCTGCGAAGCCCGTTCGCCGGCCGGCAGCGGCCGCCGTTATAGTCGCCGCGTGGCTCTACCCCTGCGCATACTGCACATCACCGATCCGCACCTCCACGCACGGCGCGACGCGCGGATGCGGGGCGTCAATACTGACGAAACCCTGGTGTCGACCCTGGCCCACGCCCTGGGCGGCGCGCCCCGGCCGGACCTGATCCTCGCAACGGGCGACCTCGTCCAGGACGAAACCCGCGCGGGCTACGAGCGCTTCCGCGAGCTGCTGGGCGAACCTGGCCTGCCGGTGTACTGCCTCCCGGGCAATCACGATGACCCGGTGCTGATGCGCGAGGTGCTGTCCGCGGCTCCGTTCCAGTTCTGCGGCGTTGCAGACCTCGGGGCCTGGTCACTGATCATGCTGAACAGCTTCGCCCGGAATGACGACGGCGGCGTACTCGCGCCCGAAGACCTCGACCTGCTGGAGCGAACACTGGCCCGCGGCAGGTCTGCCCACTACCTGGTCGCCCTGCACCATCAGCCGGTGCCCATGGGCAGCCTGTGGCTGGACAGCGTCCCGCTGCGCAATGCCGACGCGTTCCTGGCCGTCTGCGACCGGCATCCCCGGATCCGCGGGATCGTCTGGGGTCACGTCCACCAGGCCTCCGACAGGGAGCGCGGCGGAGTGCGGCTCCTGAGCACGCCCTCGACCTGCGCCCAGTTCAAGCCGACGTCCGACACGTTCGCCCTCGACACCCGCCCGCCGGGCTACCGGTGGATTGACCTGCGAGAGGATGGCAGCATCGACACGACGGTAGTCTGGCTGGAGTGACGCGCATGGCCGGTAGCCTGCCCCGCGGGATGCGCCAGCTGGCATTGCTGGTCCTGGCCCTCCAGTCCGCAACGGCCCCTGCCCTGCCGCTCTGGGAACTCACGGGCACGAGCAACCGGATCATGGTGCTCGGCTCCATACATTTCCTCAGGGCAGCCGATTACCCGCTGGCACCCGCCATCAGGTCGGCCCTGGACCAGGCGGACATCGTGCTGATGGAGATCGACATGGACGATCTCGACCCGGCCGCGAGCGCCGTCACGATTGCCGCCATGGCCCGGGACGGCAAGGGCCGCACCCTGCCGGAACTCCTTGGGGCACAGGCGTGGAAGGCCGCGTCGGCCGAGGCGCGGGGCCTCGGCCTCGACCTCGAGCCGATGACCCCCTTCGAACCCTGGTATGCCGCGGTCGTGATCACACAGATGCGCCTCGCCCAGCTCGGCTTCGACCCGTCGCTCGGCGTTGAATCCCGGATGGCCTCCGATGCACAGCGCCAGGGCAAGGAGATCCGCGGACTGGAAACGCTGGAGAGCCAGCTCGGCGTGCTGGACACCCTGTCGGCGGATGCCCAGCGCGAGTTCCTCCAGCGCACCCTCGAGGAGGCGGGTGAGATCGGCGACATGGCGGACGAGCTGATCGCAGCGTGGAAGTCCGGGGACGTCCGGGCCCTCGATGCCGACATGCTCGCCAGCGTCCGGGAACAGCCCGAAGCCTACCGGGCCCTCATCGTGCGCCGGAACGAACACTTTGCCGACGCCATCGGCGATCTGGTGGGCGGGAGGAAGAACTACCTGGTCGTCATCGGGACCCTGCACCTGGTGGGTCCGGACAGCGTGCTCAGGATGCTGGAACGGGATGGCATCCGTTCCCGGCAGATCGGGGCGGACTAGACCTCGATCATCTCGAAATCTTCCTTGCCCGCGCCGCAATCCGGGCAGCGCCAGGACAGCGGCACGTCCTCCCAGCGGGTCCCGGGCGCCAGGCCCGAGTCGGGGGCGCCCGCCCTCTCGTCGTAAAGGTATCCACAGATCAGGCACATGTAGGTTTTCATCGGAACTTTGTCTTCCTATTGCGGCTTCTCACGCCGGAACGGACGAAGCATCGGCCGCAGGAACTGCAGCAGCTCGACGGGATCGGTCAGTTCCAGGCACCGTTGCTTGTCGGTCGGCGACATAGGCAGGATCTCGGCGAGACGGCATCCAACCCACGCCGCGTCGTCGTACCGCTTCTCGATGGCATCGTACAGGCGTCCAAGGTCGTCGATCACCGAAGCCAGCAGCGTGGCGAGTGGACGGAATTCGTCGGGGAGCGGGTGCGGAGGGATCACCGGGAGGAGTTCCGCATCGCCGAGGTAGAGTCCGTCGGCCTGCCGCCTGACGCCATGCAGGCGGAACTGGCGCGTTCCCCGGGCCGTGATTCCAAGGATGCCATCGCTGCCCTGATACCAGTCCACGACGCGGGCCAGAGTGCCCACATCGGTGGTCTCCACCTGCCCCGTGTCCCGCCCGTTGACGATGAGCACCACCCCGAATTCCGAGTCCTGCCGCAGGCAGCGGCTGATCATGTCCAGGTAGCGGGGCTCGAAGATCCGCAATGGCAGTGGACCGTCCGGAAAAAGGACGGTGCTGAGGGGGAAAAGCGGAATGGTCTGCCACGTCACCGCCGGGACCCGAGCGCCTTGCCCAGTGCGCCATGAATGCCCTGAAAATCGCCGTTGCTCATCACCACGACGGCGTCCCCCGCGCGGGCAGCTGCCGCCATCCCCTGGATGATGGCTTCGACATCCGGGCAGACACGGATGCGCGGGTCCGCGCTGAACTCGGCATCGAGGTCCCACTTGAGGCCTGACGGACGAAGCACCCAGGCCTGGTCCGCCGCGCCCAGCGCAGGCGCCAGGGCGCCCTGGTAGACACCGAGCTTCATGCTGTTCGACCGGGGCTCAAAGACGGCGATTACCCGCTGCACTCCCGCGCGCTTCCGTACCCCCTCGAGGGTGCGGCGGATGGCCGTCGGGTGGTGCGCAAAGTCGTCGAAGACCTGCACGCCGCCAAAATCGCCGAGGAATTGCAGGCGGCGCTGCACGCCCCTGAACCTGCCGATGGCCTCGAGAGCGACGGCGACGTCGACACCCACCGCACGGGCCGCCAGCAACGCGGCCACGGCGTTCTCTGCGTTGTGGGCGCCGGACATCTGCCACTGGCAGTGCCCGACCTCCCGGTCCTTGTGGAGGACACGCAGCGTGCCGGCCGGATCCTCCAGCGCCACCCACTCCGCGGCCTGACCGCCGGCGTCCCCCGCCGGAACTGCACGGCTCGCAAACCTGTCCTGCGGCGTCCAGCAACCCCTCTGCAGCAGGGCTGTGACGTTGGCATCGGCCGCAGGCACGACCAGGCGCCCGTTCGCCGGCACCGAGCGGATCAGCTGGTGGAACTGGCGGGTAATCGCCTCGAGATCCGGATAGATGTCGGCGTGGTCGAACTCCAGGTTGTTGATGATCAGCGTCTGCGGCCGGTAGAGCAGGAACTTGGCGCGCTTGTCGAAGAACGCCGTGTCGTACTCGTCGGCCTCGATGACGAAGACGGGATCCGTACCGAGGCGCGCGGAGAACTCGAAGTCGGACGGCACGCCGCCGATCAGGAAGCCGGCACGCCGGCCCGCATGCTCGAGGATCCAGGCGACCAGGCTGGTCGTCGTGGTCTTGCCGTGCGTGCCCGACACGCCGATGACGTGGCGGTTCCGCAGGACGGCGCCTGCAAGCCACTCGGGGCCGGACAGGTAGGGTATGCGCCGGTTCAGCATTTCCTCGACCACCGGCATTCCGCGGGTCATCACGTTGCCGACCACGACGACATCGGGCGCGGGATCGAGCTGGTTCGCGTCGTAGCCCTCGATCAGCTCCACGCCGAGGCGCGCCAGCTGCGTGCTCATGGGCGGATAGATGTTGCGGTCCGAGCCTGTCACCCGGTATCCGGCTTCCTTGGCGATGGCGGCCACGCCACCCATGAAGGTGCCGCAGACTCCGAGGATGTGAACGTGCTGCATCGCTGGGCTCCGCTCCGGGTGCATGGCTTCTGGCTGCTGGGTGGTGGCTTCAGGCCGGCGGTGGGCCGATCTGGGCGAACACCAGGTAATTGAGGAAGAAGTAGGCGATGGAGATCGCGAGCCCCGCTACGAACGGACGGGACAGGGCGCGGGAGAAAATGTGCCCGTTGACGACCAGCGACCAGCTGACGACGGCCAGCAGCCCGATGGTCGGCGCGAGCGCAGGCTTGCCGGGCTCGGCCGCGAGGTCGAGCCAGTAGTTGAAGGGCAGCATGCATACCGACAGCAGGGCTCCCGTGCCCAATACGGCAGTGAGGGTCTGGCGGTAACGGCTGGCGTGGCCGGCAAGGCGGAGCAGCCCCCACAGGCAGCCGCAGAGAAGGAGCAGGTCCAGGACCAGGCTGCGGGCCAGCGCCAGTGGCGAGCCGTACACGGGAGCCGCCAGGACAGCCTGCGTGAGCACGTAAGCCACACCCGACAGGAGCAGCAGGAACCGCGAATCCGGCAAGTCCTCGGGCCCACGGCGGCGCAGTGCGATCTCGAGGAAGGCGTGGAGGATCGGCAGCATCATCCGGTGGCCGTGTGGCCCGGGCCCGTAGTGACGAGACTCCATGATCCACTACACTTCCCGTTTATGCCAGTCCTCGATCTCACGGAAATCCTCATCGATCAGCAATCGCGGCTCGCTGAGGCGTGCAGCGCCATCGTCGCGGAAGAGTTGCTTTATCTCGACACCGAATTCATCCGCACGACGCAGTTTTCGCCGCGCCTCTGCCTCACCCAGATCGCCGCCGGCGACCGGGTGTTCTGCGTCGACGAGCTGGCCGACATGGACACGGCCCCCCTCTGGGACCTCCTCTGCTCGGGACGCGGCCTGCGTGTCGTGCACGCCGCGAAGCAGGACATGGAGGTCGCCTGGGTCCGCCACAAGCGCCTGCCCAATCCCCTCTTCGACACCCAGATTGCCGCCGCGCTGGTGGGCCAGCCGGCGCAGGTCGGCTACGCGGGCCTCGTGAAGGCGCTGCTCGACGTGGATGTGGACAAGACCCACACCCGGGCCGACTGGTCACTCCGGCCGCTGGGCCCGGAACTCATCCACTACGCCGCCAGCGACGTCGTGCACCTGCCCGTGGTGTACGCGATGCTCCGCGAGCAGCTGGAGAAACTCGGCCGCTACGACTGGGCCGTGGAAGATAGCGCGCGGCTCGTCGACCCCGCTCTGTACATCGTCGACCCCGGTGAAGCCTGGCGTCGCCTGGCGGGCATACCGCGGCTGCCGGTGCCGGCACAGCTCCGCGCGCGCCGGCTGGCCCGGTGGCGGGAGGAAAACGCCTTCCGCGCGGATCGCCCGCGGCAGTGGATCCTGAGCGACAAGAGCCTGCTCGACATCGCCATGCGCAGGCCGCGCACCGAGGCCGAGCTGGCGGGTTGCGCCGAGGTCGCGCCGGGCACCGCGCGGCGCCAGGGTGAAACCATACTCGCGGAGCTGGACGCCGCGGACCGGGAGTATGCGGGCGGCACCGACCTTAAGCAGGAGGCGCGGCCGGAACTCGTGGACCCCGAGCAGTTGAAGCGCATCGGCAAGGTGGTGGACGACGTGGCTAAGTCGCTGGACCTGGCGCCCGAAATCCTTGCGACCCGCAAGGACATTACGGCCGCGATCCGTGGCGAGCCGAACCTGCGCCCCCTTACCGGCTGGCGCCGGGCCGTGGTCGGGGAGCCGTTGCTGGCAGCCGTCAGGGCCCTGTAGGAGCGCCTTCAGGCGCGACCGGCAAGGGGTTCGCGCCTGAAGGCGCTCCTACTTGCGCAATGCGGCGGTCACCCGCGCGTAGACATCATCGACTGCCCCCTCCCCGCTGACCTCGCGGAGCAGGCCGGCCTTCCGGTAGTAGTCCACCACCGGCTCGGTCTGGGAACGGTAGACCTTCAGCCGGTTGCTGATGGTTTCCTCGTTGTCATCCACCCGCTGGATCAGCTGGCCGCCGGCCTTCGTGCAGGCCTCGAGCTCGGACTTGGGCGAGAAATGGATGTTCAGGAGCTTGCCCGTCAGCGAGCAGGTCCGCCGGCCGGTCAGGCGCTTCAGGAGGATGTCGAAATCCACGTCGATCAGCACGGCCGCGTCGAGCGGGCGCCCGATCCCGGCAAGCATGCCTTCCAGGGCGCGGGCCTGGGCCAGGTTGCGGGGAAATCCGTCCAGCACGAAGCCGGCGGCCGCGTCGTCACGCGCCAGCCGGTCGCGGATCATGCCCAGGACGATGTCGTCGGATACCAGCTCACCGGCGTCCATGGCGGCTTTGGCCCGGACGCCCAGCGCGGTTCCCGCCGCCACCGCCTCACGCAGCAGGTCGCCCGTGGAGAGCTGGACGGTGCCGTGCTCGGCCATCAGCCTTTGCGCCTGCGTGCCCTTGCCGGAGCCCGGCGCGCCGAGGAAAACGATGCGCAAGAGGATGTCCCATTCAGCCGCGATGGCGGCGTAAGCTACAGGCACCCCGCCGTGGACGTCAAACGAGACCAGGAGCAAAGATGCCGAAGCGGAACGCCTTTTACGCCCAGTCGGGTGGAGTAACCGCCGTTATCAACGCCTCGGCCTGTGGCGTGATCGAGACAGCGCGGCGGCACCGGACGCGCATCGGCACGGTCTACGCCGGCCGCAACGGCATACTCGGGGCCCTCGACGAGGAACTGGTGGACACCGGGCGGGAGAGCGCGGCGGCCATCGCTGCGCTCCGCCACACGCCCGGCGGCGCCTTCGGCTCGGCGCGGTACAAGCTCAAGGGGCTAGAACAGAACCGCGCCGAGTACGAGCGCCTCATCCAGGTGTTCCGGGCCCACGATATTGGCTACTTCTTCTACAACGGCGGCGGCGACTCGGCCGACACCTGCCTCAAGGTCTCGCAGCTGGGCGCGTCGCTGGGCTACCCGCTGGTGGCCATCCACGTGCCGAAGACGGTGGACAACGACCTGCCCATCACGGACACCTGCCCGGGGTTCGGCTCCGTCGCCAAGTACGTGGCCGTGTCGACGCAGGAGGCGGCGCTGGACGTCCGCTCCATGTCCCGGACCTCCACCAAGGTGTTCATCCTCGAGGTCATGGGCCGCCACGCCGGCTGGATCGCGGCGGCGGCCGGGCTGGCGGGCGGCAAGGCAGGCGATCCGCCGCACATCATCCTCTTCCCCGAGATTCCCTTCGACCGGGCGGCTTTCCTGACCCGCGTCACCGAGTCGGTGCGTAAATACGACTACTGCGTGATAGTGGTCAGTGAGGGGGCACGGTACTCCGACGGGCGCTTCCTGGCCGATGCCGGCACGGTGGATGCCTTCGGCCACAAGCAGCTCGGCGGGGTGGCCACGGTCATCGCCTCAATGGTGAGGGACGAGCTCAAGCTGAAGTACCACTACGCCATCGCCGACTACCTGCAGCGCTCCGCCCGGCACATCGCCTCCCGCGTCGACGTGGACCAGGCCTATGCCGTGGGCAAGGCTGCCGTGGAATTGGCCCTGAAGGGCGAGAATTCCGTGATGCCCACCATCGTCCGGCGCTCCGACCGGCCCTACCGCTGGAGCATCGGCAAGGCGCCACTGGCCAACGTGGCCAATCGGGAAAAGATGATGCCCCGGTCCTACATAACCCGGGACGGCTTCGGGATCACCGCCGCCGCCCGCCGCTACCTCGCCCCGCTCATCCAGGGGGAGGCCTACCCCCCTTACCGCGCGGGGCTTCCGGCCTACGGCTCCCTCAAGCTCCTGCCCGTAAAGAAAAAACTGCCGGCCCGCAGGGGCGTGTAGGAGCGGCTTCAGCCGCGACCCCCCCTCCCGCGAGAATCGAGTCCGCGAGTCTCGAGCGGGAGGGGGGTCGCGGCTGAAGCCGCTCCTCCACCTCAAATCTTTAGTGCTATGATTGCGCGCCCTTTTTTGGGCCTCGCCTTCATCGCCACCGGGCCAACCCGAGGGATGAGGCATCTCAGCCAGGCAATAACAATCCGCCTGGCTTCCAATTGAGTAGTCTGTGGAGGACTCGACCATGTCAACCGACCTGGCCATCGCGCTGGCCATTGGCGCTTCATTGCTGGCCCTCGTTTACGGCGCGCTCTCCGTGCGCTGGATCAACGCCCAGTCGCCCGGCAATGCCCGCATGCAGGAAATCGCCGCGGCCATCCAGGCGGGTGCCAAGGCCTACCTCAATCGCCAGTACACCACCATCGCCATCGTCGGTGTCGTCCTCGCCATCATCCTGGCCCTGGCGCTCGATGCCGCCACCGCGGGTGGATTCGTCGTTGGCGCGGTCCTCTCGGGCGCCGCCGGCTTCATCGGCATGAACGTCTCCGTGCGGGCCAACGTGCGCACGGCCCAGGCCGCCAGCGTCGGACTGAATCCGGCGCTGCAGGTGGCGTTCCGCGGTGGCGCCATCACCGGCATGCTCGTGGTCGGCCTGGGCCTGCTCGGCGTCGCCGGCTATTTCGGCCTGATGCGCGGGATCATCGGTGATGACGATGCCCTGCACTCCCTCATCGGCCTGGCCTTCGGCGGGTCGCTGATCTCCATCTTTGCCCGGCTTGGCGGCGGCATCTTCACGAAGGGCGCCGACGTGGGCGCGGACCTCGTGGGCAAGGTGGAAGCCGGCATTCCGGAAGACGACCCCCGGAACCCGGCCGTCATCGCCGACAACGTGGGTGACAACGTGGGTGACTGCGCCGGCATGGCCGCCGACCTGTTCGAGACCTACGCCGTGACCGTCGTCGCCACCATGGTGCTGGGCAGCCTGCTGTTCAAGGGCGCCGACGGCGGCCTGGACCTGAACTACCTCGTCTATCCGCTGGTGCTGGGCGCCGTGTCCATCATCGCGTCCATCATCGGTACGTTCTTCGTCAGCGTGAAGGACGGCGGCAAGATCATGAACGCCCTGTACCGGGGCACCGCGGTTTCCGGAATCATCGCACTGATCGCGTTCTACCCCGTGACCCAGGCCATGATGGGCGACTCGGCGAACAACCTGTTCCTGTGCTCGGTCATCGGCCTCGTGCTCACCGCGGCGCTGATCTGGATCACCGAGTACTACACCTCCACCGACTACGCGCCGGTGCGCTACGTGGCCGCCGCCTCCCAGACCGGCCATGGCACGAACGTGATCGCCGGCCTGGCGATTTCCATGAAGTCCACGGCCCTGCCCGTGCTGGCCGTGTGCGCCGCCATCTGGGGTTCCTACCAGCTGGAAGGCCTGTACGGCATCGCCATCGCGGCGACCGCCATGCTGTCCATGACCGGCATGATCGTCGCCCTCGACGCCTACGGCCCGATCACGGACAACGGCGGCGGCATCGCCGAGATGTCCGGGCTGCCGAAGAACGTCCGCACGATCACGGACGCGCTGGACGCGGTGGGCAACACCACCAAGGCCGTCACGAAGGGCTACGCCATCGGCTCCGCCGGCCTCGCCGCCCTGGTGCTCTTCGCCGACTACACCCACAACCTGGAAGCCGCCGGCAAGCTTGAGGTCTTCAGCCTGTCCGACCCGGCCGTGATCATCGGCCTGTTCATCGGCGGCCTCGTGCCCTACCTGTTCGGCGCCATGGCCATGGAGGCCGTGGGCCGCGCCGCGGGCTCCGTGGTGGTGGAAGTGCGCCGCCAGTTCAAGGAGATCAAGGGCATCATGGAAGGCACGGCCAAGCCGGACTACTCCAAGGCCGTGGACCTCCTGACCAAGGCGGCCATCAAGGAGATGATCATCCCCTCGCTGCTGCCGATCCTCGTCCCCGTCGTCATCGGCTTCGGCATGAACTTCCTGATGGGCCCGGGCGCCGGCGTTCGCGCGCTGGGCGGCCTGCTGATCGGCACCATCGTCACCGGCCTCTTCGTCGCCATCTCCATGTGCACCGGCGGCGGCGCCTGGGACAACGCCAAGAAGTACATCGAGGAAGGCAACTTCGGCGGCAAGGGCTCCGAGACCCACAAGGCCGCCGTGACGGGCGACACCGTCGGCGACCCCTACAAGGACACCGCGGGCCCCGCCATCAACCCGCTGATCAAGATCATCAACATCGTCGCGCTGCTGCTGGTGCCGCTCCTGTAGGAGCGGCTTGTAGGAGCGCCGACCGGCGCGACCCGGGCTATCGGAGTTCACTCCGTCGCCCGCGGCATCCCGGTCGGGATCCCTTCCGGCTACCGTGAGTACACGGTGAGCGCCGGAAGGGACACCCGCCCGTGCTGCCGCTCTGGCGGAGAGTGCCACCAGTTGGCGGCGCGGACGTGGGCTTCGCTGCGCTCGCCCGAGAATGCAACAGCGGTACATCCGAGCGGGCAGCGGCCGATGCCTCGCCCGCGAAAAGACGTGTCCGCACGTCAGCGGGCGGGGTCTTCGGCCGCTGCCCGCGGGATGCACCACGGATCCGGTCCCGTCGCGCCTGAAGGCGCTCCTACACGACCGAGAGGGCGGTGTTCGGCTCGCCGAGCCGGTGGGGCCGGTCGATGAAGTTGCCCTGGATGAAGTCCACCCCGATGGTCCTGAGGGTTTCGAAGTCCGCCTGGGTCTCGACCTGCTCCGCGATCACGCGGAAGCCCAGGATCCGCGACACGGCCGTCACGGCGGTCACGACCTGGTGATTCAGTGTCTCGGGACGCAGGTCCCGGGTGTAGGTGCCGTCGATCTTCAGGTAGTCGATGGACAGGTCGCGGAGCGTGGTGAACGAACCGAGCCCGCTGCCGAAGTCGTCCAGGCCGAACTGGCAGCCGATACCGTGGAGGACGGCCACGAAGCGCCGGGCCTGGTCGAAGCGCTCCATCACCGCCGTCTCGCTCACCTCGAAGCAGATGCGGTGGGGCGGCACCTGGCTGTGGTCGAGGCACTCCACGACGAAGTCCAGGAAGCCGTCCTCCGCCAGCGCCTGGGCCGACAGGTTGATGCTGCAGCTCCGCTCATCCGGGAGACGGATCGCCCCGTGGGCGATCGCAGACAGCGTAGCCTGCACGACCCACCGGTCGATGCTGGCCATCAGCTGGTAGCGCTCCGCGGCGGGGATGAACTGGCGCGGCTGCACCAGCTTGCCGTCCTCGTCGATCATCCGCAGCAGGACCTCCAGAGCGGGCCCGCGCGTGACGCGCCCGGCGGTGGAGATCACCGGCTGGGCATGGAGCTCGAAGCGGTTCTCCCGGAGGGAGACCTGCAGCTGGCGCAGCCAGTGGATATCGCCGCGCTGGCGGGCCGACACCTCGTCCCGGGCCGAGTAGACGTGCACCCGGCCGCGGCCCTGCTGCTTGGCCACGTAGCAGGCCGAATCGGCGGCACTCAGCAGGTCCTTCAGGGTGCCGGTTTCCCGGGAGACTTCCACCAGGCCGATGCTGATGCCGATGGTGAAGATCCGGTCCTGCCACACGAACCGATAGTCCCGGATAGCGTTGCACACGTCGTCGGCAATCTGGCGCGCCTTGTCGAGGGGGCAGCGGATCAGCAGCATGCCGAACTCGTCGCCGCCGAGTCGCGCGACGAAGTCCGAGTCACGGACCTGGTCGCGGATGAGCTTGGCCACTTCCCGCAGCATGTTGTCGCCGGCGAGGTGCCCGCAGGTGTCGTTCACGGCCTTGAACCGGTCCAGGTCCATGTAGCAGAGGACCGAACTCACGGAATCGCCGTGGCCGCCCTCCAGCGTCTCCGCAAGGCGCCGCTCGAACTCGGTCCGGTTGATCAGCCCCGTCAGCGCATCGTGGGCGGCCTGGTAGGAGATCCGGCGCGTGAGGCCGCGGATCTCCGTGACGTCGTGCATGATGACCACGGCGCCGGCCACGGTTTCGCCGGCACCGATGATCGGCGATGCGGTGAGCTCGACCGACAGTTCGCGGGTCCCGTCCTTGGAGATCATCAGCGCCCGCCTGCCGAGCCCGACCTGCCGCCGCTCCGAGAGGCAGCGGGCCACCGGATCACCCAGGTCCTTGCGATCGGTCTCGTCCACCAGCGTCATCAGGTCGGTCATGCGCTTGCCCACGGCATTCTCGCGGGTGAATCCGGTCAGCTTCTCGGCCGCGCCGTTCAGGTAGTCGATGACGCCCTCGGTGTCGGCGGTTATGACGCCCTCGCCTATGGATTCCAGCGTGATCTGGGCCTGCTGCTTGCCCCGGCCCAGAGTCGCCTCGATGCTCTTCCGGTAGCTCACGTCCCGGGCAATCGACAGGATGGCCTTCTGCCCCCGGTAATCGATCATCGTCCCGGACGCCTCCACCCAGAGACCGCCCTCCTCACCCGAGATCAGCTGGATCTCGTAGCGGTCGGGCACGGACTCTCCTGCCAGCCGGCCGGCGATGTTCTTGCGGGTCATGGCCCGGTAGGCGGGGCGCACCAGATCAGTCACGGGTCGGCCGGTCAGCTGCTCAGGCGTCAGGCCCGTGAGGGCGCTGGCGGCATTGTTGGCGAAGATCACCCGGTCCCGGTGCACCAGGACGACTTCCGGCATGGTGTTGGCCAGGTCCTGGAACAGCGCTTCGCGCTGCCGCATCTGGCGGTCCTTGGTGTTGAGGGCGTCGAAGAGCCGGTTGACGTTGTCACCCAGCTGGCCGATCTCGGGGACATTGCTGGCGGGGAGCGCGACGCGCTTGCCGAAGGCAGCCGCCTCGGCCGCGTCGAGGATTTCCCGGTTGAGTGCTGCCACGCCGCGCGTGTAGTCGCCCCGGGTGCGCCACAGGTAGATACAGGTTCCGACGAGCCCGAGGCAGGCCACGGCGAGGGCCAGGATCAACCACGTCTCGGTCATTCAGGTATTGCTATGGAGGAGTCAGCCGGGCACTGCTCCTCTCGGATTTATGCGCTGAAAAACTGGCGCCGACCGGCCTCGCGGACGTCTTGAAGCATAGCCGAAGGGCCGGGCGGGAGCTGCGACAGTTCACCATAATCCGCCCGCATCGGCTTTGGGCCATAATCTTGTCTGACCCCGTCAATGTCCTTAACCTAAGCGGCCCCCGATGAGCATGAATGTCGAAGACGCCCGCACCCAGATGGTGAACCAGCAGGTGCGTGCCTGGGACGTGCTGGATCCGGCAGTCCTGTCGGTGCTGACCCAGGTACCCCGGGAGCAGTTCGTCCCGCCCCGGTTTCGCAACCTGGCCTTCGCCGACACGGAGATCCCCCTGGGGGCCGGCGAGGTCATGATGACCCCGCAGGTCGAGGGACGCCTGCTGCAGGCGCTGGCCATCCGGGGCATGGACCGGGTGCTTGAAGTGGGCACGGGCAGCGGGTTCCTGACGGCCTGCCTGGCGCGGCTGGGAAACCGCGTGACCAGCCTCGAGATCCTGCCGGAGCTGGCCGACGCCGCCCGCCGGAACCTCCGGGGCGTGGCCACCTGGAATGCCGAGGTCCGCACGGAAGACGTTTTCCAGTATCGTCCCACCGAGCCCTGGGACGTGATTGCCGTGACGGGGTCGGTCCCGCAGGCGGATCCGCGCTTCCAGCACTGGCTGGCCGATGGCGGACGGCTCTTCATCATCGTGGGCGCGAACCCGCTGATGCAGGCCCGCCTGGTCACACGCCAGGGACCGGAACAATGGACCACCACCACACTGTTTGAGACGTCGGTGCCGGCGCTTCGGAACGCAACGCCGCCATCGAAGTTCAGATTCTGAATTCCTCGGAAGGGATGTCATGAGACACGGACTGAAATTGCTTCCCCTGGCCACCACGCTGGCCACGTTGCTGGCTTCGGGCCTGGCATCCGGCGACACCCTGCTGCAGATCTACGAGAAGGCAGTGCAGAGCGATCCGCTGGTTCGCGAGGCCGAGGCCAATAAGCTGGCCACCCAGGAGGGCAAGCCCATTGCCCGGGGCAGCCTGCTGCCCCAGGTCAACGGGCGCTACAACTTCAACAAGACGAGCGCCGACGGCGAGACGGTAACCACCCTCGGCAATTCGCCTCCGGTGCCGCGCCTGATCGACTCCCGCGATGACGACGCCAAGTTCTGGTCCCTGGAGCTGCGTCAATCCGTATTCCGCTGGGACCAGTGGGTGAAGCTGTCCCAGGCCGACAAGCAGTCGGCCCAGGCGGACGTGGACTACCAGGCCGCCCAGCAGGACCTGGCCGTGCGGGTTGCCGACGCCTACTTCAACGTCCTCGCGGCCGAGGACACCCTGGCCTCGGAGCAGGCTGCGAAGGAGGCCATCGGCCGCCAGCTGGAACAGGCCCAGAAGCGCTTCGAGGTGGGCCTGATTGCCATCACCGACGTGCAGGAGGCCCAGGCGGCCTATGACCAGGCACTGGCCGCCGAGATTCTCGCCAAGCGCGCGTTGGCCAACCAGCAGGAAGTACTGCGGACGATCATCGACGAGTCGCCCCCGCAGCTCGCCAAGCCTGCGGAAATCCTGCCCCTGCGCAGCCCGGATCCCGCGAATGCCGATGAGTGGGTGAACCTGGCCATGCAGCAGAACCGCAGCCTGATCTCCAGCCAGATCGGCGCCCAGATAGCCAAGGACGACGTGAGCGTAGCGCGCACCGGCCACTATCCCACGGTGGACTTCGTCGCCACGCGCAACAACACGGACAACACGGGCTTCTCCCGTTCTCCGTGTATCGATGGCGTCAACTGCGGCACGCTCGATCCGGGGACGAAGCTGCGTTTCGACACCGGAACGGATCTCGAAAATGACTCCCTGTCGCTTCAGTTTGCCCTGCCCATATTCGCCGGCGGCAGCACGTCCGCCCGCGTCCAGCAGGCCGTCTACCAGCACCGGGCAGCCCGGGAGCGCCTTGAACGGACTGCCCGGGAAACCGAACGCCAGACCCGGGACGCCTATCTGGGCGTCATCTCCGGGATCTCGCGGGTCCAGGCGCTGAAGCAGGCCTTCGAGTCGGCGAAGACGGCGCTTAAGGCCACGGAGGCAGGCTTCGAGGTGGGCACCCGCACGACCGTCGATGTGCTGGATGCCCGGCGCACCCTGTTCACCGCCGAAACCAACTACCTGCGCAGCCGCTACGACTACCTGATCAACGGGCTGCGGCTGCAGCAGGCGGCGGGAACGCTCACCATCGAGGACATTGCCGCCATCGACGCGATGCTGAGCGGGACGGCCACCGAGGCGGAATTGCCCGGCAAGCCGGTACCGGCGACCAACTAGCGCTGCCGGGCGCACGCCCGGAACTTAATCAATCAGCGGGTCGATCAGCGCCAGCAGTCGGTCGAGAGCGCCGCGGTTGGCCAGGATGGCCTGCCGGCCGGCCTCCCCCCGCTTGCGGCGCTCGGCTTCGTCGCCCAGCAACCAGCTCACTTCGGCGGCCAGCCCGGCCCAGTCCTGCACCACCAGGGCGGCGCCGCAATCCACGAGCAGCTCGGCGATGTCCGCTGCATTCTCGTTGTGGGGGCCCGTCACCGCCGGTACCGCGAGGGCCATCGGCTCCAGGAGGTTGTGCCCGCCGATGCGCACGAGGCTGCCGCCCACGAATGCCACGTCGGCCGCCGCGTAGAACGTCGTCAGTTCGCCCATGGTGTCCCCGAGCAATACCCGGGTCGCCGGCGCAGCGAGCGCCCGGCTGCTCCGGGTCACGTAGGAAATGCCGCGGGAATCGAGCAGGGCCGCAACCTGCGGAAATCGCTCCGGGTGCCGGGGCACGAGCACGAGCAACGCCCCGGGGTGGCGCTCGAGGATGCGGGCATGGGCGTCGAGGACGGCCTCTTCCTCCCCATCGTGGGTGCTTGCGGCCACCCACACGGGCCGGTGCCGTGCCTGCTCGAGCCGCAGTTCGCGCCCACGACCGGCGATCTCCGGCGGGAGGTCGAAATCAAACTTGATGTTGCCGGTGACGTGGGTGCGGGACGGATTGGCGCCGAGGGAACGAAAGCGGTCGGCATCAGCCGGCGTCTGTGCCGCGATCAGGATGCCGTGGGACAAGGTGTCGCGGAAGAGCGGAATCAGCCGGCGGTAGTGTCGCACCGAACGCAGGGATACCCGGGCGCTGGCCAGCACCAGGGGCACGCGGCGCTGGCCGCACTCATGGTAGAGGTTGGGCCAGAGTTCCGTTTCCATGATGATTGCCAGCATCGGCCGCGCCCAGTCGAAGAAGCGGCGCACCGCCCCGGACAGGTCGTAGGGCACGTAGCTGTGCACCACGGAGTCGCCGAACAGGGCCAGCACCCGCTCGGATCCGGTCGGCGTCATCGTGGTGATGACCAGGGGCACGTCCGGATGGCGCTTCAGCAGCGCGCGCACCAGGGGCGCGGCCGCCTGCACTTCGCCCACCGACACCGCGTGAACCCAGATGGACGTGCGGGGCAGCCTGGGCATTCGCAGGCCGAAGCGTTCTCCGATTCTGCGACGGTAGCCAGGAACGCTGATGCCGCGCCAGACGAGATGCAGCAGCAGCAGCGGCACCGCCAGATAGGTGAGGAGGACGTAGACGACCCGCAGGGGCACGGGCCGGGTTACTTCGGTGCGAGCCGCTGGACGGCCTCGACGACGGCCGACGTGGAGCGGCCCTCCCGGAAGCTCAACACTTCGACTGTGCCGCCGTTCTCGAGGACCTGACGGGCCCCGGCGATGTTCTGGGGTCGGTAATCCCCGCCCTTTACCAGCACGTCGGGCAGGATCTCCCCGATGAGCGCCTCGGGCGTGTCCTCGCTGAAGGGCACGACCCAGTCCACGGCGGCAAGTCCCGCGAGCACGGCCATCCGGTCGGCCAGGGGATTGATGGGCCGGCCGGGACCCTTCAGCCGGGTGACGGAGGCGTCATCGTTCACCGCCACGAGCAACCGGTCACCACGCTGCTTGGCTTCCTCCAGGTAAGCCACGTGCCCGGCGTGAAGGATGTCAAAGCAGCCGTTGGTCATCACCAGCCGCTCGCCGCGACTCCGGGACTCGGCGGCTATCTGGCGGGCTTCGGAACGCTGCAGCAGCCCCCGCCCGCCCTGGCCATGCTCGTGGAGGGCCAACCTCAGTTCCGAGGGCGTCACGCTGGCCACGCCGATCTTGCCGACCACGAGCCCGGCTGCCAGATTGGCGAGCCCTGCGGCATCCTGGAAGGTCATGCCCGCGCCGAGACCAGCCGCCAGCGTCGCGATGACGGTATCGCCGGCGCCGGTAACGTCGAATACCTGCCGCGCGCGGGCCGGCAGGAAGACCGGGTCGCCCTCGGCCGTGATGACTGCCATTCCCCGCTCGCCGAGGGTCACCACGAGCGCCTGCAGGTCGAGCGCCTCGCGCAGTGCCTCGCCCTGCCCCGCGATCTCCGACTGGGTGCGGCATGAACCGGCCACGGCCTCGAACTCCGCCAGGTTTGGGGTCAGTACCGTGGCACCCCGGTACCTGGCGAAATCTGTGCCCTTCGGATCCACCAGCACGGGAACGCCGCGGCGGCGGCAGGTGCCGATGAGCGACTCGACCTGTCCCAGCGTGCCCTTGGCGTAGTCCGACAGGATGCAGACGGACACCGGGGGCAGCAGGCGTTCGAGAGCGCCTGTCATGGGCTGCGCGTCGTCGGCGGAGAAGGGCTCTTCCGTGTCGAGCCGGATGAGCTGCTGGTTGCGGCTCAGGACCCGAAGCTTGGTGATCGTCGGCCGGTCTGCGGACTCGACGAAGTCCACCGTAATGCCGTGCCCGCGCAGCAGTTCAGCCAGGGTTGCCGCGTTGCCGTCCCGGCCCACGATGCCGGTGAGCGACGTCCGCGCACCCAGGCTTGCCAGGTTGATTGCCACGTTGGCCGCCCCGCCGGCCCGGGCCTCCGAGCCGGTGACGCGGACGACGGGCACGGGAGCCTCGGGGGAAATGCGTGAGGTGGGGCCGAACCAGTACTCGTCCAGCATCACGTCGCCGGCGACGAGCACCCCGACCCGGCTGAAATCGGGGACGGACTGGGTCAAGTCAGTGTGCCTGGCCGCACCTGGGTTGGCTGCACCTGGGTTGGCTGCAGCTGGGTTGGCTGCAGCTGGGCTGGCTGCACCCGGCCTATCCGCACTTGGAATCTCCGCAGGAGAGACAGGTCATGCAGCCGTCCATGTAGACCACCGCGGCGGCGCTGCACACGCCGCAGATCTGGGCGCCCACCGGATACTCGCTCCGCGCAAAGGCGTCCTGCTGGCGCTGCTGGTCCTCGAACTCACGGCGCTTCTGCTCGACGAGCTTGCGCTTGTGCTCGTCCAGGTTGTCCGGGGGCAGGAGGCCGATGAAGCGCAGGTGCTTTTCAACGATGTGGCCAAGCTCGGCGATGATGGAGGGCATGAACTTGCCGCCCGGCTGCCAGTAGCCGCCGCGGGGATCGAAGACCGCCTTGAGCTCGTCGACCATGAAGGCCACGTCGCCGCCCTTGCGGAACACGGCGGACATCAGGCGCGTGAGGGCCACGATCCACTGGTAATGGTCCAGGTTCTTCGAGTTGATGAAGATCTCGAAGGGCCGGCGCTGCTCGTGCTCGGTGCCCGGGTTGAGGATGACGTCGTTGATCGTGACGTACATCGCGTGGTCGGAAACCGGCGTCTTCACCTTGTAGGTCGACCCCTGGAGCATTTCCGGGCGCTCGAGCTTCTCGTGCATCCGGACCACGTTGCCCTCGACCGCGAGGCGTTTCCCCCCGGCGGCATCCCCTTTTTGCCCGCCCTTCTGGCCGCCCTTCTGGGCGGCGGACTTGTCGTCGGCGGACTCGACGCGGTAGCCGACGATCTTCCTGTCGATCTTGATCTTTGCCATGGCGCTATTTCCTGTAAGCAGGTGCCTGCACTCAGAACTTGCCGTAATAACCTTCCTTGAGCGCGTCGAAGAGATTGGCGGCGGTGTGCATCTCGCCGTCGTACTCGACCTCCTCGTCGCCACGAACCGTCACCTCGGTGCCGTCATCGAGCACGAAGGTGTACTTCGTATTCTGCAGATCCTTCTCCTTAACCAGCACGCCCTGGAACGCCTCCGGATTGAAGCGGAAGGTGGTGCAGCCCTTCAGCCCCATGTCGTAGGCGTACATGTAGATGTCCTTGAACTCCTCGTAGTTGAAGTCGGTCGGGACGTTGGCTGTCTTGGAAATCGAGGAATCCACCCAGCGCTGGGCGGCAGCCTGGATGTCCACATGCTCACGGGGCCTGATGTCGTCGGCGGTCACGAAGTATTCGGGCAGCTGTTCGTCGGCCTTGACGCTGCCGGGCACCGCCGACGGATTCACCAGCTGGCGATACGCCAGCAGCTCGAACGAGAGCACCTCCACCTTTTCCTTGGACTTCTTGCCTTCCCGGATCACGTTGCGGAAGTACTGGTGGGCGAAGCTGGGCTCGATCCCGTTGCTGGCGTTGTTGGCCAGGGACAGGGAGATGGTGCCGGTCGGCGCGATGGAGCTGTGATGGGTGAAGCGGGCGCCGACGCGCTCCAGGTCCTTGACCAGCTCGGGCGCCACCTCGGCCACCCGCTGCATGTAGCGGCTGTACCGGGCGTGCAGGACCCGGCCGGGGATGCGGTCGCCGGCCTTCCAGCCGTCCCGGGCCATCTCGGGGCGCCTGCGCAGCATCTCGCCGGTGACGGTGAACTCCTCGAGGAGGATCGGGGCGGGGCCCTTCTCGCGGGCCAGGTCCAGCGCCGTCTCCCAGCCGGCCAGCGCCATCTCGCGGGAGACATCCTCCGTGAACTTCACGGACTCCTTCGACCCGTAGCGCATCCGGAGCATGGTGAGCGTCGAGCCCAGCCCGAGGAAGCCCATGCCGTGGCGGCGCTTGCGCAGGATCTCGTCCCGCTGCCGCTGCAGGGGAAGGCCATTGACCTCGACCACGTTGTCCAGCATCCGGGTGAAGACCTTGACGACCCGGTGGAACTCGTCCCAGTCGAAGCGTACGGAGTCCCCGAAGGGCTCCAGCACGAACTTGGTCAGGTTGATCGAACCGAGGAGGCAGGAACCGTAGGGCGGCAGCGGCTGCTCACCGCAGGGGTTGGTGGCCCGGATGGTCTCATCGAACCAGTTGTTGTTCATCTCGTTGACCCGGTCGACGAGCACGAATCCGGGCTCGGCGAAGTCGTAGGTCGACGCCATGATCATGTCCCACAGGCGGCGGGCCGGCAGCTTCTTGTAGATGCGGCAGGCCACCTGGCCCTTGTCGTTGGTGACGTAACCGTTGGCCGTCGGCCACTCGCGCCAGAGGACCTTGTCGCGATCGTCCAGGTCCAGCCCCAGCTGCTCGACCTCCCGGGCATCCAGGGGGAAGGCCAGCGACCAGTCCCGGTTGTGCTTGACGGCCTGCATGAACTCGTCCGTGACGAGCAGGGAGAGGTTGAACTGGCGTAGCCGGCCGTCCTCCCGCTTGGCGCGGATGAAGTCGAGCACGTCCGGGTGGCCCACGTCGAAGGTGCCCATCTGGGCGCCACGCCGGCCACCGGCGGACGACACGGTGAAGCACATCTTGTCGTAGATATCCATGAACGACATGGGGCCGGACGTGTGCGCGCCGGCGCCGGACACGTAGGCGCCCTTGGGCCGGAGCGTCGAGAATTCGTAACCGATACCGCAGCCGGCCTTCAGGGTGAGGCCGGCCTCGTGGACCTTGGTGAGGATGTCCTGCATGGAGTCACCGATGGTGCCGGACACCGTGCAGTTGATCGTTGACGTGGCGGGCTTGTGCTCCCGGGCGCCGGCATTGGAGATGATCCGGCCCGCCGGAATCGCCCCCCGCCGGAGGGCCCACAGGAACTGCTCGAACCACCGCTCCCGGTCACCCTCGGCCTCCACGTCCGCAAGGGCCCGCGCGACACGCTGATAGGTGTCGTCCATGGTCTCGTCGACCACGTCCCCCGACTTCGACTTCAACCGGTACTTCTTGTCCCAGATGTCGATCGAGGCTTCCTGGAAGCCGATGGTCACTGCCCTGCTGTTTTCCAACTGTACTGCTGATTTCATGATGGACCCTGCCCCCTGCGCCAGTCCCTTGATTCCGGTAATCGGCCCCGCCATCCACCCCGTCCCCGGCCCGGTCTTCGCCCCTGGTTCCCGCCGCTTCCGGGAATGACCCGGTTGGGCAACGGCAGTCGCAGGGGGTGTGGGCCCGAAGTTTTGACGAAAACGCCAGCACAAGATGTTGTGCCGGCGTGAGCCGTACATTAGGCATCGTGCCGGGACGTGTCAAGAATTTTCTGGTCCCGGATGGAAGGAAATTTTATCATATAAATCATTTAGTTGCTTAAATCTTGACCAGTCGCTTCAAGCTAGCTTTTGGAGCCCGCCGCAAGCCCCCGCCGGGCCGGCCACAACACAAGATGTTGGGTCTGGCCATCCCCAACCCCTGCACGGGTTTTCCACAGGTTTTGCCCGTCGCCGCGGCGCCGTCCGCCCCGGGGAAACCCGCTATGATTCCGCGTTCCCAGTCCCTCTCCGGAAGGTTTTCGCGCATGACAGGAGTCACCGCACGGGCGGCAGCTGGCCTGGTTCTGGCCGCTGCCATCGCCTCCACCACCCCGAGCACCCCGGCAACCGCCCAGGTCCCGGCACGGATCGGGGGCCAGGACTTCCCGTCCCTCGCACCCCTCGTCAAGCAGGTGGAACCCGCCGTCGTGAGCATTGCCACGAAGGGCACGGTGAGCGCCCCCTCCAACCCGCTCATGGAAGACCCGTTCTTCCGCCGGTTCTTCGGTTTTCCTGACCAGCAACAGCAGCAGCGCCGGCGCCAGGTACAGAGCGCGGGCTCCGGCGTCATCGTGGACTCGGCCAAGGGCTACATCCTCACCAACCACCATGTGGTCGAGAACGCGGAGGAGATCGAGGTATTCCTGACCGACAACCGCAGCCTCAAGGCCAAGGTCGTCGGCTCCGACCCCGGCACCGACATCGCGGTGCTGCAGGTCATCGAGAACAGCAAGAACCTCGTGCAGATGAAGCTCGGCAATTCCGACCAGGTCCAGGTCGGTGATTTCGTCCTGGCAATCGGCAATCCCTTCGGGCTCCAGCACACGGTCACGTCGGGGATCGTCAGCGCCCTGGGCCGTAGCGGCATCAACCCGGACGGCTACGAGGACTTCATCCAGACGGACGCCTCGATCAACCCCGGCAATTCCGGCGGGGCCCTCGTCAACCTCAAGGGGGAACTGGTCGGCATCAACTCGGCAATCTTCAGCAACAGTGGCGGCAACATCGGCATCGGCTTCGCGATCCCCGTGAACATCGCAAAATCGATCATGAACCAGATCCTGCAGTTCGGCGAAGTGAAGCGCGGACTGCTGGGCGTGAGCATTTCCGACTTCAATGCGGACAGCGCCAAGGCCTACGGCGTGGAAGGCACCGCCGAGGGCGCGCTGGTTCAGGAAGTGGTCGACGGCTCCGCCGCGGAGAAGGCCGGCATCGAGGTGGGTGACGTCATCGTCACGGTGGACGGGCAGCGGATAAAGACCGCGTCCGATCTGCGCAATACGGTCGGCCTGAAGCGCAGTGGAGACAGCGTGCGCGTGGAAGTCGTGCGCGACGGCAAGCGGCGCCAGTTCACCGCGATGCTCAGCGAGGTCAGCAGCACCGCACAGATCGGTGGTGAGGACATCCATCCCGGCCTGGCTGGAGCGGAACTGGCCAACCACGAGGGCACCGCGGACCAGTTCGCGGGCCCCGGCGTCCGCGTCGAATCCGTCGAGCCTGAAAGTCCGGCGGCGCTGGCCGGGATACTGGCGAACGACATCATCGTGTCTGTGAACCGCATTCGCGTGCGGAACGTGCGGGAACTGCAACAGGCAGCGGGCCAGCAGAACCTCCTCATTCTCAGCGTCCGGCGCGGCAACCGGAACCTCCTGCTGCAGATCCGCTGAGGGACGCACGGCGCCGGGCAAAGGTAAGCTTCTCCATGGTGTCCTGCTGCGTGCTCGGGGGTAGTGGCTTCGTGGGCTCGCGTCTCGTCGCGCGGCTTGCGAATGCGGGCTACGCCATCACCGTGGCCACGCGCGATCCGGAGCGCTGCCGCCACCTGCGCCTGTTGCCGACCGTCCGCGTGGTCCACGCGGATATCCACGCCCCGGGGGTGCTCGAGCAACTGCTCCGCAACACCGACATGGTGATCAACCTGGTAGGCATACTCAACGAGGCCGGACGGGACGGCGCCGGATTTCGCCGCGCCCACGTCGATCTCACAGGCCGGCTGATCGGCGCCTGCGGGGCCGCCGGCGTGGGCCGTATGATCCAGGTCAGCGCGCTGAATGCCGCGGGCTCCGACGCATCGCCCCCTGCTGCCAGTCATTACCTCCGCTCGAAGGGCGAGGCAGAGGCCCTGGTGCGAGCCTCGGGCCTGCGCTGGACCATCCTCCAGCCCTCGGTGATCTTCGGGCCGGGCGATTCGTTCCTGAATCGCTTTGCCCGCCTGTTGCGGGTAATCCCCCTCGCCTTCCCGCTGGCGATGCCCGGGGCACGATTCTCGCCGGTGCATGTGGACGACGTGGTGGAGGCGATTGCCCGGGTGCTCCGGGAACCGGCCACCGCCGGCCGCACCTTCCAGCTCTGCGGTCCCGACACCTTCACCCTGCGCGAACTGGTCCGTATGGTCGCGGGGACACTGGGGCTCCGACGCTGGGTTGTCGGCCTGCCGAGGGGGTTGTCCCGGCTGCAGGCTGCAGTCATGGATTTCGTGCCAGGGAAGCCCTTCTCGACCGACAACTACCGGTCACTGCTGACCGACTGCGTGGGCAGCACCGCCGGCCTCCAGCAGCTCGGCATCCAGCCCCGGCCTCTGCAACCGAACCTGGCGGAGGCTCTTGGGGGGGCTGGCCTGCCCGGGATCAGGGACAGCTACCGGCAGCAGGCCCGGCGCTGACGCTCGCCGCGTTCCCGCGGCCGAGGTCCCGCAGGGCTTGCTCCCGCTCGTCCGGACCCAGTTCCGCCAGGGCCGCCACGGCGACGTAGAACCGGGGCAGGTCGCCGTTCTCGCGGGCCAGGAGCTCGCGGAATGCCGGCACGAGATCCTCGTAGGATGACAGTGCGGCCAGGCGCGCGTTGTTGAGTCCGGCGTCGAACCAGCTGTCGAACCAGGGCGGCGAAACCCAGTCCGCCCGCAGGGAGGCGTGGACGGCCCTCGCCTCGGCGAATGCCGCAGAACGCTGGCGCCGCCGCTCCTCGGCCGGGCCGTCCGCCGCGTAGATGGCGGCAAGCGCCGTCCGCAACTCCGCCAGGATGCCGAGCGCGGCGCTCCGGCGGGACTGCCGCAGGTCGAAGGCGCAGAGTCCGGCCTCGTCATTTTGCGACAGGAGCCAGCGGCGCGTGCCCTCCTCCTCGACAAATGTCGCAAAACCCTCGTTGAACAGGGTGTCGCCAGGCAGGTAGAGCCGCTGGTGGGCGAGCTCGTGGAACAGGAGCCCCGCGAGCCCGGTCTCGTCCTCGCCGAGCATGGTGTTGAGGACCGGATCGTCGAACCAACCCAGCGTCGAGTAGGCGGCCACGCCGCCGACGAACACGTCATCGCCCCGGGCAGCCCGTGCCGCGGCCGATTCCCGGGCGCGCTCTTCGCTGAACCAGCCGCGATAAGTCGTGCAACCCGCCACGGGGTAACACCACTCGCGGGGCTCGAGGGAGAACTCGGGAGCAGCAAACACGTTCCAGACCACGTAGGGGCGCTTCAGGTCAGCGTAGTGGCGATAGCTATCGGAGGCGGGGAGCCCGAGTTCCAGACGGGCAAACACGAGCGCGGCATCGACCACGAGAAGTTGCCGCCGCAGCTGCGGTTCCGTGAGCGGGTCCGCCAGCACCTGCTCCAGGGGCTTGCGGGCGCGCATGAGCTCGGCCTGTCCCGCTGCCGCCTGCAGGTAGTAGGCACCGCAGCCGGCCAGCAGGAGGGCGGCCAGCGCCAGCAGCGCGAGGACGCGCAGCAGCGTTGCAGGCATCGGCAATGGAAAGGGTCCGGGCACGGCCTGCCGAGGATAGCGGCTACAATTCCAGGATGCAGATCTACCTCGTGGGCGGCGCCGTTCGCGACCAGCTGCTCGGGCTGCCCGTGCGCGAACGGGACTGGGTCGTGGTCGGCGCGACGCCGGGCGACCTCGAAAAGCTGGGCTACCGGCGCGTGGGCAGGGATTTCCCGGTCTACCTGCACCCGGAGACCGGCGAGGAATACGCGCTCGCCCGGACGGAGCGCAAGACCGGCCCGGGATACCGCGGATTCGAGGTCCACGCCGAGCCGTCCGTCACCCTTGAGGAAGACCTCCAGCGCCGGGACCTGACGATCAACGCCATGGCGCAAACCGCCGATGGCGTGATCATCGATCCCGCGGGAGGCCGGAAGCACCTGGAGGCTCGCCTGCTGCACCACGTTTCGGATGCGTTCCGGGAAGACCCGGTTCGCATCCTGCGGGTGGCGCGCTTTGCCGCCCGCTTTCACGACCTCGGCTTCCGGGTGGCGCCGGCGACGCTCGACCTGATGCGCGCGATGGTCGAAGCCGGCGAGGCAGCCGCGCTGGTACCCGAGAGGGTCTGGCAGGAAACGGCATCCGCACTGGCGGAGCCCCGGCCCGACGTCTTCGTCCAGGTGCTGCGCGAGTGCGGGGCGCTCGCCGTGGTATTTCCCGAGGTGGATGCGCTCTTCGGCGTGCCGCAGCCGGCCGACTGGCACCCGGAGATTGACACGGGCGTGCACGTCGGACTGGCGCTCTGGCACGCGGCGCGCCGGTCATTCAGCACGGAAGTCCGCTTTGCCGTCCTCGTCCACGACCTGGGCAAGGGAACGACTCCGCCGTCGGAATGGCCGCGCCACGTGGGCCACGAGCAACGCAGTATCGGCCTGGTCAAGGCACTGTGCGAGCGCCTGGCGGTGCCCAACCGCTATCGCGACCTGGGCATTGCTGTGGCGCTCAATCACGGGCTGTGCCATCGGGCCCTGGAGCTTCGCCCGGCGACGCTGCTGAAGCTGCTGGAGAGCCTCGATGCCTTCCGACGCCCTGAGCGGGTGACTGATTTCCTCGATGCCTGCGAGGCGGATGCCCGTGGGCGCACCGGACTCGAGGACCAGCCCTATCCGCAGCGGGACCTGGTGCTGGCGGCCTGGCGGGCGGCGCTCGCCGTGGACTCGCGGGCGCTGGCCGGGCCGGGGGGAACCGGCGACGGCCTGACCGGTGAAAAGCTCGGGGAAGCCATCCGGAACGCCCGGCTGGCCGCCGTCACGGCCGCCAGGGAGGCGTTCGTGCCGCGCCAGGGCGCCTAGAGTCGTTCCCGGAGGTCACGCACCGACAGCGGAAAGTCCGGCGTGAACCCGCGCGCCAGCGCCAGCACCTTGAAGCGCTCGCCCATCTCGCCGGGCAGGAGCAGGCGCTGGACCTCCTGCACTTCGCGCAGGCGGGCGGGATCGGTCGCACCCATGCCCGGGTGCGCATCGTCCAGGATGCCGGCAGCCAGCAGCATGTGAGCCTGGGTGGCATAGGCAGCGACGCCGAAGCCGGATTCCGCGGCGGCGGCCGCTGCCGCCGAGAAGTCCACCCAGGCGGTCAGATCCTGGAGCCCCGGGAGGAAGAAGGGATCGGCGTGCTGGCGGTGGCGGTAGTGGCAGACCAGCGTCCCGTCGCGGCGACCCGGATGGTAGATCTCGCGGCGGGTGCCACCGTAGTCAATGCAGAAGGCCAGGCCACGGGTGAGCGGCGCCAGCAGCGCCTGCAGCCAGGTTCCGCGCCGCAGGCCAATCTCGCTCGTGTAACCCTCTGCCAGCGGTTCGGCGAGCTGCCCCTCGACATTCCGGATCGCCGCGACGAGCGGCGCCGGGGCCGGCCGTGCCGCCCATGCGAGGCTGCCTTCCGCAATCCGGACGCCGAGTTGCGCCGGGATATCCGGCCCGATCCGGAAGCGTTCGACCGGCAGGGCATCGAGCACCTCATTGGCGAGGAGCACGCCTTTCCATGGGTCCGCCGGTAACGCGTCAAGCCAGGTCACCCGGTGCAGCATCTCCGGGACCCGGGCCTCGATGGCCCGACGCTGCCGGTCACGCAAGTCGCCGCTGACGTCGAGCAACAGGTACCGCTCCGGGGGTGTGTCGCGCAGCGCCAGCAGGAGATCCGCAGCGAGGGCGCCCGAGCCGCCACCGACTTCGAGGAGGGCGCCGCCACCGAGCTGGCGAAGCGCCGCGCCGGTCAGCCGCGCGAGGCAGCGGGCAAAGACGTGGCCAAGCTCGGGCGCGGTCACGAAGTCGCCCGCGGCGCCGAACTTCTGCGCGCCGGCGCTGTAGTAGCCGAGCCCGGGAGCGTAGAGGACGGCGTCCATGTAGTCCGCGAAGCTGAGGAACCCTCCGCCCGCGGCGATGCGCGCCGCGATCAGCTCCCGGACCCTCCCGCTATGCTCCCGCGCCCCGGCTTCGGGCAGCGGCAGATCGAATCCGGTTTGCATGGTGGTGTAATCTTAACGGCTGTTTCTTCCATGCCTGCTATCGGCGCCGGCATCAGGCCAATCGCTGGAACCCGGTTGAATGAGTGAAGCATCTCCCCTGGCGGGCAAGTGGGCCCTGATCACCGGCGCGGGTCGCCGGGTGGGCGCGGCCATCGCCCGGACCCTGCACGAGCAGGGCGCCGGCGTCGCCATTCACTACCGGGGATCTGCCGCGGACGCTTCTGCGCTGGCGGCTGAGCTCAACGGCGCGCGGCCCGGCTCTGCGCTCACCATCCAGGCCGACCTCCACGACACCGCCAGGCTCGGTCACCTCGTGGACACCGTCGTCCGGCATGCCGGCCGGCTGGACGTCCTGGTGAACAACGCATCGAGCTTCTATCCGACGCCCCTGGCAGGCATCACGGAGGAGCAGTGGTCGGACCTGCTGGGCACCAATCTCAAGGCGCCGTTGTTCCTGGCGCAGGCGGCCCTGCCGCACCTGAAGGCCACGAAGGGCGTGATCGTCAATATCGTCGATATCCACGCAGTCCGGCCCCTTAAGGACCACACGATGTACGGGGCGGCGAAAGCGGGGCTCGCCTTCCTCACGCGGGCGCTGGCCCGGGACCTGGCGCCGGACATCCGCGTCAACGGCGTCGCCCCCGGCGCGATCCTGTGGCCGGAGGGCGGCGTCTCGGACCAGATGCGCGACGTCGTGCTGAAGCAGATCCCGCTGAAGCGTGTCGGTGAACCGTCCGACATCGCGGCGTGCGTGCTCTATCTCGTGCGGGATGCCCACTACGTCACCGGGCAGATCATCGCCGTGGACGGCGGTCGCAGCGTCGGCTGGTAGAACCGCCTACAGCACCATGTCCCCGACCCGCTCGAGCGGGAACCTGCGCTGATCGAAGCTGGCCCACAGGTCGGCCATCGTCTGCCCGGTGACCGGATGCCGCAGGTCCGGCGCAAGCTCCGCGAGCGGACCCAGGACGAAGCCGTACTTCAGGATGTCCTCGCGGGGCACCCGTATCGCGTGCTCGGCGATGACGGCGTTGCCGTACAGCAGGAGGTCGAGATCCAGCGTTCGCGGCGCAAAGCGGGCCGCGCCCCGCACCCGGCCGGCGAGCACGTGCAGGCGTTCCAGTTCGGCCACGACGGCGCCGGGCGACTCGGCCGTGCGGAAGCGCAGGACCAGGTTCAGGAAGTCGTCGCCGGTGAATCCCACCGGCGGATTGCGATACACGCCCGAGATCGCCAGCGGACCAAAGCGGCGCGCCATCTCCTGGCATGCAAGCCGAAGGTTGTAGTCGGGGTCAACGTTGCTGCCGGCGCTGACATACACGTCAACCACCGGCGGCGCCGGAGGCCCGCTCGCCGCCATCAGGTCCTGGCGCCCCGCTCGATGACGAGGCCCACATCACGCGAGCCCCGGATGGCCCAGGGCTTGTGCACGGCCACCCGCACCCAGGGCACGCCGAACTCGCCAATGATGATGCCGGCAATCTGTTCGGCCATGGTCTCGATGAGGTTGAAGCGGGAGTCGGCGACAAACGTCTTGATGCGCCGGGTGACGGCCTTGTAGTCGAGGGTGTCCTTGATGTCGTCGCTACCCGCGGCCTTCCGGATGTCGGTCGCCATGTCGAGATCGATGCTGACCACCTGGGGCAGGCGACGCTCCCACTCCCAGATGCCGACGATGGTGCGAATGCGGAGGTCCCGCAGAAAAATCGTGTCCATTCAGGATTCCGTGAGTTCTTCCAGCGGCCAGCGGGGCCGCGCCTCCACCCGCCTGCTCCAGTAGGCGGACGGCGCCAGCGCCAGCCGGCGGCAGCCCGTGAACGCGATCATGGCGCCATTGTCGGTGCAAAATTCCGTGCGCGGATAATAGACAGTGCCTCCGGTCCGCGACAGTTCGGCCCGGAGTTGCTCCCGGAGCGCCCGGTTGGCCCCGACACCACCCGCCACGACGAGCTGCCGGTGGCCGGTCGTTGCGAGAGCCCGGACCGACTTGCCCACCAGTGTGTCGACTATGGCCTGCTGGTAGTCCGCGGCCAGGTCCGCCCGCGTGTCGTCACGGAGGGGCCCGGCCGTTTCCAGTTCCCGCACCTTGAGCGCCAGCGCCGTCTTCAGGCCGCTGAAGCTGAAATCCAGTCCGGGTGCCTTCAGCATGGGCCGGGGGAACCGGTATTGGCCGCTCCGCCCGCGTCCGGCCAGCTTCGCCAGCTCCGGCCCCCCCGGGTAGGGCAGGCCGAGCAGCTTGGCGCCCTTGTCGAAGGCCTCGCCGGCCGCGTCATCGAGAGTCTCGCCGAGTATCCGGTAGCGTCCGAGACCGGCCACCTCGACCAGGAGCGAATGCCCGCCCGAGACCAGCAGGGCCACAAAGGGAAAGTCGGGCTGGTCATCCTCCAGCAACGCTGCCAGCAGGTGCGCCTCCATGTGGTGGACAGGCACCGCCGGGATGCCCCAGCCCATGGCGAGGCCGACGCCGACGGTGGCGCCCACGAGGAGCGCGCCCACCAGGCCCGGACCCGCCGTGTAGGCCACCCCGGCCAGGTCGGCCGGAACCACCCCGGCCCGGACCAGGGCCGTGTCGACCAGGGGCAGGAGCTTCCGGATGTGGTCCCGGGAGGCCAGCTCCGGGACGACGCCCCCAAAGGGGGCATGGGTAGCCACCTGGCTGTAAAGGCAGTGGCTCCGCAGCCCCCGGGCCGTGTCGTACACGGCCGCGGCGGTTTCGTCGCAGCTGGTTTCGATGCCCAGGACGATCACTTTGGTAGTATCACTTTGCAAATGGCCCGCTGAGTGGCTATATTTTCCGGCTCATCCGGCCGCCAGAGCCGGTTTTTTTCGCCCGCCGGTCCGAAACCACACCTAATATGCGGGTGCGGGCCAAAAGGCCACCAACCTAAGGACGAAGACCTTGCCCGGCGTTCGAGTACGAGAAAACGAGCATTTTGACGCCGCCCTCCGGCGTTTCAAGCGTGCCTGCGAAAAGGCTGGCGTTCTGACCGAACTCCGTCGTCGCGAGTTCTACGAGAAGCCCACGCAGGAGCGAAAGCGCAAGAAGGCCGCCGCCGTCAAGCGGCAGCAGAAGCGCAGCGCCCGCGAGACCAACCGGCGCAAGCGACTCTACTGATCCCCCGCGTATCGATGTCAGCCCGGCGCCGGAACTCCTGACATGTCACTCCTGAAGAGCAGAATCCAGGACGACATGAAGGCCGCCATGCGTGCCGGCGACAAGGAACGGCTGGTCACCATCCGCATGTTGCTGGCGGCGATCAAGCAGCGCGAAGTGGACGAGCGCACCGAGACCACCGACACGGCCGTCCTGCAGATCCTCGAGAAGCTCATCAAGCAGCGGCGTGAGTCCGCCACGCAGTTCGCGGCGGGCAACCGGCCGGACCTGGAAGCCAAGGAACTCGCCGAGATCGCCCTCCTCCAGGCCTACCTGCCTGAAGCCCTGTCGCCAGCCGAGCTCGATGCCCTCATTGCCGAAGTCATGGCGGCCACCGGCGCCAGCTCCATGAAAGACATGGGCAAAGTCATGGCGGCGTTGCGGGAAAAGGCGCAGGGGCGGGCCGACTTCGCTACCATCGGCGACAGGGTCAAGGCGCGACTCTCCGGAAAATAAGCCGCCTGACTCCCCCTGGCCCTGCTGACAGGGCCGCCCCGAAAAACCCGCTGCAGGAGGCATCCCCTCGGTCGTGAGTGGTCGCATTCCACAGGACTTCATCGACGATCTGGTTCAGCGCGCGGACATCGTCGAGGTGGTGGGCTCTCGGGTGCCCCTCACCAAGGCTGGCCGCGAATACAAGGCGCGCTGCCCCTTCCATTCCGAGAAGACCCCGTCGTTCTGGGTGAGCCCGCAGAAGGGCTTCTACCACTGCTTCGGCTGCGGCGCCCACGGAACCGCGCTCGGCTTCCTCATGGAATACGAGCGCCTGGAATTCCCGGTGGCAGTCGAGGAACTGGCACGGAGCGTCGGCGTGGAAGTGCCGCGCACGGACTCTGCCGAGAGGGTATCCGTCGAGCCGCTCTATGCCATGCTCGACAAGGCGGCCCAGCTCTACCGCCAGGCACTACGGGACCACGCCGCGCCGGTGGAATACCTCAAGCAGCGCGGCCTCGACGGGGAGACGGCCCGGGAGTTCGGCATCGGCTACGCGCCTCCGGCCTGGGACACCCTGCTCGCCGCCTTCGGCGGGACCGAAGACGAGCGCCAGCAGCTGCTCGCCGCCGGGCTCGTGATACCGCGGGACTCAGGCGGCTTCTACGACCGCTTTCGCGACCGCATCATGTTCCCCATCCGGGATTCGAGGGGCCGCACCATGGCCTTCGGCGGTCGGATCCTTGCCACCGGCGAACCCAAGTACCTGAATTCCCCGGAAACGGCCCTGTTCCACAAGGGGCGCGAACTCTACGGCCTCTACGAGGCGCGGCGGGCCGAGCGGAAACTGGAGCGGCTGCTGGTGGTCGAGGGCTACATGGACGTGGTCATGCTCGCAGCCCACGGCATCCGCAATGCCGTCGGCACCCTGGGCACCGCAACCACCAGCGAGCACCTCCGGAGGATTTTCGGGGTCGTATCCGAGGTGATCTTCTGCTTCGACGGCGACCGGGCCGGCCGGGAGGCAGCCTGGCGTGCCCTGCAGGTCAGCCTGCCCGCGCTGCATGACGGCCGGCAGATCCGGTTCCTGCTCCTGCCGGAGGGCGAGGATCCGGACTCCCTGGTGCGCCAGGAGGGCGCAGCGGCCTTCGGGCAGCGCCTGGCGCAGAGCATGCCCCTGTCCCAGTTCCTGCTGGACTCCCTCGGCGCCGACGTGGATCTGGGCAACCTGGATGGCAAGGCACGGCTCGCGGCCCTGGCAAAGCCCCTGCTGGCGCAGCTCCCTGAGGGGGTCTACCGGGAGCTCCTGACCACCGAACTCGCCCGGCGGGTGGGACTGCCGCGGGACCGGCTGGATGTTCTCCTGGGAAACCCGGCCGGGCCGGCAACCAGTGCCGGATCACGGCCGCCGCCCGAACCGTCGCGCCGGACTGCCAGGCCGGGCCGGGCCGGGAGCACCCGGGGGTCCCTGAGCCGGCAGGCCATCGCGCTCCTGCTGCACTACCCGGCGGTCGCGCACGAGGTTCCGTTACCGGGAAACCTGGAGGCGTCCGGCCAGCGGGGCGTCGACCTGCTGCGGGAACTGCACGCCCTCGCGCGGAGCCGGCCTGATGTTTCGCCGCCGGTGCTCCTGGAGCGCTTCCGGGAACGGCCGGAACTGCCTCACCTGGCCCAGCTGCTCACCGAGGAACCGCTGGTTGGCGAGGACGGCGCAGCGGCCGAATTCCAGGGCTGCCTGGCCCGCATCCTGTCAGCCGCAACGCAACAGGAACTGGCGACCCTGCTGCAGAAGGCCGGTGAGGAAGGCCTGTCGACCGCGGAACGGGAACGGCTGGCGACGCTCCAACGAACGGTGGTGGCAGGCACCGCGACGCGGAATGGCACGTCCACCTGAAGTCCCTGACCCAAAGTGCCGATGAGTGCGTAACGAATCCCGACATTCGCGGCCGGTCCGGCCCCCGCATTCTCCTTGGGGAGGGCGCAGGGGGTCCTGTACAATGACCGGCTTTTATCCAGTTAACGCTGAGGGCTGACGAGTGAGTGAGCCGAACACAACTACCGAACAGCAATCCCAGCTGAAGCTCCTGATCGCGCGCGGCAAGGAGCAGGGCTACCTCACTTACGCCGAGGTCAACGATCACCTCCCGAACGACATTGTCGATCCGGAGCAGATCGAAGACATCGTCAACATGATCAACGACATGGGCATCACGGTGTACGAGAAGGCACCGGACGCCGAGTCGATCCTGCTGTCCGATGCTCCCGTCGCCACGGACGATGAGGCCGCCGAGGAAGCCGCTCAGGCCATTGCGACCGTCGACAGCGAGTTCGGCCGCACCACAGACCCGGTCCGCATGTACATGCGGGAAATGGGCACCGTCGAACTGCTCACCCGCGAGGGCGAGATCCGCATCGCCAAGCGCATCGAGGAAGGCCTCGATCAGGTCAAGCAGTCGGTGGCGATGTTCCCCCCGACCGTCGAAGTCCTGGCAAGGGCCTATGCCCCCGTCCAGGCGGGCGAAGCCCGCCTGCAGGACGTCCTGACCGGCTTCATCGATCCCAATGCCCCTGACGAGATCGCGCCGCCCGTGCCCCGCGAAGTGGTCGCCGCCGCGGAGGAAGCCGATACGGACGACGATGGCGAAGTCGCCGAAGCCGAAGAGGAGGATCTCGGGCCGGATCCGGTCGAGGCGGAAAAGCGCCTGCAATCCATCTTCCGCCGCCACAAGCGCGTCGTCGCGGACATGGACAAGATCGGCCCCAACGACAAGAAGGTGGTCAAGTCCCGGCAGAAGCTGGCGGCCGAAATCATGGAGCTCAAGCTGGCGCCGCGACTGTTCGATCAGCTCGCGAATTCACTGAGGGACACCGTGGCCAACATCCGCAACCAGGAGCGCAAGATCATGCAGATCTGCGTTCGTGACTGCGGCATGCCCCGCAAGGACTTCCTGGCCACCTTCCCCGCCAACGAGACGAATCTCAAGTGGGTCGACAAGCACATCAAGGCGAAGCGCAAGCATTCGTCCGCCCTGCTGAAGATGCGGGAGGAGATCCAGAAGGCCCAGAAGCGCCTTCAGGCCATTGGCGAGGAAGCGCACCTGTCGATCCCCGACATCAAGGAGATCAACCGGGAGATGTCGATCGGCGAGGCCAAGGCCCGCCGCGCGAAGAAGGAGATGGTCGAGGCCAACCTGCGCCTCGTCATCTCCATCGCCAAGAAGTACACCAACCGGGGCCTGCAGTTCCTGGACCTGATCCAGGAGGGCAACATCGGCCTCATGAAGGCCGTCGACAAGTTCGAATACCGCCGGGGTTACAAGTTCTCCACCTACGCAACCTGGTGGATCCGCCAGGCCATCACCCGCTCCATCGCGGACCAGGCCCGCACGATCCGCATCCCCGTCCACATGATCGAGACGATCAACAAGCTGAACCGCATTTCCCGCCAGATGCTGCAGGAAATGGGACGGGAGCCGACGCCGGACGAGTTGGCAGTCCGCATGGACATGCCCGAGGACAAGGTGCGCAAGGTCCTCAAGATCGCCAAGGAGCCCATCTCCATGGAAACCCCGATCGGAGACGACGAGGATTCACACCTCGGCGACTTCATCGAGGACACCACCGTGTCCTCGCCGATCGAGGCTGCCACGATGGAAAGCCTGAAGGAAACCACGCACAACGTGCTGGCCGGCCTGACGCCCCGCGAGGCCAAGGTGCTGCGCATGCGCTTCGGCATCGACATGAATACCGATCACACGCTGGAAGAGGTCGGCAAGCAGTTCGACGTGACCCGCGAGCGGATCCGTCAGATCGAGGCGAAGGCGCTGCGCAAGCTGCGCCACCCGTCCCGCAGCGATCAGCTGCGCAGCTTCCTCATCGACGACTAGCCTGTAGGAGCGCCTTCAGGCGCGACCCCCTTCCCGCGAGAATCGCGTCCGCACGTCTCGAGCGGGAAGGGGGTCGCGCCTGAAGGCGCTCCTACGGTCGACGCCGGCTGCGGAAAGAGCTCGTCCAGGGGCACCGAACGCCCGTTGCTCTGGACGATCCGGCAATGCTCGCGGCGCAGCTGGCGCACTTCGGGCACTCCGCAGGAATGGGCTATCACGCTCACTTCCTTTTCCATGTTCTGCTGGTAACGCATCACGCGGGCCGCCTTGTCCGCGGGGACGAGGCCGCGCTGCAGGTGCGGGTCGTGAGTGGTTATGCCCGTGGGGCACGTGTTCTGATTGCAGCGCAGGGCCTGGATGCAGCCCAGGGCAAACATGAAGCCCCGCGCCGACGTCACGAAGTCGGCACCCATGCACAGCGCCCAGGCGACGTTGGCGGGCGTGGTGAGCTTGCCGCTGGCGATCAGGCGGGTCCGCCCCTTGAGGCCGTACTTGTGCAGCAGGTCGACGACCATCGGCAGGCTCTCGCGAATCGGGAGGCCCACGTTGTCGATGAGCGCCATGGGCGCCGCTCCCGTGCCGCCATCGCCGGAATCCAGCGTGATGAAGTCAGGGGCGTACTGCAGCCCGCGGCGCTGAACCTCGCGAAACAGCTCCTCGAGCCAGCCGGTCGAGCCAATGACGGTCTTGAAGCCGACCGGCTTACCCGTGAGTCCACGGACCCGGTCCAGGAAATCCAGCAGTTCGTTGCAATCGCGGATGTCAGTGTGGCGATTGGGGCTGAGTGAGTCCTCGCCCTGGGGAATGCCGCGAATCCCGGCAATCTCCGGCGTGACCTTGGCGGCCGGCAGGATCCCGCCCTTGCCCGGCTTTGCGCCCTGGCTCAGCTTCACCTCGATCATCTTCACCTGGGGATGCTGCGCAAGTTCGCGGAGTTTGCCCTCGTCGAGTTCCCCGTCGGCATCGCGAACGCCATATTTGGCGGTACCCATCTGGAAAATGACGTCGGCGCCGCCTTCCAGGTGATATGGAGCGAGGCCGCCCTCCCCGGTGTTGAGCCAGCAGCCCGCGGCTTTGGCACCGTGCGACAGGGCAATCACGGCGGGCCTTGAGATGGCGCCGAAACTCATGGCTGATATGTGGAAGAAGCGGTCGGTGGTGTACGGAGTCCTGCAGTACGGACCGATGGTCACAGGCGCCGTGGGCCGGTGTTCGGCGTCCAATGCCGGAAAAGGTGCGTTGACGAAGATTGCCGTGCCGGCGGGGCGAAGGTCGCGCGTCGAACCGAAGGCAACGGTGCTGTCCACGCCCTTGGCAGCCCGGTAGGCCCAGGCACGCTCGGCCCGGTTGAACGGCAGCTCCTCGCGGTCCATCGCGAAGAAGTACTGACGGAAGAACTCCCCCATGGTCTCGAAGGTATAACGGAACCGGCCGACGACCGGGTAGTTGCGGCGGATCGCATGGGTGGTTTGCGTGATGTCGACCACGTACATCACGGCCAGGGCGACTGCCCCCAGGCCGAGTGCGATGACGAACAGCGCCGAGAAGATACCGAGGATGTCGGAAACGATACTCATGGGTGCACACCAGCCCGCCCGAATGGTGCAGTGTCGGGCTGAGGCGACCTGAACGCTGCGATTCCCCGCACAGTCGGGACTATAGCGTGAAGGTGCACTCGAGCGGCAGGTGATCCGACCCTATCCGGGGCCCCGTCGCGACGCGCATCACGGTCAAGGGGCCGTCGACGAGGCAGTGATCGATTGGAATCCACACTGGCACTGGCCAGGCAGGCCATGTCACGTGGAGCCCGAACGGCTTCCGCCCGTCACTGAGACGCGCATCACGCAGCAGGTCGTGGAAGTACGGGGAGTAAGGCGTGGTGTTGAAATCCCCAGCCAAGATTCGGGGCAAGCCCGGATCGGCGGCCGCGATCCGGGCCGCCAGCCTGCGCAACTGCGTATTCCTCTTGGCAGCCTGGCGCGGGGTGGACGGCGATGCCAGGTGTACCGCGTAGAGTTCGACGATACCGTCTGGCAACTGCACCAGCACGCGCAGGTGGGAACTCGTGTCATCCCCCAGGTCCAGGTCCTCGACGGCGCGCAACGGGTGCTTCGAGTACACGGCAATTCCCCACGGATTCGACCGGGGGCGCAGGACAAAGTGGGGATAGGCGAGCTCGAGGCCGCGCAGCTTATCCCGCCAGCGCGGCGTGAACTCGGAGAGCACGAGGAGATCGGCGGAGTGGCCCTCGAGATAGTCTCGTGTGGCCGTCGCGTCGTGCTGCCGGTACAGGATGTTGGCGGCTACCAGCCGGACGGGGGTTCGCGTGGCTTCGGTGCCGGCCAGGATCGTTCCTGGTCCGGACGCCAGGCCCGGCAGGTAGGGGCCGACGGCAACCAGATTCGGGACCGCGGCTGCCAGTGCCACCAGTGCCCAGGGCCATCGGCGGAGTGCAAGACAGCCCACGACTGCCACGAACTGCAGGGACAGGTACTGGACCGGAAAATGGGAGAACAGCTCTGGCAGCCACCCGAGGCGGGCACCAAGCCCTGCGGCCGTCGCGAGGGTGGTGGTGACCACCGTCAGAACGGCAAGGCGGGTGAGGAGGACTATCATGGTCGGCATGAGTGATTTCCGTGCAGGCAGGCTACTCCGTCAGGCGGCACTGCTCCGTGACCTGGCACGCCGCTCGATGGCGCCCGCGCTCCTGGCACTCGCCGCGTTGTCGTCCCCGGCCGGGGCGTCCGGGCCTCTGCCGGCCGGTCCCGGGGCCATTGCCCTGCAGGCTGTCGCCGACGCCCTCGGCATCGCACCCGCCGAAGCGCGGGTGGTCAGCACCGAGGCCCGGGACTTCCCGGACGGCAGCCTCGGATGCCCGCAACCGGGCATGGCCTATGCCCAGGTGATCACGCCCGGTTACCGGGTGCTCGTGGAAGCGGACGGCCGGCGCTTCGACGTGCGGGTTGCAGGCAACCACGGGCGGATCTGTTCGCTGCGCAAGCCCGCCCCGGAGCGTGAACCCGCCGGCCAGACCCCGCCACCGGAAACGGGCGATTCGCCCCGGTCATTCAGTGCGCCCGCTGCTGCCCCTCCCGCTGCCGGCGGGCCAGGCGCTTCTGTCGCCACGCCTTCCGGAGGCGCCTGCCGGACAGCTTGCGCCACACGCGCCGGATGACGCGGGCGACGGCCTCCAGGGCCGTCGGCTGGTAGTACTGCCGGTCCTCGGGGGTGAGCTGGTCGTACTGACGGCGATACTTCAGCTTCACCCAGGCATTCATGTCCATGCGGCAGGCCTGCTGGAACACCAGGCGGTTCCACCAGCCGCCAACGGGCTTCCGGAGCACCGCCGAACCGAAATCGAGCATGATCGGATCCCCGCCGGGACTGATGAGGATGTTGCCCCGCCGCTTGAGATCCGCGTGGGCAACGCCCACGGCATGGATGGCAAGGATCTGGTCCCGCAGCTCCCGGAAGAAGCGCTCCCGGTTGTCCCGCAGCGCGGGCACGGTTTCCCGGTAGGCCTCACCCGGCAGGTACTCGAGAACCAGGCTACCGTCGTCCTGCAGTCCGTAGCAGCGGGGAATGCCCCGAATCCCGGTCACCCGCCCGTAGGCCGCGTGTTCCCGCCGCAACATCGCGACACGCAGGCGGCGCGCGATCCTGCCACCCATGGCCTGCTTGATTACCCGGCGATCGGCGCCGGTGCCGCGCAGGAAAACGGCACCCTGATAGCCGCGACTCAGGAACTGCCCGGGACCCGGGTCGGGCACGGCTAGACCCGCGCGCCGATCCAGCCGATGCAGACCAGCGTGAACGCAATGACGACCGGCTCGGCATTCTGGCGCACGGAGGTCATGAGCGACCAGCTGGCCGGACCGGTTGGCCAGAAGCGCCGGGGAATGACAGCGGGGACTGTGCGACTCCACTGCTCCCAGGGCTCGCCGAAGATCCGGTGCAGCTTGCGGTCCTCGTAGCTAATGGCCGTCGGGTAGTAGAACCACCAGAAGGCCATCGCGACGAGGGGCGCCCACCACCGGCCGCAGGCCAGTGTGAAGCCGATCAGCACCAGGAGGTTGCCCGTGTACAGCGGGTGGCGAACCAGCGAATAGGGCCCGTCTGTCGCCAGCTGCTTGTTCTTGACGATGTAGCCGGAGGCGTAGACGCGGACCAGACACCCCAGCACGACGATGAACGCGCCAGTCATGAACAGGGCCGGCGTGGGGCTGGACAGCCACGCGAAGAGCGGCATGAGCGCGAGGCCGAGGCCCTGGCGCATCGCCTCCTGATGGCGGAGTTCACGAATGACACCGGGCAATCCCGGCAGCGGCGGAAGATCAGCGGTGCGATTGGCCATAGCGCGTAAGTGTAGTCCGGTCAAAGCCCCGGGGGCCAATAGCCAGCGGCTCCGGGCCAGCTGGTAGAATCGCGCGCGGGGGCCTGTAGCTCAATGGTTAGAGCAGGAGACTCATAATCTCTTGGTTCCAGGTTCGAGTCCTGGCGGGCCCACCACGGAACGTATTCAGCCGCGGGGAAAACCCGCCGGCTGTACCGGCGGGTGATCGAGACCAGTCCCCCCAGAGAAAGTCCGGTTGCGAAGGCACCGCAACCGGCCGTCCATCAGAGAAGTCGACTCAGTAGCGCGGGCCACCCCGGCCGCGGCCACCACCGCCGCCATCCCGGCCGCCGCCGCCGCCGTAGCCACCGCCACCGTCGCGGCCACCGCCGCCACCGTAGCCGCCACCACCGCCGCCGCCGCCGCCGCCGCCGCCGCCGGCCGCCGCACCGTAACCACCGCGGCCGCGACCGCCACCGCCGCCACCACCGCCGCCTTCACGCTCGCGCGCTTCGTTGACGCGCAGCTGTCGGCCCTCCATGTCGTGGCCGTTCAGGCGCGCAATCGCGGTCTGCGCGTCGGAGTCCGGCATCTCGACAAAACAGAAACCGCGGAAGCGGCCAGTCTCGCGATCGTTGATCAACCGCACGGCGTCCACGGTGCCGTGCTGCGAGAACAGCGCACGAACCGATTCCTCATCGGCGGTATATGGCAGATTGCCTACGTAAATCCTGGTCATGACGGGTACCCTTAGCTCCTCAGTTGATGGACAGCACGAGAACGTCGAACGTCAGCGCCTTGCCCGCGAGCGGGTGGTTGAAATCCAGAACCACTACGTCGGGGCGTACTTCGGCGACCCGGATCGGGCCGTCGAATCCCTGCGCACTAAGCAGTGTTCCCACCTTGCGCGCATCCTCCGGGATCTTGTCGAGCGGAACTTCCTGCATCTTCTGCGGATCCGTGGGCCCGTAGGCCTCCTCGGGTGCGATCTTGACCTTCACACGTTCGCGGGCGGCCTTGCCCTCCAGGGCCGCCTCGAGGCCGGGAATGATCTGGCCCTCGCCCGCCACGAAGGACAATGGCGTGCCACCCACGTTCGATTGCACGGTGGAACCGTCGTCGAGGCTCAAGGTGTACTCGATGTCCACCTTGCTGCCCTTGGCTATGACAGGCGCCGGCTCGGCGGCGAGGGCGGGGGAATTCATGGGGGATGCTAGGGCGGCAGAGAGCAGCAACGACGAGGCAAAGGCGCGAGCGCGGCTCACGTCCATGGTCCGAAACTCCGGGGGGAAAAGTGCACGGGAGGGATGAAAGATCGTTGCGCGCGGCTTCGGGGGGATGTGGCGATGACCGCCAATCGGAAAGCGAGCGCCTAGCCTCTCCAGAAAAACAACACCGGCCAGCCTCAGGTCTGTACCCCAGGATTCAGCCTACGACCCGACTCTAGCATGGGCTTTCGGCCGATGCGATGGTAGACGCGCCTCCGGCCCAGCCCCCCTACGAAGCAGTGCAAAAGGCGCCCGGACCCTCTCCCCACCGGCAGTTGCGGCACCTAAAAGCTCACGGAGGCGCGACAAGCCGCATAGAATCCGGCCGGTTCAACTTGATTCAGTCGATCGGGATGTCATCTAGGGTGCTGAATGTAGGGACCTGGGCCGGGCGCCTTCTCTCATGTCACCGTCGGGGTTGCGCAGCTCGACGAGGCAACCGGCTACTGGCAGCGGAATTTCGGCCTGGAGGTCCGGGAACGGCGGGAGGGCCCGGACCCGGCGCGGGCCCGGCTCTGGGGTATCACCCCGGAACGCATCACCCGCCAGGTACTGGTCGCGACGCCGACAGGGCATCGGCACTGGGCCTCCGCCGGCAACCTGCACCTGGTGGAATTCGCCGATCCTCTCCCGCCGGTCCGAAAGGGTGCCGGACCTCGCGCCGATTCGCGCGCGACTGGCGGAAGCCGGCTTGCCAGTCACAGAGCACGGACCAGTCGCTGCCACACATGGCAGCGGCCCCGTGATTTCGTTCCGGTCACCGGCCGGATTCCGCATCGAGGTACAGGGATAAGAGCATGTCTGAATTTCCAGGTTCCGTGGGCAGAAGCGGGCGGGCAAAGGGCCTGCGCCGCCTCTTCATTCGCAAGTCGGTTGCGCAAATGCACGCCGAGCATGCGCAGGGCGAGCTCAAACGGAGCCTTGGCGCGCTGAACCTGGTCCTGCTCGGCATCGGCTGCATCATAGGCACCGGCATCTTCGTGCTCACCGGCCGGGCAGCGGCGAATTTCGCCGGCCCCGGCATCATGATCTCCTTCATCATTACCGGCCTCCTGTGCACGCTCGTCGCGCTCTGCTATGCGGAGCTGGCCTCCGCGGTGCCAGTGTCCGGGTCCGCCTATTCCTATTCCTATGCAGCGATGGGCGAACTGGCCGCCTGGATCATGGGTCTGCTGCTCGTGCTCGAATACGGGCTCGCCGCAGCCACGGTGGCAGTCGGCTGGTCCGGTTACCTCGTGAGCCTGCTGAATGACGTTGGCGTCCATATCTCGCCGGCACTGACAGCCGCACCAGGCGTCGAGATCAAGGAAGCGGGTGTGGTCATCGCCACCGGTCTGATCAACCTGCCCGCTGCCCTGGCCATCATGGCCGTGACCGCGCTGCTGGTCATCGGCATCTCGGAATCGACCACCGTCAACAACATCGTCGTCGCCATCAAGCTCTCGGTGGTCGTTGCCTTCATCGTGATCGGCAGCTTTTTCGTGAATCCCGACCTCTGGGTGCCGCTGGTGCCGGCGGAAATCCCGCAGCCACCGGCCGGGACGCCCCGTGGCTTCTGGGCCGATATCTGGCGTGCGCTGGTGGATGTGATGACCGCCCAGAACACCTCCCGGTACGGCATCGGCGGCCTCATTGCGGGAGCAGCCACCATCTTCTTTGCCTACATAGGCTTCGAAGCGGTATCAACGGCGGGTGCGGAATCCCGGAATCCGGCCAAGGACATGCCCATCGGCATCCTGGGTTCGCTGCTGATCTGCACCGTCCTCTACATCCTTACTGCCGCCGTGCTCGTGGGCATCGTGCCCTACACCGAACTCGATGATCCCGCGCCCATCGCGAAGGCGGTCAACCTGATCGGCCTTCCCTGGTTCGCCATCCTGGTCAAGGTTGGCGCCCTCGCAGGCCTGTCCTCCGTGATGCTGGTGCTGCTGTACGGGCAGACCCGGATCTTCTACACGATGGCCCGGGACGGCCTGCTGCCCGCGCCGCTCGCGGCCGTGCACCCCAGGTTTCGTACGCCATGGATCAACACGCTGATCGTCGGCACCATCGCCGCGGCCTTTGCCGGCCTGATGTCGCTGGGGTCGCTCGCGGACCTTACCAATGTCGGTTCGCTGGCGGCGTTCTCCATCGTCTGCATCACGGTGCTCTACCTGCGCTACGCGGCGCCGGGGCTGAATCGCCCGTTCCGGACGCCCTTCTTCCCGGTTACCCCAATCCTCGGTGCGCTGATGTGCATCTTCCTGCTGATGTCACTGATGGCGAGTGCCCACACCCGCAGCTTCTTCACGATCTACCTGATCGGCGGGATCGCCGTCTACTTCCTCTACGGCATCCGGCACTCCAAGCTCGGCAAGGGTGAGATCGTCCGGGGCGCGGAGCCTGCGCTCGACCTGCCAAGGAAGCTGGATACCTGATAGCGCCTGAAGGCGCTGCTACAGGCAACTGCCGAGGGAATTGATCCAGTCGGTCAGCAGCGCCACGCCGCCGGTGTCGATGGCGCCGGAACCGATCGGCGGCATGCCATTGGCATCACGACGATTTACCCGCGCCAGGAGGACCGACCGGGAGGCGGCCCCGGGCGCGATCAGGCGCGGGTCACTGATGCCGAGGTCACCCGACTGGGGCGGCACATCGCAGGCATTCATCCCGGCCAGAGCGGTGGTTGCCCGCAAGTCCAGGCTGGACGGTGTCGGTCCGTTCGGCCGGTGGCACTGGGCGCAGTTGGTGTGCAGCCAGGCCCGGGCCCGGTCCGTGAGCGCTGCGGCCGCATCGCCAGGACTCGCCAGGGCAGGCAGCGTGTCCGGCGCCGCTGTCAGTCGCGGCAGCAAGAGGCTGATGTGGTCCAGCGTAGCCAGCTGGTTGGCCGTCACGCCCGAGTCCGGATATGTCAGCGGCCCATTCAGCTGGGCAAGCTCGAGGCCGAGATGGTAGCCGGCAGCGAAGGTGTGGCATTGCATGCACTCACCCTCGCTCGGATAGATCCAGGCCTGCCCTGCCACCTGGCGCGTCTTGCCGCCAGTCACACGGGTAGCGGCTGTCTGGGCATCGTTCCACTCGTAGGTGTATCCGGCCCACCCGAAGTCCGGGTGCCGCATCAGCAGGCGCGTTTCGACAAGCTGGTTTCCCAGGCGAAAGGACTTCACGAGTACGGTGCCAGCGGGAAAGTCCAGGTCGCCGGACGGCAGGTTGGCGATCTGCGTGCCGTCAGGCAGAGCGAGGAAACGCTCCTTGTCCGCGCCATCCGACCAGAATGGTGCGTTCACGGCATAGGGGATCAGCCCGCTGGCCGGCCGGGTGGGATCTGAGGCGTCCACGCAGCCGGTGTCGGCGAGGCTCGACGGAACAGCGTCGACACCGCCGCCGCCCGAACTGGCGAGGCGCCGGAGACGGCCGTTACCGTAGTCGGCGAAGTAGAGCTCGCCATCCACGCCCAGGCCAAAGGCGCTGATGTTGTAGGGCGTGTCGACGAGCTCGTCGCTGCTGTAGCCGCCCTGAGCATCGTCCTCCAGGGCCCAGATCCGCCCGGAGCCGAAATCGCCGAAGACATAGCGGCCCCGGAGCGCCGTCAGGCTGTTCCCCCGGTAGACGAATCCACCGGTGATCGAGTTGTCGCCGCTGGCATGGGGATAATCGCGGAGCGGCCCGATCAGGCCGGCAGGACTGCAGCCCGACGGACCGCTGATGAGTCCCTCCCGGCAGTCCCAGCCGTAGTTGCCACCCCGCTCGATGCGGTTCACCTCCTCGCGGGCGTTCTGCCCCACGTCACCGAGCCACAGTTCGCCGGTGGGCTCATCGAAGCTCCATCGCCAGGGGTTGCGGAGGCCGCTGGCGTAGATTTCCGGACAGCCGGCCCCATTGGCGGCGGGGCCGCATTTCGGGTTGCCAGCGAAGGGGTTGCCCCCGGGAATCCCGTACCCGGGCGAGGGCCAGGCGATGCCGGCCACGTCGACTCGCAGCATCTTGCCGAGCAGGCGCGTGTCGTCCTGGGCGTAATCGAACGGGTCATCGGCGCTGCCGCCGTCGCCGAGCCCGACGTACAGGTAGCCGTCCGGCCCGAAGGCGATGTCGCCGCCGTTGTGATTGCTGAAGGGCTGGTTGACGGTGAGCAGGACCTGCTCCGTGGTGAGTCCGGGAGCAGTCACGTTGTCGAGGATCACGCGGGAGACCCTGGATACCATCGGACTGCCCGTGGTGTAGGACACGAAGACCTGACGGGTTGCCGGGTAGTCGGGGTGGAACGCCATCCCCAGCATGCCGCCCTCGCCGCTGGCATTGACCAGCGCGGAGAAATCGAGCCACGTGGCGACGGCGGCCGGGTTGCCGGTGCCGAACACGCGGATCAGGCCCGACTTCTCCAGCACGAACCAGCGTGCGCCGTCGCCGGGTGCCTGGAGAATCTTGGTGGGCTGGTCGAAGGCGGGTGCCGCGGGGAACGCGTCGATGGTCGTCACCACGGCGCTGCCACCCGACCGGTCCGGCGCCAGGCAGGTGGGGTTCGCCGGGCGCGCCTCGATGCCAAAGGGGCCATCGGTCGAAACGCCGCCACCACCGCCTCCGCCTCCGCCGCAACTGGCCAGGCTGGCCGCAGCCACGAGTACCCAGGCAACGGCGCCGATGGTGCGCGAGCGCATTGACCGACTCCCTGCCATCCGCATTCCTTCCTGGAGCTCCCCGTCGGCTTGTTGCCCGACAGGCGTACAGGGACGCATGTTGCTTACCGTTGAGCCCACCTGTCGAGCGCCGGGTACCGGTATCGACGTTTATACTGCACTGAAACAAGGACGCCCGTGCATGACCCGCTCTTTCCACCCGCCTGTCCGGACCCTCATGGGACCGGGCCCGTCTGACGTGAATCCGCGCATTCTCGAGGCACTGTCCCGGCCCACGATCGGTCATCTGGACCCCGCGTTCATCGGACTGATGGACGACATCAAGCGCCTGCTGCAGTACGCCTTCCGGACGCAGAACGCGCTAACGCTGCCGGTCTCGGCGCCAGGCTCCGCCGGGATGGAGTGCTGCTTCGTCAATCTCGTGTCGCCCGGCGACAGGGTGATCGTTGCCCAGAACGGCGTGTTCGGCGGCCGCATGAAGGAGAACGTGGAACGCTGCGGTGCTACGGCGGTGATGGTTCAGGACGACTGGGGCAAAGCCGTCGATCCCCAGAAGGTGGAGGATGCGATACGGGCCCACACCGATGCGAAGGTCCTCGCGTTCGTCCACGCGGAGACCTCCACGGGTGCCCGATCCGACGCGGCCGGGCTCTGCGCCCTGGCCCGCGAGCACGGACTGCTAACGATCGTGGACACGGTGACCGGCCTCGGCGGCATCGACGTCAACGTGGACGGCTGGGGCGCCGACGCCGTGTACTCGGGCACCCAGAAGTGCCTGTCCTGCATCCCCGGGCTCTCGCCTGTCACCTTCAGCAACCGGGCCCGGGAGGTCATCCAGGGGCGCGGACACAGGGTGCAGAGCTGGTTTCTCGACATGGGGCTGGTCATGGCCTACTGGGGTGGTAGCAACCAGCGGGCCTACCACCACACGGCCCCGATCAACATGCTTTACGGCCTGCATGAAGCCCTGGTGATCCTGGAGGAAGAAGGCCTCGAGAACGCGTGGGCCCGGCATGCGCGCCACCACGCCGCCCTCGCCGCCGGCCTCGCGGCCCTGGGCATCGACTTCGTCGTGGACGAAGGCCACCGCCTGCCGCAGCTGAACTGCGTGCGCATTCCGGCCGGCGTTGACGACGCGCAGGTCCGGCGGCAACTCCTGGAGCAGTATGGCCTCGAGATCGGCGCAGGCCTCGGTCCGCTGGCGGGCAAGGTCTGGCGCATCGGCCTGATGGGCTTCGCGGCGAGCCGGAAGAACGTGCTGTTCTGCCTCGGGGCCCTCGAGGCACTCCTCGGCCGCAGTGGCGGCGTCGCTGCGGCGCGCAGCTACTACGGCGCAACCGCGTAGGAGCGGCTTCAGCCGCGACGGGGATTTCCCGTCAGGCGCGTCTCAGCGCCAGAGGGAAATCCCCGTCGCGGCTGAAGCCGCTCCTACTGCCGGACGGCAACGGCGAGGCGGACCAGCGCGAGGATCCCGTCGATCGTCGGCGTCGGAACGGACACGAGCCGACCCATCTCCGCGACCGCCGCCACCAGCGCATCCAGCTCCAGCGGCCGTCCCTGCTCGAAGTCCTGGAGCATCGAGGTCCGGTGGGCGCCGACGTCCACGGCCACGTCGATGCGCTTCTCGATGTCCATCGAAAAGGTCACGCCGAGTGCGCTGGCAACGGCCACCGCCTCGGCCATCATGCGGCGAATGACGTCCCGGACCTCCGGGTGCCGGCCCATCTGCTCGAGGGTCGCCCGGGTGAGAACGCTGACCGGATTGAAGGTCGCGTTGCCGAGGAGCTTGAGCCAGATGTCGTCGCGGATCTTCTTCCGCACGGGGGCCTTCAGCCCCGCCGCGGTCAACACCTCGCTGAGCGCCGTCACCCGCTCCGACTTCGAGCCGTCCGGTTCACCCACCATGAAGCGCGTGCCATCGATGTGCCGGACCACGCCAGGTTCGACGATCTCGCAGGACGGGTAGACGACGCAGCCGATGGCGCGCTCGGGCCCCAGTGCCCGCCAGATGCGTCCGTCCGGGTCAGCAGCGTCCAGGTGGCGGTTCCCGAGCGGGCCGGGGAAGCCGTGGAAATACCACCAGAGGATGCCGTTCTGCGCCGTGACGACGGCCGTGTCCTTCCCGAGCAGCGGCTGAAGCTGGTCGATGACGGGCAGCGTCGAGTGGGCCTTGAGGGTGAGGATCACGTAGTCCTGGGGACCGAGTTCCCGTGGATCGCTGGTGCAGTCCACGGCCACCGTCCGGCGATCCCCGCCGCTGATCAGGGTGAGGCCCCGCTCACGCATGACCGCGAGGTTCGGCCCCCGGGCCACCAGCGATACGTCCGCGTCAGTGCCGGCCAGTCGCACGCCGAGATACCCGCCGATCGCGCCGGCTCCAAAGATGCAGATCTTCACGCGAGGCCCAGCTTGGCGGCCAGCCCGATGCGCTGGAGCTTGCCGGTGGCCCCCTTGGGAATCTCCTCCAGGAACAGGATCTTGCGCGGCACCTTCATGTCGGCCAGCCGCCCGCCGACGAACCGGCGCAGGTCCCGTTCGGTCGCCTCGGCCCCGGGCTTGAGTACCACCGCGGCAGCCACATCCTCGCCCAGCATGGGATGAGGCACAGCGAATGTCACCACCTGGGCGACGGCCGGGTGATCGAGCAGCACCTCGTCCACTTCCCGCGGCGAAATCTTCTCCCCGCCCCGGTTGATGATCTCCTTGAGGCGACCGGTGAGCCTCAGGTAACCGGTCGCGTCCAGCACGCCCTGGTCCCCGGTGCGGAACCAGCCGTTCGTGAACGCGCTGGCGTTGGCAGACGGGTTGTTGCGATACCCGGCCGTGACATTCGGCCCGCGGATGACCACCTCACCCACGTCACCGGGCGGCAGCAGCTCACCCTGCTCGTCCATGACCCCCACGTCCGGGCCCGCGGCGATGCCGACGCTTCCCGCGAAGCGCGGCCGGGGTGGCAGAGGATTGCTGGTCATCTGGTGGGCCGCCTCGGTCATGCCGTAGGCCTCGACGAGTGGGCACCCGAAGGTGGCTTCCAGCTCCAGCATGACCTGGGGCGGCAGCGACGCGGACGAGGACCGAATGAAGCGCAGGGGCACCTCCCGGATCACGTCCCGGTTGCGTGCGGCACGGCCCAGTATCGCCTGGTGCATGGTAGGGACGGCGGTGTACCAGGTGGGCCGGACATCCCGGAGCCAGGCGAAGAACTGGAGAGCGTTGAAACCGGGTGTGCAGCAGACGCCCGCACCGGCGTGAAGCGAGCTCAGCACTGCCGCGATCAACCCGTGAATGTGGAAGAGCGGCATCACCTGGAGGCAGCGGTCCGCAGGCGTCAGCAGCAGGCTCGCGGCGATGTTGCCGGCAGAGGCGCACACGTTGGCGTGGGTCAGCGGCACGATCTTCGGCCGTGACGTGGTGCCCGAGGTGTGCAGCACCAGTGCCACATCATCGGGACCGGCGGGCCCGGGACGTGCAGCCTTCCCCGGCGCACCCCGCAGCTCGAAGCGGCCGGCAGCGGCGCCAGGCGGGACCCGCAGTTCCGCGATCGGGATCCCAAGCTTCCGCGCCACTGCCACGGCGGGCGACGTGCTGCCGGCCTCCACGACCAGCAGGCGCGCGCCCAGGTCCTGCAGGTAGAACTCGAACTCGTCGGCGGTGTAGCCCGGATTCAGCGGCGCGGTCGTGGCGCCGGCGGCGATGGCCAGGAAGGCGACAGCCATCTCGGGTCCGTTTGGCAGCACGATGGCCACGGCGTCGTCCCGACCGGCGCCAAGTGCGTTGAGGGCCGTTACTGTGGCTGCAGCCTGCCCGGCGAGGGCGCCGTAGGTCAGGTCCGGGCGGCCGGGTGCCGAAATGGCCGGCGCCGATGCGGCGCCCCGGCCGATGAGGGCTGTTATCGACGAGTGTGTAGACATCCCCGGATTCTGCTGTCAGTGGCCCGCGTTGAACAACCCGGCAACGATAGCAGCAGCTCCGGTCCGACGGTCAACGCTCCCGTGCTAACTTGGCCCCGGAAACCTCCCATGACCACACTGTCCCGCCGCCACCTGCTAGCCGCATCACTGGCTCTCGCCGGGGCCGGGTCCGTCCGCGGCGCGCCGGCGCGCAGACCGTTTCGGTGGGATACCGTCGTCGTCGGCGCCGGCGTGTTCGGCGCCTGGACGGCCTGGGAACTGCGCCGTCGGGGCCAGACCGTCCTGCTGGTCGATGCGGTCGGGCCGGCGCACGCCCGCGCGTCGTCGGGTGGCGAGTCGCGCATGACGCGCAGCCTGTACGGTGCCGACCTCGTCTACACCCGGATGGCGCTGGAGTCGCTCAGCGACTGGCACTGGCTGTCGGGGCGATCCGGCCTGCCCATCCTCCACCCCACCGGCGTGCTGATGTTCTTTCCGCGGCAGGAGCCCTTCGCCACGCAGTCCATAGCGGCGCACCGGGAGCTCGGGCTGCCCGTGGAAGTCCTCGACAGGCCGGAGTTGCAACGGCGCTGGCCCCAGGTGAACTGGGCCGGGATCGAGTTTGGCCTGTTCGAACCCCGCTTCGGGGCACTGATGGCCCGTCGCGCGGTGCAGGCACTGGTGGCAGAGTTCGTGGCGGCGGGCGGCGACTATCTCACGGCAGCGGTGGAGCCGCCGGGGGGCGCGGGCCGGGTCGACGAGGTGCGAACCCGCGCCGGCGAACGCCTGCCCGCCGGCAACTTCGTGTTTGCCTGCGGTCCCTGGCTGCCAGCCCTGCTGCCGGCAGTTCTGGGAACGAAGATCTTTCCCACGCGGCAGGAGGTTTTCTTCTTCGCCACTCCAGCCGGTGACGACAGGTTCCTCGGGCACAGGCTGCCCGGGTGGGCGGACTTCAACGGGGGCGACATCTACTATGGCTTTCCGGACCTGGAAAGCCGCGGCTTCAAGATCGCCCACGACAGCCACGGTTCCCGCTTCGACCCGGAGACGGGAGACCGCCAGGTGACCGCGGCGGGACTGGCCAACATCCGCAGGTATCTCGACCGCCGCTTCCCACTACTCGCCGGGCAACCCCTGGTCGAGTCCCGCGTGTGCCAGTACGAGAACAGCTCGAATGGGGACCTGCTGATCGACCGCCTTCCCGGTTGGGATAACGCCGTGGTGGTAGGAGCTGGCTCCGGTCACGGCTTCAAGCACGGGCCAGCCGCCGGTCGCTATGCAGCTGACCTGGTGCGCGGCGACTTGCGGGCGGTCGAGCCGCGCTTCTCCCTGGCATCGAAAGGCAGCCTCCAGGACCGCCAGGTCCACTAACGCGGGACCTGGCGGCCTGGAGGCTACGGAAGGCTAGAAGCGGAACCGGGTGGTCAGGCCGATCGTGCGCGGCTGGTTGGTGTGCGTCCCCAGCCGGGCCCTGCCGCCACGCTCGCGGTCGAAGGCCAGTTCGGCGTTCTCGTCGGTCAGGTTGGTGACGTACGCAAGGATCGACCAGCTTTCGAAGTCGACACCAGCGTTCAGGTTTAGGATCTGGTAGGAATCGAGCTCCAGGTCGACAGACGTGACATCGGTGCCGGGTGCGCCACCGAAGGGCAGGCCCGAGACGAATTCGCCGGCGCCCGGGACCTGGTCGGATGGCTGGGTATAGCGGCTTCCAACGTGCTGTATCGACGCAGACGCGAAGCCTTCCGATGACACGCTCCACAGGTCGAGCGGGAAGTTGAAGGCCGCAGTGGCAGCCAGCTGGACCTCAGGGACCGAAGCGAGGCGATTCCCGTCCTCGATGCCCCCAATGATGTTGCCATCGCCATCGCGAACCGTGGCGTCGAACTCGGCGTCGAGGAAGCTGCCGGCGAATGACAGCACGACACCCTCCGCCGGCTCCGCACTGAGCTCGAACTCGACACCCGTCGTGTGTGCGTCAGGAACGTTGAATGAGATGCGGGACGAGCACGAACCCGCGTCCAGCGTGACCTGGAGGTCCGTGATGTCGGTGTAGAACACCGCGGCATTGAAGGTGACGCCGCCCTTCCTCATCTTGACGCCGGTTTCATAGTTCCACAGCGTTTCGTCGTCGTAGTCCTGGAAGCCGCCGAATATGGCCTCGTCCTCGGCCGTGCAGAGCGGGACATTCAGTGGATCGTTGACGCCGCCGAGACGGAAGCCCTGCGAAGCCTGGGCATTGACGCTCACGTCATCCGAGACGTCATACTTGAGCATCACGCGGGGCGTCACGCCGTCCGCGTCGGTCTTGTCAACCTGCCCGCTGTCGCCATTGGCAAAGAGGCCTCCGCTGGTGATCGTGCGCTCTTCCTCGTAATCGTAATAGCGGGCGCCGGCGGTCACGCTGAGCCTGTCATTGATGTCGTACGTGGCCTCGCCGAACACGGCGTACTGCGTAAGGTCGTAGGGCAGGTCGGAGTTGAACGGCGAGTCGGGGCCATAGCCATTGGCGGCGCCCGCCGCCGTGCCAGCACCCAGCGCCGCGTCGGTGGCAACGTCGTAGCCCGGGGTCGGGAGGCGCTGGGCATAGTCACGTTCGATGTCGGAGTAGAAGGCGCCAATCAGCCACTGCAGGCGGCTGTCGGTGTTAGAGGCCAGCCGGAGCTCCTGGGTCCACTGCTCGACGTCGGTGGTGTCGCGCAGGTTCGACGGCAGGAGGACGTCGGCGTCGGCAAAGCCCAGGTCGACGGACACGCTGCCGGTCAGCGCACTGGCGTCCCGGCTGACCAGGATCGAGCGGTCGGTGTAGCTCGTGACCGAGGTCAGGTTCACGGAGCCAAGGCCGACTTCGATCGTGGCATCGGCTATCAGGGTTTCATCTTCGAACGCCTCATCGAGCAGCAGGAACTGCTGGCGGTCGTCGAAGGTTACCGCTGGCCGGGTGGTGGTGAATGGATTGGCAAAGAGGTTGAATACCTCCTGCCGGTTGAAGCCGTCGGTATTGGTCTCCTGGTAGATCACCCGGGGAGTGATCGCAATGTCGTCGGTCGGCTCGAAGCGCAGGGCAACCCGGACGCCTTCCCGGTCGCCGGAATTGACGTCCTCCTTGACCCCGCCGCCTTCCTGCAGTGCGTCGATGTAGCCGGCGAACTCGGTGTAGTACCCGACGATCCGCAGTGCGGCCTTGTCACCGAGCGGCACATTGACCACGCCCTTGCCGTGGCCGCCGATCTCGCCGTCCGTGACGGTGTTTACGTTGGCCTCCACCATGCCCTCGAACTCGCCAAGCCTGGGCTGGTTGGTGATGTAGCGGATGGTGCCGCCCACCGATCCGGAACCAAACAGGGTGCCCTGCGGGCCGCGGAGAGTCTCGATGCGGTTCAGGTCAAAGAGGTCGAGGTCCGGAGTGAACAGGGACAGGGAAATCACTGACTCGTCGAGGTACACACCCACCTGTTCCTTGACGCCGGGCTGGTCGCGGACGATCTGGCCCGCCGACACGCCACGAATGGCGACCTGGCTTTGTCCTGGCCCGAGATTCTGGATGGACAGGCCGGCGACGTTGCGCGCGACATCCTCGAGCGTGGTGGCGCCGGTGCGCTGGATGTCGGCTTCCGACTGCGCGTTTACCGAGAACGGCAGGTCCTGGATCGTCGAGTCCCGCTTGGTCGCCGTAACGATGATCTCGTCCGTCACGGCGAAGGACGCTGTCGGCAAGGCCAGCAGTGCAGCAAAGGCCAGCCAGCGGCGGCCACGGTTGCCATTTACCATCATGAATTACCCCCGGCATTTGGTCGGAAATCGACCCTTGTTGCCTGACTGCAACGCAGCCAGGCGCCCCATTCCCTGCGGAGGCTCTCACACCCGCCGGCAAAAGTCAGCCCCGGGAACCGGCGACGGGTTGGCCGGTCATCGTTGGTGGCCCTCGTCGTTGCGCCAGTGGTACTCCATGTAGCGAGCCGTCTCTTCGGCGGTTGCGGGGCCGTGCAGCCGGGCGACGAGGTGGAGTGACAGGTCGATGCCCGCCGAAATGCCGGCGGAAGTGGCGATCCGGCCGTGATCGATGAAGCGCCGGTCCGCGACCAGTCGCGCTGTGGGCGCCAGTGCCGCCAGCTCGGCGACGTGTTCATAGTGGGTGGTGGCGGTGAGGCCATCCAGCAATCCGGCCCTGGCGAGCAGTCGGGCGCCGGTGCAGATGGATGCGACGATTTCCGCGTGCCCGGCCTGGTGCCGGATCCAGTCCAGCACCTCGGGCCGGTCGAGCAGTGCCCGGGAGCCGCTGCCGCCCGGCACGACCAGGATGTCGGGTGCGGGGGCCGTTTCGAGGGTAAATTCCGGTACCAGCTGCAGGCCATGGCGGGCGCGCACCGATCCCGGGGCGGGGGCCAGGGTCTGGACCTGGAACAGCTCGTGACCCGACAACTCGTCCGTCACGGCAAACACTTCGAACGGGCCGGCGACGTCCAGGACCTCGACGTCGTCGAACAGGAGGATGGCAACGGTGCGGCGCATGGGAGGTTGGGCGCTAGCCTGTGAATCACGCGCTTATACTTCGTGACCGTGCCCTCCCTCAACCGCTTCCCCGTGACGACGGAATTCCGCGCTGGCGCCCGGGCGGGATTCCGCGCGTTCCTGCCCCAGTCCATCGGCCTGATTCCCTGGGGCATGGTGACGGGCGTGGCCATGGTGGGCAGCGGCCTCAGCCAGGTCGAGGCCGTGGGCATGAACGTGATCGTCTTCTCGGGCACCGCCCAGCTGGGCACCCTGCCCCTGATCGGAGCCGGTGCGCCGCTCTGGCTGATCGTCGCGACGGCGCTGGCCCTCAACCTCCGCTTCGTGATCTTCAGCGCCGGCATCGCCGGGAACTTCCAGCACCTCCCGACCCCGGCCCGCTGGGGAATCGGGTACCTCCTGGTCGACGGCGTTTTCGCCATCTGCCTCGAGCCCATGCTGCGCAATGAGAATCCCCAGTGGCGACTGGGCCACTACCTGGCCCCCTCCCTCTGGGCATGGGCAATCTGGCAGTTGTCAGGCCTGATCGGCATCCTGTTTGCCGGCGTCGCTCCACAGACCTGGTCCCTGGAGTTCATGGCGACCATAGCGCTGCTGGCGCTGCTGCTGCCCATGGCCGGAACGCGGCCCATGCTGGTTGCGGCGCTGACGGGCGGTGCCGTTGCCATAGCCTTGCACGACCTTCCGCTTCGCCTGGGCCTGCTCACCGGAATGGTCGCCGGCATCCTGGGCGGGTTCGCGGCAGAACGCCGGCAATCCGCTGCCGTGGGGGACTGAGTACATGACCGCACCAGCATTCGGCGACGGGACCGTCTGGCTCGCCTTCTTCCTGCTCGCGCTCGCCACGACGCTGCCCCGGGCCAGCTTCATCGTGCTGGGCAGCCGGGTCACCCTGCCATCACGGGTACTGAGGGCGCTGCGCTATGCGCCAGCAGCCGCGCTCGCTGCCGTGGTCGCGCCGGACCTGCTGATAGCCAACGACGCGGTGTCGTTTCTCAATCCCAGGCTCGGCGCTGGCATCGTCGTGCTCATCGTGGCCTCCCGCTGGCGAAATCCCTTCCTGCCCTTCATCGCCGGGATGGGCAGTCTCTGGCTGTTCCAGTACCTCGCCTGATTCCCGGCGCCGGCATTCCTCAACGCCGCGCCAGCACCACGCCCGAGCGAACGGGTCGCACCCACTTCAGGTCCGTGCCGTCTCCCCAGCGCTCCGCCAGGCACCGTGAGACGTATTCCCGGGGATCGGAACCGCCAGGGCCGTAAACGGCCGACTCGATGATGAACTCCCGGCTTCCACCCCGGGTCCTGACGCCGGTGATGGTGTGCCGGATCCGGGTTGTCCCCTCCTCCCGCACCAGTTCGCGGATGACGGCGACGCAACGGCCGGCCTGGACGCCCGCCGCCTTCGGCAGGGGATCGGCCGTGGCGCTGGATGCCGCGAGCGTGGCGAGAGTCAGGGCGGCAAGGGCGGAAATTGGCTTGCGAATGTTCATGGCATGTCCTCCAACAAGGTTGTTCAGTGCGTGTGGCCTCGATGAGGACTGTGCTCCTACAATGGCGCAGTATCCTGACCGTGGACTGACATATGCCTGACGGATTCCTGACCATGCGGGCGTCGGACTAGGCACACGTGAAGCACCGGTTCCTGGACTGCGAAATCGACCTGGCGACACGGGAACTGACCCGCGCCGCCAGGCGGGAGCACCTCGAGCCCAAGGTGTTCGACCTGCTGGCCCTGCTGCTCGAACACCGGGACCGGGTGGTTTCCAAGGACGAGATCCAGGATGACCTGTGGCCCGGCGTGGTCGTCACCGAGGCGTCCCTGGACCGCACCGTGATGAAGGCCCGGCGCGCCGTCGGCGACGATGCGCGCCGGCAGGCCGTGATCCGGACGGTGCCCCGGCGTGGCTACCGGTTCGTCGCGACACTGGCCGATGAGACACCGCGGCCCTTCGACCCGCTGCGCATCGAGCCGGACGGCCTCTCCCCGGTGCAGTTCGCGGTCAGCGGCGGCGCCCACATTGCCTGGCGCACGCTGGGAGAGGGACCTCTCGACATCCTGCTGGCACCCGGCTTCGTGTCTCACCTGGACATGCGGTTTCGTGTACGGCCTGTGGTGCGCTTCGACACCCGGCTCGCCCGCCACGCGCGCCTGATCTTCTTCGACAAGCGCGGCGTCGGTCTCTCCGATCGCCTGAGCCAGCCGCCATCCCTCGCTCAGACCGCAGCAGACATGGCCGCCGTGCTGGATGCCGCCAGCTCCCGTCGCGCCCTGCTGTTCGGGGTCTCCGAAAGCGGGCCGGCCTGCGCCCTCTTTGCGGCGACCTATCCGGAACGCACGGCCGCCCTCGCCGTCTATGGCAGCTTCGCCAAGGGCATCCGCAGCGAGGACTACCCCTGGTTGCCGCCGCGCGACGTCTACGACCGCTGGGTCGAGCGGATTGTCAGTGAATGGGGCGGCCCGGCGTCCATCGAACTCTTCGCGCCCAGCGAAGCACACGATCCGGAGGTTCGGGAGGCCTGGGCGCGTTACCTGCGCGCCGCTGCGACGCCGTCCGGGATGCGGGCGATCCTCGAGGCATTGCGCGATATCGACGTCCGGGACGTCCTGCCACGGGTCCGCGCGCCGACCGTGGTCCTGCACCGGCGTGATGACCAGCTGGTACGCAGCGGGGCCGGCGAGGACTTTGCCAGGCGAATCCCCGGCGCCCGCTTCCGGCTCCTGGAGGGCGATGCCCACTGGTGGTTCGTGGGCGATACGCAACCGATCATCGACGAGATCGCAGGCTTGTTGCGGTCGGTGGGGCAGCGCGCAGGATCACCCCCGTCGCGGCAGCCTAGCGAATGAGCCGCCGCCGGATGAAGATCGTCGCCGCCACGTAGCCCACGGCGGCATAGCCCGCCAGCACTCCCACGTGCACCCAGGGATCCGTCAGCGGCAGCCCCGCGACCAGCGGCCGGATCAGTGCGATGGCGTGGGACAGCGGCAGGATGTTCACGATCACCTGGGCCACCGGCGGCAGCGTCGCCACGGGATAGAACACCCCGCTGAAGATGAACATCGGCGTGATCAGGAGCGTGGTGTAGTAGTTGAAGAAGTCGTAGCTGGGCGCGAAGGCCGCCATCACGATGGCCGGTCCGGCGAAGCAGAGGCCGACGAGGAAGAACACGGGGATGGCGCCCAGGGCCGACCAGCTCTGGATCGCGCCGAGCATTGTGGCCACCACCAGGATCGGCAGCGTGTTCAGCACCGACTTGGATGCGCACCAGAGGGTCTCCCCGGCCACGATATCGTCCACCTGCAGGGGCGTTGCGAGGATCGCGTCGTAGGTCTGCTGGTGGGTCATGCGGGTGAATACCGAGAACATCCCCTCGAAGGACGCCACGTTCATGGCCGACGCGGCCAGCAGGCCCGATGCCAGGAACGTGAAGTAGGGAATGCCATTCACCTCGCCGATGAACTGCCCGAGCCCATAGCCCAGACCGAGCAGGTAGATCACAGGCTCGCCGAAGGAGAACGCCAGGCTCGGGCCCAGCAGCTTTCGCCAGACCAGCGCGTTGCGCAGGAGGATGGTGAAGGCGGAGGTGCGGGGGTGCGGGAGGGTGATGTCGAGGGTGGTCATGGGGGTTCCTGTCGCGCCTGAAGGCGCTCCTACTCTCTTAATTCGTGGCCGGTAAGCTTGAGAAAGACGTCCTCGAGGTTTGCCACGCGGTGTGTGTACTGCAATTGCGGGGCGGTCTCCAGGCCGGCCAGGACGGGCCCCAGTTCCTGCGCATAGCAGTAGTGGGTCTCACCGACGCTCAGCAGCCGCACGCCGGACATCCCGTCGAACACCGGCAGGACAACTGATGCCTCGCCCTGGACCTCGATCACGTGGCGTTCGATGTGCTCGCGGATCAGGCCCCGGGGTGAGCCCTGGGTGATGATCCTTCCGCGGTCGATCACGACCAGCTGGTCACAGAGGCGCTCGGCCTCGTCCATGTAGTGGGTGGTCAGCAGCAGCGTCTTGCCTGCAGACTTCAGCTTCCGCAGCCGGTTCCAGATCAGGTGGCGGACCTGGGGGTCCAGGCCCGTCGTGGGCTCGTCCAGCATGATCAGTTCCGGATCGTTGATCAGGGCGCGGGCGATGGAGAGCCGGCGCTTCATGCCGCCGGAAAGCTCCCGGATCCTCGCGTTCCTGCGATCGGCCAGCTCCAGAAAGCCGAGCAGCTCCTCGATCCGGTCTGCCACCTGCGCCGGCCTCAGGCCAAAGTACCGGGCATACATTCGCAGGTTCTCCACCACCGTGAAGTCCGGGTCCTGATTGTCGCTCTGTGGCACCACGCCCGTGCGCGCGCGGATCTCACGGATGCCGGCTGGTACCGGCAGGCCGAGCACGGTGAGGGTCCCGGCCGTGAGCGGCGACTGCCCGAGGATCATGCGGAGCGTGGTCGTCTTGCCCGCCCCGTTCGGCCCGAGGAAGCCGAAGCACCCGCCCCCCGGGACTTCCAGGTCGATGCCCCGGACAGCCCGCCGGGCACCGAAGTGCTTGGTGAGTCCGCGGGCGACGACGACGGGAATGGACGCGGACATCAGTTCCTCATTATGAGAGAGGGCCCACAGACGGGCCCGGGTAGGGAGCCTACGTTATGTCAGCGTCGACGGGCACCGAGCTTATGTCAAACGAACTGATGATCGTCCTGGCCACGGCCAGCGCCGCGGCGCTGGCCGGCGGCGGCCTCGTGGCGTGGCTTACCACCCGCAACCGGCCCATGGCGGATCCGGAGGCGGAGGGCCGCCACGAACTGCAGCTCATCGAGTCGCGGGAGACCGCCCTGCAATGCCAGCGGGAAAGCCTCGCGGCCGAACAACAGGTACTCGCGATGCGGTCGGAACTCGACGATGCCCGGACCCACATCGGGCAACTCGAGGACCAGGTTGCCGCCTATCTTCGCCAGTATGCCCAGGCCAAGAACACACTGAAGGCCGAGATCCGCCAGAAGGGCCGGCTGCAGGTGGAACTTGCCGCAGCGACCGCCCAGGTCGAGTCGCTCCGGGGACGCGTCCAGGAACTGGAAATGGAGCGAAACGCCATCACCGGTACGCTCCGCCGCCTCAGCGCCTAGCCGCAGCAGCGCGACGCCAGGCAGCAAGGCCGCCAGCCGGACCCAACGGCGCGGTCGACATTGAAATCCCGACTGCAGGCCTCATTACCGTAGCTGGTGCAGCCCCAGGGGGCCGATGGACGCGAGCATGAGCGATAACGAAAAACTCCCGACGAAGGCCGATGAACAGCAGGTCCCCGAGGACGTGCTCATCATCCTGCCGGTGCGGAATACCGTCGTATTCCCCGGTGCCGTCATTCCGCTCACGATCGGCCGCCGGATCTCCCTTGCCGCCGCCGAGGAAGCGGCCCGCAGCGGTCGCCGGATCGGCCTCGTCATGCAGAAGGACCCCTCGGTGGACGAGCCGACGGACAAGGACCTGCATCCCGTCGGCACCATCGCGCGTGTCGTCCGCTACTTCACGGCCCGCGACGGCACCCAGCACGTGGTCTGCCAGGGCGAGCAGCGCTTCCGCGTCCTCGACCACCTCGCGGGCCTGCCGTTCATGGCGGCCCGCTTCGACCTGGTCTATGAGCCCGCGCCAGATACTGCGGCGCTGGAGGCCCGCGCACGGATCCTGAAGGAGCGCGCCATCGAGGCCATCGCCCTGCTGCCCCAGGCGATGCCGGAACTGGCGGGCGTACTGCAGCAGATCGACAACCCCGGCCAGCTGGCCGACCTTGTCGCCGGCTTCCTCGACATCAAGCCCCAGCAGAAGCAGGAAGTACTGGAGATCTTCGACGTGCAGCGGCGCCTCGATCGTGTCCTGGACCTTCTGTCCCACCAGGTCGAGGTCATGAAGCTCTCGCGCCAGGTGGACGAGCAGACCAAGGAGAAGCTCGAGGACCGGCAGCGCGAGTTCTACCTGCGCGAGCAGATGCGGACGATCCAGAAGGAGCTGGGCGACACCGGGGAGGTCGCGGAGCTCGACGAGCTGCGCGCCAACCTTGAGAAGGCCGGAATGCCCGAGGAAGCGCTGACCCAGGCCCGGAAGGAACTGAAGCGGCTCGAGCAGATGCCCGAGGCGTCCGGCGAGCACTCCATGGTGCGGACCTACCTGGACTGGCTGGCGGCCCTGCCCTGGGCGAAGCTCGACGAGGAGAACATCGACATCGCCAGGGCGCGCCAGGTGCTGGAGGACGACCACTTCGGCCTCACCAAGGTCAAGCAGCGGATCCTCGAGTACCTCGCGGTGCGCAAGCTGAACCCGGAGGGCCGGTCGCCCATCCTGTGCTTCGTCGGCCCGCCCGGCGTGGGCAAGACCTCGCTTGGCCAGAGCATTGCCAGGGCGCTGGGCCTCAAGTTCGTCCGCGGCTCGCTGGGCGGCGTGCACGACGAGGCCGAGATCCGCGGTCATCGCCGCACTTACATCGGCTCGCTGCCAGGCACGATCATCCAGCAGCTGCGCAAGGCCGGCACGCGCAATCCCGTCTTCATGCTCGACGAGATGGACAAGCTCGGCGGTGGCGGCTTCCATGGGGATCCGTCCTCTGCCCTGCTCGAGGTGCTGGACCCCGAGCAGAACGGAACCTTCCGGGACAACTACCTGGCGGTTCCCTTCGACCTGTCCAAGGTGTTCTTCGTGGCCACGGCCAACCAGCTCGACACCATTCCCGGACCCTTGCGGGACCGCATGGAGATCATCGAGCTGCCTGGCTACACCCAGGAGGAGAAGCTGCAGATCGGCCGGCGCTACCTGGTGGCCCGCCAGCTCAAGGCTAACGGGCTCAGGGAAGAACAGGTCAACGTCAGCGACGGCGCCCTCGCCGAGATCGTCGCGAACTACACGCGGGAAGCGGGCGTCCGCAACCTGGAGCGGCAGATCGGTTCGGTACTGCGCAATGCGGCGGTCCGGATTTCGGAGGGCACGACCGCACACGTGGACATCGACGAGAACGCGGTGCAGGAGATCCTGGGCGCCCGGCGCTTCGAGTCCGAGGTGGCGCTGCGCACGGGCACGGCGGGCGTGGCTACGGGCCTCGCCTGGACGCCCGTCGGCGGCGACATCCTCTTCATCGAGGCCACCAGCATGCCCGGCAAGGGCCAGCTGATACTCACAGGCCAGCTCGGCGACGTGATGAAGGAAAGCGCCCAGGCAGCTTTCAGCCTGGTCAGGACCCGGGCCGACACCTTGGGCCTGGGCGGCGTGGACTTCGCCACCCGGGACCTGCACGTGCACCTGCCCGCGGGCGCCATCCCGAAGGATGGTCCGAGCGCCGGCGTGGCATTGTTCATGGCGATCAGCTCCCTGCTCTCCAACCGCAAGGTGCGAAGCGACGTGGCGATGACCGGTGAGATCAGCCTGCGCGGGCTCGTGCTGCCGGTGGGCGGCGTCAAGGAGAAGGCGCTGGCAGCCCTGCGGGCTGGCATCCACACAGTCCTGCTGCCGGCACGAAACCGGAAGGACCTGGAGGAGATCCCGGAGAGCGCCCGGAACCAGCTCCAGTTCATCTGGCTGGAAACGGTTGACGACGCCCTGGCGGCGGCACTGGAGGCCTAGGCCCGGGCCAGGTTCACCGGGCGATCATGGTTCGGCGATGTAGCGCGGGCTCGCAGGCAGCCGCAGGAGCGCGGGCCGGAAGCCTATGGCGAGAACAGCGCCCAGGGCGACCACCACCGCAATGGCCATCCAGCTCACCGGCGTGCGTCCGGCCGCGGCGCCGCTGAGCGCCAGCACCACGAACCAAAGGCCCGATGATGCCGCCGCCGTCGTGCACCCGTGCAGGACCTGGGCCCCCGTCCGCAGCAGGGCGGTGTAGAAGTACAGCGTGAGGCCCGCCATGGGCAGGGACAGGAAGACGACAGGATCAGCTGTCACGCGGTAGCCAAGCACCGCCACCATCAGGCCCGCCGCCGATATGGGCGCGAATACCCCGCGGCCGAGCACATAGAGAACGGGCTGGGCGACCGTGATGACGACCGCGGCAAGGAGCACCGGGACCTCGCTGCCCCTGAATGCAATAGCCAGCAGCACCTGCCCGGCCACCACGCAGAAATTGAACAGCAGATCGGACACGGCCGCCGCGCCGGTGCTGCCGAGTCCAGGCACGAGGTACCAGCGATCCGCCGTGTTCTGGGAAATCTCGAAGGCGCTGCCGGCGATCAGCACAGCCGCTGCCACTGGCAGAAGCCACGGGAAATCGGTGTGCGCGGCAAGCCAGCTGCCGTGTCGCCAGAACACCGGGATCAGGGCGAGCGGTACGCAAAGTGCGTACGCATGAGCCAGCAGTACCCATGCCGCCACCGGACCCCGGATTTCGATTTCACTCCTGATCGGGTCCAGTCGCTTGGCCATCACGGAATTCTGGCTCCGGCACAGCGCCTCCGCAATCGGGGCGGCGGATCGGCTACCATGAATGCCTTCGCCGGGAACCTCCATGAACCAGCCACCGCCATGCCCGAAATGCGGGTCGCAATACACCTATGTGGACGGCGAACTGGTCGTCTGCCCCGAATGCGCCCACGAGTGGCCCCGGTCAGCGAGCGCTGACATCCCGGAGCCTGAGCGGGTCGTTCGCGATGCCCACGGCAACGTGCTCAGGGATGGCGACACGGTCACCGTAATCAAGGACCTGAAGATCAGGGGCACCTCGTCGGTGGTGAAGGTCGGCACCAAGGTCAAGGGCATCCGCCTGGTCGATGGCGACCACGACATCGACTGCAGGATCGAAGGCATCGGCGCCATGCAGTTGAAGTCGGAGTTCGTGAAGAAGGCGTGACCCTCTGGCCGGGCCGCTGGTTGTCCACTGGGTGACCTGGACGGCCACACTCCAGGGGCGAATGCCGGACCCGCTATCTCGGCTTCAGCGCCACGCCGGCCGTGATGCGCCCGCCCGGCTGGAGCACGACTTTCTCACCGGCCGCAAGGCCCTTCACCACCTGGGCTTCCAGGCCGTTCTCGAGTCCGAGCTCGACCGTGCGCAGTGCGGCGGTGCCACCGTCATCCACGAACACGGCCCACTGGCCCTGCTCGCGAAACAGGGCCGCCTGGGGCACCTTGAGCACGTTCGCCGCCTCCGCCAGCACGATTTTCGGCTCCACCCGGTAACCGTGTCCGAGCCGGGCCCAGCGGTCCGGCGGATCGGCAAAGTCGACGATGACGTTCACCCGCTGCTCCTCGATGCCGAGCGCAGACACCTTGGTGAAGCCGAACGGCTCCACGCGCCGGACTGTCCCATTCAGCGGCGGCCCGCCTCCCCAGGCCTCGATCAGCACGCGCTGGCCCGCTTCCACGCGCACGGCGTCCGTGGACAGCAGGTCCACGACGATCTCCAGGTCACCGGGATTGCCGATCTCGACGAGCGGCGCGCCCGATGCCACCACAGCTTCGCTCTCCTGCAGGACGCGGAGCACGCTGCCGCTCACGGGCGAGTAGACGTCCACGCAGTCGCAGTCGGGCCCGGCCCGGCGCCGGGCGACGCTCGGTGCGGTAAGTCGCGCCCGGGCCTCCTCGAGCGCGGCGGCCGCCGTCTGCGCCCGGCGTTCCGCGGCATCGCGGTCGTTTGCCGACACCACGCCCTGCCCGGCCAGCTGCCGGTAGCGCTTCAGCTCGGCCTGGGCGAAGTCCTGCTCCGCCTCTGCCCGCCGCACTGCCGCCCGGGCCTCGCGCTCTGAACGCACGTCCAGGAAATTCGGATCGCTGGGCGCGATGCGCGCCACCACCGTCTTCTGGGCCGTCACCGCATCCCCCGCCTTCAGTTCGATGCGGCGCATGAGTCCGGCCAGCGGCGCCGAGACGACGAACACGTCCTTGACGCGGGTCTCGCCCTCGTCGCTCACGGTGACCTGGATGGGGCCTGTGGCGATCGTGGCCAGGTCCACGGGAATCGGCTGCGGCCGGAACAGCCACAGCAGGGCCAGGCCACCGGCGACGAGCATCGGCAGCCAGAACAGCAATCGACGGGTTTGGGCGGACAGTGCCATGACGTGGTGCTTTGCCTGCAGGTTACTCGCGGGTCTTCAGGACCGCGATCAGATCAAGGGTATCGAGCCGCCGCCGGACGAGGAAGGCGGAAAACAGCGTCGCCGCCACGGCGATCAGCACGGCGAGCCCGAGTGTCTCCAGCTGGATCGCCATCGGGATCCGGTACAGCTCCGTCTTGAATGCGGTGAGCATCAGCGCGCCCAGGCCGTACCCCAGCATGCAGCCCACCGGCAGGGCGACGAAAGTCAGGAAGCCGATCTCCCCGAGAAGGATGTAGGAAATCTCGCGCCGGGTGAAGCCCAGCACGCGCAGGGTCGCGAGCTCACGGCCGCGTTCGGACAAGGCAATTCGGGCGGCGTTGTACGTGACGCCGAATGCGAGCGTGCAGGCGAAGACCACGAAGAATCCGACAAAGATGTACAGAGTCTGGGCCAGGGTTTCATAAAAGGTATCCACCGCGGCCTGCTTCAGCGTGACGGCGCTCACCTGCGGCACCTGCTTCAGGTCCCGGTAGAACGTGGCCTGCTGGCTCTGGTCGAGCCGCAGGTGCACGCTGTTGACGGCTTCCCGCTCGTGCATCAGCCGGTTGAGGGCACGGATGTCCATGTAGGCCGGGCTGCCGATGTAGGTCTCGAAGGTCGATACGACCGGCACCTCGAAGGTTGGGCGCCGGCCCTCCAGCACCTCCACCGTAATGCGCTGGCCCGGCTTGACCTGGAGCATGTCGGCGAGCTGCGTCGAGATCACCAGGCCATCCGGGGGCAGATCCAGGTGCCGGCCCGACGCGTCGTACACGTGGCTAAGCTCCTGCACCGCCGGCAGGCCCTGGAGGGACTCCCGCTCCTCCCGTGGGCCGAAGCGCATCTTGGCCGGCACCACGCGCATGGGTTCGACCGTACGTACGCCCTGCATGCGCGCGAGTTCCCGGGCCACCTCGCTGGAGCGCGTGTTGGCGAAGCCGACGGTGATGTCCTGCCCCTGGGCCTGGCGGAAATACACGTCGACCAGGTGATCGATGGAATCGATCCACTGCAGGGAACTCACCAGCACGGCCACCGCCATGGCGGTGCCGAGTGACGTCAGCGCCGAGCGAACCGGATAGCGGCCGATCTGGCGGAGCAGGATGCGGGTCGGCTGGTCGAGGGCGCGGAATATCCGGCCCCGCCCGAGGCGCGTGCGCCGGAACATCGGCGGCGATGGCGGGCGCATCGCCTCCGCCGGCGCGATACGGACGCCCGCCCGCACCGCACCCAGGGTGCCGGCCAACGCGGCAAACAGGCTGACCACCGCCGCAATCAGGAAGGCCCGGGGCCCGGGGTCGAACAGCAGGAAGGGGAACCGGTAGAAGTCCGCATACAGGCGCGTGTTGAGCAGCCCGAAGTAGTAGCCGCCGATCCAGCCGAGGACGATGCCCACCGCCGCGACACCGACCACGAATTTCACGTAGTGCCAGGCAATGTCCCGGTTCCGGTAGCCGAAGGCTTTCAGCAGGCCGATCTCGCTGCGTTCCATCGTGATGAGGCGCGCCAGCACCATGTTGGTGAGGAATGCCGCCACCGCCAGGAATACCGTCGGCAGGATGGCAGCCAGGCTCTCGAGCTGGCGGATCTCGTTCATCAGGAACCAGTTGGACATCTGGTCCTTGCGCGCGTAGGCGCCGATCCCGCCATAGCGGCCCAGCATGTCGTCCAGCCGCTCGATGATCAGGTCCGGCTCCACGCCGCGCAGGAGCGTGAGGGAGATGGTGTTGAAGGCGCCGTCGAGGTCGAAGGCCGCCTGCATCGCCTCCTGCCCGAGCCAGACGATGCCAAAGCGCTTGTCATCGGGCATGAGTGCGCCGGGCCCGATCGTGTAGACGAACTCGGGTGAAAGGGCGATGCCGACCACGGTGAGCTTGCGCCAGTTGCCGTTCAGCACGGCCCGGAAGGTGCTGCCGAGGGTGAGGCCGTGTGCCTCGGCGAAGGGCTCCGCCAGCACGGCCTCGTCCGGGTAGCCCAGGCGCGGCACCCGGCCGCTGCGCAGGGCCAGCTGGTTGAGTTGCGGCGGATGCCGCTCGGGTACGGACACGAGGTGGCCGATGACGGGCTCCTCGAAGCCCTCCATGTCGAGGACGGCGCTCTTTACCACCCGGGTGTCCACCGTCTGGACACCCGGCAGCTGCCGGACGCGGTCTGCCAGGTACTCGGGCGCGCGCTCGACGGACGCGAACACGTCGCCGAAGCGATAGCGCTCGTAGTAGGCGGTGGCGGTCTCGGTGAGCGCCTCCATCGAGGTCAGTGACATGGCCAGCACCGCGATGCCCGAGGCGATCACGAGGGCAATGGCCAGCACCTGGCCGCGCAGCCGCCACAGGTCCCGGTAAAGCTTGCGGTTGAGCGGTGTCATGGGTTGGCTACCAGGAGAGCTCCGCAGCGCGCTTGCGGCGCACGTTGTGGCGCTCCTCGACGATGTGGCCGTCGCCCATGACCAGCACCCGGTCCGTCATGTCGGCGATGACCGCGTTGTGGGTGATCAGGACCGTGGTCGTGCCCAGCTCCGCGTGGATCCGCTCGATGGCCTCCAGCACGAGAATGCCGGTCCGGCTGTCCAGCGCCCCGGTGGGTTCGTCACACAGCAGGATGCCGGGGCGCTTGGCAATGGCACGGGCGATCGCCACGCGCTGCTGCTCGCCGCCGGAGAGCTGGGCGGGAAAATGGTGCAGGCGCTCGCCCAGGCCGACGATCCGCAGCGCTTCCTCGGGCGGCATGGGCTGCCGCGCAATCTCGGTCACCAGCGCCACGTTCTCCAGCGCCGTCAGGCTGGGAATTAGGTTATAGAACTGGAAGACGAAGCCCACATGGTTGCGCCGGTACTCCGTGAGGCCCCGGTCATCGAGCCCGGTGAGCTTGAGGTCCTGGAACCAGGCCTCGCCGCCGCTGGCCGAATCGAGTCCACCCAGGATGTTCAGCAGGGTGGACTTGCCGCTGCCGGACGGGCCAAGGAGCACGACGAGGTCCGCCGGGTTGAGCTCCAGCGAAACGCCTCGGAGGGCGTGGACCTCGACTTCGCCGGAGTGGTAAACCTTGGTCAGGTCGCGGGTGCGGAGCGCGGCGGGGGGCGTCATGCCCCTATTCTCGCCCGCTCCTTGGTTCCGCCGCTAGAATTCCCGCGACCGGAGCCTGGGTCGGCGCTAGGATTCCCCTTCATTCGTCCTGGAGAATCGACCATGCGCCGGAACCCGTTCCCGCTCTCCGTCACCCTGCCCGGCAGCGTTGCACTGCTCGCCAGCCTGCTGGCCGCCGCGGGTCCCGTCCTGGCCGGCGCGCACGACGGCGCCGGCGGCAAGCCCAAGACCCCGCCGGCTCCCGAGGCCTTCTACGAGCACACCGGCTTCGAGGGCCGGGAACAGGTCCTGACGGACGCCATCGTCAAGGCCGTGCGCGAGGCAAAGCCGAACAACGGTGAGACCCTGAACTTCAACGCAGACCAGCAGCGCATGCTGGGCCTGGCGGTCGCCAAGGCCATCAAGACCATCAGCAACGACACGCCCTACCAGCACGAGATGAACGATGCCCTGATCAAGGCGCACCTGACGAACATCCAGTTCGCCAAGGACAACGGGCTGCTCGAGGAGATGATCGACCACGAGGTCAAGACCCAGACCTTCATGATCCAGCGGGTGGGCAAAATGATCCGCGACGGCGGCAGCCCGGAGCTGGCCACCATCGCCCTGACGGAGCGCACCGCCTGCTTCTACCAGCTGGTCCAGGAGTACGAGCGCACCGGGACGACCATGCGCTGGAAGGCCCCCTACGGCAACGTTCTCAAGGTGACCCGGCAGATCGGCCAGCACAACCTGACGGAACAGGAAATCCATGAGGTCTACACGGTCCCGCTCATGAAGAAGCAGGCGGAGGTCATGGGTATGGACCTGGAGATCACGCCCTGGCAGGCGGACGGCTGGGTCAGCATGACCATCAAGGTGCCCGAGAAGGTCGCTGCCAGGTAGATGGCGTAGGAGCGCCTTCAGGCGCGACCCGGGTATTCCCCTGCCTCGCTGAGACGCTCCTTCCGGGGAATACCCGGGTCGCGCCTGAAGGCGCTCCTACGCCGGCTTCAGCGGCTACAATAGCGGGCTGCCATGCCCGCGAATCTCACCCCCGTCTACCGCAAGGCCGAAGAGGCCTACCGCAACGCCCGCGAGCCCGCGGAGAAGCTCGAGCACCTCAAGGAAATGCTTCGGACCATTCCGAAGCACAAGGGCACCGATCACCTCCAGGGCGACATCAAGCGCTGGATCAAGGAGATCACCGAGGAAATCGGTGTTGCCGCCAAGAGCGGCAAGAAGAAGGGTCCCGTCCACACGATCCGGCGCGAAGGCGCGGCCCAGATTGCCCTGCTCGGCGCCCCGAATGCCGGCAAGTCCCAGCTGCACTCCCAGCTGACGGGCTCGAAGGCCGACATCGGCCCCTACCCGTTCACCACCAAGCTGCCCCAGCCGGGGATGATGGCGTTCGAGGATCTTTACTTTCAGCTCGTGGACCTGCCGCCCATCTCCAGCGATTACATCGAGGGCTGGATCGTGAATTCACTCCAGCCGGCGGACGGCGTGCTGCTGGTGGTCGACCTCGGCGATCCCGGCTGCGCCGAGCACATCCAGGCAATCCTCCGGCAGCTCACGGAGCGCAAGATCGACCTGCACGGGTGGTGGCCGGGCCTGAAGGGTCCGAAGCCGGTACCCGAGCCGGCTTTCGACGCCGACGGCGAGGAGATCATCGAGGATCCGTTCCGCATCTCGCTACCCACGATCCTCGTGGGCAACAAGAGCGACCTGGTGGACGATCCGGCGGCGGAACTGCAGGTGCTGGCCGAACTCCTCGAGCTGGATTTCCCGATGGTCACCCTGTCGGCGCTCACGGGGGCGGGCTGCGAGGCCGTCGGCCCGCTGCTGTTCAGGGCGCTCCAGGTCGTCCGCGTCTACACCAAGCAGCCGGGCAAGCCCGCGGACACCGACCGCCCCTTCACGCTGCGGCGCGGGCAGACGGTACTCAACGTGGCCGAGCAGGTCCACAAGGACATCGCGTCCGCCCTGCGCTACGCCAAGATCTGGGGCACCGAGGTGTACGCCGGCCAGCAGGTCGGCCCCGAGCACGTGCTGGCCGACAAGGACATCATCGAGCTGCACATGAAGTAGGAGCGGCTTCAGGCGCGACCCCCTCCCGGGAGAATCGAGTCTGCGAGTCTCTCCCGGGAGGGGGTCGCGCCTGAAGCCGCTCCTACTTCGTTTCGTAGATCAGGCTGAGCGTGGTGAGCGTATCCGTCTTGTCCACGCCAGCGGGCACGTCGGAGTTGTGCCGGACCTGGTAGCCCACCCGCAGACCGAGACTCCCCTTGATCGTGACTTCGAGGCCAAGGTCATTCTGGACGTAGGTGTTATCCGAGCCAGTCTCGACGAGGAACCGCTCCACGATCTTGGTCGTCTCGGTCAACTGGTAGTCGAAACCCAGGTCACCGCGGAAGATTGCCGAGTCCTCGGACTCACCGGTCTGGTTGAACTCTGCGAAGCGGTAACCCGGACCGCCCTGGATCCAGAGCTTCGTGCGCTCGTTGTCGATGAACTTGTAGCCGAGACCGGTTGAAGCAGTCGCCTGATAGTCATAGGCGCTGAACCGGTCGTCCTCGTAGCGTCCTGCTCCGAACCAGTAGGCGCGGTCGGTCAGGTCATAGCCGGACTGTCCACGTGCCTCCCAGCGCTGAGCCGTGGTGCCGACACTGTCACTGCCGTAGTTACCGGCCAGCCCCAGCGTGTGCGCCCACTTGCCCGATGTCACGCCCACCTCGAGCGCTGCATTGGCCGACTCAGTCTCGCTGTTGCCGCTCGCGAAAGAGGCCCCGACCTCGCCCTTGGCCGTCACTTCAGCCAGGGAAACGCCACTCAGCGAGCAGAGAATGAGAGCAGCAGATCCGATCGACAATATTCTGTACATAAGGCGTCTCCTCGACGCATTTGCAACGGTGGTTTAAAACTTCTGGCGGAGGGTGCCAAGCTCGCGGACCACTCCCGGCAGACGCTGCGCATAATCCGCAGGAAACGTCCAGAACGCCAGCTCAATTTCATTGCTGTTGGCCCTGAGGCCGCGTGCCGGCGGCGGGGCATGGAACTGCAACTTGAGCAGCACGTCGCTGCTCACCCACGGATGGTCGTACCAGAACGAGTGGGAGCTCGCAGGCAATCCGGGCAGGTCCTCGGGTCGTATGGAAAGCACATCGAGCCCCCCGCGCCCGGAGGCCTCCGCCAGCCAGCGCGTCTCGTCCGGCCCGATATCGGCCAGGTTAGGCCGCCCGGCGCGCGACACGCGGTGGCGCCATTGCGCGAACGACAACGCGCGATCCCCCAGGTTCACCGCGACGGTGACCCGCCTTACCTTGTTCTCGTAGCGCGGCAGGTTGTCGACGAACATCGGAAAGTCGATGTCGGGCGCGGCATAGTAGATTTCACCCAGGCGATTGCGGTTTGGATCGGCGGCGGCGGCAGCAGCGGGGCCGGCACGGGCCAGGCCCGGACTCGCAATCATTGCTCCGGCGCTGTAAGCCAGCACGTTCAGGTGGGCGGCCTGGGTTTCGCTCGACAACAGTTCGAGCAGGCTGGCGAACGCCGGGACACTGCGTCGTGCAGTGATGACGTCACGTCCGTACCGCAACAAGGTTCCGGCCGACGGCCACGCGAACACCATCACCACGGCGTTGCGGCCCATGAAATGCTGGAACTGGGCAGCGTGGGCGGCGGCGCGGTCGAAGTCGGTGTTGGCGCCGTGGACGTAGATGAGCAGCTCGCGGTCGCCGCTACGGGCCAGCAACTCGTCGACATGGTCGAAGAATGCCCGCGCGTCGGCCTCCAGCACCTGGGTATCGTCGTCGATCACGCCCATCTCCCGGATGGACTTCAGCGACACCAACGGGCGCTCTCCCTCCACGACGCTGGTCGACATCGCCTGAAGGGACTCCCACGTCTTGCTCTCGTCACCGACCTGCAGCGTCGCCACCCCGAGGCGCAGCTGATCGCTGCGCACGCGCGTGTAGTGACGGGCACTGGAGGGCCCTACCGGGAACCGGTTGGTTGCATAGAGGACCTGGATCTCGGTGCTCTGCTCGGCCGCCGGGACGGACGAGAATGGGGTCGGCTCGCCGCTTGTGAACAGGGTTGGCGTCGGCATCAGCCGGACCGGCGAACTGCAGGCGCCGAGCAGCAACATCGCTGCAAGCAGGATCGCGATTCGTATCATCACCGCATGATAGCCGACTGACCGGCCAGGCTACGGTGTAATCGGCGCCCCGGATTGCCGGTCGCCGAACCGGTACATCGCGCCTATGCCGGCCTGGAAAACCTCGTTGTCGTGGAACGTGACATCCGAATCGTCCTCGCCCCACAACAGGTAGCCCATCGCCTGCCAGCGTCCGCTCGCGGTCGGCAGCCGGTAGAACAGCGTGGTGTCGACGGCGAAGCGGTCGGAGTCGGTCTTCACACCGAAGATGGGGTTACGTTCGTCGTAGCTGCTGCTGCCGACGACCAGATTGGAGGCGACGCTATAGCCCTGTCCCAGGAAGATATAACTGAGTTGCGCCTGGTAGGCGTCGCTGCTGATGGCAGCGCCATCGCGGTCGTCCGTCACGTAGCGAACCTTGGGACGGAGCAGGTGGCGCTGGCCCTCGCCCAGCCTGAAGAGATAGGACAGGTCCCAGAGGTACTGGTCGCCGTCCCTGCGAAGAAGGTCCTGGCACGTGGCCGTGCACACCACACTGGTAACACCGTTGCCACTGCGCTCGGTGTCAATCGAAATGTCCCGGTAGGAAAACGTTAACTCGAAGGCCGAGCCCAGGATCCGGTCCCACTGCAGGCGTACTCCCGTGGAATCGCGATCTGTTTCGTCGCGGGCCACGCCTTCCGCATACGGGTCCTCCCACACTTCGGTCGGAATACCACTGAACAGGATGCCGCCCTGCAGGATGCCGGTCCCGGCCAGGTCCTTGCGAATGCCGAGCTGGGTGACGGCGTCCAGGGTCACGGCGTCCTCGAGCGCGGTGCCGAAGAAAGCCTGCCAGCGATTGCCGAAAGTGTAGTTGACCTCACCCGTGACGATCGGATGAAAGGCGTCGTCGCTGGTCGGCGCATCGTTGACGGAAAGGATAGTCTCCTCACCGACGTCGATGAGCCGGTTTCCGGCTACGAGGTTGCTCTCAAGGTCAGTGTATCCGGCGCCGAGAACCAGGAAGCCACGCCAGCCGGATGTCTCCGGGACAGGCTCAATGGCGAACGCAAGCGGCGCTACCGAGCAGATACTCACGGTCAGGAGCACACTGGTTGTTCGGCACGCCTTCATCGCTCCGCCTCCGGATCACAATCGCTGCACGGGGTGTTTAGCCAACGGGCCTCAGCGTAGCAGATGCCGCGCTTCCCAGCCCAGGCCGCCCCCGGACAATGGACGCATCTCAAGCGTTCTGGTAGCGTTAAAACGCGTGGTCCTGACCAACCCGGGAGAGTAATTTGAAAAGAACATACACTCACCAAACCCTGCTGCTGGCGTGTTCGCTACTCAGCCTGTTCGTGGTCGCTGGCTGTGCTTCAGGTCCCACGATTCGCAGCAACATCGATGAAAGCGTCGATTTCACGAAGTTTCGCACTTTCGGTTTCTTCGAGCCGCTCGCCACGGACCGCGAGGGCTATCAATCGCTGATTTCGCAACAGCTGGTGACCTCGGCCGACCGCGAGCTTACGGCCCGGGGATTGCAGCGAACGGACACCAATCCGGACCTGCTCGTGAACTTCAGCGCCGATCTCGATCAGCGCCTGCGGGTCACGCAAACACCGGCAGTCCCCCGGGGCAGCAGCTTCCATCGCCACCGCCGGGGCTTTTACAGCACGTGGCCAACCTATCAGCAGACTGAAATCCGCCAGTACACGAAGGGAACGCTCGGCGTCGATGTCGTCGACGCCGCCCGCCGGCAGCTGGTCTGGGAAGGCTTCGCCCTGGGGAGGGTCACCCAGCGGACGACAGACAACATCGGGCCCGTCCTGGATTCCGCAGTTGTCGACATTTTCGCCAACTTCCCGCTGCAGCCGGCCTCGCCGGTTGACGCGCCACCCAAGTAGGCCTCCAACTGGATAAGGCCGACGCAGCCCAGCCGCTCTCGTTGGCCGAGGCGATAATCCCGGTCGCCAGCCTCGTCCTGCTGGTCGGCTTGTCGTACTTCCTGTTCGGTGATGCCGGCGCAGTCGGGCCGAACCAGGTCGCCCTTGTGGTCGCGACCATGATCGGGGTGTTCATCGGCTGGCGCCGGGGTCATTCGGTCGAATCCCTCGGCAAGGCCGCGTCGGACAGTGTAGCCACCGGCATCGGCGCGATCTTCATCCTGTTCGCGGTTGGTGGCCTCATTGGCACCTGGGCGCTCAGCGGCACGCTGGTGGCAATGGTCTATTACGGGCTGCAATTGCTCAGCCCGGACTACTTCTTCGTCACGGCCTGCGCGATCTCGGCCCTCGTGGCGATCAGCATCGGCAGCTCGTGGACGGTCGTCGGCACGATCGGCGTGGGCTTCATGGGCATAGCCGTCAGCATGGAACTCAACCCGGCCATCGCTGCCGGCGCGGTGATCTCGGGCGCCTACTTCGGCGACAAGTCTTCCCCGCTCTCCGACTCGGCCAATCTGGCCGCGGCGGCCGCTGGCGTCGATCTCTACCAGCACATTCGCGAGACGCTGCTGACGTCGACGATCTCACTGGCGATAGCGCTTACGGTCTTCTTCTTTCTGGGCGAACCCGGCGACTTCGACGCATCGGAGAAGATCACCGCAATCCAGAGTGCATTTCAGGTCAAGCCGATCATGTTCCTGCCGCTCGTCGTCGTCATACTGCTGGCGCTCTGGCGGGTACCGGCGTTTACAGCGATATTCCTTGGCTCCATTGCCGGCGGCCTGCTCGCCGTGTTCGATTCGCCCGGGCGGGTGCTCGCATTCGCCGCCGCCGGCGACGGCGTTCCCGTGTGGCTCGCGCTGCTCAAGGGCGTCTGGCTCGCCCTGGCCAGCGGCTACACCTCGACATCAGGCTTTGCGCCAATGGACATGCTCGCAACCCGGGGCGGCATGGACAGCATGCTGAATACGATCTGGCTGATCGTAACCGCGCTTGCCTTCGGCGGCGTAGTCGAGAAAGTAGGCGTGCTCGACCGGCTGATCACGCCAATCATCGACAGGGCGAAGTCCGACGGCTCCCTGGTCGCCTCCCTCACATCCTCGATTGTGGCCACGAACATCATCACAGCCGACCAGTACATTGCCATTGTGCTGCCGGGCCGGATGTTCAAGACGGCATTTGCGAAGCGCGGGCTTGCGCCCTTTGTCCTGTCGCGCGCCGTGGGCGACACCGCGACACCCACGTCGGCGCTGATCCCATGGAACAGTTGTGGCGCCTATATGGCCGCTACATTGGGCGTGGCGACGTGGAGCTACGCCCCCTACGCCGTGTTCAGCATCGTCAGCCCCTTGCTGACCATTGCGATCGCCTATGCCGGCATCCGGATGCTACGGGTGCCCGCGGGACCGGCGACACAGGCGCCCCCTGTCGGCCAGTCCTCCTGGCGCGACAGGGCGTAGCCGATCCGTACATAAGGGGGCCAATCAGGGCGTCAGCACCGCCACGGGATCCCCGGGCCGGGGCGCGCTGGAAGCCGCGATCTCGACCCAGCCTCCACCCATTGCCTGATAGACGTTGATGACCTGCGTGTACCTGGCCCCGAGCAGATTTACCGACGCGAGGTCCGCCGCAAACAACTCATTCTCTGCCACAAGCACCTCGAGGTAGCCCGCCACACCCTTGTCGAACCTGAGTCGCGACAGCCGGGCGAACTCGCGGAGCGCGTCCACGCGCTTCTTCTGGAGCTCGACTTCCTCGATCTTCTTCTGCGAACCGATCAGGGCATCGTTGGTCTCGCGAAACGCATTCAGGATCGTCCGCTGGTAGAAATACAGCGCTTCCCTCTCCCGCGCCTCGGCCGTCCGCACCTGGCCGGTGATTCCACCAAACGTGAAGATCGGGCCAACCAGGCCCGCCGAGAGCGACCAGGTGCTGGCAGGTCCCGTGAGGAAGTCGTCCATGCTGGTGCTCACCGAGCCAAGAGCGCCGGTGAGAGAAAGATCCGGATAGTAGAGCGCGCGCGTCGCACCAATGTTGGCATTCGCCGCCACGAGGTTCTGCTCGGCCTGCATGATGTCGGGCCGGCGCTGGAGCAGCGTCGAGGGCAGATCGGCTGGAATAAGAGGCGCGGCCAGCTGGTCGATGGTCTTGCCGCGCGGGATGGGGCCCGGGTTGCGTCCCAGCAGTATGGAAATCAGATTTTCCTGGGCGGCAATTGCCTGTTCGAACGCAGGAATTGCGGCCAGCGCCTGCTGGTATTGCGACGAAATCTGCATCACTTCCGTCCTGGCCACGATACCGGCCTTGAACCGGAGGTCGAATATTCGTGCGGTTTCGCCGAAGTTCTTCGCCGTCGCCTGTGCGATCTCGAGCTGCCGATCAAGGGTCCGCAGGACGATATAGCTCGTCGCTACACTTGTCACCAGTGAAAGCACGACGCCGCGCTGGGCCTGTTCACTCGCATAAACCTGCGCCTGGGCGGCCTCCGTAAGGCGACGGACCCGCCCAAAGAGGTCGAGCTGCCACGAGGCACCCAGCGACGCCTGGTACAGCGTGAAGTAGGGATCGACCCCCGGGGGAATCGGCACGGAACCGACGCGGCTGGCCCGGTTCCGGCTCGCATCGGCGCCATAACCGATCTGTGGAAAGAGCTGGGATCGGGACGCGCCGAGCGCGCCGATGAACTGGTCTACACGCGCTGCTGCAATGAGGAGGTCGCGGTTCTCCCGGAGTGCGGAATCCACAAGTTCGTTCAGCACCGGGTCGCCAAATTGCTCCCACCACTTCGTGTCGGCCGCTTCGGCGGCTTCGGGGTAGTCGATCCGCCATGCCTCTGGTGTATCGACAGCGGGACGCACGTAGTCGGGTCCGACGGTGCAGCCAGCTACCAGGAGCGCTGCCAGCATGCATAGCCTCATCGCGACTTCCTTCCAGGAATGCATGGTAGAGGGAGAACCCGCCCGCAGTTCGAATGCTGTTCTGTGCGGGTTGACCTGCCGGCAATTGTAGCAACAGTTCCACTGCGGGCGAGTCGCTGGCCTTGCACGTCGCTCAGGACACACCTCCGTCGACCAGGAGCCAGCCGAACAGAATCCCCAGCGTGAGCAAGCCGATGCTTGCGGGCGTCCAGCGCCGGAGAAGCGCGTCGGCCTGCTCGAATCCGGACCCGAGGGCCAACGCGGCGCGGCGCACCGGGCCATCGTTCGCGGCCTCCCCTGCCCGGGGAGCACCGATCCGGATCCCCCGCGACAGACCCAGCGCCAGGAGCCCGCCGCCCAGAATCACCGCCAGCACCGTTCCCAGCTCCTTGGGCGCCAGCGGATTCGAGATGAGGTGCCCCGGTACGGGACCCATGGCGGCGAACGCGAGCAACAACGAGGACAGCGCGAGCCCCAGCGCTGCGAACTCGGACAGCCTGGAAACGCGTTTCGCCAGACGAAAGGACCCGCCCGGGCGCCGCACGGCAATGGCGAGCACCAGCACCACGTACCCTGCCGTGAATACGGCGCCGCCCTGGAGGACCAGCATCCACCACCACTGCCCCGAGCTGTCGGCGGCGTCGAGGAGGAGCTTTTTCGCGAGGTAGGCACCACTCGGCACGACCCCCATCAGCGCAAGGCCCGCCACGGCAAACGCCAGCACGGTGACGGGCATCGCGCGTGCCACCCCGGCGAGGTCGGCAATGCGGTCGTGACCGAGCGCCGCATACACCAGGCCGGCCGCCATGAACATGCCCGCCTTGGCTGTGGCATGGGAAGCCGCCTGAAGGAGTCCGCCCGTCAATGCGGTGCCGTGCACCAGCGTGGTGCCGCTGGCATCGAACGCAAGCGGGAACATCAGGAACAGGTAGCCGATCTGCGCGATCGTGGAATAGGCCACCAGCAGTTTCAGGCGCTCCTGCCGTAGTGCCACGACACTGCCGACGACGATGGCGGCGGCACCCAGACCCGCCAGCAGTTGGGCCGACGATAACGTCACGACACCGGGCAACGCGTCGAACCAGAGCCGCACGACGAGGAACCAGGAGCCCTTGATCACCAGCGCCGACAGCACTGCACTGGCAGCGGCGGGGGCGCCGGCATGGGCCGGCGGCAGCCAGATGTGCAGGGGGAACAGCGCCGTCTTTGCGAGCAGGCCAACCGTCATGAGCGCGGCGGCCGTCCAGGCGATGGGGCCCGGGCGGACAGCATTGGCCAGCAGCGCAATGTCGAGCGTGCCATAGCCTCCGTACAGCAGCACCGCGCCGAGGAGGTACAGCAACGAACCGGCCAGCGCGAACAGCAGGTAGCGCAGTGCGGCGCGAAGTGTCTCACCGCGGCCATCGAGGCAGACCAACGGAACTCCGGAGAAAGTCAGCAGCTCGAGGGCGACGTACAGGGTAAAGAGGTCGCCACTGACGAACACCAGGTTCAGGGAGCCCCACACCGCCAGCAGGAGCGGCCAGAACACGAGAGGCGCGCGGGTTTCGGGCGCCCCAGCCGGGCTGCCGAAGTCGGCTCTTGCATAGACGCCGATGCCGCACACGACCACGGCGACAACGAGCATCATCACCGCCGACAGGCCGTCCGCGCGCAGGGCGATGCCCAGCGGTGGCGCCCAGCCGCCCAGCAGGTACACCACCGTCTCGCCGGACTGCACCAGAGTGGACGCGATGCCGGCCGCCACGGCCAGACCGACGGGCATGGTCAGTGATGCCACCCGCTGTGCATGACGACCACCGAGCGCGAACCCGGCGAGCACGCCCACGAACGGCGCCAGTACGGCCAGCACCAGCAGCCATCCCCCGGGTGTCGTCAGCATGGGTGGAACCGACCCGTCATGCGCGCCTCAGGCATGACCACCGTCTGGCCCTGGCCTGGCGGGCGCATCGGGCCCGAGCGTGGCGGAGCCCGTCTCGTCGAACAGCCTCAACAGCAGTGCCACAGCCAGCGCCGTGGCGGAGAATGCGACCACGATGCCGGTGATCAGCAGGGCCTGCGGCACCGGGTCGCCGCCCAGGCCGGCACCGGCGCCCCGCCGCGCGATGGCCCCGAAGAGCAGGAACACACCACTGCCGACAACATTGAACGCGATGATCTTGCGCAGGGGGTGCGGGTTGACGATCAGGCCGAACAAACCAACACCGATCAGCGCAGCGGCGCACAGGCCGAATAGCGTAGGGGCGTTCATGGCGCACCGCCGCGCATAGGCGGGCCCAGCACCATGAGGCCCAGGACCAGGATGAGCGTCGGCATCAACGCAAACTCGACGACCAGGATCAGCGGCTTGGCAAGCCCTTCGGGGTAGGCGAGGAACGCACCCGCGGTCACGGCGCCGACAATGCCGATTGCGATGAATGCCAACGGCCCGGCGACGAGCAGCCCGCGCACCCACCTGCGGCTGATCGGCGGCGCATCGGCCAGGCCCGCCATCATGACCAGCAGCCACATGGCCGCCATGATCGTGGCGCCCTGGAACTTGCCGCCGGGGTGGTCGGCCCCGACCCAGAGGGTGTAGGTGCCGACGACGACGCCGAGCGGCGGCAGCACGCGCGCCACGTAGGCCAGCATGCCGTTCGGATCCGCGTGCTGCCGCAGCCCCGGGCGCCCACCCCAGAAGCGGTCGGGCGTGAGCGACCAGACGCCGATCAGCGCGAACAGCAGCACGATGGCCTCCAGCAAGGTGTCCGTCGCGCGAAATGCCAGCAGCACGGCGGTAATTGGGTTGCCAACTTCGGTGACAGCCATCCGGGCGACGACCTCGGGCGCCAGCGTGGGCGCAGGCTCCGGCAGCTGGAGCACGCTTGCGGCAAGGGCCAGGGTAACCGCCAGGGACAACCCCGCGGCGAGCCAGGCGGTCGCCGCGCTGCGCTCCCTGGCCTCGTTCGCCGCGGTGCTGCCGCGCAGCCTCGTGACTGCGCCGATCAGCATTGCGCCGGTCAGGCCCCCACCGATGGCCGCTTCGGTCAGTGCCACATCGATGCCGTGCAGCTGGACCCAGGCCAGCGTCAACAGCAGCCCGTAGGCGACAAAGCCGACGACCGCGGCGAAGGCATCGCGGGCGGAAATCGCCCAGACAGCAAGGGACAGGATCAGGGCCACCAGGCCGATATTGAGGATTTCGATCATGGGCCAGTGGTGCCCTGCCGGATGACGCGAGCAATCAACTGCGAAGCCGTTGCGCCGGACAGGAGCACGAGGAGCCAGACGACCACCAGCTTCAGCCCCGTGAGCACGCTGTCTGCCTGCGGCAGCAGGCCCAGAACCACGAGGCCGAGGCCGAGATTGTCCGCCTTGGTCAACGCGTGAAGGCGCGTGAACGAGTCCGGGAAGCGGAGCAGGCCGACGGTACCGGCAAGGAAGAAGATCGCGCCGGCTACAACCGCGATCACGGTGAAGAGGTCGAGGGCGACGTTCACCGGCCGTCCCCGGCCGGCGACTCGCCGGGTGGCGGCATGGACGCGGCCTTCACGAACGCGAAGGAGGCAAAGGCCGCCAGCAGCGCCAGAATCAGGGCCACGTCGATCGCTGCACTCTCACCGGTCGCCGCGCCCAGCAGGAGCACGGCCGCTATGCCGCCGGTGCCCAGCAACTGGGCGGCCATTATGCGGTCCGGATTGCCGGGCCCACGCAGGATGCGAACCAGACCAAGCGCAACCATGGCCAGGATGAAGGCACACGTCCCAAGCAGGAATTCAGGCATGACGCCGCCCCGCGACCAGCGCCTTCGCCAGCAGCCGCTCCTCCTTCCAGAGCTGCTCCACAACCGGTGCCGTGGTGTCGAGGCAGTGGTAGACGAGCACACTTTCGGTCTCGTCGGCCGGCACGGATCCCGGCAGGAGGCTGGTGATCGTAGCGAAGGTATTACGCGCAAATCCCGGCGGGAAGGCCAGCGGGCAGTTGACGAAACCCGGACAGAGGGGCAGGCGCGGATTGAAGGCCCGGCCGGCGACGTCTATCCCGGCCAGCACCGACTCCCACAGAAAGTGCGGCAGGAGTGCCAGGAGCTGGCCAACGTGCAGGCCCCCTGCGGCGGGCGCCATGAGGCGCAGGCTCACCCAGGTCGCGCCAGCGCTGGCGAAGGCGCCGATGGCGAGGTCAGCCGGTTTCCCGCTCTGCATCAGCGCCAGCCACAACAGGAAGAACGCCGTCCCGCGCCAGAGTGCCGTCGCCCGTAGCCCGGCACTCATGCTGCAACCCCGTCGCCCGTGCCGGCTTCGGCCGCCGGTACGCCCAGCGTGCGCACCTCCATCGTGCCGAGCCGATCGAACAGCTTCGCTTCGGTCAGTATCGGCCACCAGTCGTACAGGAAGATCTCGAGCGGCCGCCACAGCGCCACCCAGCCGCCAATGACCAGGCTGTCCTGGATCAACGCGACAACGCTCTTCCGGGTGATGACGCTGGCGATGGATTCACCAACGACGATCACCAGCGCAAGAAATACCAGCCCGATCAGCAGGCTGTAGCGGCCCACGCGGAAAAGCTGCTGCAACTGCCGCCGGGTGGCCAGGGCGCGCCGCCGGAAGTGCTCGTGCACGGACCTGCGCAGCATCACGGCATCCTCATCGGACTCGGATCCACGACCCAGGTGCAGGACCAGGTTCAGGGTCTGCCGCTTCGGCGCCTCCCGGGCCCAATCGACGATATAGGCAGCCGCCTCCGGATCTAGGTCACGCTGGCGAAACGGCGCGGGGTCCATGGAGTTGAAGAGCTGCCTCGGTTCAAGGAGATACAGGTTCAGAACCCCCGGCAAACCGCCCCTGTCGTCCCTGGCGGCCGGCGGACCGGGCGTGGTCGTACCTGCTTGGTCCGGCATCAACGGCAAGGCTCCTATCGCTCGTCAGGCGACTTGCGGCGCCTGCTTGGTCCGCGTCATTTGTTCATTCCCGAAGACCGCGACGTAGAGGGTCGGCAGGAACACCAGTGTGAGTGCCGTGGCCACCAGCAACCCGCCCATGATCGCGAAGGCCATCGGCCCCCAGAACACCGTGGGTGCGATCGGGATCAGGCCAAGGATGGTGGAGATGGCCGCGAGCATCATGGGCCGCATGCGCGAGGTTGCCGAGGCCATCACGGCCTCGTGAACGCCCTTGCCCTCGGCCCGGTCGGTCTCGATCTGCACAATCAGGATCACGGCATTCTTGGCAATCATGCCGATCAGGGCCAGGACGCCGAGGATGGCGACGAAGCCGATCGGCTGGTTGAACACCAGCAGCGACAGCACGACACCGATAAGGCCAAGTGGCAGCACGCAAACCACCATCGCCAGGCGGCGGAAGCTGACCAGCAGGACCATCATGATGGTGAGCATGAGGAGGATCATAAGGGGAACCACCGCGAAGACTGACGACCTCGACGTCAGGCTTTCCTCGTAGAGGCCGCCGGTCTCAATCTTGTACTGCGCGGGAAGACTGGCTGCGAATTCGGCCACGCCGGGCGCCAGGTTGCCGACCACCTCGTCGGGCAGCACGCCACTGATGACATCGGCGCGCACCGTGAGCGTGGGAACACGGTTCCGCCGCCAGACGAGTGGGAATTCCTGCTCTTCGACGAAGGTTGCGAACTGGCGGAGGGGCACCATGCGGCCGCCCGGCGTTGGAATCTGCAGCGAACTGAGCGTCTCGAAGGAGGCTCGCTGCTCCTCGACGGCCCGGGCGACCACGCTGACCAGGTAAATGTCATCACGCACCTGGGTAACCGTCGAACCCGTCACGGCAGCGTTCAGGACACCCGCCAGCGAGCTCGAACTGATGCCAAGCTGCCGGGCCTCCTCCTGGTTGACGCGAACGTGGATCTGCCGTGCCGGCTCCATCCAGTCGAAATGGATGTGCCGGGCACGGGGGTCGGCGCCCAGCACGCCAGCCAGCCCCTGGGCAATCTCGCGAACCTTGTCCTTGTCCGGCCCGGTCACCCGGTACTGCAGGGGCCAGCCCACCGGCGGACCCAGCTCGAGGGGAGAAACGCGGGCGACCACATCGGGAAACTGCTCGGCCAGGGCGGTCTCGAGCTTCACCTGCAGTCGTTCGCGGGCTTCGATGTCCTTCGCAACGATGACGAACTGGCCAAAGAACGGATTGGCCAGCTGTACATTGAGCGTGAGGATGAAGCGGATCGCACCCCGACCAACGTAGGAGCTGTAGTGATCCACGTCGGGATCGTCGTCCAGCAGGGCCTCCAGGCGCCTCACCTGGGCCTCCGTGGCGTGGATGGAGGCGTTCTGGCGCAGGGTCATGTCGACGGTCAGTTCCGGCCGGTCGGACGACGGGAAGAACTGCCGGGGCACGAACTCGGACAGGACGAGCGACACGACGAATGCGCCCACGGTGACGCCGATCGTGAGCCACTTCCTGCGAATGGCCGCCTGCAGGAAACCGGAATAGATCTCGAGGACCTTCCCGGGCTTCTGGTCGTCCTGCTTCTTGGGGGTCTTCAGGATCGCCTTGCCGATCAGCGGCGCGAATATGACGGCGACAAGCCACGAAAAGATGAGCGAGATGCCCACCACCGAGAAGATTGAAAACGTGTACTCGCCGGCGGAACTCTTCGCGAAGCCGATGGGCACGAAGCTCGCGATCGTGACCAGGGTGCCGATCAGCATGGGTGCCGCCAGCGTGCGGTAGGCGAAGGTCGCCGCCTGGTCCTTCGAATCGCCCTCGGCCAGGCGACGGATCATGGCATCGACGGTGGTCATGGCATCGTCGACGAGCAGGCCCAGCGCGATGATCAGGGCGCCAAGGGAAATGCGATGAAGGTCGATGTTGGCCACGTCCATCACGGCAAACACGATCGCCAGCGTGATCGGGATCGCCACCGCGACCACCATGCCGGGGCGGCCCCCGAGGCTGACGAAGCTGCAGGCGAGGATGATCACGATCGCCTGCCAGAGGGAGGTCATGAAGTCGCTGATGGCGATGTCCACGGTGACGGCCTGGTCGGCCACCAGGTTTGCCTCGATGCCCAGCGGCAGATTGCTGATGATGTCGGCCATCTCCACCCGGATATTCCGCCCCAGCGCCAGGATGTCACCCGCATCCCGCATGGCAATTGCCAGGCCGACGGCAGGTTCGCCATTGACACGGAACATGGGCTGGGGAGGGTCAACGAAACCCCGGCGCACGGTGGCGATGTCGCCCAGGCGGATGATGCGGTCGCCGGCCACGATGGTTAGGCCCTCGATGTCACTCTCGCTGCCAAACCCGCCACTGACCCGCAGGAAGACGCGCTCCTGTTCGGTCTGGATCACGCCGGCAGGGCGCACGGCGTTCTGCGCCTGGAGCGAGGCAATGACCGTCGGCAGGTCGAGGCGCAGGCCGGCGAGCTTTTCCGTGGAGAACTCGATGTAGATCTGCTCGTCCTGGGCGCCCAGCACCTGGATCTCTGCAACGTCCGGCACCTGCAGGAGACGGGAGCGCGCCGCCTCGACGTAGTCCCGCAGCTCGCGGAAACTCATGCCGTCGGCGGTAAAGCCGTAGATGATGCCGAAGGTGTTGCCGAAGTCGTCGTTGAAGAAGGGGCCCACGACGCCGCCGGGCAGCGTCTGGCGCATATCCCCGATATTCTTCCGGACCTGGTACCAGATGTCGGGCACCGCCTCCGGCGGCGTCGACTGCTTGAGGTCGACGAAGATGGTGGTCTGGCCTGCCGTCGTGTAGCTGCGGACCCGGTCGAGGTAGTCCGTCTCCTGCAGCGTGCGCTCGAGCCGCTCGGTGACCTGGAGCATGGTCTCGTCGACCGTCGCGCCGGGCCACCCGGCCGCAACGACCATGGTCCGGAAGGTAAAGGCGGGGTCTTCACCGCGGCCAAGGCGCGTGAACGCGAGCATCCCCGCGGCCACGGAGGCGATCATCAGGAAAATGGTCAGTGAGCGGTTGGCAAGCGCCCACTCCGAAAGATTCGGGCCAATCACGAGCCGGCGGCCCCCAGCAGGCGCACCTTCTGGCCCGGCCGCAGGGCCTGTACGCCCGCCGTGACGACCAGATCGCCGGCCTTAAGCCCCGACGCGACCTGCACTCTCGCGGGGTCCTGGGCCTGCACCTCGATGGTGCGCGTCGACACCGTGAGGGTCTTGGGGTCGACCACCCAGACGGCCGGCTTGCCACCGGCGCGGATCAGGGCAGACGCGGGAACCTCGATGCCCGAGGCAGTCGTGAGCTTCATGCGCCCGGTCACCGTGCTGCCCAGGCGCATTTCGGCCGGCGGATTTAGCAGGGCAACGCGCACTGCGAAGGTCCCAGTCACAGGATCAGATCGGGGAGACACTTCGCGCACCTTGCCCGCAGCGGTTACCCGGGGATTGCTGGTGAGTTCGACCGTGATATCGGGGTTACCCGGGGCGCTATCCTTGACATCGGCCGACACCCCGAAAAGGGCATCGCGCGCACCTTCGCGGGCGATCTGGACGATCATGCGGCCGGCACCGACCACCTCGCCGGGCTCCGCCCCCCGCGCCGTCACCACGCCCGACACCTCGGATACGAGGCGCGTATAGCTGAGTCGGTTCTGCGCGATATCCAGGCTTGCCTGCACGGCCTCGACCTGAGACTCGGCGGTGCGGAGGACAGCCAGGGCCTGGTCAAATGCGCTCTGGGACACCGCGCCTTCGACCACCAGGTCCCGCATGCGGACATGGTTGTTACGCGCCTCCACCAGCTGGGCCTGCGCGGCGGCCATTTGCGCACGCGCTGCCTGCAGGCTGCTTTCCTCGTTCTGCGGGTCCAGCCGCGCCAGCAGCTGGCCGGGCCGCACGGAATCGCCGATGTCCACCGCACGCTCGACCAGGCGCCCGTCGATCCGGAACGACTGGTTGATTTCCGTTTGTGCCTGCACCGTGCCGGTCAGGGCGACGGTGTCGCCGATCGCGCGCGTCTCGATGGTCGTCACGCGGACCGGACGCACCTCCGGTGCGGGGCCGTCGTCAGCGCTACGGCAGGCCGACAGCAGTGCCAGGGGCAGGACCGCCAGCAACGCGCTCGTCGTAGACAAAAAACCGGTTCGCCTGGCGGCGGAGTTGGCGGGCATGCAGTGGCTCCCTGTTCGACGCTGCGGTTTGCTTTTTTTGACGAACGCTGACGCGACGAACGGCTCATCCTTTCATAGGGATTACCCGGCCCGCTTGTATAGATCGTCGAGGGCCTGGCGCAGGGCCGACGCCCAAACACGGATCGCACGCCTCGCGTCCGCCGTATTCGTCACCCGGTTGGCGACCGTAAAGGTGCCTGCTCCACGACCGGTCCGGGTGTCGACGGCACGGGCGAGAAGCTCGCCCGTGACGGAGTCGCGCAATTCAACGACGAGTGTCATCCGCCCGGAACTTGCCGTGTAGGTGCGCGAACGACCCGCCGTCATGGTGTCGGGCGCAGAAATGAACAGGTCGACGATCGCGGCCGTTACCCGGAGCGTCTCCGGTCCTGGTTGCTCGACGAGCTCATAGCCGCCGCTGGCCAGTTCGTCACGGACAACCTCGCGCACGAGTGTCGAGAGGTTGTCCTTGATCGCCGTCAGGTCCTCGGAGTTCAGGCGCTGTGCGGGGCTGCGGGTACGGCGGTTCGGATCGAAATCCCGCGCGAAGCTGACCGAAACCGGGTCCAGCAGTACGCTGCGGAAGGCGACGATCTCTGCCTCCGCATCGGGCCGCACGAACACGGCATTGAGTCGGGAATTGGGCTGGCGGACGAGGCCGTCCCATTCGGTCTTCGAGGACTGGCCCGTACTTGCGCAGCCTGCGAGGAGCGCGGCGCCAAGCACAAGGACCAGGGGAAATTTCATCTGTTTGCCGGACATTCTTTTATCTCCCGAGCAGGGTTTTGTTGCAGGGACAGGAAATCTTCATTTCAGCCTACCACAATGATCCTGCGGCTCCCCGATGCAGGTACGCGCAGGTATTACTGCGCCACCACTTGCGACTCGACCATCAGGTCGAGGACATAGACGGCGGCAGCCGCGCTGCCCTCCGCTCCGCCCGCCTGGAAGCGCTTGACCCGGAGCACGTTGCGGGTGCCGGCGATATGCGTATAGCCCTCGATGGGCGCGGCAAAGGACTGGAACTCGCCCGGCGTCCCCACCCGAAGGCCCTGCTCGTCGAAGCTGATTTCCCGTGCCTGCAGGCACAGCCCGTCGGCACTCGCCGGGTCGCCGCAGGGCAGTCGCTGGGGACCGATCTCAAGGAAGATGGTGCTCGCCGGACCGTACCGGGCCTCCGGGGTCTTCTGCCCCGTCAGGAGCAGGACCTCGCCGGACCCGGCCAGCATCGCCAGGGTCGGCTCCTGACCCTGGACAAGGACCAGTTCCAGTGGTGCGGCCAATAGCTTCGACATGGCGGCATCGGCTGCCATCAGGGGCGCCTCGCAGGCCATCATTGTCGCCGCCAGCCTGCCGACGCTGAGCTGCCCTTCCCCGCTCACCTGGTAGCCCCCGCGCAGGCCGTTGCAGCCACCGTCCACATTGAGCCTGCCCCCGGCGAATCCGAACACGAAGGGACGCTCGGCCGAGGGAAACAGAACATCGATTCGCTGGTTGCCCGCACCCGTGGCCGAAGCCAGTGTCCAGCGGTGGTCCTCCAGGACCTCGGCCAGGCCCGTTCGCGCACCCGGCTGGACCGGCGCCAGCTGGCTGAGCGCCGCACCGCTAGCCTCTGGCCGGGAACCGTCACTATTGAGCAGGATGACGCGTCCCTCGCCAACGGCGAAGCGTTGTGCGCCGCCGGCGGAATCCAGTGCAATGCTGTTGCCGTCGGGCTGCCAGGTGAACTGGCCCTTCGAGTCGACGGCGGGTGCACCGCGAACCAGGGGGCGGCTCACGAGTTCGAAGGCCCCATCCTGGAGGAGCGTGAGCCGGGTCAGGGTGCCCGGGCAATCGGCGCAGGAAAGGATACCTTCATAGACGCCGCTCCAGCTCAGGGAGTTCTGGCTCGTGTGCGTATCCACGGGCGCGGGGGCCATCGCCTGTGGGTTGTCGGCAGGCTTGTCGCCGGTGCACCCGGACATGGTGGCCGCCAGGGTGGCCGCCAGGACGGCCACGGGGATAACCTGCAGTCTCATCGCACTCTCCGGGTTGATGACGCCAAAGGATCTGAAAGTGGCCGCCTGATCACCGATCAGGTAAATTTCACGGCGCCCCGGGCCACGCGGTTTCTGATGTTTCCACAGGAACGACCGGGGTAGCAAGTACCGATCGCGCCCTCCGAAACGGCCAACCATGACCCTGCGAATCCGGATCGTCATTGCCATCAGCGTGCTGGCCCTCGTTGCCGCGTGGCTTGCCCCCTCCATGCCGCAATCACTCGCCTACCACGACTTCGCCGATCATCGCCGGATGTTCGGTGTCGCGAACTTCCTGGACGTGGCATCGAATGTCGCGTTTGCGCTCGTCGGCGTAGCCGGCCTGATCGTGACGCTGGGCCGGAATGGGCGATTTCAGTCCCGCATTGAACGGTGGCCCTACGCCATCTTCTTCGTCGGGGTGCTGCTGACGGCTGGAGGTTCTGCCTACTATCACCTGGCGCCCGACAACGAAACACTGTTCTGGGACCGCCTGCCCATGACGATCGCCTTCATGGCACTGGTGTCCAGCCAGGTCGTCGATCGAATCAGCGTGCGGGCCGGAGTGACGTTATTGCTCCCCATGCTGCTGCTGGGAGCAGCGTCGGTGGTCTACTGGCGCCTGACCGAACGCGCCGGCGAGGGTAACGTCATGCCGTACGGGATACTGCAGGGGTATTCGATGGCCATCCTGCTCCTGATGGCAGCGCTGAACCCGTCCCGGTACAGCCACGGCCACTACCTCTACTGGGTCTTCGGGTGGTACCTGCTGAGCAAGCTACTCGAATTCCTCGACGCCGAGCTGATGGGCCTCGGCCAGATCGTCAGCGGCCACACGCTCAAGCATCTCGCTGCGGCAATCGCCCCGGCGGCCGTCTGCCTGATGCTGACTCGCCGCACTCTCCTCGATCCCGCGCGCGAAAACCACGGCACGCGCCTGCGCTGACGGTCAGGGCTGCGGCGAACGATTCCACCGGCGCACGACGGCGCGATAGAAGAGAGCGCCAAGCAGGCTGGTGGCAACGAGTACGAGACCCAATTGCACGAGGCGCCAGAACAGGTGGTCCACCAGCGACTCCACGCGACCGGTCGCGCGGTCTGACAACTCCGTGAGTGCCGGCGCCTTGGTGTCGACCTGCCTGAGCAATACCTGGAGCTCCTGCGCCGTCTGGCCGAGCTGGCGGAGCGATTCCGTGTATTTCGTGATGTCGAACGGCTCCCGGGGCTGGGGCGTGGCTCCCGGGGACTCGGGCCTCTCGAAGCGGGCCAGCAACGCATCCAGAGACGCGATCGTTCCATTGACAGAATCGGAAGTAGCGGTACCGGCCTCCAGGGTCGAGCGCAACTCGATGATCAGGGCCTGCAACTGCCCCTGACGCGCGTCGAGTACGCCTGTCAGCTGCTCGATCGTGGCGGCGCGTTCCCTGGCCAGCAGATCCGGCAGATCGGCGGCGAGCTGGCTGGTCTGGCTGGCGGCGCCGCTGAGATTTGCAACGCTCTGAAGCAAGCTCACCGATTCCGGCATCACCGCCAGTTCGAACACGAGCCGCTGCACCTCCATGCTGAGGAGCTTGGGTGTGCGCTGGCCGTAGTAAACCGCCCGCTCGGCGAGCTGCCGGGTTTGGGCAAGTTCCCGGACTGCGGGGTCCAGGTTGCTGAGCGGATCGATTCCCAGGAATGAGAATACGCTGCCCGTTGACTGCGTGCCGGTTCGCGTCTTGGTGGTGGCAAAGGCAAAGTCCTCGAGGTGAATGAAGGGCACCGCGCGCAGCAGCGGATTCTCCCGGTGCCATGCATCGAGGCTGGACCTGAGTTCGATCGTCTGCTCGGCCGTCAGAAGTTCGCCTGCCGAACGCCAGGCACGCTCTTCGAGTGCCTTGTGGGCGGCGAGCAGGCCTTCGGCCCGGCCGTTGTAGAGCTCAGCAACCCATCGATCTTCAATGACCATCCGGCTGAGTGAGGCAAACACCAGCATATCGATCGCGTTGAGCTCCGCGTTGGGGCCGCTTGCAATCGTAAAGGCCGCGGTTGCCTGTGATACGAGCCAGCCCTGCGCCATCAATCGCTCACTGGCATTGTCCGTGGCCTGTTGAAACGCCACGACCTGATCGGCAACGCGGACCGTGTATTCATCGGCAAACCGCATGACACTGAGTTGCAGCTGGAGGAGTGCCGCCGCGCGCTCTTCGGCAGCGGTATTGCGAAAGAGCCTGTTGGTTACCGCGCAGGATGACAGCAGGGCGGCGAACAGCACGATCAGCAGGGCAGGATGGAATATGGGGGCACGGTAACGCATGACGAACGCGAGTAGCCTCTGGCTTCGGTCTGGAGCCCGCAGGACCCAAGTCTATGCTCAGTCTGGCCCCTGCGTTAAGGGCAGGCGCCCGGGACGTTGGTCAGGTTCCATGATCCGGCGGGACGTTGTAGCATTGAAAGCATACGCGCCACGGCACGGCGCCTTCCGCACGAATCCGACCCAGGTCATTAGTTTCTGAGGAGATCGCCATGAGAAGTTGTTGGAACACTGTTGTATCAGTCGCCCTGCTGGGCGCCGGGCTTCTGGCGGGCAACGCTTTCGCCCAGACCAGTCAGATCAGCTATGGCCGGATCACGGCGGTCCGCCAGGTCGACCTGCAGAATCAGGGTGCCCAGACGACAGGCGCCCTGGTCGGCGGCCTGCTGGGTGTCGCGTCGGGCTCGGGGCAGTCGAGCAGCAACCGCGCATTGCGTGGCCTCGGCGGGGCGGCGGTCGGCGGCCGGGTGGCGGGCGCGGCTGGCTCAACGACGGGGTTCGAATACACGATCCTGATCAACGGCACGAATACCATCCGCATGGTGACCAACGAGGGTGGATTGCGCACCGGTGACTGCGTTTCGGTGGAGCGTGGCCAGTTCAACAATCTTCGCCTTGTGGACGATGCGCGTTGCAACACGCCGACGGCGCCCGCGTCGCGAGCGGCGGCTGGAGAGGCCGATGCCTGTGCGACCGCCACCCAGCAGGTGCTGACCGCGACGACGGATGCGGAGTTCGACCGGGCCGAGCGCCGGATGCGGCTGTTGTGCGACTGATCGCGCAACAGGCCTTCCCCACGTCCAGATAATCCAGTCGAAGCAAAAGGGCACTGCATGAAACGGCGATTTCTCGTCCCGGCCATGGCGATCTTCCTGGTGTTCGCCTCCGGCTGCACCACGACGGGAGCAAGCGGGGGCGACCCTGTTGCGCGACGGGCAAGCATTGACAGCGGAGCGGAACGTGCACTCGGGCAGCTGTTTCAGCAGGTCCCCGGGTCGAGGGAACTGGTCGGGCAGGCGAAAGGCGTGCTGGTGTTCCCCAATGTCATCGAAGCCGGGTTCATGATCACGGCGGCACGGGGCGAGGGCGTGATGCGTATTGGTGGCGCGTCGAAGAGCTTCCATGCGATGACGAGCGGTTCGTTCGGGTTTCAGGCGGGAGCCCAGTCGACCGCCGTCTTCCTGCTGTTCATGACCAGCGATGCGTTGACGCGATTCGAGAACAGCAGCGGATGGACGGCGGATGCCGATGCTTCGGTGACGTTGATCTCGGTCGGCGCGAATGCCCAGATGACGACCGCCACGGCGCAGCAACCCGTCATCGGCTACGTGCTCTCCAATGGCGGACTGATGGGAGGCGTATCCCTCGGAGGCACTCGTATCACCCCCCTCAACCTCTAGTCGCCGGCCCCGATTCTGCAAAATGAGCCCCGCTTCGGCGGGGCTTTTTTTGTGCCGCGGAAATGATGCCAACGCGCCGTAATGCCACCGTAACGGACGGCCGCTCTAATGGCTGTCCATGCGCATCCTCTACGGCGTGCAGACCACGGGCCACGGCCACCTGGTCCGGTCCACGCCGATCATCCGCCAGCTGCGTGAGCGCGGGCACCAGGTCGACGTTCTGCTCAGCGGCCCGCCGCCCGATCCGGCCTGGCCCGCGCGCATCGGCCCACCTCAGACCACGCGCCCGGGCCTGACCTTCTCCGCCGAGGGCGGCCGCATACGGTACGTCAGGACTGCCGCTCAGGCTCGGCCGCTCGCCTTCCTCCGGGACGTGTTCCGCAATCGGGATCCGCGCCCTGACCTGATCGTCACAGACTACGAGCCCATTACTGCGTGGTACGCGCGCCGGAGCGGCCTGCGGAGCATCGGCATCGGGCACCTCTACGCTTTCGCCTGGCCGCAGGTTCCCCGTGCCCGGGGCAACCTCATTACCCGCAACGTCATGGACTGGTTTGCACCCGTCTCGGTGCCCGCGGGCGCGCACTGGGACAACTTCGGAGCGCCAGTCCTTCCGCCCACGGTGGATCCCGAAATGCGCTCCCTCGCCCGCGGGCCCATCGACCCGGATCTCATCCTGGCCTACGCGGGCTTCGAACCGCTTGACAGGCTGGTCCCGCTCCTCCGACAGTTCCCGCGCCACCGGTTCCACGTCTATGCCCGCGTGCCGGAGGAGGAACAACTGGCCAACGTGACCGTACGCCCGATCTCCCGGCCGCGCTTCATGGCCGACCTGGCCCGTTGCGCCGGTGTGATCGCAAATGCCGGCTTCACCCTGACCAGTGAATGCCTGCACCTTGGGATCGCCGTGCTGGTACTCCCGCTCCGCGGCCAGCTGGAGCAGGAATCGAACGGCGTCGCGCTCGAACAGCTGGGCCTGGGGACCGTGGCGCACCGGCTGACCCGGGAAAGCGTGCTCCATTGGCTCGCCAGGCCGGCGCCGCAGCCCCAGAACTACCCCGACGTGACCGGCGCACTCGCGGACTGGCTGCATGAGGGAGCAACGGAACCGCTGCGCGCGTTCAGCGACCGGTTGTGGGCCGCTGCCCGGCGGTGACGCTGGCAGGGAACGCGCCAGACGCCTAAGCTTCGCGCATTGCCTGCCCCGGGCGCCGATCACCAACGACAGCGTTCATGACCTACCAGCGCATCCGCCTGCAACCGATTTCCGGTTCCCTCGGCGCTGTAGTCCACGGCGTGGACCTGCGAAATCCCCTGGACGTCGAGACCTACGGGGAGATCAAGCAGGCACTGCTGGACAACCTGGTGATCTTCTTCCGGGACCAGGACATCACGCCCGAGCAGCAGATCGCATTCGGCCGCCGCTTCGGCGACCTGCATATCCATCCGTTCATCCCGAGCCTGCCGGAGCACAAGGAGATCATCGTCCTCAAGGCGAAGAACGGCGCCGAGGAGAACCTGCGACTCGCCAACGCCTGGCACCCGGACCTGAGCTACACCAACGACCCGCCCCTGCTCGGCATCCTGCGGTCCATCCGCCCGCCGTCCCGGGGCGGCGACACCATGTGGGTGAACCTCTACAAGGCCTACCAGACGCTGTCGCCGAAGATGCAGGATATCGTCGGCGAGCTGTCTGCCTGGCACGACGTGACCAAGACCTACCGGCGCCAGGAACTGCAGACCGATGGCGGGCCCGAGCGCTACGCACAGACGTTCAAGAAGGCTCCTCCCGTGCTGCACCCACTGGTGACGGTGCATCCCGAGACGGGCCGCAAGCTGCTCTACATCAGCGAGCTCACCACGACCCATATTGAGGGCCTGCGGGAGAAGGAGAGCAACGCCCTCCTCCAGATACTCTTCCAGCACATCGACTGGAAGGAGCTCCACTGCCGCTTCTACTGGGAGAAGAACTCCATCGCGATGTGGGACAACCGGTGCACGGTGCACTACGCCGTGGGTGACTACGACGAGCCGCGGGAGATGCACCGGGTGACGGTCATCGGGTCGAAACTGCGGTAGGAGCGCCTACTTCCTGCCGAAGAGGGAGTCGGCAGCGGACTTTGCCGCCGCCTCCGCAGCCGCGCCCGCCGCATCGAAGGCGCCCGGCCGCGGCTTGAACCAGTCGCAGAAGTTGGCGCGCTCCTTGTCACGCACCTCCTCCGCATCCTCTTCCCGGCATTGCTTCGGGCGGGCCCGGTCCCAGGACCGGCACATCCGGCACACGTGCAGCTGGCTCCGGCACGCCGCGCATTCCTCCGTGCGGCCGATGGGCAGCCGGAGGGCAGCAAGGGAGGCGCCGCAGCGCCAGCACTGGAGTTCGTCAGCCATGGATCAGTCAATGGCGAATTTGAGGGAGGTCTCCAGCGGGGACAGGCAGGCGGCCTGTCCCCGCCAGATCATTACTAAAGCGGAACGGCGCTCAGTGCCTCGGCGAGAATCGTGTCGGCGACCAGGCAGCCATCCAGGTCCTCCGTGCCGAACACCGACACGGGCTGCCCTGGGCCGAGGTCGTCCAGCTCGCCGCGGGAGCTCGAGAAGCCATCGCTGTCGTCTACGATGAAGATCTCGGCGCCGACCGCATTGACGCATCGGTCCATCGCCCCGTCATTGACCAGCAACGTGCCCTCGGCCGTGTTTACGTCCACCACGGTGCCTTCAATGGCCGCGGCATCACCAGGCACAAGGTCCCCGAGGACCACCAGCGGCGAGCGCAGCACATCGTCATCGCCGATCAGGAGAACGCCGTCCACCAGCGCGACGCGGTCGACCAGGATGTCGTCCCGCCCAAGTTCCTCGCCATCGCGATTGAAAATGCGACTCTCGTCGAAGAACTGCACCGGCAGGCCCGACTCCGTGGAAATACCGTAGCCCGCGGCGACGTCAAGGCCGAAGCGGCTGGTCGCGGGATCCACTTCGGAGATAACGGTACCGAGGACTCGGCGGAAGGTGCCGAGCGGACCCTCCTCGACCACGTACGCATCGAGGGCGAAGTAGTGGCTTTCGCCGCCGGACCGGTCACCGTCGGAGTCATCATCACTGGAATTGTCGTCGCCGGAATCGTCGTCCATCTCCTCGTCGGCCAGCGGACGCAGGCGGCCGATGACCGTGGCTTCCTCGCCCACGGCGAGGTCGTCGAATGCCTGGGGCAGGCCATCCTCGCCGAAGATGCCCGTGGCATCGTCGGTGCTGACGGTGACGCAGCGGCGGTCCCCGCTGCCGACAGCGCCATTGGTACGATCGTCACCCCAATGCGAAACGTACACCGTCTGGCACAATCGGAAATCGCCGGTAAGCGGATCAATCTCGGTGATCTCGCCATGGACCCGCGACAGCCGGGCCTGCGGGCGCTCGGTGCGGATGTCCACAAACACCACGGGGCGGATGATCAGCTTGCCGTTGCCCGTCTCGGTGATCTTCAGTGACTTCTCCATGTCGAAGTCGAGCTCGATGAAGATGACGTCGCCGCCAGCAAGGACGAACGAGTTGCGCGGGTTCAGGTCGATCTTGCCATTGCCGACGAGTTGCGGCTGCTCGCTGTCGATGACATTCCCCGTGTCGGGGTTGATGTCGTTGAGGACGAGGTCGGAGAGCTGCAGGCGGATCTTGCTGTAGCGGCCCGGGGGCACGTCGTCGGAGACCGCGAAGAGCTCGGAGAAATCTGTGAGCTTCAGGAGGTCCAGCGTCTGCGAGCCGCTGAACAGCTGGACCTGGCTGTTATCGCCGATGAGCGTGACCGAGGTTATCGTGGCGATCGCCTCATCCCACTTTCCGACGGGCGCGTCGGTGATCAGCACACCGACGGTGGCTGTTGTGTCGCTGGGTGCCGGAGCCGCCGCCGAGCCTCCGCCTCCACCACCGCAAGCCGTGAGAGTGAGCGCGGCAGCAACGGCTGCGGCAATGCCTAACCATGGAGTGCGCATGTTCTACGTCCCTTGTAGCGCTACGAGTTGCACGTAGGGTAGCGCACCAGACGACCCAAAACTTCGGCTCATCTGGCTTATGTAAACTGACGCCGTTGGATGCGCGCCAGCCCGAGCCCTTAGGATGCCTGCCATGGCCTTTCACGACCCCGCATCGCCCGACGCCGACGCCAGCGCCGTCGTGCTCTCGGCCTCCCGGCTCGCCCTGGCCGTCTGCGGGGTCGCCGTGTTCTGCGAGGTTTTCCTGGTCTGGGCCGACTTCTACTTGAACTACAGCCGCGGCACGTCCTACGGGCCCCTGCGCCGTTTTTTCAACATCGCGCGGGAGGATGGCGCCGCCTCGTGGTTTGGCGTGACGCAGACCGTGCTGATCGCACTGACCCTGGTCGCCCTGCACCTCGGCAGCCGCGCCCGGCCGGACGCAACCCGCCTGCAACGCTGGGGCTGGCTGGTGCTCGCGGCCGCCTTCGCGTACATGGCATTCGACGACGGAACACAGTTTCACGAACGCATTGGTTCGGTGTGGGGCATCAGCCGCGAGCGAGCCTTGCTCGAAGGGGAAGCCGAGGGCTGGGCGGCGCACCTCGGTGCCATCTTTCCGAGCTACAACTGGCAGCTCCTGTTCCTGCCCCTGTTTGGCGCGCTCGGGCTCTTCATGCTCGCCTTCCTGTGGCGCGAACTCGACTCCCGCGGCGCCCGCGCGGCGCTGCTCGCGAGCATCGGCCTGCTCGCCTGCGCCATCGCGCTGGATTTCGTCGAAGGGCTGCCCCGCTCGCATCCCTGGAACGTGATCACCGCCTGGTCACGCGATGCCGGGTGGAAGGCCTTCACCATGGAGCAGTTCGGCCGATCCGGCTTCGACGCCCTCCGGCATTTCGCGAAGGCACTCGAGGAATTCATCGAGATGCTCGCGCAGACGCTCCTTTGGGGCGCCCTGATACTGAGACTAGGCGGGTACGCGTTCCTGTTCAGGCGTTGAAGCGTCCGCCGGTTCCGCCTCGCCGAACTGCAGCTCCGCCAGACGCGCGTACAACGGATCCCGGCGGACCAGCTCGTCGTGGCGGCCGATGTCGACGATGCGGCCCTCGTTGATGACGACGATGCGATCCGCCTCGAGGACCGTCGCGAGGCGATGGGCGATGACGATCGTCGTCCTGTCCTTCTCGAGGAACTCCAGCGCCTCCTGCACCAGCCGCTCGCTCTCGGCATCCAGGGAACTGGTCGCCTCGTCGAGAAGCAGGATCGGCGGATCCTTGAGGATGGCGCGCGCAATCGCGATGCGCTGGCGCTGGCCGCCCGACAGGCGCGTGCCGCGCTCGCCAAGAAAGGTGTCGTAGCCCTGGGGCAGTGCGCGGATGAACTCGTCCGCCGCCGCCGCCCTGGCGGCAGCCTCGATTTCGGGGTCCGATGCCTCGGGCCTGCCAAAGCGGATGTTCTCGCGCGCCGTAGCTCCAAAGATGACCGTGTCCTGCGGCACGATGCCGACTCGTCCGCGGACGTCCTCCGGGCGCGCCTGGGCAATATCGACACCATCCACCAGGATGCGGCCCGACGAGAGGTCGTAGAAGCGCAGCAGCAACTGGAAGGTGGTGGTCTTGCCCGCGCCCGAGGGTCCCACGAAGGCCACCCTTTCCCCAGGGGCAATGCTCAGGGAGAAATCCTGCAATGCCGGCACGCCGGGACGGGACGGATAGCTGAAGCACACGTCCTCGAACCGGATGCTGCCCTCGCGCCGGGGCGGCAAGGCCACCGGGTTCTCCGGCACCCTGATCCCGGGCTCGGCATTGAGGAGTTCCATGAGGCGTTCCATGGCGCCGGACGCCCGCTGGACCTCGCTCCAGACCTCGCTCAGCGAAGCGGCCGAGGCCGCCACGAACATGGCGTAGAGCAGGAACTGGCCCAGCTGCCCGCCGCTGATCTCACCGTTCAGTACCGCGTGGGCGCCGATCCACAGGACGAAGGTGATCGCGCCGAACAGCGCCAGCACGGAGACCGCCGTCAGCATGGCGCCGGCCCTCGCGCGCCTGATCGCAGCCGTGAAACTCGCCTGGACGGCCTCGCCGAAGCGGCGTCCCTGGAATTCCTCCATCGTGAAGGCCTGCACCGTCTGGATGGCATTCAGGGTCTCGCCAGCCATGCCGCTGGAATCGGCCACCCGGTCCTGGGCGGCGCGGGACAGTCCGCGCACCCGGCGACCGATCACGATGAGGGGTACGACCACCGCCGGCACGAGCAGGAGGATCATCCCCATCAGGCGCGGGCTGGTGATGGCCAGCATCACCACCGAACCGCTCAGCTGAATGACATTACGGAGGGCGATCGAGATGCCCGAGCCCGCGATGGACTGGATGAGGGTCGTGTCGGTCGTGATTCGCGACAGGACTTCCCCCGTCTGGGTGACCTCGAAGAAGGTCGGGTCAAGGCGGAGGATGCGCCGGTAGACGGCCTGGCGAATGTCCGCCACCACGCGTTCGCCCAGCCAGTTCACCAGGTAGATCCGCGCCGCGGCGAAAACGCCGAAGATGAAGGCCACCCCGAACAGGTACAGGAAATAGCGGTCGATCTGCGCCGGGTCCTTGCCCGCGATGCCGAAATCGACGACGTAGCGGAGCGCAACGGGCAACCCCAGCAGGGCGCCGGCGCCGACAAGGAGGGCCACGAGCGCGAGGAGCAACATCCGCCAGTGGGGGCGGATGAACGGAAGCAGCTCCCGCAACGGGCGCAGCGACCGGCCCTTCGGACGGTTGGGCAGTTCGGCGTTGGGTGGTGGCATCGTGCCCTGGAGTACTCGTCTGGAGGTAGAATGCGTGCAGTTTAGCGCGGGAGAGGCCCCGATGGCCGGAGACCAGATCAGCGGACGCGCGGCCGACGAGCCCGGCTTCACGTTTGGCAGCGTGCTCCTCCGACTGACATTTGCCCTCGTCGTCGTGCTGCTGACATTCAATCCGAGTGGCTTCTCGTTTTTCCACTGGGCTCGCGACGCCTTCCTTGCCAGCAGCCTCGGGCCGCTGCACGTGCTCGCCGGTCTTGCCCTACTTGGCGGATGGGTACTGTTCGTGCAGGCGACCCGGCAGTCGCTGGGACTGTTCGGCATCCTGCTGGTGGGCAGCCTGTTCACCGTCCTCGTCTGGATGCTTTTTTTCTATGACGTGGTGGACACCACTTCCGGCTCGACACTGATCTGGCTCGCCCTGATCGGCGTGGCGGTGATCCTGACGGTCGGGATGTGCTGGGCCCACCTGCGGCGGCGGCTGTCGGGCCAGGCCACGGTGGACGAAGTTCGGGACTGACCTTCTGGCGGTCATTTCCGGGCCGTATCCCGGGGGAATACCCCCCATTTGGGGGATACGGCATCACCCGTTTGGAGGATTTATTTCTCCGCAAACCTCTATATAAGAATATTCGTCGGGAAGGCTTCCTAGACTAATCCTCCAGGACCCGGCACAGCCCCCGGCCCCGCCCCACGCGGGCCGGGGGCTGGTTTTTCTGAGCTGCCCTCACCTTCAGCTATCCTGACCTCATGGGTGGCTGGTTCTGGCTCATTGCCCTCGGACTGTTCCTGGTCCTGGTGGGCATCTACATGCACTGGAGCGTCGTCCTGCTGGGCGCACTGCTGCCGTTCATTCCCGTCGTGGCTGAGTTATTGCGCCGCCGCCGGAACAGGCGGCCCTGAAAGCGCACCTTCGGCGGCACGTTGGCCAGCGACCAGACTCGACCCGGACGCCATACAGGTCATGCGTCTGGAATATGGATGCAACCAATCTGACTATGCCGCCACCCCGGCCATGGCTAAGCTGGTGTCCGGGCCAGCTTTCCTGCTGGCAATCAAGGCTCATGGACACGACGGGACAAATGGTTCTGGCAAACCGGCTGACTGATGGCCGTGTGGTATTCCTGGCCGCTGATGGCAGCTGGGTCGAGGAAATCGGCCGCGGCAAAGTTGCTGCGGACCCGGACACGGCCCGGCGCCTGCTGAACGCGGCCCTGCAGGCGGAATCCCGCAACGCCGTGGTGGAGCCCTGCCTGATCGGCATCCGGCACGTTGCGGGGCAGCGGCAGCCGGTGGCCTTCAGGGAAGCCATCCGGGCGGCCGGGCCCACCGTGCGCACCGACCTCGCGGACTGAACGCCATGTACCGCTACGACGAATTCGACCACACGCTGGTTGCCGAGCGGATCGCGACGTTCCGGCGCCAGGTGCAGCGGCGCCTGAGCGGGGACCTCACTGAGGACCAGTTCAAGCCCCTGCGGCTCATGAACGGCCTGTACCTGCAGCTGCACGCCTACATGCTGCGGGTGAACATCCCCTACGGTTGCCTCTCGGCACGGCAGCTACGGCAACTGGCCTTCATCGCCCGGCGCCATGACCGGGGTTTCGGGCACTTCACGACGCGGCAGAACATCCAGTACAACTGGATCCGGCTGGACGAAACGCCGGACGCGCTGGCGGCGCTCGCCGAGGTGGAGATGAACGCGATGCAGTCGTCGGGCAACTGCGTCCGCAACATCACGGCCGACCAGTTCGCCGGCCGGGCGCGGGACGAGGTGGAGGACCCCCGGCCCTGGTGCGAACTGATCCGGCAGTGGTCCATTCTCCACCCGGAATTTTCCTACCTCCCACGCAAGTTCAAGATCGCCGTCTCCGGCGCGACCGTGGACCGGGCAGCCGTGAAGTTCCACGACGTCGGCCTGTACCTGCGCCGGAATGCCGACGGGGTCGTCGGCTTCGAGGTCATCGCGGGGGGCGGCCAGGGCCGGCTGCCCTACGTGGGCCACACCATCCGCGAATGGCTGGCCAAGGAGGACCTGCTGTCCTATCTCGAGGCAATCCTGCGCATCTACAACCTGGGCGGGCGCCGGGACAACCCCCAGAAGGCCCGCATCAAGGTCCAGGTGAATGCGCTGGGACCCGACGAGTTCCGCCGGCTCGTCGACGAGGAGTGGGAACAGATCCGCCGGAGTCCCCTCCTCGGCGTACCCCGGGCGGAGATCGAGCGGATTGCGGCGTACTTCGCCGACCCGGCGTGGGAAACCCTCCCGGACGGGTCGGCCGCCCTTGTGGAACAGCGTACGGCCGACCCGGCCTTCGACGACTGGTACCGCGCCAACGTCATCGAACATCGCACGCCCGGGTACGCCATCGTCAACCTGTCGCTGAAGGCGCCCGGGATAGCGCCAGGCGACCTCACCGCCGACCAGATGGACCGGGTCGCCGACCTGGCCGACCGGTTCAGCCTGGGCGAGCTGCGGGTTTCCCACCGCCAGAACCTCGTGTTCCCCGACGTGCGGCAGAAGGACCTGCCTGCGCTCTGGGCGGAACTCGGCAAGCTGTCCCTCGCCACTCCCAATATCGGCCAGCTGACCGACATCATCGCCTGCCCGGGACTCGACTTCTGCGCGCTGGCCAATGCCCGGGCGATCCCCGTAGCGCAGGACATCGGCACGTATTTCAGCGACGCAGCCGTCCTGCAGGACATCGGCGAACTGACGATCAACATCTCCGGCTGCATGAACGCCTGCGGCCACCATCACGTGGGACACATCGGCATCCTCGGCGTGGAGAAGAACGGGCAGGAGTTCTACCAGCTGACGCTGGGGGGCTCCTCCGGCGAGGATGCCTCGCTGGGCGACCGGCTGGGCCGGAGCATCTCCGCCGCCGAGGTGCCGCCGGCTATCGACGCGATCGTGGAGCGGTACAAGTCACTACGTCTCACGGACGAGCGCTTCCTGGACACCTACCGGCGGGTCGGCATCGAGCCCTTCAAGGAAGCGGTCTACGGTCCGCGGACACGGGAGGTCGCCTGATGGGCCTGATTCGTGATGGCAGGCTGGCGCCAGATCCCTTCACTGACGCAACACGCCTGGAGGAATTGCCGACGGGCGTGCCCCTGATCGTCAGCCTGGAGCAGTGGCAGGCCCATCGGGACGCACTGCTGGCCCGGGGCACGCCGCTGGGTATCCGCCTCCGGAGCGACCAGTCCCCTGCCCGGATCGCCGATGATCTCGCGCATGTCGCCGTCGTGGCACTGGAGTTTCCCAGGTACCGGGACGGTCGCGCCTACACCCACGCCCGGATCCTGAAGGAACGCCTCGGCTACACCGGCGAGATCCGCGCCGTGGGCGACGTGCTGCAGGAGCAGCTGCATTTCATGCAGCGCTGCGGGTTCAACACCTTCGACGTGGCGGCCCCGGACCCCGGGCTGGCCTGGCGGACGATCGCGGGCGACCACACCGTCTGGTACCAGGCCACCGGGGACGGCCGGCCCCGCGCCCTCAACCGCCGCCACCGCGGGTAGGAGTGGCTTCAGCCGCGACCTTGCCGGCGGCATGAAAGCGGGAGCCCTGCATGAGTACTCAAACGAAGGAAACGGGCCGACGCCGCACGGGGCTGTGGCTGGCGCTGGCCCTCCTGGTCGTTGTCAATGCCGTCTACTGGGAAGACCCCTGGCTGTGGCGCAACTACGTACGCTTCTTCAGCAGTGGCGATCCCATGGCGGAGGAGCTGCTACCGCCCGATGAGGAAATCCGGGGCGACGGTTCCTACGTGCTGCCCGTCGCGCCCCCGGACCAGCGCACCATCGCCGCCGCCGCCCTGGCCGACATGGAGCGCTACGCCGCGAGCTTCGGCAGTCATGCGCTTATCGTCGTCCACAATGGCATCATCCAGGACGAATGGTACGCGCCCCACTGGGAGCGGGACCAGCTCACCCAGTCCCAGTCCATGCACAAGTCGCTGATGGGCCTCTTCATCGGCGTGGCCATCGCGGACGGGCGCATCGGCTCGGTGGACGACCCGGTGGGCAGGTACCTCGCGGAGTGGCGCGATGACCCGCGAGGACGGATCACGCTTCGCCAGATGCTGCAGATGAGCTCGGGGCTGGCCCAGTACGGCTTCACGCTGAATCCCTTCACCGACGACCTGCGCTGGCTCAACTCGGGACAATCCGGCGAGGTCCTGTTGCGCACGCCGCTGGCCAGCTGGGAGCCCGGCTCCCGCTACGACTACAACAACGTCAACTCGGAGCTCCTCGGCATGGTGCTGGAGCGCGCCTACGGCCAGCGCTATTCCCGGATCCTGCGCGATAAACTCTGGCTGCCCATGGGCGGCGAGCGCGCGCGCGTGCACACCGACCGGCCGGGCGGCCGCGCCTTCACGTCGTGCTGCCTCGCTGCGCCGGCCATGGACTGGGCGCGGGTCGGCATGCTGCTGCTGGGCGAGGGCTCGGTAAACGGCCAGCACATCGTGCCGGTGGAATGGTTACGGGAGATGATCACGCCGTCGCCGTCCGCCGTGTTCTATGGTTACCAGATCTGGCTCGGCAACGGCGACCCGGCAGTGCCGCAGGAGCACGCCGGCTCCTCCGGCGCCGTCGTGCCCGGGCCGTTCCTGGCCCGCGACACGTTCATGACCTGGGGCCGCGGCCAGCAGCACGTCTTCGTCGTGCCGTCACGCCAGCTCGTCGTGGTCCGCCTGGGGCCGGCGCTCGGGCGCCAGCCGATCCAGCCGGGCTTCGACATCACCTACCTCGTCAACGCCGCGATCCGTGGCATGGAGACGCGCCAGGCCCGCTGAAATTAAAATCGCGGCGGTCGCCGCTCCTACTTTTCGGGGGTGCGGAGAGGGACGACCACGCGGCGGATCGGTGGTCGCCGCCGCTTCGGCACGACGGCTTCGCGGGCGGCGGCCTCGTCCGTCACCAGCACGGCCCGGCGCCGCGCTACTCGTCCGGCAGGGAATGGGGCACCCCCGGCGTACAGATCCGCGACTACTCCAGCCTTGTCGGCGCCAGTGACAAACCAGAGCACGTTACGGGACCGGTTCAGCACCGGGAAGGTCAGCGTCATCCGGCGGTGTCCGTTGTGCTCGGCCGTCAGCGCCACACTGCGGTCCTTCACGGCCAGGGCGGGATCACCGGGGAACAGCGATGCGGTGTGGCCGTCGTTACCGAGCCCGAGGTGCACCACATCGAGGACGGGCGGCTCGCCGGCCACCTGCGCAAGTTCCTCGCCGTAGGAGTCTGCGGCGCCATCGAGGTCCGCGCGATCGACCCACATCGGATGCAGGTTCCTGCGTGGGAGCGGGCCGCGCCACACCAGGATCTCGTCCAGGGCGCCCAGGTTGCGCGCGGAATCGCCCCGGGCCACCACACGTTCGTCCACCTGGTACACGTGGACCGCGGACCAGTCGATGGGCTCGCGCGCGAGTGCCCGCAACATGGGCAATGGGGAGCTGCCGCCACTCAGCGCCAGGGAGGCCCGCGTCCGGCGACCGATGGCGACGCCGAGGACGGTGGCGATCAGGCGTGCCGCGACTACCGCAGCCGCATCAGCCGTCCTGGCAATTTCCAGCCGCATCCGGGTCGGGCCGTCCGGGATCAGCTGCCGCGCCCGATCCCGTCCTGGGTCGGGTTGTACCAGCCGCCGAAGGCCGCCACCATTCGCTCAGCCTCGCGGGGGCCCCAGGTCCCAGGCTCATAGCGGTAGGCAGGGCCGCCCTTGTTGAGGACGGGGTCGCAGATCGCCCAGGCGGCTTCGACGCTGTCTTCCCGCGCAAACAGCGTGGCATCGCCACTCATCGCATCACCAATGAGGCGCTCGTAGGCTTCCTTGGCCTCGCTCGTGGCATTGCACACGTAGAGCTCGATTTCCTCGCCGGCCATGCGCTCACCCGGTGTCTTGGTGCGCGAGCCCACCGCGATTGCAACCTGGTTCGGCCCGAGGCGGAAGCGGAAGTAGTTCGACTGGGGCGGCACTGGCTCGTCGAACACCTGCTGTGGCGGTGCCTTGAGGATCACCATCACCTCGGTCGCCGTGACCGGAAGGGACTTGCCCGCGCGGATGAAGAACGGCACGCCCTGCCAGCGCCAGGAATTCAGGTGCAACTCCATGGCGGCGTAGGTCTCCACGTCCGAGTCCGGTGCCACGCCCTCGTCGCCCCGGTACCCCTTGTACTGGCCCCGCACCATGCTCTGGGTGGTGAACGGGCTGATGGCCCTGAGCACCTTGATGCGCTCGTCACGCTGCGCCTCGCCCCAGTAACCCACGGGCGGCTCCATGGCGAGGCTGGCGACCACCTCGAGCAGGTGGTTCTGCACCACGTCGCGAATGGCGCCCACTTCCTCGTAGAACTTGCCACGGCCCTCCACGCCAATGGTTTCGGCCATCGTGATCTGGACGCTCTCCACGTAGTTGCGATTCCAGATGGGCTCGAGGAACGAGTTGGCAAAGCGGAAGTACAGCAGGTTTTGCACAGGCTCCTTGCCGAGGAAGTGATCGATCCGGAAGATCGCCGCCTCGGGGAACACGCTGTGCAGTGTGTGATTCAGATCCCTTGCGGAAGCCAGGTCCCGGCCAAACGGCTTCTCCACGACGACCCGCGCGTTCTTCGCGCAGCCGGATTCGCCGAGGAGCTTGACCACAGGCCCGAATAGGCTCGGCGGGATTGCCAGGTAGAACAGCGGCGACTTCGCATCCTTCAGCGCCTCCTTCAGGCGCGCGAAGGTCTCGGCGGAATGGTAATCACCATCCACGTAGCGCAGCAGCGAGATCAGCTTCTCGGCCGGCGGCGAGGTCGCGTCCCTGGTGCGCTTGTCGAGGCTGTCCCGCACGCGCGCCTGGAACTGCTCCAGGTTCCAGCCGGAGCGGGCCACGCCGACGACGGGCACGTCGAGGGTGCCGCGCTTCACCATCGCCTTCAGCGCGGGATAGATCTTGCGGTGGGCCAGATCACCCGTCGCCCCCAGCAGGACAACCGCATCGGAGCGCTCGGTCATGGCTTGTTCGTTTCCCGGTGGCCGCCAAACTGGAAGCGCATGGCGGACAGCAGCCGGTTGGCAAATTCCGCTTCGCCGCGCGACTCGAACCGGGAATAAAGGGCAGCCGACAGCACCGGCACCGGCACGGCGGTGTCGATCGCCGCCTTGAGCGTCCAGCGGCCCTCGCCGGAATCCGAGACGCGCCCGTTGAAGCCCTTGAGCTGCGGGTCATCCGCCAGGGATGCTGCCGTCAGATCCAGCAACCAGGAAGTCACCACGCTCCCCCGGCGCCACAACTCGGCGATGGCCCCCAGGTCAAAGTCGTACTGGTAGCGCTCGGGCGAATCCGGCGCGCCCGGGCCCTCCCGGAGGCCTGCTCCGGCGTGCCGGAGCAGGTTGAAGCCCTCCGCATAGGCGGCCATCATCCCGTACTCGATGCCGTTGTGGACCATTTTCACGAAGTGGCCCGCGCCGGGCGGCCCGCAGTGCAGGTAGCCCTTCGATGCCGGAGCGTTGGGGTCACGGCCGGCAACCGGCTCCACGTCGCCCTTGCCCGGCGCGAGGTCCCGGAATATCGGTTCAAGCCGGCGCACGGCTTCCGGCGAACCGCCAATCATCAGGCAGTAGCCGCGCTCCAGGCCCCAGACACCGCCGCTCGTTCCCACATCGACGAAGTGGATGCCCTTTGGGCTTAGGTCGCCGGCCCGCCGGATGGCATTCTCGAAGGGAGAGTTGCCGCCATCGATCAGGATGTCGCCTTTCTGAAGGTGCGCGGCGACCGTCTTCACGACCCCCTCGACGACCGGCACCGGCAGCATTATCCAGACGGCTCGCGGCGGCTCGAGACGTGCGATGAACTCGTCGACGGAGGACGTCCCCTGCGCGCCGGCAGCAGTGACCGCCGCGACCGCGTCGGCGTTGGCGTCGAACACCACGCACTCGTGGCCGTGCTGCATAAGCCGGCGCACCATGTTGGCGCCCATCCGGCCGAGGCCGATCATTCCCAGTTGCATGGCGGTTTCCCCTTGCCGGTTCACCATTTGGTATCGGCCTGAGCAAGCAAGGACTTGAGGCCCGGTTGAGACCTGCATCGCTCATTGACCCGCCCGAGTGTACCCCAGCATCATCGCGACATGACCCTGCGCGCAACCATCATTCCCGTCACGGCTTTCCAGCAGAACTGCTCGATCATCTGGTCACAGGAGACGCTCGAAGGCGCCGTAATCGACCCGGGCGGCGACCTCGAGCACGTGCTGGCTGCCGTCGCCGACGAGGGCGTAACCCTCACGAAGATCCTCCTGACCCACGCGCACATCGACCATGCCGGCGCGACCCAGGCTCTCGCCGGGGAGCTCGGCCTGCCCATCGAGGGACCCCATCCCGATGACCAGTTCTGGATTGACATGCTCCCGGAGCAGGCGCGGATGTTCGGGTTTGCGCCAGTGGCGAAATTCACGCCAACGCGGTGGCTGCACCAGGGCGATACCGTTCAGGTAGGGCCTGAAACTCTCGACGTCTATCACTGCCCGGGCCATACGCCCGGGCACGTGATCTTCCATTCCCGCACCGGGAAGCTGGCCTTCGTCGGCGACGTGTTGTTCGCCGGCTCCATTGGCCGGACTGACTTTCCCCGGGGAGACTACCCCACCCTCATCAACTCGATCACCCGCAACCTCTGGCCCCTCGGAAACGACGTCACGTTCGTTCCGGGCCATGGCCCCACGTCAACCTTCGGCCAGGAACGGGCGACGAACCCGTTCGTGGGCGACCGGGTGCTCCAGCACCGCTGATCCAGTCGGGCTCGCACCCGGGACCGAGACGCCGTTCACGGTTCGGTGACTCTTCCTGCCAGGGGGTGGCGGATCCTCTACGGAACCGTTCAAGGGTCGCCGGGCCTGGCCGAAAGACCGATGTATGCGGACCCTTCGCTTCAAGATCCTTGGCCTGGCGGCCTTGCTGGTGTTGGTCACGCAACTTGGCACCATTGCAGCCGTGCTGTTCACGGCCAACCTGGAGGTGGGGGTGCGGGCCCAGCGCCTCCTGGAAGGGGCCGGGACGATCACCTACCAGCTCGCGCAGGGTCGCGGTACCCGGCTCCGGACCGCAGGCGCAGTCCTGGCCGCAGACGCCTTCTTCCGTGGCGCCATCGTTGCCGGCAACAGGACGGCGATGAACACCATTCTCGAGGCGCAGCGGCGCAGGGCCGAGGTGGACCTGGCAATGCTCCTGGATCCCCATGGACGCGTGCTCGCCGGATCCGAATCCGTCGGGCAGAAGCGCCTGAGCTTCCCGGGCATGGTCAGCAGGGCCGATGGCGGGAACCAGTCACGCACCGTCATCAGGGTCGATAACAGCGCCTGGGAAGTCGTCGCCGTTCCCGTCGGCGAATCCGAGCCGATAGCCTGGCTCGCCATGGGCATCGCCATCGACAACGGCTTTGCCGAGCGCCTCGGCAACCTGACTGGCCTGGATGCAACCCTGCTCGCCCGGGTCGGCCAGACCCAGCTGGTGCTGGGAAGTTCGCTGGATCGCCTGGATGCCACCGCCCTGCTCGGCGACCTCGCCAGCACCGGCGCCCGGGATGGCAACCCGATCGCCATCACCACGGGTGGTGTCGAGCACGTCGCGCTGATCGTGCCGCTGAATCCGGGTGACGCGAATGTGGAGGTACTGCTGTCCCAGCCCCTGGACGCCGTCATGGCACCGTTCGAGTCACTGCGGCTCTCGGTGCTCGTGCTGAGCTCGATCGCCCTCTTCCTGGCACTGGCGGGCGGCATCCTGTTGTCGCGGACGATCTCGGAGCCCGTACAGGCGCTCGCCCGGGCCGCCCGCCGCATCCGCGATGGCGACTACCGAAAGCCGGTGGACGTCCGCGCCGACGGCGAGGTCGCCGAACTGGCCCACGCGCTGAATGCGATGCAGGACGGCATCGCGGAGCGGGAGGAACGGATCACGTACCACGCCCGGTTCGACACGCTGACCGGATTGCCGACACGGATGTCGGCGCTCGATGCCCTCGAGTCCGCCATAGGCGACGCACGGCTGCGTGGCGAGCCCGTGTCGGTCATGCTGATCGACCTGGACAGCTTCAGCGAGATCGGTTCGTCCCTGGGCCACGATATCGGCGATGCCCTGCGCTGCCAGGCTGCCGAGCGCCTCCGGGCCGGGCTTGATGCCAGCCACCTGCTGGCGCGGCTCGAGGGCGACCAGTTCCTGGCCGTCCTGGCGGGGCGCAGCCTTGGCCAGGCCGAGGAGACGGCCGAAGACCTGCTGAGGCTGCTGGGAGCTGGCCTCTCGGTGCGCGACGTGAACGTGAGCGTGGAGGCCCGGGCGGGCATCGCCGGCTATCCTGCGCACGGTGACGACGCCGACCAGCTCCTCAAGCGGGCAGCCGTCGCCCGCAACGAGGCGCGGAGCGGGGACACCACGGTGGTCGTCTACCAGCCTGGCAACGAGGAACGGCATGTCCGGCAACTGGCCATCCTCGCTGATCTGCGCCGCGCAACCCGGCACGACGAACTTCGCCTCTACCTGCAGCCCAAGATCCGGCTGGCCGACGGCCGTATCTGCGGCGCCGAGGCACTCGTGCGGTGGCAGCACCCGGTGTTCGGGTTCCTGACACCGGACCAGTTCATCCCACTCGCGGAGAAATCCGGGAACATCTCCCTCATCACGAACTGGGCCCTGACGGCCGCGGTCCGCGAGTGCCGCCTCCTGCTTGAAGAGGGCCTGGACCTGCCGGTGTCTGTCAACCTGTCGAGCCGGGACCTGCACAACCGTGACCTGCCCTGCTTCGTGCTGGAGCTGCTCCGGGATCACGACCTGGCGGCCCGCAACATCGTGCTCGAAATCACCGAGCAGGCCGTGGTACGGGACTTCCAGCGCGCCACGCTGGTACTCGAGTGCCTGCGCGACCTGGGGATACGCATTGCGATCGATGATTTCGGCACCGGCTACTCCTCGCTGGCGCAGATCAAGCACCTGCCGGTTGACGAGCTGAAGATCGACAAGTCGTTTGTACTGGGCCTGCCGGGGAATAGCGCCGATGCCGCGATCGTGCGCGCGTCGATCGACCTGGCACACAACCTGGGCCTCGAGGTGCTCGCCGAAGGCGTCGAGACGCAGTCCGCGCTGGACTGGCTGCAGGCGCAAGGGTGCGAGCAGGCCCAGGGCTTCCTGATCAGCAAGCCGATGCCGGCCGAACAATTCAGCGCCTGGGTGCGCAGCTACCAGACGGACGAGACACGGCCCGGTGCCGTCCTCCGCATCGTCTCCTGACCCTCAGCCGCCGGGAAGAGTTCCGCCGCCGGCACCGGCAGGCCTCCCGGTGGCACGTCCCGTGACGAGCGCCATGAGGGCTCCGAAACCGGCCACCACCAGTAGCCCATTGAGCAGTCCGCCCAGGACCGGCACGCGTTGCGCCAGCACCAGGACGACGACAACGACTATCAGAAGAATCGCGCTGCGCCATCCGCCGTTCGGGCCCGTGCCACCGAGCCGGCGACGCAGCAAGTTGGTGACGATGAGCAGGCCGATGAGCCCTGCCAGGAGCAGCGCGAAGACGTAGCCTGCCAGCACGACCAGCCCGAGAAACCAGCCGAGCAGGGAGGCGAACAGCACCAGCGCTGCTATCGGGGTAAGTACGATCGACGCGGCCCCAAGCAGGAGGGTCCGGCCAGGCGCCTCGCGGAACACGACCGCGGCGCGGGCTGCCAGCTGGGGAGCAAACCACAGGAGGATGAGGCCCGCCGCGGCCAGGGCAATGCCAGCCGCCCACGCGCCGTCGAACCGGGATGAGGACGCGTCTCCGCCGGGTTCCTGCTCGTCTTCACCCGCCGACCGGACCTCGCCCAGGATCTGTGCGTCTTCAGCGATCAGCGGAGCAAGGTCGCTGCGCCAGACCAGGTCACCGCCGATGACGGCGCCCGGTTCCACGCGGATCTCGCGGGCGGCAATCTCGACGTCCCCGACGACGCGGCCCGAGATCACGACGGTCCCCCCGGCTACTTTCAGGTCGTCACCGATCTGGCCTGCCATTTCCACATCGCCGCCCGCAATCCAGGTGCGGCCACCGATGGCGCCCCCCGGGCCGACGGTCACGGAGCCGCCGGCGATCGTCGCCTGGTCGGTTACGAAGCCCGTGACCTGGACATTGCCGCCGGCGGCCCGGAGGTCATCGCCGACGCCACCATCCAGGTTGATGCGGCCACCGGCCAGGATCACGTCGCCATCGACGTCGCCGGAAATCTCGGCGCTGCCGGCAGCCAGGACGGCTGCGCCCGCGACGGACCCCTCGATCCGGACTTCGCCGCCGGCAGCGTAGAGATCGTCGGTGAGCGACTCGGCCACCACGACGGAATCCGAGAAGCGGGTTTCCGCCACGGACGGCCCGCAAGCGACCAGCGCCAGCGCGGGCAGCAGGAACCAACGGCACTCCAGTCGTCCTGGCCGAATCAGCAGCATGCCATCTGCCTCAGCCAGCGGGCCGCAGGTCATTCAGGGCGGGTGGCAGGGCTGCGAACACCCGGGCATACAGCTGCTGCTCGACGCGGGTCTCCTCGTCCGTGACCCCAGCCATGTAGTCCCAGTCGGCCGTGGTGAACAGCCGGCCTGCCAGATCCGTCGTGGCGCCGTGGTGGCCCATGTTGGTGACGATATAGTTGCTGTAGGCGGCACTCACAGCCTCGAAGTGCTCGAGAGCTTCGGCGCCACCACCACTGAGCGCGCGCCCGGCAGCCGAGAAGGCCCTGAGGTGTTCCTGGTTGCCCTTGAGGCGCTCATCGAGTTCGTGCAGCGCCTGTTCTGACTGTGCATCCAGCTTGCCGAGCTTTTCGCGGATCATGTCACCCATCTTCACGTCCTGGGTGTGCAGCCGGCCCATGGACGTTTCGATATAGTCAGCTACTGCCACGTAGAAGGGCACGAAGGCGGGATCGCCACCCGATTTCCGGGCCACCGCTGCGGTCAGGGCCTCCCGCACAGACTTGAGCCGGCGGCGCTCACCGGCAACTTTTTCGCGAAGTGTTGTCATGTAAGTTCTCCCATTTCCGTGCAATCGTGCTGTCGTCAAACCTGGCCTGGCCCAGGAGGCAATTGAGGAGTCCCCGATTCTACGCGCCCGGATCGTGCCGCAAGAGTGCCAACTGGCGCGACCAAGGGTGCCCTCGGTGCTTGCAGGGAGCAAGGGCGACCGGGCAACATGCCCTGATTGGGTGACCGACCAAGCGAAGGAGCCTGTGATGTCGACCGTCATGCCCGCACCAGCGCTGTCCCGAGTATCCCGCGTCCTGCTGATCATCGGGAGCCTGTCACTCCTCTCCGCAACCCAGCTGAGCGCGCTGGGCTTCCATGCACTCACAAACGTCCTCACGCCCCAGCAACAGGAGGCCTGGCACTGGGCCACTGAGCTGCAGTTTTACCACTCGCTCGGGCTGATCCTGCTGGCACTCGTTGCTCCACGGCTCGGCAATCCAAAGCTGCTGGCCTGGGCCGGCGGCATCATGACGCTCGGCCTGTTGCTGTTCTCGGGCACGATCTATGTGAATTCCCTCGGACTGGCGCCCGTGGGCCAGTTCGCGCCATTCGGTGGTGGCTCGTTCATGCTTGCATGGCTGCTCGTTGCCATCGCCGCGTTCCGCGCCCGGCCGCAGGCTTAGGTGAAAGCGATGACTCTCACTCGAAGAAGCGCAGTCCTGATCGCCACCATCCTGGCCACGGGCGCCGTCCTGGCCGGGTGTGCCGCCGGCGTGTCGGGCGAGCCAAAGAAAGTCCTGGTGGCCGGTGCCACGGGCCAGACCGGCCAGCTCATCGTGGGCGAGCTGCTGGCCAACGGTTACGAGGTGCGCGCCCTGGTCCGCGACGTCACGAAGGCACGCAAGGTCCTCGGTGACCAGGTCGAGCTCGTGCAGGGCGACGTCAAGGACCCGGGGACGCTGACGGCCGCCTTCGTCGGCGCCGATGCCGTGATTTCCGCCGTTGGCGCCCGGGGAGCCAAGGGGCCGGACCGGCCGGAAGCCATCGACTACCAGGGCGTGAAGAACCTGGTGGACGCCGCAGCGGCCGCCCGTTCCCAGCAGTTCGTGCTGATCTCCTCGCGCTCCGTCACGCAGCCGGATAACCCGCTGAACAAGATCTTCGGCAACGTGCTGATCTGGAAACTGAAGGGGGAGGACGCCCTGCGCGCCAGCGGTGTTCCCTACACCGTGATACGGCCCGGCGGACTCACGAATGGCCCGGGCGGCGACATGAGCCTGGTCTTCGAGCAGGGCGACACCGTCAGGGCCCAGACGACGATCACCCGCGCCGATCTTGCACGGATCGCCGTGCAGGCGCTGAAGTATCCGGAGGCCAGGAACCGGACCTTCGAGACCAGCTCGACGCCGGGGCCGCCGGTCACGGACTGGCGGGCCAAGTTCGCGGCACTCAGGCCTGACCCGTAGGATCCTGCCGGAAGAAGGCCGCAAGCTGCCGGTAGACCGGCGGGTACTCGGCCTTGAGGGCCGCTGGCACGTCGAAGAACAACTCGGCCATCACCGCGAAGAACTCCGCCGGGTCCTCGACGGCGTAGGGATCGATCCAGGGATCCTCCCCCCGCTCGAGCCGCGCGGCCAGGTCGTCGTAGGCCGCGTCGAAGGCAGCTTCCCAGGCCGAGACCTCCATTCCCCCGTGAAGGGGCGGCAGCCCGTTCGCCGCACCATCGAGCATGTCGAGCTTGTGCGCGAATTCGTGAGCGACCACGTTGTAGCCCTCTCCCCGGCCGCTGGCCTGGACATCCGGCCAGGACAGGATGACGGGCCCCTGCTCCCAGGCTTCTCCGGTGAGCACCTCGTCGCCCCGGTGGACCACCCCATCCTCGTCGACGTGCTCGCGGTCGCGCACGAGAAACGCCTCGGGATAGACGATAACCGAGGCAAAGGCCGCGTAGCTGTCCAGGCCCAGCCCGAGGATGGGCTGGCAGGCGAGCAGCGCAATGCGGACGCGCATGGCATCGTCCAGCACGAGCCCACCGGCGGGCTCCAGGGATTTCTCGTGCAGGAAGAGCAGCGCGAGATCCCGCAGGTGGCGGCGCGCTACGGCATCGAGATGGGCCGCCGCCGGCGTCGCGGCAAACGTGGCGTCCCATAGCGCGTCGGGAATCGCGTGGCGCGCGAGGACCCGCCGGCGACGCCAGGACCTAAACACGGCAGCTCATACCTGGCATCCCGCAACAAAGGCCCGGGGGGAGGTCGCGGCAGTCGCCGCTCCTACGGAAGGTCGGTGCGCTTCCAGGCGCCGTCCTGCCATGTGATGTCCCACGCTGGCCAGTAGGTGTCGTCGAGCTTCAGCGTCAGCACTTCGAGCTGGTTGTTCCAGGTCACCGTGGTCAGCCGCACAGCCTCGCGATCGCGCTTGGTCCCCACGATCTCGAGGAACTGGTCCAGGTCGGCGATGGTGACGCCGTCCACCTGGGTGATCCGCCTGCCGGCATAGAGGCCGTACCGCGATGCCGGCGAGCCGAAGGCAAAGTAGGAGACATAGACGCCCGTGGGCTCGACGCCGCGCTGAGCGGCCATGTCGCGATACGGCGCCTGCAGCAGTGCTCCGGCCCACATCACCACGCGCCGCACGCCGGCTCCGTCCAGCGCGACGGTGGCCACGTCCAGGCGCACGACGGCCCCATCGCGGAGCACCTCCACCGCCACGGCAGGCTTCTGCACGCGCAACTCGACTTCCCGGTAGCGGGTCGCCGGTTCGCCGTCGATCGTGAGCAGCAGGTCGCCCGGCTGGAAGGCGGCCGCCGCTGGCGAGCCGGCGACGGACCGGGCCACACTGAGCACGCGCCGGCGCTCCGGGTCGTGATCGCCGATGCGCAGGGCCCAGTCCGCGGGCAAACCGAGCCGGCGGGCGGCCGCCAGGGGCATCTGGGTCCACTCGACCTCGAGGGACCGGAGCTCGCGGCCGGTGTCGACGAGGTCCATCAGCTCGCGGACGTACTCGACGGGCATGCCCCGGTTTTCCTGCCGCAGGTCGCCGCTGCCCTGCCACGCGAAACTCGACCAGAGTGCCGCCACTTCGCCCTTGCGGTTCACGACCACGCCATCCAAGTCGCGGGGCCCGTTGACGAGATCCAGCGTCTCCAGATTGGCCTCGCGGAACCGCATGGTCCGTGAAAGCGGGTACCCGACCGGCTCGAAGGATGCGAAGGCGCTGGACTGGGACACCAGCTTCTCCCCGCCCTTCAGGCCCGCTACCCACAGTTCCTCGCCGGCCGCGGGAGCACGCGTGGCCAGACGCGCGGCGGTGACGGGCGAATCGCTGATCAGGGCAGGATCGTAGGCAAGGAGCGCCAGGTTGTGCAGGGGGTGCACGTAGACGACGCGTCCGGGGATCTCCAGCGACCCGCCGAACGTGAGGCGCACGTCGCCAATCGCCTCCGGTATCGTGTTCCGGTCGGCCACCACGTAGCCCCGCTCCGCATCGACAATAAGGCCCGTGCCGTAGTAGTGCTGCTCGGACACGCCGGAAACGATGTAGGGCATGTCGTAGTTCACGAGCACGAGGGACGGCGCGATCTTGCGGAGACGCGGGTCCGGCTCGTCGACGAAACGGGCGATCCCGCCCTCCGGGGCCACCTCCGCGGGCCCGGGATCGAGCGTCCGGCAGGGCCACTCGCCGAGTGCGTCGTTGCGCCGGCAGCGAACGGCCGGAAACCAGCGCCGGTCCATGCGCACCACACGAACCTTGCTGGACCCCGGCTCCTCGAGGGTGATGAAGCGGACCGTGAAACGCTGCTGGTCGGCCTTGCCCGCGAGCAGCCGCTCCAGGTCGTCGAGCTGGCGCACCGGCTCGCCCTCCACGGCGACGATCACGGCCCCGCGGGGGATGCCGGCGGCGGCAAATACGAAGCCCGGGTTCGCCACATACAGGCCCTCCGCGGCCCGGTTGAAATGCCGCGCCTGCTGGTAGGACAGGTTGTTGACGACGGCGTCGCCGAACTGCAGGTACTCGTCGGGACTGAGCTGGTTGAGGTCCTGGACCGGGACCGTGAAGAACATCTGGCTGCCGCCCCGCTCCACCGTCAGATCCACGGACCGGCCCACGCGATCGTCGAGAACCGCGGCCAGCGGCGCGAATTCCGCAAGGTACTCGCCGTTCACCCGTACCAGGATGTCACCGACCTGCAGCTTGCCGTCGGCGGTGCTGCCGGGAAGTACCTCGCTCACCACGAGCATCCCGATCCCGTCGGGAAAGCGGGCGCGAACGGTCCGCTCGCTGGGCTCGCGCAGGCCGAGGCGGCGCAGCTCGTCGTAGGCGGTGTACCTGAAGATCGCGCCCAGGGTTCCGCGCGTGACGGGCTGCCCGGCCTGCAGCAGCTCGAGCGCCCGCTGGACCCGGTCGAGGGGCAGAAAGAAGCTGGACGCGGCCTGGTTGCTCGCACCCGCATTGAGCGCTATCACCCTGCCCTCGATGTCGATGACGGGTGATCCCGACGAACCGCCGGAGGTGCCCGATGCCGCCTGCAGATAGAAGGTGTTGAAATCGTTGTACTTCCCGCGGCCGTACTCGGGAGCCTCCCGTCGCAGGCGTGCCAGCGTGCCGGACAGGATCGACAGTTGCTGGCCATCGTCGTTGCCGACCACACGGACCTCGCGGCCAAGCTCGGCACCGGCCGGGTACAGTGGCAATGCCTTCGGCCGGATGTATTTCAGCGCGGCGGGGTCGTAGCGGTAGAACCCGAAGTCGTGCACGGGATCCCGGTAGACGGGGAAGAGCTCGACCTCTTCCTGGTTGTTGAACAGGCCCTCGGCCCGGACGGGGCCGGCGGTAACGACGTGGCGATTGGTGAGGATCAGCCCGCGCTCGGCGTCAACGACAAAGCCGGTCGCCTGGCTGGATTCGTTCCACTCGGTGTCGAAAGCCCGGGTGCCATCCACCTGGATCGAGACCACCGACGGCGCGATGCGCTCGAGTGTGCGCCGCCAGGCCGCCGGCTCGACGCCGTCGGCGGCAGGCAGCGCGGGCACGGCCAGCGCCAGTGCCAGGAGTGCGGAAGAGCGGATCGCGCGGCTAGAGCTGCAGGTCATGCCCGAATGCCGCGTGGAATTCCCTGGTGAGCGCGGCAGGCGTAAAGGTGTGGTTCTGGGTTCCCTTGTGGGCGATCTTGAGCGCCCCCAGCAGGGACGCCAGGCGACCGGTGTCGCCCCAGGAAAGGCCGCGGGAAATGCCGTGCAGCAGGCCCGCGCGGTAGGCGTCGCCGCAGCCGGTCGGATCGAGCACTGCCCGCGGCTTGACCGCGGGAATGTCGAAGCGCTCGCCGCCGGCGCGAATCGTCGAACCGTTTGCCCCGTGCGTGACGATCAGGGCCTGGACCTTGCCGGCGACCTGGTCCTCGCTCCAGCCGGTGCGGTCGACGAGCAGGCGTGCCTCGTAGTCATTCACGGCAACCCAGGTGGCGCGCTCGACGAAGTGCCGCAGGTCATCCCCGTCGAACATCGGCAGCCCCTGGCCGGGATCGAACATGAATGGAATGCCTGCGGCGTGCAGCTGCGCCGCGTGATCGAGCATGCCCTGCCGGCCGTCCGGCGACACGATGCCGAGGTCGATGCCTGGCTTCCCGGGGACCGCGCCCCGGGGCACGACATTGCGATGGGCTTCGTTCATGGCTCCCGGATGAAAGGCGGTAATCTGGTTATCGTCCAGGTCCGTGGTGATGTATGCCTGCGCAGTGAGCATCCCGGGGACCTCGAGGACATGCTCCAGGTTCACGCCCTGCCTTGCCAGCCATTGCCGATAGGGGCCGAAATCGGCGCCCACCGTTGCCATGATCCGGGGCTCTCCGCCCAGCATCCGCAGATTGTAGGCAACGTTGCCTGCGCAGCCGCCAAACTCGCGGCGCAGGTCCGGGACGAGGAACGAGACATTGAGGATATGGATCTGGTCGGGAAGGATGTGCTCCTTGAAGCGGCCCTCGAAGACCATGATGTTGTCGTAGGCAATCGAACCGCAGATCAGGGCAGACAAACGAACACTCCTAGTTCGGAGAAGCCGGCGGGCGGGCAGCACCAGCCTGGCCCGGGCGACCCGGGTCCCGGCTCTGCCAGGTCAGGTCGAGCTGCTTCGCGGCCCGCACGTCATCGAGTCGCCGCACGGGCGTCGTCAGCGGCGCCCGCTTTACCTCGGCGGCATCGCGGAACGCCAGGTCCCGGATGTCGATCAGCGCCTGGGCGAAGGCATCCAGGTCCTGTCGCGCCTCGCTCTCCGTCGGTTCGATCAGGAGGCACTCCGGTACCAGCAACGGGAAGTAGGTGGTCGGCGCGTGGAAGCCCTTGTCGAGCAGCGCCTTCGCGAAGTCCATCGCCGTGACACCGGTGTCCCGGGCGATGTCCTTGAGCGTAACGATGAACTCATGGCTGGCGCGGCGCTGCGGGAAGGCGGGCGTGAAGCCCGCGGCAGCCAGCCGTTTCATCAGGTAGTTTGCGTTCAGCGTGGCAAATCCCGAGACGCGGCGCATGCCCTCGGCACCGAGCAGGCGCATGTAGACGTAGGCGCGCAGGAGGATGCCGGCGTTGCCCATGAAGCCGGACAGCCGCCCGATGCTCCGGGGCCGGTCGCTTTCCGCAAGCCAGCAATATTGGCCCTCGCGCTTCCCGACGATCGGGATGGGGAGGAAGGGCTCCAGCCGGTCCGTCACCGCGACGATTCCGGCGCCAGGCCCGCCGCCGCCGTGGGGCGTGGAGAAGGTCTTGTGCAGATTGATGTGCACGACGTCGAAACCCATGGCGGCGGGCAGCGCGCGGCCCAGGATGGCGTTCAGGTTGGCGCCATCGTAGTAAAGCAATCCGCCGGCACCGTGCACCACGTCAGCAATCTCGGCGATCCGCCGCTCGAAGGCGCCGAGGGTTGACGGATTCGTTAGCATGATGCCGGCCGTCTGCGGGCCGACGACCTTGCGGAGGGCGTCCACGTCCACGTCCCCGTCCGGGCCCGTGGGAATCTCGACCACGTCGCAGCCGCACATGGTGGCAGTAGCCGGGTTGGTACCGTGTGCCGCGTCCGGGACGATGATCTGGGTGCGCCCGACGTCGCCGCGGGCCACGTGGTAGGCGCGAATCATCGCGACGCCGGCGAATTCGCCCTGGGCTCCGGCCATCGGGGTCAGGGACACGCCGCTCATGCCGGTCACGGCCTTAAGGATCTCCTGCAGGTCGAACAGGCACTCCAGGAGGCCCTGGGCATGGCTCTCGGGCTCCAGAGGGTGACGATCCAGGAATCCCGGGAGCATCGCCAGCGTGTTCGACGCGCGCGGGTTGTACTTCATCGTGCAGGAACCCAGCGGATAGAAGTGCGTGTCGATGGAGAAGTTGAGCTGCGAAAGGCGCGTGAAGTGGCGCACCACCTGCAATTCGGACACCTCGGGCAGCGGCGGCGGGTTGCCCCGCAGGAGCGCCGCCGGCAAATCATCCGTTGCGGCAGTAACCCCCGGCGCCTGGGAGGGCGCGCGCCGGCCGCGCCGGCCCTGGTCGAAGATCAGGGGCTCGCGCATCAGGCCGCCACCGCCACGCCGAGGACGCTGGCCAGGGCACGCCTGTAGGTGCCGATATCCTCTGCCGTCCGCACTTCGGTGGCGCAGACGAGCAGCGCGTTCCCCAGTTCGGGGAAGTCGGCCGAGAGATCGAAGCCGCCGAGGATGCCAGCCGCCGCCAGCTGCTGCAGCACCGGCGCGACGGGTCGCGGCAGCGTCAGCACGGCCTCGTGGAAATAGGGCGCGAATGGCGCGTTGACCCCGCCAAGGCCGGTGAGCGCGCCAACGAGGGCCCGCGTGTTGGCGTGGCACTGGGCGGCTACCCGCCGCAGTCCCTCGCTGCCCAGCAGGGACAGGTAGATCGTCGCCGCGGTGACCATCAATCCCTGATTGGTGCAGATGTTCGAGGTCGCCTTGGAGCGGCGAATATGCTGCTCCCGGGCCTGGAGCGTAAGCGTGAAGCCGGGTCGGCCCTCCACGTCGACGGTGCCGCCGACGATCCGGCCCGGCATCTGCCGCACGAGCGCCTGCCGGCAGGCGAGAAACCCGAAATACGGCCCGCCGGAGCTGAGCGGGATTCCGAGGGGCTGGCCCTCGCCGCAGGCGATGTCAGCGCCCTTTGCACCCCACTCCCCAGGCGGCTTCAGCAGGGCCAGCGCCGTGGGATTGCAGGCCGCAATGACCAGCATGCCCCGCGCGTGCGCCCAGTCCGTCAGCTCGTCCACCGGCTCGAAGCCACCCAGGAAATTCGGGTACGGAATGCACAGGGCGGCGAAGTCCTGACCCTCGAGCGCGCCCAGCGCGGCGAGGTCAGTGCGGCCTCCGGACGCGGCCAGTTCCACGATCTCCACGTTCTGCCCCGCCAGCAGTGCGCGAGCTGCCTTGCGCCAGGTGGGATTCATGTACCGGGGCACGATCACCCGCCGGGAACGCGCCTGGCGGGCGCTGCGCACCGCCATCAGGCAGGCTTCGGCGAATGCTGTGGCGCCGTCGTAGAGGGAGGCATTGGAGACATCCAGCCCGGTGAGCCCGGCCAGCATGGACTGGTATTCGTAGATCAGCTGCAGCGTTCCCTGGCTCGCTTCCGCCTGGTAAGGCGTATAGGCGCTGTAGAACTCGCCGCGGGTGGCGATCTCCCACACCGCCGCCGGGATGTGGTGCTCGTAGGCGCCAGCACCGAGGAAACAGAGGCTGGAAACATTACGGGCGGCCCGCTCGCGCATCAGCCGGGTGATGGCTGCCTCCGACAGTCCAGCGGGCACGTCCGGCAGGCTGTCCACGCGGAGGTTCGCGGGGATTTCGTCGAAGAGGTCCTCGATGGTTCGGACGCCGATGGCGCCCAGCATGTCGGACGTTTCGTCAGGCGTGTGGGGAATGAACGGCACGGGAGGCGGTTATCCGGCTCAATGCCCGGCGTCGAGCAGTGAAGCGTAGGCGGAGGCGTCCAGCAGTCCGCCCGAGGCGCCTGCGTCGGCCGGCTTGAGTCGCACGAGCCACCCGGCGCCGTAGGGATCGGTGTTCACCAGCTCGGGCTGGGAGGTGAGCGCGGGATTCACGCCGGTCACGGTGCCCGCCAGCGGGGAGTAGACGTCCGAAGCGGCCTTGGTGGACTCGACCACGGCCATGGCATCGCCCGGCTTGAGGGTTCGGCCGGCCTCGGGCAATTCGACGTAAACCAGTTCACCGAGCTGGTGCTGAGCGTGGTCAGTGATGCCGACGACGACGGTACCGTCGTCCTCCCGGCGGATCCACTCATGCTCTTTGGTGTACTGAAGCAGCTTGGGCACGTCGCTCATGCTTGTTTCCTGAGTTGCTACACGACAAGTACCCGGCCGTGGCGGACGAACGGGGGACGCACGATGCGCGCAGCCCGTAGCGCCGAGCGGATCTCCACCTGGCACGGACCCTCGGCCGCCACAGGCACCCGGGCAAGTGCTATGGACCTGTCCATGGTGGGAGAGAAGCCGCCGCTGGTGATCACGCCTTCGCCGGCCGGGGTGACCACCCGCTGGCCGTGGCGCATGATACCGCGATCTTCCAGAAGCAGGCCCGTCAACTTTTCCTTGATGCCTGCCGCTTTCTGCTGCTCCAGCGCTGCACGCCCGCGGAACTGCCGGTCGGCCGGCTCGAAAGCCACGGTCCAGGCGAGGCCGGAGACCAGGGGTGACGTGGCCGTATCCATGTCCTGGCCGTAGAGGTTCAGCGCTGCCTCCAGCCGCAGGGTGTCTCGGGCGCCCAGACCACAGCGGGTGGCTCCGGCCCCTGCCAGCGCGCTCCACAGGGCGAGGCCGGCGGCCACGGGAAGTATTACCTCGAAGCCGTCTTCTCCCGTGTAGCCCGTCCGGGCGACAAACAGGTCTTCCTGCAACAGGGACGCGAAGGGCTTCAGCGCCAGGGCAGCCTTGCCGGCACTGTCAGGCATCAGGGACGCTGCCAGCTCCCGGGCAGACGGGCCCTGGATGGCCAGCATCAGCAGGTCATCCCTGTGGCGAAGCACGACATCATCACGGTCCGCGACGCGTGCCAGCCAGGCAAGGTCCTGGGACCGGGTGGCGGCATTCACGACGAGCCGGAATCGGTCGTCGCCGGTCCAGTAGGCGATCAGGTCATCCACGACGCCGCCGGCGTCATTGAGCATGCAGCTGTACAACCCCTGCCCGGGTTCCCGGAGCTTGCCAATGTCGTTGGCCAGCAGACGCCGGAGAAATGTCGTGGCATCAGGTCCCATCACGTCCACCACGGTCATGTGGGACACGTCGAAGATGCCGCAGGACTTCCGCACGGCATGGTGCTCGGCCAGGGCCGAGGCGTACTGCAGCGGCATGTCCCAGCCACCGAATTCCACCATGCGGGCGCCCGCGGCCACGTGGTCGGCGAATAAAGGCGTCTGGTGTCCCATTTGAAGTCCCATCCGATTGGCGACGGGCCGTACTCCCGTCAGTTCAGTGCCGGGGCGGCCGTCGCCAGTGAGTTCATTGCAAAGGCCACGCGCTCCTCGACGGACGCACCGGCCGGTTCCGCCTCGACCAGGTCCAGCCGGGGCCGGAGCCCGCAGCGGTTGGCGATCTGGATGTTCAGTCCGGGGCGGGCATTCAGCTCCAGCAGCATCGGCCCCTTGTCCCGGTCGAGCACGATATCCACGCCGAGGTAACCGAGGCCGGTGAGCTCGTAGCAACGGGCCGCGAACTGGAGCAGGTATTCCCACTGCGGGATCTGCAGGCCGCCGATGGAGGCCCCGGTGTCGGGATGCTCCGTCACGGTCGTGTTACCGGTGACGCCGTACGTGGTCCGGCCGGTGGCAAGGTCGAGCCCGGCACCCACCGCACCCTGGTGCAGGTTCGCCTTGCCGTGGGACCGTCGAGTGGGCAAGCGGACCATGCCCATCACCGGGTAACCGCGAAAGACGATCACGCGGATGTCGGGCACGCCGCGAAAGGAGTGCTCCGCAAATGTGGCGTCGAACTTCACGCAGTACTCCACCAGGGCGACATCCCGGTGCCCCCCGAGGCTGTACTGCCCGCTGATGATGTTGGAGAGGTGATGCTCGATGTCGTCCTCGCCCATGATCGATCCGTCCACGAGGCGGTAGACGTTCCTCTCCTTCACCCGCGCGGAAACGACCAGGATCCCGTCGCCACCCGAACCCTGGGCAGGCTTCACGACGAAATCCCGGTGGGCAGCCACGATCGCAGGCAGGTCGCGAACCTCCCGGTGGCTGCTGATCACGCCGTAGAGTTCGGGCACCGGCAGGCCAGCAGCCATGGCAAGGCGCTTCGTCGCCAGCTTGTCATCCACCAGCGGATACAGCCGCCGTGGGTTGTAGCGCATGATGTACTGGCAGTTCCGCTCGTTGAGGCCGACCACCCCGTTGCCCGCCAGCTTGCCGATCAATCCGAGCATCAGCGCGGCGGCACGGCCAGGGACTTGAACCGGACCAGCTCCAGCAGGCGGTAGCCGCTATAGCGGCCCAGCAGGAGGCAGATGGCGAGCACCCAGAGCAGCAGCTCGGGAAAGACGAAGAAAAGGTGCTTCAGCACGTCGATCTCCATGACGGTAAAGCAGATGGCAGCAACGATGAGACTGCCCACGCCCTGCTGGATTGCCTCCGCAGGACCGCGCTCCTCCCAGACGATGGACATGCGCTCGATGGTCATGGTGAGAATGACCATGGGAAACAGCCCCACCGATAAGCCCATGTCGAGGCCGAGCTGGTGAAACACGATGCTGACGATGGCCATCAGCAGCACGACGATGATCAGCACTGCAGCCAGCCGGGGCACCAGAAGCAGGCGCAGGTTCTCCATGAAGAACCTGAACAGCAGGCCGAGCGTCACCACCAGCGAGAAGAGGATGACGCCTGCCAGCACCTGGGTCTCCCGGAACGATAGCGCCACCAGGACAGGCATGAAGGTGCCGAAGGTCGTTATACCCACCACGTTGCGGAGCACGACCACCACGAGGGCGCCCAGGGGGATCATCAGGAGCACGGCGTAGACGGCCTGGGTCTGGATCGGCAGGGAGAACAGCGAGAAGTCGGCTATGCGGGACTGAACGGTCTGCGCCCTGCGCTCGGCCACGAGCACGGGATCGGCCTCGTTCCTCTGCACCGCGAACTGGATCTCGGTCTTGCCGCCGCCGTCAATGGTGTAGAGGGGGTCGTCTCCACGCCACCAGGTCAGGAAATTCTCCGGCAGTCCCTGCGCACCGGTGGCCGGATCGAAGTACAGCCAGCGATCCCCATCGTGCACTTCCAGCCAGGGAAGGAGACGGGCCTGCCGCTCGCGGTCCACGAGGTTCACGCCGCGCATTAGGCGGGCCGGTATTTGTGCAGCGGCCAGCACCGTAACGGCGGTCCGTGCCCGCGCCGTGGGGTCGGTCTCGCCCGCCAGCAACAAGCCCACGTTCTGGTCGCCCGAGGAATCAGCCAGCCGCTTCAGCAATTCCACAGTGAAGGACGCGGGATCGGCCGACTGCTCCCGGACCTGGGCCACGAGCTCCTGCAGGGCCGTGTCGAGCGGCTCGCCAAGTACCGGAACCGTAGGGAACGGCGGCGTGGTGTCGTTCTCGGCCTGGGCCGGGTCCTTGTAGACGACGGCCCGGTAGTACAGGGTTTGCGGTCCCTTGGCCCGGCGGACGGCCCACTGCACCTGACGGCCGCCGGCCACGAGTCGCGTGGTGAATCCGAAGCCGCGGGATACGAAGTTTTCATCGAGGACCGCGAAGCCGGGGGTGAGGCCCGGGATGTGCAGCGTCGCCTTCACCGGCATGGCCCGCTCGCCAGCGTCGAACTGAAAGGTCACCTCCACCGTCCAGATGCGGGTCTCCTCCTCGGGCAACAGGGGGTATCCGAGCCCGCGCCACTTGTAGAGAAACAGGCCGCCACCAATGAGGAACAGGGCCAGCGCGAAGACCCAGATCTTATAGCCCTGCATGGAGCCCCCTGACGACCAGCCCCGGGCCCGCAGCCTGCGCCATGAGGAGGCGCTTCACCGCCGGCATCCGGTCCACGGCTCCGAGTCCCGCAGCAGCGACGCGCGCGAGGGCAGTGAAGTCGCTGGTGAACACGCGGTGCAATCCTTCCATCGCCGCCATCGTCAGCAGATTGGCGCCCTTGCGCCACCGCTCGTAGCGGCGGAGAACCAGCGCGTCACCCGGATCGGCCAGCCGCGTGCCGCGCAGATGCGCCGCCAGGGTCCCGGCAAGTGCCGCGACGTCGAGCAGGCCCAGATTGATGCCCTGCCCCGCCAGCGGGTGGATCTGGTGGGCGGCATCGCCGATCAGTGCAAAACGCGCGCCAGTGTAGCGATGGGTATGCCGCGCGGCCAGCGGCAGCGCGCGACGCGGGGTCGTTGCCCGGAGGTTGCCAAGGACGTGGCCGGTCGCCGTCGTAAGCCGGGCCCCGAACGCATCGTCGGTCAGGTCCAGGATTTCCTCTGCCTCGGGTTCGAAGCACGACCAGACGATTGACGAGCGGCCATCCGCCAGGGGTAACAAGGCGACAGGGCCGCCCGGCGTGAAGCATTGCCACGCCGTGCGCTCGTGGGGGCGTTCGCTGCTCACGTGGGCGACGACGGCCAGCTGGCCGTAATCCCGCCCCGTGGTTGGCAGCTGCAGCTCCGTCCTGACCCAGGAGTCGGCGCCATCCGCACCCACGAGGAGCCGGGCTCCCAGGTCCGTTCCATCGGCCAGCCGCACGGTCATCGCCTCCGGGCGGGCCTCCAGGCCGACGGGAGGCGACGCGGTGAGCAGATCAACCTGGCCGCCTGCCGGATCCCCGAGGGCATTCCACAGTCCGAGCCGCAGCCAGTCGTGGTCCACGATGTGGCCCAGGTCGGGGGTGCCGCTGTCAGCGGCATCGAAGCCAATGCTGCCGGCGCCGAATGGCGTGCTGCCCGCCTGCCAGACCCGCATGCGTTCGTAGGGCGCAGCCATCCCCGGCGGCAGTGTGTTCCATCCGCCACAGGCCTCGAGGATTGCCCGCCCCGCGGGGGCGATGGCGAACACACGCAGTCCGGGCCCGCCGTGGGCGGGGGGGAGTGCGGCGCCCGGGCCTCGAGGACACCAATTCGCAGGGGCTCGCGCAGTAACGTCCGGAGCAGTCCAGCGAATGCGAGGCCGGCCACGCCGCCGCCAACGATCAGCACATCGTAGTTGCGCCCGGTCACAAGGGCAGTCCCCGCACCAGACGCGTCCGCCGGCCGCCAAGTCCCATGGTCTCCCGCGCCAGGAGGCGCTTGGCCCCGGGCACGGCGTCGAAGACCAGAAGACCGAGGCCGCGGAGCGGACCGAGGCCCCGCCGGTCGAAGAGACGGATGAGGCCATCGGTGAAGGTGACCACCCGCCGCTGGTCGGGCCGGCGCCAGGCGGCATAGCGCGCCAGCAGGTCCGCGCGACCGGGATCCGCGCCCGCCGTCTCCGCGAGGAGCTCGGCAAGGGCGGCCACATCCCGCAATCCCAGGTTATAGCCCTGTCCGGCCACCGGGTGCAGACCGTGTGCCGCGTTGCCGACCACTGCGACGCGCGGGGCCGTCACGGCGTCGGACTCGACGAGCTCGAGCGGGTAGCTGCTCCGCGTGCCGACGCGCTCGAAACGCCCGAGCCGGTAACCGAACTCCTGCTGCAGCAACCGCAGGAATTCAGGGTCCGGGAGGCGTGCAACCGCGTCGGCGACCGCGGCCCGCCGGGTCAGCACGAAGACATATCTGCCGGGCCCGGCTGGCAGGAGGGCCAGCGGACCGTCCGGCGTGAAGCGCTCAAAGGCAATCGGAACGCGGTCGTCACTCCCCCTTCCGCCACTGACCCCCACGTTGCCGACAATCGCGACCTGCTCGTAGGGACGGACCTGCGCCCCGATTCCCAGGGACGCCCGTAACGGCGAGCGGGCGCCATCGGCCACCACCAGCAGGCGTGTGCGGAGCTCTGCCCCGGCTCCACCCGACTGTACGGTGATGGCGAGGGCGTCCTCTGCGGTCGCAACACCGGTCACCGTGGCGGGAGACAGCAGCCTCACGTTAGGACTGCCTGTCATGGCCTGCCACAGCGCCGCGCCCAGCAGCCGGTTCTCGAGGACGTAGCCGAGGGGCTCGCCACCCTCCTCGCTGCCATCGATCACCGTCGTACCGAGCCGGCCGCGCTCGGACACGTGGATGCGCTGGATTGGCGCCGCGTCGGCACGGACCGGTGCCCAGATCCCGAGGGTCGACAGGATGTGCTGGCTGCTGCGTGAAAGCGCGGTGGTCCGGGCGTCGAAGCTTGGCTGGCCGGGAGCCCCGGCGGGAACCGCCTCCACGAGAGTCACCCGCAGCGGCAGGCCGGCGAGTGCCACGGCGAGGCTCGCTCCCACCATGCCCCCCCCGGCAATCAGGACGTCGCAACAGGCCTCGGCCGCAACGCCCTGTGCGCTCATTGGGCTGCCGCGCCGACCAGGGCTTCGAGCACGTCCGGGTCCCGGGGCAGGTCGCGGGTCAGCACGTCCGCCCCCTCGCGGGTGACCAGCACGTCGTCCTCGATGCGCACGCCGATGTTCCACCAGCGCTTGGGAACTCCCCGCGTGCCGGGCGGAATGTAGATGCCCGGCTCGACCGTCAGCGCCATGCCCGGTTCCAGGACCCGCCACTGGTCGGCAATCTTGTAGTCGCCCACGTCGTGCACATCCATCCCCAGCCAGTGCCCGGTGCGGTGCATGAAGAATTTCTGGTACGCACGGGTGCGGATCAGGGACGGCACGGAGCCCTCCAGAAGGCCGATCCTCTTCAGGCCCTTCGTGACATGGCGCACGGCGGCCTCGTGGGGCTCGCTCCAGGGATTACCCGGCGCCACGGCGGCCAGGCCGGCCTCGTGGGCGTCGAGCACCACTTCGTAGATGGCCCGCTGCTCCGGCGTGAACCTGCCGTTCACGGGATATGTGCGCGTCACGTCGGAGGCGTAGTAGTCGTACTCGCAGCCGGCGTCCACGAGCAGCAGGTCGCCGTCCTCCATGCGCCGGTCATTGGAATGGTAATGCAGGATGCAGGTGTTGGCACCGGACCCGACGATGGGCTGGTACGACGCCTGCGCCCCGTGGGAGCGGAACTCGTGCATGAATTCCGCCTCGATCTGGTACTCGAACAACCCGGGCCTGCACAGGCTCATGGCGCGCCGGTGGGCCTGGACCGCAATCCGGGCTGCCCGTCGCATGGCACCGGACTCCTCCCGGCTCTTGTAAAGGCGCAGGTCGTGGAGGAAGTGATCGAGGGCAATGAACTCGTCCGGCGTGTGTGTGCCCGCGCCACCGCGAATCCGGAGCCTGGACACCCAGCCCATGAGACGCTGCTCGAATTCCGGGTGTGCGCCCATGGTGTAGTACACCCGGTCGCAGGCGCCCACGATCTTCGGGAGTACCTCCTCCACGGCATCGATGGGATAGGCCGCGTCGGCACCAAACCGGGTCACGGCATTCCCTGGCCCGGCCCGCGTGCCATCCCAGGTTTCCTTGTCCGGGTCACGCTCCCGGCAGAACAACAGGTACTCGCCCTGGGGACGGCCCGGGGCGAGCACCGCCACCGCGTCGGGCTCGGCGAAGCCGGTGAGGTAGTAGAAGTCGCTGTCCTGGCGGTAGGGGTAGAGTACATCCCGGTTCCGCAACCGGGTCGGGGCGGCGGGAAGGACCGCCACGGCGCCCCTGCCCATCATGCGCATGAGCTGCCGCCGCCGGCGGATGAATTCTTCGGCATTCATTCGGGGGGCTTCAGTGGATGCCTGCAGCCTGCACGCGCTGCCGGACGTCGCTGAGTTCCTCGTAGACCAGCTGCACGCTCACCCGCAGGTACTCGACGAGTTCTGCGTAGGCTGCCTCGCCCTCCGCATCCGCCTCCTCGTCGCCGACCGAGACCTGCGCCATTTCACCAAAGTCCCGGACGACCTCGGCCGTATTGCCACTGCCCAGCTCGGCCTCCGCACCGCCAATGCGGGCAGCCACGAACAGCCCGTGGTTGAAGCCCTGGCACCACTGCGCGAGGCAATCGACCCGCTCAACCAGGGGCTCGGTGTCGTCCGGAAGCAGGGGCTGGAAGGTCATTTCGGCGCCTTCGAGGGCGGCCCGGGTGCTGGCCGCCAGGGCCTCCAGCAACGCTCTGGTCTGCCTGGCCACGGGCTCGCCTGCCCGGGCATCAGCGAGGGTTTCGGCCAGCCACGTCGACTGCCCCCCCTCGCCCAGGCCGCACACCAGGCCACAGAGGCTCCCGTGGGCCTCCGCGGCATCCGTGGGCGCTTCCACGCGGCGCAGGCCGTCATTCAAGCGATCGAATGAGGGGGTTTCGGTCGTCGTCGGAGCTTTTAACATCATCCGGAACCAGCAGTTATCCTAGCATCGCGCCCGATGCCGTTCAGGACCGCCCCGCATTTGACCCTGCGTGCGGGCTGACACTATATTGACTTCATGACGGACGCATTGGAAAAGACTTTTTCGCGGGAGCTGGAGCGCCTGGAGCGCCGCCTGGACGAACTTGTGGTGATCACGACCCAGCTCAAGGAAGAAAACCGCTCCCTGCGCCAGCGGCAGGACAACCTGATTGCAGAGCGAGCCACCCTGTTGCAGAAGAACGAACAGGTACGGGCCCGGGTTGAGGCGATGATCGGCCGTCTGAAGGCCATGGAGCACGGTTCGTGACGGAACCCTACGCACAGGTCAACATCAAGATCCTCGAGAAGGAATACCAGATCTCGTGCCCCGCCAGCGAGCGCGCCGCGCTCATGGACTCCGCCGAACTCCTGAACGGGAAGATGCGGGAGATCAGGGACACGGGCAAGGTCATCGGCCTCGACCGTATCGCCGTCATGGCCGCGCTGAACATGGCCAACGAATTGCTGCGCTCGCGCAGCCGGGGAGAGAATCTGGAAGGCGACGCCAAGCTGCGTCTCCAGGCCATGCGGGAGCGCGTGGAGGGTGCACTGCAGACCAGCCGTCAGCTGGAACTCTGATCCCCGGCGGGCGCATTCCGCCCTCTCCCCGGTCGTCGCAGCAGGCCCACCTGCGTCACGTTTTTCTCACCAACACCGCATATACTTGGCCCAGGTCTCTCCTGCGGTGTTCGACAGCGGCTTGATAGGTCTCTCGACCCTTAATCGCGCTTTCGGGACTGCGTACTGTCGGCAGTTTGTGCACGACCGGCCGGGCCACAATACCCGGGCGGGAAGCCTGCTCTGCCGCTTCTGGTCCCACCTGATGCTCTTGGTCTGAGAGCAGCAGGCTGCACCGGCACAGGCGGGAGAGACCGCTTACTCCCCCGGTCAGCGGCATGCCCACAGACCCGACCAGCGGCGACAAACTCCAACTCCGGCGTCAGATCCGCGCCCGGCGCAGCACCCTGTCGCCGGCCGCGGCCCGCGCCGCCGCCTTCAGCGCCGTGCATCGCCTCTGGTCCCTTCCCTGCCTGGCGCGTGCGCGCCGGCTGGCGCTCTATCTGCCGGCCAACGGCGAACTCGACTGCACACCGCTGGTAGTGCAGGCCTGGCGCCGGGGTCGGCTGGTGTTCCTGCCCGTGATCGCAGGCAGCACGCTCCGTTTTGCGCCGTTTCATCCGGGCTCGGACCTCCGTGCGAATCGCTTCGGTATCCCGGAACCCGTCACCCCCCTGCGGACATGGCACAGCGCCCGTCAGCTCGACGTCATCGTCGCGCCACTCGTGGCGTTCGATAGCGAAGGACGTCGGCTTGGCATGGGCGGCGGCTTCTACGACCGCACGCTCGCCTTCCTCACGCGACGTTCGCACGGGCGCAGACCGCATTTCATCGGGCTCGCGTTCGAGATGCAGAGGATTGCGAAGCTGCCTTCCGATGCATGGGACGTTCCTCTCGACGCCGTAGTAACGGAGTCTGCGACGCATCGGTTCACGTGAGTTGTTGTCTGCCTGCAACCGGTGTCAAGGTCAAAATCACCCCCCTTGCTGGAATTTTGCAAACTGTTGTATATACTCAGACCCGTCTACCCCGACACGGAGACTAAAACTATGGCTACGAAGAAGAAGGCTGCATCGAAGAAGAAGACCAAGAAGAAGGCTGCGAAGAAAAAGCGTTAGAGATGACGCGTTGGCGTGAGACCCTAAAAAGGTCTCACGCCAATCCTCGAAAGGGGAAACGCGCAAAGATCGGTGCCCGCCTCTGGCGGGCACTTTTTTTTCAGGCTCCGTTCTCGCCAGATTGTCGCCGAAGGGTTTGCAAGCAGGGTTTTTTCCTGCAAATTGGCGCATCTGCCCAGCAGCCGAGAGGCCAATGAATCAAGACAGCCGCAAGGAACAGGCAGCCCGCGCTGCCCTCGAGTTCATCAAGCCGGGCATGGCGCTGGGTGTCGGTACCGGCTCCACCGTCAATTTCCTGATCGACTCCATGGAGCAGTTCCGGGGGGATCTCGCGGCAGTGGTCGCCAGCTCCCGTGCGACCGAGGCCCGGCTCCGGGCGCGCGGATTCACGGTCGTGGAGCTGGACCAGGCCGGCGACCTGGACCTCTACATCGATGGGGCGGACGAGGCCAACAAGCACTTCCACCTGATCAAGGGCGGAGGCGGGGCGCTGACCCGGGAGAAGATCCTGGCAGCAGCATCCCGCAAGTTCGTCTGCATCATCGACGGCAGCAAGTGGGTGGCGACCCTCGGCAAATTCCCCCTCCCCGTCGAGGTCATCCCCATGGCTCGTTCCTGGGTCGCACGGCAGTTCGTCAAGCTGCGAGGCCAACCCGTATGGCGCGAGAACTTCGTGACCGACAATGGCAATCAGATCCTGGACGTGCACAACCTGCAGATTGCGAATCCACCGGAACTGGAGAGTCGCCTGAACCAGATCCCCGGAGTCGTCACGGTGGGCCTGTTTGCCAACAGGCCGGCCGACATCATCCTCATGGCCGACGACGGCGGCGTTAAGCGGATGGATCGCCGCTAGGTACCAAAGCAAAGGGCCCGCTGATGCGGGCCCTTCATGTATTGGCTGGGGGACTAGGATTCGAACCTAGGTTCTCGGAGTCAGAGTCCGATGTCCTACCGCTGGACGATCCCCCAGTGGGAAGGACGCATTATAAGCATGCCCCGTCCGCGGCAGGCAGTACGCCCGTTAGCGCTTCGAGAACTGCGTCGCGCGACGGGCCTTGCGCAGGCCAACCTTCTTGCGCTCGACCTCGCGGGCATCGCGGGTGACGTAGCCCGCCTTGCGCAGCGGGGACCGGAGGCTCTCGTCGTAGGCCATGAGTGCACGGGTGAGGCCGTGGCGAATGGCCCCGGCCTGCCCGGTGATGCCGCCGCCAGCGACGTTCACGACCACGTCGAACTGGCCGTCAAGCTTGGTCAGCTCCAGGGGCTGGCGCACGATCATCCGCGCGGTCTTGCGGCCGAAAAATACGTCGAGCGGCTTGCTGTTGATGGTGATGTCGCCCTTGCCGCGACGGATGAAGACCCGGGCGGTGGACGCCTTGCGGCGGCCGGTGGCGGAGTACTGGGGGGAAGGAGTGGCCATTCGGTTTATTGCCTGACTGGTCGGGTTCGGATTGGGTTACAGCTTGAGGGGCAGCGGCTGCTGGGCCGAGTGTTCGTGCTCGCCGCCGGCGTAAACCCGGAGCTTCTTCAGCATGGTGGCGCCCAGGCTGTTCTTGGGCAGCATGCCCTTCACGGCCTTCATCAGCGCGCGCTCGGGGTGCTCTTCCATCATCTTGCCGAGGGTGACCGTCTTCAGGTTGCCCATGTAGCCAGTGTGATGCTGGTAGACCTTGTCCTTCAGCTTGTTGCCGGTTGCCTTGATGCGCGACGCATTGACCACGACGATGTAGTCGCCGGTATCGACGTGCGGTGTGAAAATCGCCTTGTGCTTGCCACGCAGCCGGAAGGCAATGGCGGACGCGAGGCGGCCAAGCGTGCAGTCCGTGGCGTCCACCACGTACCAGTCACGCCGCACCTCATGGGATTTGGCAGAGAACGTACCCATCTGAAACCTGTCTTTTTTGGAGCTGTTCGGGACCCGTGCCCGGTGCCGGCAAGCCCAGGCACCCTCGGTCGGGCCGCAAAGTGTAGGCGGCCGGGCGGGTTTTTTCAAACCGGCGGGCCGCCCCGCCCCGGTTCCTGCCCGGGCCCGCTGGCCGGGGCAGGCCCGGAACCGGGGGTGGACGCCGCGCAGCAGGCCGGTTGCCCGGCGTCGCGGCCCACAACCATAATCCCGGCCATGCGCAATGCCCACCTGATCGACAGCCTGCTGGCGGAGCTCGATAACGGTCTCCGGACGCTCGCCGCACCGGCAGCGCCCGACCGTCCCAGCCCGGCGGCAGGCCTGCCCAGGCCTTCACTCTCGGAGGAGGAACGGGCCTCGGGCGCTTCACTCATGCGCGTGAACCACGCCGGTGAGGTGGCGGCCCAGGCGCTCTACCGGGGCCAGGCCTTCACTACCCGCGATCCCGCCCTCCGGCAGGATCTCCTGGACGCCGCCCGGGAGGAGCAGGATCACCTCGCCTGGTGCGCCCAGCGGGTGAACGAACTCGGCAGCCGCACCAGCTTCCTCGGCCCGCTCTGGTATGCCGGCAGCTTCATCCTCGGCGCCACCGCCGGCCTGCTGGGCAAGGCGACGGGGCTCGGCTTCGTGGTGGAGACCGAGCGCCAGGTCGAGGAACACCTGTCGGGACACCTGGACCGCCTCCCGCCGGCGGACCTGCCCAGCCGCGAGATCGTTCGCCAGATGCGGACCGACGAGGTCGCCCACGGGGCCCACGCCCGCGAACTGGGCGGCGCGGACCTGCCCCAACCCGTCCGCGCGGGGATGCGGGCAGTGGCCCGGGTCATGACGACCGTGGCGCACCGGCTCTAGGCAGGCCCCGAAAATCGGCCCCCGGGAACCGTGTCTGCCACCATCAGGACCTCCCGCCGGCCGTTCTTTGTGAGGAGCATCACAAATCCTGAAGGTGCCAGTTCACGCTGCCCGGGGCTTCGACTACCGTAGCTCCCGCATTCAACATATTCCTCGCACTGGTTCAGCCCCTTCGTGATGAATGGGCTCAGGGCACGGGGGTTGGGCTAAAACGGATTTCGGCTTCAACGGGTTTATTGGGGAGAGACTGCAATGGCTGCTACTGGCAAAGCTCTGAGTGACGTCCCGGCGATCAATCGCTTTTTGACCTACTGTCGCGTGCGCACGGTGCCGGGCAAGACGGTGATGATTCATGCGGGCGACCTGCCCGACAGCCTCTACTACATCATCGACGGCTCGGTCGAAGTGATGATCGAGGACGAGGATGGCAACGAGATGGTCCTGGCCTACCTGAACAAGGGCCAGTTCTTCGGCGAGATGGGCCTGTTCCACGAGCAGCCCGCCCGGAGCGCCTGGGTGAGAACCCGCGTCAGCTCCGAGATCGCCGAGATGACCTACCCCCGCTTCCGACAGATCGCCAGTGAAAGCCCCGGGCTCGTCTTCGAACTGGCCACCCAGCTGGCCACCCGCCTCGACCGCACCAACCGCAAGCTGGGCGACCTGGCCTTCGTCGACGTCACGGGCCGCGTTGCCCACGCGATCATGGATCTCTGCAACGAGCCCGACGCAATGACCCATCCCGAGGGCATGCAGATCAAGGTCAGCCGCCAGGAACTGTCGCGCCTGGTTGGATGCTCCCGCGAGATGGCCGGCCGCGTGCTGAAGGTGCTGGAAGACCAGGGCCTGATCACGGCCACCGGCAAGACCATCGTCGTCTACAACGCGCGGCCGAAGCCGAAACTGAAGGCGGTCGGGCTCTAGTCGTCACCCTGTAGGTTCGCAGCCGGGGTGGCACTCCCGGCACGGTCGGCGGACCTCATCGTGCCGGGAGTGCCACCCCGGCTGCGAACCTACAGGGCGTCTATTTCCGACTTCATGCGGCGGATGGTGGCTGCGTAATCCTTGCTGCCGAAGATCGCGGACCCCGCGACAAAGACATCGGCACCGGCCTGCGCGACCGCACGTATGTTGTCGGGCTTGATGCCGCCGTCCACCTCGAGGCGGATCGGTTTGCCAAGCGCAGTGATCCGTTCGCGGACGCGCTTCAGCTTCGGCAGGCTGCCGGGTATGAATGCCTGCCCGCCGAAGCCGGGGTTCACCGACATCACCAGCACCAGATCCAGGTTCGGCAGCGTGTGATCCAGGCAGTCCAGCGGCGTCGCGGGATTGAGCACGAGGCCCGGGCTGCAGCCAAGCTCGCGAATAAGGCTGATCGTGCGATCCACGTGCAGGCTCGCTTCCGGGTGGAAGCTGATCCAGCTGGCCCCGGCGCCGGCAAAGGCGCGCGCCAGCTCGTCAACAGGTTTCACCATCAGGTGCACGTCGATCGGTGCCTTTACGCCCCGCTTGCGCAGGGCCTCGCAGACCAGCGGCCCGATCGTGAGGTTGGGGACGTAGTGGTTGTCCATCACGTCGAAGTGGATGATGTCCGCGCCGGCAGCGAGGACGGCCTCGACCTCCTCGCCCAGGCGGGCGAAGTCGGCGGAGAGAATCGACGGAGCGATGAAGGGGGCTGTCATCGTAAAAATATAGCAGGTAGGAGCGGCTTTAGCCGCGACCCTGGTCGCGCCTGAAGGCGCTCCTACATCCCGCGACTCTCGCGGATCATCTCGTAGGCGGCACGGATCTCGTGAGTGCGCTCCTCGGCTGCCTCCAGCATGGACTCAGGGAGTCCCCGGGCGGCCTGCTTGTCCGGGTGATGCTGGTTCATCAACCGGCGATAGGCCGTCTTGACCTCCGCATTCGTGGCGTTTGGCTCGAGTCCCAGGGCCCGGTAGGCGCCTTCCAGCGTCTGGCCGGGCGCAGCGACCGGGCGCTGTTGCCGGAAGGAACGGCGGGCCCTGAGAATGGCTTCGAGGCGGGCCAGGTCCATGCGGCCAACGCCGAGGGCATCCGTCATCACCAGCAGCAGCGCGCGCTCACCGGAGCTGATCGCCTGCTTGCCCAGCAGGAAGTCCATCTGGATCTCGATGAAGGTCCGGAGCAGCTCGGGTTCGTGGCGGCAGGCCCGGCGCAGCAGGAGCACGCGCTCCCGGAGTGGAAATCCCGCCTGCTTGCCCTCGTTGAACCACCCGATGGCCTGGCGGACGGTGTCCGGCGGCAGGCGCATCTCGGTCATCAGCGTGCGCGCCGCGTCGATTTCGGCCTCGGAGACGCGCCCGTCCGCCTTGGCGAGCGCGCCAAGGCCATAAAACGTGGTCTGGAAAAACAGGCGCTGGCGGTCGGCAGCGGAATGGACGGCACCCTCGTCGGCACCGGACAGTCCCTCGTAGCCAAGCAGCCCGGGGCGACCAGCCCCGCGATCGAACTGATGGCCCAGGGCACTGCCGATCACCGCGCCGACGGGCCCGCCAACGATCAGGCCGAGGATGCCTCCGCCGACTTTACCAATCCAAGCCATCCGGGCCTCTGGGTTGATTCAGAACAGGGCAAGCGCGGACGGCGCTGTTAGAATCCTGCCGATGACGCGGAGCATCGTCCCTGACGCCATGTACGAATCCAGATTGACAGCCCTAACCCGGCTCAGTCAAGGCAAGGTCCGTGACATCTACGCGGTGGACGACCGGCACCTGCTCATCATCACCACCGACCGTCTGTCCGCATTCGACGTGGTGCTGCCCGATCCGATTCCCGGCAAGGGCGAGGTGCTCACGAAACTGTCGAATTTCTGGTTCGCCCGCACGGCTGGCATCGTCCCCAATCACCTGGCGGACCTGCCGCTGGACGCCGTGATCAGGGATCCCGCCGAGCGCGCGGCCGTGGCCACCCGGGCCACCGTGGTGCGGCGGCTGAAGCCCCTGCCGATCGAGGCCGTCGTCCGCGGCTACCTCATCGGCTCCGGCTACAAGGACTACCAGGCAACGGGCAAGGTGTGCGGCATCCAGCTACCCGCCGGCCTGCCGCTGGCGGCGCCGCTGCCGGAGCCACTCTTCACGCCGGCCACCAAGGCGGCCATCGGCGATCACGACGAGAACATCAGCTTCGCCGACTGCGAGAAACTCGTGGGCACCGACCTTGCCCGACAGGTCCGTACATTGGCGATCCGGGTCTACAGCGAGGGCGCCGCCTATGCACGGAGTCGCGGCATCATCATCGCCGACACGAAGTTCGAATTCGGCCTGGACGACGCCGGTGGGCTCTACCTGATCGACGAGGTGATGACGCCGGACTCCTCGCGGTTCTGGCCAGCGGCTGAGTACCGCACGGGCATCAGCCCGCCGAGCTTCGACAAGCAGTTCGTGCGGGACTACCTGGAAACGCTCGACTGGAACAAGAAAGCGCCGGGCCCCAGACTGCCCCCCGACGTGATCCGGCGAACGACCGAGAAGTACCGGCAGGCGCTGGAGTTGCTGACCGCCTAGAGCTACCGGCCTGGAGGGAGGCTCGCGTCCATGAAGCGACTGCTGGGCGTTACCGCAACCGTGTCCCGACGGGTATTGCACCGGATCCTGCAACTGCTGGTGCTGATCGCCGGCGCGTGCCTCGTGCTTGTTCTCGGCTACGCGCTGTACGCCGTAAACATGCTGCCGGATCTCCAGCCCTGGCACACGAAGCGCCTTGACGGGGAGTTCTCCGCCCTGACCCATCGGACGCTCGACTTTGCCGGCTACCAGGCTCTGGAGACACGGCTCCTGGCGAGCACCGCGGCGGCAGTTCGCAACTGGTCGGGCGTCGGCGAGCCCTTCACCCACAGCCGCTTCAATCGGGACGGCAACATCCAGCGGCTTGCTGCCGGAGCACCCTATAACCGCTCGTTCCGGCTGACCCCTGACATGCCACGTCCGGCGGGAGGTGCATTGCTGGTCCATGGCCTGACTGACTCGCCCTACTCGATGAAGGCCCTGGCGGAAGCCCTGTACCGTCGCGGCTTCGAGGTCACCGTGCTGCGGCTCCCTGGCCACGGCACCCTGCCGTCCATGCTGACCGAAATGCGATACGGGGACTGGGTTGCCGCGGTCCGGCTCGCGGCCCGCGACGTCGCGCGCCGGACCGGGCCCGGCCAGCCGTTCTACGTGGGCGGCTACTCGACCGGAGCGACCTTGACGCTGAGCTACGCGCTGGATGCGCTGATAGAGCCCGGGCTGCGCCGCCCGGACAGGGTCCTGCTGATCTCGCCGGCCATCGAACTGACAGCGGTAGCCGGACTGGCCAACATCATTGACCTGCTCAGCATCGTACCCCTGCCGGTCCTGGAGAAGGTGCGCTGGCAAAAGGTGCTTCCCGAGTACGACCCGTACAAGTTCAATTCCTTCCCGGTAAATGCCGGAAGGCAGGTGAACCGTGCCACGAAGGAACTGGTTGCCGCGCTCGCGGCGGCTGGAGAAGACGGGACGATCTCGCAGCTACCCCCCGTGGTGACCTGGCAGTCCGTGGTGGACAGCACCGTGGGATCCTCGGGCACTGTCGACTCTCTCTACGCACACCTCACCGGGGGAAAACACCGGCTGGTGATCTTCGACGTTAACCGCAGCCGGATCCTGCGCAGCGTGCAACGGCCCGCCGCACGGGACGTCATTGAACGGGCAATAGCCACCAATCACGGCTATAGCCTGGAAATCGTCTCCAACGCGAGTGAGGGCGGCCCTGAACTGGTTCTGGCCCACTACGCGCCGGGGTCGTCATCGGCAACGGTCCAGCCCCTCGATCTGGCCTGGCCGGCGGACGTCGTTTCCCTCGGCCATGTCGCCCTGCCGTTCCCGCCGGACGATCCGGTCTACGGCATCCTCCCCGGTAGCGGCCACGACGGCGTGCCGAGCCTTGGCTCGCTGTTGTTCCGGGGAGAGAGTGGCGCCCTCACCATCTCGCTGGGCTCGCTCACCCGCCTGCGCAGCAACCCGTTCTGGAGCCTGATCGACCGGCAACTGGGCGAGATCGTCTCGTCAGACCTGGCTGCCGCCGGGAAGTAGCCAGGGGAACAGTCGGCGGAAAAGTACGCGATGGCCGGGTATGATCCGCCCGCCGGTAACCAGGGATGGGTTGGGATCATGCGAAGCTTCCGTGGAGCGCGGGGACTGTGGGCGCTCGTTCTGTCCGGACTGCTGCTGGCGGCGGCCGCCACATTTCCCGCAACGGCCGGGCCGAAGCCGGCAACCAGGCCCGACGTGCGCTCCAGTGCGGCCCTGGTGGTGGATGCCGGGGACTCCTCGGTGCTGTTCGCCCAGCGGGACGACGCGGCGGTTCCCATCGCCTCGATCACCAAGCTGATGACCGCGTTGGTCGTGCTGGAGGGCCGGCAGCCGCTCGAGGAGATGGTCACGATCACCGGGGCAGATCGTGACTCCGCCCGGGGCTCGGCTTCCCGCCTGGGCGTCGGCACCAGGCTGTCCCGGGGCGAGTTGCTGCACCTTGCACTCATGTCCTCCGAGAACCGGGCCGCCCAGGCGCTGGGCCGCACCTATCCTGGCGGGCCGGCCGCGTTCGTTCGTGCGATGAATGCAAAGGCGAAGGCCCTGGGCATGACGCGGTCGCGATTTGCCGACCCTACCGGCCTGTCGAGCGGAAACATCGCGTCCGCCCGCGACCTGGTGAAGCTGGTCAAGGCCGCCTCCGCCGATCCGCTCATCCGGCAGTACTCGACTGACGAGCGCCACACAGTAGTCGCCGGCAAGCAGGCGCTCGAGTATCGCAACACCAATACCCTGGTTGCGAAGTCAGACTGGAGCATTGCCGTGCAGAAGACCGGCTATACCATGGCTGCCGGCCAGTGCCTGGTGATGCAGACCATCATCGAGGGCCGGTCGGTGGTCATCGTGCTCCTCAATTCCTTCGGCAAGTACACGCGGGTCGCCGATGCACGCCGCATCAGGAAGTGGATGGAAACTTCCCGGGGCTCGGTGACCTGAGAAGCGGAGCCGCGGGGCGACTGGGCATTCCGGCCGGTCAGGGTTCCGTGCCGGACGCCGCGGCCGGGTCCCTGGCGCGGCGGGCCAGTTCCGGGTCGGCCCGGTAGATCGCGCCTTCCAGCCTTTCAAGATAGTCCGGCGGAAACTCCCAGACGCCGGTATCCGCGTCCTGGGCGAGGCCGCGCTGGGCCGGCGTGAGGTCATATCTCAGGGCTGCCAGCACGTCGCTGCTCACCAAAGGGCTGTCCCGGAAGTAGCTGTGCCCGTTGCCGGCATCGAAGCCGGGCGCATTGGTGATGTTGACCAGCGCGATCTCATCGGAGGTGCGGAGGAACTGACGGGCGCCGGGTGAGAGGTCACTGGGATCCAGCTGTCCCACGCGGTTGCTGCCGAAGGCCAGCAGGGCCATGCCCAGCGCCTTGTCACGCGGCGACTCATAGATCGTGAGGCGCTCCTGCACCTTCAGCAGGCCATCGATCAGGTAGTTCGCGAAGATCCCCCTGTCGATATCGCTGCCCACGAGGATCACGTTGCCCAGGCGCAGCTCCTCGCGGATCGCGGCCGCCGACCTGCCCGCATTAACCAGGGCAAACTGATGAAGGGTGGCAGCGACCAGCCGCGTGCCGGCACTGTAGCCGAGGATATGAATGCGGCGTGCGGTGGTCTCCTCTGCCAGGAACTGGATGAATTCCCGCAGATAGCGGGCCGAGTAGCGCGCGGACTCGGTGTCGCCGAAGTAATCCAGCCGGCCGATGCGGGACGGCCAGGCGAAGGGAATGAAAACGCCTTCGTACCCCAGGAAGTGCCAGAGCTCCGCCGCCACCAGGATGGGGTTCTCGAAGTTGACCTTGTAGCCGTGCACGTAGATGAAGATGTCCTGGTCACGGTTCCCGGCGAGCCGCTCGTTGATGGCGGCCACGAAGCGCTCGCGCGGGATGGGATCCGGTGCCCCGCCCGTGCCGGGCTCCAGGATCGGGTGGACGGTCCGGTCAAGGATGCCGAACTCCTGCAGGTCCGCCACCTGCAGGGGATACTGGTCAGTCGAGTTCTTGAGGATCGACATCTGGCGGGCCATGTCCCACGTAATGTCGCTGCGGCCGAGGACGATACGGCTGCTCCCCAGGCGCAGGGCAATGCCCCGATCCTTGCTGTAGAAGCGGTTGTCGCTGCCCTCGGGGGCAGGCTCGCGCAGGGTGGCGTAGAGGACCCGCGGATCGGCGGGACTGGTCACGGGTCCCGGGTCCGAGAAGGGCGTGACTTCCGCGGCTTCGAGGAAGGCCGGCGGGGGCATGAACGGGATGCTGTACTGCTTCTCGCTGGCGCAGCCAGCGAGAAGCAGCAGCAGCGACGCGCGGACGACTCGGGCCGGGCCTGCGCAGCCCGGCGACTCAATCCCTGTCAGCAATCCTGCCACGGGCGGGAACGTTACCGGGCTCCGCCCCTGCCCACAAGCAAGAATGGCCTTTGCCCCTAAGTGCAGCCGGGCGTAGCGTCGGGACACGCGAACTCACGGGAGACACCCATGCGCAACAGTCCCTGGAATGCCGTCCTGCCTGCCACCATTGCCTGTCTGGCCGTGACTGGCCCAGCGCGCGCCGCCGATGCACCGAACCCGACACCGAAACTGCCAGCGGCCGTCGCCGCGGACCTCAAGACGATCGCCGACCAGTGCGCCGAGGTGGGTGGCACGCCCCGGACCGGCGACGCGGTGAAACGGGCCGACCTGAACGCCGACGGCAAGGAAGACTTCGTGATCTACACCGGTTCCGTCAACTGCGACGGCGCCGCCAGCATCTACGGTGACCGGGAAAAGTGGGTCGGAGTGTACGTCGGCGACGGCAAGGGTGGCGCAGCCAGCGCCTTCATCGATTCCGTGTATGGCGTGACCATCGAGGGCACAGGCCCCGCCGCCAGGCTCTGGCTGACCGTGTCCGGCGGACAATGCGGGAAGCCGCCGGCGAAGGACTTCGCGAGCGAGAACTTCTGCGACCGGCCCGTCCTGTGGAATCCTGCAACGAAAAAGTTCGACTACGCGCCCGTGACGGCAGTGCGGACGATCGAGTAAGGGTGGGGCCGTTACGACCCGAGCCCGATTTCGCGACGGATGGCCTGCAGGTTCAGGCTGGCGCTCGCCACGCCGTTGACCGCCTTGCCGACGGTGATCATGGCAGCGTGGACCCGGCGCAGCTTGTCGCACTCGTAGTCCGGGCAGGTGGCGCAGTTCCCGTAGCCGCGGTCCCGGGCGCACTGCCGGACCTGGCAGGTAGCGCAGAATCCCGACTTGGGCCGCTCATCCCGGCAGCCGTGGCAATTGAGACTTGAAGGCTCCACGACCAGCTTCCAGGACTTGAAGACCTTGTCGGCATAGGCCTGGCGGAGTCCGTCGTCATTCCAGGCGGTGGCCCGGAAGACGTCGCAGCCGGAGCAATCCAGGCCGCAGTAGGCGATATGAGGGGCCAGCGGGTTACGATCGCTCATGGTTGGCGCTCCGTGGGTTGCGGGACGATGCTAGCAGTGAACCGGCAATGAGATGAAGAGCGAGGTTCCCTCCCACCGGCTGGCCGAACCCGGCCGTGTCACGCGGCAGCCGGCGACCGCAGCGCCCGGCTGGAGGCGCTGGCTCCCGGGGCTCGAGATGGCGCGCCGCTACGACCCTGCCTGGCTGCCCCAGGACCTGATCGCCGGGCTCGTGCTGACCACGATGCTGGTACCCGTCGGCATCGCCTACGCGGTCGCGTCGGGCGTCCCGGGTATCTACGGCCTGTACGCCACCATCGTGCCGCTGCTCGCCTACGCCCTGTTCGGCCCCAGCCGCATCCTGGTGCTGGGGCCCGACTCCTCGCTGGCCGCATTGATCCTCGCTGTCGTGCTGCCCCTATCGGGTGGCGACCCGGTGCGCGCCATTGCGATCGCCGGAATGATGGCGGTCGTGTCGGGCGTGGTGTGCATCCTTGCCGGGGTGCTGCGCCTTGGCTTCATCACCGAGCTGCTATCCAAGCCCATTCGCTACGGCTACATGAACGGCATTGCGTTCGTGGTGATCATCAACCAGTTACCGAAGCTCCTAGGCATCTCCATCGACAGCGGCGGGCCGATGCGGGATCTCTGGCGGGTTGGTGTCGCGGTGATTGGCGGCGAAACAAACTGGACCACCTTCGGCATCGGCGCAGGCGCACTCATGGTGATTCTGTTGCTCAAGCCCTGGCAGCGCATCCCGGGGCTCCTGATCGCCGTGGTCGCGGCAACGGCAGCGGTCGGGGTTTTCGACCTGGGCGCGGATGCCGGCGTGAAGGTACTCGGCGCCCTGCCGCAGGGCCTTCCCGCGTTGCACCTCCCATGGATCGGCCTGGCCGACCTTGGCACCGTGGTAGTCGGTGGCTGCGCGGTGGCGCTGGTGGCGTTCGCGGACACCAGCGTCCTGTCACGCACCTACGCGGCAAGGACCCGAAGCTACGTGGATCCCAACCAGGAAATGATCGGCCTCGGCGCCGCGAACCTGGCCGCCGGGCTCTTCCAGGGGTTCCCGATCAGCAGCAGTTCATCGCGTACGCCAGTTGCTGAGGCCGCCGGGGCGAGGACCCAGCTCACCGGCGTCGTCGGGGCGGCCACGGTCGCCCTGCTGCTGGTGGTCGCGCCGGATCTGCTGCGCAACCTGCCGACGAGCGCCCTGGCCGCCGTCGTGATCGCGTCGGCCATCGGCCTGTTCGAGATCGCCGACCTGCGCCGCATCTTTCGCATCCAGCGCTGGGAATTCTGGCTGTCCATCGGCTGCTTCGCCGGCGTCGCCGCACTCGGGGCCATTCCCGGCATCGGCCTGGCCGTTATCGCGGCTGTCATCGAGTTCCTGTGGGACGGCTGGCGGCCGCACTTTGCCGTGCTCGGCCGCGTGGACGGTATCCGCGGTTATCACGACATCAAGCGCTACCCGGACGCCCGGCTGGTTCCCGGCCTGGTCCTGTTCCGCTGGGATGCGCCCCTGTTCTTCGCGAATGCAGAGCAATTCCAGCAACGGGTGCTGGAGGCCGTCGCGGGCTCGCCCACGCCCGTAAAGAGGATCATCGTCGCCGCAGAACCCGTGACGAGCATCGATGTGACATCCGCGGATGTCCTCGCGGAACTGGGGCGTACACTTCGGGACTCACGGATCGAACTGCACTTCGCCGAGATGAAGGATCCCGTGAAGGACAAGCTCAGACGCTTCGGATTGCTCGAGGATTTCGGCCCCGATGTGTTCCACCCGACCGTCGGTGCCTCAGTGGACGACTACCTCGCCGATCACGGGGTAGACTGGACGCCCTGACCGCCCCATACATCATCCTCAGGAGGACATGGCATTGAACATCAAGGCAACCCTGGCGCTCTCCGTGGTGGCCGCCGCGCTCGGCGGGCCTGCAGTCGCGCAGCAACCCGTTGGCGGCACCGGCGCCGTCATAGCCAGCGAGCCGGGCAAGGCCGCGGCCCTTCGCACGGTGGAACTCTCGGCGAAGGTAGCCGGCATTGACAAGGCCACCCGGACGCTGACGCTCCTGGGCGAGCGAGGAAATCTCGTCGAGATCGTCGCGGGCGACGAGGTCCGGAACTTCGACCAGATCAGAGTCGGCGATACCGTCATCGCGCGCTACGCACAGGCGCTGACGCTGGAACTCAGGAAGACCAGGGTCGCGGCGGGTGAGCCAGCCGTGAGCGAGGCCGTCGGGCGGGCGGCGCCTGGCGAAAAGCCGGCGGTGGCCGGCAGGCGTACGGTCACCGCGGTCGCCGATGTGGTCGCCGTCGATCCGGCCGGGAGCACCATCTCGCTCAAGGGCCCCAAGGGCAACATCGTGACGCTCGATGTCCGGAATCCCGACCAGTTCAAGGTCGTCAAGGTTGGTGACCAGGTCGAGGCGACCTATACCGAAGCGCTGGCGGTCAGCGTCGAACCGGCGCCGGCAAAGAAGAACTAGTCGCGGCGGAAGTCCACGCCCCGGGGGCCCCCGACACTCCCGCCAGTGGGAGTGCCGGTGCCGGCCGCCCGGCGCTATATCCGGATGAGCTGCGCCTAGCTCCCCGCGACCGTCATCGCCTCCACGAGTATCGATCCCGTCAGTACCCCGCCCCGCCGGTCCAGGTCCGTGCCGATGCCGAGGATGTGCTGGTACATGTCCTTCAGGTTGCCGGCAATGGTGATCTCGGTGACCGGGTACTGGATCCTGCCATTCTCCACCCAGAAGCCGTTGGCGCCCCGGGAGTAGTCGCCGGTCACAGGGTTCACGCCGCTGCCCATGAGGTCGGCGATGATCAGGCCCGTGCCCATCATGTTCAGCAGCTCGTCGAAGGTCTGGCCCGTGTCGTGCACCACCAGGTTGTGGGCGCCGCCCGCGTTGCCGGTGGTCTGCATGCCGAGCTTCCTGGCGTAGTAACTGCCGAGCAGGTAGCCGCTGAGAACTCCGGCGTCGACGAGCCTGCGCTCGGTCGTTGCCACGCCCTCGTTGTCGAAGGGCGCGCTGTTCAGCGCCTTGGGCAGGTGAGGCTTCTCGTCAATGGTGACGCGGCTGGCAAACACCGGCTTGCCGAGTGCGTCCACCAGGAACGAGGACTTCCGGTACAGCGCTCCACCGCTGATGGCGCCCAACAGGTGGCCGATCAGGCCGCGGGCCATGCGAGCCGGAAAGAGCACGGGTGCCGTGCGCGTCTCGAGCTTGGTGCCACCAAGCCGGGCCACGGTGCGCCGGCCCGCCTCGGCGCCGATCCCGGCCGGCGATGGCAGGTCGGCAGCATCGCGGGCGACGGCATACTCGTAGTCCGTCTCCATGGCGCCGTCCTGGGCCGCCACCACCGAGCAGGAGATGCTGTGATCCGACTCCTGGTACCCGCCGAGGAAGCCGTGGCTGTTACCGTAGACCCGCAACCCCTCGCTGGTGCTGACCGAGGCACCCTCCGAGTTGGTCACGCGCGGGTCATGGTCCAGCGCGGCTGCCTCGCAGGCCGTGGCCAGTTCGATGGCCGCCGCCGGCTCGATGGCCCACGGGTGGTAGAGGCTCAGGTCCGGGAACGTCTTCGCCAGGCGCTCCGCGTCGGCGAGACCCGACGCCGGATCCTCGGCGCCGTACTTCGCCAGCGCGCAGGCCTTGCGCACAGATTCCTCGAGCGCCTCGGGACGCAGGTCCGAGGTACTCGCGCTGCCCTTGCGGTGCCCCAGCCAGACCGTGACGCTGAGGCCCTGGTCACGCTGGTGACGGAGGGTCTCCACCTCCCGCATGCGCACATTCACCGAGAAGCCCGTGCCGAAGTTGGCGTTCGCTTCCGCCTGGGTGGCGCCCAGCTGCTTCGCCAGCTTCAGGACGTCCCTGACCTTGTCCTGCAGGGTGGCCAGGCCCGTCTGCAGGCTCAGTGCGGTGCGGGCACTCATTCGTCACCACCCGTTCCGCCCACCGTGAGGCCGTCGATGCGCAGGGTCGGCTGGCCGACGCCTACCGGCACCGACTGCCCCTCCTTGCCGCAGACGCCGATCCCGGTGTCCAGCGCCATGTCGTTGCCAACCATGGTGACGCGATTCAGGACGGTTGGGCCGTCGCCCACCAGCGTGGCATCCCGGATGGGCGCGCCGAGCTTCCCGTTCTCGATGCGGTAGGCCTCGGTAGCGGAGAAGACGAACTTGCCCGAGGTGATGTCCACCTGGCCACCGCCGAAGTTGCGAGCATAGACGCCCTTCTTCACCGACGCGATGATCTCGTCCGGGTGATGCGGGCCAGCCAGCATGTACGTGTTGGTCATGCGCGGCATCGGCGTGTGGGCGAAGGACTGGCGCCGTCCGTTGCCCGTGGACTCGACGCCCATCAGGCGGGCGTTCATCTTGTCCTGCAGGTAGCCCCGGAGGATGCCGTTCTCGATCAGGACCGTGTTCCGGGTGGGAGTGCCCTCGTCGTCCACGTTCAGGGAACCGCGACGGCCCGGCAGCGTGCCGTCGTCCACGACCGTACAGAGGTCCGAGGCCACCCGCTCACCGATGCGGCCGGTGAAGGCCGACGTACCCTTGCGGTTGAAGTCGCCCTCCAGGCCGTGGCCGATGGCCTCGTGCAGGAGCACCCCGGGCCAGCCCGGCCCGAGCACCACGATCATCTCGCCCGAGGGCGCCGGGACCGCGTCCAGGTTGACGATAGCCTGGCGCACCGCTTCCCGGCCGAAGTCCAGCACGCGCTCCGGCGTGAAGTAGTCGTAGCCGAAGCGGCCGCCGCCACCAGCGTAACCCTGCTCGCGCTTGTCGCCGTCCTCGACGATCACCGAGATGTTGAAGCGAACGAGGGGCCGTACATCCGCGGCCAGCGTGCCGTCGCTGGCGCAGACCAGGACCACGTCGTGGGCCGCCGCCAGGCTCGCCACCACCTGCTTCACGCGAGAATCCAGCGCCCGCACCTCGCTGTCGACTCGCTGGAGCAGCGCCACCTTGTCGTCGTCCTTGAGCGTCGGCAGCGGATCTATGGGCGCGTACAGCGCATGACCGGCGCGGGGCTGCCAGGCCTGCACACGGCCCTGTTGCCCGTGCCTGACTATGGCGCTCGCGACGGCCGAGGCCTGCAGGAGCGCCGGGACCATCACCTCGTCCGAGTACGCAAACCCCGTCTTCTCGCCCGACATGGCCCGGACCCCGACACCCTGCTCGATGCTGTGGGCGCCCTCCTTCACGATGCCGTCCTCCAGGGTCCAGGACTCCTGGCGGGACACCTCGAAGTACAGGTCCGCGTTGTCGACCGTGCCGCGCATCAGGGCGCCAAGCGCCCGCTCGAGGTCGCGGTCGGCAATTCCGGCGGGGTCCAGCACCTGGCTGCGGACGCGCGCGAGGGAAGAATCGGGAGTGACTACTGCATTCATCGGGAATCCTGTCGGATTAGGTAGGCTGTGCGGGAGAACCATTCAGCCAGGCGCCTTGAAGCGCCGGTGCTCGAGGACGGGGAACTGCTGGCGGAGCTTCTTCAGCTGCTGGGTGTCGATGGTCGTCGTGATGACGCCGGTGCGCCCGCCGGCATCGACGAGCACCGCGCCCCACGGATCTATCAGCATGGTGTGGCCATAGGTCTGGCGCCCGCCCGGGTGCGTGCCCGTCTGGGCCGCCGCAGCGACGTAGGTGAGGTTCTCGATGGCCCGGGCGCGCAGCAAGGGCTCCCAGTGGGCCGCGCCGGTGCGATAAGTGAAGGCGGCGGGCACGGCGAGCAGGTCCATGCCCTCGCCCGCCATCCAGCGGAAGAGTTCAGGAAAACGCAGGTCGTAGCAGACGGCCACACCGAGGCTGCCCCACGGGGTCTCCAGTACCAGCGGCTTCGAGCCGTGCATGGTGCTGCGGGACTCACGGTAGGCCTCTTCGCTCTCCGGCACCCGGACGTCGAACAGGTGCACCTTGTCGTAGCGGCCGGCCCGCTTGCCGGTGCCATCGTAGACCAGGGCCGAGGCATAGGGCCGCTTGGGGTCGTCGCTCTTCAGCGGGATCGTGCCGCCCACGATCCACATCCCGGAGCGGGCAGCCTCCGCGGCGAGAAAATCCTGCAGGGGTCCGGCGCCGTCCTCCTCGATGATCGCGAGGCGATCCGATTCCTTCTTGCCCATCCGGGCAAAGTTCTCGGGCAGGACGGCGAGGGTCGCCCCGTCGGCGGCGGCCGAGCGAAGCCAGCGCCGGGCGCGTGTCAGGTTGGCGGCGACGTCTTCGCCGGAGTTCATCTGGATCGCGGAGATTCGCAGGGTCTTCATCGGGGCTCTTCCGGAGTGTGACTGCCAGTGTAAGGAAATTGGGGGTCAGACTGCGATTTCCCAGCCCACAAAATCTCAGTCTGACCCCCATTTTCCGGTTCAGCGGGTCAGCTCGGCTTCCGGGGGCAGCTCCTTGAGGACCTCGGCCAGGTAACGCTCGCAATCCCGGAATGGTGTCAGGTCCACCTCGCTCTTCTGGACCCTGGTCACGGCCGGTTCGTCCCAGCCGCCTGATACCCGGTAGTAGCTCTCACCCAGCGAGCTCAGCGGCTTGCGGAAGATCTGTGAGATCAGGAGCACCGTGCTACCGACGACTGGCCCGCCCACGAACCCGCCCACGGCCAGCACGTCGGAAACGTGGGGCCGGACGACGGCCAGCTGGTCGTAGCTCCGCTCCCGGATGGAGACGCGCCCCAGGATGCCGACGTCCGTCACCGGGCCTTCCAGGCCCAGGTTGCAGGTAAAGGCATTGCCCTTGTCGAGGCGGAATTCACCTTTCACCTGATCGAAGGCCAGGCCCTTGTCCGTCACGTCGGAGAAATCGAGGCCAAGGCGGCGGGGCAGCGCCGCAATGCTGAGCAGGCCGACGAATCGACCGCCGCCTGGCTCGACCGGCAGGAACTGGCCCTTGTCAAGGTTGATTACGACCCTGCCACCGGCGGCATTGAGGAAGTCGTCGCTCGGACCGCCCGGCCAGAACAGGTCCAGGGTCACGCTGGCCTTCTCCCCCTCGATGACCGGGTCATAGCCGAGCGCCTGCAGCGTGGATGCGATGTTCGTGGAGGTCAGCTGCAGCCGGAGCTCGCTACGCTGACGGCGGACGTCGTTGTCCTCCACCACCCAGGTGGCATCGCCGCTGACCCGGAAGGTCGGACTCTCCAGATTGAGCGGCTCCACCACGATGCCATCGCCGCGCTGGGCAAGCTCTGCAGTCAGGCGCCCGAGCCGCATGTCCTTCAGCACGAAATCACCCACGGTAGCCCGCACGGCAGGCAGATTCCGCGGGTCCGCGGCACCATCGCCAGTGGCAGGATCGGACTCGACCAGCCAGAGGCGTTCCATATCGAGCACAACCGGCGCCTCGTCCCCCGGGCCGGCGGGGACGGTCACCGCGCCTTCCGCAGACGGTCCACGCACCGCCACGCGCCATTCACTTCCTGCACGCCGGGCATCTATCCGCGCCTCGGGAAACGCCCGGCCGAGGATCGCGAAGCGGTCCGCCTGGATATCGATCTTGCGGATCAGGTCGTCCGGGGAGGCCTCGCTGCCGGCTGCCGCGCTGCGGCCAGGGAACCAGTCCTCGAAACGGAGACTCTCGAAGGTCCCGCCGATCTCCAGCCCGGGCTCTGCCGGAATGCTGGCCGGAATACTGCCGCTGCGCAGGGAGCCCCGGTCCAGACTCCAGGCAGACCTGGCGCGCCTGGTGGCCGCCACGAACTGCAGAGCCCAGCTGACGCCGCGCTCGATGGCGCCACTCACCTGGACCAGTCCCCGCCGCGGCAATTGCACCTCCAGTCGCATGGGCTCCGGATCGCCGGCCCCCTTCGTCAGGGGCGGCGGCAGGGTGCTGACGAGCTGCCCCAGATCCGACTGGATATCGATCCGGACGGGCTCGCTCACGCGGCGAGCCGGCAACTTCACGTTCGCCTCCCAGGCGACGGCGCCGCCGAGCTTATCCGCATAGGGGAGGGAGAACGCAGCCGCCAGCTTTCCCACCGGGGTCTCGCCTTTGATGTCGGCCACCTGGATCAGGCCGGACTCGGCCGGTGTTGCGGCACGCAGCACGATCTTCACCGGCTCGTCCAGGAAGCGGCCGGTGAGCTCGGTGGCGGTAAGCCGGTCGGTATCCAGGCGCACGACACCATCCAGGGCGGTTAGGCCGAAGTCCACGCCGCGCAGACCCACGCTCGCGCCCTCCAGGTCGAAGGTGCCGGCCAGGCGATAGTCCTTCGGACTGGCAATGGGAACCCGCAGATCGATGCCCGTGGTCACGGGGCCGCTGCCTGTCACGGTCTCGAGGGTGGGGCCCAGCAGAGCGGCTACCGGTGTCTGGCGGAGGAAGCCGAGGATCTGGCCGAGTTGCAGCCGGTTTGCCGCGGCCACGTCCAGCTCTGCATCGCGGATCAGGTTCGGGACGCGGATCTCGGCATCCCTGAAGGAAATGCCACCGAGCGAGCCCCGATTCTCAACCGACGTCAGCGTGACGCGATCAATGATGACGGTACCGGTTGCACTCTCCAGCCTGGGCCAGCCATCGGCATAGTCGAGCACCGCGTCCGCCAGCGTGAACTCGGCCCGAAAACGCCCACCCCCGTCCTCGTAGGGGAAACCGCGCAACGGGCCCTGCCAGAGCAGCTCCGCCCGGGGAACCGAGCCGGCGACGAAGGCGCGGTCCAGCCACTGCACGACGCCGGGCTTGAACCGCACCAGCGGCAGGTAGTTCAGGGCCGCCGGTGCCGAAGACGCCACGAAGCGGGCCGAGATGTCGACGAAGACGGAGCCCGCCGGGGGAAATGTCACGCGGACCCGCGACCGGCTCTCCCCGTCGGCGGTCGCGATCTGCAGTTCGTCACCGAAGACCTCCAGGCCCTTGTCCGACCGCTTCCAGCCGAGCAGCCCCGTGGCGCTGCTGGTACGGATGTCGGTGCGGAACAGTTTCGGAAAGCGCAGGATGCCGCCCGCAGACTTGAGGTCGACGCGGCCTCCGGACTGGTCGGCGCGCACGGTGCCGGTGACGCCCGTGACCGCCCAGCCTGGCGCCGGCATGACCAGCCCCATCTCCCGGAACGACGCCTCTGCCTCCCAGCTCGCCTGCTGGTCCGCCGGCAAGGATGCCGTGAGCTTGAAGTCACTCACGTCGCCCTCCAGCCGCTCGGGCAGGAGATCGCGCCGAAGCCCGGTGCTGGCGACCGACCACAGGATCGGCCAAAGATCCTGCAGGCGCATGTTGCTGGCCACCGCGGTTAGCGCACCAGGGGCGGCGTCCGTGGGCGACCGGTAGCTGATGGAACCGGTGACCGCGGGGGAACTCCGGGCATCGCGCTGGACGGCGAAGCGCCGCAGGGTCGCCTCCCAGCCCGCCGCTCCCCGTTGCCAGGCGGCCTGGAGTTCCAGTTTCTCGAAATCGTTGTCGGTGGTCGCGACGCCATCCCAGACGGTAGGCTCCAGGTCCAGGTCCACGTCGATTGACGTCGGCGCAGTCCCGGTGAAGGTCGCCCGGAGGTCCACGTCGCCACGACCCGAGGCCAGGGGGGTGAGTTCATTGGCGAGCACGCGCAGCCACCGGGCCACATCGACATCGGCCCCCGTCGCCCTCACGTCCCAGTCCATCCGGTCAGGTGTCGGCGACGCGGCGGTTTGCCGGCCGGAAGGCAGCAGCGCGGCAGGCACCGTGCCGGCGAGTTCGATGCCGGACCCGAGACCGTCGCGCCCATCCACCTCGGCAGCAAACTCGACGAACCGGGGGCCCAGGTCCAGGTCCAGTTGCCGGATGCCGAGCGCCAGGCGTGGCTCCAGGCGCGACGGGTCTTCCACCACGAGGTCGATGTCCCTGAGTTGCAGGTCCAGGCGTGGCAGGACCTGGCTCCTCGGCCGGCGCAGCAATTCGTCGAGGAACACGGTGTTCACCAGCCACTGGCCGCTCGCCAGGCGCTCGGCCTTGACACTTGCCCCGCTGACGGCAATCCGGCCCGGCTGGAGCCGGCGATCCACGATGAGCCGCCAGATACTTACGCCAACACTCAGTTCCCTGGCATCGAACACCGGCCGCGCGTCCGCCAGCATCGCAATGCGCACGTCTGAAAAGCGGACCTCGGGACCGCGGAGGGGCCAGCTGGCGCTCAGGGTCCGGAACTGTACGTCGAAGCCGGTTGCCTCCGTGACGAAGCGCCGGATCTGATCCTGGTATTCGGGAGCCAGGGGCAGGAGCAGGCGGGCGAGGCCCACCAGGACCGCCAGGACGATGAGTACGGCCGCGGCGATGCCAGCCAGCCAGCCCAGGCTCCGCCCAAGGATCCCGCGTTCCCTCACGGCGCCGTCGGCCTACGCCAGCACGACGTCGAACTGATCCTGGCCATACAGGCTTTCCGCCTGCAGCCGGATCGACTTGCCGGTCAGGGCCTCGAGTTCGGCGATGCTGGACGACTCCTCATCCAGCAGCAGCTCGATGACTTCCTGGTGAGCGAGAATTACCAACTCCTTGAAACTGAACTGCGCATGCTGCCGGAGAATCTCACGGAAGATCTCGTAGCAGACCGTCTCGGGGGACTTGATGTGCCCCCGCCCCTCGCAGGTTGGACAGGGCTCGCACAGCAGGTGTTCCAGGCTTTCCCGGGTCCTCTTCCGGGTCATCTGCACGAGCCCGAGCGGCGACACCTCGGCGACCTGTGAACGGACGGTATCGCCGGCCAGAGCGGCGTTCAGCGCCTCCAGGACCTGCTTCCGGTGGGACTCCTCCAGCATGTCAATGAAATCAATGATGATGATCCCGCCGAGATTGCGCAGCCGGAGCTGCCGGGCGATGGCCACCGCAGCCTCGAGATTGGTCCGGAAGATGGTGTCTTCCAGGTTCCGGTGCCCGACGTAGCCACCGGTGTTCACATCGATGCTGGTCAGCGCCTCCGTCTGGTCGATGACCAGGTAGCCGCCCGACTTGAGATCCACCTTGCGGGCCAGTGCCTTCTGGATCTCATCCTCGATGCCATAGAGGTCGAAGATCGGCCGGGGGCCCGGGTAGAACTCGATGCGGCCCGCCAGTTCAGGCATGACGCTGGCGGCAAATCCCCGCAACTCATCGCAGGCCCGCGCGTCATCGATTCGCACCTTGACCGTGGCCGGATTCACGAGGTCGCGCAGCACGCGTATGGCAAGCGGCAGGTCCTGGTGGACGAGCGACGGCACCGGGGAGTTCTGCGCCTGCTTCCACACCACTTCCCAGAGGCGGTGCAGGAACTCCACATCGGCGCGCAGAGGATCCTCGCCCACCCCTTCGGCCGCGGTCCGCACGATATAGCCATGGACTGGATGGTCGCCGGTCAGCCCGATCATCAGCTGCTTCAGCCGGGCGCGCTCCTCCTCGGATTCAATTCGACCGGAGACGCCGAGCGTCGTCTCCCGGGGCAGCAGCACGAGGTAGCGGGACGGCATTGTGATGAACGTCGTGAGGCGGGCACCCTTGGTGCCCAGCTGGTCCTTTACCACCTGGACCAGCACCGTGTCGCCCTCTCGCAGCAGGTCCCGGATGTCCGCTTCCAGACCCGGAACGGCCGGCGTCGACCCGGGCGGCGGCAGAACGTCGGAGGCGTGGAGGAACCCCGTGCGGGCCAGGCCCATTTCCACGAAGGCGGCCTGCATTCCCGGCAGAACCCGGGCCACACGGCCCTTGTAGATGTTTCCGGTGAGGCCCCGCCGTGACGTACGCTCGATCAAAACCTCCCGGAGGACGCCGCCCTCCACGACGGCGGCGCGGACTTCCCGCGAGGTGAGATTGATGAGGATCTCTTCGTTCACGGCGGGGGTCAGAACAGCTCGCAACCGAACAGGGTCAGCAGCCGGGCCGTCTCGAACAGGGGCAGCCCCATCACGCCGGAGTAGCTTCCCCGCAGGTCGGAGATGAATTGCGCGCCGCGGCCCTGGATGGCATAGGCACCGGCCTTGTCGGCCGGCTCGCCGGTGCGCCAGTACGCGGCTATTTCCCCGCATGTCAGTGCGCGGAAGGTGACCTCGCTGCGACTGAGTTCGACCCGCTCCCTCTGCCCGTCCGCGACGGCCACGGCGGTAAACACGGAATGTGTCCGGCCCGACAGGCGGCCCAGGATCCTGGCAGCATCCGCCTGGTCGAGGGGCTTGGCGAACAACTCGGCACCCAGGGCTACCGACGTGTCGGCTGCAACGACGGGTATGCGCGAGTCCTGCCGGAGTGCCACGCCGGCCAGCGCCTTGGCGGATGCCAGGCGGCAGACCAGGTCAGCAGCACCTTCCCCGGGCTGGACCTCCTCATCCACGGCAACCGGCAGCACCTCGAACCGTACCCCAAGCTGGGCCAGAAGCTCCTTCCGCCTCGGGGAGGCTGAGGCGAGATACACGATCGGGTTCAGGGGCGGGTTCACGGGGCTGGACGTCCTGGCATTCAGGCCTTGTGGTACGGATGGCCCTGCAGGATCGTCCAGGCGCGATACAGCTGCTCGACGACGATCACGCGGACAAGGCCATGGGGGAACGTCAGGGCGGACAGGGACCAGGACTGGTTGGCGCGCACCGTCACTTCCTCTGCCAGACCCTCGGGGCCGCCGATGACGAGCGCCACCGACGGCTGATGGTTCTGCCAGCGCGCCAGTTCCCGGGCGAGCTCAGCCGAGGACCAGCCCCGCCCCCGCTCGTCCAGCGTCACCACGAAATCACCGGGCTTGATGCGCTGTAGTATTCGCTGGCCTTCCTTGGCCTTTGCCACCGCGGGATCGCCACCGGAGGAGCGTAGCGACAACGGGATCTCGACGAGCTCGGGCTTCAGGTGCGCCGGCAAGCGGGCCAGGTACAGGCTGACGGCCTCACGCACCCAGTCTTCCGGGCGGGTACCGATCACCAGGAGCCGTATTTTCATGCGTGATTCTGCCAAGTCCCCGCCGGGAGGGGGCGGAGGATCATACACGCCAACCCGACCGGCCTGACCGGTGGGCGGCCCGGTGCCCCAAGACCCCGCCGAGGGTCGGCCAGGACCGGCCTCAGGCGGTGGCGGCGGCCCCCATGTCCCAGAGGCTTTCCAGCTTGTAAAACTCCCGGGCCTTGGGCTGCATGATGTGCACAACCACATCCGCCAGATCCACCAGGACCCACTCGCCGCTGCCAGTGCCCTCGACACCCAGCGGCGGGCAACCGGCCTCGGAGGCCCGCTGCACCAGCCGGTCGGCGATGGACTTCACGTGGCGATCGGACGTGCCGCTCGCCACGACCATGTAGTCCGCGATCGTGGTCAGCTGGCGCACGTCCAGCACCTTGATATCGCGGGCCTTGAGATCCGCCAGCGCGTGCTCCGCAAGCGCCAGCAGTTGCTTACTGCGCACTAGTTAATGCCTCCCTTGGATTGGCATAGATGTGGGTCTTGGCGATCAATTCAAGCACGGCGTCCGGCACGAGAAAGCGGGGATCGCCGCCGCCGGCCACCAGGGCGCGGATCGCCGACGACGAAATTTCGAGCTGGGTGACGTCCCGGAGCAGCACGCGCCCGGCGGGAGCACTGGCAAGGTCACTGGCTCTGGCCGTACCCCGGGCCTGCAGGAGCTCGCCGGCCTCGCCCTCCATCGGTTGCCCCACCCCGGGACGGCGCGCCACCACGATGTGGGCCAGGTCCGGGATGTCGCGCCAGCGGTGCCACGTGGGCAAGCCCAGAAACGCATCGAGTCCGAGCAGAAGGCACAGCGACCGGTCGCCCACTTCCTCGCGAAGGCTCGAAAGCGTATCGACCATGTAGGACAGCCCCGGCCGGCGAAGTTCCCGGCCATCGACGCGGAAGCCCGGCAGGCCCTCGAGGGCGGCCTCGAGCATGCGCAGCCGCAACGCTTCCGGAGCCACGGCCGGGGGACGGTGGGGCGGCAGGCGACAGGGCACGAAGCGGACCTCGGCCAGGCCGAGCGCGGTCATCAGCTCATGGGCCGTGCGCAGGTGACCCACGTGGACGGGGTCGAAGGTGCCGCCAAAAACGCCGATCGGTTGCTGCGGCATCAGGTGAGTTCGGCTCCCTTGAGCGGCCGGCCCGCCAGGGCCAGGGTGAGTTCGAGCAGGGCATTCCACGGGTCGCCGGGCCGGGCGCCCTTGACGATCTGGTCGGCGCGGCCGGCCATGCGCAGCAGCCGGCGGAGCGCACCTGGCTTTTGGATCCGCAGCGCCCGGATGAAGAGATCAGACCGGGATTGCCAGACGCCGGCGCCCTGGACGCCCTTCGCGGCGGAGCCATCGCGGCTGGCCCGGATGCCGGCGTCCACCAGGATCAGCGCCTCCCGTACCAGCGACCAGAGCACCAGCGGCGCGGCAATCCCCTCATCCCGGAGGCCGCCCAGCACCCTGACCGCACGCTCCACATCTCCGGCGAGCGCCGCATCGCTGAGCTGGAAAACATCGAACCGGGCACCATCCGCGACGGCGGCACGGATCCTGTCCACGTCGAGGGTGGTGCCCTGTGGATGCAGGAGCGCCAGCTTGTCGATCTCCTGCTGGGCTGCCAGCAGGTTGCCCTCCACGCGGGCCGCGAGCAGGTCCAGGCCCTCGGAGTCGCAGGTGAGGCCGGCCGCCCGGAAACGCCGGGCGATCCACTGGGGCAGGTCGGCCAGTTGAGGCGGGCGGGTTTCGATCCAGACGCCGGCGTTCGCCAGCGCGCTGGCCCAGGCGGACTCCGCGACCTTCCGGGTGAGCGCCGGGGTGATGATCACCACCACGTTGCCATCAGGTTCCCGGCTGGCCAGTGCGCGCAGGGCCCGTGAGCCCTCATCGCCGGGTGTCGGCGTGGGCAGCCGGATTTCCACGAGCTTGCCCGCGGAGAACAGGGACAGGTTGCGCAGGGACCCCGTGACGTTCTCCCAGCTGAAGGAGCGCTCGACGACGTGGGATTCGCGCTCCTCGCACCCGCCGGCGATGGCGGCGGCCCGGAGGGCATCGACGACCTCGTTGACCAGCAGGGGCTCTTCCCCGGAAACCAGGTAGACGGAGGCCAGCCTGGAAGCCCCAGGAGGCGTGTCGCCGCGGGGGCGATCCAGGTGTTCCTTCATCTGCTGAAGGAACTGGTCGGGCCTTGGCTTCATGCCAGGACTGCTTGCCTGGCTATTGGCCTGGCTATTGGCCGAGCTGTTGCCAGTCTATGGACTCCTCTTCGAGAAGGACGGGAATACCGTCGCGGACGGGGTACACGAGGCGCCCGTCCCGGGTGACCAGGGCTTCGGACAGGGTTTCGGGGAGGGCGAGAGCGGAGCGATTGCGGAGCTGGCCGGAAGTAATCGCCGAGTTCAGGCGCAGGAGCCGGTCACCGTCCAGCAGCTGCAGCGGCAGCTTTGTGACAGGGCAGCAGACGATGTCCAGCAATCTCTTATCCATCCCGATGGCACCGAATATAGCAGGGAATGGTGCCGGTCAATCGCGGCCCCACCAGACATAATCCCTGGGCACCGGGTCGGCGCCCGCACCCGCCCCCAGTGCCGTGAAGGGGTGGCATCGGCCAATCCGCCGGAGCCCCAGCCAGCCGCCGCGCACCAGGCCAAACCGGCCTATCGCCTCGATGGCATAGGCCGAACAGGTGGGCAAATAACGGCAGTTCGTCCCCAGCCAGGGCGACAGCGCCACCTGGTACCCCCGGATCAGCCCGATGGCGGCCCGCGCGGCCAGGCCTGCTCGCCCGGGGGGCGGGCCGGATTTCAGCCCCCTGCACATGCGGCAGCCGCGTTGCGGATCGCGCCGAGCATTGCATGCAGGCCGTTGCTGCGGGTGGGACTCAGGTGCTGGTCGAGGCCGATGGCCGTGATGAACCCGGGTGGCGTGGCCAGAATCTCCCGCGCGGGCCGGCCGCTGTAGATGCGCATCAGGATGGCGATGAGGCCGGAAACGATTGCGGAATCGCTGATGGCCTGGAACTCGAGCCGGTCGCCGACGGATTTCGTGACCAGCCACACCTGGGACTGGCAGCCCTTGATCTTGCGCTCCTCGATCTTTTCAGCTTCGGGAAACGGCGGCAGCTGCCGGCCCAGGTCGATGATGTACTGGTAGCGGTCGACCCAGTTGTCGAACAGGGCGAATTCCTCGACCAGCTCGCGCTCGGCATCCGCAATGGACGACCCGGCCATCGTCAGTTACCGGCGCGCCGCCAGCGCGTGCCCTCCGGCCCGTCGAGAATGACGATACGGTTGGCCACGAGCTCGTCCCGGATGCGATCCGCGGTTGCGAAATCCTTGCTCTTGCGGGCCGCCAGGCGCTGGGCGAGCAGGTCCTCCACCGCCTCGGCCGTCAGGCCGCCATGGCCCCCGGCCCCCCGCAGCCAGGCCTCGGGATCCTCGCCCAGAAGGCCGAGAAGGCGGCCGCCGGCCCGCAGGCGCGCCGCCAGTTGCTGGCGCTCGGCAGCGGATTCCGACCGGTTGATGGTGCGTGCCAGGTCGAAGAGCACGGCGAGCGCCTTCGGCGTGTTGAGGTCATCGTCCAGCGCGGCGGTGAACCCCGGATCTGCCACCTCACTCTCGCCCGTCGGGGCTGGCAGGTCGCGCAGCGCGCCGTAGAGGCGGTCGAGCTTGCGCCGGGCCTCGGGCAGCACGTCGCTCGTCCAGTCGAGGGGCTGCCGGTAGTGAGCCGACAGCAGCGCCAGACGGATCGCCTCGCCGGGCGCCTCCTTCAGGAGATTCCGCACGAGCAGCACGTTGCCGAGCGACTTGGACATCTTGGTGTGGTCCACGTTGACGAAGCCGTTGTGCAGCCAGTAGCGCACGAACAGCTGGCCGCCGTGGGCGCAGGTGCTCTGGGCCACCTCGTTCTCGTGGTGCGGAAAGATCAGGTCGTTGCCGCCGCCGTGGATGTCGATGGTCGGGCCGAGGTGCTGCGCGATCATCGCGGAGCACTCGATGTGCCAGCCTGGCCGGCCCCTGCCCCAGGGGCTGTCCCAGCCTGGCAGGTCGGGCGGGGACGGCTTCCACAGCACGAAGTCGCCGGCGTCCTCCTTGTACGGGGCCACCTCGACGCGGGCACCCGCCAGCAGGTCCCGCCGGTCACGGCCCGACAGGGCGCCATAGTCCTCGTAGGAGCGCACCCGGAACAGCACGTGCCCTTCCGCGGCGTAGGCGTGCCCGCCCTCGATGAGCTGCCCGATCATCGCGATGATTCCGGGCAGATGTTCCGTGGCATGGGGCGCCAGGTCCGGCGGCTGCACGCCGAGAGCCGCCATGTCCTCCAGGTACACCGCCTCGAAGCGGTCCGTGATCTCGCCGATGGGCACGCCCTGCTCCGCCGCGGCCTTGTTGATCTTGTCGTCGATGTCCGTGATATTCCGGGCGTAAGTCAGCCTGTAGCGGGTGCGCAGCAGGCGGGCCAGGACGTCGAAGACCACCGCCGGCCGGGCATTCCCGATGTGGGGGAAGCTGTAGACCGTCGGCCCGCAGACATACATGGTGACCTCGCCCTCCCGGAGGGGCACAAAGGCTTCCTTCTGGCGGGTGCGGGTGTTGTGGAGCGTCAGGGACATAGGTGAGCGGAGGAAAAGCGGGCGGCTATAATACAGCCCGCATGGACCCCAACCGCATTTTCGCGCAGCGCCGCACTATCGAACAGGTGGAAGAAGGCCATGAACTGGCCCCCAAGTTCGACTCCCAGGGGCTGATTGCGGCAGTCACCACGGACTTCAGCAGCGGCGAACTGCTGATGGTGGGCTACATGAACGCCGAAGCCCTCAGCCGCACCATCGAGACTGGCGAGGCCCACTATTTCAGCCGCAGCCGCCAGGCCCTCTGGCACAAGGGCGCGACGAGCGGCCTCGTGCAGACGGTGCGGGAACTGCTGATCGACGACGACCAGGACTGCGTCTGGCTGCGGGTGGACATCACCGGCGGTGCCAGCTGCCATGTGGGCTACCGCAGCTGCTTCTACCGCCAGGTGCCAGTAGGCCCCGCGGCAAGGGAAGCGGACGCCCCGTTGCCGCTGACCTTCACCGAGACCGAAAAGGTCTTCGACCCCGAGATCGTCTACCAGGGCCAGCCGAACCCCACGAAGCTGTAGGAGCGCCGACCGGCGCGACCAGGGATCCGTTCGCGCCGGTCGGCGCTCCTACACCAGGCTCAGGATGGCACCGACGAGTGCCCCCACGGCCAGGATCACGTTGGGCAGGAACGACAGGCCGAACCCAGCCCCGCGCTTCTTCGGATCTGCCACGTAGCCCGACAGGTACAAGGCCCGGCCGATCACGAAAAGCACGCCCAGCCCGGCGGCCCACAAGGTGCTCACGTAGTAGCCGAAGAGCCACACCGACGGCACGAACACGATGAGCTGCTCGAGCGTGTTCTGCTGCACGCGGAAGTAGCGCTCGAAGACCGGGTGGCCGGTCGTCGCCGGTGCCGGCAGATCGCAGCGGACCCGGGCACGCGCGACAAGAAGACCAAATATCAGGTACTCGATGAGCGCGAGTGCGATCACTGCGGCGACGAGAGCCATGCACTTCTCCAGGAGGAACCCCGGTTCAGCCTAGCCGTTCACCGCCGGCCAGACCAGCGGTCGGCGGGCAGCACGTCGCCCAGGCGGCGTGCCTGGCGCTGGATCCACGCCTGGCGACGAGTGGTGTAGCGCGACGGGTTGCGCACCTTGAACAGTTTCGGATTGGGCAGCACGGCGGCCAGCAAGGCAGCCTCCGGCTCATTCAGCGCAGCCGCGGGCTTGCGGAAGTACTGCCGGGCGGCAGCCTCGACGCCGAAGACGTCAGGACCGAACTGCGCGATGTTGAGATACACCTCGAGAATGCGCTCCTTGGGCCAGAGGATCTCCACCCACACCGTGAACCAGGCCTCGAGACCCTTGCGGAACCAGCTGCGCGCGGGCCAGAGCCACAGGTTCTTCGCCACCTGCTGGCTGATGGTGGATGCCCCGCGCACCTGCCTGCCCTTGCCGTTGCGCTTCCACACCTTGCGGATGGATTCCACGTCGAAGCCCGAGTGACTGAAGAACTTCTGGTCCTCGGCGGCGAGGACGGCCAGCGCCGCCCTGCGGCTGATCTTGTCGCGGGCCACCCAGTCGTAGTGCACGTCGGCCGCGATGCTCCGCTGCCCGAACCAGTTCAGCAGCATGAAGCTCGAGGTGACTGGAGGCAGCCAGCGGAGCGGCAGCACGAGCAACACGGTCAGCCCCACGAAAGCCGCCGACGAAACCAGGAGTGCGCGCAGGAGATTGCGCGAGGCTGGGCGGCGAGACGTGGCCACGGCCGTTTTAAAGCAGGACTCAGCGCACCGCCGTGAGCCGGCGGGTGACGAGACCCACCAGGTCGCTGGCGATGGCCTGGCGGATGATTTCCTCCTCGCCCGCCTTCCCGAGTACCGCGGTCTCGTCGAAGGCAAAGTTGCGGGTCAGGGCGAGCTGTTCCAGGGGCACGGCTTCGACGCCGTCCACGTCCACGGAGAATCGCACCCGGTAGAACACCTCGTACTCCGCGGGCACGTTGCGGGCAGTCACTGACAGCAGGCGGCGGCCAGTGTCATCCGTGAGGATCTTGATGACGGTGCGGGCCTTCGAGGGATCGTCCGTCAGCGTGGCGTTACTACGGCGCAGCACGGTCACCAGTTCCCTGTAGAAGGGGCTGTACCGGTCAGCCGCCTTGATATGGATGACTGCCATCTGCGGTGGCAACTCGGGCGTTCCGCGGAACTGGAAGCCGCAACCGGCCGCCACCAGCAGGGGAACCAGCACGAGTACTGCCGCCAGCCAGCGTGGGGCCCGGTCAGACGACCACATTCACGAGCTTTCCGGGCACGACGATGACCTTGCGCACCGGCTTCCCGGCCACGAATCGCTGGACGTTCTCGTCCGCCAGGGCGGCGGTGCGCACGTCCGACTCGGTTGCTGCAGCCGCCACGGTGACCCGGCCCCGAACCTTCCCGTTCACCTGCACGACGATCTCGCGGGTGTCGGCCACGAGTGCGGAGGGATCCGGCTGGGGCCAGGGCTGGTCGATGATTGCGCCGTCGTGGCCGAGGACGTTCCAGAGCCGGTGGCAGATGTGGGGCACGATCGGCGACAGCATGAGCACTGTGAGGTCGAGCGCCTCCTGGACGACGGCGCGGTCGGCCGGCGTCGCGGTCCCTGCCCGGTTCAGCGCATTCAACAGCTCCATCACGGCGGCGATGGCCGTGTTGAACGTGCGGCGACGGCCGATGTCGTCAGACACCTTCGCCAGCGTCTGGTGCACCTGCCGTCGCAGTGCCTTGCGGGCCTCGTTCAGTTCCGCCGCAACCACCGGCCCGGCAGGCCCGCCGGCAACATGGGCGTGGACTGCCCGCCAGATGCGCTTCAGGAAGCGGGACGCGCCCTGCACGCCTTCATCCGACCACTCGAGCGTCTGCTCGGGCGGCGCGGTAAACATGGTGAAGAGCCGGGCCGTGTCGGCGCCGAGAGTGTCTACCAGCATCTGCGGGTCCACCCCGTTGTTCTTCGACTTGGACATGGTGCCCATGCCGCCGGACTCCACCGGTTGGCCGTCGGCCAGCAGGATGGCGGTGCGGCCACGATTGCCGTCGTCCCGCTCCTCGACCTCGGTTGGATTGAAATAGGCGATGCGACCCGCTTCCGTCTTCCGGAAGTAGATGCCGTTCAGGACCATGCCCTGGGTCAGCAGCTTCGCGAAAGGCTCGTCGAGCGCCACCAGGCCCAGGTCGCGCATCACCCGCGTCCAGAACCGGGAGTACAGGAGGTGCAGGATCGCATGCTCGATGCCGCCGATGTACTGGTCGACGGGCAGCCAGTACCTCACCCGCTCGTCCACCATGGCCGTGGAACTGTCGGTGCAGGCGTAGCGCAGGAAGTACCAGGACGAGTCCACGAAGGTGTCCATGGTGTCCGTCTCGCGCCGGGCCGGCTTGCCGCACCGCGGGCACGTGCAGGCCAGGAAATCCTCCCGCTTGCGCAGCGGATTGCCGCTGCCGTCGGGGACGCAGTCCTCCGGCAGGACGACAGGCAGCTGGTCGTCCGGCACCGGCACGGCACCGCAGGCGGCGCAGTGGATGATCGGGATCGGCGTGCCCCAGTACCGCTGCCGGGAAATGCCCCAGTCCCGGAGGCGGAACTGGACGCGCTTGCGCCCCAGCCCCTTCTTCTCCAGGGCTGCCGCGATCGCGTCCACCGCCCGCTGGAAATCCAGGCCGTCGAAAATACCCGAGTTCACCGTGATGCCTTGCTCGGCGTAGGCGGGCTGCCAGGGAGGCAGCGTGTCAGAGTAGGCGCCAGACGCGGAACGGATGACACAGCGGATCGGCAGCCCGTACTTCGACGCGAACTCGAAGTCGCGTTCGTCGTGGGCTGGCACGGCCATCACGGCACCCTCGCCGTAGCCCATGAGCACGTAGTTGGCGACCCACACCTCGAGGCGGGCGCCGGACAAGGGGTGGATCACGTGGAGTCCGGTCGGCATCCCGCGCTTCTCCGCGGTGGCCACGTCGGCCTCCATCACGCTGCCCTGCTTGCACTCCTCGACGAATGCCGCCAGTTTCGTGTTCGACCGGGCGGCGGCCGCGGCCAGTGGATGCTCCGCGGCCACGGCGCAGTAGGTCGCGCCCATCAGCGTATCGGCCCGGGTAGTGAAGACCTTGAGCGCGCCATCAGCACCCATGGCGTCCCGGGTCGAGGCGTCGAAGGGAAAGGCGATCTCCACGCCTTCGCTGCGGCCGATCCAGTTGGCCTGCATGAGGCGCACGCGCTCGGGCCAGTCCTGCAGCGTATCGAGCGCCTCGAGCAACTCGTCGGCGTAAGCCGTGATCCGCATGTAGTACATGGGGATCTCGCGCTTCTCGACGACGGCGCCCGTGCGCCAGCCGCGGCCGTCGATCACCTGCTCGTTGGCGAGCACCGTCTGATCCAGCGGGTCCCAGTTGACTGTGCCAGTGGTCTGGTAGACCAGGCCCTTCTCCAGCAGGCGCAGGAACAGCCACTGGTTCCAGCGGTAGTACCCGGGCTGGCAGGTGGCCAGCTCCCGGCTCCAGTCGATGCCGAAGCCCAGGGACTGGAGCTGCCGGCGCATGTACGCGATGTTGTCCCAGGTCCAGGCCGCGGGCGCGACGCCCTTGGCCATGGCGGCGTTCTCGGCCGGAAGCCCGAAGGCGTCCCAACCCATGGGCTGGAGAACATTCCGGCCGAGCATACGCTGGTGACGGGCGATGACGTCGCCGATCGTGTAGTTGCGGACATGGCCCATGTGCAGGCGCCCGCTGGGGTAGGGGAACATGGACAGGCAGTAGAACTTCTCGCGGGACGCGTCTTCCCGGGCCCGGAAGCTGTCGTGGTCAGACCACCAGCTCTGGGCTTCGGCTTCGACGGCCTGAGGGTTGTACTCGGGAAGGGTCTGGGACTGATCGCTCACGACGGCAGCGGCTTCGGGCAGGTGAATGAAGGCCGCAAGGATACAACGGCAGGCAGGCTGCCGGGTCAGGCGGAACGGCGGGCCACCAGCTGCCTGACGGGAGCCGCCGCCACCAGCAGCAGCAGGACGCTCGTCGCCAGCACCGGCCAGTTGCCGAACCGGACCCAGGGCGTTGCGCCGGTCCGGGGCTGGACGGTTGCGGCGACGACGACCGCCTTGAACTGCTCGCCCTGCGCCACGATCGCGCCGCGGGAATCGATCACGGCCGTGATGCCAGTGTTCGTACTGCGCAGCATGAACCGGCCCGACTCCAGGGCGCGAAACCGGGCCATCTGCAGGTGCTGGTGCGGGGCGATGGAGTCGCCGAACCAGCCATCATTGCTGACATTCACGAGCAGGCCGGCTTCCGGCAGGAAGTCCCGGAGCTCGTCCCCGAAGGCATCCTCGTAGCAGATGCTCGGGGCCAGGGCAACGCCCCGGGCCAGCAACGAACGTTGGCCCTCGAGGCCTGGCGCAATGTCGGTGTAGGGCAGATTCATCAGCCGCAGCACGTTGCGGATGAGGTCCGGGACGGGGAAGTACTCGCCAAACGGCACCAGGTGGCGCTTGTGATAGACGCCCCTGCTCTCCCCGATCGTGAGCAGCGAGTTGCGGAACTCGCCAGTGCCAAAGTCGAAGGTGAGGATGCCGAGGATCAGCTCCTGGTTCCGGGCCTTCATGAGCTCGCCCAGCGACAGGAGGAAGTCCTCCTCCTCGTGGGCCAGCGCAGGAATGGCGGCCTCCGGCCAGATGATCAGGTCGGCCTCGTCGAGGTCGAGGGTCAATTCGAGGAACAGGGCCTTGGTGGTCTCCAGCTCTTCGAGGAGCCACTTCCGGTCCTGGGAAATGCCCCCCTGCACCAGCGCCACGTTCATGGGGTCCCCGGTGGGGGCGGTCCAGTCACGGCCCGTGAGCAGAGCGGTGCCCCCACCGATCACGGCGAGGACGGCGAGCGCAGCCAGCCGGGCCGGGTTCGGACCCGTGGCCACGAGGGTGAGCGCGCCAGCGCAGAGGACGACCACCAGTGACAATCCATGGACCCCTGCAAGCGGTGCCCAGGCGGCCAGCGGCCCGTCGATCTGGCCGTAACCGAGACTCAGCCAGGGGAAGCCGCTGAAGAGCCACCCGCGCACCCACTCCACGCCAACCCACGACGCGGGCAATACCGCCAGCAACTGCCAGACAGGCTCCCGTTGCCCAACCGTTGCGGTGAGAAGGCCCCAGGCGGCCAGGTACACGGCCATGATCAGGATCAGGGCACCGCACAGTGCAACGGCAATGGGCGGGGCGACGCCCCCGAAATCGTGAATGCTGATATAGAGCCAGTAGGTGCCGGTCGAGAAGGTGCCGACCCCGAACCAGAAGCCCCGGAGGGCACGCTCCCTGCCGGACTCGCCCTCGATCAGCAGGAACAGCAGCGCCATCAGCAGTGGCGCGAGCCACCAGAATCCGAACGGGGCGAAGCTTAGCGGGAGCGCGGCGCCGGTGATCGCCGCCACGAAACGCCCGCGCGCTGTCAGCAGGCGACGGATCAAGTCCCGGGCTACCGGACGACGCAGGTCGGCGTGCGGCGAACGGACGGCATGCCGTCCCGGATCACGCCGCGGCCACGTCGCCGTCGGCGGCGGCGGCTGCGGCCGGGCCCCGCGTGACCTCGACACTGTGGATCCGCCGGCGGTCTGCCTGCAGGACCCGGAAGTGGAACTCGCCGAACTTCAGCGTTTCTCCCTTGCGGGGCAGGTGGCCAAGCTCATGCATCACGAGCCCCCCCACGGTGTCGTAGTTCTCGTCGTCGAGACTGGTGTCGAAGAAGTCGTTGAATTCGTCGATGCGGGCCAGGGCGCGAACGTTATAACGGCCGGGCTCCTGCTCCTGTATCGGGCCAACCTCGGCGGAGTCGTGCTCGTCATCGATCTCGCCGACGATCTCCTCGAGCACGTCCTCGATGGTCAGAAGCCCGGTGATGCCGCCGTACTCGTCCACCACGATGGCGATGTGGTTGCGGCTGCCCCGGAACTCCTTGAGCAGCGTGTTCAGGCGCTTGCTCTCGGGAATGAACGTGGCCGGGCGGATGTAGCGGGAGATGTCGAAGGGCAGGTCTGGGGTCTCAACGAAGTGCCGGAGCACATCCTTGGCCAGCAGGATGCCGACCACCTCCTCCCGGTCCTCGCCAATCACGGGGAAGCGGGAGTGGCCGCTCTCGACGATGGCCTTCAGGATCTCATCACGCGGTGCGTCACGCTCGAGGACCGCCATCTGGGAGCGGGGCACCATGACATCCCGGACCTGGGTCTCGGATACCGCCAGCACGCCTTCCAGCATGGCCAGCTCGTCGGCATCCAGCACCGTCTGGGCGTGGGACTCCCGAAGCCAGTCCAGGAGGTCTTCGCGGGTGGCGGCATCGCCTTTAAGGACCCGCCGCAGGCGGCCGTACCAGGTCCCACCAGGGCGGTCGTCGGAATCGTCGTCGGTCATGGCGCCATTCTAGCGGGTTCCGGGGCAGGGCTCCCGGGGCGCTGCAGGTCCGAAGCCCCCGGCAGGCCTCTCTTCATTACATAAGGATGATGAGGATAGGCCGAATAAAGCCCGTCCCGCCAGCGGAATGCGGGATGGCGCTCGTCGGGGCCATCGTGGCAGGACAAGCACTGGGTATTTCCCACCTGCTGCAGGCCGAAATCGGCGCCGCTGGCGCGCAGGCCCAGCAGGTACCGCGTGTTCGCCTGCCGCATACGGGCTTGCCGTCGGACCCGGGCAGGCCCCTGGCAAACACCGTTCCTGATCTACGTCAGGGTGGATTATGGTGCAACTGGTCGAGAATCGGCGGCAGCTCACAGGTCGACGATCGAGAGAGTCAACAGATGTTCATCAATTTCTGGTACATCGCCGCGCAGTCCGGCGAGGTCAAGTTCGGTACCGACCGGCCGCTGAAGGTCATGATGCTCGGGCACAATTTCGCGCTCTGGCGCGACAGCAAGGGCAAGGTCCGTTGCATCAGTGACACGTGTACCCACCGCGGCGGTGCGATGGCCGATGGCCGTGTGCGTGGCGACTGCATCGAGTGCCCGTACCATGGCTGGACCTTCAACGGCGATGGTGCCTGCGTGCGCCTGCCCTCACTCGGGCCGAAGGTGAAGATCCCCGAGCGCACCCGCATCGACGCCTATCCGGTCGAGGAGAAGTACGGCCTCGTATGGGTCTTCCTCGGCGACCTGCCGGAAGCCGAGCGTCCGCCCATCATCGACATTCCGGAATACAGCGACTCGAACTGGCGCAGCATCGTGCTGCAGGACGACTGGAAGATCGACTACAAGCGCTCGATCGAGAACACCATCGATCCGGCGCACAACGAGTTCACCCACCCGACCCACGGCTTCCTCGGCGTGCGCGACGACTACGAGGTCAGGGATTTCACCCTGGAGGACGGTACCTGGGGTACGGGTTATCACAATCGCATGTTTGCACCCCGGCTGGCACAGAGTGACATGAGCAAGGCGTCGGGCCGCGAAAAAGAGGCCTGGATCGACGGTGGCGTGGGCCACTACGGACCGCACTGCACCTGGGTGCAGATCGACGCCTCCGACACCATGAAGCTGCACAATTACCTGCTGCACACGCCGATCCATGAAACCCTCGACCGCTGGTACCTGATCGCTACCCGCAACAACCTGCTCGACCCGCGTTACGACACGACCTTTGCCGATCGCAGCGCGTACATTGCCGGCCAGGACAAGTACGTGCTCGAGCCACAGCACCCGCGGATCACCCCACGCAGCAACGCCCACGAGTTCCTGGTGCCAGCCGACAAGGCGATCGCCCGCTATCGCGAGTATTGCCGGGAGTGGGAAGACCGGGGCTGGCGGATCGATGTGCAGAAGTTCCGCAGCGAATACGATCGGGCCGCCTATGCGATCCCGAGCCCGGCCCGTCGCCAGCACCAGAGCTGGGTACTGCCCGCCGTGCCGCTCTTGCCCGGGCAGGTGGCCGGGGCGGTGGCGCGCAAGGCATGAGGGCGGCAGGAACGGAGCCGAGGGCATCCCGGTAGTTCGACCTGGTCCTGATGGGCCCGATGTTCACGGCCTTCCTCTCAGATGGTCTGCGTGTCGATGTCGTCATCGGCGCCTCACTTCACTAGATACGGGTCGGCTATCCCCAGCCCCGCCAGGACTCGCGTCTCCAGGGCCTCCATCCGGGCCGCATCGTCTTCCCCGTCGTGGGTGTAGCCCAGGAGATGCAGCGTCCCGTGCACCACCAGGTGGGCCAGGTGATCCACCGGGGCCTTGCCCTGCTCTGCCGCCTCCCGCAGGACTACGGGCAGGCATATCACCAGGTCGCCGAACTCCCGTGGCAAACCCGGCGGCAGCCCGAAGGGACCGGGAAAGGCGAGGACGTTGGTGGGGCCCGGCTTGCGCCGCCAGGTGGAATTGAGTCTGGCCCCTTCCGTGAGGCCCACCAGTCGCAAGGCAATGGCCCCGTCGGTGGGCGCGGCCGTACCCTGCAGGGCGGCCTGGATCCAGGCCCGGAAATCGGCACCCGCCGGCAGGTCGCCCTCGACCTCCCCGGTGACCTGGACGTCGACCTCGATCAGGAGCGGTCCCGCCGGGTAGGAGCGCCTTCAGGCGCGATCGATCCGGTCGCGCCTGAAGGCGCTCCTACAGGCGCCGCCTCGAAGCGCTGGTAGGCCTCGACGATTCGCTGGACCAGCACGTGGCGCACCACGTCGCCGGCCGTGAAGTGGGTGAAGCTGACGCCCTCGACCCCGCCGAGCACCTGGATCGCGTGCTTCAGGCCGGAGACCTGGTGCTTCTGCAGGTCGATCTGCGTGACGTCGCCGGTGACGACGGCCTTCGAACCGAAGCCGAGCCGGGTGAGGAACATCTTCATCTGCTCGATGGTGGTGTTCTGGGCCTCGTCGAGGATCACGAAGCTCTCGTTCAGCGAGCGGCCCCGCATGAAGGCCAGCGGCGCTACCTCGATGATGCTGCGCTCGATCAGGCGCGCCACCCGGTCGAAGCCGAGCATCTCGTAGAGCGCGTCGTACATGGGCCGCAGGTAGGGGTCCACCTTCTGGGACATGTCGCCGGGCAGGAAACCCAGGCGCTCGCCCGCTTCAACGGCGGGCCGCACGAGCACGATCCGGCGCACACGTTCGTCCTCCAGCGCCGCCACTGCGCAGGCCACGGCGAGGTAGGTCTTGCCCGTGCCCGCCGGCCCTATGCCGAAGGAGAGGTCGTGGGACTGGATGGCCTCCATATAGCCGCGCTGGTTGGTGCCGCGGGGCCTGATGTGCAGGCGCCGCGCCTTCATCACGACGCCGCCGTCGACGGCGGCCTCGGCGGTGGACGGGGGTTGTTCCATGAGTGCTTCCTGCAAGGCGATGTGGACGCGCTGGGTGTCGACCGCTTCCCGGCCGGCGATGACGTAAAGGTCCCGGAGGACGAAGGTGGCAGCCCGTACGCTGGCGGCCGGACCGGTGAGCCGGAAGCGGTTGCCCCGGTGGTTGATCTGGATGCCGAGTCGCCGCTCGATCTGGCGCAGGTTGTCGTCGAACTGGCCGCCGAGGTTGGCCAGGCTGCCGTTGTCCGCCGGCTCGAGCAGAAGCTCCTGGGAGTCCACCGCCGGTCCCGGGTTGTCGGGCATCACGCGGCCGCTTCGCCGACGGTGGGGCCGGCCGTGGGGCAGCCGGCCAGGCGGCCCCGCAGCGAATTGGGCAGCGCCTCGGTGATCTGCAGGTCCACGAACTGGCCGACCAGGCGCAGGTCGCCGTCAAAGTTGACCCAGCGGTTGTTGCTGGTCTTGCCGGCCAGCTGCCGCGGGTCCTTGCGGGACGGACGCTCCACCAGCACCCGCTGGACGGTGCCCACCATGGCGCGGCTGATTTCCTGGGCGCGGCCCGTGATGCGCGCCTGCAGGATGGCCAGCCGCGCGAGTTTCTCCGCGTCCGGGACGGCGTCGGGCAGGGCCGCCGCAGGCGTCCCGGGCCGGGCGCTGTAGACGAAGCTGAACGACTGGTCGAAGCCGATGTCGGCGATCAGCTGCATGGTGGCCGCGAAATCGTCGTCGTTCTCGCCGGGAAAGCCCACGATGAAATCCGTGGACACGCTGATGTCCGGACGCACCGTCCGCAGGCGGCGGATCTTCTGCCGGAACTCGAGGGCGGTGTAGCCGCGCTTCATCAGCGACAGGATCCGGTCGGACCCGCTCTGCACGGGCAGGTGCAGGTGGTTGGCCAGCTTCGGCACGGTGGCGTAGGCCTCGATGAGGCGGTCGCTGAACTCCCGCGGGTGGGAGGTGGTGAAGCGGATGCGCTCGATGCCGTCCACCGCGGCAACCTGGTGGATGAGCGCGGCGAGATCGGCGATCTCGCCATCGACTGCGGTCGCCCCGCGATAGCCGTTCACGTTCTGGCCGAGCAGCGTCACTTCCCGCACACCCTGGGCCGCCAGCTGGCGGACTTCCGCCATGACGCCGTCCAGGGGCCGGCTGACTTCCTCGCCGCGGGTGAAGGGCACTACGCAGAAGCTGCAGTACTTGCTGCAGCCTTCCATGACCGAGACGAAGGCCGTGGAACCCTCGGCCCGGGGCTCGGGCAGGCGGTCGAATTTCTCGATCTCGGGAAAGCTCACGTCCACCACGGGCTTGCCCCGCGCGCGGACCTCGTCGATGAAGTCCGGCAGGCGATGGAGGGTCTGGGGGCCAAACACCAGGTCCACGAAGGGTGCCCGTCTGAGCAGTTCCTCCCCCTCCTGGCTCGCCACGCAGCCGCCCACGCCGATGATCAGGCCGGGCCGGGCCAGCTTCAGTTCGCGGAAGGTGCCAAGGTACGAGAAGACCTTCTCCTGGGCCTTGTCGCGGACTGAGCAGGTATTGAGGATCAGGAGGTCGGCGCCGGCGGGGTCGTCGGTGGGGACGAGCCCCTGCCGGGACCGGAGCACGTCCAGCATGCGGCTGGAGTCGTACTCGTTCATCTGGCAACCGAAGGTCTTGATGTAGACGCGACCGGACACAGGCTGGGCGCCCACGATCAACGCTGGACCCGGGGAACGGCCAGCGGCTTAGAAGGGAATGTCGTCGTCGAACTCCGCCGAGTCGCCACCACCGGCCGCACCTGCCGAGGCCGTCGCGGCCCGGGCCGGCTTGGCACCCCGGGAGGGCGCGGAGCCGCGGAAACTGTCGGCCTCGTCATGGGACGCGCCGGCACCCATGCCGCCACCTGCGCCGCGCGAATCCAGCATCTGCATCTGGTCAGCGATGATCTCGGTGCTGTATCGGTCCTTGCCTTCCTTGTCGGTCCACTTGCGGGTGCGAAGCTTGCCCTCGATATAGACCTTGGAGCCCTTCTTCAGGTACTCCGCGGCGATCTCGGCCAGGCGATCGAAGGTGGCAATGCGATGCCACTCGGTCCGCTCCTGGGGTTCGCCGGTCTCCTTGTCCTTGAACCGCTCGCTGGTGGCGATGGAGAAGTTGGTTGCCGCCTTGCCGCTGGGCATGTACCGGGTTTCCGGATCCTTGCCCAGGTTGCCAATCAGGATGACTTTATTGATACCGCTCATAGGGGTGCAATTGTAAGGGGCCGGGCCGCAAATGCCACCCGACTTTCTCAACATTTCCGTGGGGAATGCGGCGCGGCAGGCCGGGGCTCCGGTGGCGGGTCTGTACGAGGCGTCCGGCGGGCTTATAGTTACGGGTTCGGCGCTTGCCGACCCCACCCGAACCAGAAGGCCCATGCAGTACATCAGCATCCGCGGTGCGCGCACCCACAACCTCCGGAATGTGGACCTGGACCTGCCCCGGGACAAGCTGATCGTCATCACCGGGCTGTCCGGGTCGGGCAAATCCTCCCTGGCCTTCGACACCATCTACGCTGAGGGCCAGCGGCGCTACGTGGAGTCCCTGTCGGCCTACGCCCGCCAGTTCCTGTCCATGATGGACAAGCCCGATGTGGACCACATCGAGGGACTGTCGCCGGCCATCTCCATCGAGCAGAAGACTGCGTCCCACAATCCCCGCTCCACCGTGGGCACCGTCACCGAGATCTACGACTACCTCCGCCTGCTCTTTGCCCGGGCCGGGACCCCCCGCTGTCCGGATCACGGCCGTGACCTCCGCGCCCAGACCGTCAGCCAGATGGTGGACCAGGCCCTGTCGCTGCCGGAGGGCACGCGGCTCGTGCTGCTTGCCCCCGTCGTGCAGGCCCGCAAGGGCGAGCACACCCAGCTGCTGGCCGACCTGCGCAGCCAGGGCTATGTGCGCGCCCGGATCGACGGGGAGATCTGCGAGCTGGACGACCCGCCGAAGCTGGACCTGCGCAGGAAGCACACCATCGAGGTCGTCGTGGACCGCTTCAAGGTGCGGGACGACATCAAGCAACGGCTGGCCGAGTCCTTCGAGACCGCCCTGAAGCTCGCGGACGGCGTGGCGAAAGTCGCGCCGATGGAGGGCAACGACAAGGCCGCGCTGGCAGCCCTCGGCGGGGCCGACGCCATCTTCTCGGACCGCTTCGCCTGCCCGATCTGCAGCTTCAGCATCTCCGAGCTCGAGCCGAGGCTCTTCTCGTTCAACAATCCCGCCGGCGCCTGCACGGCCTGCGACGGGCTCGGCGTCAAGCAATTCTTCGACGAGGACCGGGTGGTCCGCTACCCGGACCTGAGCCTGGCGGGCGGCGCGATCCGGGGCTGGGACCGGCGCAACGCCTACTACTTCTCCATGATCCAGAGCCTGGCGAAGCACTACGACATCGACATCGAGCTGCCCTGGAAGAAGCTGCCCGCAAAGATCCAGAAGATCCTGCTCCACGGCAGTGGCGAGGAGAAGATCCAGTTCAACTACCTCACCGGCCACGGCGTCAGCATCAACCGCAAGCACAAGTTCGAGGGCATCCTGCCGAACCTGGAGCGCCGCTATCGGGAGACTGACTCCGGCATGGTCCGGGAGGAACTGGCCAAGTTCCTGAGCACGCACCCCTGCCCCGACTGCAAGGGCACGCGGCTGAATACCGCGGCGCGCAACGTATTCGTCAGCGGCAAGTCTATTCCCGAGGTGACTACCATGTCGGTGGGCCACGCGCTCGAGTTCTTCGGCGCGCTGAACCTGGAGGGCTGGCGCGGTGAGATCGCGAGCAAGGTGGTCAAGGAGATCCAGAACCGGCTGAAGTTCCTGGCGGACGTGGGCCTCGAGTACCTGTCGCTGGACCGGAGCGCGGAGACGCTCTCGGGCGGCGAGGCCCAGCGCATCCGCCTGGCGAGCCAGATCGGCTCGGGCCTGGTGGGCGTCATGTACATCCTGGACGAGCCGTCCATCGGCCTGCACCAGCGGGACAACAAGCGGCTGCTGAACACCCTCATCCACCTGCGCGACATCGGCAACACGGTGCTGGTGGTCGAGCACGACGAGGAGGCTATCGCCGCCAGCGACCACGTGGTCGACCTGGGCCCCGGCGCGGGCGTGCACGGCGGCCAGATCGTGGCCCAGGGCACGCCGGCCGAGATCATGGCGCACCCCGCCTCCATCACCGGCCAGTACCTCTCGGGGCGCCGGCAGGTGCCGGTACCCAGCCGCCGGCGGGCGGCGGACGACACCCGCTGGCTCACAATCAGGGGTGCGCGGGGCAATAACCTCAAGAACCTGAACGTCCGCATCCCGCTCGGCGTGATGACCTGCGTCACCGGCGTGTCCGGCTCGGGAAAGTCCACGCTGGTGAACGACACGTTGTACCTGTTAACGGCGGAAAAGCTGAACGGCCAGAGCGAGACGCCCCACGCACCCTGCGACCGCATCGACGGCCTGGACGCGGTGGACCGGGTCATCGACATCAGCCAGAGCCCGATCGGCCGGACGCCCCGCTCCAACCCCGCCACCTACACCGGGCTGTTCACGCCGATCCGCGAGCTGTTTGCCGGCACCCAGGAAGCCCGGTCCCGGGGCTACAAGGCCGGCCGCTTCAGCTTCAACGTGAAGGGCGGCCGCTGCGAGGAATGCCAGGGCGACGGCGTGCTCCGAGTCGAGATGCATTTCCTGCCCGACGTCTACGTGCCCTGCGACGTCTGCAAGGGCCACCGCTACAACCGGGAGACGCTGGAGATCCGCTACAAGGGCAAGAACATCAACGACGTTCTCGAGATGACGGTGGAGGACGCGCTGCCATTCTTCTCGGCCATCCCGATGATCGCCCCCAAGCTCCAGACCCTCATGGAAGTCGGCCTGTCCTACGTGCGGCTCGGCCAGAACGCGACGACGCTCTCCGGCGGCGAGGCCCAGCGGGTGAAACTCGCCAAGGAGCTGTCCAAGCGGGCCACCGGCAATACCCTCTACATCCTCGACGAGCCGACCACGGGCCTGCATTTCCACGACATCGCCCAGCTCCTCGTGGTCCTGCAGAAACTGCGGGACCAGGGCAACACGATCGTGGTGATCGAGCACAACCTGGACGTGATCAAGACCGCCGACTGGATCGTGGACCTCGGTCCCGAGGGCGGGCACGGCGGCGGTCACGTGATCGCAGAGGGCACGCCGGAGGACGTGGCAAACAACCGCAAGTCCTACACCGGTCAGTACCTGGCGCCGCTGCTGAAGAAGAACCGGGCCGCGTAGGAGCGGTATTCAGGTTCGGCTACACTCCCGCCGCATGAAAACCGCACCTTCGCCCGATCTCTGCCGCGCCGTCGACAGCCTTGCCGCGCTCGTCGGCCGCACCCCGCTCGTCGAGATCCACTATCGCTACAACGGCCAGCCACGGCGGATCTACGCGAAGTACGAGTCCATGAACATGACGGGCAGCGTGAAGGACCGCATGGCGCTGCACATCCTCCGGCGGGCCGCCGAGCGGGGCGAACTGCAGCCGGGCGCCGTCATCGTCGAGGCCTCCAGCGGCAACACGGGCATTTCCTTCGCCGCCATCGGGCGGGCACTGGGGCACCGGGTGCGCATCTACATGCCCGACTGGATGAGCCTGGAGCGTACCCAGCTGATGCACGGCCTCGGCGCCGACGTCATCCCGGTATCGAAGGCCCAGGGCGGGTTCGTGGGCTCCGTGCGGATGACCGAGGAGTACGCGAAGGAGAATCCCCGCGCCTTCCTGCCCTGCCAGTTCGCGAACCCCGACAACGCCGAGGCCCACGAGCTCACCACAGGACCGGAGATCGTGGCGCAGCTGGCCCAGCTCGGCCGGCAGGCCGACGCCTTCGTGGCGGGCGTCGGCACCGGCGGCACGGTGATGGGCGTGGGGCGGGCCCTGCGCAGCACGGGCCGGAACGTGCGAATCCACCCGCTGGAGCCGGCCAACTCCCCCACCCTCCGCACCGGCAAGAAGGTGGGCAGCCATCGCATCCAGGGCATCAGCGACGAGTTCATCCCGGAGATCGTCAAGCTCGACCAGCTGGCACCCGTGGTGGACGTGTGGGACGGCGACGCGATCCTGATGGCCCAGGCGCTCGGCCACCGCCTGGGGCTGGCCATGGGCATCTCGTCCGGCGCCAACGTGGTGGGAGCCATGAAGCTCGTGGAGGAGCTGGGGCCCGAGGCCACGGTGGTCACCGTGCTCCCGGATTCCAACAAGAAGTACCTGTCGACGGCCCTGCCCCAGGCAGAGCCGCCCCAGGACGACTATGTCACTCCCCACATCCAGCTCCAGTCCTTCATCAGCGTTCGTTAGCGAGGAATCGTCCGCATGGGTCCGCTCCGCTACATATTCCCCGCCTTCGTCCTGGCCTTCTGGGTCATCTGCGGTTTCGGCATCGCCAATGGCCACTGGTCCGGGATCCACTGGCTGATGCTGGGCATCGCACACCTGGGCTGCGCCGTGATCTTCGGGAACTTCGTTCACGTGTTCACCTACGGTTACGGACTCAGCATGGTGCTTGTGAACCTGGGCGTGATGGCCTGGCGGCCCGTGCCCGCGGTTCTGCTGACGGCCGGCCTCGGCCTGGTCTACGGGCTGCGCCTGTTCTGGTTCGTCTGGTCACGGGACCGCAGCCAGGGCTATGCCGCCACCCGGGAGAAGGGCCAGAAGGCCAACGCCGGCGTGCCGCTGCCGCTGCGCCTGTTCATGTGGGTGTCCTGCGGCTGGCTGCTCGCCTTCGTGGGCATGCCGGCCTGGGTCGCCGGTGAGGCCGGCGGCCTCACTACGGGGATACTGACGGGGGCTGGCCTGATGCTGGCGGGCCTGGTGCTGGAGTCAGCGGCGGACGGCCAGAAGCAGGCGGCCAAGGCGACGAATCCCCGGACCTTCGTGAGCACCGGGCTCTACGCGCGACTCCGCCATCCGAATTACCTGGGCGAGATCGTCTTCCAGCTCGGCCTGATGGTGGTGGCCGTCACCGGAGTCCTGGGCAGCGGCCTGGGGGGCTGGGCATTGGCTGCCGGCGTCGCGGGCCCGATGTACATTGTGATCCTGATGTACTTTGCAGCCCACGATCAGGACCACCAGCAGGGCCAGCGCTACGGCACAGAGCCGGCCTACCAGGCCTGGCGCGAGCGCACCAGCTGCCTCCTGCCGGGGCTCTAGCGGGTGATCGTCAACTGCATCGCCTACCGGGGAGGCAGGAGCCTCGGCAACATCCCGGTGGACGACATCAGCGAGGTGCTGAAGCAGCCCGAGACCTTCATCTGGCTCGGCGTCCACGAGCCTGACACATCGCTGCTCCGGAAGGTGCAGGAGGAATTCTCCCTGCACGAGCTGGCGATCGAGGACGCCATGCATGCCCATCAGCGGCCGAAGATCGAAGCCTATGCCGACTCGATTTTCATCGTGGTCTCGACCGCACAGCTCGTGAACGACGAGGTGCAGTTTGGCGAGACCCACCTGTTCGTGGGCACGAACTACATCATCACCATCCGCCACGGCGCCTCGGTGAGCTACGCGCCGGTTCGCCAGAAGTGCGAGACGGCCCCACATCGGCTGGGGATGGGGCCGGGATTCGCGCTGTATTCCGTCCTCGACTTCATCGTGGACAACTACCAGCCGGTTGCAGAGCGGCTGCAGGAGCACTTTCAGGCACTCGAGGACCGGATGTTTGACGAGTCCTTCGACCGGGAGTCCATTGGCAGGCTCTACAAGCTGAAGGGGGCGCTGATCAAGCTGCGGGACGCCGTGGGCCCGATCACCGACATCAGCGCACAGCTGATCCGGTTCCACGAGGATGTGGTCCGCAAGGAGCTGCGCCACTACTTCCGGGACATCGAGGACCATGTGTCCCGGATCACGAAGGAACTCGACACGATTCGGGAAATGCTCACAACGGCCATCCAGGTAAACCTGGCCCTGGTGACCGTCGGCCAGAACGAGGTGGTGAAGCGCCTGGCCGGCTGGGGCGCCATCCTGGCGATACCGACGGTGGTATTCAGCATGTACGGCATGAACTTCAGGTTCATGCCGGAACTGGGCGGCAGGTTTGCCTACCCGATGGTGGTCGGCGCGACACTGATGGCCTGCGCGCTGCTCTACCGGCGCCTGGTCCGGGCGGGGTGGATCTAGGCCGGCGTTCTCAGCGACGCTCCGGCGGTATCCCCCGGATGGCCGCCGCGAAGAGGGCGTGGGCCTCCGCGTCCACCGGCCGGTGCCTCACCCCGGTGCTGGCCGGGTCCTTGCCGAGGCAATTCCCGCCCTTCCAGTCCCGGGCTGGCCGCACCGGCCGCGGCACGAAGCCCCCGCCACAATTGGGGCAGACGTTGCCGAGAATCTCCTCCACGCAGCCGGCGCAGAAGGTGCACTCGTAGCTGCAGATGCGTGCCTCCGGGGAGTCGGGAGGCAGCGACCTGTTGCAGTTCTCGCAGGTGGGGCGGAGTTCGAGCATAGGCGGGCCTCCTCAGTCACTCAGGCACCGGTCAGGGGGTCCGTGGGACCGGGCGGCAGCGCGGTCAGCAGCCGCTCTGCGCGGACCACATGAACTACGTACACAGTCCGTTTCGTCACCCGGTAGATGACGCGGCAGGGCGGCTCGCTGAGCTGGCGGTACCGCCCGCCGGGCATCTCGGGCACCTCCGGTCCGCTCAGGGGGTGCCTGGCAAGCTGGCCCACGTGGTCGAGAACGCGCTGCACGAGTTCCGCCGCGGCGGCCGGATTCTCCAGGGCGATGTAGTCGGCGATGGCATCGAGATCGGAAAGCGCCGGTTCGGTCCAGACTACTTCTGCCATCGGACGAGGCGCTTGCGGGCCTGGGCGTGGGGCACGATCCGGCCTTCCTCGATGGCCTTTTCGCCCCGCGCAATACCCTCGAGCAACGCCATGCGCCGAAGCAGTCCTTCGTAGCTGCTCACGTCCACCAGATACGCGGTCGGCAAGCCGTGCTGCGTGATCAGGATCGGCTCCCGCTTCCTCGCGAGGTCGTTCAGCAGCTCCGTAGCCCTGCGCTTGAGGGTGGTCACCAGTTCAGTCCGCATGTAGTGATACTAAAGTATCACTTGCCGGGCGGGCAAGGTCACGGGCCAAATCTGCCCAGATCGGCCGGATTCAGACTTGCGGCGGCCGGGCCAGCAGCGCCTCGCGCCGGGCGAGGCTTTCCCGGGGCCAGTACTGGTTCCTGTCGTAATACTCGGGCACTGCGGGAGTGCCGGGCGGGAGTATCACCCAGGGCTGCTTCGAGGCCGTGAAGATGTGGATGTCCGGCGGCAGCCGGTCGGGGTCGTCGAGCGTGCCGACCCGAACGAAGGCGACGAGGATGCCCGCGCCAGCATAGTGGCTCCAGACTGCGATCCGGCACTTCGGGCAACGGGCGACCTGCTGCCCCTTGCCACTGCTGGACGGCGTGTCCACGAACTCCGGCACCGCGTCGCTGAGCACCGAGATCCGGTCGCTCTCGAGCATGGCGTTCAGCGCAAAGGACGCCCCGCTCTCCCGCTGGCACCAGCGGCAATGGCAGCAGTTCACGAACAGCGGCGCGGATTCGAGCTGGTAGCGGATGTGGCGGCAGGTGCAGCCGCCGGAAAGCGGGTAGCCGGAGTTCATGCAGTTCGCCCCTTCAAAACGATCGTCCGGGTGATTGAGCCCATCCTACGTTGGAACCGAGCAGAATTAGTGCTCCACAGTCGTAGTTTTGAACTGGAACCGCCAGCCCCCTCACGGCATCGCCGAACCGGCGGCCTCCCGGACGGGAATCCCGGCCGGATCGAAGCCGTCCAGGCAATACACGTTGATCCCGAAGAAGTCCGGCGTCACGCGCTTCCGGTGGAACGGGTAGATGCCGCACACCTTGCAGAAGAAGTGCCGGGCCGTGCGCGTGTGGAACTGGTACTCAACCAGGAACTCCTGGCCCTGGATCAGCCTGAACCTGCTCTCGTGGACCTTGACCATCAGGGCGTTTTTCTTCCGGCAGATGGAGCAGTCGCACCGGGTGAGTTCGGGGAAGTCCGTCTCGATCTCGAAGCGGACGGAGCCGCAGTGGCAGCTGCCGGAATATTGTTGAATGGGGCGGCTAACCATGTCTCTGGCTCCCGGACCGGGCGCTACGCTCATCGCACCGAGTCATACGCTCTCTCAAGCGCCGCCACGTCAAGCTTCACCATTTCCATCATGGCGTCCATGACGGCCTTCACTCTCGCGGGGTTCTCGTCGCGGATGAGTTCGATGAATCGCTTCGGGACAATCTGCCACCACAGACCGAACTGGTCCTTGATCCAGCCACACTGCATTTCAGTGGCGCCGGCCTTGACGAGCTTGTTCCAGTACTCGTCCACTTCCTTCTGGTCCTCGCACTCCACAAACAGCGAGAAGCCTTCGGAGAACGTGAAGTACGCACCGCCGTTGTAGCCCATGAAGGACTGACCGCCGATGACGAATTCGGCCGAGTTGATGGGGCCATCCTTGCCAGCGCGGGCGACAGCCGTGACCCTGGAGTCCGGAAACGTGGAAGTGTAGAACTCGATCGCGGACTCAAGCTGGTCGTTGAACATCAGGAACGGGGTTACTTTGCTCAACTGTGATGACTCCTTTCGTGGCCCGCTTAACGTTGGTGGTCGGCCGCTGTGGACGCAATACGAAGCGCTGTTCCCACTGTCGGCTGCACCGACTGGTTAGAGTTCACGTTCATCCGGTTTCCAGATTTCTCTTGCGCCAACTCCTGCAAACACAATGACAAGCATCAAGGGCAGCACGAATGCAAGGACAATCCAAGACCCGCTTACACCCGGGAAGTCAGTGGATATGCCGATACTCGGTCCAATGTAGTTCATCGTCGCGATTACCAGCGAGATCATTACACCGAGAACAACGCCATTTGCGTACGGCCTATAACGCGCTGCACGTGAAGGTACGAGGCCCGACAGGAAGGCCGCAATATATAGTGACCAACCCAGGATACGTTCGATGGGAGGTGTCCAGTGCACGGAACTATGCATGGCAATGTATGCGGGAGCAGCTAGCACTACAAAGGCGAGCAGTCCGATCCAGCACCCGCGTACGTCCACCACTGGGCGACCTCTAACCACTGATTGCAGGACGACCGACAGAAATTCTCAAGGCACGAGGTAACGGGTCAGCGCAGCGGCCGTATCCCCACCGCCTGCCGTATCGCCTTCAGGAAGGGCGTCGCCATCCCCCGCGCCTTCTCGGCCCCGACCTTCAGCACCTGCTCCACGTGCCCCGGGTCCGCCATCAGCCGGTCGTACTCACCCCGCGGCGTCGCCAGGTGGGCGTCCAGGTACGCAAACAATTCCTGCTTCAGTTCGCCCCAGCCTGCGCCGGCGGCGTAGCGGGCCGCGTAGGCCTCCGTCTCGGCGGGCGTGGCGAAGGCGCGGTAGATCTCGAACAGGGTCGAGCCCTCCGTCTCCTTCGGCACGCCGGGCTCCAGGGAGTTGGTCTTGATCTTCATTATCAGCTTGCGCAACTGGGCGGACGGCGTGAAGAGCGGGATCGTATTGTTGTAGCTCTTGCTCATCTTCCGGCCGTCGAGGCCCGTGAGGATAGCGGTGTTCGCGCCGATGTCCGCCTCCGGGATCACAAACTGCTCGCCGTAGATGTGGTTGAAGCGCTGGGCGATGACCCGGGCCATCTCCACGTGCTGCTTCTGGTCCTTGCCCACGGGCACCCGGTGGGCCTTGAACATTAGGATGTCGGCGGCCATCAGGATCGGGTAGGAGAACAGGCCCATGGTGATCCCCTTGTCCGGGTCCGCGTCGCCCTCGTGTTCGTTGGCCTGCACCGCCGCCTTGTAGGCGTGGGACCGGTTCATGAGGCCCTTGGCAGTGACGGTGGTGAGGATCCAGGTGAGCTCGGGAATCTCGGGGATGTCCGACTGCCGGTAGAAGGTGGAGCGGCCGGTGTCCAGGCCCAGCGCGAGCCAGGTCGCCGCGATCTCCAGGCTCGAGCGGGCGATCAGGTCCGGGTCCTGGTTCTTCACCAGCGCGTGGTAGTCGGCGAGGAAGTAGAAGGACTCGACGTCCTGGCGATGGCTCGCGGCAATCGCCGGGCGGATTGCCCCGACGTAGTTGCCGAGGTGCGGCGTGCCCGTGGTCGTGATGCCCGTCAGGTGCGTTTCGGTGGTCTGCTTATTCATAGGGGCCGTAGTTTAGACTGCCGGCATGCATCCCGCCCCCAGCCTCTACCGCCCGCACCTCCGTACCCTGTCCGCCCGCTACGATGCCGCCCTCGAGGCGGCGGGCCTGGACGCCGCGCTCATCGGCGCCGGCGTGCCGCCCGCCGTGCACCGGGACGACCAGGACTACCCCTACCGGCCCGAGCCGCTGTTCCTGCAGTGGGCCGCGCTGGAAGCCCATCCCGGCTCCGCCCTGCTCTATCGCCCGGGACGGAAGCCGCTTCTGCTGGTGTACGAGCCCGACGACTTCTGGCACCAGGCCGCGCCGGTCCCGAAGGGCCCCTGGCTCAGGGCCCTCGACATCCGGGTGATGAAGAAGCGCGCCGACATTGCCAGGCACCTGCCAGCCGCCAGACGCGGCAAATCCCCCGTCGCCCTGCTCGGCGATCCCGCCCAGTGGCGGGGCCTCTCGCTGCCCGGCGCCGTGAACCCGAAGCCCCTCCTCACCCACCTGGACTACGACCGGGCCTTCAAGACCCCCTGGGAAGTCGCCTGCATGCAGGTGGCCACGGCCATGGGCCTCGCCGGTCACCGGGCCGTCCGCCAGGCCTTTGCCGCCGGCTGCAGCGAGTTCGAGATGGGTCTCATGTTCCTCGCCGCCTGCGGCCAGCGGGACGAGGAACTGCCCTACCCCGCCATCATCGCGGTGAACCGCAACGGCGCCACGCTGCACTACCAGCACCGGGACCGGCGCCGGCTGCCGAGCAGGGACCGCCACAGCCTGCTGCTGGACGCCGGATGCAGTTACACCGGCTACGCCTCCGACATCACCCGCAGCTATGCCGCCCGGCGCGGCGAGTTCGCACAGATGGTCCGGGACATGGACCGGGCCCAGCAGCGGCTCTGCGAGCTCGTACGCCCCGGTGTCGCCTTCCCGGAACTGCAGCTGGCCGCCCACCGGGAGGTCGCCGGCCTGCTGGCAGCGTGGGACCTCGTGCGCATGACCCCGGAAGACATGGTGAGTCAGAGGGTGACGGATCACTTCCTGCCCCACGGCCTCGGCCACCTGCTCGGCCTGCAGGTGCACGACGTGGGCGGCGACCTGGCGACCCACCGGGGCGGCGCGCTGCCCCGGCCCGCGCGCTTCCCGCGGCTGCGCCTCACCCGGCCACTGGAGCCCGGCATGGTCGTCACCATCGAGCCCGGCCTGTACTTCATCGACTCCCTCCTTGCTCGGCTGAAGAAGAGCCGGGCAGGCAGGCGCGTGAACTGGCGGAAGCTCGCGGCCGTGCATCGCTACGGTGGCATCCGCATCGAGGACAACGTGCTGGTCACCCGGGACGGGTTCCGGAACCTTACGCGGGAGCCCTAGGAGCGCCCATTCCCCATGCGCCGCACAGCACCCGGCCGGGGTGCGGCGTTTCGCCCCGGCGACCCGCCCGTGGCCGGACCATCTGCTACAGTTTCCCTTTCCCCCGCAGCGATAAAAACTTGAACAGCGACAATCTCTTGGCTGTCTTCGGTCGCCTCGCCTGCCTGGCCGTTGCCGCCACCCTCCTGGGCTGCGGCTCGGGCACCAGCCAGAAGCCGGGCGGCCCGCCCGGCATGGGGCCGGCCGGCAGCTTCGGCGCACCCGGCGGTGGCACGCCCGTGGCGGTGGTCACCAAACGCGTCGCGCTGCAGTCCTTCACGGACCGTTTCACGGCCCTCGGCACGGCCCGGGCCAACGAGTCCATCGAGGTCACGGCCCGCACCACGAGCGTGGTCACGAAAATCAATTTCCGCGAGGGGCAGCGGGTGCGCACCGGCGACGTGCTCGTGGAACTCGACAGCCGCCAGGAAGGCGCCGACCTGAGCCTCGCCGAGGCCCAGCTGAAGCAGGCCGAGAACCAGTACGAGCGCAGCAAGACGCTGGCTGTCAGCCAGGCGGTTTCGGCCGCCGACCTGGACCAGCTGGAAGCCAACGTGCTCGTGGCCCGGGCCCAGGTCCGGGGCGCAAAGGCGCGACTCGACCGGCTCATAATCCGCGCACCCTTCGCCGGCACCGTCGGCCTGCGCAAAGTCAGCCTGGGCGACCTGGTGGGGCCCGACACCGTGATCACCACCCTGGACGACACCGGCGTCATCAAGCTGGAGTTCGGCATTCCCGAGAACTTCGTGGGCGACCTGCGCACCGGCATGACCATCGCGGCCGACAGCACCGTGTATCCGGACCGGCGCTTCGAGGGCACGGTCTCGTCCATCGACTCCCGGGTCGATGCGGTCACCCGGGCCGTCACGGTGATCGCCACGGTGCCGAATGGCGAGGGACTGCTGAAGCCCGGCATGTTCCTCACCGTTGGCCTGGAGAAAAAGCGCGACAACGTTCTGATGATCCCCGAGGAGGCACTGGTGCCCCGGGAAGGCCGCCAGTACGTGTTCGTGGTGGAGAACAGCAAGGCGATGGAGCGGGAGGTGGCCCTGGGCGGCCGCGCGCCTGGCCTCGCCGAGGTGCGGAGCGGACTCGAAGCTGGCGCACTGGTGATCACCGAGGGCACGCAACGGGTGCGGACCGGCGTGCCGGTGCAGGTAACCCCCGATACTTGACGACCCGCGGAGCGCAGCCATGATGCTTTCCGACGTCTCTGTTCGCCGCCCGGTCTTCGCCGGGGTGCTGAGCCTGATCCTCATCATCCTGGGGATCCTCTCGGCGCTGCAGCTCCCCGTGCGGGAGTTCCCGGACGTGGACCCGCCGGTCGTGTCGGTCACTACCGGCTACCGGGGCGCGTCGGCGGAGATCATCGAGCGGCGGGTCACCCAGCCGCTGGAGGATGCGCTGTCCGGCATCGCCGGTGTGCAGAAGCTCACTTCCACGAGCCAGGACGAGCGCTCCAGCATCACCATCGAGTTCTCACTCGACCGGGACCCGGACGGCGCGGCCAACGACGTGCGCGAGCGCGTCTCCCGCATCCTCCGGCAGCTGCCCGAGGACGCCGACACGCCCGAGGTGACCAAGCAGGACCAGGGCATGGACGCCACGCTCTACATCAGCGCGGAGAGCCAGACCCGCTCGCTGATGGATCTCACCGACTTCGCCGAGCGCAACCTGGTGGACCGGCTGTCGGCGGTCGATGGCGTTGCCCAGATCCGCCTGGCCGGCGCCCAGAACCGCGCTATGCGAATCTGGCTCAACCGGGATGCCCTGGCGGCCCGCGGGCTCACCGTGCAGGACGTCGAGGACACGCTCCGTCGCGAGAACGTCGAGCTGCCGGCAGGCCGCATCGAGTCCCGCCAGCGGGAGTTCTCCCTGCGCACCGAGACGGGCCTCAACACGCCCGAGGACTTCGAGGCGCTGGTGGTGGGCCGCGGCCCGGACGGCTACCTGATCCGCCTGGGCGAAGTCGCCGACGTGCGGATTGAACCGGAGGACTCCCGGTTCTTCTCCCGATCCAACCGGGTATCGGGCGTGAGCCTGGGGATAGTGCCCCAGTCGAAGGCCAATATCCTGGAGGTCAACCGGGCGGTGCTGCGGGAAGTCGAAGCCCTGCAGGGCACGCTGCCCGCGGACATCAAGGTGGGCCCGAGCATTGATTTCTCGAAGTTCGTCGAGGAATCGATGATCGAGGTGGTCAAGGTGCTGGCGGAATCGCTGATCCTGGTGCTGATCGTGATCTTCGCCTTCGTCGGCTCGGTACGCGCCACGATCATTCCCGCCGTTACGATTCCGGTGGCGATCATCGCGGCGTTCATCGCCATGGCGGCGCTGGGCTACACCATCAACACCCTGACACTCCTCGGCCTCGTTCTGGCCATCGGGCTCGTCGTGGACGATGCCATCGTCGTGCTGGAGAATATCGTGCGGCAGATGGAACTCGGCAAGCCCCCGCTTCTCGCAGCCGTGGACGGCAGCCGGGAGATTGCCTTCGCCGTTATCGCCACCACCATCGTGCTGGTGTCCGTGTTTGTCCCCATCTCGTTCATGCCCGGCAACCTGGGCCGGTTGTTCGGTGAGTTCGGCCTGTCCCTGGCAGCGGCCATTGCCTTCTCGGGCCTGGTGGCGCTGACGCTGGTGCCCATGCTCACGTCCAAATTCTTTGCCAACGGCATGCACCGGGGCCGGCTGGCCACACGCCTGGATGCCTTCTTCAAGCGGCTCACGGAACGTTACCGGGCCTCCCTCGCCCGCTTCGTGCAGCGGCCCTGGGTGGCCGTCGGGCTGCTCGTCGCCACGGCGGCGGCGGGCGCCGGCCTGTACAGCATCCTGCCGAGCGAGTACGCACCCGCCGAGGACCGCAACATGATGCTGATGATGGTGCGCGCCCCCGAGGGGTCGTCGCCCGGCTACATGGACCGGCAGGTCCAGCAGATCGAGAGCGCCGTGATGCCCTATGTGGAAGCGGGCGACGTGAAGCGCGTAGTGGCCCGCACCGGCATGTGGGGCGCCGGCGGCGACGTGAACTCCGCCTTCATCTACATGCCCCTGGAATCCCGCACGGTCCGCGAGCGCTCGGCCCAGGAGCTGTCCGCCGAGATCCGGGCCAAGGTTTCCCAGCTGCCTGGCGCCATGCCGACGGTCTTCCTGCCCCCCAGCCTGGCTATCCGCTCGGCCGGCTCGGGCCTGGCGGTGGTGCTCAGCGGCACCACCTACGAGCAGCTGACGGCCTGGCAGGACCAGATCATGGCCAAGGTGGCCGCGGACAACCCGAAGATCCTCGGCATGCGTTCGGATTTCTTCCCGACGAAGCCCAAGATCAAGATCAACATCGACCGCAACCGGGCGTTCGACCTGGGCGTATCCCTGCAGTCCATCGGCCGCACCCTGGAGACCATGCTGGGCTCCCGGATCGTCACCACCTTCGTCGAAGGCGGCGAGGAGTACAACGTGGTGCTTCAGGGCGTCGCGCGGGACCGGGCCACGCCGTCGGACCTGGCGAACATCTATGTGCGGTCAGAGCGCTCGGGTCAGCTGGTGCCGTTGGCCAACCTGGTGCAGCTCGAGGAAGTGGCGGGCCCAAAGGAACTGAAGCGCTTCAACCAGCTGCGCTCCGTTACGCTTACAGCGAGCCTGGCACCCGGCTACTCGCTGGGCGAGGCGGTGAAATACATGGAGGAGTTGATCGCCACCGAACTGCCGGCAAATGCGGCCATCGCCTTCGACGGTGAGGCGCGGGAACTGAGGGAGTCCGGCAGCGCCGTCTATTTCACGTTCGCACTTGCCCTGATCATCGTATTCCTCGTCCTAGCGGCCCAGTTCGAGAGCTTCCGGCACCCGTTCATCATCATGCTGACAGTGCCGCTTGCCATTACGGGTGGACTCGTGGGTCTCTGGCTCTTTGGGTCGTCCATAAACGTATACAGCCAGATCGGCGCGATCATGTTGATCGGCCTCGCCGCCAAGAACGGCATCCTGATCGTCGAGTTCGCGAACCAGTTGCGGGACCGGGGCATGGAGTTCATGGAGGCCATCGTCTCGGCGGCCGCCATCCGGCTACGGCCTGTCGTGATGACGAGCCTCTGCACAGCGTTTGGTGCGGTACCGCTGATCCTGGCCATGGGTGCAGGGGCCGAGTCGCGACGCACGCTGGGCGCCACGGTCTTCTTCGGCGTGACGATCTCCGTGTTCCTTACCCTCTACCTGATCCCGGCCCTTTACGTGCTGATCGCGCGCAAGACCAGGTCGCCCGAGTATCTCGGGCGCCTGATCGACAAGCTGAAGCGGGACGTTAGGGAGACGGCGCCGGAGCGCCCGTAGGAGCGGCTTCAGCCGCGACCGGCAGGCAGGTAGCCGGTCACGGCTGAAGCCGCTCCTGCAGTGATCAGGCAGCGGCAGCCTTGGCCTTCTTGGCGCGGGGGTTCTTGCTGGCTTCGGCCTTGGGAGCGGCCTTCTTCCGAGCCTTCTTGGTCGCGGGCGCAGCAGCCTCGGCCACCGCACCGGCCTTGTCGGTGAGCATGACCAGGGCCATGGGCGCCGCATCGCCGGCCCGGAAGCCCATCTTCAGGATCCGCAGGTAGCCGCCCGGGCGGGCCTTGAAGCGCGGGCCCAGGTCGTTGAACAGCTTGCCGACGGCCGGACGGTCCCTCAGCCGGGAGAACGCAAGGCGACGGTTGGCCAGGCCATCCACCTTGGCCAGCGTGATCAGGGGCTCCACGACGCGGCGCAGTTCTTTCGCCTTGGGCACCGTCGTGCGAATCGTCTCTTCACGAATCAGCGAGGCCGCCATGTTGCGGTACATGGCAGTCCGGTGACTGCTTTTCCTGCCGAGGGCTCGGCCGGCCTTACGGTGCATCATCGCTCGTGGTTCCGATCAGTTGGTATCAGGCGGCCTTGTCGTCGTGCTTGGCCAGGCCCGGGGGCGGCCAGTTCTCAATGCGCATTCCCAGTGAGAGACCGTGGCTCTCCAGCACTTCCTTGATCTCGGTGAGGGACTTCTTGCCGAGGTTCGGGGTACGGAGCAGCTCGACTTCCGTGCGCTGCACGAGGTCGCCGATGTAGTTGATGTTCTCCGCCTTGAGGCAGTTGGCGGAGCGCACAGTGAGCTCCAGCTCGTCCACGGGGCGCAGCAGGATGGGTTCGATCTGGGACTCGGCGGTGGTCGAGGTGGCCTCGTCCTGGCCACGCAGCTCGAGGAAGACGTCCAGCTGGTCCTTGAGGATCGTGCCGGCGCGACGGATCGCGTCTTCCGGATCGATGGTGCCGTTGGTCTCCACGTCCAGGACCAGCTTGTCCAGGTCCGTACGCTGCTCAACGCGGGCAGATTCCACCGTGTAGGTAACCTTGCGGACCGGGCTGAATGATGCGTCAAGGCGCAGGCGGCCAATGCCGGTGCTCTGCTCCTCCGGATCCTGCTGGGTGACGGCGGCGCGATAGCCGCGGCCCCGCTCGATCGTCAGCATCATCTTCAGCTCGCCACTGCTCGTGAGGTTGGCAATGACGTGCTTCGGGTTGACGACTTCCACGTCGTGGTCCGTGACGATGTCGCCGGCCGTGACCGGGCCGGGGCCCTTGCGATGCACGGTCAGCTCGACGCGATCCCGCGAGTGCATGCGGATGGCCACCCCCTTGAGGTTGAGGAGGATCTCGACGACGTCTTCCTGCACGCCCTCGATGCTGGTGTACTCGTGGAGCACGCCCTCGATCTCGGCCTCGACGATGGCGGCACCCGGCATGCTCGAGAGCAGGACGCGGCGCAGCGCATTGCCCAGGGTGTGGCCGAACCCACGCTCGAGGGGCTCGATGACGATACGCGCGCGATTTCCGGTTTCCGCCTGGACCCGGACGCTGCGTGGCTTGAGGAATTCGCTGATCGATGGCTGCATATCTGACAGGCCTCCTAAACTATCTGGACCTGAATCACGTCAATAAAGACTTGCTCAGAACGATGCCCGGTCGCCCGGGCAGCACTCAGGGCAATTACTTGGAATAGAGCTCGATGACGAGGTTCTCGTTCACGTCGGGCAGGATGTCATCGCGGGCCGGCAGGTTCTTCAACGTGCCGACCAGCGCCTGGTCATCCACTTCCACCCACTCGGGGAAGCCGACCTGGCTCGCCATTGCCACCGCTGTCTTGATGCGAGGCTGGGCTTTCGCCTTGTCGGTGACTTCGATCTTGTCGCCGGCAGCTACCTGGTAGGACGGGATGTTCACCAGGCCGCCATTCACCTTGATCGCGCAGTGACTGACCAGCTGGCGAGCCTCGGCCCGGGTAGAGGCAAAACCCATGCGGTACACCACGTTATCCAGGCGACCCTCGAGGAGCTTCAACAGGTTCTCGCCCGTCGAACCCTTCATCTTGGCAGCCTTGTGGTACGTGTTCCGGAACTGGCGCTCGAGCACCCCGTACATGCGCCGCAGCTTCTGCTTCTCGCGCAGCTGCACGCCGTAGTCCGAGAGGCGGCCCTTGCGGGCAGCCTGCTTGGTCCCCGGCGGGGTCTCCAGCTTGCACTTGGTCTCAAGGGGCTTGATGCCGCTCTTCAGGAACAGGTCGGTGCCTTCCCGTCGGGCAAGCTTGCAAGTAGGTCCGCGATATCTGGCCATGCTGGATCGTCCTTAAACGCGCCGCTTCTTTGGCGGGCGACACCCGTTGTGGGGGATCGGGGTGATGTCTTCGATGTTGCTGATGCGATAGCCGCAGCCGTTCAGAGAGCGGACGGCGGACTCACGGCCCGGGCCGGGGCCGCTGACGAAGACCTCGAGGGCCTTGAGGCCGTACTCGAGGGCCGCCTGGCCCGCGCGCTCGGCCGCGACCTGGGCGGCGAAGGGCGTGCTCTTGCGCGAACCCTTGAACCCGCAGCTGCCGGCCGTGGCCCAGCTGAGAGTGTTGCCCTGGCGATCCGTGATCGTCACGATCGTGTTGTTGAAGGTCGAGTGGATGTGAGCAATACCGTCCACCACGAGACGCTTCGACTTCTTTCGGGCGCCCTTGGCTGCCGCGGTGGCGGCGCCGGCAGCTGCCGGTGCTGCGGTACCTGCGGGTGCTTCTGGTTCCTGTGCCATCTGTCTCTCTCTACTTCAGTTGTTAGCGCCGGATGGCCCGCCGCGGGCCCTTCCGGGTGCGTGCGTTGGTGCGGGTACGCTGACCACGCATCGGGAGCCCCTTGCGGTGGCGGATTCCCCGGTAGCAGCCGAGGTCCATCAGCCGCTTGATGCTCATGGACACTTCCCGGCGCAGGTCGCCCTCGACGGGGAAGCGGCCGATCTCCGTGCGGATCCTCTCCACTTCCGGCTCGCTCAGGTCCTTGACCTTCACATTCGGCTGTATGCCCGCCGCCTCGCAGACGCGCAGCGCCCGGTTACGGCCCACACCAAAGATGTGGGTCAGGGCGATGCCGACGTGCTTGTTCGGCGGAATATTGATGCCAGCGATACGTGCCATGCTTAACCCTGCCTCTGCTTGTGCCGGGGATCACTGCAGATCACCCGCACTACGCGCTTGCGACGAACGACCTTGCAGTTCCTGCAGATCTTCTTGACTGATGCCCTGACCTTCATAACGACTCCGTTCGTCAACCCCTAGCGGAGCTGACCCGCCCGACCTACGCCGCCGAAGTTGGCCTTCTTCAGCAGGCTCTCGTATTGATGCGACATCATGTGCGCCTGTAGCTGCGCCATGAAGTCCATGGTGACGACCACGATGATCAGCAGCGAGGTGCCGCCGAAGTAAAAGGGTACGCGCCAGTAGAGGATCATGAACTCGGGCAGCAGGCACACCGCAGTGATGTATATGCCGCCCCAGAACGTCAGGCGTGTGAGCACCTTGTCGATGTAATCGGCGGTCTGCTGGCCCGGCCGGATGCCTGGAATGAAGGCGCCGCTCTTCTTCAGGTTGTCGGACGTCTCGCGGGAATTGAAAACGAGGGCCGTGTAGAAGAAGCAGAAGAACATGATCAAGCTGGCGTACAGCAGGATGTAGATGGGTTGCCCCGGCGACAGCTGGGCCGAGATGTCCTGCAACCAGCCAAAGCCTTCGTTGGTGCCGAACCAGCTGGCGATCGTCGCGGGAAACAGGATGATGCTGGAGGCGAAGATCGGCGGGATGACGCCGGACATGTTGATCTTGAAGGGCAGGTGGCTGGACTGGCCGGCATAGACGCGGCGGCCCTGCTGCCGGCGGGCATAGTTGACTGCGATGCGGCGCTGGCCTCGCTCCATGAAGACCACGAAGGCCGTGACGGCGACGATCAGCAGGATGAGGATCAGGGCGATCGCGGGATTCATCTCCCCGGTGTTGACCAGCTCCAGGGTGCCGCCGATGGCGGACGGCAGGCCGGAAATGATGCTGGAAAGGATGATCATCGAGATGCCGTTTCCGATGCCACGCTCGGTGATCTGTTCGCCCAGCCACATCAGGAAGATGGTGCCAGTGATCAGCGTCACCACGGCCGTAAAAATGAAGCTGAATCCCGGATTGATCACCAGTCCCTGGTTCTGCAGAGCGATGGATGCGCCGAGGGACTGCACGAGGGCAAGGCCCACGGTGCCGTAGCGGGTGTACTGGGTTAGCTTACGGCGACCGGACTCGCCTTCCTTACGCAGCTGGTTCATCTGCGGAATCACGATGCCGGCCATCTGCACGATGATGGATGCGGAGATGTACGGCATTACGCCCAGGGCGAAGATGCTAAGCCGCTCCAGCGCGCCGCCGGAAAACATGTTGAACATCGCCAGGATCGTGCCTGACTGCTCCTGGAAGAACTGGGCCAGAGCCTGCGGATCGATGCCGGGAACGGGGATGAACGTACCCACGCGATAGACGACCAGCGCGCCGATCAGGAAGAGCAGGCGCGAGCGGAGATCAGCGAAGCGCGTCGCCTCGCCAAGTGCTGCCGCCGGATTTGCCACGCCACCCTTCGCCACGATACTGATTCCTGTGCCTTCTATTCTTCGATGCTGCCGCCGGCCGCCTCGATGGCCTTGCGGGCGCCCGGAGTAACCTTGATGCCCTTGAGCTTCACGGCCTTGTCGATCTTGCCGGACGCGATGACCTTGGCCGTTTCCACATCCTTGCCGACGATCTTGGCGGCCTTGAGCGCGTCCAGGTCAACCACGCCGCCCTTGACCAGGATCAACTCGTGCAACCGGACCTCGGCGGTGGCCGCGTGCAGGTGCGAGACAAAACCGATCTTCGGCAGGCGCCGCTGGATGGGCATCTGGCCGCCCTCGAAGCCCACCTTGTGGTAGCCGCCCGCGCGGGCCGACTGGCCCTTGTGGCCGCGACCGCAGGTCTTGCCCTGGCCGGCGGAACTGCCGCGTCCGACGCGCTTGCGCGGCTTGCGGGACCCGGGCTTCAACGTATTGAGTTTCATTGACCCTTTAACCTCTGATCGATTCGTTCTGGTCGGCTCGATTAGGCCGACTCGACGCGCAGCATGTAGGCGATGCGATTGATCATGCCCCGGTTCTCCGGCGTGTCAGCGACCACCACCGAATGATGCATCCGGCGCAGGCCGAGGCCGGAGACGCAGGCCTTGTGGCTCTCGAGCCGGCCAAACTTGCTCTTCACCAGGGTCAGCCTGACCTTGCCGACGGACGCTGTCTTCTTTGCGGTTGCCATGACTTCAGCCCACCAGATCCGCCAGCGCCTTGCCCCGCTTCGCAGCGATGGCCTCCGGCGAGCGCATGTCCTGCAGAGCGTTCATCGTGGCGCGAACCACGTTGATCGGATTCCGCGAGCCGTAGCTCTTGGCCAGCACGTTTCGCACGCCGGCGCACTCGAACACGGCGCGCATGGCACCACCCGCGATGATGCCCGTACCGTCCGAGGCAGGCTGCATGTACACGCGCGTGGCGCCGTGGCTGCCCGACTGGGGGTAATACAGCGTGTCCTTCTTCAAGGGCACTGCCTTCAGGTTCTTGCGCGCTGCCTGCATCGACTTCTGGATGGCGGCGGGCACTTCCCTCGCCTTGCCGTAGCCAAAACCGACCTTGCCCTTGCCATCGCCGACGACGGTCAGCGCCGTGAAGCCGAACTGCCGGCCGCCCTTGACGACCTTCGCCACGCGATTCACGGCGACGAGCTTCTCGAGATAGTCGTCACCCTCGCCTGAGCGTTCCGGAGCCATGCCTTCCTGTCTTCGCGCCACTGTCAGAACTCCAAGCCGTTTTCGCGGGCTGCCTCGGCCAATGCCTTGACGCGCCCGTGGTACTGGAACCCGGACCGGTCAAACGCAACGCGCGTGACACCGGCCGCCTTCGCCTTCTCTGCAATCGTCCGGCCCACCATGGCAGCGGCGGCAATATTGCCGGTGCCGTCCAGGGCGTCGCGCACTTCCTTCTGCAAGGTGGAAGCGGCGGCCATCACAGTGCCCCCATCGGGACCGATGACCTGCGCATAGATGTGCCGCGGGGTGCGGTGAATCGTCAGCCGCGCCACGCCCAACTCGCGGATCTTGGCCCGGGAACGCCGGGCACGCCGCAGTCTGCTGTCTTTCTTGTTCATAGCGACTCGAAGCCACGATTGCCTGGATCCGTTGCGGGCGAGATCGCCGCATGCCGGATCGGGCGCAATCGCCTACTTCTTCTTCGCCTCCTTCAGTACGACCTTCTCACCCGCGTACCGCACGCCCTTGCCCTTGTAGGGCTCCGGCGGCCGGTAACGGCGTATATCCGCAGCAACCTGGCCGACCTTGTGCTTGTCGGCCCCCTTGATGACGATTTCCGTCTGGCTGGGCGTGTCGATGGTGATTCCGTCCGGCACGGCAAACGCCACCGGGTGGGAGAATCCCAGGGTCAGATTCAGCTTCTTGCCCTGCGCCTGGGCGCGATAGCCGACACCCACCAGCTCGAGCTTGCGTTCGAAGCCCTTCGAGACTCCGTTGACCATGTTGGCGAGAAGCGCACGGGTCGTGCCAGCGATGGCGCGGTCGCCCTGGGCCTCTGTGCGGCTGGTGATGTTCGCGGCGCCATCGGCCACGTTGATCTCCACCTGAGGGTTCAGCGTGTGGCTGAGCTCGCCCTTTGGGCCTTTCACGCGCACCTTGCCGCCGGCCTGGGTCAGTTCGACCCCCTTCGGCAGCGGCACGGGCATTTTTGCAACTCTGGACATGGATAATCCCTACGCCAATTCGGACGTCAATTCGTCAGGAAACAATGCAGAGCACTTCGCCGCCGTGGCCACCGGCCCGGGCGTCGCGATCGCTCATGACGCCGGCCGGCGTCGACACGATGGCAATGCCAAGGCCGCCCTGAATCTTCGGCAGCGAGTCCTTGCCCCGGTAGATGCGGAGGCCGGACCGGCTGACACGCCGGATCTCGTCGATCACGGGGCGGCCCTCAAAGTACTTGAGCTCGATGGACAGCTCGCGCTTGTTGTTACCGGTGTCAGTCACCTGGAAACCAGCGATGTAGCCTTCGTCCTGCAGGACCTTGGCGATGGCCTCCTTCTGCGTGGACGACGGCATCGTCACGCTCGGCAGAGCCACCTTCTGGGCGTTTCTGATCCGGGTCAGCATGTCGGCAATAGGGTCCGAAAGACTCATGTTCGTTTACTCAGCCTGGTTAAGTCGTGTCGCTTGTTCTGTAGCCGGACTCTGGAGTAGCGCCAATCCGGGCCCGCCGCTACCAGCTGGCCTTGCGCATGCCGGGAATGTTGCCGGCGAGGGTGAGCTCGCGCAGCTTCGTCCGGGAAAGTCCAAATTTCTGGTAGTAGCCGCGGGACCGTCCGGTAATCGAGCAGCGGCTGCGCACGCGGCTTGGGCTCGAATCACGGGGCAGGGACTGCAGCTTGTCAACGGCACTCTGCTTGTCGTCGGGACGCGCCTTCGGGTTGGCAATGATCGCCTTCAGCGCTGCACGCTTCTTGGCGTACTTCTGCACCAGCCTGGCGCGCTTCGCATCCCGGAGAACCATCGATTTCTTGGCCATAACGTGTGCCCTGAGGCGTTCCTTGTCGGCGTTCCAGTTAGAACTACTTGCGGAAGGGGAAATTGAAGGCATCCAGCAGCGCGCGGCCCCGGGCGTCGTCCCCGGCGGTCGTCGTGATGGTGATGTCCATCCCCCGGATCGTATCGATCTGGTCGTAGTCGATTTCCGGGAAGATGATCTGCTCCTGCACGCCCATGCTGTAGTTGCCGCGGCCATCGAAGGACCGGCCATTGAGCCCGCGGAAGTCGCGGATACGGGGCACCGCGATGCTGATCAGGCGATCGAGGAACTCCCACATGCGCTGGCGGCGCAACGTGACCTTGCATCCCACGGGATAGCCTTCCCGCACCTTGAAGGTGGCGATGGACTTGCGGGCCAGCGTGATCTGCGGCTTCTGGCCGGCGATGCGCGTCATGTCCGCAACGGCCTTCTCAATGACCTTCTTGTCCGTGATCGTCTCACCCACGCCCATATTGAGCGTGATCTTCGTGATCCGGGGCAGCTCCATGACGTTGTCGATGCCAAGCTGCTGCTTGAGCTTCGGAACGACCGTGCTTGCGTAATATTCCTGCAACCGTGCCATAGCTTGTTCGCGATGCCGCTCAGGCATCCACGACCTCGTTGTTCGACTTGAAATAGCGGACCTTGCGGCCATCCTCTAGCGTCCGGAAGCCGACCCGGTCCGCCTTGTCGGTGGCCGCATTCAGCAGCGCGACGTTCGAAATGTGGAGAGACATTTCCTTCTCGATGATGCCCCCCTGCAGCCCCTTCGCCGGGTTGGGCTTCTGGTGGCGCTTCACGACATTGACGTTCTCAACCCAGACACGCTCACCATCGACGCGGGTAACCGCGCCCTTGCGGCCTTTGTCCCGGCCCGCAATGACAATGACCTGGTCGTTTTTTCTAATGCGCTTCATCTCAGCTCACTCAAAGGACTTCGGGCGCCAGGGAAATGATCTTCATGAAATTCTCGTTGCGCAGCTCCCGGGTCACTGGCCCGAAGATGCGGGTGCCGATGGGCTCCAGCTTGTTGTTGAGGAGTACCGCCGCATTGCCATCGAAGCGAATCACGGAGCCGTCGGGACGGCGGACACCCTTGCGGGTGCGCACGACAACGGCGTTGTAGACCTCGCCCTTCTTGACCTTGCCACGGGGTATGGCGTCCTTGATGCTGACCTTGATGACGTCACCGACCGACGCATAGCGCCGCCGGGTGCCGCCGAGCACCTTGATGCACATCAACTGCCGGGCACCGCTGTTGTCGGCGGCCGCAAGGTACGTCTGCATCTGAATCATGTTCGTTTCCCGGTTATGGCGGCGTTAAACAGCAGCCTTGCCCGATTCCTCCGCACGACGAAGGACCTCGACCAGACGCCATGCCTTGCGCTTCGAATACGGCCGGCACTCGGTGATGGTCACCAGGTCGCCGGCCCTGGACGTATTGCCCTCGTCATGGGCCAGGAGCTTGGTCGTGCGCCGAACATACTTGCCGTACTGCGGGTGCTTCACCAGCCGCTCGACGACCACCGCGATGGTCTTCTGCATCTTGTTGCTGACCACGGTACCGGTCAGCGTCCGGACCGCTGGCGCGCCCTCATTGGCCGGAGCCGCGACGGATGCGCCCGCCGCTTGCTTCGCCTTGCTGGCGGCCTTGCTCTTGCCGGCGCTCTTCACGGCCTTTTGGCCGGTGCTGGTCGTTGTCGGGCTCATGCTGCGCCTTCCGTCTTCTTCTGCCGGGCCTGCTCGCTGAGCAGCGTCTTGATCCGTGCAATGTTCTTGCGAACCTTGTCGAACTGGTCCGGACGGCTCAGCTGGCCCGTGGCACGCTGCATCCGGAGATTGAACTGTTCCTTGCGGAGGCCGAGGAGCTCTTCAGCCAGCTCGGACTCGGACTTCTTTCGCAGGTCGTTAATTTTCATCGGCCTGTTACCTGGATTAAATAGCGTGACGGCTCACGAAGGTCGTACCGACGGGCAACTTGGAAGCTGCCAGGCGGAACGCCTCACGGGCAATCGCCTCGGTGACGCCCTCCATCTCGTAGAGGACGGTGCCGGGCTGAACGAGCGCCACATAGAACTCGACGTTGCCCTTGCCACTGCCCTGCCGGACTTCGAGCGGCTTGGCCGTGACCGGCTTGTCGGGGAAGATCCGGATCCAGACCTTGCCGCCGCGCTTCACATAGCGGGTCATGGCGCGACGGGCAGCCTCGATCTGCCGGGCCGTCAGGCGGCAGCGGTCCGTCGCCTTCAGTCCGTACTCGCCGAAAGCCACGGTGTTGCCGCGCTGAGCGAGGCCGCGGTTCCGGCCCTTGAACTGCTTGCGGAACTTCGTTCGCTTGGGTTGCATCATGGGAGCGATTCCTTAGCGGGCGGCCGGCGTCGCAACTTCTTCCGCCGGCGCCTCCTGCTGATCGAAAACCTCGCCCCGGAAGATCCAGACCTTCACGCCGATGACGCCGTAGGTGGTCTGGGCTTCGGAAAGGGCATAGTCCATGTCGGCGCGGAAGGTATGCAGGGGCACGCGGCCCTCGCGGTACCACTCTGTCCGCGCGATCTCGCCGCCATTCAGGCGGCCGGCAACCTGGACCTTGATCCCCTGCGCGCCGAGCCGCATGGTGTTAGTGACGGACCGCTTCATCGCGCGGCGGAACATCACGCGGCGCTCCAGCTGCTGGGCGATGCCGTCGGCCACCAGCTGCGCATCGAGCTCCGGCTTGCGGATCTCGGCAATATTGATGCGCACGTCGTTGAGGCTCATCTTCAGCAGCTTGGCGACCTGGCTGCGCAGGCTCTCGATGTCCTCGCCCTTCTTCCCGATGACGACACCCGGCCGCGCCGTGTGGATCGTGATGTGGGCCTTGCGCGCCGGACGCTCGATCTGGATCTTGCCGACGGAGGCTTCCTTGAGCTTTTTCTTGAGGAACTCACGGACGCGGAAGTCCGCATCGATGTATCTCGGGAACGTGCGGGAGTCGGCATACCACTTGGACGCCCAGTCCCTGGTGATGCCGAGCCGGATACCGATCGGATTGACCTTCTGACCCATGGTTACTCGTCCGAAACCTGAATGGTGATGTGGCTGCTGCGCTTCTGCCGGGGCGACGCGCGACCCTTGGCTGAGGCCTTGAACCGGCGCAGGCGCGGCGCCTCGTTGACGAAGACGGTGGCCACCTTGAGCTCGTCGATGTCGGCGGCGTTGTTGTGCTCGGCATTGGCTATGGCCGAATCGAGCACCTTCTTGAGCAACCCGGCGCCCTTCTTGGGCATCAGGTCGAGAATCTGCTTGGCGTTCGCGACCGACTTGCCGCGGATGGCGTCGGCAACGAGCCGGCACTTCTGCGACGAGATCCGTGCGTACTTCAGTGTGGCGGAAACCTGCATCGTCAGATCCTTATCCCGCCGCCGACTCGGCGGTCTTGGTCTTCTTGTCGCCCGAATGGCCCTTAAAGGTCCGGGTGACAGCGAACTCGCCGAGCTTGTGCCCGACCATGTTCTCGGTGATGAGCACCGGGATGTGGTCGCGACCGTTGTGGATCGCGATGGTGAGCCCAACCATCTCGGGAAGGATCATCGAGCGCCGCGACCACGTCTTTATGGGCCGGCGATTGTTGGTGCCCACCGCCTGCCTGACCTTGTTGGCCAGGTGCAGGTCGACGAACGGTCCCTTTTTGATTGAACGCGCCACGTTTCAGATTCCTTGGTCGGTTACTTCTTGTCGCGCCGGCGCACGATCATGCTCGCCGTGCGCTTGTTGCGGCGGGTCTTGTAGCCCTTCGTCTTTACGCCCCATGGCGTAACCGGGTGACGGCCGCCGGAGGTCTTACCCTCGCCACCGCCATGGGGGTGGTCAACGGGGTTCATGGCGACGCCGCGGACCGTCGGACGGATGCCCCGCCAGCGCTTGGCGCCCGCCTTGCCGAACTTCCGGAGGTTGTGCTCCTCGCGACCGACTTCGCCGACCGTTGCACGGCACTCGACGTGCACCTTGCGCATCTCACCGGAGCGCAGGCGAACGGTGGCATACGTGCCGTCGCGCGCAACGATCTGCACGCTGCTGCCGGCAGCACGGGCAATCTGGGCCCCCTTGCCGGGCTTGAGCTCGACCGCATGGACCAGCGTACCCACCGGAATATTCCGCAGGGGCAGCGAGTTGCCGTTCTTGATTGGGGCGTCGCGCCCTGAAACCACCGAGTCGCCAGCCACCAGCCCCTTGGGGGCAATGATGTAGCGGCGCTCGCCGTCCGCGTAGAGCAGCAGTGCGAGATGGGCGCTGCGGTTCGGATCGTATTCGATGCGCTCGACCTTGGCAGCAATGCTGTCCTTGTCGCGGCGGAAGTCGATGATCCGGTACAGGCGCTTGTGACCACCACCCTTGTGGCGTGTGGTTACCCGGCCATAGTTGTTGTGGCCAATGCTGCGCTCGAGGCGTGTGACCAGGGGTGAGTGCGGCTCGCCCTTGTGCAGGTTCGGGGTCGTGACTTTGACGACGAAGCGCCTGCCCGGTGAAGTCGGTCTGGTTTGCTGAAGTGCCATGAGTGATCTCGGGGATTATCCGGCGGACTATTCGGCGCCAAGGAAATTGATGTCCTGGCCCTCAGCCAGGGTCACGTAGGCCTTCTTCCAGTCCTGGCGATGACCCGGACTGCGGCCAAAGCGCTTGGCCTTGCCCATGCAGTTGACGACCTGAACGGCCGTGACCTGCACGTCGAACATCAGCTCGACGGCGCGCTTGACCTCCGACTTGTCGGCATCGCGGCGCACCTTGAACACAAACTGCTTCAGCTCTTCCGCAAGCCGGCTGCTCTTTTCCGAGAGATGCGGCCCGACGAGCACTGACATCAGCTTCTCGTTGCTCAGCCTGGCGGCCACGGACGCGCCAGCGCCTGACTTGGCGGTCACGGCGCCCTTCACTTTGGCGGGTGCCTTCTTGGCAGACTTGCTGGCCTTGGCAGACTTGCTGGCCTTGGCAGGCTTGGCGGTCGCGGACTTGGTGGCAGCTGCTTTCGCATTCATGACAGACGCTCCGCCACAGCCTTCAGGGCGCCCGACGTGGCGAGAACCTTGCCGAAGCGGACGAGGGACACGGGATTCAGCTCCCGCACGTCGAGGACTTCCACGGAAGGCAGGTTGCGCGCGGACAGGCGCAGGTTGTCCTGCCCCTCCTCAACCAGGATCAGCACCTGGTCGAGATTGAAGCCCTGCAGGTACTTCACCAGATCCTTCGTCTTGGGCTTCGCCATCTCGATGGCATCCACGACAACCAGGCGATCCTGGCGAACGAGTTCGGAGAAGACCGACCGCATCGCCGCCTGGTACATCTTGCGATTGACCTTCTGGGCGTAATCCCGGGGCCGGGCTGCAAAGGCGCGGCCACCGCCGACCCAGATGGGGCCGCGGGTCGTGCCGGCACGCGCACGGCCGCTGCCCTTCTGCTTGAACGGCTTGCGACCGCCGCCGCGCACTTCTGCGCGCGTCTTCTGGGCCTTGGTACCGGCGCGACCACCCGCCATATAGGCAGTGACGACCTGGTGAATCAGGGCCTCGTTGAACTTGGCGCCGAAGGCGTCATCGGACACCTCGAGGCTACCGCCACCCTGGATTGCAAGCTTCATGGGAGCCTCAGCCCTTCCTCTTTCTGCGAACCTTCGCCGCAGGCTTGATGACGACATGGGAACCAGCGTGGCCGGGCACGGCGCCCTGGACCAGCAGCAGGTTGCGCTCCTTGTCGACCCGCACGACCGGCAGGTTCGCGATGCTGCGCACGACATTCCCCATGTGGCCGGACATCCGCTTACCCTTGAACACGCGTCCCGGAGTCTGGCGCTGACCAATCGAGCCCGGAGCCCTGTGGGACACCGAGTTACCGTGGGTGGCGTCCTGGCTCTGGAAGTTGTGGCGCTTGATGGTGCCGGCGTAGCCCTTGCCGATCGTCGTACCGCGGACATCCACCAACTGGCCGGCCGTAAAAGCCTCGACCGTGATCTCGGAGCCGGCCGGATGGGCAACCGCCTCCTCGGCGTTCACGCGGAACTCCCAGAGACCCTCGCCCGGCTCGGCGCCAACCTTGGCGTACTGCCCGGCCAGGGGCTTGTTGATGCGGGAGGCCTTGACGCTGCCCGTAGTGACCTGCACCGCGGAATAGCCGTCCGAATCCGCGCTCTTCACCCGGGTGACCCGGTTCGGGAACGCCTCAATGACCGTTACGGGCACCGATGCGCCGTCTTCCGTGAAGACCCGCGTCATGCCGCGCTTTCGTCCTACTAGCCCGATCGCCATGCCTGCTTCCTGGTCGGTATTCCTGCTTGCCGCAAGCCGCGCAACCCTCTTGCGCACCTGCTGCTGCCTATGAATCCTGCGCGGACACGGCCAGCCCCAGACACTGGGGAAGCCTGATTCCGTCGGAGACCCCCGAACCCCTTTTTTCCTTCGAAGCTCTTTCGAAGGGCCGTCCGGCTGGCCGGGACGTCAAATCGGCCGGCAGGCCCTACGGCGGGTTCGCTTTCTTTTGCGCTTTGCGTCTTGCTCTGCGTCGTTGCCCCAGGCCATTTAAGGCGCCCAATGCGGTGCAATATGCATTGCAAGGGGCGTGCAGGACACTATGCGGAGCCGGTTAGTATAACAGCCTTGCAGCCGAGTTCAATTTGCCTAATTGAGCTTGATCTGGACGTCCACGCCGGCCGGCAGTTCCAGCTTCATCAGGGCGTCCACGGTCTTGTCGGTCGGTTCCACGATATCCATCAAGCGCTTATGGGTACGGATCTCGTACTGGTCCCGGGCGTCCTTGTCCACGTGGGGGGAGGTCAGGACGGTAAAGCGCTCCGTCTTGCTCGGCAGCGGGACCGGGCCCCGGACCTGGGCGCCGGTGCGCTTGGCGGTATCCACGATCTCCTTCGCCGAGTTGTCTATCAGGCGGTGATCGAAAGCCTTCAGGCGGATGCGGATGTTCTGACTCTTGGCCATTGGTATGTCCTTAAATTACTTGAGAATTTTGGTATCGCGGCTGAAGCCGCTCCTACCGTCCTACTTGATGATCTTGGCCACGACGCCGGCGCCGACGGTCTTGCCGCCCTCGCGGATGGCAAAGCGCAGGCCCTCTTCCATGGCGATCGGGTTGATCAGCGTCACCGTCATCTTGATGTTGTCGCCCGGCATCACCATCTCCACGCCCTCCGGCAGCTCGCAGGCCCCCGTCACGTCCGTGGTCCGGAAGTAGAACTGCGGCCGGTAACCCTTGAAGAACGGCGTGTGGCGACCGCCCTCCTCCTTGGTCAGCACGTAAATCTCCGCCTCGAAGGTCGTGTGCGGGTTGATCGAACCCGGCTTCGCCAGCACCTGGCCGCGCTCCACTTCCTCGCGCTTCGTGCCGCGCAGGAGCACGCCCACGTTGTCACCCGCCTGGCCGTCGTCCAGCAGCTTGCGGAACATCTCCACGCCCGTGCAGATCGTCTTCGTCGTGTCCTTGATGCCGACGATCTCCACTTCCTCGCCCACCTTGATCCGGCCCCGCTCGATGCGGCCCGTCACCACCGTGCCGCGGCCCGAGATCGAGAACACGTCCTCGATCGGCATCAGGAACGCGCCGTCAACCGCCCGCTCCGGCACCGGGATGTACGCGTCCATCGCCGCCACCAGCTTCTCGACGCTCTTCGTCCCCATGTCGCTGGCATCGCCTTCCCAGGCCTTCAGCGCCGAGCCGATCACGATCGGCGTCTTGTCACCCGGGAACTCGTAGGTCGTCAGCAGCTCGCGGACTTCCAGCTCCACCAACTCCAGAAGCTCCGCGTCGTCCACCATGTCCGCCTTATTCAGGTACACCACGATGTACGGCACGCCCACCTGACGCGCCAGCAGAATGTGCTCCCGCGTCTGCGGCATCGGGCCATCGGCCGCCGACACCACCAGGATCGCACCGTCCATCTGCGCCGCGCCCGTGATCATGTTCTTCACGTAGTCCGCGTGCCCCGGGCAGTCCACGTGCGCGTAGTGCCGCGCCTCGCTCTCGTACTCCACGTGCGCCGTCGCGATCGTGATGCCACGCGCCTTCTCTTCCGGCGCCTTGTCAATCTGGTCGTACGCCGACACCTCGCCGCCAAACTTCGCCGCCATCACCTTGGTCAGCGCCGCCGTCAGCGTCGTCTTACCATGGTCCACGTGACCGATCGTCCCCACGTTCACGTGCGGCTTCTTGCGCTCAAATTTGGCTTTTGACATGACCAGACTCTCTCTTGTTGGGCTTTCGGTTGGATTGTGCTCAGTGCTTTCGGCCGTTTGCCAGCCGTATGTTCGGCGGAACCTCGGAGTACCGGGCGAATTCCATGGTATGGGTTGCCCGGCCCTGGCTCAGGGATCGCAGGCTGGTCGCATAGCCGAACATGTCGGCCAGCGGCACGTCAGCTCGAATGATCTTGCCCGCCGCCGATTCGTCAACGCCGCGGACCGTTCCCCGGCGACGACTCAGGTCGCCATTGATATCCCCCATGAACTGCTCGGGCGTGACCACCTCGACCTTCATCACGGGCTCAAGAAGGACGGAACCGGCCCGGGCACAACCTTCGCGGAAGGCCATCGCACTGGCGATCCTGAAGGAGGCGTCGCTGGAATCGGTCTCGTGATGGGAACCGTCCACCACCGTCACCTGGATGTCGACCAACGGAAAGCCGGCGCCCACGCCGCTGGCCATCTGCTCACGGATGGCCTCTTCGATGGCGGGCACTAGCGCCGCTGGAATGGCGCTGCCGTCGGCGGCATTCTCGAACCGGAATCCGCTTCCCGCCGGCAGCGGCGCCAGGCGCAGGAGCACATGCCCGTACTGTCCCCGCCCGCCGGACTGCCGGACGAACCGGCCTTCCTGCTCGACGGCCTTGCGGATCGTCTCGCGATAGGCCACCTGTGGACGTCCGGCAGTGAGGTCGACGTTGAACTCGCGCCGCAGCCGGTCAGCGATGACTTCCAGGTGCAGTTCACCCATGCCGGAGAGCAGGACCTGGCCGGATTCCGTGTCGGTGCCGACGCGGAGCGTCGGATCTTCCTCCGCAAGCTTCCGGAGTGCCGGGCCCAGCCGCTCCTGGTCGGCCCCGGTGCGGGGCTCAAGGACCACGAAGATGACGGGCTCGGGAAATACGATCTTCTCCAGCGTGATTGTGTGTCGCTCGTCGGTCAGGGTGTCACCGGTGGTGACAGCATCGAGGCCGACAGCGGCGGCGATGTCGCCTGCGCGAACCTCACTGATTTCCTCGCGCTCGTTGGCATGCATCTGAAGTAGGCGACCGATGCGTTCGCGACGCGCCTTCACGGGATTGAAGACCGTGTCGCCGGAATTCAGCACCCCCGAGTACACACGGAAGAACGTCAGGTTGCCCGCAATCGGATCCGCCGCGATCTTGAAGGCCAGGGCAGCGAACGGCTCGTCGTCGCTGGCAAGGCGCTGGCCGGGCCGGTTGCTCTCCAGGATGCCAACGACCGGGGGCTTGTCCGCCGGGGACGGCAGGTATTCGATGACGGCATCGAGGACGGCCTGCACGCCCTTGTTCCGGAAGGCGGAGCCGCACGTGACCAGGACGACCTCCCCCTTGAGTGTGCGGATGCGGAGGCCCTTCCGGATGGCCGGAATGGGCAGGTCGCCCGTCTCCAGGTACATGGCGAGGAGTTCGTCGCTGGCTTCGGCCGCCTGCGCGACCATCCGCTCGCGGTATTCCCGCGCCGGCGCCAGGAGTTCAGCCGGAATATCGTGCAGTTCGAACCGCATGCCCTGGGTGGCCTCGTCCCAGTAGATGGCCTGCATCCGCACGAGATCGACGACGCCACGGAAGCGGTCCTCGGCACCGATCGGAATCTGGATGGGGACCGGGTTGGCGCCAAAACGGTCCTGGAGCTGCCTGACGACGCGGAAGAAGTCGGCGCCCGGCCGGTCCATCTTGTTGACGAAGGCGATACGCGGGACGCCATACCTGTCGGCCTGCCGCCAGACTGTCTCGGACTGGGGCTCGACGCCACGCACCGCGCAGAACAGGCTGACGCCGCCGTCGAGCACGCGGAGACAACGTTCGACCTCAATGGTGAAGTCCACGTGCCCCGGCGTATCAATGATGTTGATGCGATGCTCGGGAAACTGCTTGTCCATGCCGGACCAGAAGCAGGTGGTGGCGGCCGAGGTTATCGTGATGCCCCGCTCCTGCTCCTGCTCCATCCAGTCCATGATGGCCGCGCCGTCATGGACCTCGCCCATCGTGTGGGAGACTCCGGTGTAGAACAGTACCCGCTCAGTGGTCGTGGTCTTGCCGGCGTCGATGTGCGCCGAAATACCTATGTTCCGGTAATGCTCGATGGGAGTCGTACGCGGCACGGTACTTCTCTGACAATCAGACATCAGTCAGGACTGATCATCAGGAAGCCGGCACTACCAGCGGTAGTGCGAAAACGCGCGGTTGGCTTCCGCCATGCGATGGGTGTCTTCGCGCTTCTTGACTGCAGCTCCCCGATTGTCCACCGCATCCATGATCTCGTGGGCCAGCCGGTGGGCCATGGACTTCTCGGTGCGGCCACGTGCCGCTTCGATGACCCAGCGCATGGCCAGCGTCTGACGCCGCAGGGGACGGACTTCGACGGGTACCTGATAGGTCGCGCCGCCGACGCGCCGGGACTTCACTTCGACCATCGGCTTGACGTTCTCGAGGGCGCGGCCGAAGAGCTCGACGGCCTTGCCTTCGTCCTGGCCACTGCGCTCGACGATCCGCTCGAGGGCGCCGTAAATGATCCCCTCGGCCACGGACTTCTTGCCCGAACGCATGATCATGTTGGTGAACTTGGCGAGCAGGTCGCTGTTGTGCTTGGGATCGGGAAGGATGACCCGCTTTGGCGCCGATGTACGTCTGGACATTTTGTGAACTCCGCCTTAGCTCTTCTTTAACTCTTGGGGCGCTTCGCGCCGTACTTGGAACGGCCCTGGCGCCGCTCGGACACGCCGGCGCAATCCAGGGTGCCGCGTACCGTGTGGTAGCGCACGCCCGGCAGGTCCTTGACGCGACCGCCGCGGATCATGACAACCGAGTGCTCCTGCAGATTGTGGCCTTCGCCGCCGATGTAGCTGGTGACCTCGAACCCGTTGGTCAGTCGCACGCGAGCCACCTTCCGGAGCGCGGAGTTAGGCTTCTTCGGCGTGGTGGTATAGACGCGCGTGCAAACCCCCCGCTTCTGCGGGCTGCCATTCAGCGCCGGGACCTTGCTCTTGTAGGTCGGCGCGCTGCGCGGCTTGCGGACCAATTGATTCACTGTGGCCATATCGACCTGCTGCTCACGTTGCTGTTCAGATTGCTGTTGGGATTTGCGAGCCTCATCAGCAGGCCCGCGCATCTAGTAGGTACTTCTTCAGGAGTTGCCGTCCTTGGGCCCAGCAATCATCCTCCCGTCTGTGCGGGACCGCGAAGTTTATTGGCCCCCCGGAAAGGGTGTCAAGCAAGGAAACCGGAGCGCGGGGCCGCACCGGGCGCCGGACCCCTCCCCTTGACCGGGTTCAGGGCCAGCCCCCTGGCGGGTCCGGCGGGTGGTTCTGGGATGGTCCGGCTTCAGGGCAACAAGGAGCTGTGCGCTGCGGGAAGCGAGGCAGGCCCGGGCTCCCAGCCGGGCCCACCAGAAGAGACGGGCTACGGGAGGCGTCACTCGCCCCCCTCGCCAGCCGCTTCTTCATTCACTGCCGTATCGCCACCCCGGCCTTCCGGAGCCTCGTCGTCATCCAGGCCCGAAGTGGCCTCCGCCGACCGGGACTCGTCCAGGCCCTGCAGTTCCATGCGCAGCTCCTGCTCCCGGGTGCGCCGCTGCTCGGCGTGGTAGCGGTAGCCGGTGCCGGCCGGGATGAGTCGCCCGACAATGACGTTTTCCTTCAGGCCGCGCAGGTCGTCCCGGAGACCCTTGACTGCCGCTTCCGTGAGCACCCGGGTAGTCTCCTGGAAGGACGCTGCCGAGATGAAAGACTCGGTGGCCAGGGAGGCCTTGGTGATGCCGAGCAGCAGGGGCTCCACCTGGGCCCCCTGTTTGTTCTGGACCCGGGCAGTCTCGTTAAGGTCGATGACCCGGGACCGCTCGAGCTGCTCGCCAGGCAGCAGCCCGGTATCGCCCGGCTGGACGGCCTCCACCTTCCGGAGCATCTGCCGGATGATGGTTTCGATGTGCTTGTCATTGATCTTCACGCCCTGGAGTCGGTAGACGTCCTGGATCTCACGCACCAGGTAGTCCGCCAGACGCTCCACGCCCTGCAGGCGCAGGATGTCGTGAGGATTGGGTTCACCGTCGGCGATCATCTCGCCCCGGGCCACCTGTTCGCCCTCGAAGACACTCAGGTGCCGCCACTTCGGGATCAGCTCTTCGTACTTCTCGCCATGCTCGTCGGTGATGATCAGGCGGCGCTTGCCCTTGGTCTCCTTGCCGAAGCTGACCGTGCCGCTGTACTCGGCCAGGATGGCCGGATCCTTGGGCTTGCGGGCCTCGAACAGATCAGCCACCCGCGGCAGGCCGCCCGTGATGTCGCGTGTCTTCGATGACTCTTCCGGGATGCGCGCAATGACGTCGCCGACGGAAACCCGGGCGCCGTCCGCCATGTTGACCAGTGCGCCCACGGGTAGCGCGTAGATGGCCGGAATGTCCGTATTGGCGAAACAGATCTCCTGGCCCTTTGTATTCAACAACTTGGCAGTCGGACGGAGGTCGCGGCCGCTCATGCCGCGCTGCTTCGGGTCCATGATCTCGTAGCTGGACAAGCCCGTAACTTCATCGACCTTGAGTTCGACGGAGACGCCTTCGACGAAGTCCTGGAACTTCAGGAGGCCGCCCACTTCCGTCACCACGGGGTGGGTGTGAGGATCCCAGGTGGCCACGATCTGGCCACCATCAACCTTGACGCCATCATCGATGTTGATGACCGCCCCGTAGGGAATCCGGTAGCGCTCGCGCTCACGGCCCTGGTCGTCCATCACGCCAATTTCGCCGGAACGGCTGACGGCCACGAGGTAGCCCTTCTCGTGACGCACGGTCTTCACGTTGTGCAGCCGGACTGTGCCGGGGCGCTTCACTTCCACGCTGCTCGCCGCAGCATTCCTCGAGGCGGCGCCGCCGATGTGGAACGTGCGCATGGTGAGCTGCGTTCCAGGCTCGCCGATGGATTGGGCTGCGATGACGCCGACGGCCTCGCCGATATTAACGCGCGTACCGCGCGCCAGGTCACGCCCGTAGCAGAGTGCGCAGACACCATAGCGGGTTTCGCAGGTGATCGGGGAGCGGACCTTGACCTGGTCAACGCCGTACTCCTCGAGCTTGCGCACCTTGCGCTCGTCCAGCAGTACGCCAGCATCGAGGATCACTTCCTCAGTGCCTGGCCGGCGAACACTGTCGGCCAGCACACGGCCGAGAACCCTTTCCCGCAGCGGTTCCACGATGTCGCCGCCCTCAACGAGCGGCGTCATGAACAGGCCGTTGGTGGTGCCGCAATCCTCGGACGACACGACGAGATCCTGGGCCACGTCCACCAGCCGGCGGGTGAGGTAGCCGGAATTGGCAGTCTTCAAGGCGGTGTCTGCGAGGCCCTTCCGGGCGCCGTGGGTCGAGATGAAGTACTGCAGGACATCGAGGCCTTCGCGGAAGTTGGCCGTGATCGGCGTCTCGATGATCGAGCCATCCGGCTTGGCCATGAGGCCGCGCATGCCGGCGAGCTGCCGGATCTGGGCGGCGGAACCGCGCGCGCCGGAGTCGGCCATCATGAAGATGGAATTGAACGAGGCCTGCTTGGTGGACTCACCCTTCGCATTGACGGTGCTCTCCGATCCCAGCTTCTCCATCATCGCCTTGGCGACGAGGTCGTTGGTGCGCGACCAGATGTCCACGACCTTGTTGTAGCGCTCGCCGTTGGTCACGAGTCCGCTCGCGAATTGATCCTGGATTTCCTTGACCTCTTCCTCGGCGGCTTCCAGGATCTTTACCTTCTCCTGGGGCACCACCATGTCATCGACGCCAATCGAGATCCCGGCGCGCGTCGCGTAGGCAAAGCCCGTGTACATCAACTGGTCGGCGAATACGACCGTCTTCTTCAGGCCGACCTGGCGGTAACACGCATTGATGCAGCCGGAGATGGACTTCTTGTCCATGTTCCGGTTCACCATCGAGAAGTCCATTCCTTCCGGAAGGATCTCGGACAGCAGGGCGCGGCCGACCGTGGTTTCCACCAGCTTGATGGCGCTGGTGATGTTCCCGGCGTCATCCACATTGGTGTGCCGGATGCGTGCCTTGATCTTGGCGTGCAGGTCGACGGTCCGGCTCTCGTAGGCGCGATGCACCTCGCTGACGTCAGCGAAGATCATGCCCTCGCCCCGGGCGTTGATACGCTCGCGGGTCATGTAGTACAGGCCGAGCACCACGTCCTGGGACGGGACGATGATCGGCTCGCCGTTCGCGGGCGAGAGGATGTTGTTGGTCGACATCATCAGGGCGCGGGCTTCCAGCTGCGCCTCGAGTGACAACGGCACGTGGACGGCCATCTGGTCGCCGTCGAAGTCAGCATTGAAGGCCGTGCAGACCAGCGGGTGCAGCTGGATCGCCTTACCCTCGATCAGCACCGGCTCGAAGGCCTGGATACCCAGGCGATGGAGGGTCGGCGCGCGGTTCAGGAGGACCGGATGTTCGCGAATGACTTCCTCGAGGATGTCCCACACCTCCGGACCCTCGCGCTCGACCAGGCGCTTGGCGGCCTTGATCGTCGATGCCTCGCCGCGGATCTGGAGCTTCGAGAAGATGAAGGGCTTGAACAGTTCGAGCGCCATCTTCTTCGGCAGGCCACACTGGTGCAGTTTCAGCGTCGGGCCGACCACGATCACGGAGCGGCCGGAGTAGTCGACGCGCTTGCCGAGCAGGTTCTGGCGGAACCGGCCCTGCTTGCCCTTGATCATGTCCGCAAGTGACTTCAGGGGACGGCGATTCGTGCCCGTGATGGCCCGGCCTCGGCGGCCGTTGTCCAGCAGGGCGTCCACCGCCTCCTGCAGCATCCGCTTCTCGTTCCGGACGATGATGTCCGGCGCATTCAGCTCAAGGAGGCGCCGCAACCGGTTGTTCCGGTTGATGACGCGCCGGTACAGGTCGTTCAGGTCGGAGGTCGCGAAGCGGCCGCCGTCCAGGGGTACCAGAGGGCGCAGGTCCGGCGGCAGCACCGGCAACACGGTCATGACCATCCACTCGGGATGGTTGCCGGACTCCAGGAATGCCTCGACAAGCTTCAGGCGCTTGGAGAGGCGCTTGATCTTGGTGTCGGAGCTTGTACCGGCGATATCCTCACGAATCTGGACGACTTCCCGGGTGAGGTCAATCGTACGGAGCATCTGGTGCACGGCTTCGGCGCCCATGCGGGCATCGAACTCGTCACCGTGCTGCTCGACGGCCTCCAGGTACTGCTCGTCGGTCAGCAACTGTCCGCGCTCGAGGGGTGTCATGCCCGGGTCGATGACCACGAAAGCCTCGAAATACAGGACGCGCTCGATCTCCCGCAGCGTCATGTCGAGCATCAGGCCGATCCGGGACGGCAGGGACTTCAGGAACCAGATGTGCGCGACCGGACTTGCCAGCTCGATGTGGCCCATGCGCTCGCGACGCACCTTGGCCTGCGTGACTTCCACGCCGCACTTTTCGCAGACCACGCCGCGATGCTTGAGCCGCTTGTACTTGCCGCACAGGCACTCGTAGTCCTTGATAGGCCCGAAGATCTTCGCGCAGAACAAGCCATCACGTTCGGGCTTGAAGGTGCGGTAGTTGATCGTCTCGGGCTTCTTGACCTCGCCAAAGGACCAGGAGCGGATCATGTCGGGCGACGCCAGCGCGATGCGGATTGCGTCGAAGTCCTCGACCGTCTGCTGCTGCCTGAAAAGCTTCAGTAGATCTCTCATGGGTTAGTCCTTCTCGAGTTCGATGTTGATCGCGAGGGACCGGATTTCCTTCACGAGTACGTTGAAGGATTCCGGCATGCCTGCAGCCATCTCGTGAGTACCGTCCACGATGTTCTTGTACATCTTGGTCCGGCCCTGCACGTCGTCGGACTTGACCGTCAGCATCTCCTGGAGGGTGTACGAAGCACCGTAGGCCTCTAGCGCCCAGACCTCCATCTCGCCGAAGCGCTGGCCACCGAATTGGGCCTTTCCGCCAAGTGGCTGCTGGGTGACGAGGCTGTAAGGGCCCGTCGACCGTGCATGCATCTTGTCGTCGACCAGATGGTTCAGCTTCAGCATGTACATGTAGCCGACGGTCGTTGGCCGATCGAAGCCCTCGCCCGTTCGGCCGTCGTAGAGCTGCGCCTGACCCGTCACGGGCACGCCCGCGAGTGTCAGCAGTTGCTTGATCTCCTGCTCGCTGGCGCCATCGAATACCGGGGTGGCCATCGGCACGCCGTGCCGCAGGTTGCCCGCCAGCTCCTCGATCTCCTCGTCGTTCAGGTCGCCCAGCTTGACCTTCTGGCCGCCAGTCTTGTTGTAGATCTCGTCCAGGAACTTGCGCTTGTCGCTAGTCGACGCGTTCGCATCGATCAGGTTACCGATCTTCAGGCCCAGGCCCTTGGCGGCCCACCCGAGGTGAGTCTCGAGTACCTGCCCGATGTTCATGCGGGAAGGCACGCCGAGCGGGTTCAGGACGATGTCGACAGGCGTGCCGTCAGCCAGGTACGGCATGTCTTCCACAGGCACGATCGTTGAGATCACACCCTTGTTGCCGTGCCGGCCGGCCATCTTGTCGCCCGGCTGGATGCGGCGCTTCACCGCCAGGTACACCTTGACCATCTTCAGGACGCCGGGGGCGAGGTCGTCGCCCGCGGTGATCTTCTTGCGCTTCTCCTCGAAGCGGCGGTCGAACTCCTGGCGCTGCTGGCGCAGCCGCTCGGCGGCCTGCTCCAGCTGCCCATTGGCCTCGTCGTTGGTCAGCCGGATCTCGAACCAGTGCTCGCGGGCCAGCTCGGACAGGTAGCTCTGCGTGACGCGTCCGCCGGACTTGAGGGAGCCGGGACCGCCTTCGGCCTGCTTGCCGACGATCATCCGCTCCACGCGCTGGAAGATGTCCTTCTCCAGGATGCGGAGCTGGTCATCGAAGTCCTTGCGGACGCTCTCGAGCTCCGCGGACTCGATGGCGAGGGCGCGGCTGTCCTTGTCGACGCCGTCCCGGGTGAACACCCGGACGTCGATGACCGTGCCATCCATGCCGGGCGGAACGCGGAGGCCCGTGTCCTTAACGTCCGAGGCCTTCTCGCCGAAGATCGCGCGGAGCAGCTTCTCTTCCGGGGTCAGCTGGGTCTCGCCCTTCGGCGTGACCTTGCCCACGAGGATGTCGCCAACCTTCACTTCGGCGCCGATGTAGGCGATGCCGGCCTCGTCGAGCTTGGCCAGCGCGGTCTCGCCAACGTTCGGGATGTCAGCGGTGATCTCCTCCGGCCCCAGCTTCGTGTCGCGGGCCACGCAGGTGAGTTCCTCGATGTGGATCGTCGTGAAACGATCCTCTTCCACGAGGCGCTCGGAGATGAGGATGGAATCCTCGAAGTTGTAGCCGTTCCAGGGCATGAACGCGACCAGAAGGTTCTGGCCAAGCGCCAGCTCACCCAAGCTGGTGGAGGCGCCGTCGGCCAGCACGTCCCGCTTCGAGATGACATTACCCGCCTTTACCAGCGGCCGCTGGTTGATGCAGGTGTTCTGGTTGGAACGGGTGTACTTGGTCAGATTGTAGATGTCGACGCCAGGCTCGCCCGGGATCGTCTCGTCGTCATTGACCCTGACCACGATGCGCGAGGCATCGACGAAGTCCACGGTACCGCCGCGGCGTGCGACGACGGTGACGCCCGAGTCGATGGCGACCGCCCGCTCCATGCCGGTGCCTACCAGGGGCACGTCGGAGCGCAGCGTCGGCACGGCCTGGCGCTGCATGTTCGCACCCATGAGCGCGCGGTTCGCGTCGTCATGCTCCAGGAACGGGATCAGCGAGGCAGCAACCGACACGGTCTGCTTCGGCGACACATCCATGAAGTCGATGCGTTCGCGCGGCAGCAGTGTGAACTCGTTCTGGTGCCGCACTGATACCAGCTCTTCAACGAACATGCCCTTTGCGTCCAGCTGCGCGTTGGCCTGGGCGATGACGTGCTGACCCTCCTCGATGGCCGAGAGGTACTCGACGTCGTCGGTGACCTTGCCGTTCTTGACCTTGCGGTACGGCGTCTCGAGGAAGCCATACTCGTTGGTCCGGGCATAGACGGACAGCGAGTTGATCAGGCCGATATTCGGGCCTTCCGGCGTCTCGATGGGGCACACCCGGCCGTAGTGGGTGGGGTGCACGTCGCGCACCTCGAAGCCGGCGCGCTCACGGGTCAGGCCGCCCGGCCCGAGGGCCGAGACACGGCGCTTGTGGGTGACCTCGGAGAGCGGGTTGTTCTGGTCCATGAACTGGGAGAGCTGGCTGGAGCCGAAGAACTCCTTCACCGCGGCCGCAACCGGCTTGGCGTTGATCAGTTCCTGGGGCATCAGGCCCTCGGAGTCGGCAATCGTGAGGCGCTCCTTCACGGCCCGCTCGACCCGGACGAGGCCGACGCGGAACGCGTTCTCGGCCATTTCGCCGACGCTGCGCACGCGGCGGTTGCCCAGGTGATCGATATCGTCCACCTGGCCGCGGCCGTTGCGGATCTCCATGAGGGTCCGCAGGGCGTCGATGATGTCTTCCCTGGTCAGCACGCCCGGGCCCGTGGACTCGGTGCGGCCCACGCGGCGGTTGAACTTCATGCGGCCGACGCTGGAGATGTCGTAGCGCTCGGCGTTGAAGAACAGGTTGTGGAAGAGGTTCTCGGCCGCTTCCTTGGTGGGCGGCTCGCCCGGGCGCATCATCCGGTAGATCTCGACGAGCGCGTCGAGGCGCGTCACCGATGAGTCGATCCGCAGGGTGTTGGAGATGTACGGGCCACGATCCAGGTCGTTCACGTAGAGCGTCCGGATGTGCTTGATGCCCTTCTCGACGAACTGGTCAATCAGCTCGGCATTCAGTTCGTCGTTGGCGCGGGCCAGGAGTTCGCCCGAGCTCTTGTCCACGACGTCGTGGGCCAGGATCTTGCCCTCGAGGTATTCCTTGGGCACCACCATCGTCTTGGCGCCGGACTCTTCCAGCTCCCGGACGTGGCGGGCGGTGATCCGGCGGCCTTCCTCCACGACGACCTTCCGGCCGATCTTGATGTCGAAGGTCGCCGTGTCGCCGCGGAGGCGCTGCGGCACGAGGCCGAGCTCCACCTCCTTGGCGGACAGGTAGAAATCATTCTTCTCGAAGAAGAGATCCAGCATTTCCTGGTTCGTGAGACCCAGGGCGCGCAAGATGATGGTGACCGGCAGCTTGCGGCGGCGGTCAATACGGGCGAACACGCTGTCCTTGGGATCGAACTCAAAGTCGAGCCAGGAGCCACGGTACGGAATGATCCGGGCCGAGAAGAGCAGTTTGCCGGACGAGTGGGTCTTGCCCTTGTCATGGTCGAAGAACACGCCAGGCGAGCGGTGCAGCTGGGACACGATGACGCGCTCGGTGCCGTTCACGACGAACGTGCCGTAGTCGGTCATCAGGGGCATCTCGCCGAGGTAGACCTCCTGCTCGCGGACCTCCTTGACGATTTTCTTGGTGGCAGTTGAGCCTTCCTTGTCGTAAATCACCAGGCGCACCTGGACCCGCAGGGGTGCTGCGTAGGTCAGGCCACGAAGCTGGCATTCCTTGACGTCAAACACCGGCTCACCGAGTCGATAGCTGATGAACTCAAGGGCGGCGTTGCCGGAATAGCTGATGATCGGGAAGACGCTCTTGAATGCGGCATGCAGCCCGACATCCTCGCGGTGCTCATCTTTCCGGCTTTCCAGGGCCGTGTCTTCCTGCAGGAATTTCTTGTAGGAATCCAGCTGAATGGAAAGCAGGGGCGGAACACCGAGGATGCTCGGCCGCTTGCCGAAGTCCTTGCGGATCCGCTTCTTATCGGTAAATGAGAATGTCATGGCGCAGCACCTCTGTCAGGGCACTCAGATCGGGGAATGGGCGGCGGCAGCCGGTGCAATTTGCACCGGCTGCCGCCGCGAACCCCGGTTTCGCAACACCGCAGGCCCAAGGGCCTGCGTGATGGTCAGCATCGGGTCGCAACCGCTCACTTGACCTCTGCGGTGGCGCCGGCTTCTTCGAGCTGCTTCTTGATAGTCGCGGCCTCGTCCTTCGACACCGCTTCCTTCACGACGGACGGCGCACCCTCGACGAGATCCTTGGCCTCCTTGAGGCCCAGGCTCGTGATCGTGCGGATCGCCTTGATGACGCCCACCTTGTTCTCGCCGATGGACTTCAGCGTGACGGTGAACTCGGTCTTCTCCTCGGCAGCCGGTGCGGCAGCGCCAGCACCGCCAGCGGCAGCAACAGCCACCGGCGCGGCAGCAGAGACGCCCCAGGTCTCCTCGAGCATCTTCACGAGCTCGACGATCTCCATGATGGGCTTTGCGCTCAGTTCGTTGAGCAGTTCCTGATTGGAAAGAGCCATGGTCGAAATCTCCTTAAGTCCTGAACAGTCTGGTTACCCGATATCCGGATGGTTTATGTGCTTCGTCGGCTTCCCAAGAGGCAGACCCCTCAGGAGACTTCCTCCGCCTTGCCGCGGGCAGCCAGGACGCGCGCGATGAGCGCGGCCGGCTCCGCCAGCGTGCGGGCGAGCTTGGTGCCGGGCGCCTGCAGGACGCCGAGCAGAATCGCCCGGGCCTGGTCCAGCGTCGGCAGGCTCGCAAGCCGCTCTAGATCAGCCGGTCCGTAGAGGGTGCCACCAATGGCGACAGCCTTTGTGACCAGCTTGTCGTTGGTCTTGGCGAAGTCCTTGACGACCCGGGCGGCTGCGCCTGGATCCTCGCGGGAAAACGCCAGGATGAGCGGCCCTTTGAGGGCCTCCTTGAGGCATGCGAACTCGGTGCCTTCGACGGCTCGCCTGGCGAGGGTGTTCTTGATCACGCGGACGTAGACGCCCTGGCTGCGGGCCTTGGCCCGCAGGTCGGTCACCTGCGCCACAGTCAGCCCGCGATACTCGGCCGCAACGGCCGAGTGCGCGGTTGCCGCGATCGCACTCACCTCATCGACAAGAGCCTTCTTGTCTTCGAGTCTTAATGCCATCGTTCACTCCTGATGCGAAAGTCACTGTCACCACCACCAGCGTCCCGGGATTGCTCCCGATCGGCACGGCGGCGGATCGGATGGCGGCCGTCACCAGGCTGTCCTGATTCGGGTAACACCATCTGCGCAGGGCATTAAGGCGCTCGCAGATCCCGTCGTCAGGATCGCCATTGCCACCTGCGGTCTTCGATGCAACGTACGACACGCCCGATCTGGTGGACGTGGCGAAACCGGCGGGATCCGGTTGCCCGGACCACGCCTTCAAAACTCCTAGGTACCGGTTTCCAGGCTGGACTGGTCAACCATCACGCCCGGGCCCATCGTGGAAGACACCGTGAGGCGCTTCAGGTACTGGCCCTTGCTCGCCGGCGGTTTGACCTTCTTGATGTCGGTCAACAGCGCGATGAGATTCTCCCGCAGCGCCGCGATCTCGAAATCAGCCTTGCCGATCGGGCAATGCACAATGCCTGCCTTGTCAGCCCGGTACCGGACCTGCCCCGCCTTGGCGTTCTTCACGGCCGTCTCTACATCCTGGGTAACCGTACCTACCTTGGGGTTCGGCATCAGGCCCCGGGGCCCGAGCACACGGCCCAGCTGGCCCACGATACGCATGGCATCGGGCGTGGCGATGACCGTGTCGTAGTCGATCTCGCCGCCCTTCATACGTTCGGCCAGGTCCTCGAAGCCGACCACGTCGGCACCGGCGGCCTTAGCCTTCTCGGCATTCTGGCCCTGGGCGAAGACGGCGACGCGCACCACCTTGCCCGTGCCGTGCGGCAGCAGGGCCGAGCCGCGAACCACCTGGTCAGACTTCTTGGCATCGATGCCCAGATTGACGGCGACGTCGACGGACTCTCGGAACTTGGCCGTGGCATTGCCTTTGACCAGCGCCAGGGCCTCGTCTATCGGATAGGTCGCAACCGGCGAGATCTTGTCCTGCCAGGCCTTGACGCGCTTGCTCATGCCGGTCATTTCACGCCCTCCACGTCGAGACCCATGCTCCGGGCGCTACCGGCGATCGTACGCACGGCTGCGTCCAGGTCCGCAGCGGTGAGGTCGGGCATCTTCGCCTTCGCGATGTCCTCAAGCTGCTGGCGCGAAACCTTGCCAACCTTCTTGGTGTTTGGCGTGCCGCTGCCCTTCTCGAGGCCCAGGGACTTCTTCAGCAGGATCGACGCGGGCGGCGTCTTGATGACGAAGGTGAAGCTGCGGTCGTTGTAGACCGTAACCACCACGGGCATCACCATGCCCGCCTCCATCTTCTGGGTCTGGGCGTTAAACGCCTTGCAGAACTCCATGATGTTGACGCCAGCCTGACCCAGCGCCGGGCCCACCGGCGGGCTCGGGTTCGCCTTCCCGGCGGGAACCTGCAACTTGACGTACTTCTCGACTTTCTTGGCCATCTGACACTTTCCTTACAGTGGGTCCAAACGCCCCTTGGCTGCTTACCGCGGGGCTCCCCGTTGGTCGGTAGGAGCGCCTTCAGGCGCGATCGGTGGCGATACCGGCACCGATCGCGCCTGAAGGCGCTCCTACAATCAGCCCTTCTCGACCTGGCTGAAATCCAGTTCAACCGGTGTGGACCGACCCAGAATCTGGACCGCCACCCGGAGCTTGTTCTTCTCGTAGTTGACCTGCTCGACAACGCCGTTGAAGTCGTTGAACGGGCCGTCCGTAACCCGGACGACCTCGCCCGGCTCGAAGAGCACTTTCGGTCTCGGCTTGTCGACGCCCTCTTCAACCCGGTGGAGAATGGCATTGGCCTCTTCATCCGTAATCGGCGCCGGCTTGTCGCTGGTGCCGCCGATGAAGCCGAGCACCTTCGGCACCTCCTTCACGAGGTGCCAGGTCTCGTCGTCCATCTCCATCTGGACCAGGACGTAACCGGGGAAGAACTTGCGCTCGCTCTTGCGCTTTTGACCTTCCTTCATCTCCACGACTTCCTCAGTCGGCACGATGACCTTACCGAACTTGTGCTCGAGGCCGTTGCGCTTGACCCGCTCCTCGAGGGAGTGCTTCACCTTGTTCTCGAAATTTGAGTACGCGTGGACGACATACCAGCGGAGTGCCATGCGCTTAGCTCCCCTGGCCCGTAATAGCGCGCGTGATAAACAGCAAGAGAAGATCCAATCCCCAGAAGAAAATGCTCAAGACCAGCAGGAAGAAGAAGACGGCAATCGTGGTTTGGGTTGCCTCCTGCCGGGTAGGCCAGATGACCTTGCGTATCTCGACCTTGGAACCCTGGATGAACTGCCAGAGGAACTGTCCCAGCTGCGTGCGATAAAGCAGCGCAGCTCCGATACCGAGGCTCACAAGTATTCCGAGTGCCCGCACCACGACCGGCGTGGACTCGAAGTAGTAGTACGCCACCAGTGACGCCACCACGACGAGGCCCGCCAGCGCCAGAAGGACAGTGTCCATCGGGCCCGCGGAAGTTTCAGTGTCTTTCGTCGTTGCCATCGTTACCGGCCGTGTTGGCAGGCCAGGAGGGTCTCGAACCCCCAACCTGCGGTTTTGGAGACCGCCGCTCTGCCAATTGAGCTACTGGCCTGTGCTTCGTCCACCGCTTGGTAGGAGCGGCTTCAGCCGCGACCCACTCGTCACTTACGTATCGCGGCTGAAGCCGCTCCTACCGTCCTACTTGATGATCTTGGCCACGACGCCGGCGCCGACGGTCTTGCCGCCCTCGCGGATGGCAAAGCGCAGGCCCTCTTCCATGGCGATCGGGTTGATCAGCGTCACCGTCATCTTGATGTTGTCGCCCGGCATCACCATCTCCACGCCCTCCGGCAGCTCGCAGGCCCCCGTCACGTCCGTGGTCCGGAAGTAGAACTGCGGCCGGTAACCCTTGAAGAACGGCGTGTGGCGACCGCCCTCCTCCTTGGTCAGCACGTAAATCTCCGCCTCGAAGGTCGTGTGCGGGTTGATCGAACCCGGCTTCGCCAGCACCTGGCCGCGCTCCACTTCCTCGCGCTTCGTGCCGCGCAGGAGCACGCCCACGTTGTCACCCGCCTGGCCGTCGTCCAGCAGCTTGCGGAACATCTCCACGCCCGTGCAGATCGTCTTCGTCGTGTCCTTGATGCCGACGATCTCCACTTCCTCGCCCACCTTGATCCGGCCCCGCTCGATGCGGCCCGTCACCACCGTGCCGCGGCCCGAGATCGAGAACACGTCCTCGATCGGCATCAGGAACGCGCCGTCAACCGCCCGCTCCGGCACCGGGATGTACGCGTCCATCGCCGCCACCAGCTTCTCGACGCTCTTCGTCCCCATGTCGCTGGCATCGCCTTCCCAGGCCTTCAGCGCCGAGCCGATCACGATCGGCGTCTTGTCACCCGGGAACTCGTAGGTCGTCAGCAGCTCGCGGACTTCCAGCTCCACCAACTCCAGAAGCTCCGCGTCGTCCACCATGTCCGCCTTATTCAGGTACACCACGATGTACGGCACGCCCACCTGACGCGCCAGCAGAATGTGCTCCCGCGTCTGCGGCATCGGGCCATCGGCCGCCGACACCACCAGGATCGCACCGTCCATCTGCGCCGCGCCCGTGATCATGTTCTTCACGTAGTCCGCGTGCCCCGGGCAGTCCACGTGCGCGTAGTGCCGCGCCTCGCTCTCGTACTCCACGTGCGCCGTCGCGATCGTGATGCCACGCGCCTTCTCTTCCGGCGCCTTGTCAATCTGGTCGTACGCCGACACCTCGCCGCCAAACTTCGCCGCCATCACCTTGGTCAGCGCCGCCGTCAGCGTCGTCTTACCATGGTCCACGTGACCGATCGTCCCCACGTTCACGTGCGGCTTCTTGCGCTCAAATTTGGCCTTCGACATGTCTTTCTCTCTCTGTTGTGTAGGTGCGGCAACCGCCGCGATTAACGCTGTCTTTACGTTTATCTTCAACTACGACCGGCCTTCTGGGCCCGGCCACTCACGCCGTCATCGCCACGTCATCCCAGGCACGCACTCTCTGGAGCCCACAACCGGATTTGAACCGGTGACCTCTTCCTTACCAAGGAAGTGCTCTACCGACTGAGCTATGTGGGCGAAGCCTTCTCTGCGGACCCCGGCCTTCCTACCGCCGCCCCTTCATGCATTCGAGTGCACGACGTGGAGCGGGTGATGGGAATCGAACCCACGTCATCAGTTTGGAAAACTGAGGTTCTACCATTGAACTACACCCGCGGATGCAAACTCCTCGCGAGGACGGCTTGTAGATCTTCTGGAGCTACCCGCTGCCTCCGCCTCGTTCAATGGTGGAGGGGGTAGGATTCGAACCTACGAAGGCGTAAGCCAGCAGATTTACAGTCTGCCCCCGTTGGCCGCTTGGGTACCCCTCCGCTGAGTCGAGCAGAGTATTGTCGAGTGCGCGCGTGGTTGCTGTCAACCTTGATGATCATGCCGGAAGAGGGACTTGAACCCCCAACCTACCGCTTACAAAGCGGTTGCTCTGCCATTGAGCTATTCCGGCCCTAATAACCAAGTGTTCCGCCCCGGCGGCCGGGCAGTCCGGTGCAGATTATAAGGGCTAGTCGGGGAGTGTTGGGGCCAGCTCGTCGGCACCTTACCCCGCCGGTTCAGACCCGGGAGTTGCCGCAGCGCCCCCGGTTTCCAGGCAGGGCGCTGGTTCCGCCCTCATGATCCGGTCACCGGGCAGGCTCAGGTCCGCGGGTGCCAGGGTCTGCCCGGACCGGGGCTCCACGAGAAGCCACTGCTCCACGCCAGGCCTATACCGATCCCTCATGGCCACCGCAAAACCAAGCTGTCGCGCCGCGCTGGCGACCCGGTCAGCACGATTCCGGTCCCGGAAGACACCGAGACTGATCATGGGCTGAGGTCCGTCCTGCATCAGCAGCGCATCGGCAATCCCGCCAGTCACCAGCCGCTCGCGGGCGTTTTCAGCAGCCGCGACCGATTCAAAGCCGGAAATCTGGACCCAGTGACCGAGCCACAACTGGGCGTCCCGGGCGATCGGGGTGGCGTCGATACCACGGTCAGCCAGGCTCCGGGCCGCCTGTTGCGCTGCGGTAGAGTCCGGGAGGGGGCCCAGCCGAAAGCAGGCGCCGGCGGCAACTGCCGCCGCCGCGACGTCGGATGCCACGGCCGGAGCTGCCTGACCCGGCGCCGACCGGGGAACGGGCCCCGTTCCGTTGCCAAAGAGGGCCAAGTCGTCGCCGATGACGGGCACCGGCGGCAACGGTTCCACCCACAATTGCCAGGCCGCCAGAAGGAGGTTGGCGAGAACCAGGCTCAGGAAGAGGTTGCACATCGCTGACCCGGAGTTGAACCCGTCATGTGGCCACCCGGTAGCACGGTGGGTCCAGGGCAAGCCCGTCAAGGACCAGCTGGGGCCTGTGCTCGAGGCGAATACCCTCCACGGTGCTGCTGCCATCGTCACCGGCTATCCGCAGCAACTTCGCTGCCAGCAGGGGGGCGGCGCCGCCGGTCAGGACCAGCAATCCGGGCCCCGACCCTGATGCGGAGTCGTCGCGCAGATGATGCAGGCAGGCTGCGACCAGGCAGGCCGTGGCCTGTAGTGCCCCTTCGCGGATCGCCGCCGCAGTATCACGGCCGAGCGCGATGCCGTGCGCCCCATGCCCGGGTGCCGGACCTGGCCGCCCCGCACCCTTGTCCGCGACGCCATCGGACGACAACCTGGCGAGGTCGCCCGTGCCGCCCAGTAGAGCCGACTGCATGAGCGAGATTCCAGGCAGTATCAGGCCTCCGTGATGCTCGCCGTCGCCACTAACGATGTCTAGCGTCGTCGCCGTACCCGCGTCGACCACGCACACGGGAGCCCGGTACCCGGCATAGGCGGCACAGATGGCGAGCCAGCGGTCGACGCCGAGTTGGGCGGGATCGGCATAGCCGCTCCGCACTCCGGCGCCGCCCGCCGCCGACCTTGCAAATACGGGGACAACGCCAAAGCGTTCACGGAGCCGCGCCGCCACGCGGACGCCGGCGTCGGCACCGGCGACATTGGCCACGCGGATCTCATCGGGCGCGTGGGCGGCATCGAGCAGGGCGGGGAGGTCATCGCCGTCATCGTGGCGGGCCTCCCCCATGGCAACGAACCCGGCCGAAGTGCCAAAGGCCCACTTCACCCGGCTGTTGCCGACGTCGACCAGCAACTTCATGCCCGTCATCTCAGCTTCCTGCCTTCACCCGGACGCCCGAAGGGTGACGTCGCCGGCGACCACCGGCACGATACCGCCATCCCGGTCGACGAGCAGGGAGCCATCGTCGGCCAGGCCGCAGGCCACGCCCGTGAACGACTCCGCCCCCCGGGTGACCACCACCGGCTGGCCGGCAAGGCAATCACGCCGCCGCCACTCCGTGAGGAAGGCCTGGGAACCGGCTTCACCAAAGCTCACGAGGCCCGCGTGGAGCGAGTTCACGAGCGCGGCAACCAGCGCATTACGCGACAGGCGGCGGCCGGCCAGCAGCTCATCGAGCGCCAGAGCTGGCATGGCGCCGCCCTCCGCCCTTAATGCTGCCGAGATCCCCGCAACCGGCCGCACGTTCAGCCCGACCCCGATCACCGCCCGGAGCGGGCCCCCGGGCTCGCCGGCGACCTCCACCAGAATGCCGCCGAGTTTCCCACCGGCCGACACGATGTCGTTGGGCCACTTGAGCTGCACGCCATCCACACCCAGTTCCGACAACGCGCCGGCGACCGCCACGCCTGTCACCAGGCTCAGGGCAGGCAGGTCCCGTGGTGCAATCTCGAAGCACCAGGATACCGAGAGGCAAATGCCGTGGCCGAGCGGGGACAGCCAGCGGCGCCCCCGCCTCCCCCTGCCACCGGTCTGGTATTCGGCCACCGTCGCCCAAATGCGCCCCGGCGGTGGTGGGGCGCGCGACGTCAGGCACTCGTTGGTGGACGTCGTGACGACGAGCACATCGAGTGATTCGAGCGCCAGCAAGGTGGGTGGCCGAAGCAGCGCCCGGATGGCCGGTTCGCTGAGCAGGTCCAGGGGCCCCGCAAGCCGATATCCCCGGCCGCGGTCTGCGGCAATCGTCAGGCCCAGGGCCCGCAATACCCGAACCTGCTTCCAGATGGTGGCGCGGGACAGGCCGAGGGCCTGCCCCAGGGTCACACCGGAGTGCCATTCCCCGTCCGCGAGCAGGTCCAGGACTGCCGGCCGGTCTAGCGCGGGCGGCGCCACAGCATGGCCTTTTCCAGGCGGTTCTCCCGGCCCTCCCGCAAGCGCCGGATATTTCCCCGGTGCGTGTAGACGATGAACAGGGCGAGAGCAACCAGGAACCAGAACAGCTCACGCTGCTCCGGCAAGTCCGTCAGCGCTACCCAGACCGGCAGTACTGCCGCCGCCAGCATGGTTGCCAGGCCCACGAATCCGGTGGCGGTCAGCACCAGGCACCACACGACGAGAGCGGGCAAGGTCAGTGCGGGAGCAATAGCCAGCAAGGCGCCAATGGCCGTTGCCGCGCCCTTGCCGCCCTTGAAATCGAACCAGACGGGGTAACAGTGCCCGACCACCGCGGCGCCTGCGCAGGCGAGGGCCAGCAGGGTCCGGGAAACCTCGGGGTCCAGCGGCACGCCCGGCAGGGCCAATGCGGGCAATAGCCACGGCGGGAGATAGCCCTTCCCGACGTCGATCACCATGACGCGAAACGCAAACCACTTGCCCTGGGTGCGCAGGGCGTTGGTCCCGCCCGCATTGCCGCTACCCAGTGTCCGGATATCGATGCCACCGGCCAGCTTGCCGACGATGAGGGCGCCATTCAGGGCACCGGCCAGATAGCTGATCAGGACCTTGAGACCCAGTTCGAGCATGGAAAAAGTCTAGCACCGGGGCACCGGTGGCTAGGGCATTCCGAGCCAGGCGTTGCGGCGGGCGGTAGTCTCGGCGTCGGCCTCGGTGTCGAGGCTCAGGTAGCAGGTGTCCCGGGGCGCTGGCGAAGGGATGCAGCGGAGCGCAATCAGGTGCTGGTCCCGGAATACATGGCAAGTCACCTCACTGCCGGCTGTGAGCCGGTCGATGCTGGCCTCCCAGGTCTCCGGCGTAACTCGCCGGCCGCCCAACGCCAGCAGTTCATCACCTGCCGCCAATCCGGCCTGCTGAGCCGGACTGTCCGCAGCCACGTGGCTGACGCGAACCCGGCCGTCGGCCATCTGCACCTTGAGCCCGAGCCAGGGACGCGGTCGCTCCTCGCGGCGGCCCCGCACCCCGCCGGCATCGGCGTCGCTCTCCGCGCTCCGCATGTGGAGTCGCACCCCGAACTGCGCCAGCAGGATGCCCAGCGGTGGATCGATGGTCGTGCGCAGGGCCTGGCGGAAGAATGGCTCGAGGTCGAGGCCGCTCAGGTTCGAGGCCAGCCGCTCGAACTGGCCTTCCGGGAGGCCGGGGCTGTCATCAGTCCCGTACTCCTGCCAGAGCGTGCGCATGACGGCGTCGAGGGAGCAGGTGCCCGCCGTCCGGGATCGCAGCTCCAGATCCAGCGCAAGCGCCACCAGGGCGCCTTTCAGGTAATAGCTGATGGTCGCGTTCGCGGAATTCTCGTCGGGCCGGTAGAACTTGATCCAGGCGTCGAAGCTTGCCTCCTCCAGGGTCTGGTGGCGGCGGCCCGCCGTGCGGTAAAGCTGGGTCAGTGACCGCCCCAGGAGTTCCAGGTATTGCTCGACGGTGATAAGGCCACTGCGCCGCAAGGCCAGGTCGTCGTAGTAGGACGTGATGCCCTCGAAGATCCAGAGCTGGTGGGTGTAGACCTCGGCACCCAGGTCAGCATCGACGAACTCCGCGGGGCGGATACGCTTGACGTGCCACGCGTGGAAGTACTCGTGGCTGACCAGGCCGAGGAAGCGCCGATAACCAGCCTCGTTCACCGGCACGCCGGCCAGCGGCAGGTCGTCGCGCCGGCAGGACAGGACTGACGAGGCACGGTGCTCGAGCCCCCCATAGCCCTCGCCGGCGACACGGGCCAGAAAGGCATAGCGGCTCATGGGCGCCGGCTGGCCGAAGAAATCGATATGCCAGGTACAGAGCCGCGCCAGGTCTGCCTGCAACCGCTCCCGATCCGGGTTCGGGAGGCCCGCCAGCACCAGGGCGTGGGGCACGCCAGCCGCCAGGAACTCCACCGTGGTGGTTGGACCCATGAGAATCGGGTGATCGATGAGCTCGTCGTAACTGGCGGCCTGGAATGCGCCGAACTCGCCCTGGCCGCCCGTCAGACGTTGGAGTCCCGTCGATATCCGCCACTCCGGACCACTGCCGGCGCCCACACCCGTGGACGGCGGGAGGTCGGGCGGATCGATATGCACGACCGACAGTGAGTGCTCCTGGCCGTGAACCCGCAGGAACACGCAAACGCCATTGACGAAACCCTGCTGCCGGTCCAGCCATGCGCCCCGGACGGAGGGGTCGGCGGCGTAGACCCGAATGCGCACCAGGAGCTCACCCGGGATGGGGACAACCCGCCAGGTGTGCTTGTCCAGCTTGCGAGCGGCAACGGGTTCGCCCCCGCACTCGGCCTGGAACTGCACGACATACCGGGCGTAGTCGCGCACCAGGTAGCTGCCGGGTATCCAAGCTGGCAGCGAAAGCAGCTGGCCGTCGGGCGACGGCCGCTCGATCCTGCAGGTCACTTCGTAGAGATGCGCGCCGACGCTGAGTGGCCGGAGGTGGTAGACGACTGGCGCTTGGGCCACGGGCTGATTCATGCCCGTCCAGTGTAGCCGACGCGAGGAGTCAGCGCGGACCGCGCCCCCGCCCGGAGCGATGCGGGCACCAGTTGCGCACCAGTGGACCGGGGCGCACCATGACGCGCTCCCGCTTATCCGCATGGCAGGCGCCCGGCATGGGCCTCAAGATCCTCTTCATCACCAATTACGACAAGCCGGGCATCCACAACATCCGGCCGGAGGCCGAGATGATCATCGGGCTCAAGCGGCGGGGCGTGGAGGTCGAGGTGATGACCCGGCGTCGCACTTACTGGGGCGAGCGCCTGACCGAAGCGGGTATACCGGTCCACGACTTCGTGCCGCGCCGGAAATTCTCGCTGGAGGCCGTACGGACGATTCGACGGGTCCTCCGGGAGGGCCGGCACGACGTGGTGCACCTGTTCAACAACCCGGCAATCGTCAACGGGATCGTCGCCAGCCTGGGCCTCCCGGTCAAAGTGGTCACCTACCGGGGGCAGACCGGCAACATCTCCCGCTGGGACCCGGTCTGCTACCTCACGCATCTCAATCCCCGCGTCAGCAGGATCGTCTGTGTCGCCGAGGCGGTCCGCCAGAGCCTGCTCGGCGTGGTCTACGACCGGTCAAAGCTCGTGACGATCTACAAGGGACACGAACTGGCCTGGTACGACGACACGGTCCCCGCCGACCTGCGCGACCTTGGCGTCCCCGAGGGCGCCTTTGCGGTCTGTTGTGTCGCGAACAGCCGCCCGCGCAAGGGTGCCGACGTCCTGATCGCCGCGGCGGGGCACCTGCCGCCGGGCCTGCCCGTGCATTTCCTCCTGATCGGCAAGGACATGGACCAGGAACCCATGCGCGGACTCGCGGCGGCCAGTCCGTACCGCGACAACCTCCACCTGATTGGCTTCCGGGAGAACGTCCTCGGGATCGTGGCTGCGTGCAATGTGGCCGTGCTGCCGGCGGTCAAGCGCGAGGGGCTGCCAAAGACGGTCATCGAAGCCATGGTGCACCGCGTAACGCCCATCGTCACGACGACCGGCGGCAACGCCGAACTGGTGGAAGACGGCCGCAGTGGCCTGGTCGTTCCGCCCGGGGACGCGAGGGCGCTGTCCGAGGCGATCCTCCGCCTCTACCGGAACCCGGAGGAAACCCGCCTGATGGGCGAGGCTGCCCGGACCCGGATTGGCCAGCACTTCAGGCTGGAGGATTCAGTGACAGCCCACCTGCGGCTGTATCAGGAGATCACGGGAAGGGCGTGATGCTCTCCCGCATCAGCGCGACGGCTGGCCCCGCAGCCGCCGGCGCAAAGCCTTCACCATGCCGCCGAAGGTAGCTGCCCTGTCCAGTTTGGCAATGAAGACCTCGGGGTGGACGATTGACAGGGGCCAGGGTGAGCCGTCCGGCAGCCCAAACTCCCCCACCCGGGACCGCCTGACATAGACCAGCAGGTTCTGGCGATACCAGGTAGCGATCTTCTGGTCGTTCCAGATCCGCTTCCGGATGAAATCGACCGGCACGAAGTCCTGGCTGGCGAAAAGGCCAGCCCAGTAGTCCTGCCACTGCTCATTGAAGTGGTTCCTGCCACCCTGGCGGGGCGTGGCCGCCGAGAACAGCACCACGTCGGACAGCCCGGCCAGCCAGGCGACGAACCCGGGGGCCCGGGCCGCGGGCAGGTGCTCGGCCACCTCCAGCGAGATCGCGAGGTCGAAGCGCCGGCCCAGGTCCAGGTCGGCCTGGAGGTCGTGATGGGAGAAGGACTCGGTCGGGATCACCAGGTTCTTCGTGTCGACCCAGTGTCCGTCGACGCCTCGGACGTCCCGGACGCCCTGCCGTTGCAGGACCGACAGCCAGGTCCCCACGCCGCACCCGATGTCCACGGCCGACTGTAGCGGCGGCAGGGCCGGCTGGAGAATGCCGAGGATCGTCTCCGCGGCGTAGGCCGTCCGGGCGTGACGGTCCCTGAAGAATTCGTCCTTGTATCTGGCCATCTGCTGCTACCTGTTCCGGTTGGCGTCCCGCATCCGCCCCAGTTGCAGCCCACCGCCGGGCGCTGCGCCACCCGACCGCTGCTGCTCGTGGAGCTCGTTCAGCTTCTCGTACTTCATGAAGGACCGGAGCATGCTGGTGATCGTGATCAGCCAGGCATCCTTGCCCCGGAACAGCCCGCCCCGGAGCACAAGCTGGCGGAACGCCGCGCCCAGGGCGGCCAATGCGGGCTTCGCTGCGGACGGGGGCCGGCCGGCATCAAACATGCCCCGGGCATCCCGGGAGGTGAGCCAGTTGATCTTGGCTATCCAGTCGCTCAGCCCGTCGTAGGTGTAGTGGAGGATGTGGCCGGGGATGCGGCGGACCTGCGGAGCCAGCACGCCAGCGTGGCCCGGCTTCGGCTCGTAGGCGGCGCGCGTCCGGTTGTAGAGGCGCGTCACAAAGTCGGGATAAAACCCCGGCCCTCTGATCCAGCGGGGCCCTACGTAGCTTCTCCGGTTGAACGCATAGGCCTCGGCCGGATCTTGCAGCGGGAGCGCCTGGATGGCCGCTGCCAGCTCGTCATCGAGCCGCTCGTCGGCGTCCAGTGCCAGGATCCAGTCGTGCGTCGCGTGCTTCTCGGTCAGGTTCCTCTGGGGCCCTTCACCGAGGTAAGCCTGAGGAATGACGCGGGCTCCAGCGCCAATCGCGAGCTCGGCGGTGCGATCGGTGCTGAGGGAATCGACAACCACCACCTCGGCGCAGACCCGGAGCAACGAGGCGATGCAGGCCTCGATGTGGTCCTCTTCATTGAAGGTGATGATGGTGCCGGTGATGAGTGTCATTTGGCCCTCTGCCGGAAAAAGCGTAGCACAGGGGTCCCGTGATACCCGCTAAAGAAACGCGCGGAGATGCCGACGGGCATCGAGAGGAACTGGCGCATGGAAAAGTTCGCGAGCAGGTCGTTGTATTGCTTTTCGAAAACCGGTGGGTATATTTACCGGCGATCGAGACGTAAACGTCACTCTTTTATCAAAGCAGCAGACAGCAAGACGTCGCCGCCCGAGCCAGTCGGGCAGATTTCCGGAAGCGGAGTTGCCGGAATCGCACTTGAGGACCTGGCGACTGTCATCCGCGTTCGGGGCCATAGAAGGCAACCAGGCTTGATTCTGTCTCGACACGCTTTCCGCCTATCCTGCACACCGACGAGGTAGTCCCGATGCCGCGAGTCTTATCTGTCGTGGACCCTTCTGCCGTGGCTGGCGTTCCCGGAACGTCAGTACCCGGCCAGGCCCCGGCGGCACCCGCGCCTGTCAACCATGGCCCGGTGAACCTCACTCCCGTCCCCACCACCCGGCCCACCATACCGCGGCTGACGGTCAGCCAGCGCAGTGACGCCTTCCGGCGCCGCTTCTACCCCCAGGCGGGCCTCCGGGACTGGAACGACTGGCGCTGGCAGAATCGCACCCGTGTTCGCGCCCTCGCGGACCTGGATCGCATGTTCCGGCTGACCGACGACGAGCGGCAGTCGATCGAGATGCACAAGGGCGCACTGCCCGTCGGCATCACGCCCTATTACGCCAGCCTGGTGGATCCCGAGGATCCCGCCCAGGGCCTCCGCCGGACCGTGCTCCCCGTGATGGGCGAGTACCTGCGGTCCCGCGGCGAGGCGGACGATCCCCTGGGCGAGGACGCTCACAGTCCCGTGCCCGGACTGGTACACCGCTATCCCGACCGGGTCCTGCTGCTGGTCACCAACTTCTGCTCGGTCTACTGCCGCTACTGCACCCGGGCCCGCATGGTGGGCTCGGTCGGCGAGCGCAGCATCCGCAAGCACGACCTGGAAAAGGCGATCGACTACATTGCGGCCAACCCGGTCATCCGGGATGTCCTGCTGTCCGGCGGCGACCCGCTCAGCCTGGACGATGAGCGCCTGGAGTGGATACTCGCCCGCCTGCGGGCGATTCCCCACGTGGAGTTCATCCGGATCGGCTCCAAGCAGCCGGTGGTCCAGCCCCAGCGCATCACGCCGGCCCTGACCCGGATCCTGAAGCGCTATCACCCGCTGTGGATGAGCCTGCATTTCACCCATCCCGACGAACTCACCCCCGAGGTCGCCGAGGCCTGCGCCCGACTGGCCGATGCCGGCATTCCGTTGGGCAGCCAGACAGTGCTGCTCAAGGACGTGAACGACGACGTCCCCACCATGAAGTCCCTGGTCCAGGGCCTGCTGCGGATCCGGGTACGCCCGTATTACCTTTACCAGTGCGACCCGATTTCGGGATCCGCCCACTTCCGCACCCCGGTCGAGAAGGGCATCGAAATCATCCGCGGCCTGCGCGGCCATACCACGGGTTATGCGGTTCCCACCTACGTGATCGACGCCCCGGAGGGCGGCGGGAAGATCCCGGTATCCCCGGACTACATCACGGGCCGGGACGGCGACGACCTGCTCCTGACCAATTACGCCAGCGGGTCGTACCGCTACCCGGATCCTCAACCTGATGCCGCCGGATGCGAGTCGGCCTGACCTATGACCTCCGCAGCGAGTATCTCGCCGCGGGTTATAGCGACGTCGATACCGCCGAGTTCGACCAGCCGGAGACCATCGACGCCATAGCCGGCGCGCTGGCCCGCCTGGGACTCGCCGTCGAGCGCATTGGCCACGCCCGCCAGCTGGCAGCCCGGCTGACCGCCGGCGACCGCTGGGACCTGGTCTTCAACTTCTGCGAGGGCCTCCATGGCTTCGGCCGGGAATCCCTGGTGCCGGCGCTCCTCGACGCCTGGCAGATTCCCTATGTGTTCTCCGACCCGCTGGCCTGCGCCGTGACGCTGCACAAGGGGGTCGCCAAGCACGTGGTCCGGGGGCATGGCCTCGCGACGCCGGACTTCGCCGTGGTCGAGTCGGCGGAGGAAGCCCGGAACCTGAAGCTCCGCTTCCCCCTGTTCGCCAAGCCGGTGGCCGAAGGGACGGGCAAGGGTATTTCCACGGCATCCCGGGCCGGTTCGATGGATGAACTGGTGGCAGTCTGCGGCACGCTCCTGGCCCGGCACCGGCAGCCGGTCATCATCGAGGAGTTCCTCCCGGGCCGGGAGTTCACCGTGGGCCTGGTTGGCACCGGTGCCGAAGCCGGGGCCATCGGCATCATGGAGGTCCACCTGGGCCCGAAGGCGGACCCGGGGGTGTATACCTTCGACAACAAGGAACACTGGGAAGGCCGCGTGACCTACTCCCTGCTGACCGAGGAACCGCTGCTGACGGCAGTCGAGGCCCTGGCTGTCGGCGCCTGGAGGGCCCTGGGCTGCCGCGATGGCGGCCGCCTCGACATCCGGCTCGATGCGGCGGGCCACCCCAGCTTCCTCGAGGCCAACCCCCTGGCCGGCCTCAATCCGGGGCACTCCGACCTCCCGTTCATCTGCCGCTTCAAGGGGATTCCCTACGATGAGCTCATCCGGCGCATCGTGGTTTCCGCCGCCCGGCGCGCCGGCCTCCCCGTTACTGGCGCCCTGGCCACGAGGATCGCGGCGTGACCGGCGACAAGTCGGTCCTGATCCTGCACAACTCGGTAACCCACGAGTCCTCGGCAGATGCCCTGGACATCCTCGAGCAGATGGACTGCGTGCGGACCGCGCTGGTCAGCCGCGGGTATGAGGCGCCGACCCTGGCGATCAACCTGAATCTGGACGCCGCCAAGGCCCGGCTCAGGGAGTATCCGCCCCACGCCGTGTTCAACCTGGTGGAGGCCATCGACGACTGCGGGCAGCTGGTGCCCGTGGCCACGGCCCTGCTCGACCACCTGCAGATCCCCTACACGGGCTGCAGCACCGAGGGGCTCATGATCACGGGCAACAAGGTGATGGCGAAGCGCTGGCTGCGGGCCCACGGCCTGGCCACCGCGGACTGGTGGGACGGTGTGTCGCCCGTGCCGCCCCATCCCGGCCCCGGTCGCTGGATCACGAAGCCGGTCAGCGAGGACGCGTCGATCGGCATGGACGACTCGTCGGTGGTGGACGACTTCAGCCAGGTACCGGCCCGGGTGCGGGAGCGGGAGGCCCTCCGGAAGTACCGCTGGTTCGCCGAGCAGTTCATCGAGGGCCGGGAGATCAACGTCGCCCTCATTGACGGCCCCAGCGGACCGCAGGTGCTGCCGATCCCCGAGATCGAGTTCGTCGACTACCCGGCCGGCAAGCCCCGGATCGTGGGTTACGCGGCCAAGTGGCAGGAAGACTCCTTCGAGTGCCGCAACACCGTGCGGCGCTTCGTCGATCCGGTGAGCGAGGCGGCCCTCTGCGCCGAGCTGGGGCGCCTGTCCCTGCAGTGCTGGGACATCTTCCAGCTGCGCGGCTATGCCCGGGTGGACTTCCGGGTGGACGCCGCTGGCAAGCCCTGGGTCCTCGAAGTCAACGCCAACCCCTGCATTTCCCCCGATGCCGGCTTCGCGGCAGCCCTCGAACAGGCGGGGATAAGCTACGCCGACGGCATCGAGCGGATCGTGTCAGCGGCCCGCTACGGGTAATGGCCGCCGGGCGAGCGGACTTCCGGACGCTGCTCTCGCCAGGGGATCCGGCTGCCATCGAGCAGCTGGTCCGGGATACGGGGTTCTTCAGCACCGAGGAAATCGCCATCGCGCGGGAGCTGGCGGACGACGGCCTCGCCAACGGCCCGGCGAGCCATTACCGCTTCGTGATCGCCGGGCAGGACGGGGTCCTGCTCGGCTACACCTGTTTCGGCCCGATTCCGTGCACACAGTGGTCCTGGGACCTGTACTGGATTGCCGTCCTGCCAGGCAGCCAAGGCAAGCACCTGGGCCGCGAACTGCTGGAGATCACCGAGATCGCCGTCCGGGCAGCCGGCGGCATCCGGCTCTACGCAGAGACGTCGTCACGGGAGCAGTACGGGCCGACCCGGACGTTTTATGCACGGCGCGGCTACGAGATGGTGGCCCGGTACCCGGAATTCTATGGGCCGGGCGACGACAAGGTGGTGTTCGGCAAAGTCGTGGGATGAGGACCAGGGGCCGCCGAAATTCCCCCTGAAGTCACCGGATTGATCGTTTGTCTTCCAACCTGCAGCGGGCGTAGAGTCCCGGCATGGCCATCAAGATCGAACAGCTGCTGGAGCTGCCCGCCGCCGAGCGCCACCGCATCGCACAACTCCTCTGGGACAGCCTGCCCGACGACGCGGTCCTGGATGCGATTGGATTATCCGCCGGGGAAAAGCGGGAAATTGATCTTGCGCTCGAAGAGATGGAGCGGGATCCGAAGGATGCGCGGCCCTACGAGGAGATTGTTGCGGAGCTCCGTCGGCAACGGCTGGGACCGTGACCCTGCCAGTCTTGTTCAGCCGGCGCGCCGAACGTGCGCTGGTTGAGATTCATGCGCAGTACTCCTCAGTATCCTTGCCGCTCGGGGACGCCTTCCTCGCTGAAACCGACCGCCTCGCAGTCCGGATCTCCCGGACACCCCTGGTGTTCCCCGGCCTCTACCGCGATGTCCGTCGCGCTCGCCTCCGGCGCTTCCCCTACGGGATGCTCTATCGGGTCATGGATGATCATGTCCGCGTACTGACCGTGGTGCACGCGCGCCGGGACCCTCGAGCCTGGCCAGTTCGCGAGGTCCGGTCGGCCTACACAGGAACCAAGGAGGCCGCCTGAACGGGGGGAAGGGAATAGCTCCGTACCATGGGAACTCACGGTCGGATTGGCTATAAAGTGGATCTCAGGTCACGCCACCAGCCGCGGCAACACCAGCGTCGCGAGACTTAACACGAGGAAGAAGCCCCCAGTATCGGTGATCGTCGTGAGGACCGGCCCAGCCGCCAGCGCGGGATCGACCTTCAACCTCTTGAGCAGCAGCGGCAGCGCGCCACCGATGACGACGGCGATGACCGTGTTCACCGCCAGCGCACCACCCACCACCAGCCCCAGCCAGGCATTGCCCTTCCAGAGCCAGGCGACGCCCGCGAGGAGCAGGCCGAGGACGACGCCGGTCACGAGGCCCAGCGCGATCTCCTTCAGGCAGACCCGCACCACGTCCGCCGGCCGGATGATGTCCAGGGCCAGTTCGCGCATGCTCACGGCCACGGCCTGGTAGCCCGAGCAGCCGCTCATGTCCGAGACGATCGGCAGGAACACCGCCAGGGTGAACGCGGCGGCGAGGGTGCCCTCGTACAGCGCGATCACACTGGCCGACGCCAGGTTGAGGAAGATCTTCACGATCAGCCAGGACAGCCGGCGACCGGACCGCAGGTAGAGAGGCATGGAGCGGAACTCGTCGCCGCCCACGATGCCCTGGCTCTTCAGGTAGGACTCGTCCGCCCGCTCGGCGATGGCGTCGAAGACCGCACGCCGCCGGATTGCGCCCAGCAGCCGGCCGGCATCGTCGACGACGGGCGCGATGGGCGTATCCCGGGACTCGAAGAACTCTTCCAGCTGGTCGAGCCCCGCCGATGCGTTGACCGCGTCCACCGGCGTGGCCAGTTCCTCGAGGCGGGTCTGGGGCTTCGCGCCCGCAATGTCGGTCAGGCCCGCGACACCGAGCAGGCGCCCAAGCGGCCCCACCACGAAGATGTGCTGAAGATAGTAGATGGGGTATTCCTCGCCGCGAACCGCGATATCCGCGACGGCCTCCGTCATGGACGTGGCCGCGGGGTAGCTAAGGTATTCCTTCATCATCAACCCGCCGGCGGTCTCGGGGTCGAAGTCGATGAGCTGCCGCGCCTCGGCCGCCTCGTCGGCATCCATCAGGCTCAGGATTTCCTCGACGTCCTCCCGGTCCATCTCGGCGAGGACGTCCGCCGCCTCGTCGCTGTCCATCTCGTTGACGATGGAGGCGGCCTCGCCCGGCTCCAGGTTATCGAGAAGCTCCGCCGCCTGGGCGTCGGGAACGTCGTCGATGAGGTCCGCCGCGCTCTCCGGCGGCAGCAGGGTGAGGAGTTTCTCTTGTTCGTCGGGCGTCAGCCGGAACAGGGCGCGAACCTGCTCCCCGGTTGGGAGGCCCTGCAGGTACTGGTCGAGCGCCGGCAGCTCCTCACGCTGGAGGAGTTCGCTGATGACCTCCCAGGGCTGCTGGTTCATAGGCTGACTCTAACGAAAAAAACCCCTGCCGCTACTCCGGATTCGGAGCTGCGACAGGGGTTTTTGGATAAGGTGCCTGGCGGTGACCTACTCTCACATGGGGAAGCCCCACACTACCATCGGCGCTGGGCAGTTTCACTTCCGAGTTCGGAATGGTATCGGGTGGTTCCCGCCCGCTATAGCCGCCAGGCAAACTTTTAAAACATGCCGGCTCCCGCTGCGGAGGGCCGACCACAATGAAGATGTGTTTGACGCCAAAACGACTGCAATCTACGAACTCTAACCGGCTATTCCACAAGCACTTCCAGCCCGGCCGAAGCCAAGTTGCTTGAGTGTTATATGGTCAAGCCTCACGGGCAATTAGTACTGGTTAGCTACACGCCTTGCAGCGCTTCCACACCCAGCCTATCAACGTCGTAGTCTTCGACGGCCCTTTAGGGGGATCAAGTCCCCAGAGAAATCTTATCTTGGGGGGGGCTTCCCGCTTAGATGCATTCAGCGGTTATCCCGTCCGTACATAGCTACCCGGCGATGCCACTGGCGTGACAACCGGAACACCAGAGGTACGTTCACTCCGGTCCTCTCGTACTAGGAGCAACTCACCCTCAAATTTCTAACGCCCACGACAGATAGGGACCGAACTGTCTCACGACGTTCTGAACCCAGCTCGCGTACCACTTTAAATGGCGAACAGCCATACCCTTGGGACCTGCTACAGCCCCAGGATGTGATGAGCCGACATCGAGGTGCCAAACCTCCCCGTCGATGTGGACTCTTGGGGGAGATCAGCCTGTTATCCCCGGCGTACCTTTTATCCGTTGAGCGATGGCCCTTCCATACAGAACCACCGGATCACTAAGACCTACTTTCGTACCTGCTCGACTTGTCTGTCTCGCAGTCAAGCGCCCTTATGCCTTTGCACACAACACGCGATGTCCGACCGCGCTGAGGGCACCTTTGTGCTCCTCCGTTACTCTTTAGGAGGAGACCGCCCCAGTCAAACTACCCACCATACATTGTCCCCAGCCCGGATTACGGGCCCAGGTTAGAACCCCAAACATATCAGGGTGGTATTTCAAGATTGGCTCCATGAGAGCTGGCGCTCCCACTTCATAGCCTCCCACCTATCCTACACAGACAGGTTCAGAGTCCAATGCAAAGCTGTAGTAAAGGTGCACGGGGTCTTTCCGTCTTGCCGCGGGTACACTGCATCTTCACAGCGATTTCAACTTCACTGAGTCCCGGGTGGAGACAGCGTGGCTATCGTTACGCCATTCGTGCAGGTCGGAACTTACCCGACAAGGAATTTCGCTACCTTAGGACCGTTATAGTTACGGCCGCCGTTTACCGGGGCTTCGATCAAGAGCTTCGCCTTGCGGCTAACCCCATCAATTAACCTTCCGGCACCGGGCAGGCGTCACACCCTAT